>CAVVDG010000005.1:0-256095 GCA_963746945.1 Terriglobia bacterium | reverse complement strand
ACGGAGACTAGATTCTAACTTATCTTACAACGGCGCTGCCACTTTGTTCGGCCTGCCCGCAGCGCTTTGTCCCGGGAATCGGTTCGACCGGAACGGCATTGGATCCCTCTTCGCACAAAAGTGCCCGCGCGAAAAGGCGGACGGCGGCGATGGCGGGATGCGCTGATCACCGGCAATCGTCGCAAATATTGCTTCTACTTTTTTCGCTTTGCTTTTTTTGGCGTGCGGGAAGTCTTGGCGCGGGAAACCCGCGCGGCGCTTTTCCCCGTTCCGATGCGGAACAAACGGATGCGCGCGAAACGCGCATTTTCCTTTACCAGCAGTCTTGGTGCGCCAACCTGCAGCAGCAATTCTACTGGCGAAACATGCCCGCGCACCAGCAGGGGCGCGTGCATGCCGCCCGCGCGCAGCAGCCGGTCCTCCGGCTCGATCAGCGCGATTTCGTCGGCGGCAAGGTGAAGCGTTTCATTGCATTCGACAAAATAGCTGCCCCGGCTTAAATCCCACCACAGATATTTATCCTCGGGCCGCAGCGCGTGCGCCGTAAGTTCGATTTTTCCCGCGGCAACGTATTCGTTTCCGCCGAAATCGATTTGCCCGATAGGGTCGATGGACGAAATCTTGCGCGCCGTAAGGTGAACGGCAAATCCATGGACCTGATATTTTGGATGAAGAATCCCCGAAATGTGGTCTGCCGCTGCCTTCCCGGACATGAGTTCCATGCGGGAACTATACTCAACCGGGCGCGCGGCGTCCACAATCCCTGAGGCCAGTGTCGCGAAAAGGGAAGCCCTCAGATGGTCTTGTCTTTTGCGTAACAGAGCGGTTCGAGACTGCATTCGGCGCAGCGGGGCTTGCGCGCCTGGCAGACCTTGCGGCCGTGCCAGATCAGCTGGTGCGAAAACAAAATCCATTTATCCTTTGGAATCACGCGCATCAAATCCTGTTCAATCTTCTTGGGATCGGTGTTGCGGGATAGATCAAGCCGGTTGGAGAGCCGCGTCACGTGCGTGTCCACGACAACTCCCACGGCGATGCCGAATCCCGTGCCCAAAACCACGTTCGCCGTCTTTCGCGCCACCCCGGGCAGCGTCAGCAACTGCTCCATCGTGCGGGGCACTTCGCCGTTAAATTCTTCGACGATTTTTTTGCTTGCGCCAAGTATGGATTTCGTTTTGTTGCGGAAGAATCCCGTCGGCCGAATGTCCTGTTCGAGCTCGAGGGGACTGGCATACGCGAAATCCTGCGGCGTGCGATATTTCACAAAAAGGGACTTCGTGACTTGATTGACGCGCTCGTCGGTGCATTGCGCAGAAAGAATCGTGGAAATCAGCAATTGAAAGGGATTTTCGTGGTTCAGGGCGCACTGGACGTCCGGATAAGCTTCGTCCAGCTTTTGGAGAATGGCGCGCACGCGCCGCGGATCGGTTCCTGCGCCTTTCGGGCCGGCGGCGCGCGCCTTCGGGGCAAATTTCCCCGCTTTTGATTTTTTCTTTTTCATACCCATGCGTTGATCCCCACCAGCCATTTCACGTTTCGGCGCACGAATATAACACAGGCGGGCGGGTTCAGGCCGAGCGGCCCGGCGGAGGAGCTGAAAGAAATTCCAGCGCCTTGCGAAACGCTTTTCCGCGGTGGCTGTACTGATTCTTTTCCTCGCGCGATATTTCCGCATATGTTTTTCCCAAGGCAGGGAAGAAGAAGACGGGATCGTAGCCGAAGCCGCCGCCGCCCCGCGGAGTCTCCAGAATTTCTCCCTCGACGGCAGTCGAAAAAAGCCCGCGCGCTTCGCCTGCTTGGGCCAGCACGATGACGCACACGAAGCGGGCTTTGCGGTCTTCGCCCTTCCTGCCGCCCATCTGTTCGAGCAATTTCCGGATGCGGTCCGCGTCCGACGCGCCTGGCCCGGCATAACGCGCGGAATGCACTCCGGGCGCGCCGCCCAGCGCCGGAACCACCAGGCCCGAATCGTCCGCGATCACCAGGCCCGGCGCGTACTGGCTGTAATGCAGCGCTTTTCCCGCGGCGTTTTCGGCGAATGTCGGCGCGTTTTCTTCAAACGGGGGCATTTTATGGAAATTCGGAATCAGTTCCAGCGTGACGGGCGCGCCCGCCCCCGCGGCCAGCGCGCGATATTCGCGCAGCTTGCCTTCATTCGACGAAGCGACGAACAATTGGAGAGGCTTACTTTGTGCGTGCACGGAAATCGGTTTGCACCAGTGTGGATTGGCTTTCCGTGATGCGGCGGATTCCCGCGGCGGCCAGCGCCAGCAGGTCCTGCAACTCCGCGCCGGCAAACGGCTGTCCCTCGGCCGTGGCCTGCACTTCGACGAATTTCCCGCCTCCGGTCATCACCACGTTCATGTCCACTTCGGCGCGTGAATCTTCATCATAGGCCAGGTCCAGCAGCGCCACCCCGTCCACAATGCCCACGCTGGTTGCCGCCACCGAATCGATCAGCGGAAGCGTTTTCAACATTCCTGCAGCGACCATGCGTTGCAGCGCCAGCGTCAACGCCACGTAAGCTCCGGTGATGGAGGCTGTACGCGTGCCGCCATCGGCCTGGATCACGTCGCAATCCAGCCACACCGTTCTTTCGCCAAGCTTTTGCTGGTCGACGACGGCCCGCAACGATCGCCCGATCAGCCGCTGGATTTCCAGCGTGCGCCCCGACGGCCGCCCGCGCATGGCCTCGCGCGCCGTGCGCTGCTCGGTGGCCCGCGGGAGCATTCCGTATTCGCCCGTCACCCAGCCTTTGCCCTGGCCTTTCAGGAAGGATGGGACCCCATCGTCCACGGTGGCCGTGCAGATCACTCGCGTGTTGCCGATTTCGATCAGCACGCTTCCTTCGGCGCTCGTAATAAAGTCCGGCGTCATCTTAATTGGGCGCATCTGATCGTGAGCGCGTCCGTCGCTTCGCAAGTTTCCTCCTCGAGACACGGAAGCGAGTTTGACCGCCGAGAACGTGACTGTCAACCGTGTACAAGAGATGGTGGTGCGCCACATCGGGCTGCATACCGCGCGGAAGACTGTTAGGATGGCCGCCAGCCGGCACTGGGGTTGGCCCGCCATGGGTCAATCATCCGGATTGGGCCGGAGACGCCCGCTTGTTTGCGCGGCTGGACCATGGCCACGCATGAGTTTCGGGAAAACCTTGCTTGGGCCGTGGTTGTTCCGGGCGATGGGGAAACGTCAACCGCAGTGACGCAGCTGCTGGATGAGTTGTCGGCGAGGGGAATCGCGATTCACGATTCCGTATCGGACAGCTGGCGACGTGCGCGATGGTTCACTTTTGCCGCGCCTGTGCCACCATTTCGACCAGTACGTTTCTGGTCTCTTCCGGACTGCGTGCTTCCCGCAGGAACGCGATGCGCGCGCCGCGCATGCCGTCCGCGGTTTTCAAGCGCACGTGAAAGCCCAGCCGGTCGACCGAGGTCATCACAGCTTGCTCGGATTCGATCCCGGCAAACACACGCGCCAGCAGGATGAGCGAATCCGTGTGCTCGGCATTCATGTGCTGCAGGATGCCGGTGGCAGCGTCGGCCAGCGGGTCGGGTTGCGCGCTACCATACTCCACGGCGGAGACCCAACCCATCACGCCGAAGCCCCCTACGTAGTAAACGTCCACCACGTCCATGCGGTAAAAAGAGAAATCTTCGAAATCCACCCAGTATTTGCTGTTGGCATAGCGTTCCAGATAAAGTTTCCGCGCTTCCGCCACCTCGGGCTCCGGCACGAGGAGAACGTTTCCGATCAGCGTGACCCGGGACGCCCCCAAGGGATCGCCGCCCGCGTCGGGTTGTGTCACCAGCAGGCTCGCGCGCGAGTCCGCCTGCATATTTTGCGTGTGCATGGCCATCGTGCTGATCAGGAAGATGGGACGCCCGCTCCCGTCCAGCCCGTAGGGCATCACCGATCCGAAGGGAAATCCCTGCTGCTTGCGCGAAAGCGTCGAGAGACTCCCGATGCGGCCAAGATGCACCAGAGTCCGTGCGCGTTCGGCGAATGTCGGCTCGGGGACCGCCGGTGCGTTACTCGGCGTTCCTGTTCCCGCATGTTTCCCTGCTGGCGCTGATGACATTGGCATTCTCCTGTATAAGCTGGATCAATGATAACGCGCCCAAGCGACGAGTCTCAAATCATTGCATCCCGCCGGAAAAAGAATATGGAACGTCGCTGCAGCCTGGTTGCCGATAGGTTGATGGATGTTGTCCTAGGGAGCGTGAGATGCCGGAGCCGGCGCCGCGGGTTTAATTCCCCCCGAGCCGGTGGCAGCGGGTTTTGAAGGGGGCGCAGCAGGGACAGCCGCTGGCGCGGGTGCGGCAACAGGAATGGGAACGGGGAAAAGTCCGGAGAGGTCCAGATGCCCCGCGAGGGTTTCCGCCTCCTGCCCGTGAATCAGGATTTTCAGATTGTGAATCCCGGTCGCATTTGCGCCGAGCGTCTGCGTGATGGATTCTACGGCCAATTGCTCGCTGAGAATTCCGGAAGGCATGCCCGACGACAGTTCATCGGAGAAATCGGCAATCCCCGTTCCATCCGGCTGAATATAAAACGCGAGCAATGTGGTATCCGCGGGCAGCGTGCGGCGCTGCGGCGCGGGAACATTGGCGATCAGCGCGTTCAAAAGCTGTTTCGAACGCTCGACCGGATCGGCCGAAAGCGGAATTTCGATGGTGGTGGCCTCCAGCGAGGATTCCGAGCCTGGAGCCAGCCAATACATCCGGGCCTGCACTTTCACGTCGGTGGGCGTCGAAATCGGGACTTGCATCACTTCGCGGCGCGCCTGTTCCTCGGTTTTGGGAGTTTGGCGCAGCCGTTGGACTCCCCGCCGCAAGCCCGGCAGGGCAATCAGGCCCGCCATCACCAGAGCGACAAGGACCACCAACGTTGTTCGGATCCAGCGCGACACGGCGTTAGTTTCCCCCTGCTTCGTAGATCGTTCGAAACGCGGCCACTGCGCGCGCCACGCCGTCGGCGAGTCCCGGCCCCATTTGATCCAGCGGCGCGCGGTCGGGGAGGCTTACGCTCGATACCTCGATCGCCACGGCGGGTGCCGCAACCGTTCGCAATTGCCGGACCGGGGCTGTGAACGGGATTTCCGCAGTGCCACGAAAGCGCTGCGCCATCTGGATCTGAATCAGCTCGGCCAACCTTCGGCTCTGATCGATAAAATCGGATTGCGCGTGGTCCCAGGGCAACAATCCTGGGCGCGGCGCAGCCCCGTTTGCCGGTGCCGCCGTGTCCGGCGGCAGGGAATAGACGCGCACCGTTCCCGGCTGGCCGGTGGAGGAAACGTGCAGGGAGATGAAAATGCACCCGCGCTGCGCGTTTGCCAATTTCGAACGGTCGTCGAAGGAAGGATCCTCATTGTCCTGGCGGGTCAGAATCACTCGCAGGCCCTGCGCTTCGAGTGAAATGCGCAGCAGGCGCGCAAAACTCAGAACAACATCGCTCTCGGAAATGCCCGACGATCCGCGCGCGCCTTGATCCGGGCCACCATGCGCCGGATCAAGAACGACGACAGCCAGTTGTTTGCGCGAGGGCGCGGGGGGTTGCGCCGGGATTTGCGGCTCGGCCTGGCCCGTTGCCGCGCCCGCCGTCGCTTGCGCATGGGCAGGTCGCGACACGGCGGCAGCGAGGAGGAGAGCGAAAAAGAAGTAAATCGATCTGCGGCGCACGATCACGAGGATACCAGAACCGCGCCACGGGAGAGAAATGCGCCGCCGCAAATTCCGCGGCGGACATGCCTGGAAGACAACAGTCGATTCCACAAGAAAAGGTCCCGGGAGCGAATACACAGCTTCGCCGGAGGGATGGCGGGAGGCGGAAGAAACGCGGCCAAATGAAAAAATGCTTCCAGGAGTTATCTCACAGATGGACAAGAAAATAAGCTGGACTGAACTTCAGGGGCCAAAGGCCACGGTTTTTCGGGCTTTCTGCTTGAATGTCGCGGTTAAAGTCAAAGACCCCGGCCTTGCCGGGGCCGCGACCCATAAAGACCATCAATGAGATAGCTTGAAACGAAATTTTAATCGAAGACGACGGTTTTATTTTTATACAAGAGGACGCGATTTTCCAGGTGCCAGCCGACTGCCCGGGAGAGAACGATTTTCTCGAGGTCGCGCCCCTTTTGCACCAGATCCTGGACTGCATCCCGGTGGGAGATACGGATGACGTCCTGCTCGATGATGGGGCCGTCGTCCAGCACTTCGGTGACGTAATGCGCGGTGGCGCCCAGCAGCTTGACGCCCCGTTCAAACGCCTGGTGATGGGGTCTGGCTCCGACAAACGCAGGCAGAAAAGAATGATGGATGTTTATGATGCGCTGCGGAAAGCTCTCAATGAATTCCGGCGACAGGATTTGCATGTAGCGTGCCAGCACGATCAAATCGATCCCGTGCCGTTCCAGCAATTCGCGGTGTTTTTGCTCGGCTTCCCGCTTATTTTCCCTGGTGACTTCAATGCAGTGAAAGGGAAGGCCGTAAAAATCGGCCTGGCGTTTCGCGTCGGGATGATTGCTGATGATCAGGGGGATTTCGCAGGCCAGCTCCCCGGTATGCCAGCGATACAGCAAATCCACCAGGCAATGATCGTACTTGGAAACAAACAGCGCCACGCGCTGCCGGTCGCTGGACAGCGCGATCTGCCATTTCATATTCATGCGATCGGCGATGGGAGAAAAGTGATGCGCGAAATCCTTCCTGTCGATCTGGAAGCCTTCGAGATCCCATTCGATGCGCGCCAGATAGAGGCCCATCTCGGCCACCTGGTGCTGCTCGAAATGGAGAATGTTGCCGTTGGCGCGGTAGATAAAGTCCGCGAGCGCGGCGTCCAGACCCTTTTGATCCGGGCATTGCACGCGCAGGATGGCACTGTTGTTCACGACCGCTCCTCCAGAGAATGAAAGCCAGCGAACCAAAGCCAGCAAACTAAAGATTGTACCCGAGAATTATCCGCTTGACGGAGCTATCGGTGACGTTCATCGTTCCAAGCGACAACGGGGAGTCAATCCCCCGGAGGGGGCGATGTCAGCGGACCGCGCAGCGCATACCAAGGAACTTTTTGATCTTTCCGGCCGTGTAGCCATCATTACGGGGGGAGGCGTGGGGCTGGGCCGCCAGATGGCGGAAGGGCTCGCGGAAATGGGAGCGGACCTGGTGCTCTGCGCCCGCAAGAAGGAACGCTGCGAGAAAACCGCCGAAGAATTGCGTGCCCTCGGCGTGGCCACGCTCGCCCTGAGCTGCGACGTGACCGATCCCGCCAGCATTCAGGAAGTTGTGAGTGTCGCGGTTGGCCGGTTCGGTGGAATCGACATTTTGATCAATAACGCGGGCGTTTCCTGGGGCGCTCCCGTGGAAGAAATGAGCCTGGAGCATTGGAACAAAGTGATCGAAACGAATCTGACCGGAACGTTTTTGTGCTCGCAGGCCGTGGGCAAAGTGATGATCGGCCAGAAACGGGGAAAAATCATCAACATCGCTTCCATCGCGGGAATGGGCGGGTCTCCCCCGGATCTTCAGGCGATTGGATATAGCGCGAGCAAGGGGGGAGTAATCGTCTTTACGCGGGACTTGGCGCGAAAGTGGGCCACCCATGGCATTCACGTGAACGCCATCGCTCCCGGCTGGTTTCCCACGCATATGTCGGAAGGCGTGATCGGGCGCAGCCGGGAAAATCTCCTGCGCGGCATCCCCTTAGGGCGCTTCGGAAACGAACAGGATTTGAAGGGCGCAGCCGTGTTCCTGGCATCCCGCGCGTCCGACTTTGTCACCGGCCATGTGCTGGTTGTGGACGGTGGCGAAATGGCGTAGGGCTTTTCGCCCGCCCCGCTACTGGGCTGCCTTGAGTTCGGCGTAAAGCTGGCCGATGAAGCGGTTGGCGGTCTGCGCCGCAGTGGGAATCTTCGCGTCGAAATCGGAAGTGGGATGCGCCGCGATGACTTCCTCGGAGGTCTTGCCTTCCTGGATGAGCTTCGCGACGCGGTCCCGAAGGACGATAATCATATCCCGGTGTGCGGTCACGGCGGTTCGGTCAACGATCGGTCCATGCCCGGGGACAATTTTCGTATCTGGGACCGCCAGAGCGACCACGGCGCTCAATCCCGCCAGCATGCCGTTGAGCGAGCCGCCGTTGACGCGATCGATGTTCGGGTATCCGACGGAACGGTAAAAATCGCCCGTCATGATCACATTGGCCTCATGAAAGTGCACCATCGTGTCGCCGTCGGTATGCGCCCGTGGGACCGGAATCAAATCCACTTGCTCGCCGTCCATGTGAAGCGTGACCGGCTCGTCGTAGGTCACCACCGGCAGCGCGATGTCCGGAGCGGGTTTCGGCGTCACTCCATTGGCTCCGGGCGAGGGATGCATCAGGCGATTGCGCAACTGTTTCCGGGCGAAAATCGTCGCGCCCAGCTTGCCGAGGTTTTCGTTGCCGCCGGTGTGATCGCCGTGAACGTGCGTGTCGACCACAAAGCGAATCGGCGAGGTCGAAATCTGCCGGATGGCCGCGACGATTTTGCCGGTGAGCGGAGCGAATTCCGTGTCGACCATCAGCACTCCGTCCGGACCGGCGAGCACGCCGATCCTGCCGCCCCGTCCTTCCAGGGTATAGAAATGATCCGCGATTTTGGTGGTCTTGATCTCGATCTTGCTGAAATCCACGGGCTGCTGGGCGTATGCCGAGGCCGCCATAAGGAACGAAAAAACCAGCAGCGCGGAAAATGCGGCGTGCGAACGTCGAGTTCTTAAGATTTTCATTGATTCATGCTCCTGAACGCGCCTGCGAAGTCCGTTTTGGTTTGCCCCTGGCTTGCCGATGCCGAAGTATATTCCAAACCTTTTGGGGTGGAATGGCCGAATGAATCAGGCGGGCTCTCCGTACGGCACCTTAGAAAGAAAAAACGCTCCCTATGCCGCAAAGCATAGGGAGCGTTTCGTTTTTTCGCGTGATTTCCGGCGGCCTACTGTCCCAATTCCATGATCACATACGATCCCGGAACCGCTTGTGGCCGCGGCCGCGGATTTGCCGCAGTCTTGGGCGGAGCGGGAGTGAACTTCGCCGATTCGGTATAGACATGGTGGGTTTTCAGGTTGATGGTCATCGTGCGCGCGCCATACATCGTCTTGACGTTGCCCACGAAGCTATATTTGTCGGGAGAATCCTGGTGCAGGACGGTGACTACGCCCTCGCGGCACGATGCGAACACAAGCCCCGTGGCTGGATCGAAACCGTCGCCGTCCGGATCTCCCGCAATCGCCGGAGAAGCAACCACTTTTCCCGTATCCGAGTTCACCACGACCATGACTTTGTCGCAGACCGAAAAGAGCCGGTGGTGCGCGCTATCAAACGCCAGCGCCGAGGGTTCTTCGCAGGGCGCGAGCGGCCAGGTACCCTTGACAACCAGCGTCGTGGCGTCAAATTTCTGCAGCATGCTCTTGTCTTCGATATTGACGAACACATTGCCCTGGCCGTCCAGCGCGGGCTCCTCCGGCTTTCCGGCGAGCGCCACGGTGCCAATCTCCTTCTCCGTGGTTGCGTCGATCACCGTCGAGTTTGCGCTCCTGCCATTGAACGTGAAGATGCGCTTGGTCATGGGATCGTAAAGAATGGAGTCAGGGTCCTTGCCCGAAATGGGGATGACCTTGAGGGCCTTTAATGTCTTCAGGTCGATGACCGTGACCGTATTTGCATCGCCGTTGCTCGTAAAGCCTTTGCCCAAATCCTTGGCCAGGGCGATGCCGTGCATGTTCCTTGTGTTGGAAGCCGGGATATCAGCAATTACTTTTCCCGAAACATCGTCGACGACCATCAGGTGCGTGCCGCGCGCGGCGTAAATGCGATGCGCGTCCGGATCCACCCGGAGGTAGTCCCAACCGCCCTCACCGCCGACCGGCATTCGCCGGATCACTTTATACGCCGGGCCTTGGGGCGCGGCATAGACTCCCACAGCAGCCACCAACGCCAGGCCGGCTAACGTGCAAGCCCGGCGAAACAATACGAGAACTCGTTGTTTTGACATCAGATGTATCTCCTTGTCGTTTCGTTTGAAACGAAGCTATCGTGTATCCCGTTTTCCGAAGCCCAGTTGCCATTACCAAAACTGTCCCACATTCCGCCCTCCATGGCGGAAACGCCTATGCCACACTCCCTTTTTCGCGCGTCAGATAGTACTGAATCGCCGGCGTGATAATCAGCGACAGCACCATCGAAATCAGGATTCCGCCAATCACCGCAATCGCCAGGGGCTGCAACATCTGCGAACCTGCGCCCAGGGCCAGCGACAGAGGCAGCATGCCCGCCACCGCCGCCATCGCCGTCATGACGATGGGACGAAGCCGTCGGCGCCCCGCCTGAATCATGGCCTCCTCGGCCGTGAATCCCACGGACAGGAACTTCTGGTTGGCGTCGAGCAGGAGAATCCCGTTCTTGGCCACGATGCCGATCACCATGATCAGACCCATAAAGGACGAAACGTTGAACGTCGTATTCGTAATCAGAAGCGCGAGAAACACTCCCGAGGTCGACAGTACGGCGGAAGAAAGAATTGCCACGGGCGCCGAGAACGACCGGAACTCGAACAGAAGCACCAGGAAGATCAGCACCAGGGCCAGCAGGAGAACGACGACAAGGTCGTGAAACGATTTCTGCTGTTCCTTGTAAGTGCCGCCGTATTCCACGCGAATCGTATCCGGCAGGTGCAGGTCGTTTACCGCTTTTTGTACCGCGGCTATGCCCGAGCCCAGATCGATGCCTTCCAGCCGAGCCGTAACTTCCTTTTCCTGCTGCAGATTGTCGCGAAGGACTTCGGTCTGGCCGGGCACTTCGCTGATGGTGGAAAGGGAACCGAGGGTCGTCGTTCCGCCGTTGGAATTGACCAGCATCGTGTTTTTCATGGCTTCCAGCGAAGCGCGATTGGCCGCCGGGTAGCGGACGCGCAAGGTGTACGGCCGGTTGTTGATAATGATTGGAGCGTCGGCGGGTTCGCCATCCACGATGGCCGAGGCCACCACGGTCAACTGGTCGGTGGTGAAGCCCGCTTTCGCGGCCGTTTGCGGATTGATGTTAAAAATGACGGCCGGTCCGCTGGTCGTGTTTTCGATACCGTCCTCGATGTCCACCACCGGGTTCCTGTTGTTGATGGAGATATTGCCGAGCGCGTCGGC
Source organism: Terriglobia bacterium (assembly GCA_963746945.1). Taxonomy (GTDB): domain Bacteria; phylum Acidobacteriota; class Terriglobia; order Acidiferrales; family UBA7541; genus Palsa-360. Next base: position 244,927 of record CAVVDG010000005.1, on the reverse strand, counting down.
CACACGTGGCGCCCAGGTGGCCAGCTCATTCGCATTGTTTGAGAACAGCTTGATCACCACGGGTTGCGGCGCCCCGGTAAGGTCGGCAACCATGTCCTGGAGCACCTGCGGGAACTCGACGTCCAGCGAAGGCTCCTCGGTCGTCACTTTTCTGCGAATTTCGCTGATGATTTCGTCGATTCCGCGGCTGCGTTTATCCTTGAGTTTTATCGCGATGTCTCCGGTGTTGGGTTCGGTGACGGCCGCAAGCCCTAATTGCAATCCGGTCCGCCGCGACGTGTTTTCCACCTCGGGAACGGAGCGAATAATCTGCTCGACGTGGTTGATGACTCGATTGGTCTCCTGCAGCGAGCTGCCGGCGGGCATGACGTAGTCCAGAATAAATCCGCCCTCATCCATGGCCGGGAGCAAATCGCTGCCCAGCGAATTGTAGCAGGCGTAGGAAACACCGATCAGAATCAGGCAGAAACACGCCATCCACACGGGATGTTCCAGCGCGCGGCGCATCCACCGCTCGTAGAACGATATGATGCGCTCGAACCAGCCGCCCTTCAGGGAGGCCTCTTCGGCGGCCATCATGATTTTCATCCGCTCGATCTCGGAAATCTCGGAGCCTTCCTCCAAGAGCGATGCCGTGGCCTCTGCGCCGGGTTCGTGCGCCTTGCCGCGACGTATCAAATGCACGCCTAGGTTCGTCGACCACGTCAGAGCCAGCGCGAGCGAAGTCAGCAGCGAGACGCTCATGGTAATGGCCAGAGCGCGGAAGAAAGTTCCCGTCACTCCCGTGATCGAAATCAGCGGCAGAAACACGACGATGGGAGTCAGCGTCGAGCCGACCAACGGCACCGTCAGTTCTTTCAGGGCGCTCGCGGTCGCCTGCATGGGGCCTTCGCCGCCGTCGCGGTGCAGGACGATGTTTTCGACGACCACAATCGCGTCGTCAATGATCAGTCCGCCCGCTGCCGCCAGGCCGCCCAGGGTCATCATGTTGAAGCTTTGCCCCAGCACCTTCATGGCTATGAAGGTCACGAAAATCGCCACGGGAATAACCAGGCCCGTCATCAGGGCGGTGCCCCAATCCTGCAGGAACATCCAGATAATGAAACCCGCCAGGAGAAGTCCGATGATGATCGCGTCGCGAACGCTTCCGATCGATTCACGAACGATGTTCGATTGATCGTAAAAGACGTTCAGGACAACGCCGGGTGGGAGGCTGGAGCGAAGGTTCTCGATCTCCTGATGGACCTCGTTGGCAACGGCTACCGTGTTGCCGTCGGGCTGGCGGTCGACGCTGACCAGAACGGCGGGTTTCCCGTTCGCGGTCACCACCGTGTAAGTCGGCGCCGAAGACGGCGCCACAGTCCCAATGTCCCGAATTCGAACCGGGGCGTTATTCACGTTCTTGATGACGATATCGCCGATTTCGTCGGGCGTATGGACCTGGGAGTTCACCAGTCCCAGGAAGAGTTGGTGGTTCCGGGTGAGCAGGCCGGGTGAATCGATCAGATTCGCATGGTTGGCCGCGTCCAGAATGTCCTGTATGCCCACGCGAGCGCGCAACATCTTGGCCGGGTCCGGCGTCACCTGAAATTCCGGTACCTCCCCCCCCTGGACAATAATGGTCGCGACGCCATTGAGCCGGTTCAAACGAGGTTTGATCTCGTAGGTCGCTAACTCCCACAATTGCTTTTGCGAAACCTTGTCGGAGGTGAGGCTGTAGCCGAGGATGGGGAAGCTGGCGAAACCGAGGCGATGGGTCTCAATCATCGCCGTGGATGGGAGAGTTCCCTGAATGCGCGCCACGGCGGAATTGACGAGCTGCAGCGTCTGCACCATATCCACGGACCAGTTAAAGAACAAATCCACTTCCGCGGAACCCCGGCTGGTGACCGAGCGGACATCTTCCAGGCCGGGCACGCTATTGACCGCGTTTTCCAGCGGGCGCGTGATGGTCACTTCCATCTGGTTGATCGGCATCACGCCGTTATCCACGCCTATGATGATGCGCGGGAATTTGGTTTCCGGGAAAACGGCGATGGGTAGCGTAAACGCCTCGTAAATTCCGACCACCGCCAGAGTCAAAATCAAAAAGATGATGGATTTGGAATGGCGGGCAAACCAGTAGTGCGATTCCTGGTGCCGGGCCGGCGTGGCTGCGTTCGGTGTTTTATCTGACATGGCAATCTACCCGCAAGCAAGGCGTGCATGAAAAATGAAGTGCAGGAGCTGTCCGAAGGCAAACGGGCGCTGGTAGCCTGCGCGTATCACGGATGTCATTGACCCTGGTCGTCACTTGTCGTCATCCTCCTCAGGCTTTGCTGGCGCTTGCACTTGGATCTTGGTCATCGCCAAAACGTCTTCGTCTTCTTTGTCCAGTTCGAACGCGCCCACCGTCACCACGCGCTCGCCGGCCTGCAGCCCTTCGGTGATCTGCACGTCCTCACCGTCCCGGATGCCCGTCTTGACAGGCTTCTTGTGGGGGGCATTGGCCGAATCCAGGGTGATGACGGAGGTCGCACCGTCGGGGGCCGTCAACAAGGCCACCGCCGGGATGACGACCGCCTGGGGCACCGTCTCCCCGATCATGGTGACGCGCGCGCTGCTTCCGGCCCGGAGGCGCTCGCGGGGATTGGCGGCTTGCACCCAGACTTCCACCGTCGTGCTGTTCGGGTCCAGCGCGGGACTTACCATCGTGACTCGGCCCTTGACGTCAGGGCTTTCCCCCGGCACGGAAATGGTCGCGGGGTCTCCTTTTTTCAGGTGCGCCGCTTCGGCTTGCGAGATGTGCGCCCGGGCAATGATTTGGGACAGGTCCATGACCGTAATGACGGGGGAGTCTGGTGCCGGAGTTTCTCCCGGATAGTAAGGCCGATCCGTCACTACGCCATTGATGGGGCTGGTAATATGCGTGTAGGCCAGCTGGGCCGCAGCGCTTGCGGTGTCGCCTTTGGCGGCGTTCAATTGTCCTTCCGCCACCTTGAGGTCTGCCTGCTTTTGCGCGAGGTCGTATTGATTTTGGGCCTGCGTCAAGCTGATTTGGGCGTCTGCCACATCCTTGGCCGCGACCGCGCCCTGCTTATAGAGGGCCTGCCGGCTGTCGTAAACTTTTTGCGCAGCGTCCATGGTTTCCTTGGCCAGCTTGAGGTCCTGGCTGACTTTCTGGAGCTGCATCTGGTAGGTCGCTTCCGCCTGCTGAAATCCGCCCTGGCTTCTCAAGTGCGCTCCAGCCAGATCCTGATTCTCCAGCTCCACCAGGAGCTGTCCGGCTTTCACGTGGCTGCCGCGTTCCACATAAAACTTTTTAACCGGCGAGACGATCTTGGGTATGATCGCCGCCTGTTCACGCGGGTAGAGGATCGCGTCCGCGCTGATTTTGAGCTGGATGGGCTCTTTCTCGGCGGTGGCCACCTGCACGGTGACGGTCGGCGTCGGCTCCTCCTCCTGCTTTGCCGCGCAGCCCGATAACAGCAGGCCCGCAACAGCCAGGCCCAGCAAGCCGCGAACCTTCCGGCCCGCGCGGCCCTGGCCAACGGGTTTCAAAAATGGATACGGCAAGGTTTGCGTTCTTTTTGTGTGCATGCTCATGTGTTTTGTCATGGCTCAGAAGCTTCCAGTGAGAGTCTGAAGATTTGCCAGGGCCGCGCGGTAGCGCGCCTGGGCATCAATATAAGAATTTCTAGCCTGCACCAGCATATTCTCCGCATCCACGACTTCGGTCGCCGGGGACACGCCCCCTGTATAACGAAGGTTGGTTAAACGCAAACTTTCCGCCGCAAGTTCCGCAGTGTGCCGCGATTTTTCGATGGAGGCCCGGGCGATGGCCGCTTCGTTATAGGCGGCGTAGAGTTCCCCCACCAATTGCCGCTGTGTCTGGCTCAATTGCATTTTTGCCTGCTGCTGCTTGTAGCGCGCCTGATGCAGTTGGCTGCGCAAGGTTCCCCAGTCCCATACGGGCACGGTCAAGGCGGCCGTGAGGAAATAGCCGAGGTTCGGAACCACTCCGACTTCCGGGAAGGAAGCGCGCGCGCAACGAAGCGCAAAGCAATTGGCTTCAATTCCGTAATCTGTTTCCACGGTCAGGGTGGGAAGAAACGCGGTTTTCGCCTCGGTGACGCCATATGCGGAGGCTTTCAGGGTTTGCTCGGCCACGCGCAGGTCTGGATTTTCCTTTTCCGCCATGGCCTGCACTTCTGAAAATGACGGCAGGGCCTGAGCGGTATCCAGATCGTCCACCACGGTGAAATTTTCATCGAATTTGGGAAAGAGCAATACGGCAAGGTTCAATCGGGCGTCTTCCATGGCCAGTCTGGCTTCGTCGAATGCCTGCTGCGCGATGCGGGCCTGAATCTCCGCCTTAACGGCGTCACTGTGTGCGGTTTGCCCCTGCTGTTCCGCATCCTGAGTGATGCTCTGGAAATGTTTGGCTTGATCCAGAGCCTGTTGCGCGGTCGCATACTTGCGCTGCGCAACGATCAGGGCGTAGAAATTCCTGGAAACCGTAACAGTAAGGCCTCGCCGGGCGATTTCGGTTCTGGCATTGGCTAGGGCTTCTTCGGCTTTTGCCCGTTTGTAGGCCGTGCCCATGAGAAGGCCGGGGGAAAGATCCTGGCGATAGATGCCCCAGGCGCGGTAGATGTGAATACCATCGTTGGTCACGAATCTTCCGTCGGAAATCTTTCCACCGTCTCCCTGTGTGCCAAGGTATTGCGTGGTCGCGGTAATCGTGGGGAGCATGGCGTTTCTAGCCTGCAGACGATCTTCGTGCGCGCTCTTTGCGTCCAGAGCGGCGCCCAAAAATGTCGGGTCGATTTTTCTTGCGCGTTCCAGCGCGTCTTGCAGGGTGATCGTGATCGGCGGTGTGGCCTGCTGGGAGGGTTTGACGATTTGGACCTGGACTTCCTGGTCGCCGGCGTTTGCCGGAGCCGATTCCTGCGCCGCCATCGTCCCCGGGGCCAGAATAGCCAATGCCATGCACATGCCCAGAATAAAAGGACGAGTGATCAGGGAAGTGCGTCCAGCGCTCGAACACGACCCATTTTCCAGCGGCGCGCACACTTCCAATCGAAGCGAATTACCCATGGAATCTATTCTCCCTCCTTCCGGCGTTTCCTCGAATCGCGCCGGATTGAATCTTATAATTGCTGTCCCGTATGTCACATCCACACAAAAGAACGAGATCCTGCCCACCAGATGCGTGGAGCATAACAACCCCACATGAAAATTATCTGAATGAAGTTGCTTGGCAACATCGGCAGTTCTTGCCAGTGGTTACCTGCTGCTTCTAAAAATGCCGGCACTGCCCTTGTTCCCGTACTCGTTTGCCGGGCTGATTAAAACATATAAAACAACTTATTCTAAGTATTTCGAGGATGGCAGCGTATTTCGGCCAACCTTAAGCGAACCTTAAGGTCTTGCAAGTCGATTGAATTCAAGGTAGTGGGAGAATTCTGTGTTGCAGAAAGTGCCGCAGGTGTGACACAACGTGGCCCATGGCGCAATCTGCGGGAAGAAACCCGAAATGGATGGTTTTTGCTGCGCCACCGTTCAGGGCGGCATTCCAGAGTCGACACGATGTCCGTCCGCTATCACGCCCGTCCTCACGGAGGTGTCGGATCAGCATTTGAGGGTGCCCTCGAATAGCAATGCGGGCGAAAAGAAGATTAGAATGACTCCCGGCGAAAGCCATTGGGGAAAGCAGAAATCCGACGGCGGAATTCGCGGCCATTTGGACGGGGAATTGAGCGTGGCACCTCAGAGCGTATAAGCGAAGGGCTGGAACCCGATGCAGAAATCCGAAGACCCGCACAAGGCACAGCCGGGAAAGAACAAGAAAGCCCTTCTGGGGGCAGTTTTGCATCTCCCCCTGCATTTCCGGCGCAACTGGTTCGCCCGCTTGCTCGAAGTGAGCGACCAGAAAAAACCCCAGATTTACATTCAGGTATTCGAGAGCGCTGAATTCGCGGACTTTAATTACTGGCTCGAAGTCATTCTATCCATCGGGATTGCGATTCTGGGGCTGATCATCAACAGTCCCGCCGTGGTCATCGGCGCGATGCTGATCTCTCCCATGATGGGTCCGATCATTGCGACCGGACTGGCGATTGCTCTCGGCGATTTCTATCTTGGATTTAAGGCCACTACCAATGTCCTGCTCAGCATCTTCGTGTCGATTTCGTTCGCCGCTTTGATCACCGCGGTGCTGCCGTTCCGCACTGCGACGCCTGAAATTCTGGCGCGCATTCAGCCGACGATTCTGGATCTTGCCGTGGCCATACTTTCCGGCATTGCCGGCGCGGTCTTCGTGTGCCGTGGAGCCAGTGGTGGCGGAGTCACCGCCCTGCCTGGCGTGGCCATTGCCGTAGCCTTGATGCCGCCTCTCGCCGTCGTTGGTTTTGGCGTCGGATCGGGCTGGGACTGGGCCATCATCCGCGGTGGCGCCTTGCTGTTTGTGACAAACTTTGTGGCCATCATCTTGAGTTCTTTTCTGGTGTTTTACAGCATGCGCATGGGCACGCGAGCCGTAAGTGAGCGGATCACGGAATGGCAGCAGGAAAAGGAGAAGTCGGATCATTTCTACGCGGTCATTCAAAGGACTCCGCTGACGCGTTTATTGGGGAAAGTGGGAACCTTTCCCCGTCGTCTGCTGATCCTGCTCGGTTTTTTGGCTCTGGTTTCTTACCCGTTACAACGGTCGCTGATCCGGCTGAGCCGCGAGGCTTCGATTCGGCGTACCGTGGTGACGGACGTGCGCCAGCTGATTCCTCAAGAGTCCATCGTGCAGGAAGAGGTGGGGATCGCTTCCGACAGCGTGCGCGTGCGTGTGGTCGCCGTCTTGCCCCAGGGTGTTCCCGAGGGCACGAACCAACGCCTGGAACAAATGATCCAAACGGCGACAGGAAGGCGGGCGGACGTCGCCGTTTATAATGTCGCCACCACGGAGGACTTGTCCGTTTTGTCGGGCCAGCTCAGCGCGCGCGCCGCACCGGTCCTTAAAACCGCGGATGAGATGCGCGTCGATCTCCTCTCGCGCGTGAATTCGGCGGTATCCTCCACCTGGCCTTCCGCCCAGGCGCCTCTGCTCAGTTACGGCATGACGATGGAATCGAACCAATCCGCGCCGAGCATTCAGATCGCGTTTATTGCGGATCAGGAACTCGGGTCGTTGGGGGAAGAGGCCATCCGCAAAGGTCTGCGGGAGCGCATGGGCCTGCCGTCTTTAGACGTCACCTTTGAGCGGGTTCCCGCCACCTGGACGTTGCACTTCGCCTCCGGCAGCAGCGTGCTCACGCGCCAGCTCATGGATCGCCTGGATGAATTCGCCGTCGTATTGAAAAAATTTCCGAAGACCGCGGGCACCATCACACGCACGCCGGGTACAAGCAGGCGGAGAGAGGCGCTATCCGAGTTGCGTGGTCAGAAAGTGCAGGATTATCTGGTTCAAACGGCGCAAGTTTCCGCCGAGCGGCTCCAGACCAGCCAGGAGGGCGCCGCCACCGACGACGTTATCCTGAGTCTGCGTCCTTCGGCCAATTGAAGGACAAACCATCCAGTGCCGGGAAAGCTGGGATGCCGGTCGTCACCGCAAACGCGCATCCTGCCGGTTTTCAGCGCGCGTCATTTGCCGAACACTTCTTTGAGCAGGCTCGTGGTCCGCGCCACCGGGTCTTTCCTGATTTTCTTTTCTTCCTGGCCGAGGGTGTAGAAAAGTCCGTCCAGGGCTTTGGAAACCACGTATTGCGTGATGTCCAGGTTGGGACTTTTCATGAAGGGGATGCTGCGAGCCTGGCCGGCGAGGGCCTTGTATTGCTGCGTGACGCTGTTTTCGTCCATTGTTTTTTCGACCACCGGACGGAACGCCGCCGTGAGTTGATCGGTCGTCTTGTCCTTGAAATACTCCGTTGCCGCCGTATCTCCGCCGCTCAGGATTTTTCTGGCGTCCTCAAAGGTCATTGCCAGGATGGCGTCTAGGAATATCTTCTTTGCTGCGGGAGCGGCTTTTTCCGCTGAACGGTTCATGCTGAGCACGAAATCGTCTATCTTTGGGCCGTAACCCACGGCTCGCAAACCCTTCTCCAGCGGTTGAAGATTCTTGGGCATGAGAATCTTAATGGCCTGGTTGCCGAAATAGCCGTTCGGCCGGCCCGTCAGCTTGACGGCATTGTCGGTTCCCACTTGCAGAGCTTGTTTCAATCCTGAAGCGATCTTTGTATCGCTCAGATTATCCTGTTTCCCCAGGCCCAATCGTTTGGAAAGGTCGCCGATCTGTGCAAACGAAACGGTTGTAAACGCCAGAATCATCGAGCTGAGAAAAACGCCACGCATCGTCATGGGTTTGCTCCTCTCTATAAACGCGGGTATGGCCGCCACAGGCAGGGAATTTCCTACTGGCCCCCTTTTCCATATGTTAACCGTATGCCGGTGGTCAGCAAGATATCGTTTTTCTTGACCCCGGGAATCGGATTGCTTACGTACTGGTCTCCGAAAGTGACTTGCCAGTTGATCCAGCTGTTGATCCTGGTTGTCATCGTGGAATCAAAGGTAGCCCGGTATTGGCCCAGGCTGCCCATATTCGGAAAAAACTGGAGATGTTCGGAAAAGCTGGACCGTTTTGAGAACTGGTAGGAGAATTCTTCGCCGGCGACCAGTGCGGCGTTTCTCAGATTGACCCCCGTGGAGTAATATGCCTGATCGTATGCCCCTCCACCGGACAGGTCAAAGGCGACGTGCGGAGTCTTCACAGCATGATAGCCAACGCCGCCTCCCAGAATGTTTCGCAGGTCGAGTTGCTGAAATTGGTCGAATTCGAAATTGGTGAACCCGAACGCAAACGTTCGCGGGCTCACGTTCAGGTCTGCACGAATCCCGCCTTTGATCGCGCGAGCCGTGGTCACCGAAGTCCCCGTGGAACTGTTCTTGGCGAAGATGGAGTTCGCGAACACGGTGATTTTATCGCTCGGAGCGGCCCGCACGGCTTTGGCGCCGATGGTGAAACTCAAAGTATCCGAGTTGCCTTTCGTAGTGCTCAGGCCTGTATCGAGGAACCCGCCCCAATAGTCCAGGAGATGAGGATGCTGCAGGCGGTCCATTTTCGCGTCGTAGGCTGCTTGCTCCTTGTCGGAACGAATGACGACGATCGAATCCTTAGCGGCGATCACAGGGCCTGCGTCGCGCGTCTGCAACTGTATTTTTCCGCCGGTGGTTGTTACCGTTCCGACGATGGTTTGGCCGTCCTTCAGGCCCACGTGGAGTGTTTGCGTCGAGCGGATCGCTTCCACCGCGGCCCATTGCACCGTCACATCTCCGGCAAATTCGGACTTGATCACCAGGGACTTTTCGTCCGATTTCACGATGTCTCCGGTCAGCCGGTCCCCGTTTTTCAGCGTGATCTGATCCGCAAACAGGTTCGGGCACATCAGAACGATGGCCGCGAATACGAATGCCAAGCGTTTCATTCGCCTCTCCTTTTTTTCGAGTGACCGAAGTGTAGTGTATCTGGAATGGCCGCTATTCAGCGGTGTGTTCTCCGGGACCCGGCCGGCTTTGTCTCCCGGCGAGCCGGAGCGTTCCTCTATACGTTCATCGATAAGTGATGCGATTGCCCCGGACGCGTGCAAAAGAAGTGAGTGCGTGAACCCGGAAACGTTTCCCGGAAATAATATCAGCTACGCGTATGCCGCGCACGACCAAAGCGTCAGCGATCAGCGAACGGTGGCAACGCCAGGGCACCGTCTCCGCGCACATCAGCACGCTCTTTTTCTGCCTCGCTAGTTTGATCAATCGCTCCAGCCCCGCTTCGAAGTCAGGTGTCTGCATGTAATCGGCGAACCCTCGAAACGACGGATTGCGCCAGCCCGTGTTCGGTGAATCGCGCCGCGCGTGGCGCAGGCCGCCCAGCTTGCGCAAATACACGTAGCCGATCCTCGCGGATCGCAGTTTCATAGACAGTGTCTCCCGGTTGAACTGAGGGTTGCGTCGTGAACGGGGGATGCTGCGCACATCTATCACACGCTTGATGCCGTGCGCGCGCAATAGTTCGAGAAAGACCTCCCATGTGCGGGTAGAGTGCCCGATCGTGTAAACGGTGAGCATCGCTGACTATGATCCTTGGCGCGTCATAAACGATACAAAAAGCCTTGTCTCAACCAGACATACGGGAACCAGCAGGCAAACAATCAGGAACAATTCACGGGGTTCAGTATACCGGACCGCCTCAACGATTAGGATTATCGTGGCCAGCAGCAACAGCACAAGAGAGATTCCTCGATGGAATCGTCGGAGCTCCGATTGGATCCACGAATCCAAATGACTCTTCAAGACGCGCCCTTCATCGGAATCTGTACAGTTATTCTTTAGCGAGCACGCATTGCATGCCTCTGCGGGCGCACGGTAATGGACAATCCGACGCTGGTAGTCTGTCTCGACGCGCAGCAATTGTCGGCCCTCTGGACATTCCCACAAATCCATTTTCTGGAAGTAAACAAACCCGGAGTTGCCATAGCGCTCCGAGCGCTTGTGAGAATGGCGTGCCAGGTATTCCAGCACAAACGCGGTTCCGATCAGAAAACTCGCATAACTCACTGCGAGGACTACTTCAATGTGGACGCCGGAAATCATGCATTGGATCTCTTCACTTCCACAATTTCGGTGAATAATACGTCGCGCGGTTCTTCCAGCGTGGTTCGAGGTTTCATGTGAGCCACCGCGAGCCAAGAAAGGTAGAGGACCGGCAAGGTCCCGCCAACAATGAAAAGTGTATCCCCCGGGAGGCGCAGCCATTCCAGCAACGCGTTTATACGATTCGAGAGGAACTTCAGGGATCGCGCGTCGAAATAGCCGACGCTGACCGAGTGATAGAGCTGGACGATGCCCAGCGGGAATAATGTGGCAAAGACCATCCAGGCCAGCCCGATGTTCAGGGACCAGAAACTGATCTTGGCCGCCCGATCGCTCCATCGTTTCTCAGGAATCATGTATCGCAAACAAAACAGGGCCAATCCCACGGCCAGCATTCCATAGACTCCCATCATTGCCGCGTGCCCATGGTTGGCCGTCAGCGCAGTTCCGATTTCGTAATAGGAAACGATGGGAAGGTTGATCAAGAATCCGAATATCCCCGCGCCAAGGAAGTTCCAGAACCCTACCGACGCAAGAAACATCACCGCCCAGAAATGAGGAAACGGCGTCCGCGGGTTTGTACCCTGCTGCGCGCCAAGCTGGAGAAAGCTCCATGCCTCGAGGGTGAGGAAGGTCAGTGGAATCACTTCCGCAGCCGAGAAAAATGCCCCCAGTGCCATATGAACTGCCGGCTCGCCGGAGAAATAAACGTGATGCATCGTTCCGACAACGCCGCCCGCCGAATACAGCAGGATATCGAGATAAACGACTTTCAGAGCGATGCGTTCATGCACCACACCGAGTAGTACAAAGATGTAGGCGACCATGATGGTCGTAAATAATTCGAGGAAATCTTCCACCCACAAATGGACCACCCAGAAGCGCCAAAAATCCGTCGTAGTGAAGTGTGAATCCGTCCGGGCAAGCAAACCAACAGCATAGAACGCAGGAATTGAAAGTGCGGAGAAGAAGAACAGCCAGGGCATGTTCCCCACGTGCTCCGAGCCCAGCCGACCGCGAAGTCCGCGAAAAAGAATTATCGCCCAGAAAGCTAAGCCGACCGTCAGTAGAATCTGCCAGAAGCGACCAAGATCAAGGTATTCGAAGCCCTGGGCTCCGAACCAGGACCACCCACGCTGAATCCAACCGCCAATTCCCGCATATTCGCCCGCCAAGCTACCGAAAACGACGATTGCCAAGGCACCCAGAAGTCCAAAGGAAAGCCAGTTCTGTCGGCGTGGCTCTCGCCCGGTAATCATGGGGGCAAGAAAAATACCTGCGGCGAGGAAGGACGTGGCGACCCAGAAAATGGCGAGCTGAACGTGCCAGGTGCGCGCAATATTAAAGGGCAAGATGCGCGCGAGGTCGAAGCCGAAGAAGTTTCCAATTTCAGCTCGATAGTGCTGTGTGGCACCTCCCAGAAGCGCTTGCAAGGTAAATAGGAGCGCCATAACGAGAAAAAACCAGGCGCATGAACGCTGCGCAGGGGTCAGAGCCACCTCGTCGGGCGGGCGAAACGTTACACGCTGATCCTCCCGTCCATGCCAGCCCAGGAAATTCCAACGGCCAAACACCGCAAGCAACAGTCCGATGCCACCCAGGAGAGCTATCAGGGAAAGAACACTCCAAACGATCGCGTCTGCCGTAGCATGATTCCCGACCAGCGGCTCCGGGGGCCAATTGTTCGTATAAGAGTAATCGAGATTCGGGCGCAAGGCCGAACCAGCCCAGGCCGACCAGCTGAAGAAAGCCGTGAGTTGTCTAATCTGATGAGGGTCGGAGATGGCCGAGGGCCGCAATCCGAACCTGGTATTCGGAGTTCCAAAAAAGTCGGCGTAGTAAGCATCAAGCTCCTTGAACGCCTCGGCCTGTGCATCTGAATACTGGAGCACTCTCGTGCTGCTATCGTAGCGATTCGTTTTGAAGTCGGTAATCGTCTGCTGCCTGGCTGCTTCTGAAGACGATCCGCCATAGTGGTCAATGGCGATCAGGGCCGCGCGGTGCAGATAATCTGCCGTGAAGTCCGGACCCAGATACGCGCCATGTCCGAAGATCGAGCCATATTCCATGAGCCCATTGCGAAGAAACACTTCTTGTCCGGCAATGACATCCGCTCCCGAAAAGAGAATTTGCCCGCTCGGATCAACTACCTGCAAAGGAATTGGAGGCTCGTCCGTGTACGTGCGATAGGCGAGAATGCCAAGAATGAGAAAGCCGAATAAGACTACGATAACAACCGCTTGTATCCACCCTTTCGAGATCAACATGCTGCGTTTTAACGACTGACTCATCATGTCCTCCGCACCGCGCGCACATCAGTGCGCGCCAATGCCCAAATTGACCCAGCTCCGGCATCATGCACAGTTGTTCTTTGCTGCCTCATGCCACGATTCGACAGGCAGTTTCCAGACGGTATGACTCTAAGAATTCTTCGGAATCGTAAACGTAGGACATAGCAGTCAAGTTGTTCTTGCACTCTCCGGCCACGCGATGGTCAGCAGAAAGGCGCTATCTTCCAAGGCTTCCACATCATGCGGAAGCGCCCGCTCCAGTGCCAGCATGTGTCCAGCAGGCAGATCAACCACCTTGTCCTGCATATGCATTCTGATATGGCCCGCGATGGTTTGGACAGATATCCTGCCGGCGGCTTTATGTTCGTGAAGCTGTGCCTTGGATTTCAGGACAGTAAGTACCACACGAAAATCCGGATGCTTCACGAGTGTTTTCGAGTTCCGCCCGCCCTGCCACGCATTCTCGCCACGCAACTGGTCGATCTCAGAGTTCAAGTCAAACGACAAGATCGGATTTTTTAACGGTCCCGGCGCACGAAGAGCGGCGGAACCGGCTGGTTGATTCGGACGATCGCTCATGACTTCCTCCTCCGTCAAAATGACTGTACTAAGACATCTAATTTATCCCCACAACCAGAGGCTGTTTCTGCACATGACTCGGCTCGAGAATGAATGTGCCAAGAATATTCATGGCGAAGGCCGTGACCCCCGTCAATTCCAGGAGCGCCGAGGCTGGCAATACGGACCACGCCCAATTGGTGTAATGCTGATAGGCGAGAACCTCGCTAAACACACGAAGAGTACATCCAACCGTGAGGAATCCAAGTCCAGCGAACATCAGCCGGGTGCTCCACAATAGGCGCATCCCGGCAAACGCGGGCAGAATGCGCTGGCCAACGGAAAAGACCATCACAGCGATGAATCCAACCGTCAGTGCGTGCCGGGAAGCGCCCCAAATTCCACCGGATGAATCCCAGAGCGCCGCCCCTACCGCAAGCAACGCTGCCACCAACAGCCAACCGTAACCCATGCGTACAAAGAACGGGAAACTCGGGTGCACGCCGCGAGTTTTCGGCTCCTGTCGCGATGGTTCAAACATTCGCAGCGCCGCAATTGCCAGAACTGTACTCACCACAAAGAAAACAGTCGCTTGACTCCCCCACCCGGAGAGCGTCAAGACAACGCCCGTGAAATTCACCACGAGGGCGCTCAAGAGCAACCTGGTTCGAACAGGTTTAAGTCCAAGGAACACCGTCATCCATTTGGTACTGAATCCCCAAACGAACGGCACCAGGAATCCCCACGTGATCAACGTCAGATAGCGCTGGTCAAGATCATGTGGCAAGGCTGGACTTGTGCCGCGGAATGCAAGATAGACACACGCCGCCAGGTTTGCAGCGAGCGCCAACATCAACCCTGTACTTGCACTGATGACCACCCAAATCCATGGCTCCAGCCGGCCCTTTCCGGAATCTTCAGGCCGGTGCTGAGAAACCGCTCGGAAGAAAATCACGAAAGCTGCGATTTCGAGGACGCCTGAGAGTGGAAGCAGCAAACGCCATTGCAACCCGTATACATTCGCAGCCCAGCGCAGCGCCACCCCGATGGTCCACATTGCCCAGCATGCCCATGCTGCACCGAAGGCCGGTTTCCTAGCGCCCCTCAACTTCGGAATCGAATAGAAACCAATGCCAAAAATAAAGCTACCGATCCACCCGAACACCTGTGCGTGGCCGTGCGCCTGCAACCACGCAGGCGAAATAGACCCGACGCTCTTGCGTCCGCTGATCTGGAGAAGATTCCACACTCCCAGGAACGTACCAGGGAGCAACATAAACACCAGCCCCGAGCTCACATAAGCCATGAGAAGACGCGAAAGAGAGGCTTCTCGTGCGCGAGCAATTGCCATGATTTGCGCGGGCGAGGGCGAGGAATATCCCTCGCTCTTGGCGACCAGCACTGGTGCATCGAGTGATATCGACAAGGCGTCCCCCTATACGGCCGCGGCTTCCATCTCCACTGCGCGCGGGAAGAGAATGTTGTTTTCAAGGTGCACGTGCTGGTGAAGATCCGCTTCGAATTCCCGCAAGTCCTGGTACAGCGCTTGGTAGCTCGTGCAGGCGTCCGCGGGAGCCGTGTATTCCGAACTGGCTTTGCGAATCTGTCTCACGATTTCTCCCGCAGCGTCGTGCTCGCTCATCATGACTTGAATCGGATTCCGCACCGTCTGGAAGAAGGGCGCCTCCACAGAGCCGTTCCCATCGGCCGAGCGCTGCAGCGCGTCGATGTAGGGGAACAGAATCTGCTCTTCCTTCTGCATGTGCATGATCATCTCCCGGCTCACTTCGGTGAAGAGCCTCTGGATGTCCGCGATTTCGGGGTGATTTTCTCCATGCTTCTCTCTTACTTTGTCCAGCAGGGGTTGCACGCGAGAAATCGCGTCGCGGACGTACCGGTGGTGTTTTTCGCGGATATGCCGGGTCAGATCGCTCAGCGGCGCCGAGGTCCAGTTTTCTTCGTCCGGACTTATGTCTTTGCTGTTTTCGTGCAACCGCCTCAAGATTTCTTCCGTGGGCACATCCGCATGCAGGCACGCCTCCTGCAGCGATTTGCCGCCACCGCAGCAGTAATCCACCCCGGCACTTTCCAGAACATGCCTGGCCGCTGGATTTGAAAGCGCAATGTCTTTTACCTTGGTTTCACTGGTGAAACTCATGACCACCTCCGCAACAGCTGCAACAGCTGCAATGCTAGACGGCAGGCAGCGGGGAGGCAGTGACTAAAGTCACTCCGTCACCGGCAGGATGTAAAAGGAAGGAATTTACTCGGTAGGGGTCTGTTCGCGCCTCAGGCCGGCGAGGTCTTTTACTATGATTTTGCGGCCGTCCACTTCGAGGAACCCTTCGGCCTGGAGCCGGCCCAGGTTGCGCGAGACCAGTTCCCGCACGGTTCCCAATTCCGCCGCCAAATCCTGATGGGTCTTGGTTAGCTCCACGTGAACTCCGCCCTTGGATGGCGTTCCGCTCGCCTGTGTCAGCCGCAGGATGAGAGAAATCAGTCGTTGCCTCACCGTCGTGAACGACAGGTCTTCAATGATTCCGATCAGGCGCCGCAGCCGTGAGCCAACCACCGCAATCACCTTGAGCGCCACCTCCGGATGCTCACGGCAGAAATTCTGAAAATCCTTGCGCGAGATGAAAAGTATTTCGGCATCCTCCAAAGCGGAGGCCGAAGCAGGATAATTGCCCCCATCAAACACCGGGAGCTCGGCGAAAGAACTCCCCGGACCTTCCACGGCCAGAACCTGTTCGCGTCCGGCTGGCGAGAGCTTGAATATGCGAATCTTTCCCGTGGCCACCAGGAAAAGGCCCGTGCACGCATCGCCTTCACCAAACAACTGCTCGCCCCGTTGAAAGTGCTTCTTGCTTACCCGCGCCGCCAGGGCGCGCATCTCCTGCTCCGTGAGATTCGCGAAGAGGGGCGTTTTTCGGAGCACCATTTCCACTTTTTCGGTCATAGCCGCGCTCTGCGCATAGCCGGTCTTATCATACAGCGAATCCTAAAGGCCAAGAATGTATGGGGCGGACAACGAAGCCCAAAGCCCCATTCATTCCCTGATTTCAAGCCGCTTGTGGTGGTTCTCAGTACCAGAGCCGAAAACCGAACACGAACGTCGGATCGGCGACAGGCTCGCCCGCCTGACTTGAAAGAGTTGCGGTATCGCCAAACTTCCGGGTGTAGGCAAAACCGATGTAGGGGGCAAATTTCCTGCTGATTTCGTAGCGCAGCCGCACGCCGGTATCTAAATCCGACAGCCCGGTTCCCAGCCCGCGCTGCGGGTCGCGTTTGCTGTAGAAGTTCATCTCCAGATTTGGCTGCGCGATCAGCCGCTGAGTGATCAGCAGGTCATAACTGGTATTTATGCGACCGGCGACGTGGCCGCCGTCCCGGAAATAAAATGTCGGCTCGATCTGGAAAAAGTGCGGAGCGAGTCCCTGGACACCCACCGCGCCCCAGGTGCGGCGCGGTCCCGAATCCAGATCTACGCGAACCCCTGCCTGTGCGTCGAAGTACCGCAGACGCGGAATGGGCCGGTCGTAGTACACTTCCAGATCGCCATCGCTGACTGTACCGTTTCTTAGGAAACCCTCGGATTTGAGCCAGAGCCGGTTCATGTCCGTGCCGATCCAGCCCTCATTGTCCCAACGCAACGCGGTGCCATTCCCGCCGGAGCGGCCTTCCAGCTCGTTGAACAAGAAATGGGTATAGATTTGCCGGTCCATGACAGGGGATTCCATGGCCGGCGCTGCCGCCACGGTGTTACCCGACCGGGGAGAAGGCGCCGTCTGCGCCTTCGCTGCTTGAGAGTTCAGGCAAATAACAAGGGCGGTGAAAATCAACATGCAAAAGCGGATGGCGGATGGGCGTCCGGCCGGTTTCCCGGGGAAATTTAATCGGACGCTCATGAAACCACCACCGTTCGGAACATTCCGGCTTCCATGTGATAAAGCAGATGGCAGTGATAGGCCCACTTGCCGGGGGTATCGGCGCTGATCAGATAACTTACACGCTCGGAAGGCTTGACGATGATGGTGTGTTTATAGGGATTCCATTCGCCGTGGCCATTTTCCAACTCACTCCACAATCCATGCAGGTGGATCGGATGCTCCATCATTGTGTCGTTGATCAGAACGATGCGGAGTCTTTCGCCAAGCCTCATCTCAATCGGCTTGGCGCTGGAGAACTTCTCGCCATTGAATCCCCAGATATAGCGTTGCATGTTGCCGGTTAAGTGCAATTCGATCTCGCGGGTGGGTGGGCGTCGATCCACGCCCCGGTATCTTGCCCGCAGGTCCGCATAGGTCAGCACGCGCCGCCCATTGTTGTGCAGGCCGTCTCCGGGATCGTTGAGCCGCTCGGTTACGCTCATCGGAATCATGTCCACCTGCGGACCCAGGCGCATGTGAACGGGGTTGGAAGGTTGGAGCTTTGTCTCGCGGATACCTGCGCCGGAGGGGAGCGCCAGCGGCATGCTATGGGGCCCCGGCTGAGGAAACGGGATCGTGCCGGCCTTATTTCCCATCTTCATTCCTGCCGTGCTTCCCGCCATGCCCTGCATGCCGGCATGGGCGTCGCCGGCGTCGTCCTTCTTTTCCGGCGGGCCACCGCTGTCGCCGCCACTGCTGTCCATTCCGGGCATGCCCTGCATGTCCTCCTGTTTCATTCCGTTTATGCCGGACATATTCCTGCCTGCCATTTTGCCCATTCCCATGTCGATGAGGGTGCGCAGGGGGCGAGGGTCGAGGGGTGGAACCTCGGCTGTTATTCCCGGTCTTGTAGCGAGGGTGCCGCGGGCATAGCCGCTGCGGTCTTCCGCCTGCGCGAAGATGGTATAGGCGGCGTTGTCTCGAGGCTGCACGACCACGTCATACGTCTCGGCAACGCCGATGCGGAATTCATCGACCACGACCGGCTCAATGTCATTGCCGTCGGCTTGCACGACCGTCAACGGCAGTCCCGGCAGGCGAACATCGAAAAATGTCATCGAGGAGCCGTTGATGAAACGCAGGCGAACGCGCTCGCCAGGCTCGAACAACCCCGTCCAATTTGCGTTTGGTGTGTTCCCGTTCAGCAGATAGGTGTAGGTCGCGCCCGACACGTCCGCGATGTCTGTCGGAGTCATATTCATGCGTCCCCACATGAGGCGATCGGAAATGGTGGACCTCAGCCCGTTTTTTCTGACGTCCGAGAAGAACGAGCCGGCAGTCCTCTGATGGAAATTGTAGTATTCGCTCTGCTCCTTCAGGTTGCTGAAGACCGTCTCCGGATCGGTATCCGTCCAGTCCGTGAGCATCACTACATATTCCCGGTCGAATGCGATGGGATCTTTGCCTGCCCGGTCGATGATGAGCGCGCCAATCAGTCCGGTCTGCTCCTGGAATCGCGTATGGCTGTGATACCAATACGTTCCGCTCTGAAGCACCGGGATGCGGTACAGGAACGTCTGGTTCGGCGCGATGCCCGGATAACTCAGGCCGGGAACTCCGTCCATCCCTGCGGGCGAACGCACGCCGTGCCAGTGAATCGAGGCCGACTTTTTCATGCGGTTCGTCACCGCCAGCGTAACCGTGTCACCCTCGCGCCATCTCAATGTCGGGCCAGGCACCGAACCATTCACTGCAGTCGCCATGCAACGGCGGCCCGTAATGCGCACGGGAAGCGTATCGATGGTCAGATCGAAGTGACTTCCTGTGAGTGTCGCGGGCATCTGAGGCTTGCTTTCGGCAAAGGCGGGCAATCCCTGCCAGCCGACAGCGGCCATGGCTCCGCCCGCGGCCAATCCTTCCACAAACTGGCGACGGCTGATGGGAAAAACGCCCCCGCCTTTCGTATTCTTTTTTTTGTACATGGCCCCTTCTTCCATTGCGTTCTGGTTCGAGGTGAATTTCAAAACCGCGCCGCTGTGCTGGGCGCCGGACCGTTTTCTTTTCGCCCCGATTGCTTTTCGCGCCGATAGGGCCGATCAGACCGACCGGCATGTCGTCAGTCGGCCGGTGGCCCGTGCCCGCGCAAATGCCGGCAAACAGATGCCAGCGCGCGCGTCAAATGGCACGCGGGCGCAACTGGTTGTCGCGAATGATCTGGGCGCCCGATCAGGGCGAACGATCAGAGACGAAGGATCAGATACGGAGCACGGAGGTCTGTTGCTGCTGGAGGCTTCTCGGAGTGGGTGGGGGAGCCAGGTCAGATAGCGAAAATGCAGCCAAACCGAACGCCATCAAGCGCGGTGAATTGACGAGGAAATCGTGCGCGTTCAGGGTACCCGTGCCGGTCAACTGGTACGGAGGAAGACTGTCGGCCTCCACCAGATTATTGTTTGGATGGTGATGCAGGGAGCAGTTCTGGTCGGCAGGCGCAGGCTTGTGCGAAGAGCTGGAATGGCCCCCAGGCATCTGGTCGCAGGCGTCGCTCGCCAATTGGTGCAGGTCGTAAGGACAGACGCCCGCCGCACACATCGTGGAACATACCGAAGCGGCAAACATGCTGACCGTAAAGATGATTGCCACGATCCACGCGCGTATTGTTCCAGGTCCAGACATCGCAACCCCCCGATTATATACCCAAGGCCAAAGTCTCGAAGCCGCCGGGTGCTGGAATTTTCTCGAAGCCGTGTCCCGGGGGGAGGGGGAAACCGGAAAAGCCGGGGGGATGGATGCAAACCTGGCAGCTTTCTGAACCATTTCCTCGGCCACCGCACAAAGCAACAGAATGCGCCCCCGGGATTCCTGTAATCCATATGGATTGAAAATGTGTATGGTGGAGGCGGGGGGAGTTGAACCCCCGTCCGAAAAGCGCTACGGCTCGAAGACTACATGCTTAGCTCTATTCCGTTTGTTTCGCCAGCCACGCTCAGAATGAGCAAGAAACGCAGCCGGCTAGCCCGATTGGTTCTCGCCGTCTTGCCGCGAGCAGAGACTTGACGGCCAGCCTACTGTGTGACGCCTCTTGCCGGGCCCGTAGGCGAAGCCCGGGGAGACGTAGCTACGCTAGTTTAAGCTAGGCAGCCAATGCCAATGGTTGGTTGGCAGTTCTAGTTTTCCACCCGATTGCGGGCAGGTGGCGCCCGGCATGCCTTCGAGTCGCGACAGCTTCCGTCGAAACCGTGTCGCCCCCTGTTGCATAGTTTAACACTACTGGGGGCGGTGCAGGAACCAAAGTTGAGAGTGGATCGTCGAAAGTCGAAAGGCAAGATTTGAGGGCTGGCAGGAAGGGGAACAAGGGAGCAAAAGGGAAAAGAGGCAAGCAAGCAGGGAGGTAGGGAAGCGCGAAATCCGAGGGGTAAGGCAGCAGCGTGGCGGCGGGAGGCGCACTCGCGCCAGGGCGTTCTTGACTTTCAACCTTCGGCTTTTGACTTTCCCTTTTCCCCTTTCGAGGCCCCCAAACTCCCGACTCTCAGTCGCGCATTGGCCCTCGTGCGCGGGCCGAAACCCGAATCCGATGCGGAGTTGACAATACTTCCTATCGGTTCCGATAATTGCATTTGGGGCCAACCCACCGGAGGCCATAGGGTATGGCGGCAGATCCAAATGCAGTCGAGCAGGCGGTATCGCGAACCCTGCGTGACAACCTGGAAAAAATCCAGCGCACAGCCGATGAATTAAACCAGGCGATCCATGACCTGATTTCGGGGTGCGCCAGCAACCGTCCGACCAATGCGCTGCCTCCGATGCTGCGCGTCCAGACCTCGGCGGCCTCGCTTGCCGCCACGCTCGAAGTGCTTTCCCGTTTTGTGACTTCCGCGCTGCAGCCCGACATGCGCACGCCAGTTGAGCAGGAAGCCTTCCGCGTTCCTTCCCTGGTAGTCGTTGCGCCGGATGTGCCGGTCGTGGGCCCTGTCGAGCAGCTTGAGTCCGAGGCTGCGCATCCAATTATTGAAGAGCGTCCCTGGACCGAGCCGCTTCCGGTGCAGGAGTCTCCGGAAGTCACCGAGACGGCTTCGGCGGCTGAGGCGCCCGCGATTCCTGAAAATCCGCCTGCCGAAGAGGTCCCTTCGGAACTCGAGGTTTCTGCCGATGCGGAGCCGGAATCCCCGAGCGAACTGGTTTCTGTATTTGTGCAGGCTCCCGCACCAGAAACCGAACCGGCCGTGGAGACCGAGGCGCAGCCTGGCATGGAAACCGAGGCGGCCGTAGAGACCGAACCGGCCATGGAGCCCGAGGCGCAGCAGGAAAGTGGGCCGGCGGAAACGGAGCCTGTTTTTAGTGTCGACGCGTTGCCACAGGAAGAGCAAGAATTGCACAGGCGCGCCTATCGTGTGGCCAAGGTTTCGATGCAAGACATCAAGATGCTGCGCCCCGAAGATGTCCGGCTCGGGTGCGAAAACAAGGATTTGTGCTTTCGATTGCGGGATGACATTGAGAAGGCTCATAAAGAATACGATCGCCGGTTCCAGTCCATCCAGGCGCATCCGGTGGATTACTTTTACTATTGGATGGTGGAGATTCTGGCTGGCGGAGATGCGCAAGCGCTCGGCGAATATCCTTTCCCGTCACCCGTCCTGCCACGGTAGCGCGAACACCGCAGCGGGGAAGGTTTCCTGCTTCCAAACCGTCGTGAGTTTGTTTGCCGTCGCAATCCTGCTGCTTTCCGCGGCGCTCCCCAGCTACGCGCAATCGGCTTCCCGGCGAGCGAAAAAACCTGCGGCAAAATCTGCTTCCACTGCATCGAAGAAACCTGCCACGGCCCCGGCGCGCAGGAAATCCTCCCAAGCCGCAGCCACTTCGGTGACGCGGACGCGCAGCGACCAGCTCGCGCGGCTCTCCCGCGCGCTGCGCGAAAATGAAACCCCGGCGGGAACTGCGGCGGCGTATGCGGCGCTTTCCGCGTTCGCGAAACGAAACGCAAGGAACGAACTCGGCGCTCGCTCCGCGCTCGCGCTGGGCTATTACGACCTCATGCGCGACAAGCCGGATTTGGCCCTGGCCTGGCTGCGAAAAGCCGTCGACGATCACCTGCTGCGCGATTATGTCCTCTATTGGCAATCGCAAGCCTCCATTGCCCTGGGACAAAAGGAAGAGGCCCTCGAACAGTTGCAGAGTTTGCGGCGGGATTTTCCGGACAGCGTGATGGCCGAGCAGACCGTCACGTCGCTGGCGCAGACCGCACTGGATATCGGCAAAGCCGAGGATGCGCTGGCGGCGCTGGACGGGTACCCGCGTACAAAGGCAAGGCCGGCGCTGCTGCTGCTGCGTGCCCAGGCGCTGGAAGCCATCTCCGCAGCGAAAGGGGAGAAACCTGTTGCCGCCGCCGCGAATTATCTCGATCTCTATTATCGTTTCCCGTTAAACGATGAAGCAAAGACCGCGGGACAGAAAATTCCCTCGCTGCAATTCGCGCTGGGCGAGGCGTTTCCGGGAACGCCCGTGCATACGCAGATTGCCCGTGCCGAGACCCTGTACCTTGCCAGGCGCTGGAGTGACGCGCGAACCGAGTTTACGAGTCTTCTGCCGAAGCTGTCCGGCGTCGATCACCAGCGCGCGGAGTTGCGTATCGCGCAATGCGGCATTCGGCTGGGCGGCAACATCGAATTGCTGAGCGCGCTTTCGCTGCGCGATCCGGACCTCGAAGCCGAACGACTTTATGCGATTTCCCAGGTGTACCGGTCGCAGAAGCTGGAACCGGAAATGCTGGATGAAATCGATCAATTGACCAAGCGTTTCCCGCAAAGCCACTGGACCGAGCAGGGCCTGTTTTCCGCAGGAAACTACTATTGGGTGAATCTGGACCGTTCCCGCGCCGCGGAATTTTATCGTCGTACGCTCGATGCGTTTCCCCGTGGAAAATACGCGCAATCGGCCGCCTGGCGCGTGGCCTGGACCGCGTATCTGGCCCGGAAAGCGGAAGCGGCGGACCTGCTCGAAAATTACGTTCGCAGGTTCCCCGAGTCGAGCTACGTTCCGGACGCTTTGTACTGGCTGGGCCGTTCGTATGAACGTGCAGGGAATCCCGCGCACGCGCGTGGTTTCTATCTGGCCGCGGCCAGAAGATTTCCGCTGACTTATTTTGGCGCGAAATCCGCCGAGCGCGTGCGGCCGGCGCCGCGGGGAATCGGCGCGCGGCCTTTGGATCGGCCGAAACTTCTTTCCCTGATTCCTTCCGTCCGCGCGTTGCCGCGAATGGATCATGCGCTCAATGCCAGGGCGGTGGAGCGGCGGGCCCGCGCGCGGGCGCTGTCCGAAATCGCCTTCGATGCCTCCGCCGAACTCGAATATCGCGCCGCATACGCCGCCTCCCGGTCGCCGCGATTGTTGATTGATGCGGCCGGTGCCGCCATCTCCGCAGGGCATTATGCGGCGGGCATGGTTGCGGTGAGGCGGATATTTCCAGAACTCGAGGCGCGGCGCATTCCGCAGATTCCGAACGATGCATGGCGGGCGGCCTTTCCGCTCCCTTACGAATCCAGCCTGCGCGGCGAGGCGAGGCGCAACCGGCTGGATCCCATGCTTGTGGCTGGTTTGATCCGCCAGGAATCCGCGTTTGAATCCGACGCCATGTCGCGAGCCGGCGCGGTGGGACTGATGCAGATGATGCCCCAGACGGCCCTCCGGCTGGCCCGGCAGATGAAAGTGCGATATGCGCGCGCACGGCTGACCGATCCGGGTTACAATTTGCGACTTGGTTCGCACTATCTGGCCAACCTGATCCAGGCTTTCGGGACGCCCGAAGCGGCCCTTGCCGCATACAATGCGGGCGAGGATCGCGTGATGCAATGGACGGCGGGCCAGAATTACCTCGAGGCAGCGGAGTTCGTGGAGTCGATTCCGTTTACCGAGACCAGGGAGTACGTGCAAATCGTGATCCGTAACGCTGAGATTTATCGGCAAGTGTACGGCCCGGCAGGAATTGAATCTGCGCGCCTGGCGAACTGGGCGGAGGCGGTTCCGGCAGGGGCGGAGGAAACGCGCCCGGCAAGGGCGGAGGGAAACCGTTGAGCGCGGCCGAAGGTTCGACCCCCGGGGCCAGCCGCGTCACGACCGCCGCGCGGCAATTGCTTTCCGCCAAAGCCGAGCGATTCACCGAGTCGGTGATTCGCGAGATGACGCGGCTCGCGATGCAGCACAACGCCGTCAACATGGCGCAGGGATTCCCCGATTTTCCGGCTTCCGCTGAAGTTAAGGAAGCCGCCCGCCAAGCCATCGCCGACGACATCAATCAGTACGCCATCACCTGGGGCGCGAAGGAATTGCGCGACGCCATCGCGCGCAAATTTGAGCGCACGCAGGGCGTGCGCGTCGATCCCGAGCGCGAAATTACCGTTACTTGCGGCTCGACCGAAGCCATGATGGCGACCATGATGGGCATCATCAATCCCGGCGATGAAGTCGTCATCTTCGAGCCCCACTACGAAAATTACGGTCCTGACGCGATTTTGTCCGGCGCCACGCCGCGCTTCGTGCAGCTGCAGCCGCCGGATTGGAGCTTCGATCGCGACGAACTCACGCGCGCCTTCGGTCCCAGGACCAAGGCCATCATCGTCAACACACCGAATAATCCCACGGGCAAGGTTTTTTCCCGCGAGGAACTGGAATTTATCCGCGATCTCTGCGTGCGCTGGAACGCCTTCGCGGTCACCGACGAAATTTACGAGCACATTCTTTATGACGGCGCCAGGCACATCTCGATGGCCTCGCTGGACGGCATGCGCGATCGCGCCATCACAATCAACGGGATGTCCAAGACCTACAGCGTTACCGGATGGCGCGTCGGCTGGGCCATCGCTCCCCCCGAGGCCTCCGTCCCGATTCGCAAGGTGCACGATTTCCTTACGGTTGGCGCGGCAGCCCCGCTGCAGCAGGCCGGCGCAGTCGCTCTGGAACTGCCCGCGAGCTATTACGACGAAACTCGCGGAAACCTATCTGACCAAGCGCGACCGCATGCTCGGCATTTTGGCACGCGCCGGTTTCCGCTGTTTCAAGCCGGCCGGCGCATATTACATCATGACGGACATTTCGAATTTCGATACTCCCGACGATATTTCCTTCGCGCGATACCTGGTGGAACAAATTGGAATCGCCGTGGTGCCCGGATCGAGTTTCTACGACAATCCGTCGATGGGCGCGCGCCAGGTGCGCTTCACATTCTGCAAGAAAGAATCGACGCTGGCGGCCTGCGCGGAAAAACTTTCGAAGCTGCGTCCCAGATAGTGTGTGTCGAGGCGCCGGTTCGGCCCGAGCTTTGGCAGGACAGGCAACCGCCTGCAGCGGGCGTATTCCCAAAGAAGTTTCGGCATGCCCGGGACATCCGTATCGCGTGTTTGTTAGCCGTCACGCGGCGCCCTGTGCTAGAATCCGCCGCGAAAGACCAGGAGAACTCGAATGGCCATGGAATTCGATCTCATTCCGCAGGCGACGCTGGTCCGTGAGAACGGTCACGGAGACGCCGTCGATGTTCGCACCAGCCCCACGCGCACGTTTTATTGCGTTCTTCAGATCAGCGACCAGATCGAGCAGGAGTCCGCGGACGTTTCCATCTGGGGCTCGGCCGACGGAGAAAACTGGGGCACGCATCCCCTCTTGAAATTGCCGCAGCAATTCTACCGGGGCGAGACGCGCGCCGTCCTGGACCTGACGCTGGTTCCGGAAGTTAATTTTGTCCGCGGGGCATGGGATCTGAACCGCTGGGGACGCGTCGCCCCCTTGCCGATGTTCGTTCTGGGATTGCGCCTGCAGGAAATTCCCGCGATGCCCGCGCGTGCACCGCAGGCTCAGGCCAGCGCCGCAAAATAGGAATTGTCTTCGAAAGATTCCCGCCGTAGGATTTCAAAATTGGAACTCAAATAAAGGGCAGGAAGCGAGCGGCCGTTTGCATGACCGTGATTGCTTCCTGCCCTCCGAGTGGTCTTATCTGCTAGACGTGCGCCCTGCCGGGAAGGTTTCGTGCGTAATGGATGAACACCATGCAGAGGGAGGCATTTCGCGTCCGAGGAGACGCCAAATTTTCCAGCCAAAACTTATTTTTCTAAGGGTTGCCCGGGGCAGAAGCCGGAGACGGTTCCTTATCGCGAGTGAGTGACGGTGCTTGCTTGGTCGCGTCATCGTTTGCATCCTGTCCGGATTTTGGCTGGGCGTCTGCGTGGTCCTGTCCTTCGGCTTCTAGCCTGGCCTGCACCGCGTCCCGGACTTTTCGAGCCCGCTCGGCGCCGGGGCCGGTGGGTCCAAGCTTGAGATACGCATTGAGATCGTTCAAAAGGGCCGAAGCATCGTTTCGGCGAATGTGAACGTTGGCCAGGACCAGGTAAACGGATGGATTCTTTGGATCCAGGTCTCGAGCGTGGGTCGCGCTTTTTTCAGCCTCGTCGATCTGGTTGAGCCCGAGCTGCGCCCGCGCGAGTTCATAGGGGCCGCGCCAGGAGGTGGGATCGAGTTGCATGGCTTTCGTGGCAAAGGGCACGGCCTCGGAAAAGCGTTTCTCGCCGGTGAGCAGTGAGGAGAGCATCAGCAGCGCCTCGGGATATTTCTGCGAACTGAGATCGACGGATTTCCGGATAGCCTCTTCGGCGGGGGCTGTTTTTCCCATGCCCAGGTAGGCGCTTCCTTCGGCCGCGTAGGCCTCGTAATACGTTGGAAAATACTTGATGGCGCGCTGAAACTGGGCGATGGCCCCTTGAAAATCGGACTTGCCGTAAAGAAGATTCATGCCCTTTCCGAAAGCGTCCTGGGCTTTGCGCGGGGCGCTGAGTTGATGCGCCGAGATGGACGCGCGGGAGTCCGATTTCATCCCACCTTTCGATTTCACCAAAGAAAGGGACAGTCCTTCGCGCGGGGCGTTTAAAAGCTCGACCGTTTCCTGGAACGGTTCGTAGTCCCCCGAGTGGATTTCGATGACGTAGTCGCCATTGCGAAGGTTGGTAAACTCGAATCCGCCGTCGGACCGCGTGAATGTTGTTTGGACGGGCACGCCTCCGACCAGTTTCAAATCCACGCGGATATTTTCCAATCGATGTTGATCGGCATCGTCGCGCACGACGCCGGAAATGTTGAATCTCATTCGTGAACGCCGCGGGATTTGCGAAAAACCCGGCAGCACACCGATGGCGAGAAGCAGTAAAAGGCTCAAGGCGTAGCGAATCTGCATGGCCCCTCCGATAAACTCCGATAAACGGGGGAGAATATCCCAATTCTAACATGGTTGCCTGCGCGGGAGTCAAAATCCGTTAGCGGGTGCGCGGACCTGGATTTTTTCCCGCTCGCAGCCGCGTCAGGCATTCAGATCGACCGTCTGGAGATATTCGGGCAACGCGACGCGCCATCGATAGGCTTGCTCGATCGCGGCTTTGAGCGCTTGAGAAGCCTCAGGTTCGCCATGTACCAGGTAGGTCTGCCGCGGCGGCTCGGGAACACCGCTCAGCCATCGCATCAATTCGCTTTTTCCCGCGTGCGCGGAGAATTGCCTCAGATTGATGACTTCCGCGCCGATCGGCACATCCTCGCCGTGAATGCGCAGCGTTTTCGCGCCTTCCTCGAGCGAACGGCCGCGTGTGGCCTGCGCCTGAAATCCAACCAGCAGGATGGCGTTTCGGCGATCCGGCGCCAGCCGCGCGATGTGATGAAGCACGCGCCCGCCGGTGGCCATGCCGCTGGCGGAAATGATAATGGCCGGAGTTTTGACGTCGTTGATCTTCTTTGAATCTTCGACGGCGCGCATGTAATGCACGGTGTGCGCGTCCAGCGGGTTTCCGTCTTTTTCTTCGGCGCGATAGGTCAGATCGTGGTCCTCGTGGTGACGCATGTACAGGTCGGTAACGCTGATGGCCATGGGGCTGTCCACGTACACGGGAAGCCGCGGGATGCGGTTCGCATCTTCGAGCTCGCGGATGATGTACATGATCGTCTGCGTGCGTCCCACCGCGAATGCCGGAATCACGATCTGGCCGCCGCGTTTTGCAACGCGATTGATGACGTCGGCGAGCGCATCCTCGGGCGAATCGGATGGATGTTCGCGGTCGCCATAGGTCGATTCGCAGAGCAAGACGTCGCAGCGCGGCGGTGTTGCGGGATTCTTCAGGATCGGCTGGTCGTAGCGCCCCACGTCGCCGGAAAACAGAACTACGGTCTTCTTGCCGTTTTCGGTAATCGTCAGCTCCAGGCTCGAGGAGCCGAGAATGTGTCCGGCGTCGTGCGGCTGCACGGTAAATTGCGGCGATATCGTGAATGCACTGGCGCGGGGAATTTCACGCATCGCGTTCAGCACCGGCACCACGTCGTCCTGCGAATACAGCGGCAGGGGCGGATGGTGCTTGCTGTATCCGCGGCGCCCGGCGCGCTCGGCGTCTTCTTCCTGCAGGTGGGCGGAGTCGGGAAGCAGAATATTGCACAGCTCGATGGTCGCGCCGTCGGCGTAGATCGGGCCGCGAAAGCCGTCGCGGACCAGGCGTGGCAGATAGCCGGTATGGTCCAGGTGGGCGTGCGTCAGCACGCACCAATCGAACGAAGACGGTTTTTCCGGGAGCGTGTCCCAATTGCGCAGCCGAAGTTTTTTCAATCCCTGGAACAGCCCGCAATCCACCAGCAGCCGTTTTCCTTCCGCTTCCACCAGGTATTTCGAGCCCGTAACCGTTCCCGCCGCGCCCAGAAATGTGAGTTTTGCCATAAGGAAGCCATTCTAGAGGCTTTGGATGCAAGCAGACAAGTAAGGATGCGAAAAGAAGGGGCGGTGAGCAGGCAATGAGGCAACGAGCCAGCATGAGCAACCGCGCATTGCATTGTGTCCCGCGTCCTTCAGCAAGCAGCGGCCGGATTTCAAACGAAATCACTATTCAACAGAAGCCGCTTATTCGTACAAACCAAATCTTGTGTTAGACTAAAGTTTCGGGCGTGTAGCTCAGTTGGGAGAGCGCATCCATGGCATGGATGAGGTCGCAGGTTCGACCCCTGTCACGTCCACCAAATTTTCCGGCAATGCAGTGATCCTCAAGGCGTCAAATTCCTCGACTCGCTGAAAAATTCCCTCTCAATACATGTTGGAAAGCCCCCTCGACGGCCCAAGGGTCAAATTTTGGAAATTTTGAAGTCCAGCCGTTGCATCCTTAACGCTCTTTGCCAGGGTGCGGGATTTATTGCAGGACCTTGGCGGTAAAGCTGGAAAGCGTGTCCTCGTCATCTCCTACGGTGTAGCTGATCTCAATGGGATGGCAGCAAACTTCGCAATCTTCGACGTACGTTTGGCGGCGAACGGAGAGATCCAGAACCATCGAAATTTCTTCGCCGCAATAGGGGCAGATAAACGAATATTCCACTGAACCAGAATCCCTTCGGGCCGCGATCGCAACCTGCGAATTTATCCTTCCGGGACGCGCTAACTGGAAGGCCGGTTCACTTCCTGTTGGGTGCGTTCACTGGATTGACGGAATTCGCTTTGCTGGCTGCCGCGCGAACGTTCGATTCGTTGTTGCTTGAAGCCGCCGCGATCGCGTCCGCCAGTTGTTGCCAGGAAAACGCGTCGTCCGCCGGGACACCCAACTCGTGCTCCGCGATTGTCTGCGCGAGCCAATCCTGGCGCTTTGCCGTGGCTAGCGCCGTCAAAGGTTCCAGGCCCGCGTCCGCGACGGCCTGCGCGGCTTCGCGCATTTCCGCGGCGCGGCGTTTGCCGTGTTCGGCGACGCGGCGAATCAAATAGCCGGGGAGCGGACCGTCCCATCCCATATCCGGATAGGTGGCCGCCAGGGAAGCGAGAACCTGCTTTTCCGCGCCGTAGCGCCGCGCGGTGAGCATCGACTCAACCGTGATCGCTTCCAGGCCTTTGATGATAATGCTGCGGCACATCTTGATCGCCGATGCCACGCCAATGCGGTCGCTGATGGGCTTTGCGTTCATGCCGATGGCTTCTAGACGCCGGGCGGCCTGCTCGGCGGCGGTCCCGCCCAAAAGCATCGGGACTTGGAGTCGATGGGGGGAGACCGGCGCCATCACCGCGGCCTCGACGAAAGTTGCGGGAGAAGTTTCGAGGGTTCGCGCGATTTCCCGCTTGGTATCGGGGGAGACGGAATTAATGTCCAGGTAGGTCTGTCCGCCGCGCAAAAAAGGCGCTGCACTTTTGGCGACGTCCAGGGCGGCTGCGGCGGTCACCGCCGAAATCACCAGGTCCGCGTCGCGGACCGCTTCCGCCAGGCTATCGCACGCGCGAACCTTCTGATTTTTCGCCTTTGCCAGCATGGCGGAACGCGATGGCTCTCCATGCAGCAGAATATCGAACACGGAAACCTGCCGGCCCGCCGCCAAGTCGCCGCCGAAAATTCCTCCAACCTCTCCAAATCCTATCAACGCAATTTGCCGTATCGGATTTTCGACCATGGTGGCTCCATTTCGTTCCAGGGACTCTCGATTGGCCGTCTGCCCACCATGGTATCGCCGATCAGAATCACTGTGAATAGGGTTGTTGCCGGGAGGCGGAATGTCATCTGGAATATAAAATTATGATCTGGTAAATCGAGAAATTGAATGCAGATCCTGCTTTAATGGAATGCAGCTCCTTCTTTTTCAGTGGGTTGCATGGGCTAACCCGTTTCCCTGCAATCCGGTTCTATCACTCCTGTACCATTGCAAAGCCGGTACCATAGGGGCAGAATGAATGTATTAGGAGGGAACTATTTCCTTCCCGTGGTGTCTAATCCGAATGAAGCGTTCACCAGCCGGCTCCATGCGGCTGACCAGGTCCTTGGTCGAGAAATCCAGTGAGCGGCTTCAAAGTCTGCGGCGCATGGCACAAGGCGTTTGACGCGAGTGCAGCGCGAAAAACGGCTGGCGCATGCAGGCAAGAGAGGCGGTAAGCGTGTCTGACTTGGCCCACGTCCTTCCCTGGTCCCAGGACGAAGCCGAGCTCGTGGCGGAGTTGCAAGGCGGCTCCGACGCAGCCTTCGACTGGCTGGTGACACATTATTCGGGGCCCGTGTACAGCCTGGTGGCCGGGATGGTATCGGAGTCCTGCGACGCTGCCGACATCACGCAGGACGTTTTTCTGAAAGCGTTTCGCGGGATTCGCGGTTTCCGGCGCGGCAGCACACTGAAGACCTGGCTCTATCGGATCGCCATCCGCGAGACGCTCAATCACCGTCGCTGGCTGTGGCGGCATCACCGGGAGCAGGACTCAATTGACCGGGAGGCGGCAGAGGGCCATGCCACGGTTGAAATCGAAGACGAAACCAGAACGCCATTCGATCAAGCTGCCTCTCACGAAGTCCAGCAGACCGTGCAGAACGCGCTGAGGAATGTTCCGGAAGTTTTTCGTAGCGCTGTCATTTTGAGGGATCTGGAAGGGATGTCTTACGAAGAAGTATCCGAAGTCCTCAGCGTATCGGTGGGCACGGTGAAGTCGCGCATCCTGCGCGGACGGCGGTTGCTGCGGGAAATTCTGGAGCCTTTGCTCCGTAATCCTCAATCCGCGCACACCCCGGCCCCGGCGCAGCAGCAAAGGGAGACCGTTCTTCATTCGACCCTGTTTTCCGCGGCAGAGGGCAATCATTCTGGCCAGTCCGGCACAAGCGGCTGGGCGCAGCCCGTCAACACGGGTGACGCCCAAGGAGGTGTCTAGTGGACTGCGAAAAAGTTAAAAAATTGTTGCCGGGCTATCTGGACGGCGCATTGCCGACCGGGGTCTGGTCTGAAACGCACATAACGATCGGACATCACCTGGAGCGCTGCGGAGTTTGCCGCGATGAGTTGCAGGCTTATCTTGCGCTGTCGTCCTTGATGTCTCAGGTGCAGCGTCCCAGGCCTCCCGCGGACCTGGCGCTGAAAATTCGTGTTTCGGCTGCCCAGCGTCTTGCGCATCTCCCCTGGCTGCACTATGCGCGTCGCGCACAGACTCGCGCGGAATTGATTCTCAAGAATATCCTGGAGCCACTGGCCATTCCCGCAACCGGTGGTTTCACTGTTGCCCTTATCGTATTTGTGCTTGTCTGCCAGTTGCTCGGCCTGGGCACGCCTCTGCGGGCCGTGACAAATGATTCGCCTACCAATCTTCTGCAGCCGGCGCGCTTGGTAACTCTGGCTCCGTTTCCGGTTACGGGCCTGGAGGAATCGGGCCATTTCGGACCGCACGCGCTGTTGGTGGAAGCCACGATCAATGCCGAAGGCGAAGCCGTGGATTACCGGATTCTTTCCGGCCCCAAAGACGATTCGACCCGTCGCCAACTCGACATGGTGATGCTGTTTTCGCGCTTTCGCCCCCAGATGAGCTTCGGGCGCTTTACTTCGGGTGGCCACGTCGTGCTGAGTTTTAGCGATATTTCCGTTCGAGGTTAAGCAATAGGTTCGAGGATAGGCAGCATAACACTGAGGGTAAGCAAGACCTCATCCCACCAATCCCTGCTTCCCAAAATTTCCTAAGTAGTACGCGCGTACTATGGCCAGGTGTCCGGTCCGTGATCCAAAATGGACCCAGTCTGATGATGTACGCATTCCAATCAGCATGGGACCTCTCCTGATCGGAACGCCATGACGCTGACGGTCAAAGATTTTCCAGAAATAGCCGGCCGAGCCAAGCCCGGTTCGCCTATGGAGAGCCCTGCAACTCCATCGGCACGACCCACTCGATCGAAGCCTGTCTGCCTGGAAGTTCCCGTAACACTCCGAAGTTTGCCGGAGGGAAGTGAGAATGCTCCCCGGTCTTCCGGCCCTGCGCGGCAAGAGGGCAGAACAATTATCGTTTTCGAAAACGCAGCGGTAATCCGTACCGCGAACTCCATACCCCCCGGACAAAGAATGATCCTGTCGAACCCGCAAGGGCGGGATGTGGTTTGCCGCGTCGAGAAGTCGGAGAATCTTTCCAACATCAAAGGCTATGTGGAAGTCCAATTTATCGAAGCGGTCGACGATTTCTGGGGCCTTCGTCAGACTCGTGATCCAGGCCGTTCCCCCAATGATATTTCCCCCAAAGACATCCCCAATGATCTTTCGCCTTCCAAGCCTTCGGCCACAGTCCTGCCGCAGCCGGTCAAGGCTGCGCCCAGTCCCGCACCGCCAGTGACATTTTGCGCAGAAACCTCTGAACTGGAAGCGGGTAGCGCATCGAGCAACGCGCCCAGCTTTGACGATATTGCCGGGTTGGTGCAGATGTCTCTCCCGACCCAGATGCGCGGCAAGCAGGACGTTCAGAAGAACGTCGAGTCCCCTGTTGTCTCCAACGCCGGCAAGGGCTGTGAAGTATCAGCGCTGGGCCAGCCGGAAACAGCAAAAACAAGCTCTTCGATAAAAAATGAAAAGCCTTCGGTTTCAAAACAAATTTCCCAGGCGCCGGCAACTCCAATGAGGCCAGAAGCGCCATTGTCTCTATCGCGGCAACCCGTCCTGTCGAATAATTTCATGAGCGGAGGACTGCTGTCATCGGCGCAGGGTTCATCGGCTTCCTCGCGAAGCGCCTCTCGATGGCGGATGCCTTTGATCGCGGGTGGGGCAATTCTGGTCCTGGTAGGTTTCGGCGCAGGCTATTTTCTCCTGCATCAGGCAGGCACTGCTGGATCGACGCAGCCGGTGGCGCTCACAAGTCAACCGGCGACATCTGCGGTTGCCGAGGCCAGCAGTGTGCCCGATCTACCCGCTGTTTCCGAGCCCGCTGTGGACCCTGCCCCGGCGGTCTCGACAGGGGATTCGGGTTCCGTCGCAAAGCAATCCCCGGCGTTATCGGATTTGCCAAAACAGCAGCGGCTCGCGAGCCCTGCGGAATCGATGCCGCCGGACCGCGCGCCGGCACGCCGCCGTCCGGTTCTCAATCTCAAGATGAGTTCCCCGATGGTTCCGAGCAAAGTTTTTGCCCAGCCTCCGGCTGGATCCTCGCAGGGCGCGCCGGATGTCGCCATGGTAGCAGCCGCGGGAGCGACTCCCGCCGGGGCCATGCTCTCATCGGTCGTGCGCACCGGGAATCAGCCCGTGGCGCCGCCGGGAATCCCGCGAGCCAGTTCCGAAAAGACCGTGCGTGAAGCAAAACTGGTTTCCTCCATACCTCCTGTCTATCCCGTCATGGCGAAACAATCGAATGTCCAGGGCAACGTCGTTGTTGCCGCCAGCGTGGATGCCAGGGGCAGTGTCGTCGATGCCAAGATCGTCAGCGGTCCGATGTCCCTTCGCCAGGCGGCGCTGGATGCAGTGCGGAAATGGAAGTATTCGCCCGCCCTGATTGATGGCCAACCAGCTGCATCGCGGGTTACTGTAACACTCGATTTTCGCTTGAATTAGCCTGCCTGGATTTTCTATCCTTCAGTCATACTTCACCGCTATAATGGTTGTTGGACAACCTGGCGGCGGAATGCCCCTTCCAATTAATATGGGTTTATTGACTGGGTTCAACGACCCTTGTAGATTCAAAAAAAGAAGATAGGAAGATTGATTGCTCCATATTCTGAACAGAAAGCTATGGTTGCGGCTCGCATGTGTCGGTGCGGGCATCCTGCTGGGTTCGTTGGCGCGTGCGAATGCGGCGCCGCCGCAGTCCAGTTCATCGGTGCCGCCGCAGACCGGCTCCTCCGCGCCACAGGCGGCTCATCAATCGCACCGCGCGATCACCGTGGAGACGCGCCCCCAGCTGTTTGCGGTTTTGTGCGCGCTCGATGCCGCAGGATTTGAGTCCAACGCGGACACGACGAACGAGATCCCTGGCCGGACCCAATTGCGCCGGCGGATGCTCGCGCTGAAAGGCCCGGCCGTGGACGCTCTCCGCACCTACTACAAGGAGCACGCCCTTGCGGATTCCGGGGCGACTTTTTCCCGGTTCGTTTCCTTCGCACTGGCCGTCGGCCCTCCTCCCAAATTTGAGTTTGAACTCCGCCGGGACGAATTGCCGCCCGACGCGCTCGCCCTGGAAGGTTTCAACCAGGTCATGTCCAATTTTTACCGCGAAGCGCAGATCGATCAGCTCTGGAAGTTCTACCAGGCTGATTATGAGCGCGATGTTGAACAGTATCGCGCGCCGGTCGCAGACCTGGTTTTCACGGTCACCAACTATCTTCGTGAAATCCTGAGGCCCAGCAGCCCGCGCTCTTTCTCCGTCTACGTCGAACCGCTGGCGGGACGCAATACGAATTTTCGGAATTACGGCGATCATTACGAAATTGTTGTTGGCCCCACCCCCGATCTCACGATGGGCGACATACGCCACGCTCTTTTGCACTTTCTGCTCGATCCGATCGCGATCCGTTATCGCATTCAGGCCTCCCGGGCGGCGCCGCTGCTGGAGATTGCGGCGCGCGCTCCGCTGCTACCGGCGGAAATGCATGACGATTACTCCTCGTTTTTTGACGAGTGCCTGGTTCGCGCTGTCGAACTTCGACTTCGGCATCTCTCGCCGGGGGATTTGGCTTCGGCCATCGATCAGGCCGAAAGCAGCGGTTATGTCCTGGTTCGGCCTATTTATGCGGGCCTCTCCGGATTTGAGAAGTCGGAACCCGCCATGGGATACTACCTGCCGGATCTGATCAAGGGGATCGATGTGGCCGCGGAACAGCGGCGGCTGAGCACGGTGAAATTTGCGGAAGCGGCGCCGGCGGCGGTCGCAGAAAGCACCTCGTCGGGGGTGACGAAATCGGATGGGCCTGCCGATCCGGACGAAGAAGATCTGGCCGAGGGGCAGCGCCAGATATCCGCACGCAACGGCGATGCAGCGGCGGCGGCGTTCGAGCGCGTTCTCACGTCTCATCCGGACGATCTGCGCGCGACCTATGGACTGGCCGTGGCCTCGGCCCTGCAGGGCAAGCCGGACCTTGCGCGGAAATACTTTGCGAAGGTCATTGCCGCTGCGTCCGGCGGGTCTTCCAAGGCCGGTGCACAACCGGATCCATCGAATCTCTCCTGGTCGCACATTTATCTCGGTAGAATGTACGATGTAGAGGGGCAGCGGGCACAGGCGATTGCCGAGTACCGGGCCGCCCTGGCCGTGGCGGGAGCGCCGGAATCGGCGCGCGCGGCGGCTCAGCGCGGAGTGGATACCGGTTACCGACCCGCGTCGCGCGAGAAGCCGCCGGGCGGGAATTCCTGATGGGATTTATGTTTTTGAGTCGAAAAAAATATAGACGGCAGAAAGTGCAGGGGCAGCAAGCGATTGACTCGGAGCGTTCCCGATTCTCCGAGAACTATTTCAGCGGAGGAGTTGATATCATGAAGGCAAAGTTTCTCAGGTGGCCGGCGGCATCGCTAGCACTCGCTATCGCCATTTCCTTGGGAGCAGGTATATCCAGCGCGCGCCAGCCGGCTGGAAACGCCCAAAATAACGACCAGGCGAATTCGGGGAATCAGAAAAAGGTCAAAATCAATAAGGCCGAAGAGGCCGCGTATAAGAAGTTTTATGCTGCGGTGTCGGAGGGGCCCGCAACTCAAATTAAACTCGGAGAAGAGTTTGTAACGAAATTCCCGCAGAGTCATTACCTGGACGGAGTTTACGGCATCCTGACCACCGCCTATTTCGCCACGGGCAATACGGACAAGATGTTCGACGCGGGCGAAAAGGCCCTTGCCATTAACCCCGACAACGTGGATGTGCTTCCGCTTCTGGCCATGGCCATCCCGCGCAGGGCTCATGCCAACACTCCCGAAGGCGCAGAACAACTGAAGAAGGCGGAATTGTATGCGCGTCACGCCATTGAGCTGATTCCGAACATTCCCAAGCCGGAAACGGCGGACGAAGCCGCCTTTGAGCAGGCCAAGAACGACAAGCTGGCTTTGTGCCATAGCGGCCTGGGGCTGATTGACATCAACCATCAAAAATTCGAAGATGCGCGCACCGAACTGACGCAGGCCGTGCAGCTGGCCTCCAGTCCCGACCCGGTGGATTACTACCTGCTCGGCAACGCGGATGTTCAGGCCAGCTACTACCACGACGCCGTTGACGCCTACAACAAGTGCGCGGCTTCGGGTCCGCTGATGTCGGTGTGCAAGTCCCGCGCGGCATCCGCCCAGCACGATGCGGAAACAAAACTGGGCAGGTAAAAAGCTCACGCCATGGCCGCCAGCGAGATTGCGGAATTAGAATCGATCCTCGGACATCGGTTCCGTGATTCTCGCTGGTTGGTCCAGGCCTTGATGCACAGTTCGCGGATTCCGGAACGCACCGCGGACGATCCCACTGAAGACAACGAGAAGCTGGAATTTCTGGGAGATGCCGTCCTGGAATTAGTGGTTAGCGAGGAATTGGTTCGAGCATTCCCCGGCTGGAGGGAAGGCCAGCTTTCCAAGAGCCGGGCCCGCTTGGTGAATGCCACCGTGCTCTGCCAGGCGGCGCGGCGAATTGGTCTCGGACAGCACTTGCGGCTGGGGCGGGGAGAGGAAAAAACCGGCGGGCGAATGAAGCCCGCGCTTCTGGCAGACGCCTACGAAGCCGTCATTGCCGCGATTTATTTGGATGCGGGCCTGGAAGCCGCGCGCGGATTTGTGCAACGATCCCTCGTGGAAGGCGCCATCAAGGTCGAGGCGGAGCGGATGGGCCGCACGGACCATAAGTCCACGCTGCAGGAACTGCTGCAGTCCAGGGGCCTGGCGCCGGGCAGCTATCGTATCGTCGAGGAAAGCGGGCCGGATCACAGCAAGACGTTCCGCGTGGAAGTCTGCATTGCGGGAGAAATTGCCGGCGTCGGAACAGGGAAAACCAAGAAAGAAGCCGAACAATCGGCGGCCGTGGAGGCCTTGAACCAATTGGGCGCGGAAGGAATCTGAGGAACCGGAGCGATGACAGAAACCGCACAGGTTGCAGAAGCGCGCGAAGGCGCTGCGCACCGTACCGAATCGCACTCCGCGACCCTGCGCGAATATATCGAATCGCTCCTGGTGACCGTGATTCTCGCTCTGTTCGGCACGACGTTCGTCGTGCAGGCCTTTAAGATCCCTTCGCAATCCATGGAACCCACGCTTCTGGTGGGCGACCATCTTCTGGTGAACAAGTTTATTTTTGGCGGGCAGGGTCACTGGTACGACAGCGTTCTGCCGTATCGTGAAATCCGCCGCGGAGACATTATTGTTTTCAAATTTCCTTATCAGGACCACCCGCACTATGTAAAGCGCGTCATCGGCATTCCCGGGGACCGCATTAAGATCGTGGACCAGCAGGTGTACGTCAACGAGAATCGGATCATCGAGCCGTACATCGTGCGCGACCCGGCGGCGCCCTACGACCCGTTTGGAGACAATTTTCCCCCGCGTAGTTCGGAATATCTGCAGGCCAATATGCAGCCGGAATGGGCGGACCATATTTTTCAATACGTCAAGGACGGGGAAATCGTGGTTCCCCCGGGCAAATACTTTGCCATGGGAGACAATCGCGATCACAGCTGGGACAGCAGGTTTTGGGGATTTGTGGATCGCAGCGCGATTATGGGGCGCCCCGTGGTGATCTACTGGTCGGTGAAGGGAGTCCGCGAGGATGGCGTGAATCAGAATTTGGATGGATGGGTGTTAAACTTCCTGGACACGTTCCTGCATCTGCCGTCGCGGACCCGGTGGTCGCGCATGCTGCATGAGGTGCATTGAGACGGAGCTTTTCTTCTTT
Organism: Terriglobia bacterium; assembly: GCA_963746945.1. GTDB lineage: Bacteria > Acidobacteriota > Terriglobia > Acidiferrales > UBA7541 > Palsa-360. The sequence continues at coordinate 206,000 of CAVVDG010000005.1, read as the reverse complement.
CCCGCCATTTGCAACAATTCCTGGTCTCACGATGAGTAAACGAAAATGGCTGCGTGGCGTGTTGACCGTTGCCGTGTTGCTTTTGGCCGCGAGCGCCGGGTTTTCGCGCGCCTTGCGGACCAGCGCGGCGCGCCGCTACCTGCTCGCGCGACTGACCGCCAGCTTTGGACGCCCCGTCGATGTTGCCCGGTTTGATTTCAGCCTGCTGGATGGAGCGCGGCTGGAGGCGTATTCGGTTACCGTGGGGGAGGATCCGCACTTCGGCAATGAATATTTTCTGCGCGCGGACGCGCTGACGGTGGGTTTGCGCTGGTCGGCCCTGTTGTTCGGGCGTGTCGAATTTGGTTCTTTTTCTCTTCTGCGCCCGAGCTTGAATCTGTCCCGCGATGCCGAAGGGCACTGGAACATCGAACGCTGGTTGCCGCCCAACCCGGCGGGCGCCTCCCGCCCGGGATTTGCCGCTTCTCGGGCTGCTCCACGCGGTCGGGCGGCCCGCCTTTATCGCATCGACGTGGATACCGGCCGTATCAATTTCAAGCAGCAGGACGTCAAGAGCCCATTCGCGCTGATCGATGTATCCGGCAGTGTTGAGCAGGATAGCTCGGGACGGTGGGATCTCGATCTTGAGGCGCGGCCTATGCGGGCCGGCGTCGAGTTGCAGGACATTGGTATGCTTCGCTTGCGCGGCACAATTGCCGGAACGTCCGCGCGCCTCCAGCCCGCCGAGCTCAATCTCACCTGGCGCGCGGCCTCCCTGGCCGATACTTTGCGCCTCGCGCGGCAGAACGATTACGGAATCCGCGGCGGGCTTGCCCTGGATTTAAATGCACGAGTCGCGCCTCCGAAATCCGGTCCGGCTGTCGCCACCGATTCTGCCGGGGCGAATTGGTCGATTTCAGCGGTTGCCCGCCTGACGGATGTGCACGGATGGAAGCTCCCCGGACGCACAACCGATCCCGATACTAATGTTTCTCTGGAGGCTTCCTGGCGATTGGGCCAACCCCGCGCGGAAATCCGGAACCTATTGATTGAAATGAAGAGCTCGCACCTGCAAGGCGTCGGAGAGGTGGATTGGGCGCACGGAGTGCACCCGCAATTACACATCGAAACCTCGACCTTGGGATTGGCGGACGTTCTGTCGTGGTACCGGGCCATGCACCCCGGAGTTGCGGAAAACCTCCGCATCGAAGGAGCGCTTGGCCTGGACGTGACGCTTGGAGGATGGCCGCTGCGGATGCAGCAGGGCGCGATTGCCAGCGTCGGAGCGAGGCTGACGGCCGGGTCCCTGCCCACCGCGCTGCAGATCGGCCCGATCAACGCGAGCGTATCCAGCGGGGGGCTGGATTTTGCCGCGACAAAATTTTCCTTTTCTGCTTCCGCACAAGCGAAAAACACTGCCGCCGCAGCAGGTTTGGGAGCGATTCCCAGCGCATTCCTTATTCGAGGATCGATTTTCCCCGAAGTGGGGGGCGTGTACCGCTGGCCGCCCGACTGGAACCTGTCCATCAACGGCGCGACGCCACGCCTGCAGGATTGGCTGGCTCTTTCCAGGGCGTTCGCGCAGCCGCTGAATGCAGGGTGGACTGCCGCGGGTGGCCTGACGGTCAAGATGAGCGGAACTCGCCGAACCGAATCCCCTGCCGCGGTTTGGCTCGGCACGATGGATTTTCAGGGACTCACGGTCAGCCCGGATTACGTAAACCGCCCTGTGCGACTGCCCGTGGCGCATCTGGTGTACACGCCGGTGCAACAAACCATTACCATGTCCGCGGCGCAGGGCCTGGGCGCGGCCTGGCACGGCACCATCCTGCGGAAACTCCCGGTCAAACAATGGACCTTCGATCTCACCGCCGACCATCTCGACGCGACCGAACTCGACCGCTGGCTGGGGCCGCGCGCGCGCCCCAGTTTTCTGGAGCGCCTGAGGAATTTTGGTTCCGCAGCAGCGGTTGTTCCGCCGCCGGTCATCCGGATGGAGGCGCGCGGGCGTCTTCGCGTCGGCGAAATCGACATGGCGCCGATGCGCCTGGAACAGTTTGACGGTGACGTCGAACTGAACGGACGCATCCTTCAGGTTCACAAAGCACAGGCGGATTTTTTTGGAGGGAAGGTTTCCGGCACATTGGACGCCGATCTTCTTCCCAATCCTTCCTATGAATTTCAAGGGCGTTTCAACCGTGTGAATCTGTCGCAACTCGCGCGCGCCGTGCCTTTCTTGAACAACCGCATTGCCGGGACGGCCTCCGCGACGCTCACCCTGGCCGCGCACGGCATCGGACGGGGAAGCCTGATCGAATCGATGGAAGGAAAAGGAACGCTGGCAGCGCGCAACGCGGAGATTCCCGGACTGGATTTAACCGCACTGTTTCCGGGCGACACCCGGTACCCGTCACTCGATCCGTTCACGTCCGTGGAGGGAACTTTCCGCATCCGGGGCGGAGGAATCGATCTTGCCGATTTTGTGCTGGATCACTCTCGAGGACGCCTGCAGGCGGAGGGGCGCATCGACTTTTCGCACGCGCTGAACCTTCGCATCCATCCTTCGATTTTGCAGGCCACGACCTCGCCGGTGTCCGCTTCTCTGCCAGGCTTTCTTTTGCGCGGCACGATTGAAGCGCCGAAGCTCACTGTCCCTGCGACCCTCGCCAAACCCGCAGCCCGGCCGGGCACGCGCGGGAGATAGAGTAGGACAGGCTTCAGCCTGTCTTCTTTTGACTATTGCCGGCGGTACATAATTCAAAACCAGACAGGCTGAAGCCTGTCCTACTTTCTTGCGCGGCGCCGGCCCATGCGTTGCAACCCTTGCTGCGCCGACATACTATCGAAGCGTGCCGCGTCATCGACCCATTCCCGGAAAACGAAGTTCGCCCATCTTGATGGCGGCGTTTGCCGTCGCGGCCGTGCTGGCATTGCCGCACGGAGTTCGCGCTCAAAAAAAGTCGGTTCCGGATATGCTGCCGGGGCCGTCGGCTGCCGGCGGCGGCCCGGCTTCCGCGCGTGTTACTCTTTCTCCAAAATTTTCTCCCGGCCAGGTTTTTCGCTACGATATGGAATTTCAGACCACCACGGCCACCACAAAATCGGGCCTGGCCACCGATCCGCAGGGGCCCTCCACCCTGGTGGTCACCTGGGACGCCACGATTCGCATGGAAGTGCTTCCCGGGAAGGCAGCTGCGCCGGGCGATATCCGGCTCCGAACCACATATGAGAAATCCACCGTCAGTATCCGCACCGATACATTCGATCCCGCCGCTGAAGCGACCCGGAAGCAGTATCAGAAGCTTCAGGGGAAGGTTGTCGAATTCACGCTCGATGCCGCCGGAAAAGTGAAGTCGATTTCGGGCCTGAATGGAATCGTGAACGGAGAAAAAGCGACGCAGGAGGCGCGCCAATGGATCGCTCAACTCGATGCCAGTTCGGGGGCGCCTCCCGGCGGCGTCACGGTTGGACAGTCGTGGTCCTCCGAGCAGCCCGCGGCGTCGCTCCCGATTGCCGGGATGGTCTGGCGCACGGATACGAAATACCTGCGCAATGAACCGTGCCATCCCGCGAATCCGGATCTCCCTCCGGGCGTTTCCCGTGCGGAAGGCGCAGCGAAGCCCGGCGCAAAATCCATGGAGACCTGCGCCGTGCTCCTCACGCGGCTCAGTTTAATCCGTCCCAAGCCGGTGCGCGACTCGACTCCCGAGGAGTATCGCAAGAATGGAGTGCAGACCGCCGGAACGTGGGGCGGCTCGGCGCAGAGTTTGAAATATATTTCGCTGGCGACCGGCGCGGTTGTCAGCGTTGCGCAAACGGGAACCGAACAGATGGACGTAACCCTCACCAACAGCCGCAATACTTCGATGCACTATGCGGGCACAATCGATTCCCGCTCTCAGGTGGAGTTGGTCGGGGATGATCAGCATGGCAAATAATCAGTAAAATGAACCTGCCTGCCTGAATGACACTACGGTTTTGGTGGATTTGTGATATTTGCCCAATTCGCAAGAAATCCTGCGATACCACGGTTCGCATTCATACCCAGGTCAGAAACGGGCCAGGACTTGTCATAAATGATATAACCGCCAGGCAATGTCAGAGTCTTCGCCTTAATGGCAACGGCCATAAGGGCTGAAATTTGCCAGGCGCGGTATTCGGCTCCGTAGAAAATCAAGTTCGGAATTCCGACTGCCGTACTGCGAATGTCGGCAATGTGTGACCCGGTGTGGGCCATCGCAATTTCCAACGCCGGTCCCTTCAACCGTTCGCCGTCGAACGTGACGTGAAATAACAGGCCATCGGGAGAGCTTGAATCGGACTTTGCAGTGTCGTCCTCATGTATTTCATTTGCCCCGCCAGAGCCAAGGCTGACTCCATTATCTTCTCCTGGTGCACCAAACGCATCCACGGCACGTTTTAATTGCTCGGCAGTGGGTGCCCCTGGCGTAAAAGACTGGTTTTCCGATTCTGTGGCGATCGAAGCAGAAACTCCCCGTTTTGCATAGTCAATTTCCTGCTGAGAGATTTCAGAAACTGACTGCAGGACCAGGCGCGCGCTATAACGGTTCAAGTGTCCAAACCCACCTATTCCAATCACCTTTCCCACGCCATCGCGGACCAGTCCGGTGCTTTTCGCTCCGTCCAGGCGCCCAACAAGAGTCGCGGTGACGGTAAATTTCACGCAACCTAGGCACAATCCCTTCGTCTTGGCCGGGGTCGACAGGAAATTGTCGAATTCCTTGAAATCCTTATTCATGTCGAGAGTGACCGGAACACGGCTGACATTGGATACCGAGGCGGGGTTATTCTTGGCGAGTTGCAATCGCAGAAGAGCGGCAGGTCCCGCCTTTCCCTTCGTCCCTTTCGGGTAAGCCAGCCAGATTGCGTTGACCATCTGGTTGCAATCCGGTCCCTTGATGGCAAATTCTTCAAAGCCGGCGATGACCACACCCTTAATCCGCACAATCTTTCCGTCAAAGGACTGTGGGTTAGCAAGGATGTCGCATACGGTCGAGTCGACTGCCTGCGCAGATAGGGATGAAGGAAGCATCAGGCAACTCATCAGCAAGAGAAGGAAGAGAGTGTGTTTCATAGGATTGCTCCCAGTAGTGAGATTCGGCAGATAGTAATGCAATCGTTAAGGTATCGGCAAACTAATTTGAGGAAAATGGAGTCATCGTTGCCATGCGGCTTCCTTACCTCTCAGCGGTATGCGCTATAATAGGTAGTTTGGCGCGGCCTGGCAGCCGCGCTGTGCGCCTTCACAACGATGAATTTCAAACTCATGAGCGACTACGAGCCGCGCGGCGACCAGCCGGAGGCCATTGAACAGCTCTCGCGCGGCCTGGAGGCGGGCGAAAAGCATCAGGTCCTGCTCGGCGTCACCGGTTCCGGCAAGACGTTCACCGTGGCGAAGATGATCGAGAGGGCCAACCGGCCCTCCCTGGTGCTGGCGCACAACAAGACGCTGGCCGCGCAGCTCTACAGCGAATTCAAAAGCTTTTTCCCTCAAAATGCGGTCGAGTATTTCGTCAGCTACTACGACTACTACCAGCCGGAAGCGTACATTCCCGCGTCGGACACGTTTATCGAGAAGGAATCCACGATCAACGACGAGCTCGACAAGCTGCGCATGAGCGCGACGCGCTCGCTGTTCGAGCGCCGCGACGTCGTGATTGTCGCGTCGGTCTCCTGCATTTACGGCATCGGCTCGCCGGAAGCGTATTTCGGCATGCGCGTGCAGATCGAGAAAGGGCAGAGCACGGCGCGCGAAGCCTTGCTGCGCAAGCTGGTGGACATCCAGTACGAGCGGGCGGAGGATCTGCGCCGCGGCACTTTCCGCGTGCGCGGCGATCGTGTGGAAATTTATCCTCCGTATGAGGACAACGCCTATGCGGTGGAATTATTCGGCGCCGAGGTCGACGCCATCCGCCAGATCGATCCGCTGACCGGCGCGGTGCGCTCCGGGCAGAACGACCTGGCGCAACTGACGATCTACCCGAAGTCGCACTACGTCATGCCCGCCGCGCAGCGGGAACGCGCGATCCGCACGATTCTGGAAGAGCTGGACTGGTGGAAGCCGGAGATGGAAAAGCAGGGCAAGTACGCGGAGGCGCAGCGCGTGTGGCAGCGCACGATGTTTGACATTGAAATGATGCGCACCATCGGCTATTGCCACGGCATTGAAAATTATTCGCGGCACATGTCCGGCCGGTTGCCCGGCGAAGCGCCGCCCACGCTGCTGGATTATTTTCCCGAAGACTATCTGCTCTTCGTCGACGAATCGCACCAGACCATTCCGCAACTCCACGCGATGTATCACGGTGACCGTTCGCGCAAGCAGACGCTGGTGAATTACGGATTCCGCATGCCCTCGGCGCTCGACAATCGCCCGCTGAATTTCGAGGAGTTCGAGCATCGCACCGGGCAGATCGTCTACGTTTCGGCGACGCCGGGGCCGTACGAGTTGACGCGTTCCGCCGGCGTGGTGGTCGAGCAGGTGATTCGCCCGACGGGCCTGGTGGACCCGCAAATCGAAGTGCGCCCGGTGAAGGGGCAGGTGGACGACCTGTTGGAGGAAATCCGCATTCGCGCGGAGAAGAACGAGCGTGTGCTTGTCACCACGCTCACCAAGCGCATGTCCGAAGACCTTGCCGAATATTTTACCGAAACCGGCGTGCGCTGCCGCTACATGCACTCGGAAATCGATACGCTCGAGCGCGTGCGCATCCTGCGCGACCTGCGCCGCGGGGAATTCGACGTCCTGATCGGCATCAACCTGCTGCGCGAAGGGCTCGACCTGCCCGAAGTTTCGCTGGTTGCGATCCTGGACGCCGACAAGGAAGGCTACCTGCGCAGCGCGACCGCGCTCATTCAGACGATGGGACGTTGCGCGCGGCACGTCGAAGGCCGCGCCATTCTTTACGCCGATCGCATGACCGGCTCGATGGCGCAGGCCATCGAAGAGACCAGCCGCCGCCGCACCAAGCAGGTCGCCTACAACGAAGCCAACGGCATTACGCCGCAATCCATTGTCAGGTCCGTGGACATGAAGCTGGCCGCCATCGTGGAAGCCGACTACGTGACCGTTCCCGCCGACGATTTCGACGACGCGGACATTACCAGCGAGCAAAAGCTGGGCGAAGTGCTCACGCAGCTCGAACTGCAGATGCGCGAAGCCGCCAAAAAATTCGAGTTCGAGCGCGCCGCCGCCCTGCGCGACCGCATCCGCTCGCTCAAACAGCGCGACCTGTCCGGATTCTTCTCCGCGGCGTCCGAGCCTGCCCCTGTCGATTGATTGTCCTGCCTGCGCCAGCCGCACCCTCTTTGCAGGCGGCGCGGAAAATCCACTTCCACCCCCAGTGTGTTACTCGTCCGAGCGGTTCGGTATCGGGGATGCCTCGATCCGGGAAAAATCGCCGGCGCGGCTCAATAGAGGAACGGAAGCAATTTCCGTGTCCGCGCTGCGTATTCATCGAACGCGGCGCCGTAGTGGTCGTGCAGGTGAGAATCCAGTATCGGGATGTTTACGAACACGAAGCCGGCCAGCATCAGCAGCGGAATGACCGCCGTCATCCATTTTCCCGAAATCAGGCACAGTCCCGAGAACGAGATCAGGTCGCCGAGATAGTTGGGATGTCTCGAGTACCGGAACAGTCCCTGCGTGTAAAGTTTGCCGCGATTTTCGGGGCGTTGTTTCCAGACGTTGCGCGCGTGTTCCGCCCAGGAGTTCATCCACGATCCCGCGAGAAATAGAATTACCCCCGCGGAGCCTGCCCATCCCAGGGGCGCCGGGTTGGTTCCGCCCGTGATTCCCAGAAACAGAAAAATGAGCAACAACCAGGGAGTGATCGTAAACACCTCGCTCCAACTCACTCCGCGCTTGAGAAAAACGAACTCGGTAAAGAGAATCCGGACGTAGTAGATGGAAAATCCCATGGCGAGAAAAATTCTTCGGAGTATTTCGCCGGGTGTGTTGATCCAACCGAACCAGCCGTGAGCGGTTTCCAGTCCTCCGCCAAGCAGCAGCCACCACCCGAGCACGACCCACAATCCCGTGATTGCGGCCAGAGCCATCCGTTGCGCCATGCAAGGCTCACCGATTTCATACATGGTCCGCTGCAAGTCTCGCCTGGGCATGACAAATCTCCAATGGACTCGGCAACTGCTTTCCTTGTGATAAACGAATGCGATCGAACGTAACGCCGCCGGGAGCAACGCTCCTCCGGCCGTATTCTGGACGAATCCATTGCCATCTTCAATCCATGTCGATCAGTATCCCTGTGCGAGCAGGAGGCGGCAAGGGTCGCTCGAAGCTGTGAGTTCGTGCAGGAAAACAGTGCTGATTTCTCGGAGGAGGAAAAACTTTCCGCGGGCCTTGTCAGAGGTCGCGTTCACGAAAATGGTAAGCGGCGATGGTCAAAGCGATCAGCAGATACACGCAGGCATAACCCATCATAGTGAGGCTGGGTATGGAAACATCCGCGAAGGGCGAAAATCGCAGGGAGCCGGCGAGCGGCGACTCCATTTCAAAGGCGGCGCGGCGCCAGATGGCCTCACTCGGCATAATGAGGCTGGAGACGATGCCCACCATCGCCAGCCGGGAGCCTTCCGTAAATCCGCTCATCTGTTCGAGCCACCCGCCCAGAAACGCGACCCCGAGCAGGCCCAGAACGATGACGCCGCTGGTCAGCGTCGAAAACCAGGTCCCAAACATGAACGTGACCGACAACGCCACGAGGCACTCCAGGTAAACCAGCAGCGCGCCTTGCACCGGATTTTGTACCATGACTCCGCCGATCCAATACCCTTCGGCAATCGTGCCCCAGAACGTAATGGCTACATACACTCCGGCCATCGCCGCGAATCCCAGCCATTTCCCGAACAGGATTTGCCAGCGGGGCAGCGGTTTGGTCGCGATGGCGTGAATCGTACCGGAAGTGATTTCGCCCGAAATCGTATCCACGGACGTGAGCGTGGTCATGACCACGGCGAGCAGGTCTACGGTGTACAGGCCGATCATGAGCATGGCGCTCACGACCTGGTAGCGCAAAAACGGCGGCACGCTGGAGGTTCGAAAATCGCCGATCTGAAGATGCAAGCCGATGCCGAACACCACAAGAAACGCGGCGCCGGCAAACAACGCGGTCCACAGAATTTTCTTGCGCGCCGCCTCGCGAAACGTGATGCCCGCCATGATCCAGACGCCCATCAGAGTCCCCGATCCTCGCCCATGACGTTCATGAACAGATCTTCCAGCGACATCCGCTGCGGCGTGAACTGGTAGACATCGGCGCCGGCAGCGACCAGATAGCGCAGGATATCGGGAAGGGGATCGCGGGACCCGGTGGTGAGCGTCAGCCGCTCCTCATTCACCTCGACGGCCGCGCTCCAGCGCGCCAGGCCCGAAACGCATTCCGCGGAAATGTTTCGCGCGCGCACCTCCACGCGAACCGCATCTTCCTGCTGCGTTCGGATGTCCCGGCTGGTTACCACCTCGCCTTCCCGGATAAACACGACATGGTCGCAGGTAATTTCGATTTCGCTGAGCAGGTGGGAATTCAAAAATACGGTGGTTCCGCGGTCGCGCTGGGCGCGAATGATATCCCGCACCATGCGGCGGCCGATGGGATCGAGGCCCGAGGTCGGCTCATCGAGAAAGATCAGGTCGGGTTCGTGAACCAGCGCCTGCGCCAATCCGATGCGCTGCAGCATGCCTTTGGAGAAGTACTGCAGGCGTTTGTCCACGTGGGGCGTGAGCCCTACCATGTCGATCAGGGCCGGAATGCGTTTCGACAGTTCGCTTGCGGGAACGCCACAGAGGCGGCCGTGCAGGTGCAGAAGTTCAGGGGGCGTCAGCCATTCGTAAAAGCGGAAATTTTCTGGCAGGAAACCGATCCTTCGCCGCACTTCGACGTTGCCGGATGGCACGCCCAGCACGTACGCCTCGCCGCTGGTGGGCTTGGCGAGGCCAAGAAGCATTTTGATGGAAGTGCTTTTGCCCGCGCCGTTCGGGCCGAGGAAGCCGAATATTTCGCCCTGGCGCACGGTGAGCGTCAAGTCGCGTACCGCGACTTTGCCGCCGAAAACCTTGCGCAAGTTCTGCGTTTGAACCGCGAAGCCGTCCGTGTGGGACACAGCCACTCCTGTTTATTTCAGTGAATCGGCCAGCGTTACTGCCTGACTGGAATCGCCGAACCCGGTAAGCGAATATACGATCCCGTTTTTTGTCCAGACCAGGGCGTACCCCGGGCCGCGGCGTCCGGCCATGCTCAGCAGAGTGCCGTTCGTGCCGTCCACCTTCACCACTACATACGAGCGGAGAAAGCGGGGGACCGGCAGAGTGAGCGTGGCCTTCCAGTCGACCGTTTGCAGGAAATTAGTTGCCTGATCCGGCGTCATTCCCGCCGTCTCCAGGCCAATTTGCGCAAGCCCGCCGATGTTGAGTCCATTGGGCACATTGACGATGGGTTCCGGCCCCTCGCGCAGGCGGACGCAATCGCTGTATTGGGTGGTGGTCGGCGACGGTCCGGTGATATTGCTGGTGATGGCCCTGCTGGCATTTGCCGGGCCGGGACAGGTTCCGTACTGTGCATGAACCGACCGCGGAATATCCACTCCGACAGTGGCGCCGTCCAGGGATTTCGGCAAAACCAGTTCCGGATGGCCCGCCTCGGTGGCGATGGCCGACAGCCGCGAGCGGTCCACGATCATATCGACCTTGTGAGCCCCTCCGACAATGAGTTTCGGGGCATCTTTTCGCGCGCCCAGCAATTGCACGTTAAATCCCGCCAGTTTTTGCGCGCTCGCCTCATCGGGAACCGGCCGGTCGTCTTCGTTGACTTGGACTTGAACCTTATCGGAAATCATCTGAGTCACCATCTGGTGGAGCGAGGGATTCGAACTCGAGTCCACAAATGGCGTAAAATTCACATTTACTGCCTGAACCTTCTGCATGCGCAGGGATTGGAGAGATTTCAGTCCCAGGTTTCTTACTGCCGGGATGCTCAGGCTCACTGCGACTATAGCCACTACGATAATGAGGACCAGCCAAACACGATGTCGCAAGAGAGTGGGAACGGGCATTGTGGTTCCTCCCTAGTCTCGTCAAGTACGGACGTAGTTTCGTCAATTGCGGAAAACCATGGCCTCCATGCCAATCCATTAGCAAATCAACCTGAAATTCACATGAACGATTGCGGATTCCATAGCCATCTTGCCGCCTGGAAGATTCTCCATCTTCCCTATACGCCGGGGATGAGCGTTTTGTTTCAGGAAATGTTTTTCGCGTGGGTGGAGCGGCCGTCTGGATTCGGGCCGGATCGCGGGCCGTTTGGAAACCATCATCCGGTTTGCGTGAATGCTCAGACCATTCCCTTGCGCAGTTCATCCAGGGGATGGAACGTATCGCGCCACACGACGCCGCCGCGCCACAGCGTCGCAATCGCCGAGCGCGCCAGCATCCAGCAGAAAAGCAGCGCGCCGAGCGGGTGCGTGAAACCGTAGAGCGGGGAAGCGTCGGTCGACCAGATCATCGCGCCGTGGATCAGCACGGCGGCGCCCGCGGCGATCGCCGCAAAAATGCGCGCCCAGCCTGTGGCGAACACGACACCGAAAAAAGGCAGAACGCTCATAATCAGCGACAGCGCCATGGCACCGGCGGCAAAAAAAGCATTGTAGTGCACGGCGGCAAACATATTTTTCGTGACGCCGCGAATCACGTTCTGCACGCCGTCGTGCCAGCGCACGCGAACCATGTCCTGCGCGACGGCCACGCCCGAGCGGAATCCGCCCATCTTGATCAGCTTGCCGAGTTTCATATCTTCGATCACGTCCATGCGCAGGCGGCTATGCCCGCCGCACTTTTCGTACGCCGCGCGGCGGACCAGTTGAAACGCGCCCACTCCCACGTAGCGTGTGGATCGGGGATTGGAGGCCAGCCATGGCTCGTTGCCGAATACGAACCCGAGTCCGAAGTACGAAATGGCCGTAATTTCCCAGAATCCTCGCATCTCGACCGATGCCAGAAGCGTCAAATGGTCCCACTCGCGCTGTTTGGCCAGCGCAACGGCGCGGAGCAGCACGTCCGGCGCGAAATGGACGTCCGCATCGGTGAAAACGATCCAATCGCCCTGCGATTGTTCGAATCCGGCGACCAGGGCGTGCGGTTTTCCTAGCCAACCGGGTGGTAAATCAGCAATATGAATCACTTTCAGATTCCGGTTTGCGCGTTCGAATTCGTCCAGGATTGCGGACGTCTGGTCCTGCGATCGATCGTCGACCGCGATGACTTCAAAATGGGCGTAGTTCTGGGCGAGCAGCGTCTTCAGGGCGGCGGGGAGCTTCTTTGCTTCATCCCGCGCTGCAAAGACGATGGAAACCAGCGGCACTTCACCGATGGACAGTGAGGCGGCGCCGGAGAGCCACGGCAGGCGTGCCATGCCGAAGCCGGCCCGGATCCCTTGAAAGACCCACAGGAACGCAATGCAGCCGAAGACAGTGATCCAGAAATTGTGCAAAGGTCATTTGTCCGCAACGAAAAGTTACCCAAACAGGTTATGCTAGCACAGCGCATGCCGCAGACATTATCGATCATCGGAGCAGGACGCGTGGGCCGCACTCTGGGCCGCCAGTTGCACCAACTGGGCTGGCGGATCGGCGTGCTCACGGGCCGGTCCATCACGTCGGCGCGCGCGTCGGCGCGAGTGATCGGCGCCGGGCAGCCCACGGATCGGATTACGCCCCAAGTGCTGGCTTCCAGGGTGGTTCTGATTTCCACGCCCGATAGCGCCATCGCATTGGTGGCGAAAACCCTCGCGGAGCTTGGCGGAAAAGAATGGCGCGGGAAAGTTGTCCTCCACACCAGTGGTGCAATCGACTCCGCTGTTCTGGAGCCGCTGGGCAAATTGGGCGCGGCAACCGGATCGATGCACCCCATGCAAACCTTCAGCGATCAAAGCGCGCCAAAGCTTACGGGACGCGTGTTTGGCATTGAAGGCAGCGCGGCTGCCTTGAAAACCGCTCGAAAAATAGTCCGGCAACTGGGCGGCGTGGCGGTGTCCCTGTCCGGAAAAAACAAGGCCGCCTATCATGCCGCCGGATCGCTTGCGTGCGCGCACGTACTGGCTCTGGTGGAGGCGGCCACGCGCCTGTTGATGGCCCAGGGTTTCACGCGGCGCCAGGCGGTTCGCGCGCTCTTGCCCTTGACGCGCCAGACACTGGATAATATCGAGTGCATTGGCTCGCGAGCGGCTTGGACGGGGCCGTTGACGCGCGACGATTTTTTCACCGTGCAGAAGCACGTCGAAGCTCTCGCGGAATTTCCGTCGGAATATTTGGAAGCGTACCAAGCGGTTTCCCGGCTGGCTGTTTCCGTGCTCGCGGCAAGCCCGAGCGCAAGTCTGCAGCAACTCGACCGTGTATTTGGCCGGGCTCACAAGCCGCGAGTCAAAGCTGCGAAAAAGTCAGGGTGATCCGATTAGCTTTCGCCGCGGCGGGGTCTCGCGGTATTGTGTTCTTCATTCAGGGGGATTTCTTGACACAACTGAACATTCCAATCGAGACCACGACGTTGCCGAACGGTTTGCGCGTGGTCGTTTCGCCGGACCGCGCCGCGCCAGTGGCCACCGTGGGGGTCTACTACAATATTGGATTTCGAATCGAGCCGCGCGGTCGCAGCGGTTTCGCGCACCTGTTCGAACACATGATGTTTCAGGGATCGGCGAACGCCGGCAAGATGGTGCATATCAAGCTGGTCAATTCATCGGGCGGCATGCTGAATGGCTCCACGCATTACGACGTGACGAATTACTACGAATCGGTGCCATCCAACGCGCTGGAACGCGTGCTGTGGCTCGAGGCAGACCGCATGCGCGCCCTCAAGGTGGACGAAGACAATCTGCGCAACCAGCGCGACGTCGTGAAGGAAGAAGTTCGCGTCAACGTCCTCAATCAGCCCTACGGCGGCTTTCCGTGGCTCGATATGCCCCCCATCGCGTACCGTAACTGGGCCAACGCTCATAATTTTTACGGCGATTTCGAGGATCTGGACGCCGCCACGCTCGAGGACGTCCAGAAATTCTTTAAGACCTACTACGCTCCCTCCAACGCCGTGCTGCTGATTCTCGGCGACGTCGATATGGATGAAGGCTTCAAACTGGCGGAGCGCTATTTCGCTTCCATTCCGTCCGGGCCGCAGCCCGAGCCCGCCGACATCAACGAACCGCCGCAGATGGACGAGCGCCGCGGCGTGGTGGAGGAAAAATTCGGCACGCTTCCCGGCATCGCCATCGGATACCAGGCGCCCCGGCGCCTTACGCCCGAGTGGTATGCCGCGGCGATGCTGGACCAGGCGCTGCATGGCGGGCGCGCGGGCCGCATTTATCGGCGCCTCGTGCTCGAACAGCAAATCGCGGTGGACGCCGAAGGCGGCATCCACTATCCGGTCGGCGATCTGTTCGATTACAACGGGCCGACGCTCATGGTGACGCGGCTGCTGCATAAGCCCGAGTATTCCGCCGACCAGACGATCGCGGCGTATGACGAGGTCCTCGACGAAGTGAAGCAGAAGGGAATGACGCCGGAAGAACTCGATCCCATCAAGGTGAAGTTTCGTTCGGATTATTACTCGATGCTCGAGGGCGGCCACGGCGCCTACATTCCGCGCTACGGCCTGATGCACTTGCTCGCCTGTTTCACGTTGTTTGATAACGATCCGCATCTGGTGAACACGATCCTCGGCGGCTTCATGGAGGTCACGCCGGAAGCCGTGCAATCGGTTTCGCACAAAATTCTCACGCGCATCAACCGTTCCATCGTGATTCGCCAGCCGGCGAAGAAAGGGGCGGCCTGATGGCTTCCACGCCGCACTCGGACAACCATTCGGCGATTCCCGCACTAACCCCCGCGCGACCGGTGATCTGGCCGCCCCGCGTGAGCGCGACGCTGTCCAACGGGCTCGAAATCGTGCTCGTGGAATCGCACACGATCCCCAAATTTACCGGACAGCTTTTCTTCCGCAGCGGCAACGCCGTAACGGCTGCGACGGCGCCCGGCCTGGCGGATATGACCGCCACCGTCGCGCGCACAGGCACAACGGCGCGCACCAGCCGCCGGATCGAAGAGGACCTGCGCCGTATGGGCGCCGACCTTTCCTCCGGAGCGGGAGCGGACAACAGCGTCGTTTCGTTCGACGGTCTGGTGCGACTTTTCCGAGCGAGCTGCTGCGGCTGGTGGCCGAACTGACGCAACAGGCCAGCTTTCCTGCGGACGAATTCGAACGCGAGCGGCGGCAGTTGCTTGAAGGATTGAAAATCCAGCGGACCACGCCCGGCTTCCTGGCCAGCGAAAGGTTTCGCAAGGTCTTGTTTGGAGCGCATCCCTACGGCACGATCTCGCCGACCGAGACGCAGGCGGAAAGCTACCGCCTCGATCAGCTCAAGGATTTCTACGCGAGTTACTATCGCCCGGGGAATGCCTTGCTGGTGATGGTGGGGGATTTCGCGCCGCAGGCGATGCATGAGCAGGTGGAGCAGGTTTTCGGCACCTGGGCTTCGGGCAGCGTGGCGGAGGCTCCGAATCCGCCGCTTCCGGATTTGCATGGCCGGCGCGTCTATCTGGTGCATCTGCCGGGAGCCGTGCAGGCGCAAGTGCTGGTCGGCAACCGGGCCATCACGCGCAAGCATCCGGACTGGCTGCGTCTGACGCTGGCAAACTCGATCTACGGCGGCGCGTTCAATTCGCGGCTGGTCATGAATATCCGCGAGGAGAAGGGATACACGTACAGCCCGCGCAGCGGCGCGCATCCCCTGCGCCAGCATGGCTACTTCAGCGTCGGGGCTGCCGTGCGCAATGACGTGGTTGCCGCCACGCTGAGCGAGATTTTCAAGGAAATCGAAGGCATGCGTTCCACGCCGGTCGGCGAAAAAGAATTGGCCGACGCGCGCAACTATATGACCGGAATTTTCTCACTGGGCCTGGCGACGCAGGATGGCCTTGCCGGGCAGCTGGCCACGGCCACGCTGGAACGGTTACCGGAGGATTACCTGGAGACGTATCGCGAGCGCATCTTGAAACTTACGGCGGCCGATGTGCTCGACGCGGCGCAGAAATATTTCGATTCGGCCAACGCGCAGATCGTCGTGGTCGGCGACCGCGCGCAGATCGAATCGCAAGCGGCCACGTTCGGCGAGATGGAAGTGTACGATACGCAGGGGACCCGCATTTAAGTAGGACAGGCTTCAGCCTGTCTGCTTTGGTGTTGAATGGAATCGGGAAAAAAGCTGACAGGCTGTCCTCCGCTTCACTCTGGATAAAAAGCCTGTCCTACGGAGGCCGGCATGCGAACCAGGCATCCGAAACTCAGGATTTTGATCCCCTCCCTTCTGCTGCTCCTGATTTGCACGCTCGCTCACGCCCAGAAGCATTCTCCTGCCAAGCGGATTGACATCAACGTGGCGAACATAAAAGAACTGGCGCAATTGTCGGGCATTGGAAAAGTTACCGCACAGCGGATCATCGACATGCGCCAGAAGTCGGGGAGATTTCGCCGTATTGAGGATCTGCTTGCGGTCCGCGGCATCAGCCAGAAAAAACTCGATGCCCTGCGGCCCTATGTGACGGTTTCTCCCAAGCCTCCGCTACCCGCACACAAAAATAATCCGCCCGCCAGGAAGGAAAATTCTCACTAGTGTCAAATCCTTTCGTAAATAGATGTATGCAAACAGAACGCGGGTGGCAAGTCCATTGATGCACGCTTCCACCTGCGGTGGGGCGTCCTTATAAGGACCAAAACCCGCAGGCTGAAGCCTGCGCCACTCAGGATGCTTCCCGGGTGGCGGCTGTGGGGCCATGCAACGCGGCTGATGGGAGCGAACGGATTTCCTTGGATTTAAAATATTAAAAATTCCGGCTACAACGTCTGGTGGGTGCGCTTCTTCGATTGAAGCAGGACAGGCACCTGCTCGGTGATGGTCAGGCCGTAACCTTCGAGCGCAACCACTTTGCGCGGGTGATTGGTGAGGACGCGCAGGCTTTTCAGCCCCAGATCAATCAGGATTTGCGCGCCGATGCCGCTTTCGTGCTGCAGCAGGCGTTGCCGCGCGATGTCCCGATCGAGCTGGTTGCGCGAATGATACAGAATGTGCGGCAGGGCGCCGAGCGCGGGCGCGGCGGTGTCGATCCCGAAGCCTCTTCCGGTGTGATGCAGGTAGACAAACACGCCGCGATCCTCGGCGACGATGGCTTCGAGCGACCGCTCGATGATGTCGTGGCAATCGCATTCGGTGGAGGCGAATACGTCGCCGGTAAGGCAGTGCGAATGCACGCGCACCAGCGGGGGCGCGCCGGCCAGATCTCCCCGGACCAGCGCAATATGCTGCTCGCGGTCCACATCGGAGGCATAGGCGATCATGCGGAAATCGCCGTAGCGGGTGGGCAAGGCGGCTTCGGCCACGCGGCGGACGTAACGCTCATTCCGCATGCGGTAGCGGATCAATTCGGCGACGGACAACAGTTTCAGGCCGTGCTCGCGGCAGAACTCGACCAGTTGAGGCACGCGCGCCATCGTGCCGTCGTCATTCATGATTTCGCAGATCACGCCCGCAGGGGTCATCCCGGCGATGCGCGCCAGATCGACCGACGCTTCGGTTTGTCCCGCGCGAACCAGCACGCCGCCATTGCGGGCGCGCAGCGGGAAGATGTGTCCGGGGCGCGCCAGATCAGTGGGGCGCGTGTCGGAATCGATCGCCGCGAGGATTGTGGTCGCGCGGTCGGCCGTGCTGATGCCGGTGGTGGTGCCGCGCCGCGCATCGATGGATTCGCAAAACGCCGTGCCGTAATTCGACGTGTTCACCGGGGTCATGAGCGGCAGGGCCAGTTCGTCGCAGCGATCTTCGGTCAGCGCCACGCACACCAGGCCGCGTCCATGCTTGGCCATGAAATTGATGGCTTCGGGCGTGATTTTTTCCGCCGCCATCGTGAGGTCACCCTCGTTCTCGCGGTCTTCATCATCGACCAGCACGATCTGCCGGCCCTGGCGGATTTCTTCGAGGGCTTCCTCAACGGTTGCAAACGGGATCTTTTCGCCGGACATGCTGCGCTCCGAGTTCCTGTATCCAAATTTTTGAATCGTGAAGACTTATCTAAACTATACCGAATCAGCCTAATCCCGGCAAGGCGCGCCGAGCAAGTGGCCGGGTGGCTTCCGATTTCAGCCCAGCATGTTGAAACAAAAGGGCATCCCGACGTTGCCGGGATGCCCTTGCAAGGTGCAGGAAATTGTCTGGCCGGGACGGCCGGAACTATGCCGTCGCCGACCGTCCTCCAGCCGGAGCGCGATAGCCGGACGAGGCCGCCTTGCGCAGCGCCTCGATACCTTCGGCCACTTCCATCAGCGGAGTGGTCTTGATGGACTTGCACGCGCCGCCCGCCGCTGCAGCCATGGAAAGGGCCGCGGCGCTGACATTGTCGGGCAGCTCGGAGATGAGAATGGCGTCGTAATCGCCGAACGCGAACCACGCGTTGACGATGCGCCCGCCGAGCTTTTCGAACACCGGGCGAAGGGCGTCAAACCGATTTTGCGGATTCGAAATAAGCGATTGCCAGGCCTGTTCGGTGTAGGCAACTTGGGTCAAAAAAAGTGGCATGGGAACCTCCTCAAATGGTCAGATTTTTAGAAGGGAATTGGGCGAACGGAATCCTATCGAATTTCGCCGCCGAGGGCCGGGTATCTTCGCCCGGAGACTCCTGGAATGGACGTATACACCCCGGCCCTGTGGAAGGGCAAGAGGTTCTTCGGTGGCAATTTGTTCAGTTCCGGCGCCGAGGAGGGGCGAAAACCCCTTGCTCCTGGCAGGTCAGCGTCTCCCCTTAGCAAGATCCTCGTCGCTGGCCTTTGCAAGCAGGTTGCGCGCTTCCGCAGACGCTCACTCATTGCTTTGTTCTTAGAAATTATGCGACACAATCCATGTCTTTGGCCGGCTGGCTTTCAATGGCGGGGCATGATGGAAACGATCGTTGCCACGACCGGGGGCAACACGTACAAGCCCCAGACCGCGGCGCCGAATAGGATTCCCACCCCGCCGCGCGTGCGATACAGGTAGTACGGAACGACGAAAGGCCAGAGAAAATACACAAAGACATCGAACTCATACGGTACGCGGAATCCGTGTATATGCCTGTCGGAATGGATCCACCAAGTCAGGAGCAATGAGAATTGGAATGTCCAGAGCCAGCGAGTCGGCGCGGGAATCGCAAAGTGATGCTCGGCGAGGATTATCCCCCCGATCGTATAAATCGCCGTTATCGCAGCCAATAGAACCAAGGGCGTACCAGGGGGTTCGGCGCAGGCGTTCGCCGGCACGCTTTCCAAATTCGTATCGCTATCTTGATATGACCCGTTCACGGTGCGCGTAGGATGCGACCTGGATCACAATCATGTCAAGAAAGTAATAAAATCAATCCGGCATCTGCCAAGGAACGGTTGAGTGTGGCGCGTGAGGATCGCAAAATCAGTTCCACAGCCGAAACCGATCTTACTTTTCGTTCCCGGTCTTGAGGAACATGCCCTGGTCGAGTTTCCGGAACGCGCGACGGAGTTGATCCTGAGTTTTCATGACGATGGGACTGCACTATCACTTCACCGCCGCAATTCAGGTAATGGTACTGCATGAACGAACCGCAAACTGTAATTTTTACCACGCGTAAAAATGTGCCAATTTACAACTTATTTATTTTGAGCGGGTTATACAACCGTGATTTGGAATCGAGGCTGCCTGTATTCGCCTCGGAGGTGCATATGCTGCTGAGCAAAAGGAAGCTCATTTTGGGCGGTGGCGCTGCGCTGCTTGTGTCTGCATTGGCGCTGGCCGTCACCGCGCGAACCAGCCGTTCAACTCCCACGATGATTGTGCCGGAAAACACTTCCATTCACGTCAGACTCAACCATACCGTTAGCAGCAACCAGGATCGGCCGGGAGATCATTTCACGGCCACTATTTCTCAGCCAATCGTTCTCAATAACAAGACCATCGTCCCGGAAGGTGCAGAAGTCGAAGGGCTGGTTGTCGACGCCAAGCCTTCGGGAAGGCTACGGGGCCGGGCGCGACTCAATCTGGCGCTCGAATCGGTGAACGTCAACGGAAGCGAGTACAAAATTCGGACCACTTCCGCAATTCGAGTCAGTGGAAACCACAAGAAACACAATCTCGCCTGGATCGCAGGGGGCGGGGGTGGCGGCGTGTTGATCGGCGCTCTTGCGGGAGGCGGTGAAGGCGCCTTGATTGGAGGACCCATCGGCGCTGGCGCGGGAACAGCCGCAGCCTTCTTCACCGGCAGGAAAAACGTCAGGCTGCCGGCCGAAACCCCGCTGGTGTTCCGGCTTGCGGAGCCCGTTTCGATCAATATGAAAACCTGAACCATTTCGGCAGCGGCGGCACAGGTCTGTCGATCGGTGATGGACCTGTGCCGGCGGGCGAAGATGGTTGGTACAGCACATCAATTCTCCTTCGGAGGTGCAAAATGCTCACGACACTTAGACAGCGCATTGATCGGAGGTCGGGCATGGCTGGAAAGTTGATCAGAACAGGATTGTTGCTTGCCGCGATACTGATGGCCGGCGCGGTCACATCGCGAGCGCAGGTTTCGATTGGAATCAGAATTGGCCGGCCACCGCGGCCCCGAGTCGTTCGCGTGCTGCCTCCGAGGCCCGGTCCGGAGTTCGTTTGGGTTTCCGGATATTGGCATCCGGTGGGAAGGCATTACAGGTGGCATATGGGCTACTGGACGCGGCCTCCCTATCTGGGCGCCCGATGGGTGGCACCTCGATACGAGCGCGGGGAATTCCTTGAGGGATACTGGAATGGAGATCGCGGCCGCGTGGAACACGATCATCGCTGGGACAAGGACCGCGACAGGGACCATGATTGGGATCGCGGCCACCATCGCGATGACCATCACAATGATCGTCGCGACAAACATCACTAAAAACCAGCTGCCGAGCGGGTTTCTAGTTCAACAAAAAAAGGAGCCCCCGCCTCGGCGGGGGCTCCTTTTTGTCCGTTTCAGGTCTTCGGTTTTGGAACCCTGAATTCCGCCGCCGGTCGAGCGCCTAGGTCCCCTTCTTCGTTTTCAGGAACGTGCCCTGATCGAGTTCCTGGAACGCGAGGCGGAGTTGGTCCTGCGTGTTCATGACGATAGGGCCGTACCAGGCGACGGGTTCTTCCAGCGGTTTCCCGGAGACGAGGAGAAAACGGATGCCTTCGTCACCGGCCTGCACCATGACTTCATCGCCGCGATCGAAGACTACGAGCGAGCGGTTTTCGGCCGACGCGGGAGGTGCCGTGTCCGCCCATCCGACCGGCTCGGTGGGCACCGAAAGAGGGTCGGAGGCGTTGCAGAATTTTCCCGAACCCGCGAACACGTAGGCGAACGCGTGGCGCGTGGTTTCGATGGGCAGGAATTTTCTGCGTCCGGGCGGCATGGACACGTCGATGTAGATGGGATCGGCGGCAATACCGTCCACCGGGCCTTTCTTTCCCCAGAAATTTCCGCAGACCAGGCGCACGTGCGTGCCGTCGTCGTCCTTGATCTCCGGAATTTCCGCCGCTTTCACTTCCTGGTAGCGCGGCGCCGTCATCTTCAGCGACGCGGGAAGATTCGCCCACAACTGGAACCCGTGCATGCGCCCGGCATGATCGCCCTTCGGCATTTCCTGGTGAATGATCCCGCTGCCCGCCGTCATCCACTGGATGTCGCCCGAGGCGATCGACCCGCGGTTGCCCATGCTGTCGCCGTGCTCCACGGTTCCGGCCAGGACGTAGGTGATCGTTTGGATGCCGCGATGAGGGTGCCAGGGAAAACCCGCGAGATAATCTTCCGGAACGTCGTTGCGAAAGTCGTCCAGAAGCAGAAATGGATCGAAATCGGAAGTGTTTCCGAAGCCGAACGCGCGTCGCAAATGCACGCCCGCGCCTTCGAGCGTCGGTTTGGACTGGATGAGGCGTTTTACCGGTCGAATAGACATAAGACCACCCGCAAATGAAAGACTGTCCGGTTGAACGCGGAGCTGGCAGTCCGCTGCCGGGCTATTTCAGCGCCTTCTGCAGGCGTTTGGAGCTTTTTTTCAACTGTTTTTTGAGAGCGTCCACTTGCTTGGACAGTACGGCGAGCTCCCGTTTTGCCTGCTGTACCGCTGCTGCAGCTTTGCGGGCAGTTTTGTGAGCTCTGCCATCCAGCCTGCCGGCAGTAGAGCCGATCCTTACCGCAGCATCTGTCAGTTTATTTTTCCTGGCCATGTTTTCCCTCCATACACATAAACAATGGCAGATTGGCCGCATGCTGCGCAATACCGAAAATTACTTTGCACGACCGGCGTTTTATTTTCCTGTGTTTGGCGGCAGATGATCAAAAGGCGCGCTGGATTGTTGCCGGGGCCGATCCATATGTTTTCTGTGCCTAAGTGTCAATGAGCATGACAATCAGCAAGACTGGCTTTTCGCCTCCGGGGGGCTACAATTCCATGCAGGGGGAAACAAGGTCCCATGGAGCCGAAGCCGGCGCCAGGGACTGGCCCCATCGTATAAGTCACGGAGGTCATGTTGCAAAGACAATCGTGAATCTGGCCTGCGATGCTAGCAGCCGTTTTATTATTATTTTTCGTTCGGAGAACGCCATCCGATTTTCGTTCAAAAGACGGCGTGGGATCGATTCGCTGCGGCGGTTCGCGATTCTGATGTCCGCATTGCTTGTGCTGAGTCACCTCGCATCCGCCCAAATCGCTCCACCGAACCGCACAAAACAGCCCGCCGAACCGGTTGCTTCCGGCCAGTCCCAACAGGGTGGCACTCCCTCGTTATTGACTCCGTTGAAGCCGCAGGAGCTGCAATCTCCCTATCACCCGATTACACCGCGGGAAAGCCTGCGCTGGTTCATCACCAACACGGCGGGTCCGCCGCATCTGGCCGGGGGAGTTTTCGCGGCCGGGTTCGGCACAGCCCTTGACCGGCCCGTGGAGTATGGGCCGCACTGGGGCGGTTTCGCCAGTCGCTATGGAATGCGAATGACCGGCATCGTTACAGGCAACGCAGCGGAAGCGGGCCTGGGCTTATTGCTGGGGGAAGATCCGCGTTATTTTCGGGTGCAGGATCGTCCCTTCCAGGCTCGTGTCAAAAATATTGTGTTGCTCACGTTTGCCGCGCGGCGCAGGGACGGCAGCATCAGGCCCGCATATGCCCGCTATGTCGCGATCAGCGGGAACAATTTCCTTTCCAATACCTGGCGCGTTCCAAGCGAATCCAACGTGCAGGACGCGCTGCTGCGGACTGCGGAAGGTTTTGCGGGGCGCATGGTGGTCAATGCGTTTGAGGAATTTTGGCCCGATTTCAAGAAACGTATTTTCCATTGGGGCAATTGATGCCAGGGGAAGAGGGGCCCGAGATAGGCGGGGATGCCGCCGAACTCCCGCCGCCGCACTCCTTCCGTTAAACTCCCGCTGCCCGGTCAAAAGGTCTGTAAAAGAAAAAAATCCTGATTCATGCTCCGAGCGTTACGCGGGAACTCCTTCCACGATCGAGTCGGTGGCGGCGGTGGGAATAATCCGGTTCAACTTCCAGCCCGAGGCCGCGAACAAGTCGCGAAATTGTTTTTCGGTGCGCTCGCGTCCTCCGGGGAAGATCAGCATTTGCAGATCGAGGAATTTGCCCGGGAAGAAGTCATTGCCGGGCTGAATGACATTGTCCACCACCAGGAGTTTGCCGCCCGGATTCACGCCTTTCCGGCAGGCTTTGAGTATTTTGACGCACTGCTCATCCGGCCAGTCGTGAATGATGTGTTTCATGATGTAAGCATCGGCGCCCGCGGGAACCGAAGAAAACATATCGCCGGACGTGAGCGTGCAGCGATCCATCACGGATTTCAGCGGCCCGTTCGCGGCTCCCGAAACAACGTGTTCCATGTCATAGAGCGTGCCTTTTATTTGGCGATTTTTTTCGAGGATGGTCGCCAGCAGGAGCCCGTGCCCGCCACCGACATCGACCAGGGAACCGATTCCGGCGAAGTCGTATGCTTGGGCCACGGCGGGGCTGTCAATCGTGGAGATCCCGGTCATGGCGTCGTTGAAGATCTGCGCTTCTTCCGGATGTTGTTTGAAAAACTCGAAGGTGGGCGTGCCGTAAATCTGATCCAGCGCCTGCTTGCCGGTGCGCACGCAATATTCCAGATGAGACCATCCACGACTGTGCCATTCGCGGTTTCCCATGATTGCCAGGGCCCGCAGGCTGGGATTTGCATTGCTGCGCAGAACCGCTGACATGGGCGTTTGCGAAAACTTTCCGTCAGGCCCTTCCGTGAGCACTCCTACGCAAGCGGTGGCGCGCATGAGGCGGTAGAGCGCATCGGGATTGGCACCGATCTGGCCGGCCAGTTCCTCAGCCGATTTGGGGCCGGCCTCAACCAAGTCCGGAATTCCGAGTTGGGCGAGGCAGGCGACAGCACCGCCGACATGAACGCCGTTCAAGATCTGCAACATTCCGATATGAGCTGGGGGAGTATGTGTCTGGGCCGTCATTCGTTGTCCTCCGGATGTTCCATTTGTTATTTTCGATCTCACGCAGTATACACTCGAAATATAATTCCGGAATCGGCGTCGTAGTGCAGACCTGCCGCCCTTAAATCGTAAACGATGCGGTGGGAAGAAAATCCGGGTCCAGGTGGTTCATCGATTCGGGAGAATTGCGGGGTGGGTCAGCCGACAATCACCCTGTCGCGTCCCTCGGCCTTGGCGCGATACAGAGCTTGATCTGCTGCTTTCAACAAGTCTTCGGAAGTGGCGTGGCCGGGGTAGGACGAAACACCAATGGAGAGCGTCACGCTTCCGAGAACCTGGCCCGCGTGCTGCACAGTCAGATGTTTAAGGTCTTCGCGCAACAATTCGGCCCGCTTAAGTGCGGCTTCCGAGGATGCGCCCGATAGTATGAGAGCGAATTCCTCTCCACCGTAGCGGCAGGCCGCGTCCTGCCCGCGTGTCCGTTGCAGCAGAAAATCCCCCAGCGCACGCAGAAGCGTATCACCTGCCTGATGCCCAAACAGATCGTTGAACCGCTTGAAGTGATCGATGTCGAGCATGAGAAGTGCAACGGATTGGTTGTTGCGGACCGCACGTCGATACTCTCTTTCCAGAGATTCTTCCATGTAGCGGCGGTTATAAAGTCCGGTCAACGGATCACGCAGGGACTGGCCGCGCAGCACTTCTCGAAGCCGGAGATTCGCCAGCGCCAGGGAAATGCGTTCGCCAACGGCGGATGCTTGCCGGTCCAAAGCTTCCAATTGACCTGGGGTTGGAGGAGGACCGGCGGCTGAAACCACATTCAAGTCTGGATACTCCAGGTAAAGAACGCCAAGGGTTTCACCCTGCGCTGCAAGCGGTACGCAGAGATAACCGTTTGCCGGGGGCCTGGATATGTGCGTGCATCGCAAAGAGGAATGGGAATCCCTGACGCGATGAACCTTGCCTCGTCGCAGCGCCCAGCAATCGTCCGGCCGGAACGTTTTCTCGGTGGCCGGCGTATCGCCCCATAGGGCCACGGTTTCCACAATGTTTCGTGACGCGCTGGTGATGCACAGTGCCCCGGCCGCTGCGGACATAACCGAAGGCAGCATGCCTTCCATAATCTTGTAAGCTTCCTCGGTCGTCTGGCAGGACTGCAGAATGTCGAGTAGTTCGGTGAGCTTGGTTGTCTCCTGGGCCCGTTGTTCGGCCTCTGCCAGGGCGGCGTTCAGCTTCTGGTGCAATTCTTCCAGGGCGTATTCCTTCTGCTTGTTGAGGGTGACATCTTCCGCAATTCCGACGAGCCGGATGAACTTGCCTTCGGGATTGAGAACGGGAAAGGCGCGCGCGTTTATCCATCGAATAGAGCCGTCGGGGCGCACCACGCGGTATTGATTCTCAGACTGAACCCCTTGCATGCACCTTGCATAGAAAGCACCGACGTGCTCGCGATCTTCAGGATGGACACATTCTATCCAGGCCTCGGGCCGATCGTAGAGTTCCTGCCGGGGTCTTCCCCAGATTTCATCGTACGAGGGACTGATGTAAGTCATTTGCACAGGGTCAGGCGTGAGAATGTAAAAAACCTCACGAATGTTGTCGGCCAATTGCCGAAATTGCTCCTCACTCTGTCGCAGGTTCTCCTTCGTCTCATTTTGAGATGGGTCCACAAGCACGGCTTGCAGTTCAGGCGTCGCCGCGATCTTCTCGCCGCCAATTGTGCCGGGGTGACCGGTTCCTTGTTTTTTCATTGCTGCCGCCTTAGCTGACTGCCGGTCTTCAAGGAGAAGGGAAATATAGGTAGAATAAGGGTCATATTCTCCATTGATGCACGAATCCTGACTGATTACATCGAAGATATCAAATAAATAACTGTCAATAATTCCAAACGGTTATTCGTCCCTTGCTCCGGGCATGCAACGTTCGAGTCGCAACCTTTTTGTCGGTTGCGTGGAAGCGACTTTCACGGCGAGACGTATTTTGTAACCTCAATTTGTATCGATTAGCGGAAAAAAGGGCGACCCCGCCGCAGAGGGGTCGCCCTATACAATGCGGTTTGTTCCTTTGGTTGAATATATGCCGCCCATGCCGCCTGGACCGCCTGCCAGGCCAGGGCCGGCAAGAGCTGCTAGTACTTCCAGGTCGGATAGTCCGGTTTGCTGATCAGCTTTTCCGGGTCCGCGCCTCTCATGGGACGGAATTTCTGCACGCGCCCGTTGGAGACTTCGGCCACGTACAGGTTTCCTTCCTGATCCACATCGAATTGGTGCACGCCCCAGAATCCGCCGGGAGCATCGCCCTGGAATCCGAAGGAGTACAAAAACTTTCCGTTCAGATCCCACTTGACCATCTTCCATGTGCCGGAATCGGCCGCCCAAAGATACTTGTGGTCCGAGCCGATGTACAGGCTGTAGATGTGCGATGGCGGGTCACCGGAGCGCCACTCATCAAGGAATTTCCCGTTCTCATCAAACACCTGAATCCTGTGGTTCTCGCGGTCGTTCACGAAAACGCGGCGCGTGACCGGATCCACGGCAATCCCGTGGACGCTGTTGAAGTAACCGGGACGCGTCTCGAAAGGATCGGAGGCCTTGCGATGGATCCCGGGCTTTCCCCAGTCCATCAGGAAATTTCCTTTTTTGTCGAACTTCGCGACGCGCGTGCCGTTGTAGCCGTCGGCCACGAACATCGTGCCGTCCGGCAGCCAGGCAAGAAACGTGGGGCGATTGAAATGCTTCGCGTCGGCGCCGGGTACATTCATGGTGCCCAGCGCCATGACCATGTCCTTGCCGTCGTTGGTGAATTCGTACACCTGGCAGCGGGCATCCTCCACCAGCCAGATGTGCTTCTCCGGATCGTAGGGATTGATATACACCGCGTGCGGGCGCTTGAGTTGCTTATCCCACTGCGAGAAATTCTGCACGATGTTGCCCTGGCGATCGAGCACGATGAAATTGTGTTCCCAGCGATAGTCCCGGCCCTCTTTGCCCAGGAAGCCCGGCCCTCCCGGCGTTTGGCCGGTACCGCCTTCGCCCGGCGCGGCCGCGACGGGACCTTGCGAAGCGTTGCGCAGCGGCTCCTGATTTACCGGAAACGAAAGGCTCGGGCCAAATTGCGGGATGGGCGTATTCTTCGGGCGGGCGATATTCGGCAGTTCGCCGCGTTCGACAACGAAAACCCGGTCGGGATTTTGCGGGAAAATGCCCTCGGGCGAGCCCCAGGTCCATTTCTCATGGCCGGGCAAAGACGTCAGCGGTTTCGGCCAGCCGCGGACAACCTCGTACTGTCCACTCTGCTCCTGGCCTCCTTTTTGAGGCACTTCCATGGCCTGATCGGAATCAGACTTTTCCTGACCCTGCACCGGAAGAATTTTTCCGCCAAACAGGAACGCAACCACCGTCAGGACGGAAATTGCCGCAAAAAATAAAAAGTGCTTCCTCATGATGGATCTCCCCCCTCCCTAGCGACGTAAAGTGAAAAAAATAATGCGCCCTATCTACGGCCTTCGTTTTGCGACGTAGGTGATCACCGCCACGGTTCGAGCAGACCAAGGCCACGCGATGGCTTCCGGAAAATTGACAGTTCGAGAAAATTCAGTCCCTGTGCGCGAAGAATGATTCTTCTGGTGGGTTTTTGTCAAGCAAGGAATATTTCCTATCGGAGGAATGTGCCGGACAAGAGGCCTGCTCGATAGTACTGAGAGCAGAAATGGTCATGGAAAAAAAAAGGGCGCCCCGACCAATTCGGGACGCCCTCTGGATGTGCGGGATGCTTCTTCGATTTAGTACATGCCGCCCATGCCGCCGCCTGGAGGGCCACCGTGGCCACCGGCTGCTGCGGCTTGCTTGTTATCTTCCCGGATGTCGGCCACCAAGGCTTCGGTGGTGAGCATCAGGCCGGCAATGGAAGCGGCGTTCTGGAGGGCGAGGCGCGTGACCTTGGCCGGGTCGATTACGCCCGCCTTGACCATGTCGCCGTACTCTCCGGTATCCGCGTTATAGCCGAAGTTATCGTCCTTGCTTTCACGGACGCGGCCCACGATGACGGCGCCTTCTTCGCCCGCGTTCAAGGCGATCTGCCGCATGGGTTCCTCGAGCGCGCGCTTGACAATGTTCACGCCAATGGCTTCTTCGTCATTGAGCTTGAGTTTGTCCAGCACCGCGATGCAGCGGAGCAGAGCCACGCCGCCGCCGGGAACGATGCCTTCCTCGACCGCCGCGCGTGTGGCGTGCATGGCGTCTTCGACGCGAGCCTTCTTTTCCTTCAGCTCGGTTTCGGTTGCCGCGCCCACCTTGATCACCGCTACGCCGCCAACCAGCTTGGCCAAACGTTCCTGCAGCTTCTCGCGGTCGTAGTCCGAGGTGGTGTCCTCGACCTGCGCGCGAATCTGCCGGACGCGTCCTTCGATTTCGCTGGATTTGCCGCCGCCTTCGATGATCGTGCAGTTGTCCTTGTCAATCGTGACCTTCTTGGCCTTGCCGAGGTCTTCCATCTTCACGTTCTCAAGCTTGATGCCGAGGTCCTCGGTGATGGCCTTGCCGCCGGTCAGGGTCGCGATGTCTTCGAGCATGGCCTTGCGGCGGTCTCCGAAACCGGGAGCCTTGACGGCAGCGCACTGCAGGGTGCCGCGCAGCTTGTTCACCACCAGAGTCGCCAGGGCTTCGCCCTCGACGTCCTCGGCAATGATCATCAGCGGCTTGCCCAGCTTGGCAATCTGTTCGAGAAGGGGAAGCAGGTCCTTCATCGAGCTGATTTTCTTTTCGTGGATCAGGATGCGCACGTCTTCCAGCACGCACTCCATGCGTTCGGGGTCGGTGACGAAGTAGGGGGAGAGGTAGCCGCGGTCGAACTGCATTCCTTCGACCACTTCCAGGGTGGTCTCCATCGTCCGCGATTCCTCGACGGTGATGACGCCGTCCTTGCCCACCTTCTTCATGGCTTCGGCGATGATGCTGCCGATCTGCCTGTCGTTGTTGGCGCTGATCGTGCCAACCTGAGCGATCATGTCGCCCTTGACGTCGCGGTGCAGCTTCTTGATTTCCTCGACCGCGGCTTCCACGGCGCGTTCGATGCCGCGCTTGAGCGCCGTCGGGCTTGCGCCGGCCGCCACCGTCTTCACGCCTTCGCGGAAGATGGCCTGGGCCAGCACGGTCGCCGTCGTGGTGCCGTCACCGGCGACGTCGGAAGTCTTGGAAGCGACTTCGCGCACCATCTGTGCGCCCATGTTTTCGAGCGGGTCCTGCAGCTCGATTTCCTTCGCTACCGTCACGCCGTCCTTGGTGATGATCGGCGCGCCGAACTTCTTTTCGATCACGGCGTTGCGGCCCTTGGGGCCGAGCGTGATCTTTACGGCGTCGGCTAGAGCGTTGACGCCGCGTAGAATTGACTGGCGGGAATCCTCACCAGTCACGATTTGCTTTGCCATAAGTCTTTCTCCTCTTCAAAAATAGTTTCAAATTCGAGTTTCAAAATTGCGGCCTCTAACTGTGAGCGTCTCCTGGGAAAGGCTGCCCTTCGCCCGGAGCGCTCAGAGTAAAGGGAAAGTTACTTTTTGCCGCCTGCCGCCTTGGCCGCGCCGGAAAGCTTGGCAAGGATTTCATCTTCCCGAAGGATCAGATAATCCTCGTCCTGCACCTTGATCTCGGTGCCGCTGTATTTGCCGAACAGAACGTGGTCGCCCACTTTTACGTCGAGAGCGATGCGCTCGCCCTTCTCGATTTTGCCCGCGCCGGCGGCGACGACTACACCCTCTTGCGGCTTTTCTTTCGCCGAGTCGGGGATGATGATGCCGCCTTTGATGGATTCCTTTTCCTCAATCCGCTTGATCAGAACGCGATCGTGCAGCGGAGTAACATTAACTGACATCGGTTCGTGCCTCCGTTCGATTTTTTTCTTTTTGGCGGCGAACTCCGTGTGGAGCCCGCACCTCATGAGTCTGGATTGTGGCCGATGGAGTGCGGAGCAGACGGTTAGCACTCCTCCCGGTCGAGTGCTAATATAGCAAACCTCGCCGCGAAGTCAAGAGAACTCCTGGGGCCTTCCCAGGACAGGTTGTCGGCCTATTTCTTGCTAACTCAATATATTTCAATAATTTGACAGGACCGCAAGGCTGGACGCCAGTAGGACAGGCTTCAGCCTATCTCTGCGGCCCATATTTACAAAATCACAGCAGACAGGCCTCAGCCTGTCTCACCGGTTACCGGTGCGAATTTGGTTTGATTCTCGAGGCGGGCTCATCAACAATAACGGGCGAACATGGACGCGCCAATCCAAAATCAACACGAGCCGCCCGCGGCAGGGCACTACATCGAATTCCGCAACGTCACCAAGGCGTTTGGCGACCACGTGGTGCTCGACGACGTGAGCTTTTTTGTGGATCGGGGAGAGACGTGCGTCATCATGGGGCGCAGCGGCGTGGGGAAATCGGTCGCGCTGAAACACATCATGGGATTTCTGCGTCCCGACTCGGGCCTCATTTTGATCGACGGTAAGGACATCACCGATTGTAACGAGGGCGAACTGACGGAGCTTCGCTGCAGCGTCACGATGGTTTTCCAATCGGGCGCGCTGTTTGATTCGCTGACCGTGGCGGAAAACATCGCCTTCCCGCTGGAAAAGCGCGACGACCTGACCGACGAGCAAAAAGACGCGCGCGTCGCCGAACTGGCCGATATGCTCGAAGTCACCGATGTCGTCGATAAGTTGCCGTCCGAGCTGAGCACGGGCATGAAACGCGCCGTGGCCATCGCGCGCGCCCTGGCGCAGGATCCCGAAGCGATTCTTTACGACGAGCCGACAACGATGGTGGACCCGCTGATGGCGGTGCACACCGGCAACCTGATCCTGCGGCTGAAGGAAAAATTCCACAAGACTTCGGTCGTCGTCACGCACGACACGCATCTGGCGAAAAAATTGGCCGACCGCGTCGTGTTTCTCCACGAAGGCCGCGTCGCCTATTTCGGTCCCTGGGCGGGATTCGAGGCCGCCCCGGAACCGTTCCTCCGCAATTTCCGCCGGCAGGACGAATTAATCCCTGAACTGGACGTGACAGTTTGACCGATGCGGCTCCAGGCGCCTCTGACGCGAAACACCAGCTTCGCCGCGTCATGGGTTTCTGGGACGTGCTGCTGTTCTGCATCGCCACGGTACTGGGACCGCGCTGGATCGCGGCCGCCGCGCGCAACGGGCAATCCTCCATCAGCCTGTGGATTCTCGCGGCGATCCTGTTTTTCGTGCCCACGGCGTTTGTTGTGGTCGAACTCTCCACGCGATTTCCGGAGGAGGGCGGCCTGTACGTCTGGACGAAAATCGCATTCGGCGATTTTCACGGCTTCGTTGCCGGATGGACGTACTGGACCTACACCATTTTCTATTTTCCCGGGCTTTTGATGGCCAGCGCAGCGATGACGGCTTACGTGGGCGGCGCGAAGACCGCCTGGATGGCCGAGGACCGCACGTTTCTGCTCGTGGGATCGTTTTTGCTGCTGGTGGTCGCCGTCTGGCTGAACATCATCGGGCTGAATATCGGAAAGTGGCTCCAGAATGCGGGAGGGATCGGGACGTATATCCCGCTGCTTATGATCGTGGCCGTGGCGGTGCTGCTTTGGGGGCGGCAGGGTTCGGTAACGCACTTCACGCTGCGTGCCATGCTGCCGCACTGGAATTGGGACACCGTGAATTTCTGGTCGCAGATTGCCTTCGCGTTTACCGGCCTGGAACTTGTCTCCGCTCTGAGTGAGGAAGTCCGCGACCCGCAGCGCACGCTTCCGAAAGCCATTTTCGCTTCCGGCGGAATGATCGCAGTGATCTATATGGCCGGAACCGTTGCTATCCTCACCATGATCCCCGCCAACATCGTGGATCCGAAAAGCGGGGTTTTTCAAGCCATCACAACCGGCTCGACGGCCCTGCGGATCGGAATTGTGGGAGTGATTGCCGCGCTGCTGGTGACCGCCGGAAACGCCGGCGGCGTCGGCAGTACCGTGGCGGGGATTTCACGCGTGCCGTTTGTTGTCGGCATCGACCGCTACCTGCCGTCCTGGTTCGGCAGGATTCATCCGAAGTGGAAGACGCCCCACCTTTCGATCCTGGTGCAGGCGGGACTTTCCGCGGTAGTTCTGGCGCTCAGCCAGTTCCGGGCGACCGAGAGAACCGCGTACGTGGTTCTGGTTTCCGCCGCCATCGTTCTGTACTTCATTCCCTTTATTTACATGTACGCCGCGATCATCAAGCTGGCCTGGCGCGAGGACCGGGAAAGCAACATGTCCGCGGTATTGATTCCCGGCGGGAAATTCGGTGTTTGCGTGTGCGGGATTTTGGGACTGCTTGCCGTGATCGCCGGAATCTTCTTCTCGCTCATTCCGCCGGGCGATGAAGCGAACAAGATGCTGTTCGAAGCGAAGGTGGCGGGGGGAGCCCTGGGCACGATCGCGGTGGGATTGGTTCTGTATTATCGCGGGGCGCGGCAGAAGGCGATTCGCGCGATTTAGAGGGAAATAATTTTCCTCGCGGGAACAGGCCCGCAGGGTCAGGAATGGCGGTTGGCATGAAGCGCGTCACACTCACTTTTGACAACGGGCCAACGCCGGGCGTCACCGAACACGTCCTTGATATCCTCGCCGCGCGCCGTTTGCAGGCCACATTTTTCATTCTCGGCAAGAACCTTGCGGCGCCCGGCGGCCGCGCGCTGGCCGTCAGGGCTCATTCGGAAGGGCACTGGATCGGCAACCACACGTTTTCCCATGGCGCGCCACTCGGCGAAAACCTCGACGCGGAATATGCCCGGCGGGAGATTGAAGAAACGCAGAATTTGATCGGAAAACTTTCCCACGCGGACAAATACTTTCGTCCCAAGGGAAACGGCGGCCTCATCGGACCGCATTTATTGAGTCGCGCGGCGCTGCAGCTGCTGCAAATGGGAAAATATACCTGCGTGTTGTGGTCCAGCGTGCCGGGAGACTGGAAGGATCAGGACGGTTGGGTCGACCGGTGCATTTCCGAAGTTGCCGTGCGCGATTGGACGGTGGCCGTCCTGCACGATGTCGAAAACGCGTGTTTGCCGCGGCTTCCTGAATTTCTGGACCGGCTGGATGCGCTGGGCGTTGAATTTCGCCAGGATTTCCCCGATGACGTCGTCATCACGCGGCAGGGCGAGGTCGTTTCTCCACTCACGCCAAAAATCACGAAGTGATGCATCGATCCTTCTAAAAGCCTTCTTCCACCAGGCGCGCGACGCTGAGGCGCGATACGGGAGTTTCCTCGCGTGATTGCATCATGCGCTCAACGTATTTTGCGAGGATGTCGCATTCGACGTTCACCGGATCGCCCGCCTGGAGCGATGACAAATTCGTGTGCTCGTAGGTGAAGGGGATGATAGCCGTTTCGACGACGCCGTCATGCCATCCGGCGACGGTCAGGCTGATGCCATCGAGCGCGATCGAGCCCTTCATCGCGACGTAACGGGCCAGATCATCGGGCACGCGCACGCCGAACCACCAGTTGGCGTCTTCCAATTCCAGGCGCGCGACGCGGCCAACGCCGTCCACGTGGCCTTGCACGAAGTGGCCGCCCAATTCTTTCATTGCGGTCAAAGGGCGTTCGAGGTTGACGCGCGCGCCGGGCTTCATTTCACCCAGGCTGGTGCGCCGCAGCGTCTCGCCGGAAAGATCGGCGGCAAAAGTTTCCTTGGAAATATCCACGGCGGTCAGGCAGCAGCCGTTCACGGCAATGCTGCCCGATTTTGCGAGGCCGTCGGTGAGCGGGCCGGCGTTGACGCGGATGCGCGCGCCTCCCTGGTTACGCTCGAACGATTCGATCGTGCCTACGTGCTCAACGAGTCCGGTAAACATCGTGAAAATACCCTTCGATTGAGAAATCGATGCCGAATCGTGCCATCGTCACGCCGTGAAGCTCCTGCGCCGCCAGAAAGTTGTTCGATGTGGACGCCGCGCCGGTTTTTTTTCCGGTTCCGGAAAACCCGGCAACCTTGGGCGCGAAGAACACACGCATTTTATCCACAATTCCCGCGGATAGAACGGCGGAATTCAGCGCCGCGCCGGATTCCAGCAATACGCTCAGCATTTCGCGCCGGCCAAGTTCGGCGAGGGCGGCGCGCAAGCCGGGTTTTGCGCCGCGTCCAATAAGGCGCACGACTTCCACACCGGCGCGGCGCAACGCGCGCGCTTTCGGCGAATTTTCCCTGGCTTGCGTAAAGACGAGGACGTCGCCATCGGCCGAGCGCACCAGCTTCGAGCGCAGCGGCAGGCGCAGGCGCGAATCCATCACCACGCGCAGCAGTTTGCGGCGCCGCGGCAGGCCTGTGCGGTCGGTGAGCAGGGGATCGTCGCCCAGCACGGTGCCGATGCCCGTGAGCAGCGCGTCGGAGGCGTGGCGCATGCGCTGCACCTCGGCGCGCGACTCGGGCGAAGATATCCAGCGATGCTTCAGCGGAGGGCGCGCGCGGCCACGGGGATGAGGGAGCACGAGCTGGCCGTCCAGTGTGAGCGCGGACTTGAGCGTTACCAGAGGGCTTCGCGAGACGATCCACTTCGCGAAAGCTTCGTTCAGCCGGCGCGCTTCCGCCTGGCGCAATCCCGTGCGAACTTCGATTCCCGCCGTCCGCAGTTGCCGGAAGCCGCGCCCGGCGACCGAAGGATTCGGATCGGCCATCGCGGCCACAACGCGCGCGACTCCGGCGGCGATCACGGCCTGCGTGCACGGTCCGGTGCGGCCGGTGTGGCAGCAAGGTTCCAGATTGATGTACAGGGTCGCGCCGCGCGCGGCTTCGCCCGCCGATTCCAGCGCGACAATCTCCGCGTGGCGCACGCCGTCAAAGGTGTGGAATCCTTCGCCCACGATTTTGCCCTCGCGCACCAGGACCGCTCCGACCATCGGATTGGGGCTGGCGAGTGCGACGCCGCGCGCGGCAAGCTCCAGCGCGCGGTCCATGAAGTCGGCGTCAGCGGCGGAATCTGACGCTGCCGCCGTGGCGATGCTCGAAGTTTCAGGCGCGTTCATGTGCGTGTTCCGTTTATGCGCGAGTTCAATCGAACAGGGAAGAAACAAAAGTTTCCGCGTCAAAGGGAACCAGGTCTTCCATCGATTCTCCGGTGCCCACGTAGCGCACGGGCAGGCCGAGCTCGCGGGTGATGGCCACGACGATGCCGCCCTTGGCCGTGCCGTCCAGTTTGGTCAGCACGATTCCGGTCACGCCGGCCGTGGTGGTGAATTCGCGCGCCTGCGGAAGTCCGTTCTGTCCGGTGGTCGCGTCCATGACCAGCAGAACTTCATGGGGCGCGCCGGGAATGATTTTTGAGGCTGTGCGCTTCATCTTGTCGAGCTCGGCCATCAGGTTTGATTTGTTGTGCAGGCGCCCCGCGGTGTCCACGATCACCACGTCGGCTTTCCGCGCGTTCGCCGCGGACAACGCGTCATACACGACCGCCGCGGGATCGCCTCCCGATTTCGTTTTCACGATTTCCGCCCCGGTACGCGAGGCCCAGACGGCGAGCTGCTCGATGGCCGCGGCGCGAAAAGTGTCGCCCGCGGCCAGCACGACGCTCTTGCCTTCCTGGCGCAGCCGGTGCGCCAGCTTGCCGATGGTCGTGGTTTT
Organism: Terriglobia bacterium; assembly: GCA_963746945.1. Classification (GTDB taxonomy): domain Bacteria; phylum Acidobacteriota; class Terriglobia; order Acidiferrales; family UBA7541; genus Palsa-360. The sequence goes on along the minus strand of CAVVDG010000005.1, from coordinate 169,866 downwards.
TCCGGTCCCGTTTACGCCGACAACAAAAATGACGTAAGGACGCGCTTGCTGCCCGGCCGCCGGGGTTCCATTCGCCGGGGGGATCGTGCGCAGCACGTACAGAAGCTGGTTTTTCAGCTCCGCCTTGAGGTCCGACGCGTTGTTGAGCGCGTGCCGCTCGAGTTTCTGCCTCACCGCTTCCAGGATCTGGTGCGTAGTCCGCGGGCCAAGATCGGCGGCCAGCAATACGTTTTCGAGTTTGGTGAGCAGCTCGGGATCGATTTTCTTTTCGCCCGAGATGAGGTCTTCGACTTTGGTGGAGATTTGCGAGCGCGTTTTCGAGACGGATTGCTTCAGACGGTCCAGCAGCGACCCGCCCTCTTTTGGCTCCTTGCGTTCGTCGTCGTTACCGAAGATGGAAAGCATAAGTGTTTCGCCGCCCTGCGCGGCCAATCCCCTATTCTAGCAGAAGAAATCCCTCTTACAGGCCGCGCCCGGGGGGATTCCTGAAGTCCGTGTTGCAATCCATTTCGAATTGGCCAGCCGCGGGAGCCGCGCAACAGAAAACAGTGTGAAGGTATCCTGCGATAATTGTACAGTGTTCGGCGGTTGGGTGACGAAGGCGGAAATTCCAGGCTCACCCGGGAGGACGACATGAAAGACAATCGTGGCGGCAAGCCTGACGCAAACAACGGCTCGATCCCGGCGGGTCTGACGCGGCGGCGCGTGCTGCAGGGCGCGGGCGGATTGGCCGCGGCTGCGGCGTTTCCGGCCGGCAGCCTGGCGATCCCGGCGCTGCGCCTTCCTCAAGATTCTCCAAAGGCGGCGACGACGCCTGCCGACGAGCTCACCGGGCGGCTGGCGCGCTACATGGTGGAGGCGCGCGACCGAAGTCTTCCGCCCAACGTCGCGCTGGAAGGCAAACACCATATTCTGGACACGCTGGGGGCAATGGTTTCCGGAACTCGCCTCAAGCCCGGAGAAATGGCCATCGGTTTTGTGCGGGAGCAGGGCGGCGTGCCGGAAGCTTCGGTGATCGGCACGAACATAAAAACCTCCGCGATCAATGCGGCTCTGGCCAACGGCATGTGCGGCCATGCGGACGAAACCGACGACGTGGAACTGGTAACCAAAGCACATCCCGGTTGCTCATCGGTGGCCGCCGCGCTGGCCATGGCGGAGCGTGAAGGCCGCTCGGGCATGGATTTCCTGCGGGCCGTGGTGCTGGGCTACGACGTGTGCTGCCGCTTTCTGATGGCGTTGGGGCCGAACCTGGTGCGCGGCACGCACCGCAGCGCGGAGGGTTACGGCGCCACGTTCGGCAGCGTGGCGGCTGCGGCGTCTCTGGCGCGCCTGGACGAAGCCGGGATGCGCTACGCGCTCTCCTACGCGGCGCAGCAGGTTTCCGGGCTGTGGAGTTGGACGCAGGACGCCGAGCACATCGAAAAAGCGTTTGACTTCGCCGGAATGGGCGCGCGCAACGGCGTAACCGCAGCTGCGATGGTGCAGGCGGGATTTACCGGCGTGCGGAACGTTTTCGACTGCGAGCACAACGTTCTGGTAGCGCTCTCTTCGCAACCGCATCGGGAGGAAATGGTGGCCGGCCTCGGCAGCCGCTACTGGATTACCGAAACGTCGATCAAAACTTTTTCCGTGGGCTATCCCATACAGTCTGCGCTGGATGCGTTCTTCACCCTGCGCCGGCAATACGGCCTGAACGTCGACAACGTGGAGCGCATCGTCATCCGGCTGCCCGCGGACGGCGCCGGCATCGTGGACAACAGCGCCATGCCGGACGTCAATTGCCAGTACATCATGGCCGTGGCGCTGCTCGATGGCAGCGTTTCCTTCGCGAACAGCCACTCGCGCGAGCACATGGAGGACCCGCAAGTGCGCGCCGTGAAGCAGCGCGTGCAACTGGTCGCCGATCGAAAGTTGATGGATCCGGTAGCGCCGCGCAGCGGTAATGTGGAGGTCACGCTCAACGACGGCCGCACCGTGAGCCACTTCACGCGCTTTCCTCCAGGAACGAAACAGAACCCGCTCAACACCGCGGGCGTGAACGCGAAGGTGCGCGACCTGATGGCTCCGGTACTTGGCCCTGAACGGGCGGCGGCGCTCATCGGGCGCGTGAACGCCATCGAGGATGTGCGGGAAGTGCGCGAGCTTCGGCCGCTGTTCGCGCTTTAGTTTTTTTTGGCTTTTCTTTTGCAGAAAAAATCAAAAACATTCTTCCCGATTTCTCCGAAGTTGGCAGCCTTCCATCCGTTTATTGTATGATGCGATGAATTTGGCGGCGCCGGCGGCGAACTCAACTGGATTGCCAAATGACTTCACGGAGGGACGCGATGATTTCGATTCGAACGAGGGTGGCGCTGGGTGTTTTTCTGTTGTTCCTGTCATTTTCCGCAGTGAATTCCCGGGCGCAGATGGCGCCGGGCACGGACGCGGATTCGGCCGCCATCAAACAATTCGTGGCCGGGTTCTCAACGGACTGGAACAGCCATGACGCGCACGCCCTGGCGATGCGCTACGTGGAGGATGGCGACTTTTCGAACACCAGGGGAGTCCCCAGCCACGGCTGGAAGGCGCTGGAAGAGCACTACAACCTGATCTTTGGAACTTTCCTCAAGGACGCGCACCGAACCGACACCGTGAGGAGCATTCGCTTTCTGACGCCCGAAATCGCATCGGTGGACATCGATTGGCAGATGACCGGGGCGAAGTCGCGGGAAGGCGCGGAACTTCCAACGCGCAAGGGAATGCTCACCTGGATCGTGACCAAGCACAACGGCAAGTGGCTCATCACGATTTACCACGAATCCGCGTTCTGATTTGCCTGCAGGGGTACGCAGGCTCGCACGAAAATTGAGTTGGGAAGAAGGGTAAGGCGAAAATTCCTCAGACTTCCACGAGCGTGGCGCTGAGGCGGAGCTTGCCGATCAATACGGCGTGGTCCAGAGCCTCCACAACGACTGCGTCAAACTTGGTGCCGGACAGGCCGCGAATGCGGTTCATGGCGAATTCCAGATCCATGGCGGATTGGTAGGGCCGGTTCGTGGTCATGGCGTCGAGCGTATCGGCGGCGGCAATAATGCGCGCCATCAAGGGAATTTCGTCGCCCTGCAAGCCGTGGGGATAACCGCCGCCATCCATGTGTTCGTGATGCAACTCGATGCCGGGGAGCATTTCCTTCAATTGCCCGACCGGCCGCATGATGTTTGCGCCCTTTCCGGGATGCTGCTTCATCAATTCGAATTCTTCCGCCGTGAGGGCGCCGGGCTTTTTCAACACGCGATCGTCCACGCCGATCTTTCCCACGTCATGAAGCAAAGCCGAAATACGGATCTTGTCGATTTCCGCCTCGGGCAACCCGAGTTGTTCCGCGATGATGACGGAATATTTCGCCACGCGCCCGGAATGGCCTCGCGTATACGGGTCTTTTTCGTCGATGGCGGCGCCGAGCATGCGGATCGATCCGAGGAAAAGCTCGTGGTTCTCGTTGGCGGCCTCTCGCAGCTGCTCGATGAATTCCTCGATGTCGCCGGCCATGCTGTTGAACGTTTCAGCCAGCTCGCTGATTTCTGCGGCCCCCTGCACGGGGGTGCGCTGATGGAACTCGCCGCGGCTGATGGCCAGCGTGGAGGCGGCGAGCGCTCGAATTGGCGTGCTGATGCCGACGGCAAATAAATAGCCGAGAATCAGCGCCGCGAAGGTCACGACGATTACGAATTTGAGGGCCTGCGCGTTCAACTCCGTGACGCCCGCGTCTTCGCGCGCCTTGTCCAGGCCGCGCTGCGCCACCACGGCCCAGTTCAGGTCCGGGATGGTGCTGTAGGTTCCGATCATTTCCGCTTTATGGCCGTTTTCCATCATTTGGAACCGGCGCATGGTTTCGGTCGTGCGGAGTTCTTTTGGCAATGCGGTAACCTGAGCCACGAGGGGGGAGTTCGGCCTGGCATCCGCGCCCGACACGAATTGCCGTGTGCTTGGGTGCGCCACGATATGCCCGCTGTGGTCGATGATAAACACCACCCGTCCGCGGACGCTGGTTTCCTGCAGCCTTCGGAGAATTCCGTCCAGGGAGACGACGGCGGCCAGCATTCCCGAAAATTGATCGTTGATTTCCAGTGGCACGGCCATCACGAACGCGGGACGATTTTCCGGCCCGATCGCCAGCGGATCGCTGCGGAACACCAGGGATTGCAGCGTTGTCGTAAACGCGCGTTGCAGCGCCTTGCTGACGAAGGGGTCCTGATCCGCGTGAAAGTTTCCGGCGCCGGTGCCTTTGGCGTCCTTGCTGACCGCGGTCAAGTACATAATGTTCGGATTGCTGGCGACAAAATTTTCAAGTACGCGCGTTACTTGCGGGGCCAGCGCCGCGTTGTCGACGTTATCGGTCAGGCCGGTAAGCGCCAGAATCTGCCGCTCGCTGATCAACTGCTGGTAGAGGTTCGTATCGAAAAGTTGAATTTCTTCCGCGAGAGATCGGGTAACTTCGGTTTGCTGGACGCTTTCGGTATCCGTTAATTTCTGCTGGCTAAGTTGCAGAACCTGATAGTGATACAGCCCCAGGGGCAGCACGCTCACCAGCAGCATGGCGCCCAGCACCAGCCAGAGAATTCTGGGCCGGTGCTGGAAAAGCGATTTGATGTGCGTAAGGTCCACGGTGGAACGCGTCCAATCACTAATTCTAATGGTCTGCCGGCTACGGAAGAAGCGAGGAAACCCAGGTATGTGCCGATCAGCTACGGGGTAACTAGTAGAACTACTCCTGCTTGAGGCGGCGCTCCATCAGTTCGCCGATGGCGTCCCGGGATGCGCGCCCCGCCGTTAGGACGGCGTGAACCTGCTCGGTGATGGGCATTTCCACTCCCGCGCGCCGCGCCAGCTCCAGGATAGCTGCCGCGCTTCCGACCCCTTCGGCGACCATACGCGTGGCGCCGAGGATTTCACCAAGTTCGCGCCCTTTGCCGAGTTCGATGCCCACCGAACGGTTGCGGCTGAGCGCCCCGGTCGAGGTGAGAATGAGGTCGCCGACCCCCGCCAGGCCCGCGAGCGTTTCGCGGCGCCCGCCGAGAGCGACGGCGAGCCGCGTCATTTCCGCCAGTCCGCGCGTGACCAGCGCCGCCATCGTATTGCTGCCCAGGCCAAGCCCCGCGGAGACACCGGCGGCGATGGCGATCACGTTTTTCACCGCTCCGGCGATTTCGGTGCCGATCACGTCGTCGTTGGTATACAGCCGGAATCTCGGTCCCGAGAACTCCTCCTGAATCCGAGCGCCCAGCGCCGCATCCGCCGCGGCGAGCACGACCACCGTGGGGTCGCCGGCCGCCACCTCTGCGGCAAAACTCGGGCCGGAAAGCACGGCAATGCGCGGGAAATCGCTCCGGCCCATCTCCTCGGCGATGACGTCGCTGATGCGCGCGTGGGTTGCGGGTTCGAGCCCTTTGGTGGCGCTGACAAATACCGAATCAGGCTCGATGTGCGGGCGCATGGCGCGATACATTTCGCGCGCATGGGCCGAGGGCATGACTCCAAGAATGATGTCCGCCCCCGCCAGGGCCTTCTGGTACGCGCCGGTAACTTCCACAGCCGCGGGTAAGGTAAAGCCGGGGAGATAGATTTCGTTGATCCGCCGCGTGCTCAACATCTCCACGATGTCGGCGCTATGCGCCCAAAGCGCCAGCCGGTGCGGTTTTGTGGACCGCGTCAGAACAATGGCCAGGGCCGTGCCCCAACTCCCGCCGCCGACGATGGCAATTTTTTTCACGATTTCTTTCGCCTCATTTCAAAACGCGGTTCGGTGCCCGCCATCAGCCGCTCGATGTTGTCACGATGCTTGATAATGACCAGAATGGCCGCCAGCAGGGTGCAGGCCGAGACGGCTGCGGGCGGCGCGTGCCCCGGCGCGTAGAGCAAATACACCAGCAGCGGCAGCGCCGCGGCGGCGGAAATCGACGCCAGCGAAATAAACCTCCAGAAGAAGGCCACCAACAGGAAGACCGCCACGGCCACGGCGACGGCCTGCCAGCAAATGCCCAGGAAGACGCCCAGGGCCGTGGCCACTCCCTTGCCGCCGGCAAACCTGAGCCACACCGGAAAGACATGTCCAATCATTGCCGCGAGTCCCGCGAACATCATGAACCGGATGTTCCCGCCGGAAAAATGCCCGGTGAGCCAAACGGCGAGAAATCCTTTGGCGCCATCCAGAAACAATGTGGCTATGCCGGTCGACCAGCCCGCCGTGCGCGCCACGTTCGTGGCGCCAATGTTTCCGCTTCCCATGAAGCGAATGTCGCCGCCGCTCTGCACGCGCACCAGCAGATAACCGAACGGGATTGAGCCCAGAAAATATCCCAGCAGGATCAATCCCAAAAGGGCCGGGGTTCCCATTGCCATTTCCTGATTCACTCGGATCCGCTCCCCGAAAAAGCAAAAGTTGCCAGCCGAGTATATTCCGCTCCGCCCGGTTTCAAAACGCTTTGGTACAAATGAAATTCCTTCGCCACCGTGCCGCCGAAAGCTAGCGGACCGGCGGCTTGGATGGCGGCATGCAGGTTGCCGAGCGCGCGGGGGGAATTGAAGCGCGCAAGCGTCAGATGCGGGGAAAAGGGGCGCGCTTCGCCGGCGATGCCCAGCGGCTCAAGCGCCGTCTGGACGCCCGCGGCAAGCGCGGCCAATGCAGGGCCGGCTTTGACGCCCGCCCACAGCACGCGCGGATGGCGATCGTTCGGGAAAAATCCCAGGCCCCGGAAGTCAATCGCGATCGGGGCAGGGAATGGCACGGCGGCCAGCGCGGATTCGATGCCTTCGGCTTTTTCCGGAGCAACTTCGCCGATAAATTTCAGCGTGACGTGAAGGCCCTCGGCGCGCGCCCAGTGCGCGCTTCGGCATGCGCCGCGCAGCTTGGCGACGGCCGCGGCGATGGCTGCACGCACGTCTTCAGGGACATCCATCGCGGCAAAAAGTCGCACGTTCTCAGCCTTTCACGCCGTTTTTGCGTTGCGCGGCGTACAAGAAATAACGCCGCACCAGATCGAGCGCCGTCTGCGAGGCTTGCCAGCGGATGCGGTTGCGCTCGCCGGGATAATGCAAGCCGCGCTGCTTGTTGCCGGACGCGTCGGCGATGGCCACGTGCACAGTGCCCACCGGTTTTTCAGCAGTACCTCCGGTGGGGCCGGCGATTCCGGTGATTCCCACGCCCAGCGTGGCTCCCGTGCGGCGGCGAATTCCGTCCGCCAGGGCCACGGCCACCTCCGCGCTCACCGCGCCGCGCGATTCGATGATTTCCGCGGGCACGTCCACCCAGGCCGACTTCAACAGGTTGCTGTAGGAAACCACTCCGCCCAGAAAGTACGCGGAGCTTCCCGAAATTCGCGTGAGCCGCTCGGCGAGCAGGCCGCCGGTACAACTTTCCGCCGTGGCAATCGTGGCCTGCTGCATCGTGAGTTCCCGGGCGACGACTTCTTCCATCGATTCGCCGGCCGTCGTGAACACGGCTTCGCCCAGCGCCAGCTGGATGCTCTCCTGAATTTGCAGTAGCAGGCTTTCGGCGGCGGGCGCGTCGGCCGACCATGCGCGAAGATGCACTTGAATTTCGCCCGGAGCGGTCAGGATCGTCGTCTGCACGTCGGTGTGGCGCGTGTAAATCGGAGCAATGCGCTGATCGACCTCGGATTCGCCCATTCCCGCGACGCGCAGTTCGCGCGACACCAGGCGCACGCCGGTCGAAAGACGCGCCAGGCGCGGCTCCACCTGCGCGCTGAACATGGCTTTCAATTCGTGCGGCGGGCCGGGAAGCAGAATCACGATGCGGTCGCGCGCTTCCAGCCAAAGCCCGGGCGCGGTCCCGCGCGTATTTTCCAAAACCGTCGCGCCTTCCGGCACCATCGCCTGCCGCGTGTTCACTTCCGACATGGTCCGGCGAATCTGGCGGAAGCGCTCCTCGATCCTGCTCATGACGGCTGGATCGCGCGCCAGTTTTCTGCCCAGCAGATCGGCGACGGCCTCGCGCGTGCGGTCATCTTCGGTGGGGCCGAGGCCTCCGCTGGAAATGACAATTTCGGCGCGCCGCATGGATTGATCGAAGGCGTCGCGCAGATCGCCGAGTTCATCGCCGACCACGGCCTTGCGCGTGACCTCGATGCCCAAACGATTGAGCTGTGCGGTGAGATACAGGGAGTTGGTGTCCACCCGGTCCGGGGTGAGCAATTCCGATCCGACGGCGATGATTTCAGCTTTCATGATTGGGTCAACGCGGAAGCGGTAGGCCTTCGATTTCCCAATCCAGGCTGAACAGCGCTCCAGTCGTGGCAAGGATCGCGCGGTTGCCGGGCAGCAACGCAAGGCCAATCAATCCGGTACCGCCAATGACAAGTTCGGCGCGGCCGTCCGGGGCGATCTTTACGATCCCGCGACGCCCTTCCAGAGACGCCGCGACATAGAGATTTCCCTTGCGGTCGAAGGCCAGCCCCTGCGGCCGGCCCAGGCCTCGATAAAACGTGCTGATCTCGCCCTTCTGATTGATGCGATAGACGCGATCGAAGCTCGACGTCGTCGGGCCGGTGACGAATAGTTCTCCCGTGGGGCTGAACGCCAGGTGATATGCCGCCACCGAAGGTTCCAGCGTGGCATACACGAAAATTTGCCGGTCGGGATTGATCTTGAAAATTGTGCCGCTGCGGTCGCCGACGAACAGGTTGCCGATCGTGTCAAAGGCGATTCCCGTCGCGGTCCCCATGCCCTCGACCCAGAGCTGCGAGCGGCCTTCGGGCGAGACGCGATGCACGGTGCCATCGTTGCGGCAGGAGACGTAGAGATAGCCTTCGCGGTCCAGCGCAAGTCCCGTGGGATTCACCAGTTCGGTGACAAAGGGTTTTACCGTGTAATTTGGCGTGATTTTGTATAGTGATACGGGGACCTTTTGCCCGCGCTGCCCGCTGTAGGTGACATAGATGTTTCCTTCAACGTCCACGGCGGGGTTTGCAACCGGATGGAGGTTGTCGGCAATCTGCACGCCGAGATGAAACAGGAACGGCAGGCTTTCGGCGCGGGAAGTTTCCACGCGCACGATGCTGCCCGCCGCGCCTTCCGGCACGCGCGCGATCAGATGATTTTCCGCCGAGAGCAGCAGGCTCGCTTCGGTTTCTCCGAAACGCACGCGCGGCCGCGTATTGGGTTTGGGAACGAAGCCCGAGCCGTAAATCGTGACGTCGCCGCCGGGAATGCCTGCTCCCGGCTGTATGCGGTCAATGCGTGGTATGCCGTTGGTATCCAAATTCAATTCTCGAATCTTCGCGAAACATTTTGCAAAACCGCTGCGAGCCGTGCCTTCGTTCAGCGCCCGCCCTCCGGCGGGCATGCCCCGTAGGCCATGGCGTCACCGGGCAGGGCGGCGCCACAAAAACGCCTAAAGCCCCAGGGCACGCGCCATCCACAATCCAAGCGCCGCGTAAATTCCCGCGATCCAATCATCTGCCATGATTCCCAAGCCGCCGGGGAGAGATTCGGCTTGCCTCGCGGGAAACGGCTTCCAAATGTCGAAGACACGAAAAAGTATAAAGCCCAGCAGCAAACTTTTCCAGTTCAACACCGTGAACGGCGAAAAATAGGCCAGCATCTGACCCGAAACTTCGTCGATCACGACGAACTGCGGGTCTTTTTTGTTTGCGAACTTTGCCGCCTGGCCTGCCACATACACGCCGAGGATGGCGATCAGCAGGACAATGGCGTAGTCCAGATAGGAAGGCGTTATTCCAACCGTCCAGAAATTGACGTCGCTTCGCAGGCGCATGGCCCGCAAAGCGTTTCGAGATTCCATCCAGGCCAGTCCCAGCGATATCGCGACGCCTCCAAGCGAGCCCCACGTTCCCGGGGCTTTCGGGAGATAGCCGAGGCCGCACGCGGTCGCGATCGCGAGCGAGACGCGCGGCTTGCCCCGATCGGGCCGGGTTGAGCCTTCGCCGCTACTCATCGTCGTTGTCGGAGGATTCGTGCTGGGCTGGCTCATTGTTTTCGATTTCTTCCGGTTCCGACTCGTCCATCATGGGCACGGCCACTTTGTATTTTTCCATGGCCCAGTTGCCGAGGTCGCGTTCGCGGCAGCGCTCGCTGCAGAAAGGGAAATCCGCGGTCGTTTCCGAATCGGTGGGTTGCTTGCAGATGGGACATTTCAGTTTCATGTAAGCGCGCCTAGGTCAGTAGCACAAGCTTCAGCCTGTGTGGTTTAGATTCTCGTGCAAGAAAAGGCACACAGGCTGAAGCCTGTGCTACTTCAAGCCAATATTCGCAGCGTCGCGCCGGTGTTCACGCGCTGCACCGGAGCGGTCGCCGCGGCCCGCGCCGCCGGAGGGCGCGGAATATCCAGAATTTCCACGACGCGCCCAACCAGATCGTACTCGTGCGTCTCGGTGATTTCCACGGTCACTACGTCGCCGGTCTGCGCGGACAACGATGTTCCCGGCGCTTCAATGTCGTTCAGGTACAACTTGCCGTCGATGTCGGGCGCCATGCCCTCCAGGCGCGCTTCCCAGACCAGCGGCGTGTCCGCGGACGGTCCTTCCACAAGGGCCGTCGCGCGCCGGCCGCGAAACCGGCGCAGCTTGCGCGTCGAAATCTTCTGTTGAATCTCCATCAGGCGATTCTGCCGCTCTTTTATCGTGTCTTCGTCCACTTTCTGGTCGAGCGCAAAACTGGACGCGTTGTCGACGTCGGAATACGGAAACACGCCCATCCAATCGAATTCCGCAGCCTCGACGAAATCGCACAGCTCGCCAAAGTCCGCCGCGGTTTCGCCCGGAAAGCCCACGATGAACGAGGTGCGCAGCGACACGCCGGGAATCGTCGCGCGAATGCGGCGCAGCAACTGCAGAAACGCTTCACCGCTCGATCCGCGCTTCATGCGCGCCAGAACGTTGCGGCTGGCGTGCTGCAGCGGCATATCCATGTATTTCGCGAGGCGCGGGTGCGCGGCAATCGTGTCGAGCAGGCGCTGCGTCACGCGGTTCGGATAGCAGTAGAGGTACCTCACCCATAGCAGGCCTTCAACGCCCGCCAGTCGTTCCAGCAAAATGGCCAGGCCGTCCCGCAGCCCGAGGTCTTCGCCGTAGGAAGTCGTGTCCTGCCCGATCAGGGTCACTTCGCGAACGCCTGCGGCGGCGAGGTTTTCCGCTTCGCGCACGACGGATTCAAATCGCCGGCTGCGAAATTTCCCGCGCAACTGCGGAATGATGCAGAACGTGCAGGGATGGTCGCAGCCCTCGGCAATCTTCATATAAGCGGCGTGTTTTGGAGTGGAAAGCATTCGCGGCGTGAGGTCGTGGTAGAGGTAGGACGGCAGAACCGCGAGGCTCTCCGCGTCCGAGCGCCACTGGCCCTGGACGGCGGCGAGAATATTTTCCACCTCGCCCGTTCCAACCACCGCGTCGACTTCGGGAATCTGCTCGAGAATCTGTTCGCGGAAGCGTTCCACCAGGCATCCGGCAACGATTAATTTTTTCGCCACGCCGAATTTCTTGTATTCGGCCATCTCCAGAATCGTGTCAATCGATTCCTTCTGCGCCGGGGCAATGAAGCTGCACGTGTTGACGACAATGACGTCGGCTTGCTCCGCGTGCGGCGTGAACTGGTAGCCATGGCGCGCGAGCACACCCATCATGACCTCGCTATCCACGAGGTTCTTCGGACAACCCAGGCTGATGAATCCTGCTTTTGGCATGGTGGCGCGTCCCGCAAGGGCGAAACGATCTGATTATTCTAGCATGGCGCGGAGTTTGCCGCCCGCGGGCCGGCTCAGCGGGAATGGAGGAAGGATTGGATGCGTTGCAGGATCGAAGAAGCGTGTCGCGGGTCCGTAGCCTGCGCTCCAAAGCGCGCCGCCTGGTACATCGACGTGAGTTCCTGCACGGGCGCGGCCAGGTTTCCATCCGGCAAGGAAGTGGCGAACTCCCACGCGGTCTGCTCCGGAGCTTTGCGATACCCTCGCTGCTCCAGCAGGCGCAGCATTTCGTTGTACTGAATCGTCGCCAGATGCGGCGTCATGCCCGTGGTCCGGGTCACGCGCAGATGCCATAGCGTCAGCAGGCGTTGCCGCACTTTCGGTTGCAGAGCCAGCAGGGAAGCCGCCAAGGCGGCTAGAATCGCAAACGCCACCGGCATAGCCGACGGCGTTTGCGCAGCGCGGGATTGCCACAGCTCCAACTGGCGGGTCGCGTAGCGTCGCGCGTCGGCGAAAGTGACTTGCAGCCGCTCGGTCCAGCTGTGCGAAACGCGTTGCACGTCTTGCGCGAGCGTGAACTGGTGCACGATGTCGTAGTTGATGACCCACTCGCTCCACTGCAACTCGAACCAGTCCCAGTAGTGCCCGATGCGATCCAGCAAGCCGGCGGATGCGTCATCCACGGCCGGAGTCGGGTCAAACGTCAGCCATCCGAACGTCGGGAAATAGACCTCCACCCAGCTATGCGCGTCGCTGGCGCGCACGACAAAGTCGCCGCCGACGTCATTGTATTCTCCGGTCTGGAATCCGTTCACGTAGCGCGCCGGAATTCCCAGCGACCGGACCATGACCGTCATGGCCGTGGCGAAATATTCGCAATGCCCGGCGCGTTTTTGAAACAGGAAGTAGGTGAGCGGATCGGGCTGCGGCGACCCCGTCAAATCGAGCGTGTAGCCGTAGTGCATTTGCAGGTAGGCTTCGATGGCGCGAGCCTTGTCGTACGGGGAGGTGGCGCGGGCAGTGATTTGCTTTGCCAGAGCCGGGATGCGCGGATCGAGCGGCGGCAGTTGCAGATAGGTTTTGCGTATGGAATCCGAATAGCTGGAACCGGCCAGGCGCAGTTTCGCCGGAGGCGGGGTGGGCAGCAGGGAACGCGCCTCATACTGCATCCTCGCAAAATTATGGTACGGATTGGAAACCGAATCCGTGGCATCTTCCAGCAAATACGCGCGGCGCCGGCCGTAGGGCGATGCGCCGGAGCCCGCGTAGAACTGTCCGCGCACGCTTTCCGCATCGTTCGCAAAAAAAAGGGCGGAGCTCGCAATGGGCTCCAGCAGGACCGAGTAATGAATCTGTTTTCCGGTCATCTGCAATTCAGGTTGATCGTTACGGATATGAAACCAGCCATTCGAGCCGGCAGTGAGCGTGGTGGGTTCGTGGGGCTGGTTGAACCACCGTCTGCCGTCAAAATCGGTCAGCGCGATGCCGCGCCAGTGCACGCCGTGCGCCGCATTGAGCCCTCCATCGACGCTGACGCGCATCACCACCGCGGTGCTTCTCTTGATCACGCCGATTTCGCCGAGCTCCACGTCGTCGCTGAATCCCGAAATCAGCGTAGGCTGCAGGTTGAATCCGGACATGTACCCGCCGCTGAATCGCGGGAGAACCAGGAAAATCAATGCGCCCGCCAGCACCGATCCCAGCGCGATCCCGACGGAGGTGATTCCCAGCGCGTTGTGCAGGCGTTGCGCGGCGCCGGTGCCTTTTTCCAAGGGCGGGGTGACCGCGTCCTTTGCGCTTCGCCACATTTCCAGGCTCACAAACGTGGAAACGGCCAGGCCGAGAAAAATAAAGAAGAAGACAAGGAAAACCGTGTCGACGGTGAGGATGGCTGAGGCCAGCATCGACGTGAAAGCCATCAACGTCAGAAATAAATAATCGCGAGTTGTGGTTGCGCTGTACAGCCGCACAATAATGGCAAACAACATCAGATGAATCGTCGCGAGCAGCGCGCCGTACAGCCCTGGATTCTGCGCGCCCCTGGCCAGCATGCGCGACACGATCCACAAATCGAACGGAAAGAAAATGAAATAGGCGATTGTGATCCAGGTTGCCACGCGGTTTGAAATTTCCGGCCCCTTGCCGCGCCACCAGCGGTAGCCCTTGAACAGCAACGCCGCCGGAAGCAGAAAAATCGTCACCAGATCGAGTTTTCCGGTGGAAACCAGTGTCAGCACGCCCGTCAGTAGAAGAAGATAAAGGGAAATTTCAAAGTGGCGCCGGAGCGCGGAGATGCGTCCCAGGAGAGTGTCGGCAGGAATGGGGCTTGCGGAGTCCATGGCGCGAATCATCAGTTTAACATCCGCCCGACAGCCTGCGCGCCGCGCCAGCGCCCGTGAGCCCTATCAGATAATGCGGAGCAGCAGTAGGACAGGCTTCAGCCAGTCCAGGTTTAGATTCACTTTTTCGAGATCGAGACAGGGCTAAAACCTGTCCAGGTGCAGGTTTGCTCCTTCAAAACCCAGACAGGCTGAAGCCTACCCTGCTCAAACCTTCGCCAGCGCCGCATCGGCGACTTTTCGCGTGGCGTTTGAGATGGGAAGCGTTTTGATCCGCGCCAGCGCGACGGTGCGCGCTCCCGCGATACGCGGCAGGCGCGGCACGGGGATCAGGAACGATTCGAGGCGGATGTTGTGGAACGTCACCGTATGCCGCGCGGCGCGCAGCGGCGCGATGCCGCCTCCTGCCGCGATGCCGAATTTCTTGTGCAGATATTCAGCAATGTCGGCGGCTCCATGGCCTGAGGTTTCGACGGCGGGAAATTGCCACAGGCGCGAAAATAGATCGCCGTCGCTGTCCAATTGGCGCACCAGCAGGGTGCGGCCGCGCGAATCGAGGAGCACGGCTGCGGCCAGCGTCACCTGCAGGGTTGCGCGTTTTTTGCGTTTGGCTGGCAGCTTATTTTCGATTCCAAGCTTTCGCGCACGGCACCACCGCTCTACGGGACACTCCTCGCATCGGGGCGATTTTGGCGTGCACACGGTCGCGCCCAGTTCCATCATGGCCTGGTTCCAATCGCCCGCAGTCCGGCCGGCGAGCAACTGCTGCGCGGCGGTCTCCAGTTTTCGCCACAGGGCCGGAGCGCGCAGGTCGCCGTGCACCGCGCCTATCCGCGCGACGACGCGCGCCACATTCCCGTCGAGCACGGCGAGCGGCTGGCCGTAGGCGATGCTCAAAACGGCTGCGGCCGTGTAACGCCCGATGCCGGGAAGCCCCAGGGCTTCTTCCTGCTCACGCGGAAAACGGCCAGCATGCCGCGCAATAATTTCCTTTGCCGCACGTTGCAGATTCCTCGCGCGGCTGTAATATCCCAGTCCCGCCCAGTACCGGAGCACCTCTTCGGTTCGCGCGCCAGCCAGCGCCCGCACATTCGGAAATTTCGCCACGAACCGTTCGTAGTAGGCAATCACCGCGGCCACGCGCGTTTGCTGCAACATGATTTCCGAAAGCCAGATGAGATAAGGGTCCTTTGTGCGCCGCCAGGGAAGATCGCGCTGGCGTCTGGAAAACCAGGAAAGTAGTCTGCGCCTGAATTCGGGAATGTCCTTCGCGGGGATCTGGAGGATGCTCACCGGCGGAATTTTCGCATATCGGCCAGGCGAACGGAAATTTCAGCCCGCAGGTGGGCGTTATCACCAGGATTGCCGAAATAGAACCATGCTGCAGTGGGCATCGCAGGAATTACAACGACGAAACGAACAGAAAGTACGAGGAACTCCAAAGACCGGTGGGAATCGAGCCGCGCTGCTGGCTGGTGAGGACGATTTTATAAATGTCGGGCGTGTCGTTCAGCTGGTCGAGGAAACTTTTGTTGGGTGGTGGCATCAGCGGGGTGATGCTTGCCAGGTAACGCAAAATATCGTAGACAATTTCCCCGGCGGTCGCCCGCGGCGTGGCAAAGCCGACGGAACGGAATTCGAGCACGGCATTAATTTCGTAAAAGTGCCAGGCCAGGCCGGCGCACAGCGCCACGGCGCGCTCAAATTGCGCCGCGGTTCGTGCATCCTCGGCGCCGGGGTCAAGATAGGGATCAAACACCAGCATGACGCGCCGCTCGTCCTCGCGGGCGTATTCACGCACCTGCAATGCGCCGGTGCGCGCGGAGGCTTTCCAATCCACGTGGCGCGCGCTGTCATTGAACTGGTAATCGCGAATCGCGTAGAGATCATTTCCCCGGCCGCGCTGGTAGCTCTCCAGTTCACCGCTGACGAGCGGAAGAATCTCGTAAAACATTTCCGTGGGCCGGACGGTGGGATAAACGACGGCTTCGATGATTGACTGGACGCGGCGCGTTTTCTGAAGAAAGCCGAACGGAAATTTCGTGCGCAATCCCAGCGCGTCCTGCCGGTAGACGCCGCGCCGGGGAAACGTAAGCTCGACATCCTGCCGGACGGTCTGCCGGTGGGGGATGTGCGGAAAATAGACCGGCTGCTGCAGAATGCGGGGCGCCGGATTCGGCGCGGGAGATTTCCCGGTTTTTGGCTTTTCCTCGCTGACAAGAGATACCGAAAACGACGGCATCCATTGTTTCGCGTTGTGAAGCTCCGCGATGGCCAGCACAGAGCGCTCCGCGAAAATGTGCCCGGGCAAATTGAGGTGCACCTCAATCCCGCCGAGCATCAGGCGCGAGAGGATTCCCGAGATCAAAATTCCGCCCAGCAGGCAGGCCAGAACCATGAACAGCAGATTGTTCCCCGTATTCATGGCGGCCAGGGTGACGATGAAGATTCCGCCCAGGTAAACGATGCCTTCCCGGGTCACCTTGTATTCAATCTGGTAGGAGAACCAGTGCAGCGGCGTCCGCCGCGCAAGCGCCGGCACGATCGTCAGCGCGACCCATCCGGCCAGCGCCAGGGCCGCCAGCGCCGATATCCCGGCGACGATGACGCGCCCGCTTTCCGCAGCCGCGCCGGAATACAGCGCCAGAAACAGGGCCGCCGCGAGCGCTGCTATGGCAATGGTGAAATTGCGCCAGCCCGTGTGGTCCTGGTTGCGCCACCCGGTTCGGCGCCCTTCAGAAGAGGTTTTACTGCTGTTCGGGGTACGGATCACGCGATCGGGAATTTTGAATTTCATGGGGGATTCGATGCCCCTCAGAGGGGAACGCTTGTGGATTCGATAATGTCCCGAAGAATGGATTCCACCTGCACCTGTTTTTTTTGCGTTGTGGCGTAGCGCGTGTTCACCACCACGCGGTGCGCGAACACCGGCACGATCAGCTGCTTGAAGTCGTCCGGCGTGCAAAATTCGCGGCCTTCGAGAAACGCGCGCGCCTGCGCCGCTCGCTGCAGCATCAGCAAGCCGCGCGGGCTTACGCCCAGCGTGAGATGCTCACTGGTGCGCGTGCGCTCGACGATATCGATGGCGTAGTCGCACAAGCTGTCATCGACGCGCACTTTTTCGACCGCTCGCTGCATCAAGTCGACGTCACTGGCTTCCATGACGGCGGAAACTTCCGACGCGGCGTTCCGCCCGCCGGTGTGCTGCCGCATGATCTCGCGTTCGCTCTCCCGCGACGGGTATCCCATGCCGATGCGGAGCAGGAACCGGTCCAGCTGCGATTCGGGGAGCGGATAAGTGCCGTGATGCTCAATGGGGTTTTGCGTCGCCAGCACCATGAACGGCTGCGGGAGCTTGTGCGTGTGGTTGTCCACCGTGATCTGCGCCTCGTTCATGGCTTCCAGCAGCGCCGATTGCGTCTTCGGCGTCGTGCGGTTGATTTCGTCCGCCAGGACAATGTTCGCGAAAATGGGGCCGGGCTTGAAATCAAATTGCTGCTCGATCTGGTTGAACACGCTTGTGCCCACCACGTCCGAGGGCAGCAGGTCCGAAGTAAACTGGATGCGCTGGAACGAGCAGTGAAACGAGTTGGCCAGCGCCTGCGCCAGCGTCGTCTTGCCCACGCCGGGCACATCTTCTATGAGCAGGTGCCCCTTGGCCAGCAAGGCCACGATCGCGAGGCGAATGACTTCATCCTTGCCTCGTATGACGCGTGCAATCGAGTTCTGTAACTGGGCGATCTGATCGGCTGTGGCGGTGGTCATTGGTTGAAAATCCTCTGCGCATCTGTTACAAACGAATGTCCATTCAAGGGCGATTAGCTCAGTGGTTAGAGCGCTCGCTTCACACGCGAGAGGTCCAAGGTTCAAGTCCTTGATCGCCCACCATTATTGTATTGTCGCGGCCCATACCGGATGAAGGAAGCATGACCGAGCCGGTAACAAAGGCCACTTGCCATTCTAAAGGAATCTCTTGTGGCCGCTACTCTCCGATTTCTTCAGATTTTCTCATTAGGCACGTGGGTGGGCAGCATCCTTTTCTTTATCGTTTTCACGCAGGGGATCTTTCCGCTCGTCAATAATAACGATTTGACAGGAACACTTGTGGGTTACGCCCTCGGCAGGCTGCATATCATCGGCATCGTGGCCGGCGTCGTGTATCTGCTGGCCACCGCGGTGGCGGAGAGATCGGTGGGAGCGCTTGTGCATCCCGCGGCGCTGCTGGTCTTTTTGATGATCGTCTGCACGATGATCTCGCAGTATGGCGTGATTGCCCGCATGGATGCGTTGAAACTGCAAATGGGCTCGGTGAGCGCGACGCCCGCCGGCAACCCCTTGCTCGTGTCGTTCAATCGCCTGCACCAGTACTCCGTCAGGCTCGAGAGCGTGGTCCTGCTTTCCGGCCTCGCCGCTTTATTCCTCACCGCGCGACAGAAATAATCACGAGATTGTTCCGGCGATCGGGCCGCCCTGGACGGAATCGACCGCGACCGGCGAAATCTTCCGAAAAATGCCCGCGCTGCCAGCCGGATTTAGTTTCTGGTAGCACAGGCTTCAGCCTGTGTGGTTTCGGTTTTCGTACATTTAGAACAGCACACAGGCTGAAGCTTGCGTGGTTTTGTTTTTCGTGCATTTAGAACAGAACGGCACACAGGCTGAAGCTTGCGTGGTTTTGTTTTTCGTGCATTTAGAACAGAACAGCACACAGGCTGAAGCCTGTGCTACACAAAGCATCGCCGCGCTCCAGAAATTATTTTCCGGCGATCTGGTATTCGCCTTCGACCTCAGTGGTTACGCCTCCGTCGGAGGCCCCTGTACCCTTGTAAGTGCCTTTGCCGGTGATGCCTTTGAGCTTTCCGGTGCCGCTCACGAAACTCCACGTGCCCGTTTGCGCCTGCAGAGCGCCGTTCTTGTCGACCGTGGATGTGCCCATGTAGCGCACCACAAATTGATCACCGTTCTCCATTGTGGTGATGTCATAGCCGGAGTCACGGCTAGTTCCTCCGTCGGCTTCAATAAATCCTGTGTCTTCTCCGGCCATGGCCCGAACGCCGTCAATTTTCATAGGCGCGGTCCATATGCACCTGTTTTTCATCAGCACAAAGGCGTGTCCGGGCCGGTCGCCCACGGCAATCGCATTCTGCCGGTCCGGCTTGGCGCAATGGATTGTCCCTGAAATCCTGGTCTGAGCGCTGGCGCTGGCGGCCATCAGAATCACACCGGCAAAACCCATGGCAAATCTCAGTCTGGTCACGGCTATTCCCTCCCAATCGATGTGTGGCGAAGGACGCTCGCCTTCGGCGTAATCCTGCCCCGACGGCTTGGGCAAGTCAAGGCACGTGCGGATGATCTCCGGCCAACTGTGAAGCGGGATTTTCAGTCACCGGCGTTTGCACAACTTCACTTGCCGGCAATGGCATTGCATGCCGAGCCGTATCGTGTTCCCGGACGATCGCAATCGACTCTTTCCACACCGGCGAATCCGGCAATTCGAGACAATCCCTATCCTGTCGGGGTGTGATATGCTTCGCACTACTGCACTCGCTTAGGAGGCATTTGCCATGAAAAAAATGGTTCTGTGTCTTGCGCTCTCCGCGCTGGTTAGCTTGCCCGTTTGGGCTGCGCTCAAAGTGGGCGAAATGGCCCCCGATTTCTCGGCTCGCGGTTCGCTGGCGGGAAAGGAATTTAATTTTTCCCTGCAAAAAGCGCTGGAAAAAGGGCCGGTCGTGGTCTATTTCTATCCGTCCGCCTATACCAAAGGCTGCGATCTGGAAGCGCATACCTTTGCGGAGATGAAAGATAAATTCGACGCCGCCGGCGCCACCATCATCGGTGTATCGGCGGACAGCATCGCGCGACTCAATCAATTTTCGGCGGACCCCGCGTATTGCGCCGGAAAGTTTCCGGTAGCCTCCGATGCAACGGGGGAGATCGCCAAGTCCTACAATCTGACGGCGAGGGCAGGAAAGCCCGGCCAGAAGGACGTTCGCGGCGTCGAGATTGGCCACGACTTTATCGAACGCACAACTTTCGTCATCGGCAAAGACCACAAGATCATCGCCACGTTTTCATCCAATGAAGACAAACTTTCACCCGACCAGCATGTGGCGAAATCGCTGGCGATCGTGCAGCAGCTCGCCTCCAAATAGAGCTTTCGAGAGAGTTTTTCAGGCTCACGGTGAACCGCCCGGGCATCCGGGGCACGCCGTGCCCGCACATCATTGGTTCAGGTCATATAGACCTGGCCCACCAAAGTTGCGATGAGGATGGACAGAAACAGGAACAGCGTGCCCAGGACCAGCATGCGGGCTTCGCTGCGTTGCATCGCGATTCGTCCGCTGGCGAACGCTTTGGTTCTCATGGCCACCATTCCATGCAGGCCGATCAGGAGCAGCACGAAGGTCAGTTTGATATGCAGCCATGGCGCGTGCAGATAATAGACGGAGTTTGTCATGATCAGGCTGATTCCGGCCAGGATCGTCAGCAGCGCTCCGGGATCGGCCAAGCCCCGCAGGTAGATTCGCTCCAGGCGCGCCAGCGCGCTCCTTACCTCGGTCGAATTCTCCTGCGTGTGGCGCGTCAGCGCCATGGATGTGGCCAACAAGCCGCCCACCCAGAACACCAGGCCTAGAACATGTCCAACAAGAAGCGCAGAAACCATGGCGATCACCTCCTGGCGAGTCTTAAAAAACTATCCAAAAGACCGGAAAGCTCATTTCGTTTCGGGATTTCATGCGAATTTCGCTTTTCGTGAGCAGCGAAGCGAAATTTCTGCGCCGATCATTTCTGGACCGATCATGGGTTCAGTGATCATCGCTCAGTGACCCTCTCCCGTATGGCGCGGCGCGCGCGGAATTGCCGCAAAAACGCGCTTGTTTGCGGACCCGGCGCTACCGCCCAGCCGGGCCGGGCCCTTTTGCGTTGAAGTCGGCGGTGTGGGAGACGATGATCACCCAGCGTCCGTTGCGCTTGGCCATCAGGTATGTCACGTAGCCTGCGCGGTACGGCCAGTCGGTGCCGTCGCGCTTCTTGGCCCCGGTCATGGTCCAGTAGTTATCCACGGCAACCAGGCCGGGCGCGAGATGCCGGATGGTCTTCACCGTGTCAGTGCGGTGCGTGTTTTTGTAAACCCCGGCGAACAGCTGTGCGTGCACGTCCTCGACCTGCTTGCGGCTATGGACAGCTTCGCCTCGCCAGTTCACCCATTGGACGTCGTCGGCCAGCGACATGCACATCGCGTGCGCGTCATGGGTGTTCCATCCGTTGCTGAACCCGGCGACGACCTGCCGGATTGCCGCATCGTCCGCATCGGTGGCGGAGTCCGCGGGGCTCGCCGCTGTCTCGCGCGCCATGCCCATTGCCAACAGCAGGGCCGAGAGCCCCATCAGGATCGTCAAACATTTCGCCGTTTTCCGGTTCATGGTGCCCCTCCCGATTTTCAACTTGCCTGCCGTGTTGGCGTAGGATAGCACAAGGCGCGTTTTTGCCGTGCAGCGGCAACATCCTGCGCCGCGCCGTGAGGCGCGGCGCGCACGGGTATGTTACGATTCCAAACCTATGCAAACTGGGATCATTGGGCTTCCTCAAGTCGGTAAGACGACGCTGTTCAAAATTCTGACGCGCGCGAAACTGGACGAGAAGTCGGCGCGCGCGGCGACGCACGTCGGCGTGGCCCGCGTGCCGGAGCCTCGCCTCGAACAATTAGCCAAACTCTACAACCCCAAGAAAATCACGTATGCGACGGTCGAATACGTCGATCTGGGCGGCATGATCAAGGACCGCGCGAAGGACTCCGCCGTGCTTGCGCCGCTGCGCGAGGTGGATGCGCTGGCGCACGTGCTGCGCGTTTTTGACGATCCGTCCGTGGCTCATGCGGCGGGCTCGATCGATCCGCTGCGCGATGCCGAGGTGCTGGACCTCGAACTGATGCTTTCCGACCTCGACCAGATTACGCGCCGCATCGAGCGCGTGGAAAAAGATCTGAAGAAAAAGAAGGAACCGGCTCTCGAGCAGGAACTGGTCCTGCTGAACCGCTGCAAGACGGCCATCGAATCGGAAAAGCCCCTGCGGGAGATGGAATTCAACGCCGAGGAACGCAAAATGATCCACGGCTACAAATTCCTGTCGCAAAGGCCGATGCTCTACGTTTTGAACCTGGGGGACAACGAAGTCGCCGAACTAGACACCGCCGTGCAGCGCCACAACTTGGCAAAACTCGAGGGACGCCCCAACACGGCAATCGTTTCGATTTGCGGACGCATCGAAGCCGAGCTGGCCGAACTGGAACCCGCCGAAGCCGCCGAAATGCTTGCCGCGTACGGGCTCAAGTCCTCCGGACTGGACCGTCTGATTCAGGCCACCTATCAACTGCTCGGCCTGACTTCGTTTTTCACCGCGGGCGAGCCTGAAGTCCGCGCCTGGACGATCCGGCGCGGCATGAACGCGCAAAAGGCAGCCGGAGCAATCCACTCGGACATCGAGCGCGGCTTCATCCGCGCCGAAGTCGTCCGCTGCGAAGACCTGCTGGCTGCGGGAAGCCTTCCGGCGGCGCGCGAAAAGGCGCAGGTACGCCTGGAAGGCAAGGAATACATCGTGCAGGAAGGCGACGTCATCCTGTTCCGCCACAGCGGCTGACGCTGGGCCGCCAATCATGATCGCGCAATCCATTCCCGTCCCCGCTTCCCGCATGGTGCTGGCGCTGCTGCTGGGGCTGACGGCGGCGGCGGCGAACATTCTCGGCGGGTTGTTCATCCTGCATCGCGAATGGTCGCGGCAATATCTGAAATATTTTCTCGCGCTGGGCGCGGGTTTCATGCTGGCCGCCGCGCTGCTGGAGATTCTTCCGGAATCGGTGGCGCTGTCCGGGAATCGCGCGTACATTCTCGCGCTCATCGGATACTTCATCGTTCATTTCTTCGAGCACACGCTGGCGCCGCATTTTCATTTCGGCGAAGAAACGCATCCGGAACATTTCGTGCCCGACCACGCGGGAATTTCGGCGTTGCTCGGGCTTTCCATTCATACATTTTTTGACGGCGTGGCCATCGCATCCGGATTCCTGGTTTCCGGCTGGCTCGGCGGCGTGATTTTTCTGGCCATCGTGCTGCATAAGATTCCGGAAGGTTTTACCGTCGCTTCCCTGATGCTGGCCAGCGGGCAGAGCCGCCGCACGGCGCTGCTGGCGTCGATCTGGCTGGGCGTGGCCACCGTCGCCGGCGTGCTGCTGATGGGGGTGCTGCACTCGCAGGTCGCCTACGCGCTGCCCATCTCGGCGGGCGTGACGTTGTATGTGGCCGCGACCGACCTGGTTCCGGAAGTGAACCGCGAGCCCGACGCGCGCATGGCCCTGCTGGTATTTCTCGGCGTGGCGCTCATGCTGGCGCTCGACAAACTCTTTCATGGCTGAATCAGCCCGGGGGCCGCTCGATGCCTCGGCGAAGGGAAAATGACGATGAAAATTTCTAACGTGCTGGCCGTTCCGGCCATATTGCTGGCCATGGTTCCATCTGCTTTTGCGCAGGCGGCGCCGCCATGGAGTCGCGGGGAAAATAATCCCGCGGCCAACAAGGGCTATGTGTTCCAGGTGGGGGAAGTGGATAACGTTCCGGACCTGCACGGAAATCCCGAAGGCGCCGCTCTCGTGTTGTTCATCGGCGGCAATCAATTCTTCGTGTTGCCCCAGTTGATTGCCGGCTTTGAAAAGCTGCACCCCGAACTGCGCGGAGCCATTTTTTATGAAACCCTGCCCCCGGGAATCCTGCAAAGACAAATGGAAAACGACAACACGATTACGCTGGGCAACTTAACGCTGCGCGTTCAGCCCGATGTGTTTGAAGCCGGGGCCAATGCCCTTGCGGGAATGGTGCGGAAAAACATCGTGGAGAAGCCGGTTGACTACGTGACCAACGACCTCGCCATCATGGTCCGAGCTTCCAATCCAAAACATATCCGCTCGCTCCGGGATCTGGCCCGGCCCGATGTGCGTCTGTCCATGCCGAATCCCGAGTGGGAAGGCGTTGCCAGGCAGATTGCCGGCTCGCTGCGCAAGGCGGGTGGAGATGCGTTGTATCGCGCCGTCTATGAAACAAAAGTGCGGGATCATTCGACCTTCGTGACCCATGTCCACCATCGCCAGACTCCCATGCGCATTTTGCGGGGAGATTCCGATGCCGGGGTTACCTGGACTTCCGAAGTGCGCTTCCAGCAGATGATCGGGAACCCCATCGCAGGCGTGGACATCCCCCGCGAACAGAATTTTACGGGTACCTACTCCGCCGCAGTGTTGCGCAACGCACCGCACGCCACCGCGGCTCGCGCGTGGGTCGCCTACCTGACCACGCCCCAGGCGCAGACAATTTATAAGCAATACGGGTTCAAGCCGGTCCAGTGAATGGCGATCTGATTTCATCTCCGAATGTCGACAACTTATAGAATCTAAATTGGTTGTGCAATTTCGGGCCCTGCCGGAGCAGGGCGCTTTTCTCCGCAACTTTCAGACCTGACACGGGTTGTATAGAATGTGGAGGCCATGGCGAGGACCGACGTCCAACTGATGCTGGACGTAAAGGCCGGGGACGAACAGTCCTTTGAGCTTTTGCTCCGCAAGTACAGGATTCCCCTCGTCAATTTCCTCTATCGCATGGTCCGCGATTCCGCGGTTGCCGAAGATCTGGCCCAGGAAGTGTTTCTCCGCGTTTACCGCGCCCGCAGGCATTACGTTCCCAGCGCGAAGTTCACCACCTGGATGTTCCGAATCGCCACGAACGTGGCGTTGAATTCGGTTCGCGACAACCGCTACCGCCAGATGGAAATTTCCACGCAGCAGTTCGTGGAGCCGGGCGAGGACGGGCAGCGGGGTGTCGAAATTCCCGATCGCGCACCGACAGTGGAGCAGGAATTGGTGGCGCGCTCGCGCTCGGAAATGATTCTGCGCGCGATTCATGCGTTGCCGGAAAAGCAGCGAGCCGCCGTGCTCCTGCACAAGTATCAGGAGCTGGACTACGAAGAAATCGCGCGGATTCTGGAGTGTTCGGAAAGCGCGCTGAAATCGCTGCTGTTCCGCGCCTATGAAACGCTGCGCACCGAGCTTGCGCCGCTTGTGAGCTCGGTGAAAGTCTGAAATTTGAAAAGATATGTGCCGAGGGAAGTGAGGACACTATGCGCCCCATGCAGAATTGTAAGGGAATGGAAAACAAATTGATCGAATATCTGGATGGCCGCGCGAAGCCTGCCGCACGCCGCGCCGTGCAGCGGCATCTGACCGCCTGCGCCGAATGCCGCTCGCGCGCCGAGGAATTTCGCGCGCTCTGGGATGCGCTGGACGATCTCCCCGTGCTTTCGCCCTCTCCCGCTTTCGATGCCTCGCTGCGCGCGCGCATTGCCGCCGAGCCGGCGCCCCGCGGTTTCTGGAACTGGATGCCGTCTCCCAGAGTCGCGTTTGCCGTGACCGCCCTGGTGGCCATGTCGGTCTGGCTTTCTTCCATGCCCCGCGCCGTGACCGATCGAGCTGCTACGGATCAGGTGTCCGTGGATGCCGAGTTTGGAATGATCCGCGACCTTCCGGTGCTTGAAAATTATGATGTGCTTTCTCAATTCGACGCGCTTTCGGAATTGCCGGTTGCGCCGGTTAGCGATGATGGGGAAGTAACACAAGAAACCAGGCAATGAACCTGCGCTTCCAGTTCGGCGCCGTCCCGGCCGCCATCCTCGCGGCCGCGCTGTTCTGTGCGCCCGCTTTCGCGCAAAGACCCCGCCTGATTGCGCAGAAGGCGGCACAGCAACAACGCGAGCAGGCCCAGTCGCAGCCCAAACAATCCTATGCCATGGACGGTGCGGGTAACGCAAACAACCTGTCTCCCAAAACCTTCGAACGCCTCCGCGATCTGCCCCCGGACAGGCAAGAACGATTTTTGCGAAATAACCGGAGATTTCGGAACCTGCCGCCGGAACGCCAGGCGCAGATCCGGCAGCGCCTCAAGGCCTGGAACCGCCTGACCCCCGAACAGCAACAGAACCTGCGCGAGCGACAGCGGATTTGGGAGCACTTGACCCCGCAGCAGCAAGTGTATGTCCGCGAGACGCTGCTTCCCCGCTGGCGGCAACTGCCGCCCCCGCGCCGCCAGGCCATCCTGCAGCGCCTGCATTCGCTGCGGAAGATGAATGAGTCCGACCGCAGGGAAAAGCTCAACGACCCTGCGTTTATCGAGGGTTTGAACCAGGAAGACCGCGAGACGCTCTCCCAACTTGCCCACCTGCATGTCGGCATGCCGCCGGAAGCGCCGGGGATGTGAAGCGCGCGTGGGTTGCCGCGCCGCCCCGCTGCTCCTACAAGAAACGGCCACGGTTGACCGCATCGCATCGGGTTTTTCATTACCATGGCGCAGTAATTCCCGCAAGCGAGGCGCCTGGTAACTGTTTCGATACAATTTTGAATCACTGCGTCAGAAATTGCCGCTCTAAGCCTAGTCAGAAAACCCCTCGTGGATACTACCTGTAGTGGTTTTCCGAGACCCCCATACAAGTCGCGCCAATATTCACAATAAAGTTTTCTAAGAATTCAGTTTCCTCTTGACAACTCTTCGAACCTGTCTAGAATCGTGGCACAAAGTGGGAAGAAGTGGTAACAAGTGCAGTTTAGTGGAACAAGCAGGGGCAATGTGGATCGGGAAGTGAAGGGGTTTCTCAGTGAGGGGAAATCGATTTTCGTACTCTTTGGGCAGACGACTACATGCTACGGGGAAACAATCCGGCAAAAGTAGACGAGAAGGGCCGTCTCAAGATACCCGCGGCATTTCTGGAAGAGCTCAAAGGCTACGGGAACCAGTTCTACGTCACGAGCGAGACCGGTGATTATGCGCGGATTTTTCCGATGAAGGTTTGGGAAGAGCTGGAAAGCAAGCTCGCCAAGCTTTCCTCGCACAACAAGACGAAGCGGAAATTCCTGACCTGGACGAACTATTACGGTCAGGCCGTGGAAATCGATGCGCAGGGAAGAATCCTGATTCCGCCGGTGCTTCGTGAATCCGCCCTGATGAAGGGCGACGTGGACGTGACGGGCCACCTGACCTACCTGGATGTTTGGAACCACGGTCGGTCGCTGGAGAACTTGAAGAAGAACCCGATCACCGAAGAGGACCTGAAGATCCTGGACGATCTGGGCATCTAGTTTGAGCGCGCAACACACGCCGGTGCTCGTCGAAGAGACGATCCACTGGCTGGCAATCAAGCCCGGCGGCCTGTATGTGGATGCCACCGTGGGGCTCGGGGGACACGCAATCGAAATCGTCCGGCGGCTGGGGGCCGGGGGCAAGTTCATCGGCCTGGATCGCGACGCGGCAGCACTGGAAATCGCGCGCGGCAGGCTGGCGGAGTTCGGGGAAAAGGTGACTTTGGTGCACGCCAACTTCTCACAAATCGGCGAGGTTTTCGCGGAGCGAGGGCTCCCACCCGCCGACGGCGTGCTGGCGGATCTCGGCGTATCGAGCATGCAGCTGGACCTGGGCGAACGCGGTTTTTCGTTTCGCACGCGCGGCCCGCTCGACATGCGCATGGACCGCGACATGGAAGAGACGGCAGCAGACATTGTGAACACGGTGGATGAAAAAGCACTCGCCGACCTGCTCTATCAGCTCGGGGAAGAGCGGGATTCACGCAGAATCGCCAGGACCATCGTTCGTGCGCGTCCCATACGGGACACCGAACACCTGGCAACGGTTGTGGCAGGGGCCCGAAAAGTAAGGGGAAGGCAGAAGCTGCATCCCGCGACAAAAACGTTTCTGGCGCTGCGGATTGCGGTGAATCGAGAGATGGAGGAACTCGGGCAGTTTCTTTCAAGGGTTCCTGCCACACTATCTCAGGGCGGACGTTGGGTGGTGCTCAGTTACCACTCGCTTGAGGACCGCCCGGTCAAGCAATGTTTTCAGCAGTTGGCGAAGCAAGGCGTGCTGAAAATTCTTACCAAGAAAGTGATTCAAGCCTCAGACGCGGAAGTTGCGGCCAATCCGCGCGCGCGCAGCGTGAAGATGCGCGTTGCCGAAAAGATCGGTCCCCACCAGCAGGGGATGCCGCTTGAGAAAGTGTGGCAACAGTGAGCGAGTTCTATACCGTCAAGCAGATCGACAATTCGCGTCTGGTGCGCCCGAAGGCGCCGAACCGGATGCGCGAATGCGCCCGGCTGATTTTGCTCGGAAGCATGATCGCCTTGTGCGCGCTGCTGTACGCCTGGCAGCACTTCGAAACGATCCAGTTGCGCTATGACCTGGAATCCCTTCGCAACGAGCGCTCCCAGGCTGCCGAACTCAACCAGGAACTCAAACTGGAAGTTGCCGGCTTGCGCGCGCCCGGACGGATCGACGTCATCGCGCGGCGCCAGCTTGGATTGACCGCGCCCGTGCCCGGCCAGGTGGCGCCGATGGATCTGCCGCCCAACGCCGTGATGGCCGAAGCGCGGCCCTCTGCTGCTCCAGCGGGGCAGTAATAGACTTCTCAACGCGGCGGTACAGTTTGCCGCGCCCAGCAAATTAACGATGCGAAAGGTGAACCGGAACCGTCCACTGCGGCGGGAGTTTCAAGCCGGATGACCTTTGGCCCGGAGTCTCCGGCGAAAATATGGATCTGCGCAGTCCCCGCACCCGGTTAATGATTGTGGCTGCCCTGGCGGTGATTTGGACCGGTGCGGCGTTCACGCGCCTGGCCTACCTGCAACTTTTCCGCTACAGCGAATATTACACGCGCGCGCAGCGCCAGCAGCGGCTCATTGTCGAAGTCAGCGCGCATCGCGCCGATATCTTTGACCGCAACATGAACGCGCTGGCCATGAGCGTGCCTGTGCAGTCCGCCTTTGCCGTTCCCTCGGAGATTGCGGACCCGCGTATGGACGCGCGCCTGATCGGCAAGGTGCTGGACGTTCCCGCCGCGGATATCGCCACGCGTCTGGCGGCGTCGCATTCGTTCGTGTGGATCGCGCGCAAACTTTCTCCGGAAAAGGCCGGACGTCTTGCGGCCATGAACCTGCGCGGAATTTATTTCCAGAAGGAAGGCGAACGTTTTTATCCGAAGCGGGATCTCGCTTCGCATGTCCTGGGCTATGTGGACATCGACGAGAAGGGCCTGGGGGGCATCGAGTATTCGCTCGACAAGGACATCCGCAGCAAGCCGGGGAAAATGCTCATCCTGGCCGACGCTCACCGGCGCTGGTATGACTCGATTGACAAGGCGCCGGAAACCGGCACCAGCGTCATTCTCACGCTGGATGAAAATATTCAGTACATCGCGGAAAAGGAACTCGCGCAGGCGATTCACGACACCAAGGCCAAAGCCGGCACCATCGTCGTCGAAAATCCAAACTCTGGCGAATTGCTGGCCGTCGCCAACTGGCCGACGTTCAACCCCAATGCCGCCAAGGACAGCGATCCCCGCTCGCGCGTGGATCGGGCCACCAGCGCGCTCTATGAGCCCGGATCGGTTTTCAAAATCGTGACGCTTTCGGCGGCCATCGATCGGGGCCTGATCCATCCCAACGACGTCATCGACTGCCAGAACGGCGCCATCTATATCGCCGGACACCGCATTCGCGACCACAAGGCTTACGGCCTGCTCACCGTTTCGCAGATCCTCGCCTATTCCAGCGACGTGGGCGCCATCAAGGTTGGCCTGCGCTTGGGCGCGCCCGAGTTTTACAAATACATCCGGGCGTTCGGGTTTGGCCAGTTGACCGGCGTGGACCTGCCGGGCGAAAGCCGCGGGCTGCTTCGCCGTGTTGATAATTGGACGCCGGTTTCGGTGGGCTCGATTTCCATGGGGCAGGAAATCGGCGTAACGCCGCTGCAGATGATTAACGCCGTGTCCGCCATAGCCAACGGCGGAAAGATTTTCACCCCGCACGTGGTTCGCGCGATGCGCCATGGAACGAAGATCGTGGATACGACCGAACCCGCCGCGCGGCGCGTCATAAAGGAAACCACGGCGGCAACGATGCGCCGCATGATGGAAGGAGTTGTGCTCAACGGAACGGGCAAGCGGGCCCGGCTGGACGGTTACACCTCGGCGGGAAAAACGGGCACGGCGCAGAAATATGATCCCGCCACCGGACGCTACTCCCTGCACAATCTGATCGCCTCCTACGTCGGTTTTGCGCCCATCAACGCGCCCGCGGTCACGATTCTGGTGCAGCTGGATTCGCCGGTCGGCCCGCACGATGGAGGCCAGGTGGCCGCGCCCGCGTTCAAACGCGTCGCGCAGCAGGTGCTGGCTTATCTGAATGTGCCGCGCGATGTGCCGGTTCCCGCCGAAACGCTGCGGGCCAGCCGCGAGCGCGCCGCGGAACAGAATCTTGACGACGTGAGCGATTTCGATCCCGTACAATCGGAGACGAATGCCGCGTCTGAAAATCTCGCTCCCGTGGCGCCCCCGGCGGCACACGGGATGCCAGCCCCTACCGTGGAGGTCGCCGAAGGAAAGGGCATCCCCGTGCCGGATCTGCAGGGCAAGACCGTGCGCGAAGTGACCGAACAATGCATGCAACTGGGGCTGACCCCCGTTCTGGTGGGCAACGGAATTGCCACTGAACAGTCACCCGAGCCGGGAAACAGGATCCGCCGCGGCGGACGGATCACCGTGCGGTTTTCTCGCGGCGTTTCCCTGGTCTCCGTGGCGTCCGGGAGGAAGACTCAGTGACCCTGAAGGTGGAACCGGTGATCGAACACAAACAAAGCGCGGCCCAGGGGAAGAAGGCGGGCGCGGCGCGTCCCCCGGTGCGCCTGGCGAAATTATTGCGAGGTCTGGAAGGGAAAATGGATCCGAAGACCGTGGCGGCGCACGAAGATCTGGAAATTATTGAAATCGCATATGACAGCCGGCGCGTGCAGCCGGGAACCTTGTTTGTCGCCATCCGCGGAGAAAAAACCGACGGCAATCAGTTCGTTGCCGAGGCCGCCGCGCGCGGCGCCATCGCCATTGCGAGCGAGCAGGCGCCTGCTGAATCGCTTCCGGAAAAATTTCCATGGATCCGGGTTGCCAGTGCGCGCAAAACACTGGCCATTCTGGCGGCAAATTATTTCGGGCGGCCCGCCGAAGTCCTGAAGCTGATCGGGGTGACCGGAACCAACGGCAAGACGACCACGTCCCACCTGGTCGATTCCATTTTGCGCGCCGCGGGCTGTGAAGTGGGCCTGTTTGGCACGCTCGGCCACCGCCTGGTGCGCGAAACGCGGCCCGCGGCAAACACCACTCCGGAATCGCTTGACCTGCAGAGTTTTCTGGCCGATGTGGTGCGCCTGGGAGGCACGCACGCGGTCCTGGAAGCCAGCTCGCACGCGCTCGACATGGACCGTTTGTGGGCCTGCCCGTTTGCCGTGGCCATTTTCACCAATCTCACGCGCGACCATCTGGATTATCACAAGACCCTGGATGAATATTTCGCCGCAAAACGCCGTTTATTCGAAGGCACCGGCGCGGCGGCTCCCGCCGTGGGCGTGATCAATCGCGACGACGAATACGGAAGGCGGCTGGCGGGCCTGGCAGGGCGCACCCTGACGTATGGTTTGGAAACCGGCGCCGACGTCACCACCCGTAAACCAGCGCTTTCTTTTTCGGGGATTGCATGCACCGTGGAAACCCCCATCGGGAAGATCGAAGTTCATTCCAAACTGGTCGGGCGCATCAACGTTTACAACATTCTGGCGGCAATCGGCGCGGGCGTGGCCCTGGATCTTTCGCCGGAAGTTATCGCCAAGGGCGTCGCGCAAATTTCGGCCGTGCCCGGCCGTTTCGAACGCATTGATTTGGGACAGCCTTTCCTGGTGGTCGTGGATTACGCGCATACCGATGACGCCCTGCGCAACCTGATTGCCGCCGCGAAACACCTAAACCCCGGTGGCCGCATCATCACGCTGTTTGGCTGCGGGGGAGACCGGGACCGCGCCAAGCGTCCGCTGATGGGAGAGGCAGCCGGGCGACTGAGCGACATCGTCGTGCTCACCTCGGACAATCCCCGCAGCGAAGATCCCTTGCTGATCATCAACGATGCCATCGTCGGTTTGCAACGCACCAAAGCCAAGTGCATGGTGGAACCGAACCGCAAACGGGCCATCGAAATCGCACTGGATCAGGCGCGCCCTGGCGACATCGTGTTGCTGGCGGGCAAAGGCCATGAAACGACGCAGACCCTGCGCGACCGCACCATTGCTTTTGACGACCGCGAAGTCGCGCGAACGATTTTGCGCCATCGCGGCTTTGGCGGGGATTGAAGGTTTTTTATAGCCGCGCCAGCAGCGGTGCGCGGCACGGTACTTGCTCTTTAATTGTAAGGGATGCTGATCCGAGGGTGAACCGAGACCAGTGAGACCCAGCCCCTTGAGGACGCTATGCGGTGGACGGTTGAAGAAGTGGCTCGCGCTCTGGGGGTTACGCCGCCCGGAGGCCTCGACGCCCTGGCCCGGCTGGCCGGTGTCTCGATTGATTCTCGAACCGTGGTTCGCGGCGAGCTATTCGTCGCCATACACGGACCGCGTCAGGACGGACACAATTACGTTGCGGCGGCTCTGCAGGCCGGGGCGCTGGCAGGGGTCGTGGCGAAGGACCGGCTCCCCGGATTTGCCGAGCCGGTCCGGTCGAAACTGCTCGCCGTGGACGACACGCTGGCCGCGCTCCAGGGACTCGCGCAGGCCGTTCGAACGCGATGGGGGCGGCGCCTGGCAGCGGTCACCGGCTCGGCTGGAAAGACTACAACGAAGGAAATTCTGGCGGCGCTGCTGGCCTCGCGGTTCCGCGTATTGAAATCCGAGGGCAATCTGAACAACGAATTCGGCCTGCCGCTGCAATTGCTGCGCCTGGATGAGGCGGACGAGGCAGCCGTCGTGGAACTCGGAATGTCCCATGCCGGTGAGTTGCGGCGCCTGGCGGAAATCGCGCGCCCCGATGTGGGTGTGGTGACGTGCGTCGCTCCGGTGCATCTGGAATTTTTCGCTTCGGTGGACGACATCGCGCTGGCCAAGCGCGAATTGATCGAAGGGCTGGCCGGGCGGGAGAGCGTCGCCGTTCTCAATGCCGACGATCCGCGCGTGGCGCGCTTCGGCGAGGTCGCGTCCGGAAGCGTTTTGACGTTCGGAGTCGCGAACAAGGCGGATTTTCGCGCCGAAAAGATCGACGACCGCGGCCTGGACGGCACTGCATTTGATTTCATCGGCCCGCAAGGCGGCGCGCGGCTGTCTTTGCCGCTTGCCGGGCGCCACAACATTTCGAACGCTTTGGCGGCGCTGGCGGCGGCCAGCGTATGGGGCGTGAGCGCCGCGGAAGCAAGGGAAGTGTTCCCGGCATTGCAGGCTACCGGCATGCGAGGGCGCGTACTGCGCTACGACGCCGGATTTACAGTGATCAACGATTGCTACAACTCGAACCCTGTGGCCCTGGCGGCGATGGTCGAGCTGCTTGCGCACACCCCTGCCTCCGGCCGCCACATTCTGGCCGCCGGGGAAATGCTCGAACTCGGTCCTGCTTCTGCCGAGCTGCACCGCGAGGCCGGGCGGTCATCAGTGGCGTCTGGAAAACTCGAGTGGATCATCGGCGTGCAGGGAGATGCGGAAGATTTCGTTCGCGGAGCGGTGGAGGCGGGCCATCCGGCCGAGCGCACGCGATTTTTTCCGGCGTCTGCCGAAGCCGCCGGCTTCGTTGCGGATTTGGCCGGGCGCGGAGACCTCCTGCTGGTGAAAGGCTCGCGTGGCGTGAAGATGGAGCGCATCGTCGAAGCCCTGGATGCGCGTTTCCCGCGTTCCAGCGCCGCTTCCGAGGCCCCGGCAGCGCGGGGCACGGCGAAGGAGCGCGGCTGAGATGCTCCTGTACCTCTTCTACCACGTGCTCCAGCGCTATTTTCACGCGCTCAACGTTTTCCGGTACATCACCGTGCGCACCGCGCTGGCAAGCCTCACGGCCCTGTCCATCACGCTGGTGCTCGGTCCCTGGGTGATTCGCCGGCTGCGCGAGCTGCAGATCGGCCAGTTTATCCGCGAAGAAGGACCGAAAAGCCATCAGTCCAAGGCCGGAACCCCCACGATGGGCGGCGTGCTGATCGTGAGTTCCACCCTCATTCCCACGCTGCTCTGGGGAGACCTCGGCAACGTTTACGTGTGGCTTGCCATGTTCGCCATGCTGGCATTCGGCGCGATTGGCTTCGTGGATGATTACAGCAAGGTTGTGAAACGCCGGAATCTTGGCCTGACCGGGAAGCGCAAATTCTTTCTGCAAACCCTGGCCAGCTTTCTGGTCGCCCTCATCCTGCTTTTTCTTACCGGCAGGGGCGATTATTCGACGCAACTCAGCGTCCCGTTCTTCAAGAATTTTCATCCGGACATGGTGATTCATTCGTTGCTTTCGCATCCTTATCTTTGGTCGCTGGCCTACGTGCCGTTCCTGCTTTTTGTGGTGGCCGTGATTGTAGGCTCTTCCAACGCGGTGAATCTGACCGACGGGCTGGACGGGCTCGCGATCGGCTGTGTCGTTGTCGCGGCGGGCGCGCTCACCGTGCTCACCTACGTCACCAGCCACGCGCGATTTTCGGCCTACCTGGATTTGCAGCATCTCCCCGAAGTGGGCGAACTCACGGTTTTTTGCGGCGCCCTGGTGGGCTCCGCGCTCGGATTTCTCTGGTACAACGCGCATCCGGCTGAAGTGTTCATGGGGGACGTCGGCTCGCTGGCGCTGGGCGGATCGATCGGGATGATTGCGGTGGCCATCAAACAGGAAATTCTGCTGTTTTTTGTTGGAGGCGTTTTTGTTCTGGAAGCGCTCTCGGTGATTTTGCAGGTCGCGTCGTTCCGCATGACCGGAAAACGCATCTTCCGGATGTCTCCGCTCCATCACCATTTCGAGCTGGTGGGATGGAGCGAATCAAAAATTATCGTGCGTTTCTGGATCGCGGCGCTGGTGTTCGCGCTGTTTTCGCTGACGACGCTCAAGTTGAGGTAAGTCTCTGGCACCGGGAAACAATCCGGGAATAATACAGGGAATGAAACGTGGAACGATACTGGGAATGAAACTGGCAAAGAAACCGGAAATCGAACTCGCGGGCAAGCAGGTGCTGGTGGTTGGCCTAGCCCGCACGGGTGTCGCCACGGCTTTGTTCTGCGCGGCAAGGGGCGCGCGCGTCACCGCCACCGAGGAGCGTCCCGAATCGCAAATTTCCGAAACGGCCGCGAAGTTGCGCGCCGCGGGCGTCACGCTGGAGTTGGGCGGCCATTTCCCCAAAACCTTCGCCGGGCAGGACCTGATCGTGCCCAGTCCCGGCGTACCTCCGGACCTGCCGGCGCTGGCCGCCGCTCGCG
The DNA here is from genome assembly GCA_963746945.1 of Terriglobia bacterium. GTDB lineage: Bacteria > Acidobacteriota > Terriglobia > Acidiferrales > UBA7541 > Palsa-360. The sequence continues at coordinate 134,515 of CAVVDG010000005.1, read as the reverse complement.
CCGGCGGAATTCCGGTGTGGAGTGAAATCGAGCTGGCCTGGCGGTTCCTCCGCGGGCGCCTGGTGTGCATCACCGGCTCAAACGGCAAGACCACGACCACATCGCTCATCGGCCACATCCTGGAAACCGCCGGGCTCCCCGTGCAGATTGCGGGAAACATCGGCACGCCGCTGATCTCGCGCGTGGATGTGTCGAGCGATTCCGGATTCACGGTGGTCGAAGCCAGCAGCTTCCAGCTCGAATCGATTTCCGCGTTCCGGCCGGATGTGGCCGTACTGCTGAACATCACGCCCGACCATCTGGACCGCCACGGTTCCCTGGAAGCCTACGCGCGCGCCAAGGCGCGCATCTTCGAAAATCAGGAAGAGACTGACGCCGCCATCGTGAACGCGGACGATGCGGCGGCCTCGCGCTACGCGCCTTCGCGGCCGCGTGTCTTCTGGTTCAGCCGCAAGCAGCGCGTTCCGAGCGGCTGTTTTCTGCGCAACGATGAAATCGTTTTCCGGCGCGACGGCGTGGAGACCGTGTTGCTCGAGCGCAGGGACATCGGGCTGCGCGGAGAACACAACGTCGAAAATGTTCTGGCCGCCGCGGCTGCGGCAAAGCTGGCAGGCGTCGATCCGGCGGCCATTGCGGAAGCGGTCCGGAGCTTTGCGGGAGTGGAGCACCGCATCGAGTACGTCGACACGATTTCCGGCGTGGAATATTTCAACGATTCCAAGGCCACCAACGTGGATGCCGCGCTCAAGGCGCTGGATGCGTTTCCGGGCAACGTGCTGCTCATCCTGGGAGGCAGGGACAAGGGTTGCGACTACGCGATCCTGCGCGACGCCCTGCGACGCCGCGCGCGCATGGTCCTTCTGATCGGCGAAGCCGCCGGCAAAATCGAAACGCAACTCGGCGGCGCGGTCTCCGCGGAGCACGCCGGAACGATGGCGCGGGCCGTAAAAATCGCCGCGCAACACGCGCAGTCCGGCGACACGGTTTTACTCGCGCCTGCCTGCGCCAGCTTTGACCAGTTTGAGAATTACGAGCACCGCGGACGCGTTTTCAAGCAACTCGTCCGGGAACTCGCACAAAATCACGCGGCGCATGAGCCCGCGCGAAAGGTCTGATCATGCCCCGGCCCCTGCAAACCGACCGATGGATGTTCGGCTCGACCCTGGCGCTGTGCCTGATCGGCGCCATCATGGTGTTCAGCGCCTCGGCGGTCATGGCACGCGATGAGTACGGCAACGGCTCCCATTTCCTGTTGCGCCAGCTGCTCTGGCTGGTGTTCGGGCTGGCGGGAATGATGGCCGTGATGAACTTGGACTACCGCAAACTGCGGCGTCCCGAGGTGATTTTCACCGGTTTGTTCATCGTGCTGGTGTTGCTGGTCGGCGCTTTCTTTCTGGACAAGTCGCACGCGACGCATCGCTGGATCCGCCTGGGTCCGGCCAGCCTGCAGCCCTCCGAGCTTGCCAAACTCGCCGTGATTTTTTATCTGGCGTGGTTTCTCGAAAGGCGCCGCCGCCCGGAAAGTTTTGGGATCAACGATTGGAAGCACACCATCCTTCCGGCATTGTTGCCGGTTCTGGTGTTGGTCGGGCTGGTGGTGATCGAGCCGGATTTGGGGACCGCGCTGGAAATTTTCCTGATTGCTGTGGCCATGCTGTACGTCGCGGGCCTCAATGGAAAGTACATCCTGGGCGCGGGCCTGGCCTCGTTGCCCATCATTTATCTGCTGATCGTGCGCGTTTCCTATCGCTACGAGCGCGTGATCGCGTTCCTGAATCCCACGGCGGACCCGCAAGGGCGCGGCTTCCAGTTGCTGCAATCGCTGATCGCGGTGGGATCGGGCGGCTTCACCGGCGTTGGCTTGATGGAGAGCAAACAGAAATTGTTCTATTTGCCCGAGGCGCACACCGATTTCATTTTCGCCGTGCTCTGCGAGGAGCTTGGATTCATCGGCGGCGCGCTGGTTCTGGGACTATTTGCCGTGTATGGCTGGCGCGGGATGCGCTCCGCGTTCAAATCCAACGACGATTTTGGGCGGCTTGCCGCGCTGGGGATCACAGTGATGGTCCTGAGCCAGGCCCTGATCAACCTCGGTGTCGTCCTGGGGATGATGCCGACCAAGGGAATCCCGCTGCCGTTCATCAGCTATGGCGGGTCCAGCCTGCTGGTGATGCTGTTGGCCACCGGGATTCTCTTGAACATCAGCCAGCAGGCGGATTGATCGTGAAGCTGCTGATTGCAGGAGGCGGCACGGGCGGGCACGTATTCCCCGCGCTGGCCGTGGCCCGCGAATGGATGTCGCGGGGCGGGGAAAGAGAAGTCGTGTTCGCCGGAACAAAACGCGGGATCGAAGCTCGCCTGGTGCCGGAGGCGGGGTTTCCTCTGGAAACGATTCGCTCGGCGGGACTCAAGGGTATCGGAGGGATTGAAATTGGCTCGCAACATCGCAAAGCTCGCGCCCGCCATGTGGGATTCCTTCTCGATTCTCCGCAGGCACAGATTTTCGGTTGCGCTGGGAGTCGGGGGATACGCGGCCGGACCGGTGATGCTCGCGGCGGTGATGCGCGGGGTGCCCACCGTCGTCTTCGAACCTAACGCCCAGCCCGGTTTTACCAATCGCGTTCTGGCCCGCATGGTGAAGCGTATCGCCACGGCTTATGAAGCTCCGACAAAACTCTGGGCCGGCGCCGCGACGCTGACCGGCATTCCCGTGCGCCCCGAATTTTTCGCGATACCCTCGCGCGTGCCGTCCGAGCCTTTTCAGCTCCTGATCACCGGGGGCAGCCAGGGAGCGCAGGTCATCAACCGCACCGTGATCGATGCCGCTGATTTGCTTGGTGCGCAAAAGAATCGTATCTCTATCGTGCACCAGACCGGGGAACGCGACTATAATGCTGTGCGTGTGGCTTATGCACGGCGTGAAATCAACGCGGAGGTACTTCCCTTCATCGGGAACATGGCGGAACGTTTTGCCCGGGCGGACCTGATCGTCTGCCGCGCGGGCGCGATCACGGCCGCGGAAGTTGCGGCGGCCGGACGCGCCGCCATCTTCATCCCCTTCGGTGCCTCCACCGACAGCCACCAGTTGCGCAACGCCCAGGAAATGCAAAGGGCCGGCGCGGCACGTTTGATCCCGGAGCCCCAGCTCACCGCGGAACGCCTTACGCAGGAAATTTTTGGTTTGTTCGACCAGCCCGCCCAGTTGCAGGAGATGGCGGCGAGCGCGCGGCGCCTCGCGAAGCCGCGCGCCGCGCAGGATATCGTAGACCTGATCGAAGGGGTGGCGCTTAAATGATGGTGACCTTTCACAATTTCAAACGCATTCACCTGGTGGGCATCGGCGGCATCGGGATGAGCGGCATCGCCGAAGTCCTGCTGACGCTCGGCTACAGCGTGTCCGGGTCGGACATGAAAATTTCCGCGATCACCGAACGCCTGCGGAACATGGGCGCCGATATTTTTGAGGGCCACAAGACCGAGCACGTCATCGGCGCGCACGTGGTTGTGATTTCCTCCGCCGTGCTCGCCGACAATCCCGAAGTGGTCGAAGCGCACCGCCAGAAAATTCCCGTCATTCCCCGCGCCGAAATGCTTGCCGAATTGATGCGCCTGAAATACGGCATTGCGATTGCCGGAGCGCATGGTAAGACCACCACCACGTCCATGACCGCCAGCGTCCTGGCCGCCGCCGGCCTGGATCCCACTTTCGTCGTGGGCGGCCGCGTGAACCACATCGGTTCCACCGCCCGGCTGGGGCGAGGCGATTACATGGTCGTCGAGGCCGACGAAAGCGATCGCACGTTTCTACTGCTCGCTCCGGTGGTGGCCGTGGTGACGACGATTGACCGCGAGCATCTGGATACCTACCAGTCGCTTCCCGAAATTCAGGACATTTTCACGCAGTTCGTCAATCGCGTGCCCTTCTACGGCGCCGTCGTGCTTTGCCTGGATGATCCGAACGTGCAGGCCATTATTCCCAACGTGAAGCGCCCGGTCATTACCTACGGCACTTCGAGCCAGGCGGACCTGGTGATCAGCGAGATTGAACTTCTGGGCCTGCAAAGCATCTTCCGCCTGACCTACCGCGGCGACGATCTGGGAAAATTTCATTTGAACGGCCCTCCGGGAATTCACAATGTTCGCAACGCTGCCGCGGCGGCCGCCGTCGCCCTCTACCTGAATGTGCCCGCGGACCTGATTCGCGCGGGGCTCGAAGAATTTGCCGGCGTGGGCCGCCGGTTTGACGTCAAGGGCGTCATCAATAACATTACGCTGATCGACGATTACGGCCACCACCCGGCGGAGATTCGCGCCACCCTGGAAGCGGCGCGCGGCTGCCATTTCGAACGCGTCCTCGTGCTTTTTCAGCCGCACCGGTTCACCCGGACCAAGCACCTGTGGGACGACTTCTGCAGCGCCTTCAATCAAGCCGATATGCTGGTGCTCATGGACATCTACGCCGCGGGCGAACAGCCCATCCCTGGCATATCCGGGCAGGCTCTGGCCGATGCCATACGGGCCGCGGGACACAAGAACGTGGTATTCCGCAGTTCCATGCAGGAGGGCATCGAGGAATTGCTCAACGCCGCGCGGCCCGGCGACGCGATCCTCACCATCGGCGCGGGCAATGTGAGCCGCGCGCCGGGTGAACTGGCGATTCTATTGGGTGCAAGGGTTTCGTTACACCATGCGCATTAACGACTCCAAATTGACCGCGGCCATGGCCGCCCTGGGCGCCGAACACAAGCCGGGCGCCTCGCTGGCGGAGAAGACTTCGCTTGGCATTGGCGGTACCTCCGACATTCTTGTAATTCGCAAGCACGAATCCCTGCCCGAGCTGGTCCGGCTGCTGAAACAGGCGGGCGTGCCATACCGATTTCTGGGCGGCGGCAGCAACGTGCTGCTTCCCGACGGCGAACTGCCCTGGGTGATTCTCCAGGTTGCGCATCAGGATCCGGCCATCCGCTTTGAAGGGAACTCGGTATGGGTGGATTGCGCCATGGACCTGGGCCGGACGGTCACAACCTGCGCCAAGCACGACCTGGGCGGCATGGAAGGCCTGATCGGCGTCCCGGGAACCGTGGGCGGGGCCCTGCGGATGAACGCGGGGGCCTACGGCACGCAAATCGGGACCTTCGTCCGCGAGGTGCGGGTCTTCCGGGCGGCGACGGGCCGGATTGAGACCCTGCGCGGGGCTGAAATAAACTTCGAATATCGGCACACATCTTTTGCGCCCGATGATATTATGCTGGCGGTGCGACTGGAACTTCCGTCCAAACCGTACAGCGAAATACTGCAAGGAATTCGCGTCTGCAATGAGAAGCGCCGGGCCAGTCAGCCACTCAACCAAAAAAGCGCAGGCTGTATTTTCAAAAATCCTCCGGGCGGGTCCGCGGGGCGCATGATCGACGAGCTGGGCCTGAAGGGCCACTCGGTCGGGGATGCCCGCGTCAGCGACCGCCATGCCAATTTTTTTGTAAACGCCGGACACGCAACCTCCGCCGAAATGCTCGCGCTGATTGCCGAGGTGCGCAATCGTGTGCGCGAACGCTACGGCGTGGAACTGGAAGAAGAAGTCATCGTGTGGAAGGAAACATGAGCGCAGAACCGGATTATCTTCCTGCAGACGCGCTGGCCGAAGAGGAGCCCAAGTATCTCCGCCGGCAGAAGCCGGTGGAGATTCGCAAGCGCAAATTCAGCCGCAAGACCTGGCCGCTCTACCGCCGCGTTCTTGCCGGAGCAATCGCCGCGATCACCGTGGGACTGGCGCTGTATCAGGCGGGAAATTATTTTTTGTTTTCGCCGAGCGTGATGCTGGACAGTCCCGGCCAGATTGAAATCTCCGGCAACCGTTTCGTGGCGCGGGACGCCATCGTGGAGAAATTTACCGCGGACATGGGCCACAGCGTGGTTCGCGTTCCGCTGGCCGAACGCCGCAAGGCGATCGAGACGTTTCCCTGGGTGGAGCAAGCCGGCGTGCAGCGCGTGCTGCCCAACCGGATTCGCGTGGATATCACCGAGCGCACGCCCGTGGCGTTTCTCCGGACCGCCAGTGATCTGTCGCTGGTGGATTCGCACGGCGTGATCCTCGAGCGGCCCGCCGAAGGGGATTTCCGATTTCCGGTCGTGAGCGGCATCGCAGAATCGACGCCGCGCCAGGCGCGCGAGCAGCGCATGAATTTATACGTGCAATTCATGAAGGAGATTGAACTGGCTCAGCCGGGAGCCGACGATCGCATTAGCGAAGTGGATCTTTCCGATCCCTCCGATTTGCGCGTCACGCTTTCCGGTCTGGGATCGGCCCCGAGCAAAGCGTCGCCGATTCTTGTACACTTTGGCGACTCGAATTTCGGCAACCGGTATCGTTTGCTTTCCGAGAATATCGACCAGTGGCGCGCCGGCGCCGGAAGCGTTGATTCGGTGGATTTGCGGTTTGCCCGGCAAGTGGTGGTGAATCCGGAATCGGGTCCCGTGGCGTCCCGCGTGGCACCCGCGGCGCCGGCCAAGGCCGCGCACAAGCGACGATAAAGAAGAGACGATAGAGAGACGACGATAGAGAAATTCCGGAAAACCTCTTGACCGGGCGCGTCCCCCGGCCGGGCAAGGGAGACTGAGCAAGAGAGAGTGAGAAGGAGCGGCGGGTTGACGAAGAATGACAAGTACCTGGTGGCGCTCGACGTGGGAAGCACGAAGACGTGCGCCGTGATCAGCGAAGCCGACGAGTCCGGGGTGAAATTTGTCTCCATGGGCGCGGCGGAATCCAAAGGTCTGCGCAAGGGACTGATCGCAAACATCGGCGCGACCGCCACATCGGTGCGGCGCGCCATCGAGGAAGCCGAAGGCGTCGCCGGCGTGCCGGTGGAGCGCGCTATCGTCGGCGTGGCCGGCAGCCACGTGCGCGGCGTGAATAGCCGCGGCGGAATCACGCTGGGAAACCGCCCGCGCGACATCACTCGCGAAGACGTTCGCCACGCCGTGGATGCGGCGCGCAATATCACGCTTCCCGAAGATCGCGTGGTGCTGCACGTGCTCCCGCAGGAATTTCTGCTGGATGCGCATGACAATATTCGCGACCCGCTGGGCATGGTCGGCCAGCGCCTCGAAGTCAACGTTCATCTGGTAACCTCGTCCGCATCGGCGATGCAAAACCTGGTGATCGCGGTGAATCAGGCGGGCGTGGAAGTGGCGGACACGGTTCTGGAGCCGCTCGCTTCGGCCGAATCCTGCCTCACGCAGGACGAACGGGAACTCGGCTGCTGCCTGCTCGATATCGGCGGCGGCACGACCGAACTGGTCGTCTTCGCCGGCGGCATGCTGCGCCACGCGGCGGCCATTCCGGTGGGGGGAGATCATTTCACCAACGATTTAGCCGTGGGATTGCGGACGCCGATTCCCGAGGCGGAAAAAATCAAGCGCGAGCACGGATGCGTCTTCAAGGAGTTGATCCTGGAGGATTGCGCGATCGAAATCGCCAGCGTAGGGGATCGCCCGCCGCGCACCGTCTTTACAAGAATGCTGAACGAGATTGTCGAGCCGCGGGCGCACGAACTGCTCTCGCTGGTTCGCGATGAACTGCAGCGCGGCGGTTTTGGCGCGCTGATCCCCGCCGGACTGGTGCTGTCGGGCGGGGGGGCCCACCTGAAAGGCCTGGTCGAGCTGGCCGAGCGCATGTTTAACTTGCCCGTGCGCCTGGCCGTCCCGCGGGGCCTGGAAGGAATGCCCGAAGAACTTTCCCAGCCCGAGTACGCGACGGTAGTCGGCCTGCTGCTCTATGGCGCGCGAGCCCGGCGTCAGGCGCCTCAGAAGCCGGCGAACTTGGTAGAAAAAATCAAAAGCATGTTCGCTGGTGGGTAATGCGAAAAACTCCGGCGGGGCAGGGACACTTTTTTGTTGGAGGAACGAATATGACGGCAAAAGACACGGGAATCCGTATTTCGTTTAGCGAGGAAAATCAGCTGGGCGCGAAAATCAAGGTCATCGGCGTGGGCGGCGGGGGATGCAACGCCGTTAACCGCATGATCCGCGCCAAGGTCGAGGGCGTCGAATTCATTGCCGCCAACACCGACCAGCAGGCGCTCAAACTCTCGCAGGCGCCGGTGAAACTGCAGATCGGCGGAAAACTCACCAAGGGCCTTGGCGCGGGCGCCAATCCCGAGATTGGCCGCAAGGCGGCGCTCGAGGACACCGACAAAATCATCGAAGCCCTGGAGGGCTCCGACATGGTTTTCCTGACCACCGGCCTGGGCGGCGGCACTGGCAGCGGCGCCGCTCCCGTCGTCGCTTCGCTGGCCAGCGAATTAGGCGCGCTTACCGTGGCCGTGGTCACCAAGCCTTTCGCGTTTGAAGGCAAACGGCGCCAGCAGCAGGCTGAGCAGGCGCTCTCCGAGCTAGTTGGCTGCGTGGACACTGTCATCGTGATCCCCAACGAACGCCTCATGGATACGGTCGAGGCTGGAACCAGTTTCTTCGAAGCTTTCCGCATCGCCGACGATATTCTGCGTCAGGCCGTGCAGGGCATCAGCGATATCATCACCATTCCCGGCATAATCAACCGCGACTTTGCCGACGTGCGAACGATCATGCAGGGGCAGGGATATGCCGTGATGGGCACGGCGGTGGCGTCCGGCGCCAACCGCGCGATCGAGGCCGCCAACCGCGCCATCAACAGCCCGCTGCTTGAGGACAATTCGATCCAGGGCGCGCAAGGCATCCTCATCAACATTTCCGGGTCGACCAGCCTGACGCTGACCGAGGTCCACGAGGCTTCCACCGTCATCCAGCAGGCCGCCCACGAAAACGCCAACATTATTTTCGGCGCCGTAATGGACGACGCCATGAAGGAGCAGGTCAAGATCACCGTCATCGCCGCCGGATTCCGTGAGGCCGCGCGCCGCCAGCCCCACCAGAAGCCCGCGTACCTGCCCAAGACCTGGAAGGCCGGACGCGAGGAACAGCCTGTGCCCGAGGCGCAGGGAATCCCGCAGGACGCGCCGCGTCCGACCGTCAATGAAGTCATTCATCAGGAGAACACAACGGCTGCGGATGATCTCGATGTTCCGACGTTTCTTCGCCGCGCCGCGCAAAAAGCGTAGCGTGGACCGTATTCATGGAAAGCCGGATGTCCTTTGGGCGTCCGGCTTTTTCGTTTTCCAGGCGACTCCGGAAAGAGCGCATGGTTGAGGTACACTGGCGCGCATGGCCGGTACGATTCAAATTCGCGCGGATATTCTGGAAGCCATGCTCAAACATGCGCGGCGCGAGCCGGAAATCGAATGTTGCGGCCTGCTCGCGGGCCACAGCGGCATCCTTACCGCAATATTTCCCGCCAAAAACGCGCTGGCCAGCGCAACGTCCTATGAAATCGCTCCGCAGGAATTGTTCGGTTTATTCAAGCGCATGCGCGAGCAAGGATTGGAGCATCTGGGGCTTTATCATTCGCATCCGTCCGGCGAAAACGTTCCGTCGCGGCGCGATATTGAGCAAGCGTATTATCCCGGCCAGGCGTATTTCATTGTTTCGCCGGGAGCGAATGCGCCAAATCCGGTGCGCGCATTTTCGATTTGCGACGGACGCGTGCGTGAGGTCGAAATCATTGTAGTGGAGCCGTAGGCGGCTTGTATTTTTGACACAGAGGGCTCGGAGAGCATGGAGAAAGCGGCAGAGAATCCGGGAGCGAATCTATAAAGTTTTCATGCAGCGGGAATGCTGACCTTCTCTCTGTTTCTTTCCCTATGTCCTGTGTGATCTATGTGTTGAGAATTATTTCCGGTGCTGCCATGGCGCCTGCCCCGGCTTTTTCATTGGCTTCCCGTTGACCACGGAGCGGTACACCTGGCGAACCTGCTCGGCGGAACTTTCCCACGAATATTTCCGGGCCAGTTCGTAGCCCCGCCGCACCAGGGTTTCCCGCAACTCCTCTTCGGTCAGGATTTGACGAATCCCGCGGGCAATTTCAAAAATGTTTTCGGGATTCACCATCAAGGCGGCCGTCGAGAAGACTTCCGGCAGGGAAGACGCGCTCGAAGTCAGCACCGGCGCGCCGTGCGCCATGGCTTCCAGCGGCGGCAGGCCAAAGCCTTCGTAGAGCGATGGAAACAGGAAGGCGCTCGCGCGCGAATAGAACACCCGCAGGACATCGTGCGGCACGAACCCCAGAAAACGCACGTCGCCCTGCAGCCTCGAACGCAGAACGGCCCGCCGCAGGTCCGAATGTTCCTCCGCGGCATTGCCAATCAGGAGAAGTTTCAGGTTCGCGTATTTCGGGTCATCGCGCAATTCCGCCTTGGCGACCGCGAACGCTTCGATCAGGCGCGGCAGGTTTTTCTGCGGCTTGATGTTGCCTGCGTAAAGCACGAAGGGATACGTGACCGCGTGGCGCTCCAGAATGCGTTCGGCGTCGCCCGGCATCGGTTCGAGCAGAAATCGCTCATCCAGCGCGTTGTAGACGACTTCGATCTTTTCCTCCGGAACGTCGAACACGCGCGAGAGTTCGCGTTTGGAGGAATGCGAAACGGCCAGGATGCGGTCCGCCAGGGCCAGCGCCCGCCGCGCAAAATAAATGCGCCCCGCCTGCACCATGGCGGGCACGCCGGCCGGCGGGGCGAGCACATCGGTCAAATCGTGCACCGTGATCACCAGCCGGCTGGGCACAACGGCCGGCGCGTAGAACCACGGCATGTGCAGAATATCGACGTTCCATTTGCGCAGCAAAAACGGCAGGTGCATGTGCGTGCGGAAGGAGCCGGGACTGGCCGGATATTCCAGCAGCTTGAAATTGCCGGGGAGTGTGTCGAATTGCTCGATGTGGGATCGCTGGCCGATCAGCAAGTATTCGGTTTCGCTGTCGCTGCGGGCAAACTGGTTGACGATATTGCGGATGTACGTGCCGTATCCGAAGTCGCCGGCGCGTCGGATATCGATGGCAACACGCATCAGGGTTTGCGCTCAGCGCGCGGGTGTGCCGCTGCCGGCCAGGGAGGGCGCGACGTCCCAGCGCCTGGTGTAGAGAGGGAACTGCACGGTAAATTCGGCAACTTCGGCTCGAATGCGCCGCTCGCGTTCGCCGTCGCCCAGGTGCAGGAGCATTTCGGCAATCCATGCGGCGATCCGCTCCATCTCGGGCTCGCGCATTCCCCGCGTCGTGACGGCGGGCGTGCCCAAGCGAATGCCTCCCGCGGTCATGGGGGGTGTGGGATCGAAGGGAATCGAGTTCTTATTCACGGTGATGCCCGCGCGGTCCAGCGCGGGTTGCGCGTCCTTGCCGGTGATGCCGCGCGAGTACAAATCGATCAGGAAAAGATGATTGTCCGTGCCGCCGCTGACGATGCGGAATCCCGCCCGGGCAATTTCTCCAGCGAGTTTCTGCGCATTGGCGACGATTTGCCTGGCGTACTCGCGGAACCCCGGGTCGGCGGCTTCTTTCAGGCACACGGCTTTGGCCGCGATGATGTGCATCAGCGGTCCGCCCTGCGTGCCGGGAAACGTCGCGCGGTCCAGGTCCTTCGCGAATTGCTGTTTGCAGAGCACCAGCCCGCCGCGCGGCCCACGCAGCGTTTTGTGCGTCGTGGTGGAGACAAAATCGGCGTGGGGTACCGGGTTGGGGTGCATCCCTCCGGCGATCAGTCCCGCGATGTGCGCCATGTCCACGAAGAAAAGCGCTCCCACGGCCCGCGCAATCTGGGCCATGCGCGGGAAATCGATGATGCGCGAATAGGCGCTGGCCCCCGCGACAATCATTTTCGGCTTATGTTCCTTGGCCAGCCGGTCGAGCTCGTCATAATCGATGGTTTCGGTTTCCTTGCTTACGCCGTAGGGAATAAATTTGTACATCTTGCCCGAGAAATTGAGCGGATGCCCGTGCGTCAGGTGTCCGCCGTGCGCCAGATTCATGCCCAGGACCGTGTCGCCCGGCTGCAGCGCCGCCATGTAGACGGAAACATTCGCCTGCGTGCCCGAGTGCGTCTGCACGTTGGCGTGCTCGGCGCCAAACAGGGCTTTCGCGCGGTCGATGGCAAGCTGTTCGGCGCGGTCCGCGAATTCGCAGCCGCCGTAGTAACGCTTGCCCGGGTAGCCCTCCGCGTATTTATTGGTGAGCACCGAGCCCATCGCTTCGAGCACCGCCTCGGATACGAAATTCTCCGAAGGAATCAACTCGAGGCCCGTGCCCTGGCGGCGTCCTTCCTCGCGGAGGATCTCCGCGATTTCCGGATCGACCTGCTTCAGGGTCTGGTTCATGCGCTGTGAGATTTTAGTTTCGGTTGTCATGATTTGTGTTCGCGTACCTGGTCCATTTCGGAGATTTTGTCGATGCGCCGCTGGTGGCGCCCGCCGGCAAATTGCGCGGCGAGAAATTCCCGCACGATGGCGATGGCTTCATCCTCGCCGACCACTTTTCCGCCGAGCGCGAGCACGTTGGCGTCATTGTGTTCGCGCGCGCGCCGCGCCGTGAGCGAATCGTGCGCCAGCGCCGCGCGAATGCCCTCGACTTTGTTGGCGGCGATGGAAACGCCGATTCCCGTGCCGCAGACCACCACGCCCAGCAGATTGCTTCCCGCGGCAACACGCTCCGCGACCGCTTGCGCAAAATCGGGGTAGTCCACCGATTCCTCCGAGTGCGTGCCGACGTCGTCCACCCGGTATCCCTCGTTTTCCAGAAACAATTTGATCGTTTCCTTCGCCCGAAATCCAGCGTGATCGGCGCCCACTACAATGCACGGCTTGGAGGAGGAATCTATCAATGAAGTGCCTTGGGTGATTTTATCGGAATCCGCGTGCGAATATCAATTGAGTCGTTCCTGGGTAGTGCCCTGAATGGCCCCCCGCCGGCGCATCAGCCCCGGCGAACTGCATTTTTCCAGGACATCCTGGGGTGAAGGCATTTTTCTACGGTCAATAATTGTGTTCCGCAAGCGTTCCCGGAAGACTTCATGACCGGCCCAACGTTCTAAACGGTGGACACCTGCGGCAAGCTGGATTAGGATGCCTCCACTATCGCGCCATTGAACGTGGAACCGGGATCGCAAAGCCCCTGCCGTGATCAGGCCCCGGCGATATCCCTGGCGCCGCGTGTGAAACGCAGCCGGTAGGACATTCCATAGGAGGAATTTGTGAGCGAGTCCGATCGTACGTCCAGCCAATCGGGAATATCATCCATCGGCCAGTCTTCTGACGCCGTGGTGGCCTACACGATTTTGCGCCTGGCTTTTGGGGCAAATATTATGCTGCATGGCGTGAGCCGTCTTTTCATCGGCCGCGCCGGGTTCCTCGCCTATTTGAACCACTACTTCGAGCACGCTCACCTGATTTCCTCGAGCATGTTGCCGGCGTTTGCCGCCGTAATGCCCTGGGTCGAAACCATCCTGGGCTTGCTGTTAATCTTGGGGCTGGTTTCGCGGTTTACGCTGATTGCCGGAGCCCTGGTGATGGCCATGCTGGTAGTTGGCACGAACCTGGCGCAGGACTGGATCGTCTCGGGCCTGCAGCTGATCTACTGTTTTCTTTATTATTACCTGCTGGCCCATCTGGATCAAAACCGCATCTCGCTGGATGCCATGCTGGGAATCGGTGAGCGATAGACAAAACGCAGGCGGCAGTTGGCCGATGGGGATCGGGCGATCGCGTCGCCGGGATTCAGAATTTCGTTTCCGGCGGAGCAATGTCGGCGAACACTGTTGTTTTGCCCCATTCTGGAACGTGACATAGAAACTCGCCCGGATTGCAGTTGACTGCCGCGGACCTCTGGACTAAATTCAAATAAACGAAGAGAGGAGATCAGATCCTCTCCACCCCGGGGCCGGATGACCACACCCCATTCGGCCCTGATCGATTTTCAATCGTTTGCGTGCGTGGCAGCCCCCCTCTCCGCAGCCAACTCCCATTTGACTGGCACGATCTTGGAGGCGTGAACCTCACACCACGATCCAATCAGACAAATTAGAAATTAAAACCCTGGCTATTGCGGGTCAGGGGGCGTAAGAATGATTTATAGGATCCCGCCTTTAAGCAAACACAGGAATCAGCCGAATACGAGGAGGAACAGATGAGCGCCGAACCGAAAGTGATTGCACCGAAACGAGGAGACCGCGTAGGCATGAGCCAGCAAGAAGGGGTGTTTGAAGTTGCCGAGATCAACTCGCTGATGCAGACGGCCAACCTGAAATTGACCGATGGGCAAGGCCATATCACTCGGAATGTGCCCTGGACGGCGCTGAAGCCCCTAGATAAATAACGATAAGCAACGAAGGGAACTTCAGCGCCGCCGTGCAGGATTTTATTTTTTCTTCGACCGTTTCTTAGAACCGACCGTTTCTGAGAACCTAGATGCTGTTTTCGAGGAACGATCGGAGATTTCTGGACCTTGAGGGATGGCGCAGCTTGCGCAGCGCCTTCGCTTCAATCTGCCGAATGCGCTCGCGCGTTACGGCAAACGAGTGTCCCACTTCCTCCAGCGTATGCTCGGAACCATCCTCCAGCCCAAAGCGCATCTTGATGACACGCTCCTCGCGCGGTGTCAGTGTCTTCAACAGTGACTCCGTCTGCTCCTGAAGGCTGATGCTGATGGCGGCGTCGGAGGGAGAGACCGAAGACTTGTCCTCGATGAATTCACCGAGATGCGAATCTTCTTCCTCGCCGATGGGCGTTTCGAGCGAAATCGGCTGCTGCGCGATCTGTTTGGTCTTGCGCACTTTATCGACCGGGATATCCAGGCGGTGGGCGATCTCTTCCGCGCTGGGCTCGCGTCCCAGTTCCTGTACCAGCTGCCGGCTGGTTCGAATCTGCTTATTGATCGTTTCGATCATGTGCACGGGCACGCGAATGGTGCGGGCCTGGTCCGCGATGGCGCGGGTGACAGCCTGACGGATCCACCAAGTCGCGTAGGTGGAAAATTTATAGCCGCGGCGCCATTCGAATTTGTCCGCGCCCTTCATCAGGCCGATATTGCCTTCCTGAATCAGGTCCAGAAACTGCAGTCCGCGGTTGGTATATTTTTTCGCGATCGAGACCACGAGGCGCAGGTTCGCCTCGACCATCTCTTTCTTGGCCTGGTTCGCTTCGGCCTCTCCCCGGAGCACGACCTGGAGCATGCGCTTGAGGTCCACCAATCCGGTTTCGCTGGAGACTTCAATTTCGCGCAGTTCGGCGCGCCGTGCACGCAGGTCCTTGCGCGCTTCGGCGGCGTGATCGCCCTTGGAGGCGTCCACTCGCCGTTCCAGCTTGGTGATTTCGCGCTCGAGCGACTGCAAGCGCTCGACGGTGCGGTGGATCTTATCGATCAGGCGTTTTCTTTCCAGTGGGTGGAAGTCAATCGAGCGCGCCTGCTGAGACATTTGCACTCGCGTGCGCGCCAGACGATTCCGGTACCGCAGGTAGAGCCGCTTGTTCGATTTCGGGGTTTTCTGAAGCTGGGCGGCCTGCTTGCGCCCAACGGCATAAAGCTGTTCGATCGTCGCAATGGTCCGGAGAATCTCGCGCGTCTTGCTCTCGGTTTCCTCTTCGGTCAACTCTTCCTGATCGAATTGAACAATTTTCTTGATCGACAAAGCGGCGTTGCGCAGGTCCTCGCCGACGGCAATCAATTCCTTGATTACGATGGGCGAGCGCGTAATCGTTTTCAGCACCATAAGGTGCCCGCGTTCCATGCGCTTGGCGATAGCGACTTCGTCCTGGCGCTTCAGCAGTGGCACGGTGCCCATCTCGCGCAGGTAGAGCCGGACGGGATCGTTGTTCTTATCCAGCATGCCCGGCGTGAGGTCGAGTTCGCTCTCCTCCGGAACGGCAGGGGCGGGCCCGGATTCAACGGGGTCCGGAACGGTCAAAGCGGCCTTGGCGGCAGCGAGGTCTTCATAGACCGTGATGCCAATGTGCTCGAAAGCAGAAAGATGATCGTCGATCTCCTCCGGCGTATGTTCGCCGGCAGGCAATACGTGGTCGATCTCATCGGAGAGCAGGTATCCACGCTCTTTACCGATGGCGATGAGGTTGCGAACCTCTTCACGCGCTTCTTGATTGGTTTGCGACAAGCAGTTATCCCCCTTGCGAATCAGCTGACTACGGCCGTACGACTCTCGATCACAGCGCGGACCCTAACGATCGGATCACACACCAGCCCTTGCCAGATCCCAAGTATTAGAGTCAATTTGGTGGTGCAAAGTTACTTAGCAGACGGTGAAAATTCGATTTTAAATAAGTACTTTATTTTCAGTACATTAAAGCTTGAAAGCCACAGGGCGAATCCTGGGACCACCGCTGCTCCCCTTCTCTGATCACGCTCATATATTTAGACGGAACTTACCGAAAAAAGCGTACTTCTTATTATGGATGCCCTGCCAAAACCCCCTGAACCCTGCTCCGAACATACACGTACCCAATGACTTCAAGACCCATTATCTCATGAATTCGTAATTCCTGCACGCAAGATCCATTCCCGGTTGCGAGCGCCCCGCTGGCTGCGTTTGTTCCAGGTTTGTCGCGGGGCGGACTGCGTATCCCCTATGGCGAACCCGCGCCCACTGCTTTTCGTCTAGAACCGGAAGTTCAAACTGTTGCAGAATAGACGCTCATGCCGGTCGAGACCATACTGCGAGGGTTGAAGCGTTTTCAGAAGCACGTTTATCCCAAACACCGCGATTTGTTTCGCAAGCTGGCACTGGGACAGCGGCCGAAGGCGCTGTTCATCACCTGCGCTGATTCCCGCATCGATCCCTTTCTGCTGACGCAAACCAAGCCGGGTGACCTTTTCCTCTCCCGGGTGATCGGCAACATTGTGCCGCCGTATCCGAAGACGATTGGGGGCGTGTCCGCGACCATTGAGTACGCGGTGGGAGTTTTGGGCGTGCCCGACGTGATCGTGTGCGGCCATACCGATTGCGGTGTGATGAAGGGCGTTTTAAATCCCCAGGCGCTGCGGCCTCTTGCGAACGTGAGCGCCTGGCTGCGTCACGCCCAGCCCGCACGGCGCGGCGTCGCAAAACTCCGCGGCCAAATGACCGAACCTGAATTTCTGCTGGCGCTTACCGAGCGAAATGTGATCGAGCAGCTGAAGAATCTTCGCTCGCATCCCTCTGTCAAGGCGCGGCTGGAGAACGGCGACTTAAATCTTCACGGCTGGGTGTATCACATCGGCCGGGGAACTGTGACGACCTATGATCCCATACGGAATCAATTCTTCCCGGTTCCCGCGAGCAAGCCGCGAAATACAAAACGTCGCAAGGCCGGTTCTACGCACGCCGGGAAGCAAGCAGTGAAGCAGAGAAGCAGTGAAGCAAAGAAGCGCAAAGATGCACAAATAATCTGAAGCTTGCCCCTCCCCATCCCGGGGGTCGGTTGACACTCCCGGCAGCGTCGGATACGCTCATTTTTCTTGAATCGTGGCGTTTTACGCTCCGCCGGCACACCGGTGCGTGCAGCCCGCCGTAAAGAAAAGAGGACCATCGCGCATGGCGGATATGAAGCTTCCTTCTCGCTCTGAAGATTTCTCCGAGTGGTACAACCAGCTCGTGCTGCGGGCCGAACTGGCGGACTATGCGCCGGTGCGCGGCTGCATGATAGTGCGTCCGTACGGGTGGTCGCTCTGGGAAAACATCACGGCGCAACTGGACCGGCGCTTCAAGGCCACCGGGCACGTGAACGCGGCATTTCCGCTGCTGATACCCCAGAGTTTCATCAGCAAGGAACAATCGCACGTCGCGGGGTTTTCGCCGGAGCTGGCCGTGGTCACGCACGGGGGCGGAGAAAAGCTGGAAGAGCCGCTGGTGATCCGTCCGACCTCGGAAACGATCATCGGATGGGCCTACGCGAAGTGGATCCAGTCGTATCGCGATTTGCCGGTGCTGATCAATCAGTGGAACAGCGTGGTGCGGTGGGAACTGCGCACGAAACTTTTTTTGCGCACGCTCGAATTTTTCTGGCAGGAAGGCCACACGGCGCACGCGACGCTGGAAGAGGCCGAGGCCGAAACGCGACAGATGCTCGATATCTATACCGATTTTGCGGTCAATGAAGCGGCGATTCCCGTGATCCCGGGCAGGAAATCCCCATCCGAGCGATTCGCCGGCGCCGACGCCACGTATTCGATTGAAGCGATGATGGGCGACGGCAAGGCCCTGCAGGCGGGAACATCCCACAACCTGGGCCAGAATTTCGCCAAGGCGTTCGAAATCCGCTATCTCGATCAGGCCGGCGCTTTGCAGCACTGCTGGACGACGTCGTGGGGTCTTTCGACGCGGTTCATCGGCGCCATCATCATGGTGCACGGCGACGACCAGGGATTGATTCTTCCGCCCAGGCTTGCGCCGTACCAGGTGGTCATCGTGCCGATTTTCAAAAACGATGAAGAAAAAGCTCTGGTTTTCGAAGCGGCGAAAAAAATCCGTGAGCAACTGGTCAGGGCCGACGTCCGCGTGAAGGTGGACGAGCGGGAAGGCCAAAGCCCCGGATTCAAGTTCAATGATTGGGAAATGCGCGGCGTGCCGCTGCGCATGGAAATCGGGCCGAAGGACGTGGCCAAAGGCAGCGTGGTCCTGGCGCGCCGCGATAAACCGGGCAGGGAAGGAAAAACGTTCGTTTCGCAGGAGGGCATTGCCGGGTCCGTGCAGCAGTTGCTTGTCGAAATTCAGAAGGCCCTGTTCGACCGCGCCCTGGCCTTTCGGAACGAGCATACGGTTGAACCCAAGAATCTTGAGGAGTTCACGGCAGGGATCGAGCAAGGCTTCGCGCGTTCTTACTGGTGCGGCGACAGTAAGTGCGAGGAACAAATCAAGGAAACGACAAAAGCCACGCTTCGCTGCATTCCCATGGAACAGCCGGACGGTACCGGGCCGTGCATCTTTTGCGGCAAGTCATCCCGGGAAATCGCCATCTTCGGCAAAGCCTACTAAGACCTTCGCGCACCAGGGCCTGTCGCCGCCTAAGGAGTATCGATTCAGTTGATTACAGGTCGTGACTGCATGGCAACTGCGCAGCGACTCTCTCTCGACACCCCTTCCGGCCAATGCTAGCATTTTGTCCATGAGGCTTTCTGCTATTCCGGTACCGGCGAGAAAAAATCTCGACAATCCCGGTGCGCAACCGCATGCGGTTCACTTCGGTCCACCCCGAGCGGGGACCGCGAGGCGGAACAGGGAGAGGGGCGGGGGAAACTTCAAAGCTATTTTATGGACTTTGGCGCTGGCCGCGCTTGTATTCGTAGGAATCAAAGTGGTTCCGACTCTGGTGAGCGAGTACGAGCTGCAAGATGAAATGCAAACCATTGCGCGCTTCGCCAGCGTAAACGCCCAGACGGATGATCAAATTCGCCAAGCCGTTCTGAAGGAAGCGGCAAAAGACAATTTGCCGATCCGGTCCGAGAATATCAAAGTGTTAGAGAATTCCGGAACCGTTCACATTCGTGTGGATTTTTCGGTGACGGTGGACCTGATGGTGTATCAATGGACATTAAATTTTCATCCGGAAGCCAGCAACAGCGCATTGGTTTAGCGGGCGAATAGAAGTGGGGCAAGCGCTCGCAATCGGCCTGCATCAAAATTTCCGTATTGCACTGTTCCTGCCGGCCATAATTTTTCCCCACTCATTTTGAGAATTCGGAATCGATCCAGCCTGCGGGTATAATTGTTGGGGCGGTGCGCGTAATGCAGTGAGCGTACCGAGGGTCACCCAGGACCTTTTTCGCGGCGGAACGGAGAACCAATTTGCGTATTCGGATTGGCCGGGGTTTTTGGATGTCGCGGTTGGGTCTGGTTCTGCTGGGGACAGCAGTATTCCTTCTTCTCCTTATCGCCGGGATAGGAAAGTATTACTGGGATTCCTATAGCCGGATGATCGACCTGCGCCTTTCCGGGCACATCCAGCAAACCACCGCGCGAATTTACTCCGCTCCCATGCGCATTTTCACGGGCGAGACGCTCACCGTCGGGGAACTTGCCAATCATCTGCAGCGGGCCGGGTACAGCGAGCTAGACGCTTCGGGGACTCCCGGGCGCTACATTCTGCACGGCAATGAGATCGAAATTCGCCCGTCGAGTGAATCCTACTTTGGCGACAAAAACCCCATCGTGGTGGATTTCAAAGGGTCGCAGATACAGAAAATCCGCTTGATGAACACGGGGGCCGCGCTGGATTCGGTGGAAGTCGAGCCCGAACTGCTGACCAGCCTGTTCGACAGCTCGCGCGAAAAGCGCCGCGCCGTGCGCTTTGACGATATTCCGAAAGTTTTGCGCGACGCCGTGCTTTCCGTCGAGGACCGGCGCTTCTTCGAACATCTCGGCTTTGACCCGATCCGAATTCTCGGCGCGGCATGGGCGGATTTGCGCCACGGGGCACGCGTCCAGGGCGGCAGCACGATTTCGATGCAGCTGGCGCGCAGCTTCTTTTTCAGTTCCAAGCGCACGTTCCGGCGCAAGCTGGCCGAAACCATCGTGGCCCTGGAGCTGGAACATCGCTTCACCAAGCAGCAGATTTTTGAGCTTTACGCCAACGAGATCTACCTGGGAAATCGCGGGAGTTTCGCGATTCACGGGTTTGGCGAGGCTTCGCTGGCCTACTTCAATAAAGACATCCGCGAAATCAACTTGCCCGAGGCCGCTTTCCTCGCCGGGATCATTCACGCGCCCAACCGTTATTCGACTGCCGAGCGGCGGCCCGCGCGGGCCATCGAGGCGCGCGACCGCGGCCTGCTGGCGATGTCCGAGAACAAGATGATTTCTCCCCAGCAGGCCCGTGACGCCAAAAAAATTCCGTTGCAGATTGTTGGCGCGGCGCTGGAGGGCAGCACCGCCCCTTATTTTGTGGATATGGTGAAGGAGCATCTGCTGGACCGTTTTTCCGAGGCGGACCTGCTTTCCCAGAGCTTTCGCGTGTACACCACGCTCGATCCGGCGCTGCAGCGCGCCGCTTCCGAAGCCGTCAATATTGGAATCAAGAATGTCGACACCCAGCTGGCGCGGCGTTACGCGCGCTGGCGCAAGCAAGGCAAGCCCGTACCGCAGGCGCAGGTCGCCATCGTTGTGCTGGACCCGCACACCGGGGAGATCAAGGCGCTGATCGGCGGGCGCAATTACGGGCAGAGCCAGCTGAACCACGTGCTGGCGCACCGGCAGCCGGGTTCGGTGTTCAAGCCATTTGTGTACGCGGCGGCGTTCGAGGGCGCGGTCGACGGCGTGCCGCCGATCGTGACTCCGGCGACGACTGTGATGGACGAGCCGACGACGTTTGAATTTGACGGCAAGGAATACACTCCCAACAATTACGGTCAGGAATTTCACGGCCTGGTTACCGTCCGCCAAGCGCTGACCGATTCGCTGAACGTGGCGACGGTGAAAGTGGCGGAGATGGTGGGCTATACGCGCATTACCGACATGGCGCATCAGTTCGGACTCGATCCCTCGATCCAGCCGACGCCCTCGGTAGCCCTGGGCGCCTATGAAATGACGCCGCTCGAAGTCGCCGGGGGATATACGATTTTCGCCAACGAAGGCGTTCGCACCGAGCCCATGTTCATCCGCAGCGTGGTCAACGCGAGCGGCGAATCCCTGGAACGCAATACGATTCGGTCCAGGCGGGCGCTGGATCCCCGCGTCACCTATCTGGTGACGAGCATGATGGAGGATGTCATCAACCATGGGACCGGAGCAACCGTTCGCTCCATGGGGTTCACGGCGCCGGCCGCCGGAAAGACCGGAACTTCGCGCGACGGCTGGTTTGCCGGCTATACGTCAAATCTGCTCGCCATCGTGTGGGTGGGATTTGACGACAATCGCGACCTGGGTCTTTCCGGGGCGAGGGCTCCCGCTCCCATCTGGGCGGAATTCATGAAGCGTGCCGTCAAGCTGCCTGACTATAGCAACGTCCAGCCGTTCGAAATGCCGGAAGGCGTCACGCAAGTTACCATCGATCCGGAAACCCAGGAACTTGCAACTCCCGAATGTCCCATGACGGTCCAGGAAGTCTTCATTCACGGCACCGAGCCCACCGAATTCTGCACCCTGCATGGCGGACACATGGCCAGTGACGCGCCGCCCGCTTCCTGGCTGTCCCGAATTTTCGGAGGCGGCAAAATAAAAGTTAAGGGTCCGGAGGCGCCTCAGCCTCTTCCACCGGGAAGCGGGGGAGCTGTAACGTCCAGTCAGCCGGCTGCTTCGGCGCCCGCCAATGGTCGGCTTAGCAAACAGAAAAAGCAGGATAACCAACAGACCACAGAGGCCACGGAGGACAAAGAGAACCCCGAAAACAAAAAGAGTGTTCTCAGGCGTATTTTTGGTATCTTTGGGGGCAAGAAGGACGCCGATAAGCAACAGTAGAAAACGTCAAAACCGCAGCGGTGAAGCGGCGTCATTCGGAGGCGCTCACCATGAATCTAAGAATTCCCCCTTGGATCTTTCTAGGACTGCTATGGTTTGCTTTTGTTCCGATGCAAGCCGCGCAGCACCCTGCCGCCAATCCATCCGCCGCGGCGCAACACCCCGCTTCCCAGGCGCGACCGATGGCCACCCCCCGAAACCCGCAGGTCGAACGGGCCAAAACGCTGATGGCGGAAAAACGCTTTAAAGAGGCCATCAAGGCGTATGAGGGCCTGTTGAAGCGCGATCGCAAAAACGCCGTCTATCTGAATATGGTCGGCATCGCCTACCTGAACCTCAACAACTCCGGCAAGGCGAAGAAGTATTTCAAGCGAGCGGCGAAAGCGGACAAAACCTATGTCAGCGCCGTGAACAATCTGGGCATGGTGTATTACCACCAGAAAAATTACCGCCGCGCGATCAAGGAATATCTGAAGGCGGAGGCCATCGACCCGTATCAGGCCGGAGTCCACGCCAACCTCGCTTTTGCCTACTACAACTCGAAAAAATATGAACTGGCTTCCATCGAGTTCCTGAAAACGCTCGAAATTAATCCCCTCGCCTTTGAACAAAACAACCGCACAGGCACCATGACGCAGGACCGCTCGGTGGCCAACCACGGATTGTTCTTCTTCACGATGGCCCGCGTGTACGCGAGAAAGGGCGACGCCGTTCACTGTGCCGAGTATCTGCGAAAATCTTTGGACGAGGGTTACAAGGATGTAAGCAAGGCCGCGGCCGATCCAGCGTTCAAGACCGTTCTCAATGACCCGGGCGTACAATCTGTGCTCGCCCAGACAATCCCCGCCGGGTAAAAGTCAGCCACCGCTGCACCCGGCGGGTAAATTTGCCGGTGCGGCTTTACAACCGGGCACTCACGCCGCGCGGCCTCTGCTACAATAGGCGCACGATGCCCTCGCGATTTTTTCGGACCGGGCTTTTGATTCTGTGGGTGAGTCTTTTTGCCCCTGCGCTTTGCGCGCAAACGGGGGTTGCGTCCCCAGCCGCTCCCGCGGAGTCTCATTCCGGAACGATTCTTGTGTTTCCCTTCGAAAATGGAAGCCGCATCGCCAGTCTCGATTGGCTGGGTGAAGGGCTGTCCGAACTCACGGTCGAGCGCCTTCAGGACCGCGGCGTGACCATGCTCACGCGGCAGGATCGTCTGGCAGCAGTGGAAAAGATGGGCCTGCCCGACTCGGCGCGGTTTTCCCACGCCACCATGATAAAGATAGCCGGCGAAGCCGATGCCGACGCCGTGGTCTATGGCCGGTTCGTCACCGACGGCAAGATGGTGACGCTGCAAGCGTGGGTGTTGCGCATCAGCCCGCCCTCGCTTTCACCCCCCATGACGCAAACAGGCACCATGCAGGAACTACTTCGCTCGCATGCTCGCCTGACCTGGCAGATCCTGTGTTCGATCGATCGAAGCAATTGCCTGGCGGAGGGTGCGAACCGGGATGAGTCGAGCTTTTCGGATCCCCCGCCTTCCCTGGGTCTTGAAGCGCTCGAAGATTTTGTCCTGGGCCTGACCGGGCCGGACGACGAGACGCGTCTGCGGGTGCTGCGTGAAGCGTCGCGGCTGGAGCCGGCCTGGGACCGCCCGCCGTTTGAACTCGGCCTGATTTTTTTCGGCAGGCATGACTGCGAATCGGCCCTGCCCTGGTTTTCGCGCGTACCGCCCAACCGGCCCGACGGCCCCGAGGCCAGCTTTGATGCCGGCGTGTGCCACTTGCTTCGCAATGATCCGGAGCGCGCTGACGCTGCATTTTCCGTTCTCACCGCCCGCGCCCGGAGCACGGACCCCGCCGAACACATCCCCGAACTTCCCGAGGCGCACAATAATCTGGGAATCTCGCGGTTGCGCCTGGGAAACTGGAACCAAGCAGCGGCTCAATTTGAGCGCGCGGCGGCGTTGGACCCGGATGAACCCGATTACTGGGTCAACCTAGGCATCGCCAGGCTGTCTGGAAAACAGGCGGCCGCCGCGGTCACGGCTCTGGAACGCGCCAGAAAACTTGATCCCGCCGACAAAGATGCGCGCGTGCTGCTGATTTCGGCGCTGCAATCGCTGGGGCGCATTGCCGATGCCGCCGCGATTCGCGCCGAGGCGCCCGACCATGGCGGGCAAACCACTCCGCCCGATGCGCCGGTCAATCTGCAGGATTCCACAGTGCTGGCGCGTATGGCGCATGTGTCCGAAAAGTTTGATCGCGCACTGCTGCGAACCAACGGGGAAGATCCATCCGCGCCGCGTCCTCGAAAGGACAACCCGATCGGAGACCTGCAATGAGCGATGCAACAGGAGATGTCCGCAAGGCAAGGCTTTCTCATTTAGGCCATGGCCTGGTTTTGACCGTGGCAGTTGTGTTTGCCTCGCTCCTGTTCCCCGCGGGGACTTCGCGCGCGCAAGGGCAGGACGGTCCACCCGCTTCCGGCGTTTCCGAAAGCCCGGCGCAGGTCGTCGAAATCAGCATCAGCGACGAAGTCGAGCCCGTGATGGCGGAGTACGTGGACAACGGCATTGCGGAAGCCGCGCGCCTGCATGCGAACTTGGTTCTAATCACCATGGACACTCCCGGGGGGCTCTCCACCTCCATGGAGGACATCATCCGGCACATTCTGGATTCCCCCGTGCCGGTGGCCATCTATGTTTCTCCCGCGGGCTCGCGCGGCGCCTCCGCCGGATTTTTTATCCTGCTTTCCGCGGACGTTGCGGCGATGGCGCCCGGAACGCATACCGGGGCGGCATCGCCTCTGATGGCCATCGGTGGAGTTCCGCTGCAGGTGGATGAAACGCTGAAGAAAAAGATTTTGAATGACGCGACGGCGTTCCTGCGCAGCTATGCCGCCAAGCGCGGCCGCAACGTGGAACTCGCGGAAACCGCCGTGGTGGACGGCAAAGCGTGGACCGAGACCGAAGCACTCAACGGCAAACTGATTGATGTGATTGCGAATTCGCCCAAGGACCTGCTGGAAAAACTGGATGGCCGCACGATCAAGCGTTTTGACGGCTCGACGGCGCAGCTTGCCCTTGCCAATCCGGTGCTGGTGCCGTTTTCCATGTCATTTCGCGAGCGGTTTCTTTCGCGAATCGTGCAGCCGGACGCGTTTTTCATTCTGCTGATTGTCGGAGTGCTCGGGCTCTACGCCGAGTTTACGCATCCGGGCATGATCGCGCCCGGCGTGATTGGCGGGATTTCCCTGGTGTTGGCGCTGTACGCGATGCATATTCTACCGGTGGCCCCGGCGGGCGTGGTTTTGATTTTTCTGGCGCTGGGGCTGTTTATTCTGGAGGCGCAATACACCAGTCACGGTGTGCTGGCGTTTGGCGGCATTATCTCCATGCTGCTGGGCGCGCTGATGCTGATTCGCTCGCCGCTGACCCATGCGGGCGTGAGCCTGGGTGTTGCGCTCGGGGCGACGCTGCCGTTCGCGCTGATCACGGTTTTACTCATGCGGTTGGTGCTCAGGTCGCGCGGGTGGAAGCAAACGACGGGCCTCGAGCAACTGGTGGGCGCGCCGGCGGAAGTGACGGTGCCGCTGGAGCGGCCGGCGGAGAGTGAGGAATTTCAGGGGATGGTGAGGATGCACGGCGAGTTGTGGCGCGCGGTGGCGCGAGAGGCGATTCCGGCGGGCGCGCAGGTGCGTGTCACGAGCATTAAGGGATTGACGCTGCATGTCTCGCCGGTGGAACATCACGCAACAGACCGGTAAAAAGATTCAGAAACGATTCGGATTGCGGCGAAGAGCGAAATCGCATCGTTCTCCGGCTGCTCGAGGAGGAAGAGATGGAAATCTCGCTGTACGGATTGATGATCGCCGTGTTCATCTTCCTGATCTGGTTTTGGAATTCGCTGTTCGTGATCAAGGAGTGGGAGCGCGGCGTGGTGCTGCGCCTGGGGCGCATGCAGCCGGACGCGAAGGGCGCCGGGTTGCGCGTCGTCTTCTGGCCGATCGAGACGATGTATCGCATCTCGCTGCGGATCGAAACGCTCGACGTGCCTTCGCAGGACATCATCACGCGCGACAACGTTTCGGTGAAGGTCAACGCGGTGGCGTACTTCCGCGTGGTGGACGCCAATCTGGCCCTGTCGCAGGTGCAGAACTATCTCTACGCCACTTCGCAAAAGGCGCAAACCACGCTGCGCAGCATCGTCGGACAGTTCGAGCTCGACGAGATCCTCGCCGAACGCGAAAAGGTTAACAGTAAATTGCAGGTCATCCTTGACCAGGATACCGAGCCCTGGGGTATTAAGGTAACGAAGGTGGAAGTCAAGCAGGTCGACATTCCGGAGCAGATGCAGCGCGCCATTGGACGCCAGGCGGAGGCCGAACGCGAGCGTCGCGCCAAAGTGATTCACGCGGAAGGCGAAGCACAAGCCTCCGCAAAACTGGCCGAGGCGGCCCAGGTTCTGGAAACACAGCCGGCCGCGATTCAACTTCGATATTTGCAGACGCTGACCGAAATCGGCGTCGAGAAGAACACGACCATCGTGTTTCCGCTGCCGATCGACATCATCAACGAGTGGGTCAGAAAGCTGTCCCCGAAAGCATAGATGGCATCACGAGAGAGAAAAGGCGGCAGGGATTTTGTGCTGGAGAGCCGGCACCTGGTCGGTCTGTTCCTGATGCTGGTCGTTATCTTCGGCGTCGTTTTCACGCTCGGGTATCTGCTGGGGCGAAGCCAGTACGATTCCAATCTGCGCGCCGCAGTCGGCAGTCCTCCCGATGCCGGTGCGCCGCCCGCGCCCGCCAAACCCAGCAAGGTAAAAGACAGGCAGGGAAGCGGCAATGCCCTGGCTGCTCATCAGGGTTCCGACTGGGATTTCTATCACTCCGCCGAGCCACGACCGTCCGAAGACCATTTACAGAAGCCACCGAAGGCCCCGGCTGTCGCGAAACGCCCAGCCCCGCGCAAACAGGCGGCCTCTCCCGCCAAACTCGCCAGGATGGGGAAGTCTTCCACTCCCGTGAGCGGTTCGCTCATCCCAAAGGGCGCCATCATGCTGCAAGTGGCGGCGCTGCAGCGGGAAGGGGACGCGTTGGCACTCGCAGAAGCGCTGCAACATAAGAAATTCCCGGCGTTTGTCATCTTGCCGTCCGTGGATAAATTTTATCGCGTGCAGGTGGGACCGTATCCCAGTACCAAGGCCGCCACGGCTGGGCGCCACGAACTGGAAGCCAACGGTTTCAAATCCATCATCAAGCGCTGAAAGCGATGCATGGATTTCCCCGTGATGTCAGGTATTTTATTTCTTTTTGATTGTGGGGCAGTTACCGGTAATGCGAGTTTTCATCCCATCGGATCCGCGCGGTTCCCGGAAACTGCGAAATGGCGCGTCGATCCAGCACTTTCCCTGATCACTTGAATCTGGAAAAAATTTCCCGCCGCTAAAAACGATGCCGGCGCGTTCCAAGTGTTTGGCCGTTCGACAAAATCACTTGCTCAAAGCGCATGGTGGGCGAGCCATCCCTGTTGCGATTGCCGATGATTGTGACCTTCTCGCCCGGTTTGAGCGAGTCCTTGTTCCAGCCGCGCTTCTCCAGCCGGTGCGGGCCGCCGCCTTCCGCATCCCATTTCACGACGTTGCCGTGTTCGTCGGTGACAGTGAAGATGATGTGCGAGTGTGGATTGGCCCAATCGAACTCCACGATGGTTGCCTGGAAGGTGGTGTCGTGGCTGCGGTCGTACATCGACATCGAGTGGTGGGCAAACGCCGGGCCGGAAATCACCAGCGAAAGGCTGAGCGCCGCAAGCAGTGAAAAGATTCTGGCTTTCATAACGATTCCTCTCGAGATTCAAATCTTGACCGCGCGTCGCGGGCATTGCACCCGCAAAAACTTAGACGCTGCCATGCCGCGTGCCGTTACTAAAAACTATAAAATTCAAGCCTGGGATGCCCACATGAGGGTACCGTGTATGTTTTCAACTTTCAATTGATCCGCGCGGCTGGATTTTTTCCGATAACCCCCGTTCCGGTGACACGGAAGTTGCCTCTCCAAACGGCGAAAAGCCAGTTTATCGATCATCCGGTTTCTCAGGAGCAATCCATCTTGCAGGGTAAGGGCTCATGGATGGGGAAGAACTCTTCCGGCATATTTCCAACGTACGGTCGGGCAAGTCCGGTCCGAAAACAGCATCCGAGTGCGTGGAAATTCGGGAGCTATCGCCAGTTCCCTCGACTCGAAGGATTTGGGTTTGTGACGGAGAGCACAACTCTGCGTGAGCTTAGTCACTGTCACGAATTGATCCGAGTGTAAGCCTAGTGACAAATGAATCGAGATTCTCTCGCGAAATCGGGGAAGCGAGGTGGCCCATGTTTCTAAGGAAACTGGTTTTTGTCTTCTTGTTATTCGGATTGGGGACGGCGACATGCAGGGCGCAAGCGTTTGGAACTGTCCGCGGAATCGTGGAAGACTCCCAACAAGGTGCTATCGTCGGGGCCAAGGTCACGCTCAAGGCCCAGGCTTCGGCCTGGACGAAGGAAACGGAAACGGATGGGACTGGCACATTCATCGTAAGTGCGGTTCCGGCGGGCCAGTACATGATTCAGATCGAAAAGGCCGGTTTCCGAAACATCAACCAGTTACTTACTGTGACCATCGGCAGCGCTCCGATCCTTCATCTCGAGTTCCCCATGGAGTTGGAGGGCATCAGTTCTGCCGTAGAGGTCACCGCATCTCCGGAAGCGATTAACCCCGAAGCCTCCAGCCCTCCCATCATGGTATCCGACCAGGACATTCAGCATGTTCCAGGGGCGGAACGCACCAGCAGTCTCGCATACATTACCGATTTCGTGCCCGGGACCTACCTGTTGCACGATCACCTTCACATGCGCGGAGGGCACCAGGTGAGCTGGCTGGTGGACGGGGTGCCGGTTCCGAACACAAATATTTCGAGCAACGTCGGTCGCGCCATGGATCCGAAAGACATGGAAACTGTGGAAGTCCAGCGCGGCGGGTATTCCGCGAAATCAGGCGACCGCACGTTTGGGATGATCAATATCATTCCCCGCTCGGGGTTTGAATTCAGCGGTCGCGAGGCTGAACTGACCGTTAGCTATGGCACGCAGAATCAGACCAACGATCAGTTGAGTTTTGGGGGCCATAGCGACAAGTTCGCTTATTACGGCAGTTTGACGGGCAACCGCACCGATCTTGGTCTGGAACCCCCCACGACCCAGATCGTCCACAATCTGGGCAGCGGGCTCGCCGGTTTTACGTCGCTCAGTTACAACGTGACCAACAGTGACCAGTTGCGGCTGGCCGCGTCGCTACGTAAGGATCATTTTCAAGTTCCGATAGACCCTAGCGATCCAAATTCCGCTCCGCTCCGCGATGTGGATCAGGAAGTGGATTCTTTCCTGAACTTTTCGTGGGTTCACACGATTGATCCCAGTACGCTCCTGACCGTTTCACCGCTGTATCACTTCAACCGTTCGGAATATAACGGAGGACTTAGCGACCCCCTCATTACCGTCGATCATCGCTCATCGCAATACGTTGGCGGACAGGTGACCCTGGGGATCGTCCGCGGCAAGCACAATTTCACGGTGGGCTTGTACGGTTTTCGCGAGCATGATGAGCGGAACTTTCACCTGGTCGATCAAGTCACGGGTCCCGCGCCTATCGTGTCGGACGATAGCGAACCGGCTACAGGGGGACTGGGCGCGCTCTACCTGGACGAACAGTTCAAAGCGACGAGTTGGTTGACTTTTAACGGCGGGTTGCGCCTCACGCATTTCTCGGGAAAGGTCAACGAGAATGCGGCTGATCCTCGCATTGGCGCTGCGATCCAGATTCCCCGTTTGAACTGGGTGCTGCGAGGTTTCTACGGGCGCTACTATCAAGCGCCGCCGCTGGAGACGATTTCAGGTCCGGTGCTCAGCTTTGAAACCGCCCAAACCGGGGTGACCTTCCTGCCGGTACCTGGAGAGCGCGATGAGCAACACGAGTTCGGTTTGACAATTCCTGTACGCGGGTGGGTCCTGGACCTAGCTCATTTCCGCACATTTGCCAGAAATTTCTCTGATCATGACGTTCTGGGTAATTCAAACATTACACTCCCACTTTCCATTCAATTTGTTACCGTGCGCGGCTGGGAAGCTGTAGTTCGATCCCCGCAGGTCTGGCGCCGCGTGCATTTCCACCTCGCCTTTTCTAACCAGGTGGTGAAGGGACAGGGCACTGTAACGGGAGGTCTCACGAATTTCGCGCCCCCTACTTCGGGCTTTTTCTATATCGACCACGACCAGCGCAATACGCTAACCACCGGTGGCGAAGTCGCGTTGCCGTGGCGGTCCTGGGCCAATGTGAATTATGTCTTTGGTTCCGGCTTCCTCGACCAAAACGGGCCTCAGCACCTTCCACCGCACCATTCAGCCGATATTTCGCTGGGCAAATCGTTCGGTGAAAGCTTCTCCGTCACGGTCTCAGCATTAAATATTGCGAATAGCCGGTTCCTGTTCGGACGGGATAGCTCGTTCGCGGGCACACACTACAACGACCCGCGGCAAATCATCGTTTCGGTGCATTACCGGTTCCATTGGTGAGTCGTTTCTCAATTTGATGTTGCGGGGGGAGCCGTTTTCCAAAGGGACTATGGCCTCTCCCAATCGGTTCCGCCCAAACAACCTCGCCGTCTCAACTTCCGACAAACCCCGTTCTGAGCAGTTGGAAGACTACCCACGCAGATCAAAATGCAGTCAACGCAAATCCGGATTGCCGGGAGTTGGCTCCAGGAAAAAAACGCGGATGGTAGCTTTCCGTCAGGGCTTTGTTGGAGCGCGTTCGATAACCAGCAATGCGAATGATCCGGGCAACACCGGTGGCCTGCGCCTGCCAGTCGTTGGCGGCGGTCCAAACTTCGCAGAGACAACAAATATACGGTGATTGGTGGGGTCGAGCCCCATATTGCGCGACCCTTGCGGTGTCGGCACGTTTTCGATGACGCGATACTGATCCGGAGAATCCTGATGGATCACGGTGAGCGTGCCATTCGCATTGGACGCAAACGCATCGCCTGAAGCCGCATCGTACCCGGCGCCGTCGACTCCGGCACCGATCGGAACCGTTGCCACCACTTTGCCGGCCTGATAGTCGGAAATCGCCATCACACCGCTGCGGCACCCGCTAAACAGTCGATGGTGGGCCGTGTCAATCGCCATGGGGACCGGTTGCTTGCAGGGAGCGGTGGACCAGCGTCGCGCCACGGTCGCTGTCTTCGCGTCGATCTCAACAATCTCACTGGTGTCGGTGATGTTCGCATACACCTTGCCGTTTCCGGCCGATACTCCGTTTTCCGGTTTGCCGCCGAGGGGAATGTTTGTGACCAGCTTTCCCGCCGGCGCATCGATCACCGTCGAGGAATGCGCGTCGCCATTCAGCGTGAAGACGCGGTTCGATGGTTTGTCAAAGATGATCGCGTCGGCATCTTCGGCGGCCGGGATCCGGCCGAGCACTTCGAAAGTCTTCAGGTCGAACATGACAACGGATTGGTCATCGCCGGAGGTCGCAAATCCGTGACCTGTGGCATCGGCCAGCGCGGTTCCATGCGCGCCATGGATCCCGGTGACTTCGCCGAGCAGCTTTCCGCTGTTTTCGTCGACGACCATCACGCGATTCTCCCGGGCGATAAACAGCCGGTGATTCGGTGGATCGGGAATGACGTAATCCCAGCGGCCGTCTCCGCCCAGTTTATAGGTATGCGTAATCCGGTAAGACGACGATGATTGCGCGAGAAGCGATGTTGCCAAAGCTAGTGTGAAAACAAGGACGAGGGTTCGCATATCTCCCTCCAATCACCGGGAGTATATACACGCCGGTCTTCGATTGTCGAGAAAGATAGTTTGCGCCCATGTAATTTGCCGAGATCCCGCCTTCACGGGAGCCGGCTGACACGTTCTACACCAGCATGTCTTTTGAGAAACGTCGCTCCCGGCAACTGCCGCAGGGCGATGAAGCCGGCGAGCAAGCTGCCGCTGGTCGAGTTGGTGTTGCGCGAGGGCAATGCGCCGGGCTTTGACAGCGCGGGCAGGCAAACCGCCATGCTAATATACCCGCACGGGAGAACCCTCATGCGCTATGCACTGCTCGGAATCGCCCTCGTGCTTTTTTTCACATGGATCGGCGCCTTTTTGGTGTTTCATGTGGTCGGCGCACTGATCCATCTCGTGCTGATCGTCGCGGTCATCCTGTTCGTCTTCCACCTGCTTTCCGGGCGCCGCTCGGCCTGAAAAGCGATCACCAACACACCCACAAGTGATTCACTGAAAAGTGTCAGTTACCTGAAAATTTCCCAAAATCAACGCCTGACGACCACATGAGTCGTGCGGAAGAAACTGCAGTGAGAAAAGCAGACCTATTTCATCGCCTGTTTTGAGGCTGATCCCGGAAAGGTCCCGATACACGCCATGATCGGTGACTGCCCGGCTATCTTCCTTTTTCCCCGCGTGCAGCAGGCGCATCGACGGTCTACAATGCCGTGGCTATGAACCTTTCCAGGACGGTCCGGCTTCTGCTCGCGCTCACTTCCGGCATTGCGCTGGCCCTGGCCTTTCCGCTGTTCAATATTCCGGTTCTCGGATGGATTGCCCCGGCAATCTTGATCGTTGCGGTCCTGGGGGCACGGCCTCGATTCGCCCTGCTGCTGGGATGGCTGCAGGGCGCGGCATATTACGCGCTCAGCGTGCCTTGGTTTTACAACGTGATGCGCCAGTACGGCCCGCTGCCCATGATCGAGGCGGGGGCCGTGTTCGCGTTGCTGATTTTCGCCACGGCGTTGTTTCACGCGGCGTTTGCGCTGGGGATCGCGTGGCTGGGGCGCTCGAGCGAATCGCGCGCCTGCCTTGCCGCGCCTTTCCTGTGGGTGTCCATGGAATTTGCCATGATGCACCTGCCGGACATCGGGTTTCCGTGGAACCTGCTCGGGTATGTGGCCTCGGGAAATCTGGCGTTCGTGCAGTTGACCGCGATCACCGGCATTTTTGGACTTTCCCTTGTCGTCGCGTCCTACAACGGGCTGGCGGCCTGGGCAGTCCTGCAAATTTCGCAGCACAAGCAGGCTGCCTTGAAAATCTGTGGTTGGCGCGACGATCGCCTTGATCGTGATCGGACTGGCGGGCCCTCGGCTTGTTCCGCAGGCTCGCGCCGATCACGTGGCGCACCTGGTGCAGACAAATTTCCCGGTGTCCAATGGCTATCCCCCGAATTGGATGCAAACGCACGCGCCGGAAATGGACCAGCTGGAGCGAATCAGCATCGGCGCGGCGCAAAAAGAACCGGGCGTAGTCGTCTGGCCGGAAGTTCCCGCGCCGTTCTCGCTGCAGGACGAAAAATTTCTTGCGATCGCACAACGCATCGCGCGCGACGCGGGCCACGGCTTTCTGGTGGGCGTGGTGGATTGGAAACCGCTGGCCGGCGGCGGGATCGGCGCGAACAACAGCGCCGCTCTGCTGGGTCCCACCGGCTCGCTGAATTTTATTTACGACAAAATCCATCTTGTGCCGTTCAGCGAATACGTGCCCTGGCGAAACTGGCTCGGGTTTGCCGGCGGTATCACCAGCCTCATCGGCGATTTTCAGCACGGCACGCAATATAAAGTGGGCCGCCTGGACGGCAATCCGTTCAGCGTCTTTATCTGTTACGAGGCGATTTTCCCCAACGAAGTTCGCCGCTTCACCCTGGCGGGCGCGGACGTATTCGTGAATATCTCGGACGACGGCTGGTTCGGCGGGTCGGGAGCACCGGAACAGCACCTGGCGATGGTGCGCGTGCGAGCCGTGGAAAACCGGCGCTGGTTGCTGCGCGACACCAATAACGGAATCACCGTGTCCGTCGATCCCTACGGACGGATCGCGGCGCGCCTGGCGCCCAACATTCGCGGCGAATTGGACGCGCCCTACGGCTTTCGCACGGACCTGACGCCCTACGCCCGGTGGGGCGACTGGCTGCCGGGGTTGTGCGCCATCTTGTGCGTAATCGGGGTTCTCGTGCTACTGTTATTTGACGCGCGAAAAGCTTTTTCTCGCCGTACTCGGGCCACGCACCCATAAACCCATAAATCGACAGGACCTCCATGGACATCGAAGATCTGCAACGCCGCAAGGACGAACTTCAGAAGCGAATCGAGCTGGTGCGGAGCTATCTTTGACGTCGCGCGCAGCCGCGAAAACATTGCCGCCCTGGAAATGAAAATTTCGAGTCCCGACTTCTGGCAGGACCAGGAACAGGCGCAGAGGGTGATGCAGCAGCGCAAGGCCGCCGAGGAAGTCATCGCTTCCGACACCAAGTTGGCGACCATGGTCAGCGACATCGAAACCTATTTCCATCTCGCCGAGGAAGAAACCGACGTCGCCCAGCGCGATGCTCTGCTTCACGACATCCAGCACGAAATCGACGCCGCCGACACCTACGTCTCCGAACTGGAAACGCTCACGCTGCTCTCGGGAGAAAACGACCGCCTGAACGCCATCCTGACGATCAAGCCCGGCGCGGGCGGCATGGAATCGCAGGATTGGGCCGAAATGCTGCTGCGCATGTATCTCCGCTGGGCCGAGCAAAAGGGATTTCGCGCGACGGTCATGGATCTGACCCCGGGGGAAGGCGCGGGAGTCAAGTCGGCCACGGTGCGCGTGGAAGGCGAGAACGCTTTCGGCCTTTTATCGACCGAAAGCGGGGTGCACCGGCTGATTCGGATTTCACCGTTCGATCAGGCCGCGCGGCGCCACACCTCCTTCGCCTCCGTGTTTGTGATTCCTGAAATCGACGATCGCATCGACATCGTCGTGAAGCCCGAGGAAGTGCGCATCGACACTTTCCGCGCGGGCGGCGCGGGCGGCCAGAACGTCAACAAGGTGGAGACCGCGGTTCGCATCACGCACCTGGCCACCGGGATCGTCGTGCAATGCCAGAATGAACGCAGCCAGCACAAGAACCGCGAACTGGCCATGAAATGGCTTCGTTCGCGCCTGTACGAGGCGGAAATCGAAAAGCGCCAGGCGGAAACCCGCAAGCTGGACGAAACCAAGCGGGACATCAGCTTTGGAAGCCAGATCCGGACCTACACGCTCCAGCCCTACCGTTTGATCAAGGACCACAGGACGAAGTTTGAGGTGGGGGACGTGGACCGCGTCCTCAACGGTGATTTGGACCCCTTTATACGCAGTTATTTGTTGTCGCGTCGAAAAGGGACGCTGGGCAGCGCGGCCGAAGCAGGGGAAGACGCTTAACTGCATCGAGGGTACCCATTGTGGCCGGGGAACGGTACAACCCCGGATTTCGGCTATTGAATGTTTCCCCAACCCCCTTGGCCCCAACTCGTTGACACCGTTGGGTGCGCATGTTAGCGTCAATTCGCACAAATATGATTGATTCGTGTGAATTTTGAGCGGTCGTTCTGTGCAGATATCCTCCAAAGGGGTGCTGGTTTGAGCGAGAACAAGCGCAAATTTCTGTTTACGTCGGAATCGGTGACTGAAGGTCACCCGGACAAGATTGCCGACCAGGTTTCCGACGCCGTGCTGGACGCCGTACTCACTGAAGACGCGACCGGCCGCGTGGCGTGCGAAACCCTCGTGACGACCGGACTGGTGATGGTTGCCGGTGAAATTACTACCAAGGCCGTGCTGGACTATTCCGACATCGCCCGTGACGTCATCCGCGACGTTGGCTACACGCGCGCCAAGTTTGGCTTCGACGCCGAAACCTGCGCCGTCGTCTCCTCGATCAAGCGCCAGTCCCCGGACATCGCCATGGGCGTGGACACCGGCGGGGCAGGCGACCAGGGCCTGATGTTCGGCTTCGCCTGCGATGAGACCGAGGAATTGATGCCGCTGCCGATCATGCTGGCGCATAAGCTGGTGCAACGCCTTTCCCAGGTGCGCCGTCAGGGCATCGTGAATTTTCTCCGGCCGGACGGAAAATCGCAGGTGACGGTCGAATATCTGGGCGACCGCCCGGTGCGCGTCGATACCGTCGTGGTTTCGACGCAGCATAGCGACTCGGTTTCGAATGCGGACCTGCAGAACGCCATACGCACCGAAGTGATCGACAAGGTGGTTCCCGCCGCGTTGATGGACAAGAACACGAAATTTCATATCAACCCGACGGGGCGCTTCGTCGTCGGCGGCCCCATGGGCGATGCGGGCCTCACGGGCCGCAAGATCATCGTGGATACTTACGGCGGCTACAGCCGGCACGGTGGCGGAGCATTTTCCGGCAAGGACCCTTCCAAGGTCGATCGCTCGGCCTGCTACATGGCCCGGTACGTCGCGAAGAATCTGGTGGCGGCGGGCGTGGCCCGCAAGGTGGAAGTCCAACTGGCCTATGCCATCGGCGTGGCCGAACCGGTTTCGGTGATGGCCGATACTTTCGGCACCGGGGCAATTCCGGACGAACAGATTACCGACCTGATCCGCAGCACGTTCAAGCTGACCCCGCGCGGCATCATCGAGTCGCTCAATCTTCGCCGACCAATTTACCGGCCGACCGCTTCGTTCGGGCATTTTGGACGTTCAGGCCCGGGTTTCACCTGGGAACTGACGGACAAGGCGGATTCAATTCGAAGTCAGGCGGGGCTCGCGGGTAAAGAAGTCGCGGCACGTCGCTAATGGAAGGCCAGATTCATACCGATTTGATCAGGTGAAAATCCCACAGGGTGTCTTTCGCTTTGCCTGGGGGTAAAAAGCCTGTGCTACTTGAACTTGTGTTATTTGAATCTGTGTTAATTGAAGAAGAGGAGAAATTCGCGTGACAAAGACTGCGCAAGGTGTGACGGGTGATGTTAAGGACCTGGGACTGGCGGAGCAGGGCAAACGAAAAATCGAATGGGCGAACCAGCAGATGCCCGTTCTGCAGCTGATCCGGAAGCGATTCATCAAGGAACAGCCGCTGAAGGGCGTGCGGCTTTCCGCATGTCTGCACGTGACCAGCGAAACCGCGAACCTGGCCATCACGCTGCGTGATGGCGGCGCCGACCTGGTTCTGTGCGCTTCCAATCCTCTGTCGACGCAGGACGGAGTGGCTGCCTCGCTGGTGAAGGATTACTCGATTCCAACGTACGCGATCAAGGGTGAAGACAACGCCACGTACTACGCCCACCTGAACGCCGCGGCGGATCACAAGCCACAGATGACGATGGATGATGGCGCGGACCTGGTGACCCTGCTGTTGACCAAGTACAAGCACCTTGTGGGGGACGTTATCGGTGGCACCGAAGAAACGACAACGGGCGTGATTCGACTGCGCGCCATGGCCAAGGACGGATCGCTGAAGTATCCCGTCATCGCCGTGAACGACGCCGAAACCAAGCATTTCTTCGACAACCGCTACGGCACCGGGCAATCCACGATTGACGGCATTATTCGCTCGACCAACCTGCTGATCGCCGGCCTCAATGTGGTGGTCGCGGGATACGGC
Source organism: Terriglobia bacterium (assembly GCA_963746945.1). Lineage (GTDB taxonomy): Bacteria > Acidobacteriota > Terriglobia > Acidiferrales > UBA7541 > Palsa-360. The sequence goes on along the minus strand of CAVVDG010000005.1, from coordinate 96,767 downwards.
TGGTGCGGCAAGGGCGTGGCCATGCGCGCGAAAGGCCTGGGCGCCAACGTAATCGTCACCGAAATCAACGCCGTGCGCGCCATTGAAGCCGTGATGGATGGATTCCGAGTGATGCCCATGGCGGAAGCCGCGAAAATCGGCGACATTTTTGTCACCGTTACGGGGAATAAATCGGTTCTCGCCGGCGAACATTTCGAACGCATGAAGGATGGCGCTGTGATCTGCAATTCCGGCCACTTCAACGTGGAAATCGACATTCCGGCGCTGGAGAAAATGGCCGGTGGCAACCACCGCGTCGCGCGCCCCTACGTCGAGGAATACTCGATCAAGGACGGCCGCAGGCTTTATCTGTTGGGTGAAGGACGCCTGATCAATCTGACCGCCGCCGAGGGCCACCCGGCCGCCGTGATGGATATGAGCTTCGCCAACCAGGCCCTTTCCGCCGAGTACATGTGCAAGAACGCGGCCGACCTGAAGCCTCAGGTCTACGGTGTGCCGGAAGCAATTGACCGGCAGATCGCCAAGCTCAAGCTCGAGTCCATGGGCGTGCAGATGGACAAGCTCACACCCGAGCAGGAGTTGTATCTGGCCTCCTGGTCCGAAGGCACATAGTAGGGAAATGAATTTCTAGTGGCGCGGGCTTCTTCTGCCTGCGGGGTTTGGTCCATGCAAATTTCCACACCCCGCAGGGTGAAACTCGCGCCACATCGTGCTTTCAGTCTTTTTCTCTGCGTTTATCCAAATGATGCGCGATTTCGCCAACTGGGCGCTGGAAACCGCGCGGGCGCGCGGGGCGACCTACGCCGATGCGCGCGTCATGGACATCCGCCTCCGCGATCTCTCCACGAAAAACGGGCAAATCGGCAATCTCTCCGAATCGGAATCATTCGGCATCGGTATTCGCGTGATTGCGCGCGGGTCGTGGGGATTTGCTTCCACCGACCGCCTCACGCGAGAGGGAATTGCGGCCTGCGCCGCCCAGGCCGTGGCCATCGCCAGGGCGTCGGCCCTTGCCAAGCGGCACGATGTGGAGATGGTGGCGGTCGAGGCCTATCAGGACACCTGGCAGAATCCCTACATCAAGGACCCGTTCCGCATTCCTCTCGAACGCCAGCTCGATCTGCTGCTGGCGGCGGACAAGGAAATGTCGCGCGTCAAGGGCGTGACGCTCACCGAAACGTCGATGACGTTTCGCCGCATTGAGCAATTATTCGCCTCTTCGGTCGGCTCGGTAATCCACCAGATCAAAATGCAGTCGGGCGCGGGAATCGTCGCGACCACATTTGCCGGGAGCGAGATCCAGAAACGTTCGTACCCAAACAGTTTTGGCGGGCAGCACCAGCTTTCCGGGTACGAACTGGTGGAATCGCTCGACCTGGTGGGCAATGCGCAGCGCGTTGCCGAGGAATCGGTCGCGCTGCATTCGGCGGCACAGGCTCCGCAAGGCTCGAAAACGCTGATCCTGGACAGCTCGCAGCTCGGCCTGCAGATTCACGAATCCATCGGCCATCCCATCGAACTCGATCGCGTGCTCGGCATGGAAGCGAATTTCGCGGGAATGAGTTTTCTCACGCTGGAAAAGCTGGGCAAACTGCGCTACGGTTCGGACATCGTCAACGTGGTGGCCGATGCGCGGCTCGAACACGGTCCCGGCCTCGGCACGTTTGCTTATGACGACGAAGGCGTTCCCGCGCAGTGCACGCCGGTCATTACCGGCGGCCTGTTCACCGGATACCTGTCCAATCGCGAGACCGCGATTTCCATCGGCTTGCAGCATTCCGGCGGCACCATGCGCACCGAATCGTGGAATCGCCTGCCGATCATTCGCATGACGAACATCAGCATCCTGCCCGGCGATTGGAGCTACGATGACCTGATCGCCGATACCGACGATGCCGTCCTGATGGAAACGAACCGCTCGTGGTCCATCGACGATCGCCGGTATCATTTTCAGTTTTCCACAGAAATCGGCTGGGAAATCAAGGGCGGAAAGAAAACGCGCATGCTGAAAAATCCCAGCTATAGCGGTATTACCACGGAATTCTGGAATAGCTGCGATGCCATCTGCTCGCGCGACCACTGGACGCTCTGGGGCACGCCCAATTGCGGCAAGGGCCAGCCCATGCAGACCATGGGCACCGGGCACGGCGCTTCGCCCGCGCGCTTCCGCAACGTGAAATTGGGAGCCGCATTCGCTAAATCTTAACCGGCTCAGGCGGAAGCCCCCGAGACCGGCAATCAAAGGATTTGTGACGCGAAATATGAAATTTACGGCCAGGAAATCGCGCGGCAGAGCGAGGCGCAAATCCGACGTCGTTTATCCCGAGGGTTCTCCCCGAGGAGCGGTCGCGGCTTTGCATCTGCTTTCCGACGCGGAATTGCGGCGCATCGCGGAGAAAATTTTCAGATTCAGCGATGCGGACGAAACCGAAGTGGAAATCGGCGTGGTTTCCGACGCGCTGACGCGCTTTGCCAACAACACGATTCATCAGAATGTCGCCGAGCAGGCGCTCACTGTCTCGGTGCGCACGGTGCTCGACGGCCGCACGGCGCGCGCGACCACGAACAAAACGGACGACGATTCGCTGCGGCGCGTGGTGGACATATCGAAGACGCTGGCGAGCAGCCAGCCGCGCATTCCCGGACTGCTGCCGATGCCGGGGCCGCAAAAATACGGCAAGGTCTCGCGCTATTTTGAGAACACCGCGCACGCCTCCCCGGCCGACCGCGCCTGGGCTGTCGCCCGCGTGGCGAAAATGGCCGAAAAGAACAAGCAAACGGCCGCCGGAATCTTCACGACGGGCGTGACGCAATCCGCGATCGCCAATACCAGGGGCCTGTTCGCGTCGCATCGCCAGACACGCGCGGAATTTTCCATCACCATTCTCGAGCCCCATTCTTCCGGCTGGGCCAAGGCCAATTCCCCCGATCTCAATTGCATCAATCCCATCGCGCTGGCCCGCAGCGCAAGCGAAAAATCCGCCGCGTCGCGCAATCCCGGCGAGGCCCCGCCGGGGAAGTGGACCGTAATTCTCGAGCCCGCCGCGGTGCTCGACCTGGTCGGTTTTCTTTTCTACGATTTTGCGGGCACGGCCGTGGCGGACCGGCGTTCGTGCTTTAACAACCGCATGAACAAGCGCGTCCTGGGCGAAAATATCACGCTACACGACGACGTCTTCCACCCGCTGCAATCCGGCGCGCCTTACGACGGCGAAGGAATGCCGCGCCAGAAAATCCTGCTGGTCGACAAGGGCGTCCCGAGCAACCTGGTGTACTCCCGCGCCACAGCCAAAAAAATGAAGGCCAAACCCACCGGCCACGGATTTTCCCTGCCGAATGAATACGGCGAAGCGCCCATGAACCTGGTTTTTGGCGGCGGCAATTCCTCGCTGGACGAAATGGTGCATTCGACCGAACGCGGCATCTTCGTGACGCGGATGTGGTATATCCGCGATGTCGATCCGTACGAAAAAGTACTTACCGGGATGACGCGCGACGGCACGTTCCTGGTGCGGGACGGCAAGATCGCCGGTGGCGTGCGGAATTTCCGCTTCAACCAGAGTGTCCTCGAAATGCTATCGAACGTCGAGAAGATGGGCCCCGCGGTGCGTGCTGCCGGAGAAGAATCGTTCGAAATGGTCGTCCCGCCGATGAAAGTGCGGAATTTCAATTTCTCCGAAGTCACGAAATTTTGACACCTGATTTTGTACATGTGCCGACCATAAATCTGGTTTCCGAACAGAATTTGTCGGGTGCTATGCGACGGTGAACAATTTGGTTCGATCGGATAGGTGCGGGAGGTAAACGATGGCCGATTTGGGGGCCCACCGGAAAATTCCGGTTCAAGATGCAACTTTTTGCTTGCTCGCAGCAAGGAAATATTGCAAAGCAGCTTTTTGCCTCAGAAAGAAAATTTTCGAGTGATCGAGTCTCAAGTGTATTTGGTTGTGCGTCCGTATTGTATAGAAATGAATGGGCTTATGGGAATTTACCGTAAGTTGAGGTAATGTGTTGGCGACACCTCGCCAATGGTAGTGAGATTGCAATGTCTCCTTGTTATATCGTAACGGTTATGTCCCCTTGTGGTGTCTTCGGTGCCGATACAGGTTTTGCGATGGACGGCTCCGAACGAAAACACAGTGAGTGTTTTGACCTGCTTTTTCCGTTGCTGACGAGATATGGACGAACTGTCAATTCATTCAGGAGTTCTGAAATAAACGGGCTCAAGGAATTTCGACGACAGAAAATGCGCACTGCTGAACGAAGCGCGAGGTTAGTTGTTAATGAATCCATTTGATGAAAGCATCCTTCACTTTCTCAATGCATTCTCTCAGCACTCGCAACTGTTTGACCTTGTGGTTGTGCGCCTCAGTGATCTAAACCTTCTAAAGGGGGGAGTCATGATGGCCCTGTTTTGGGGGGGCTGGGCGCGCAAAGACGACGAACAACGCGAGCACCGGGAAATTCTTCTTATCGGTCTATTCACGGCCGTTCTTGCGACATTCCTTGCGAGGGTTCTTGCCTTTGCACTTCCGTTCCGAGCAAGGCCTTTGCAGAATCCGTTGCTCGGTTTTCACATTCCCTATTCAATGGATCCGAGTCCCCTGATCAATTGGAGTTCGTTCCCCAGTGATCATGCAACACTGTTTTTCAGTTTAGCGATGACCCTGTGGATGGTTTCCAAACGCTTCGGCGCATTGGCTTTCTGTCATGCGTTTTTTGTAGTTTCTCTCCCCCGAATTTATCTTGGGATTCATTACCCGACGGATGTTATCGCAGGCGCTTTGCTGGGGATTGGTGTAGCCTCTCTTGCCAAATGGGTATGGCTCAGGAGAAGCGTGGCAGGCCCTATTTTGGGTTGGATGGATCACTATCCGAGCCTAGCTTACGCCTTCTTATTTCTCTGGTCCTACGAAATTGCGGAGCTGTTTGATTCTGTGCGGCACATCGCTAACAGGGTTCTCGATCTTTTTCTCACGGTGCATCCCTAGCTGGGCAGCCCACTGCAAATTCTTTGTACGCATCATCGATGGACGGATAAATCCCGATAAACACCGTAATCATCGGCAAGCGACCCGCTATCGGATTACTCGCACACCTGTTCGCTATCTCGTCTCACCCGAACGCGCCCTTTCTCCACAGCATCCAAGTAGTGGTACAGTCGAGGAAAGCCACATGGATCGTCGCAGATTCATTTCGATTGCGGGAGGCGCGGGGCTGGGGATTCTGATCCCCTATGCCGTGTACCGTTCGCTGTCGTATGGATTTGGCGGGTACCACCTCAACGTCAAAAACTATGAGAAATACGGGCCCGAGGCGGCGCTGCGCGCGATTGCGCCGGTTTCGGAGTTTTACATTACATCTTCGCACGGCGAGCCGGCGGTGGACGTGAACCAGTGGTCGCTCACGATCGATGGGCTGGTCGAGGAGCCGCTGCATTTTGACTATGACGATATTCGAAAGCTGGTGCCATATGAAACCACGCTTACGCTGGAATGTATTTCCAATGAAATCGCTGGAGGCCTGATTGATACGGCCAACTGGCGCGGAACCCTGCTGCGCCCCCTGCTGGAACGCGCCGCGCTGAAGCCCAATGCGAAGTACGCGATCTTGTATGCCGCCGAAGGCTATACGACCGGCCACACCACCGAGCGCCTGCTGCGCGACGCAAGTTTTTTGGCGTACGACATGGACGGCGAGCCGCTCAATCGCATTCACGGCTTTCCGCTGCGCGTTCTGATGCCCGGCATGTACGGCATGAAAATGCCGAAATGGCTGACGCGCATCGAGTTTGTCGACAAAAGACATCTCGGCTACTGGGAATGGATGGGATGGTCGAATACGGGCGAGCGGCAATTGCAGTCCGTGATCGACGATCCGCACGACGGCGCGCCGATTTCAGGGCGGAATTTCGTCGTCACCGGATGGGCGGTCACAAACGCCGTGGGCATCGCAAAAGTTGAAATCTCCACCGATGGCGGCGGCACATGGGACCCCTGCCAGATTTTCAGCAATCCCATGCCGTCGCAAGTGTGGGCGTTCTGGCGTTACGTGTGGGCCAATCCGTCGCCCGGAAAGCATGAAATTCTGGTGCGGGCCACGGACGCGAGCGGCAAGTTGCAGACCCCCTCGCGTTCCGGCGAATGGCCAAACGGCGCGACCGGCTATCACAAGGTGGCGGTGGAAGTGGCGTAGAGCCGCGGGGCGGATTTACTTCGTGTTGAAGGTGAGGCTGTTCACGGTTTTTGCGATTACATTTTCCTGAACCTGGATCAGGTCGGAATTCGCCCAAGTCATTCCCAGCAACGTGTAGGCATCGTTTCCTTTCAGAAATGTTAAAAGGAAGACCGACCAGTCGTGTCCATCGGCGGTTCCGTGCAAGCGCTGCTCGACCGCGGGAAATCCGGCAACCAGCACATGCTTGGTTGAGATCAGGCGATAATTTTCATACACGCTGCTGAGCGCTTTTCCAGTGGCGGCGGCGTGCGTGTCGAGAGAATCTTTCGTGCGCTCCCGTCCGATGACCAGTAGCGTGGTTTGATCGTAGGTGCCCAGCGCGGCGACGGCGTCGGGCAGAGCCTTGCGCGCGTCCGGGATCAAGTCCCAGCTCGGCGGCTTATACATCGTGAACCCATACGTGAGATTTACGTAGGTGTTGCCTCGAACTTCGTCACGAATCACGAGCGGTTCAGGAGGTGGGGGCACTGGTGGGGGAGCGGGCATGGCGACGGCAACGGCTTTTATTTTGAGCGAGGGCGGCTCGCTTCTCGCGGCGCCAACGAATACGTTGCTTCGGGATGCGGGGCGCATCGGAGCCGCGGCAATTTCTTCGGGTGAGGGGCTTGCGGGCGATAAGGATTCCTTCGCAACCGCGGGGACAACGGCCGGGGCCGCATCGGAACGTGGCGTGGCCGGCGCGCTCAATTTTGTTTTCGGCTCAGTTTCTTTTTTCGAAGCGGTGATATTGATGTCCGCGACCTGATCCTTCCGGATGAGCGCAAACCCGTAGGAGGTTTCGACCCGGAAGGAGTTATTTTCAAATCCTACAATCGTGCCGTTGATCTTCGAGCCGTCTTTCAGCCGGATTTCATCAGCGCGCACGACGGCTGTGCCGGTAAGCAGGGCGATCAGAGCCAGTCCGGAAATCGCACGAACTCTCATTGCGCCCAGTATGGCAAAAGCTGGAATTGGCGGGCAAGCCCTGCAAATTGCGGAGTGACCGGGTTGCTACCGGCAACCGAACGCCCTGGGACGCGATATGGGAAATTCCGGAACTGCGCGTGGGAGGATTTGAAGTTGCGAATCCATTTTTTTCGTGATTTTCGGGTCTGGGGAAAGGTCGCCCGCAAAGCTCAATAGGCGGTCCACACTCCGGCCGCAAATTTCTTGACGGTCGCGAAGCCTAGTTTTTCGTACAAGTTGACGGCCCGCTCGTTGCCGGAAGTTACGGTGAGCGAAACGCTCGTGAATTTCCGTGCGCGCAACGCTTGCATGGATGCTTCCATCAAACGACGGCCGAGGCCGCGTCCCTGATATCCTGGCATGGCGCAGATTTGCGTGGTGTGGCCCACTCCGGCCGAAACGCGCGAATTCAGCGCCACACCGACCAGATGGCTCTCATGCGGCAGCCGCAATACGAAGGAAGCCTCGGGCTGAAACTGTCCGCAGCCGGGCAGAATGATGATGTTCTTCAGGAAACGCAGCGCTCCGGACTCACTGCGGTATTGATCGTTAATTTCGCCGTCAACGTGATTGGCATAGGCAAGTTGGATCAGTCTGGCGCAGGATTCGAAATACCGGTGATCCCAGCGCTCCAGGATCAGCCCGGCTCCCGGACCCTCCAGGATCAGTCCGGGAAGCACGTCCGGCGGCTCCGCACCCTCGGCCGGCGGCAACTGTGCGATCATGAATTGCCGCAGGTAGAGGCGAAAACCGTATTCGGAAAGCACCGGGTCGAGCGCGTAGCCGAAGGGAATCAACTGGGCTTCCACGCGTTCCAGTTTTGGGATGCCGCTCAGCGTGGTCAGCGTATCGGTGAGCAGCCGCTGGCTCAGTTCCTGCTGCGCGTAGCGCGGGGAGACAAACAGTCCGCCCACCAGTCCCTTGTGCTCTTCCAGCACGTAAAACGCATATCCGATGGGGCGTCCGTTTTCCAGTATTGCCGAGCCGGTCAGCGAGCGCGCATCCACGAATTTCTTAATCAGTTCAATCGATGTGTGGTAGTCCCATTGCAACTCTTGCCGCCATTGCTGCTCCTCCTCGGCCAGCAGGGGATTGAGTTGCCAGGAGGATAGTTGACGCAGATCGACTATCTGCATGGGATAGGGGCCCTGCCCTTGGCTAACAGCCTGCATAACCCTTTTTACCATAGTGACGACCTAGTGTATTTCGGAAACATTGGCCGGATCCACCGTCCGTGGCGCGCCTCCAATTGTGATAACATTTGCGAGCCGAGCGTCGCATATCCCGTCCCCAGCGTATCAAGCGGCTGGGCGTAGCTTCGCTCCAAGGCCACGAATCCGAGCGCATGGGTTTCATTTCCGAATTACGATCTCCCACGAAGTGGCATTCCAAGCTCATCATCGCGATATTTGCCCTTGTTTTCTTCGCGTTGCTGGGTACCGCGTCCATTTCCGGGTACATGGTGTTCCGGATCGTTTTGCCCGCGCAGAGCCACTCTGATATCGACCTGGAAAATTTCCCTGGGCATCCTCAGTCCATATCCTACACCGTAGCCGGGAAAGGCGCGCGCGACGGCTGGTTTTTCCCGGGCTTGAAGTCCGCGCCGACGATCATCCTTTGCCCGGCCTACCAATCGAGCCGGGGAGAATTGGTCACACTGGCCTCGGCGCTTCAAGACCATCAGTACAACGTGCTCGTTTTTGATTTTTCGGCTCAGGGATCGAGCAAAGGTCGGTCCACGCTCGGCTTTCAGGAAGTTGCCGAGTTGCGCGCCGTCATCGACGCGGTTGCCGCCCGGGGCGACGTGGACGCGGAACGATTCGGAGTATGGGGCGTGGACATGGGCGCTTACGTCGCGCTCGCCGAAGCGACAACCGACCATCGCGTGCGTGCGGTCGCCGTGGAGTCTCCCTACAACCAGCCGGGCGACATGGTTCGCCTGCTCGTGAATCGAGCGGGGCTGGGTGCTTTCCCCCTTGTGACGACCGTGACAAGGTGGGAATTTCGCTGGCTCAATCCTAAGTTCCGGGATGTGCCCCCGTTGAAAGAGCGCATCCAGAAGCTTGCCGGGGTCGCGCAACTGTATCTGGAATCGCCGGACGATCCGGCCCTCGCCGATCTCACGGCCGAATTATTCCAGGCTTCGCCGCCGCCGCACGAACTCGTCGTCCTGCAGCACGGAAATTATGCGGGCATGTTGGACGATGAAAAGCACAATTACGAAAACCGCATCGTGAGCTTTTTTCTGACAAAACTGCCGCCGGTGGTCGCGCACTAGCGCGCGCTCTTTCCGGGGCTGCGGACTTCCGGCGAAATGTGAAGCAGGACGACGAACGGAGCGCCCACGCGGCTGACTTCGTGGATGCGGTCTCCGAGGCGCCTGAGTGCGATGGCGTTCGGTTCGCTTGTAAACAGCCATTCCGGCAGGGGCCGGCCGGGCGTCCATTCCGGCAGTTCGCGCCCGAAGTAATAGTTCAAGCCGTAGTTCCAATCCCGCTTGAGTTCACTGACCGCAATATCCGGAGCCGATGGGATCAGACGGAAAGCGTCGTGTGCGGTGGCGCGCGCGGAAATGCAGGAATCGGCGGCGGGAAGGACCGACACGTTCAAATAAGAAAGAATCAACACAACCAGTAGAGCAGCCGTGGTCAACGCCGCTGCGGGCCGCTTCCAGAATCCCATGACGGCTACAATCACTCCGCCGATGATTGCGATCAGCAGAAGCGAAATTACGCGCGCTGCGGGGACGTTGTAAACCCTGCCGTGTTGCATCATTTGAAAGGGCGCGAAAGCGGTGGAGATACAGAAAATTATGCCTGTGGCGGCAGCCAAAACCGAGGAGGCTCGCTGATTGGTCGCCAACCGACGCTCCACTGCGCGGCTCAACAGGAGAAACAGCGGGGGAACCGACGGCAGAATGTAACCGGGCAATTTCGACTGAGAAAAACTGAAAAAAAGAAAAGGAAAAATCGCCCAGCAGAGGATGAAGAGTCCCGGTGAATCCATCCAGTGCGCCCGATTCCATTTCCTGTTCAGGGCGCCGCCCAGCATCGCAATCCACGGCATCACGGCGAGGCACAGGATCGGAATATAAAACCAGAAGGGCTGGCGGTGCTCGAAGACGGGCGTGAGATAGCGTTCAAAATTGTGCTGCCAGATGAACACGCGCAGGAAATCGGGATTGCGCAGCGCGCACAGGATGTACCACGGCAGCGCTGTCAGGCAAAACACGGCGATGATCACGGGATGCAGGAATCGAAACGGCGCACGCCACTGGCGGGAAAGCGCAGCCCATAGCAATGTCGCGCCGCCCGCCAGAATTACGGCGGCGGGGCCTTTGGCAAGCACCGCGGCGCCCAGAAAGAATCCAAAGGCAACCCGCAGGGCCGTGCCGGGGCGCGGCCTCTGCAGCATTTCGCTCGCGATGGCCATCGCGGCGGTCAAAAGTCCCGCGAACAGCATGTCGGGGCTGGCGGCGCGGGCAAAGGCGATCATGGCGACCGAAGTGGGCAACAGCAGGAGCGCGTACCGGGCCGTGCGGACGCCGTAGCAGCGCAGGGCGGTCCACGCTATCGCCAGGACGGCGAGAAGCGCGGCCAATGCCGGGGGCAACCGCGCGGAAAATTCACTCACGCCAAAAATACGCGTCGAAATCCCGGCCGCCCAGTAATAAAGCACCGGTTTTTCGAACCAAGGCGCGCCCCACAGCCGCGGCGTGACCCAGTCGTGCGTGTGCGCCATGGCCTGGGCGATCGCGGCGTAGCGCGGCTCGTCCGGTCCCACCAGTCCCAGCGCGCCTAGCCCGCTGAACAGGCAAACCAGGAGAATGGCGAGAACCAGCGGCACGCTCCAAAGCGAAATCTGGAAATTGGGTTCGTCGGTGGCGCGCGACCGAATTGGGACGGAGGAATTCAACCGGCTGAGTCTAGCATTGCAGGCGGGAGTTTTCAGCAGCGAGGCGCGAAGCGCCGCTGCTTTTTCCGGCAGGCTCGCCGGCCAGGCCGGTTCGGGGCATTCATCGTAAAAGTGGAGCCTGCACCCGTTATAATCCCCGGGTGCGAGAACGCCTGGAATACATAGCGGCGTGGCTGCTGCTCAAGAAGATGGGGCTGTTGCCGCGCCCGGTGGCAAGATTTGTGGGCGCGCGCACGGCCGCGCTCCTGCTGTGGTTGCGGCCGGGATTGCGGCGCGCGGCGGCGGAGAATTTGCGCCTGGCATTTCCGGACTGGAGCGGCAAGCAGCGCCGCGCCGCGATCCACGGCATGGTGCGGCAATTGGGATGGATGGCGGCGGAATTCGCGCACTTTCCACGGCGTACAAAGGAAAACATCGATCGCATCGTGCTGCTGGACGGTTTTGAGAATTTCGCGTCGGCGCAAGCGAGCGGCAAAGGCGTCTTATTTCTCACCGGACACATGAGCGCGTGGGAGCTTGCGCCGTTCGCGCAGGCGCTGTTCGGCTATCCGCTGCACTTTCTGGCGCGCGCCATCGACAATCCGCGCGTGGACGCGCTGGTGACGCGCTACCGCTGTCTCAGCGGGAATCTGCCGATCGACAAGAATCAATCGGCGCGCGCGGTGCTGAAGGTGCTGTCGGCCGGCGGCACGGTGGGGATCCTGGCCGATCACAACACGCTGCTGAGCGAAGGCGTATTCGTGGATTTTTTCGGCATTCCGGCGTGCACTACGGCGGGCCTGGCCCGATTCGCGCTGCACACCGGCGCTGCCGTGGTACCCGGATTCCTTCACTGGGATTCCGCGCTGCGGAAATACAGGCTCTGTTTTGAGCCGGCGGTGGAACTGGTACGCACCGGCGATGATGCGGCGGATATTCGGGAAAATACGCAGCGGTTCACCCGCGTGATCGAAAACCAGGTGCGTCGTTATCCGGATCAATGGCTCTGGCTGCATCGCCGGTGGAAGACGCGCCCGCCGGGCCAGCCGCCGGTCTATAAGACATAAGACGAAGACATAGGGCGGGCCGAACGGCAAGCATTTCCATGGAAGATGGAGGAGAGACGGCATGACACGCACGGCAAACGAACTCGCACAATTCCTGGGCTGCACAATTGAAGGGGAAGGCTCGACGATTGTGTCCGGTGTTGCGGCGCCCGCTTCGGCGCGTCCCGCCGACCTGATCTACGTGGAGGCTTCCAAGCATCTGCAACTGGCCGCGGCTTCGGCGGCGCAATGCGTAGTGGTTCCTCCGGGCCTCGCGCTCGAGGGAAAAACGCTGTTGCGCGCGGCGAATCCAAAGCTCGCATTTGCGCGCGCGGCCGGATGGCTTGTGCCGCCCGCCGCGATTGCGGTTGGCATTCACGCGACTGCCGTGATCGCATCCACGGCGCAACTGGCCCCGGGCGTGGCCGTGGGTCCTTACGCGGTGGTCGAAGAGGGAGTCAGAATCGGGGCAGGCTCGGAAATCGGCGCCTTCTGTTTTCTGGGACGCGGCACGACCATCGGGGAACAATGCAGGTTGCATCCGCATGTGACGCTGTATGCGGGCGCGCGTCTTGCGAATCGCGTGATCTTGCATTCCGGCGCGGTGGTCGGCTCGGACGGTTTTGGTTACGTGGCCGAGGGCGGGAAGCGGTGGAAATTTCCCCAAGTGGGAGAAGTCGAAATTCAGAATGATGTAGAGATTGGCGCGAACACGACGATTGACCGCGGGTCGCTGGATCGCACGGAAATTTGCGTGGGCGCCAAGCTGGATAATCTGATTCACGTCGCGCACAACGTGCACATCGGGGAAAACACAGTTATCGCGGCGCAGACGGGCATCTCGGGTTCGGTGGTGATCGGACGCGACGCAGCAATCGGCGGGCAGGCTGGACTCGCCGAACATTGCGTGGTGCAGGACGGCGCCATGGTCGGCGCGCAGGCCGGAATTTTGCCGGGCAAAATCATTCGCAGCGGGCAGATGGTCTGGGGGACGCCGGCGCGGCCCCTGGAGAAATTCAAGGAACAATTTGCCTGGCTTGGCCGCTTGCCGGAATTGGCGAAACGCGTGCGCAACATCGAGAAACAAAGCGAGTCGGGAAAGACCTAGCCGGGGTGGAGCGTTGATTCGAAAGAGGCTACCTTCTCGTCTAACACCTGCAGCAATCCTTGTTGACCCGCGCTTAAATACTGAAGATAATGGACATCGGAATTTCTAGGGTCTCGTTCTTGGGGGCGGATGGATACGTCTATCCGGGCAAGCGCGATCGAATTCCCCGGCCAAACGGAAGGGTACTGAGGGCACACGATTTGGTGTATTCAGATGATCGTTCCTCGATAAAACTGCATCCAATGGGCTTGAGGTTTGGACGTTACCAATGGCATTAGGAACTCGTGTACAGTTTGAACAGTCAGGCGACCCACGATCTGCGGGTGTCTTTCCTGTTCTGGCCGAGCACCTCGCCGACGCCATCGACCGCGGAGTAAATTATCTCCTTTCGTTGCAGGCGTCTGAGGGCTATTGGGTCGGCGAACTCGAAGCGGACACCACACTGGAATCGGATTACATTTTTTATCTGCACGTGATCGGCAAGGCGCATCCGGAGCGCATCGCGAAGCTTGCAAATTATGTGAGGTGCCGGCAACTGGACGACGGCGGCTGGAATATTTATTTTGGCGGACCGTCCGAGTTGAATGCGACGATCAAGGCGTACGTCGCACTGCGGTTGGCAGGGGATCCGGCGGATGCCGAGCATTTGCGCCGCGCCTGCGCCCGGGTGCACGAACTGGGTGGCCTGGAAGCTTCCAACTCTTACACGCGGTTGTATCTGGCGCTGGTCGGCGCGGTGGGCTGGGACATGGTTCCCGCCGTCCCGCCGGAACTCATGCTGCTTCCCAACTGGTTCGCCATTAACATTTATGAGATGTCGTCGTGGACGCGCGGGATTGTGATTCCGCTGACGATTCTGTACGCGCATAAGCCGCGCTTCGATGTTCCGGCCGGTATTGCCGTCGAGGTTTTGTACAAAGACCCTTCGCGCAAGGCGGTCGCTCTGGATTGGGACAGTCAACTTTTCAGCTGGCGGAATTTCTTTCTGGCGCTGGATCGCGGCCTGAAATTATACGAACGTGTGCCGTGGAAGCCCTTGCGTCAACGTGCGCTGCGCCAGGCTAGCGAATGGTTGTTCGAGCATCTGGAACGCACCGAGGGGTTGGCCGCGATTTATCCGGCGATGATGAATTCCATTTTTGCCCTCATCGCTCTGGGACATTCACCCGACGATCCGCTGACCGCGCGCGAAATCGGCGAATTCTCCCGATTTGAGATCGAACAGGGTGACACCATCCGCGTGCAGCCCTGCGTTTCACCGGTCTGGGACACGGCGATCGCGATGGTGGCGCTGGAAGAAGCCGGGTTGCCGCCGGATCATCCTGCCCTGGTGGACGCGGCGGAATGGCTGCTCGAAAATCAAATCGTCGGTCCAGGTGACTGGATGATTAAGACTCCCGGGGTAGATCCGGGGGGCTGGGCGTTTGAATTTCGCAACGATTTCTATCCCGATGTGGACGATACGGCATTCGTATTAATGGCGCTGCAGCGCGTGGATTATCCCGATAAAGCGCGCATGGAAGCCGCGACGCGCCGGGGTCTCGCATGGCTTCTGGCCATGCAGAACGATGATGGCGGCTGGGGAGCGTTCGATCACAACAACGACCGCCATTTCCTGTGCCATATCCCGTTCGCCGATCACAATGCCATGATCGATCCTTCGACCGCGGACGTCACCGCGCGCGTCGTGGAATGCCTGGGGCGTTACGGATGGCCCGCAGGCCATGAAGTGATTCAGCGGGCCGTACGTTACCTTCTGAGGGACCAGACCCAGGAAGGACCCTGGTTCGGGCGCTGGGGTGTAAACTATGTCTATGGAACCAGCGGCGTGCTCCGCGCACTGGAGACGGTCGCGCTGACCGCGCAGGAGTATTGCCAGCGCGCGGTCCGATGGCTTCGCGCAGTGCAGAATGCGGACGGCGGATTCGGGGAGTCGATCGCTTCGTATTACGATCCGGCGCTCAAGGGCAAGGGAACCAGCACGGCGTCACAGACCGCGTGGGGACTGATCGGATTGCTGGCCGCCAGCGAACTGGGGGATCCGGCGATCACGCGCGCGGCGCATCATTTGGTGGAACAGCAGCAGGCGGACGGTTCCTGGGCCGAAGAGGAATTTACCGGCACGGGATTCCCGTGCGTTTTTTATCTGAAATATCATTTGTATCGCAATTATTTTCCGTTGTATGCGCTGGCGCGGTACCGCAACATGACGAATCGTATCGTTCCATTCTGCGGGTTGCAGGTGCGGCCCCGGGAATTTGAGCGGCAGAAGGCTTAGGAGAGTGAATGAGATATCCGTTGAAGATGACCGCGAACCTCGCGAAATATGTGGCCACCCAGCGTTTTCGTGGCACGGAAAAGTTTCCCATGGTGATGATGCTGGAGCCGTTGCACTCGTGCAACCTTACGTGCACCGGATGCGGCAGAATTCGCGAGTACAAATCCACCATCAACGAAGTGATGACGGTGGAGCAGTGCGTGGCTGCGTCGGATGAATGCGGCGCGCCGGTCGTTTCGATCTGCGGCGGCGAGCCCATGATCTATCCGGAAATTGGCCGGCTGTCGCGCGAGATTCTGGATCGCGGGCGCCACATCATTTTGTGCACCAACGGAATGTTCATCCGGAAGCGCCTGCACGAGTTCAAGCCCACGTCCAGCTTCTTCTTCAACGTGCATCTGGACGGCCTGGAGAGGACGCACGACCTTTGTGTCGAGCGGGACGGCGTGTATCGCGAGGCCATTGAGGGCATCAAGGCCGCCAAGGCCGCCGGATTCCTGGTCTGCTCCAACACGACGATCTATAAAGAGACGGACCTCAACGAGATTTCCGATCTGTACGCCTACCTGGATACGCTCGGCGTCGACGGATTCATGCTTTCCCCGGCGTACGGCTATGCCGCCGTGCAGACCACGGATATTTTCATGTCGCGCGCGGACATTCGCGAGAAATTCCGCGAGGCGGTTGCGCTGCTCGACAAACACAATTTGATGGTTTCCCCCATTTACCTCGATTTCCTGCGGGGCGAGCGCGAACTGGAGTGCACGGCATGGGGCACGCCCACGTATAACCCGCGTGGCTGGAAAGGCCCGTGCTACGTGATCACCGACAACCACTACGATTCTTACCAGGGCATGGTGAGCCAAACCCCTTGGGAGAAGTACGGCCCGGGCAACGATCCGCGCTGCGCCGACTGCATGATGCACGTGGGATTTGAAACCACGCCGGTACTGGGCGCCAAGCGCAACCTGGGCGATACCTGGAAGATGCTAAAATGGCAGTTTTCAGGGCGTATGGGCGGCCATCCCGAAAAGAACGGGGACGACAAGCCCACCAATGGACGCACCGGCGGTGGCGCGACGCTGATGCCTCCGCCGCCGGCGAACCCGGATCTGGTTTCGTCCGACGGCAGATTAAGAGTTCTATGAAGAAAACGCTGGTCACCGGCGCGACAGGATTCCTGGGAAGTCACGTTGCCCGCGAACTTTCCGAACGCGGAGAGAGCGTCCGCGTTCTGGCTCGCGCCTCAAGCGATCTGCGCGCACTCGAAGGGTTCCGGGCTGAACGCGCCACCGGAGATTTGCGCGATGCGGCGTCGCTGGATCGGGCGCTGGACGGCGTTTCGCGCGTGTTTCACGTGGCTGCCGACTACCGGCTCTGGGCGCGCGATCCGCGGGAAATCTACGAATCGAATGTGACGGGAACGCAAAACCTGCTGGATGCCGCGCGACGCGCCGGGGTCGAGAAATTCGTTTACACGAGCACGGTCGCGACGATCGCGGTGCCCCGCGAAGGCGGGTTGCCGAACGAGCAGACGCAATCGTCGGTGGCGGAAATGATCGGGCACTACAAGCGCTCGAAGTTTCAGGCCGAACAGTGCGCGCTGCGCGCCGCCCAAGCGGGGTTGCCGGTGGTGATCGTCAATCCTACGACGCCGGTGGGGCCGGGAGACTGGAAGCCCACGCCGACGGGAAAAATTATCGTCGATTTTCTGAATGGACGCATGCCGGGTTACGTCGATACCGGTTTGAACTTTGTTCCCGTGGAGGATTGCGCGCGCGGGCATCTGCTGGCCGCCGAACGCGGTCGTGTGGGAGAGCGATACATTCTGGGTGGGCGCAACCTGACGTTGAAGCAGATGCTGGATCTGCTCGCCGCAATCAGCGGGCGCCGGGCGCCGCGATGGAAATTTCCGCATGCCCTGGCCTATGCGGCCGCTTGCGTGGAGTACGGGCGTATCGCGCGTGCTGGGCCGCGAACCTCAGATTCCGCTGGAAGGCGTGCGCATGGCGCGGCACAAAATGTTTGTGGACGCCTCGAAAGCCGGACGGGAACTTGGATTCTTTCCGGGGCCGGTTGAGGCCGCGCTGGAACGCGCGGTGGCGTGGTACGAATCCAACGGGTACATTGATGCAAGAGCTGTGCAGGCAGTGGCGCGAGCCCGCGCGGCGTAGGCAAGTGCCGGAGCATATGAAAATATTGGTGACATTCGCGGTCCAGGCGGAATTCGCTCCTTGGCAGCGACGCCGAAACTTCCGGCGTTTGCCGGGTGACTGGCCGGTTTTCGAATCCGAATTTGGCGGCGTCCACGTTCGCGCGATCCTTACGGGCATGGGGCAATTCCATGCGCTGGAAGCGGTACGCCGGGTCCTGCCGGACAGGCCCGACATCTGCGTTTCCACCGGACTGGCGGGGGCTTTGCGGAGCGGGTATCGCCCGGGAGACATCCTGGCGGCGCGCCTGGTGAGTGAAGTTGGCGAGCCGGTCGCAGTGGCCAGCCATCGCGAATTGCTTTCCACGGCCGTGGATTGCGGTGCGCGGCAGGTGGAGCGATTCGCGACGTCGAGAACGCTGGTCACACGCGCGGAACACAAGCGTCATCTGGGGAATGAGGCGGAAGCGGTCGAAATGGAAAGCTATACGATTCTGGCGGAAGCAGCGCGCTACGGAGTCCCCGCGATCGCCATTCGGGCGATCAGCGATACTTCCGATTTCGATATCCCGTACGATTTTGAGAGTGCCCGCGGCGCGCGCGGCCAAATGCGCATCGGCAGTATTGTCGCGCAGGTGCTTCGCCGGCCATCGGGTTTGCCCGCGCTGCTCACCCTGGCGCGCGATTGCCGCGTTGCTTCCAGGCAGCTCGCGAATTTCCTCGACGCGTTTACGGGAACGCTGGCCGACCGGCTGATTCCCATCGAGTCGGACATGGTGGGCGCGCTATGAGCCAGTCGGGAACCATACTCGAACCCTCTTTCGCAATCCCTCCGGTGCCGGCCACGATGCGCGCGGCCGTCTACCGCGGCAAGGGGTGCGTGGTCGTCGAAAACGTTCCCGTGCCGGTCATTGCCGAGGGAGAAGTTCTGATTCGCGTCGCCGCTTGCGGAATCTGCGGCACCGACATCAAGAAAATCGAATACGGATTCGTTGCCGCGCCGCAGATTTTTGGCCACGAAGTTTCCGGGACCGTGGTCGCTGTCGGCGCCGGAGTCACCAAATGGAAACAGGGCGACCGCGTCATGAGTTTTCACCACGTTCCCTGCGGGGCGTGTTTCTATTGCAACCAGCGCCTGTTCTCGCAATGTCCTGGGTACAAAAAAGTGGGTCTGACGGCGGGCTTTGATCCCAATGGCGGAGGGTTCGCTCAGTTTGTGCGGGCCATGCCGTGGGTCGCAGAGCGCGGGATGGTGGCGATTCCGGATGAGATCAGTTTTGATGAGGCCTCGTTTATCGAGCCCGTGAATACTTGCATCAAGGCCGTCGAAAAGGCTCGCGTGGCCGCCGGAGAAACGGTGCTCGTCATGGGGCTCGGGCCGATCGGGTTGCTCTTGATGATGCTTTCGAAATTGCGTGGCGCCAGTGTGATCGGCAGCGATCCGATGCCCGAGCGCCGCGCCAAGAGCGTGTCGTTGGGCGCTGATCTGGCCGTGAATCCCCGCGACGGCCATCTGGTGGAGCAAGTTCGCGGGCGCACCGACGGACGTGGCGCGGACGTTGTGCTGGTCGCCGTGCCGATTCCGACAGCGCTCACCGATGCGCTGGCGCTGGCCAGGCCGGGAGGGCGCGTGCTCCTGTTCGCGCAAAACGATCCGCAGATGAAGATCGAGTTTCCGGCGGCCGCGGTGGGCGTCGAAGAAAAGGAAATTCTGGGAAGTTACAGCGCGGCGCTGGACCGGCAGCAGGAAGCGGCGCGGCTGATCTTTACGCGCCAGTTGCCGGTACGCGAATTGATCTCTCATCGGTTTTCGTTGGAAGATATGGGTCGGGCGCTGCAACTGGCCGCACGTCCTGTAGGAGATTCTTTGAAAGTGGTGATACATCCTTGATCAGAACCGCACAAATACGAAGCAAGCAATACGATCATAAGAACGGTCATATGACTGCCGCGGTCCTATATGGCAGCGAAAACCTCAAGATTGAAAACATCGACATACCCAAACTCGCGGCCGATGAGGCGCTGATTCGCGTCAAGGTGGCCCTGACCTGCGGTACCGACCTCAAGGTCTGGAAGCGGGGATACCACGCGCGCATGATCACTCCGCCGGCCGTATTCGGGCACGAACTCGCCGGCGTTGTCGAACAGCTGGGTTCTGACGTGAATGGCGGCCTGATGGTCGGCGCGCGCGTCGTTCCCTCCAACTCCGCGCCGTGCATGGTCTGCCTGTTTTGCCGCAAGGGGCAGACGAATCTTTGCGAGGACCTGCTCTTCAACAATGGAGCTTACGCCGAATATATCCGCATCCCCGGACGAATCGTGCGCCAGAATATGCTGGTCATTCCGGAACACGTTTCGTTCCAGGATGCCGCGATGGTCGAACCACTTGCTTGTGTGCTTCGCGGAATTCATGAAACGGGAATCCAGCCGGGAGATACAACCGTCGTGATCGGCTGCGGCCCGATCGGATTGAAATTCATCCGCGTTCTTTCCGGGCGCGGCGTGAACGTGATTGCTCTGGGGAAGAGGTCGAACCAGATTCGCGCGGCCGAACAGTTTGGAGCGCGCGCCGCATTCATCGCTCCCGACCTCGCGGACCCGGCGAAAACCGTGCGCGAGCTGACCGAAGGCGGCCGGGGGGCCGATTCCGTGATTGAGGCGGTCGGGACGGCGCAAACGTGGGAATGGGCGCTGCAGATGGTGCGGCGCGGCGGCACGGTAAATCTGTTTGGCGGATGCCCGCGCGGCACCCTGGTGCCGGTGGACCCCAACGCGCTGCACTATTCGGAGATCACGATCAAGTCCACGTTCCACCACACGCCGAGGTTCATCCGCGAGGCGCTCGAAGCGGTGTCGCGGGGTGAAATTCGATCGAGCGATTTTGTGAATGCGGAAATTCCGCTCACCGATCTTCCGAAAATGTTCGAGCATATGAAGCATCGCAATGGCGAGATGAAAGTCGCGGTGATTCCGTAGCCATCCGCGCCCGTGGAAATGTTTCAGCCGCATCCGGTAGGACAGGCTTCAGCCTGTCTGCATTTCGGGCCGGGCAAGACGTAAATCTGACAGGTCGCTCATCGCGTCGCTCAGGATGAAAAGCCTGTCCCACTTGTACCGCGCCGGGCTCTCCGGCGGCCGGTCAAGCACCATGCAGATACCTGCTGAACTCGAAATCGCCCGGAATATGCCTCCGTCCGGTTGCTCGGCCGCAGAGGCTGAGAACTACACGCGTAGGCTGGCCACCGGCCACTACGAAAATTTCAACGTGGTTTCCTGGCTGCTGCCAAAGCATCTCCACCAGCATTTCTACAATCTGTATTCCTATTGCCGCTGGGCGGACGATTTGGGCGATGAAGTTTCCGATCCCGCGAGGGCGCTGGAATTGCTCGACCAGTGGGACCAGCAGCTACGCGACTGCTACGCCGGCAAGGCGTCGCACCCGGTGTTCATCGCGCTGCAGCGGACGATTGCCGCATGCGAGATTCCCATCGACCCGTTTTCGGATTTGCTGATCGCGTTTCGCCAGGACCAGACCGTGCACCGGTACCCCACCTGGGAGGGCGTCCTCGATTACTGCCGCTATTCCGCAAACCCGGTGGGCCGCCTGGTGCTTTATCTATGCGGTTATCGCGATGCCGGGCGCCAGCAGCTTTCCGACGCGACCTGCACGGCGCTGCAACTGGCGAATTTCTGGCAGGATGTCTCGCGCGACCTTGAAAAAGGGCGTATTTACATTCCGCTCGATGCGCTGGCGGCGCATGGCCTCACCGAAAAAGATATCGTCGAGCGCCGGTTCGATCCGCAGTACGTTTCGCTGATGAAGGATTTGATCGCGCGGACGCGGCAATGGTTCGCGAAGGGAATGCCGCTGGCCGGCCGCGTCGATTCCGCGCTGCGCGTGGATATCGAAATGTTCAGCCGCGGCGGGCTTGCGGTGCTCGATTCCATCGAAGCCATGGGATACAACACGCTCGAGCACCGGCCGTCCGTCTCGAAAACGAAGCAGGTTCGATTGCTTGCAGGCGCCCTGGCCGGGCGGTTGTTTGCGCGCCGCCAGGCTCCCGCGCCGGCCGCTCCGGCCGAGTCCGGGCGGCTGGCGATTGTCGAGGGCGGCGGCGTGAGTTCGGACGGCCGAACGACGCGGCAGGGAAATGCGGATGCGATCGCGCATTCCTACGCGGAATGCAGGCAGGTGGCGCGCGCGGCCGCAAGCAACTTCTATTACGCGTTTTTCATGCTGCCGCAGGCCAAGCGGGACGCCCTGTGCGCCCTGTACGCGTTCATGCGCCTGGTGGACGACGTTTCCGACACGGTGGGCAGCGCGGCGGACAAGCAGCGGGGCCTGGCGCGATGGCGCGCCGCACTGGATGCGGTTGTGGCGGGCGACGTGTCGGGGCACCCGATTTTGCCCGCGTTTGCGGATACCATCGAACGGTTTCACATTCCGCCGCGCTATTTTCACGACCTGATTTCCGGCGCGGAAATGGATTTGACCGTTGGGGATTATCCTACGTTCGACCGGTTGCGCGAATATTGCTACCGCGTGGCCGGAACCGTGGGCCTGACGTGCCTGCACGTGTTTGGGTTTGACGATCCGCACGCCCCGGAGCTGGCCGAGAAGCTGGGCATCGCCTTTCAGCTCACCAACATCCTGCGCGACGTGCCGAAAGATTACGAAATGGGGCGCGTGTACCTGCCTCTGGAGGACCTCGCGCAATTCGGCGTTCGCGCCGAGCAGCTTGCCGGCGGACCGCTTACGCCCGAACTGCAGCGGCTGTTCGAATTTGAGGCTGCGCGCGCCTGGGACTTTTATCGCGAGGGCGTGGAGTTGATCCCGCGCGTGCATCCGGACGCGCGCGCCGCGCTCTGGGCGCTGGCGCGAATTTACAGCAGTTTGCTGCGGCGCATCCAGATGCGCGGGTATGATGTATTCACCGAGCGCGTGCGGCTGAGCACTCCCGAAAAGACCGGGATCCTGTTGCGCGCGCGGCTGGGCTGGTACTCCCAACACAATGTCCTCGAAGAGCGTGATCGTGATCGGCGGCGGCCTGGCGGGACTTTCCTCGGCCGTCGCGCTGGCTGAAGCCGGTTTCCGCGTGCGTTTGCTCGAAATGCGCCCCCATCTTGGGGGCCGCGCGGCGTCGTACGTGCTGCCCGGCGGCGAGCATGTGGACAACTGCCAGCACGTCACGCTGGGTTGCTGCACCAACCTCGAAGATTTCTATCGCCGGGCCGGCGCGGCGGGCAAAATTCGATTTTTCGACCGTCTCCTGTTTGCCGCGCCGGACGGCCGCCGCGGCAGCATGGAGTGTGTTGCGCTGCCGGCGCCGTTGCACATGGCGCCTTCGTTTGCGATGTTCCCGCTGCTCGGCTGGGCCGACAAACGCGCCATCGCCCGCGCGTTGCTGGTGATTGCGCGCAGTGGCGGGCGTCCGGCGGATATTTCCAGCGGAACCGGCGGCGTCACGATGCTGGCGTGGCTTCAAATGCATCGCCAGACCGAGCGCGCCATTCGCCGCTTCTGGGAAGTCATTCTGGTCAGCGCGCTCGATGAAGAATTGAACCGCATTGACGCGCGCTACGGCATCGACGTGTTCTGGAAAGCGTTTCTTTCCACGCGCAAGGGATACCGCGTCGGCATCCCGCGCGTTCCCCTGGGAAACCTGTACGATGGTTGCAAACAGGCCATCACGAGCCGGGGCGGGGAAGTGCAGTTGCGAGCGGGCGTACGCGGATTCGTGGTTGCGAACGGCCGTGTGGAAGGCGTGGAGAGGGAAGACGGTACGACGGAAACGGCGGACTATTATCTGGCGGCCGTGCCGCAGGACGTCTTGCCCGAGCTGCTGCCGCCGGATGTGGTCAAGCGCGAACCGGTGTTTTCGAACCTGGCCAGGCTGCGGACATCGCCCATCACCGGCGTGCACCTCTGGTTCGACCGAGCCGTGATGACCGAACCGTTCCTCACGCTGCTCGACAGCACCACGCAATGGATCTTCAACAAGACGCAGCTGTACGGGGAAGGCGCCGAAAACGGCGGGCAATACCTGCAGCTTGTGATCAGCGCGTCTTACGGTTTGACGCAGCGTTCGCGGCAGGAAATTATCACGCTGTGCCTGGAGGAATTGCGCGGCGTCCTTCCGGCAACGCGCGAAGCCGTGCTGGTGAAGGGAACTGTGATCAAGGAAATGAGCGCGACGTTTTCGCCCGCTCCCGGCTCGGACCAGTGGCGCCCCGCGCAACGCAGTCCTCTGCCCGGCCTGTACCTTGCGGGTGACTGGACGTCCACCGGATGGCCCTCCACCATGGAGGGCGCCGTCCGCAGCGGGTACCTTGCCGCGGAAGCGATTGTTTCCGATGCCGGCGCGCCGCGGTCATTTTTGCAGCCCGACCTGCGCCCGGAAGGATTGGCGCGGCTGTGGGCGCGCAAGTCCTGATCCGCCGCGAATTGCATATCTTGGCACTATCGCCTTATTTTCGTGTTACAGACGGGGATTCAGAGTATGATCTAAGCATCCCCCCCGGAGGTTTCCTTGGAGCGGAAGTATAAGCAGCAGGGCTACATGAGTGCCGAAAAGCCCCAGAAAAAAGAAAAACGGCCGCCGGAAGGCCACCCGAGACAAGATCAAATCGGGCCTCGCACGCCGCGCATGGTCGGCACCATTACCCGCGCGCGATGTTCCAACTGCGGCGCCGTGTTGCAGCCCGGCTTCGATCCCAAGGGCAAATGCCCGCGTTGCGCGTTCGACCTGCATTGCTGCAAGCAGTGCGCCTATTTTGATACGGCCGCGCGTTTCGAATGCATGAAGCCCGTCCCCGAGCGCATTTCACCGAAAGACCAGCGCAACGATTGCACGTTCTATGAATTTCGCACGACCATCGAAAAGGATACGGCGCCGTCGGCGCCCGCCGCCGGCTCTTCGGCTTCTCCGGAACGCTCTTCGCGCCCCATGGACGCCCGCCAGGCGTTTGAGAACCTTTTCAAGAAATAAGCCGGAATTTTCCCGTTGCGCGCGCCCTGCGTGCCGTGCCGCCCCGGCAATCCGAATTTGCAACCGCATGGCGGACTTGCTATTCTGAAAGTGCCTATGTGGTTGCGGAACAAACTGCGAATTGCATTCTCCCCTCCTCTTATTTTTCGGAAAGGTCACCCATGAAGCTTTCGATGCGTTATGGCAATGCGGAATGGCACAAAGCGATTGAAAAGGAAACGCAGCGGCATGTTGTGAAGATCGAGAAACTGCTGAAACGCTATGCACCGGACCTGGTGCAGTTGCATGGGACGATGGAAAAACATCCTCGAAAGGAAATTTATCTTTTTTCCTTGAATCTCTCGCTTCCCACGGGAGTCCTGCACGCCACCGGAGAGGGAGTTGACGTCCGCAAAAGCGTCAAAATCACCTTCGCCGAAATCGAGAGGCAGATCAAGAAACACATGGCGCTGCTGCGCAAAGACTACGAGTGGAAACGCAAACGCCCCCGCGAAAAGGCCCTGGCTTAGCCGGACGCTTGCTCCATCCCAATTTTGGTTCTTCGGCTTTGCGCCGGCCATCGCAGCCCGTAGGCACGATGGCCGGCGGTTTTCCCCTGAAAGTATCACTTCGCGGTGAACGGAACATCGGTTGCGGCATCCCCGCCCAACCGATACAATCACAAGATTGTCCTGTAGGGGCGTAGCTCAGTGGTAGAGCAGCGGCCTTTTAAGCCGAAGGTCGTGGGTTCGATCCCCACCGCCCCTACCAATCTAACTATTGTATAATCTATAAACTACGTGAACCTGCGTTCCAGATACGTTCCAATTTAGTGTAGTGGGTGGATTTCCCCCGGTATACACAGGGGGCACCTGTGCAGGATTCTGTGGGTGTGGTTTGATTAAGAAAAGGTCGAATAAAGAAAAATAGCTACTCTCGAAAACAGTTCAAAGACATGGAGGGAACAAAGCGATTTGAAAGGTTTGTGTGGAATAAAGACGACATCGGATTCTATATCACGCCGCTAATCGGATACTCCTGGGGCAAGCCCTACGGGAAGAACATTTGGATCGGCTGGCTGCGCTGGTTGTTCAGAATCAATTTTAGAGACTAAGTCTGCTCCTTTTCGACTGCCGATAAAGAAACGAATGGCACCGCTTCATCGACCACCTCGCCGCCGGGAAAACAGCGGAGGCGTTTTTTGAGACGCTTTAGGGTTGAGGGGAAGCAACAGGAGGGTGAACGCGCGACATAATAAAAAGCAGAGAAAGTGCAACGACGACCATCAAGGTTGCCGAGAGGATGAGGAATATCGTGAGCACCAAGTACTCTGGCACAGTATCAAATCCGAGTTTACTGCCTATCGTTTCTAACTCATCCCGAACCACTCCTATCTTGCATGCGCCGTAGATAAAGAAGGTCGCAAAACCAAAGCTCATAAGAACGGGGAATAGTAGAGAATATTTCATCCACAGAATATCGGAGTGCGCAAAGTAATACGAGATGATCGCGCCGGTCGCGGCGTAATAAAATACATTGAACTTCAGGACGAACTCCAAATAGGTCTTATATAGCCCGACGTGGAGTTCATACTGCTTCCATAAGAAATTGCGGGGCGGCACCGGTTTTGGCTCGGGCGCTGGCACTGGTGTATTTGTAGGGACGAGAAAGGCCATGACAGGGCGATTGTACTCTCAAATAAACAGCCTAACAATCGGATGTAAGAGAGAGTCTGTGTCCACGTGTCAACCACGTGTCCAACTTCGCCCAGATCCCGTGTTCCAGTTACGTTCCAGTTTGGCCGGAATCTGGAGCTTTCAGCGTTTTGAGCGTTTTTTATTTTCAATAAGTTGCGTATTTTCAATATGGCGAGATGTTCCGATCCCCACCGCCCCTACCAACTTTTATGAGAATCATCCCACCCTTTGCTGCGCTAAGGATGGGACACCCGCCCGCCTACTCTAACGACCCATCCAAGAATTAGGACCGCCGCCATAGGGCCTAGGGCGCAGCGCACCTTGGCGGGGCGCATCTTTCTTATCAACTCTATAAAAATGCTTACAGGTCGGGCAGTCCCATGAGATGTGATCGGCGACATCAACTCGAAGGACTACGTGAATTGCCTTCTTCTGATTTTCCCAACATGAGGCGCAGTATGGGGTTTCATCATTCTCTAGCCACCAAAATGGGGCTTTGAAAACAAGGTTTTGCTTCATCTCCACGACCGCAGCCAGTTCTTCAACTTTGGATTCGAGGCGACGCTTGTCCCGTGTGAGGTCTTGTACCTCTCCTTCGAGATTCACGATTTTACGGTTGAGTTCAATGTCGTTGTATTTCTTGATTAGATCGCCTATCTCTTTTACATCATCGATTACCTTCATAGGCCACCTCCGCCAAGCCATTCTATCAAAGAGCGAACAAAAAGCAAATACCGTCCACGTACACGCCACGTACACCAATCCGCCCATTTTGTCGTTTCTAGCGATTCTAGCGACTGAGAGTTCTCAATAACTTACGTGTTTTCAGTAAAGCAGAATGTTTCGATCCCCACCGCCCCTACCAATTTCCCATCAAAACATCCCACCCTTTGCTCCGCAAAGGATGTGCCACCCGCCTAAAGCATCCAGATCGAACATCGTGAACCGCCACGTCAACGCTGCCACGGCGATTGTATCCAACTCCGGAGAAGTCGGACACAATCCGAAAAGGGATGCAGCATACGTTTGGAAAACATCAAGGAGTTGCAGGCGCCGCGCGAGGCGGAAATTCCGCCTCATGAAAGTTGCTGATACGCCAGAGCCCGTTCTGCTTAGTCATCACAGCGATCATCAGGCCCTTGCGCGCGGGCCTCAGTGAGCCGTCGGTTCTTCTTGCGCCGGTCATTAGCGTATCGGCGTCAACAAGCGCTATTCCCGGCGCGTAAAAACGGATATTCCTGACCGTATCGGTACGATTCACGTCCTTCAAGGTGCCCGTGAAAAGCTCTACGAATTTCTGCTCGACCGCTTTCCGCCCGTGAATGTAATCGCCAAACATGTTTGTGAAATCCACATCTTCCACAAAGACCATTGCGGTCGCGTGGGCATCGTGCTTGCTGAAGCCTCGGTCAAAATCGGCAAACGTCTTTTTTATCGCCGCCGTGTCTGCATTGGAGTCTCCCGGTGAATTCTGCGCCCAGGTGAAGATGGGGACCTCAGCCCATCCGAGCAGGAGCAGAGTAAAAAACAGGGCACCCTTCACAAAAGCCGAAATCTTCATAAGCAGCCTCCCCGAGCTTCGCGTTCGCATCCCAGGATGTCCGCTATTGTTCACCAAATGTAGCTGTTGTCAACGCGTTTGGAAGTATCCGGACATGGTGGATCGGATTCAATAAACTGACTCGCGTCGGCCAACTCTCGATAAGCTCTTAAGTGTTGCGACTATCCGACAATCCGATTTGTCAGGCAGGTGGCCCGGGCTTTCGGTTCCTTTGGAGCATCACTAATCACATCACATTACGTAGGTAAATCACCTGTGAGTTAGGATACCTGGGTTTGGGTGCACCGTTCCTGACGTTTTTCAAGGGCGGGGTTCTTGATTTGAAGTTCACGGTTTGAAGTTCACGTGGGGATGACAACGACAATATCTCTCCCTTGCGACACCGAAGGATGCACTCGCCGATGAGCTGGTGTGTTTTGTTGTTGTCCTTGCGTCAACTGCGCTACACTCTGCTTTTTAAGGGAGGATCGAAATGAAAGGCTCATCTAAGGTCGTCGAAGAACTCAACAAAGCCCTGCGCGAAGAACTCACGGCCATCAATCAATATTTTCTGCATGCGGAGATGTTCGAAAACTGGGGTTACGAAAAGCTCTCGGACTACATCAAGAAGCAGTCCGTTGGGGAGATGAAGCACGCTGAAGCGCTCATGGAACGCATCCTCTTCCTCGACGGCTCACCCTCGATGAAGCCGCTTGAACTTACTGTCGGCAAGAACGTCCAGGACATGCTGCAGAGCGATCTCGCTCTCGAACTCGGCGCCGTGAAGGACTATAACGCCGCCATCCAGGTCGCTGTCGCGGAGAAGGATAACGGCTCCCGCGATCTCTTTGTGACGCTACTGAAGGACGAAGAGGGCCACGTCGACTGGCTTGAAGCGCAAA
The DNA here is from genome assembly GCA_963746945.1 of Terriglobia bacterium. Classification (GTDB taxonomy): domain Bacteria; phylum Acidobacteriota; class Terriglobia; order Acidiferrales; family UBA7541; genus Palsa-360. Next base: position 68,000 of record CAVVDG010000005.1, on the reverse strand, counting down.
TGCACCTGATCAAGGAACTTGGGTACGAGCGTTACCTCACCATGCAAATGGGCGAGGACGAGGAGGAATAGCGCTTCTCGGCGGCGCCAACCGTCCTGGTTTGAGTAGGACAGGCTTCAGCCTGTCTGATTTTGCTTTCCTGAAAATCAAATGCAGACAGGCTGAAGCCTGTCCTATTTGCCACGCGCGAGCAATGTTTTTGGTTTGAAGTTCACGCGGGAATGACAACGACAAAATCCCGACCTTTGCTGCGCAAAGGACAGAGCGCCCGCCCATCCTTTACTCGGATGATAACAGCAACTCCCTGGTCGTAATGTGGATGCAGGTTCCGCCAGATTTCCGCTCGCGCCGGCAAACCCGAGACCACGCCTTGACAAAATTTCAGATTAGATATATTCCAAATGTGTAGTGGATGCCGAGGCGATTAAACGGTCTTTAGAGGGCGGGGGATTGCGGTGCACGCCGCAGCGCTACGCCGTCATGGCATTTTTGACAGGATGCCACAGGCATCCCACGGCTGCGGAAATCTACCAGGCCGTGAATCGCGTGGATCCGCGCTCTTCACGGGCCACGATTTATAATAATTTGCGGGACTTGGTGCAGGCGGGTTTGGTGCGTGAAGTAGCCGTCGAGGGCCGCGCCGCGCGATTCGATGCGAAAGGCATGCGGCATCATCACTTCGTCTGCGACCGCTGCGGCAATGTGGACGACATCGAGTGGTTCGACGTGCCTCGGCCCGCCTCGCGCTCGCTCGGCAAGCGGATTCTTCGCGAATGCGAACTCATTTTCCGGGGGCTCTGCACGAGGTGCGCTCCGCGGCACGCCTCCCGTTAGGTTTTAAAGCGTATGGATGCCGGACGAACGATGCGCAGCAGCAGGCACGCCGCCAGCGATTGCGCGAATGGCAAAGCCGGGATTGCAGTTTGTTACGGTTCTTTTTTGTCACAGTTCTTTTAACTAAATTCTTGATTCATCGAAAGGAAGGAACGAACCTTGTCAGCCGAAACCAAATGCCCGTTTGCGGGCGGCGCCCCTTCACATACGAACCGTGACTGGTGGCCCAACCAGTTGGACCTTCAGATTCTCCACCAGCACTCCAACCTGTCGAATCCGATGGACGAGGAGTTCGACTACGCCAAGGAATTCAAGAGTCTCGATCTGAATGCCGTGATCAAGGACCTTCATGCCTTGATGACGGACTCGCAGGATTGGTGGCCGGCCGATTTTGGCCACTACGGGCCGCTATTCATTCGGATGGCGTGGCACGGCGCCGGCACATACCGCATCGGCGATGGCCGCGGCGGCGCCGGGGCCGGCCAGCAGCGCTTCGCGCCGCTCAATAGCTGGCCGGACAACGTCAACCTCGACAAGGCGCGCCGCCTGCTGTGGCCGATCAAGCAGAAATACGGCCGGAAGATCTCCTGGGCCGACCTGATGATCCTCGCAGGCAACGTTGCGCTGGAGTCGATGGGCTTCAAGACCTTTGGTTTTGGCGGCGGGCGCGAGGATGTTTGGGAGCCTGAAGAGGACGTCTACTGGGGCCCCGAAGGCAAGTGGCTGGATGACCAGCGTTACACCGGCGACCGCGATCTTCAGAATCCGCTCGCTGCCGTGCAAATGGGCCTGATCTACGTGAATCCGGAGGGGCCAAACGGCAAGCCGGATCCCCTCGCGGCGGCCAAGGATATTCGCGAAACATTCCGCCGCATGGCCATGAACGACGAGGAAACGGTCGCGCTGATTGCCGGCGGCCACACCTTTGGTAAAACCCACGGCGCCGGCGATGCCGCGCTGGTGGGCCCACCGCCGGAAGGCGCCAGCATTGAGGAGCAAGGCCTCGGCTGGAAGAACAAATTTGGCAGCGGCATTGGGGATGATGCGACCGGCAGTGGGCTGGAAGTCATCTGGACTACCACGCCTACGAAGTGGAGCAACAACTTCTTCGCGAATCTGTTCGGTTACGAATGGGAACTGACCAAGAGCCCGGCTGGCGCGTTTCAGTGGACACCGAAGGATAATGGAGGCGCCGGTACGGTGCCGGATCCGCACGACCGGTCAAAACATCGCGCGCCATCCATGCTGACCACGGACATCTCCTTGCGGGTCGACCCTGCTTACGAAAAGATTTCACGGCGCTTCTACGAGCATCCGGACCAGTTGGCAGACGCGTTTGCCCGGGCGTGGTTCAAGCTGACGCACCGCGATATGGGCCCGATTGCGCGTTATCTCGGCCCGCTCGTTCCGAAGGAAGCGCTGCCGTGGCAGGACCCGATTCCCGCCGTGAATCATCCGCTGATCGGGAAGAAGGACATTGCAGCTCTGAAAGCGAAAATCCTCGCGTCCGGACTGTCCGTTTCCCAGCTGGTCTCGACGGCATGGGCGTCGGCGTCGACGTTCCGCGGCTCCGATAAGCGCGGCGGAGCGAACGGCGCGCGCATCCGCCTGGCGCCGCAAAAGGACTGGGCAGTCAACCAGCCGGCTCAACTGGCGAAGGTGCTGAAGACTCTCGAAGCGATCCAAAAGAGGTTCAACGCTTCACAGTCCGGCAGGAAGAAGGTTTCACTTGCCGATCTGATCGTTCTCGGCGGCTGTGCGGCGGTTGAGAAAGCCGCGAAGGCCGCCGGGCACGACGTGAAAGTCCCCTTTACGCCGGGGCGCATGGACGCGTCGCAGGAGCAAACCGATACCGAGTCATTCGCGCCGCTCGAACCGACCGCCGATGGGTTCCGCAACTATTTCAATGGCAGCCGGGGGCTGGAGCCGGAGGCGCTATTGGTGGATCGCGCGCAATTGCTGACGCTGACGGCGCCGGAGATGACAGTTCTCGTCGGCGGACTGCGCGTCCTGGGCGCAAACGTCGGGAAGTCCGCACACGGCGTCTTTACCAAGCGGCCGGAGACCCTGACAAGCGACTATTTCGTCAACCTGCTCGACATGGGCACGCAATGGCAGCCGTCGGCTGGCTCGGAAGGCGTGTACGAGGGGAGCGACCGGAAGACGAACAAGGTCAAGTGGACCGGCACACGTGTCGACCTGATCTTCGGTTCGAACTCCCAGCTGCGCGCCCTCGCGGAAGTCTATGCATGCGCGGACTCCAAGAAGAAGTTTGTAAAGGATTTTGTGGCGGCGTGGGACAAAGTGATGAACCTCGATCGCTTCGACGTCGCCTGAGCTTGGCGGGGTGGGCCTTCACGCCTTACCGGAACATGAAATGAAGGAAGGAGTATCTCTCCACGCGGAGGGGTACTCCGCCACGTCGAAGAAAGTCGACTCCAAATGGGCTCCCATTCCAAAAGAATCGGAGTCAAGGGACGCGATGATCTCATCGGGATGAAATAAGGACTTACCCTATTGCAATGTCGCGAAAGGGTGGGCACCGGCCCGTTACGAACATGTCCATTGTCGTGCTCAAGGACGCGCAAAGCGCGGCGGTCCTGCCGATCTGCTGCGCAACGTTTTTCTGGGCCTCGAAGTTCGCGTGCAGATGGTAGGACAGGCTTCAGCCTGTCAGATTTTGACTTTTGCTGGAGTCGGCAGAAATCAAAAGAAGACAGGCTAAAGCCTGTCCTACAGAATCGCGAAGACGCCGCCGGAGTTGGAAGCGAAGATTTTGGAGATGACCGGGCAGTATCCAGCCTATAGCTACATCCGCATCAACCAGCAACTCAAGCTAATCATCATCGGCGCAACGCCACGTCATCGTGTTTTCGCGGCGGTTGCCGGTGGCACCGGCGTTGCGTCCGCGATGGTGGTCTGCTGGCTGTTGGCAAGCTGCCACCGGCCATCCCGGAAGGTCCACACGCGGAGGCTATAGTATGGTTTGCCGCCGAGATAGGGTGCGATACGCGAGATCATCACTACGGATTCGCCGAAGTCAGCCATGCGCATCGAAATCACGGGATCGCCCGGCAGGATCGCGGCTCCGGATTTTTTCTCCTGCTCAAGATGCGCCACTCGATGCGCTTTGCTGAGCGCCCCGCCGCTGGTGACGTAATCGACGCCGTCGAGCACGTAGGGAGACCAATCTTCGGGGTTGGGGTGCCATTCATCCATTTTAAGTCGTTTGAGGATATCGACGATCGTCTTGTCGGCTGCTGTTGCAGGTGTGAACGGAACGGTCCTGCATGGATTTTCGCAATCTCCCGCCAGGCTCGCGGTTGTGGCAAAGGGAGCGGTTCCGCCGCCCATAGTGGTGTCGATGAAGGCGAAGGCTTGCCAGCCCGAAGAGCCGTTTACCCACACGCGCATGAATCGTGTGTTGTGATGCATGCCCGTGAAAACTTCCAGGCGGTCGTATTCAAATTGCTGAACACCGGTTTCGCCAGAGGTGTTGGCCGCAAGCGCGCTAAGATTTTGCAGGGTCTCCGCCTTCGACCGTGTCTTTCCCGCCGCATCGGTCCACTCGAAATCGGCGTGGAGCAGCCCGCCGGCAATTTCCTTGTTGTTTTGTGCAGCAGCTGCCAGTAATTCGCTGTCCTTCTGCGAAACGACTGGATCGTTTGCAGCCCTCGTTACTGTCGGAGCCAGAGCGGCCAACAGGATGGCTATCGCAAGCGCCAATTTGGCGAGATGTTTCATGATCGTCTCCTAAGTAAGGTCAATCGCCGCTTATCTCCGCAGGCTGGATATTTTTCGTGGGCTACTCACTATAAGGAATGTGTTTAACAATTGTCAACGGAGCGTTTCACCGTGAAGGCTCGCAGTAGAGACACATTCAACGTGGCGCGCTGACATCTTGCCATGTACGCGCATCGCGATTTGAGAGCGCACACAGAATGAATGGATGCAATCAATTCGCGTTCTGTTGCCGCCGCCGGAATCTCGACGCAGGGGCGTACGGTTCGCCTTTTCGCCTGCGAGGACACGGCGACGGCCAGGAACACGGCGTTGACAGTCGTTTAAACGCACCGTTATAGTGGCGATGAAACAAAAACAAGAAAAGCGAACAGGGCAAACTACGCAAAGAGCCGCATTCAGGCTTCCCGAACCATGACCGAGGCGCAAAACGCGAGGTGCAAAACAAATGATCTCTGACAATGGAACTCAACCGAATGGGTCTGGCGATTCCAAAAAGGCTTCGTCTGCGGTCACGCGCAGGCATTTTACCCGGAGCATTCTGACGGCTGGCGGAATCCTGCTGGTGAGCCGTGGATCGCGGGCGGCGGATTGGAAAATGCGGCAATTCCACAATCAGCCCGCGGAAAGTCCGCTGCACAAGCGGTTAATGGAAATGTGGGCGGCGGTGAAGTCCGAAACCGGCGGGCGCGTGGATGTGCAGACGTTCGCTGAGAACGATCACATCCCGGGCGGCGACCCGGCGGCATTTCGGATGTTAATGAGCGGGGAACTGGATTTCTTCACGCTGAATGGCGGCGTGATCGGGTTGGCGGTACCGGCGATGAACGTGCAAAACGTGCCGTTCTCGTTCAGCACGCAGGCGCAGGTGTACGCGGCGCTCGACGGCGACCTGGGCGATTATTTGCAGAAGGAAATGATCACCAAGGGGATTTATGGACTGCGGCACGGATGCTTCGAGAATGGGTTTCACGAAATCACGTGCGCGACGAAGCCGATTCGGACGGCAGCGGATCTGCAAGGGCTGAAGTTTCGCTCGCCAAACGCGCCGATTTACATTGATTCCTGGAAAACGTTAGGGACCATACCCGTGGTGGTGAACATAGACCACCTCTACCAGACGATGAAAAGCGGGGCGGCGGTGGCACAGGCGGATCCGTACGCGATCATCGAGCTGTTTAAACTCTACGAGGTTCAGAAATATCTGAGCGTGACGAATCACACGTGGTCGGGATTCAACCTGATCGGGAATCTGAAAACCTGGCAGCGGATGCCGGCAAGCGTTCAGGAAATTATTGAGCGAAACGTGGCGAAATATACGACGTTGCAGAGGGCGGACTACGCTACGCTCAACAAGGGAGCAAGTGAGCGGCTGAGGCAGCGCGGGATGATATTCAACACTGCGGATACCGCATCGTTCCAGGTGGTGTTGCGACCGTTCTACAAGCGGTGGAAGGCAACGATTGGCCAGCAATGCTGGTCATTGCTGGAAGCGCACGTGGGGAAGCTCATCTGAACATCGCCCGGGTTCCGGCGCCCTGCCGGGAAGCAAGGTTTTTCACATGCGACGAGTGCAATTTGATTTATTCGGAGCCGTGAGCGATTAGATTCCCCGGAATTCCTGAAACCAAGTTGCCGTTAGAAAGAGTTGGCGGTCTGCGCAACCGCCCCTGCCAGTGTTTTTCTCTTAAGTTAAACCCTATCATCCTTTGCTTCGCAAAAGATGAGCCCCCGAAATCCTTGCGTGCAGAGGGCCTCTCACCCGCCATCCTCCCTGCAGAGTGTCCAAAACGTAAGCTGTAACTGATTTGCGAAGCACGCCGGAAAAAGCAGGCCCGGAAATATCCAAAATCTCTAGACTGGTATCAGGTATCAACCGCAGATTGCTCCATTTCCACACTGGGAGGGAGACTTTAGTATGCTGATCCCGCTTGGCCATGAAAACATGCAGGGGCGCCGGTGGCCCGTCATCACGATCGGCATCATTGCGCTCAATGTCGTAGTCTTCCTCGGCACATACGCGACGATAGAACGGCAAGCCCCGGAGCTCGGCGCCGTCAAAATGCACGTTTTATTGCTTGCGGCCATGCATCCGGAACTGAAAATGCCGGAGAAAACCAGGGAATTGGTCACCACGGTACAAACCAACAACCCACGCCTGTGGAAAGAAGCGCAGAATCCGAATCGGGATTTTCAGGATGTCTGGGACGTGAAATTCCGCCTGCTGAAGGAAAATCCCGCTGCCTTGCAACAGGAGATGGACTCGCTTTCGAGCCGCTTTGCAAAGCTGGATTCCGAATCGATCCTGAGTAATTACGCGTACATCCCGGCACACCCGAGGACCTTGAGCCTGCTGACTGCGAATTTTCTGCACGGAGGCTGGCTGCACATCATCGGCAATATGTGGTTCTTATGGCTGGCGGGCGCCGTTCTCGAAGACACCTGGGGCAGGCTGATTTATCCCGCATTTTATCTAACTGCCGGAGTGCTCGCGTTGCAAGTGCACGGCATGGCCAACGCGGGAAGCCTCGTGCCTACGATCGGCGCTTCCGGAGCCATCGCCGGGCTGATGGGCGCGTTTCTGGTGCGATTCCCGAAGACAAAAATCGAGATGGGCTATCTGCTGCTGTATCGTTTCTATCGGTTCAAAATGGCTGCGTATTGGTTGCTGCCGATGTGGCTGCTCATGGAAATTTTCTACGGGACGCTGATCGGGCAATACTCCGGTGTCGCGCACTGGGCGCATATCGGAGGATTCGTTTTCGGCGGACTGATTGCGATGGGAGTGCGGGCGTCGGGGCTTGAACAAATTGCGGAAAAAAGAATCCAGAACAAAATTTCCTGGGTCAGCCACCCGCTGCTGGTGGAGGCCGGTGAACAGGTTGACAACGAACAACTGGACGCCGCGGCGTCCACCCTGAAGAAGTTGCTTCAGGAAGAGCCGAATTCCATCGATGCATATCGCATGCTGCAGAACATTTATTGGCGCAAGAATGATCTCCCTGCCTATCGTGACGCGCTGGAAAAACTCATGGCTTTGGCGCTCCGGGCGAATGACCTCGAAGAGGCGTGGCAGACGTATCAAGACTTCAAGAATTCAGGCGGGGGGAATCTCCCTCCATCGATGTGGCTCGATCTTTGCCGGCAGATGGAGTCCCAACCGGACCAGGAACGCGCCGCCGGGTTGTACGAAGAACTGGCGCGGGCTTGCCCCACCGAGAAGCAGGGTCTGCTGGCGCAGATCGCTGCCGGGCGTATCTATCTGAAGCGTCTGCAACGCCCCGCCGATGCGCTGCGATGGTACGAAGCCGCACAGTCATCGCCGGTGCCGCATTCCGACTGGCAGGCCACAATCGAGCGCGGCATCGCGGAAGCAAAGAAGGGGCCGCAATCGCTGGCCACGCTCCATTCGTAAAGGACTGACAGCGCAATGCTGACGCGCGGAATTCCGAGGACGATCACACCCTTGCGATTCGCATAGGTACGCAGCTGTTCCTCCAGCTTTCGGCCAGCCGCTTCTCGATCCCGATAGGTCATGTAATCATCACCGGACATGATGTTCACCCTCGCGATCCCACCAGACCGGTGACCTCAAGACGCCGCTCCGGCATAGCGTACAGGCATGGCGTACAGGCATGGAAAGATGCTGCAGTGATGGCTATCACAGACGATGACTCGCATGAAAGCCGAGTATACAAAGAGATTTTCCGACTCTCATGCGAGTGCGGCCAATCATGAAGAAGACATCTTACGCCCGCCGTTTGCGAATCGATCTGGCATCGAAAAATGAGGAAGAACTTTTCAAATGGTTTCTAGCATGCCTGCTTTTCGGAAAGCCCATTCAGACGGAAGTTGCCGAGCGGGCCCATCAGGAACTCGTGGCAGCGCGGCTCACCAGCCCTCAGGCGATTCTCCGGGCAGGGTGGGACAAACTCGTGCGGTTGCTGGATCGCGCTCATTACGTCAGGTACGACTTTTCCACGGCTACCAAGCTGCTTGAGGTATGCCGGGAATTGAAGAGCCGTTACGGCACGCTGACAAACCTGCTTGCACAGGCCAGGACGCCATCGGAACTCTCGCGCAAGTTACAGCAGTTCAAGCACATTGGGCCTGTGACGACCCGAATTTTCCTCCGAGACGTCCGCCCCATCTGGTATGGCACACGGATTGCAAGGCAGAAACTAAGCCGGGTGCGAAATACGCCGGATTGCGTTCTCAGTCGGTCAGTAATATGCTGATCATCCGGCCAGAAAAAGGAAAAATTCCAGGCGACAGTCGAAGTTGACGAAATCCGGCATGTATTGAAGCGTGGGTGAAGCAGACCATGAAGCATACGGACATCATTCCCGCGTGGGGCAGTATCCTATGTGGCCGCAGGCCCCTATTGTCACTGGAGATCACCCGGGAGTGTCCTTTGCGATGTCCCGGCTGTTATGCCTACGAACCAGATCACCTGGGGGCGGCCGGGCCGCTGCGCCAGTTGAGCGACTTTCAGGGCGACGACTTAATCGCCCGCGTGTTGGAACTGGTTGACCGCTATCGGCCATTGCATCTCTCGATTGTGGGAGGAGAACCACTGGTCCGCTACCGGGAACTGGATGTCTTGCTTCCGCAACTCAATGAGATGGGTATCGAAGTGCAGTTGGTCACCAGCGCCGTGCGTCCCATTCCCGTGGCCTGGCGCGATCTCCCGAACCTTCATCTCGCCGTTTCCATCGATGGCCTGCGCGCCGAGCATGACGAGCGGCGCTCTCCCGCCACCTACGATCGTATTCTGAAGAACATCGAGGGCCACCGGATCATTGTGCACTGCACCATAACCGGGCAGCAGACCCGGCGCCCAAATTATTTCGAGGAATTCGCGAAATTCTGGTCCCAGCGCGAGGAGGTTCGAAAAATCTGGTTCAGTCTTTTCACTCCACAACATGCGCAACAGACCGAGGAACGTCTCAAGCCCGCGGACCGGCTTCACATTGTCGACGAGCTCAGGCGGCTGCGCATTTCCTATCCAAAGATCGACGCGCCCGATGTAGTTCTGGAAGGATATCTGCATCCGCCGGCCTCGCCACAGGAATGCATCTTTGCCCAAACGACAACCTGTATTTCAGCTGATCTCAGCACCCCGATTGAACCCTGCCAGTTCGGCGGGCAGCCTGTCTGCGCGGAATGCGGCTGCATGGCCTCGGCCGGTCTTGCTTCCATTGGAAAATACAGATTGGCGGGAGTAATTCCGGTCTCTCAGATTTTTTCCCTTTCCAGAAAAATCGGCCAACACGTCAATAAATCCGGGTACGCCGAGAAACCGGTTTGCGCAAGCCAAGGTGGCAACTGAACTGGAGCGGAGGTTATGGGCGCGATGAAAGCGAGGATGAGGACGAGGATGAGAGCGAAGATTGAGTCATGGCCATCACGGGTCATCTCTGGTCATCATTGAACCTCGGAGCGGGCTGACGTTGTGTTGCTGAATCAACTCAAGCCGCCGTCCCTTTAACCGCTTCCCGAATCCTTTGTTTGGAGACAACGCGCACCGTGCTGGCTTGTGGCCCTTTTTCTCCCGCCTCCTCGACAAACCTCACGGGTGTTCCGACCTGCATGCGTGGAAAGGCCCGGCCAAGCACGCTGTTTTTGTGAAAATAGATTTCGCGGCCATCTTCCGAAGTCAGGAATCCGTAACCTTCCTGCGGCAAAATCCTGCTCACGCGAGCGCTGGGAAGCAGCGAGGGACTCTTGATGTCGCCTCGCTGCCGGCGGGCATAATCCTGCAAGCGCCGGCCTGCGGCTTTGAACGCATCGTTAATTGTCAGCCGAAGCTGCTTATGCGGGGTCTTCACTTCCGCTTTCTTCCTGATCTCTGGTTCTCCTAATTGGCGAGCTCGAGCGTTCAGGCTTGGCTCACGTTTTACTACGATCTCTCCCTGCGGGACGGTCAAATCAATCCGGATGTGATACAGGCTCCCATTTCTGTGGTGACGATGGGGAACTTCAACCGCCACGCGACATCCCATCACCCGGCTGTAAAGGGTATCGAGCTTGGCTATTTCGGCATGAATCCATTCTTCGATCTCTGCCGATGGCTTCATATTTCGAAATGTAATCTGCACTTGTGATTTCATCGTGACGTCTCCCGCACGTGTTTCTGCCGTCGTGGCGGTCCACTGCCTCAGTGAACTGGTTTCTGGTTGTTTCTCAATCGTCCTAGAATCCCCATGGGCCGTTCGCGCCACACGCCATCCTCCTCGTATTTCAGCGTATAGAGATGGAGCAACCGCCATCCTGCCTGGAGAAGCCGGTTCACTTCCTCCCGGCCCCGGGCTTCCAGGTTGTGCCCGGTAAGTTCGACGATATCCAATTGCCAGAGGGGCAGGGTCTCGAGGACTGCGATCGGCGCCTTGTCTGCTGCAATTTCGGTGTCTATTTTTCGTTTGGGCATGGTTTCCTCATATCGCGCAGAACGCGTAACCACACAAAGCGCAGGATATACAGCCGGAAGTCTCTACCGTCGTTGCCCTGCGTCTTGCTCTGCGCGCCGCCTGTGCACGGTTCCGGTCCTGCTGACGCATGCGAATGCGACCTTTCCCTTTATCTCGTCTACCTGAAAACGGTGGCAAAGCTCTGTGACCCCTATCACAGATCACAAAAGACAAGAGAAGTACAAAGAGGCTGCCCAATCTGCCCCGCGAACTGTAGCTGTCGAGTTCATGCCCATGGGGGGTGCGATGAAGATACTGCTGGCAGTGGATGGTTCCGGCTATTCCGAGGCAGCCACGCAGGCCCTCGTTTCGCAGATGCGACCGGAGGGTGTCGAGGTACTGGTTCTACGGGTGGTGGAACCACGCCTGTTTGCTGCCCCTCCGCAACTTGCACAAAGAGTTGCATCCGACCAGGAAGAAATATTAAAAGAGGACTTTGAGCGCGCCAGGGAGTCAGTAAACCTGGCCAGTCAGGCGCTCCGAGCTGCCCGTTTCAACGTCAATACGCGCGTGGTTTCAGGGGAAGCGCGAAACGCAATTCTTGCAGTTGCCGCGGAATGGCGGGCCGACTTGATCGTACTCGGTTCACACGGGCGAAAGGGGCTGCAGCGATTCCTGCTTGGGAGCGTGGCAGAATCGGTTTCCCGCCACGCGGATTGCTCAGTGGAAATTGTGCGTGTTCCTGGTGACCGAGGGGAATCGTGAACGCGCCTTGCGGTTCAACCTTGCGGGATCAAGGACTTTGTGACGGCACTTTTGCGGCAAAAAGTTTCCGGACGCCCCAACTCTGCAGAAGGCGAGCAGGAATGAGTCCGGAATTGCGAGCGCGATCCATGCGGTGTGAGGGGAATATCCGAGAGAGGAGAAAACAGTCGTGACGGCATCCAGTGACTCTTCCATAAAAAAGTTGATACTGCAGAAAATCTATACAGCGATCGGCCGCCCGCCAATTCGTCTCGCGTTTGGGCGCGGCCCGGAAGTTGTGCCGGCAAACACGGAGCCCGTAGCGAGTGTAATGATTTCTGATTGGAGCACGCTGGTTGGATTGCTTCTGGATCCGGAAATCGGTTTTGGAGATGGCTACACCGAAGGCCGCATCGATGTGGAAGGAGATCTCGTCACCCTGCTGGAAGCGGTCCTGCGAACCATGAAAACCCACTATGCCATGGGTTGGAAACCAGCCTTGATGTCCCGCTGGCTGGAACGCATTCAGGCAAACACCCTTGCCGGGTCGGCTAGAAACATTCATAAGCACTACGATCTCACCACGGAGTTCTACAAGCTTTGGCTCGACTCCCGTTTGGTGTACACCTGCGCTTACTTTCCTAATCCTTCCACGACGCTGGAGGACGCGCAGCTCGCAAAGATGGACCATGTGTGCCGCAAAATCCAACTGCAGCCGGGTGACAAGGTTGTGGAGGCGGGGTGCGGGTGGGGCGCGCTGGCGCTTCATATGGCTAGGCATTACGGCGTCAAGGTGAGGGCCTTCAATATTTCCAAAGAGCAAATTTCATTCGCGCGCGAGCGCGCCCGTCGGGAAAACCTGAGCCATCAGGTGGAATTCATCGAGGACGACTACAGGAACATTTCCGGGCGCTACGACGCCTTTGTCTCGGTGGGGATGCTGGAACACGTTGGCGGGGAACACTATAAAGACATCGGACGCATCATCCATCGCAGCATTGGAGATTCCGGACGAGGTCTCCTGCATTTCATCGGGCGCAACCAGATGTCCACATTCAGCCCATGGATACGAAAGCGCATTTTTCCCGGGGCCTACGCCCCGACGCTTCGCCAGGTCATGGACATCTTTGAGCCCTGGGATTTCTCCGTGCGGGACGTGGAGAACCTCAGACACCACTATGCGAAAACGCTGGAGGAATGGTTGGACCGGTTTGAAGGCTCGGTGGATCCGATCACCGAAATGTTCGGGCCGGAATTTGTCAGAGCCTGGCGCCTCTATCTTGCCGGGTCGATCGCCGCTTTCCGGGTGGGGAACCTGCAATTGTTTCAAATCGTGTTTGCGGGATCCAGATGCAAAAAAAATCCGTGGACGCGCGCCTACCTTTATACCGAACCCCTGCCGGCGGCAAAGGAACAGAGATGGATGCATGCGAGGTTCTGATCGTCGGGGGTGGACCGGCGGGTTCGTCCTGTGCGTGGGCGTTGCGGCGATCTGGTCTCGACGCGGTAATCCTCGACAAACATACATTTCCGCGCGACAAAATCTGCGGCGGATGGATTACACCGGCCGTGCTGGATGCACTGGAAATCGACCGCACCGAGTATTCGTCCGGCCGGGTCCTTCAACCGATCACCGGGTTTCGAACAAGTTGCATGGGCCATCGCGAAGTGGAAACAATGTACGCCGAGCCCATCAGCTACGGCATTCGCCGGTGTGAATTTGACGATTACCTGCTGAGGCGCTCGGGCGTCCGCGTCTGCGAAGGGGTTGCGTTCACTGGCCTGGAACGATTCTCAGATCACTGGGTTGTGAATGGCCGGATCAAGGCAAAAGTCGTCGTGGGCGCAGCCGGCCATTTTTGTCCGATGGCCCGCTTCCTGGGGGCTGACGCCCGAAAGGAAGTTGCAGTCGTCGCCCAGGAAACGGAATTTGAATTGAGTCCGCGGCAGCGTGAGGATTGTCCCATACAGGGAGAGGTGCCGGAACTCTATTTCTGTCCCGACATGAAAGGATATGGCTGGTGTTTTCGAAAGGGGAATTTTCTGAACATCGGGCTGGGCAGGCTCGACGCACAGGGCCTGCCGCAGCATGTTTCCGAATTCATGCAGTTCTTAAAACGCGGCAGGAAGATTGGCGTTGACGTGCCGGCGGCGTTGCGGGGGCACGCTTACCTTTTGTATCAATGCCATCGACGAAATGTTGTAGGCGACGGTATTGTTCTGGTCGGGGACTCTGCCGGGCTTGCGTATACCCAAAGCGGTGAAGGCATTCGCCCCGCGGTGGAGTCCGGGTTGCTGGCGGCGGATGTCATTCTCTCTGCGAGGGGAGAATACAATCAGAAGACCCTGGGTTCCTATAGCCGTGCACTTGCTTCGCATTTTGGAAAAGTTCACGATGACTGGTCGATTGCCGTTGGCCGGCGCATTCCGGCGCATTGGCTCAACTCGTTCTCGAAAAGTTTATTGAGAAGCCGGTGGTTCGCGCGGCACGTGATCCTGGATCGGTGGTTTCTGCATCGTCACGATCCTGCACTGCGGCGTCAGGAGCAGGTTGCATAAGATGAACGCCGAGCGATGAACAAGGAGCGAAGATCGGTGAGCGAAAAAAATAGCACGGCGCACAACCGCCTGTGACTGCAATCACAACCCGCGAGACGGTAGATCGATTAAACTGCGGATCAGAGGTGCAGGAAAATGGCAGCAGCGAAGCAACTCTCCTTCTCCCGAAAGGCAAAACAACTCAGCATCAATTGCGAGGATCGTCCCGGGACGCTCTCCAGCGTGGCGGAACTGCTGGGAAAATGGGAAGTGAATATTGTTGCCATGAGTTGCGCTCCGCTCGGCGTTCAAGGAACCATCCATATCGTCGTGGATGACATGGAGCGGGCGAAGAGTTTGCTGGACCGGGAACACATTTCCTACACCGAACAAGATGTGCTCCATGTCGAACTGGAAAACTTGCCGGGATCCCTGGGGGGATTTGCCGGAAAGCTGGCCGAACAGAATATCAACATCACGACAGCGTACGGAAGCGCCGTCAAGGGCTGCAGGAAGGCCACTGTTATTTTTAAAGTATCGGACCTGGATGGAGCCGCTCGTATTTGCTATTGAGTGGATGCGGTAAGCGTTTTTTCATGGCGGCAGCGATGGGCAAAAGCAAACGCCGGCCTTAGGTATGTGTTGCCCGGGCCACTCGATGCCCACCCCCGTCTTATCCGATCGACTTGAGGCCTCGACTGAAGCGGCCGGCATGGCTCTTTTCCGCCTTGGCCAATGTCTCAAACCATTCAGCGACATCGGTAAACCCCTCTTCCCGCGCCGTCTTGGCCATGGCTGGATACAATTCGGTGCACTCCTGTGTTTCCCGGAAGATTGAAGCTTCGATGTTGCTTGTCGTAGTGCCGATGGGTAAGTCGGTGACCGGATCCCCCAGCTTTTTTAAGAAATCGAGATGCCCGTTCGCGTGGCTTGCTTCACCCTCCGCTGTATCGCGAAATAGTCCAGCGATGTCAGGGTGGCCCTCGATGTCGGCCTGCTTGGCAAAATACACGTAGCGACGATTGGCCTGCGCTTCGCTGGCGAAGGCATTTTTCAGATTCTCGTGTGTCTTGCTACCCTTCAAGGTTGCCATGTCATTCTCCTGATTCTTGATTGATGTGGCTGGCAGTGTCGCCCACGAAAAGCGGGGTGTCCGCTTCTGTTGTAACACAAGCCTCCGAGTGTTGCGCGCAACTCTGCTGAATCAAATTGGCGATGAGCCCGGTCCAGCCGGTCTGATGGCTGGCTCCCAGGCCGCTTCCATTGTCACCGTGGAAGTATTCGAAAAACAGCACCAGATCCCGCCAATGGGGGTCCTGCTGGAATTTCTCAACCGTTCCGTAAACAGGACGCCGGCCCTGATTGTCGCGCAGGAAGATTCGAAGCAGCCGATGTGTGAGTTCGATGCTGACTTGAGATAGGTTCATCCCGCGCCCGGACCCTGTGGGGCACTCGATCTGGAAGTCGTCCGCCAGGAAACGATGGAACTTCTGAAGCGATTCGATAATCAGGAAATTGAGCGGAAACCAGATGGGTCCCCGCCAGTTCGAGTTCCCGCCGAACAGCGCCGTTTCCGACTCGCCCGGCTCATACCCGATGCGGCGTTTCATGCTGTCCACTTGAAATGTGTATGGATGATGCCTATGAATGCGGGAGAGAGAACGGATCCCATAGGGCGAGAGAAATTCCGATTCGTCCAGCAGGACGCTCAGTACGCGGCGTAACCGGTCGCGGCTGACCAGTGATAGAAACCGTCTGATATTCGTGGCCGTCGTTTGCGTCTCGATACAGGCGCCGAACTCGGGCAGATTCTCGATAAACGATTGCATGCGGCGCTTGAATCCGGGGAGCGTATCAATGAGCTCGGACTCCAGCGTCTCGACGGCGAACAATGGGATCAGGCCCACCATCGAGCGCACGCGCATCGGTGTGGATTTGCGACCCGGCAGTCGCAACACGTCATAGTAGAAACCCTGCTCGCGGTCCCAGAGTTCAATGCCCTGGCTGGCTATGTTGTTTATCGCACGGGAAATATACGCAAAGTGTTCGAGGAACTTCGATGCCGCGTCCTCATACGCGGGATCTTCCCGGGCCAGTTCCAGGGCGATGGTCATCATATTCAGGCAATACATTCCCATCCAACTGGTCGCGTCGGATTGCTCGATAGTGCCGCCGGACGGAAATATCGCGCTCCGGTCGAAGATGCCGATATTGTCCAGGCCCAAGAATCCGCCCTGGAAGATGTTGTTTCCTTCCGCGTCCTTGCGGTTCACCCACCACGTGAAGTTCAGCAAGAGTTTGTGAAAGACGCGTTCGAGAAAACGGCGGTCGCGGCGTTGGAAATGCTCTTCCTCAATCTTATAAATGCGCCAGGCCGCCCAGGCATGAACGGGAGGATTGACATCCGAGAAATTCCATTCGCAGGCAGGCAATTGCCCGTTCGGATGCATATACCGTTCCCGGAGGAGCAGAATGAGCTGCTCCTTGGCGAAATCCGGATCGATCAGGGCCAGGGTGACGCTATGAAAAGCATGGTCCCATGCGGCATACCACGGATATTCCCATTTATCAGGCATGGAAAGGACGTCGGAGTTGTGAAGGTGCGTCCAGCCGCTGTTGCGGCCGTGAAGTCGCCGGCGCGGAGGCTCTGGCCCCGCCGGATCGCCACGCAGCCAGCGCTGGACGTCATAATTGTAAAATTGCTTGTTCCAGAGCATGCCGGCGAATGCTTGCCGCTGGACGCGCCGCGCGTCTTCGGTGAGGCCGGACGGAGTCATCGCCTCATAAAATTCATTTGCCTCCGCGACGCGCGCCGAAAACAATTCGTCGAACGTCTTCCCGAACATCTGCTCCTGGGGCTGGCTCGGAGTCAGGCGTAACCGGACGGTCGAGGATTCACCGGCGCCGATGCGCAGGTGGTAGCGAGCCGCGCACTTGGTTCCAACCGGTTGCGCATTGACTGCCTCCCGTACGCCCCTGACCACGTAATCGTTGATTCCGTCCTTGACGCAGCGGGTGCGGTTTCCGACGTGAAAGAGCCGTTGAAAATTGGTCTCGTTTTCTACGAACAGCAATTCCGGTTCGCCCTCGCACAGTAGCCAGCGGTCGCGCATCTCGAAGTGGCTGAGGTGAATTGTTTTGGCATCCGGCAGTGGCTTGCCGGCCTGGAGTTGAGGCCGGCGCACATCGAGGCCCCACGACCAGGTGTTGCGAAACCAGATGGTCGGCAGCAAATCGAGCGTCGCCGCCTGCTTGCTCCGATTGGTCGCCGTAACTCGAATCAGAATATCTTCGGCAGTCGCCTTGGCGTATTCCACGAAGATGTCGAAATAGCGGTCCTTCTGGAATATGCCGGTATCCAATAATTCGTACTCCGGTTCCTTGTGATTCCGCGAGCGATTGCCTTGCAGCAGCTGGTCATAGGGAAAGGCGGTCTGGGGATACTTGTACAGATATTTCATGTAGGAATGCGTTGGCGTCGAGTCTAAATAGAAGTAATACTCTTTGACATCTTCACCGTGCTTTCCCTCGTTGTTGGTAAGGCCGAACAGGCGTTCCTTCAGGATGGGATCCTGACCGTTCCACAGCGCAATGGTGAAGCATGCCAACTGATGGCGATCGCAGATACCGGCAAGGCCGTCTTCGCTCCAGCGGTAGGCTCTGGACCGGGCATGGTCGTGCGGAAAATACTCCCAGGGCGTGCTTTCGGCCGAGTAATCTTCCCGCACTGTACCCCACGCGCGTTCGCTGACGTAGGGACCCCATTGCTTCCAATCCACGCGGCCTGCTTTGGATTCCTCCAACCGAATCCCTTCTTGTGTCATGCCCCCTCGTCGCCGATCCTCTCGCCCAGTCAATTACAAATGGAAGCCGTCGCACCTGTCAACAGTTCACGTGCCGCCAAACCCGAGTTCCCGCCGAATCGTGTTGAGATCGCCCTGCAATTGGTCGCTGAAATGAACGGGATACGGGGTCGCCACCGATTGCAGACCGCGAAGATGATCCGGCAGTCTTTTCAACTCGGACTGCAGGCGCCCGCGGGACTCGTTCAATTCGATTCGGGTGGCCGTCTGCCCGCCGAGCAAAAGCGGCTTCAGCAGCGATTCGCCGGCAAGCCGTTGGTCAAATCGCCCGATCGTATCGCGCACCATGAGCCCATCTTCAATCTGCCGAAACACCTGTTTGCGGCCCGGGTACAACAGTTTTTTCGTTGAGAGTTTCAACCGCCCTTTACCTGCATATTCCACCAGTTTGTAAGCCATGTCGAGGTCCGGCGCGTCCGCGCTCACGGCCAGTCTGGTTCCGACACCAAACGCATCAATCGGAGCGCCGGAATTTATCAGATCTTGAATTTTGTATTCGTCGAGGCCGCTCGATACGAAGATTTTTACCTTTTGCAGGCCCGCCTCGTCCAGCATCTTGCGCGTATTTTTGGCCAATCCGCCCAGATCGCCGGAATCCAGCCGCACGGCGCGCACCTGAAAGCGGTCCCTGAGTTTTTGGCTAAGAGCAATGACCTTGCTTACGCCAGCCAGTGTGTCGTACGTATCCACGAGCAGCGTGGTTTCCGGATAGAGTCTCGCAAAAGTATCGAACGATGCCGCTTCGTCATCATGCGCCTGGATATAACTGTGTGCCATTGTGCCAAACACGGGAATGCCGTAAATCTTGCCGGCGAGCATGTTCGAGGTTCCGTCTCCTCCGGCCAGATAGGTAGCTCGAGCGACCTTCAGCGCAGCATCGATTCCGTGGGCGCGCCGTGAGCCGAAGTCGATCACCGCTCGGCCCCGGGCAGCGGCGACGACACGCGCAGCCTTGGTTGTTGCCACGCTCTGGAAATGGATCTGGTTCAGCACGAACGTTTCCATCAGTTGCGCCTGGGCGATGGGTGCAACCACCTGGAGCAGCGGCTCGTGGGGGAAGACCAGGGTTCCTTCGGGCACAGCAAACGCATCCCCGGTAAACCTCAGACGTTCCAACCCGTTGAGAAACCCCTCTGAAAAGTTTCCGTTTCCACGCAAATAGGCGATCTCTTCCGCCGAAAAGCGGAAGCCGGTCAGGAAATCGAGAACGTCCTGGAAGCCGGCCGCGACGATGTAGTTGCGGTTCGGCGGCATTTTTCGAAAGGCAAGTTCGAAGACGGCCAATTGATCCATGCGCTCGCTTTGATACGCCTGCGCCATGGTCAATTCGTACAGGTCCGTAAACAGCGCTCGGTTTTCCATGCCTCCGCGCTCAGGCATTCCGGAATGTGCGTCTGTGTGGGACGGGGTGGCTACCATGTAAGCTGTCCCTTCCTGTTCCTCGGCAAAAACGGATTGAACGTCTCGATCCAACCATTCCTCGCTCGCGATGGCCCCATCGAGGTCAAGGCCAAATCAAGGGTCGATCAAGAATCCATCAAATATCGATCAACCTCAGACCAAGCCTCCATCTGCCAGACTTCAGTTCTGCCTTTCCATGCCGCCGCTGTTGGCACGCCCAACCCCGAGACACGGAATCATCGGGTCCAGCGATCGCTGCTAGCCGATATCCTCAAATCTGATTTCAGGCTCGTCGTCCTGTCCGGCGCCCTCATCGTCGTTCACGACATCGATCGCGAATATTTCGATCATTTGGCCGGCATCATCTGTGCCTTCGATCCCCTCGATCTCCTGGCCCAGAGTTTCAAGTTCGACCAGCTGAAATTCCGCCACCTCCGGTATCTGGACCTGCGGTTCGACCGCAGCTTTGCCGAAGACTTGTTCCCGTTGCGTGACGCCCTTGTTCAACCGGGTTGGTTTCCTGCCGTGCGCCCTCTTGAGAGGCCGGTGTGCACGCGCGCTTCTTGCCGCCTTTTTATGGTGCTTAGCCGTATGTTTTGACATGGCAGCCCCTTTCCTGCAGCTCAAGAATTTCCAAAATCCAAGAGCAAGTGCAGCATGACTCGAACTCTCATTGCAGGCTGTGACCTAAATCACGCTCACGTGTGTCGGCGCAAGCATCCAGGGAAAACACGTACAGGTGATTCAGGACACAGCCTTTGCTCCAGTGTACCCGCCGCTTACCTCGGTTCAGGGTTTTTATTGTCTTTGTTGGTTTTGTTGAAACGTGGAAGAAATAACATATGCGCTTACAATGAGCGCTTACAGTGAAATTCATGCTTCGACCCACATCGCCCCTGCCAATATTTTGCTTTTACACAACCCCGCCGTTTGCTCTGCATACGATGGTCCGCCTGTCACCCCGAAGGGTTTTGTTCGGGATAGGGTAAAGGTTGCGCCACCGGGCCTGCTACAATCCTCGCACTGAGCCACCCCCAATGCGCAACAACCGAACAAATCGAAAATCTGGACGCGCTGAGCGCCGAAGCCGCCAGCATCCTCGATAACGCGCGCCTGGTCGAGTACGAACGGCAACGCCAGCGCCTCGAGCAGGAACTCAACATCGCCCGCGACATCCAGCAGGCCCTTCTGCCGCGCGGATTCCGGGATTTCCCTTATCTCACCGTCAGCGGCCTGAATCTTCCGTGCCTTTCGGTTGGAGGGGACTACTTCGATGTTTTTCCGATGCAGCAGGACCGCACCGCCTTCCTCATCGCCGACGTTTCCGGCAAAGGCCTGGGCGCGGCCTTGCTCACGACCATGCTGCAGGGCGCGCTTTCCGGGATGACTATGGGCGCCGACCCGGCGAGTGTGTTCAATCACCTCAACAACTTCCTGTGTGAGCACGCCGAGGTGGGAAAATACGCCACCATGTTTTTCGGGATTCTTGGCCGCCAGGGTGAACTCGAATACATCAACGCCGGGCATCCCTCGCCGCTTCTCTTACGCGGTCAGAAGCTTACCGAACCGTTCACGGAAAGCTCTTTTCCGGTCGGGCTCATCCCCGCCACGGAATACAAGACTTCGTCCGTCACACTGGAACCTGGTGACACCCTGGTCCTGTTCAGCGACGGGGTTACCGAAGCCGCCGACCCCGAAGATCAATTGTTCGGTATTCCGCGGTTGCGCGATGTGCTGGCTGGCCGGCATGATGCGCCCCTCGATCACCTCCAGAAAGCTGTTTTCGATTCGGTTGAAAAATTTTCCCGCGGCGCCAGCCAGGCGGATGACATTACCGTCCTGCTCGTCCGCTATCGCTTGGCAGCGCAGGTGGCTGCGTCCTGACCTTGGCCGTCCGGGAAGGGGAAAACAGGTGTATACTCCCCCGCAATTCCCGGGAACGCTGTTTTAAATCAGGCCGGCATCGTCCATGGACGCGGTCTGGCTGCCTCAGCAATTCATGTCCGAAGATCAGGAGAAAAAAATGGCTCTGAAAATTACGCAACACGAAGTGGATGGAGTGGTTGTGCTGGCGCTCGACGGTCGCGTCGTGCTCGGAGAAGAGACGGTCGCGCTTCGTGAAAAGGTAAAGGGGCTGCTATCCGCGGGCAAGAAGAAAATCGTCCTGGACCTGAAAAATATCACGCTGATCGACAGCTCAGGTCTCGGCGCGCTGGTCGCCGCTCATACCAGCGCGAAATCCAGTGGAGCGACTCTGGGGCTCTGCAACCTGGGATCGCGCGCCAACGAACTGCTGCAAATCACCCGGCTGGTGACCGTATTCGAAGTGTCCAATTCTGAAGCCGATGCAGTTCGCGCCATGACCAAGGCTGCCTCGGCAGACTGAATTCCGGCAGGCTCCACGCCTCTCTCTTGCCCTCGCAGGGGTGAGGCCCAGGAATGGAGCCCGGATCCGTGTTCGACGATTGCGCTGAGTTCATGCGCCGCAAAAGGCCGTCGAAGCGCTAGTCCGGGCGCGGCGGATCGCAAGCGGGGCTTTCTCAGGACTCTCGCTCACTCATTCAAGAACTCCACACGGTCAGGCCTGACGCCGGAAAAGCCGCCGTGTACCGTTATCTCGTTATAATCCTGTGTCCGTGCCATATTGCGCGGATTTGAGAATGCCCCGAAAGCTCCCGTGAAACGATTCCGCAACGTCGCCGCATTTGTTCTGGCAGGAGGCGCCAGCGAGCGCATGGGCCAGGATAAAGTCTTGCTCGAATTGGGCGGAGTGCCGATGGTGACGCGTGCCGCGCGGCTGGCCCAACCGTATGCAGCTTCCGTCTCGATCGTGGCGCCTCAGGAACGATACACGCATTTGGGCTGGCCCATCCTTCCTGATCGTTGGCCCGGCGCCGGTCCCCTGGGTGGAATTGCCACCGCCCTGGGCGCGACGCGCATGGATTGGAACCTCATCCTTGGGTGTGACCTGCCATACCTGACGCCGGAATGGGTCTCGTGGCTCATTTCACGCGCCCTCGAATCGCCGGCCTGCGCCGTGGTGCC
This sequence comes from Terriglobia bacterium, assembly GCA_963746945.1. Lineage (GTDB taxonomy): Bacteria > Acidobacteriota > Terriglobia > Acidiferrales > UBA7541 > Palsa-360. The sequence goes on along the minus strand of CAVVDG010000005.1, from coordinate 45,424 downwards.
TGAATCCGGGCGGGGGCTTGAACCCATGGCGGCAATGGTTCACCGGAGTTGCGGGCCGGCCCTCACCGCCGCGATCGAACGCGGTGTGCGGCGCGTCACCGAAGGATTATCAGAAATTTTCTTCGAACGGCTTTCTGCGTTGGAGTGGGCCCAGTTCGATCCGACGGGCATGCTATTGCAGAACATGAACACGCCGGAAGACTACGCTGAGGCCAGGCGGCGGATCGAAGGCCCGGCTTCACCCTGAGTCTCAACTTGCGGGCCTGCCGCAGGGGCGTTGCTTGTGTCGCGCCTCCACGATTCAAAAGAGAAAATCCTGGCAGCAAGCGTATGCTCTCAGGTAGATCGAAGTTTCCAGAACGCGCGCGAACATGAGGTGGATCCGATATGAAGAAACTTTCCAGTGGCGGTGGATGGCCGGCGATTCGATATACGCTGCGCAAGGCCAGGGAAGTGGGCGGCATCCGGAAACTGTATCAGGCCATGCGCACGAAGAACGCCTGCAAGACGTGCGCCCTGGGCATGGGCGGGCAGCGCGGCGGCATGATCAACGAGATCGGCGGCTTTCCGGAAGTCTGCAAGAAGTCGCTGCAAGCCATGGCGGCGGATATGCAGGGAGCGATCCAGCCGGAGTTTTGGAGCGCGTACGGCATCGAGCAGTTGAAAGGATTGTCGCCATACGATCTGGAACATTGCGGCCGCCTGGTGCAGCCGGTCTTGTACGAGCGAGGCGCTTCGCACTACCGGCCGATTGACTGGGAAGAAGCCATCGGGCGGATCACGAAAAGATTAAAATCACTGCCGCCCGACGAGACGTTCTGGTACTTCAGCGGCCGCAGTTCGAACGAGGCGGGATTTCTGCTGCAACTGTTCGCGCGACTGTACGGCACCAACAACGTCAACAATTGCAGCTACTACTGCCATCAGGCCAGCGGCGTCGGCTTGACCAGCGCGATTGGCAGCGGCACCGCGACGGTCATGCTCGAAGATGTCGAGCACGCGGATCTGGTCTTCGTGATCGGCGGCAATCCGCCCAGCAACCATCCTCGACTGATGACCACACTCACTCACATCCGCCAGCGCGGCGGTGAGGTGATCGTTATCAATCCGGTGATCGAAACCGGCTTGGTCAACTTCCGCGTTCCCAGCAACGTCCGCAGCTTGTTGTTCGGCACCAGGATCGCGACGCTTTACGTTCAGCCCGACATCGGCGGCGATCTCGCCCTACTTACGGGGATCGCGAAACGCATCGACGAGATGGGCGCTCAGGACAGTGATTTCCTGTCAAATGCGTGTGAGGGCTCCGAGCAGTGGCTGGAACACATCCGATCGATCGGCTGGCCGGAGATTCATGCCAAGTCGGGCGTGTCACCAACCGAAATCGACGCAATCGCACGGCGATATGCAGCGGCCAAAAGCGTCGTCTTCAGCTGGACGATGGGAATCACGCACCACGTTCACGGCGTTGAAAATGTGCAGGCGATTGCGAACCTGGCGTTTATGCGCGGCATGGTGGGGCGGCCAAACGCGGGGCTGCTGCCGATTCGCGGCCATTCCAATGTTCAGGGGATCGGGTCGGTCGGCGTAACTCCCAAATTGAAGGACGCGATTTTCGAGCGGTTGGAACGGGAGTACGGTCTCACGCTGCCAACGACTGCGGGCCTCGACACCCTGGGCTGCATGGAAGCCGCTCACGAGAAGAAGCTGAAGATGGGATTTTGTCTCGGCGGAAATCTCTACGGCTCGAATCCCGACGCAACTTACGCGGCGCAGTCTCTATCGCGACTGGAAAGCACGGTGTTCCTGAGCACCGCGCTCAATACGGGCCACGTGCACGGCCTGGCCGATGAAACGATCCTCTTGCCCGTGCTGGCTCGCGACGAAGAGCCCCACGCGACCACGCAGGAATCGATGTTCAACTTTGTGCGATTGAGCGATGGCGGGCCGCGGCGTCATGAAGGGCCGCGAAGCGAGGTCGAGGTGATTGCGCAAATTGCCGAACGGGTCCTGGGCGGCTCGACATCGGGCTCGACGCGAGTTGACTGGCGGTCGATGCAGGACACGGGCTGCATTCGAGACGCCATCGCGAAAGTAATTCCCGGATACGAAAAGATTGCCGGCGTCGACAAAACCAAAATCGAATTCCAAATCGGCGGCCGGACGTTTCACACGCCGAAGTTTCCCACACCCAGCGGGCGCGCTATTTTGCATCGGCACGAGTTGCCGGAGCTGCGCGGCGGCGGAGAACAACTGCGGCTGATGACCGTGCGCAGCGAGGGGCAGTTCAACACGGTCGTCTATGAACAGGAAGATCTCTACCGTGGGCAAGACCGGCGCGACGTAATCCTGTTGCATCCGGACGATATCGCCCGGCTGGGCTTGTCGCCGGAACAGCCCGTGACCGTGCGGAGCCAGACCGGTGAGCTGCGCGGCATCCGCGTGCGAACGTTTGCACAGATCAAGCCGGGCAACAGCCTGATGTACTATCCCGAAGCGAACATTCTGGTTCCGCGGCATGCCGACAGGCAATCCAAGACGCCGGCGTTTAAGGGTGTGCTCGTGACGATTGCACGATAAGGAACACCAGAAAGGGTTGGATTACAAGCTGTCTGACTTCGATTCTATTTCTATATTTTTTGAGAACCTCGCAGCGGCCCCCGGAAACTTAGGCGAGGAACTGTCGGAGATGTCAAATTCCGGATTGTAGGCAGCCGATTTGGCCAGGGGCTGTGTTGGCGGAAGCGGAACCTCGTCGAAATGCGCTCAAGGTCCCGCTCCCGCTTTACAGCAGAGACAATTTCCGGCGACTGCCGCGGCTGCTACCTCGAAGCCTTTTCGGATTCGTTGTGCGGCGCGTTCTTCTGTAACACGCGGACCAGATGCCGCCCGGATGCGGGGACGCGCAGCTTGTTTCCCATGACAATTTCCCTGGCGGTGATCTTCTTGCGATGATAGATGACTTCGTTCGCATCGTCATCAGGGCGAAGCGTGGAACCTGCGAGGGAAACTCCGGCAAACAGGCCGCGGGAGCGGGAATAGCTCAGAATTTCCGCCCGCATGTAGAGGTCGGTGTCTGCGGAAGCGTCGCGGCCCTTGGGACCGGCCGCTGCGGAAGCATCGGCGCCGAGTTTCACTTTGCTGTTAAGAATGGAAGATGCGCCTTTCTCGTTCATCACCAGGAGAACCAGATCGGTCGCTTGACCGCCGATTTGAAATCCGACGCTGGCGCCTTCCAGCGCGTACATGGCGGGAGAGCCCCAGGAACCGTTGAAATGTTCCCCGGTCCTGCAAACCATCGCTCCGCGGCCATAGCTGCCTCCGACCACAAAAGCCGCTTTCAGAACCGACGGAAAAACGATGATGCACTCCGCTTTTTCCAGCAGTTCCTGCGGGATGTTGTCGGGCACGCTCATCACTTCCTGCAAGACCGTCCCGGAATTTTCCAGACGTTCCTGTTCCTTGTTCGCGGCGAATACGGAACTCGCGACGAACAGAATGCAAACCGCTAGAGCCAATTTACGAAACATCAAGAACCTCCACAATCCGCTTCCTAGTTGATGAACTGCAACTTGCAATAAACTTTTGATGGTCTGCTTGCGATCATGACTTCGGCCAGGCAACCGGCACGGGAATAATGTAGTCATCAAAAAACTCTGCCCGCGGTCCCCATATTCTTGCGGGTCCGATTAGGGCCCGCATTCCGCTACGACTTTTGTTTCGCGCCGTAGAGGATCAAAGCAACCCCTCCCGCCAACGCCAGTCCCCCGACGATCGGAGGGATAGGGAAGCGCTCGGTATCGTTTACCGTGGCGTGAATCGGACCCATATCGATCACATTTTTCTGGCGCGTATAATTGAATCCTTGGTAGATCAGGGCCAATACTCCCAGCGCGGCCAACACGATTCCCAGTATGGTGGTTGATTTCATTTGGTTTTCTCCGGAATCAAGCGATCGGTCTTCGGCCCTGGATAACACGGATCAGGACGACGACAATTGCCAGGACCAATAAGATGTGGATGAATCCGCCCATCGTGTAGGAAGTGACGAGTCCGAGAAGCCACAAAATGAGCAAAATTACGAAAATGATCCATAGCATGTGAGTTCCCCTTTCCAAGCGGTTTGCATTTCATCCGCTTGCATCTCGCCGGGTGCCGTTTGTTCAGCGAGGGCTCCAGTGGATCGATCCTCTGATTGATTACTGGGGCCCTTGTCGTTTCTACTTTCCCCTGAGCACCATCCTAATCGAGGGGAACAGGGCTGTCTGTTCACTTGTGCACAGCCACCTGTTCTGGTGCGAAGTTGCTTCGCGGATTAATGCCGGGGGTGCGCAGCGATGAGGCGGCGGGAAAATGCCACAACGTTGCGCGACGCGGGGAGGCTCCAGATGGCCACCTGCTCGCTGGCCCACCAGATCAGGAACGCAACCAGCATCACCAGAGCCAAGGAAAAGAACGCCACGCTAAACAGGGCCAGGGAAGCCAGAAGTTCCCTCACATAGAAGGAGTACAGACTTAGCCCGGCGACCGTCGCAATCAGTCCACATGTATACTCTTTCGATTTTGGTTTACGCATTGTTTCCTCTTGTCCTGTTCGACTTGCACCTGAAACCTGGTCTTATAAAAAAACGCCGATCGTTCGCCTTGCCGCGCATCTAGCCTGTTGCTACACCTGGCCCTGCGGTCATTTGCCATCCTGATTCTGTTGTTTCTCCCGGGCCTTCCTGTCTTTTGCCTCCTGCGGTGTTTCCTTCGACGGCCGATCCACTTTCTCGTTGGCAGATTTTGAGGCACCAGAAGCTTTCGCGGGCTCCTTGTTAGCCGGCTGATTGCGGTTCGTCCGATCAGGACGGGCGTTCCGCGCAGGCGGCGCTTTGCTCACGGGCGCCTTGGCTGCAGGCGGGGTTGGCCGGGCAGTGGGCTGCACAGTTTCGGGCTGTCCCCGGCTGGGGCGTTCTGGCGGAGCTTTGGCTGCAGGCGGGGTTGGCCGGGCAGTGGGCTGCACAGTTTCGGGCTGTCCCCGGCTGGGGCGTTCTGCCGGAGCATTGGCTGCAGGCGGAGTTGGCCGGGCAGTGGGCTGCACAGTTTCGGGCTGTCCCCGGCTGGGGCGTTCTGCCGGAGCATTGGCTGCAGGCGGAGTTGGCCGGGCAGTGGGCTGCACAGTTTCGGGCTGTCCCCGGCTGGGGCGTTCTGCCGGAGCATTGGCTGCAGGCGGAGTTGGCCGGGCAGTGGGCTGCACAGTTTCGGGCTGTCCCCGGCTGGGGCGTTCTGCCGGAGCTTTGGCTGCAGGCGGAGTTGGCCGGGCAGTGGGCTGCACAGTTTCGGGCTGTCCCCGGCTGGGACGTTCTGCCGGAGCTTTGGCTGCAGGCGGAGTTGGCCGGGCAGTGGGCTGCACAGTTTCGGGCTGTCCCCGGCTGGGGCGTTCTGCCGGAGCTTTGGCTGCAGGCGGAGTTGGCCGGGCAGTGGGCTGCACAGTTTCGGGCTGTCCCCGGCTGGGGCGTTCTGGCGGAGCTTTGGCTGCTGGCGGAGTTGGCCGCGTCCTATCGGGCTGAATTGTCACTTCACTGCGTGTGGCTGGCCTGGCTGGAGGCGCCTGCCGGACATTGGGATGCACTGCCGGGGCGCTTGAAGGACGCAACTTTTCAACCTCAGTCCTGTCGAGCGGCCGGCCGGGCTGCGCCGCCAGCTTTTGCTGCCGCCGTTCGAATGAAACTGGAGGAGGAGGCGGCGGCGTTTTCGCGACCACAGTCCGGTTAACAACTTGCTGCGGTGGGCGCGCCACTCGCTTGCCGGGTTCGCGGGAAGCTCCGTAGACACTCTGTCTGGTAGGGGCGACATCTGCCCTGAAAGCGATCGGGACGGAGGCGACATCCCTGGGTCTCACCCGGATAGCCGCCCTGCCCACCGGCTGAGCACTGGTAAATACGCTTGGCGGGACAGCGGTCACCCCGCCTGGAACGCCGCGATTTGCGTATCGAATGTTTCTCATGTTCCGGGTATTGTTCCGGTTGTTGTAGACATTTGTGATGACGGACACGTTCACGGTGGTATTGCTGATGTTGACGCGGTTCACGTACGTTCGGCTGGCGTTGTATCCGGGCACATAGACTTCTCTCGGGCCCAGCGGGAACCATCCCACGTCGCCGCGGCCGCCGCCGATTGAAATGGACAGGCCAAAACTCGGACCACCGATGAAGACCACAAGAGCCGGTGCATAGACGGGCCGAACGGCGATCGGGCCGGGTATCCAGCACCAGTTACCGCGAATCGATGCCCAGCGGCCGTAGTGGAACGGGGCGTAGCCCCACGGCGCGTCATCAATCCAAGTCCAGCCCCAGGGTGAAATCCATGCCCAATGGCCGTCGTGATAGGGAGCCCATCCGGCGGAAACCCTGGGAACCCAAACATTGCCGTAGTTCGAATCACGACGCCAGGAACCATAGTCGTCCAGATCCTCGTAGCCGACGACATAGGGCGAAACGTACCGCGCCGATTGCGCTTGATCGAAACGGCGATCGCGCTCCAGACTCCAATTGTCAAACTCATCGATGTCGCCCGCCCTGTAAATATTGGCTTCCAGAGAATCGCTGCCGTAGAAGGTGCCGCTCAGCCCGGCGTTTACGGTGTAGGTTCGCCCGCCGCCGGTGACCTCGCCCTGGCCGGAACGCACGGTTACGATGGAAGTGTATCCGTCCTGGGTCGCCTCCACTCGGTACAAGCCCGGTTGCAGAATCGAAAATGCCTGATTCGGCGTATCCACCTCAAAGATTTCGTCGCGGTCAAGCTCGCGGACACGAATATTCAGTGTCCCTTCCGTGAGCTCGATTTGAACGGTGCGGTCATCCAGGTTCAAAAACGAAAAACCGGTGTTGCCGTCCAGGCGGATCGATGCCGAACCGATATGCAGTTCGGCGCGCGCGCCGTTGTCGGTCCACAACCTGTCACCGGTTGTCAGAGGGCGGTTCAGCACCGCCGGACCCCAATCCGATTCACCGGCAGGCTGAAAGGAAACTGAATCCTGAATATAGTTCAGCCGGGCCACGCGGCTTGGCGGATCGTAATCATCCGCGGAAGCTGGTTGCGGGACTCCGACGCTCAAAAGCGCTACGATGAAAAGCGCACTGATCGAGCTTAGGGTGCTTATCAATCTTGAGTTCCTGCTTGCGTTCAATCTTGTGTTCATGGCAGTTGATCCTTGCCCCTCTCTGGGCTGGGTCCGGATTCCCGGAACGTCGTGCAATGAAGATGGCCGGAGCGAACGCCTGTGCTTGCCACATTCTTCAAGTCTGTTCAGATCCGCATCGCCGTTCCTACCGCAGCCCCCGACCTTGGCATGATTTTCGCAAGATCCTCTAAATAGAAGATGTGGCCGGGATCACTTTTCGATGTGCGGAGGATCACGCACGGGAAGCAGCTCAATCCGGTCCTGTGTAATGGCTCCTGTGCAGCTATATCTTCGTCTGTAGGAACATCATGGGGGCAACCATCGCGTGCGTCTGTGCTGTTTTGCACGTATTCCCGGTATTGCTGAGTCCCATGAGCGGACTCGCAAAACCGGGCAGATGCCGGACAAGTGGCTCGGTTGGCGGAAGGTCAGGCCCGCCAGGAGGCTTCCCGGCCGGCCGTGCTGGAATCAAACTGGGGACAGGTTGTCTTCACAACCCATCCCCGTTTGAGCGTAATAGAGTGCCTTGGCGTCTGACGATTCGGCGGGACTCCGGAAGAGATGTCCGGCCGCCGCGCCGCAATTCCCCGGTTTATTGGAGCGGGGAGAGCGGCAGGGTTTGCATCGCTGCTGGACCGTTAGCGACGGCATTTCCAATGATTTCGCCGGAAACGATAAGTTCCACGCGGCGATTCTTCTGCCGTCCGTCCGATGTGTCGTTGGAAGCGACCGGTTGCGACTCTCCTAATCCATGCGCGGACATGGATGCGGCAGGAATGCCCTGAGATCCGAGGTAGTCCCGCACCGAATCGGCGCGATTTTCCGAAAGCTGCTGATTGTAAGATTCACCACCAACGCTATCGGTGTTGCCCTCGATGGCCAGCGCAAGCGATGGGTAGGCAAGAATGATCCCGGAAATCTTGGCGAGCTTCTCTCGTGCAAGCGGGCGAAGCGTGAACTTGCCCGAATCAAACAGGACGTCCGACATATTGACGACCAGCCCGCGAGCGGTATCCCGGGTCTCCAGGATCGTGTTGAATTGCACCAGAAGTCGTGCGCGGAGATCTTCCCGATCGTGAATGGCTTGCTGCAGTTGTTCATCCGAGCTCTGGGCCGCGGCTCGATTCCGATCGGATTCCGCCTGGGCTTCCAGCTTCTCGTGCTGTGCATCGGCGGAGTCCTGCTCGGCTCGGGCCTGGCCGGCAGCGGCGTTTTGAGCGGCTTGCTGTGAAATGCGGGCCTGGCGCTCGGCGTCTTCACGCGCGCGAACTGCGTCGGCGGCTTCGGTCTCCGCGCTGCGCGTTGCGGCATTTGCGGAAGCGACTCGATTTGCGTCCGCGGTGCGCGCTGCTTCCGCGCGTTCCTCGCCGATTTGCTTCACGGCGATCTCGCGGGCATCCTCGGCCGTTTGCACGACCATGCGGGAAGTGGAACTGAGTCGCTTCTTGTCGATGTGCTTGCGAACGGCCATATCGTCCGCCTGCTTCATCTGGCCGGCCGCGTTTTCATAACTGGAAGCGGCATAATGCTCGGCTCCCGCGGACTGCGCGATGCGCAGGGCATTGCGCGCCTCGAAAAACTCAAGCGGCAAGTCGGCATTTAAGAGCACAGGGTCGAATTTGTAGCCCGTGGGAATGTAGCCGCCGCGATCGATCAATTCGTATTTTGCATCCACGATTTCGGTGGTGCCGACGGTATCGGGGCGAATCTCATTTTCCATCACGACAACGTTGCTGGGACGCCGCACCGCGTAATAGGGTTCGGCCGTCACGATCAGGGCAAACGCCTGGAGATCGGTCGTGACGTCGAGCTTGCTTCGATGGTTGCCGCCCACCAAAACCTCGCCCAGGTTCACGGCCCGGCCTTCGGGCGAAATCGCCCACAGGACATAGGTCAAATACTCGGGGCCGAACGTCGTGGGTTCGTTCACATTCTCAAACTCCACTTCGACTTCCATGGCTCCGCGATGGCTGTCCACTTTCGCTTCGCCCCTGGCGTCGCTCATCAGTTCGGTGCCTTTGAAATCAATCTTGGTCGAGCCGCTGCGGTGCGCGTATTTCACGGCCTTCACGGTTCGGTCCACCATTACCATCTGATACGGGGACGCCTGCTCGGCTTGCTCTGCCTGTGTGGAAGTGGCTTTGGGCAGTGTCGCGGAGCGGCCCGCAGGGGCTAATAGCGCGACGAAAGCGACCATCAATCCCCCTACCATACCTCGCCTGCACGTATTCATATTCATACGGAATCTCCTGTAACGAAAAGTCCTGCACAACGCGCTGAGGGGTAATTTCAGACTTTCTTTCGCCCTTCATTTCGCGCCCTATTTCCAGACTGGAATGTCGTTTGTAAACCCTTTTGTAAAACAAAATGCATGCATCGGCCGTGGTTGCTGCCGACGCGATCTCTTGGTTTGAAGGAGCATGATGGATACAAGCGAGGCGGGTGTCTGTGCTGTTTTGCACGTATTGCGAATATCGTTCAAATGCTGTCAAAGATAGTGACAGTCTTTCTCCCGCGTGCTAGCTTCCTCACAGGCAACGAAACGCGCGTGTGCCGCTTGGGAGCCAATGTGACAGCAATTAATTCAAGCAGACTTCAGAAAAGTCATAAAAGCAATGTTTTCGATGTGCGGACTTCCCTCGATTCCGCGCGAGTCTCCAGGAAAATTCTAAGATTCCACGCGAAGGACTCCATATTTTCCAAAGGGGATGTCTGCAAGGACGTGATGTACATCCAAAAAGGATCGGTACGGCTTTCCGTGGTCTCAAATTCCGGGAGGAAAGTTGTCGTGGCCACACTGAAGCCGGGGGACTTCGTCGGCGAAGGCGGCCTGGCCGGGCAGCCGGCACAAATGGCGACGGCGACGGCGGTTACCGCGGCCACGATTCTGGTGATCGGCCTGAAAGAAATGATCCGATTGCTTCACGCGGAGCACGCGTTCTCGGATCGCTTCATCACCTACACGCTGAAACGCAACATCCAGATTCAAGCCGACCTGATCCATCAACTTTTCAATTCCAACGAAAAGCGTCTGGCGCGGACCCTCCTGCTACTTGCGCAGTATGGCAAACGGTCCAATCCCGAATCGGTTCTTCCTGCTGTCCCTCAGAAGAAGCTGGCAAAAATGGCCGGGATCACGCAGGCTAACGTCAAATTCTTCATGAAAAAATTTGAGACGCTTGGATTCATCCATTGCGACGGCAAGCTGCGCGTGAATGATTCGCTGCTCAACGTTGTCCTGCACGACTGACGATGCTCCGGCGGAGATGCCCGGATTAGCCTGCAATGGCGTCGGGGTGCTGTCGATTAGAACTGCCAGAACTGCTGCGGATTTCGCAAAAGTTTATTTCAGCCGGCTCAGGGGTTTTCCGTCCGATTTTTCAGATTCCGCCACATTCCAGACGTACAGGAAGTTTTCGTCCGTGGCCGTCGCGACATTGCGGCCGGCTTTTCGAGTCGCGCGGTTGAGCGCGGATCGCACGTTCTCCTTGGTGTCTCCCAGTTCGGCCAGGGGCACCCGGAAGGCGGCAGTTTCTCCCAGTATATCGAGATCGCGCAGAATGGCGGTCACAATCACCTTGTGCTTGCCGTTTCGCGACCGGGGGACATCCGCCAGTTCCATTGTCTTGAAATGAGTTGCCGTCCGATTGGTTTTCATCAAAGCCTCCACCGCACGACAAACGTATCACTAAACTACCGTAATGATACGCATAACGAACGTAAAGCACAACGCCAATATACTGTCGCGGGCATTCAATATGACAGTCTTCGCTAACGGGGGGGGGGTACGCGTCACCGCGCGTGACACGGAAATAGCGCTGAACGATCTCCTCTCGTGATCCACAGTTTCCCAAAAGATTCTCCCCGTATCATCCAAGGGTTGCTACGGTGGAGCATGGGAGAACGATTCATGAGAAAAACGCACATACACATTGAACTGGTTCCCGTTGCCTTGGCTAAGAAAATTTTGGCGCGCGAGAAACTGCTGGCCAAGCGAAACGGCAAAGGCAAGCTGGTGGTTAAGAAATCGGGAAGCAAGCCGATCGGACAACGCACAAAATCCAAGAAAACGGAGGTTCCGGCAGCATGACGACAACAAACGCTACAAAAACAACCAGAAAGTCGAAGGCCGGCATCTTCGATGTTCCGGACTTCCTGCATTCCGCTGGCACAGCCAGGACAATTCAGAACTATGAAACGAAGGAGACTATATTTTCGCAGGGAGACGTCTCCAAGAACGTGATGTACATCCAAAAAGGCCACGTCAAGCTTTCGGTCGTCTCCATGACCGGCAAAGAGGCTGTGGTGGCCATGTTGAAACCGGGCGACTTCATCGGCGAAGGGGCCCTGGCAGGGCGGCCCTTGCGGATCGCAACGGCCACGGCAGCTACGCCTGTAACCCTGCTTGTGATCGGCCTGAAAGAAATGTTCCGTGTGCTTCACTCGGAACACGAGTTCTCCGACCGTTTCATCACCTATATGGTGGGGCGCAACATCCGGATAGAAGAAGATCTGATCGATCAGCTTTTCAATTCCAGCGAAAAAAGGCTGGCGCGGACCTTATTGCTGCTTGCCCGTTACGGCAACCATGAAAAACCCCAGTTTGTCCTTCCCAAGATTTCGCAGGAGACGCTGGCGGAAATGGTGGGCACCACGAGGTCGCGTGTCAATTTTTTCATGAAGAAGTTTGAGAGGCTGGGATTCATCAACCACGATGGAGGGTTGCACGTCAACGACTCTCTGCTGAGCGTGGTTTTGCACGACTGAGGTCTGCTCGGACGGTTTTTAATCGTAAGTAGAGGTGGGCCAATCAGCGATAGTGGGGCAGGAGCGATAGCGCCCCCGGGATTGTGAGCAGGGCCTCCTTGCAATGGTTGGCCATGCAACGGCAGGTTCGCAGTCCCATTCGAACGGCAACATTTGCGCCGGCCCCCCCGGCGCTGCAATCGCGGTGCGAAACCGATCTTTCATCAGGTCAGAACACCATACCCCGATCCCAATCTGGGCGGTTTGGGATTCTGTGCCGGTCCGCTTCCACCCGTGTAATCATGTCCTTGAAAATATCCACGAACCAGCATTCTTCATCCCAGCACTCCTTGACGCGGATACGAAGGGTATCATCCGATTCACTGATGATCAGTCCGCGGAAGGGAATCCGGGATTGTCCAGCTTCGATTTGCAACGTTACCTGGCAACCCATCCAACCGGAGTATGTGTTCGGCATCATTTTTAAACCCCTACACCGCTCGTATAAAGAATGTTTTCAGCGCCCTTGATTTCATGAAGTGCGCCATTTGTCCTGTGCAACAGGGATTCGATGGCGTCGCCGTCGTGCGGATAAACGGCAACCCCCACGCGGATGGAAATCCGCGGCGTCCTGGCGTCATTCACCACGCGATTGCAAACGCGCCTGGCCACGATGTGGGCCCCGTCTGTGCGCGTCTCCGGCAACAGCAATGCAAACTCGTCCCCGCCGAATCGCGCCGGCGTATCCACATCACGCGAACTGCTGCACAAAGCGTCGGCTAGCCTGCAGAGTGCGTTGTTTCCGGCGCAATGGCCGTCGTAGTCGTTGATCTGTTTCAATCCGTTCATACGCAGGATCAACAAGGCGAATTCACGTTCACTTCGCGCGAACCGATTGATTTCGCTGTTGAGTACGCCTGCAAGTTGGCGGGAATTGGCCAGGCCGGTCAGAGGGTCGTGCGTGGCCTGTTGACGCAACGGGTCTTTCAACTCCCACTGTCTGGCGCCATCCCCGTCGCTGACGTCGTAGCGCTCTACGGTTCCGATGGCATGTTGCATGCACAGCACAGATGAGAGCAGATGACTGCCCTGCGACCTGTCCAGAGCAGGAGCGATATCTGACAATTTCTGTCGAATTGTGGTTGTCCAAGCCACAGAAATCAATGCCCAATAACACCAGAATCAACCGTACTCCTTCTTCTCCGAATCAAAAACCTTTTCCCGTTTGGGGCAGAGGTTTTTCAACCCCAAGGCGCACGGCACTAATGTACGGCATACCAGCTTCGTCCGACATCATTGCAAAGCAGATACGCACGCGTCTGTTCAAAACGGAACAGTGCTAACTGTATGTCACAATGAAACACATTGCTCTGAGGCGTCACCCTCCGCAAAACACAATAGGGGGCAGCAGGCAGCAACTATTCGTGCAGGACCTTATTCGTGACTGGCCTGAAACATTCCAGTTCTCGGTTCGATTCGATGAGATCCGTTGCCGTTGCCCTAAGCTGCTTATTTGCCATGTCTGTGTCTATAGAAATAAGAACTCCGCGAAGTGTTCAATTCTGAACAGATTCCGTTGTGAGCGGGCATTAGCATGCCGTGCATCTCCTGAGGTAACTGTCATGCCAAAATACAAGTCTGGCAGGGAATGGACTCCAAGACAGTCCCGGTTGCATCGGCAAAAGCCGGAGACAGCAGAGCCCGATCTGTATGAAGAAAACAGCATTCTCGAATTGATTTCGATGGGTGCGCCGCTCACGGATACCTTAAACAAGTTGTGCGCGGCTGTCGATTTTCAGATCGGGAACGTGGTCTCGGTCATTATGCCGGCGGAAAGCCCGAAGGGTGATCTCGCCGTGATTGCCCGCAGCGCTCAGGTACACGGGCTGCATGTTTTCTGGTCGGGAAACATCCAGTTGTGGGACAAGATTCCCTGCGGATATTTCGAAATGTACAGTAGCAATACGCGAGCGCCTAACCCTTTTGAATTGCATCTGATTCAGCGAGCAACGCATCTGGCGGCGCTGGCGATGCAACGCCACAATAGCGAAAAAAAGTTCGAAACCCTTTCCGCAGCATGGAAGCACGCGCCGCGAAGCCGCTCGCAGGATGAGCCCGAATTGATTTGACCTGCACGGGGGCGGTTTTCCGCTGAAACAGCCAAAGCATTTATTTCCGGGGCCCAGGCCATTGCGAACGCCATTCCCAACGCTTGATTGGTACGGATTGACCGCGGAGTCCCGCTTGAGCAATCATCCCAATTCGGTATCGGACACATCACTTGTTGCGGAGGCCCGCGCAGGCAGCCTCCAGGCATTCGAGCAACTCGTGGACCTGCATTCTGCTCAGATCTATGGCATCTCTTTCAAGTTGCTGGGGAATCGCGAGGACGCCGAGGATAATCTTCAAAATGTATTCTTCAAAGCGTATCGAAAGCTCCATCAATTCGAGGGAAGGTCGAAGTTCTCCACCTGGCTAACCCGCATTGCCATCAACGACGCGATGATGATGTTGAGAAAGCGCGGCCTGGAAAGGCTGGACGCACAGCTAAATGAGGCTTCGTTCGAGGACCTGCCCGGAATCAGCCATGACATCAGAGACTCTCGCGCCGATCCGGAACGCGAGTACATCGCCAAGGAGTTGGCGACAAAGGCGCTCAACGGCCTGAACCAGCATTTGCGGGACACGTTTATTCTTCATAAAGCTGAAGGCTGGACCCATCCCGACCTGGCGAGGACCCTGGGCGTGGACGCCAATACCGTGAAGGCCCGCGTGTTTCGGGCGCGGGTCAGACTCCGGCAACAACTGCAAGGTCTTACAAATGCGGGCTCGATGACGGCTTCCAGCTGAACCCGCTTGCCCACCATTTTCCCTGTCATGGACAGAACAGGGAATTGCCCTGTTACCGAAAAATCAGCTTGCCAGGGGACCCAGTATCTCACTGGCGAGATCAGACCACGCAATATCGTCGACCGGAATGCGAACCCATCCGTAGAGGTCAGATTCCATCTCGCAGTACCCGTCGGAGGTGCAGTCCAGCTTATAAGCGCCACAGCACGGAAGCGACATTGCGCTTTGGACTTCCTTCCACGTTGCCCTGTGGTCGGAGGCTGTTGGGTGTTCAAATACGGCAGGTTTCATGTGATCCTCCGCACGATTGTATCGTTCCTCAAGACAGCTAAGATCCATTTTAGGCACCTCGGAATCCTCGTCTGTACACTTTTGAACACATGGGACACCACCGCAGGATCGGCGTTGTTGTTGGCCGAGGCCCTCAAAGCCGATTTGAGGGAAAGCTTGTAGTGTGCGCCCCATAAAACAGGGCTCTGTTGAAGGCGGGAAAACAGGAAGTATTGGATCAGCGGATAAAATCAGGCTGATTTTCTGCGGGTTGGACCGGGACACGGAAATGACTATGGTGCTGATCCTTTCGGTGTTGCCGGGGGCAAGTCTGACCGTATCAATGACTCCGCCTGTTCCCACACCTTTGGATCACATTCAATCTGGGTGTGCGCCTTCCCGAAAACGCGATCGTACCAGGGATATTCGGTGCAGTTATAGGGGGTCCCTTTATAGTTGAATCGAAAGTTTCCGATGATATTCGTGCGCGTTGGATCCGCAGCGCGAATATTGGATTGGCCGTGCATATGTCCATCCGGCTGATAGAAATTGGCTGCCTGCGCTACGTTTGCGGGGATGACCGTATCATTCTGGCGAAACCTGGGGATGCTATCCACCTGAATCGTGAGGAGCACCGGAATACCGTTCTTTCCCAGCTTGCGTGCCAGATCGATAGCTTCCGAACCGCCCCAGCTATGCCCGTAAATGATAATTCGGGCCTTTTGTTTCTCTTCGGGCGACAAAGTTCCATCCTGGTTGGTGTCCAGCAGGCGCTGGATTCGTTTTTGGGCTCTTTCGCCGTGGTAACTCTCAAAAGTCTCCACGTCCACACCCACGGGGTAATCCTTGCGCAGGCGCGCCGCGAGCTGCACCTCGCTGTGGATGAGATTGTCGTGCTGGACGAACCCGCCCACGAAACCGATGACGATGGCCGGAGACATCGTGCGGTTGCCCGCCACGGGAACCGATTGTGCCCGGCAGGCCTGGCCAAGGGAAAAGACTGCCAGGAGGAAAAAGATGGGGGGACAAATCACGGTACAAAATCGACGGAAACCTGGCGCGTGCAACCTGTGAGATAAGCGTCCCTGGAAAGCGTTGCGATTGGTTCCGTACGTCATTTGGCCACAGGGATAGAAACAGCCGGCAAGGAGTTCGCGGGCGTGGGAACCTTAGTTTCGGGCACGGGTAGCGCGTGCTGCGTGGCGCTGCCCGCAACGGTTTCGTCCGGAGTCGTCAGCTTCAGCTGGTCGAGCGACTTCAGCACGTTCTGCCAGTCATCCGCGTCCTTCTTGGTTTCGAAAGGAGCCGATAGGTCGCCATAGAACAGCAGAATGTTGCCCCGCAGATCGGCCGTGGTCAGATTGAACTTCCGGTCTGCCAGTTGGGACAACAACTGAGCGTAAGTGTCATCGGCCAGCGAGTATTCCGCTGCAATTGTTCCTCTGCCGCTGTCCAGATCGCGATTGGGCAGCGCCAGGGAATTGGTGCGCAATTGCTTGAGAAACACTCTGTATTGATCCACAGTCGTATTGATGCTCTTGAAATACATCTCTTCGGTTTCCGTAGTCGGACTGTTAAATCCCATGGCCTTGAATGGCCCGACTTTCGGCAGGAATCGCAGAAAGAACGCCAGCAGACGCGTGGTGAAATTGGGTTTTGGGTAGTCCTTGCCCCACTGTTTTTCATAATCGGAGCGCGAGAGGTGGTACAGGAACCTGCGTTTCGAGAGTCCGGGCCTTTCGCGCATGATGTCTTTCTTGTGGGTGCGCAGCGCAACCTGGGTCATTTTCGGGATCAACTGGCTGATGGCATAGCGATACGATCCGATCGCGAGATCCTCATGCTTCAGTACCTCATCCAACGGCATGCCGTATACGACGGGAAATACCCTCTCCAGCAGTGATTTCGATACCTGGAAACCGATAAAATCGTGGTACTGCTGCGAGGCATACCGATTTTTTGCCACCTGCACCATGTCGAATCCAAACTCGGTTTTCAAATGCGCTGTCTTGTCGTCCGCGTAGCGCACCGACTTGCCATATTTTGCCAGCAGCTTTGGATATTCAATCGCCACGGCCCGGTTCACGGCGGGGTGGCCGGCGTTATCCGACGCGTAGTGTGCGAGAGCCCCCATGGCGAAGGCGTACTCGTCCGCATCCTGGCTTTCCAGCAGCAACTCCCGAACGAAGTCCCCGCTGCGAACGTAGTGCACCAAGTCGCTGAACTCCGTGCTGCCGAACGGGTAGTATCCAAGGTCCTGGATGACGGCGCCTCCGTAGGCATACCCATGCGCTTCGGTAATCTGTTCCTCGGTCAGGTCCGGGAAACGATTGAGCAGGAGCGGGCGAATTTCATCGGTCCAAAGCAAATCCACGATTTCTTCGTGTGTCAGAACCGAGTATGCAAACGCGGCACCGCCCGACATCAGCAGGACCAGGAGTATCGCAAACACACGGATACACAGCAGGCGCCGGCCGTCGACGAAAGCGTTTCCAGCTATGCAGATTCGCGCCCGAATCACGCGAAAAGCCCCACTGATGATAGATCTAGGCATTCATCACAGCCGGCCCAGAAGCACTAGGACGACAACGATGAGCAGAACCAGCCCCACTCCCCCAGTGGGGGCGTAACCCCACTGCTTGCTATGCGACCATCGCGGCAGGGCGCCCACGAGCGCTAGAATTAAAAATAGGACCAGTATCGTTCCAAGCATGGTTTGCTCCTTCCTTCTTGTACTCAGCGAGAGATTCTTCGACAGTCAATTCCGTGCTGCGTTGATTATTCTTTCGCGTTGCGTAAGGCGCCGGTGTCGTTGCGCATCGTTGTTGCGATACATTTTGCCGTCCGATCGCAGTCGCTGCTCATCTCGACGGTTGATTTCGGCTTGCTCACGCCCCAAGGCGGATATGCGGGAAGGAGTGAAATAGCCCAAAAACGTTCAGGAGCCATAAAACCACAACGATAATCACGACTGCATTCAAAAGCGATTTGATTGTGCCCTGCATCGGAATGAAGCGATTGACCAGCCAGAGCAGGACGCCAACCACGATCAAAACCGTAACGATTTGAAGTAAGGGCATAAGCGATCATTGCCTTTTCTGCGGACTGGAACGCGACAGAGTCACGCAACAAAGTCCGCGATAGCCAGGTTTTCCCAAGCCGAAACCTTAAAGGGGAAAAACGTGAAAAGACGTGTATCTGTCTCCGTTTTTCCATTCCCCTGCGGCTGAGTGAATCTTAGTGGCAGCGGAGACCGGTGTCTGTTCACTTGTGAACATTTTCGGGATCGGGTTCGTTTTAGGGACAATCTGCGGCGAGTAGAATCCGCCCTGGTTCCGGCGATCACTTCCCGGCGATGCGTACGGCATGCC
Organism: Terriglobia bacterium; assembly: GCA_963746945.1. Taxonomy (GTDB): domain Bacteria; phylum Acidobacteriota; class Terriglobia; order Acidiferrales; family UBA7541; genus Palsa-360. Next base: position 27,025 of record CAVVDG010000005.1, on the reverse strand, counting down.
TGAAAAATGACGGTGGGGAACTGAAATCGGCACCTGCGCGCATTCTGCACGGCTGCCCATGATGGATTTAGGTACAAGCCCATCGAATACGATCGCAAATTGTACAAAAGGAGACAGCCAACAGGCTCTCCCGCACTCATGCTGCAAACGAGGCAATATCCATGAGACCAGTGAGAATGATCGGCACGGCAGTTTTGTTGTTGATTTTCGGAGTCAGTGTTGTTGGCTATGCGCAAAAAGATCGGCGAGGCGAGAAGCGGGACAAATCGGAAAACGATGCCCGGCCCGCGCAGCAGAAGGGCCGGCAGCAAAAGAAAGCCCGGAGCAGTCAGCAGCGCGCCCGGCAGCAACAGCAGGATCGGGGCAACCAGCAACACGCCCAACGGCAGGCTGACCGTCCTGTACAGAAACAGCGCACGCGGCAACAGCAGGTTGCTCAGCAAAACGAGCAGCGAAATGCCTGGCGACAGCACCGTGCTCGCAGCTTTAATTCCGAGCACCGCACCTGGCGGCAACGTGGCGGTTACAACGGCTACCGCATTCCCGCATCCTATTTCCGCAGCAACTATGGCAGAAACCACTCTTTCCGCATTTACAGTCTCCCATTCATGATGGTGGGCGGATACGGGCGCTTCCAGTACGGTGGCTATTGGTTCAGTCCCGTAGATCCCTATCCTGAGTACTGGGGAAATAACTGGTATCAAACAGACGACGTGTACGTTGATTATGTCGATAATGGGTATTATATGTATAACCGCAGGTATCCTGGCCGCCCGGGCATTGCCATCAGCATCTCGTTCTAAGCGGTCCCGGAACCGAAATATCAGTATCCTGAAAATGCGCCCGGCTCCAGGAACCAGGAAGTGTTCCTGGAGCCGGGCGCTCTATTTTCACGGCTGTCGCGACGCCGGTATGACGAACCAACGCCTCTTCTGTCTTGTTTTACGTCCGCTGAAGTACTTTATTCCGGCCCGGGAAATTGCCGTGTTCGGCCGTGCGTCCGGGTATGATTTATTGCAATCCGCAGGTTTCGTTGCCGCCGGGGCAATCTCAGGTGATTCACGTCACAGACAAATCGCAGATGCTTAACCTATAGACGCATCAGGGCGTACCAGCAGATTGCTTGAGCGGCTGCTGATCGCCTGAAAGAAAATCGCGGCGGAGAAATGATTCATCGCGGTGGATTGAAGGCGGTTTTAAGCCAGCCGGGCAGAGATGCACCGCCGGGAGGTAGAGCGCAAACCGGTTTGGAGTTCAGCTCGTTGCGAGTTCCAGGAGATAGGCATGTTTGTCTGGGCTAAAGGAGTTGCTCTCGTATTTCTCGTTTTTTCCCTGATCCTGCTTGCGAAAAGATACAACCGAATTGTGACGACCTGCCCGCTGATCGGTTTACTGCTTTGCGGCGCAATCGCCGGGATGGTGCCCGGGGCGTCGGCGGCGGCCGGGTCGGGTCCGGATCAGACTTCGGTTTTACAAATTCCGGAACTCGATGCCGGTTTTCACCTCCTCTACCAACTGAAGCCTCAGGAAGCTCGTCGCCATTTTGAGGCCTGGCAGAAGTCTCATCCGCAAGACCCATTGGGGAGCGCCTCGGAAGCGGCGAGCTATCTGTTTGAGGAGTGCTACCGGCAGGGCATCTTGACCTCCGCGTTTTTCCTGGACGACGAGCGCTTTCTTGGCAAGATCCCTCTCCAACCGGACCCCAAACTGCGCGCGGCCTTCTTTGCCGCGGATGAACGAGCGCAGGAGCTGGCGCAGCTACGATTGAAGACGAACCCGGACGATACAAACGCTTTGTTCGCCATGGCCCTGAGCCTGGGGATGCAGGCCGATTACGCCAGCCTGATCGATAAGGAGCAGATCGCCAGTCTGAAGAAGATCGGCGACGCAGATACGTATGCCAGGAAACTGCTGGTAATCGCGCCGGACGCCGCAGACGCCTATCTGGGGCTGGGCACGGCGAACTACGTCATTGGGAGTCTGTCGGGAATCAAAAGATTTTTCCTCAGCTTTGCTGGAATCCACGGTGACAAGAAAAAAGGGATCCAGCAACTCCAGATCGCCGCCGATCATGGCCACTACCTGCGGCCCTTTGCGAAAATTTTGCTGGCGATGGCGGCCCTGCGCGAGAAAGAACCGGAATTGGCCCGCAGGCAGCTGAACCAGCTTGTCGCGGAGTTTCCGGAGAACTCGCTGTTTGCCAGTGAGCTGGCGAAGCTCAAGGCTTCTCCTGCCGCGGCTGCTTCCCCCCGATAGGGACTCGATAGGGAATTGTTCCGGGACTGAATGAGTGGTTTTGCGATTTGGTGCCGGCATCTCCAACGGCAGGGGACGTCGCGATCTAATCTCTGTGCGATTCGATAGGTTTTCCGGATCCTGTGATGTCCAACCACGCCAATCAGACCACTGTCTCTTTTTGAACAGTCCGGCTCCGACGGGTAACTTAAGCTTGTGATGATGATCACTGACGGTGACAGCATTCAGAATTAAAGATGAACCAGATGATCGTCAGCGACCGGACGAGCCGAATGTCCCCTGTGCCTGAATTTAGCGCCCGGGGGGCCGGAGGGCTGGAAGGAGAATGACGATGAAACGAGTTTTCTTGTTAACGGTTGTGATGGCCTTGGTTGGCCTGCCTGCGTTCGCCCAAAAAGATGAAAACAATCGCATAAAAAATGCGGGCATGGTGATGACCGAAATTCTCAATGTTCCCGACGATATTCCGGCGGATCTTCTGGACAAGGCGGATTGCGTCATTGTCCTGCCTTCGGTGATCAAATTTGCGATCGGGTTGGGGGGAAGCTACGGTCGCGGCGTAATGACTTGCCGGAGCGGCAAGGATTTCAAAGGACGTTGGAGCGCGCCTTCCATGATGGCGCTGGAAGGCGGGAGCTTGGGCTTCCAGTTGGGAGGCCAGGCGACGGACTTTGTCCTGCTGGTGATGAACCCGCGCGGGGCCAGTTCGATTCTCACCAGCAAGGTCAAGCTCGGCGCCGATATCGCTGCCGCCGCAGGACCGAAGGGCCGCAACGCCGCGGCCTCCACCGATGTCACCTTGCGGGCGGAAATCTTGTCGTATTCGCGTTCGCGCGGATTGTTTGCCGGGATCTCTCTGGCAGGCTCGACACTGCGTCCCGATAACGATGGCAACGAGAGGCTGTACGGAAAAGGGGTCACTGCCCAGGACATCGTCATCAACAGTGCGATTCGCGCGCCTGCCTCGGCGAGTTTGCTCCTTGCGACATTGAACAAGAAGTCTCCGAAAAACATGTCCGACAAGTAGGATCGGGCGGCGGCAGCACCGTGAGGCAGGCCAGCTGGACCTGCGCGCGAAGAAAACAAAGTCTGAAAGGGAGCCTGCGATGTTGCTGCTGATTATTCTTCTGGTGCTTTTGTTCGGCGGGGGCGGTGGGTATTACGGGTATTCCAGATGGGGGCCAAGCGGGGGCCTGGGGATCGGCGGAACAATCCTGCTCATCGTGGTGGTCTTATACCTGGTCGGCGGGTTGCGTTGATCTTTTTAGGGCCGGTCTGAAATAGCGGAAAAGGTGTTTGCAAGACGATTGACGATCAGAGGCACTTCGTGAGGGCTTGCGGACCTGGTGAAGGAGACAAGCCATGAAGCAAAGTACGAAGGACAATGGAAACTGTGATGGAGGTGCTTCGATGAAACGATTGCGATTTGTGAGCACGGGTATTTTGCTCTTGCTTCTCGGGTTCACTGCTCCTATCCGTGCAAATCTGCAGCAAGGCGGCGCTAGACAGCAGCAAGCCCAGGATAAGCAGCAGCAAGCCAAAGATAAGCAGAAGGAAGCGAAAGACAAGCAGAAGGAAGCGAAAGACAAGCAGCAGCAAGCCAAAGATAAACAGAAGGAAGCGAAAGACAAGCAACAGAAGGCCCAGCAACAGAAGCGGGACCAGACCCGGCAGCAACAACAGCGAGTCCAGCAACAGAAGCAGGACCAGACCCGGCAGCAGCAACAGCGAGTCCAGCAACAGAGGCAGGACCAGACCCGGCAGCAACAACAGCGAGTCCAGCAACAGAGGCAGGACCAGACTCGGCAGCAGCAACAGCGAGTCCAGCAACAGAGGCAGGACCAGACCCGGCAGCAGCAACAGCGAGTCCAGCAACAGAGGCAGGACCAGACCCGGCAGCGGCAACAGCGGGCCGAGCAGCAGAGGCAGGATCAGGCCCGGCAGCGGCAACAGCGGGCCGAGCAGCAGAGAGCCCAGCAACGGACGCAGGCATTGAACCGGCAGCAGCGACAGCGTGCCCAACAACAGCAGAGCGCATGGCAGCAGCGTCGCGCAAGGAACTGGCAGGCCGAGCACCGTACATGGCAGCAACGCGGCGGCTACACCGCCGACCGGATCCCACAGGACCGTTATCGCAACAACTTCGGTCCGAATCACCCGTTCCGTATCTACCACAACCCCGTGGTGGTGACCGGCGGGTATCCCGGGTTCCTGTACAACGGCTTTTATTTCAGTATCGTTGACCCGTGGCCGCAATACTGGTCAAACAACTGGTATGAAAACGACGATGTATATGTCGACTACTCCGGGGACGGCTATTACCTGTACAACCGCAGGTATCCTCAGGATCGCATCTCACTCAGCGTCTACATAAACTTCGTGCCGCAAAATGACCGGCGGAGCGTGTGGCTGCGGTATCGCGCAAATAACTGGCGATCCCAGCACCGCGACTGGCGGCAACGCGGCGGTTACAACGGCTACCGGATCCCTGACGACCGTTATCGCCGCTACTTTGGCCGGAATCACAGATTCCGCATCAACAATCTTCCGTTGGTAGTTTCTGGCGGGTATCCGCGTTTCCAGTACGGCGGTTTTTGGTTCAGTGTCGTGGATCCGTGGCCGCAATATTGGTCCGTCAACTGGTACAACAACGACGATATGTATATCGACTACTCCGGAGACGGCTATTACATGTACAACCGCCGGTATCCCCGGGACCGAATCGCAATCTCCGTCACCCTGCACTAACGGCTCGATGCCATCGAAACTTCACGGTGGCGTCTATTTCGGGGATTTAAGATGGCGGGGCAGTGGGGGCCGGGAAGAGATGGAACGGCCCCCCGCTTCCCGATGTGGGCTGCTTCCCGGGAGTCGAGGAACCGCAATCAGCACCCCGTAAAAAGTAGAGTACAAACCGCCACAGTAGTGCCTCAGGCAAGTATCCTGTTCCGCGGAACCGGGATGGATCCGGCGGAGCGGGACGCTTTGTTTTCATTGCTGTGGCGGCGTTTTATCGAACGAGTGTCTACCGTTTTCAAGCCCGCTGGACCTGCGCGATGGATTGCCTCGCAAACCCTGCTGTATTGCGCTCCATGTGAAAGTAAGCCAGATAAGCGCTGTTTCATCCGTTGTAGGAATCAGCTCTTTTTCTAGGGCTATGTGCTGTATTGAACAGCCAGGTAAGTTCCAATTGCTTATAAATGGTGTTGCCTAACCCGCCAGCCGGAATCTGGTTTGATGGAGGGCTCTCCTGCAAAACGGAACAGCGTATTGACCGAAAACAACGATGTCCGAGTTGCCCAAGCGCCGCAATAGGTAAGTGGCGATCAAATTTTGAGTAGTCGAAATGTAGAGATAGAGCAATACACGAAAGGGAGTTAAAAAAATGAAACGATTCAAGATTCTCGCGTTGCTGTGCAGTTTTGTCCTGTTGGCCGTGGCATTTGCACCCAAGGCCCAGGCGGATGCGTATAACAAGAAAAGCGTAATCACGTTCACCGAGCCCTTCGAGGTTCCGGGCACGGATCCTCAGGTTCTTCCGGCCGGCACGTATGTCTTCGTGTTGGTGGACTCCATGTCCGACCGGAACATCGTCCGAATTTTCAATGAGGACCAGACGCACGTCTTCACCACGATTCTTGCGATCGACAATTTCCGCCTGAAACCGACGGACAAGACCGTAATGACGTTTGGAGAACGAGGCGAAGGTCAACCGGAAGCGATTAAGGCCTGGTTCTATCCCGACGAGGCTTGGGGCCAGGAATTCGTATACTCAAAGAAACGGGCGATCGAGCTAGCCAAGATCGTCAACGAACCCGTCCTTGCGATTCCTGTCGAAACGGAATTGGTGCCTGAAGAAACATTGAAGACCGCACCCATCGCAGCGGTCCAGCCAACCGGCGAAGAAGTTCCCGTCACCGCAGTTGTTGAACCTCCGCCAGCCAAGGCGGCGCCGGAGCAGGCCGCAGCACCGGTGGAAGTCGCGGAGGCTTTGCCCCACACGGCCAGCTCCTTGCCGCTGTTCGGCCTCATCGGACTGCTTTCGCTGTGCGCAGGTTTCGCCCTCGTGATCTTCACGAAGCGAGCCGCGTAAATCAAGAAAGTCCGTGTGTCAATTGTGAAGGCAGGCGAGTTTGGCCTGCCTTCACACGCGCCGGTGCCCGAAATTGCGGATCGCCGGTAGAATCCCCCGTAGAATAAAGGGACAGCCGGCATCTCGCGCGGGCTCCGATTGCTTACCCTGAGTTTTGAAGGGAATCCCGCAAAAGTAATTCGACCATGCTTATGAAACATCAAACGACTCGCGAGCTTCCGTTGTTCCTGATCGCTCTCCTGATCGCTTTGCCGTGCGTTGCCTTTTCCAGACAAGACTTGCAGCCCCCACCTTCGCAGGAGTCCGGATACGCGATTCGCAGCAGTGTGGATTTGGTTGTTTTGCGGGCGACCGTGCGGGACCGGCATGGCGCTCCGGTCGCAGGATTGCGCAAGCAAGATTTTCAGGTCTTTGAAGACAATGTTCTTCAACCGATCGAATCGTTCAGCCACGAAGACGTTCCGGTCACGGTCGGTCTGGTGATCGACAATAGTGGAAGCATGCGAAGCAAGCGCGCCGACGTGATTGACGCCGCCCTGGCATTTGCACGCTCCAGCAACCCGGAAGATCAGGTGTTCGTCGTCAATTTCAATGAGCATGTTTCCATGGGCCTCCCCAGCGATGTGCCGTTCACCGGCAACCAGGCGCAATTGGAACTGGCCCTGTCCAAAAGCAAGGCAGACGGCATGACGGCGCTTTACGACGCCGTGGCGGCGGGCCTGGAGCAACTGAAGCGGGGCAAATGGGACAAGAAAGTGCTGGTCGTCATCAGCGACGGGGGCGACAACGCCAGCCGGTACAGCCTCGATCAGATCATGTCCATGGTGAACCAGTCGAGCGCAAGCATCTACACGCTGGGGATCTTTGATCAAAGTGATGAGGACCGGAATCCGCACGTGCTCCAGCAACTGTCAAAAGCCTCCGGTGGCGAGGCGCTGTTTCCGAAGTCTCTGAGCGAAGTGCTTCCGCTTTGCGAGCAGATCGCAAGGGACATCCGCAATCAGTACACGATCACCTATGAGCCGACCAACACGAAAGCGGACGGAACCTACCGGACGATCGAAGTGAAGGCGCGGGCAATGCCGCACCGCGGACGCCTGGTGGTCAGCACCCGCGCCGGTTATACTGCGCCCTTAAAACGTTCTGCTCCGGCGAACGGCAACCTGGGGCGTCAGCCATGAAGCTCACCATAAAACGCGGAGCCCCTGCTGCGCGGCAAGCCGGCGTCCTGCTGCGATGGAGCAGGAACATCTTTCTTGTGGCCGGTGTGCTGCTCTTGGGCTACTGCGGGTATGTGCTGCTCGACGCGAAACTCTACCAGGCCGATCAGGCCCGCCATTTTGAACAAGAGATAAAAGATTTCAGGCCGGCCGCCGCCGGCAAGCCTGGGGTTCGCGAGATGTCCTTTCATCCCGCTGCCGCGGGTGTTCTGGGAGAGATCGAAATCACGAGAATCGGCGTAGCCGCGATGATCATGGAGGGCGTGGATAACCGGACTCTGCGGCGGGCCGTGGGGCACGTACCCGGAACGCCGCTGCCCGGAGAGATCGGGAATGTCGCGATCGCGGGGCACCGGGACACATTTTTCCGGGCGCTGCGCAATGTCCGCCAGGGCGACGAAATTACTTTAAAGACCCTCGATGGTTCCTACCGTTACCGCGTGAGTTCCACGCAAGTGGTTGAGCCCGACGATACGCAAGTGCTGAACAATTCGGCCGACGACATCCTGACCCTGGTGACGTGTTACCCGTTCTATTTCGTGGGGCCCGCACCAAAACGATTTATTGTCCGCGCACATAGAATTCTCCCGTGAAGCAGGACGTCCCGTTATCCGGGCCTCTTATGGCCTCCAGTGGCCTCATATGAAATGACGCCGGAGCGCACAATGTGGGGTGGCTTCCAGGAAGCACCGGGATCATCCCACGCAAATTGATTGCGAGTAATTCATTGCGATTCATGGGGCGAATCTGACGCAACGCAAATTGGAAAGAGAAGTGGAGTGAAGGGCGCCGGTCCGGGCAAGCTACCGGCCATAATCCCGCGAGAGTGCTCCGGCGTAGCTCAGGGCCTGTTGCCAGCGGGCGAATTGATTTGGAAACTCGGATGTCAGACGCCGCGCAATTTGCTCCAGCGAAGACGCGCCATCCATTAATTCGAGGGCCCTGCGGCGCATCTGACCGTCCACGGAGAGATGCGGGACATAATCTGACTTTGTTTTGTGAAGTTTCGCGAGGGACACAGTGTTTCCCTGCAGTTGTGACTGCTCAAAACGGATAGCTTTTTCGCCCAATTTTTTCACCGGCTCGATTTGAGTTGTCCAACGCCAGAAATAATCACTCTCCAGTAATTTCGCTTCGAGATCGGCGCTAACAGTTTGCCCGGTCGCCACTGGCACGGCGTCAAGCCACGGGAAAAACATGGCGCCATAAATCATCTCTGGCGATGCGGGACCATTGGAAATCTCCACGCCGTCCGCCAATTCCATATCGCACCAGAGCATGATTCCGTGGGCCGTTCCATTCCGCTCCATCTTCCATTCGAGCGTTTCGTGAACGTCGGGATTTTCAATCGTGGTGTAGTCCAGTGTCGCCCAGAGTTTCGGGCGTGTGAGCAACTGACCGGGTGTCGCGCGGACCTTGCAAAACGTGTTTACTGCCCTGTGCCGGGCCGCGCGGAGGTCTTGTCCGAGGGTGTTCTGGTCCCAGGGATCGACGATCTTGCCATATACCTTGGGAGCTTCGACGATGGCAGCCCAGATTCGGTCCTTGCGCGCAATCAAAGCGCCGCCCGGCGCGAGCAATCGCTTCCGGGCATCCATGATCGAAGGAATGTGGTGTTGAAAAAGTGGGAGTAGCCCGCGCAAATCCGAGACGATCACGTCCGCGAGAACTGGAATCGTAACGTTCGTGGAGAGGCCCTCGAAAAATTCAATTTTGTCCGCACAATGATTGGCCGCGGCAATCTCCCGCCCGACCTGGATAATTTCGCACGGTTCAATCGCATACACACGGCTCGCGCCGAGTTGGCAGGCCAGGACCGCCATGCAGCCGGGCCCCGTGCCGATATCCATGACCACGGCGCCCGGGCGGATCGCCTTGCGCAGCGCCTCGGTAAAACCAGCGATGCGGATCCGGTCCGCAATCATTTCTCCGTAACCTGCAAGACTGTACAATTATCCCGCTTCCGCGACGGCAATTTCCCGGTCGTTGAGTCCAACGGCATCCGTCCGCGACCTTGTAGCACAAGTCAAATACCCCAGACGGTTTATCCGCAGGCTGCACGCGGCGTACGGGTATTTCGTTGGCCACACGGCCAAGAATATCGAATTCACGGTGGCGCATGCTGGAATCCAACAAATAGTTCACGTACGTGTTTGCCACAAGGGGTATGAGCGCCTCGCGGGGAGTGAGTTGCTTCATGACGGGTGCGGCCAATGAGGCCTCCCGATTTTCGAGCAGGTAAATCGCGGCCAGCGGCAACGGCGCTGCCTGGAAATGATGTCCGTTTTGATCGAGTGGCAAATACCTTTTGCCCCAGGTCGGCGTGATGTGGGGTAACGCGTCTTCGGAATCGAACAGCGAGCTAACCGAATCCGGCCACAGGTTGATTCGAGGATAACCAGGTTGAACAAGAATCCGGTCGCCTAGATCGGCCAGAACCGCAATATCATCGGAGAGGACGGGAAAACCGAGTTGCGCGAAGGCTGCGGCCGTAGTCGATTTCCCTGTGCCGGGCGGACCCATCAGCGCGATCGCTCGGCCGCCAATTGCAATGGAACTTGCGTGCAGGCCGGTCATTCCGCGCAGGCGGAGGGCGAATCCGAGCACCGGTCCGACCAGATAGGTGCAGGCGTCCTCCAGGGTGTAGTTCTCCGGCCAGTCGGCCCAGATCTCACGGCCTTGACGATCGATCGCGAACCGCGCTCCGTCGGCGTAGAAAAGGCCAATATACGCTGTGTCGCCAATTGTGCCGGCCTGCAGGGGGGGTATACCCTGCGGGTTAGAGCAGGAATCTGGGTAAAAAATATGGTTCAGCGAGGAGTTAAAAATCGGCGCGCACTTCTTGTTAACTTTCAGCCAAATCCGGAGATCCACTGGGCCTGGTCCGCTGCGAATGGAAACTCCGGGAAGAGCAATGTTGCTCTCCACTTTTAATCCATAAATCACATGAAAAGCGGACAATGAGACCCTCGAGGGCATGCGCTTTTTTCACGGGCGTTAAAAAAAAGGCAGATCAAGCAGTCTTATTCGGAGACCCCATACCGCCGCCATCACCGCTAACCTTCGTGAGGCCGGTCGTCAGCGTGATCGTTCGGATGTCGCCATATATACAAAGCTGCGGCTTTTGGTACGGCTTCTTGATGGATGGCATATCCAAATTCCTGTTCATTTCGCTCAAGGATCACCCCTCAGTAACTTATATACCTTTTCCTGAATTCTGTTGCAACCAAAAGTTAAGGCTAAGCGGCCTAAGATGTATCCATGCATTATCGGTATCCCGCGTTCTGTGGACGGCGGGAATGCGATTGCGGATTACATACTGTTCCAGTTCAGGAACTGGCTCAAATCGGTCGACCCAAGCCGACTCGGGACGCTGAAGTACTACATCCAATGGGTCAGCGGGCATGGGCGATTTTCGGCGGAGTCGAACCCGTTCGGGCAACACGCCACGCCCCGCCTCGCGGAACAGCTCCTTGTCGAAGCACCAAGGCATTCTGGGCAATGCAAGAAGGAAAGTCAATAAGCGAAGATCGAAAATCGGATGGCAAATCTCCACCGGGATTCCGGAAGTACCCGCATGAAAGAATTCAAACAAGTCCGCCCACATAGGTGAGGCGATGTTTTCGATCGCTTCCGGACGGACCGCGCTCCCGGGCGCTGGGCTCACTGTCTTGTTCATCCCCCTCCAGCGATCGTTCAATTCCAGCGTGTTTGCAAAGTCTTCATTGAGCCATACTGGACAGGGTGGACACCGTTTGGTGGAGGCCAAGACGATCCGCAAGCGCGTGGAAATATAGAGTCGCGATAACCGGCCCTCGGCGCCAAGATACCGGCGCGCATCGCCAATGGCCCGGCCGAGCCGCCTGTTCTTCAGCAACTGACGAAAATGTACTGTAATGCGCCCGCAAAGCGCGGGATCGCCGCCGTTACCCGTCAAAATCACGCGACTCCTGGCGGCGGCCTGGCGCATCCGGTCCCAGCATGTAATCGGCCAGGCCCTGTTGATGGGCTCGGGAGAGCAAAATTCCGGTTGGTCCGCGCGCTCGAATATTTTCCAGTGATCGCTGGCGTAAAACTCGATCGGAATTCCCAAGGTATCCGCGGCAAGCTTGGCGTAGTGACGCTCATGGTGGGGAATCAAGCTGTCGAAGGCCTCCGAGTAAGCGCGAATCTCCCCTTCCTTTCCCTGGCCACCGATCACTCGCCTGGCGCTCGCGGCTACGGTTGTGGAATCCAGCCCCCCGCTCATCTCTATGCCGGCGCTATCGGTGCGCACGCGATCCGCCACGGCCATATCGAGCAATTCCCGGAAGCGCTCGACATATTCACCTTCCCGGCGAAAATGGACGGGCGTGGTGACCGAAAGTTCCCAATAGCGCCGAATGGAAAGTTGCCCTCGCTCGCACTTCAGGGTATGCGCCGGAGGCAGCCGGCGAATGTCGGCGAAGGAGGTCGTCGAGGAATCTAGATTCATTTCAAGCAGAAGAAAGTCGGCGATCGCCAGGTCGTTGAGTCGGTTAGAAACCGCGGGATGCATCCGGACGCTATTCAGTGTGTTGCTGAAAATGAGGCAGGAGCCGACATGGGCATAGTAGAACGGCTTGACTCCAAAATGGTCCCGCGCGCAAAACAGTCGTCTCTCCCTCGCGTCCCATATGGCAAAGGAAAAATCGCCGATCAGGTGATCGACGCATGCTTCACCCCATTGCTCGTAGGCGGCGAGGATTAATTCCACGTCCGGCGTGGCGTGTGAAACCTTGCAGTTCCCTGGGGAAGGTGCATTCAGCTTGTCGATCAGCTCCGCGCGCGCATCCACGCGCGCATCCGCGACGATCCAGGACTCGGTGCCGGATTGAAAAGGCTGGCGCTCATGAACGGACTCGCGTGTGACCCGCAACATCGCGTGCCCCAATCCCACGTTTTCAGCGCACCAGACGGCCTGCCCGTCCGGTCCGATCAATGCCAGCGCCTGCGTCATGCGTTCCAGCAGCGCGCGGTCAACCGGTACGCCGTCCAGATTCAGGATCCCAACATAACCACTCACTCTTTTTGATCCGCCCCTTCATTCCTGATATGGTTCAACCCGTGCGTTGCGTCCGCGGCCGCAGTTGTTGAACAACATACAGTATAGCGACAGATCGGGCCAACAATACATCGATTTGGCGCGAGGAGACGCGGTGCGCCGGCGTCACTAGTTTGAATTGGTATCGTCAGGAATGAAAAAGCAGAGAGAAGTGCTTGCCCCCAGCCAAGCGTCCAGAATTCCCAATTGTTCCGGTGCCGGCTGTTCGAACGCCACGCCCATTCCAATTCCCGGCTGCGCGTAGATGATCTTTCCCGCAGTCGTGAATGTCTCGTGGTCTCTCGGAATCACGATTGTGACGGCCGTGCCCACCGGCAGGGTGTCTAGAATCTTGATGAAGCAGCCTTTTCGGCTGATTTCTGATACTCGGCCTGAGCTGCGCGTCCCGGTGCCAAGTTCGGTGACCTCGACGTTAGCAGTAAGAGCATATCGAGGCACTTCACGCTTTTTTAGAAATGTCAGATTTGGTTCTTCGGTTTTCCTTGGCAATCCACCCATCCCGTCCTCCAATCCAATGCGTAGGCAACGATACGGTATCGACCGATATTCCCGGTTTTGGACCTCGGCCTTGCCTTTACTGGCGCCTCGCCTGTCATGGATACAACGAATTTGCCACCTGGGAATACCCCCAGCGCCTTTCTTTGAGATTACTTATGTTCCCGATTGGTACAAGGCATTTCTAAACACTGGTTTCTTCGGGTTCACCTGAGGGTTGGACCGGTTGTCTAATGTGCCGCCCTAAAATGTGCCCGCGTCTTGTAGAATCCCTCTGGAGGCAGGGATGAACCACCGGCAGGGGAAGTGGGCAGGCAAATGGGCGTTGATCACCGGAGCAAGCGCCGGGATTGGAATGGCGATGGCCCGGGAATTGGCTGCGGAGGGCACGAACCTGGTGCTTACGGCGCGGCGGCGCGACCGCCTTGCGGGCCTTGCCGGGGAACTCAGCGCCAAGCACGACATCCGAACTCTGGTCTGCGTCGCGGATCTGGCGCAGCCGCTGGGGCCTCAGGAAGTTTTTTCGTTTACCGAGGACAAGGGCCTAGCCGTGGACCTGCTGGTGAACAACGCCGGGTTTGGGGCGTACGGCGAATTCCAGAAGGTACGGCTCGACCGGCTCATCGAAATGACGCACGTGAACGTCACCGCCGTTGTGCACATGACGCATCTCTATCTTCCCGGAATGATTGCGCGGCGCGGGGGAGACATTTTGATCGTGGCCTCGGCGGCTGCGTTTCAGCCCGTGCCTTACATCACGACGTATGCGGCGACGAAAGCATTCGATTTGCATTTTGCCGAAGGATTGGCGGAAGAAGTGCGGGAATACGGGATCCATGTATGCGCTTTATGTCCCGGGTCCACGGAGACGGAGTTTTTCCAGGTTGCCGGGCAGCGCAATCACACGCGCCGTGCGCCGGAAACCGCGAAGAAGGTCGCGCACGTAGGACTGGCGGCGGTGGCCGCGGGGAAAATTTCCGTCATTTCCGGCTTCACGAACTGGATTGGCGCGGAAACCGTGCGTATTGTGCCGCGCCGTATGGTCACGCACATCACGGGCGGAATCTTCCGTCCGAAGAAAGAAATGAAGTAAATTTTTCGCCTTATGGAAAAGCCAATGATGCCCGCGGACTTGAAATCTCTGGAAAACCTGCTTCACAGGGAAGGATTCCTCCACACGTATGTCTGGCAGGATGGTCCGAACGCGTTTTATGCGGATCACACGCATGCCGTGGAGACGGCGCACATCATTCTGGAAGGAGAAATGACGCTGACGCAGGCCGGCGCCACGATCCGCTACGCCGCGGGAGAGCGTTGCGACGTCCCGGCCGGCGCAGTGCACTCCGCCCGAATGGGGCCACGCGGTTGTTGCTATCTGATCGGCGAGAAATGAGTTTCTGAAATCGCCGCTACAAAAATAAATCGCCCGTTTGGCGCGCGATGTTGTGCAAACTGCGAACTAGCCTTGCCTGGTTAACGCGCGGTCGAGCAATTCGATGACGTGCACGACTTCCTGCCCGGTGGAATGAATTTTCGCCCCCGCGCGCATTTGCAGCAGGCAGCCGGGATTTGCGGTGACGATCACGGGAGCGTTTGTGGCGCGGGCGTGCTTCATTTTTTCCGCAAGAATTTCGAGCGAAGTCTGCGTTTCCGTGACGTTGTAAGAGCCTGCCGATCCGCAACAGTAGTCGGCCATGGCCATCTCGACCAGCTCCAGGCCGGGGATGGCGCGCAGCAGCTTGCGCGGGGCCTCGCGGATCTTCTGTCCATGCAGCAGGTGGCAGGAATCCTGGTAGGTGACGCGAAGCGGCAGAGGCGCCAGCGGCGCGGTCATTCCCAGTTCGGCGAGAAACTCCGTAACGTCCCTCATTCTGCTTCGAAAGGCGCCGGCCCGGGCGTGCTCTTCGGAATCCGCCTCAAAAAGATGTTCGTACTCCTTTAGGGTCGAGCCGCAGCCCGCGGCGTTGGTGATGACGGCGTCAAAATCCTCGCGCAGAAAAACGTCCATGTTCACGTGCGCCAGCGACCGCGCGGCATCGCGAACGCCGGCGTGCGCGGCAAGTGCCCCGCAGCAGGTTTGCCCGCCGGGGACGACGACTTCGCAGCCGTTGGCCGTGAGCACGCGGATGGTGGCTTCATGCAGCGCGGAAAAACTGACTTGAGCGATGCAGCCGGCAAACAGGGCCACGCGCGCGCGCCGGTGTCCCGAGGCGGGATACGTGCGCCCCAGCTTCGAGAAAAAGAATTCGCGATCGATGGGAGGCAGCAGCCGCTCGCGGTCCGCCAAGCCCAGCACATGAAGAATGCGGGTCGCGCGAGCAAGCGCTTGCAGCCCCGATCGCTGATACAGATAGAGCAGGCGCGCCACGAAGGCGATGCGGCCGGGGTAGGGCAGCAATCCGCAGAAAACGAAATTCCGCATGATTCGCGAGAAAAACGGCCGCCGGTAATTTTGTTCGATCTGGGCGCGCGCGGCCTCGACGAGTTTGCCGTATTCCACGCCCGAGGGGCACGCCGTCTCGCATGCCCTGCAATCCAGGCACTGATCGATGTGTTTCACGAAGGAATCGCCAAGCGCGAGCCGGCCCTGATCCACCAACACGATCTGGCGGATTCGTCCGCGCGGGGAATCGGCCTCCAGTCCCCAGAGTTTGTACGTCGGGCAATGATTGAGGCACAGTCCGCAATGCACGCAATGCGCGTAGTCGTCGTAGGAAGGAATATCCGCGCCGGAAAATCCGCTCGACCGCCCGGTTTCGGGCACTTGCTCCGTGTTTGTGATGGGTTCCGCCATAAAATCAGATTCCGCCCGCAAAGCGGCCCGGACCGAGCACGCCTTTGGGGTCAAACGCGTTCTTGACGCGCCGCATCAGGGCGAAATCCGCGCGCGCGGGGCCCCACACGCCGCCTGCGGCGGCCTTCACTTCCGCCGGACACCATTCCAGCATCGCCGAAGCATTGATTTCGGGCGCTCCGCATGCGCGGAACGTTTCCTGCATCGCCCCGGGCAAGGCGGGAGCCGCGGACGCGTGATCCATTTGCGGAAGCAGCGCGGCATACACGATGCCGGACGCATGAGTGAGTGAGGCGAGGCCGAAGCCGTTCCGTTTGGCGATCTCACGCAAGTGTGTGAGCAACGCAGGCATCACAGCGGGCAGCGCGCCCACGCGAAAAATTGCAGCCGACGGCGCGGCTTCCAGGATGAGCCTCGGGAACTCGCTCAGGCGGGCGGTCACGGCACGCGCTCCCGCATCGCCGAGCGGCACAAATTCTGCGGCGCCGGCCGTCGTTGCCATGTGGCCGAGTTCGCGCGCGTAGCGCGCCACCACTTCCGCATGGCCGGCGGCGGAAATCACCACCGACCAGGCGCTTGGTTCGATGCGCGCCGGTGTGTCCGCGGAAAACAGCAAGTGCGCCGCGCCGGGATCGGCGACTTCCACCATCTGCGGCGTCAGGACCGATTGGGCGATGACGCGGCAAAAACCGAAGGCGGCATCGGCGCCCGAAAACGATGCGACGAACATTTCCTGCGAGGGAGGCAGCGGAAACGTGCGGAAATTCAACCGCGTGATCACGGCAAGGGTGCCCAGCGACCCGATCAGCAGTTTGTGCAGGTCGTAGCCGGTAACATTTTTCACCACGCGCCCGCCGCTTTTCGCCGCCACGCCTTCTCCGGTCACGAATTCCATGCCCAGGCAGAAATCCCGCACCCCGCCATAGGCGTGGCGCAGGGGCGAACTCGAATTTGCGGCGGCGATGCCGCCGATCGTGGCGCGCTCGGCGAAGGGAACCGCAAGCGGCAGAAATTGTTTTTCTTCCGCGAGCGTGCGCAACAGGTCTTCGATACGCACGCCCGGCTCTACTCCCAGTGTGAGGTCCTGCGGGTCGTAGGCCAGCACGCGATTCATTCGCGAGAGATCCAGCGCGACGTCGTAGCGCACCGGAGGCAGGCCGATGCCGAGCTTTGTGCGCCCGCCGCATGGAATTACGGCCAGTTGTTCGCTTGCGGCAATGCGGATGATCTCCGCAATTTGCGCCGCGTCCGAGGGCCGCACGGCGGCCGAAGGGAGCAACCCATCCACCGAATAGGCGGCTAGCCGGGCCGGGTCGGCGAAGACGTGCGCGCCCCCGGCGATTTCCTCCAAACGCGTCAAGCAAGCTTGTGCCAGATGGCTCATGCGGGAGTTGTCGCGGGGGCCGGAATCGGGTGAATGCGAATTTCTCCGCAGGCTTTGCCGAGCGGAAGGACTTTACCCGGATTCAACCGGCCGTCGGGGTTGAATGCCGCGCGGACGCGCCCCATCAGCGTAAGATCTTCCGGCGTGAAAATCAGCGGCATGAGTTCATTCTTTTCCATGCCGATCCCATGCTCACCGGTCAGGGCGCCGCCCACCGCGATGCAGTGCTGCATGATTTCTCCGCCTGCCGTGACCACGCGATCGAATTGCGCCCGATCGCGTTCGTCGAACAGGATGAGCGGGTGCAGGTTGCCGTCCCCGGCGTGGAAGATGTTGCCGATCTGCAGGTCGTATTTGGTGGCAATCTCCTCGATGCGCCGCAAGGTTTCCGGAAGGCGCGTCCGCGGAATCACGCCGTCCTGCACGTAGTACATGGGCGAGAGACGCCCGAGAGCGCCGAAGGCGTCTTTCCTTCCTCTCCACAAGAGGGCGCGCTCGCGATCATCCCGCGCCACGCGCACTTCCCGCGCGCGATGCGTTCGGCAGACTTCGGTGATCTGGGAGGCCTGCGTTTCCACGGCTTCCGTGAGGCCCTCCAATTCGATCAAAAGCACCGCGGCGCAATCCCGGGGAAAACCGGCGTGAACGAAATCCTCAACGGCGCGAAGCGTGAACCCGTCGAGCATCTCGCAGGCCGCAGGGGTAATCGCCTTCACGGTGATGTCCACAACGGATTCGGTCGTGTCGTCCAGAGTGTCATAAACCGCAAGCAGCGTTTTCACCGCTTCCGGCTTGCGCAGCAGGCGCACCGTGATCTCCGTGACCAGCGCCAGCGTTCCTTCCGAGCCGACCAGCAACCCGTCCAGGTCGTACCCGGAAGTTTCCACATTCCTGCTGCCGATGCGCACAATTTCGCCGTCCGGGAGAACCAGTTCGAGGCCTGTCACGTGATTGGCCGTCACGCCGTATGCCAGCGTGTGCGGCCCGCCGGAATTCTCGGCCACGTTTCCGCCGATCGTGCACGACCGCTGGCTGGAAGGGTCGGGCGCGTAATACAGGCCCAGATGCTCGACGGCACGCGACAGGTCGAGATTCACCACGCCGGGCTGGACAACGGCGCGTTGATTCACCGCATCAATCTCTAAAATGCGATTCATGCGCGAAAATTCGACCACGATGCCGCCCTCGCGGGCAATGGCCCCTCCCGAAAGACCCGTTCCCGCGCCGCGCCCCACAAGAGGCGTTTCATACCGGTTTGCGAGGCGGACAATTTCCGAAACTTCACGCGCGGAACCCGGGAAAACGATGCATTTCGGATATCCGAGTTCCACGGACCCGTCGTATTCGTACAGCATCAGGTCTTCCGCCTGGTACAGGACGCCTTTGGCTCCCAACAGGGCGATCAATTCGCGGATTAATTGTGGTTGCATTGTTGTCTTTCGCGGCATCTTTCGTTCGGTCTTTCCCTGGCCCTTTGCCCACTATAGTTATAGTCCGCGGCTTCGGGCGGAGTCAACGCGCGCCGCGCTGCCGTGTGCGGGACGCGTTGGAAAAAATGCGAACATCGGGAGCCATTTTGTTTACAATTCATTTATAGAAGGCATTGCGTGCAGCAAGCTTCTGACGTGGTGCGCCGGGCAATGTTGGGCTCTGTGTGCAACGCATCGCAGCGCGATGTCCTGGAACAGAGAAAATGGGCCTGCTATCAAAAGTTTTCGGTTCAGCAAATAAGAAAGTCCCACTGGACCACGAGGTGGAAGTCCACTTTGCGTACGGATCCACGAATTATCAGCACTTGTTCGCGCTGGAGGATGTGATCCGCCGCACGATTGCCGATGCCGGTGTGGGGCAATACGAGGGACACATCATCGCCGCGGACGGCAGCGATGCGCAATTCTGCATGTACGGCCCGGATGCGGAGGCGCTGTTACACGTGATCCAACCGCTGCTGGAGCAGTCCAGCTTCATGCGCGGCGCCAAGGTGACGCTGTGGTACGGCCCGCACCGCTGGAGGACCGCCAAGCGCGTCGTTCAGCTTCCGTCCTGATCCTTGCGGGAAATGGCAATGGATTCGCAGGAGATTTCACTCCTCGATTGTGATTTTTTCTTTTGCTACCGAACCACCCGCTCGCTGCGGCGGACGGGCATCTGCCGGATTCCAAGAGAACCACCCCCCCGGTAGGCTAGCGTTACAAAAGCCATCCAATTTGAGTTGCCGCACAGTCTATGAAGTCCCGAATCAGATCGCTGCCGGGCTTTGCCATGGCGCTACCATTGCGCGGCAGCTGTGCTACTCTTCGATATCATTACCCTGGAGCGAGGCGGCGCGGTGAGCAAGCCAAAATTATTTTCGACGCATGTCCTGTTTGAAGAGCCGCGGCGGCGTCTCGCCGAACATTTTGACGTCGAATACTGGAAGGGTGACGAACGGCCGCCGCGGCCCGAAGTGCTGAAGCGCGTCGCGGGCAAGGACGCCCTGGTGTGCCTGCTCACCGAGAAAGTTGACCGGGAACTGCTCGATGCGGCGGGGCCGAATTTGCGGATCGTCGCGAATGTGGCGGTCGGTTTCGATAATATCGACGTGCCGGCATGTACCGGACGGGGAATCGCCGTGACCAACACGCCCGGCGTGCTCGATGAAACCACAGCGGATTTCACCTGGACGCTGCTGATGGGCGTCGCGCGGCGTTTGGTCGAAGGCGATCGGCTGGCGCGCTCGGGCCAGTGGCTGCAGTGGAATTTCGATCTGCTTTGCGGCACCGACGTCTGGGGCAAGACGCTGGGCATCATCGGATTGGGGCGCATCGGCCGCGCCGTGGCCCGGCGCGCGCAGGGATTTCGCATGCGCGTGATTTATTACAGCAGAACGCGCGCCTCCGCCGAAATCGAGAAGGAACTGAACGCGGAATATCGGACGCAGGATGAGGTGCTCCAGCACGCCGATTTCCTTTCCCTTCACGTTCCGCTGAACGAGAAGACGCGCGGGCTGATCGGCCGCGCGGAACTCGCGAAGATGAAGCGCACGGCATTTCTGATCAACACAACGCGCGGACCCGTGGTGCAGGAGGCGGCGCTGGTCGACGCGCTGGACCAAGGCGTGATTGCGGGCGCGGCGCTGGACGTGTTTGAGCGCGAACCGCTCATCAGCGACGGACTGCGTCGCGACAATGTGGTGCTTGCTCCGCATCTCGGGTCGGCCTCGGTGGAAACACGCACCCGCATGGCCATGATCGCTGTCGAGAATGCCATCGCTTTTTTCGGCGGACAGCGCCCCCCGACGATTTTGAATCCGGAAGTGCTGCGGCAGAATTAAGAACGGTCTGAATCCCAATTCTCCAGGGAGGCACCAGATGGCACACGTAACGCGTAACAATGCGAAACTCACTCTGGAAGGTGCAGAAGCGGCGTTGGCCGCCGCAAAAGCTCATGCGATAAGCATCGGCGTGCCCATGAATATCGCCGTCGTGGATGATGGAGGCTATTTGATGGCCTTCGCGAGAATGGACGGCGCGAAACTTTCCTCGGTCGATATCGCGCTCAACAAAGCGCACGCTGCGGCCATTCGCCGCCTGCCCACGGGTCCCTCCCGCGGCGGCGATGAAGTGAGCGTCCTGTTGTCGCTGGGCCTGGCCATCGCAAGCCGGGCAAACCAGACGCCGATTCGCGGCGGTGTTCCACTGGAAGTGAACGACCAGTGCGTAGGCGCGATCGGCGTAAGCGCGGGTACCGAGGACCAGGATGTAGAAGTGGCGCGCGCCGGAGTGGCCGCTTTCAAAAAAACATAGACACGCTTGCCGGCGCTGCGCGTTCTGTTGCCGCGCTGAAATCTTAACCCAACCGTGATCCGGTGGCCGACCTCAAACAAATCGCGCTCCAGATTTTTCAAGAAACGTTTGCGGCGATTGATATTCCCGCCTCGATGCGGCGCAAGCTGGCCCGCGCCGGCTCGCGCATTCACGTGAACGGTGCCGCGCTGGACCTTGCTTCGTTCGAGCGCATCTGCGCCATCGCCATGGGCAAGGCTTCGCTGGCGATGGCGCGCGGGCTGGCGGACATTCTCTCTCCGGATTTTCATGCCGAAGGCATCGTCGTGAGTCCCTCGCCTGGCGGAAACGCGGCGCCGGGGTTTCGCGCCATCGTTGCCGGGCACCCGCTGCCAGATGAAGGGAGTTTCGCGGCCGGCCGGGCCATTCTGGAAATGCTAGAAAAAACGAATGAGCAGACCCTGGCGATTTTTCTCCTCTCCGGAGGAGGCTCGGCGTTGGTGGAACAGCCGCTCGATCCGGAAATCACGCTGCCGGACATTCAGCAGTTGAACCAGCTTCTGGTCACCTGCGGGGCTTCCATCGACGAAATCAATGCCGTGCGGAAGCATTTGTCCGCGGTGAAGGGCGGGCGCCTGGCTGCCGCCGCTCCCCTGGCGATGAAATTCTCTTTGGCCATCACGGATGTTCCGGAGGGACAGGAGTCGGCGCTGGCTTCCGGCCCGACGCTGCCCGATCCCACGACCGTCAGCGATGCCTGCGCCGTGATCGATCGCTACGCCCTGCTTTCGAAACTGCCCTCGCGCATTCGAGCGCGGTTCGAACATCCCGAAACGATTCCTGAAACTCCGAAACCGGGAGACGCCGTTTTTAAGTGCGCCACATTTCAGATTCTGCTTGGGCGTCACGACCTGTTTCACCCCGCGCACAGCCTTGCGGAGGCCGCGGGATTTGCCACGGTGTGCGACAACACGACCGACAACTGGCCCGTCGGGCGGGCAGCTGATTTTTTGCTGGCGCAGCTGGCGGCGCTGCAGCGCGCGAATCCCGGCCGGCCGGTGGCCGTAATCGCGGACGGGGAAGTCAGCTCACCGGTGACGGGTGATGGGGTAGGCGGGCGAAACTCGGCGTTCGCACTGGATTGCGTGAAAAAAATTGCCGGCCGGCGAGTCGCCGTGCTCAGCGCGGGCACCGATGGGATTGACGGCTCCAGTCCCGCGGCGGGCGCCGTCGCCGATGGCAGCAGCCTGGAACGCGCCCGCGCGCAAGGGCTCGACCCCGATGATTATTTCCGGCGCAGCGATTCATACACTTTCTTCCACAAGCTGAACGACGCCATTATTACCGGGCCCACTGGAAATAACCTGCGCGATCTCCGCATCCTTCTGGCGGAATAAATTGTGACGGAATAAATTAAATCCGGAAAATTGCAAAGTAAGGCGGGAACTGCGGCGAACAGGGGCCTTCACGAGTCACACATCGCGAATCATTTTCCCCTAATCGCTCCTGCTTCCGGGCAGGGAAGCCTCAATCCTGCGCAAGCGATCGTTCATCTCCGTGATCTGCTGTTCGAGTTGGTTCAGGCGATCGAGGACGGCTTGATCGTTGCTCGCTGCGCCGGCCGCGGCATCGCCGCTTTTCGGATCGGCCGCGGAAGATTCTTTCCGGGGAGCGTTTTTGGCCTTCAATTCATCGATCAATCCTTCGAGCGAATGCGGAACGCTGATGGAAAGCTGCCCGCTCTTCAGCAGGGCTTCGAGCGGCTGGATCGCCGTGGGATCGCCGCGCCGGCCCAGAGCGAAAATGCAGGCGAAGCGGATATCGAACGAAGATTCGCCGAGATAGGAGATGAGGCGCGCGGTAATGTCATGATTCTTCAAGTCCACGCGGCCCAGGGCCCCGATGGCGGTGCCGCGCAAACGGGACGGATTTCCCGGCGCGGACCATTTCAGTAGCGTCGGAACAACAGATTCGTTCCCGAGCAATCCCATGGCGCGCAGCGAAGCGCGGCGGAGTACATCGTCGGGAGACGCTGTGGCGAGCGCTTGTTCCAGAATTTCCGCCGTTCCGGGAGCTTTGTCCATCGCCAACGACTGCAAGGCGGCGCCGCGAACCGAATAGGCTGTGTCATCCCGATAGATGTTCTTGAGGCGCTTGATCACATTTCCATCTTTCGGGAAACGGCCCATTTGTTCGACGGCAACCTGGCGCACCCAGGGCTGCTCGTTGGAAAGCGCGGCCAGCACTTGCTTTCTGGCTGTGGAAGAACGGATGCGGCCGAGCGAGCGCAGCGCCTCTTCCCGCACGCCCCAAAATTTGTCCTGCCGCGCCGCCTCCCCCAGTGCCTTGGCCACGCCGTTATTGTCGCGAATTTTGCCCAGGGCCAGGGCGGCGTCGGCGCGGTCGGGAACGTCGGAAGCGGTTTCCAGTTGCCGGATCCATTCCTCCGGCGTCTTCTGGAAATCGAGGGATTTCAGAATTTTGTCGCCCTTGTCGAACAGCACCATGAGGGGCGGGCCGTCGACCGGGAACGAAAATGTTTCCTCGGCTTTGGAAACTTCGATGGGAAAAAGTTTTTCGCCGCTGGCCGTGGTCACGGCGACCTGAATGGGCACGCGGAACAGCCCGACACGCCCTTCCACTTTCTGGGTCTGCTTGACGTTCAGGCTGATTCTTTTTGCCGCCGCGTCGTAGGTGGACCGGACCACGAAGCGGGGCGCGCCCGCGCCGTAGATCCACTGGTCGAAAAACCGGTCGACGTTCGTGTCCGTGGATTCCTCGATGGCCTTGACCAGGTCGGAGGTGACCACGTTCTGCAGCCGGTTGGCCTCCAGATAGTGCTTCATCGAGCCGAAGAACGCGGTATCTCCAAGCTGCTCCCGGAGCATGTGCAGGACCCAGCCCGCTTTATCGTACACATTGCCGACATACTCGACCGAATCGTCGATGTTGCGCGTGACGATGGGAATCGTGAAAAGTTCCCGCGAGGGCATCCACCGATTCTGCGTGCGCCAGTAGTGATAATCGGACGCATCCGCGCCGTAGTAATGCTCTTCCCACAGGCTGGCGCCAAACGTGGCGAAGCCCTCATTGAGCCACGTGTTCGTCCAGTCCTTGCAGGTGACCAGGTCGCCGAACCATTGATGCGTCATTTCGTGGGAAATCAGGCCGTCGGCGGCCTCGGGCAATTCCGCGGCAAGCGCGGCGTGCACCATGTCGCGCGACGCCAGCGTCGTCGCGCTTACATTTTCCATTCCGGAGGCCACGAAGTCATCGACCGCCGTCTGCGCGTACTTGTCCCACGGGTAGGGCACGCCAAATCGATTCGAGAAGAAATCGAGCATCTGCTTGGTGTGGCCGAAGGTGGGGGCAATGGTGTCTTCCATGCCGCGAGGCACGTTGTAGGTCACGGGAATGTTGCGCCAGGCGTCCTTCTCTTCCTTGTATTGCCCGGCTACGAAGGAAATCAGGTAGGTGGAAACCGGCAAGGACTGCCGCCAGTCCCATGTTTTCTGGCCGTTGGGGGCGTCCTGGACGCTCAGCAGTTTCCCGTTCGAAACGGTGAGCCAGTTGCCCGGCACGGTCAAAATCATTTCCGAGGTCGTGCGGTCATTCGGGTAATCGTAAATGGGGATGTAATGGTGCGTGTCTTCCGCCTCGCCTTGCGTCCAGATTTCCTGGGCGCGGCCCGGATTGTCCTTGTCCGGCAGGATGAAATAAAGGCCGGAGGTGGGCTTGCCCTGGTAGCGCAGGTTGACCTGATAGACTTCGCCTGCTTTTGAGGGATTTGCCAGGTGGACGTGCAGTTCGTTGTCGCGCAGATCGAAGGTTGCCGGCTGGCCGTCGACCAGCGCGCTGGAAATCGTAAGCTCCGCGGAATCGAAATTGAGTTGCGTAAGGCCGTCACGCAAGGCCGCGAGCGTGTGCGTCACATCGCCGAAAACTTCGTGTTGATCGATGTCGAAGTGCAGGGACACGCGAACATTCTGCAGGTCGTAATCGCGGCTCGGCGCATACGGACGGTCCGCGCGCGCGGCCCCCGCGAACAGCGCGGCCAGAATCAGGAAGATCCCCGCGAGTGTCGCGGACATCCTCACGGATCGATAGGGCTTTTTCCAGGAAAATTTCATTCCGGCCTCACGAATGAGATGGCGGCCCACAAGACGGCGAAGCCATTATACCTGTATCGGTATGGGGAGGGATGGAAAGGACCTGGCGATCGTTCCATCCTCATTAGACGCGCATCCGGCTGAAGGGTTACACCAGGCAACGGCACACCCCACGCTTCGCGAGTTCGCAAAGCGTGCTGCGCCCGCGGGGTCTGCCCCAGCGGCTTGCGGGGCCCCCCTACTTTCGCAGGTACGAGTCTTCTTTCCGGATCCAGTCTTCCCGGCGGGGAGCGAAAAAATCGACGTCCACGGTATCTTCCATGGCCACCGCCGAGTGCGGCACATTGGACGGGATCAGCAACACTTCGCCCGCGCCGACCAGGATTTCCCGGTCATCAAACACGAATTTCAGCGCCCCGGAAATGATCCACGAGTACTGCTCGTTCAGATGCGAATGGCGGGGCACCACGGCGCCGCGTTTCAGCAGGAGTTGCGAAAGCGTGGCGTTTTCTCCGGAAACCATCTGGCGCGAGATCAGGTCATTCAGTTTTTCCACTTCCATCGTTTTCCACGAAGATTTTTCAAGCGTGCTCACCGGTGCCTCCTGGGCGTATTGGATGTGCGCCAGCATCCTCCACGGAAACGCGGACGGCGTCAATCCCGTCTTATGCCCGCGGGGGGAGGATCGTAAATCATCTGATAAGATGAGTGACGCGGGGTGCGGGCCAGTTTTCATGCCGCGCATCTCGAATGGAGCGCGTTTCCCCCTGAGCTGCAAGAGGGCCCAGTCGTAAGGAACCGGAAATCAGGATCAAGCGAGGTCAATGGATGCCGGCGGAACCAAATGTTTCGGGAATGGCGCGGATGCTTTACGTTGTGGCGGGCGCGGCGGTAGCGAGTTGGGGCCTGTGGGGCGCGACCCAGGGCTGGACGCAATGGACCTGGCTGGCCGTGGGAGGCGCGTTGCTGGTTCTGGGCCTGATCGGGTATTCCCCGCTGCACGCGTGGTTTTCGAAAAGCACTGAGAAAGCGAATTGAATGCGTTTTCTCCATGCCGTTGCCGGCTTCATCCTTTTTTTTGAACTGCCCATCCCCATCTACTGGTTGATTGTTCATCCGTTCCATTCCTTCTGGAGAACTCGCGTGCGCGCCGCTTTTTGGTTCGCGGGGCTCACGGCATGGGTCTCGGGCGGTGTGCTGCTGTGGATATTCCGTCACTGGCTGCTGGCGGCGAGGCGGCCGTCCTGGCTCGCGATCATTGCGGGCTTCGCTCTGATCGGCGTTGAGGCTTACCTGTTTGTCCGGGTCGAGCGCGAACTCGGCAGCCGCAGGCTCGTGGGCCACGCGGAAATTACCGGGACCGGTGAGATGTTTAGCGGCGGCCTGTACACCCATGTGCGCCACCCGCGCTACTCTGGAATGTTTTGCGCCGTCCTGGGGGCGGCCCTGCTGGCGGGGACGCCGCGATTGTGGGCCGCGCTGGCGGTGTGGCTGGCGTTCGCTCTGGTGGTGATCCGGCTGGAGGAAAGGGAATTGGCTGCGCGTTTTGGCAAAGCCTATACGGATTACCGCCGCCGCGTCCCTGCGTTCCTGCCCTTCGGGGGCGCTGGCGACGGGAAATGAAAGATTTTCCCGAATACCCGCCGGGCAATTCATGACCTTTCATGACTTTGCGGGCATGAATGTGCCGGCGTTGCTCCGCTGGCGCGCGTCCGTTAGAATACCGATACAACTGGGGAGAGGTGTCCGAGCGGTTGAAGGAGCTCGCCTCGAAAGCGAGTGTCGGGGAAACCCGACCGTGGGTTCGAATCCCACCCTCTCCGCCAT
>CAVVDG010000004.1:0-2009320 GCA_963746945.1 Terriglobia bacterium | reverse complement strand
ACCAGGCGGTGAGTTTGATTGAGTTTTATGAGTGTCGCGCCGTAGGCCCTGACCGACCGAAGTGAGTGTCAGTTTGTATAATGCTGAATACGCGCCAGTTTTTATCACCTGTTACTGACGTTTCTACTGGCAGAGAAGGGAGTCCGGGTTTATCACCCAGCCAGTTGTTGTCCAACGTGCAGAGAATCAATGCAAAACCGTGACGAGTTTATTAATTTTAGCATCGTCTGTGTCAGGTTTTCTTAGCGATTTTATTGTTGTGGTATTAACCAGGGAATTAGAGCTTTTTGTCTTAGAATATAGTCTTGGTATTTAGTTCCAAAAAGATCTGTCAACCATTTTTCTTCTTTTTTTAGCTTAAACCAAAATGAAACGAATACTATTAAAACACCAATAAGGCCTCGCACCTGCCAACGATTATTGCATTTCCTAAGAACATCAATATTAATCCAGAGTAAATAGGATGACGAATAAGTTTATAAGCACCATTCTTTATCAGCTCGTGATCTTCCTTTTTTTGAACAGATACGCTCCAATTTTTTCCTAATAAGTAACGGGACCAACAAGCTGTTGACAGACCAGGATAACATAATGAAAGCCCACTGGTACCTGATAAATTGGTAGTTGAACAAAATTGCCTTTTATCAAAGAGTTACCGAATCTTTCGTCAGGTCCTAAGAGATATATTGCTAAAATAAGAGGGAGCCAATAGAAAATGAATTGGATATATATTTTCTTGAAAGACGATTTTTTAGCCTTTATACCTGAAATTAACCAATAAATTATTAATATTCCCCATGCAATGTTCATTCCAGTATGTATTATGTCGCTCATGTCTTAAAGTTTCAATGTAACGAACGGTTATTGTTTTATTGTCTCGGACAATGTTAACATGATTTTTTTCTTTTGGTATCCTTAATTTTTTATTTGGAATTAAAGTAATCAAGATTTTAATTCTATCAGGGCTGACGAAGGCAATTAACTATAGCACCATTCGTGTTATGTTTGGGCTTTTTTTATTTGCCGTGTGGTATTTTGCTCCCATCTTCTTTGTTAAGGCTCCCTTTCGCCCGGTTAATTTATAGTCGTGGATTAAAAGTCCGGGTGAAAGGTTTAATCGTCCGGAAAGATTGCGGATCATTCCTGGAGTTAACTTGCGTTTACGATTTATTATCGCTGAAACTCTATTTTTTCCTCCAATCGTATCAGCCAAGTCAACCTGGTTTAAATTCAATTCTTCAATTCTGATTTTAATTGCTTCAACTGGATCTGGTGCTTCAATTGGATAATGTTGTTTTCAAACTCGTCAATCATTAGTCCAAGAATATCGCCTTTATCATTTTCAATTGTTCCACTATTAGCATCAAAAATGACCTCAAGTTTTTTCAATGCTATTTGGTAATCTTCTTCTGTTTTTATAAATTTTATATTCATAGTCTTTCTTTTTAGAAGGTATTTGCATTGATTTTATTATATTCGGAATGAGATCCGATGAACCGAATTGAATTTCACTGTTTCTCATAATTGAATTTTGCAACTAATCGATATATATTACCTTTTATATTAAATACTATCATGCTCCCTTTCAGAATACTTGTATTAGTTCTGCTTTGACAGATTAGAAAAATCAACCTGCTTTTGCCCTTAATCCCTAAAGGGAACAGGTTGAATTTTTCAGTTTGCTCCCTTTAGGGTCGGGGCAAACAAACTGAAAAATCGTTGTAAGTTGTAATCTGTCAAAGTAGATTTAGCGTAAGTCTTTTTAAAATCATTTTGAGTATTCCAATCCGAATTCATTGCAGTGTCATGCCACATCTTTAGTACTTTATTAAGTCATTTTAAGCGATATTCTTTTTGAATAAAAATCACCAGCCTTTTACCTTCTTCATTAACACCTACCAGCCAACTGATCAACCCTGAAAGGCCGGAATTCCATAATTGTTGGTGGGCATATGCCTCATTCAGTAATTTCTTCCCCTGTTCTGTTAATGGTACAGGAAAATTCATGTTTTTTTTAAGGTTGATAAAATCGAAAAGTTGGCTATAGATATGCTGATCGCTAACTGCACTATACATGAAATTGGATTGTTGGTAATAATTCTTCAGGGTTTGGTCGTATTCCATAATTCTATCTGAAACTGCTTTATTTCTTATTAATCTTAGTTCTCCGCTGTTTTTTAATTGTTGGATGGTTCGGTCATTAGAAACAAAAGATTTTATGTCAAGATATTTTGTCCACAGCCTGAATGCGTTATTAGAGTTCTCAATTATTCCAGGCGAGGATAATGCATTTAATACACTATCAATACCTATGCTTGTTCTGCTCAATTGCACTAATATTTTTCCAGACTGGAGTGTATCTGATTTTATATCTTCAACTATAGAGTGTATATATTCTTTTTCGCGTTGATGCTCACGCAATTCTTCGCGCCAGTTCTCGGCTATGAACCCGCAGAAGACTGCCAGAAAAAGCATTAGAAATTCGAAAAAATAATGCCAGATTTTTTTCCCGGGCGCATTATGCAAGTGATAAGCGTGAGTTTCCATATTCTTGGTTTTCTGTTTCTTACTTATAATGTCGGACTGAACTACCGGAATTTTTACGTCAGATGTTTTCTTTGACTTGCGTTTTGGTGAATTCTTGAATATTTTGTCACCAGTATCAACCTTTTTTGCCATTTGACTTATTTGTTATTATGTCAAATTATTATAGTGTTCATGAGCATAACGCACAATGATTGTGAGGCTGTATCAAAAGTCATCTGTGTTTGTGGAAACTCTGTGATCTCGTGTAAGTTCTTAATTATTTGTTAAACAAGGGTCACAGAGAAGACACAGAGAAAGCATTACCGTAATTTTAGACTTGTGAGACACCTTCTTCTTCCTTGCGTGTGTTGTCAATTTTGTTGTTTTTTGTTATGTAGTAAATATAGGGAAATTCCAATACTTATATATTATAGTAAAGGTCTAATGTGTTAAGGGGCCTTTCTATCTGATTGAATCCCTTTGTGTTTTGGTGGGTATAAACCTAAGTGATCTTGCTCCTTTAGTGTCCAAAATTTATTGTCTTGCAGGTAAAGTTCGAAGTGGGAAAAAAGCATGTGTCTGGCAGCAGGAGGAGAGGCCGTCGTGGCAGCTACCTGCCAAACTCTTGCTTGTGCGTTGGATATCAGGGTAATATGAGCAAACACCTTACACACAACAACATTTATATGGGCTGAGGCGGGAGTCCAGGGATTATCACTCCTCCCTGTTACTGTCCAACGTGCAGATAATCAATGCAAAAACGATGACGTGTCTATTAATTTTATTGTCCGTATTAGCGTTTCGTTGTTTTTTCAATTTGTTTTTCATTTGGGATGACACATTTTTTGAATTTATCCATTGATTCATTAAAATCAATTCCATAAATCTTTTTAAAAACTTTATCATGGTCGTTATCCTTAATTAAGTCTCCCATGTATAATAGAAATTTTTCCTTCCCATAATTAACAATTAAATAGTCCACAAAGCATGCAAACTCGGAATACATAAATGTTATCGGATATTTTACATTTAGCCTGGTTTGGTTTTCTTTTTTTGTTTTAAAGTCAAATGGGGGCATGAAATTTCCCTGAGCGATCGCTTTGTATGTATCGTCCTTACTTGGATAGAATGAAGTGCCCATCTGGTTGATTACTATACACAGCGATCCCTTCGAGTAACCATTTTAGGGTAATTTGAACTAGGAAAGGATGCCTTTATGCTCCAGAATCAATATGTGAGAAAGGTCATGTTTTGTATAAATTATCATTGAAATCTTTCCTTCCTTAGCTTCTCTTAATGCCCATGGAGAAATAAATAATCTGCCACTTGAGAAGACACAAAATCTTGCTTTGGATAATGAATGGCGGATATAAGTTAGACTATCATTAAAAATAAAAATCCTGGGTTTCTTTGTGAATTTTAGTTCATGGAAACTTTCGACAAATGGAATTAATGTATCAACTAAAACAAAATCATTATATTCTGGACCTTTTTGAGTATAGAATATTGTATTTATCAACTCATGCTTATTAAATCCAATAATTATTGGAGAAAAAGCAAAAAGTTTTCCGAATAGGAATATATATCCCACGACTCCAAACATCAGGATTAACAACCCAAACGCTATTTTTTTCATTTACTTATCGTTATCGGTATTAATGAATGCTAACTTGTTTTTAGCGGTCAGGCATTTTATTGGTTTACTTGATTAAATCAAAGTTTACAATGTAAAATCGACTATAAATAGGTTTTAGTGTTTCTGTTCGCACTTCAATTTTCGAATCGTTTGTAAAAACATTAAATGATTCTCCATATGATTTATATAGTTCACTATTGCGAAAATATCTTTTGCTTTTGTTCGGATATTTATTTTTAATTTCTTCAAGGAATTCGGTTGTTTTATCAGCATAAGTTGAATCTCGTCTTATCATGACTCTGATTGTTTTACTGACCTCTGGTTGTGGTGCATAATTTGGCTCCCATTCATACATGCTTATCTTCACAATAGCTTGATCCCCCTGATTTTTTGGTTCCCAATGTTCCGACCTGAAAGCCCTGAGATCAGGCATTAAAGGATTTGGCATTGTCCCAGGTGCAATTAACTTAGTTTCACCGACCATTAGAATGTTTAAAATTATGCTTTTTTAAGATTTTACTTAAGTGGGCGGTATTTGTTAAAGCTATTTCAAAGTCTTCAACTGTAAAAGAAGGATTACTTAATAGTTGGCAATTACCAATAGTGCAATTTAAGCAGCTAAGAAATAAAAGAACCAGTATTTTTTTCATGGTGTTAAATAATTAAATATCAAATAATTTCTGACTATTGAAAAAATCGAGTGGTAAATAATATTATGAGTATTTGATAGCTTGGTTTTTAATACTTTACCGCAAAAAATATACCAAATGATCCTGGTTCAATTCACATTTTTATTGAGCATTGATTTTATCTCGAGTTTAGTCAAATTTAAGCACTAGCTTGCTGCTAAGGTGTGTTACCCAACCTGTCCTGACCGAAGCGTCAGGACGACAGCCCCGGGAAGTGTTCAGGTATAAGGAGGGTACCGTGCAGTTTTTGTTGTCCGGGTACCATTTTTATTGGTTGCAGGGGCGATGGAGGCAGGAGGTTGATGATTGTGCGGGTATTTCTCACGGCAGATGAAAATCGAAAGGTGCACCGGAGCAGTATCACCCGAAGGCCCTGACCGACCGAAGTCAGCGTCAGTGTGTGCAAGTTTAGCCGAGGACAGAAAATTGTCAAGGCATAAAAATTTTATTGAGTGCAGATGAGCGAATCCGGGTGCCGGATTAAGTACAGGTCCCGGCAGTGGCTCAGAATCATGCAAAAAGCATGAAAACAACTTACCTATAGCATTGTATTATGCTTAGGCTTTATATTTTAGTTTCGGTCATAATCCATTTGTCAATCTAGCCTGAATTATTAATAAAAAAGAGGGATTTGTTTTTCATTTTGCGGTCATGCCCATAAAAACAGCACTGCTACAAATCCAGATGTAAAACAATGGTTGCTTATCATCAACCGCTTCATGGTTGGTTACCCTGGTTCAACCATACATCTATACGCTGCTCGTGTGCGAAGTCTTTCTGGAGGATGTCAAGGTTGCCGTCTCCGTTCAGGTCGCCCACTTTTGACTCATGGCTGCCAATGCCAGTAGAGAGGAGTTGCATGGTGAAATTGCCTTTCCCATCACCGGTAAAGAACCCATTGCCGGCACTTATCCTTTAAACCAGGGTCGAACATCTCCGCTGCGTAGATATCCAGGTTGCCGTCATTATTGATGTCCGCCACTTGCAAAGTGTGGCCGTGATCCACCCGATCGATAAGTGTATTCGTTTGCCAGGTACCGTCCTTCCACTCATAGAGATTCAATGGCCCGACACCGTCTCCCGAGCAAAGCACCACTTCTGGCCTGCCTCCCCTGATCAGATCGCCTACTGCCGTGCGTGTGAAGCAGTAGCCGGAATCAATTGGATGAGCCTCGAACTTAGTCCCCTTTATATGTTTGAACCAATATCCGCCGCCGACAATATCAGTTTTGCCGTCCATCAATGTCTATTTTCGCCAGGCCTTCGGGATTTGGTTTGTTCTCCGGCAGAAGTGCTATCTCGATGCAAAGCCAGGGTTCGCAGGATTGGACGGGATTTTCGCCAAATACAACCGTTTACCTTTATTGTACCAAAAAGCCAGTTGTAGTTTTCCATTGCCAAGGAATTCGCCGAAGATTTGGTCGTGGTGAGTGCCTCAACGGTTATGACCTGATAGCGATTCCAAGGCTTGTCCTGGGCGTATTTTGGACCGGGCTTCTTCCACCACCAGATTTCTCCGGTCTTTTGATTTGGCCCCATCACGATATCCAGGTAGCCGTCGTCATTAAGGTCCGCCACGTCGCCGCCGGCTTCCATGCGCACACCGTTTGCGCCCGGCTCGATGACGTAACGCGTCCAGCCCTGGGCAGTACGCCGGAACCATGCCATCTTCTCATAGCTGGCGATTACAAAATTGTTGGTGCCATCCTGGTCGATATCAACGATCAATGATGCCACCTGCCTGCCCACATCCGGCTTGGGAAGGTCGCCGTTCATACTGGAAAGATGTTTCCATTTCGGCAAGGGTGTGTCAAGGGCGAATACGCTGGTGAGGAAAATCGCCAGAAGAAGTGTGGCGGAGGTAAGTTTGGTGTTAGTTTTCATTTTTACTGTTTATATTTTTGTTGGTACTTAATGCTGAGGGTTGTTAGGATGCTATTCGTGACCATTGTCATGGGTATTGATCATGTAAAATATCCGTTAGGTAGCCATGACCTTTATTTAAAGGGAAAGTACAAACCCCGCATATAATTTAGGTGTTATTACGGTATGTGCTTCTTTCTCTGTTTTCATATGTCGTTGTAATTGAATAGTATTTTCAATTACAAATCGCTTGCTATAATATCATCTTTCAATTTCCAGTGATTTAATTTAATCTTACTAAATAAAATGTGACAATCTGGAATTTTTATATCCTCTTAAAGTTTTTACAGACGCTATAGCCAAATTGGTATGGTTTATACCATCAAGATTTGCCACAAATGTTTCAAAACAAACTCCGGCACCATGGCTTGCTTCGTAATCTTGCTTTTCATAAAATGCTCCGCTATTGCTATTCACCACACTACCAAATAGTCAAAATTCCATCGGTCCAGATATCATCAATTAATTCTGCTTGAGCTTCGGCATTCATTATCTTCCCATTTTGTGTTTCCTCCAGCTAATTCATCACTCCAGTTATATGCATCATGAACACTACCGCGACCGAATATTGCTTGTGCACCTAAAGCATCAGCTATATAGCGATTTCCATGGTTCTGATATTGCCAAACATGAACACATTCATGAACAAATGTCTCAGGGTTTGTTGTCAAATTTGTTTTGTTTAGATAAATCGTATTATTTAATGTAAAGGCCCCATTTGTGGTTATTCCAAAAATTCCCGACCACCCTTCTATCAATCTGATATCATATAATGAAAATGAGTTCTGAAAAACAATTCGCAACATTGCCATTTCTTCTTTTGTTAATTTGCGTTCGTTATTTTGGCAGAATATTACTCGCTGTACGAGTGCGGCAAGAGTTCCTAATATAGAAAGAACTGCCCCTACTATGCTCACAATGGTTCTCCTGCCAGCATCGTTACTCGTTTGGTTACTTCTGGTATTGCCGACGCAAGGCGCGCGGCCAATTCCACCATGTTCGGCAAATAAAAATCCGTGCCGGAAATGTGAATGAGTTGGGCAGCCTGCTCTTGAATCGCTGCGACGACGCGCGGATGGCAGTGCCCAGTGGAAACGACGGCGATGCCCGCGGCAAAATCCAGGAACACGTTGCCGTCCACGTCCTCAACCATCGCGCCACGCCCGGATTTCGCCACCATCGGATAGCTGCGCGTATAGGACGGCGAAACGAATTGCGTGTCCAGCGCGATCACTTTCTTCGCGTTCGGGCCGGGCAGCGGCGTCACCAGGACGGGTAACCGGGTTTCGCTCGTGATGGCGGACGCAGGCTTCTCCACAGGAAATCCTCCAACATGCAGGCATCGGGTTCCGCTTCCGGCATTGACGCGGGACTCGTGCATCCTCTCCCTAATCAGAATCGCGGGCAGGGTTTTCCCGGGAGATGGACCTGGCACTAATCTACGCCGAATCGGCTGTGTCCGTCGAGGATAAGCAGGGATTGAATCAGGAACGGCCCGGAACCGCCGGGGCTTACTTGCGTTTCCAGCGAACTCCGCCGTCGCGCGAATCCTCCAGCAGGATGCCACGTTCGGCAAGCTGGTCGCGCAGGCGGTCGGAGGCGGCAAAATCGCGGCGTTTTCTCGCGGCTTGCCGCTCGGCAACCAGGGCCTCGATTTCCGCGTCGCTGGGAGCGGCGGAATCCCGGCCCAAACCGAGGGCGTGAAGCTTCTCGGCATCATCATCGCGAAGCACGGCAAAAATGGCGTCGAACGACTCCAGCAGCGCCAGGACCGGCGCGACATCGCCTTCATGGAACTCGCCGTGGTCCATGGCCGTGTTGGCGTCGCGCACCAAATCGAAAATTGCCGCGAGCGCCTGCGCGGTATTGAGATCGTCCGCCAGCCCCTGGTCAAATTCTTCCCGCGCTTTCGCAACGCGTGCGGGCATGGCGGGAGACAATCCCTCGGGAAATTTTCCCGATTGCAGGCGCAATACAAAATTTCGAAGGCGCTCCACCGAACTAGCCGCGGCCTGCAGGCTTTCCGGCGTGAAATTCAGCTGGCGGCGATAGGGCACCGAAGCCAGCAGGAATCGGATGGAGGACGGCTTGTGACCGTGGGAAAACAATTCGCGCAGCGTCGCGAAATTCCCCATGGATTTGGACATTTTCTCCTGGTCCACCAGCAGGTGCTCGGCATGCAGCCAGTAGCGCGCGAACGGCTTTCCGGTGGCGGCTTCGGATTCCGCAATTTCGTTTTCGTGATGCGGGAAGGTCAGGTCGACGCCGCCGCTGTGAATGTCCAGCGTCTCCCCCAGATATTTCATGGCCATGGCGGAGCACTCGATGTGCCAGCCGGGGCGTCCCGGCCCGATTTCCGTTTCCCAGAAATCTTCGCCGGGCTTGGGGGCTTTCCACAGGGCGAAATCGCGCGCGTTATCCTTCTCGTAGCGGTCCATGTCCACGCGGGCGCCGGTCTGCATTCCCGCGACGTCGATTTTGGAGAGCTTGCCGTAATCGGGAAATTTCGAAATCCGGAAATAGGTCGAGCCGTCGCTGGTGTAGGTGAATCCCTTGGCGGTAAGGCGCTGGATCAGCTTCACCATGTCGTCGATATGCTCGGTGGCGCGCGCAATGTGCTCGGGCGGCTGCAGATTCAATGCGCGGCGGTCATCGAGAAACGCCTGAATGAATTTGTCCGTATAGTCGCGAATGCTTACGCCGGCGGCCGCCGCCTTCTGAATAATGCGATCGTCCACGTCGGTGAGGTTCATCACCTGAATGACGCGGAAGCCTTTGGACTTCAAGTACCGCCGCAGCACGTCCTGAAAGACAAACGTGCGGAAATTCCCGATGTGCGCGAAATCGTACACCGTGGGACCGCACGTATATACGCGCGCTTCCCCCGGCACGAGCGGAACGAACGGCTCGGTCTGGCCCGACATTGTGTTGTGAAACCGGATTTCCGTCATCGTGGATCAATCACCGCTATTCAGCGCCGAATGCAGGCTCCTGGCAAACGCGCTATTTTAACCGACGCGCACGAGTGTAGCAAAATGTCTTGTATGACAGGCATTCTTGCCTGTCCTGCTCACACTTGCGCCTGCAGGCGTGGACCGGCAAGAATGCCTGTCCCGCTGGAGTCCCCGGTTTGTGTCACCCGGATGCGACAGCTATAATGTGAACGTGGCTTCCTACAATGGATGCAAGACACCATCATGATTACTCCCGCACAAACCGGAAATCCCGAGTCCCTGGCTCACCTCGATCTTGAGCAGGAGATCGTACGGCTGAAGCGCGAGATGAACGCCGTGATCCTGGCACACTATTATCAGGAGTCGGAGATTCAGGATTTGGCGGATTTTGTCGGCGACAGTCTGCAACTTTCCCAGCAAGCCGCCGGCACCAAGGCGGACGTGATCGTCTTTGCCGGCGTGCTGTTCATGGCCGAAACGGCCAAGATCCTGAGCCCGGACAAGCTCGTTCTGCTCCCGGACCTGAACGCGGGCTGTTCGCTGGCCGATGGCTGCCCGGCGGAACTTTTCCGGGCGTTTCGCCAGCGTTATCCCGATCACGTGTCCATCACGTACATCAATTGCAGCGCCGAGGTCAAAGCGCTGAGCG
Source organism: Terriglobia bacterium (assembly GCA_963746945.1). GTDB lineage: Bacteria > Acidobacteriota > Terriglobia > Acidiferrales > UBA7541 > Palsa-360. The sequence goes on along the minus strand of CAVVDG010000004.1, from coordinate 1,998,943 downwards.
ACATCATCTGCACATCGAGCAACGCCGAGAAAATCATCCGGCAGATCCCCGCCGACCAGCCCATTCTTTTCGCGCCCGACCAGTACCTGGGACGTTACCTGATGAAAAAGACGGGTCGCGAATTGAAGCTCTGGCCGGGAAGCTGCATCGTCCACGAAATGTTTTCCGAAAAAAGCCTGGTGCAGTTGAAGGAGCGGCATCCGAAGGCCATGATCCTCGCGCATCCCGAGTGCCCGGAAGCCATCCTGCGCCACGCGGATTTCGTGGGATCCACCACCGGCATACTGAATTTCGCCAAGCAGAACGCCGCCACCGAATTTATCGTCGCGACCGAGAGCGGCATCCTGCACCAGATGGAAAAGGCCTGCCCGGGAAAAACCTTCATTCCCGCTCCCGGTGAGGGGGGATGTTCGTGCAGCGAATGCCCGCACATGAAATTGAACACGATGGAGAAACTTTATCTCTGCATGCGCGACCGCAAGCCGGAAATCATCCTGGATGAAGATTTGCGGCAGCGCGCCTTGAAACCCATTCTCCGGATGCTGGAGATCAGCTAGCCGCCGATTCCCTTTCTCCCTATGTCACCTTCACTCGACGTATCGGCAATTCACAGTTTGTTGCGGTCTTTCCTTTCCGAAGACCTTGGCTTCGGCGACATCACCACGGAAACGACGGTATCGCCGACTCAGCGCGCCCGTGGCGAAGTCATCGCCAAGGCCCCGCTCGTGCTTGCCGGGATCGACCTGTTCGCGGAAGTTTTTCGTGTCCTGGACCCGGCCACTGAGGTGGAAATTATTTCCCGCGACGGCACAGAACTGTTGCCGGAACAAATTCCCGCGCGCGTGAATGCCTCCGCGCGAGCGCTTTTATCGGGCGAGCGCGTGGCCCTGAACCTGTTGCAGCGCCTCAGCGGCGTCGCCACGCTTACGCGGCGCTTTGTCCGCGCCGTGGAGGGCACGGGCGCCGAAATTCTGGATACGCGCAAGACCACACCCGGCCTGCGCGCGCTCGAAAAATATGCCGTCCGCGTGGGAGGAGGCAGAAATCACCGCAAGGACCTGGGCGAAGCCGTGTTAATCAAGGAAAATCACATTCGCCTGGCCGGAGGCGTGGCCGCGGCGCTTGTAGCCGCACAGGCCGCCAAGGGCCGCGCTTCGTGGATTGAAATCGAAGTCACGAACCTCGACGAACTGCGCGACGCGCTGGCCCATGGCCCGGACATCATTCTGCTCGACAATATGAGCCCTGCCCTGGTGCGCCAGGCCGTCGAACAGGTGCGCGCGCACAGCACGCCACGCAAGATTCGGACCGAGGCATCGGGGGGAATTACAATTGCCAACGTGAGGGAATTCGCCGAAGCGGGCGTGGATTGGATTTCCGTGGGCGCGCTGACGCATTCCGCTCCGGCCGTGGATTTGAGCTTTGAGATCGAGCCATGTTCTTAACGCACGATGGAAATGCCCCGAAACGCGCTGGTACTGCGGGCCGCTGCCCCAGCCCCGGCGATGATTTCATCGAGACGGTGACGGCTTCGTCATGAATCAGACCATTCAAACCGACGTACTCGTGATCGGCAGCGGACTGGCAGGCCTTGCCACGGCTTGGGAAGCGGCCAAGCGGGGGTGCGAAGTCACTTTGCTCACGCGCGCCACCAATCCCGAAGACAGCAATACGTACCGCGCGCAGGGCGGAATCATCTATCGCGGCCGCAACGAATCGCCCGATCAGCTCGTTGCCGACATTCTTTCCGCCGGCGCGGGACTCAGCTCTCCGGAAGCCGCGTCTCTGCTAAGCCGGGAAGGGCCGCGCCTGGTGAAGGAAATTCTGATCGATGAGCTGCAAGTGCCGTTCGACGCTTCTCCGGAGCATCCCGGGGAACTCGATCTGACCTGCGAGGCGGGCCATTCGATCCCCCGGATCATCCACTACAAGGACCAGACGGGCCTGTCCATCGAGCGCGCATTCTTCCAGCGCGTGCAGGCCCACCCGAAAGTGAAGGTGATGGCGAACGCCACCGCAGTGGACCTGCTCACGGCATCGCATCACTCCGTCGAGCCCACTGACGTGTACCGCCCTCTGACCTGCGTGGGGGCCTACATTCTCGACCAGACGACGGGAAAAGTTTTTTGCCTTCTGGCCAAGGAAACGATTCTTGCTTCGGGCGGCCTCGGCAGCGTCTATATGCACACTACAAATCCTCCGGGAGCGCGCGGCGACGGAATCGCCATGGCCTCCCGCGCCGGGGCACGCTGCATCAACATGCAGTACATTCAATTCCACCCGACGGCGCTGCTGGCCCCGGACGGCTGCTTTCTGATTTCCGAGACGGTTCGCGGGGAAGGCGGCCGCGTCGTGGATCGCCACGGGAAGGAATTCATGCAGCGGTTCCATCCCGCGGGTTCGCTGGCCCCGCGCGACGTCGCCGCGCGCGCCATCTATCAAACCATGCTCGAATCCGGCGAGCCCTGCGTGTATCTGGACATCACGCACAAGCCCGCCGACCAGCTGCGCGAGCGTTTCCCGGGCATTTATGCCGTCTGTATGGAGCGCGGGATTGACATGACCCGCCAGCCGATCCCCGTGGTTCCCGCGGCGCACTATAGTTGCGGCGGAATTGCCACCGACGACAGCGGCCGCACGACCGTGGAACGCCTGCGCGCCGTCGGCGAGGTGGCCTGCACGGGCCTGCACGGCGCCAATCGCCTGGCGAGCACGTCCCTGCTGGAATGCCTGGTCTGGGGAACGCGCGCCGGCGCGAATGCCGCTGAACACATCCAGCACGGCGGCGCGTATTACTTCCCCAAAATCGCCGACTGGCGCTACGAACACGAACCGGCCGACCCGGCGCTGATTGCCCAGGATTGGCTCACGATTCAGCAGACGATGTGGAATTATGTGGGTCTGATTCGCAGCGAAAAGAGGCTCAATCGCGCGATGCGCGTGTTACGCGAGCTGGATCTGGAAATCGCCCGTTTCTACGAAAAATGCGAAATCAGCGACTCCATCATCGGCCTGCGCAACGGCATCCTGACGGCCCTGCTCATCCTCGAAGAAGCCGACCAGGCCCACGGAAGCCGCGGCTGCCATTACCGCATCGACTAGTATCCCTTGCGTTGGAGACCGGAAGCGCCGCTAGAACGCAAAAACGCGGCCGGGTGATCGCTGTCACAGCGTTTTTGTTCCCTCCTTTGGGACCATGAGTGCGGAGGTGAACCATGTGTTCATCGCCCTATCGTCCGCTTGGTCCAGCCCATCGCATGCACTGGGAGCAGGAATCAGAAGGGGAGAAGCACGCCCGGAAACGGATCGGCGTGTTTTTCGCGACCCGGACAGGTCACACGCGTAAAATCGCGGAGCACATCGTTTATGGCCTCCGAGAGCGCGGATTCGACGTGGATCTTCAGGATATTCGACGGCCTCTTGCTTTCGACTTGAGCCACTATCGCGCCGCCGTACTCGCCGCATCCGTGCACCTGGGAAACCACGAAAAAGAGATGATCCGGTTTGTCAGAACCCACCGTTCCGAACTCAACAACCTGCTCACGGCATTTATTTCCGTGACATTGAGCGAAGCCGGCCTCGAAAGACTTGACGCGACCCCGCTCCAACACACGCAATTCGCCGCAGATGTGGACCGGATGATGAACAAGTTTTATCAACAGACGCAATGGCATCCCACGCATGCAAAGGCGGTGGCCGGGGCTCTTCTCTACACAAAATACAATGTCCTTCTCCGCTTCGTCATGAAACGCATTGCCAGGAAGGCAGGCGCCGCCACCGACACCTCGCGCGACTTCGATTACACCGATTGGGCGGGGCTCGACAAATTTGTCGAGGAACTGACGGCAGAAATGAACCTCTCGCCGGTTCCGGCGGGCCCATCGGGCGAAAGCCCGCAAACCGCCGCAAAAGCATGGGCTGCCGGCCATACCTGAAAAATTCGATGGCAGGATGACATTGGGAAGAAACCGCACGGGCGTGCGCACGCAAACCCGCCGAAGATGGAAAAACGCGGCGGGTCGCCCGGTCGCGAGGGGACACGTGTATGGAACCGTGAACAAACGCGACCAATTATTTATGCGTTCTTATGCCTTCCGGAAGCCCGCTCACTTCCTCATGCAGTGCAAGATGCGCTTGACGATCAGGAAGCCGACCGGGAATCTTCAGCCTTCCTGATTGGTCAGGCGAACAGCCCTACGCCCAGCGGAATCCATGCTCGGCCAGCGGCAGCGAGCGGATGCGTTTGCCGGTCACTTGAAAGATCGCATTGCAAACGGCCGGCAGCACCGGCGGCAGCGCCGGCTCTCCCAGTCCCGTGGGCGGATTCGCCGACTGAATGAAGTGAACCTCGATCTCGGGCGGCGCCTGGGTCATGCGGACCGGCGGGTAGCGGTCGAAATTGCTCTGCACTGCGCGGCCCTTCTCGATTGTGATTTCATAGCCCATCACGTGGCTCAGCCCTTCAATCACCGCGCCCTGCGCCTGGTTCACCGCGTTGCTCGGATTGATGATGTGGCTTCCGATATCGCCGGCCACCCAGACCTTGTGGACCTTGACGCGGCTGTTCTCGTCCACGCTGAGGTCCACAACCTCGGCGAAGTATCCGTGGTGAGAGAACTGAAAGGCCACGCCTTTTGCACGGCCCTTCGGCAATTGATCGCGGGAACTCCATCCCGATTTCTCGGCGACCAGTTCCAGAACACCGCGCATGCGGGCCGCATCGACATCGGGTTCGCGAGGGTCCGGTTTGCCGGAACGCATCACGCGTTGCGACGCCAGCAAGTCCAGGCGGAATTGCACGGGATCTTTCCCCGCGGCGTGAGCCAGTTCGTCGATAAACGACTGAAACACGAAACAAAACGCGTTACTGCGCGGCGCACGCATGGCTCCGGTGGGAATCCCAAACGGCATCAGCGTGGATTGGAAAGAAAAATTCTCCAGGAAGGTGGCTGGAAATTCGTTCGAGGGAATATTCGCGGAGGGCGCGAAAGTGCGTCCCTCGCCGAAACTCACAAAGTGATTTTGCCAGGCCACGAGTTTTCCGGCGGAATCGACCCCGCCCTTGAGAAAGTGGAAACCCGCGGGCCGGTAGAAGTCGTGCGCCATATCGTCTTCGCGTGTCCACAGAAGCTTTACGGGCACGCCCACGGCCTTCGCAATCCAGGCGACTTCCACCAGGTAATCGTTGCTCAATCGCCGCCCGAATCCGCCGCCCACCCGCATCAGGTGGATGGTGATAGCGCTTTTCGGAACCCCCATCGTCTTGGCAACCAGCCGGGTCCCTCTTTCCGGCGTCTGGGTGGGAGCCCAGAATTCGAACTTGCCGTCCTTGTACTGCGCGGCGCAGTTCTGCGGCTCCAGCGGAGCGTGGGAAAGAAACGGGTAAGCGTAGGCGCCCTCGGCGACCTTCGCGGCGTTCTGCAGGGCGGCTTCGGCATTGCCGTCGACGCGCAACGGGAACGCGGGCGGCTGCTTGGAAATTTCATTGGCGCGGCGGGCAAAGCCTGCGCTGCTCTGCAGGGCCGTCGCGCCTTCGTCCCACTTGACTTGCAGCTTCTGCCGCGCGGTCTGCGCCTGCCACCAGCTGTCGGCCACAATCGCGACGCCGGGCAATAACCCGTCAAGCTCGGTTCCGCCCTTTACGATAAACGCGTGGCGCACGCCCGGCATGGATTTGATCTCGTCCACGTTCGCACTGACCACTTTGCCGCCATAGACGGGGCATTTTTCGTATATGGCGAACAGCATGCCCGGAAGAACAAAATCGATGCTGTAAATCGGTTTCCCGGTGACAATCTGCGCATTGTCTACGCCAGGCAGCGGTTGGCCGATGATCTTATAATCCTTCGGATCCTTCACCTTGACGGTCATCAGGTCCGGCGGAGGCACCTTGGCGGCCTTGGCGGCCAGTTCGCCGTAGCCCAGCGAACGCTTGGTGGCCGCATGCATCACCAGGCCCGATGCGGTGGTCAATTCCGACTCGGGAACATTCCAGGTCTGGGCGGCGGCGGTCACAAACATCTGCCTGGCCGCTGCGCCTACGTGCCGCAAGGGATTCCAATTGGTCGGCGTGGACGTGCTGCCGCCGGCGCGCTGCACGCCATATTTCGTCGGGTCGAAGTCGGCCTGCTGAACTTTCACGTTGTTCCAGTCGACATCGAATTCATCCGCGATGATCATGGGCAATGCCGTCTTGATCCCTTGCCCAATTTCAGGGTTTTTCGACATGATCGTCACGATTCCATCCGGCGCCACATGGATGAACGCCATCGCGACGTAGGCGTCGTCCGGATTGGTGACCGCCTGCGCGAACACCTTCGAAACCGGATTGCTGTACAGAGCCAGCAGGAATCCGCCTCCGCCCACTGCCGAGGCCTGCAGGAAGAAGCGGCGTCCGATCAGCCTGGGACTCCCCGGCGCATTCCCTTTGCTTGCCGGCCCGTTGAGATTGGGTTCGATCGTTTTGGTTGCCATTGGGCCTCCCTATGCCTTCCCCGCCAGGTTGCTGGCGGCTTGAATGGGCTGCGTCAAGTTATTCTGTGCGATCACGGCGGCGCGATGAATCGCGGGGCGGATGCGCAGGTAGGTTCCGCAGCGGCAGATGTTCCCGTTCATGGCGTCCTCGATTTCCTGGTCGGTGGGATTGGGCGTGCGCGCCAGCAGCGCCGAAGCCGACATCATCTGCCCGGCCTGGCAATAGCCGCATTGCGGCACGTCGAGTTCCTGCCAAGCCAGCTGGACCGCGTGCGTCCCGTTGGCAGACAACCCTTCCAGCGTGGTGATCTCCCTGCCCGCCGCGGCGGAAACCGGCGTCTGGCAGGAGCGCACGGCGCGCCCGTCCAGATGCACGGTGCAGGCGCCGCACAATCCGACGCCGCATCCGAATTTCGTGCCCTTTAAGTTCAGGACGTCACGTATCACCCACAACAGGGGCATGTCCGCAGGCAAATCCACCGTGGTGGTCCGCCCGTTCACATTCAGTTTGAATGGCATGGCATTCACTCCCGGATCAGAAAAGTTGGCGCGCAGGCCAGCAGCTTCTATTTGCTGGATGAGATTCTCACAGGGATTCTACCACCGCAGCCAGCCGTGTTGGCAAGGATTGAAATTTCGCGCGGCGTGCCGATGTTCCGTCGCCGCGGACCAGGAACCATGCCTGAACCAAAGGCGGCTTCACGGCTGCGCACGGATCGCACGAAATTGAGATAGAATCCGGCAAACATGCAACACGGCCATCCGATCGGCGGAAGGTGATGCGAGCGGCCCCATGACGACAGGCGTCCCCCAAAAACCCGCATCGATTCCCGCGCGCCATATCGCAGCCGTGGTGGCCGGAAACGCACTGGAATTTTACGATTTCCTGACCTACGCGTTTTTTGCCGTGTATATCGGCAGGGCTTTCTTCCCATCCAGCGATCCAGCGGCCAGCCTGCTGGCATCTCTGGGCACGTTCGGCGTAGGTTTTTTCATGCGGCCGATCGGCGGCTTTGTGATCGGAAGGATGGGGGATCGCGTGGGGCGCAAGCCAGCCATCGTCCTCTCCTTTTCGCTGATGGGCACGGCGATCTTCGGGCTTGCCCTGACCCCGTCGCACGCGATGATTGGCTTTGCAGCGCCCGTGCTCGCAATCTTTTTCCGGATGCTACAGGGCTTCGCGCTCGGCGGCGAAGTGGGGCCAACGACGGCATTCCTGCTGGAGGCGGCCCCTCCGGAGCGGCGAGGCTTCTACACGGCATTCCAGGCCTGGAGCCAGCATCTCTCGATCACCATTGCCGGGATCGTGGGTTTTGGCCTGGCCAACCTGCTCAACGCGCAACAACTTCAGGATTACGGATGGCGCATCGCGTTTCTGGTGGGCGCGGCGATTGTGCCGTTTGGACTGATCCTGCGGCGCAACTTGCCCGAAACCTTTCACGCGCCCAAACAAGGCGCGCGTGAACGCGTTCCCCTGCGCCCCTACCTGCTGTTTACCGTGCTCGCCTTGCTGATTCTCGGGAGCGCAACGATCGGCACCTATATCGGCAATTACATGACGACCTATGCGATCGCCACGCTGCACATGCCCGCAAACATCGCCTTTATGGCCACGATTGTGGTGGGGCTGACCGGCGTCGTATTTGACCTGGTGGGCGGAGCCCTCTCGGACCGCGTGGGCCGCAAAGCGATGATGATCGTGCCCGGCTTGCTGCTGGTTCTGTCGATTCTCCCGGCCTTTTCCGTAATTTCGCACTACCGCACGGCCTATACGTTGCTGGCGGCGACGGCCGTTTTGTCCACCCTGATGGCGCTGACCGCCACCACGGTCGTCATCTGGCTGACCGAATCCCTGCCGCCGGCGATCCGCTCGGGCGGCGTCGCCGTCGTCTACGCCGTGGCCATCGCAACGTTCGGCGGCACCACTCAATACGCCGTTACCTGGCTCATCAAGGTGACCGGAAATCCGCTGGCGCCAGCATGGTATTGGACCACGGCGGCAGTGATCGGCCTTGCCGCCATGTGCACCGCGCGAGAATCGGCGCCCATCCGTACAGCGAAGCACAAAACGTTTTTGACCCAAGTCCCTGACGACATGGAAAGCGGGCCGAATTGAAATCCCCGTGAATTCCCGCGCGCCCTACACCTGCTTTTTCTTCTTCCACTGCTCCACCGTAATGCGCGGCACTTCGAACAGGTCCGATGTGCGGGCATACCAGCCCGTGCCGTGCATGCGCCCGATCAGCTTCAGGTTCGGAGTATCGATGTAATGCTTCTCCGCGTCGAGCACCATGTCGTCGTGCACATGCATGGCCACCACGCGCCCCAGCACGAGGCCGCTCTGCTGGCCCAAATCCACGATCTGTATCAGTTCACATTCCATGGCCACGGGACTTTCGGCAATGCGCGGCGGCTTCACGCGAATTGAGGGCAAAGGCGTCAGACCCGCCTCTTTCATCTCGTCCACGCCGGGGTCGAATCCGATTGCGGTGATATTCATTTTCTCGGCGTTTTCTTCCGACACGAGGTTGACGACAAACTGGCGAGTCTCGCGAATGTTGGCGCGGCTATCCTTCGGCCGCCCCGGCTCGTGGCTTCCCATCCCGATACCCACGACGGGCGGGTCTCCCGCGAAGGCGTTGAAGAATGAGAATGGCGCGGCATTGATGATTCCCTTGGCATCCTGGCTGACGACCCACGCGATCGGACGCGGCGTGACCGTCGAGACCAGCAGCTTGTAGCATTCCCTCGCGGGAAGCTTCGAAAAGTCGAACTGCATCGGAGGAACCTCCCCAAAAAAATCCGGACGCACATCATAGCGCGCCGGGCGGCGGGCCTGCGCGTGAATTTGAACGCGATCACGCGAAAAAAATACGCCGGGTAGGTTGTCACTTGCGCGCTTGCGTCTTTACTTCGCCCTTGCCGCATGTTAACTTGTTTTCCCGTAGCCGCCATCGTAGCGCCAGGCGGATGGGCCACTGATAAACGACCCCTCAGCGTTTTTGTCGCAGTGCAACTCCTCCCGAGGAAGCGGAACACGTCTCTGCCGAAGTTTGTGTTTTCGCGACGACCCAGCGCGCGCCCGGCGGAGGCCATAAAGGGGAAATCTTGCTAAAACTGCGAAAAGTCGAACTCGTGGGCTTCAAATCGTTTTGCGAAAAAACGCAAATCACCTTCAGCGGTCGCGGCCTGACCTGCATTATCGGCCCCAATGGCTGCGGTAAGTCCAATATCGTCGACGCCATTTCATGGGTCCTCGGCGAACAGAGCCACAAGTCGCTCCGCGCCGAACGCATGTCCGACTGCATTTTCAACGGCACGGCCAAGCGCCCGCCGATGGGGCTGTCGGAGGTCACTTTGACCCTGGTCGACCCCGAACTGGCCGAGGCTGCCGAGTTTGTGCTGGGAACCGGGCAAAGCGGCGCGAGCGCCCCCGGACCGGTCGAAGTCCCCGACAGCGCCTTCGGGGCCAATGCAAAAGATATCAATACAGAGGGTACAGAGAACGCCGGGGGCACAGAAACCCAGGAAAATCAGGCAGATGAAGCTGCGGAACGCGCAGGCAGCCATGACGGCCAGGACGCGCAGGCCGCCGAAGACGGCAAGCCCGAATTCCTGAAGAAAAAGCGCGCGGAAAAGCCCGCCATGCATTTGAAGCCCGGCGAAGTCGTTGTGGGCCGGCGACTGTACCGCTCGGGACAGAGCGAATATCTGATCAACGGACGTGTGGCGCGGCTGCGCGACATTCAGGATCTGTTCATGGGCATCGGCTTGGGCCCGGACTCCTACGCCATCATCGAACAGGGCCGCATCGGCCAGATTCTCAGTTCGAAACCCACCGACCGGCGCGCCATCATCGAGGAAGCCGCCGGTATCACGAAATTCAAGACCAAGCGGCGCCTTTCCGAAGCCAAGCTGGAATCCTCCAAGGTCAATTTGTCCCGCATCAACGACATTTACGTCGAAGTGGAAAAGCAGCTGGCCTCGCTGAAGCGGCAAGCCTCGAAGGCGCGCCGGTACGCGGAGATACGCGAGCAGATGCGCGGCTTGCTGCGCCAGGTGCTGGCGAGCAAGGCCAAGGAACTCGACCTGGAGGCGGAGCGCCTGGCGGGATTGCTCGGTGAGGTTTCGCAGCAGGAAACCCGGGAAGCGCAATCGGTGACCGAGTGGGAGACCGAGCAGGAACGCCTCGGCACGCGCACCTATGAACTGGAAGGCGAATTGCGGCAGCACCAGAACGTGCTCGGGCAGACCGCCCTGGAGCTGGATCGCAGCGAAAACCGCATTCTGTTCAACCGGCAGCGCACGGCGGAGCTGACGGGCAGGCTCCAGCAACTGAACACCGAGATCGAACAGGCCTCCGCGCAGGCCGCGCAGGTGGAATCGCGCGCGGCAGCGCACGGCGAGTCGGTGATTTCGCTTCAGGGCGAAGTCTCGCGCGTCGAAAACATTCTGGCGGGCCTGGCGGCGGCGTCGGCGGAGCTTTCCGGGGCGCACGAATCCACCGAGGCGCGCATTGCCGCCCTGCGGCGTTCGGCCGCCGAACTGGGCGACGAATTCGCCCGTCTGCAGGCCGATCAGGCGCAAGCCGAACAGGCGCTGGCGCATCACATTCAGGGCGTAACGCGTTACGAGCAGCAGGAACATCAATTGCTCGAGGAATCCCTGCACCACCGCGATCGCGCGCAAGCCGCGGACCTGCACTGGCAATCCGTGGTCGAGCGTTCGCGCAGCCTGGAAGAAATTGTGCGAAACGCGCAGGAACGAATTTCCGGGTTGCGCGCCCAACAACACGAAACCACGGCGCTCGCCGAGTCCGCCCGCGACGCCCTCGCCGGAGGCCGCGCGCGGCGCGCTTCGGTCGAACAGATTCTGAACGATCGCTCCTACACCGCCGACGCGGTTCAAAAACTATTTGCCTCCAGCCAGGGCTCGCAGGAAGGCGGAGCAGATTCGCCCGGCTTCCGCGCCGTCGGCGTGCTTGCCGATTACGCCGAAGTCGAGCAGCAGCACGAAAACGCCGTCGAGCAGTTCCTGCGCGACGAACTCGAGTACGTCGTCGTCGAAACCTTTGACGTGGCCCGCGCGGGTATCGCGCTGCTGCGCGAAGAAGTCGGCGGCCGCGCCACGTTCTTCGTGGATTCGATTCGCAAACTCAACCTGCAGCCCAACGAACCGGTGGTGCCCTTCGAGATCGAACAGCAAACCGTTTCACGCCTGGACCGCCTGGTGGAATTCCGCGATCCGCTGGGTGCGGCGGCGAAACAATTCCTGCCGCGCCTGCAGTCGGCGTTTTTGGTGGAGGAATCCGTGGTGGCCGAGCGGCTGGCGCGCGAGAATCCCGCCTACTCCTTTGTCACGCCCGATGGCACCACCTACCAGGGCCGCGTGGTGAGCGGCGGCCGCCCATCGGAAGCGGGACCTCTCGGAATGAAGCGCGAGTTGCGGTCGCTCGAAGCCGAAGTTCTGCAGCTGGAACGCGCCGCGTCGGAGGCGCAGGCAGTGCTGCGCCACATCGAAGAGGAACTTCGCGCCAGCGGACTGACCCTGGAACAGGCCACGGCCCAGCACGTGGAATCGGAAAAGCTGGAGGTGGCGGCGACGTTGCAGCGCGACCAGGCTCGCGGAGACATGGTGCGGCTCGGCCTGGAACTCAACGCCTGCCAGACCGAACTGGCGCGTTTGCGAAATGATGCCGCGGCGTCCCAGCGGCGCGCCGAGTCGGCGCAACAGCGGCGCGGCGAAGTGTCCGCGGCCCGCGTGACGGCGGAACTGGAAATCGCGCAAGCCATGGAGCAGCAGATCGCCCTGCGCCAAAATGCGCAGGCGAAACAGGAGGATCTGGCGGCGCGGCGCGCGGAAATGGCCACGCTGGCCGAACGGCTGGCCAGCGCCGAATCGGTGGCGGCGCGCATGGCGCAGGAATTTCAAGACCTGGTCGCGCGGCGCGCGGCATTGGTCCTGCAGCAGGACTCGCTCGTGCAGGAGCAGGCGCAACTGGCCGAGCAAACCTCCGAGTATCAGCGGCAGGTGGAATCGCTCCGCGCGGAAAAGCAGCGCCTGGAAGCCCGCGGCACCGAAATGGAGCAGGAATTCAATCAGACCCGCGTGCGCTCCACCCAGGTGGACGATGCCCTGCGCATGGCGCGGCAGAAACTCGGCGATTTCCGCGAGGAACGCAGCAAACACGAGATCGAACGCGCGCGCAATGACTCCGAACGCGAGCACCTGCGGCAATCCTGCGTCGAGGAGCTCAACGCGCAGCCGGAGGATCTGATCGCGGAATTCCCCGCCCTGCTTTCAGGCGAGGAACTGCGCGTTTCCGACGCGCAATACCACGAGTTGAAATCGCGCATCGAGTCCATGGGCCCGATTAACATGATGGCGCTCGAAGAATTCAACGAGTGCGAACAGCGGTTCGAATTTCTCGGCCGCGAGCGCACGGACCTGCTGCAATCCATTACCGATACCCAGCAGGCCATCGCGGAACTCGACCTGGTCTGCAAACAGAAATTCGAGGAAGCCTTCGAGGTCATCAACCGGAATTTCGCCACGGCCTTCCACACGCTGTTCGGCGGCGGCACCGGCGAAATGCGGCTTTCCGAGCCGGACAGTTCGGGCGAGCCGGGCATCGACGTGGTCGTGCAGCCTCCGGGCAAGCGCCTGCAGAACGTGCTGCTTCTCTCGGGCGGCGAAAAAGCGATGACGGCGCTGGCCCTGCTGATCGCCATCTTCCGCTATCAGCCCAGCCCCTTCTGCATCCTGGACGAAGTCGACGCGCCGCTGGACGAAGCCAACGTCGGACGCTTCACGAAACTCGTGTCGGAAATGAGCGCGGGCACGCAGTTCATCGTGGTCACGCACAACCGGAGAACAATGGAAATGGCGTCCGTGCTGTACGGCGTCACGATGCAGGAGCCGGGCGTTTCCAAGCTCGTGTCGGTCCGCTGGGACGATCCCGCGGCCGCCCAAGCCGCGACCAACGCGGCCTGACCCTAAAAGTAGGCCAGGCTTGAGCCTGTCGTGTTTAAGGTTTGCACCTGCCAAGGCAGACACGCGGAAGAGTCTGTGCGGCAACGCGCAATTGGTCTTTGTAGCTCCCGCCTTCAGGCATGCATGTGCTTGAAAATAAAGCGTCGGCCTTCAGGCCGACGCTCCAAAAACATTTCACATCTGAGCGAACACGCAATCTCTTCACCCTGGCTGGTTTTGACTTCCACTCGATCGCAAGACCCGACAGGCTGAAGCCTGTCCTACTCAAAGCGCAGAATTTTGCACATCATTTTCTTATTTATCTCCTTCTTTTTTTCTTCCCACTGAGTTTTCCACCTTTCGTTTTTCTTCTCCGTTGACTTCGCCGGGGTGTGCGCTAGAATATCGCCCTCTCTGAAGGGACGGATCGCCTGTGGCCTCTCCAAAATTGAATGCGGTCGTTTGGGAGACAAATCTCCCGGGAATTCATTTTTTAAATCGTGGCAAGGTTCGCGACCTGTACGAGGTCGGCGATCGCCTGCTGATCGTCGCAACGGACCGGCTGTCCGCGTTCGACGTGGTGCTCCCCACGCCGATTCCGGACAAGGGGCGCGTCTTGACGCAGCTCTCGCTGTTCTGGTTCGATCTGCTCCGCGACATCATTCCGAATCACATCGTCACTGCGGCGGATTTTCCGGCGGAACTGGCGCCTTACAGCGCGCAGCTGGAAGGCCGCTCCATGCTTTGCCAGAAAACCAAGCCCTTACCGGTGGAATGCGTTGTACGCGGGTATTTGTCCGGCTCGGGATGGAAGGACTATCGCGCCACGGGAAAAGTCTGCGGAATCGCGCTGCCTGCGGGGCTGCGGGAGTCGGAACGGCTGCCGCAAGCCATTTTCACGCCGTCAACCAAAGCCACTTCGGGCCACGACGAGAACATATCGTTTGACGAAGCGGCCCGCCGCATCGGCGGCGAACTAGCCGAGCGCGTCCGCGCGGTGAGCCTGGAGATTTATCGCCGCGCCGCGGCGTACGCCGAGCCGCGCGGCATCATCCTGGCGGACACAAAGTTCGAATTCGGACTCCTGGAAGGCCGTGGCGGCGATCCATTGATCTGGATTGACGAGGCGCTGACGCCGGATTCCTCGCGTTTCTGGCCGGCCGAGGGTTACCAGCCCGGCCGGGCGCAACCCTCCTTCGACAAGCAATATGTCCGCGATTACCTGGAACGCATCGGATGGAACAAGCAGCCACCCGGTCCGGAGCTCCCTGCGGACGTGGTTACGGCTACGCGTGATAAATACCGGGAAGCGTACCGGCAGTTAACGGGCCACGAACTTAAATAAATCGTGCCGGCGGATCTCCTGGCGGCGAATCATTCTTGTGCGGAGCGTGCGACGGTGAAGGATCAATTGGAAGCACTGGTCGGGCAGATGGTGGAGCGCGGAATTCATTTTGATGAAGCCGTCAACGAGTTCGAAAAGAAATTCATCAAACGCGTGCTGGACAGGTCCCGTGGCAACCAGTCGCGCGCCGCACGCCTGCTCGGGATTCACCGCAACACGCTCAGCCGCAAAATCGATCTCTACCGGCTCGATAACCGGCGCCATCACCGCTCCTAGGCGCGGCGCCGGGCCGGAATCGATTGCGCGCAAATGCATCCGGGTGGTGGCTCCTCGCGCCCCTGTAGCGATCATTTGCAAGGGCGGCAACTCACCCGAAACCGTCTTTGTGAATCCGGATTCCCCACGAAGAACTTAGAAACCCGCCACAAAAAAAATGACCCCGAGAAACTCTCGGGGCCATTTGTCTTTTAGAGGGTTCGGAAGCTCAGCCGCCCACAGGTGCTTACTTGGCGGGAGCTTTCCTGCGGGCCTTGCCTTTTTCTGTCGGAATATCTTCCGGATTGATTTTGGCCTTGTCCCACGTCAGCTGGAACGGATTTTGAGTGTATCCGACCAGTGTGCCCGAAAAGCGCACCACGTCGTCTTTCTTAAGCCGCGCAGCTTCCGGCTGGCCAACCACCTTGACCTCCATGTTGGGAGCTGTGGCGGCTTCGATTGCTTCCGGCGTCGAGCCCCGGAACACTTCCAGGGTTATATTGTCGCCGTCCACCATGGGGGGTTCCATGATACGGACGCCAACATCCGGGTACTCCAGCCCGCAGCTGGCAAGCCACATGACCTTGCCCGCATCCCCGCCCGCTTCGAGTGAGGGAAGGAAATTCGCAGTATCGTCGCGTGCCATCTGCAGGTCGGCGGCGCTGGGAATCTTCTCCGTCGGGGGACGATTCTCCGTGGTGCTTGCGAGCGTAATGAGTTCGTTGACCTGGTCATCGGCGAGCTTGTCGCAGGCAGGCTGCTGATAACGGATCAGCTGGTTCTTCAAATACGTCTGGACCTGCTGGGGGTTCGGACCGTTGGGACTCTTGAGTCCGATGGACCGCGCCAATTCCCAGAAACCATCGTCGGCCTGGGGCGGAGTCATCTGCAGGTACACGACGCCGAGGCGGAAGTGAGAGACAGCATCAGTCGGATCCAACATGAGGACCGTCTTATAGTAATTGGCGGCCTGGGCGTAATCTTTCAACGAAGCCGATGTCATGGCCGCGATGGAATTGAACAGGACCTTGAAGCCTTTCACCTGCTTATCGTAGTTATCCTGGGTCATCGCGTCGGGCTTCTTCCACTCGTCCAGCGTTTTCAATCCCTGGACCGCGGCGTCACGCGCCTTGCCTTGTGCGTCCGGCGTCTGCAGCGACTTGTCGGCGGAACTGCCTACGTAGTAGGCCTGCGCGCGGGCGACCGATGCCTCCAGACGGCCCTGCGTGTCGACCTTGTCGCCGAGACCGATCATCTTGTCAGCGTATTCAATCGTGCCGGCAAAATTCTTCAGCGCATAGTCGGTCAGATAGTAGTCGCGGTAGACATAGGGCATCAGCGTGGACAGGGGATATGTCTTGATGAATTGATCAAGTTCCTTGATCTTTTGTTGAGGATTCTGCTCCGAGTCCGCCTTCTTGTACGCGTTATATTCCGCCAGCGTATAGGAAGGTTTCGCTTGCTGCTGTGCTGCTTGCGGCGCGGCCCACAACTGCGCGGTCCCAACTCCCATTGCCAGCGCTACCAACAGACCGGCGCCCGTCACCATCCACTTTCGTATCATCGGCTTCCAGCCTCCTCAGCAAATTTCAATGAACCGGATTACAGAGAATGCCTACAGGAATTTCTGTCAGTTCAAAGCCTTCGGATTATAGGGAATCCTACTTCCTGGTGCAAGCGTCAATCCCTCCGACAGCCCCGCTGGACCAATTCGCTTTGACTGCTCGCGGGGAGGGGCCTCCGAGTGCCTGATGTTATGATGTAAACACCGCAGAAAAGGAAGCCCATTCGTCGCCATTAAGAATATCATCTTTTTCACGGAAATGGAGGTTTGATGAATCGCGAAGGACCCCTTGCAGGACAAGTCGCACTGATTACAGGAGCGAGCCGGGGAATCGGTTTGGCGGTTGCGCGCGGGCTGGGACAACTGGGCGCCAGGCTCTCGTTGTGCGCGAAAAATCCATCGCGGCTGGAGCAGTCCGCATCGGAATTGCGCGACGCCGGCTTCGAGGTCCTGGCGGCGCCCGTGGACGTCACGCAGTCCGCCCAGATTTCAAATTTTGTCGGCCAGACACATCAATCGCTCGGGCCCATCGACATTCTCGTGAACAATGCCGGCATCGGCATCTTCGGCCCGTTCCAGGACCGCAGTGAAGCGGACTGGGACGCCATCCTGAATACGAATCTGAAATCCGTATTTTTGACGAGCCGCGCGGTGGCCCCGGAAATGATCCGGCGAAAAACCGGCCACATCATCAATATCAGTTCCCTGGCCGGCAAGCATACCTTCGCCAACGGCGGCATCTACTGCGCATCGAAGTGGGGGGTCATGGGACTGACCGGGTGCATGGCCGAGGATCTGCGCGCGCACGGCATCCGCGTGAGCGCCATCTGTCCCGGTTCGGTAGCCACCGGGTTTTCCGGGCACGCCGCCAAGGACCCGTCAAAAATGCTCCAACCGGACGACGTGGCGCACGCGGTGGCGGCCCTGGTGACGCAGGCGCCGGGCAGCTTCATCAGCGAAGTGCAGATGCGCCCGACGCGAAAGCCCTGATCTGCCGTCTTCTCAGGACTGCCTGTATTGGATGGATGCAGGCGGTGCGGCAACGCCAACTGCTTGAGAATTTTATTTTTCTGAAACCTGGTGTCACCCGGCATCGATCTCATGTTTGCTGGCTTATGTTTGCTGGCTCAGATCTAGTGGCTCAGGAATGGTGAAACACAATTGAACGATTTGATCCAATTCGTGGTTCGGCACGGCTACCTTCTGGTCTTCGCCTGGGTTTTTGTCGAACAGGCGGGTTTGCCAATTCCGTCGGCGCCGCTACTGCTTGCCGTGGGCGCGCTGGCGGGAACGCGCGAGATGAATCTGGGGCTGGCGATCTCGGTGGCCGTGCTGGCCGCCCTGGCGAGCGATTCCATGTGGTACGAACTGGGCAGGCGAAAAGGGGTCCGCGTGCTCCAGTTGCTGTGCAGGATTTCGCTGGAACCCGATTCCTGCGTCCGGCGAACGCAGATGAGCATCGGGCGCAGCGGCGTGCGCGTGCTGCTGGTCGCCAAGTTCGTTCCCGGACTCAATGCCGTGGCGGCGCCGTTCTCGGGAATTATTCGAACGGGATGGCGCCGTTTTTTGCTGTTTGATCTGCTTGGCGCGTTGCTCTGGGCAGGGTCCTTTACAGTGACCGGCTACGTGTTCAGCGGCGAGCTGGAACGAGTCGCGGCCCGCGCGGCGGTTCTGGGGGAGTGGCTCCTGGTTCTCCTGCTGGCGGCTTTCTCCGGCTACATCCTCTGGAAATTTTATAATCGCCGGCGATTTTTACGCAGGCTGAAGATTGCGCGCATCACTCCGGAAGAGCTCAAGGGAAAAATGGATGCCGGGGAGGACGTGATCATTGTCGACCTGCGCCACGCGCTGGATTTCGCCTCGCAGCCGGAAACAATTCCCGGCGCGCTGCACATGGATGCCGCCGAACTGGAAGAGGCGACCCAGGTCATTCCACGCGACCGCGAAATTGTCCTGTTTTGCGCTTGCCCGAACGAAGTGACAGCTGCCCGGCTGGCCCTACTGCTCCGCAGCAAAGGCATTACGCGGATACGTCCACTTGCCGAAGGCTACGAAGGCTGGCGCAGCCGCGGCTTCCCCATGAGCCTTTTGAAAGACAATCCGGATGCGGAGTAGACGATAAAAACCTGAATCCCAGGCGCATCCAGGTGGCGCAGGCTCCAGCCTGTGCCACGATCAATGGCGCCGAGACTTAAAGACGCGGCAGGACGATCCCCTGTTGCGCCTGATACTTCCCCTTCTTGTCCTTATAGGAAATTTCACAATCCTCGTCGGACTCGAAGAAGAGCACCTGGCACAGGCCTTCGTTGGCATAAATCATTGCGGGGAGAGGTGTGGTGTTGCTGATTTCCAGCGTGACGTAGCCTTCCCACTCCGGCTCAAACGGCGTGACGTTCACGATGATCCCGCAGCGCGCGTAAGTGGACTTGCCCAGGCAGATCGTCAGGACATTGCGCGGAATGCGGAAATACTCCACCGAGCGTCCCAACGCGAACGAGTTCGGCGGAACGATACATACGTCCCCTTTGAACTCGACCAGCGACCGCGGATCGAAATTCTTGGGATCGACAATCGTGGAATTCACATTCGTAAAGATGCGGAATTCATCAGCGACGCGGATATCGTAGCCATAACTGGACACCCCATAACTGATCACGCCTTCACGCACCTGGCGGTCCTGAAACGGCTCAATCATCTTGTGTTCCAGCGCCATCTTGCGAATCCACCGATCGGGCTTCACCGACATCCAAGTCCTCCTGAACAATCCAAAACATGCACCTGGGAAAACGCGAATCTTAACCGAGCGCGTCCGGCTTGACAACCCGCAACTGCGTGTCTAGCATAGCTTGCCGTCGATAAAGTAGGAGGCTGGCGTGATCAAGCTCGATATTGTCAACGCGGTGGTGAGCAAAACCGGCGTGAGCCGGACCAAGGCGGAGCAGGCCGTCGAGACGGTCTTCGACGCCATGAAACGCGCCCTCGGAAAGGGCGAACGGATTGAGTTGCGCCGCTTCGGCGTGTTCAATGTGCGGCCCCGCAAGACCGGCATCGGACGGAACCCGCGCACCGGCCAGGAAGTCAGCATCCCCCCCGGCAAGGCCGTTCGCTTCAAGCCCGGCAAGGAACTGCAGACACTCTGAGCGCAACTGCGCAGCGCGCCCTGGCTCCGCGCGCCTCTCTTGCGGCGAAACTCCCTTTCGATTTCTGTTCCCGCGCGCCCGGGCGCGCATCCAATCTGTGATGAGTAATCCGTCATGAGCGATGCGGGCGACTTCCAAGCGGGGCCCATCGAAACGATCCCTCCGGTTGTGGACACCTGGGACCTGCCCCCCAACACGTATTGGGAGGATCGCGAAGCGCGCCAGCAACGCAAGTCGCTGGCGATCGCCATTGCATTGTTTGTGCTGACCGTGATTTCGACGCTCGCGGTGGGCGCGCAATTTGCATCCGCGTACGCTGCCGGGCAATCTCCCAATTTCGCCGATTTTCTTTCGACCTACGCCACGCTGCTCGCGCACCCGCAACTTCTGCTGGCCGGGGTGCCCTTTGCCTTCACCCTGATCGGCATTCTGCTCGCGCACGAACTGGGACACTTCTTCGCGTGCCGCTATTACAAGATTTCGGCCAGCTATCCGTATTTTATTCCCGCGCCCACGCTCATCGGAACCCTCGGAGCGTTCATCCGCATCCGGTCTCCCATTTATGATCGCAAGGCGCTTTTTGACGTGGGGCTGGCGGGGCCAGTGGTGGGATTCGTCTTTGCGATTCCCGCTCTGGCCATCGCCGTCGTGTACTCGAAGGTGGTTCCCTTCTCCGACGCTCATTCTGTGATTGTCTTCGGGCAACCGCTCGCCTTGCACATTCTGCTGGCTGTCCTGCGGCCCGGCACGCCGCCGGGTGATTTATTACTGCATCCGGTGGGACGAGCCGCGTGGGTGGGCCTGTTCGCCACGGCGTTGAACCTGCTTCCCGGCGGACAACTGGATGGCGGACACATCCTGTACGCCGCGGCCAGCAAGTACCACCGCAAAATCACGATGGGTGTTGCGCTGGCGCTGATTCCACTGGGCCTCTATTTCTGGAGCGGATGGATTTTGTGGTCCGTCCTGCTCCTGGCTCTCGGCTTCCGTCACCCGCCCCTGCTGAACCAATGGGAGCGGATCGACCGCACGCGGCTCATCTGGACCGGCATCGCCATCCTCATTTTCATTTTGTGCTTCATGCCCATGCCCGTCATGGTGCGGTAGGCTGATCTGGCCACAAGCTCTCGCGCAGAGTCCTTCTTGAACCGGTGAATACTGGCCAAACCTCAGGAAAGGGCCCAGGCGGCGCGGGCTTCACGGCCTGCAGCTGAACATCGCTTTGCCCGTCTTGCTCGTTCTGCTGACCTTGATGACCTTGCCTGCCCTGCTTGTCTTGCTCGTCATTCCGAGCGAAGCGAGGAATCCCTCTGTGGTTTAGATCCAGGAAAAGGGGGATTCCTCGCTTCGCTCGGAATGACGGGGGATGTTTTTCCGCAGGCTGTACAGCCTGCGTTTTTTTCGTCCCAACAAATTCAATACGCACAGGCTGAAGCCCGTGCCACTGAAACCCTCAGTTAAAACAGGCTCAATGGGTCCACGTCCACCAGGACGGCCTTCTGCGGAATTTCCCTTTTTTCGCTGAACGCCAGAAGTTCTGCGAGAACGCGAGTGAGTTGCGCGCGCTTGGGCGCCTTCAGCAGAAACTGGAAACGGTATTCGCGCTTGAGCCGCGCCAGCGGCGCCGCGGCCGGGCCCAGCACTTTTACGCCGCGTGATTGCTGCGCCGCCAGAAACGCGGATAATTGCCGCGACCACCGGATGGCATTCTCGATTTTTGCGTCGCGCACCAGCACGCTGGCCAGCGCCGTGAAGGGCGGATAGTGCAGCAAACGGCGAAACTGCAATTCCCTCTCGAAAAACGCGAGATAGTCCTGCCGCGCGGCCAGCTGAATCGCGTAATGCTCCGGGTAATACGTCTCCACGAGCACTTCGCCGGGCAGCGCGCCGCGCCCGGCGCGCCCCGCCACCTGCGTCAGAATCTGAAACGTGCGCTCGGCGGCCCGGAAATCCGGCAGGCTGAGCTGCGAATCCGCGGAGACAACTCCCACCAGCGTGACGCGCTGGAAATCGTGCCCCTTCGCCACCATTTGCGTCCCGACGAGGATGTCGATTTTCCCCGCGGCGAAATCGCCGAGCACCTGCTGGTAGGCGCGCTTGGTGCGAACCGCATCGCGATCCAGCCGCGCAACCTTCGCCCCCGGAAATTTCTCGCGCAGTTTTTCTTCGAGCTGTTCAGCGCCCGCTCCGAAAAAATAGACGTGTTCGGAGGCGCACTTCGGGCAGGTTTTCGGCACGCGGCGCGTGAACCCGCAATAGTGGCATTCCAGGCGGTCGCGCTGCTTGTGATAGGTGAGCGAGATGCTGCAGTTCTCGCACTGAATTCCCGCGCCGCACGACCGGCAAATCACGAACCAGGAATATCCGCGCCGGTTGATCAGGATCAGCGATTGCGTTTTGCCGGCCAGGCGCACGCCGATGGCCTCGGTGAGCTTTGCGGAAAGCGGCCCGGCCCGGTGCGTGGCCTTGAAATCCTCGCGCAGATCCACGATTTCCACCGGCGCGAGGGGCCGGTTTTCCACGCGCGATTCGAGCTGCAATAGTTGATATTTTCCCGAACGGGCGTTCTGAAAGCTTTCCAGCGAAGGCGTCGCCGAACCCAGCAGCGCGACCGCCCCTTCCATCTTCGCGCGCACGATGGCCACGTCTCTGCCGTGATAGCGAGGCGTCTCCTCCTGCTTGTAGCTGGCTTCCTGTTCCTCGTCCACCACCACGAGGCCCAGATTTTCCACCGGCGCGAAAACAGCGGAACGAGTTCCCACCACGACGCGCGCCTCGCCGCGCCGCACGCGCCACCACTCGCGCGCGCGTTCCACCTCCGCCAGAGCGCTGTGCAGCACCGCGACCCCGGAACCGAGCCGCGCGCGGCACAGCCGCCCCAACCACAGCGTCAACGCAATTTCCGGCACCAGAATCAGCGCCGTCTTTCCGCGCGCCAGCGCCGCTTCCACGGCCCCGAGATACACTTCCGTCTTGCCGCTGCCGGTCACTCCGTAGAGCAGGCCCACCTTGAATTCGCCGGCGTCGAGCCACGATTGAATCGCGCCGAGTTCCCGCGCCTGATCCGCGTTCAGTACATTCGACGGCGGCGCGTAATCGACTTCGAATAAATCCTCTTCCACGGCCAGCGGCTCTTCCCAGCACTTCAATTTTTCCTGGCGGATCAGCCGGTCGACCAGGGACCGCGACACTTTCGCGAGTTTCGCAAGCACGGGCAGCGGCATGGGACCCCGCTCCTCGGCGAGCACGTGAAAAATACGGGCTTCCTTTTCGGTGAGCGGGCCGTCGCCATCCTCCGCGGCCCACGCCACGATCTTTTGCACGCGCGCGTTCCGGTGCACGGCAACCTCGTGCGCCTCCAGCTGACGCCGGCGCAGCAGCCGCTCCGCGGCGGCTTCCCCGCCGGGCAATCTGCGCAAACGGTCCGCACGGATGGGACGGTCCTCGATGCGCAGCAGCGAGAGCAGGGCAAGTTCCGCGATTTCCGCCTCGCTGCGATTTCCCGCGGCGTCCAGTTCCGAGCGGCGCGCGTGCCCCGCATCGGTCAGCAGAAACTCGCGCTCGTGCCGCAGATCAATTTGCGGCGGCAGCATCGCGCGAAACACCTCTCCGGGCGGCGCCACGTAGTAGCCGCCCACCCAGCGGCCCAGCTCCAGCAATTTCGGCGGCAACGCGGGAATCGGATCGAGCACCTCGACGATTTCCCTGACGTTCTTCACGCGCCCGGGATCTGGCCGGCGCGCGGATACCTCCACGACAACGCCCGTCATCGCGCGATTGCGAAACGGAACCAGCACGCGGCTGCCCGCGCTGACCGATCCGGCCAGACCTTCGGGAATCGCGTACGTGAACAGCGAACGCAGCGGCACCGGCAAAGCGACTTCGCAGTAAGTGACGGACATAGCAGGAATATAGTCTAGTAGAACAGGCTCCAGCCTGTTTGATTTTGATTTTCGCCGGTTCAGGACGGCGCGCGGGTACAGGAAGCGGTTTGATCGTTTGTGGTCAAACCCGCGAGCGTTGAAGATGAACCTCTAAATTTGCATCTGAAACGGCAGACAGGCTGAAGCCTGTCCTACTTAACGCGCGGCCTTCTTCCCCTTCAGTCCCAAATGCGCCATGACCTTCTGCAGATCTTTCCAGACGTCGCTCTTCGCACTGGGGTTGCGGAGAAGATACGCCGGATGGTAGGTGGCCAGCAGCTTCGTGTTTCGGTAGTCGAACCAGACCCCGCGGAATCGGGAGATCGGGTCCTTGGTCTTGAGCAGGGCCTGCGCGGCGGTGCCGCCCAGGCACACAATCGCCTTCGGCGCGAGCACATCCAGTTGCCGGAACAGATAAGGCGAGCAGGTTGCGACTTCGTCGTCCTCGGGCTTGCGGTTTTCCGGAGGACGGCACTTCACGACGTTGCAGATGTAGACGTCTTCACGCTGCAGGCCCATGGCCTCGATCATCTGCGTGAGCAATTTTCCGGCGCGTCCGACGAACGGCAATCCCTGCATATCTTCATCGCGCCCGGGCCCTTCGCCGACAAAAACGAGCTTGGCGCGCGGATTTCCCGCCCCAAAAACAATTTTGTTGCGCTGCTGGTGCAGCCGGCAGCGCGTGCATTCGCCCAAATTTTCGCGGATAAGTTCGAGGGTGTCGCCTTCGATGCGGTCCAGCGCCTCAAACAGCGATGAAGGTTCCCCTACGACCGGGAGCGCGGGAACGGCAGGAGCGGGTTTTGCCGCGGGCTGCGCGACATTCACTTGCGGTGCGGAGACGGCAGCAGCCGCCTCAACCTTCCGCGGCTTGACAGTACGCGTTCCCATGGTCCTCCGGTCCCTGTAAAACTCGCCGAGATTCAGATCTTCGTAATAGTGAAGCCAGGCTTGCAGCTTTTCGCGGGGTGTCTGTGTGCGGGGAGAATCCATCGTGCCGGTCAGCGCGCCCGCCCGGTTACGGAATCCTGCGGCGCGGAAATTTTTCCGGACGAATGCCGCAACGCGAGCAATCGGTCGAGAATGCGATGCGCCGCGTCGATCTTGGGCATGCGCGGGAAAGCCTTCTCGCTGCCGTCGCGCGCGTACAGCGTGATGACGTTGGTGTCGTGATCGAATCCGGCGCCTTCGGCCGTCACGTCATTGGCGACGATCAGATCGGCCTGCTTGGATTCCAGCTTGGCGCGCGCGTGCTCGACGACGTTGTTGGTCTCCGCGGCGAACCCGGCGATGATCCGGTCGCCCTTGTCCCGCGAGACGTCGGCAAGGATGTCCGGCGTGGATTCCAGTTCCACCGTGAGGCGGTCGCTGGTGCGCTTTATTTTTTTTGTTTGCGGCGTCACGGGCCGGTAATCCGCCACGGCCGCCGCCATAATCAGGGCCGTGGCGCGGGAAAAATGCTCCAGCACGGCGCGGTGCATCTGCTCGGTGCTGCGCACGGAAACCAGTTCCACCCCCTGGGGAGGATCGAGGCGCACCGGACCGCTGATCAAAATCACGCGCGCACCGCGGCGAACGGCGGCTTGCGCCAGGGCATAGCCCATTTTCCCCGACGAGCGGTTGGTGAGATACCGCACCGGGTCCAGGTCTTCACACGTGGGGCCGGCGGTGACGACGATCGTTTCGTTTCGCAGATCGTGTTCGATGCCCAGCCTGCCGCATACGGCCTGCGCGATGGCGTCGACGCTGGCCAGACGTCCGGCGCCGGTCATGCCGCAGGCCAGATAGCCTTCCTCCGGCGGCACAACGTGCACGCCGCGCGCGCGCAGCATTTCGACGTTTTCCCGCGTCGCTGGATGCTCCCACATATTGACGTTCATCGCCGGGGCGACCACCACGGGCGCCGTTGTGGCGAGATAGAGCGTCGTCAAGAAGTCGTCGGAAACCCCGCGGGCCATCTTCGCGATTACATTCGCCGTGGCGGGCGCCACGACCAGCAGATCTATCCGCTGCGCGACCGCAATATGCTCGATCGCGCTTTCCACGTTGGCACCGGCGGATTCTGTGCCGAACATTCCGGTAATTACTTTTTGTCCAGTGAGCGCGGCAAAGGTGAGGGGCGTGACAAATTCCCGGGCGCTCGAAGTCATCACCACTTGCACTTCGATGCCCTCCTGCTGGAGCCTGCGCACCAGTTCGGCGGCCTTGTAGGCCGCCACGCCACCTGAAACGCCAAGTGCCACACGCATGAGCATCTCCCGGCGCTAATCCTTGCGCCGCTTGCCGTCCTTCTCGTCGTTCTCGCCCGGGATGATGGGCCATTGATATTCGAGGACGCCCGCGGAAAGCTCCTCGACCGCAACTCGAGTGGGCTTATGGGAACGCGGGTTGGCGATGAGCGGGGTAGCCCCCATCATCAACTGCCTTGCACGCCGCGCAGCCACCACCACAAACGCAAACTTGCTTTCCGGTGCCTGAGTCTCAACCGTCATGAGATCGTTATCCTCCAAAAGATTCCAGAATCTTGCGTGCGCGTTCACTCAAGCAACTGCGCAAACAACGCGCAGCCACCGTGATCGCCTGCACTTCGCGCCCGGCGCGCTCGACATCATCGTTCACTACTAGAAAATCATACTCCGTATAATGCTGCATTTCCTGCTGCGCCCTGTTCAACCGGCGCTGGATCGCTTCCTGCGAATCCTGCCCCCGGCCCCGCAAGCGCCGCTCGAGTTCGTCCTTCGCCGGAGGAAGAATAAAAATGGCCACTGCCGACGGCAATTCCTTCTTCACCTGCTCGGCGCCCTGCACGTCGATCTCGAGAACCAGGTCCAGGCCCTTGCGCTGCGCTTCTTGCAGCCACCGGCGCGGCGTGCCGTAGCGGTGCTTGCCGAACACGCAGGCATGTTCGAGGAATTCGCCTTGGCTGGCCATCCGCTCGAATTCGGCTTCGGTAACAAAATCATACCATTTTCCGGCGCTTTCCGTGGCCCTGGGGGGGCGGGTGGTGCAGGAAACGGAAAACATGGTGCCCGGGACTTCCAACATTCTCAAGACCAGCGTTGATTTTCCCGAGCCGGAAGGCCCGGAAACGATGAACACCAGCGGGTGTTGTGCCTGTGCGATGATCATTCGACGTTCTGCGCCTGTTCCCGCAGTTTTTCGATGTCGGATTTCACTTCCAGCGCCAGGCCGGTGATCGCCAGGCCCTCGGATTCGACACCCGGAGTCTTGGATAGCAGCGTATTCGCTTCGCGCTGCATTTCCTGCAAAAGAAAATCGAGTTTCTTGCCCGCTTCGCCCGCCGTGGCCAGCAGTTTTTCGAATTGCTCCACGTGGCTGCGCAGCCGGGCCAATTCCTCGCTCACGTCGCTGCGTTCGGCCAGCAGTGCGGCCTCCTGCGCCAGGCGCGCCGGATCGATCTGCGCGCCTTTTAGCAAGTCTTCGAGCCTCTGCGCCAGGCGGCGCGCGAAGGCCGGGCGCACGCCCTCGGCCAGTTTCTCAATCTCCACAGTCCTCGCGGAAACCCGCGCCAGAATTTCGTGCATCTCCCTGGCCAGGGCCTGCCCTTCGGAGCGGCGCATGGTTTCCAGACGCGCGAGCGCCTGTTCGAGGCACCCGTCCACCTGCGCGCCGAGTTTTTCCTGCGTCTGCTCGCTCTGCAGCTCGCCCGCATTGCCCGGAGCGGCGACCACGCCCGGCAAGCGGAACAGCCCGATCAGGTCGGGTTCGGTTCTGACGTCGAACTCGCGCCGCAACGCTTCGACAGCCTTCATGTAGGCGCCTGCCACCTCTTGATTGACTGCAATGGAGGAAGCGGCGGTCTGCTCGTAATAAACGTTCACGTCCACATGGCCGCGCCGCAAACGTTTGCGGAGCGTTTGCCGGATGCGCGATTCGAACACTTCGAACCCCTCCGGCATGCGCAGATGAATGTCCAGAAAGCGATGATTCACGCTGCGCAGGTTGATCCGCACGGCGCTGCCGTCGCGCTCCAGGCGCGCCTGCGCGAAGCCCGTCATGGAATGAATGCCAACGGCTGCCGTGGCGGGCTTCATCCGTCCACCTTCCGCGCGGGAGCCGCCACGTCGTCCAGGTCGGCGAACTGCATATCGTAGAGGCGGGCGTAGATTCCGCCAGCCGCGAGCAACTGCTGGTGCGTTCCGGTTTCCGCGATCGTGCCGTCCTCGAGCACGATGATCTTGTCTGCGCGACGTATGGTGGAGAGCCGGTGCGCGATCACGAACGCCGTGCGTCCCATCATCAGGTTGGAAAGCGCGCGCTGCACCAGCATTTCCGACTCGGAATCCAGTTCCGAAGTCGCTTCGTCCAGAATCAGGATGGGCGAGTCCTTGAGAATCGCGCGCGCGATGGCGATGCGTTGCCGCTGTCCGCCGCTGAGGCGTTGTCCGCGGTCCCCCAGCATGGTCTGATAGCCCTCCGGCAGTTCGAGAATAAAGTCGTGCGCCAGCGCCGCCCTGGCCGCCGCTTCTACGCGGTCTTTCGGCAGCCCCGGTTGCCCGTAGCAGATATTATTCCAGACGGTATCGTTGAACAGGATCGTTTCCTGCGTCACCATGGCCATCTGGCTCCGCAGGGACCGCAACGTCACCTCGCGCACGTCCACCCCGTCGATGCGCAAAGTGCCCGAAGTCACGGAGAAAAATCGCGGCAGCAAGTTGACCAGCGTGGTCTTGCCCGCGCCGCTGGAACCGACGATGGCGATGACTTCGCCGGCGCGCGCCTGCAGGGAAATATCCCGCAAAATGGGCATTCCCGGATCGTATTCGAAAGCCACATGATCAAATTCCACCGCCTGCGAAAAAGCAGGCAGCACGCGCACTCCGGTTTCCACAGCCGGCTCTTCCGCGAGGCCAATGTACTCGAAAACCTTCTCAGTCGCTCCAAACGCCTGTTCGAACTGCTGATACACCGTGCCCAGCCCCTTCACCGGTTCGTAGGATTTGAACAGCGCATACACAAACGTGATGAAGATTCCCTCCGTCATCGCTCCCATCTTGATCTGCACGCGGGCGTACATCAGCACCAGAACGATCACGATAGCCCCCAGAAAATCCATCAACGGGGACGTGACCACCAGCGATCGGATCCAGCGCATATTCTCGCGAAGCAGCCGCTGCGCGGAAACGCGGAACTTTCCGATTTCGAAATCCTCCATTCCGAACGCCTTGACCACGCGGTTCCCGCTGACCGTTTCTTCCAGGATGTGGCTCAATTCACCCAGGCCGGATTGAATCTTCTCCGAGGAACGCCGGATGCGCTTGCCCAGGGTCCTGACCGGCAAGACCACCAGGGGCAGCAGCACGACCGAGCCGAGCGTCATCTTCCAGCTGATCGCCAGCAGCACAGCGAGCAGGAAAAACAGCGTGAACCCATACCGGAAACCGGCCGCCAGATACTCGGAAAACGTGTTCCGGACGCGTTCCACGTCGTTGATGACCGTCGATATCACGCGCCCGGTCGGGTGGTGCTGAAAGAACCCGATGGGCTGCCGGATAATCTTTGCGTACACTTCATTCCTGAGATCGGTGACCCCCGCGATGCCCGCGTATTGCACGAGCAGATTACCCAGATATTCCGAGATACCTTTGCCGAGGAACACCACCAGAATGGCGATGGCGAAAAGCGTTCCGACGCTGTGGATCCGGGAAGGAAGAAACGAATTCAGGTAGATGGCATTGTGGGTGAGCGGGTTCTTGATCAGGAAGAGCCGGGAATCGGCGGCCCCGGGCTTCAGTATGATATCGATAATCGGCGTGATCATCAGCGCGATGATGCCCTCGGCCAGGCCGACCAGCGAGAGGCACACAACACCGACAACGAGCCGCATCTTGTACGGCTTGATATAGCGCAATAACCGGCCGAATTCTCCGCTCCGCTTCAATGAAAATCCAGATCCCCCGGGAGTCCCGCCGCACATGCAGGCCCTGGTACGCTACGAATCGCGTGGACGTTTGTCAAGTTGCCGCGTCCCCGGAGAACGCCCTGTTCCGGATATATGTTTCCCTGGGAATCGCGGCGCACCGGCCTTTGGCTCGCCCGGACACGGCACGCCCGTCACTTCGCGAGATCGCGATGCACGACCTTGGCAGAGTATCCGCGCTTCTGGAGCGACTTGCGCACCGCTTCGGCCAGCATCACAGAGCGATGGCGGCCTCCGGTGCAGCCGAAGGCGATCGTCAGATAGCTCTTCCCTTCCCGGATGTAATGCGGCATCAGATAAATCAGCAGGCCTTCGACTCGCCGCAGGAATTCGCCGGTTTGCGGAAACGACCGAATGTAGCGCGCCACGCGCGCGTTGCGCCCCGAATATTTTCGCAGTCCCGGAACAAAATGGGGATTGGGCAAAAAGCGCACATCAAATACCAGGTCGGCGTCGGCGGGAAGCCCGTATTTATAACCGAAGCTCACCAGGGACACCATCATGGGCCGGCGGTCGGTTTTTTGAAACCGCTGCGTGACGAAGCGCCGCAATTCGTGAACGTTGAATTTCGTCGTGTCGATGAGGACGTCCGCGAGTTTCCGGATGGGTTCCATCATCACCCGCTCGCGCCGCAGTCCTTCCATCACCGGGCGATCGTGCCCGAGCGGGTGCGGCCGCCGCGTCTCGCTGAAGCGCCGCAGCAGGGCGTCTTCACTGGCTTCGATGAACACAAGCGTCACGGGATTTTCCCCGCGCAACTGCCGCAGGATCGCGGGAAGCTTTTCGAGTTGCCCGCCTTCGCGAGCATCCACCAGCAGCGCGGCGCGCTGGATTTCTCCGCCCGCCTGCATGTGCAATTCACTGAATGTGGGGATCAACGTGACGGGCAGATTGTCGACGCAATAAAATCCTAGGTCTTCGAAGGTCTTGAGAACGGTGCTCTTGCCCGAGCCACTGAGCCCGGTGAGGATCACCAGTTGCCGGGCGTCGCGCGCGGATCGGCGCTTCACGGTTTTCGCCCTATGCCTTTACCCGGCGCTGGTGCGTGCTTGGAATGCGGAGGTCTTCGCGGTATTTCGCCACGGTGCGCCGGGTCACGTGAATGCCGGCCAGGTCGAGCTTCTTGGCGATCATATCGTCGGTGAGCGGGTGCGCCGTGTCTTCTTCCTCGATCATTTTTTTCACCAGCCGCTTCAGCGTCTGCAGCGACATGTTGCTGCCTTCCGGCCCGTTGACCGATTCGGAAAAGAACGATCGCAGCTCGACAACGCCCTGCGGCGTGTGCGCGTACTTGCTCGACACCGCCCGGCTGACGGTCGAGGGGTGCACGCCGACTTCCTCGGCGACTTCCTTGATCATCATGGGCTTCAGATGGTCAGCCCCATAATCGAGGTATTCGAACTGGCTCTGAATGATGATCTGGCAGACGCGCAGGATGGTGTGCTTGCGCTGCTCGATGCTTTTCATCAGCTGCAACGCGGCAGTAAAGCGTTCCTTGACGTAGGTGCGGACTTCGCGGTCGGCCGCATCGCGCGCCAGCAGGCGGCGGTACACTGGCGACAGCCGCAATTGCGGCACATCGTCATCGTTCATGAACACTTGCCACTGGTTGTCCACCTTGCGGAAGTACACGTCCGGCTCGACCAGCCGCGCCTGCGTCTTGTTGTAGCGCAGGCCGGGACGCGGATCGAGTTTCTTGATGGTTTCCACGGCGCGCTTCACCAGCTCGACGGGGCGGTTCAGCGCCCGCGCAATTTCTTTCAACTGGTTGGCCTGCAGCAGGCGCGCCAGCGGCGTTTCCGAATCCAGTTCCTCGGCTTCACTGGCCGCCAGGGGGCGTTTCGGCAGGCATTCGGACACAATCTGCTGCGCCAGGGCATTCTGCCCGTCCAGGGTGCGCAACTGCGTCAGCAGGCATTCGCGCAAATTGCGGGACGCCACGCCCAGCGGGTCAAACTCCTGCACGACCGCCAGGGCCTCCTCGACATCTTCCATCGAGTATTTGCCGTTTTGTGAAATCTCTTCCAGGGAGGCGTTCAGATAACCGTTTTCATCGAGGTTGCCGATAATGGCGTCGGCGATCTCGCGCACCACGTCATTGCAGACCGTCATGCTTAACTGCCACGTCAGGTGCTCGGCAAGGCCCTGCGTCGAGGAAAGGAATTTGTCGAACGAGGGTCGCTCGATCGTCTCCTGTTCATTGCGTTCCGGATTGCCGCCGCCGCTGTCCAGATATTGGTTAAAAAACGAGGCTACGTCGAAATCCTCGAACGGGCTGGGGGGTTCGACCTCGGGAATTTTTTCGGTTTCCGCTTTCAGGAAGGCTTCGTCGCTGTAATCATCGCTGGTGACCGGGTCTTCGGACAATTCCTCCAGCACCGGATTCTCGATCATTTCCTGATTGATCATTTCCCGGAGTTCCAGCCGGTTCAGCGCCAGCACGCTCACCATCTGGACCAGGCCAGGGGTAAGGATCTGCTTTTGCGCGACCCTCAAGTGAAGTTTTGGCTGAAGCCAGTTCATAAGCGTCAATTCAAACGGAAATGGTCTCCGAGATAAACCCGGCGGACCTCGGGATTACTGCTCAGGTCAGCCGGAGTTCCGGCTGCAAGGACTTTGCCGTTCTGGACAATGTAGGCGCGATCGGTCACGCTCAGTGTTTCGCGCACCTGGTGGTCGGTAACCAGAACGCCGATGCCTTCGCGGCTCAAATCGCTGATAATTTTCTGAATGTCCACCACCGTCAGAGGATCGATCCCGGAAAACGGCTCGTCCAGCAGGATGAACGCAGGCTCCAGAACCAGCGACCGCGCGATCTCCAGCCGCCGCCGCTCGCCGCCGGACAGCGTATAGGCTCCGTTGTATCGGACGGTTTCCAGTTTCATCTGCGCCAACAATTCCTCCAGTCGGTCACGCCGCTGCTCGGCCGTCAATGGCAGAGTTTCCAGGACCGCGACCAGGTTTTCTTCAACCGTGAGCTGGCGGAAAACCGAAGGCTCCTGGGGCAAATAACTGATACCATTGCGGGCCCGGAGGTACATGGGGAGGTCGGTAATGTCGTCCCCGTTCAGCAGGACGCGCCCGGAATCCGGCCGGGCTAAACCTACCAGAATGTAAAACGTCGTCGTCTTCCCAGCGCCGTTGGGCCCCAAAAGCCCTACCACTTCGCCTTGACTGATCTCCAGGTCGAGGTCGTCAACGACTTTTCGCCCGCGGTAAGACTTACTGAGCTCGACGGCCTGGAGCTTGAGCATGCCACGTCATTTCTCGACCCGGTGAAGCGTCACAGTTTTAGAGCCTTCCTCCGAATCCACAACGATCCTATCATCCGCAAAAAAGAAGGTCAATTGACGGCCCGTGGTCATGTCGCCAGATGAGCTATATAAGGTTGGTTTACCTTCCGAAAGAACGAACTTGCCTTCCGAGGCCGTATATTCCGCCCGATTTGAGGTGCCCCGGCGGTCCTGCTGCCGGACGGACACGTGCCCGGTTGCCACCGCCCGCGAAAGCTGTTTGGAGGAATTTGCGGCACCCGAGTCGGAAAAAAACAGGTCCATCCGGTCGGCTTGGATGGAGCCATGCTGGGAATCGGCCCGGGCGCCTTGTTCGAGCCGGGCGCGCGATTCAGTTTCCCAATACGTCAGCATTCCGCCCTGCACATGCCCCAACTCCGCGCCCGTGCCCCCGGCCCGGCCCGAAGCTTGGCTCGAAGTTTGCATGGCCGCAGGTCCGGCCCTCGGGCTCCAGGCCGCCTGCGGAAATACACCCCGCACATGCCCCTTCGCCACCAGCGTGTGCGAAGCGCTGTCGAGCTGGATCGCGTCGGCCTCGATCACCGATTGCCCTTGCCACAGCCGGCCGTCTCCCGAGTACACCGCGCGCCCTCGGGCCGTATCGGCAACCAGATGGTCCGCCGAAACGTGCGCGGGTTCCGGCGCGAAATTCGCAATGCTGCCTGACGCCGCGCGCAACTCCGTGGTCTGCACGTGCCCGTCGGCGCGCAGCGTATTGGAACCCTGGACAAACGCGACCGTCTGCGCGGTTGTCCGCGTCATCGCGTCGGACAAAATCACCGAGCCATCCAGCGTGACGGTACCGGCGGCGCGATCGGCATGCGCGCGATCTCCCTGCCCGGTGCGCGGGCCGTCATGCAAACGCACATCGCCGGTTTGATCGATCGTGGACCACTCGCCGGCGCTCGAAGCACTGCCGGAAAACTTTGCCGTAAGTTCGCGCGATGCGGTGGTCTGCTCGGGGGCATCGCCGAGTTTGCGCGCAACCTCCACGCCGCCGGTGGCCGCAAGCTGCTGCAACTGGTTCTGCCCGAAAAATTGCAAACTCATCCGTTTGCCGCTCATGCGCATGGTTTCCGGAACGGCTTTGCCGTTCACCCGGGCGACGCTGCGCCACTCGACGCGCGCCGGCGCCAGCGTGTTCACGCTTTCCAGCAGGGTTTGTCCCGGCCGGGAAGCGTTCGCGAAGTGGATTTCCAGGGCTTCGCTCTCTACGCGCCGTGTGCCGCCGTCTGGCGCGGCGCCGGTAGACGTCAGCGTGACGCCGTTGCCGGCCGTGAGCACCCGGGGCATGTTCCGGCGCGTTGCCAGAAGCATCTGAATGCGGCCCGCGTCCATGGCGTCCTCGCCCGCAGGCGTGGTTCGCGTGCCGTGCACGCTACCGCTTGCAACGATGGAGGCAATCGATCCGTCCGGCTGCAAATCCGCGGACATTTCGTCGGCGGTCAGCGCGATCGGCCCATGGGGATCCCCTCCTTCCAGCACTCGCGGGTGGCCGCTGGCCGTCAAACGCCGCGCATGAAACGCCGGATCCAGTTCCAGCAGCAAATTTTCCGCGGAAAGATCGTGCGTCGCCTGCCGCGCATGGATATTTCCTTGTATCCGCATCGTGCGGGCCTCGCGCTGAAATGCCATGGTGTTGCCGGTCAAGTGCAGAGTCTCTCGCAGAGTTTTGTCCGGAGTTTTATATGGGGCCGCCTGGTTTTCTTCCGGTTTTTTGGGAATGACCGAGGATGGCACGGAAGACGACACCGAGGACGGCGCGGAGAGGTTCAGTTCGACGTTGCGTTCCAGATGCAGCGTTCCGCTGTCGGAATCGTATCGCACGCCGACCGCGCGGCCTTCCCCGCCCGGCCAGTGAAACGTCACCGGCTTGTCCGTGCGCGCTTCGCCGGAATTGCGGTCAAACGTCACGCTGGAAGTCGCGACCTGAATGGAGTTCGCGCTTGCGGGCGGAACGCCGGAGGCCTGCAATCGAATTTGCACCGCCCCGGCGCAACTGATTTTTCCTGTGCTCGCAATGAAGTTGCACGCGCTGGTGCGCAACGTGTCGTTGCGCTCGCCCTTTTTTCCGTACACGCTGATGGCGACGTCTTCCAGAAGATTCCGGCTGCCCTGCTTGAATTCGGTGGCGCGCGACGCGCGCACGGTAAAAATCGTGTGCGCGCCTTCGACTTTCGAAAACGAAAACTCATTGGAACGCTGCTGGACCGACGCTGGCACGGCAGGCGGCGCTTTCTTCTCCGCCTGGCGCACCAGCCAAACGTTGCGCAGATACACTCCCGCCACGATCAGGGCCAGCACCGCCGCCACCGCCGCCGACCACCGCGCATACCGCTGAGCTTCGCTATTGCGCATTGCTACGCATGCCTCAAAACCCCTTGAACATCTATAAACACTTAGAAGCCGAGTATAGGGGAGGCGTTGGCGGCGAACAACCGGGGGAATGGGAAAGGAGATAGCGCCATTGGAAACTGCCCTCCCCGACCACATATTGTGGTTGCGTGTCCCATTTTCATGTCCGTATCCGCTATCCCGTCCCTGAATTGACGAGGTATAAGGGGAACACCCCCGCACCGCTGGACCTCGACGCTCGCTTACTTCACCTCAATGAAATGGGGTGAGGTACTGGAGCGTCGGGCTGGTTACCGAGAAGAGAGGTGGTTGGGAGTTGTGAATTGGCCCCGCGATCCTTGGGAGAAATAACCGGGGAGCTTTTCTTTCAGAGTGTTCGGTGGAACTTCCACTGCCGCTCCGGGTGGTAGATGGCTTAATTGAAAGGGACCGTAGGCCGTGCGAATCAGGCGGCTGACCTGCAATCCCATATGCGCCATGACTTTGCGGATTTCGCGATTCTTACCTTCTCTGAGCGTGATGACAAGCCACAGATTGGAACCTCTGTGCGGGCCTTCCAGCCTAGCTTCCATGGGCCCGTATCTCACGCCGTCAACCGCGACGCCGTGTCTGAGTCTCGCAAGACGGGCGGGATTTACCGGACCATTCAAACGCATTCGGTAACAACGCTTCAAGGCGGTCGCCGGTAATTCGAGATATCGCGCAAGGCCGCCATCGTTGGTGAGCAGAAGGAGCCCCTCGCTGTTGATGTCGAGCCGCCCTACGCTAACCACTCGCGGAAGGCCGTGGGGCAAATGGGCAAACACGGTTGGGCGCCTTTTTTCATCGCGGACTGTCGTCACAAGACCAGGAGGCTTATGGTACAGGAACAGGCGCGGTGCCTGAGAGGTTGGTAACAGACTGCCATCCACGACAACCCTGTCGCTTGGCCCAACGGTGAATGCCGGCGTGTCCAGAATCTTGCCGTTGACGCTCACGCGCCCGCCGAGAATCCACCGTTCGGCATCGCGCCGTGAGCAGAGTCCAGCGCGTGCAATAGCCTTAGCGATGCGCACGGACTCTTTGGATTTGTTTAGATGGTGGTGGCGGACGGTCATGGATTTTGCGAGAGGCTGATGCCCGAAGGAAATAATATGAGCAGGAACAGTCAGAGACAAGTGGAAAAACAAGTCCTTCCACGAGAAGGCCGGTTAGAATCAAGCCGGTTTTGCAGTTTCCTTTGCTGGTCGAATGGTCTTCCTCAGAGGGCGGGTGGCCTGATTAGGGTCTTGGTGTCTCGTGGTTGATCCTGGTCAAGAAGATCACGTCAAAAACCCCCGCCCTTCAAAAACCGAAGGACGGGGCACCCAAAGTTCAACTACAAAGCCCGGGCCGCCCACCCCACGCGGACCGCGCCACCCAAATTCTGGAATGCGATGTAAGGCGGCAGTAATTGCGCTTTGCCCTTGACAGGTAATGTATGCTCTGACAAATCGCGGCCAGGGCGAAAATCCCAGCTGGCCGCACCACTCACTACACCACATGCGAAGGAGAGTTATATGAACAAGACTCTGCTCAACATCATGATCTGGGTGTTTTTCCTTGGCGGTCTTTTCGGGTTCGCCATGGGAATGTCGAAATTCCTGGGTGGGGGAACGCCGGCCGAGTACGGCGTGATGGGGATTGGCGGGGGCTTCTGGCTTCTCTGTTCGGCGATTACGATCCACATTCACGGCCGGCTGCAGTAGACCCTGCCGGATGGTTCTCGACCGGGCGCACTTCCGGGCAAGCGAAACGCGGTGGCATATCCCAATCGTTCAGTCCGCAGCCCCGTTAAAGTCTGCGCGAGAACTCGGTCTTCGTCTTTGTCTATGTAGCGCCCGCCTCCAGGCGGGCATCTGCTTTACTCTAACCGATTCTAAAATGCCGCCCGGAACGATGGCGCTACAAAAACCCTCAATTTCCAGTCCTCACCCAGTTTTCACAAAGACCCGGCAGGGACAAAATCACGCCCGATACGAACTCACATGACCTCAAGCGATCCACAAATGGAAAAAATGCCGGAGCGTTTGCGGGCGAGCGCTATGGGGAGGGGACCAGCGGGAACTGAAAGACGTTTCCGCTGCGTCCGGGAAAACAATCCAAATTTTGGTCACGGCCAGGGGAGCAATGTTTCTTGCCTGCTCCTGTTCTAGAACTTCTCGGGAGTTGGGCATATAATGTGGGCTCTGTTAGATCATAGGCGACGAAGGAGGAAGTCCGCATGAAGGCAAAAGTTTTGGAATCCTCGATGGCGCGGCGGTTGTTTCTTACGCGGCTCGGCGCGGGAGCCGGTGTAGTGGGCGCGGCCGTCGCCAGCTCTCCGGCGGCGCTGGCACAAGGCTCGGCAGATTCGCCGTGGCGCCCCGCGCGCCACGCGCAGGACGACTGGTACGACAAGATTCCCGGCGTGCACCGCTTCGTCTTTGATACCACGTCGGAGGACGGCATGGCCTGGGCGCTGCAGTTCGCCAACAACTATTATGCGGCGAACGAGCAGGCGTACGGCCTGAAGGAAAGCGATCTGGCCGTTGTGATCATCGCGCGGCACAAGTCCACGACGTTTGCCTACAACGATGCGATGTGGGCGAAGTACGGCAAGGAATTCGCGGCACAGGCGGAATATGTCGATGCGAAGACCAAGCAGGCGCCCACGGTGAATGTGTTCATGGCGACGGGCGAAGGCGCGGTGCAGGCCGGCAAAATGAATGCCCTGATCAAGAAGGGCGCGCAGTTTGCCGTCTGCGCGATGTCCTCCCGGGGCATCTCCGGAAGAATCGCCAAGATGAGGGGCGTCGACACCGACACCATTTTCAAGGAAATCAGTGCGAACCTCATCCCCAACGCGCGTTTGGTGCCGGCAGGAATTCTGGCGGTGAATCGCGCGCAGGAGCATGGTTACTCGTTCGTTTACGCGGATTAGCGGCTGGCCGGTTCCCCCTCCGGCCCGCAATCCTCACCCACCGGACAGGCCCCCGCCTGTCCGGTTTTCTGTTTGCAAACCGATTCCCCCTGCACCAACCACTCCCCAATCATGACCTGACCGTCTTGCACGAAAGATGGCGTGCCCTTCCCGAAGCATGCTATCCTTCGCTCAATCCTCACAAAAGGAGGCGCTTCCATGGAACGGAAAAAAGCGTCTGAATTCGATCAGGAGCTTCTAAACCTTTTTGACAAGTACGTTCACGGAGGTATCAGCCGCCGTGATTTCATGGACGGCGCGAGAAAGTTTGCCGTGGGCGGCTTGACCGCGGCGGCCATTTTCGAGGCCCTCAGCCCCAACTATGCCTTCGCCGAGCAGGTGCCCAAGGATGACAAGCGCCTGAAGACCGAATACATCACGTTCCAATCGCCGCAAGGCTATGGAAATATTCGCGCCTACATGGCGCGGCCCGCCGACGCCACGGGCAAATTGCCCGGCGTGCTCGTGGTTCACGAAAACCGCGGCCTGAATCCGTATATCGAGGACGTCGCGCGGCGCCTGGGCGTCGCGGGATATCTTGCGCTGGCGCCGGATGAACTGACTCCGGTCGGCGGCTATCCCGGCGACGATGACAAGGGGCGCGAACTTCAGTCCAAGCTCGATCCCAAGAAGATGATGGAAGACTGGTACGCGGCTGCGATGTATTTGAAGTCCAACCCGGAATGCACGGGGAAAATCGGCGTCGTCGGATTCTGCTACGGCGGAGGCGTGGCGAACCAGCTGGCGGTCCGCATGCCCGACCTGGCCGCGGCGGTCCCATTTTATGGGATGCAGCCTACCGCGGAAGATGTCGCCAAAATCAAGGCGCCCCTGCTGATTCACTATGCCGGGCTGGACACCCGGATCGGTGCCGGATGGCCCGCCTACGAGGCCGCTCTCAAGGCAAATCACGTCACCTACACGGCCTACATCTACCCGGGAGTCAATCACGGCTTCCACAACGATACGACGCCGCGCTACGACAAAGACGCGGCCACGCTGGCGTGGGACCGCACCCTGGAATTTTTCAACAAGTATCTGCGATAGAACAGACGCCGGAATCGAACACGGGACACTGCGCAGCCGGGCAGCCGCTTAGCGGATGGAACCCGCCTCGGTTTCGACGAAAACTTCGTGTTCCAGGCCCAGGTCGCGCGCGGAGGGCGTGAGAATTGTTTTGGGGCCGACGAAGATCTTTTCGCTGCGCGTCATCGCGCGGCGCACATCGTTTTCACTGACAAACGGAGAAATTTCGACGGCCGGTTTTGCGGGAGGCTCGGGCTTTGCCGCAACCGGGGGCGGAGGCGCGGGCGAAACGCCCGGTTCGGAATTCGTGGCCGCACAGGGAGCCTCGGAAAATTTTATCTCAGATTGCGCTTTCGGCGACTCCGGGGAACCGAAGAAACGCCCCGCGATTTCAGCGGCGATTGAGGATGGGCTCGGCAATTCCGCCTCTGCGGGCGCGGATTTTGGCGCGCCGCTTCCGCGAGCGATTCCCTGCGCGGCCATGACCTGTTCGACCAGGCGCGCGATCGTCGCGCGGTCCACAGCGCGGCCGGTGGCAGGGTCCGCGACTGGGGCAACGGGCTGGCCGGGCAGCGCAGCCGATTGCGCATCGCCTCCATCCGGCCCTGCCTGCCCTGGCAACGGCGTACCGGTGTCTTTCTCCGCAGCCTCCTGGGAAGCCGATGGGGTCGTGTGTCCTGCCGGTTCGGTGGGCATACTCGTTTTCTCCTGAACTGCTTCTGGAACAATCGAGACCGCAGCTCCCGCCATGCGCTGATCCGCTGGAATCGTCCTGTGCTCGACCCCGCGCGCTTCCCACGCGATACGCTTCACATTCATCAAATGCTGCGGGCCGATATTATCCGAAGTGATGTTGCCGCCGGGTGCGCCGCACCCAAGCGTCATTGCCGGAAATAAATTCGTCGAGTAGCCGGTCGAGCCGTGCACCGACGCGCTGTTGACCACCACGCGAAACGCCGGCACGGCTTGCCCGAACTCCAGAATCGCGGCGCGATTCTGCGAATGAATCGAGCACGTATGCCCCAAACCGCCGAATTCCAGCAGGCGGCGGCAAAGCACAATCCCCGCTGCAAGATTCGGCACGGCATAGAACGCCAGGACCGGCGACAGTTTCTCCGCAGAAAGCGGAAACGCGCGGCCAACCTGTTCCGGCGCGAGCCGCGCGACCAGTACGCGCGTCGCGGAGGGCACCTGGACACCGGCCATCTCCGCAATCGCCGTCGCCGGGCGGCCGACGACCTGCGTGTTCGGCGTGTGCGTCCCCGGCAAAAATAAGAGGCGCGCGACTTTTTCCATTTCTTCCGCTGAAAGAAAAAACGCTCCCTGCCGGCGGCACTCCTCGATCACCGGCTCGCGCACGGATTCTTCCGCGACAATGGCCTGCTCGGAGGAACAGATGGTTCCGTAGTCGAACGTCTTTCCCGCGATGATGTCGGCGACGGCCTTGCGCACGTTCGCGGTACGTTCGATGAACGCGGGCACGTTCCCCGGCCCCACGCCGTAGGCCGGCTTTCCTGAACCGTATGCGGCTCGTACCAGGCCCGTGCCACCGGTCGCAAGGATCACGCCGACGGCGGGCAGCCGCATCAGTTCGCGCGTGCCCTCCAGCGTGGTGTGTTGCATGCAGTTGATCAAGCCTTCGGGCGCGCCCGCGGCCAGGGCGGCGCGCTCCAGAAGCGCCGCCGTCTGGCAGATGCACTGGATCGCCGAGGGATGCGGGCTCAGCACGATGGCGTTCTGCGCCTTGATGGAAATCAGGGTTTTGTAAATCGCGGTGGAAGTCGGATTAGTCGAGGGAATCACGGCGGCGACCACGCCCACCGGCGAGGCCACCTCCACGATGCCCTTCTCGCGGTCCTCGCGCAGGATGCCGACGGTGCGCATGCCGCGAATCGCGCGCGGCACGTGCACCGCGGCCAGCGTGTTTTTGATGATTTTATCGGGAACGTTTCCGTAGCCGGTTTCCCGGACCGCCGAGCGCGCCAGCGCCTCCAGATTGTCGGCAGCCGTTTTTGCGCAGGCCTCGACGATGGCGTCGACTTGTTCCTGGGAAAATGCGGAGAATTTTCTCTGGGCGGCACCCGCACGGGCCGCCAGTTCGCGGGCTTCCTGGATGGAGATGAGGTCGGGGTCGCGCAGGTTCAAATCGCTCTACCTTCTCCCACAAACACGATGTCCGCCGCCCGATTCGGTCGGGACGACATCCTTCGGAACAACTTCTTCCGACGGGCGCACCCGATTTACTTTTTCGCTCCGGGGGCAGCGCCGCCGCCGGGCAAAATCTTTTCCACGTGTTCGTGGGGTCGCGGGATGACGTGCACCGATACCAGTTCGCCGACGCGGCGCGCGGCCGCGGCTCCAGCATCAGTCGCGGCTTTTACCGCGCCCACATCGCCGCGCACCATCACGGTGACGTATCCCGAACCGATATATTCTTTTCCGATCAGGATGACATTGGCGGCCTTCACCATGGCGTCCGCCGCTTCAATCGAGCCCACCAGGCCCTTGGTCTCGATCATCCCCAAAGCTTCGTTGGACATGCGCTCCTCGCCCCGGATCCTCACGGCACATTTCGTGAAACCTCATGTTCGTGCCGCCGGAAGCGGTGAGCGTAGCATGTCGCCCGTGGTGAAGCAAGATAATGCGAGGAGATTGTGTACGCCGTACTGTGGAAATCGCGTATTCCAGAAGCTATGCGGGAGTGGGCAGCGCGCCGATCTTCGCGGCGGCCACGCCGTTGCGCGTGGTGTTCTTGACCATATACATGGCTTCGTCGGCCAAGTGCAGCAGTTCGACTTTGGTCTTTGCATCGCTGGGATATGACGCCACGCCGATGCTGGCGGTGAAGTGAATGTTCAGTCCTTCGGCTGACAGCCAGGTGGTTTCGCCGATCAATTTGTGGAGACGCCGGGCGACCACAAACGCATTTTCCTTAGACGATTGTGGCAGCACGATCACAAATTCGTCGCCGCCATAGCGAAACGCAAAATCGATCCTTCGGCAGGCCGCCTTCACGAC
This sequence comes from Terriglobia bacterium, assembly GCA_963746945.1. Lineage (GTDB taxonomy): Bacteria > Acidobacteriota > Terriglobia > Acidiferrales > UBA7541 > Palsa-360. The sequence goes on along the minus strand of CAVVDG010000004.1, from coordinate 1,956,657 downwards.
CTGCCCGACATCGGCAAGCAGTTTCGATCCGACCAGGTGTCCATGGGTGTCGTTGACGTTCTTGAAGTGATCCAGATCGATGAACACGACCGAGAATTCGAATCCATAGCGCTGTGAACGGTAGATTTCCGTTTCAAGAACGAACTCCATGTGGCGCGCGTTGAAAAGACTCGTGCAGTCGTCCGTGATGGTAAGTTCGTGGATGCGCTTGACGTGCCTGGCATTTTCCAGCGCGATCGCCGCAAAGTCCGCCAAGGCCTCCAGCAGCGCCAGATCGCGTTGATGAAATCCGCCCGGGCCCACGCAGTTGATCAGTTCGATGACGCCCAGGCAATGATCGCGATAGCGCACCGGCACGGCCACGATCGACCGCGTTTCCATTTTTGTTTTCTCGTCTACCTTCGCGAAAAACCGCGTGTCCTGGCTCACGTCGGGCACGATCACGGCTTCATCCTGCTGCGCCACCCAGCCGGCGATGCCCTGCCCCATCTTGATGCGCACATCTTTCAACGCCTGGGCGCCCTTGCCGACCGCCAGCTCAAAATAGAGTTCCTGCTTGGCTTCATCCACCAGCAGCAGCGACCAGGTGTCCGGACGTAGAAACTCGTCGATTTTCTCCATGATGGTGCGGAGGACTTGATCGAGTTGCAGGGAGGAGGTGAGAGCCTTGCCGAGTTCGTGGAACACCGCGACTTCGCCTGCTTCGCGCTGTTCTCCCCGGACCGTCGCGTTCCGACGGCGTTCGACCCCGGTAAAATTCTCAGTCGTGTTCACTGAATGCCTTCGTACATGATCCGTTCTGCGGTTCACCCACCGTTGCAGGGAGGGTGTCGGGGCAGTTCAAAGTATAATCAACTCTTCTCCCGGAGCGCAATGTCGAGTTCCTGGCCTGTTACCTGGAAGTGAAGCCTCTGCTCCCCCGGCGCCCGGACAGTCGGGCTGATCCGCCGACATTGACACTCTTGCGGCGCCCGCCTATATTCGCTGGGGCCGCACAATTATCGAAAAATGACCAAGGGTACTTTTGGCGAAAACCTGAAGCGTGAACGCGAGATGCGCGGCGTAACTCTGGACGAGATTGCCTCCGCCACGCGTATTGCCACGCGTTTTCTTCAGGCCATCGAAAACGAGCAATGGGACAAGCTTCCCGGCGGAGTGTTCAACCGGGGATTCGTGCGCGCGGTCGCGCATTACCTCGGTCTCGACGAAGAAAGCATCGTCGCGGAATACGCCCTGGCGGTCAACGACCGGCCAAGCGTGCCGGTGTGGACGGGCCGGCCGCCCGTTGTCGCGCCGGACCGGCCGTGGCTGGCGTGGATTTTAGCCGTCATCGTCATTGTGGCGCTGATCGCCGGAGGGTGGTTCGCCGTGCGAGGCATCCTGGCGTGGCGCGCCGCAAGGAGCGCCCCGCGCAGCGCAATCACAGCCGTTGCGCCGTCTCTCGCCGCGAAGCGGGAATCGCCGCCCGAAGCCGCTCCACCAATTTCTTCCACCGACACGGCAACTGCTCCCGCAGCCGCGCTTGCGGCCACTCCGGTTGCGGCCCATTCCACTCCCGTGTCACCCGCGCCGTTCGAATTGAAGGTCGAGGCCGGAAAGGAAACGAAGGTGACCGTCCTGGCCGATGAGGATCGTGTATTTGAAGGAACGATGAAAGCCGGTGAGAATCGCATCTTCTCGGCGAAAGACCGCTTCGAAGTTTCCGCGCGTGACGCAGGAGCGTTGCTGCTCGAGTTGAATGGAAAAATGCTCGCCCCGATCGGTCCACCGGGGCACGCGGGCAAGGTTGCACTTACGCGAGAGGCTCTGAACAGAGCCACAGGAGGCGGAGATTAGCGGCGCATTGCTTGAAGAGGCCCGCTCGGGCCACGCGACCCGGGAGCGCAAGCTTGAAATCTGGAATCGAGCCGCTTTGCTCGGGCCCGAAGACCGCATCGAATTGCTGACGATTCTTGCCGCGGACCCCGACGAAGTCGTCCGGGAAAAGGCTGCGGCAATGCTGCTCACCCAGCCCCTGTCCGCCATCCTCGCCGCGCTCAAGCAAACCGATGCGGCTCCGGAAATATTCGCCTATTGCGCCGCCGAGTTTTCGCGCAAACCCGGCGTGGCCGACGCGTGTGCGCGAAATCTTTCCTGCCCCATTGAAACTCTCCGGCCCGTGGTTCGCTATCTCTCGGTGTCCGCCGTCCAGGAATTATTTGAAGACCTCGACCGGCTGAGCGTCTCTCCCGTGCTGGTGGCGGCTCTGATCGATTCCTCAGCGCTCACAAATGACCAGCGAAACCAGCTATTGGAAATGCAGCGGGAAGATACCGAATCCGAAGACGCCTACGCCGAGGCGGCGGAAACCGTTGAACCCGACAAAGCCAAGCGCGAAACATTGCTCCAGAAACTTTCCCGCCTGCGCGTGGTCGAACGCGTGCAACTCGCCCTGAAGGGAGGCCGCGACGAACGCATGCTGCTGATCCGCGATCCCTGCAAAGTGGTGCAGCGCGCGGTGCTGCAATCTCCCCAACTCAGCGACCGCGAAGTCGAGGGGTTCGCCGGAATGGCCAGCCTCAGCGAAGAAGCCCTGCGCCTGATCGCAACCAATCGCAAGTATCGCAAGAACTATACGGTCGTCCGGACGTTGATGTTTAACCCAAAAACGCCGCTGGAAATCACGTTACACCTGCTTCCCAGCGTCGTCGCGCAGGACCTCAAAATGCTCACCTCCAACAAAAACATTCCCGACACCCTGCGCACCGCCGCCAATCGCCTGCAGCGCCAGCGGGCTTCGACGCGCGACTGATCAAGCCAGACAAAATCAATCGCCGCGGCGCGTGGATTCGCGCCCGACCTCACAGGATCGAGCGGTCGAACGGCTTCGGAAAAAGTGCGGACATGCGATAGCGCTCGGTTTTGCCCTGGAGGTTGGCAAGGATCACTTCCGCATCGCCGCAAAATTCCCAGATAATCTGGCGGCACGCGCCGCACGGCGGCGTGAGCGTTTCCGTATCCGCCACCACCGCGACGGCGGTAAATCCGCGCTCGCCCTCGGAAATGGCCTTGAAGATCGCAACGCGCTCGGCGCACAGCGTCAGGCCATAGGTCGCATTTTCCACGTTGCAGCCGCTGAAAATCCGCCCGGACTTCGCCCGAACCGCCGCACCCACGCGAAAATTCGAATACGGCGCGTGCGCGTGTTCCCGCGCGACGCGTGCCGCGACAATCAGAGGGTCGTGTTCGCTCATCGGGCGTCCTCGCGCATTGCTTCCTTCAACGGTTTCGATTGCCTGTTTCGATCACGGGATATCCTCGTCCATGCGCGGGATCGTGGCGCGCAACAGGGCCACAAAATCCGCCTTCACGCGTTCGCCCGTTTCGAGTACTTCTTCGGCCGTGATGGGCTGATCGAGAATTCCCGCCGCCATATTCGTCACGCAGGATATTCCCAGCACGCGAATTCCCAGATGCGCCGCGGCAATCACTTCCGGCACGGTGGACATTCCCACCAGATCGGCGCCAATCGTGCGAAGATAGCGAATCTCGGCCGGCGTTTCGTAACTCGGGCCGGAGAGCGCCGCATAGACTCCCTGCGCCATCTCGATGCCCAGCCGTTTTCCCTCCTGCAACACGGCTTCCTGATACGGCTTCCAGTACACCTGCGTGAGATCGGGAAAGCGCACGCCGAAGCGACCCTCATTCGGCCCGATCAGGGGGTTGGTTCCCTGCAGGTTAATATGGTCGCGCAGGACGACCAGGCATCCCTGTTTAAAAGCGAGATTGATGCCACCCGCCGCGTTCGTGATCAGGACCGCGCGGATACCCATGCGTGCCATCACGCGCATCGGGAAAATCACCTGCTGCTGCGAGTAGCCTTCGTAGAAATGCACGCGGCCCTGCATCGCCGCCACCGGCACGTCGCCCACTTTGCCGATGACCATGCGGCCCGCGTGGCCGATGGCTGTCGATCGCGGGAAATGAGGAATTGTCTTGTAGTCCAGGCGCGTGGCGGCCGCGAATTCGTTGGCAAACGCGCCCAAGCCACTGCCGAGCACGATGCCGATGCGCGGGCGCAGCTTCGATTTGGAAAGAATGAATTTGGCGGCGCGCTCAGCGCGCAGGAATTCCGGGCTGGGTTTTGACTTTGCCGTTCCGGACACGCTCCTCGCGGCGTTCATTTCCAGTCAGCTCTCATTTCAAGAAGATACTCACAATCGAAGCGGACATCAAATTCGCCATCGTGCCGGCGAGCATCGCGCGGATGCCGAATTTCGCCAGTTGCGATTTCTGGTTCGGCGCAAGCGCCCCGATCCCGCCGATTTGCATTCCAATCGAACCGAAATTCGCAAACCCGCACAGCGCGAACGTGGCGATGGTAAACGACCGCGGATCGAGCGTGCCCTTCATCGGACCCAGAATGGAAAACGCCACCAGCTCGTTGAGGACCATGCGCGTGCCGAGCAGGTTGCCGATCTGCACGCAGTCATGCCAGGGAATGCCGATGATCCAGGCCACCGGCGCGAAGGCCCAGCCGAAAATCTGCTGCAGGCTGCTGGGAAACCAAAGGATGCCGTGGCCGCCCAGCCAGTTGTGAATGCCGCCCATCAGGCCGTTGGTGAGCGCAATCATGGCCAGGAACGCGATCAGCATCGCCCCGACGTTGAGCGCCATGCCCAAACCTTCTCCGGTGCCGCGCGCCAGGGCGCCGATGAAGTTCGTGTCGCGCTCCATGTGCTCCATGTGCACGGTGCCCATGGTTTTCGGCTGCCCGGTTTCCGGAACGAGCATTTTTGCAATCAGCAGCGTGCCCGGCGCGGTCATAATCACCGCCGCCAGCAGGTGCCGCGCCTCCACGCCGAACGCGATGTACGCCGCCATGATTCCGCCGGAAACATGCGCCATCCCGCTGGTCATGATCGTCATCAATTCGGATTGCGTCAGGTCCGGGATGAACGGCCGGATGGTCAGCGGCGCTTCGGTCTGCCCCATGAAAATGCTCGCCGCCACGTTGAGCGATTCGGCGCCGCTGGCTCCCATGAACCGCTGCATCACCCACGCCACTCCGCGAATCACCACCTGCATGACGCCGAGGTAATACAGCAGCGCAAAAAACGCCGCGATAAAAATAATGGTCGGCAATACCTGGAAGGCAAAAATGAATCCGATGGACGATTGCTGTTTTCCGAGCTCTCCAAAAACGAATTCCGAGCCGACAAAGGCGTAGGAGAGCAGCTTGGTCACGGCGTTGCCGGCGCGCATAAACAACTCCTGCCCACCGGTCCAGCGAATCACCAGAAATGCGAGAATAATCTGCAGCCCCAGGCCCCAGGCCACGATCTTGATCTTGATGGCTTTCCGGTTGGTCGAAAACAGATAGGACAGCCCCAGCATGGCGAGCATTCCAATCACGCCCGTGAATCGACCCATCCAGTGTCTCCTAAACTACATTCCCGGCCAGCCGGAAAAAAATGATAGTCACATTAGCACGCCGAAGAACAACCGGGGATGTGGAATTTGTGATGCGCAGGGTTTGCGGAACCGGCCGCGCAAAATTTCAAGCCAAGAATGCAGCGTTTCCGTATGGCAGTGGTAGGATCCGGGGGTAAGGGCATGGCGCCACAAATGACTAAGTACCGCCATTTCGACCGCAACTGGGAATCCAGCGAGATCAAGCGCGACCCGCCAAAAACCTGCCCGGTATCCGGCAAGAAAATGTACGCCAGCGAACGCGAAGCAAACGCAACGGCAAAACACAGGATGGGCGACAAGGTATCCGCCCCCGCAAAACTGCGAACCTACAAGTGCCTGTACTGCGATGCATGGCACCTGACCAGCAAGGAGAAATAAGGGAAGTCTCGCCGCCTGCCCCTAAACCTCGTATTGCAAATTCAAAACCCGGCGCTGAAGGCGTAAAATAGAAATAGAAATTGGCAGCAGCCCTATGGCTTTGCCTGGAGGAAAAACTAAAACTGCAGATCCTGGATCAACTCGGAATCTTGAGGAGGTATCATGACAGATAAAACCGCAGACAATATCGTTCGAGAGCAAGTCCAGTCCGCTGCGCGCATCATCGCAAAAAAGCTTCACGAGCGTGGAGAGATACCGCTGGCTCAACTCCAGCAGGAAATGAAATACGATGAGCCCCTGTTCAACTGGGCGATCGGTTGGCTCGTGCAGGAAGATGAGGTGGAACTAACCTCCGCCGGCAACTCTTTCAGTATCCATCGAAAAGAACCCAACACCCACGCCGCCGTATTTATCTAGAAGCTATCGCATAAATTCGCGGTGGCGGAAACCTGCCCGATATCCGGCAAGAAAATGTACCCCAGCGAACGCGAAGTAAACGCGACGGCAAAACACAGGATGGGCGACAAGGTATCCGCCACCGCGAAACTGCGAACGTGCAAGTGCCTGTACTGCGATGCATGGCACCTGACCAGCAAGGGAAAATAAGGGAAGTCTCGCCGCTCGAATCGATGCCGCCCTGAATTTCAAAATCAAAGGCGGACAGGGCGAAGCCTGTCCTATGCGCCAATCACACGGTGTATCAGTGGAGGAATCGCTTTCGGTTTTTCCGGCTCGATGCGGTAGGCGGTTTCCACCAGGCGACGCGCTTCGGCAAGTCTGGCGCCGGCGTTGTAATGCAGCGTGCAGAGCGGCTCGCCGCGTTCGACAGGATCTCCGAAACGCTTGTGAAACTTGAGGCCCACGGCCGGATCGATTGTGTTTTCCTTCTTTTCCCTGCCGCCGCCCAATACGGCGCAGGCCACGCCGAGTTGCTCGCACTGGATTGCGGCAACGTGGCCGGTAGCGGAACTGGTGACATCGAGCGTTTGCCGAGCGTGCGCCAGGCGGCGCGGATCGTCCACCACGCCCACGTCTCCGCCCTGCAGGCCAACGATCTCGCGGAATTTTTCGCGCGCCTGGCCGGAGGCAATCAGGCCCGCGGCAAGCTTTTTCCCTTCGTCCAATGTCTTTACGCGCTCGCCCAATAAGAACATCCACGCCGAAAGTTCCAGGGACAGCTCGCGCAGGTCCGCGGGCCCTGCCCCGCCCAGCACCTCAAGGGCCTCGACCACTTCCATGGCGTTGCCGGCTGTGCGGCCCAGCGGCTGACCCATGTCGGTGAGCAGCGCGACCACCTTTTTACCCATGCGCTTGCCGGTTTCGACCAGCAATTCGGCCAGATGCACCGCGTCGTCCATATTTTTCATGAACGCGCCCGAGCCGGTCTTCACGTCAAGCACCAGGGCGTCGATCCCCTCGGCCAGCTTCTTGCTCATGATGGACGCGCAAATCAGGGCCGGGCTTTCCACTGTTCCGGTAACGTCGCGCAGGGCGTACATTTTCTTGTCGGCGGGAGCGATTTCGGCGGTTTGCCCGATCAGCGAGCACCCGCACGTTTGCAGCACCCGGCGGAAATCAGCGAGGGAAAGATTGGCGTTGAAGCCGGGGATGGATTCGAGCTTGTCGAGGGTTCCGCCGGTATGGCCCAGGCCGCGCCCGCTGATCATCGGGACTTTCAGGCCGCCCGCGGCCACGATGGGAGCGACGACCAGCGAAGTCTTGTCGCCCACCCCGCCAGTGGAATGCTTATCCACTTTGCACCCGGCAAGGCCGGAAAAGTCGAGAACCTGCCCGGAATGCAACATGGCTTCGGTCAGCGCGGCAATCTCGGGGCGCGTCATCCCGCGCAGAACGACGGCCATAAGCCAGGCCGACATCTGGTAATCGGGAATGTCCCCGGCCGTGTAGGCGGCGATGAATTGTTCGATTTCTTCGCGGGTGAGTTCGCCTGAATCACGCTTGCGGCGAATCAGGTCAACGGTACGCATAAATGTACGCATAAAGAGCGCGCATATGCTTGGTGGGGGTCAGTCCGCGGCTGCCGCGCGGGAGTCACACACGGCGCTCGGGAGCAGTTCAATGTCCGTGATTTCGGCCGGGCAGCGCACACGCCAGGGCAACACGATCGTTCCAATGCCCCGGCTGACGTAGATTTGCGTCATTCCCAAGCGGTCCCATCCCATTTTGTATCGCAGGCGCTCGGGCGAGCGGCCGTAGACGGTTCCGAGCAGGGGCAGGTTCACTTGCCCGCCGTGCGTGTGCCCGGAGAGAACCAGGCTCACACCCTGGCGCGCGGCCAGCGAAATAATGCGGGGATTGTGTGCGAGCAGGACCGTGGCGGCGTCGCGCGGGATTCCGCGCATCGCCCGGCGCACATCCGCTCCGTAGCCGTAATCGTCCACTCCGGCCATGTATAACGACGCTCCGCCAAACCTCAGTGCGACGTGCCGGTTCCGCAGGACATCAATGTGCTGATGGCGCAGAGCCTGCGTAATCGCACCGGGATCCACGCGGAAATCGTGATTTCCCAGCACCGCGTATACCCCATAGCGCGCTCGCAGGCGGCCCAGAATTTCCGCCGCGGGACCTATATTCTGCTTGGAGTAGGTGATGAAATCCCCTGTCAGGGCCACGATATCCGGATGGAGCTGGTTGGCCTGCTCAACGGCCTGGGAAAGCCATTCCTTCGGAAGGAATAAACCATGATGAATGTCGGAAATTTGAACCACGCGCAGGCCGCTGAATGCGTCCGGGAGGGCATCCAGCCAGATCCGCTCATGGTTTACCAGGAACCGCTCGCCAGACTGCAATCCCGCGAGGCTTCTTGAGGGCGACTCTTGTGCGGAATATTGCTCGATTCCGCCGTTGCGCCAACGCCCGGCCCAGCGCGACACCCGATCACTCAGGCGCGGACTATCCGAAACCGGAAAAGTGAGACTATTCCCCATCATCCCTCATTAAAATCGATCCGACTGTAACGAGCCTAACACCCGGTAAAAATCGAGTCAACGCAACGTTTTACCGATCTTTCCATAATTTGGCCACATTTTAACCACAATGTGGTAGGGGAGTGGCAGGGGGGCCTTGAGCCTGCGAAGGGTAACTTTCCGGTTTTGGGCCCGTTATGGGAGCGGTGTGCGCGATTCTGCGCGTTCAGCAATTCCAGCCACCACATCCTGCATTTCCGGGTGTACACGCCCGTTGGAAGCCAGAAGCTCTCGATCTCCCAACCGGTAGGGCTGGCCGTTAAACTGCGTTACGGCGCCTCCCGCTTCGCGCACCAGCAAGACGCCCGCCGCAGTATCCCAGGAGTGCAATCCAAACTCCCAGAAGCCTTCAAAGCGGCCGCAGGCAACCGCCGCCAGGTCCAGCGCGGCCGAACCGTCGCGTCGCACGCCATGCGACCTCAATGTGAAGTCCCAGTAGTAGTGAATATTGGGGTTCTGAGCGCGCTTTTTGCTCGGAAAACCCGTGGCCAGCAGGCTGGTCGCGAGATTTTCGATGGGGGACACCTGAATCTTCTTCTGATTCAGGTAGGCTCCCTCCCCTTTGGCGGCGGTGAACAGTTCCCCGCTCACCGGCTGGTAGACAACTCCGGCAATCAGTTCCCCGGCCTCCTCGAGGCCAATCGAAACCGCGAAGCAGGGATATCCATGAGCAAAGTTTGTGGTGCCGTCAAGCGGGTCCACGTGCCAGCGGAAGGCAGAATCGCTTTCGGAGCCGCCGCCTTCCTCGGCCACAATGGCATGTTTGGGGAAATGCGAACGCAGACGGCTGACGATGGCCTGTTCGGAGCGCCGGTCGGCCTGCGTCACGATGTCGACTTCGCCCTTGTAGCTGATGTTGACGGGGCGGTCGAATTCGGCAAGCAGGATACCCCCCGCTTCACGAGCCGTTTCAATGGCAACCTCGAGAAATGAATTCATGCGGTCAGCGCGTCCTCACAGTAAATCATGCCAGAATTTGGCACGGTTAAATAGGCGTGATTGGCAAATGAATCTGGAAGCCAGGCGTGCAAACACGATGCGAGGAGTTACAGGATCGACCCTTCGCTGCCGCTCCGGACAGGCCAGTCCCCGGCTCCCGGTCAGTCCAAAGGGCCGCCGGAAAAGTACGCCTTGCGGCTGCGGACTTTGCAGTCGCAATGCACGCGGACTTCGATGGTGCGGTAGGTGCCGGCCGGAGGGCGCGGATCAGGATAATAGCCGAGGCGGTACTGCGTGCGCAGTTCACGGTCGATGCGGTCGAACATCGCGCCGAGTTCGCCAATCCCATTGGGGAAATAGGTGGCGCCTCCGGTGGAGTCCGCGATGGTCTCCAGGGCGTGCTCTCCGGCCGTGTTGCGGCCGCCTTCCACTTTCACCGCGCGGACGACGATTGTGTACAGAAGCGCGTCGGCGCGAAGAGCGGCACGCCGCGCGGTTTCGAAATCGGCACGGCTGGTCGTCTCGCCGGCGTCGGTCACCAGCACAATCACACGGCGCCGCCCGGCAGGATTGCGTCCGAGCGCCTGCGCGCTCAGGTACACGGCGTCATAAAGCGCCGTACCGTCGCCCGGCACAATGCGCCGCAGCGCGGATTGCAGCATGCGAACGTTCGAGGTGAACGGCGCGATTCGCGTGACCACGTCGGCAAACTCGTACAGGGACATACGGTCGCCGGGGCGCATGAGTTTCTGGATGAACTGGGAAGCGGCGTTCTCTTCAAACTCGAGTTCCCTGACCTCGCTGAGGCTGGTATCGAGCATCAGGGTAACGTCCAGCGGCTGCTGCGTCACCGGCTCGAAGACTTCGATTTTTTGTTTTACGCCTTCCTCATACACCTCGAACTGGTCCGCCGTGAGATCGATGGCCGGGCGGTTATTCTTGTCGAGGACGCTGGCCAGCACGCTGACCAGGCTGACTTCGGCGCGAATCCTGCCGCGCTGGTCCTCGTCATTTTTCTGCCCCGCCGCCACTGGCACGATGACCAGAGATGCCAGCAGGATGGCGGCAAACGCGCAGCCCAGGGCCTCGCCGCGAAGCCTCGTGCGGCGCCTCGCAAGCCTTGCGCAACGATTGCCGTGAAATCGGCTGGGAAGTGAAATCATGAGTGCAATGCTTAGATTCGTGCGGAGCCGAAAAGGATTGCCTATGCGGAAGGGATTTCTCCTTCAGCCCAAACAGCGCCGTCGCGGAAGAACTCCTTTTTCCAGATCGGCACGGTTCGCTTGAGGGTATCGATCCCGTAGCGGCAGGCATCGAAAGCGGCTGCGCGATGCGCCGAGCAGACGGCAATGAGCACGGCGGTTTCGCCGATGTCGAGATGTCCCAGCCGGTGAACCATCGCGAAGCGCCGGATGGAGTATTTTTCGCGCATTTCCGCGCCGATTTCGCGCATCTTGGCGATGGCCATCGCTTCGTAGGCCTCGTATTCGAGATACAACGTGGACCGTTTGCCGGAATGATTGCGGACGATGCCTTCGAAGACCACGACGGCGCCATCGGGCGGGGCCTTGAGTTGGGCGACGATGGCAGATGTCTCGATCGGCGTTCGAACCAGTGCGCACAGATTTTCCTCGACCGCAGACCCTGCGGGAACCGATCCGCCGCTGACCGGAGGAAGAAACGCGACTTCGTCACCGTGAGACAATGGGGCGCGCCACTGCGCGAATTCCTGATTCACCGACGCCACCACGGAAGGGCGAAATTGTGAAAGTTCGGGGAAGCTGCGTCCGTACCGCGCAAATAAGTCCTCGACGCGTGCGCCTTCGGAGAGCTCGGCATCCTCTTCCGCCTTGCCCACGATGTCTTTCAGTCGTCCGAAGAACAGCACACGCACATGCATTTTCGTATTCTATCCGCGCGCACCGGAAACTTCCACTGGCTATCAAATGGGCCACCAGCCTGCGCAGGTGCGCTTCTTGCCGCGCCCTATCCGCAGCACGTCTGGACAAAATCCGGAAAATTCGGCAAATCCAAAATGGACAAGAACAAAGGAACCCTGCATTGCTGGATTTCAGTTGACCGCAATGGGACGCCGCCGTAGCGTGTCCTTAAGGTAGGGGGCAGGTAAGGAGTCGCCAGTCCATGCGCATTCTGATTTCCGGGTCCACGGGATTTCTGGGAACTTCGCTGATCGGAGCGCTCGAAAGCCAGGGCCACACGATTGCCCGGCTGGTGCGGCCAGAAACCGCTTCCCGAGCTGTGACCGGCGCCCCGGCGCAATCCATCCGGTGGGACCCTGTCACCGAGCAATTCGATGCGGCCGCAGCGGAAGGCGCCGACGCGCTGGTGCACCTGGCCGGGGCGCCCATCGCCGGTAGACGGTGGAATGCCTCGCGCAAAAACCTGTTGCGGTCCAGCCGCATTGCAGCGACGCGGCATCTGATCGCCGCGCTATCGAAATTGCAGCGCCCGCCGCGCGTGATCGCGGCCGCCTCGGGCATCGGCTATTACGGCAATCGCGGCGACGAAATCCTTACCGAGACGAGCCCTTCGGGAAACGATTTTCTTTCCGCGCTCTGCCGTGAATGGGAAGCGGAAACGGCGCGCGGGACGGAATTCGGCGCGCGCGTGGTGAGCCTGCGGTTCGGAATCATCCTGGCGGCACACGGAGGAGCGCTGCCGCGCATGATGACGCCCATCCAACTGTGCGTGGGCGGGCGTCTGGGCTCGGGCAAGCAGTGGATGTCCTGGCTGACCCTGGAGGAAACGGTCCGCATCATCCAGTTTGCGCTCACAAGCGCCGGACTCACCGGACCGGTCAACGCCGTCACGCCCAATCCGGCCCAGAACGCGGAATTTACGCGCATCCTGGCGAAGACGCTGCATCGGCCCGCGCTGTTCCCCGCTCCGGCATTTGCGCTGCGGCTGGCGCTGGGAGAAATGGCCGACGCGCTCTTACTCGCCAGTCAAAGGGCCATGCCGTCCAAACTTTCTGCATCCGGTTACCAATTCCTGCAACCCGACCTGGCCAAAGGACTTTTGGAAGTGCTTCGAAAATAGCCTTAAAACACAGTATGTAGATTACTTAGATTATTACAATTGTAGTAAGCACTCCGCCATTTTCGCCTGCTAGTGTTTGACTTCAATTCTGCCTCTGCTAGTATCGGCCTCGGGAAGAAGAAGGCGGCGTTCTGGATCGTCGGCATCGTGGGTGGTGGCGCGTCGATCACCGCTTATCTTCTGTCACGGGACAACCCGAAGCAATCCACGACCACACTGCAAAACGAGGTAAGTCCTCATACCCTAGACTGATCCGGATTCCCCGGAATTCGGAATCCGCTCAACATACGATGCAATCGGGCTGAAATCATAGGATGCCTGATGTGCAAGAGCGCGGCCCCGGGGTCGCGCTCTTTTTTTGTGTCTTGCGGCGCGAACTTAAATTTTTCAGAGATCCAACTGCGAAAGCAGGGCGTCCAGGTTCGTGTCATCCACGAACAGATCGGGCGTTTTTGCGCCCAGGCCTTCGATTTCGTCAAACGCTTGAAACAGGCGCATCTTGGCGACGGCGTACTCTTCGGTGCCGGTGAGCAGTTGCCCGGTGCGCGCGGACCATTTCTCGAGCGCATCTTTTACAACGAACACTTTCAATGGAAATACCCGGTGGCGGTCAACCGATACCATGTAAACGTAATCGGTCCCCGACAAACTGCCGTGGTGGGATTTTTCCACTTCATAAAAATAGTATTGGTACACATAACCGGTCGCCGCCGAATAGCTCTTCACGCGACGCAGGGCTTCAGGACGAGGCATGCTGCGATTATTCAAGGCAAGCAGTGCCGTGTCAACCATGGTTCTTGGGCCAAGTCATTCCGGCAAAAAGTGCGATTCGCACCAAACTGAAACACGTAACGCGGGAAGTCTTCCCAACTTGATACTCGAAAACGCATAACGCTTTTCTTCCACTAAGGCGTTTCGATCTTTCCGGCCGTTCAAAACTTCAAAACTGGATATTCATCAACTCGCTGATCGCGTGGGTCTTATTCGCCCGCTTGCACTTCGGCAATCTGATTCGCACGGCCCGAAAGGTGCCCAATTCCGCGCATGCACCACAGTGGCACACGGCGTGCAATTCACGCTGCAATGGAAAGAGGCACGACATTTCGCGGACGCCGATCTATGACTTGCACGTTGCTTCACTGGCTGTCCGCGATGATTGTTGTTGCGTCATTTCTGGGCTGTGGCGGACTGGTTAGTTCCAGCCCGCCACAGCCCCCTCCCTCGGGAATTCTTGTGAGCGTCGCGCCCTCTTCGGTTTCCGTGATGCTTGGAGAATCTCAAACCTTCATCGCAACCGTCAGCGACTCGACGAGCAGTCTGACAAATACGTCGGTGAGATGGAGCGTGAACGGCATTTCGGGCGGCAATGCGACGGTCGGCACGATCAGCGCGGGCGGCCTTTTCACAGCGCCCGCCGATTTGCCGGCAACCGCATCGGTGAGCGTGCAGGCCACCAGCACAGCGGATACTTCCAAGACCGCGACAGGATTGGTGTACATTACGAGCGATATCTCGGTTTCTGTCTCCCCGCACGCCATGCCGGTTGAACTTGGCGCCGCGCGCCTGTTCACGGCAACGGTAAATTCTTCAGGCAATCCAGACCCGGCTGTCACTTGGATTGTTTCCGGAAGCGGTTGCGCCGGAAACTCATGCGGAGTCGTGAATTCCTCCGGCAACTACACGGCGCCTCAAATCCTGAAAACCCCGCCGAGCGTCACTCTGACGGCCATCAGCGTGGCGGACCCGTCGAAAAGCGGGATCGGAACAATTACCATCACCAGCACGTTCTCTTTAACCCTCACCGGGCCCGCGTCGGTCAATACCGGCGACGCGGCAAACTTTGTAGCGATGCTGACTCCGGTTGCCGGCTCGAATCCGAGCGACACGATCCTCTGGAGCGTTTCGGGAACAGGCTGCACCGGAACAGCGTGCGGCGCGGTCTCCTCCAGTGGCGTGTATACCGCGCCTTCGACTCCACCGTCTCCGGCAACGGTGCAAATCACGGCGACGCCGCTGGCCGATCCATCGAAGTCAGCCTCTGTACCGGTAACGATCCTGTCGGCGATCGGCGTGTCCATTTCGCCCACGTCGGTGACGGTGGCCATGAGCGGCGCGCAGTCATTTCAGGCCACGGTAACCGGAGCGCAAGACGCCACGGTCACCTGGGACGTGAACGGGATCGTGGGAGGAAATACCACGGTCGGAACAATCCTGAATTCGCAAGCCAATCCCGACCAAACCACATACACGGCCCCGCAAAGCCTGCCACCGGGCGGCGCAGTCACCGTGCGCGCGCGCAGCAACGCAAACCCAAGCATTTCCGCAAGCGCAACGGTGACCTTCACGGCGGCCATCAACGTCTCCTTGACGCCGGCAAGCGCCACTCGCGCCATCGGGCATCGCCAGACATTTACCGTGCATGTAAACAACACGGCGAATCAAAGCGTCTCCTGGCAGGTGAACGGCGTCGCGGGCGGAAATTCCTCCGCGGGACAAATCTGCGTAACCGGATCAAGCCCATGCCAGCAAATTTCCAGCAGCAACGGCTCGAGCGTCGACTATCTCGCTCCGGCGAGTTTGCCGTCTCCCAACCCGGTCAATGTGACGGCCACGAGCATGGCCGACAATACAAAAAGCGCCTTGGTGAGCGTAACGATCCTGCCACACATCATCGTCGCAGTTTTGCCGGGAAACCCCGCGATGGCGGGAGGTGGCCAGCTGCGTTTCGCCGCCACCGTGACGGGCACGGACAATCAGCAAGTCACGTGGAACATTACCGGCGCGGGTTGCGGCGTTTCCGGAGCGTGCGGATCCATCGATTCCACTGGCCTGTTTCTGGCACCGCTTTCGCCGCCCTCGCCGAATCTGATCAGCGTGACCGCCACCAGTTCGGAAGACACCGGCCAATCGGGGACAGCCACGGTGGCGATTTCCAGCAATCCGAATATCTCTTCGGTTGCGCCGTCCAGCGCGTACGCAGGTTCGGCCGGAGGCTTCACGCTGCTGATTTCCGGAAGCGGCTTCCTCGCGTCGAATCCCGGTCCGGGGTCCACAATCCTGATTGCGGGCTCGGCACGACCCACCTCGTGCTCGTCAATCGCGCAATGCACGACGTCGCTCACGCAGGGTGACCTGCAGTTCGCGGGAAATCTTTCGGTGCGGCTGCAGAATCCGGACGGAACGCTGTCGAATTCATCGAACTTTGTCGTCCTGGCGCCGGGCGCCGGCGCGGCCACAATCCTGCTGACGCCGGGCGCGCCGTCCTCGGCGGGAAATGACATCACCGTCGTGGAACTGAGCACGAATGGCGGATCGGGCTCCGCCGAGAACGTCAGCCTGAATGTGGCCGCGATGGGAACCTACGTGGTCGCGACATCCTCGTGCACGCTGGGCGGCAACCCTGTAATCATCGCGCGGCCCGCCAACGGTACGGGAACCGCGGACCTGTGCGTGTTCTCGGTGAGCGGGCTCGATCCATCCTTCACGTATACCGTGAGCGGGCCGCCCGTCCCGGACATTACGGTCGTCACGCGCGAGCCGCTGGGACTGGGAATCGTCCACCTTTCCCTGCAGGTTCCGGCAACGGCCGCGACGGGCCCGCGAACGCTCTTCATCGAAACTCCAAGCAAAGATAAGGCTTCCGGAACCGGAGCCATCGAGGTGCGCTGATGCCAAGCAAGACGCCGATGAAATTACAAATTTTCTCTGATTCATGCCGTGCAATGCGCCGTGCTTTGCGCCCTGCTTTGCGCCCCGCCCGCAATTCGCGCGACCACGCTGGCACGGCTCAGCCTCGACCAACTGGCCGCTGCCGCCGACGCCGTGGCGCAAGTGCGTTGCACGGCCGCCGAATCGCGCTGGGAAAACGGCTCGATCTGGACGGTGACGACGTTTGCTGTTGCCGCAACCTGGAAGGGCAATGTGCCGGCGCAGGTGACGGTGCGACTGCCCGGCGGGCGCGTCGGGCACCTGACCGCCGCGGTGGACGGCGCGCCAAAATTCACTCCCGGAGACGAAGCCGTCGTATTTCTAGAACGGTTGCCCACAGGAGGATTTTCGGTGGCGGGATGGGTGGAGGGAACGTTCCGCATCGCCCTGGATCCGCAAACGCGCCGCAAAACCGTGACGCAGGATTCCAGCGCCTTCGCCGTATTCGATACGGCGACGCGCAAGTTCCGCGCCGAAGGCATTCGGCGAATGCCGGTCGAACAATTTCGCGCTCGCGTTGCCGCAGCCATCGCGCGCGCAAAGGAGAAAACGCGATGATGATCGGGAAATTCCGGAGATTCCGCGGCGCGATATCCATTACGATGGCTTTCCTGTTCCTGCTGCAGATCACCGCCACATCGACAGGCGCCTACTCGCTCGGCTCGTCCGTGGGAGACATGCGACAAGCGGCATCGCGGTCGGGCGGAACTTCCTGCCCGCAACCCACGCGCTTCGATGTCTCCACCCCCGGCACGATCAACCGCCAGTGGAGCACTGCGCTCGGCACAAACCCGGTCACCATCCTTACATCGGATCAAACTCCCTCGGGGCGGCTTGCCGAGATCGAAACGGTCATTCAGCAATCCCTGGCGGCCTGGACGGGAGTTTCCGGCACTTCGCTGAAGCCGTCCACGCTCGGCATGCTGCAGCGCACATCCACGACCGCGGCATGCACGCCGGCCGACGGGGTGAATTCGATCTGCTTCAACCAGAGCGACGCCGGCTTTTCCTTCGGCGTTCTGGCCTTCACGCGCGTCGTTTCGGCGGACACCGCAGGCGAGCAACTGTCTGCGTCTACCCCGCCCTCCTTATTTGTCGGCCAGATTCTGGATGCCGATGTCCTGATGCGGCCCGGCGACACCAACACGAAATTTGCGACGCCCTCGGCGCTTTCCGTGAATCCAAATGCGTACGATCTTGAATCCATCCTGACGCACGAACTTGGGCACTCGTTCGGCTTCAACCATTCCGGCGTATGGCGGGCGATGATGTTTCCCTACGCCCCGGCACCAGGCCAATTCACAGGCGCCAGGCCCACCGTCGGGTCGCCCGACGCGCCGCTTTCCGACGACGATCGCACGGGACTCCGCGTGCTGTATCCGGACCTCACCGACTCCGCGCACATCGGCGCGATTCGCGGGCGCGTTTTGCCGGCAAATACACTGTCGCTGCCCGTTTCGCCCGCAGGAGTGACCGGAATATTCCCCGCGCAGGTTGCTGCGGTGGATAACGCCACCGGAACTGTCGCCGCAGCGGTCATGGCCGGCTGGAGTTGCAGCGATCCCGGCCCGGTGCAATTCGACGGGTCATTTTCCATCGAACGATTGCTGGTGGGATCCTCGCAGAATTATCAGATTTACGCGGAGCCGCTCGACGGACCGGTTACGCTGGGCGACGTCATTGCCAATGCGACGTCGCTGTGCCGCAACGCTACCAGCGATCCCGGATGGCCCGCGCAATTCGCGTGCACGCTTCCGCCGCCGGCAGCGCCATTTTCCGCGCGGGTGAAGCCGAGTCCGTAGCTCCCGGGAAGAAACGCGTTGGAATGATAAAGAAGGAACGGCGGATGCCGGCAAAAAAAGAACCCGGCACGGTAGCCGGGTTCTCAGAAAACAAAGTGAAGTGATTTTTCTAATAGGCGGATTGATCGATCCACTGAATTCTCTGGACCGAAGGAGTGACTGTCGCGGAATCGGTCGCCGACGGCGTGATCGTGGTGGACGGAAACCATGGAGGAGAAAATCCACCCTCTGTAAATCGCCGGTCGAAATAGATATTTCGCGTCGTGATGTTGCCTTGCTTGGCCTGATTGGCGATTCGGCCGCCGACGATGGTGAGCGTATTGATATTGTTCCAGGTGTTGATCAACCCGCCGGAACCCGAAGCGGAAATCATCGCCAGGGAAGCATCCACCTGAAGATTTTGATTGTTGGACGGCACTTTCAGTTGGATATCCCCTGTTGCGGTATAGATACCGAGGACCTGGCCTTTGTCGTTGCCTGGAATCAAGGTGTCCACCGGCGTGCCGGGTATTTGATTCTGTGTCAGCGTAACCGGCTCGGTTTTGTACTTGATATCTCCGGTGATGGCAACATCATTCGCAGCGGTAATGGTCACGGCCGAGCCATCCTGAATCGCAGGTTGTCCGGACGCCCCAGCCAAAGATGTGATGTTCCCGTCGACATAGAGCATGGCCGCCTCGCTGGGGGGCGAACCAGAATAATTTTGCGGCAAGCCGTTCAGCACCTGCGTAGTTGTAGCGCCTCCGTTTACTGTTTGGAATGTAGTTGTGGGGGCGATGCTCCCATTTCCGAAATCCAGTGTGACCGTTGTCGTCGCCGATCCCTGTTTAATTGTGAAAATCTGTTGTAGCGTGCCTGTAGAAGAATTGGTCGCGGCAGCCAGCGTAACCGCCGCGTCTCCTTTTACGTAGATACCGCCTCCCGTCATGCAAGGGGGCGTTGAGGAGCAAGCGGCCGCCGTAGTTCCATACCCCATATAGACGCCGCTGGACGCGCTTGTCGTGTAATTCGTTCCCACTGTGTTTTTCAGAGAAGTCAGAGAAAATGAGGAGCCGTCTCCAATACCATCAACAACGGCCTCTTTCTGGTTGAAATCGTTGGTCGGCAAAGCAATTTTGCTTTGGCCGAGTTGGAGTCCCCCCTGGAATGTTGGGTCGATTGTGTTGCGCCCTTTCTTGTACGAAGGTGCCGCAACCTGATAGCATCGGCCGTTCGAAAAATAATACCCTGCCGTGGAGGAATGGCTGCCGACCGCATCGGTGAAAATGTATTGTCCAAAATCTCCAAATGTCCAACCATCGTTGGTAAAAAATGGTCCTGTCATGGTGCCGGGAACGAACGGCGCGCTGCAGACGGGATAGCTGTCGATGAACGTGCCCCATGCGGCGAAACTGGTGGAAACGCCGGTGGCGGGAACCACATGCAGGTTAAGGATAATGCTTCCGCGGTCTTCAATCTTGGTTTGCTCGTTCGAGTGCGCCTGGCCGATGGAGGTCATCGAGTAGTTGTACGTATACGAATATCCCGTAACATTTCCGCTGCTGTCCGTCGTGACCACAGGCTGTGCCGGTGTCGTCAGCAATTGCAATGTCGGCGACGTGATCTTGAATTGCCCGGGCCAGGACGATGCGCCCTGCCCTTGATTGATGATCGTATTTGAGTTGTTGCTGCCATACAGTGTCGTGAGGCTCGAGAGTACCGCCGCTTCAGTGCCCGCGGGAATGGGGGAAGCAGTTGAAGAACCGAACGTCGGCGGAACCGCGGCCATCAGCTGATTCACCATGTACTGCCGTGTGATATTCAGCCCGGAATCCGCCGCATAGAACGAGCCCCGGAAGTTGCGGTAATATCCGTTGATGAGCATGTCCGAACTCAATGCAACCACCATCGCGACGGCCATGACGGAGAAAATAGATAAAAGCAGCAACGTCGTGATGAGAGCGACGCCGCGATTATTTGATCGGCATGCGAACCGAGTGTGTGTTGGATTCATGGGGATTCCTAGTCCTTCATACTTAAATTGCGCGGATTCACAACGACCGAGAGTCCTTGAATCTGGTAGGGCCCGTTGTCAAAAGTGTTCCGGAACTTGTACGTAGGATCTGTGATTGGAGCCGTCCGGCCAATCATGGAAATCCGCACCGAACGGATCAATGTATAGTCGTTGCCATAAAGGGACGGATCAAAATAGTAGGCAATGTTATCGGTGTCCGCCGAGCTGTTCCAGGTGGCGGCACCCACTTTGAAACCGATAATCTGTTCGGCGAGCACGGACGTTGTGCCACCCTGCCTCCGCGTCAGCTTGGGGTCGGATGGGTCCGAGGCATCCACCGAATAAGTGATTGGAGAAATCTTCATCACCCAGTCCGTAGAGCAGAAGGTGACGCCCAATTTATTGTTTGCACTGGTTGTGATTCCGAGCGGGTCATCGGAAGAAGAATTCGTTCCCGATGCTCCTGTCGGATTATGCTGCAGTTGCACTTTTCCGCCCGCCACATGGCCGTCATGAGTCAGCACAGCCGTGGTCATTTGTGATCCATCGCTCTTGACCACGAGGATCTGGTCCCCCGTGTGATAATCAGCCGCCAACTGTGCAAGGGTCGTGGCGCCTGTCGGGGTGGCAAAGAGGACAGAACTCGTGGTGCTCACGCAATTACTGCCGTTATCGGTGGGATGGGCAGGCGGCGTGTTGGGATCGACACCGATTACGTTTATGGTATCGAAACAATTTGAGCTGTAAGTATGAGTCGTTGGATTATTGCAACCGGTACCGGGATTGCTGTTGAGGATGCTGATGCCAATGGGCCAGCCGGGAATGTCCGCGCCAACATAGTAGCCGGTTCCCGCATTGACAATATCGATCTGCATCTGCGCGACCGCATTCCGCATGCTGATATTCAGCCCCGCGGTATTCTGCTGCTGGTTGAACAGTGGCTGGTGTTTTGCCAGCAACATAAAGGCTGCACCCGAAACGATCAAAAAGATTGCGGCGGCAACCAGAAGCTCGATCAACGTGAAGCCCCGATCATGGCGTTTATTCCGCTCGATTTTGTATCTCGCTGTTCGCACCGGCATCCTCATGGCCGCACCATACTCAGTTGAAAGCTAACCGGCGGCCGGACAGATTGATTCAATAAAGTAACTGACACCGTGATCCGGTTGACGCCCGCCACGGGTTGATCTTTTTCGACGATCCAGCGGCGCTTAAACGACATTGTTCCGGAAGTGGAGGGAGGGGTATTGGTCGGAGCGAGCGTCGTAATGTTGCCGTCAGGCGTATGTGTCGTCGTGGTGTATTGGAGATTGCCTCCGCTATCCAGGCTGGCGAGCGTCTCCGACACCGAACCTCCGGCGGCGGATAAAATAACTTCGTCATAGTAGCTCACCGTTTCCGTGACGGCTCCAATCGTCACGTCCTGCGTCACATCCGAAGTAAGACTCCCCGCCGTCGTGCCCCCTGTAGGCACGGAGACATTCGGATCCTTTGCGGGCCAGCGATTTAAGTCCTCAAGCTTCTCGGACGCCAGGGTGGTTGCCAGCCCAATGTAGCGCGAGCGCGAAGTTCCGCCCAGCGCGTTGGCAATCAACGCGGCCATGGCGACCATACCGACAGTCAGGATGCCAATGGCGAAGATGGTTTCGATCAGCGTGAAACCAGCCGCCCGGCTCCGCTTAAGGGCATGAGGAAGCTGATAGATTCCCATAATTGGTTACTGTCACTTTCTGGCACAACCCTTGATACGTTATCGATAGATTTTGTGCACCCACCGTGGCGGTCACCGATCCGTTGGGTAGAAACTGCAGCGTCGTATCTTGGTTCAGTGAGATTGGCGAACCGGAAAGCGGTACGGCGGAGCCGACATTTGCGTATGTCGTCGCACCAGTCGGCAAATCTTTAATCTGATATTGAGAGTTCGACGCTGTGAAGACTAGTCGGAAAGGGTACCCCTGGGTTAAGGCCTGATAGCGCGTGGATTGAATGGCCCATGTCGCGCTGGCGATCGCTGCATGAAGGCGGTATCGATATATGGTGGACTGGACCTGAGGAATGGCTATGGCGGTCAGGATAGATCCGACCACCAATCCCATAATGAGCTCGATGAGCGTATACCCTCGAACCCTGGCGTGAAGCGAGCTTCTAGATCTCTTTGTTGTCGTTCGAATTGTTGTCATTCAAAAGGCCTGCGGAGCTCTTTCAAACTTGTGTTCTGTCCACCCGACTTAGGGCGCTAGGGCAATTCCACACATCTGTAGCAGCATTTATATAACCATCACCAGGAAGCATTAATTGATTGCGCCATAAAGAGTTAGGTTTGATTTTGAGTGGGTGGAAATCCGTTTCACAGTGCCAAATCGGTAGAAATGTTTCAAAAATGCTATCGGGTGATCCTATATACAGCAAGTAAAAAGCGGTGAATTACTAACCCACTCTTATTTAGTGAGATAGAGGATGCAGTTTTCCAGACATTGAAATTTTTCGAACGCGAAATTAGGTAGTCGACCACACATGGCGAAGGACATCCAAAAAAACAGTGTAGCTGCTAATAGACATCCCGGACAGGTGGGTTATTCTCACAGCCCACTACAGGAGGTTCGGGATGAAGAATCCAGCTTACGAGCAGATCCAGGCAAGGAAGGTGAAGGCCATGTTGCGCATGCTGCAGCATGCGCAGCGTTTGAGCGGCAATGTCAGTCAGACCTGCCGGTTTTTTGGAGTCTCGCGGGCGCTCTTCTATATCTGGAAGCAGCGCTATGAGAAGCAGGGGGTAGCCGGTCTCCCGGACATGTCCCGGAGACCTCACAATATCCGATTTCGTATTCCGCCCGAGATCGTCTCGCTGATCCTTCGCATTCGGGAGGAGCGGCATTACGGCGCTGTTCGAGTCAGTCTGTATCTGCAGCGGCACTACCATGCTTATGTGTCACCAACGACCATTCTGAAGATCTTTCATCGTCATCACGTCGGCAGGATTTCACTGAAAAAGTATCGGCCCGGTCCAAAACCTGCGGATGCACCCCTCCAGGTTCCAAGCCGCTCTGTGCAGCTCGATGTGAAGTTTGTTCCCCGTGTAGGAAGAGCGCGTCAGCGCTTTTATCAATTCACGGCTATTGATGAAGCGACCCGATTTCGCGTCTTACGCATCTACGATCACGACAACACCAAGACGGCAATCGACTTCCTTCAGGAAGTCCGTGAGCATTTCCCCTTTGCCATTCATAGAATCCAGACTGACAACGGCTCTTCATTCGAGCCACAGTTCACCTGGCATCTTTCCGACCTCCGCATTTCCCACAAACACATACCTCCGGGCTGCCCGGAAGTAAACGGGAAGGCCGAGCGAAGCCACAAGACCGACTCACAGGAGTTCTATCAGGCAAGGCATTTCAAACATAAAAGGGATTTGGCTCGAAAACTCAAGAAATGGGAAACCGAATACAACGAGGATCGACCACATCTCGCACTCAAAGGAAAAACACCTGCGGAACGAGTGCGCGAACTCGTTCAATCATCCAAGCCTGTCAGGGATCTCTCTTGACTAATACAGGTCAATTCATTCTGGAAGTATTGTCGGATGAACAGACTAGATGGTGTTGCATCGACCGGTTGAACCGGCATGACTTTTCGGGCAGTGGTCCAATCTGCAACGATGTAGTTGCTCGTCCAACCGTGATGTAGACTCTCTCGCTCGCGCTGGCACAGAGATCCTCCCTGGCCACACCCCCTCAAGAAGTTTTCTGCCCCTTTCCCATGCTCGAATCAGATACGCTTCCCTTGCTAGCGAACGTCAATGTCGTAATGTTACCGTATATATAGAGACACGGTGCATGATATGGTTTCTTTTTTTTCTTTTCTGGTATCTGAGACAATCGTGCCTCTGTAAGTTGTCGGTTTCTATTGATCGTTTTCGTTCTCTTTGCCTTGTGCCTTCCGTGCCCTTCACTATCTTCCGTGTACGTATCGGCGAAGGAATGCCACTTGCAGGAACCTCATCTGGTGGAACATGATGCCGACTCCCACGGGCATACACGTATAGCTTTTGCATCCGCCGATTCCTGTCAGCTATTACAAAGCCCCAGTCTTTGCGAGATGGGTAATAGGGCGTTCAAGTCCTTCGAAACGATGCCGGTTCAACCGGTCGATGCAACACCATCTAGTCTGTTCATCCGACAATACTTCCAGAATGAATTGACCCTTCGGGGTTGTACGTAATTAGACCTAAACTAGGGATGCTTTTTCTTTGAATTGGCTCGAGGACCATAAGACCCTTTAAACTCTAGCAAAAGGGACTGCGAGCCAAGTGTTGCGTCAACCCCTTGAGATCACCGATCTTATCGGAATGTGGCTCAAGGTCAAAGGCAAATTGCCATCACAATTGGCAGGGGCTTTGGATGTCGTTACACCATTTGGGCGGCCACCCATCCGCAGGGATAACTCAATTTCAAAGTCGAAGGCACTCCAAACTTCCCATTACCTTACGCTTATTATGGGAGTTAGTGGAATATTTGGCGCTCTCAGGCATGGAGAGTGCGTACTTCGACAGAATCGGCGGGTCCCAAGTTTGTTGCGGGGGGGCTGTCCGCATTTCGCCGGGCTGATTATGACGTTGTCGGCTCCCTTCTACCGAGCCCTGGTCGTTAGCGCTAGCAAGTCTACTCGGAAACAGGAGCCGACAACGTCATCTAATCAGCCCACTTCCCCGAAGGCATCCCGTTTTCAGACAGAGTTTATCGAACCACTGCAACTTGCTTTACTTTCAACGGAATGGAAACGGAAATACCCGCAAAGGAAGAGTTGGTAGCGCTAGCGGGAATCGAACCCGCATTTTGGCCTTGAAAGGGCCACGTGCTAACCTTTGCACCATAGCGCCACAGGGGTGAAATATGTGGAATAGATAGAGTAGAGGAAACGCGAAAAATAGTCGAGAGCTAAGAGTCGGCGGCCAAAAAATCGACTGGAAGTTAAAATTCGAATGGCAAACGATCGCAGCCGCGCGGCGATTCTCACCATTTACCAATCGCGCCTCATCCGGCGGCGCAAGCTCAGGACAGGCGAATCACTCTTTTCGGTCGTTGTGTTCCTCGAGCCAGGCCATCTGAATCGCTTCGAGCTTGCCTTCGTTCGACAGCTTGGGATCGCCGGTAAACCCATCTAGGCCCGTCACCCACTTGTGCAGGTCGGTGAAACGTATGGAGAGCGGGTCGGTGTCCGGAAACTTGTCGGCAAGCTGAATGCCGATCTCTTCCGTGTCGTCCCAGTCAAATGTCGCGGGCATGCATTTCTCCTCGGCGCAATCGCGCCTGGTCCAAAAATGGTCTCACAAATATTCTTTGCGGGTCACGGCTCAAGCCGTGACAAACGATAATCTGGAGACAGGGTTATAGGAGTCTGCGTGACAACCTGGCCTCGTCCCAGGGAGCGCCCGACTTCAGACGGGCATCTGCTTGCCTCTAAAATGCCACCCTGAAGGGTGGCGCTACAAAACCTTCAAATTCGGCGTTCTCACAGGGACTCTTTCGTCACTGAAATCTAGTGTTCCGCTTCCTTGGCGTAATTCTTGTTCCATTCGGGAATTTCGACGACGATGTCGCGCGTGCCATCGGGCACGCACTGGCAACCGAGGCGCGACTTGGCCGTGAGTCCCGGGGCTTCATCGAGCTGATCGAGTTCGGAGTCGGTCGGTTCGTTGCAGGATTCCAGGCCCTCGTGCACGATGACGTGGCAGGTGGAGCATGCGCACACGCCGCCGCAGGCGTGGTCCAGGCCCATATGGAAACCCGTGGCGATATCCAGAATGCTTCCCGGCAAACCTTCGCGCGCATAGGGAACCTTCTCAGGGTCCACCTCAAACGTCTTGCCTTCGCGGATAAAGGTGACCTTGAACTTTTTCGTCGCGGGCGTGTATTTGGTTTGCTCGATGTAAGGATTGCTGCCGCCCATGGTTTTTCTCCTTCTCCGCTACTCGATCTTGCTCTACTGCTTCATTCTGCGTGGCGCAGGCTTCTGCCTGCGCGATTCTGATTTTCCGGTTCGGCATGCGGCAGACCGCCGGAAGCATGTCCTGCTATACGTTTCCGAGTTTCTTGCCTTCCAGCGCCGTTCCGAGCGCGCGATTCATCATGCGCTCGGCGAGCGGCGTGGTCGCCTGGTTCAGCACATCCACGAACGCGCGGATGTTTTTGTAGTCGGTGCCGGCGAGGGCGTCTCGCAACGCCGCTACCGAGGCATCAATTACGCGGAGTTCCTCGGGCTGAAGATCATCGGGCGCTTCGGATTGTTCGCGCGCCAGCGCTTTTTCGGTGGCGTGCAGCACGCTCTCGGCCTCGTTGCGCGCCTCGATCAACTGGCGCTCGGAAAAATCCTGTTCGGCAAATTCGATGGACTCTTCGAGCATGCGCTCGACTTCCGCATCGTCCAAACCGTAGCTGGGCTGGACTTCGATCGAATGTTCCGCGCCGGTGCGAAGATCGCACGCGGCCACCTGCAGGATGCCGCTGGCATCGATCAGGAATTTCACTTCGATGCGCGCCAGGCCCGCGGGCCCCGGCGGAACTTTCAGCTGAAACCGCGACAGTGACCGGCAATCCTTCGCCAGTTCGCGCTCGCCCTGCAGCACGTGAATATCGATTCCGGTCTGATTCTCGACGCCGGTGGTGAACATTTCCGATGCGCTGGCGGGAATCGTGGAGTTGCGCGGGATAATCTTCGCCACCACGCCGCCCATCGTCTCAATGCCAAGCGAAAGTGGGGTGACGTCGAGCAACAGCATGTTGTTCACGCCGCCTTCGAGAATGTCGGCCTGCACGGCGGCGCCCAGCGCGACCACTTCGTCGGGATCCAGTTCGGCATGCGGCGGACGCCCGAAAAATTCCTCGACTGTGCTGCGCACAAGCGGCACGCGCGTCGATCCGCCGACCAGAACCACTTCCTCGATTTCCGTCGGGGAAAGTTTTGCGTCGGCCAGCGCCTGGCGTCACCGGAGCCATCGTGCGGTCGATGATCGGCGATAATCCAGCGGTCGTCAACTCGGCGCGCGTGATTTCGCGGACAATACGACGCCGCCGTCGGGCAACGGAAATCGTAACCAGTCGTTTTCGCTTCGCTCGAAAGCTCGTGCTTGGCGGCGATCAGCGCCTTGCGCAATTCCTGCAAAACTTCCGGATGCGCGGCCAGGTCCATCTCCCTGGGCGCGGATTTCCTTGCGCGCGACGGCTTTGCAGCGCGTTGTCGATGTCGTCGCCGCCCAGATGCGTATCGCCGTTGGTCGAAAGCACCTGATAGATGTCGCCCTCGGTGGTGGAAATCAGCTTAAGAATGGAAATATCAAACGTGCCGCCGCCGAAATCGTACACGGCGACGCGGCCGCGCTGTTTTTCGTGCAGGCCGTAGGCCAGAGCCGCCGCCGTCGGTTCATTGACCAGGCGCAGGACTTCGAGTCCCGCGAGTCGTCCGGCGTCGTGCGTGGCCTGGCGCTGCGCATCGTTGAAATACGCGGGCACGGTGATGACGGCGCGGTCCACGACATCCTGAAAATATTCGTCGGCCCAGCTCTTCAGTTCGCGCAGAATGAACGCGGAAATTTCAGGCGGCGTGAACACGCGGTCGCCCAGGCGCACGCGGATCACGTTTTTGCTGGCCGGAGTCGATGCGGAACGGAAAAATCTTCAGTTCGTCCTGCACGTCGGCCGGGCCGCGCCCCATCAGCCGCTTCACCGAATAAATGGTGCGCTCCGGCTGCGTCAGCAAGCGCCGCCGCGCCGGTTCCCCTACGATGATGGAGCCGTCCGCGTCCACGCTGACCACGGAAGGACACAGCGGCGTGCCATACGGGCCCGGAATACACTTCGGCCGGCCTTCGCGCCGATCCTGATAAGCGATCAGGCTGTAGGTCGTGCCGAGATCGATGCCGACGGTCTTTCCCATGCCGTATTGCCCCCGATAGTGGTGACTAAAGATTCGTGATTTGTGACTCGCAAAAATCTGCCAGCAGCTGCTGGTGACTCATCTCACGATTCACGAATTACAAATTACGCCAGTTCCGCGCGCACGCCGTTCACCAGATTCCTCACGTACGAACGGCGATTCAGAATGTCGTTCATTCGCTCCATGAGCTTTTTCCTGGACTCGTCGCCTGCACCGGAATCGAGTGCGGCGTCCCATTCCGCCGAGATGCGCGCCAGTTCCAGGTCCACATCAGCGAGCGACGATTCAAACTTGTGTTGCGCCGCTTCGAGTTTTGCGCGCAAGCCGGCCATGTGCGCATCGTTTCCGCCGGATTGCCGCGCCTCGCGCAGCTCATCGAGTGATTCGTTCAACTCAAACACTTCCTCGAGCAATTCGGGCGGCGCCTGCTGCTTTTTCTGGCCTTCCTTGCGCATGGCGGCCAGGCCGAGCAGATATTCGGTGCGCGCCACGGGTTCGCTCAGCGTGCGATACGCGTCGTTCAGCTGCGAGGAGACGTCTCAGGGAAAGCTGGCGTTCCTCTTCGGAAGCGCGCTCGAAATTATCCGGGTGCAGCTTCCACGAAAGCGTGTGAAACCTCTGCTCGAGCGCCGCCAAATCGATTGTCAGCTTCCGCGGCAGGCCGAAAATCGCGAAATAATCGGCACCGCGCGGCAAAGGCTGAATTTTTCCGCACGCGGGACAAAAGCGCGCGCCACCGGTGGCCGCCGAACAGCTCCAGCAGCTTGCGGATGTGGTCGCGGTTGTGGATGGCGCGCTCATGTGCTCTCTTGTGCTCTCTATGACCCGCAGATTTCAGGGTCTGCGCGATACAGACAAAAAGCAAAAAAAATGGCTGGCGGGCTCACCCTCCCGGCCAACCACGCGTTTCACTCATTTCGAGACGAAGCGCCTGCGATGTTCCCTGAGATGGAGTCCGGCCCCACGCCGTGCGCTATGCTGTAAAAGAAGTGCCGCACCCGCAGCTGCGCGTCGCCTGCGGATTCTGAAACACGAATCCGCGCCGCATCAGATCTTCCTGATAGTCCAGCGTGGTTTCGTTCAGATACAGGAAGCTCTTAGGGTCCACAAACAACCGCGCGCCGTTTTCCTCGACGACTTTGTCGCGGTCGCGCGCCTGCGTCTCCAGACGCATCGCGTAGGTCAGCCCCGAGCAGCCGCCCCCCTGCACGCCCACGCGCAGGCCTCCGGTTGCCGCCGCCACGCCTTCCTTGGCGAGCAGTTCCTGAATTTTCGTTGCCGCTTTTTCGGTTACGTGAATCATTGTTCGTTTCAGTCCTTGCGATTCAAATACACGACGTCCGCTGCAATCGCCGCGAAGCCAAGCCTGCGGTGGCGCGGATGCCAGTATCCCGGGGTTTGGCGGCATGCGGGGCCAATCGTCTTTGCTCGCCCTTGCATGCTTGCGTGTCTGGACGAACTCCCGCAGGCTGAAGCCTGCGCCACTCAAACCTTCCCGCGCGATTAATCGCCGGAAGTCGTGCTGGCAGCGGGCTTGTCCGAGGTCTTCTTCGTCTTCCAGTCCTCGATGGCCGCCTTGATGGCATCTTCGGCCAGCACGGAGCAGTGAATCTTCACCGGGGGCAGGCTCAACTCGCGGACGATGTCCGTATTCGAGATGGCCAGCGCCTCCTTGACCGTCTTGCCCTTGACCCATTCGGTGGCAAGCGAAGAACTGGCAATCGCCGAGCCGCAGCCGAAGGTCTTGAACTTCGCTTCTTCGATGACCTGCGTTTCGGGATTGATCTTCATCTGCAGCCGCATGACGTCGCCGCATTCGGGCGCGCCAACCAGGCCGGTGCCCACATTCGGATCTTCCTTGGGCAGGCTGCCCACGTTGCGCGGGTGCTCGTAGTGATCGACTACCTTATCGGAATACGCCATTTCTTTCCCCCTTCGACATTCGGACGGATAAAATTCTTCTAGTGCTCTGCCGCCGCTTTCCAGTTCATCTTGCTGAGATCGATGCCTTCCTTGGCCATTTCATAGAGCGGCGACAGCTCGCGCAGCCGCTGCACAACTTCAATCACTCGACTTGTAACGTAGTCCACTTCCTCCTGGGTGTTGAAGCGGCCCAGGCCGAAGCGGATCGAGGTGTGCGCCAGGTCTTCGCCGACTCCCAGCGCCTTGAGGACATAGCTGGGTTCGAGCGTTGCCGAAGTGCACGCCGAACCGCTGGAAACGGCGACATCGTTGATGCCCATCAGCAGCGATTCGCCTTCGACGAACGCGAAGCTGATGTTGATGTTGTGCGGCAAGCGGTGCGTCATCGAGCCGTTGATGTAGACCTCGTCGAGTTTCGCGAAGATGGTGTCCTTCAAGCGGTCGCGCAGGCCGCGCAGGCGGGCGCTTTCCTCCGCCATTTCGTTCTGGCAAAGCTCGGCCGCCTTGCCGAAGCCCACGATTCCCGGAACGTTGAGCGTGCCCGAGCGCATGCCGCGTTCGTGTCCGCCGCCGTCAATCTGCGCGGAAAGCTGCACGCGGGGGTTGCGCCTTCGGACGTAGAGCGCGCCGCAGCCCTTGGGGCCGTACAGCTTGTGCGCGGTCAGGGAGATCATGTCGATGTTGTCTTTTTGCACGTCCACCGGAATCTTGCCGAGCGCCTGCACGCCATCGGTATGGAACAGCACGCCCTTTTCCTTGGCAATCTTGCCGATTTCCTCGATCGGCTGAATCACGCCGATTTCGTTGTTGGCGTACATGATGGAAATCAGAATCGTTTTCGGCGTAATCGCGCGGCGCAGATCGTCCAGATCGATGCGGCCGTCCTTGGCCACGGGCAGGTAGGTGACTTCGTAACCGTATTTCTCCATGCGCTTACAGGTATCCAGCACGGCTTTGTGCTCGGTTACCTGCGTGATGATGTGGTTGCCCTTCTCGCGGTACATCTCCCCGGCGCCCTTGATGGCCAGGTTGTTCGACTCGGTGGCGCCGCTGGTGAAGATGATTTCCTTCGGCGTCGCGTTGATCAGACGAGCGATCTGTGCGCGCGCGTTCTCCACCGCTTCCTCGGCCGCCCAGCCGAAGGAATGGTTGCGGCTCGCGGCGTTGCCGAATTTGTCGTGGAAGTACGGCAACATCGCGTCGAGCACACGCGGATCCACCGGAGTGGTGGCGTGATTGTCCATGTAAATCGGCAGCTTGATAGCCATGCGTGTTTCTCCCGTCGCTTTCTTCAATTCCCTGTATTTCGGCCCCTGACCCTGGTTCCCAAGCAATTCAGAAAAGTTTAATTCGACAGCCCGACCAGTTCGGCATCGGGCGAATCCTCGGTCATCTGAGAAATTGTGACCGCGCGCAGCACTTGCGCGATGCTCTCGTTGATTCGGCGTAGCGGTTCGCGCACCGTGCACTTGGAACTCTGATCGCAGTTCCCGTGACTGGTGATGCAGGACGTAATCACGATCGGGCCATCCACTGCGCTGATCACTTCCAGCGCCGAAATATCTTTTGGATCCCGAGCCAGTTGATAGCCGCCACTGGATCCGTGCCGCGCCGTAACCAGTCCGTGCTTGGCCAGCCGCTGCAGCACCTTCGCCAGAAGCGTGGCGGAAATATCATACGACTCGGCAATATCCCCTGCGCTTTGCGACTGCATCACGCCAAGCGTGGCCAAATGCCGGACGGCAATCAGCGCATAGTCCGCTTTTTTTGAGAGCTTCAACATTTTAAGATATACGACCAAACCAGTCGCATTTCAATGATACCCCCCGTGGCCCAAGGTTGTCAAGCATTCTAAATCCATCCAAACCCTATTATCTCAATCCTTTACATTGCGACTGGTTTGGTCGCCTTAGTCAAACGGGATGCAACGAAACGACTGAAATTGGGTGTGAACTGTCAATCTTTGGGGTCGAACGGGATGCATTCAAGACCCAAAACCTGAGGACCTGAGGTTCCCCACCCGGCAAAAATCACTTCCCGGTCACGTCCCGGATTGGGGCTTCCACTTTTCTAGAAAATTGACGACATCTTCCGGGCCGATTCGAACCGTCGATTCGATCTCGCCTTTTTTCTGGCTGACGACCAGCTTGCCGTCCGGGTCCAGAATGGCGAGGCTAGGGACGCGCTTGTGATCTTTGCAGCAGCGGCGAGCGCGGCCACAATTTCCGCAGCGGCCTTACCCGTATCGTCGTATAGCCTAGTGTTGGGCTTTGCCGGCTCGAGCAGGCGCATGGCCGGCTTGGCATTCAAGCCGCCCCGCTGCCATCTCCCAGGTTCCCACCATGGCAGCAAGTTTCCCGGGGAATTGCCGAATTGAGCAGCGCGGTCGCGATCGGTTTGGCACGCGCAGGCGCGGCGGTATATAGTATTTTTTGACCGGTACCATGCCGATCCGCAAGTTTGCGGTCGCAACTACACCGAGGGAAATTTCCGAACCCGCATGAGCGTGGACATCGCCAAACAGCTGGATCGCGCCAAACGTTACGTCGAGAAGAACCGTCTGGACGATGCGATCGAAGCTTATCAGTCCGTGCTGGCCTCGTTTCCCAACCATCTGGAATCCATGCAGTCCCTGGGCGACCTGTACACCATGCAGAATCGGCCCGACCGGGCGGCTGTTTACTACGGGATATTGTTCGACCGCTTTACGGCCCCGCGGGAAGAGCCCAAGGCGCTCGCCCTGTACACGCGCTTCTTGAAGCCGCAGCCGCAGCCTCCCGAGCGCGTCGCGCGATACGCCCTGCTGCTGCAAAAGCAAAACCGCTTCGAGGAGTCCATCGAGCAATTTATGTCCGCGGCGCTCTCCTTTGAGCTCGGCGGCAAGGGAAACGAGGCGGTGGAGTGTTTAACGCGTCTCGCGCAACTCGATTCCGAGAATCGCGACCGGCATATCGCCCTCGCCAAACTCGCCGAGCGTCTGGGGAATGCACCCGCGGCCGCGCGCGGCTACTTGCGCGCGGGGCAACTCACCACGGAGAACGAGGCGGAATCGCTCGACTTTTTTGCGCGCGCGCACAAGCTTGTTCCCGATGACCGCAGCGCGACGCTGCTGTACGCGCAGGGACTGCTCCGCAGTGGCGATGCGGCCAATGCCGCGGCGCTCCTGACGCCGCTGGCCGAAATCGAACGGGACGCCACATTCCAGGAAACGTATGCCGATGCCCTGATGCAATCGGGCCAGCTGGACACCGCGCGCGCCGTCCTCGAACACATGACCAATCAGGGAGCCGGGTCGGCGGAAAAGTTTTTCTCGCTTGCCGACGCCTACCTTCACGCGGGCCAGGAGGAGAAGGCGGTCGACCTGCTCGGCGTAACCAAGAAAAGCATGCTGGCGGCGCGGCGTGAATCCGAATTCGCATCCGCGGTCGACAAACTCGTAGAATCCTATTCGAATTCGATTCGAATGGCTGCATTTTCCAGCGCCATGTACAGCGAACTCAATCGGGAAACGAAATATTTCGACGCCCTGGGTCACCTGTTCGACCTCTATGTGGCGAACGGTCTTTTTTCAGAAGCGTGCGAATCGCTCGACAGGCTCGTGGACATCGATCCTTACGACTCCCGGAACCAGGCGCGCATGGACGCCCTGCAAGGCAAAGCCGACGAAGCATCACTGACCCGGTTGCGAACCCGGCTGACAAGTGCCGCGACGCATGGAGCGCAAAGTATCCCGCTCGGAGTCTCACAAGACAATTCCCCCGGGGGAAATGCCCAGACGTCCCGCGCCAATCCCGAAGAGGTTCGTTCAGAGCAGACCCTCGAGGATCTGATGGTGCAGGCGGAAATCTTCGTTCAGTACTCATTGCAATTCAAGGCCATCGAACGCCTGCAAAGGATCATGGAATTATTCCCCGGCGAAGAGATAAGCAACGAGCGGCTGCGGAGCCTTTTCGAGGCTGCCCACTGGTGGCCTCAGGGAAGCCAGCACCAGGCCCAAGTGGAAAATCCACAGCCCGTGACAGAGGAGCCGGAGGCCCGTCCGGGCGCCTATGCCCCTGAAACACTCCGCGACCTCGCGAAGATTTCCGAAATCAATCAAAACGTGTTTCGCCAACCTTCGCCGCGCGCCATGCTTTCGGTCGCTGTCAATGAAGTGGGCAACTATCTGCGTGCAACGCGGTGCATCGCCGTGGTGGGAACGCCGGGACAGCCGCCCCAAATGGCGTCTGAATATTGCTCCTCCAGCATCGAGGGCTCCTCGGGAGCGCAGATCGTCCGGTTGATCAGCCAACTCGAACGCGGCGCGCCCGATGCGCTTGGCGGGCTAACGCTCGATGCAGCTACCGGGCCCGCGCTCAAGGACATGGGATTGGAAGCCACTCTGGGAGTGCAGCTCTCCGATCCGGAAACACAATCGCCCACCGGAATGCTGATCGCGGGTTTTGCCGCTCCGCACACCTGGAAACCCAACGAAACGTATTTTCTCCAGTCGATCGGAGACCAGATGCTGCTGTGTCTGCACCACACGCGCCTGCGTTCTCTGGTGCGCACATTAGCCGTTGCCGACGAAAAAACCGGATTGCTTGCCCGGAGTTCCTATATCGATTGCCTGCTGCACGAATCGCAGCGCGCGCGGACACAGGGCGTGCCGCTGGCTCTCGCGTTGCTGCAGGTCGACGGAGGCCCCGAGCTGGCCCGCCAGCAGGGTGAGGCGGTGTTCGAACGGTACATGGAACAGCTTGGAAAAACCGTGCAAGCGATCATCCGGCAAACCGACCTCGCGGTGAAGTACACTTCCTGGGCGCTGGCATTCGTTCTGCCGGACACGCCGCTCTCCGGGGCGCGCGTGCTGGCCGGGAAGCTCAAGAAAGCGGCCGGCGGGCTTCGGCCCACCTGGGGCGATGCGCAATTGACTACCAGTCTGGCCGTCGCCGAGGCGATTGTGCGGCACGAATATGACAGCGAGGATATCGTCACAGACTTGATCAACCGCGCCGAAGCCGGCCTGGAAGAAGCGCGAAAACAGGGCGGCAACGAGATCGTTTCCCTCGAGATGGCGAAGAATTGAGGCATGGAGATGGCTTACGAAAACCTCCTGTTTGAAAAGCGGGAGCGCATCGGTTTCATCACGTTCAACCGGCCCAAAGTTTTGAACGCCCTGAACCGGAAAACGATGGAGGAGCTGAACGATGTCCTGATCGCCGCGCGCGAAGACGATGAAGTGCGCGCCCTGATTCTGACCGGGGCGGGAGAAAAATCATTCGTGGCCGGCGCGGATATTTCAGAACTCGCCGTGCAAACGCCGGTCAGCGGGAAAGAAACCGCCGCGTATGGCCAGAGCGTCCTGCACCGGCTGGAGACGCTGGGAAAACCCTCCATCGCGGCCATCAACGGCTTTGCGCTGGGTGGGGGCTGCGAAGTAGCTCTGGCATGCACGATTCGCCTGGCCAGCAAGACCGCGAAGCTCGGCCAGCCGGAAGTGAAACTCGGCATTATCACCGGCTATGGCGGATCGCAGCGGCTCACGCGCCTGTGCGGCAAGGGAGTCGCGCACGAGCTTTGCCTGACCGGGGAAATGATTTCGGCGGAGGAAGCGCTCCGCATCGGCCTGGTCAATCACGTCTATGAAGCTGCTGAATTATTGCCCGCAGCGGAATCCATGGCGAAAAAAATTATCGCCAACGCGCCGCTTTCGGTGAAATACACACTGGAAGTCATCGAGCACGGAGCGGAAATGCCGCAGGAGGAAGGCCTGTACCTGGAAACGACGCTCTTCGGCCTGTGCGCCGCCACCGAGGATATGCGGGAGGGCATGCGCGCGTTTTTTGAAAAGCGGCCCGCGCAATTTCGAGGCAAATAGCGCGATCCGGCGAGATCGGCCTGCGAGATCAACCTTAATATCTTATGACCAAACTGAATAACACGAAGCAGATTCGACCGGCGGCGAACGCGGAGGGGCTGCGCTTTGCCCTGGTCGTCAGCCGTTTCAACAGCTTTATTACGGACCGCCTCCTGGCAGGCGCGCTGGACGCCCTCCATGCCGCGGGCGCCGATGCGGAGAACATCGAAGTGGTTCACGTTCCCGGTTCGTTCGAAATTCCGTTGACGGCGAAGAAACTGGCGGAGGGCGGGCGCGCCGACGCCGTGATCGCCGTCGGCTGCATTCTGCGCGGCGAAACCGCTCATTTCGACTACGTCGCAAGCGAGGTTGCGCGCGGCGTGCAACTTGCGCAGCTGGATACCGGCGTGCCCGTGATTTTCTGCGTCCTGACCTGCGACACGCTCGAGCAAGCCATCGACCGCGCCGGCCTGAAAAGCGGCAACAAGGGATATGACTGCGGGTGGGCCGCCGTCGAAATGGCGAATTTATCGAAGCAGCTTCGCCCTGTGAAAACTTCGCGCCCCGGCAAAAGCGCTCCTCGCGGGAAGCGCCGCTAAATGTCCCTGCGAAAAAAATCCCGGGAGTTTGCACTCCAGATGCTGTTCCAATGGGAAATGGTGAAGCAGGACCCATCGCGCATTGAAGACGGCTTCTGGAAAAACGTAAAAGCGCAGCCATCCACGCGCGAATTCGCCAACCAGCTTTTCGAAAATGCCGCAGCGCGCGCCGCGGAAATCGATCCCATCATCTCCACGCACGCCAGGAACTGGCGCATCGAGCGCATGCCGGCCATCGATCGCGCAATCCTTCGCCTGGCCATTACCGAGTTGCGCACGGCAGGCACGCCGCATAAAGTGGTGATCAACGAAGCCTTGGAATTGGCGAAGAAATTTTCTTCCGAGGATGCTGCGCCCTTCATCAACGGCATTCTCGATGCCGTCGTGAAATCGTCAGCGGAAAAAACCGCCGATTGAACCTGCCGCCAGCAAGACAGGCTTCAGCCTGTCTGCCGTTTTGACCTTCAGTAAACCGAAAAAAAAAACAGACAGGCCAAAGCCTGTCCTGCTGGTGTTATGTCCTAAAGCCCGCGCACGATGGCGCAGGTTTCTTCGAGAATCCGCCGCGTCGATTCCGGGCTTGTCGTCTCCGAATAAACGCGCAGCATCGGTTCGGTGCCCGAAGCGCGCAGCATGACCCAGCCGATTTTTCCCAGGTACAATTTGATTCCGTCAAGGTCCTCGCGGCCCTCGACGGGCCACTCCAGCAATTTCGCCAGCCTAGCATTGCTGAAATGCGCGATGGCGCGCTCTTTTTGTCCGGGCCTGAGTTCCAGATCGACGCGCCCGTAATGATGCTCGCCGAATTCCGCGTGCAGCTGCGCGACCAGTTCGCCGAGGGATTTCTTGTGCCAGGCCATCACTTCGGCCAGCAGCAGAGCCATCACCGTCGCGTCGCGCTCGGGCAGATACAGCTTGGTGCCGATTCCGCCGGATTCTTCGCCGCCCAGCAGGATGTCGCGCTCCAGCATCAGTTCGCAGATGTATTTGAAGCCGATGGGCGTCTCAAAAACTTTGCGGCCGAATTTCGCCGCGATCTTGTCGATCATTTTCGTCGCGGAAAATGTTTTTGCGACGTCGCCGGAAATTCCGCGCGTTCCGGCCAGGTGCCACAGCAGGATCGAAAAAATCTGATGCGGCGTGATGAACGTGCCGTCGCGATCCATCGCGCCAATGCGGTCGCCGTCGCCGTCGGCGCATAGTCCGGCGTGATAGCCTCCGGAAACGACGGCGCGGCGCAACGCTTCGACGTGCGGCTCGATGGGTTCCGGATTCACGCCGCCGAACAGCGGATCGCGCGTGCCGCGAATTTCATCGCAGGCGACGCCATGGCGCGTCATCAACTCGCGCAGCAATCCGCGCGCTGCGCCATGCATCGGATCCACTACAAATCGGAATTGGGCAGCTCGAATCCGCTCCCAGTCAACCAGTTTGCCGATGGCTTCCAGGTACGGCGAAAGAATGTCGAGTGTTTGAATGTTCGCGGGCTGCGGTGGAAGCGGCGGCACGCCGTTTGCCAGCACTGCGGCAAGCTCTTCTTCCACCTGCGCGACGATAGAAGGCAGCGCCGAGCTTCCGTAACTCGCTTTGAATTTCACGCCGTTCCATTTATACGGATTGTGGCTCGCCGTGATCATGATGCCGCCCGCCGCGCCGCGCTGCCTTACCAGCAAGGAAAGCGCGGGCGAAGGGCACGCCTTTTCCGCAATCCATACCGGCATGCCGGTCATCGAGACCGCTTCCGCGGCGGCCCGCGCGAAACGTTCGGAGCCGTAGCGTGTGTCGTAGCCGACCAGCACGCCCGCGCTGGGTTTTTCCGCGCGCACCACGTAGCGCGCAATCGCGCACGCGACTTTACGCACGTTTGCAAACGTAAAATCGTCGGCGATGACGCCGCGCCATCCGTCGGTGCCAAATCTGATCGCGCTCACAGTTCAGAAGTATATGCGAAGCGGATGGGGGCGGAAAGCGGGACCGCGGAAACAGCGCGAAATGGTGAACCAATCGGAAACCAGGCGCGGAGGCGGATCTTGTGGCGCGGGTTTCAGTAGGACAGGCTTCAGCCTGTCTGTCTTTTAGGTTTGGTGGAAGTCAAAACGGTAGACAGGCTGAAGCCTGTCCTACCGGAAAATCAGTCCTAGAGCAGGCGGGAAAGTTTTTCGGCTTCCAGCCATTTCACGACTTTGCCCACATCCTGCGCGCGGTCGCGCGGGCAAAGCAGAAGAGCATCTTCGGTTTCCACGACGACGAGATCGCGGATCCCTATCGCGGCGATGAATTTTTTCGGACTCCACAGGAAATTGCCTTGGGCATCCAGCGCGAAAAACTTTCCCGCGGAAACATTTTCACCGGCTTTGCGCGCGAGCAGTTCGTAGACGGCGGTCCAGGACCCGATGTCGCTCCAGCCGACCTGGGCGGGCAGGACAAAGACGCTGGGCGCGGCGGTTTTGCGCGTCGCCGGTTCGAGGATGGCGTAATCGACGGAAATATTTTCGAGTTTCGGGTAGACGCGCGCGAGTGTGCGCGCGTAACGCGGCGTCCCGATATCGCCGGCCAGCCGCATCAGCGCGTCGTGAGTCTTCGGAAGATGCGTTTCCAGATTGCCCAGAAACGTCGAGACGCGCCAGAAAAACATCCCCGCATTCCAGAAGTAGCGGCCGGAAGATACATATTTCCTGGCGAGGGGGAGCGCGGGTTTTTCCGTGAAGCGGCGCACCGAAAAAACGGGAACGCCATTGGCGTCGAGCGCTTTCCCGCGCGCGCGTTCGATGTAGCCGTAGCCGGTTTCGGGCCGCGACGCCGGAATGCCCAGCACGACAAGCGATCCGGCGGACTGCGCGGTGTGCAGCGCGGCGCGCACGATCTGGATGTATCGCGCGGCCCGCGCGATGTAGTGATCGGCGGGCAGCACGGCCATCAGGGCGTCGTTTTCCTTCCCCGCGCCCTTTGTCAGATGGTGCAGCAGGTGCGCGGCGGCTAGGCCAATCGCGGCGGCGGTATTGCGTCCCACTGGCTCGGCCAGAATGTGGGATGCGGGCACGCGCGGCAGCTGTTTTCGTACGGCGGAGGCCTGCTCGGCGTTTGTGACCACCCACTGGCGTGACGGTGGAAATAGAGGCGCCAGGCGAGCGGCCGTTTGTTCGAGCATCGTGTCGCTGCCGACGATGCTGAGCAGTTGCTTTGGCGTGCACGTGCGGCTGCGCGGCCAGAAACGCGTGCCGCGTCCTCCGGCAAGGATGATGGCGTGCGCTGTCATCGGGCCGTTTTTCACGGATGCACCACGCGCGACCACGCAGCCTCTTCGACGCGCTCGTCGGTGAGCTGTTGCACGAAGCCGTTCAGGTCGGGCACGTACGTGCGCAACAGCGTCGTGGGGGATTCCGGCTCAAACTGATACGCGCCGAGCCCCGCCGGCAGCAGCCAGGCTTGCGCCGGCTCGTAGCGTTCCGCGCCGCCGGAAAACTCGATGCGGCCATTGCCCTCGATAAAAATCAGCAAGTCGAAATGTTCCGGCGAAGTCACGGAGGCAATACGTTCGCGAAATTCCCAGCGCTCGGTGGCAAAGTGCCGGCAAGCGGCAAAAAACGTTTCGGTGACCGCGCCGCGCGTCACACGGACAGGCTCGCAGAGCCCGCCGCTTTGTTCGCCAAACGCCATCACGTTCAGCGCCTGGCGAACGTGCAGCGCGCGCGGCTTGCCGTCGGCTCCCACGCGATTGTAATCAAACACGCGATACGTGATGTCCGAATGCTGCTGGACTTCGCACAGCACGACGCCAGGGCAGATCGTGTGCGCCGTTCCGGCGGGCACGAAAACAGCGTCGCCGGACCGAACCGGCACGCGGGCCAGGCACTGTTCCACCGTGCCGTCGGCGATCGCACGCTGAAAAGATTTCTGCGTCACGCCGGGAATCAAGCCCACGCGTAACTCGGCTCCTTCGCGGGCCGCGACGACGTACCACATCTCCGTTTTCCCGGTACCCCCGGTTGTGGACTCGTGCTGCTCCGCGTACACATCGTCAGGATGCACCTGCACGGAAAGTTTTTCTTCCGGGAAAATAAATTTTACCAGCAGGGGGATGCGCGGCAGGCCTTGCAGGCGTGTGCCGGTCCATTCTGCGGGCAGCGACGGCCAGACATCGCCGAGCGTGCGCCCCGCGAATTCGCCTGTCGCGAAAATGCATTCATTTCCCGTCAGCCAGGCTTCGCCGACGGGTTCAGGCTCCCGGGATCGCTCCGGAAACAGGGGAGACAGGTCGCGCGCGCCCCAGATACGGTGCAGAAAAATCGGAGCGAGCCGCGCGGGCGCCCGCTCCGGACGGCTTGCATCGGAATTCACCTGGCCGCTTCCGCCAGGGAAAAGAATTTTTCCAGACGCCGCAAGCCTTCTTCGATGCGATCGATGGAAGTCGCATAGGAAAGGCGAAGATAGCCGGGCGTTCCGAACGCGTCACCGGGAACGACGACCAGATGCTGTTTT
The DNA here is from genome assembly GCA_963746945.1 of Terriglobia bacterium. GTDB lineage: Bacteria > Acidobacteriota > Terriglobia > Acidiferrales > UBA7541 > Palsa-360. Next base: position 1,915,567 of record CAVVDG010000004.1, on the reverse strand, counting down.
TCCAGAAGCAGCTTGGCCAGCGCCGTGGTGTCCGCAACGCCATTGCCCAGATGCGCCGAAACGTTCGGGAACGCGTAGAACGCTCCCCCCGGCTCGACGCAGGTGACGCCGGGAATGGCGCGCAGCCCGGAGACGATGCGGTCGCGACGCTTGGAATACTCGGCGAGCATGGATGCGACGGTGTCCATGGGTCCGGTCAGCGCTTCCAGCGCGGCGTATTGCGCGATGGACGTGGGATTCGATGTGGACTGGCTCTGCAGCTTGATCATCGCGGAGACCAGCGGGGCGGGCGCCAGGGCGTAGCCGATGCGCCAGCCCGTCATGGCAAATGTTTTCGAGAGCGAACCGACGACGATGATGTTCGGCTTGCTGTCCGGAACGCTCGCCAGCGAATACGGTTTTTCGTTTCCGTAGACGAAATGCGAGTAGCACTCGTCGGTCACCAGCCAAATATTTTTCGCGCGGCAGATTTCGTAAATTTTCTCGAACTCCTCGCGCGGCACCACGGCGCCGCTCGGATTGTTCGGTGAATTCACGATCAGCATCCTGGTTTTCGGCGTAATGGCGCGCGCGACTTCCTCGGCGCGCAGGCGGAAGCCGTCGGACGGGTCGGTCATCACAGGAACCGGTGTCGCCCCGGTGAACAGAACGATGTCCGGATAGGTGACCCAGTACGGCGCGGGAATCAAAACTTCGTCGCCCTTTTCCAGAAGACAGCAGAACGCGTTAAACAGGACGTGCTTGCCGCCCACCGACACGATGCATTCCGGCACTGTGTAGGACGAACCGAACTGCTTGGCGTGCCACTTGCAAATGGCGTCGCGCAGCGGGCCGATCCCCGCTGTTGGCGTGTATTTCGTGCGGCCTTCCTTCAACGCTCGTACCGCCGCGTTCTGGATGTGCTCGGGGGTCGGAAAGTCCGGCTCGCCAGGGCCAAAATCGGCCAGGTCCACGCCCTGAGAGCGGAGTTTTTCGGCCGCGGCCAGTACGGCGGCGGTCGGAGAAATTGAAATGCGGTTCACACGGGCAGCAAGTTGCACGGTCATGGGCTCCTTCAGATTTAAAGAACTTTGGCGCGCAAGCGCTCTTCCACCAGGGGCGGCACCAGGCCGGTGATCGGCCCTCCCAGTTGCGCGATTTCGCGGACCAGCCGCGAACTGAGATAACTATAATTTACCGACGGCATCATGAACACCGTCTCGATATTCGGGTTGAGCTTGCGATTCATCATGGCCATCTGCAATTCATATTCGTAATCGGAAACCGCGCGGATACCGCGCAAAATCACGCTGGCCTCGCGCAGCCGCGCGTAATCCACCAGCAGCCCGCTGAACACGTCGACTTCGACGTTGGACCACGGCCGCACAACTTCGCGGAGCATTTCCACACGCTCTTCCAGAGTGAACAGCGGCTCCTTGTCGAAATTGCGCAAAATGCTGACGGTCAGCCGGTCGAAAATTCTGGCCCCGCGCTCGATCAGGTCGAGGTGGCCGTTGGTGACCGGATCAAACGACCCCGGGTAGATAGCCAGGACATTTTTCATGGTTTCGCCGCCTGCGTCCAAACCTGGGTCCGGTCTTTACCGGAAACCCGCGCGAATATTGTAGCGAAAATCGGGATGGATTACGCAAGTGAATTGGCGGCGTCAGGATTCGCGGTCGTTTTTCCTGCGTGGCAGGCAAAGGAAACCAGGGATTGGGCCTCTTGCGGGCCATACGACTTTTCGGGACCTGGCGAGAGCTGTGATATGACCGGGGGGCCGAGGATTTTTTCAGGTTTGCCGGCCATACGGGACCATACAGGAGCATACAGAAAATATCACGCGAACCCTCGAATGGCTCCGACGCTTGACACAACCGTACTGCCCGGCTAGATTTTTAAAGATGACCACACTCCAGGAGCAATTTGGACAGATCGACATCTACCTTTTCGACCAGCTTCTGAAAGGCCACATTTCACCCGGAATGCGAATACTGGACGCCGGATGCGGTTCCGGCCGAAACCTCGTCTACTTCCTGCGGGAAGGGTACGAAGTTTACGCAGCGGATTCCGACGCGACGTCCGTGGAGAGCGTTCGCTCCCTCGCCCGGAAGTTAGCGCCCTCGCTTCCGGAGTCGAATTTTCGAGTCGAGCCCGTCGAACATATGTCTTTCGAGGATGCCTGCGCGGATGTGGTCATCAGCAACACCGTCCTTCATCTCGCTGCCGACGACGCGCAATTCGAGGCCATGCTGCAGGGATCGTGGCGCGTTCTGAAGCCAGGCGGGCTCTTCTTCTGCCGCATCGCATCCACAATCGGGATGGAAAACCAGTTCAAATGCATCCAGGGACGCCGCTTCCAGTCGCCCGATGGCGCGGAGCGGTATCTGGTGGACGAAGCGATGCTCAACTCGATCGCCGAACGGCTAGGCGCCGAACTGGTCGAGCCGTTGAAGACCACCGTTGTCCAGAATCAACGCTCGATGTCCACATGGGTCGTGCGGAAGAAACCCCAGTAAGAGCAGCAGACCTGCCATATTCCTTGCTAGTGGACTGCCACTTTGCCCTTGCTGTGCGAGGGTTTGCGCATTAAAAAAACCAGTGGCAGCATCACAATGAAGAGCAGGGCCAGGAACCAATAGGTCTGATTGAAGGCGAGCATAGCCGCCTGGCGTTCCACCATGGCGAAAACAACGGCGAAGGCGCGGTGGTTTGCCGTCACCGCATCGTTGCCGCGCGACACAAACATCTGGCGGAGCATCTCCAGAACATGTTGCGTCTGCGGGCTGCCGGCAGTGATGTTCGCGCCCAACTCATTCGTGTTGGCCTGCTGGTTGCGAGTGACCATGGTCGTCACCGTGGCAATTCCGATGCTCCCGCCCAGGTTGCGCATCAGGTTGAATATGCTGGTGGCGTTCCCCATTCCCTCCAGGGGAATGGGATCCATCGTGACCGTCGTCAACGGAACGAACAGAAACGCCAGCGAAACGCCTTGCAGAACCTGCGCCCAGAAAATATTCCAAAAACCGATATCCAGGTTGAGGTTGCCCAGAAGCACCAGGCTGCCGGCGCAGGCTCCGATGCCCACCATCAGCAGTTTGCGCGGATCAAAGCGCGTCATGATCATGCCCACGATGGGCATGGCGATGAACGAGCCCAGCCCCCTGGGAAACATGGCCATGCCCGCTTGCAACGCCGAGTAACGCAGCAGCGTCTGCAGCATGATCGGCAAGATCACCAGGCTGCCGTAAAGCACCACGCCCAGCATGGCCATGAGAAACACGCCCGCCGAGTAGGTCCGCATGCGAAACACCCGCAAATCCAGTACGGGATGCTCGACATACAATTCATAGATCACCAGGGTTACCAGGGCAACCATCGCAATCACGGACAGTGTCGCAATCCAGTGCGAATTGAACCAATCTTCCTCCTGGCCTTTGTCGAGCACGAGCTGCAGAGCGGCCACGCCGACCGCCAGCATGCCGATGCCCCAGTAATCGATCCGCTGCGATAGACGCCGGATATAAGACGGGTCAAAAATGAAGAAGTAGGTCATCACCAGCGCGGCAATGCCGATCGGCACGTTGATGTAGAAGACCCATCGCCAGCTGTAACTGTCGGTAAGCCATCCGCCAAGCACCGGGCCCAGCATCGGCGCCACAACGATCCCCAGCCCCCAAAAGGCCATGGCCTTGCCGCGCTCCCGGGACGGAAACGACTCCAGCAATACGGCCTGGGAAATCGGCTGCAACGCTCCCCCGCAAGCGCCCTGCAGGATACGGAAAACGATGAGCAAAGCCAGATTCGGCGCCAGGCCGCACATCAGCGACGCCAGCGTGAAGCCGGAGACGGCCATCATCAAAAGCCTCTTGCGTCCGAAAACACTGGCCAGCCAGCCGGTGATCGGCAAGATGACGGCGTTGGCCACCAGATAAGACGTCAGCGCCCAGGTGGCCTCGTTCACGGTCGATGACATGCTCCCGGCAATGTGCGGCAGCGAGACATTGACCACCGTCGTGTCCAGCACTTCGATGAACGTGCTCAGCATCACCGTGATGGCGATGATCCACGGGTTAATGTGCTTCATCTCGGGAAGAGTCGAATTTTCCATCGTTGCAGTCCAGCCGGCTTAACACATCACTATCCGACGATTGCCTACGCATCCAATAAACTTTTCGCACGGGAGTTCCGGTCCAGTGGCGCGACCGCCGGGAGAATCACCGCGAAAGGCCACACTTGCATCCGCCGGCTTCTCGAGAAGCGGCAAGAATTATTCTATATCCGTCAAAGTTTTGCCAGTTACCTGTTGCCTTGCCGAGCGGGGCGCAAAAACAGGAATGTACCGATTGCCGCAAGGGAAAGAAACGCGGCCAGAAGGAAGACAACATCCGAGTGTGCGGCCCACAACGCTCCCGCAATCAGCGACGCGGGCAGGTAGATCATTCCGGTCACAAAATTGAAGACGCCGATGGCCGTCGCGCGCCGCTGGGGCTCGAGATCCGCGATGAATGCCTTGCTTTGGGCTTCGTCGATCGAATAAAAGACGCCGTAAATGACGAACAGGAATACGATCTGCCCCTTCGTTGTTGCGAAAGCGAACCCCAGGCTCATGCCCAGATAGATCAGGTAGCTCAATACGACGATGTGTTCCCTTCCGATCCTGTCGCCCAGCCTGCCGGCCAGTGGCGCGGCAGCCACGAAAGAGGCATTGAACAGCGCGTACAGCAATACGATGTCCTTGACGGAGAAACCAGCACGGTTGGCACGCAACAGCAGGAACCCGAAACTGAAGTAGGCCAGCGAGAAAATCCCGGCTGCGGCAAGGTAACGTTTGAACCCGGAACTCATCGTCTTCCAGGCCACGAAGATGCCTTCATGTTTGCGCTGCGCTTCCGGTTGCTCCTTGATCAGGCCAAGCACGAAAACGGCAAGCACGGCGGGAACAAACGCCACCCAGAACAATATTCGAAAAGCTGAGGGCGTTTCTCCGAGCCACGAAAGCAGTCCATAGGCAATCAGCGGGCCGAGGATCGCTCCGGCCTTGTCAAACGCCTTGTGCACACCGAACGAATATCCCCGGACGTCTTTGGCGGCGATCGCCGCAAGCCACGCGTCACGCGGAGGGCCGCGGAAACTCTTGCCCAGGCGTTCGATGATCCGAAAGATACTCAGGGCGGCAACGGAATTCGCAATGAGAAGTGTGACTTTTGCAATCGTCGAGAAACCGTATCCGGCAAGAGCAAACACCTTGCGTTTGCCGGTCTTGTCCGACAACCAGCCGGCGACATAATCCAGCGACGATGCCGAAAAGTCGGCGAAGCCCTCCACCAGGCCCAGCAACGCGCTCGATGCCCCCGCGATGGTCGTGAAGAAGATCGCGAAAACGGAAAAAATCATCTCGGAACTGAGGTCCGTGAGGAAACTCACCAGCCCCAACTTGAGCACGTCCGGATGGACGCCAAACTTCCTGTTCATGAAGGGTTTCGCTCCGCTTCCGTTACCCCTGCCGCATCGATATCCTGTCTGCGCTGATGGTACAACCCTATTCGGCCGGATTCCCGATTTCAACTTGAATTGTGCACAATAGACGTATGCCGCTTACGTTCGCATGCCCGCCAACAGCCTCGATCGAAGTGGCCCTGACAAACGCTTGAGAAACGCATGATCAGCAACTGACTCGCTACCGAATTGGCAGGCCGCTTCCTGACTGCGGCCACTTGTGGCACACTGAATAGTTGCAGAGTGGATGCGAAATGCGGCAGGGCCGACGGTTATGGAGCCCACGCTGCGGAACCTTTTACGACAGGAGACTTCGTTTCGGCGCGAAACACGCTGCGCCGGCAGGCTGACCGATGGACCCACGTTTCGTTCGCAATTTTTGCATTATCGCGCACATTGATCACGGTAAGTCCACGCTGGCCGACCGCCTGCTGGAACTCACCGGCGCGCTCACCCGACGCGAAATGAGCGCGCAGGTTCTGGACTCGATGGATCTGGAACGCGAGCGCGGCATCACCATCAAGGCCAAGAGCATTCGGCTTCACTACAAAGCCAAGGACGGCAACGAATACCAGCTCAACCTGATCGACACTCCGGGGCACGTGGATTTTTCCTACGAAGTCTCGCGCGCGCTTTCGGCATGCGAGGGCGCCCTGCTGGTGGTGGACGCCAGCCAGGGCGTGGAGGCGCAGACCGTCGCCAACACGTTTCTGGCGGCGCAGCACAATCTCACGATCATTCCCGTCATCAATAAAATCGATCTCCCGGCGGCGCAGCCCGACCAGGTGAAGGAACAGATTGAGAACGTTCTGGCCATTCCCGCGTCCGACGCGCTGCTGATCAGCGCCAAGAGCGGCTTGGGCGTGGAATCGGTGCTGGAAGCCGTGGTGGCGCGCGTTCCCCCGCCCACCGGCACCGCAGAAACCCCGCTGCAGGCGCTCATTTTCGATTCCTGGTTCGATCCATTCCGCGGGGCCGTGGTTCTGGTGCGCGTGATGAACGGCCGGATCACGCGCCACATGAAAATCAGGCTTTGCTTCAACAACGAAGTCTACGAAGTGGAGGCGCTCGGCGCGCTGACGCCCAAGCCCGTGGTCCTTGAGGAGCTTGTGGCGGGCGACGTCGGGTTCATCATCGCCAACATCAAGCGCGTCGCCGACGCGCGCGTGGGGGACACCGTAATCGACGCGGCGCACCCCGCCCCCGCCCTGCCGGGATTTGAAGCCATCAAACCGATGGTTTTCGCCGGGCTGTTTCCCGTACTGGCCAGCGACTACGAAAATCTGAGAGACGCCCTCGGAAAACTGCAGCTCAACGACGCCGCGTTTTTCTACGAGCCGGAAAATTCCGTGGCGCTGGGTTTCGGGTTTCGCTGCGGATTTCTCGGACTGCTGCACATGGAGATCGTGCAGGAGCGCCTGGAGCGCGAGTTCGGCATCAACCTGATCACGACCGCGCCGAGCGTGCGCTACCGCATCACCACGACCGCGGGCGACGTGATGGAAGTCGACAGCCCCACAAAATTTCCACCGCCCAATGAAATGGCGAAAATCGAGGAGCCCGTGATCACGGCCATGATCATCACGGCCGAGGAATCGGTGGGCGGAATCCTGCAGCTGTGCGAGGAAAAACGCGGCGTGCAGAAAAATTTCGAGTATCTCTCGCCGACAGCGCGTCATGCTGACCTACGAGTTGCCGCTTAACGAGATCGTGCTGGATTTTTACGACCGGCTGAAGAGCGCGTCGCGCGGCTACGCTTCGCTCGACTATCACCTGGCGGGATATGCGGAATCCGATCTGGTGAAAATGGACGTCCTGGTGGGCGGCGAACCGGTGGATGCGCTGGCGCTGGTCTGCCATCGCGAATTTTCCTACGAACGCGGCCGCGAACTGGTTTCGCGCCTTCGCAAACTGATTCCTCGGCAGATGTTTGAAGTTCCCATTCAGGCAGCCATCGGCAGCCGCATCATCGCGCGCGAAACCGTCGCCGCGATCCGCAAGAACGTGCTCGCCAAGTGCTACGGCGGCGACGTCTCGCGCAAACGCAAACTGCTCGAAAAGCAAAAAGAAGGAAAGAAACGCATGAAGCGCGTGGGCCGCGTGGACATCCCGCAGGAAGCCTTCCTCGCCGTACTGAAAGTCGCCAGCACGACCGACAACTAATCTCAAGTAGCACACAAGTAGCACAGGCTTCAGCCTGTGTGAATTTGTGCTTGCCTATACGAAAAACAAACTAGCGGAAGACTGTGTGAATTTGTCCTTGCCTACACAAACAGTACACTGGCTGAAGCCTGTGCTACCGAGCCTGCGCCATCCAGCTACGGCTTGGGAATATCCCGGCGGCGCACTTCCGCGCCCAGACGTCCGCGCGCGAGTTGCACGTTGACCTCGGCGCCAATCGCCACCTGATCGGCCTCGCTCACCACATTTCCCTCCGCATCCGTGCAGATGGCGTAGCCGCGCTGCAGGACGCGCAGCGGGCTGCGCTCTTCCAGTTGCAGCCGCAGGCGTTCGAGACGCTGAATCTTTCCGACCAGTAGCCGCTCCATTCGCACGCCCATTTCCGAGGAGCGCTGGATGAGCCGCAAACCGAGCGTGCGGATTTGCGCGCGCAGATCGAAGGACGCGATGCGCGTGCCGGCGACCGTATAGCGGTGGCGCAGGCGCTCGATACGGTCCTGCAGAGCGACGCCCAGGCGCGCAGTCAGCTCATCGGTCTGCTGCCGATGGCGGCGCAACAGATCCTCCAGGCGCCGGAAACCCATGTGGGTGGCGAGTTCTTTCAGATGGTGACGCCACTCCAGCAGCACATACCGCATGCGTTGCGAGATTTTGTGCTCGAGTTCCCTCAGGTGCCGCTGAAACTCCTGGCGCGACTTCACGACAATTTCCGCAGCTGCCGACGGCGTGGAGGCGCGCACATCGGCCACAAAATCCGCGATGGTGAAGTCGGTTTCGTGCCCCACGCCGCTCACCACGGGAATTGTGCACGCCGCAATCGCGCGCGCCACGATTTCTTCGTTGAACGACCATAAATCCTCGATGGAACCGCCGCCGCGCGCCAGCAAAATCACGTCCACCGCCTGCTTGCGATTGAAATATTTCAGGCCCGCGACAATTTCTTCCGCCGAGCCATCTCCCTGCACGCGCACCGGATACACGATCAGGTGCAGATTCGGAAATCGCCGGCGCAGAATGCGAATGATGTCCCGCACGGCAGCGCCCCGGGGCGAAGTGACCACGCCGATCCGCCGCGGCAATAGAGGAAGCGGCTTCTTGCGCGCCTCGTCAAAAAGACCTTCAGCCTCCAGGCGTTTCTTGAGCTGCTCGAACGCCAGCTGCAGCGCGCCCACTCCGGACGGCTCGATATGCTCGACGTAAATCTGATATTCGCCGCGCGGTTCGTACACGCTGATCGATCCGCGCACAATCAGCTTCAAGCCGTCTTCCGGGCGAAATTTCAGACGCATGGCCTGCGACCGGAAGCAGACGCACTTCACCTGCGCCTTGGCGTCCTTTAAAGTGAAATACAAATGGCCGGACTGCGCCGGACGAAAATTGGAAACTTCCCCTTCGACCCACAAATTCGAGAATTGCGCGGACAGGACGCCGCTGATCCGCGCCGTCAGTTCCGCGACGCTCCAGATTTTTCGCTCCGGCGCGAGGTTCAATTCGAATTGCTTCATTTTTTCAGCCATTGCACCAGCCACAGGAACAGCGTGAGGAGCACGCTCAGCAGGATACACGTCACCACGGGAAAATAGAACGATCCATGCTTACCCTGCACCGCAATGTCGCCCGGCAAGCGTCCGATACGAAAAGGCAATCCCCCCGGCCGCGCGGCCAGCCACACCAGCGCGCCAATCGCCGCCAGCGCCGCGCCCGCGAAGATCATCATCCTGCCGAGTTCGCGCATGGGTTCCATCGGCTTCGATTCTACCTAATTTGTAAAGGGAAAAGCTTCTCCGGTCAGGCCGTGCAGCGTCCTGCTCTGGAAAACGATGGTATTGCAGGATTCCCCCCGGGGGCCGGGGCATCAGAGCCGGTGTGAGAATTCGGCCCTGGTCCATAGTAGCGCCCATCCGCCGCGGCGGGCGGGCATCTGCTTGAGTTCAAAATGCCACCCTGAAGGGTGGCGCTACAAAACCATCAATTAGAAAGATGACTTCAGGCCGGGGAGAGTTTCTTCCGAATGCCGGTAAAGCTTCAGATCAATTCGTATCCGGCGAAGAAATATCCCAGTTCAAACGCGGCGGTTTCCGGGGCGTCCGAGCCGTGCGTGCAATTGTTACCGATGCTGGTGCCGAGGTCGCGGCGGATGGTGCCCGGCGCGGCTTTGGCGGGATCGGTGGCGCCCATGGTCTCCCGCCATTTGAGGATTGCGCCTTCCGCTTCCAGGGCGATTACGACGACTTTGCCGGAGCTCATGAATTCGGTCAGTTCGCCGAAGAAGCCCCGTTCGCGATGCACCGCATAAAAACCTTCGGCCTCTTTGCGCGTGAGATGCATGGATTTGATTGCGACAACTTGAAATCCGGCCTTGTGAATCCGCGAAAGAATTTCCGCAGCCAGCCCGCGCCCGACGGCGTCCGGCTTGATGATTGCTAATGTACGTTCGATTGCCATTTTTCTTTATCTCCATCAGGTTCCGTTAGCCGACAGGAACACTGCTTGCTACGCCAGTCCAAGGATTCGCCCGGCGAATCCCTGGTAGCACAGGCTTCAGCCTGTGCGTTTCTAGGCTTGGCTGCAGACTAACACCACATCGGGTTCAGCCTGTGTGGTTCTCGTCTTGGCTGCACACTAAAACCCCACAGGCTGAAGCCTGTGCTACTTAATCGCTGCCGCCAGCGTCGAGCCAATGTCGGCCGGACTCTGGATGGTGAGAATTCCTGCCGCAGCCATGGCCTTGTATTTCTCCGCAGCGGTGCCTGCTCCGCCGCTGATGATCGCGCCCGCGTGGCCCATGCGGCGTCCCGGAGGCGCGGTTTGCCCGGCAATCAATCCCACGACGGGCTTTTTTACGTTTTTCTTGATGTATTCGGCGGCCAGTTCCTCGGCATTGCCGCCGATTTCGCCGATCATCACGATGGCCTGGTTTCGGGATCTTCGTTGAACAGGCGAATCGCATCGGTGTGCGTCGTGCCGATAATCGGATCGCCGCCAATCCCGATGCAAGTGGACTGGCCGATTCCGAGCAGCGTCAATTGATGCACGGCCTCATAGGTCAGGGTTCCGCTGCGGCTTACGACGCCGATGTTCCCCTGCTTGTGAATCCGCCCCGGCATGATTCCCATCTTGCATTTTCCGGGGGAGATGATTCCGGGACAGTTTGGCCCGATGAGCCGCGTTTTGGAGTCTTTCAGCGCGGCCGCCACACGAACCATATCGAGCGTGGGGATGCCTTCGGTGATGCAAACGACAAGCGGCATGCGCGCATCGATCGCTTCGAGAATGGCGTCCGCGGCAAACGGCGGTGGCACGAAGATGATGGAAGCGTCCGCGCCGGTCTCGCGAACCGCGTCGGAAACGGTATTGAACACGGGCACGCCTTCGTGCTTGGTGCCGCCCTTGCCCGGAGTCACGCCCGCCACCACTTGCGAGCCGTATTCGATCATCTGCTGCGTGTGAAAGGAGCCTTCGCGCCCGGTAAGGCCCTGCACGACGACGCGTGTTTTTTCGTTGACCAGAACGCTCATCGCGCACCCCCGGCCAACTTCACAATTTTATCCGCTCCATCTTTCATGTCTTTCGCGATGGTGAAGTTGCAGCCTGAATCCCGCAAAATTTCCTGCCCTTTTTCCACGTTGGTTCCTTCCATTCGAATGACCACCGGCAACTTGAGGTTCAATTCCTTGGCCGCGGCGACGACGCCGTTGGCGAGCACATCGCACCGCAGGATTCCACCGAAAATATTGATAAACACGCCTTTCACGCTTTTATCGCTGATCAGAATCTTGAACGCGTTTTTCACCTGCTCGGCCGAAGCGCCTCCGCCGACATCCAGAAAGTTGGCCGGCGAGCCGCCCGAAAGCTTGATGATATCCATCGTGCTCATGGCCAGGCCCGCGCCGTTCACCATGCAGCCGACGTTGCCGTCGAGCTTGATGTAATTCAGCTTGTAGGTGGACGCTTCCACTTCGAGCGGGTCTTCCTCGTTCAAATCGCGCAGCTCGATCAGGTCCTTGTGGCGGTAGAGCGCGTTGTCGTCAAACGTCATCTTGGCGTCCAGGGCGACCAATTTGCCGTCGCCGGTCACGATCAAGGGATTGATTTCCGCCAGCGAGGCGTCGGTTTCCAGGAACGTGCGGTAAAGGCCTTGCAGGAAGGGACCCGCGGCCTTCGCGGCGTCGCCGGAAAGTCCCAGTCCAAAAGCCAGCTTGCGTGCGTGGTAAGGCTGCAGGCCGGTTGCCGGAAGAATGGTCTCGCGCAGAATCAATTCCGGATTGGTGTGCGCCACTTCCTCGATTTCCATCCCGCCCGCCGTGCTCGCCATGATCACGGGAGCGGCGACGGCGCGGTCCACCAGGATGCTGAGGTAAAGCTCGCGCTTGATGTCGAGACCTTCCTCGATCAGCAAACGCTGCACGATGCGCCCGGCAGGGCCCGTCTGCGGGGTCACCAGCTTCATGCCCAGCATGGCCTTTGCCAGTTCGGCCGCCTCCGCCGGTGATTTCGCCAACTTTACGCCCCCCGCCTTGCCGCGGCCTCCGGCGTGGATTTGCGCCTTCACAACCACAATTTTCGTTCCGAGCCGCTCGGCAGCGGCCCGCGCCTGGTCCGGGGTCGTAACCATCTCACCCCGGGGCGTGGGCACCCCGAACCGCCTGAATATTTCCTTTGCCTGATATTCGTGAATCTTCATCGTCCATCCATCAGTGCTAGAATTTACGTGCAATCGAAACTATAGAGTTTATAGGGAACGCACGAAGCGGGCAAGCGAAAGGAACGAAATGAGTTTATTGCCGATTCCCATCGGATACGGAAAGACCGAGCGCTTTCAGCCTTTGGCGGCGTCTTGCCCAACCCCGAGGCTTGCCCGCCCATGATGCCATACCTCATACAGAAGCTGGAGGCGGGTAGCGATCTTTCGCGCCTAGAAGCGGATAGCGCGATGGAGGAGATACTTTCCGGCCGCGCTCCGGAAGATTCGATTGTCGCGCTACTGGCGGCGCTGCGGACCAAGGGCGAAACGGTCGAGGAACTGGTTGGCTTTGCCCGCGCCATGCGGCGGCATGCCACACCGATTTTTTCGGCCCAAACGCGCCCGGAACAACCGCTGGTGGACACCTGCGGCACAGGCGGCGATGCCTCGGGAACATTCAACATCTCGACGGCCGCGGCATTCGTCGCGGCTGGGGCAGGCGTGCATATCGCCAAGCACGGCAACCGCTCCATCTCGTCCAAATGCGGCTCGGCGGACGTCCTGGAAGCGCTGGGCATCTCGCTGGACGTTCCCGCCGGGCGAATTGCCGAGGCCATCCGCGAAATCGGCATCGGATTTCTCTTCGCGCCGGCCATGCACGCGGCCATGCGCCACGCCATGCCCGCCCGACGGCGCCTGGGGCGCACCGCCTTCAACCTGCTCGGGCCTCTCACCAATCCCGCCGGGGCGCGCGCGCAGGTTGTCGGCGTGTATTCAGAAAAAGTGGTCGAAAAAATTGCTCTCGTGCTCAGCGAACTCGGCGCCGACCACGCGTTCGTCGTGCACGGCTCCGGCGGCCTCGACGAAATTTCCCTGGCCGGAGAAACGACCGTGGGCGAGGTGCGCGGCGGCAGTGTGCGAGTCTATCAAGTCACGCCCGAAAACTTCGGCCTGGAACGCGCTCCGCTGGAAGCCATCGCCGGAGGCGATGCCGCGCAGAACGCCGAAATCATCCGCGCGATTGTTTCCGGCGAAAAAGGCCCGCGCCGCGACATCGTCGTCGCCAACGCCGCCGCCGCGATTGTCGCTTCCGAACGCGTCGCCGATTTTCTCGAAGGCGCGCTCATGGCCGCGCAATCCATCGATTCCGGCGAAGCCCGCAAGAAACTCGACGCGCTGATTGCTTTCGCGCCGAGGGGGATAGCCCCTGATCAACCGCCTAGATTGCGGATGCGATAGATTGCGGATGCGCTACAAACCCATGTCGGCCCATGTCGGCCCATGGCGGCCCATGGCGGCTTGACCCGCCGCGCAATCCATCGAATAATTGCGGCCTCATACGGAACATACAACTGTGCCCAGCTTCTCCCATAGCAAACTCGCCTCGTACCAGCAGTGCCCGCAAAAATATAAATTCCGATATATCGACGAAATTCCTTCACCCATACGGAGCATCGAGCTGCACCTGGGAGATTCCGTTCACCGGGCGCTTGAAAAGCTGTATGCCGACGCCATGCAAGGCAAGGTCATGTCACGCGACGACCTTCTGGCTTTTTATCAACAGAAATGGGAGGAAGGTTACACGCCCGAGCTGCGAATTGTAAGGTCATGGAAAACCGCCGGAACCTATCTGGAAATGGGCCGAAAGATGCTCATGGACTACCACTGGAGTTTCCATCCGTTCACGCAAACCACCACGCTCGAACTGGAGGAGAAATTCCTGTTTCCTCTTTCTGCGCAATATGACATTCGAGGAATCATCGACCGGCTGGCAAGAAGCAAGGACGGTTCGCTGGAAATTCACGACTACAAGACGTCCGGCCGATTGCCCAGCGACGAGCAAGTCAGCAACGACGTGCAGCTCGCGTTGTACGAAATTGCGATCCGGCATCGCTGGCCGGAAACAGGGAACATTTCCCTGATCTGGCACTACCTGGCCTTCGACAAGGAAATCAAAATCACCAAGACGCGCGAGCAGCTGGAAACCGTGAAAAAGAACACTCTTGGCCTGATTGAACGGATCGAAGCCGCTGAGTCCTTCCCCACTTTCGTCACGCCGCTGTGCGACTGGTGCGAGTACAAGGAAATTTGCCCCGCCATGCAGAAGCGGTGACCCGCATCTCCCGCAACCCCGCCGCGCGCGTTATCGCGATCCCGGTAGCACAGGCTTAGCCTGTGGCACTTGTAGCGTAGCTAAAAATTAAACCAGACAGGCTGAAAGCCTGTCCTACTTTAAGGCGAGAAAATTGCGGAGCAGCTGCATGCCCACGTCGGTGAGGACGGATTCGGGGTGAAATTGCACGCCTTCGACCAGCAGTTTGCGGTGGCGCAGGCCCATGATAATGCCATCGGTTCTCGCGGAGATTTCCAGGTCGGCGGGAAACGATTTTTCCTCGACGATCAGCGAGTGATAACGCGTGGCCACAAAATCCTGCGGCAGCCCCTTGAAAATCGTCCTGTTGTCGTGATGGATGCGGCTGGTCTTGCCGTGCATGATTTCCGGCGCGCGGATGACCTTCCCGCCGAACGCATACCCGATCGCCTGATGTCCCAGGCACACACCCAGGATAGGGATTTGCCCGGCAAATCGCCGGATCACGTCCACGCAAATCCCGGAATCTTCCGGGGTGCCGGGCCCGGGTGAGATGACGATGCGCTCCGGTTTTTTCGCGGCAATTTGGTCGAGCGTGATCTGGTCGTTGCGAATCACTTCCAGTTTTTCGCCCAACTGGCCGAGGAACTGCGCGAGGTTATAGGTGAACGAATCGTAGTTGTCGAGAAGAAGAATCATCGCTTGCGGCCCATGTCCACCTTTCCCGCGTCAGCGGCGTACACACGACCGCAACCGGAAAGACCAAATAGAAAGTATAAGGCGGGCCGTCGCACAGGACAAATCAATCGGCTTGGGCGGCTTGCGCCCGCATCGTGTCGGGGTCCGGCTCTTCCTCGTCCTGGCTGCATTTCCTGCGGGTATCGGAAACGTAATCATCGAGCTTGCCCTGATCGCGCATCTGGACCAGATGGTCCACGTAAGGCCAGCGCGCCGAGGGATCCTGCTTGAGGATCGCCTGATAAGCCTTCAGCGCGCCCAGCAGGCCGGCCATCGCCACGGCCTGGTCGTCCTTGGCCTTATCGGGGTGTTCGATCATGAAGGCCGTGCTTGAAATGATCATCTGCCGCGTAATATCGGTCGAATAGTCGTGAGGCGTGTCGGGAAGTTCTCCGAAATACTCGTCGCACACATTCACCGTGATGTCCGGAATCCGGATAATCCACTGGATCACCCAGGCGCGCTGCTCCTTGGCGTCCTTGCCCAGGGGATCAGCTTCGAGGCTATGGGCGAACTTGACGGCCCGGGCGCGTTCCTCGGGGGTTGAGGGCCCACGATCCTGCGCGCGCGCCGTCCGAACGGCCACAATTCCCAGCAACAGAATTGCTACGGCGGTGGCCCGAATGGTGTGCCCCTTCATGCTGTGCTCCCTGCAGGCGCGTGCTTTGCAGCGCATCCGAAATCCTTTGAACGCCAATCTTACACGAAATTCACGGCGCGGCGAATTCGCGCCGGCTGCAGGGAGCGCCTGCTTCGGCGATTGCCGGTGTTGCCGATTTCCCTACTTGTTATTCCGGCGCCTGGATTTCGTATGCCCGCCAGGCGCAGGGTCGAGGCCGCGATGCGCGATTTCCAGAGCGGCGAGCAGCGCGCGGGCTTTATTCACCGTCTCCGTGTATTCGGTCTCGGGAACCGAGTCCGCCACCAGCCCCGCTCCGGCCTGCACGTAGGCCACGCCCTTCTTCACCACCATGGTGCGGATCGCGATGCAGGAATCCAGATTTCCCGAGAAATCCAGGTACAGGATCGCTCCCCCATAGATGCCACGCCGCGTGGGTTCGAGCTCGTCGATAATTTCCATGGCGCGAACTTTCGGCGCGCCCGAAAGCGTGCCGCCGGGAAAGCAAGCGGCCAGCGCATCGAAGCAGTCCACATCCTCGCGCAGCCGTCCGCGCAAACTCGAGACCAGATGCATGACGTGCGAGTAGCGCTCCACAAACATCAGCTTGTCCACGCGGACCGACCCGTATTCCGAGACGCGCCCCAGATCGTTGCGCCCCAGATCAACCAGCATGATGTGCTCGGCGCGTTCCTTGGGATCGGCGGCAAGTTCGGTTTCCAGGGCCACGTCTTCTTTTTCGTCGGCGCCGCGCGGGCGCGTCCCGGCGATGGGTCGGTACAGCGCTTCGCGGCCCTGCACCTTCACCAGCATTTCCGGCGAGCTGCCAACCACCGCCAGATCGTTAAGTTTCAGAAAATACATGTAGGGCGACGGGTTCACGACGCGCAAGGCGCGGTAAATCTCAAACGGGTCGGCATCGGTCTTCGCGGCAAAGCGCTGGCTGATGGCCACTTGAAAAATATCGCCCGCGCGGATGTACTCCTTCGATTTGCGCACCGCGTCGAGGAATTTCGCGCGCGTAAAATTGGAAGTGACCTTGAGTGGGCGAGCCCTGCGCTTCTTCGGATGTTCGGCGGCCACCGGCTCGTCCAGGCGGCGGCGCGTGGCGCGAATCTCTCGCACGGCCCGGTTGTATTTCGAGCGCAGGCTGCCCTCGCCGTCGGTGAAGACGTTGCGCACGATCCACAGCCTGTGGCGGACGTGATCGAACACCACCAGACCGAGAAAAAACATCATCACGGCATCGTCCATGCCGACATCGTCGCGCGCGGTGTCCGGAATGCGTTCGACCAGCCGCACCATGTCATACGCGAAATAGCCGATGGCCCCGGCCACGAGCGGCGGCAGGCCCGGCACGCGCACGGGACGATATCGCTCGACGCGATTGCGCAGGTAATCGAGCGGGTTCGTCTGCACCCACGACGTGCGGCTCTCGCTCTCCAGCACGCACGCGCCGTTGACGTAGCGGAATACTTCGCTGGGATTTGCGCCCACGAAGGTGTAGCGCGCGATTTTTTCTCCGCCCTCCACGCTTTCCAGCAGGCAGGCGTACCGTGCGTCATGCGCCATGCGCGCGTAGGCGGAAACCGGAGTGATCGTATCGGCCGTGTAGGTTTCGTACACGGGCACGAGATTGCCTTTTCGCGCCAGCTTGCAGAACGCTTTGAAGTCAGGTTGGATCATCTTTTATGAAGGCCGCTTAGCGCGGCCTTATTCCCCCCCAATTCACCGGCACCGCTTATCTTTTTCCAGTGAACGCTCCAGCTGCTAAGATTTTTCTTCCCGCGCCAGCGCCGCCGTGATCACCCGGCGCATGGCGGCTTCCGGAGCGCGCTCTCCGGTCCAAATTTCGTATTGCGCAAATCCTTGCGCGAGAAACATTTCGATTCCGGAAATCACCACAATGCCCTTCCCGCGCGCGCGCCGCAGCAGTTCGGTCTCGCGCGGGCGGTACACCATGTCCATAACGATTCGGCAGTTGAGTTCCGCGCTTGCCAGCGGGCAACCACCGTGCGGGTACATGCCGACGGGAGTGCAATTCACAATCGCGTCGAAATATTCCCGGCGCAATTCTTCGCGCGCCACCACCTGCGCCCCCACGGCTTTGGCCAAAGCCCGGGCGCGTTCCAGCCGCCGGGAAGTCAGGCACACGATGGAACCCGCCTGCGCCAGCGCGAACGCGGCTGCCCGCGCCGCGCCACCGGCCCCGAAAAGCAGCACGCGGCTGCCCGCAAGGCGGATGCGGCTCTCCAGGCTGCGGAGGACTCCAACGTAATCTGTATTGTACCCGTACAATCGGCCTGCGCCACGAACCACGACGGTATTCACGGCGCCGATGCGCTCCGCCAGGGGGTCGCAATCGTCCAGATGATCGAGAATCGCTTCCTTATGGGGAATGGTGATCGCAAACCCGGCCACGCCGAATGGCTTGACCGCGCCAAGAAAGTCGCGCAGGTCGCGCACCAGAAACGGCACAAAGACGGCGTCGAACTTTCGTGCGCGATATGCGGTATTGTGCAGCAAGGGCGATAGCGAATGCCCAATGGGGTTTCCGATGACGCCAAAGACGCGCGTGCGGCGCGAAATCCGTCCCGCGCGGTAAAGATCCACCATCGCATCCAGGGAAAGCTGCCCCGGCGCGGTGGACTGTGCAACCGCGGCATAGGTAGCAGCACTGCCCGCCCGCAAACTGAGAACGCGCCCCGGAAGTCCAATTTCGCCCATGGAAATAGCAACAACGTCATGCCTGCCGCGCGCCAGTTCGCAGATGCGAACGCCATCCGAGAGGGAACGGCATTGCGCCGCGATCTTCACCGCTTTCCCGCCGGCGCGCTTGAGCCGCCGGGCGATGCTCCCAAGATTTTTCGGCGTCCTGCGAAAATCGTGATGGGAGATCATCACGCGCGCGGGAGAAAGCGCGCGCCGCAGATCCGCCGCCGCGAACTTTTTCGCCGTCTCGATTTCGACGTCGCACCACCCGCAGCCCGCGCCAACCGCCTGCGTCAGAATTTCGATTTGCGCTTTGCCGTTGCCCCGGAACAGCCCTCCCGCCTGCCGGCCACGGCAGGTGGCGATGAGCACGGCGCGCGGCCGCGCCCGGCCCAACCACGCCAGGAAGGCGGCGCGCTGCTTCGCGCTGCGCAGATAATCGAGGCGCAGCTCCAGCGTTCTGGTCTTCCGGAGTCCCCTTCGCGTCAGGGATTTCATTTCGCTCGCCGTTTCGGCCGCGATCACCCCGCAAACGCGATCTTTGCCAAACAGTCCAGCCAAGCTGGCCCTCCACCCTTAAAAAACCTGAAGCTTAGGCTTCTACCACGCGGGTAACAAGTGTGTAAAGCGTCCCTCCGGGTTTTCTTGACGGTCATGGGGGTGGGTGCTAGCTTCATGTAGCAGACCAAAACAGCGCAGGGGCATGTTTCGAATCGTTAGAAGGAGCTGTCTCCATGGAAAAGCATATCGGCTACCGCATTCTATCAATGGGACTTAAAGCTGGCCTGGGTATCGCGTTGTGCGTGTGCGCGGCAAGGGCGCAAGATATCCCCAAAGGCCTCAGCGAATCGGATATCTATTGCTCCGGGTTGGTGACCAACCAAGCCATCCCCAGAGATGCCTACGTCATTTCGGGCGAGAATTCGTCCTATAAAACTTCCTTCATGCCGGGAGATTACGTCTACATCAACCGGGGCGGGAACCAGGGCGTCAAAGTCGGCGATCTGTTCGAAGTCATCCGGCCGGTACACGATCCCGCAAGATCACAGTGGTTTAAGTGGCAGAATCAGCTGGACCGAGCCATGGGCACCACCTACGCGGACATCGGGCAATTGCGGGTCGTGCACGTCCAGGCCAAGACCGCCACTGCAGAATTGAAAATGTCCTGCGATTTTATGCAGCGAGGCGACATTGTTCGCCCGTTTACGGCCCGGCCGACGCCGGCTTTCCACAATACAAAGCTCGATCTGTTTGCGCCGCCCTCGGGAAAGAAAACGGGGATGGTTGTGATCACGAAGAATTTTGGCATGGTCTCCGGCACCGGAAGAATTGTGTACGTGAATCTAGGCAGCGCGCAAGGAGTAAAGGTAGGCGACTATTTCCGCGTGTTCCGCTATCAAGGCTCTCACAACAGCACGATTTACGAGGCTCGCGATTCCGCGTACAAAGTGTATGGATTCGGGAGCACGCCCGTTGCGTATCATTGGGACGACCTACCGCGACAGGTGCTGGGCGAAGGAATTGTGCTGCGCACCGGACCCAACGCTTCCACGGTGCTGCTGACAACAACACGCGAGGAAATTTTCGACGGAGATTACGTCGAAATCGAGTAACCGCGGGAAAAAGTTCTTCACGCAATCCGCAGTGAAGACGCAGGCCCTGCTCCGCATCGCGCAGCAGGGCCTGTTTTTTTCTCCGCACCTGGTTGTGCGGGGGACCCGCGGCAAGCGGCGCAACCACACGGCCGTCATTTCAGGGAGGGGGTCAGGAAGCGGGCATTGTCCGCAATCACGCCTCGGAAAACACTTCGGCGGTGAACCCCAGCATTCGAGTCGCGGGATCGCTCCAGGCATCTCGAGGCAGCCCGGCCTTCGTGCAAGTTTCCTCAAGGAAACGCTGCCGGGACCATCGGCGTTCGGCGGCAACTTGCGGAAGCAAGATTCCCTTATACGATTCCCGAATCACCATCAGCCCATGCTGGCCCGGAATCACGGCTTCTGCCGCAATGGGCTCGAGCGGAGACAATACGGATAGTTCGATGTCCAGAGTCGCAACTTCACGGGCGCCCACCGGGGGAAAGCGGGGATCGTGCAACGCGGCATTGATGGCCGAACGCGCAACCACGTCCGCCAGCGGGCCCGGATTCTCCACTTGTCCCATGCAGCCGCGCAGCTTGCCGGAGTTATGCAGCGTAACAAATGCGCCCCGGGGAACGCCGAGCGATGGCGCATAAGGCGGGAAATCGAGCAGGCGCGCCTGAAGGACGGCGCTGGAAATTGCACGCCGGGCAATCTGGATCAGCGCGGCCCTATCTTCACTGGACAGTCGGAACATCGTGCGGATTCTTGCGCCGTTCGAGAATTCTCATGTGGCCGCGCTGCTTCACGCTGTCGTCAACACGGCCCCAGAACTTTTGAAAATACTGGAATGCGGAAACAACGGCGCTTCCCACCACCAGCCACAGCAGCACCACGCCCAGCGGACGAATGATCGCGTGCTTGGCCCCCAGCATCACCGCGCAGACCGCGATCACCTGCAGGACCATTTTCGTTTTTCCCAGCGCCGAGGCGGGAATCGTAAATCCTTCCGCAGAGGCGATGTTGCGCAGCCCGAGAACCACAATTTCGCGGCCAATGATAATCACCACCATCCAGCCGGGTACCAGGTGCATTTCGACCAGGGAAATAAACGCGGCGGAAATCAGCAGTTTATCCGCAATGGGATCGAGCAAAATCCCCAGCGTGGTCACTTGGCTCCGCCGCCTGGCGTAAAAGCCATCCGCCCAATCCGTGGCTGCTGCCGCAAGCAGGATCAGCACACCCCACTCCGCAAAATTGATGTGGATGCCAAAAAACACAACATTAGGTTCGCGGGTCAAAAGGACAACGACCAGCACCGGGATAAAAAATATGCGTAATATCGTCAGACTATTTGGCAGGTTCATGACGCACCCGGGGGGGCTCCCTGGTTCAACTTGCACTTACCCGCCCAGTCGCGAGGCGTTCCTCACTATAGACGCACACGTGCGGGCAGTCAACGATTGCTAGAAATGATTGCGGGAAATGAGCTTGCCGGCATCCCGGAAGGCCACCCCGGCTGTCATGCGCAACCGCGCGCGCATGTACTGATCGTGAACACACGGCTGCAAGGCTGTGCAAATCAGGACTTTACAGTCGAACACCCAATGAAGCCCGGAATTGCTGTGCGTTGCAGCAAGGAAACTTGCAACAAACTGAAAATACATACCTTAGCATGCTTCCAGGAGGTAACGTCCAGCCGTATCGCATCAAAACCCTTGTAAAATGACGTTTCTGTCGGAATCAATTTCCACAACCTTTCCACAGCAGCGGCCTTATCGATTCTGAAATTTTTCCCGCAAACCTCGCTCGGATTCCTCTGATTCTTGACGGGTTTTCATCTTTCCGCGCTCTTCGAGCGGATCGAGAATATGACTTCTCGCGCCCCCTCACCCGCATTCAAGCGGGAGTGGGTGCCGGATAAACTCTGAGACGGCGTGCCACCGACTCGGGCAGATCCGCTTCCATTGAAAGAATCGAATCCTGCACTTCGGAATGCAGCACGCGGCCGAGGGCATGCACGAGGGCAATCGCCCGGCCATCTTCCAGCGGAAGATTGAAGCGCAAGTGCAGGACCGGATCGACAGGCATGGCGGTGTCGATACGGGAAAGAAGCTCTTGCAGGCCGGCGCCCGTCAACCCGGAAACGCGGACCGAAGAACGATTTCCATTCATCGCCGCGGCCTGCTCGGGCGTGAGCCGGTCGATCTTGTTGAGGACATGCAGACGCGGCCGGTCGGCCACGCCCAGGTCTTTCAGGATTTTTTCGACTTCCGCGTCCTGTTCGGCGTGATGCGGGTTCGAGATATCCGTCACAATCAGGATCAGCGCCGACTCCTGCACCTCCTCGAGCGTGGCGCGAAACGCGGCGATCAATCCGGGAGGCAGGTCGCGAATAAATCCGACGGTATCGGAAAGCAGGACGCGGCGGTTCGACGGCAGGCGCACGGCACGCACGGTCGGATCAAGCGTGGCAAACATTTTCGAGGAGACCAGCACGCCGGAGCGGCTCACCGCGTTGAACAGCGTCGATTTTCCCGCGTTCGTGTAGCCGACCAGCGCGACGGTTCCCAACGGCACAGCCTGGCGCGTCTGGCGCCGCAGCGAACGCTGCTTGCGGATGGCTTCGATGGCGCGAGAGATCTTGGCGACGCGCTCGCGAATCCGGCGGCGGTCGGTTTCCAGTTTTTGCTCGCCAGGACCGCGCGTGCCGATGCCGCCGGCCTGCCGTGAGAGTTCTTTGGCGCTTCCGGCCAGACGCGGCAGCATGTAATTCAGCTGCGCGAGTTCGACTTGCAACTGCCCTTCCCGGCTGCGCGCATGCCGCGCGAAAATATCCAGGATCAGCTGCGTGCGGTCGATCACGCGGCATTCGGTGCCGCGTTCCAGGTTGCGCAACTGCGTGGGCGAAAGGTTGCGGTCGAAAATGATTAGCGAGGCCTTGTGCAGGTTCGCCTCGATCTTTACTTCCTCGATCTTTCCGCGGCCGATGACTGTGGCGGGATCGATTTTATCGCGCATCTGGAAAATACTTCCGGCGACCTGAGCGCCCGCGCTGCGCGCCAGTTCCGCAAGCTCCAGCAGCGATTCGCGGTCGGCTTCGCCGGCGTCAATCCCCGGCACGTGCGAGGCCCGTTTCAGGCCTACGCCCACCAGGAACACGCGTTCGTAATTTTCCGTCGGTCGTGTCGTTTTCATTCTTGAACTTTTCATTCTGGAACAACGATTGGGAACAACCTGTGCGTGAAGATTGTGAGAAGGGACTTGGTTTCACAGCACCATTGTACACCCGATAGAAACCGATACCTAGGTTGTGGCTCCCGCTTGCAACTGCCGCGCCACAAAGTTCTCGGCGGCGGCGGCAATGGCCGGATCGTCTCCAAAACCGGGCAGCCAGTGCACCAGGGGCTCTTTGCGGAACCAGGTGAGCTGGCGCTTGGCGTAGCGGCGCGTGGCCTGGGAAATCGCTTTCGTGGCGGCGGCCAGAGTGACCGTGCCTTCCAGATGCGCGCGCAACTCGCTGTAGCCGATGAAATCGAAAGGCTTCGAATTCTGCGGAACACCGCTGCGGAGCAGGCCGGTCACCTCCTCGAGCCAGCCGCGCTCGATCATCATTCGGACGCGCTGCCCGATGCGGTCGTAAAGCGCAGCGCGCGGTGGCTGCAACCCGATTTTGATCGGGTGGTAGCCTTCCAGGGGCGTGCGACCGGCCTGGTGGATTTCGCTGAGCGGACGCCCGGTGAGAAGGCAAACTTCAATCGCTCGAATCATCTTGGGGCGGTCGCGCGAGCCGATGCGCAGCGCGGCCTCGGGATCCAGGCGCCGCAAGACGCGGTGCAAATACTGCAGGCTGTGCGTATCGGCGCGGGATTCCAGGCGCGCACGCAGTTCCTCGGAGCGCGCAGGTGCGTCCGCAAGGCCTTCCAGCAGCGCCCGCAGGTACAACCCGGTCCCCACGGTAAGAATGGGAAGCCGGGCGCGCAGGCGCAGTTCTTCCAGGACCGCAACCGCGCGCACGCGATATTCCGCTGCTGTGAATGCAAACGTGGGGTCCACCAGGTCAAGTAAATGATGCGGTACGCCTCCGCGCTCTTCCATGGTGGGCTTGGCCGTGCCGATGTCGAACCCACGATAAACTTGCGTTGAATCGCATGCCAGAACTTCGCCGCCAAACTTGCGAGCCAGCCGCACACCCAGCAAGGATTTGCCCGAAGCCGTCGGCCCCACGATGGCTACCAGGGGAAGTGGCCCCGGCCCGGGTTTGCCGGATTCATCGGCGGGGTTGGGCATTGGTTGTGGGGCAGTGCTCATCGCAGGAAGTTCCAGTAGCGTATCACGAGATAAATCAGACACAACAACGCCAGCAAAAGTATTCCGGACACTTGTGTACGGGTCGGCCTCACTGTGCGTTCATGGGCATATTATACAGGAAGATGAACCTGAGCTCGATATTCGGCCCGCTAAAAGCGGACGGCAGGGGTTCAAACGGCGTCGAAGCGCGGATCGAGGAAATCGCCGCCCGGTCCAGCGGGTCTTTTCCGGAACTGCCGACCATGGCGGGCTCCGAGTCCGGCACAGCGCCATTGCGCATGATGCGAAATTGCAGAACCACTCTGCCGCGATCTCCCAGGCGCGCCGACTCCGGCATCACCGAGTACCAGTTTCTCTTCACGCTGGCCAGCACACGGGCAATGTAGTTGGTAAAGTCCACTCCCTCGGTGGGCGTGAGCAATTGCACCGCCCCGCCGAGATAACCCTGTCCACCGCCGCCACCCATGCCTCCGCCGCCCGATGGAGCGGGTGATCCGAATTGGGCGCTCGCCGTCCCGCCGCCCTTCAATGCATCACGCATGGATTGCTGCAGGGCTTTGCCCGGCGAAAAGTGGGGCAACACCAGACGATTCGAAGCAGTGTCGGGCGGCGTCTGCGGCGGCTGGATCGGGCTGTCCTGCAGAGGCTGCTGGGCGCGCGGTTGCGGCATGGGCGACACAGGCGCCTGCAGCTTAGCCACGGGGTTGTCCGGTACGACATGTTTCGGCTCGGCGGGCTCGGGTGTGGGCTGCGATTCGCGAGGCGGGGCAAGCCGCCGCAGCAGTCGCGGGTCTATGCGCATCTGCGGGCTTCTCGGCTGCGGCGCCGGGGGAGTCTTTGGAATGTTTCGAACGTCATTCGGCAAATAGAGGTCCGTGATGTTCTGCCGGTCAATTTCCGCCTGCGTTTGCTGCGGCTCGGGAAATACTCTGGGCCCAAAAATAATTAAGGCGAGCAGAGCAAAGTGAAACGCGATGGAGGCGATTCGCGCCACCGAATTCCAGGCTGGGCCGCGCTCGTCGTTCGGCCCGGCCATCAAATTGACTTCGCCGGTGGTGAGGACATCCGGATCGATCAGGTCGGGCAAATCCTGGATGGCAGTGAGATGTCTTGGTTCGATTTTGGACGCGTGGGCATCCTTCGGCACGGCCACGCGCGAATCCAGGATGGTCAGCGGCACGTAGTCCGGCATCTTGCTGGTGGCATCCAGCGGGGTATTGGGCATGTTGTCCCGTGGAACGACGACCGGCGCGCCCAGCACTTCCAGCTTGAAAAAAGAAGGGATCGAGGACCGCGGGTCCAGCTCGAATTGCGGCAGATCCTGCGGAACGAGCGTGCGCTCGTCGAGGTCGGAACTCAGCCGCCGGGGCGGCCCGTCCGAGGGAGAGGCCACCGGCCGGGCATTTTTTGGAACCAGAATCCGCGGAATCATCGATTTATCTGTGGGGCAGCGAAAGCACCCAGTTGGACGCGCTGCCCGTGCTCCAGGATGCCTGCCATTACCTGATCGGCCAATTCCAGCGCCCGGCGGCCCGCCGCGCCATCCACCATCGGAGCGCGGCGCGTCCCGACCGACTCCAGGAACGCCTTCAATTCGGCATGCAGGGGCTCCTCGCGCTCCGCCGGGAGAGTCGTAAAATCGAACTTCGGTTGCGGACCGGGCTCGACGACGCGCACGCGGAGCGCGTCCTGGCGCGTGAAATCCACGGAAATATATTCGTGCTGCTGAAAAAAGCGCATCTTACGCACGCGCTCGGTCGAAACGCGGCTGGCGGTGATATTGGCGACCGCGCCGGTGGCGAAATCCAGGCGCGCGTGCGCGATGTCTACTTTTTCGGTAAGGACAGGAATTCCAATGGCCTTGATGTCCACAACGGGCGCGTTGACCATCGCCAGCAGGATGTCCAGATCGTGAATCATCACGTCATAGACAACGTCAATGTCCAGGCTGCGCGGCGTGAAAACGCCCAGGCGATGAACTTCGAAATACAGCGGCCGGTTCAACACTGGCATCACGGCGACGATCGCTGGATTGAATCGCTCCAGGTGTCCGACCTGAAGTATGCGCGCGTTTCGTGCGGCCGCGGAAAGCAGCGCGTCGGCTTCGGCAAGGGAAGCGGCCATCGGTTTTTCAACGAGCACGTCGATACCGAGGTCGAGCAGGCGGCAGCCGACGCCGGAGTGCGCGACCGTCGGCACGACCACGCTGGCGGCGTCCACGCGGCCGGCAAGCGATTCGATATCCAGAATGACTGCAGTGGAAAATTCAGCAGCCAGTTTGGCGGCGCGGGAGGCGTCGGCATCCACGATGCCGACAAGTTCGGCGCCGGGAAGCTCGCGATACACGCGGGCGTGGTTCCGCCCGAAATCCCCTGCTCCCACGACGGCGACGCGGACATTATTATTCATGGCGGGCTCCCGGCGGAACCGGCACGCGTGGATGTGGCTGAAAGTACGAAATCACGGCTTCCCCTGTTTTGCCGGGGGTTCTGCCACCCCGATGGTTTCCAGCGGAAATGCTTCGATCGCGATGCCGGCGGCGTCGGCAGCTTGGATGACGCGCGCGCGGTCAAACAGCAGCGTGCGCCCCGCGTCCATACCTAAAGCGGACACACGACACCTCTGCATCACTTCGACGGTCTTGAGCCCCACAACGGGTACATCAAATCGCATGTCCTGGCGCGGCTTGCTGACTTTTACCACAACCAGGGAGCCGCCATCGGCAATGCGCGCGGCGCGCTCGATCGTTTCGTCGGTGCCTTCCATGGCCTCGACGGCCACGCAGGCGCGGTCGCGAATCACCACGGTCTGCCCAAGATCCAGGCCGGCAATCTGCCGGGCGATCTCCCGTCCGTAGGCAATATCCGCGGCTTCTCGCGCATCAGGCGCGCGTTGGGTCAGCACTCCCGGAGCGGGGATGAGCGGTTTCAGAAAAGTGGTCGAGTCCACAAGCTGTATGCCTTCCGATTCCAGCACGCGCGCGACCCCGCCGATCAGCGAATCTGTATTTTTCAGCGGCAGCGAAAGTAAAAGTTTCGCCAGCTTCCAGTCCGGGCGAATCGAGCTGAAGATCTTGTTGTGCTTCACTTGCCCGGCCATCACCGCGCGGGTAACGCCCTCCTGGTGCAGGAGTTCGAGGGTGCGGGACAATTCCCCCAGACTGACCCAGTGGAGTCGCGACGCGATTTTTTCCAGCTCCGGCGAAGCCTCTTCCCGGATCGCGATCACGGCCAGATCGATGCCCAGATCGCGCGCCGCTTCAATCACCAGAAACGGGAATTGCCCGTTGCCGGCAATAAGTCCCCAGCGGACCGATGCGTCCGGCTCCGATAAAGAAGGCGTGGACATGGAGGAATTCACTTGTGGAGGCCGCGCTGCGCGGACTCGATAAACTCCACGAGTTCGCGAACGTCCGCCGATCCATTGAGCTGCGCGCGTATCTGTTCCACGGCCTGCGACGTATTGAGTTTGGAGCGCAACAGCAGGCGAAAGGCGCGCTCAATGGTCTCCAGGCGTTCGCGATCGAAACCCCGGCGCTCCAGGCCAACCGTATTCACACCGTAACAACGCGTTTCGCGCTCGGTGACGACGCGCGAAAACGGCGGCACGTCCTGCGTGATCACCGTGCAGGCCCCGATATAAGCCAGGCGGCCAATGCGGCAGAATTGGTGCACGGGGCTGAAGGCGCCCACGCTTGCGCAATCCTCCACGACGACGTGGCCGGCAAGGGTTGCGCCATTGGCAAAAACCGTGTGGTTCCCGACGATGCAATCGTGGGCCACGTGCGAATAGGCCATGAAGAGATTGCCGTCGCCGATGCGCGTGACACCGCCTCCCTGCCTGGTTCCGCGGCTCACCGTGCAAAATTCGCGAAAATGGTTTGCGTCGCCGACAACCAGTTCCGTGCGCTCGCCGCTGAATTTCAGGTCCTGCGGGTCGCCGCCGACCGAGCAAAACGAATCGAAGGCATTTCTGCTGCCGATCCGAGACGGGCCGCGGACCACGGCGTGCGGCTGCAGCACGCAACCGTCGCCCAGTTCGACGTCATCGCCGACAACGGCGAACGCGCCGATTCGTACGCCGCTGCCCACGCGCGCGGTAGGAGATACCAGCGCGCGGGGATCGATTTCATTCATCGCGGATACCCACAGCGGCGTCCGTCTTGACTTCATCGGCGGCTTCGCCCGACTGCGCCGCATCGCGGTCCATCAGCATGCACTTCAACGTCGCTTCGGCGGCGACTTCCCCGTTCACGGTGGCGACCGCATGCAATTTGCAGAACGTGTTGCGCCACTTGAGCACCGTAACTTCCATCCGCAACTGGTCCCCCGGCACAACAGGCCGCCGGAAACGCGCTTCATCCACGGCCGCAAAGTACAGCAGCTTCTTGTCCCGATCCGGAACTTCCAGGAGCAGCAGAAGCCCGCCGGTCTGCGCCATGCCTTCAATGATCAGTACGCCCGGCATGACCGGTTTTCCCGGAAAATGCCCCTGAAAATAGCCCTCATTGATGGAGACGCTTTTCAAGCCGACAATGCGCTTCAGCCGTTCGATTTCGAGAATGGTATCCACCATCAGAAACGGATAGCGGTGTGGCAGGATTTTCTGGATACCAACACTGTCGAGAATCATTGCATCTCCTCAATTTTCTCCGCAGGCTGCATGTACAGCCCGCGCACTGGAATTATAAGCGAAACACGCCGCCCCGCAAACGCATTGCCTCGCAGGAAACCCGTTGTTAGCATAACGGCAACATGAAACCCTCATCCGCGATGCCTTCGATCCTTGCATGGCTGAAATCCCGCGAGGACGCGATGGCACGCCTTTTGGGCCGCTTCGTGCGGACCGAATCTCCCAGCTTCGATAAATCCGCTGTGAACCGGTTCGGCCGGATCGTCGCCGCCGAGTGGAAGCGGCGCGGCGCGGCGGTCACCCTGCTGCCACAGCGCCAGCGAGGCGATCACATTCGCGCGGAATGGCATCCGGGCAAGGGCCGGGCGAAAGGCCAAATTCTGGTTTTGGGGCATCTGGATACAGTCTATGAACTCGGGACCCTGGCACGCATGCCCTTCCGGCTATCACGCTGCAGGGCGTGGGGGCCCGGCACGTTCGACATGAAGGGCGGGCTGGTGATTGCCCTGTACGCCGTGGATGCGCTTGCCGCAGCGCGGTGTTTGCCGGAAAAGCGCATCGTCTTCCTGTGGACCAGTGACGAGGAAATCGGCAGTCAAACGTCCCGCGCCGTGATTGAGCGCGAGGCGAGGCGCAGCGACGCTGTGCTCGTCCTGGAGCCTGCAGCCGGCCTCGATGGCCGCGTAAAAACCAGCCGCAAGGGCGTGGGCGAGATCGAACTGGTCGCCACAGGGCGCGCGGCTCACGCAGGCCTCAACCCCGAGGATGGCGTCAACGCGATTGAAGAAATCGCGCTTCAGATTGGGCGTATTTCCCGGTGGAGCCAGCCGCGCCGCGGGATCACCGTACATGCGGGCGTGATCGAAGGCGGCACGCGCACCAACGTCATCCCCGAACATGCGCGAGTGGTGGTTGATGTGCGTGCGACGCGCACTCAAGATATGCGCGCGCTGGAACGGAAATTCCGCGCGTTGCGGCCGATCCTGCAAGGCGCAAAGCTGGAAATCCGCGGCGGGTTTAACCGCCCTCCGATGGAGCGAAAGACAAGCGCCGCACTCTACGCAAAAGCGCGCGCGCTGGCAAAGGAAATGGGCACGCCGCTCCGCGAGGCATCGGTGGGAGGCGGTTCGGACGGAAATTTCACCGCCGCGCTGCAAGTTCCGACACTCGACGGCCTGGGAGCCGTCGGCGAAGGCGCGCACGGTCCCGGCGAAAATGCCGTGATCCGCAGATTGCCCGAGCGCGCCGCGCTGCTGGCAGGTTTGCTGGCGACACTCGGAAAATCCGCAAGCCCAAGTCCCTGACCAATCACAATTCCCCAAGCGAATGTTGCGTAGATGGTCCTAAATGCTGTCTAGAGGTAAGTCTTCCGCAAATACTGCACGGTGAATTGAGTCAGCTCGGCGTAGGAATCACGCAGGACGGCGTGCACCGCGTCTTCCGGAGCGTCGCCGGCGGCAAGCCGGTCCAGGATGCGGCTCAAATCATCGATTCCATCCGATGCGATGATGGCTTCCACGGTCGCCAGCGACCACGCGTAGGCATTGGCCGCGGTTTCCCGGGGCAAATTCAACCAGGAGGTTTCATACGAAGAGAGAGAAAATTCCATGTGGCGGTCGTAGGCCGAGGAAAGCGCTCCGGCCACGGCTTGGCTGCGCTTGCCCTCCATGTATTGCGCGATTCCCTCCTGCAACCACACGGGGCAATGCCCGCCGGTTTTCTGCGAGACGAAACTATGCGTCAACTCGTGCTTCAGCACGCGCGCCAGTTCATCGTTCATGGTGCTCAAGCCCTCGACCGGCACGCGGATGCGGCCATCGTTGAGGGCGCCGCTCCAATTGGGCGCGCGCGTAATATCCATAAACGCCTGATTCGTGTAAAGGATCACGCCGATCGGTTCTGGGGGAACGTAGTCCAGAGTCAAGGAAATCTCGTTGAACTCGGATTCCAGAGTGCGCAGAACTTCGCGCGCCAGGTCCGGCGCGGCGCCCCCCTTGTACTTCAGCTGGAAGTGCGTGGTTTCCCTTTCGCTGTAAGTGGATTCCTCCTGCGCGTCGCGCTCGGCTTTTTCCAGCGCGTGCTGCACTTCCGCATCCGGCTTCAGCGCGAGGGCTCGTTTCCATTCCGAGACGGCGTCGTCCACGCGATTCAATCCGTAATACGCCCATCCCGCCAGCTTCGCCGCATCGGGGGAATCCGGCTGAATGCGCCGCGCACGGTCCAGCAGATCCAGTGCAGCCGAATATTCGCTGCGCCGAAGGTGGAGATAGGCTGTCTCCAGCAGCAACCCCATGTTATCGGCATCATAGCGAAGCCCGACGTTGTAATGCGCAGCCGCCTGTGCGAAATCTCCGACACTGATTTCGAACTGCGCCGCGGCGCTTTCGGCCGCGACCACGCGAGCCACCGCCGTGCGTGTGGGATTCGCATCCGCCTCGGATTCCAGCTGGGAGAGCAGGCCAAGATTGATCGAGCCCTCGCGTACCGCGGCGCGCGTGGCTGCATCATTGGCCGGAGGGGCCAGGGCATTCGGGGGGGCGATCGGCAGGTTCGCGGCTTTATCGCTTGCCGATCCGGCAGTGGGGCCCATCGAAAAGGCGTCCCGGGCAACGTGATCCACAATGGAAGCGGGCAGGCTCAGATGGCCGGCAGGGGTATCGTAACTGACCTGGCCATTTTCCTCGGTCACTATCTCAACTGTGATTTTTTTGCCGTTTTTGAGATAAATTGTGTCCGCAGACGCAAGTCCGGGCAGGCCTGAAACCAGGCAGAGAATCACGCAGAACCGAAGGAAGCGCGCCGCGGAAGACCGCATACATGCATTTTATCAAGGCCGGCCGCCTCCGCCCGCATGACCTTGCCGCCTGATGCCCAATCTTGCTATAGGCCATCCATCGGGAAGCGAAAGCCGCGGACACTTCTTTGTTTTTCTCCAGGCCTGCGAGGGGCGTGTAAAGCCTGCCGTGTTTTCCAGGCGCGGCCATTCACCGCGATTCGGCGCGACGCCTCCGAGAAAAAATCCCTGAATCCGAGGCTCATTTTCCGGGCATCGCGTTGCTGGGCTGTTTTTTTCTGGCGGGGAAAAAGCCGTTTATCAAATATCAAAAAAGTATCAAAAAAAGGGCGGCCCTTGAGGGCCGCCCTGAAAATTAAAAACTTCGCTGCGATCCGTTTATGGTTGGCTCGGGCTGATCAGCGCGCGCCAGATTCCGATACCGGTGCCGACGGATATGCCGAAGACTGCGATCCAAAGAAACCGGTTGCGCGCGGTGTGGTACGGCCCGCCCTGCGGCCCGGGATCTGAAGTATCCGGTTCGAGCTTCATGCGATAGGCCTTGCCGGCTTCCACGGTTCTGACTTCCTCGCCCATGGAGACTTTGAGTACCCCGCGGGTGCTGGACAGAACCAGTTCGCTGGGGCTGACCCGCGTGATCTGGGCAACCGTATCTTCTGTGCCGACAGGACGGATCGTCGCGCCGTTGGCGAACAATTGGAATGTCTGCCCTTGCGCCGAAGAAACGACAACCGTGCCTGCCGTCAAATTGGCGGTAAATCCATTGGAGAAACCGCTCACCTGCGCCGCAGAGTTCTCGCGCAGGTACATTTGAGATGTGCCAAGGCGAGCGCGGAGCGTGCCATTTCCTCCGGTATGCAGGAGATCGCCATCATAAATCGTTGCACCGCCGGAAGTCATATCCGTACCAATCTGGGCGCGATCCGCTTGCAGAACGACACCCAAGGGCACAGAAGCTGGATTTGCTGGAGCGGCCATCGCGGGCGCTCCTACCAGAGCTGCGCTAACGGCAACGATAAAACCAATCTTGATCAGTGTCCGCACAAATACCTCCAGAGAGGGCTACGCCACTAAGAGTAAGTAGATACTGCCTTGCTGTCAACATCGATTTCAGGGCTAGCGCGAAAAAAGCACTACTTCAGGAGGGCATGTTCTTAGGACTAAAGTACCGCAGTTTCAGGCCTTTCCCGGAGGCCCCATGAAGAGCGTCCTCCACCTAAGGGGCCATCCCGGCGGTTCTCAGGGAGGCGTCTCGAATGGCCTTGAACTCGGCCCCCGGCCTCCATTCCGGCATGCGAGGATCATTGGCGACGCGGTAGCCAACCAGGAAGTAAAGCTGGCAATCCTGCACCGCGCCGCTTAAATCCCAGTCCGGCTGAATTACGTCCGCGGGCTTGTGATATCGCTGGGCGGTGTAGATGCGCCGCTGCTCGAGTCCCCATCCTGCGGGCTTGCCGATAAAGTCCAGTCCCTCATCGGGATCGAATGCCGGCACACCTTTCTTGGCAAATTCAAAATGGTCCGAGCGGTAGTAGTATCCCTTTTCGGGTTCGGGATCGGATTTCACGACGCGCCCCTGTTCCGCCGCTACAGCATCCACAACATCGTCGAGCGTAGAAGCGCCTCTTCCGATCTCCACGATGTCGCGCGTGCGTCCATGAACATTCATTCCATCCATATTGATATCCACCGCAGTGCGCGCCAGCGGATACAGCGGATGCTTCGCATAGTATTCCGAACCGAGCAGGCCCTGCTCTTCTGCGGTCACCGAGAGAAACAGGACGGTGCGGCGCGGCGGCGTGGCAAGAGCTTTATAAGCCCGCGCAATCTCCAGCAGCGCGGCTGTACCGGAAGAGTTGTCCACAGCGCCGTGATAAATTTTGTCTCCGTTGACCGCCGGGCCGATTCCGAAATGATCCCAGTGCGCCGTGTAGACGACGTACGTGTTTTTCAGATCCGGATCGCTCCCGGTAATTTTCGCAATCACGTTGTGCGAATTGAGCGTCCGGAGCGCGTTGTGGATCGTGAGCTTCGCATGGATACCGAGCGGCATGGGTTTAAAATCCCGCCGGGCCGCAGCCTGGATCAGATTGTCCAGGTTCTGCCCCGCGGCACGAAATAGTTTTGTCGCGAAATCCGAAGTGATCCAGCTTTCCACGGCGAGGCGGCCCATGTTTTTGTCCGACGCCGCCAGATCGAATTGCGTTCCGCCCCAACTGTTGCGCACCACTTCCCAGGGGTAGCCGGCGCGGTCGGTCTGATGTATGAGGATGGCGCCGGCGGCGCCCATTTGCGCGGCCTTCTCGAACTTGTAGGTCCACCGCCCGTAGTACGTCATGGCAGTGCCGCCGAACATCCTGGGATCCAGCTTTGAGGAATCCGAGGGATCGGGCACGGGCGGATCGTTGACGAGTTCGACCAGGACTTTGCCCTTCACGTCGGCGCCTTTGAAATCGTCCCACTGATATTCCGGCGCCTGCACGCCGTAGCCGGCGAATATCAGGTCCGCATCAATCGACGAAGTTTCGGTCACGCGCTTGGACCAGGCGACGTAATCGTCCTGAAATTTCGGTTCCAGCGTGCGGCCGTGGCCGGACAACGTGAATTTCATTCCGCTGTCCGCCGTGATGCCGACCAGGGGCACGCTCTGCAAATAGCTTCCGTCCGGATTGCCGGGCTCGAGCCCTGCCGCGCGAAATTGGTCCTGCAGATATTGGATTGTGAGCTGCTCGCCTTTGGAGCCCGGCCCGCGCCCTTCAAACTCATTCGAGGATAGCTTGCGGATGTGATTGAGAATGCGGTCGCCCGAAAATGAACTGAGCCCCGCCGCGGGAGCGCTCGGCCCCCGGGAGCACCCGGAAATCCCCCCAAGGATAACCGCCGCAACTACCAATCCCTGAAAACGCCGAGCCTGGGTAAAGCGCATGACAGCCTCCCTCGCAACGATGCAGGCAGAAGTGGACCGAGGCCCCGCATGTTATCTTGCAGCCAGTCGGATGACAACTCGCGCCGCGCGGCAAAAGTGGCTCGCGGGCGCTCACCCATTTGCAGGGCAGTCCCTGCCTTGCAATTGCGCCGCAGCAAGACCACAATTTATAAGGGGCAATCAATGGCTTCGCTTCAGCCCGGGCAATCGGTCCGCGTGAATCTCGCCGGAATTCAATCCGGCAATGTCCTGTTTCATGCGGCGGTCACGGCCGCCGTCGGCCACATCGTGCGGCAAACATCCGAAAATCCTTCCAAATACCTGGTCAAGCTGCTTTTTTCTTTTCGCGGAGTCAGCCAGGTGGAAGTTCCGGAAGACCGCATTACGGCTGCGTGAGCGCCGCGAGCATCGCGCGATCCATTTTGCTCAATTCATTACCGAGTCCGATTGAGGGCGATTCTGCCCCGCCCGCGCTGAGTTAGAATATCTGGGCGGATTGCGGCAGGGCCGCGCACGAGGTTCCCTTGATTCATCGGCATATTTTTCACAACGACCGTATCGTTCCCGTTGAGCAGGCGCGGCTTTCGCCGGGCCAGGCGGGATTGCTGAACGGCTGGGGCCTGTTCACGACGCTACGGATTTTTCAGGGCGAAGCGTTTGCCTACGAACGCCACTGGCGGCGTCTGGAAAAAGATGCGGCCCGCGTTCGCCTGCCCTTCCCGTTCGTTCCCGCGCAAGTGCGGCGGCACCTGAGCGAACTGCTAGCCGCCAACCAAGTAGTCGAAGGCACCGTCCGGATATACATGATCTATAACCAGATCGGATTCTGGCGAAGCGATGAATCAATGCCGCAAGTGGACTTGATTCTCTGCACCGCGGGATTGCCGCCCCCTGTGAATCAGGCGCGCCTGAGCGTCGCCGCGCACGGGCGCCATGCGGCTTCCCCGCTGGCAGGCGTGAAAACCACGGCGTGGCTGAACAACGTCTGGCACCTGGCTGAGGCGCAGAAGGCGGGCTGGACCGAAGTGATTTTGCTGAACGAGCGCGGCGAAGTGGCCGAATGCACGTCGGCGAATATTTTTTGCGTGAAGGATGGCGCCGTCGTTACGCCGCCGCTTTCCTCGGGATGCCTAGAGGGCGTGACGCGCGGGGTGCTGCTGGAAATTGGTCCTCGCGAGGGCGTGCAGATGATCGAGCGAACCCTCACGCCGGAGGATCTATACTCCGCCGAGGAAGTTTTTATCACCTCGACCAACCGCACGTTGCTCGGGGTCAGCGAAATTGCCGGCCACAAGTATCCGGTCGTGGGCGGCCCGCTTGTGCAAAAACTGGAACGTGCCTTCGACGCCGCCATGCGCGAATACGTCGCGCAACGCGCCTCGGGCGTTCGCCCCTGACCGTCAGCCTTCCGCCCGCACCTGTCACGGTACATGCACCCCCATGCCCCCCTTTCCAAAAAATCGGGTGCGCATTGATTCAGACTCCCTGTATGCTCACTTCGGTTCGAACGCAATTTACCGACGAGGTGATCCATGGCGTGCAACCCGGAAGTGTTAAAAGAAGTTCCTTTGTTCGCCCTGCTGGATGACGAGGAAACCGCCGTACTGGCCGGGCAGGTCGAACTCAAGACATTTGCGCCCCGGCAGCGAATTTACAAGATTGGCGATCCGGGAGGGCAAGCGTATGTCATGGTTTCGGGATTAGTCCGCGTCACCACGGTGGACGAAGATCAGCAGGAAGTGATCATCGACGAACCGGCTCATGGCGAATTCTTTGGCTTCGCATCCATGCTTGAAAAAACGCCCCACCAGACCACCGCCACTGCCGTCGACGAAACCGTCTGCCTGGAAGTCGCCCGGGAAGACATCGCCATTTTATTGCAGCGAAAACCGCTGGCGGGAATGGATATGCTCGTCGTGCTCGGACGCCAGTTTCATGCGTCTCAACAACTGGTGCGCATTCGCGCCGCCCGCAACGCGAATGCCATCATTGAAGAGGAGATGACCTTCGGCGAACGCATTGCCGATACCGTCGCTCGGTTTGGCGGATCGTGGACTTTCATCATCTTATTTGCAGTGGTTCTCTGCGCATACACGGCGGCCAACGTTGCGCTCAAGCGATCGGCTTGGGATCCCTACCCGTTTATCCTGCTGAATCTGTTCCTCTCCATGCTTGCGGCAATTCAGGCGCCGGTCATCATGATGAGCCAGAACCGGCAGGACACGAAGGATCGCCTGCGCGGTGAACTCGATTATGACGTGAACCGCCGCGCCGAATCCGAAATCCAGGGACTGTCGCGCAAGCTCAACTTGTTGGGGGACAAGATCGACGACGTCGAAGATCTGCTCCGACAGCATTTGCCGCAGGACGCATCGGGGCGCTCTGAATAATGCAACAGGAGGAGATTTCCCCATTATGGATAGGGAAATCTTCTCAATGGGAAAATCTCCTCAACGCCCGCCGGGCGGGATTCAGCGAGGCTCCATGCCCTTGGCTTTCAGAACTGGCGCCAGTGCAGGTCCGCTGAGGAAATGAAGCAGAGCCTGGGCCCCAGCCGGATCCTGTGAGGCCGTGGCAACTCCGGCGGAGAAATTGACATAGCTCTGAAAATCAGCCGGCAGCGGGCCCACCAGTTCCATGCCGGGGAAATACTTGATTTCGGGAACCAGCGTCATCACAAGTTCCGACTTGCCCTCGACAACATCCTTCTGCGGGCCTCCCGCCTCGGGATTCAGGACCAATTTTGCCTTGACGGCCTCGGTAATCCCCATTCGAGCGAACATGTCGTAAATGTGCACGGCGCTTGCGCCGCTGGGGTTGAAGCTGATGGCCTTGGCGTTTAACAACGCCTGCTTCATCGCCTCGGGCGTGCTGATGTCGGGCTTGGGCGCGCCGGCGCGAACGCCGACGCCGATTCCGGTACGGGCCAGGTCGATGCGCGAGCCGGCCGGGATCTTTCCCTGCTTGATTAAATCATCGATGATCCCGGTCGTCAGAATCGCGACATCGAAAGGTTCCCCCGCCTGAATCTTGTCCCTTATATTTTTCGAGGAATTGAACTGCGTCACCAACTTTCGTCCGGTGGCCTGCTCCATCTGGGGAACCAGTTCCAGATAAGCCGCCTTGATGCCGTCCGAAGTGTAGACGCGAAGTTGCTTGGTCTGCGCCGGAGTTCTCCGGGCAAACAGGAAGAACATTCCGGCGATCATAATCACTGCGGCTGCCGCAATCGCAATTGCCCTTTTCATTTTCAGCACCAGGATTCCTCCGAGAATTGAGTGATGGATTCAGGCGCGTCTGCGCCGGATTTCAGGTCAAGATCGTTTATGCAGCGCTGCGTCCGGTCAGGCCAGATCCCCGGGACTGACCGGCAAACGCCGGACACGCCTGCCGGTCGCCGCGAAAATCGCATTGCACAATGCGGGTGCAACCGGCGGCACCACAAATTCACCGGCGCCGGTGGGCGTTTCTTCGTTGGAAATGACATGCACTTCCGTTTCGGGCATGTCCTTCAAACGCAGCATCTGGTAATCGTCGAAATTGTGCTGCTGGACGCGCCCGCGGTCGATTGTGATTGCGCCGTAAAGCGCCGCCGTCAGCCCGTATACGATCGAGCTGCGGGCCTGCGCCTGGATGCTGGAGGGATTCACGATGCGCCCGCAATCCAGCGCACACACCACGCGGTGGACCTGCAACGTGCGCTGCTTGCGATCCACGGAAATTTCGATCACCTGGGCTACAAAACCCTGGTAGGCGCTCACGATGGCGATTCCGTGGAACCTGCCCGCAGGCAAAGGCTGGCCCCACCCCGCGTTTTTCGCGGCCGTCTCCAGCACGGCGAGGTACCTGGGCGATTTCGCCAGCAAACGCCGCCTGAGTTCGTAAGGATCTTTTTTCCCCGCCGTGGCGACCTCGTCGATGAAGCTTTCCAGGAAAAAACCGTTTTGCGAGGCGCCCACCGACCTCCAGAACCCGACGGGAATACCCGGGTCGGCCAGTTTGTACTCCACGCGAATGTTCGGAATGTCGTAAGGAACGGCGTCCGCGATCTCCACGCTTCGCGGATCGAAATTATCCTTGAGCGGGCCGAAGCGGGCCAGCAGGGATGGACTGGCGACTCGATTCATCCAAACCACCGGCCAGCCGTCCGCGTCAAGGCCTGCCGTGAACCGCGAGTGCGAGGCCATGCGATAGTAATCGTGTTGCATGTCGTCTTCCCGCGACCAGGTGACCTTGGCCGGCGCGCCCACCGCCTTGGCAACTTCCACTGCATCGCCGACAAAATCGCTTTCAAACCGGCGTCCGAATCCACCGCCGAGAAACGTTGTATGGACGAACACGGATTTCAGGTCCAGCCCGGTGATCTTCATGGCCATGGCCTGGGTATTTGTCTGATTCTGCGTGGGCGCCCACACGTCGCAGCGATCCGCCTGAACGTGCGCGGTGCAGTTCATCGGCTCCATCGTGGCGTGGGCCAGATAGGGAACCTCGTAATCCACTTCAATCTTCTGCGCAGCCGAAGCCAGTGCGGCTGCGGCGTCGCCATCGTTTCGCGCCACATGGCCGGGCTGTGTGGCCGCATCCGCGAGGAGTTTACTGATGGTGGCGCTGGTGAGGTTTGCGTTTGGCCCTTCGTCCCACTGCACCTCCAGCGCCCGACGTCCCTGCATCGCCGTCCAGGTGTTTTCGGCCACCACGGCCACGCCGCTTGAAATCCGGATGACGTCTTTTACGCCTGGAATCGCCCTGGCCTTTGCGGCATCGAAGCTGGCAACTTTCCCGCCGAATACCGGGCAGCGCGCCACCACGGCGTAAACCATTCCGGGCAGGCGCACGTCAATTCCGTACTGCGCCGTACCATTCACCTTGGCCGGCGTGTCGAGCCGCTTCATCGGCTTGCCGATCAAGTGGTACTGGCTGGGATCTTTGAGCGGCACATTCCGGGGAACGGGGAGCTTCGCCGCCGCTTCCACCAGGCTACCGTAACTCAGGCGCCTCTTGGTGGGAACGTGCAGGATCGCGCTGTTTTCCGCGCGGCACTCGGACGGGCTGACTCCCCATTTTTTTGCCGCCGCTTCCAGAAGCATCGTGCGCGCCGTCGCGCTGGCGTTTCGCAAAGGCGTCCATGACGTGGGAGTGCCCGAACTGCCTCCCGTGCCCTGCGCGTGAAATCGCGGGTTGTAATAGACTTTGTCAGCCGGGGCAAATTCGGTGCGAACTTTTTTCCAATCGCATTCGAGCTCATCCGCGGCGATCATCGCGAGCCCGGTCAAGATGCTCTGGCCCATCTCCGACTTGTCGATATAGATGGTCGCCAGATCGTCGGTGCCGATGTGAATCCAGGCATTGAGCGCAACGGGGATGGCAGGAGCCGCGGCCAGAGATTCCGCGCCTCCGGGAAAGTAAAATCCAATCCATAATCCGGCCGCCCCGGCGGCACCTGTCTTCAGGAAACAGCGCCGGTCCATGCCCTGCGCTTTGAAAGTCATGCCAAACCTCCGGTCGCCGGAACTGCCGGGACGCGCGAAAATCCATGTTGCGGCCAGCCAAATCCCCTTGCCAGCGACTGCGCAACAGGCGGCAAGGCGATTGCGCAAAATCGTATGGCCACCGGCGGTTTGTGTCAATCCCGGATCGCGATTGGACCGCATGCGCGATGCGGAATTGCCCGGCCTGGTGCAAAAAGTTCTGGGCGGCATCTCACCGAGCGCAACGCCATCAAGCGATTGGTGAAGGATTGGCAGGGCGATACCCTGCGAGCGTAGCGTTGCGGGTGCTGCTTACTTGACCTGCGTGTTTTCCGCGAAGCACCAGTGCACGAAGTCCTTGCCGTAACGGGACTGCACGGCCGGAGGAATATCGGATTCCTCGAGTTTCTCGAATTCGAAACTGATCTTGCCGTCGCGCTGCACGGTGCCCCGCAGCGATCCGTATACGTTGGTGAGCGCTTCGTGCGCATCCGAGATATCTGCCGGCAAGGCGTAGCGCACCGCTCCCGCGGTTCCCACGACCCATCCCGGCAGCACGCCGCCATGCTTTTTCCAGTAGTCCGTGTTGAAGATTCCGTCCATGTAATAGTGCCCATGGCTCGCGAGCACGTACACATTCCTGTGCCCTTCATTATGCGCGCGCAATAAATCGGCATAGACGCGTCTTCCGCTCTCGGTCCCGGTTGGCGAGTCGTTCATGCTGTGCGCGAAGGAAATGCTTTCCGGCAGGGGCTTGTGCATTCCGGCGACGATGGTTCTGACGGCCGGGTCGGCAAGGTCATGCGCCAGGACGCGTTCGAACCAGCGCATCTGCGCGGCGTCGAATTGTTCGCCGGAAGCGTTGTCCAGGAAGTAGAAGGCCACGCCCCGGTCGATCCAGTGAAAATAGGTCTTCAGGAGATGGTCGGTGGGATCGTCCCGCAGGCGTTGCGCGCGGAGCACCGGCGTTTCCAACCAGTCCGCGAACTGCAACAGGAAATCCTCGCGGGTCTTATACGGTTGAAATACTTCGTGATTGCCGATCCCCAGGAAAAATGGGATGGAGCCGAACGGGGCGATCTGGTTCTCGATGACGTCGGGCCACGCCATTCTCTCGTAATCGGTGATCATAAGCGGCTTATCGAGGTGCTCCGGCTGGTGTTGAATGTCTTCATCGAACTTATAAATCGCCCGAAGGTCGCCCAGGTGCCAGTAGAATTCGGCCTGATTTTTCTTCGCCGTTTCGGCAATTCCCGGCATCACCACATCGCCGCAATTCCGCGAATCGCCCGACACCACAAAGCGCCAAGTTCCGTTGTCGGCCGTCTGCGCGTTCGCCACCGGCAAGGCCAGCGCGGAAAAGAAAACGAGCGTAACAGCGAAGACCAGCTTGCGAATCATTGCCTCTCCCAAATCTCCATCCTTGCTACGGAAATGCTACCAGAAGGTTTTCCTGGGGCATAATCCGGGAACAGGCACAGGACCCACGGGGGGTGGGAAAACATTTTGCGGCGCCGATTCCCAGCGCCACAAAGACGGCTTGCTCTGCGTTCACGCCACGCGATTACCGCGCAATCCATAACAGCGGCACCAGGCCCAGCGCCGTCAGCCCAAGCAGCAGAACCATGCTCTGCCTGCCGGTCTTTCGATCCGCCAGCACAAGCGCGATGAATGCCTTGGCGAAATTGTTGCTCGCCGCCGCGACCACTATTCCTGCCGCGGCCAGGCCTAGCGTCGTCATTTTTCCGGCGGTTTGCGTCAGCCCCATGATGAACGGGTCGACCGGGGCCAGGCCCGTGAGAGCCGCCATGCCGTAGATTCCAACGTGGCCCAGATGAAAGAGGGCATAGTTCGTGGCTACCAGCATCACGGCAAACACAATCGCCAGCGAAAACGCAGTTCCCAGCTCCAATGGATTTTTCGTGAGGTAGCCGGCCTCCGCGCCCGCTTCCCCTCCATTGGGCAAGCCGGACCAGATCAATCCTCCTGCCACGCCGATGGCCCCCAGGACCAGAAACGGCAGCAGCAGAAGGTGAACGAGCCCGAGATTGAACAGGCCAATCAGCACCAGAAAGCGAAAATACATCACGCCCGACGCCAGCAGGATGCCTCCGGCAAAGCAGTGCGGCGCATTCGCCGTCCGCGCGCGCCTGGCCATCACAAATGTCGTGAACGTGGAGGAATAGGCTCCGCCGAGCAGCGCCGCCAGACGGATGCCGCCTTTTCCCTTCGCCAGTTTCTCCAGCAGGTAACTGCCGTAAGACACGCCGCTGATGGCCACAACGATCAGCCAGGCCTTGAACGGATTCACGGCGAACGACGTGTAATCCTTGTCCGGCACAATGGGCAGGATGACGCACGTCAGCAAAAGAAATTTTGTGAAGGTGAAAATTTCTTCGCCGGGAATCTTCGTGGCCAGTGATTCCAGGAACTCTTTCAGCTCGAGCAGCAGCATGCTGACAATGGCGAGCGTCGTGGCAATCCAGAATTGATCGCGCGAGACCAGCGCGCCAACCACATAGGTGGCCAGGCCGGACAGTTCCGTCGTCACTCCGGTTTCCGTGTAGGTCTGCAGCTTGTGCCGGTAGGACAGCCAAAGGAATGCGCCGATCACCGCGAAACCGGCCGTCAACGGCAAAAGTTGCTGGCCGGAAAGCAGCGCCATCGAATACCCGATCAAACCAATCAGCGGAAACGCGCGAACCCCGCCAAAGGTGTATCTCCGGCCCGGCTGGGCGGACGCGTGATGTTCTTCACGTTCGAGCCCGATCAGAAAACACAAGAAAAGCGTGAGAACGATCTTGACGCCTTCCGGTGGAAACATTTGCAGCAGCTTGTCGGTCACGGTTTCTTTCCCGGCGGCATCTCACGCGTGCGGGCTGTGCGTGTTGCCTCTGAGCCTTGAAGCGCGGCCCGCCAGAACCATCGCCATGCCCTGCCTGCCGTCTTTTCCGGGCACGGTCCCATTCGCCGCACCGCGAGACTATCGGTATTTGCCGTCAAACTCAATGCCCGACGCCGTCCGAGCCGTTGCAACTTGAAATCCAGCCCCCCCGATGCCTCCGCTGGGGCTGCAGGTTGGCACCACTTCCACTCGTGTGCGAGCGGGCGGCGGCAGCAAATCCGGCTTCATCCATCGGAACCTCACAACCAGGACCTCACAAATGGGGCCTCAAAACTGGGGCTTCCCTTGTGAAAATTTCATCAACATGTGATCGGTGTCACATCCGGTTGTAATACGTCCGTGATATCTGGGAGCATCTGGCGATGTGTGGCAAAACGACATTCGCTCGCCGAATCGGGGTCCCCCCTTCAGAGACTCCGTAAA
This sequence comes from Terriglobia bacterium, assembly GCA_963746945.1. Taxonomy (GTDB): domain Bacteria; phylum Acidobacteriota; class Terriglobia; order Acidiferrales; family UBA7541; genus Palsa-360. Next base: position 1,872,027 of record CAVVDG010000004.1, on the reverse strand, counting down.
GTACAGTGAAAGGAGATCTACGATGTCAGAAAAATCCGCAGCTGCGGTGCAAACCGCACCCTCCCGCCCACCCGTAAAGGCAGGCAAAACCGAAAATCTCACCCAGCGCATCAACCGGCTATATGACACCATCTCCCGCCGCGCATTCGAATTATTCGAACGAGACGGTTATGTCAACGGCCATGACGTCCGCCATTGGCTGGAAGCCGAACAGGAATTCCTGCATCCCGTGTATGTCAACATGGAAGAAACCAAAGCGGAAATCGTGGTGCATGCCGAGGTTCCCGGATTTACGGCAAGCGACCTCGAAGTCGACGTCGAACCACGGCGCGTAACCATCACCGGCAAACGTGAAACCACGAAGGAAAGCAAGAAAGGCGAGCCCTTTCATACCGAAGTGAGTTGCGATGAAATTTTCCGGAGCTTTGATCTGCCATCCGAGGTGAATACCGCAAAGGTCGTCGCGACGCTCAAGGACGGCATCCTCGACATCCAACTCCCCAAAGCCGAACCCAGGAAATCCGCGAACGCGGGGCAGCGGGCCGCGTAAGGCACATCCTTCTTACCGGACAGGGTGAGGAACAAACCGAAGAAAACCATGATACCGAAGTCACCGCAGCGATCGAGCTATCCCGCTGTTCCCGGATGGAAGCAGGTTGATCGTCGCTGCCAAGCATCAATAGGTGTCCACTTAAAAACAAGTGGACACCTCATTGATGGCCGCAAATGGCGCTCTATCTTGCGGCACTTTCCCCAGCGGGCCCGGGCCGGACGGGTAAGCCTCTCCGACAGCCCCCAAAAAATATAAGCGCCAGGCGCTAACGGCTCAGCGCCGCCCGGATGCGGGCGAGGTGGTGGTAGCTGTGGCGCACGGCGTGATCCTCAAGGATGAACTGGCAGGTGAGCGGGGCATCGCTGTTGAGCGACACAGGCGCGGCTCGATCCAGCTCTTCATCGCTGAGAGAGCGTATGGCCGAGGCCGCCTCAGCGCTGTTTTTTTTCAGCAAGGCGAGCGCGGCTTCCTTTGTAACGCCGTCATTGTCTTTAGCGTGGTCGCGATTCATCGTGTTGACGGCGTCCCAGGTGACGCCGGTGATGGGCTGGCCGGCAGCAAGCGTACGTGCGATCTGGATCTCGATGGGGTACACGTTGGCAACGTGATGCACCACGACGCCGATCTTGCGTCCATCATGCGGAACACGCGTCTGCCACTCTGTATCGGACAGTGTGGCCGCAAATTGAGAGAGTGCTGTCGCCCCGGCCTCGAGGCGTGCGGCGAGGGCTTCCGATCGATCACTCATCTTTGGCTCCTATCTTCGGGAATGGGGTAGCGGTGATTGTTTCCTGACTGTGTCGTTACTACAAAACTTCTGCAAACATCGATCCTTTATTCTTCTGGTCCCCGCAAATCATTTCTATCGTCAAAGGGAAACCGTGATCCGCAAAAGGGTGGCCGGGATGGATGTGCCGCCGGCGGTCCAACAATTCTGCTGTCACGTTTGAGATTTTAGCATCCCACCGAACAGCGTTCGCAAGCGCCGAATGAAAATCCATGAATTCCACTGGTGAACCTCGGCACCCACTGCATGACAGAGGCAAATCTATAGAAAGCGCGACTGTCAAAATCTTATGCCATTCTGAGAATTGCGACGCGTGACGCGATTCCGCGAAAAAAAACGCGGAAGAGGCTACTTGAGGTTCGAACTTCCCATGAGGTACTTGTCCACGGCGATGGCGGCTTTGCGGCCTTCCGAAATCGCCCAGACGACAAGCGACTGGCCCCGGCGCATATCGCCAGCGGCAAAGACGCCGGGTACCGAGCTCATGTAATCCGCGCCGGTGGCGATATTGCCGCGCGGATCAAGGTTCACGCCGAACTGTTCGATCATTCCCTGCTTTACCGGCCCGGTGAAACCCAGCGCGAGCAGCACGAGATCGACTTCCATCACGAATTCGGTGCCCGGCATGGCCTCAAACTTCGGCGGCGGGCCGACGCGAACGGCATGGAGCTGTTTCACGTTGCCCTTCTCGTCGCCCGTGAATTTCACTGTATTCAGAGCCCAATCGCGCTTGCCGCCCTCTTCGTGCGCGCTCTCGGTGCGGAGTTGCAGCGGCCACAGCGGCCAGGGCGTGCTGGGGGCGCGCTGCAGCGGCGGCATGGGCATAATTTCGAACTGGTGCACGGATTTTGCCTGCTGCCGGTGCGACGTGCCCAGGCAGTCCGCGCCCGTATCGCCGCCGCCGATAATCACCACGCGTTTACCGGTAGCGAGAATCTGGTTTTGAACCTTGTCGCCGGCAATTACCTTGTTCTGCTGCGGCAGGAATTGCATGGCGAAGTAGATGCCCTTGAGTTCGCGGCCGGGAACCTTGAGGTCGCGCGGATTTTCCGCGCCGCCGCTCAGCAGCACGGCGTCATATTCCTTGCGCAGGTCCTGCGCGGGAATATTTTCGCCCACATGGGCGCCGGTCTGGAACTCCACGCCTTCCGCGAGCATCTGCTCGATGCGCCGGTCGAGAACCTGTTTTTCCAGTTTGAAATCGGGAATGCCGTAGCGCAACAGTCCGCCGACACGGTCCGCTTTTTCAAATACCGTGACCACGTGCCCCGCGCGATTCAATTGCTGCGCGGCCGCAAGTCCCGACGGCCCGGACCCTACCACGGCGATTCGCTTGCCCGTGCGGGTTTCCGGAGGTTCCGGCTTGATCCAGCCTTCTTCCCAGGCGCGATCCACGATGGTCTTCTCGATCAGCTTAATCGAGACGGGCGGCTCGTTAATTCCGAGCACGCAAGCTGCTTCGCAAGGCGCCGGACAGATGCGCCCGGTAAACTCCGGAAAATTGTTGGTGGAGTGCAGCACGCGGATCGCTTCTTGCCACCGATCGCGATAGACCAGGTCATTCCAATCGGGAATGATATTGGTTACCGGACAGCCCGTGTGGCAGAACGGAATGCCGCAATCCATGCAGCGCGCGGCCTGCACGCGCACCTTTTCTTCCGGGAACGGCTGGTACACTTCGAAATAATCGTGGACGCGCTCCTCGACAGGCCGCCGGGCGGGCGTTTCGCGCGTGTATTCCTTGAAGCCGGTGACCTTACCCACGGATCACCTGCCCCTGCGGTTGCGTTTTCCCGCCCTGCGCGGCCAGCACGCCTGCGGGGACTCGTGGAATTCCCAGGACTCGTTTGTACTCGTGCGGGAACACCTTGATGAACTTGGGCAGCGTAGCGTCCCAATGCTTCAATATCCATTTGGCCTGCGGGCTGCCGGTGAACTCGGCATGGCGCGTGATCAGACCATGCAGCAGCTCGACGTCTTTCGCATCGGTTGCCGGTTCCAGGTCCACATCGGTGCGGTTGCAGGCCACCGACGCGAATTCGCCCGTCTGGTCGAGCACGTAGGCGATCCCGCCGGTCATTCCGGCCGCGAAGTTGCGCCCCGTCTTGCCGAGAACCACGACCAGACCGCGCGTCATGTACTCGCAGCCATGGTCGCCAACGCCTTCCACAACCGCCGTGGCGCCGGAATTGCGCACCGCGAACCGCTCTCCGGCCATGCCGTTAAAAAACACTTCGCCGCTGGTCGCGCCGTACAGGCAGACGTTGCCAACCAGAATATTTTCTTCCGGCACAAAGCGCGATTTGCGCGGCGGATAAATAATCAATCGTCCGCCGGAAAGGCCTTTGCCCACATAGTCGTTGGCTTCGCCTTCCAGCGTCAGCGTGACGCCCTTGGCCAGGAACGCGCCAAAACTCTGGCCCGCGCAGCCGTGAAATTGAATGCGAATCGTGTCGTCCGGAAGTCCCGCGGAGCCGTGATGCATCGCAATCCGTCCGCTGAGCATGGCGCCGACGGTGCGGTGCACGTTCCGGATGGGCAGGCTGAGCGACACGGGCGTGAGATTCTCGATGGCCGCACTCGCCTGTTCAATCAGTTTGCCGTCCAGCGCGTCGTACAGGCCGTGGTCCTGCGCCTGGGTGCAGCGCCGCCCCACATGGCTCGGCATCGGCGGATTGTAAAGCACCGACCCCAAATCGATGTCTTTCGCTTTCCAGTGGTCCACGTCTTTTCGCTGCACCAGGCAATCGACCCGGCCAATCATCTCGTCGACTTTCCGGAAACCGAGTTCCGCCATGATCCTGCGGAGATCCTCGGCGACGTAGAACAGGAAATTGATCACGTGCTCGGGCTGGCCCGCAAACTTCTTGCGCAGCTCCGGGTCCTGCGTGGCGATGCCCACCGGGCAGGTATTCAGGTGGCATTTCCGCATCATGATGCAGCCCATCGCAATCAGCGGCGTGGTGGCAAATCCGAATTCCTCCGCGCCGAGCAGCGCCCCGATCGCGACGTCCCGCCCGGTCTGCAGCTTGCCGTCCACCTGCAAACGCACGCGGCTGCGCAAATCGTTCATGACCAGAACCTGCTGCGTCTCGGCCAGACCCAGTTCCCAGGGAACACCCGCGTGGCGGATGGAACTGATCGGCGATGCGCCCGTCCCGCCGTCGTAGCCGCTAATCAGAATGACGTCGGCATGCGCTTTCGCCACGCCGGCCGCCACCGTGCCCACGCCCACTTCCGCGACGAGTTTCACCGAAACCCGCGCCTGCGGATTCACATTTTTCAAGTCGAAAATCAGCTGGGCCAGATCCTCGATCGAATAAATATCGTGATGCGGCGGCGGAGAAATCAGGCCGACCCCCGGGATGGAATGCCGCACGCGGGCGATAATTTCATCGACCTTGTGGCCGGGAAGCTGGCCGCCTTCCCCGGGCTTGGCCCCCTGCGCGATCTTGATTTGCAGGTCGTCGGCATTGATCAGGTAATTGGTGGTCACGCCAAAGCGGGCCGAGGCCACCTGTTTGATCGAGCTGCGGCGCAAGTCGCCGTTGGCGTCGGGAACGAAGCGCGCTTCGTCCTCTCCGCCTTCGCCGGTATTCGATTTTCCGCCGATGCGGTTCATGGCGACGGCCAGGGTCTCGTGCGCTTCCTTGCTGATCGAGCCGAAGGACATGGCTCCGGTCGCAAAGCGCTTCACGATTTCGGCGGCGGGCTCGACGGCTTCCAGGGGAATCGCGGGGCCGGCGGGCTTGAATTCAAACATGCCGCGCAGCATCTGCAGATCGCGATTCTGCTGGTTCACGATGTCCGCAAACTCCTGAAACGTCTCGAACTTCGAATTCCGCACGGCGTGCTGCAACTTGCTGACCGTCGTGGGGTTCAGCAGATGCCGCTCGCCGCGAACGCGATACTGGTACTCGCCGCCAATGCGAAGCTCGGTGTCCGACTCGCTCGGCGGCTGCAGCGCGAATTCGTGCTTCATGAGCGCTTCGCGGGCCAGCACTTCGATGCCGATGCCCTGGATACGCGAAGAGGTGCCCGTGAAATATTTGTCGACCAGGGACTGGTTTAGTCCCACAGCCTCGAAGATCTGCGCGCCCTGGTAACTCTGCAGCGTGGAAATCCCCATTTTCGAGAAGGTCTTCAGGAGCCCCTTGTCGACGGCCTTCATATAGCTCTTAAACACTTTGTCCCAGGTGTATTCGGGCGGAAAAGCGCCTGCTTTGTAGCGGTCTTCCAGGGTTTCGATGGCGAGGTAGGGGTTCACCGCACTGGCACCGTAGCCCAGCAGCAGGGCGAAGTGCATGACCTCGCGCGGCTCGCCGGATTCGACGATCAGCGCCACCTGGTTGCGCGTCTTCTCCCGAATCAAATGATTATGAACAGCCGAAAGCGCCAGCAGCGAGGGGATCGGCGCGTACTCGTGGTCCACGCTGCGGTCCGATAAAATCAGCAGCGTATAGCCGGACTTGATCGCCAGCGAAGCGCGCCGGCACAGGGTTTCGATTGCGCGTTCCAGCTGCTCTTCCCCGCCCTTGGCGCGGAACAGCATCGGGAGACTGGCCGCGAGGAAGGTGCCCCAGCTCAGGCGGCGCAGCTTTTCCAGCCGCCAGTTGGAAATGACGGGATGCCGGAGCTTCAGCGTGTGGCAGTTCTTCGGCGTTTCATCGAGAATATTGCCTTCGCTCCCGATATAGGAATTCAGCGACATCACCAGCCCTTCGCGGATCGAATCGATCGCGGGATTGGTAACCTGCGCGAACATCTGCTTGAAATAACTGAACAGGAGCTGCGGCTTGTCGGACAGGCACGCCAGCGGGGTGTCGATTCCCATCGAGCCGATCGGTTCCTGGCCCTGCAGCGCCGAGGGGGACAGGATCGTCTTGAGGTCCTCGTCGGTGTAGCCGAAGGCGCGCTGCCGCATCAGGATCGTGTCGTAATTGGTGGGCAGCACGTGCGACGGGCTGGGAAGATGATCGAGCGTGATCTGATTGTCCTTGAGCCATTGCGCGTAAGGGTGTTGCGCCGCCAACTGCTTCTTGACCTCTTCGTCGGAAATCAGCCGCTTCTGTTCAGTGTCCACCAGGAAAATGCGGCCGGGCGCGAGCCGGCCCTTCGTCCGGATTTCCTCGGGCTTGATGGGGAGCACGCCCGCTTCCGAAGCCAGAACGACCAGGCCGTCCGTGGTGACCAGAAAACGGCCCGGGCGCAGTCCATTGCGATCCAGCTTGGCGCCGATCATTCGTCCATCGGTGAAGGCGACCGCGGCGGGGCCGTCCCATGGTTCCATCAGGGACGCGTGGTATTCATAAAATGCCTTGATGTCCTCGGGCATGGTGTCGTCATGGTCCCAGGCCTCGGGAATCAGCATGGACATCACGTGCGGAAGCGAGCGGCCGGATAGCGTCAGCAATTCCACCGCGTTATCGAGCATTGCGGAATCGCTGCCGCCCGCGGTGATGACGGGCAGCAGTTTCTTGATGTCGTCTCCAAACAGCGGGGACTCCAGCACGGATTGCCGCGCGTGCATCCAATTCATGTTGCCGCGCAGCGTATTGATTTCGCCGTTGTGGCAGATGTAGCGGTACGGGTGAGCCAGCTTCCAGCTCGGAAACGTGTTCGTCGAAAAACGCTGGTGCACCATGCAGAGCGCGCTGGTCAGCTCGGGATCGAGCAGGTCCTTATAAAAATCGGTGATCTGCGGCGCCAGCAGCAGGCCCTTATAGATAATCGTGCGCGAGGAAAGAGACGGAATATAAAAGAAATTCTTCTCCTTTATTGCGGTGGCGGCCATTTCCGCTTCCACGCGCTTGCGCACGACGTAGAGCTTGCGCTCGAACGCGTCCTGGTCCATGCCCGGAGCGCTGCGGATGAAAATTTGCTCGATGTAAGGCTGCGTGTTGCGCGCCAGCCGTCCGATGGCGTTGCTGTTGATCGGCGTGTCCCGCCAACCGATCACGCTCAGGCCTTCCTCGCTCGTAATCTTCTCTATCATTCCCTCGCAGAGAAGCCGGTCGTGCGGATCGACCGGAAGAAACACCATGCCCACCCCGTATTCACCCGGCGCCGGCAGGGAAAAACCCAGTGTCGTGCACTCGCGATCGAAGTAGGCGTGAGGAATCTGAATCAGGATGCCCGCGCCGTCACCGGTCTGCGGATCGCATCCGCAAGCCCCGCGATGGGCGAGATTGATCAAAATCTGCACGCCCTTGACCACGATGTCGTGCGACTTCCGGCCCTCAATACTGGCGACGAACCCGATACCGCAGGCATCGTGCTCGTGCCCCGGCCGGTACAGGCCTTGCGCCGGCGGCAAACCTCGAAATGGGTAAAGTTCCTTCATGTGAGCCCTGGTCTAGGCTTTGGGAATGTGCGATCCGCCGGTCAAAACGCCTTGCCTTGCCCCGGAGATCCTGCTCAGCATCCATCTCCCAAATGCCATGGCCTCCTTTTTCAGTTGGCCCTGCATTTTCCGTGCCCGGCCTCCCCAGCCTCCCCCGGCTTCCCCCGACTTCTTTAGAGGAAGCGATTTGGGGCCCCCAACCACCCACACCAAGGGCCCTCCGGGGAAAGCGGTTCCCGATACACTTCAACGCCACTTTGAAACCGGCTTTCCGGAAAGTGCCTATCTTACCACTCCCACCCTGCGATTGTCCTGCGGACAATGACCCCTTCATTTTTTATCCACAGCATTATAATTTTGAATCTATAGGGGGTTGCGTCACTCTTCTGTTATAATTCCGCGACAAATATTATGGATTTCGATCAACTTACAACCTTCATTGAAATCGCCAAACTCGGCAGCTTTTCCCGTGCAGGCCAGAAATTATTCCGGTCACAGCCCGCCGTCAGCGCGCAGGTTCGCCAGCTGGAACAGGAATACGGCGAAAAACTGTTCGATCGCGGGCGCAAGTCGGTGCGGCTGACTTCGGCGGGGGAAACCCTCTACGAGTACGCGGTGCGCATGGTCAACCTGCGCGGCGAATCGCTGCGCGCGGTGGCCGACAAGGCCACCACGCCGCGCGGAGTGCTGGCCCTGGGAGCCAACGAAGCAACGTGCCTGTACGTTCTTCCCGACATTTTTGCGGAATACCATCGCCTCTACCCTTCCGTGCAGATCAGCATTTACAGGAATTTCAGTCATAAAGTGCTGCAGAAGGTCGAGGACGGATCGGTGGACGTGGGGATCGTCACGCTGCCCGCAAAATCGCCGAGCCTCAAGATCTATCCGATTTTCCGGGACCGCGTGATGCTGATGGTGAGTCCGCGCAATCCCCTGGCAAAGCTCAAAAGTGTCCGGATGAAGGACATTGCCGAGCAGCCGCTGATTTTCCCGCGCACCGGCTTCACGCGCCAGTTGCTGGACAAGCATTTCCGGCCCTACCGCGCGCAACTGCAGATCACGATGGAATTGACCAGCGTGGGAATGATCAAGTGCTTCGTGGCGGCGGGCCTGGGCGTTTCGCTGATCAGCGCGAGCTTCGCGCGCAATGAAGTGCGCGCCGGAGAGGTGAAACTGATTCCCATCGCGGACGTGGAACTCTGGCGCGAACTGGGGCTGGTCTTCCGCCGCGATCGCACGCTGCCGCGCTCGTCCGCTGCGTTTATCGCGCTGGTAAGGCAGCGCGCGGCGGAAAATCCCATCCTTGAAGTTCCCCGCTCCAAGTAAAAACAGGCGATTGCTGCCCAGGTCGCCCCGCCGCCCCATGGAAGAACTTCCCAGCGGACCCTTTACTCATCATTACTTACTCATCATTAAAATTTGTCATACCGGGCGGTCGCGCAGCAGGCGCAGCATGTCCGGGTCCTGATCGCCTGCGGCGGCGGAACCCGCGTCCGATCCTTCCGGACGTTCGCCTTCGCCCGTTGCCAGGAATAGATTGGATTCCAGGCCGTGCTGCTTGTCGTAGAGTTCGCGGTAACGGCCGTTGGCCGCATAGAGAAAAGCGTGCGTGCCGCGCTCGACGATTTTTCCCGCCTCCACCACCAAAATCTGGTCGGCGCGGCGAATAGTGGACAGGCGGTGGGCGATCACAAAAGTCGTGCGGCCGCGCATCAGCTGCGTCAGGCCTTCCTGAATCAGCATTTCGGATTCCGAGTCGAGGCTGGAGGTCGCTTCATCGAGAATCAGGATGCGCGGGTCGGCCAGAATCGCGCGCGCGATGGAAACGCGCTGCCGCTGCCCGCCGCTTAATTTCACGCCGCGCTCGCCGATGATCGTGTCGTATTTTTCCGGAAAGCCTTCCGCGAATTCATCGACGCGCGCGATATGGCAGGCCGCGAGGATTTCTTCCTCGCTCGCGTAGGGCCGGGAAAATGCCACATTCTCGCGGATCGTGCCGTCGAACAAAAATGACTCCTGCAGCACCACGCCCAGCCGCGTGCGGTACGAATCGAGGCGTACCGTGGCCAGGTCCACGCCGTCCACCAGCACGCGGCCTTCGAGCGGCACGTGAAACGCCGCGACCAGCCCGATGATCGTGGATTTCCCGGAGCCCGACGAACCCACCAGCGCCGTCACCGTCCCCGGCAACGCCTGGAAGCTGACGTCCTGCAGCACGGGCTTGCCGGGCTCGTACGCAAAGCTGACGTTTTCAAATGCAAGCTCCCCGACGATGTCGGGCAGCGTGACCGTGCGGCGCGGATCTTCATCCTCGGGACGCTCGTTGAGCACCTCGCGCGTGCGTTCGAGTCCCGCAATCGCCTCGGTCAGTTGCGTGCCGATGCCCACAACTTGAAACATCGGCGCCACCAGGAACGCCAGAAACGCCACGTAACTGACGTAGTCGCCGATGGTGAGCGTGCCGGCCTGAATCTGGTGCGCGCCAATCAGCATGACGAGCCCGCCGGCGACGCCCAGCAGCGCCGTCGTCGAAAAGCTCATCATTGACATCGTGGTCAACGAGCGGAGAACGTTGTCGAGCAGGCGGTGAACGCCTTTGGTGAACACATCGTGTTCGCGGGCCTCCGCGTGATAGCCCTTCACCACGCGCACACCGGAAAGCGATTCGGTGAGCCTTCCGCTGACCTCGGCATTGATCTTGGATCGCTCGCGGAAAATCGGCCGGATGGTTCCGAACGCCTTGCGCAGGGTCAGCATGCTCACCAGAATCAAAGCAAACGCGACGCCCGTCATCAGCGGGCTGATGCGCAGGAGCAGCACGAACGCGATTAAGGCCGTCAGCAACCCGCCCAGAAATTCCACCAGGCCTGTCCCGATCAGGTTTCGCACGCCTTCCACATCGCTCATGATGCGCGAAACGAGCGCGCCCGTCTTATTCGCGTCGTAGTAGGCGACCGGGAGCCGTCCCACGTGCTCCTGCACCTTGCGCCGCAATTCGGTGATCATGCGTTGCGCGGCCTTGGAGAGCAGCTGGGTCAACGCGTAGGACGTCACGCCCTGAATCAGCGTGGCCAGCAATACCGCGCCCACCAGCGGCACCAGCAGGTTCGTCTGGTGTTTGGCGAAAACATTGTCAAACAGATATTTCTGCGATGCCGGAAGGATCAGCCCGCACACGCGATTGACGGCCATGAGCACCAGGCCCAGCGCCAGCAGGGCTCGCCGGGGCCGCAGCAGCGCCCATACTTCCGGCAACTGGTCCAGCACGCGGAGCGGCTTTGTATTGCCCGGCGCGGCGGAAGACGAATCGCGGCCATGGCGCGGAGTTCTCTCCGCGTGCCCGCCCATGCCGCGTTGCGTTCCAATGCCTCCGAATCCGCCGCCCATTCGCATCAGGCATCCATATTAGAGTATTTGCGGTGTGCGCCGCCAGTTTTGCGCGGTCAGCGCCCTGTACAAACCTTGACAAAGCTCGACAACACTTGACAAAGGGAATGGTCGTTTGCTCTTATCACTTCCACGTAGAGGGCGCGTAGCGGCAGTATCTGCTTGGATTTTTTCGCGCGCCGCACGGATGCAAATTCATCAAAGAGATCTCGAGGATTCCAGAAACGCCTGATCGAGTTTCGCCGGTATGTTGAGGCGCAGCCGCCGGCTTTCGCGGCTTCCCCCGGGAAGCAATCTGCGGAGAAAAAAATGTCGAAACTTCGATTGTCCATGGCTTGCTGGAATTACGATCGCACACGCGCGCTCATGGAAGAGCGCGTCCCCATCGACGGGATCGATTTGAACTACATCAATATCCCCGTCGAGGAAACCTTCTTCCGCATGATCCGGCACCGCGAATTCGACGTGGCCGAGATGTCCCTGTCCTCCTACACAATGTCTTTGTTCCGTGACCCCAAACCATTCGTGGCCATTCCCGTTTTTCCTTCCCGCTTTTTCCGGCACTCCTGCATCTACATCAACCGCAGCAGCGGAATCCGCCAGCCCAAGGACCTGATCGGCAAGCGCGTGGGCAATCCGGAATATCAGCTGACGGCGGGCGTGTGGATCCGCGGAATTTTGAGCGACGACTACAATGTGCCGGTTTCCAGCGTCACCTACTTGCGCGGCGGCGAGGAAGAACCCGGACGAACCGAGAAGCAGATGGTTTCGCTGCCGCCGGAAATCCGCCTCGAAAATATCGGCGAGGGCAACACACTTTCCCGGATGCTCGAGGACGGGGAAATCGACGCCGTATATTCCCCGCGGATGCCGTCGTGTTTTGCGCGGGGAACCGGAAACGTCCGCAGGCTGTTCGAGGATTACGAAACCGTGGAAAAGGAATATTTTCAGCGCACCAGGATTTTCCCCATCATGCATACGGTCGTGATTCGCCGCGAAATCTACGAAAAAAATCCCTGGGTCGCGCAATCCCTCTACAAGGCTTTTGTCCTCGCCCAGCGCGAAACGTACGAAGATCTGTTCGAAACGGGGGCGTTGAAATTCATGCTTCCCTGGCTCATCCGCTACGCCGAGGATACGCGCGAACTGATGGGAAAGGATTTTTGGCCCTATGGATTTGAACCGAACGTGCACGTCCTGAGCACGTTTCTTCGGTATTCCTTCGAGCAGGGCCTTTCCAAGCGGCTGCTCACGCCGCAAGAGTTATTTGTTCCGGAAGCCATGGAATCATTCAAGATTTGAGATTTGAAATGGATTTCAGATTTGCGATTCCGGCCCGGGATCTCGCATTTGAAATCGTGAAGTGGCAAGCACTCGCCCAGGAAAAAGGAAGAGGAGCCGAATGCCGGAGAACGGACAGGAAAACCTGCTTCGTTGGTGGGCGTTAGGGCGAGGAGACATCGACGCCACGGTCGCTCAAGTGGGCTTCAACGTGGCCCAGATGATCATTCCTGCATTTCTTCTACTTCCAGTGGGCATTTCGATGGGTTTCAGCGTGGGTCATTTGTTGCCCGGGTACGCGCTGGGATTCGGCGTCGGCTCGCTCGGGCTGACCGCCCTTGCAGTAGGGATGGCGAAACGCGAAGGCCGCTCCAACGTCACGGCCCACGTTTACATCAACAATGTGCCGGGGATTATCGCCTACACGCTGTCCATCATGCTCCCCGTTTACCTGCAGACTCGCGATCAGGAGCTAGCGTGGCGCGTGGGCGCGGCCGCCGTGGTTTGGACCGGCATCCTAAAGCTTGTGGCGGCGCCGTTTGCAGGCGCGATCCGCAAATTCATTCCCAAGCCCGCAAGCATGACGGTTTTCGGCGCAGCCATGTACAGCTATCTCGCCATGGTGCTGCTGCAGCGCATTTTCGATCAGCCCCTGGTGGGAATCGTGGCGCTGGCCATCGTAGCGGCCGCGGTGCTGGCCAACGTGCCGATCACGAAGTGGAGGATTCCGCCATTTCTGGTGGCCTGGCTGGTTCCCCTCGCCATCGGTTTGTCCATCGGCTACGTTCACCCGGTGTGGCAAGGAATGTCCGTGCAACTTCCCTTCGCGCGCACTCCCGACATGCTGCAGGCCATGGGATTGGCGATACCTTATCTTTCCGTGATCGCTCCCATGGCCATTTACCAGATCCTGCAGGACATCGCCTCGGTGGAGGGCGCGACTTCGGCCGGCGACGATTACGACGCCCGCCTGATCGTCGCCTGCGACGGATTGGGAACGCTGCTATGCGGCGCCGCGGGAAGCATCATCACTCCGGTAATTGCCGCATTGCACCCTCCGTATAAAGCGATGGGGGCGCGCATCGGTTTTTGCTTCTGGTCGGCCATGATTTTCCTGGCCGTGGTCATGAGCGGGCTGACGCTGTTTATCGCCCAGCTTTTCCCGTGGGCCATTCTCGCGGCGATGATTGCGTACGTTTCAATCGGCGTGGGAAGGGCGACGCTGCAGCGCGTGGATGCCAAGTATTTGAACGCCGTGCTTTTGGGATTGGTTTTGCCGACGGGCGCGGTCGTGGGTTCGGCCGTGAATTCCGCGCTGCCCGCCCTGCATCTATCCATTGCCAACCCCGAGGTGCAGGCCGCGCTGAACCGATCCATTTACTGGTCATCGGTCACGGGGCTTGGAAACGGATTTCTTTTCCTCGTTCTGGTCATTTCCGCGCTGATCACGGAAATGATCGACCGGAATTTTGGCCGCGCCGCACTCTGGTGCCTGATTGCCTCGGTGTTTTCCTGGTTTGGGCTGATGCATTCGGCGACGATGCATTGGGGCGCGCAGCCCATGTACGCAAGCGGGTGGCTGGCGGCCGCGTTCATTGTGTTTTCCGCACGCTGGTGGCGCGGCGACCTCGCTCCAGCAAGCTAGGCCAGCGATCCCGCCGCCGATCTAATCGAACAGGATCGGCATGCACAGAACCGGTTCCACATGGAAGTCGAGCCGGTTGATTTCCTGCAAGGCGCAGCCGAGCTGCGCGCTGCGGCAAGTTTCCAGCGTGATGATGAACGGAAGCGCGGAATGAGGATATCCCGGCCTCTGCAGAACCGCGTCGATGCCGATGCCGTATCGGGTAAGTACGGTCGCCACCGCGGCGATAATCCCCGGACGATCCTTCACCACGAAACGCAAATAGTACGGCGCGGTAAACTGCCCGCTCACATCCTTCGGCATTTCGACTTCGGGAGCGTTGCTTTGCGGCTTCGCTCCCCTTCGCGCGATCGAATACAAATCGGAAACCACGGCGACGGCGGTGGGATCTCCACCCGCACCGAATCCGGAAAACACCGTCTGCCCGGCGTATTCCCCGGTGGCCATCACCAGATTCTTGCTGCCCTCCACGTGCGCGATCAGCGAAGACGTCGGAACCAGGGCGGGCCGCACGAACGCGTGCACGCTCAATCCATCGTCTGTTTCCTTCTTCGCCAGCGAAATCTGCCGGATCGTGCAGTTCAGTTCGCGCGCGTACGCGAAATCCACCGCCTCGACCGAGGAAATCGGCCAGCACGGAATTTGTTCACTCCGCACGCGGGCGCGCAATCCCGCTTGCGTCAGGATCACCAGCTTGGCGCGGGCGTCGTATCCCTCCACGTCGCTGGTTGGATCGGCTTCGGCAAAACCAAGTTCCTGCGCTTCTTTCAGAGCCGAATCGAAGCTTGCTCCCGTCGCTTCCATTTTTGTCAGAATGTAGTTGCATGTGCCGTTCAACACGCCGGCAATTTTGTATAACCGGTCTCCGGCCAGGCCTTCCTGAATTCCAATAATCGCCGGGATCCCTCCGGCAACCGACGCGCCATATACGATACGCCTGCCCACTTCGCGCGCCAGGTCCCCGAGTTCCGCCCCGCTCTCGGCAATCAGAAGTTTATTCGCCGTGACCACGGCCTTGCCGCCACGCAGCGCCTTGCGTATCCAGTCGCCCGCGGGCTGCACGCCCCCCACCAGCTCGACGAAAATATCCGCGTCCGAGGAAAGCACTTCGTTGATGTTCTCCGTCCAGCGCACGCCGGCGGGCACCCAATCCACTTTTTTCCGGCCAACATTGCGGTTGAAGATGTGGGTCAACTCAAACGTGTTATTCGATTCCTGGCAAAGCAGTTTGACAACCGAGCGCCCCACGGTGCCAAAGCCCGCAATCGCAACTTTCAACTTCTTCCTGCGGGCAAGCGGCTTCTTCAGGGAAGCTGGTTTGACCCGGGACCTGGATTTTGAACGTTTTCGTTTTGCTGCCAATTCCGCACCTCGCTGAAATTCACACGCAGAAGTTCACAAACATATAACGCTTCCCCATGAGCCGCCAAAGATTATAAGGTATTTTTGTTTTCGGCCAGGGAAGTCTGATGAAATCGTCTTGCCTGCGACTTCCCCGGGCGGATCGGAATCGAACGACCTATGGCGCAGATCAACCACCGGCTCCCGGGAAACGTCGCCGGCGAGTTCTACGTGGACGATAGCTGCATCGATTGCGACGCGTGCCGGCAGATTGCCCCGGCCAGCTTTCGCGAACGCGGCGATCATTCCATCGTCTACCGGCAGCCGCGAAATCCGGGCGAGCAGCACCGCGCGTTCATGGCGCTGGTGGCGTGCCCCACCGCGTCCATCGGCACAACATCGCACCGCAGCGCGCGCCCCGGCGTCGAAGCATTCCCCGCGCACGTGGTGGGCGACGTGTACTTCTGCGGCTTCACTTCGGAGGCCAGCTTTGGCGCGTGGTCCTACCTGATCGTGCGCCCGCAAGAGCAGGGCGGAAACGTTCTGGTCGATTCGCCGCGCTTCACCGCTCCGCTGGTAAAACGCATCGAGCAGATGGGCGGCGTGCAACTGATGTTTCTCTCCCACCGCGACGATATCGCCGATCACGTCAAATTCGCCGGGCACTTCCATTGCCCGCGCATCATGCACGAAGGCGACGGCGCCCGCGCGCGGGGCATCGAACGCGTGATCCAGGGAACCGATTCGGTAAAAATCGACGACGATCTCCTGCTGATTCCCACGCCCGGCCACACGCGTGGCCATCAGGTGCTGCTCTATCGCGACAAAGTCTTATTCACCGGCGACCATCTGGCGTGGTCGCCGGAGCGCGAAACCCTGTCCGCCTTTCGCGATGTCTGCTGGTATTCCTGGACCGAGCAAACGCGTTCCATGGAAAAACTGCTCGCCTACCGGTTCGAATGGGTTCTGCCGGGACATGGCCGCATCCACAACGCCGCCGCCGGAGAAATGCACAAACATCTGGAACGCTGCGTGGCCCGCATGAAAAAACAGTGATCTACACGCGCTCCAGCAACACCGCGATGCCCTGCCCCACGCCGATGCACATCGACGCCAGCGCGTAACGTCCCTTGGCGCGCTGCAGTTGCCGCGATGCGGTCAAAACCAGCCGCGCGCCGCTCATCCCCAGCGGATGCCCGATGGCGATCGCGCCGCCATTGGGATTCACTTTCTCGCTGTCGTCGGGCAATCCCAATTCGCGCGTGACCGCCAGCGCCTGCGCGGCGAACGCTTCGTTCAATTCGAACACGTCCACATCGTCCATGGAAAGTTTCAGCCGCGCGAAAAGTTTTCGAACGGCAGGGACCGGCCCGATGCCCATGGTGTCCGGCTGGACGCCTGCGGTCACCGATGCCACCACGCGCGCCAGGGGCGTCAATCCGAACTGGGCAGCCGCCTCTTCCGAAGCCACGAACATGGCGCAGGCGCCATCATTCACGCCGGAGGCATTGCCCGCAGTGATGGTGCCGCCTTCGCGAAACGGGGTGGGCAATCTGGCCAACGCTTCCAGCGTCGTGTCCGGACGGAGGTGTTCGTCCTCGGAAACGGTTTTCACGGTTCCCTTCGGGCCCGGAACGCTTACGGGCGTGATTTCCTGCGCGAGGATTCCAGCTTTCCGGGCCGCCGCGGCTTTTTGCTGCGAGCGCAGCGCGAAGCGGTCCTGCGAGGCGCGGTCAATTTTGTATTTCTCGGCGACGTTTTCTCCTGTTTCCGGCATGGACGAAGTTCCGTACAGTTTTACCATCTGCGGATTGGCAAAACGCCAGCCGATGGTGGTGTCATAAATTTCCGCCGTTCGGGAAAACGCGCTCGCTGCCTTGGGCATCACAAACGGCGCGCGGGTCATGCTCTCAACTCCGCCCGCAATGGCCAGGGAAATCTCTCCCGCAACAATCGCGCGCGAGGCCACCGAGACCGCTTCCATTCCCGAGCCGCACAGTCGATTCACCGTCATTCCCGGAACGCTTGCGGGCATGCCGGAAAGCAGCAACGCCATTCTCGCGACGTTGCGGTTGTCTTCTCCCGCCTGGTTCGCGCAACCCAGAATAACTTCGTCCACCGAGGCCCAATCGCTTTTCGCGCACCTCTCCCGCAACGCTTTCAAGGGAATCGCGGCCAGATCATCGGTGCGCACCGAGGCCAGCGCGCCGCCGTAGCGTCCGATCGGCGTTCGAATTCCCTCGCAGATGAATGCGGTAGACATCCGATTCGCCACTCCTTCGTGTTCGCGCCTTGCCGCACGGCGCAGGCCTCGGGCCTGCCGAGGCCTGCGACCGTGCGTACGTTGGAAGATCCTGCGACTTGCGGGAATGCAATCCCTCGAACTCAGGGCCCTCAATCTCAGGGTTTGTCTTGAATGGATACCAGTTCCACTTCGAAGATCAGCGTCGCGTTTGGCCCGATGACGTTTCCAGCCCCTTGTTCGCCGTAGGCCAGGCTGGACGGAACGAAGAGTTGCCACTTCGAGCCGACAGGCATGAGCTGCAGGGCTTCCTTGAAACCGGGAATAACATTTTTGACTTCGAACGGCACGGGCTTGCCAACCTTATCGGAACTGTCAAACTCGGTTCCGTCCAGAAACGTTCCTTTGTAATTGCACAGCACGGTGTCTGTTTCCAACGGCTTCTTGCCCTGGCCCGCCGTGATGATCTTGTACTGCAATCCGCTCGGAAGCGTCGTCACACCTTCCTTCTTCGCGTTTTCAGCCAGGAAGGAATCACCCTCCTTCTTATTTTCCGCGGCAGTTGCTTCCATGATCTGCATCTGCTTCTGGCGGATTTGTTCTCGTAGGGCGGTGATAATCGTGCGAAGCTCGTCATCGCTCATCCGGGGCTTCTGCCCGTTGAGCGCGTCCTTCAAGCCTTGGGACACCACATCGGGATCGACGTCGAGTTCCTCGGCCTGAACGCCCTTCGCCATTTCCACTCCGATTGCATAGCTGAGTTTTTCTTTTTGCGTCTTAAACTCCGGCGCAGGCGCCGGCACAGCCGCGGGCGCCGCCGCGGGTGCTTTGGCAGGCGCTTTGGCAGGCGCCTTGGCAGGCGCTTGCTGCGCACTTGCGCTACAGGCAAACAACCCGAGCGCCAAAATTGACATACCGATCCGCTTCATCCGTCCTCCTAGACTAAAGTGAACGACGAGCGTTGGGCTGGCGCTCATCTTCTTCCTAGACGGTACCCGATTGCGACGCATTGCTGCAAGTTTTCAGGGCGGAATTGCACTGATGAACACGTGTTGGGATCAAGTTTGTAACAGGATTTGTAACAGGGAGTTGGAACCCGCGCCTGGAGCCCCGGTTGAAACTCATTGCCTACTCATCATTGCTTAACCATCAGCGCTTAACCGTCAGCGATTCGAACAGAGACACGAAATCGGTTCCGCAGGTATATGCCATTCGTCGTCAACCTCTGACCCCTGGCATCATCCCATGCGAGTCAATGATAGAGAAGACGGAAAGAGCGCGGACCTGAAAACCATTTCGAACGAATCAGCCGCGTTACTGAAATTGCTCTCCCGGAAACCATCTTCCGGAATTTCACGTGGTCGGATGTCGCCCAAACCGGCGTCGGGAGCATCTTCTGCTCCGTCCACATCTACGGCCTCGAGGAAAATTACTTCTTCCATCAATTCGTCCAGGTCCTCTGAATCCGCGCCTTTGTTGCTGGACAATCTCTGTTGATGATCAGAGGGTCCACTCAACCGCGCTCTCAACTCTTTGGACTCGGACAAGGCCGTTGCCGCGATCCGGCTCTTTCCCCCGCACGCAAGTTTACTTGCGCGCAGACTTCTTTTTTGACTTTTTCTTCGAGCCCGACTTCTTTGCTTTACTTTTCTTTGCCTTCTTTTTCTTTGTTGGCATCGTATCTCCTGACTTGCACGTGGAGCATACCATATGATTTTTCTCGAAGCTATTGTCAGTATCGATGGGGGGAGTTACTCATTCGAAATGCTGGCAACCTCGCGCGGATGCCGCCGATCGCAAAAAAAATAAAAAACAAATTGCAGATCGTCTTTATTGCCGAAAAAAAACTGAAACAGCGATTTTTGAGAATGGCCCGCGCACTTCTCGATTCACGGGTCGCAGGATCATCCTGCGCATCAGGCAACTAAAGATGCGACCGACTCCATCTACAACACTGCAGATCGACAGGAGCAACTTCCTGCGACTGGAATGTTTCTATATTGAGGAAGACGAACCGCGGCTAGCGCTGCAGTCGAGGCAAACTTGAAAATAAGTATCAGTGCCGTGGTCATGGCCGCATGTTGTGGATTCCTGGGCCTTGCTTTCATCGGTATTCCCAACTCCCTGCGGGCGCAGGCCCCTGCAGGACCTCTTCCGCAGCCGGAATCGCGAGGGATACCGATTTCCGCGCCGCACAACAGACCGAAGCGCAAAGACCCCGCGCGGAGGACCACCATGGGCGGAGCCTGGAAACTGAATCATGATGAAAGCGATGACCCGCGCAGAAAAATAAAAGATTTAAAAAATGTGAGCCGGAGAGATTCCGGCGGCTATCCGGGAAGCAGGCGAAGGTCACAAGTTGGTTTTCCTTTTCCGGGCGCCGGCGGACCCATGGGTGGAGGTATTCCGGGAGGACGCGGCGGAGAACGCGAGCGGGATAATTTAAAATTGCTGGACGCAGTTCGGCCCGCAGAGTCGCTATCGATCGCTCTGAAAACCGGAGAAGTGGACATAACGGAAAACGGATCCCGCGAACTCATTTTCTACACGGACGGGCGGAAATTAAAAAAGTCCAAGGACGCGGTCAATCAGGAAATTGCCGCGCACTGGGATGGAGACCGCCTCGTATCGGAAGAAAAAAGTCCGGAAAAAGGAAAACTGATCCGGACATTCCAGCTGTCGCCCGATGGCCGGCAATTCTACATGACACTGAGCGTCGGCACCAACAAATCCAGGACGCCCGTGGTCCTGCAATATGTGTACGACATTTTTGTCCCGCCGACCCACCAGACCGATCCCTACCAACCCGTAATGAGAAGACGGTCGCACAACAGCAAAACTGAAACGCAAAATCCTCAGCCGCAGCCGGCTGACGCGCCCGATCCGGACCAGCCGGTCATGAAGAGACGTACGAGCGGCAGCGATTAGATAAATTCCACTCATGATTCACTGTTTGCGGATTTTTGCGCGCCGAGGAAGGTGGAAACCGCAAAAGCCGGTTGGCGCATCGATTCTCTAGAAGCGCGGAAAGCCGATTAAAAGCTTAAACAGGGCCGGATGTTCAAAAATGGTGGCGCTGATTAATGCGGAAACGGCGGCCTTGGCGTCACGAAGCTCTTCCAACCGGCTTTCCGGTCCCCCACTCCAAATCCGCGCCACATCCGCCGCAGCCTGTTTCTCGATCTCTTTGGGGGACATTTGCATCAGCTCGCGGCGCAGATAATCGGTAATGGCGTCAAACTCCCCACGGTCCAGCCACATGCCGTGACATTGCGGGCACCAGTCAACCACTACGGAGGACTTCCCGAAGATTACCGAGACCATTTTTGCCGTTTTGCATTTGACGCAGGATCTCTTTGTGGCAATCGCAGCGGTTTTTTCCATGCTGGCAATCTCGTCGTTCATCCACCGGAGAGATCCATCCGCGACCTTGTTTTTCAATTTTCGTAATTCATCCTCGACCAGCCATATCCCCTTGCATTTCGGACAGCCCTCGAACTGCATTGAAAAAATGGAATAGAGATTCAGGGTGCTTCCGCACGACGGGCACAGGTCTGCGGTGCTGTTTTCCAGCCTGGCATTCTTGATGGGCGGCACATCGACATGAAAATCCGTCTCACTGCTTCGTTTTTTGACGCGCTTGAACCAGTAGGGCACATGGACATTGTTCACGAAATCGGAAAAGCCCTTGCCCTTTACAGGCATAATCTTCGCGAGTTCTTTATCAATCAGATTGAGTTCCCCGCCATCGAGCCAGAAACCGCCGCAGTTTCCGCAACGGTGCAGATAAATAACGTCGGATTCCAAAAACCTGACCTTATCCAGAGTGACGTTGTCGCATCGAGGGCACTTCCTGGCCTTCTGCTCGGGCTCCTTGTCCTTTTCCTGTTCGCAATACTCGATGCTGCCTTGCACCTGAAAGGCCATTTTGTCCAGCTCGCCGGCGTCCAGCCAAAGGCTGCCGCACTTTTCACACATGTCGTAGGAAATGCTGTCCTGCTTCGTAGCCACTTCGTAATTTGTCAATTCCGTGCCACAGTTCAGACATTTCATCGGTGAGATCTCCGGCAGCGCTCGATTCCCTGTTCCCAAATTCGAAAAGGTGCCCGCCCAAGAACCTTACGTAAGCCATGCTTCCAGGTCAAGCTGAGATCATCGCTGCGCCGGTTCAATGGTCCTTCCGGCGCGCCGCGCTCAGAAATCGGACCGGCCTGGCCCCTCGTGGAATTCATCATTTTATGGCACAGTAGATCGCTGCAATGGCCGAATCGGAGAACTCTGCACGCGCGGGGCGCATAGCCTTCACGTATCCCGACTTTTCACTCTACCAGTTGGCGCGTTTTTTTATCGTCGCCGGCACAGAGATGCAATCGGTCGCGGTGGGCTGGCAAGTATACGAAATCACGAAGCGGCCGCTGGACCTGGGCCTGGTGGGACTGGCGCAATTCGCGCCGGGCATCCTGCTGTTTCTGGTCTCGGGACATTCGGCGGACCGCTTCGATCGCCGCAAATTGCTGATGGCCTGCTACGCGGGATTTGCCGTGTGCTCGGGGTTACTGCTAATCACGGCCCACTATGCAACGGAAAGGGTTTATCCCATCTACATCGTGGTAGTCCTGTTCGGCGTCGTGCGCTCGTTCAACAATCCCACGGGCCGCGCGCTTTTGACGCAGATCGTTCCCGAAGAACATTTGCCGAACGCCATCGCCTGGAACAGTTCCGTGTTCCAGGGCGCGACGATCCTGGGGCCGTCGCTGGGCGGATTGGTGTACGGACTCACCAAGGGCCCCTCCGCGGTCTACACGATTTCGATGCTGGCCGCACTTGGCGCGGTGTTTTTCACGCTGCAGATCAAGCTGCGGGCCAAGGCGCGACCGCGTGAACCGCTCACCATGAAGACCGTGCTCGCGGGACTCCACTACATCCTGGAGAAAAAGCTGATCCTGGGTTCGATTTCCCTGGATCTGTTCGCGGTTCTGCTGGGTGGAGCGGTGGCGCTGCTTCCCGTCTATGCGCGCGAAATTCTTTTGACCGGGCCCATGGGGCTTGGACTGCTGCGCACGGCCCCGGCGGTGGGCGCGGGCGCCATGGCGCTGCTGCTGGCCTACCGGCCCCTGCGCCGCAGGGCCGGCGCGACGATGCTGTGGTGCGTAGCGGGATTCGGATTCTTCACGATTCTATTCGGCGTCTCGCGGAGCCTGATCTTGTCGATGGTGGCGCTGGTATTTGTCGGCGCCATGGACATGGTGAGCGTCGTGGTCCGCGCCACGCTGGTGCAGATCGCCACGCCGGACGAAATGCGCGGGCGCGTGAACGCCGTGGACATGATTTTTATCGGCGCGTCGAACGAAGTCGGCCAGTTCGAATCCGGCCTGACGGCGCAATGGCTCGGCGCGGTGCCCGCCGTCGTGCTTGGCGGCGTAGGAACGCTGATCGTGACCGCAGTGTGGGCGTGGACCTTTCCAGAACTACGCCGCGTCGAGAAACTTACATCCCATGATCTGTAGGGCGCTTTTTCTTTTGTAGGACAGGCTTCAGCCTGTCTGTTTGAACACCGCTAAAAGAAAAAATCAGACAGGCTGAAGCCTGTCCTACTAAGTTCCTTTTGTTTTCTCGAGTTCTTCAATGAGGGCGGGAACGATTTCGAACAGGTCGCCGACGATGCCGTAATCGGCGATTTCAAAAATCGGCGCGTTCTGATCCTTGTTGATGGCCACGATGGTGCGCGAGGCCTTCATTCCCACAACGTGTTGAATGGCTCCGCTGATGCCGAGCGCGAGATACAGTTTGGGCGCTACGGTCTGGCCCGAACTGCCGATCTGCCTGTCCATCGGCAGCCAGCCTTCGTCGCAGATCGGGCGTGAAGCGGAAACTTCCCCGCCAAGCAATTTTGCGAGCTTTTCGGCGAGCGGAATATTTTCAGGCGCCTTGATGCCCCGTCCGACCGACACCAGGATGGGCGCCTGCGTGAGGTCCACGGCCTGCTTTGCCTGGCGGAACAGTTCCAGCGGCTTAGTTCGAATCTGCTCCGGCTTGAGGTCCACAGCGAACGGCGTGATGGACGCCTTGGATGCGCCCGGCGCGACCTTGTCCGCGCGGAACGCGCCGGCCTGGAAGGTGGCGAACCACGGCGCCGCGCCTTCGAACACCACATCCGCGGCCATTTTCCCCTGAAACATCTGGCGCACAAAAATCAGCTTGCCGTTTTCGTGGCGATACCCGATGCAGTCGCCGATCATGCCTTTGCCGAGCGATGCGGCAAGTTTCGGCGCGAAATCGCGCACCTGATAGGTGTGCGGCAAGAGCACGAGATCGGGCTTGGCCTGCGCGATCGCCTGTTGCAACGCGACGGTGTATCCATCCGGCGTGTAGGCGGCGAGCAGATCATGCTCGACAAGCAGGACTTCATCGAGTTGCGTTGCCGCAAGCTCGCCGGCCAGCGCGGCGACACCCTTGCCTACCACAACGGCGGTGAGGCGGCCTTTGGTTTCCGCGGCAATCTGCTGCGCCGCAGCCAGCGTTTCAAAGCTGGTCTTGTTCCACTGGCCTTCGCGCTGTTCGGTAATCAGGAGAATATTCATCGTTTCCGGGCCCCGCTCACAGCACTCGCGCTTCATGTTTCAATTTTTCAAGCAGCTTTGCGGCGGCCTCTTTCGGCGTGCCGGTCAACAATTCGGTTTTCTTGGTTTTCACGGGGACGTAAATCCGCTCGATGCGCTGCGTCGGCTCGACGGCTACGCCGAGCGATTCGCGCGCGATGGTCGCAATTTCTTTTTTCTTTGCCGCCATGATTCCCTTGAGCGTCGCATAGCGCACTTTGTTGATGCCGGACTGAATCGTCAGCACGGCGGGCATCGGCAGCTCGACCCCCTGGAACCATCCGGCCTCGAGCTCACGCTTCACGCGCAACCCCTCGCCTTCCACGTCAATCTGCATGATGATCGTCGCGTGCGGCAGGCCCAGACGCTGGGCCAGCAGCACGCCGGTTTGTCCGAAACCCTGATCGTCACTCTGCAAGCCGGTAAGCACCAGGTCGGGCTTCTCGCGCTCGATGGCCGCCGCCAGCGAGTTCGCCGAGCTCAGCGGATCGAGCGTGTGCGCCTTGTCGTCGGAGATGTGCACACCGCGGTCGGCGCCCTTGGCGAGCGCTTCCTTGATCGTCTGCTTCACGCGGTCCGGCCCCATGGAAACCGCGATGACTTCCCCGGTGTGCTTTTCCTTCAGGCGCAAGGCTTCCTCGAGCGCATAGCTATCCGGCTCGTTCATCTCGAATCCCATGTCGGTTTCGCGAATCCAGTTTCCCTCTGTAATGGTAAGGGGAGCGTCTTTGGCGGGTACCTGCTTGATGCAGACGACGATTTTCATCCGAACCTCATGTGCGCCGGGTGCGATTTAGCGGGGCGCCCAGCGCTTGAAGAGCAGGGCGGCATTGGTTCCGCCGAAGCCGAAGGAGTTCGACAGCGCGTATTCGACGTTGGCCTTGCGCATGTGATTGGGCACGTAGTCGAGATCGCACTCGGGGTCCGGCGTCTCCTGATTGATCGTGGGAGGCAGCACTTGATCGCGCAGCGACAGCACGCTGATGCCGGCTTCCAGGCCGCCGGCGCCGCCGAGCAAATGCCCGGTCATGGATTTGGTCGAACTGACGGCGATTTTCTTGGCGTATTCGCCGAAGACGCGTTTCATGGCTTTGGTTTCGATGGCGTCGCCCAGCGGCGTCGAGGTGCCGTGCGCATTGACGTATCCGATTTGCTGCGGATCGACTTCCGCGTCGCGAATGGCCGCGCGCATGACACGATACGCCCCGTCGCCATTTCCCTCCGGCGCGGTGATGTGGTAGGCATCGCCCGACATTCCGTATCCCACAATTTCCGCCAGGATCGGCGCGCCGCGCTGCTCCGCATATTCCAGCGATTCCAGGATCAGAATGCCCGCGCCTTCGCCCATGACGAATCCTTCGCGCTCGGCGTCAAACGGGCGGCTTGCGCGTTCCGGCTCGCTGTTGCGGGTGGAAAGCGCCTTCATCGCGGCGAAACCCCCGACTCCCATCGGGGTGATCGCAGCTTCCGATCCGCCGCAAATCATCACTTCCGCATCTCCGTGCTGGATCAGGCGAAAGGAATCGCCCACCGCGTGCGCCGACGCCGAACAGGCCGTGGCGGTCGCCGAATTCGGTCCCTTGGCGCCATAGCGAATGGAAATTTGTCCGGAAGCCAGATTGATAATCGCCGCGGGAATGAAAAATGGGGAGATACGTCCGGGACCACCTTGCAGCAGTTTCGAGTGTTCGCGCTCGATCACGTCGAATCCGCCGATTCCGCTAGCCACGTAAACGCCGGTGGATTCCGCCATCTCCGGCGTGACCGTCAAGTCCGCCATGCGCACGGCGAAATCGGTTGCCGCCAGGGCAATCTGGATAAATCGCGCGATTTTCTTGAGTTCCTTCTTTTCGGCCCAGTGCAGAGGATCGAAGTCGCGGACCTCACCGGCGATGGTGCAGTCAAATCCGGTGGTATCAAAATGCGTAATGGAACGAACCCCGCTCTTGGCTGCGAGGATATTCTTCCAGACCTCATCCGTGCCGATGCCCAGTCCGCAGACCAGCCCGACACCTGTTACCACGACCCGGCGGCTCACGTTAGCGACTCTCTCCTGATGACGTTGTGGCGGCCGGCGGCCTACTTCTTGGCCGAGGCGTGCTTCTGGATGTATTCGACAGCGTCCTTCACCGTGGCTATTTTTTCGGCGTCCTCGTCGGGGATTTCGATCCCAAAGGCCTCTTCGAAAGCCATCACCAGTTCTACGGTGTCCAGGGAATCCGCACCCAGATCGTCCACGAAGGAGGCAGTGGGGGTCACTTCGCCTTCATCCACTCCGAGTTGCTCGACAATAATCTGTTTTACGCGTTCATCTACACTGGCCATACTTTTATGCCTCCGCTATGCGCTGTGCGCCGGTTCCTGTGGCTGAATCTCGAATTTCTTTTTCGCGTGCTTACTTTAGACCCCGCATATTCTATGTAGGGTCCCGCCCAAGGTCAACTTAACTCTGAATCCCGGGATGATTTTTTCCGCGGACGATGTTCCGCGAGGGAAACGGAATCGCGCGCCCGCGCCTAGCCCATCCGCAAGCCGCCGTTGACGTCCAGAACCGCGCCGGTAATATAACCTGCTTCCTCGCTTGCCAGGAACACGATCGCGGCCGCGATTTCCGCGCACGTTCCCATGCGCCCCAGCGGCACGCGGGCGAGCAGGGCGTCCTTGACGTCCTGCGGCAAGGGATCGGTCATCGGGGAAACCACGAATCCGGGCGCGACGGCGTTCACGGTGATGTTGCGCGACGCAACTTCCACCGCCAGCGCGCGCGTCAACCCGATCAATCCCGCCTTGGCCGCAACATAATTCACCTGCCCGGGATTTCCCGTCTCCGCCACCACCGACGTCATATTGATAATCCGGCCATACCGCGCACGCATCATCACGGACATCGCCTGCTGCGCGCACAAATGCGCGCCGGTCAAATTGGTGCGCAGCACGGCGTCCCAATCCTGGGCTTTCATGCGAACGGCCAGGCCGTCGCGGGTGATGGCCGCATTATTCACCAGGATGTCGAGCTTGCCGAATTTTTCAATGGCCTGGCGGAATCCCGCCTTTACCTGCTCGGCATCGGCCACGTCCATGGCGATGGCCGCAGCTTCTCCGCCCGCGGCCGTAATTTCCCGGGCCACGTCCGCAATTTTTTCCGCATTGCGTGCGGCCGCCACCACGCGCGCGCCCGCCTGCGCCAGCGCCAGCGCCGTGGCGCGCCCGATTCCCTGTGACGCGCCGGTTACCAGCGCGACTCTGTCTTTTAAACTGAACATGGATCGTTTAGTTAGTACAGTCTTCCGCCTGTCTTCTTTTCACTTCTGCCGGCGCCTTAAGAATCACAACAAAGCAGGCGGAAACCGGTCCCGCCGGCTACGCTTCTGCGGCTTCGGTCTGCGCCTGTGCCAGTTTCTCCAGCGTCGCATGCAGGGACTTTTCATCCTGGACGTTAAACACATGCACGGAGCGGTCAATTTGCCGCAACAGTCCGGCCAGTACGCGCCCGGGTCCGACTTCGACAAACGTATTGACGCCCTGCTCGATCAGTTCGCGCACCGATTCTTCCCAGCGCACCGGCAACGTCACCTGGCGGATGAGCGATTCCCGCGCTTCCTCGCCGCTGGTTATGATTTCCACGTCGGTGTTGGTGACCAGGGGAATGCGCAAGGTGTGAAACGCGATCGTTTTCATATCGGCCTCCAACCGCTGCGCCGCCGGAAGCATGAGCGCGCTGTGGAAAGGTGCGGAAACCTGAAGCATCACGGCGCGCTTGGCGCCACCGGCCGAAGCAAGCTCCACGACGCGTTTCACCGCCTCGGCATTGCCGGAAATCACGGTTTGTTCCGGGGAATTCAGATTTGCCGGCGCCACCACCTGCCCATCGGCGCCTTTGCGGCAAAGTTCCGCAACTTGCGCGGGAGCCAAGCCCAGAATGGCCGCCATCGCGCCAACACCTTCGGGCACCGCCGATTGCATGTATTCTCCGCGGTGCCGCACCAGGCGCACCGCATCGGCGAAGTCCAGCCCGCCCGCCGCGACCAGCGCGGAATACTCCCCCAGGCTGTGCCCCGCCACAAAATCCGGCTGCACTCCCTTTTCGGCGAGCACTCGGTACGCCGCCACCGAAACGCTCAGGATCGCGGGCTGCGTGTTCGCCGTCAGCTTGAGATCCTCTTCACTGCCGGTGAAGCAGAGGCCGGAAACCGAAAATCCTAGGGCCTTGTCCGCCTCGTCAAACACACTTCGGGCTGCCGGATAGCGATCGGCCAGTTCCTTGCCCATGCCCGGGTATTGAGAGGACTGTCCCGGAAACAAAAACGCTAATTTTCCCATTGAATTTGCCGCCGTTTCGTCGTTCAGACTTCCACGGGAACTGGAATCGCTGCAATCTCCTGCTCGATTTTTTCGTTGACGCCGCCGCGAACCAGTTCGGCCGCCACCCTTACGGCATTCTTGATCGCAAGAGCGTTCGAGCTTCCATGCCCGATCACGGCCACGCCCTTTACACCCAGCAAAGGCGCGCCGCCGTATTCCGAGTAATCAATTTTCTTCCGAAAATTCTTATAGGCCCTGCGCGATAGCACATATCCTACCTGAGAACTCAGGGTGCTTTGCAAGGCTTCCTTGAGCATCCCGGCAATATGCTGCGCGACGCCTTCACTGATCTTCAACGCGATATTGCCGATGAACCCGTCGCAGACGATCACGTCCACCGAGCCGTTGAAAATGTCGCGCCCCTCGACGTTTCCCGTGAAATTCAGAGAGGATAGTTTCAGGCGGCTGTAGGCTTCGCGCGTCAGATCGTTGCCCTTGGTTTCTTCCTCGCCAATCGACAGCAACGCCACTTTCGGACGCCGCGTGCCGAAGATCGCCCGGTAATAGATTTCTCCCATCACCGCAAACTGAACCAGGTGCGCGGCCTTGGAATCCACGTTCGCGCCGACGTCCAGCAGTACGGCTGTCCCGCCGCGCGAAGTCGGAAAAGGAGCGGCCAGCGCCGGCCGGTCCACTGAAGACAGCATACCCAGCCCAAACCGCGCCACCGCCATTACCGCGCCCGTATTCCCCGCACTGACGAAGCCATCGGCTTGCCCGCCGCGCACAAGTTTTGCGGCCACATGCGCCGAACTGTCCTTCTTCTTCCGGAAGGCCTGCGATGGCGAATCCTGCATGGTGATGACTTCACTGGCCGGCACGATTTCAATCGGCAAGTTGCGATGCGGGTGCTTTGCCAGTTCCTTTTTCAGTTCGGCCGGAAGGCCGACAAGCAGGATGCGCACGCCGAGTTCACGCGCCGCCGCGATGGCGCCCTCGACTTCAGGACGCGGCGCATGGTCTCCTCCCATTGCATCAACTGCTATGGTGATCATCAAGACTCCGGCAGGGATCCGTACGGTGTTCCGCAGACGTCCGGGCGTCAGGCCCCCGTGTCCACGACTTCCCGCCCCTTATAATAGCCACATTGCGGGCAAGCCTGGTGAGGCTGCTTCATTTCGTGACAGTTGGGGCACTTGGCAAGGGCTGGTGCAACCAGAAAGTCGTGCGCGCGCCGCTTGTTCTTTCGCGCTTTGGAATGGCGGCGTTTTGGATTGGGCATACAAACTCCTTCTATGCGCCCCGCATGGAATGGGGCATTTTATGGCGTTTCCGCTGGGATATCTATTGCTTTTTGAACCAGTCCTGCTTCAGTCGAGCCAGGGGCGCCATGCGCATATCGGCGATATGGCTTTCACAGCGGCATTCCTCGTTATTCAAGTTCACTCCGCACTGCGGACAAAGCCCCCGGCAATCGCTTCGGCAGATCGCCTTCATGGGCAGCGCCAGCAGGACCTGCTCGGCGAGAATATCGGCCAGGAACATCCCATCACCCTCGAAAAAAGCGATTTCGGTGTCGTCGAGCTTGAGGCGTTCCTCTTCTGCTTTGGTCATGGAGGATAGCGGGCGGTAAAACAGGTCGAATTCGCGGGCCATGTCCTCGTTTAAGGCCTCCAGGCAGCGCGCGCAAGGCATTTCCAGCCGCGTATGCAGCTCCCCGGTGACACGAATCTGTCCTTCAATCAGCTCCGCGATTGCCCGCACCTCAAGAGGCTCTACCTGGCGGAAATCAACCGTGTGGTAGTCGACCGTCCCGGGAGCGTAGCTCTTCCGGATTCGGATTTTTCGAACGGCGAGTTCTTTGACGTCTAGGAACATTGATATATACCGTTTACCCGGAATCCCTGATTCTTCCGCTGGAACCCATTATAAGACCCCCCCTAGTGATGTCAAGGAAGCCACAGCAGGGTTCCAAGAGGCTGCATCGAAACAGGTACGCCCACAGGACCGCCGACGGCAAGGCCAGCGGTTCCGATGGGGCGCCAGGAAACCAAACAGGTGCACCGGTTTAACGCGCACTTCTTGCAATCACCCTGGACGGCGGAACGCAATCCAAACGTCTCGCCGGCGCCACAACGAATGCATTCCCCTATGGATCGCAATGCAGAACTGCCGGACTCAGATTTTTGGACGAGAAAACTGAATTAGCCCGCCGACCGCGCGGAATTTCCGCCCAGCAGGTCGGTGTGAAGCCGCAGCAGGAAATGGTCGGTCATCCCGGCGATGTAATCGCACACGACGCGATGGCGCGGGCTATGTTGGGCCAGCTCCGTATAGGACTTGGGCATGGATTCCGGGTGTTCCATATAGAATTCGAACAATTGCCCCAGGGCATCCACGGACCTTTCGCGATCCATCACGATGGAGGGATGGTTGTACAGGCGGGAGAGAAGGAATTTTTTGAGCGTCGCGTTTTCCGCCGCGACCTGTGGGCTGAATCCCGCCAGACGCCGCGGAAAGCGGCGAATCTGCTCGACGGTCCGCGCCCCGGAAGCCGCCACCTCCGCCCGGGTATTGTCGATCAGGTCGGTCGCCAGATAGTCGAGCATGCGCTTGTTGGCCTCGTTGAATTTCAGCTTCTCCAGGCCTTGCGGGTGGCTTCGTTCCACTTCCCGGTAGAGTCGGGAAAACAGCGGCACGCCGGCGCGAATCGTATCGATGTCCAGCAGCTTGGACTCGTAACCATCGTCAAGATCGGCGCTGTTGTACGCAATCTCATCCACGAAATCGATCAGCTGCGCTTCCAACGGAGGACGCAGGTCCAGAAGATATTCAGACAGTTCGGGAAATTTTGCCGGATCGTAATCCTTGGAATGCTTGACGATTCCTTCACGTACTTCGAACGTCAGATTCAAGCCGGAAAAATCCAGGTAACGCTGTTCGAACTCCTCGACGATCCGCAGCGCCTGCAGGTTGTGTTCAAAGCGGTCCCCGTAGGTGCGCATCAATTCGTCCAGCTTGCGCTCACCCGCGTGCCCGAAGGGAGGGTGCCCGATGTCGTGCGCCAGGGCCAGGGCTTCGGCAAGATCGGTGTTGAGCTGTAGAGCTCCGGCCACGGTGCGCGCAATCTGCGCGACTTCCATGGTGTGCGTGAGGCGGTTGCGGAAATGGTCGCAATAGCGTGTGGTGAAAACCTGCGTCTTCGCTTCCAGGCGGCGGAAGGCTCGCGAGTGGATCACGCGGTCGCGGTCGCGCGCATAATCGCTTCGGTAGGGATGCGAAGGCTCGGGATGGCGCCTGCCGCGCGACTTTGCCGCATCCATCGCATAAGAGGCCAGTGCCATAAAACGATTCTATGCTACGGCGGCGAGCCTGCCAATCGGTGGAACGCGATGCGATGCCGGAGAGGCCCGGCCGCCTGCTGCAGGCAACGCAGAAGATGGATCCGATTTCGATGCGGGTATCAGCTCTTGGCGTTGAGCAGTTCGAGGCCATCGTCGGCCTGCTGGGCGGCGTCTGGAAATTCCGTTTTGACCTCATTATAGAGTTTTGCGGCCTGCGCGGGATCGCTCTTGCGGTAATGGTCCGCGAGGGTCAGCAAAACCATCGCCTTGGGCACAAACACGCTGGGCTTGTCCGCCAGTTGCTTGTAGATGGCCACGGCCTCGGCTTGCTTATTTTCCTGCAGGTATACGCCGGCCAGTTGAAACCGCGCGAGTCCCGCCAGATTTTCATCGGCGCTGGATAACTGGCTCAGATTCTTTTCCGCTGCGGCGTACTCTTTCAGCTGGATCTCGGAAAGGGCTGCGTAGTATCGCGCCACTTGTCCGGGCTTGGTCCGGCCGTATTGATTGGCGACATCCAGAAATTTCTTTTCGGCGTCGGTATATTTGTTTTTTTCATCGACGTAAGTGACTTCGCCGGGATTGGCCGCTTCCCCGGGAGCGCGAATTCGCGCCTGAAAAACCTTCATGGCGTCGTCCAGGGACGCGGAGGCTTTCGCCGTCTGCCGCTGTGTGTAATTGCTCCAGCCAAACACGGCCAGCGCCACGACAATTGCCGCGGAAACCACGATCCACAATAACGTCTGATGCGAAGCGACCGATTCGACGCCGTGAACAAACGTCTCACGGATTTCGTCCTTCTTCAGGTCCTTGCGCAAGATATGCTGCGCCACAGAGTCACCCCTCCAGTTGTCCTTGAAATGTAAATCTTATCACGAATCCGTCAGGAGCAAACAAAGCGAAAGGGCCCTGCCCGCTGGCGCGGACAGGGCCCCCAGAACGCGTGGACTCGATTATGCAGCGGTGACGCTTTCAGCCTGATAGCCTTTCGGTCCTTGTTTGACCTCAAACTCAACCATCTGGCCTTCGTTCAGTGTCTTGTAGCCGTCCATCTGGATGGCGGAGAAGTGAACGAACACGTCTTCGCCCGACTGGCGCTGGATAAATCCATAGCCTTTGGATGCATTAAACCACTTCACCACACCTTGTTCTCTGCTCAACTTCGTAACTCCTCTATCATGAGCGGTCGCTATTTGCCGGGCGTAACACCAGTCGGTGGTCAAAAATGCCTGCCCTTCGCGGTCACTGTTTTCAGTGAATCGTATCGGGCCTGCGTACCCCTACGGAATTACCGGACCAACAAAAGCGGGCCATGAATACAACAAAATCCGGCGTGTGTCTATAACTTTTCCCGTTTCGGAAGGCTCGTTCCATGTACCGGAAGGCAAACCAATGGCAAGCCAAAAATAGGGGCGAAGATGCGGGGCAATCCGGCTAGAAGTGGAAGCTGGCGATCGCCTGTGTTTCGTCGATATGGATATCAAAAACGGTGTAGAGCTTCGTAACCTGCAGGAGATCGCCGACTTTCTTGTTGAGGTTCAAAAGCTTCAATTCCCCGCCCTCGCTTTTTATCTGCCGGTATCCGCTCACAAGCTCGCCGAGACCCGTGCTGTCGATGTAGCTGATGCCGGACATATTCATGACGATCTTTTTGTGGCCGGCGTCGAGATTTTCGCGGATGAGTTCGCGAAGCAGATCGCTGCCTTCGCTCAGCGTGATCCGCCCGTCCATATCTATCACCGTGACGCCGCCGACTTCGCGGCTGGCCGTCCTGAAACTCATCGCGAGCCTTTCCTGTTGTGATCTTGGTACCGGGCTTCGTGGACAGGCTTGCTGAGGGAGAGCTAGACGGCCTGAGAAATATGCCCTTTGTAGCGCTTAGCCATCACCACTTCGGCGCCCCCTGCCGAACTGACCATGACATCAAACTCGTCCATAAACGCCTTCATGAGGAGAACGCCGCGGCCTGAATCCCCCAGAACGTTTTCATCCTCCCGGGGATCGGGGACATTCGAAAGCTGGAAGCCGGTTCCCTGATCGGTCACATGGATCACTAATTTTTCGTGATGGAGTTCGAACACCAGGTCGATTTTTTTCTCGCGCTGCTGCCCGTTGCCGTACTGAAACGCATTCATCACGGCTTCATGCACGGCCAGGCCGATCTTATACTGGTCATCCTCATCGAAACCTGCCGCTGCGGCAACGCGCATCCCTACGTCTTCGGCGAGAGCGATGCTCTCGATGAGCGTCTCCAGAACTACCTTAATCCGCTGAGGTTTTGAGGGCATTTAGCCGTTGAAACCAGTCTTATAGGACCAGTATGGGTAGCACAACACAGTCGGGTAAGTCAATCCCGGACCTGCGTGCGCCTAAACGCGGACTGGCCCGCCCTGACAACCCCGAAAATCGTGCCTGCGGTTTCTATGAGACTCCCAAGGCAAAGTAATGTTAGCTTTGAGGGCTTGAATTCACCATGGCTTCCTATCTTTTACTGATTTGCGCCGCACTGACGGCCGGATTGATCAATTCGGTAGCCGGTGGAGGCTCGTTTCTCACCTTCCCGGCGCTGGTGTTCACCGGCGTGCCTTCGATCATCGCCAATGCAACCAGCACGGTCGCATTGATCCCGGGGAGCCTGGCCAGTACCTGGGCCTACCGCGAAGATCTGCGCCGATCTGACGGCTTGCCGCTGCGGCCCATGCTGGGCGTCAGCCTGGCGGGAGGGATCACGGGGGCATTGCTGCTGCTATATACGCCGCAGAAGACCTTCGATTCGGTAATCCCGTGGCTGTTGCTGGCCGCGACGCTGCTGTTTATTTTTGGGCCGCGGCTTTCCCCGTTTCTAAGGCGTACTTTCCATATCGGCCCGGTCACCGTCGTCATCATTCAATTCATGCTAGCGGTCTACGGCGGCTACTTTGGAGGGGCGATCGGCATCGTCATGCTGGCGACGTGGACCGCGTTCGGCCTGACGGATATCCACGTGATGAACGCGAACAAGACGCTGCTGGGATCCACCATTAACAGCACCGCAGTCGTTCTGTTCATCATCGCGCACAAAGTGTGGTGGCCGCAGGCGCTGTCCATGCTCGTGGCGGCGATTGTGGGGGGATATGTGGGCGCGCGCTCGGCCAAGAAAGTGAATCCCCGCTACGTCCGCGCGTTCATCATCGTTATCAGCGTCAGCATCACGATCGTGTTCTTTTTCCGGCAGTATTAATTTCGACTTGCAATGGCAAAGAAAAATCCGCGTTCCGGCAGGGCCAGAACGCGGATATGAATGCTTGGGGAAGAACTAGGAAGCCTTCTCTTTCGCGTAAACCAGAAAATCCTCGTAGGGTCCCTTGAAATCCTCGACGTGGCCGCCCTTGCAGTGCCAGATCCGCGTGGCGACTTCGTCGATCACGTCGTGATCGTGCGTGACAAACAGAACGGTTCCGGGATATTTCTGCAGCGCGATATTGAGCGCATTGATCGATTCCAGATCCAGGTGGTTCGTGGGCTCGTCCAGCACCAGCAGATTCGGCTTCTGCAGCATCAGCTTGCAGAAGATCAATCGCGCCGACTCGCCCCCGGAAAGCGCGCGGGTGGGTTTGAGCGCGTCCTCGCCGCTGAACAGCATTTGCCCCAGCACGCCGCGCAATTCCTCCTGCGAGGCTTTGGGATCGAACTGGTGCAGCCACTCGATGGCGGTGGAGCCTTCGGCGATGGAATCGGTGTGGTCCTGCGCGAAGTAGCCGACGGCGACTTCGTGCCCCCACTTGACGTGGCCGCCGTCGACCGGAAAGTGCCGGTCGGCATCGTCAATGTAGCCGGTGGCGTTGCGGATCAGCGACTTCAGCAGCGTCGTCTTGCCCGCGCCGTTGCGGCCGATCAGCGCGATTTTTTCGCCGCGTTCGACGTTGGCGGTGAAATTCTGAATCACCTTCAGGTCGCCGTAGGATTTCGCGAGCCCCTTGAACTCGATCGGGTGGCGCCCCGAGGGATTTTTCATGTCGAACCGGATGTAAGGCCGGGCGATGTTGGACCTGGCCAGTTCGGACGTCTGAATGCGCTCCACTTCTTTCTTGCGCGAAGTCACTTGCGAGGAGCGCGTGCCGGCCGAAAACCGCGCGATGAATTCGTTCAGTTGTGCGATCTTTTTTTCGCGCACGGCATTTTCCGCCTCGATGCGGGAGCGGACCTGCGTCTTGGCAAACACCATATCGTCGTACCCGCCGTTGTACATGATCACGGTCTGGTAATCGATGTCGGCGATGTGCGTGCATACGCTGTTCAGGAAATGGCGGTCGTGCGAAATCACGATCAGCACGCCTTCGTACTGGTGGAGATAATCCTGCAGCCAGTGCACCGAATCCAGGTCCAAGTGGTTGGTCGGCTCGTCCAGCAGCAGCGCCGCCGGATTTCCGAACAGGGCCTGCGCCAGCAGCACGCGAACCTTCTGGCCGCCCTGCAATTCGCTCATCTTGCGTTCGTGCAGCGTGGATTCCACGCCCAGGCCGTCGAGCAGGATCGCAGCGTCGGCTTCCGCCGTGTAGCCGCCTTCGTCCCCAACGATGCCTTCCAATTCGCCCAGACGCATGCCGTCCTTGTCGGTCAACTGGTCGTGCGGCTTGTCGTACAGGGCGTCGCGCTCGCACAACGCCTTCCACAACGGGCTATTGCCCATGACCACGGTATCGATCACCCGAAATTCATCGAAGGCAAACTGGTCCTGTCGCAGAATGCCGAGTTTCTTGGGGCGCGTCACCGAACCCTTCGTCGGTTCGATCTCACCCTCCAGAATCTTCATCAAAGTTGTTTTTCCGGCGCCGTTGGGCCCGGTGATCGCGTAGCGGCGGCCTTCCAGGAACGAGCAGGTAACCTCTTCAAACAGGATCCTGCCGCCGAATCGCATCGTGATGTCATTGACCGAAAGCATATCCTCTTAATTATATCGTGAAATCGCCCCGCCTGCTTGCCGGTTTGCGCGATCCCAAAATAAATTCTTCACAAATTGTGCGAGGAAACGCTTTACTATGCCCAATAGGTGCGGTCGAGCGTGCGGTACTGGATGGCTTCGGCGAGGTGGCGCGTCTCGAGATTTTCCGACGGGTCCAGATCGGCGATAGTGCGCGCGACTTTCAGGATGCGGTCGTGTGCGCGCGCGGAAAGGCCGAGGCGGGAAATGGCGTTTTCGAGCATCTTTTCGCCATCGTCGCTGATGGCGCAGAATTTCCGGATCAGTTTCGGCGGCATCTGCGCGTTCGAGAACACCTTTTTTTCGCCGGCATAACGCGCAGTCTGCAGCGCGCGGGCGCGACACACGCGTTCGCGCACCGCGGCGGACTCCTCGACCGCGCCCGTGGCGCGCAACTCCTTGTATTTTACGGCCGGCACTTCAATGTGAATATCAATGCGGTCGATCAGCGGCCCGGAAATTTTCGAGACGTAGCGCTGGATTTGCGGCGGCGAGCAGTGGCACTGGCGCGTGGAGTCCCCGAAAAAACCGCACGGACACGGATTCATCGCTGCGGCAAGCATAAAGCGAGCCGGAAACGTCAGCGACATTGCGGCGCGCGAGATGGTGACCGCGGCTTCTTCCAGCGGCTGTCGCATGACTTCGAGGACGTTGCGCTCGAATTCCGGCAACTCATCGAGAAACAGCACGCCGTGGTGTCCCAGCGAAACTTCTCCCGGCCGCGGCACCGCGCCACCACCGATCAGGCCCGCATCGCTGATGGTATGGTGCGGCGAACGAAACGGCCGCGTGCCCACCAGCCCGCGGGAATCATCGAGCAAACCCGCAATGCTGTGGATGCGCGTGGTTTCGATGGCTTCTTCCAGCGACATCGGCGGGAGAATCGTCGGAATGCGCTTGGCGAGCATCGTTTTTCCCGCGCCGGGCGGGCCAATAAAAATAATGTTGTGGCCGCCGGCGCAGGCGACTTCCAAGGCGCGCTTGGCGGCCTGCTGCCCGCGGACATCGCGCATGTCCACGGCATATTGCGCGGCGTCGGCCAGCATCGTCGTCGCGTCCACGCGCACGGGCGCGGCCGATTCCGGCGCATTGATCAAATCTACGGCCTGCGGAAGCGTGCGCACGGCGAATACGTCGATGCCTTCGACGACGGCGGCTTCGCGCGCATTCGCCTCCGGCACAACCACGGACTTGATCTTGTGATCGCGCGCCGACAGCGCCGCCGACAGCGCTCCGCGCACCGAGCGCACCTGACCGTCCAGCGCAAGTTCTCCGAGAAAAATATGTTGATCAAGCCGCTTGCCGAAGAACGCGCCCTGGCAACCCAGAATCGAAAGCGCCATCGGCAGATCGAACGCCGAGCCTTCCTTGCGGATATCGGCGGGCGCCAGGTTAACGGTAACGCTCTGGAAGGGAAAATCGTGACCGCAATTTTTTAGCGCGGCTTTGATCCGCTCGCGGCTTTCCTTCACGGCCACGTCGGGCAGGCCGACAACGTTGAAATCTCCCGGCCTCCCCGAACCGACGTCCACCTCCACCTCGACCAGGTAGGCGTCAATGCCAAACACCGCGGCGCTGAAGTTTTTGAAATGCATGCGTCCACATCTGTCACCGGACGTGACACTTTCCGGCGAGCGCAAGAGTAACTCAAATAGCAGGTCCATGCCAGCATAAGAGATAAAGGAAACGCGCCGCCGAGGAACGCCTGGACGGAATGCTCGAACACTTGGGCAGGATATGTGTTTTTTTCGCAATCCGTGCGAGAGAGTTACTTTACAGGGCAAAGTCGTCACCCTATATTCGAATCAGGTACGGATTGCTCCCTCTAACCGAGCAAGAAAGGATTTTTCCATGCTGATCGCGCTAATCGTGGTTGTAGTAGGCCTGGTCATGTACCTCATGTACGCCTATAACGGCCTGGTTCGCCTGAAGGTGCAGTGCGACAACGCCTGGTCGGACATCGATGTGCAACTCAAGCGGCGCTATGACCTGATTCCTAACATCGTCGAAACGGTGAAAGGGTACGCGGCGCACGAAAAAGGCACGCTGGAAGCCGTGGTGGCCGCGCGCAATTCCGCCATGACCGCACAGGGTCCCGCCGCGAAAGGGCAAGCCGAAAGCATGCTCACCGGCGCGCTCAGGCAAATCTTCGCGCTGGCCGAAGCGTATCCGCAATTGCGCGCCGTCGAAAGCTTCACGCAGTTGCAAAACACGCTCAATCAGATCGAAGACACAGTGCAAAATGCCCGGCGCTACTACAATGCCGTGGTCCGCGATTTCAATACGATGATTGAGCAGTTCCCTTCCAATATCGTTGCGAATATGGGCCATTTCAAGGAACGTGAATTCTTCGAGATCACCGCTGCCGCCGAACGCGAAGCGCCGAAAGTCAGCTTCGGGACGACCGGCGCCTAAGCGCTATGGGACATTCTGGTTCAACAGGGGGAAACCTCGCCAGCGGCTCATTCGGCAAGCTGTTCCGCCGGGCAGCGGTGCTGGCCGCATTGCTGGCCGCGCTCGCGGCATCCGCCTCCGCGCGGCAACTCAAAATTCGAAAATTCTCATCGGAAATTTTTGTGCAGTCCGACGCTTCACTGGACATCACGGAAACGATCGAGGCGCAGTTCATTGGAGCGTGGCACGGCCTGTACCGCACAATTCCCGTCCAATACGTGACGCCGCAGGGGTTCAATTACACGCTGTTCGTGAAACTGGAGAGCGTGACCGACGCCGCGGGACAGCCGCTGAAAGTAGAATCTTCGCGCCAGCGGCACTACCTCCAATGGAAAATTTACATCAATGACGCCACCGACACCGTGCGCACCATTTCGATCCATTACAAGGTCAGCAACGGCCTGAAATTTTTCGAGGATCACGACGAACTCTATTGGAACGTCACCGGCGACGAGTGGGACGTTCCCATCGAAAGCGCCAGCGCGCAGATCCTGCTGCCGCCGGGCACGACCGGAATCCGGGCGCTCGATTTCACCGGATCCTACGGCTCGCGCGCGCAGAACGCGGACGTCTCGACCTCGGCCAATACCGTGGAAGTTTCCATGCTTCGCCCGCTGGCATTTCATGAAGGGCTGACGGTGGTCGTCGGATGGGACAAAGGATTTGTGAAGCAGCCGGGGACGGCCGACCTGATCAAACAGTTCCTGGAGAGCAACTGGCCCATCTTTTTCCCCATACCTGTTTTCCTGTTCATGTTCTGGCTGTGGTACACGCGCGGGCGCGATCCGCGCGTCGGCCCGGTCGTCGTGCAGTACGCGCCTCCGGAAACAATGACCCCGGCCGAAGCGGGAACCCTGATTGACGACGATGCCGGGATGCGCGATATCACGGCGACCATCGTGGACCTCGCCGTGCGCGGCTATCTGGTAATCGAGGAAAAAGATACGCATAAGATGATGGGGATCCTGTCGAACAAGGAATACGTTTTCCACTTGAAGAAGAAGCCGAAGGAGTGGACCGGGCTGAAGTCGCACGAATTGCTGCTGCTTGCCGGTATCTTCTCCAATGGCATGCTTCCCGACGTGGAGCTGTCCACCTTGCAAAACCGATTTTACAAGAATCTGCCGGACATCAAGAGCAGCATTTTCGACGAGTTGATGGAGAGCGGCTACTTCACGCACCGGCCGGATTACGTGCGCAGCGCGTTTGTGGGCGGAGGATTTGCCATCGGCGTGCTGCTGTTTTTCATGGGCAACGCGCTCGCGCAACAAACGGGAATCGCGACAACTCCATTTTTTATCGCGGCATTTATTTCGGCGGCGATCATCGCCGGATTCGGCTGGTATATGCCGGCGCGCACCAACCGGGGAGCCAAGGCGCTGGCCGGAGTTCTGGGCTTCGAGGATTTTCTAACGCACGTCGAAGCCGGCCACCTGGACCGGATACAACAGACCCCTGAAACATTCGAGAAGTTTCTTCCGTTTGCCATGGCCCTGGGGGTGGAAAAGAAATGGGTGGGCGCATTTCAAAATATTTACTCGCAGCCCCCATCCTGGTACCAGGGCGGCCTCAATAACGGCGCATTCTATCCGATGATGTTTGTCGCCAGCCTGGACCATATGACGGCGCGCGCCAGTTCGGTGATGGCTTCGGCCCCTCGCAGCAGCGGCGGTTCAGGTTTTGGCGGTGGCGGCTCTTCCGGCGGGGGGTTTGGCGGCGGCGGGGGCGGCGGGTTCTAGAAAATCGCGTTCTGTATACTATATAAATAAACGACTGCACCCGTTCCTCAACCCTATGACCGCATGACAGCGCCCGGGGCCCGTCAGTTCCGCGCGCGCCGTGGTCCAGAACCCTGCACCGAGCGAATCACCGTGGTGAGCGAGCGCACCAGCGTGGGCGCAGCCGTGCGCAGTTCGGCAATGCGCGTCTTGGCGAGCCGCGTGAGAATTTTTTCGCCGCGCGACGTCAGGTGCAGAATCACTCGCCTCCTGTCGGTCCGGGACCTCTCTCGCCGCAGGAATTGCCTTCGCTCGAGACGGTCCGCCAGCTCCACGGCGCTGTGATGGCGCAACTGCATGCGTTCGGCAAGCTCCCGGATGCTGGCCTCGCGTCCCAACGGCAATCCGCGCAGCGCCAGCAGGAACAGATATTGCTGCGGCTCCAGGTCCGCATCGCGCGCCGCCTTTTCGCTGCCCTTCAGGAAAACCCGTATGCGGTGCCGGAATTCGGCGAGGGCGCGGAATTCCGCGGATGTCATTTCGTTCGAGGACACCATGTAATTGTATCGCCTCCCGATCCAGATGATAACCGCCAGAAATCAGAACAGAGCATGCATCGCCCGCTCGCAGCCGACGCGGCAACGCGCGCCTGGCGTGGCGCGTCATTTTTCCTGCGCCTTGGCTTCGCTTCACTCGACCGGCAGGCCGCCCGCATCAAACCTCTTTCCCGGTATCCAGAAAAATCGTGACCGGCCCATCGTTGATCAGTTCGACCTGCATGTGCGCCTGAAAAACTCCCGTTTCGACGGGCACGCCCAGCGCGCGCACCGAGCGCACGAATTCCTCATACAGCGGAATCGCTTCCTCGGGAGGGGCCGCCTGCACGTACGATGGGCGGCGTCCGCCGCGCGTATCCGCGTACAGCGTGAACTGCGAAACCACCAGCGCGGCGCCGCCCACATCCAGAAGCGAGCGGTTCATTTTGCCTGCATCGTCAGAAAAAATGCGCAGGTTCGCGATTTTTTCGGCAAGGGCGCCAGCCGCTTCCGGATTGTCCCCGCGTCCCACTGCCAGCAAAATCAGCACGCCGGCGCGAATTTCTCCCACGATTCGGGCGTCCACGGCAACGCTGGCACGAGCCACTCGCTGAATAACGGCGCGCAAGAAATTCCTCCGAGCGCGTGATTCTAACTCGAAGCGTCCGAAATCCACAGTTTCGTTTTCCTCATTTGCTCCGGCGCAAAACTTATGTTAAAAGATTGCCGCCCGAGGGAACCCAGCCTTGAAACTTGCATTGATTGGAACGCACGGCGTCGGAAAAACCACGCTTGCTTACGAAACCTGCTCGCTGTTGAAAAAGGCCGACCACAATGTCGAACTGGTGACGGAAGTGGCGCGGCGATCCCCGTTCCCGGTGAATGAGGGAACCACGCTCGAAGGCCAGCTCTGGATTCTGCACATGCAGATTGCCAGGGAACTCGCCGCATCTTCCCGATCCGAGCACCTGATCTGCGACCGTTCCGTCCTGGATAACTACTGCTATCTGGTGAACAAATTCGGCCGCCAGCCGCAGCTCGAACAATGGCTGAGATGGTGGATGGACAGCTATTCCCTTCTCGTTTCCGTTCCGCCGCTGGCCGACGGCATTCCGATCGACGGCTTCCGCTCGGAAAAGCTAGAATTTCAAGGGCGCATCCACGACCTGATCGCAGATATTCTGTCCGACCCCCAGTTCTCCGCCTATCATGACCGCGTCTTGTGGCTGGATCGCCGGGATCGCCGCGTATGGGGCGAAATGATTTTTTCCACCGCCACTCGCCTGCTGCGGCCAGCGATGCGTGCCCAGACGGCTGTTGCGGACTGATCTCTCAAGCAGGACAGGCTTCAGCCTGTCTGGTTTTGACCTTGCCAATCCGAACCCGGACAGGCTGAAGCCTCTACACTGCTGACCTTGCCAACCCAAAGGCAGACACGCTGAAGCCTGTCCTACCAGAAACATCCGAGTGCCGCCAATTTCTATTATTTTTGTGTGGCTTTCTTTGGGCGCTTTTTCTTCGGTGAGCGTGGCGCGGGCTGGCAGTGCGGACAGAAGTAGCTGCTTCGCCCCGCGACGATCACGCGACGTATTTTTGCCCGGCAGCGAACGCAGGGTTCTCCCTCGCGCTGGTAGACCCGATGCCGGAGCTGAAATTCGCCGCGATGGCCTTCCGCGTCCACGTAATCCGAAATCGAAGACCCTCGCAAACGGATGGCGGTGGCCAGAATTTCCCGGAAGGCGCGATAAAGACCCAGAAGCTGTTTCTTGGTCAGACGCTGGGCGATGCGCGCGGGATGAAGGCGCGCGCGGAACAGGCTTTCGTCCGCATAGATGTTGCCGATGCCCCGCAA
This sequence comes from Terriglobia bacterium, assembly GCA_963746945.1. GTDB lineage: Bacteria > Acidobacteriota > Terriglobia > Acidiferrales > UBA7541 > Palsa-360. The sequence continues at coordinate 1,828,683 of CAVVDG010000004.1, read as the reverse complement.
GGCGCTTTGATCCAGCAGCAGGGCTTTCACCCGGGCTCGCCGCAATCTGAAATTCCGGCAAAATTCTTCCGCGCTGATCTCCAGCGGCTCCCGCCCCAAATGCGCCTGAAATTCAGCCAGGCGCGAACTGGGAACCAGCAGGATGCGGCCGAACCGGCGGATGTCCGTGTAGCGCAACTCCCGCCCATCATCGAGGGCAAAAAAACAATGCGTGTGCGGCGCAACGGGATCGCCGCAAGGGGAGATGGTCAATTGCCCGGTCATGCCAAGGTGAATGATCAGATGGAGGGGAAGATCGGCTGTGGCTTGCGGTTCACCATGACGCGGTCCGGGCCGCGGCCCGGACCGCAACCCCGTTTCCACCTGAATCGATATAAATTTTCCGAAGCGCGTCACACCTGCGATTCGAGCGCCAGGCAGCCGCTGCGCCAATGCGGGCGGGTCATCAATGAAGTCCGTCTTGCCGAGACGAATTTCTAAAATCGTGCGCCCCGGCAGCAACCGACGCAACCCGCGCACCACGGTTTCGACTTCGGGAAGTTCAGGCATCTTTTTTCCGCAAATTCGCGGACCCATTCAAATTAACACACATGAATAGCACACCCGGCGGCTGGCGCTACAATGCACGCCGAAACCTTTGCATTCGATGGCCGGCAAAGTCTGAAGCAAGGGTGAGAAACGCGGGCCGCGGACCGGCGCGCGTAAAGCTGTCATTCTAAAACTAAAGAATCAAGATTCGCGGAATCAAGGCAGGGGAAGGCCCGGAGTCGCGACGATGCCGGCCATGCGCAGGATTTCCTGGTACTCCTGCTCGGTGACGGGAGAAATAATCAGGCGAACGTTTTTCAGGAACTTTACCTTGCGCACAGAGGAGTTGCCGCGGAGTTCGGTCAGGGTTACTTGCCGGGGCAGCCGCTCCATGGCGCGAAGGTCGGCAACCATCATCTTGGAATCGCGGTCATGCGGGTCCGGATAAGGGTCCCGCGTGACTTCAGCAATGGCATACAGAGCGCGCTCGGGGGCAGCATGATAACAGAGCACGCGGTCGCCTTTGCGCACCTGCTTCAGGGCGCGAATAGCCTCCGGGCGTGTGCCGGCTCCCCGCCACATCTCCTTACCCTTCACGAACAGCGTGTCCCAGTGATATTGGTGCGGATTCACGGAAAAAATCCAGTGATTCCGCTTTGCCGGTGGGCGAATCGTCGTCAATCCGGGCGTCCTCCGAAGATTTATTGTCTTCCGTAAATTGAGTCGGTCGGACACTATACACGGGACCTCGCCCGAAGTGTAGCATTTCATACAAATAGGGCCGTTTCCTGATATGGGAGTAACGCCCTGTCCTTCATTCCTATGTGCTTAGATGCTGGGAATTGGGTAGCGGACGCAAATGATTATTTCTGGATGACGGCAGGAGGAATTACATCTATCTCATTAATTTTCAATAATTTGCAAGAATTTCAGGAGGGCGAAGGTATCAACCCTGGCCAGCCTCGATCCACAGGTCTTCGCCGCGAACCTCGATGGTGTAGGTCTTGACCCCAATCGCTTGATTCATAACCAGCTTACCGGTGGTCACGTCGTATTGCCAGCCGTGCCACGGGCAGGTTACCGCCACGCCTTGCAGTTCGCCCTGGCCCAGCGGCCCTCCACGGTGCAGGCAGGTGTTGTGAATGGCATAGAACTTATCGCCCACATTCGCGATGGCGACGGTCAGGCCATCCACCTGGAATTCGCGGATGGAACCTGCCGGAATTTCGTCTTTTCGAGCGGCACGTACAAAACCCATTAGCCGGCTCCTTCAGCATATTTTCGAACTTGGTTTCCAGTGCGCAAGGCTCATTTTCACCGCGGCGACGGCGTTTGCGCCACCATGACATTGCGCTTGAAATCTTCCGCCATGCCGGGGTGCAGCCGAATCTCGGTCGGCCGCTTCGCCAGGGACATCTGGTCGATCTTGTCCTGCAGCTTCAGCAGGGCGTACAGCAGGCCCTCCGGCCTTGGCGGGCACCCCACAACGTAAACGTCCACGGGAACGATTCGATCAACGCCTTGCAGAACCGAGTAAGCGTTGAAAGGCCCTCCCACGCTCGAGCAGGCGCCCATCGAAATACACCACTTGGGATCTGGCATCTGATCCCACACGCGCTTGAGCACCGGGGCCATCTTCAGGGTCACCGTGCCGGCCACAATCATCAGATCCGATTGACGGGGAGAAGGGCGAAACACTTCGGCGCCGAACCGCGCAATATCGAAACGCGAGGTGGTCGAGGCAATCATTTCGATGGCGCAACAGGCCAGGCCAAAGGTCAGCGGCCAGATGGCGGACTTGCGCGCCCAGTTGAACACGTAGTCCACCGACGAAATCATGAAGTTCTTTTCAAACCGCTGATCGAGAACGCCCATGTGTCTCCTTGAATCCCTCAGGAACAGGGAGTATATCCATCCCCGGCAAACAGAGTCAAACCCCGAATGCCGGCTTCGGCAGGCAAGAGGCCTGCCCGACCCGGCGCCCCGCTTTATTTCGTGCCATGAATCAGCAGCGCCCCCGCTTCGCGAAACGCGCGCAACTGGGAAACATCGCGAAACCACCGGCCCGTGTACGTTTCGGGCGCGGGGGTGGGATCGGGAATCCGGCGGTGGCCGACACGGTCAAAACCCGCTTCGCGGAACAATGTTTCCCATTCGCCGGCGCTGAACAGATGCGCGGGTGTGGCGAACTGCCCGGCCCACTGGTGGCAATGCGCGTTCTCCAGATAATAATTGATCAGGACCCATGCCGAACCGCCCTCGCGCAGCACCCGGTATATTTCCTGCAAACCGCGCGGCGGGTCAGGCCAGTAATACGCGGATTCGACCGAAACCGCGTGCGTGAAGAAATTGGCATCCCAGGGTATTTCGTCCGCGCCGCCAATCACGAACATGGCGTTTTCCACCGCGACGTGATGGCGCCGCGCCCGCCGCACCATCTCATCGGAAATATCCATGCCGATGACGCGGCCCTGGGGAACGCGATCGGCCATCAGCCGCACCAGCCAGCCAGCCCCGCAGCCCACATCGAGGATGTTTTCATCCGGCGCGAGCTTCATCTGATCCAGAACCGGCAGCGTGATGGGAAGATGGCTCTCCTCCATGCCCTCGCCGCGCCCGGCTTCGGCCCAGCGGTTAAATTCCTCCCGGAGATGCTCATTCGAATCGAGATTCGACATATTGTTTTGATCATACCTCACAGTTCATTTCATAAGAAAACGTTGTCAATCCATCAGTAGAGCCAATCATCCACCCAGAATATGGAACCCCGATGGGCGACTGTATCAGAAAGGGGAAAACACGGGGAAATCGAAATTGTCTGCAGGCTATGCTATCGTCCGATGTTTAGAAACTGAAGAAACTCTGGGAGGATAATTCCAGTTAGAATATATTGCTTGACTTTTTATTCTAATTAGAATATAAAGGGTATGCCTTTGTACAGACTCGAGCTGAGCGAGCGTGCAAAAAAGGCCTTGGATTCGGTGCGGCGGCCGGAAGTCCGGCAATTCATAAACGGCGCGCTGGCCCAATTGGAGATCAATCCAAGGGATTTGAAGTTCTGGACCAGCAGCCAAGACTCAAATGGAATGTACATATTCGCTGGACCCAAGGATGATTGGAAAATCACTTTCAGCATCATAGAAGGAGCTCGAATCGTGTACGTTCATTCGATCAAGCCGCGTCCTTCCCTCGCTTTCGTCCCTGGCAAAAAAGAGGATTAACCATGGCTGCTACAACCAAGAAAGACATCCAGAGAATTCAAATCAAAGGCGAGGATTACGTCCTGGTTCCCGCAGGGAAGTATCAGAAATTGCTGGATGAACTGGAATCGGTCGATACGGCTATGGAAGTCCAGCGAACACGAGCGGAAGCGTCCGAGCACGTCGCGGAGACACTTCTCAACGGCCGTTACACCCCTGAGCAGATGAAGATGATTTTCGGTGCTCCATCGTTCGGCCAGCGACTCCAGGTTTTGCGCCAGGTCCACCGACTGAATCAGCAGGAATTGGCCGAAATTGCCGATGTCAGTCAGGCTACCATAAGCAAGTTGGAAAATAACAAGGTGGAGAGCCCGGCGTTTGAAGAAGTCCACAAAATACTGGCAGGGTTGAAGATTCCGGATGCCGCAGCCTTTGAGATTTTTCGCGGCGGCCGGCTGTCTTCGCGCCGTACGCGATGGGTACGACGATCAAATATTAAGCCAGCCGAACACACCGAGACTTACGAGACCGAAGAAGAGTCCCGCTAAACCCACAATCGCGCTCCATTTCAGATGGCCCGTCCACAATTCATTGTCCTTGGAGGAAAGGGCGTGAAAATACAGATAATAAAGAGAGCCCAGCACGCTGGCTAGAAATAACACCCACGCCGCCCCCAGGAGGCCGCGGAATTGAACGGGCTTTAAAGTTCCGTGTTCAGATCCTATCCCCAAAATGTCGTGAAGAAACGTAATAGAGAAAACCAGCGCGCCCGCGGAAAGATTTAAGACAGTCTTGATATAGTCCTGGAAGAATTCGAAACGCTTGTCAATGCTCACTTCAGACACGGATTCCTGCGTCTCCTTCGGTTCGATCAAGAATATTCTCCGCTCATAGACAGCTCGTGCGGACAGGGCCTACGTTTCGATCTTCGCGAGCAGCTCGACGAATTTCTGCTGGCGCTGGGACTGATCTAGGCCATCCAGGGCTTCGGCGTTCTGCGTGACGTTCATCGAGCAGAATTTCGGTCCGCACATCGAGCAGAACTTCGCGTCCTTGTAGAAATCGTCGGGCAGCGTTTCGTCGTGCATGGCGCGCGCAGTCTCCGGATCGAGCGAGAGATCGAACTGCTTGTTCCAATCGAACAGAAAGCGCGCGTAGGAAAGGGCGTCGTCGCGGTCGCGTGCGCCGGGGCGATGCCGCGCCACGTCGGCGGCGTGCGCCGCGATCTTATAGGCGATCACTCCCTGCTTCACGTCTTCCGCGTTGGGCAAGCCGAGGTGTTCCTTCGGGGTGACGTAGCAAAGCATTGCCGCGCCGTGCCAGCCGATCATCGCCGCGCCGATCGCGCTGGTGATGTGGTCGTAGCCCGGAGCGATATCGATCACCAGCGGCCCCAGCGTGTAAAACGGGGCTTCGTGGCACAACTCCATTTCCTTTTCCACCTGCATCTTGATCTGGTCCATCGGCACGTGGCCGGGGCCTTCGATCATCACCTGGACATCGTGTTCCCAGGCCTTTTTGGTCAGGTCGCCCAGCACCTTGAGTTCGGCGAATTGCGCGGCGTCGCTGGCGTCGGCCAGGCATCCCGGGCGCAACCCGTCGCCCAGTGAAAAACTCACGTCATGCTTCTTGAAGATTTTGCAGATGGCGTCAAAATTCTCGTACAGGAAATTTTCCTTCTTGTGAAAATTCATCCAGTGGGCCAGCAACGCGCCGCCGCGGCTGACGATGCCGGTGATGCGGTTGCGCACCAGCGGCACGAATTCGCGCAGCACGCCCGCGTGGATGGTCATGTAGTCCACGCCCTGTTCGGCCTGTTCCTCGATCACTTCGAGCATCAATTCGATGGTCAGATCCTCGCTGCGCTTCACGCGCGACAGCGCCTCGTAAATCGGCACGGTGCCGATCGGCACGGGCGAGGCCTGGATGATCGCCTTGCGAATCGCGGGGATATCGCCGCCGGTGGATAGATCCATCACCGTGTCGGCGCCGTAGTGCACGGAGTGGTGGAGCTTCTTCAGTTCTTCTTCAATGTTCGACGTGGTCGCGGAATTGCCTATATTGGAGTTGATCTTGCAATTAAAGGCGATTCCGATTCCCATGGGTTCGAGCGATTTGTGATTGATATTCGCGGGAATGATCGCGCGGCCGCGCGCCACTTCACTGCGCACAAGCTCCGGCTCGATTTTCTCGCGCTGCGCGACGAACGCCATCTCCGCAGTGATCACGCCCTTGCGCGCATAGTGCATCTGCGACACGTTGCGTGAACCGTTCGCGCCCGCCGTCTCTGCCAACCGCTTTTCGATCCAAACGTCTCGAACTCCCATGATTCCCCCCCTGAAGAAATTCCGCATTCGGAATCCCTCTCTCACAATGTCGAATTATCGCACCGCTCCGCGCGCACAGCAACCCGGGCAATGAGGTCCGGACGGCGGTTGCCGTGGCGCAGGCTCACCAGACGAGCGCACGCCAGGACTTCCGCAAAACCGGCGTCCAAATTTGCAGTTTAAATCCGATTTCCATTTTCCAAAAGAAAACGGCTCAGGGAAATGTTCTGTATCTCCCTGAGCCGTCTTGTTCCTGCATGGAATTGCGACTTGTCTGCGGTTACTTCAGGTCCGGTTGATTTGGCGTAGCCGTCATCACGGGCGAAGCCAGAATGTAATTGTGGTAGCTTTCCATCATTTGCCACAGGCCGTCCTTGTTCGGCGCGAGCACACGGCTGGACCAATACGCCTTGTCGCCGTAGGTCGGCTGGACGGAAACCATGACGACCGCATCGCCGAAGTCCCACGTCCGGATCCAAAGCGCCGGAGCAGCTCCAACCTTGGGTGCGTTCGGATTGGCCGCCCTGCGCGCGTTCATTCCCTTGATGCGGTCCGCCTTGGAAGGGGACTCGCCACCAAAGGTGGTCACCACGCGCTGGTCCATGTTGTCGGCGACGTGCTTTTCCCAGTTCGCCTGGCTTGATTCCTGAGTTTGCCATTCGTCAAGGGCGGCTTTTTCACCGGGGGACAGCGGTTTGTAGGGCACGGCCTTGCAGGGATTGTTGCAAGGAATCTCGTAAGGCTCCCTGACAGGCGTGTAATCCCGCTTCCTGGGGACAATTTCGGTGGTGTGCAGGAGTTTCCATCCGGATGGGCGCTTCACCCAGAACCTGGCCGAGTACTTGTTCCCCTGGTTCCACTGGATCCACACCACGCTCTTGCCGTACTTGTGCTCCTTGACCTTGATGTCGGGTCCGGAAATAACCAGAGGCTTCAAGCCGGCGCGGAAAGCGTCTTCCTTAGCCCACATGATTCCTTCCGAGTCGATCCAGGTGAAGTCCGGATCGAGATACTTGTTCGCGGCAACTTTATCGCCCTTCGCGAGCGCCGCAACGACGGCTTTGTCCGCGGTTACGACCGCATCATCGGCGGCGGCGGCCGGGACGCTGGCCACCGTGGCCAGCAGGCCGGCACATGCCATGGCTACAGCAAACAGATTCTTTCTCAAACAATTCATGTCTTCTCCTTAATTTGAGGCAATTTGCAAAAGTACGTCTTCGCGCTGGTTGAAGCACCATCTCAGAATCAATGATTCCTTCGTATCGGCCCATGGGGAAACTGGAACGGACCTATCATACACGCAATCCACCCTTGGATTACGAATGGGATTACGAACGCGCGCCATTTTCCTCCGCCATGCCAAGAAGGTCCAGCGTTGACTTGCCAGGAATGGTCGGCCCCCGGCCTGCCATGTGCTGAACAACCGTTGCCGAATCCCGCCGATGGCTCTTGCGCCATCCGGCAAACTCCTTTACGCTGGAAAAGTTACGCGGCGCCTTCCCTCCCCGCCCGCGAATTGTTGATCCATCTGCATTTCAAATTCTGGTGCAGACAGGAAAACGGATGACGCGTAAGAACATTTTGGCGGGCCTGGGCATGGAGATCGCGTTGCGTTTCTCCTGGAATTTCCCGTCTGGCGGCGCGACCGCGCACGACTCGGAAAGCGCGAACCAATTTCTAAATTCACGATTTAAATAAGGAGGATTGAAACATGAAGACATTTGAGGTGCAATTCCGCTACCGGGATCGCAATGACGCGACTGCGGAATCATCGGCCAGGGTCGATGCATCGAGCCTGCCGGGAGCCGTTGCAAAGGCGACGCGCGAATTTGTCAAGAGCCTGGACCGGAAACAAAGATTCGATATGAACAAGAATGGCCTCGAAATCACGGCCAGGTCCGTTGGCACGTCCGCCGCCGCACCGGCAGCGCCGTCCGCCGAAGCTTCCGCCGGCTGAGCCGTCAGCAAGAGCCCGGCGCATGCCGCGCACGAGTGGGACAGGCTTTTTATCCTGTGTGAGGCGAAGGACAGCCTGTCTCTTTTCGAATGCAAACCTTGCCTCACACCGGATAGGCTTCACAGCTTGCGCGAACATACGTTTCCCGCCTTTCAGGGGTTAAATCCCCTGAAAAGGTCGTGGGCGTTCCGTCATGCCTGAAGGCATGACCCACAAAACGGATTTTTTCCGCAAGCGGGAAAGCATCAATGTTTTCAAATGTACTTCGCATCGCTGACCGAACAGGCTTCAGCCTGTCTGCTTTTCAAATGGATACTCTATCGCACTCGTGACAGGCGATAGCCTGTCCACCCTTGATCCATAGATGTTGTCTTTACCGTTCACGGCTTCCGCTCAGTCCGCGCCAACCTGGACGGATTTTTGCGTCAGCAGCGCCACCAGGGCGGCGGGATCGCTGACCGGCGGGCGGCACGAAGTTCCGGCGCAGACAAGGGCCTGCGCCAGGTCCGCGCGAAGGTGCGGCAGCGTCTCGGCCAGCGCGGGCGGAAGCGCCGCGCCCGCGATTTGTTCGGGGGTGACGCGCAGCACGGCTTTGCCGAACCGGTAGACCGAATGCGCGGCTTTTTCGAGCGCGGCAGCTTGCGCATCCCCGCGGATGCCGGTGATGACCACTTCGAATGGACGCCGGGCGTGCAGCAAAGCGGCAAGGCCGTAGCTGGCGGCATGAATTCCAAATCGCGGGGCGATGCCGGCAAACGCTTCCAGCGTCGCTTCCGCGCATCCGCGGTAACGCGTGTTTCCGGAGTAACCAAACATCCGGTCAAGCAGAACCGCCGCCGAAGAATTCGCGCCCGGTGTGGGAGAATCCTGCAGCGGCTTGCGGCGCATTTCGAGGCCTCCCATGGGGGCCGTGCCGGAAGCGCGATCGAAGAAGCCTCCGCCTTCGAAATCGAAATATTCTTCGATGGCAAAATCCGCCGCGCGGCGCGCGGCATCGAAATATTTCCGGTCAAGCGTCGCTTCATAGGCGTCCAGCAAGGCGATGCCGGTGAATATCTGGTCGTCGAGCGATCCGTCCAGGCGCGCGCCTCCCAGGCGATGGGCAAATCCGCGCGCATCGCTCCAGGCCTCGGCCATCATCCGATTCAGCGTTTTCAGCGCAAAGGCGCGACACGCGGCGCCTTTTTCTCCGCCCAATACCGCCGCTGCGTCGAGATACGCCGAGACATACATGGCATTCCAGGCCACGTAGAGCGTGGTATCGACAAACGGAGTGGGGCGCGCCGCTCGCGCGGCCAGCAGCTTGCCTTTCGCGCGCGCCAGAATCAGGCGAACGGCGTCCACGTCCATCCCTCCCAACGTCTGCGCCACCTCGGCAACCGTTCGCGCGCTCCAGAGAACATTTTTCGACGGGTTGTGGTGCATCTCGCCGTGCGCTTCGACGTCGTAAATCAGTTCGACGACGCGAGATTCCTCCGGCGTAAGGACGGCGCGGACTTCGTCCTGCGTCCACGTGAAATAATCGCCGTCATCATCGAGCGTCTGGTCGGCGTCCTGGCTGGCGTAGAATCCGCCGAGCGACTGGTCCGAGAGCATGGCGCCCGTCCAGTCGATGATGCCTTCGGCCACTTCCAGCAGGAAAGGCTCGCGCGTGACCTGATAGCCGTGCAGGAAATTCTTCAGCAACTCGGAATTGTCGTACGACATTTTCTCAAAATGCGGCACGCACCAACGCTCGTCCACCGAGTAGCGGTGAAACCCGCCGGCCAGCTGGTCATAGACGCCGCCAGAGCCCATTTTTTCAAGCGTCGTCGCGGCAACTTCGAGCAACCGGGAGCCGCCAGTGGCCTGGTGCAGTTCGAGGAGCAGATCGATGGCCGCGGGATGCGGGAATTTCGGCGAGCGGCCGAATCCTCCGTTGCGCGAATCAAACATATTCAGGATGGACTCGGCCTGGTCCTCGGCCACGCGCGCATCGAAGTCGCCGCGCGCGCCGGCAAACGTTTCCGCATTCGCCACCGCTTCGGCCAGTTTGGCCGCGGCCTCTTCCACTTCTACGCGCCGATTGTGATAGCTGGCGGAGACAGCTTCCAGGATGCGTCGAAAACCGGGGCGTCCCATGGCGTCCTCGGGCGGAAAATACGTGCCGCCGAAAAACGGGCGCCCATCGGGCAGCAGGAAACCGGTAAGCGGCCAGCCGCCCTGCCCGGAAATCGTGCTGATGGCGGCCTGATAGCGTGCGTCCACGTCGGGCCGTTCGTCGCGATCCACTTTCACCGGGATATATAATTGATTGATGACCGCGGCAAGCTGCGGATTTTCATAGCTCTCGCGGTCGATCACGTGGCACCAGTGGCACCACACCGCGCCGATGTCGAGCAGGATCGGCTTGTCCTCGGCTTTCGCGCGGGCAAAGGCTTCCGGGCCCCATTCGTACCATTCCACCGGCTGATGCACGGCGGAACGCAGATAGGGGCTCGCGGAGCGGGCCAGACGGCCTTCGGATTTTTCGGTCACGATATTCCTTCCTGGACACGCAACGCGCGAATGCGCGAAATTGCGCCTTGGCTTTACTGGATCGGGTGCCGCGGGCCGGCGTCTTCCGGATCAATCGGCTTGCGTCCGGAGAAGCCTTCGTCCTGGCGATGATAAAAGCGGATGCGGTCTTCCCCCAGCCGCCAGCAGAAATATACTTCTTCATTTTTCAGGACGGCGGGAAAATCAACCAGACCGGATTCGAGATCTTTCACCACGCAGCCGGTCGCATGAATCTGTTCCAGAGCGTCCCTGACCCTGGCCACCGCGCGATTGTGGTCCGAGCGCATGCGTCCGGCAAATTCGTAATCTATCGTGATGCCGCCCATCATCAGGATGCGATTGGCGATGGCGCTCAGTTTCTCGTCGAGATCTTCCATCTGGCGATTCATCTCCATCGCCTCGATCAGAAGAGGCTCGACCTGCCGCCTCGCGCGCTCCGCCTCGGGCAGGCTGAACAGTTTCGGCTCGTGTTCTTCGTAATCCATCGGATTCCGCTTGCACCACTGTGAGATTAAACCTGGATTCGGCCCGATCCAACGTTTCCCGATTGGATGCAGGGACCCGCGGCAAGGTTCTATTCTCGTTCATTGGGGCGCGCATTGCCAGTGAAGACGGTTTGCGATCTGCGGAAATTCGCGTGCGCCGCCCAGGAATCGGGGCTCACTCGAAGGCGCACGCCGGGGACCGAAAAATGCGGGTATTTCACGAAATCTTCGGTTTCCGACGCCGTTGCGCCACATGCGGAATGGATATGATAAAGTTTCGGCCCAATGCGCATCTTTGTCCTGGGAACCGGAGCGGTCGGCTCGTATCTGGCGCGCCTGCTAACGCGCCAGGGACACCACGTCACCTGCGGGGACCGAGATCCCGACCGCGCTCGCAGATTTCTCGGCAAGAAGAGTGAAATCCCGGTGGTTCCGGTGAACGCGCGGAACCTGCGGGGCATCGTGCGCGCGGCACGAGGCTCGCACCTGCTGGTCAACGCCAGCGCCGCGGTTTATAACGAGATTGTCCTGCGAGCGGCCTTGCGGATCCGCGCGCACTACATGGACCTCAGCGCGCACATGACGCGCAATCCGTTCAAGGCCGAGCAGCTTCGCTTCGATCAACGCTTCCAGGAAAAAAATCGAGCCGCCATCATCACCGCCGGCGCCGCTCCCGGGCTTACCAATCTGCTCGCGGCGCGGGCCGCCGCGATGTTGGAAACCGTTGACGCGGTATACATCCGCCTGTACGAAAGCATCGAAAGCGATGACCCGATTTCCCAGTGGTCCGCGGAAGTTTCCTTCGATGAAGCCGTTTCCCGCCCGCGCATCGTGCGCGACGGCAAATTCCAATTCGGCAAGCGGTTCGGCGAACACGAAAAATTCCGTTTCCCGCCCCCCATTGGCGAGACGACTGTCGTTCTGGCCGCGCAGGATGAAGTCGGGACGATTCCTCATTATCTGCAGTTGAGGGAAATGGACGTAAAAATCGGCGGAAACGAAATCGATCGCCTGCGCCGCTGGTACCGGCAGGGAAAGCTCTCCAGATCGCGCGGGATGATCGCGTCGCAATTCCCGAGGACGCCGACTCCCCGCCAGGTAGCTCGGTTGATCCGCAGCGGCAGATTGCAGAATGCGAGGTTTGCCGCCGCCGTCGTGGTGCGGGGGATGAAACAAGACGCTCGGGTGGAAGTGCGCTTCGACGCCGCCTTCCCGTCTCTTTTTCAGGTCCGGCAGCGGGGACTTTTCCTTTCCCCCATTTCCTATGCCACGGCGCAGATGGCCTCTCTGTTTATCAAACATTTCCCGCGCAAATCGGCAGGGGTCTTTCCTCCGAGCGACATCCCGCAAAAGAACCGCAAGGAGATCCTGAAAGATTTGAAATCCCGAGGCATTCGCCTGACAATGAAGATCACGAAAAAGAAGCCCTTGGACGAGAAAAACGAGTTTTAGCAGACTGCGGAAAAATCCTTAACTCTGACATTCCGGGGCCGCCTCGGAATGACAGCGTTCCCTTTTCTCAACGCTTAGCAACACCTGCTCGTGCGGGAGAATTTCTTTTCCAGCCGCTCGAGATAGAACTGTTCGGGGGTTTCGACGCGTTCCTGGGATTGGCCGCCGATCGAGGTTGCATTGCCCATCCGGCGGGAAACATGCCGCAGATAATTTTCGTATGCCGCGTCACCGGTGACTTGGCGCAGCCACCACCAGAATTGATAAAACGGCGCAACCCATTTCGCGCGCATCAATCCCCCTCCGCCCACTGCGTGGCCACGTACGGCGACTCGTGCAACACGACGGGCTCGCTCTTGCGAAGAATTCTCCTCCACTCATACAGCGCTTCCCCCAGCAGCAGCAGAACCATGACGGCGAGCGCTCCGGTGACGGCTGCGTCCACGCGCGCGTTCCAGATCAACCGTGAGGTCACGGCCGCCTGCGCGGTCGGGATCGTTCCGGAGGCAAGCTGCGCGCTCAACTCCCGCGCATAGGCCAGGAACCCGATGTGCGGATCGGGATGGAACATTTTCTGGTAGCTTGCCGTCATCGTGATGGCCACCAGCGCCACCATGGGACCCAAAGTAACCCAGACCAGTCGCCGGCGGCCCATCTTCAGCAGAATGGTGGTGGCAACGACCAGCGCGACCGCCGCAAGCAACTGGTTCGATATCCCGAACAGCGGCCAGAGCGTATTGACTCCTCCCAGCGGGTCCAGCACGCCCTGATACAGAAAATAGCCCCACGCGCACACGATCAAGCCGCTGGAAAGCAGGATGCCCGGATACCATCCCGAGCGCCCCAGCGGCTTCCAGACGTGCCCGAGAATCTCCTGAACCATGAAGCGGCCCACGCGCGTTCCGGCGTCCAGCACAGTCAGAATAAACAGCGCCTCAAACATGATCGCGAAGTGATACCAGATCGCCAGCAGTTCCGAGCCGCCGATGGTGTTGCTGAAAATCTGGGCCATGCCCATGGCCAGCGACGGCGCGCCGCCGGTCCGGTTCATCAGCGTGTGTTCGCCCACGCGCTGCGCGAGCTGCGCCATGTACGCGGGATCGAGCGGGTACCCCCATCCGGAAATTGTTTTTGCGGCGGCCTCGGTGGTGCTCCCGACAATGCCGGCCGGCGCGTTAATCGCGAAATAAACGCCTGGCGGCAGCGCGCACGCCGCCACCATGGCCATCACGCCCACAAACGATTCCATGAGCATCGCGCCGTAACCCACCATGCGCGCGTGCGCTTCGCTGGTGATCATTTTCGGCGTTGTTCCCGAAGAAATCAGCGAGTGAAATCCGCTGATCGCGCCGCAGGCGATGGTGATGAAGCAGAAGGGAAACACTTTGCCGGCAAAAATAGGTCCGGTGCCGTCAATGAATCTTGTAAGGGCGGGCATCTCCACAACCGGGCGCACGAACAGGATCCCGCCGGCGAGAGCCAGAATCGCGCCGATCTTGATGAACGCGCTCAGGTAGTCGCGCGGCGCCAACAGCAGCCACACGGGCAAAGCGGAAGCCGCGAAACCATAAATGATCAAGGCAATCGCCAGAGCCGTTCCCGACAGCGTGAACACGTGGGCCCAGGACGGTGAGTCCCCAACCCAGCGGCCCGCCACCACTCCAAACATGACCAGCGCAACGCCGATGGCCGACGCTTCCAGCACGCGCCCCGGACGCCAGTAGCGCAGGTACACGCCCATCAGCATGGCGACCGGGATCGTCATCGCCAGCGTGAACGTGGCCCACGGAGAACTTTTCAACGCATTGACCACCACCAGGGCAATCACCGCCAGCAGGATCACCATGATGGCCAGCACGGCGGCCATGGCGATGTAGCCGCCGCGTTTGGAAACTTCCTCCCGCGCCATCTGACCAAGCGATTTTCCATCGCGCCGCATGGAGCAGAAAAGAATCACGAAGTCCTGCACGCATCCGCCAAGCACCGCGCCGACGATCAGCCAGAGCGTTCCGGGCAGGTAGCCGAATTGCGCGGCCAGCGTGGGACCCACCAGCGGCCCCGGACCGGCAATCGCCGCGAAGTGATGCCCCATCAGCACCCATTTGTTGGTGGGAACAAAATCGCGGCCATCCTCCAAGCGTTCGGCGGGCGTCGCGCGACTCGCGTCCAGCGCCAGCACCCGGGAAGCGATGAAAGCGGAGTAAAAGCGGTAGGCCACCAGATACGTGCAGGAAGACGCCAGGATGAACCACGTGGCGTTCAGCTTCTCGCCGCGTTCCAGTGCGATTGCGCCCAAACCGGCGGCGCCCAGCAGGGCAATCCCCGTCCACATCAGCACACTTAGAACTTTTTTCATTAAAATTCCTTCAGCGCATCCTACGCATGAGCGTAGAAATGGTCAACCCCGCGCCGCACAATCGATTCCCGGTTCGCGATTTATTTTCTCAGTACATTTAAATAAAGAGGCGCGCGGCAGTGTCGTTCCCGCCGGGCGGATTGTCAAGGAAGCGTCAAGCAAGCGGCAAGGAAGCGTCTGGGAAGCAAAATTACTAAAAACGCCCTGCCGGGACAGCCCCGCCCCTCCATTCCAGGCTACTTTGCTCCAGGCCTGGAAATATCGGCCTGGAAAGACCATTCTTCCCAGGCGCGCTCGTGCGTAACCGGCTGACTGTGAAGATCGCCGGAACGATCGACTTCGCCCGGCGAAAGATAGGTGATCTCTTTACCCATGGACATGGCCTTAATGAGCACCTCGGCATTCAGGCGCAGATAAAACGTGGTGAACACGACGTCCCGCACCGATTGTCCCACCACCACGCTTCCGTGTCCGCGCATCAGCGCCGCCTTGCCCTTGCCAACCGCGCCGGCAAGCGAATTCCCAATCTCCTTGGATGTCACCAGCATGTTGGTGTCGCCAAACTGGTCGCGGATATCCCACACCGGAACTTCGTGGCCGATCACGGACGCAGAGTGCAGCGCCGGGCGCATGGCCGTCCTTGTCACGGCTAGCGGAAGCAGTTCGTGCGCGTGGTTGTGGCACACGGCCATCACGTCGGGCCGTGCCCGGTAGAGGCATCCGTGAATGAAGCGCTCGGAGTACGGACGAAACCCGCGCAAATCCACCGGGGCGCTATCCAGATCGAATTCCAGAATGTCTTCTCTCGTCACCAGGCTGGGCGCGCGCGATCGCGACATCAAATAGCGCTGCGGATTTCCCGGATTGCGGACGCTGACGTGCCCGAAAGAATCGACCAATTTCAAATGCGCGACGATGCGGTTCGCCGTCACCAATTCCGAAATTGCTGCGCTGGCATCCACCGGCAGATTCCTCCCGCAAACTGTTTTCTAAGAATGAATGGCGCAGAAAGTCTGCACGCGATCGAAGGATACTGCAAGGCATTAAGCACCATCCAAACATATTGCAGAGGCTTCAAAAAGCAACTGCCTCCGGCAAGCCGGAGGCAGTTGGAAAATTGGGAAATGGAATAGTCGAAAAGCGGCCTAGTCTCCGGCGACTGGTTCGCCAACGTGAGACTTGGCAGCGCCGTTTCCGTTGGCGTTGCTGATCGTTACCGGAGCCGTGGACGGTGTCGCCTTTTTGATGTCCGTGAGCGAACCGATCTGGACGACTTCCTCCGGAGCCTTCTTGAGGACGAGTTCCTCGTAAATCTTGCGGACGCGCGCCTCTTCCTTGAGGAATTCAGCGCGGCGCCGTGCACGATTTTCCTCGGCAGCCGTATTGGGCACTTCGTGGTCGACGGCGCGAACGCGCGCGGCGTCCTCGGCATCGATCACCAGCGAGTGCTCGTAGGTATCCAGACCCACGGCCTTACCCTTCGCGTAAATCTCGTGCTTGCCGTGTTCCTTGTACCACTGCGCGACGGTCGCGTTCTTGTACATGTTCTCGATGATTTTTCGCCAGCCGATACCCGTGTTGTACGCGCAGAAGGAAATTTCGCCCTGCTGCGTGGCGTATGGGATGATGCACATTTCGGTGCGGCGGAAGTCGTAGTTGAACAGGTCCTGGAACCACATCCCCGCGATGAACAGGAAGTTCCACGGGTCGCTGCGGCGCTTCTGGGCGTCTTCAAACGTGCGTTCCGGGCCGGCCGTGCCGTACTTCTTGCGCTGGTTCGACGTCAGGCCCCAGGACTTGTCGAACTTCTTCCACAAATCGATCAGGCGGAAGTTCGAGGGAGCCTGGTAGGGGTGGTAGTTCTTGAGCAGCGCCAGCGCCATAGTGAGGTTGGAAAAGGTCTTGCCGCGCGCCGCGTCGGTGACTTTCTTGACGTCCTCGACGAGTTGCGGCACGCTCAGGAATTTCGGCACCGGCGCCCATTCCTTGGTTTCCTTGTTGATCATGACGGCCGTGCCCACGCCACAGTTGGGGTGGCAGCCGCAACTCACCGAGCCCCATTGCGATTCAGGGCCGTGCGAGAGGTCGGCGAAGGCCGCGAACGTGCTGATCATGGAAATGGGGAACCAGTCGCGCGTCGGCTCGACTTTGCCAACCTGCGCGCTGACGTCCTGCGCCAGATGCGACAGCGTGTAACGCTGCTTCATGCGGCGCTCGGGAGTGATTTCCTCGTCCCGTCCGGTGAAGGACACGGGCTGGAAGGCGACGAACGAGATTTTCTTGGGGTTTTCCATCGCAAACTTCACGATGGCGCCCACCTGGTCGTTGTTCAGGTTGTTGACGATGGTCGTGACCAGAATGATTTCGATGCCCGCCGCATGCATGTTTTCGATGGCGCGCAGCTTCACGTCGAACAGGTTGCCCACCTGGCGGTGGCTGTTGGCGTCGTTGCCGATGCCGTCGAATTGCAGATAGGCGTAGCGCAGGCCGGCTTCGAACGCCTGCTTGCAGTATTCCTTGCTCTTGGCGAACTCGATGCCGTTGGTCGCGGCCTGCACGCTGTTGTAGCCGATCTTGCGCGCGTGGCGGATGGCGTCGAAGAACCGCGGGTGCATGGTCGGCTCGCCGCCGGAAAACTGCACGGACATCTGGCGGCGCGGCTTGATCTTCAGCGCGTTGTCCAGAATCTCCTGGATTTCTTCCCAGGAAAGCTCGTGAACGTATCCGACCTGGTTGGCGTCCATAAAGCAGGGATCGCACATCATGTTGCAGCGGTTGGTGAGGTCCACGGTGAGCACGGAGCCGCGTCCGTAGCGGACGGTGCTGGACCCGTGCTTGTGCAGGTCCTCGTCGTTGTGAGCCGGGATGTCTCGGCCCGGGAAATTCTGCTCGATCCAGTTCAGGAACTTCGCGTCGATGGCCATCATGTCTTCGTACTTGCCATGGATCGGGCATTCCTTGACCATCCAGACTTCGCCGTCGCGCTCGATGATCTGCGCCTTGATCTCCCCGACTTTCTCGCTCATCAGATCGCGCCAGTCCTTCTTCCCTTCGAAAATGGCGTCGCGCGCGTCCTTGACGCAGCCCGGGCACAGCGAGTCCGTCTGCCGCGGCCAGCCGAGTGTGGGTTTGGACTTCTCCCACGACTTCAGCAGCGGCTTATCGGACCATTTCGGAGTGAACGACGGGTTCGGGTTGTGCTTGTTAAAAACCTGAATCGAGTCAAAGGCCACGGCGGCTGTCTTGCAAACCACGTAATCCAATGCTTTCCATGCGCGTGTGCCTAGAGTTTGAGGCATTTTCACAATCCTCCACAATTACGTTTCAATTTAAAGTCCGACTGCTTGGAACCCTATCGGAGCCCTCAGTGATGAAAACGACCCCTGAACCAAAGATAGCCTACCGAATGACGCCCCTGGGCGTCCAGCTAAAGCTTTCCCACTGTGCAGTTTGCCCGTAACCGATCGGGAACGTCCACAGGGTTGCGCCCAAAGGGGCCAAAAGGGGCCTAAACTGCAATTTGGTGCAGCCAATGGGGAGGGCCAAGATTGCCCGTTTCGAACGAAAATCGCCTTCTGACAGGTCTTGCCGTTTCGGCACACGCCGCTGATGAAAATGTCGCGGCGGCATGGCCGTTTTCTCTCGCCGCTTGGCCCGCTACGGTGCACGAATCGATGTAGAAACCTCCGACTGTCTTATCCGAAATCTACCTCCCCGGGAAAGGGGCAATTGGCAATAGGGCGATCTCACGAACGGCTCGCCTTCAGAATCTCAGCGAGTGATCGGCACCAAAACGGGAAACGAGGGGAAGGTTCCGCCGGATGGCCCCTCCCCCATGTCTTGCGGTAGCTGGGGGCACCGAAAGTGGCCCTAATGCGTTCAAATGCCTGAAGGCGACCTGAAGGCGAGTTGATCCGAATTCGGGGAAGCCATTTCCAGCGCGCCCCTTCCAATTGAGTAAAAAGTTCCCCAGTACTCTTGTACCGAAAAAATGGGGCTAACCGGCTATCGTCACCCTCATGCCGTCAATTCAAAATGCTCCCATACACCGAAATTAGGAGGCGCGCTGTCATGAACCACTGGTGGTGCATGGATTGCCGAGATGCAGTGAAGTTGGACAAGCATGGCCGGTGCGGAATTTGCGATTCAGAGGCCGTGGCCTTGATTGACCCCAAAAGTGAAATCACTCATTCCGTTTCAGACATTCAGACGGAATGTGTGGACGCCCTGGCTAGCGCTTGAGCGAAGTGGCAAACATTTGAAGACGCTGCGTAGCAGCAGAAAAGGAGACGCCTAGACGACAAAAAAAGCCCGGGGGGGCATCTGAAATACCCGACGCAAAGGAGAAAAACTCATGCAGACAAGACTACGAATCATTGGTCTAGTTGTCGTAGCGAGCCTGCTCTGGACTTCCCCAACGTCAGCCGAAACCCATAGGGCGAAGAAACAAAACAGGGCTAATAAGGTCAAGGTTCAATATTTGGGAACTGCTTCGTGGTACGGCAAACAGCACCAGGGCCGCAAAATGGCAAATGGAAAGCGTTTTGACCTCCACAAGCTGACTGCGGCAAGCTGGTATTTCCCTCTCGGAACCCAAATCCGCGTGGTGAACGTGAAAAACGGCCAATCCATTATCGTGACCATCACGGACCGCGGCCCGAATCTCCGGCTGCACCGCGTTCTCGACCTTTCCCGGGCAGCAGCCGAACATCTGGGATACGTCGGGCAGGGCCTCGCTCCCGTTTTTCTCTATCCTGTAACAACATTCGAAACAACGTCCGCGGAATTCGACGCCCAACCTTTTTCTCCGCAAACGGACACCACTCTTCCGGAATACGAAGCGAGAGCAGACGATCCCGCCATGTAACCGATACCTGTAGTTGGTGTAGCGGCCCCCACGGGCGCGTGCCTGCTGCACCGCCGCGGGGGCCTTCCCAGTCGCTGTCCGATGGACGGCCCTCCCTCCGTATCCCGCGTTTTTCACGAGTAAAATGCAGCGCCGTTCGCCGCCGGTGCATAGAACATGCCCGGATCGTCGTATACTGTCCGGACCTAATTCTGGGAGCACGACATGATCCGCCATCTCAAGACCGGCCAATCCGCCGAAGCCAAGGCCGAAAACAGCGCACAGGTCCGCAGCACGGTCGAAGCGATTCTGGCCGCGATAGACGAGCGCGGCGAAGCCGCCGTTCGCGAATACTCGGAAAAGTTCGACAAGTGGTCGCCCGCCTCGTTCCGGCTGTCCGCCGGCGAAATTGACGAGTGCGTACGCGCCTTGCCGCAAAGCGTGGTCGAAGACATCCATTTTGCGCAGGCGCAGATTCGTAATTTCGCTCTGGTGCAGCGCGGCGCGCTGCGGGACGTGGAAGTGGAAACGCTTCCCGGCGTGGTGCTGGGCCACAAGAATATTCCTGTAAATAGCGTCGCGTGTTACGTGCCGGGGGGGCGGTATCCGATGGTCGCCTCGGCGCACATGAGCGTGGTGACGGCCAAGGCCGCCGGAGTGAAGCGCATCATCGCCGCCGCGCCGCCGTTTGGCGGCAAGCCGCATCCGGCCATCGTCGCGGCCATGCATTTCGGAGGCGCCGGCGAAATCTACGCGTTCGGCGGCGTGCAGGCGATCGCGGCCATGGCGCTGGGCACGGAGAACATCGCGCCCGTGGATATGCTTGTCGGCCCCGGCAACGCGTATGTGGCGGAAGCCAAGCGCCAGTTGTTCGGGCGCGTCGGCATCGATTTGCTGGCGGGCCCGACGGAAACCCTGATCATCGCCGATGATTCCTGCGACGCCGAAATGGCCGCCGTGGATTTAATCGGGCAGGCAGAGCACGGCGCGAGCAGCCCCGCCGTGCTGCTCACCAATTCCGCCAAGCTGGCGGAGGACGTGCCCGCGGCGATTGAAAAACTTTTTTCGTGGCTGCCGACCGCGGAGATTGCGCGGCAAGCGTGGCGGAATTGCGGCGAGATCATTCTGTGCGACACGCTCGACGAAATGGTCGAGCAAGCCGACCGCATCGCTTCCGAACACGTGCAGGTGCTCACGCGCGATCCCGATTATTTTCTGCACCGCATGACCAATTTCGGCGCGCTGTTCCTGGGCCATCGCACCAACGTCGCCTACGGCGACAAAGTGATCGGCACCAACCACACCCTGCCGACGATGAAGGCGGCGCGTTACACCGGCGGGCTGTGGGTGGGCAAGTTCATCAAGACGTGCACCTACCAGCGCGTGCTCACCGATGAAGCTTCCGCGATGGTCGGGGCGTATTGCTCACGGCTGTGCGCGCTGGAAGGATTCGCCGCGCACAAGGAACAGGCGGACCTGCGCGTGCGCCGCTACGGAAAGAAGGTCGCCTAAGCCATGGAGCCTTCACGCGAACAGATTCAGCGGGGACGCCCCGTGGCCGTCGTCACCGGGGGCGCGGGAAGCATCGGCGCAACGATCTGCCGCGCCCTGGATCGCGAGGGCATGCGCGTGGTCGTGGGCTATAACCGTTCGGTGGATGCAGCGCGCGCGCTTGTCGAGAACCTGTCCGGAGAAGGACACGCCGCCCTGGCCGCGCCCGTCACCGACAGTGCAGCCCTTGCGGCGCTTTCCTCCACGGTGAAGGCGCGCTACGGGGTTTGCGATGTTCTGATCAACTGCGCGGGCACGACGCGCTTTGTGTCGCATGACGATCTGAACGGCCTGGACGACGCCCTGATCGATACCATTCTCGCCACGAACGTGCGCGGCCCGTTTGCCGCGCTGCGTGCCTTGCGCCCGTTGCTGGAAAAGAGCGCGCAACCCGGCGGAGCAGTGGTCATCAATATTTCTTCCATCGCCGCGGTGACGGCCATGGGCAGCAACGTGATGTATTGCGCGTCCAAGGCGGCGGTCGACAACATGACCAAATCGCTGGCGCGCGCGCTGGCGCCGCGCATTCGCGTCCTCTCGATTTCGCCCGGCGTGGTCGACAACGACTTCATCCGCTCCATGGACCAGCGCTGGCTGGACGAACAGGTGGCGCGTACCCCGCTCAAGCGGCTCGCGCAGCCCGAGGAAGTCGCCTCCGCCGTCGTCGCGGCAATCAAGCACCTCACGTTCACCACCGGCTCGATCATTCCCGTGGATGGCGGCCGCCCGCTGAGCTGATGCAAATAAAATTCAGGAGTCCCTTCCCATGCTCGTTGACATCTACACACACATCATGCCGCCGCAATTGATGAAATCGATTGAAAGCCTGGGCCAGGGCTCGGGCCTGGTGAATCGCATGGCGGCCATCCGCGAATTGCACGATCTGGACGCGCGGTTTCGCGCCATGGACGCGCTGGGCGATTACCGCCAGATTATTTCGCTGCCCAACCCGCCGCTGGAGGCCATCACGACGCCGGCCCAGGGCCTGGATCTGGCGCGCGTTGCAAACGACTCGATGGCCGGTATGGTGAGCCGCCATCCCGATCGATTGCCCGCCTTCGTCGCCGCGCTGCCCTTTCACGATATGGAAGCAACGCTGGCCGAATTGAAACGCGCCATCGAGAAGCTGGGCGCGCGCGGAATTCAGATTTTCACAAACGTGAAAGGCCGCCCGCTGGACGATCCGGAATTCGAGCCGATCTTCGCGGCGATGGAGAAGTACGACCTTCCCATCTGGCTGCACCCGGCCCGCACGGCGGCGATGACGGACTACAAATCGGAGAAAGTTTCCCGCCTGGAAATGTGGTGGTGTTTTGGCTGGCCGTACGAAACATCAGTGGCGATGTCGCGCCTCGTGCTTTCCGGCGTATTCGACCGCCACCCCAGGCTCAAGATCATTACCCACCATCTGGGCGGCATGATTCCCTACTTCGACAAGCGCATCGAGGACGGCCTGGCCCTGCTGGGCAGCCGCACGCCGGCCGAGGATTATTCCGGCATCCTGCCGTCGTTGAAGCGTCCGCTGATCGAATATTTCCACATGTTTTACGCGGATACGGCGCTGTTCGGGGCTTCCAGAGGACTGTCATGCGGCGTGGACTTTTTCGGCCCGGATCACGTCGCGTTCGCCTCCGACGCGCCATTCGGTCCGATCGCGGCGACGCGCGACGGCGTCGCGAAACTCGAACTGGAAAAGGCGCAGCTCGATGCGATCTGCCACCGCAACGCGGAAAAGCTTATCAATAGGAAGATTGTTTAGAAATCATGCAACAAATGAGTGGGGAATAAATCGAGTAAAGCGGCAGGGACCAAAGAATTTTTTAGTGAGAACTCGAAATTGAGGGTCTTTGCAGCGCCACCCTTCAGGGTGGCATATTGGATGCAAGCTGAGGCCGGCCTGAAGGCGGGCGCTACAGGGACCAAGTTCTCGCACCGGCTCGAAAGACCGGGTTTTTGGTTCTAGTGGATGCCGCGGCTGAAGTCGAAGATCCCGGCCTTGCCGGGGCCGCGCCCCACACAGACCGAACACGCTAGGGCAACGAATGAAAATTGTGCTGTGAAATCTCTGTTTTGTGAGATGTATTGTAAAATGTGTCGTGACTTCCGGAGATCGCGGGCGAACTATTCGTTCGCGATGGGGCGTAACACCGCGACGGCAAAGTGCGCCAGCAGCGGCGCGCCTTCATCCAGCTGCAGCCAACGCACGACGCAGTGGTCTTTCAAGTATTTCCCCACGCGCGCCTCGTTGATGCCCAGATGATCGGCGAGTTTTCCCTTCAAGTTTGCGCCTTCGCGGCTGCCCCGCCCGCTGCGCAGCAGATTCCCGATGCCGACGCGAAGCGTTTGGCAGGATTCCACATAGTAGTAGGTGGTCTGGTCGCTATCGGTGATCAGGAAAACGCCGGGACCCGCTGGAGCTTCCTCGGGCTGATCGACCGGGTGCACGGAACATGCGAGCATGCGGCGAAGCTGCGATTCCAGTCGCACCATGCGCGAAGAAAGCGCCGGATCGCCCGAGCGGGCACGCACCGGAAACGATGATCCCGCGGCAGCAGGCTCCATGCCGCGGACCGGTTCCGGTTCCTGCGCGCGCGGCTGCAAAATTTCCTCGGACAGTTGTGTGCGGGCGGCCTGGAAGGCGCGAGGTTCCGCGGCACGGTCAAATATGGATGGCGGAACGGGCAGCGCGACCGGCACGGAAGCTTCGGTTGCTGCGGCAGCGCCTGCGCGCGCGCCCTTCGCGCCCTTGTTGCGGCCTCGCCCGCCACGGCGCCCTCGGCGCTTGCGGCGGCGGCCCGGCGCGGCTTCCGCGGCTGGTGCCCCGGCACCGGCTGCCTCTTCGGCCGGCGCTTGCTCGAAAACGGATTCCTGCTGGCCTCCGTCGGTTCCTTCACCTGCTTCGGGAACTTGCTCTTCAGTAAATTCTGCGATGATAGGCTCCAATGGAACAGTGGGTTCCGCAGGCGTTTCGCCCGCGGAAGTTGCAGCGGAGGGTTCGGGTATTGGCGCTCCCAGACGGGTCAGGGCCTCTCCGGCCTTTTGTTTCCATTGCGCTCGGCGGAAACGCTCGAAAGCCACAGTGAACCAGTGGATGGCCTCGGGAAGCGTCCCTGCTTTCTCAAAGATCTGCGCAAGTTCGTAGGCAACCATTGCGTCACGTGTGCGTTCGTATAACGCAGAGAGTTGTCCGGGGGGATCCGCGCTGGTCCGCGCCTTGCGGATACGCGCCTGAATCTGTCGCCAATCGCTCACGGGCAAACATTGTATCAGCCGCACGCAACCGGAGCCAGCGGTACGCATAGAAAAGCGGCGAATATGTTCCCGGCTGGTTGCCGCTGCCCATCGCGCCCCGCGCAATCGATTCGCAGGCATGGAAATTTTGGAAATTTGACCTGGCACCGAAAAAAAACGCTCCCGGCTCGCTTTCGATGCGCACCTGCGTCAGAATCACAACAGGATGAGCGCCAGCCGCACAGCACAGACAATGGAAATTTCCCGCGCGCTTGGATTCGATCTTTGCGGCGTCGCCCCGGCCGAAGATTTCCCCGAACTGGCGCATCTGAATGAATGGCTCGAACGCGGACACGCGGGCGAGATGCGCTACCTGCACGACGCGCGGAGACAGTCCCCTGCCCTGGCGATGCAGGGCGCGCGCAGCGTGATCGTGTGCGCGCTCAATTACAACACGGCGCTTCCCTGCTCGATGGAGGCTGCGGATCAAAGTAATTCTCAGGCCGATGCTCAGGGCAATTCTCAGGCAGGACCGCGAGGCTGGATTTCCCGCTACGCCTGGGGCGATGACTACCACGAAGTGCTCGGCAAAAAACTCGAAGCGCTGATCCAGAATTTGCGCCGGGAATTTCCCGAACCCTTCGAGGCGCGCGCCTACGTGGATACCGGTCCCGTCGTCGAGCGCGTGGCGGCGAAATACGCGGGCCTCGGGTGGCTGGCGAAGAACACGTGCCTGATCCACGAAGAACTGGGTTCGTGGCTGTTTCTCGGCGCGATCGTGACCACGCTCGATCTGGCATCCTCGCTGGCCCCGGCGGAACTCCCCTCGCCGGACTTGTGCGGCAACTGCAGCCTGTGTATCGACGCGTGTCCGACCGGCGCGATTGTGGAGCCTTACGTTCTCGATGCGCGGCGCTGTATTTCGTATCTCACTATCGAATTGCGCGGCTCGATCCCGAAAGAATTTCGCGAACCTATCGGGCGGCACGTCTTCGGGTGCGACATCTGCCAGGACGTCTGCCCGTGGAATCGCCGCGCGCCGGCAACGCCGCTGGCGGCCTTCCAGCCGCGGCAGCGCGATGCGAACTCGCTGTTTTCTCCGGACCTGGAATGGCTGGTTTCGCTCACCGAGGAAGAATTTCGCAAACTGTTTCGCAAAAGTTCCGTAAAGCGCACGAAATGGCGCGGCCTGGTGCGCAACGCATGCGTCGCGATCGGAAATTCCGCCCTGCGTCCGGGAGAGCCGCGCTACCGTGAAGTCTGCACGCGCCTCTCGCAACTGGCTGCTGCGGGCGACGCCATCCTCGCTGAGCACGCACAATGGGCGCTCGACCGGCTCGGATTTACGGGAAATCTTCCACAGGCCCCGGAGGCCCGGGTTGTGCCGCCCGATTGTCAGAGTTAAAATGTACCCGCCTGGTGACGCTGCGCTATCATCCAAGTCTAATCTAGTATATGGAGGTACCCATGTCACAGCAGGCTGCTACATCACAAAAGGAGGGTCCCTTGGCCCACGTTCTTCCCCCGCTCCCTTACGCGTTCGACGCACTGGAGCCCTATATCGATAAGATGACCATGGAAATTCACCACGGAAAACACCACAACGGTTATGTCACCAACCTGAACAAGGCGCTCGATGGGCAGGCCGAACTTCAGGCCATGACAATCGACAAACTCCTGACAAGCCTCGATCGCGTTCCCGAAAACATTCGCACGGCCGTGCGCAACAACGGTGGCGGCCACTGGAATCACTCGATGTTCTGGAAACTGATGAAAAAAGGCGGAGGCGGCGAACCCACCGGCGCGCTGGCCGATGCCATCAAGTCCGCGTTCGGCTCCTTTGCCGACTTCAAAACGAAATTCGCGGCAGCGGGCGCGGGCCGTTTTGGCTCGGGCTGGGCCTGGGTCGTCGTCAAGGACGGCAAGCTGGCAATTGAATCCACTCCCAACCAGGACAATCCGCTGATGGCCGGCGGAAAGGCCGTGATGGGCCTGGACGTCTGGGAGCACGCGTACTACCTGAAATATCAGAACCGCCGGGCGGACTACATCACAGCCTGGTGGAACGTCGTCAACTGGGAAGAAGTCGCAAACAATTACGCCGCGGCGAAATAAAAAATGACCGGCGTGCGCGCGGCGCTACCTGCAGTCCGCACGTGAAAAACGCTTCATCGCGCCAGGCAAGCGCCGGAAACGAAATGGCCCGTCCGGAGATGGATCCGGATGGGCCATTTTCTTTTCCTAGAGCTCGAAGTCCGCTCAGGTCGCGTAACGCTGGCGCCCAAACATCGGGAACATGCCATTGCGGGTGCTGCGGGCATTGCTCGATGTCTGAGATGGGGCGGAATCCTTTGCGTCCTGCGGCAAATTTTGCGGAGTCCGAACTTGAAATCCGAACAGGTCTTGCGTTGGCCGGGGACCGAATGCGGGGCTTACCGGCATGCGGCACACGGACGCTTCGCGGCTCAGCGCCACGCGATCGGTCACTCCAAACTTTGCCAGCAAGGAAGACACGTGAAACTTCACCGTGCGCTCCGAGACATTGAGTTTGGCGGCGATTTCCTTATTCGCGAGACTTTGAAGAACTCCATCCAGCACTTCCTGCTCGCGACGGCTGACCTTTACGCCCACTCCCATGGCGCGTCCCGCCGCCAGAAGCTGTTGGGCGCGCTCGGCAACAAGAGGGAGCAGAGGCTCCCGCGTGCTGATCATCAATTCAAAGTCCTCCGGTGCCTGGCCTCGCACCAGGCAGTGCACCGCGAGCAAACCGGCAACTTTTTCGACGGGCAGGGTGCCGTCGGAATCCGCCTCCACGCGAAATCGTACCGCGCCGGAGGCGCGTTCGCACAAGACATAGCTTTCGGGAAGGTAGGGTGTTTGGCGGGGCTGCGTTGTAGTGGACTGCTTTCTTCTGCGTATCAGGGTAACCTCACAGTTTTCGGTCCAAGCCGGGTGGACAGACCAATTTTTTTCCGATGATTACTTTATTCTTCGGCACGAAAACCTCGCATAATACATACAACATGGAATCGAAGACTCAGCTCCAGCGGAGCAGGACGGGGATTTCCTCTGGGGTTAAATTTAAGTTCCTGGTTTCGTCTCGGAAACAGGCAAACTCCAACTTTCCTGATAATAGGCCCTCCCGCAATATATAGACTTCCCCGTATGAGACTCGAGGCAATACAAACAGCTTGCAAGCTGATGACCATCCGAAGATGAAATTCTTTGCGCACAATCAGAAGGAGTTGACAGGCTACCGAAGATCATCTCGACTTTTGTGTCCGGTAGAGATTTCACGGACCAGAAAAAATTTCATTCCGTGAATACCGCAAACGCCGCATTCCGCTTCATTTGGCATAGAATGCAGCCAGCGATCAGGTCGCTGGACGGAGGATTGCGATGCTCATTTCATGCGAGTTAATGGCCTGGTGGGTCTGGCATGCGCTCTGGAAGCTGGAGGTGTCGTTTACCGGGGGCCCCGGCAGCGTCGAACAGATTGTCCTGCGTTGGGTCCATATCGTGGCGGGAATTATATGGGTCGGTTTCCTCTGTTTCTTCATTCTGGCGGTGGCGCCGGCATTGAAGAAGCTCGATCCGGAAACCCGCGCGAAAATTTTCCCGGAATTGGCCTCTCGCGGGCTTTGGTGGCTGCGATGGAGCGCCGTGGTGACCTGGCTGGCCGGATTTCGTTATTTTATGATCCTAGCGAAGACCGATGCCGTGAACGCGGGGAGGCCTCACGCATGGGTCGGATGGATTGCAATTTGGTTTGGCTGCTGGCTGGCCGCTTTCGCCATCGAGATGGCTCTTATTCAAACCGGTGGTGCGCTGGGGAACAAATTCGTGTCCGGCGCGCTCGTGCTGTTTGTCATGACCGCAACGTCATGGCTGGTCGTTTCGGTATTGGCGCAGCCCGGGGCGGGTAACCGTACATTGTGCATCGCGATCGGCGGAGGACTGGGAACCGTGTTGTTCTTGAATGTCTGGGGCATCGCCTGGCGCTGCCAGAAGCGACTGATCGCCTGGACGCGGGAATCAGCGGCACAAGGAACGGCCATGCCCCCGGAAGCGGAAAAATTTACACGTATGGCCACACTCACCATGCAAATTAATTTCTGGCTGACCTTCCCCATGCTGTTCTTCATGGCCGCATCGGCGCATTTCCCGTTTTTGTCCGGCCAGTAAGTAGGACAGGATTCAGCCTGTCTGGTTTCGATTTTTACAGCGCGACCGGAAATCTAAAACGAAAATCAAAAGAAGACAGGCTGAAGCCTGTCCTACTCAAATCATCGACTGAGGATGCGCGTTTGCGACGGCGAAACGAGCTCGTAGCGAACCCCGCGCCACCGGATTCTCCGCGTAAACAGGGCGACCAGGGTATTCCACAACGACAAAAATGGCACAAGCGCCGCCAGAAACGTCCAAATCCAACCGTCGGCCAGCAGTTTTGACTTCCATTCCGGCAGGAGCTCCATGACGGCCGCGAGACGCAAAACACCGCGCCCCATCGACAAGACCGGCGGCACCATGGCCAACAACAGCAACGGCATGGCGGTAGCGCCGGTAAACAGATTGCCGAAATACAGCCCCACGCCGAGCAAGACGGCGCCGCAATACAGCGCGTGCGCCACACCGCCCAGTGACCAGAGTCTGGGCTCATACATGCGCGCAATAACGATCTGGCGATTCGTGAATTCGAAAAACGTCGCCGCGTCGCAATCGAAAATCGAGGGCACTAGGCACTCCGGCGCAAACTGGATCGAAAGCCCGGCGCGGCGCAACGCAAGGGTAAGCGACAAATCGTCGCTTACCGAACCGTTCCAGTAATCCAGCACGCCGGCCTGTTCGAAATGTTCCCGGCGAATCGCCGTTCCGCCTCCCCAGCAGAAATTATTGCCATGCTCCCCCAGATACGTCGCGGCGGGCGCGTTCCAGGCGGAAGCCAGCGCGCTCCAAAAGTTGTTGCCCTGCCGGAAGAACCAGCGAAACGTCGTAACCGCGCCGAGATTCGCGTCGGCCAGCGGCGCCACCAGGTGCGCCAGCCAGTTCTTTCCGGGGCGCCCGTCGGAATCGGTGAAGACGAAAACATCGAAACCCTCGGCGGCCTGCAGCACGGCGGCGCGAAGATTATTCACCTTCTCGCCGCATCCCGTGGGGCGCCCGGCGATGACGGTGTGCATCGGGTGCTTGCTGGAAGCGGCGAGGCGGTCGATGATCTTGCGTGCCGGGTCCTCGGCGCCCGCCATTGTGAAAAATATTTCGTAATCGGGATAGTCAAACCCGGCGAGAGATGCAAGATTCTGTTCGAGCCCGGGTTCGACACCCTTCACCGGGCAAAACAACGCGACGCGCGGCGCATAAAATCCGGAATGGCTTCCCACACGCCGCTGCGCCAGGCGAAGCCATCGCAGCCCGCTCCACAAATTATGCAGCCCCTGCAGAATTTGTTCGATCACCAGAGCGTAAAACAGTGTCAGCATGTCCCAGCCCGTTCCAGAGAAGTACAGGCCGGAGCATATCAGATAAATTTTGCGGCGCGCCAAGACGATGTGGCATATAAAATCGGAGCGGCGCCAATTCGTACACAATGTACAGAAGGAGAAACATCCATGCCCGTTCGCGTTGCACCCCAAATGGTGACCACGTCCACGGAACTTCCCGGCTACCGCATCGTGAAAAATTTCGGCATCGTTCGCGGCATACTGGTCCGTTCGCGCAGCCTGCTTGGCTCGATCGGGGCGGGCCTCCAGACGATCGTCGGAGGAAATATTTCGTTGCTGACCGGGCTGTGCGAGAAAACGCGCGAGGAGGCGTTCGAGTTGATGATGCAGCACGCCGCCGAACACGGCGCGAATGCCGTGATCGCCATGCGCTACGACGCCACGGAAATCATGCAGGGCGTCACCGAAGTGTTGGCGTACGGCACCGCCGTGCTGGTCGAGCGCATTCCGTAATCCACCCGCTTGCGATTTATCTTCTGCCGGGCTGCAGCGTCTGCCGCAGGATCTTGGGCGCAAGGCGCTTCACTTCGTCGTGAAATTTGCGCGCCGCCTGCCGCGCCTGGTCCAGCATGGAAGGATCCAGCAGCAGCGCGACGCGCCCGATGAAGGGCGGCTCTTCCTGTTGCGGGACATTCCGCCGCTTGCGCACTTTCCCGCGCACGATCCGGGGCGCGCCGGCGTTCGAATACAATTCCAGGTCGTGACCGAACCGGCGTTTGTCCTCCGCTTTCCAATTCCACGCGCGCCCCAGCGCGGCCATCCACTCGCCAAAAAAAACCTCGATCGATTCTTTTTCCTCGGTTGTGAGCTTGCTGCCGTGCGTCTTGCCGAAAAATCGCGGCAACACCCGCGGGATTTCCACGATCATGGCCAGCACAACCTCGCGGCCAATCGTTTCGGCGAGTTCCCGGTCGCGATCGGCGCCGCCAAGAATTCCGCTGCGGTCGTATTCGTCCATGTAGCCGGCCACAAAATCGCCGACCATGCGGCCGCGCTCGACGACGGCGAGCATGTTGTTCGCCAGCGCGCTGCCGTAGGTCGGAAACAGTTTGCGGGCCATGTGGGGAATCTTAGCAGGATGCGGGGCCGGGCAGCGGGCAAACGCATCTCCGGGGCGTGCAAGGAAAAAGGCCCGGGCCGCCGCGGCGGCCTGGGCCTTTTTTACTTCGTGCTCTTTTCACTTCGTGCCTATTTCGCTTCGTTTTGTCGCCGGTTCAATCAGTGTACCGGCGGCACGCCCGCGGGTGCAGGCGTAACAGGCGGAATTTGCTCCGTTTTGATGCCCGCCTTCACCGGGGGTTTGGAGAGCGCAAACTCGAGTGCTTGATCCACCGTGCTGACGTAATGGATCTCCACTCCCTCGAGAATGTGCGGCTGCAGGTCTTCGGTGACGTTCGCCTCGTTCTCCGCGGGCAAGATCACCTCGCGGATCCCGGCGCGCTTCGCTCCCAGGACCTTTTCCTTGATCCCGCCGACCGGCAGCACCACGCCGGTGAGGGAAAGCTCGCCGGTCATGGCCACGCGCGGCCGCACGGGGCGGCCCGAGAGCAGGCTAACCAGAGCGGTCACCATCGCGACGCCCGCGGACGGGCCGTCCTTGGGCACCGCACCGGACGGAACGTGGATGTGAATGTCCTGCTTGCGGAAGAAGTCGGGATCGATGTCGTAGCGTTCGGCATTGGCTCGCACCCAGGTGAGCGCCGCGGTCATCGACTCCTGCATCACTTCGCCCAGATGTCCGGTCATGGTGAACTGCTTACCGCCACGCATGCGGCTGGCCTCGATAAAGATGATGTCGCCGCCCACCGGCGTCCACACCAGCCCCACCGAGACTCCAGGCTTCTTGACGCGATCTTCGACTTCCCTTTCGGCGCGGTATTTGGGCACGCCGAGCGCTTCGTGCACCACCTCGGGGGTCACGATGAGCTTGTCCATCTTGCCCTCGGCAATGCGCCGCGCCTGTTTCCGGATCATGGTGGCGATTTCACGTTCCAGGCTGCGAACGCCGGCTTCCCGCGTGTAGCTGTGAATGATTTCGCGCAAGCCGTCGTCGGTGAACTCGACTTGCTCGTCGAGCTTCAGTCCATGTTCCTTCGTCTGTTTCGGCACCAGGTACTTGTTGGCGATGTGGATCTTCTCGATCTCGGTGTAACCCGCCAGCTCGATAATTTCCATGCGATCGCGCAGGGGTTCCGGGACCGGATCGATCAAGTTAGCCGTGGCGATGAACAGCACCTTGGACAAATCGAACGGCACGTCGAGGTAGTGATCGCGGAACGCCGCGTTCTGCTCCGGGTCGAGCACTTCCATCAACGCCGCCGAAGGATCGCCGCGGAAATCGCGCCCTAGTTTGTCCACTTCGTCCAGCATGAACACCGGATCGTTGGTTTCCGCCCTGCGGATTCCCTGGATGATCTGCCCCGGCAACGCGCCGATGTACGTCCGGCGGTGGCCGCGGATTTCCGCTTCATCGTGCATCCCGCCCATGGAGATGCGCACGAATTTGCGGCCCAGAGCGCGGGCAATCGATTTCCCGAGCGAAGTTTTCCCCACGCCCGGAGGCCCCAGGAAGCACAGGATCGGCCCCTTCATGCCCGGCTGGAGTTTCTTCACTGCGAGATAATCGAGGATGCGCTCCTTTACCTTCTCCAGGTCGTAGTGATCCTCGTTGAGAATGGCCTGCCCCTTGGCAATGTCGATTTCCTCGGTTCCCGAGGATTTCGCCCACGGCAAGGAAATCATCCATTCCAGATAGGTGCGCGCGACCATGTATTCGGCCGAAGCGGGTGTCATCTTCGAGAGGCGTTTAATTTCGCGTTCGCACTCCTTGAGACCCTCGGGCGACATGCCACACTTCTCGAGCTTCTCGCGAAGTTCGTCGACTTCCGCCTGCCCGTCGTCGGATTCACCCAGCTCCTTGTGAATGGCCTTGAGCTGTTCGCGCAACAGATATTCGCGCTGGCTCTGGCTGACCTGCTCCTGCACCTGCTCCTGAATCTTGCTGCGCAGTTCGAGAACTTCAAGCTCCTTGGAGAGTTCGCGAATCAGCGTTTCCAGACGCCGGCGCACGTCCGCCGTCTCCAGCAATTCCTGGCGAAGCAGCGTGGGAAGCGAAAGCAAATTCGCCGCGATGAAATCGGCCAGACGGACCGGATCATCGATGTTCAGCGCCGCGGTCTGCAAATCGTCGGAGAGTTGGGGCGAGCGCGCCACAACATCCCGGAACAATTCGCGGGCGTTGCGCTCCAAAGCCATCAATTCGGCGTCGTGCGGACCGACGATATCCGGCTGCATTTCAATCCGGGCCGTGAGGAAGGGCCGGAACCCGATGATCTCCAGCACACGAATCCGCTGCAAACCCTCCAGAAAGACCACCACGTTGCCGTTGGGCATCTTGACGAGCTTGTGAATCTTGGCGGCGGTTCCCACCGCATGCAGATCCGCCGCAGCGGGCTCCTCGATACGAGGGTCGTGCTGCGCTACGATTCCCAGAAGTTTTTCCTCACCATGCAGGGAACTCAGAAGCGCGAGAGATCCTTCGCGCCCGACGGTAAGGGGCTGTACGCCTCCGGGAAACAGCACAATCTCGCGCACTGGAAGAATCGGCAGTTCATTGGGAATAGGGATAGGTTTTTCAGACATTAGATCCCCTTTCATCATTCGGAAAGCCCGAACACTCAATTGGATGCGCGATCGAGTGAAAAGGTATCACAAAAAGACAATACAATTAGCAAGAAGGTTTAGCATATACCACTAAAGAGTAAGAATCCCCTGATCCAATCCCAGATCAAAACTAAGATCATGAAAATACAAGTCTTACCGAATTAATAACCAGCGATCGTTTCCCCCGCGATTTATTTTTCTCCCGCAACTTATCTGTTCCATCGGCAAGTATGCCGCTTCACGTGAACAAAATCTTTTCAGCCTTTTCCATGGGAGTTCAGACGCTGGGAGTGGCGCATGCCGCGGCGATTCTTCAACAGGAAAAAATGGGCATAATTTACGGCGTGCTGATCGAGCGCGCAAATTGTAGCGCGCTTTCCCGATCGCTGAATTTCCCTTCCAATTGGGCCTCCTCCACGGCCAGAAGAATCTCCTTGAATTTGGGCCCCGGCCGAAGACCCATCCCCTTGAGGTCTTCCCCGGTAATCAGCCTTGGCGGGCGCACCTGCTCGGGCGGGGTATCCGCCAGAAAGCGCTGCACGAAGCCGTAGGCGTCCAGGCTGCCGTGACTTGCCAGGCAATCCAGGCGATGCAGCTCCAAGTGCTCTTCAAAGCGTGGCAGTCGGACAAATCGTTTGAGCGTCGCCTGGCGCATCTGGTGGACATCCTTGAAGCGCAAGTGATTGGCGACCAGCGTTTCAACCTGCTCGGTATCTGCGCTCGAGAATCGAAGCGCCCGGCAGATGCTTTCGGCCATTCGCGCGCCCACTTCCACATGTCCATCAAAACGGATGCGCGTGCCCGGCCCGGTTGCCGGCGCGAAAGTGGGCGGTTTGCCCACGTCGTGCAGGAGCACGCCCCAGGCCAGAGTCGGAGAGCAGCCCGCCGGCAGTTTTTCCAGCATCATGCGCGTGTGAATCCATACGTCGCCTTCGGGATGAAACTGTGGAGGCTGCTCAACGCCCTTCATGCGGGCGA
This sequence comes from Terriglobia bacterium, assembly GCA_963746945.1. GTDB lineage: Bacteria > Acidobacteriota > Terriglobia > Acidiferrales > UBA7541 > Palsa-360. Next base: position 1,794,070 of record CAVVDG010000004.1, on the reverse strand, counting down.
TGTCGGGCAGCACGACGGCGAGCAAGCCCGTTTCGTCGAGCAGTTCGAATCCGCGCCGCGCTGCGCCTTCGGTGAGCAATTTGGTCAGCTCGTCGCGAATGCGTTCGGGAGAAACCTGCGTGATCTGCGCGGCGAGCGCCTGCGCGGCCGCCAGCGTCGCAGATTCCATCTGAAAACCAAAGCGCGCGGCAAACCGCACGCCGCGTATCATGCGGAGTTTGTCCTCCGCAAACCGCACGCGCGCATCGCCAATGGCGCGCACGATCCCGGAGCGCAAGTCGGCGCGGCCTTCGACGAAATCAATCACCTCGCGCGTCGCGGGATCCATCAGCAGGCCGTTGATCGTGAAGTCGCGACGGCGCACATCTTCCTGCGGCGTATCGGAATAGACGACGCGGTCCGGATGACGCCCGTCGGAATAGCCGACGTCGGAGCGGAACGTCGCCACTTCCACTTGAGCTCCCCCCTCGACCACCAGAATCACGCCGAATTTCGCGCCCACCGACAGGCAGCGCGGGAAAAGTTCCTGAACGCGCTCGGGCCGCGCGTCGGTGGAAACATCGTAATCCGCAGGCTCGCGCCCCAGCACGAGATCGCGCACGCATCCGCCCACCAAAAAGGCCTGATGGCCTTTTTCGCGCAGCGTCGCGCAGATTTGGTCGGCCAATTCCCGCGGAGTCATGGGTGAATTATGCGCCAATCGCAGCGATGGGTAGTGTCCTAATTTGGCCTCGCAGGTATAAGCACCCGGTCCCGGTCCATGTAGCGCCCCCCTTCAGGGTGACGCTACAAAAACCTTTCATTTCGCGTTCTCCCACAGAATGTGTCCCAGGCAGGGCCCCACGCCGCATAAACGTTGTCATTCTTCGTTTTCCTTGCGCCCCCTCGTCATCGAGCCGCCGAACTGCACCTTGGAAAATCCGAAGCGGTCGCGCAACTTGTCGGCGGCCTGGGCGAGTTTTTCCATTTTTTCGCGGCGCGCAGCGTCCAGCAGGTCCAGTTGCTCGCCGCCATGCGTGAAGGAGGAAAGCGCCACGCCGAGCAGGCGCACTTTGCGGGATCGGTCCCAATTTTGATTGAATAAATCGCGCACGATTTCAAACACGATGGGGTCCAGGTGCGTGGGTTCGCGAAGAGTCTGAGCCCGCGTGATGGTTTCAAAGCCCGCGTAGCGGATCGTCAGCGTGACCGTGGACGCGCTCAGCCCGGCCTCGCGCAACCGCTTCATCGCCTTCTGGCTGAGCAGGCTGAGCGTCGCGTCGAGCGCGGCGCGATCGTCGATGTCGACCGAAAAAGTGTGGTTGTGCGAAATCGATTTCGGCTCGGCATCCACGAAAAATTCGTAGGTATCTCCGCCGCGCGCTTTCCGGTGCAGCGCTGTGCCCCACTGGCCGAAATCCCGCTCGAGTCTTTCCTGCGTGGCCGCCGGCAAGCTGTCCGGCCGTTTCGATGCCCGCCGCCTGCAGCGCCGCTGCGGTGACTTTGCCGATGCCGGGAATGCGGCGCACACCGAGCGGCGCGAGAAATGTTTCTTCGCTTCCGGCCGGCACCCACAGCAGGCCGCGCGGCTTGGCCTGATCGCTGGCCACTTTCGCGACCAGTCGGGTGCGCGCCAGCCCCGCCGAGCACGGCAGGCCCGTCGTCGCGGTAATTTCGCTGAGCAGCGCGTGCGCCGCAGCCATCGGCGGCCCGTGCAGCCGCTCGGTGCCCGCCAGGTCCAGATACGCCTCGTCCACCGAAGCCATTTCCACCACCGGCGAATATTTTCCCAGGATCGCCGCGACGCGGTCGCTCCATTGCGAATACAAGTGATGCCGGCAGTCGAGAAATACCGCGTGCGGGCAGAGCCGCGCGGCCGTGCGCAGCGGCATCGCCGAATGTATGCCGTACTTTCGCGCTTCGTAGCTGGCCGAGGAAACCACGCCGCGCTGGTCCGCCTGGCCGCCAACGACCACGGGCTTGCCGCGCAATTCGGGACGATCCAGCAACTCCACCGAAACAAAAAACGCGTCCATATCCACATGCAGGATCGAGGATATGAGGGATGCTAAGGGATCCGCGGCCGTGGAGGAGGAAGATTCCTGCGCGGGGTGGTCGTGCTTGGCTCGAAAACTGGCCAGCTTGGGCATGGGCTTCTTCGCCCACTATACACCAAGGCGAACGTAGGGCGAAGTAGGCGATCACCACCGAATGCCTCATTTTCACCAGGCATGCTGCACTCGCTTTTCAACATAAAGAGCACTGTAAACAACGGGCGAGGTCCACCGATTCGCTTCCCACAGGATGCGCCGCCATCCTCTGAAACCGGCCTCCAGACAGGCCGGACCAGCTGTCGTCTCGCTGTAAAATTTATACCGTGCGCGAAAAAAATCACGGGATTTTGCGCATGAACTTCTCAAGGATTGGACCAACCACGGCGCTCAATGCGTTTGTAAAAAATGTAGTGACCAAAAAGGCAAGAGGGCTGGCACTGTCAAGGCGTTTGCTCTGAGCGGTGTATCTTCCACTGCGTTGAATCACACCAGTAATCATCGTCCCTGGCAGAACGGGATGGAGTTGTGGCCCCTGAACTGCACATATAAGCATGCTCAGCCGGAAAAAACCACACGGGGGCCTGACATGTTTGAAAGCGCGAATTATCAAAACCAGGACCATGGAACGGCGGAAGAAAGACTATGGCGAGCAGTCATCGCGAGGACTTTGGAAGAGTGGGTCGCCGGTCCATTGCGCTACAGCCGTATCGCGGAACAATTCCTTTTTGACGACAACCGGGATTTCAACGCCGTCTGCTCCTCGGCGGGAATGAACCCCAGCGACCTTCGCAAGCGCCTCCAAACGATTCGCTCTCGCGGCATACTCAAAGAAAATGCCCGCCTTCAAATGCGGGGCCGCAAGAAATCAAATTCTCAGACCCATCGAGTCTTCAGCCAAAAGGCCTACGGGGTCTAGCGGCAATTCCCGGAACCCTCTTCGTGGTTCGTCAATGTGCGCCGGCTTGAAGAGCCGATTTTAACGAGCCGGCTTCTTGAGCTGGCTTTGCGGTTCGTGGCTCCGGCAAGGCCGGGAACTTCGACGTGAGCCACGGCATGAACTCCGCACAATCCGTCCGGCGTTAGCCGCTGAAATCCTGTCCAGCCCGCTGCAATACACAGTGACAAAATCGCTCTCACTTTGGGGCGGCTTTGGGGGACTCTACGCTTCCCTGAAAACGTTCGGCGCAATGGAACGGCCCGCGCGAGCGTTCTGTGGAATCTACGGAAGCGAAACACCCATCACTTTTGCGACCTGCTCCGGAAGTTCGCCTTCGCGCGCCATTAAGGCCACGCGAAGCAGCGCGGCAACGCTTATCGAGTCGCGGATTTCTCCTCGCTTGACGCGCGCGACCGCCTCCCAGAAAGGCATGTGAACGATCTGAAGTTGCTCGGTTTCGTCGGGCTGCGCGGGAGCGCCGGAAAGATTCCACGCAAGAAACATCGTGCCGCGCTCGTCCGTCACGCTGTTGGAAATATCCATGCCCAGAATTTCCGTCCAGCAATCGGCCACCAGGCCGCATTCCTCGCGCAATTCCCGCTTTGCGGAATCAACAGCGGGAACATCCATCGAGCCGCCGCCCTCGGGAATTTCCCAGCTGTAGGCGCCGAGCGGAAAACGGTACTGGCCCACGAGGACGACGTTCCCCGCATCGTCGATGGGAACTACGCCCGTGGCGATATTTTTGAAATGGACGGTACCGTACACGCCCGGTCCGCCGGCTGGGCTCAATACCTCGTGGTGATCCACGCGCACCCATTGGTTTTCGTACATGATGGCCCGCGAAAGCACGCGCCAGGGATTTTTCGTTTCGTTCATGTTCGCTCCACTCTCAAATAATGGTAGCTCACGAGCTGGGTTAAAAGAGTAGTAGGCCTGGCAAGGTAGCAGCGAAAAAACCAAACGCCACCTCGGCAAGAATCAATGTGACTTCATTAGGGCCAGCCAATGGCATCATATCGATCGGCCTATCCCAGGCGCCGCGCGGAGGCCACGCGGGGAATTCCCGCGAGGTCGTTCGTGATGGCGGCATCGGCCCACTGCGGGGCGTGGAGCAATCGCGCGGCTTCTTCCCCACAGTTGTAGCCGAGTTCCAACACTAAAATTCCATCGGGCTTGAGCAGCGCTGCCGCCTGCGTGACGAGTGGCGCGTAGATTTCCGCGCCCGTTTCGCCTCCGAACAAAGCCGCTTCCGGTTCGTGCTCGCGAACTTCGCGCGGCAGCGTTGCCGCTTCCCTGCGGCCGATGTAGGGAGGATTGCTGACGATAAGATCGAGGAAGCGTGATTCGCGGAGCAAGGCCGCCAGAAGATTGCACTCGATGAATTCGATGCGCGAGAGAACATTGTGCCGCGCGGCGTTGCAGCGCGCGACTTCCAGCGCGGCCGCGGAAATGTCCGTGGCGATGACGCGCGCGCCGGGCAATTCATGCGCGAGCGCAACAGCGATGCAGCCGGAACCGGTTCCGGCGTCGGCAATGCGATGCTCGGCCTGGCGGCGCGTTGCATCCGCATCCGAGGCAATCCCCAAGCGGTCGAGCGAAACTTCGATGACGTGTTCGGTTTCAGGCCGCGGAATGAGCACATCGGGCGTAACTTCGAAATCGAGGCCCCAGAATTCCTGATGCCCGGTGAGATATTGCGTGGGAACGCCGCCGGCGCGCCGTGCAATCATCGAAAAATATCGCTCGCGCGTCTCCGCGTCGAGTTCCTGCTCGGGATGCGCGTAGATCCACGCGCGGTCGCGCCCCAGCGCGTGCATCAGGAGCAATTCGGCGGCCAGTGGCGCGGAAGGCGTGTGTGCGCGTTCCAGTTGCGCGATGGCGTCGCACAGGGCCGAGCGAATGTCCATCACTTGTTCGCCCGGAGTGGGAGCGAATGGTACTTCGTAATTTGCTGCTCGTGAGACATACGGAATTGAGTAGCACAGGTTTCGGCCTGTGTGGTTTTGCGTATCGAAATCTAAATCACACAGGCCGAAGCCGGTGCGCTTGCGCATATCCAAATTCAAACCCACACAGGCTGAAGCCTGTGCTACTAAACGCGCACGTTTACGCCTCCACCAGTTCGTGTTTCAGACGTTCGGCTTCGTAGTGCGTCATGAGGCCGTCAACGAACGGGCCGAGCTTTCCGTCCATCACATCGGTGAGCTGGTGCAGGGTCAGGCCGATGCGGTGATCGGTCACGCGATTCTGCGGGAAATTGTACGTGCGAATTTTTTCCGAGCGGTCGCCCGTCTTGATCTGTCCGAGCCGCTCGGCGGCGATGGCTTCGTGCTGCTTGGACTGCTCGAGCTCGTACAGGCGCGCGCGCAACACGCGCATGGCCTTGGCGCGATTCTTGATCTGCGATTTTTCGTCCTGCTGGGAAACGACCAGGCCCGACGGAATGTGCGTGATGCGCACCGCCGAATACGTCGTGTTCACCGACTGCCCGCCGGGGCCGGATGAGCAGAACGTGTCGATGCGCAGGTCTTTCGGCTCGATCTTGATGTCGATTTCGTCGGCCTCGGGCAGCACGGCAACCGTCGCCGCCGAGGTGTGGACGCGACCCTGCTGCTCGGTGGCCGGAACGCGCTGCACGCGATGCACCCCGCTTTCATATTTCAGCTTCGAGTACACTTTCTTGCCTTGAATCGAGGCGGACACCTGCTTCATGCCGCCCAGCGAGCTTGGCGAACTCTCCAGAACTTCCACTTTCCATCGCTGCGACTCGGCGTAGCGCGAATACATGCGGAACAACTCACCCGCAAACAGCGCCGCTTCGTCGCCGCCGGTGCCCGCGCGGATTTCCAAGATCACGTTTTTTTCGTCGTTCGGGTCCTTCGGCAACAGCAGGATTTTCAGCTCGCGCTCGATCGTTTCCTTGCGCTCGGCGAGCTGCTTTTCTTCGTCCTGCGCCATCTGCTGCATTTCCGGGTCTTCGGCTTCCAGGGCCATCTGCCTGGCCTCGGTCAAGCCCTTATCAATCTGCTTCCACTCGCGGTATTTCTCGACCATCTCGGAAAGCTCGGAATGCCTGCGCGCGAGCTTCTGGTAATTCGCCGAATCGTTCAAAACTTCCGGCGAAGACAACTCCGTGGTCATTTCCACGTAGCGCTTTTCAATCTGATCGAGTTTTTCGTATAGCGTTAAACCTGCCATGGCTTGCACCTGTCCAATGAGAATCCAATCGGAATTAAAACTGCCTCGTATGAGAGTAAATCCGTGCGACGACCCCGCGTGCGGGGGTCCGGGAGAGATTGCGGCTAATAGAATGCGGAGAACATTTTCGTTTCAATCACCAGAGTAATCTCAATCGACACGAAAAGCAATCGGGAGTCGGGATATACCACAGACGATCGAACCCGCGCTCAGGCTTGATTGCGGATGGTGCTATGGTGCTGGCCGCGGACCAACAAAGAAATCACGGGCGTTGCACAAGGGCTGATATTCTTCGTCTATGGACCGAACACCGTTGGATCGCCAAACCATTGCCGGTCGTGGAATACGATTGTCGTACTTCACGATTGCATGGAACAGTCTGGAAGCATTGGTGGCGATTCTAGCCGGATCCACCGCGGGAAGCATCTCCCTTCTGGGCTTTGGAATCGACAGCCTCGTTGAGGTCACATCCGGCGCCACATTATTGTGGCGAATGACCGTTGACGCTGACGAAAAGAGTCGGGAACGCAACGAAAAGCTCAGCCTGAGAATCGTGGGAATTTGTTTTGCAGCGCTGGCTGCGTGGATCGCCTATGAAGCCCTTTCCGATCTCATCGTCAGAAATGCCCCGAGGCGCAGCATGCCAGGAATCATTCTGGCCTGCGCTTCTGTTGTCATCATGCCGATTCTTTCACGTGCAAAGAAAAAAGTTGGCCGCGATCTTAAAAGCGCAGCAATGGACGCGGATGCCACACAGACGGACTTCTGTGCGTATTTGTCGGCCATTCTTTTGGGTGGGCTTCTTCTCAATGCTGTTTTCGGATGGTGGTGGGCGGACCCCACGGCAGCCCTGATCATGGTTCCGATCATTGCCAAAGAAGGGTTTGCCGGGATAACAGCAAAGGCTTGCTGTAACCCCGGCGGCTAAGTTCAAATTAAGGCGTTGCTCAATTCTGTGACACGTTGCCGCAGCGGGTGTTCGGTATATCATAGGCACGCGATTGCCCATGACCACGAACCAGCCACTATCGATCCCCGGTGTGACCGCGTCGAATATCGACGGCGAACTGCTGTGGGGCTTCTGGTATCCGGCGCTGCGCAGCGAGCAGATTCGCGGACGCGCCCTGGCGACTGCAACGCGCATGGAAATCCCACTCGTCCTCGGGCGCGACGCCGCCGGAAAAGCTTTCGCGATGCGCGACGTTTGCCCGCACCGCGCGTTCCCTCTTTCGGCGGGCTCATGCGACGGGCAAACGGTCGAATGCACGTATCACGGCTGGCGTTTTGACGCGCATACCGGGCAGTGCCGCGAGATTCCCTCGATCACGGCGGATTCCAAGCTCCAGTGCGAGCGTATCTATGCCGGGAGTTTTCCCTGCGAGGAACGCGACGGCTACGTGTGGGTTTATCTGGCGAATCCCGAGGGCCGCGCGGTGGATCGTGATGCGATTCCTCCGGTTCCCGAGCTGCCGAAATTCAGCGAGCGTTTTCGCATCGCTCATCTTACCGCCCACCTGACCTGCAATATGGACACGGGCATCACGGGCCTGATGGACCCGGCGCACGGACCGTTCGTGCACCAGTCCTGGTACTGGCGCAGCCGGCGCAGCATCCGCGAAAAGCAGAAAACGTTCGAGCCGATTCCAATGGGCTTCCGCATGAGTTCGCATGCGCCCTCGTCCAACAGCGGGCCGTACAAGCTGCTGCGTTTTTACGGGGAAGAGGTCACGACGCAGATTGATTTCGTGCTGCCGAACGTGCGCACTGAAATCGTCCGCTGCGGGGACCACTGGTTCACCAATCGCACCACGGTAACGCCGGTCCGGCGCGATCTGTGCCGCCTGGATTTCGTCGCGGCGTGGAACCTGTTTCCGTGGTTTCCGGTGAAGCCGTTTTTGCGATTTTTCGGCAAGCGATTTATCGGGCAGGATCAGGGCGTGATCGAGCGGCAGCAGCCGGGCCTGAAAGTGCAGCCGCGCATGATGCTGATCGACGACGCCGACCGTCAGGCGCGCTGGTATTTTCAATTGAAGGCGGCGTATCTGGCGTCGCAGCAGACGGGCGCGCCCATGGCGCATCCGCTGGATGGGCCGATAACCCTGCGCTGGCGAAGTTAGCACAGCGTGATTTGAGTGGGACAGGCTTTAGCCTGTGTGGTTTTGATTTTTGCAGCTCTGGCGGAAGTCAAAAGAAGACAGACTGAAGCCTGTCCTACTTACTTGAACGCGCGGTGGATGAGGAACAGAACGGCCGCGGTAATTGCGGCAACCGGCGGCACCAGCAGCGCGTGATGTTCGGCAATTCCCCGCACGCCCAGAAACAGGAACACGGCGATCTGGCGTCCCCCGCCTTGCAGTCCCGCCAGGTCCGAGGCCCGCGACGCCCAGCGCACTCCCCAGGTCATCGGCACCGCGAGAACAGCTCCGGCGAGAACCCACTGCCAGGACTTTTCCGCGTGCAGCCCATCCATCAGGAGCCGCAGGAGAAACGCGAACACCAGGGAAAGAAACGCGCAAAAGATCAGCACGAGGAAATAGGTCGAGAGGATCTCCGCGCCCGCGCCGGAGGGCCCCATGCCCATTCCCTGGGGCGAGATCCTTTCCTGCAAAAACATGGCGATCGTCAGGAACAATCCCCCGCAGATCCACGAAGCGAGGTAATAGGCGAGGCTGCCGCGGCGCGTCATTGCTAGTGTGTCAGACGTGCGGCGATCAGATTCGCCGCTCGATTTTCGGGAATTCCTGCCAGACTTTCACGCCGCAGAAATGCGATCCTTCCGTGCAGATGGGCGTGGCGATCCCGGCGCGAATGTAACACGGCGGCCCCAGGTAGCGCCCCAGCGAGGGCAGCATGGCGCGAACCTGCTCGACCTCCTCCATGGAGGCCTGATAAATCTCCTCCTGCGCATTGAAGCATGTGCGCATCGTCCACTTGTGCAGCAGGTGGAGCAGCGAGCCGGTTTCGACCAGGCGAATGGCTTTCGCGTTGGGCAGCAGGTAGAGCGCGATTTCGGCGGGAACGCCGCGGTCGAGCAATTCGTTTTTCGCGTTCCAGGCGTCGGCCATGGCGCGCTGGTAGACTTCGCGGGCGCCGGCGTTTGCCGCGATCAGCATGGGCGTCACAAAATCGGGAGAGCGCGTGTCGGCCAGCGCCAAAAGCGGGCGCGAGCCGGGCACCATGCGGTGGCGCTGGTCCTGACTGTCGGCGGTGTGGCTGATTTTTTTCGCAAACGTGAAATTCGCGTGCTGCAGCGCGCGCATGATGGGCGCGTGCACGCCGATGTTGAGCGTCTCCAGCCGGTACGGATTGCGCGCCGGATTGAGCAGCCGGTCAATCGCTTCGTCGTCCGGACACGCGCTTTCGGTGAGGCCCAGCACGGCGCGGTACGCGTCGGCAATCACGCGCGGCGCCTGCGGCGAATAATCGGTCAGCAACGAGACGCGCCCGCCCAAGCGCGCGTCGAATTCCCGCGCGAACGCGTCCCCATCCGCCGCGGCGCCACTCGGCGCCTGCGACCATTCCGGCATTTCCTCCTGCTCCATCGGCGCGTTGTCAAAGCGGCCGAAGAACTGCGGATCAATCTCGCGCACCCGCGCGACCATTTCGCCGATCACGGTGCGCGCTTCGGTGGGCGTATCCGACGCGGCGGCCATGCGCCACAGGCGATGCAGCACGATGCCGGAAAGCGTGTGCACCATGGTGGTCGCCGCGGCGACGGGCAGCACGTACCGCGCGACTTCAATCGCCCGCTTTTCCGACTGCCGGTCCACTTTTTGCACGCGCTTGGCGTGGGACATCGGACTGATGTGCCAGATATCGGCGAGAATCTCGCGGGCGTCGCCCTGCAGCAGCGTGGTGAGTTCGCGGTAATGCCCCCAGGCGCGGGAAACCGCGTCTTCGTAGATGGCGCGCTCGGCGGGACCGAATCCCGGAATTTCGGGTGGCAAATAGGCGGACGCATGAGTCAGGCGCACGTAGCGCTGACTCTGCTGCTCGGAATTGTAGAACGGATGCCCGTGCAGGAATGACCAGACGAATTGCCGGCTGACGTTTTCAAGGCCGAATTCGAAGTGCGCGTGCTGGTAGACGGTATGGTGGCCACCGTAAAAAGTGGACGCGCCGATTTGCAGCCGCTGCTTGTCGGTAATTTCCTCGGGCCCGATGATGCGCGGAGCGTAGCACGTGCGCGCCGCCGCGATGGCGGAATCGTAGGGATGTGCGAAGTGGTTGCGCAGCGTGACGCGCGGCGCGGCGGCTTCAAACGGCACGCGATCCGGCTGGGGCGAAGTCATGGGTTGAGCGGCCATGTGTTGCGCGGCATTCTACACCGTAATTCCGGCGGGCTGCACGTCCCGAATCGATGGGAACGTTCCTCGTAAAAGCGAAGCCCGCGCGGCGCGGTCGGACAGCCGACGCGGGCAAAGCAACCGTGCCTCCAGCCGCGACGCGGCAGGGTTACTTTTTCTTGTTGGCGTCCTTGATGGCTTGTTGCGCTTCGGCTGCCTTCTCGTACTTCTTCGTGAAGCGCTCCACGCGGCCGGCGGTATCGACCAGCTTCTGTTTGCCGGTGAAGAAGGGGTGGCAGTTCGAGCAGATTTCGACGCGCAGGAATTCACCCTTCATCGTCGAACGCGTCGGGAACGTATGCCCGCAGGCGCAATGTACGGTTACCGCGTGGTAGTCTGGATGGATATCCGGTTTCATGAAAATCTCCCGCCGTCTGGCCGGTCTGCGCGGCTCCCGGTCAGGCGCCGGGCCTACAGTCGCGTCGCTTGGTCAGCGGACAATTTCTAATCATACGTGATCTGTCAACCCTTGCCAAGGGCGGAGCGTGGCCGCCTCATGATATAAATCATGATATAAATAATGTATCGCCGGATCGTTGCGGGCAGGGTCCGGACGGTTTAATTCTTGCGCTTCCGGGAGGCAGACAATGCCGATTCGATCGAGATTCGATTTCATGCGCCGGCTGCTGTTTCCAGCCCTGGCGCTGCTCCTTCTGGCCGGATCCGGCCTTGCGTGGCGCGCCACGGCGCAGGAAAAAGGGACAAGCGAGAGAATTTACGTGGTGACGCATGTGGACATCACCCCGAACAATGTCGCCGCGGGTAAGAAATTGCTGCAACAGTACGCCGCCGAGAGCCGCAAGGATAAGGGAGCGATTCGCGTCGAATTGTACATGCAGATTTCGCGCCCCAATCACTTCACCCTGCTCGAAGTCTGGGAGAATCAGCAGGCGTATGACGCGCACGTCAGCAATGCTCACACCAGGGAATTCCGCGAGAAGATCCAGCCCATGCTCGGAAGCCCCTTTGACGAACGGCCGCACCAGCTCATCGGATGACGCATGATTCTCCTTGTACCGAAATGGGAGAAACGATAGCTTTCCCTGCATGCGCGTCGAATCGGTGGAAGACACGGTGGAAGGCGAGGAAGGCCAGCATCCGGCGTTCGCCTTCCCGCCGGCCGAAGATTACCTGGACCTGCGTGAAAATCCGCATTTCATCGAACGAATCGCGGCCGCCCGGCAATACCTCCCTCTTCGCAACTTCCTTAATGCCGTAAACGGCGCGGCCTCCGCATTTATCACAGCGAGCGCGGAGGCGAAATGCAATTCGCCCGCCGCCGTTTCCTCCGGCCAGGCCTATGAGTTCGCCTCCCAGATCCGCCTGGTATTTGCCGAGCCTTCCCACAACTTCGATCGGGAGCGGTATACCGTCCTCAGTTCCAGTATGAAGGAGCTTCTGGAACGCGATTCTGCAAGCGCGGCGCGCGTGGTGCTCCGAATTTCTCCCTGCGATTTCCCGGATCAGACACGTCGTGGATTTTGCCTGGGCATTCGGCTGGTCGCGCAGGGCAATTCGGCCCAGCAAGCCGAGTTGCGATGGGGATTGGGGCTGGCGCGAGTGCAGCAGGCGCTTTTGTTCAAGGCGAGAACGCTGAGGCTACAAACCGGAGATTGATAACCTCGAAAAGGCGGCACTTTTTTTACGGGGTTCACGGGCTGCCGATTCGTTCCACGCGCCGGAACGATTAGGTCACGAAAGAACAGCCTATGCGCGCCGTGCCTGTGCCTGCCCGCCCCTGGTAGATGCGCCGCAAACTGACGCGCACGGGAGGCAGAATCGGCACGTGCAACACGGCGTGAAAAGTCTCATCAAACTCTTCCGGCCGTGAAGTTTCCAGAGCGACTCCGCCATAACCCAGATCCAATACGCGAGCCGTGCGCTCGACTCCCTCACCGACCAGCGCGTAGGCGCGCGTCGTCGCAAGAGAGACGCGCTCCCATCGCCGGCGCTCCAGGTCCGGAGTCTTGGGGCCAGAAACCCGAGGAGGCTCGAACGAAGGTACGGCCGGGGGAGGAACATCCTTCTTAATTTCCGCGACGGCTGGCGGCCGGGTTGCGGGAGGCGCCGGCGCCGGGGCTGGCGTCGGGATCGAAGAGAGCTCACGATTCTTGAACTGATAAAGTCTCTCGTCCGCCACGCGGATCAGGACTTCCTGGAGTTCGCCGTCTTCAGGATAAACGGCAAGGCCGTAATCAAATGCCAAAGGAACCCGCATATTCAGGGGTTCAATGGCCGCCGCGTATGCCGTGCGTACGCGGCGGCTGAGGGCCGCGGCTTGTTCGGTGTCGGATTGGGGAAGCAAGACGGCGAATTCATCGCCGCCGATCCGGAACGCATAGTCTGACGTACGCAAGGATTTGCGCAACGTGGACGCCGCCATCTGGAGTAGAAGGTCCCCTTGCGGATGCCCGTAGCGGTCGTTCACTTCCTTGAAGCGATGCAGGTCGAATATCACGAGCGCGAGCCGGTGGGAATACCGGCTGGACCGGTTGAGTTCTTTCTCAAAATAATCGTCGAAAAACCGGCGATTATAAAGGCCTGTCAAAGGATCGGTTGCGGCGTTGATTTGCAGTTTCCGCAGTTCTTCATATTCCATGAGGATGGGCAGACGCAGCAGATTGGTGGAAGCCAGCACATCCACGAGTGCCGCCTGTAGCGCGATCTTCTTCCCGATGCTTTCGGAAAATTCGCGCCTGCGCGCAAGAACTTGTTCCCAGACATCGAGACTTTGCGTTTCGGAAAGGTCCACTTGCGCAATCGAACGAAAAAACCGCTGCAGAAATTGGCCACGGGCCGGGCGCTCCAGGTTTTCAAGCGTGTCCGTAAGCAATTCGAGGAATGCGTCCTCGGCCGTCCAGCGCGGTGGGCTAGGGTCACCAAGTTGCGACATTAGGGTACCGTCATTGCTTCAGATTACCCCAACGCGGGACGGGCGCGGAGATATCGTACTCTTGTGATGGAGCACGAGAAATGCCATCGATTCAACGTGGATGAAAAAATAAGAGACTTCTCGTACCACATTGATTGTGCGCTAGTTACCTATTACAGGAATCACCAACAGATAATCCAAGAAAGCGAGTGTGCAGTGGAACGCAAACTTTTGCACATTCTTGCTGTCTATTTCATTACCTTACTTTCCCAAAAATCCTTGGCTGTCTCAGTCCAGAGTCTTGACGAACTCCACGCCCAATAGGTGGACTCCTCCTACGGAGCAATGGCGCCGCACGCGTGCTTGGATCGGAGGAGTCTCAGCCGGTAGCGTCGAAGTCGGTGATGGCGGCGCTGGAATTGTCAGGTTTAAAACCTGATTTTCCCGCAAATTTCGCGGACTGGCCAAATATGCCCCCGTGGCACTGATGTCCAGGGTTTTCGTCAGATCAAGAAATTCAGCACCGGCGGAATCTGTCCCTCGAACGAACATGGGAATTTGCACATGTATTCGTTGAGAACGCCGGCGTTCAGCGGTGACTAAACGCATACCATCTCTTTCGATTCAGAATTTAAGATTGGGAAAATAATTTCCCACTGCAATAAAAAATAGTACTTTCGGTATAGTACTGCCTTGTTTAAAGCACATCGCCTGCCAGGATGGGTTGAAAATTACAAGCGCTGTAACTTATTCCATTTACGGGCATTACATAGAATCTCAGAATCGCTGAAAGCGTTTTCCACACCCCCCCTATTCCATTAGAGCAATAAGTTTCCCACATATGTGCAAAATAGGACCCATTTACCATTGACACTGCCCATGCATTTTGACAGTATTTCGAAGGGTTCCCCGCTGGTAAACCGAAGTGATTCAAATGGAATATTCGGCTTCATTTGAACCGGATAGGTGTCCTGAGGAGAGCTCATTGAGACGTATTCCCGTCATCGAATCGCCGGGCCAGGAAGCGTTGCCCTTCAACGTGACCGCAAGCCTGCTGAATTTGCTGGATCAGCCGATTCTGATTTCCGACCGTACCGGACGAATCCTGCTGGCAAACCTGCGAGCAAAGCAGAAGATGGCCGATCGCGGGTTCACGCTTGAACCAAATCTGAATCTATTTTCCGACCTGCTGCGAATCAAATCCCAGGTAGTTGTGGATCAAATTGAGAGTGGGGGGCAGGCCATTGATTTGAACTTCGAGTGTTGCTCGGGTCAAGCGATGGCACGGATCCAGTGGCTCCCCGAGACCGACTGGCTGGTCGTCCGCGTTGAGGACTCGGGAACCCCGGGCCATGCCGGTCCTGCAGGCGCCCCAAAGCATACCGTGGAAACGTTGCTGCAGGAGCGCGAGATCACCTACAGGAACCTGCTCGCCGCTTACCTGCGCCTGCAGGAGGTGAACCGCCAGAAAACGGTTTTCCTGGCATCCGCCGCGCACGAATTAAAAACTCCTCTGGCCGTGATCAAGGGCTACTACGACCTGCTGTTGTCAGGTTCGCTGGGCAAGCTGACGGACAAACAGCGGGACATCTTGCAGGAGTCCAAGGAAAGCTCCGAGCGGCTGGTCCGCCTGGTTTCGATGTTCCTGAATTATTCCGCGTTGGAGAGCGGCAAACTCACCCTGCACCTGCGGGAGAATGATTTGCGCGATTGCCTGGGGGAACTGGCGACGCGCTGGCACGAGGCGTTCGTGCGGAAACACGTCCGGCTGGACGCCACGCTGAGCAGCAATCTGCCAATCTTCAAATTCGATTACCAGAAAGTGCAGCAAACCGTCGCCAACCTGCTGGACAACGCGTTAAAGCATACTCCCGGCGGCGGCCAGGTCACCTTGCGTGCCGAACCTCACTTTTGGGAGAGGCGTTCAACCAAGGAAATCCCCTCTCTTGACCGTCGCCGGGCGCGCATGCAGGTTCCCAACAGTATCAAGGTTTCTGTTTCGGATTCCGGCTCGGGAATCGCCTCCGAACATCACCAGGAGATTTTCGAGGATTTTGTCCGCGTGGACCGCACCTCTTCCGGGATGGGTCTCGGCCTAGCCATCGCCAAGCGTCTCGTGCAGGCGCACCGCGGCAAGATATGGGTGGATAGCGAACCACGAAAGGGTTGTACTTTTACGTTCCTGCTGCCGATAGACAATGCGTAATTGAATTTGACGCCATGAAGGTGGAATCTATGTCTGAAAAAGAAAGAATTCTTGTCGTAGACGATGAACCCAGCATACGAAAGTATTTGGGCACACTGCTGGAAGTGGATGGATATCAGGTTGAAACGGTCGTCTCCGGACAGGAAGCGGTCGAAAAGATCGAGGGCGGAGACCGCCCCGACTTCATCATCCTGGATGTTCTGATGCCGGAGATGAACGGGCTCGAAACCCTCAAACAGCTGTTGCAGATTGACCGGTCGCTCAACGTGGTCATGCTGTCCTGCTCGAATGAAGTGGGAACCGTGGTGGAAGCCATCCGCCTGGGCGCACAGGATTATCTGACCAAGCCGTTTGAAAAGGCCGAGCTCGATGTGGCCATCCTGAAATGCAGGCAGAAGCAGCAACTCCGCGCGGAAAACAAGGCCTTGCGCGAATATTGCGACACGATCACGGAGGATCTTTGCTTCCTGGCCGCAAGTCCGCAGATGGTGCGCATCCGCCAGCAAATTCTTCAAATCGCCCCCGTCGATGTTCCGGTCTTCATCTACGGCGAGAGCGGCGTCGGAAAAGAAGTCGTCGCGCGCATGATCCATATGCGCTCGACGCGGCGCAACCAGGCCTTCATCAAAGTGAATTGCGCCGCGCTTCCGGGCGAATTGCTGGAATCCGAACTGTTCGGCTTCGAACAAGGCGCGTTTACCGGAGCGGTGCGCTCCAAGCCCGGCAAATTTGAACTGGCCACCAAAGGCACCATCTTTCTCGACGAAATTGCGGAAATGAGCCCCCACCTGCAGGCCAAGCTGCTGCATGTCCTGCAGGACCACCAGTTCTCACGCCTGGGTGGCCGGCAACTGATTGACGTAGACGTGCGTGTGCTCGCCGCGACCAACGTGGAAATTCAGGAAGCGATGAAATCGGGCCGGCTCCGCGAGGATTTGTACTATCGCCTCAACGTGCTTTCGATCAACGTACCTCCTCTGCGCGAGCGCACTTCGGAGATCCCTCTGCTCTTCCGCCATTTCCTGCAGAAATACAGCGAGAAATTCAACAAGGAGACGGTGACTCCGTCCCAGCATTTGCTGGAAGCCGCCGTGCGCTATCCCTGGCCGGGAAATCTGCGGGAGTTGGAAAATTTCGTGAAACGATACGTCATTTTGGAGGACGACGAAGGCAGCTTCCGCGAACTGCTCGAGATGTCTGCCACGCGACAGCGGATTTCTCCAAGGGAGGAAGCGGCTCCGGCACGGGAACAGGGATTGAAAGCCCTGGTGCGCAGTTTGAAGGACGAAGCCGAGATGGAAGCCATCGCCGACGCGCTGGAAAAAACCCACTGGTGCCGCAAAGACGCCGCGAAAATGGTAGGGATCAGTTATAAGGCGTTGCTCTATAAAATTCGGCAGTTTGGGCTTGATTCCGGTCGGGGCGGACGGGGATCTGCCAATGCGGCTTCAAAAGGGAAAGAAGCACCCAGTTCCGAGCCCGTCCCGGAAGGCCTGGCGCCAGCTGGGCGGCATAGCTGACCAAATGCATAAGTGCAATCCCTTGCGTATTCGGGATAGGCAAGTCTCACTAATTCCATGAAATGCCCTCAGGGTAGCGGATGCATGTCCCACGCCTCAGGAAACTGCTATGACCTCAGGCGCAATTTAAAAGCGAACTGGCCAAGCCATAAAATGGGAAATGTTTGCCCCGCAGACTGCGAAAAATAGTGTGCAGGGACATTCGGTTCAGCACTGATTTCACCCTATTAACCTAATGAGACATGGCATTTCTTGCGAGTCTTGCGATGCGCCTAGAGAATCAATATCCTTGGCTTCCAAGAGATTAGCAGTCCGTAAATTGCCGCAGCGAGGGACAAGCGGGCTGGGGCTCTCGACAAGATTTAGTGATGGACGAGCATGTATATCCTGTTTGGAAGCTCAATTGCACTTGATACAAAAGGGGGGATGAAGTGCGCATGTTTGCCAAATGGGGGTTTAGAGGAAGATGACCGAGCGTCGAACAGCACGTCGATATGACCTTTCGTTGCCGGTCTTTATTCGCCTGCCGCTAGAAGAGGAAACTCCCGCGCACAGCGGGAAAACACGTGACATTTCCACTCGCGGCGTCTATTTCACGATTGATCAGGATTTTGGCGCCGGGGCCGAATTGGACCTCACCCTCACGCTCCCTTCGGAAGTTACTCGGGGTTCTGAAGTTTTCATTCGTGCAATTGGAAAAGTAGTTCGCGTCGACAGGAAGCCGGAAACCGGATCTTCCCGGTTCGGCGTGGCGGCCGTCATCGAGCGGTACGAAATTATTCGCACCGAGCCGGAAACACCCTAATGTTGCGGGCATGCTCGCCGCGAAAATCGCCTCCTCTTTCCAGACAAATTATCCGCCTCGATCCCCAGGCTCATCGGATTGCGTGTTCCGCTTCGATGCAAATTCGGAAGACATTTTCGCGACAGTGTCTTTCTCATTTCCTCGCCGCGTCCTGCATAGACGAATTCCATTTCGACCGATATAATGCCGCCACTTGGAGGCGGGCCGCATGCCGCAGGATGGATGCAGATGAATTCGCAACCACTGGACCTCTCCATCATCATCCCCGCATACAATGAAGAACACCGTCTTCTGAAATCACTCGATCGCATTTCTGCGTACTTGAATGCGCGGCCGTTCCGCGCTGAAATGATCGTCGTCGACGACGGCTCCACGGATTCGACCGTACAACTAGTGAAGACATTTCAGGAGAAGTGTCCCGCGCTGCGTCTGCTATGCAACGGGAGCAATCGCGGGAAGGGGTTCAGCGTGCGGCACGGCATGCTCGAAGCCCGCGGTGAAATTGCGTTGTTCACCGACGCGGATTTATCGACTCCCATCGAAGAAGCGGATAAGCTTCTGGCGGTCCTGCGGGACCAGGGGCAGGACGTTTGTATCGGCTCCCGAGGAGTAGACCGAAGCCTTATCGCGGTCCACCAGTCCTGGCTCCGCGAGCAAGCAGGGATTTCCTTCAACCGGCTTGTGCGCTGGCTGATGGGCGTTCAATTTTCCGATACGCAGTGCGGGTTCAAAGCCTTTCGGCTGGAACGCTCCCGAATCATTTTTGAGCAGCAGCGGATTGAACGCTTCGGTTTCGATCCGGAACTCCTGTTACTCGCGAAGCGTCACGGGTTGCGCGTGGCGGAAGTCCCCGTTCGCTGGTCGCATGACCCCGCCACAAAAGTGAACGTATTCGCCGACGGGATACGAATGTTCTTTGAATTGCTTGTGATTCGATGGAATGCGATCAATGGTCGATACCCGCGAGGCCGCCCCGAGTGATAACCCGGAGGAACCGCGGCACAGATATCCGTGTCAGGTACGCAACGCTGCTGTTAAACCGATTGTGTTCCCTGCCATCCTATTTAATCATTTTAATTGTGGGAGTCGCTTTGCCACAGAATCGCGGCGGCAAGGGCCGCGGCAGGCACATACTCCCGTGACGAAGCTGCGAGAATCCGAATGAGAGTGTCCGTCATTGTTCCGGTCTATAACGAGCGTGCGTTTATCGAGGAGGTACTGCTGCGGGTGCAGGCTTCGCCGATCGACAAGGAAATTATCGTCATCGACGACAATTCCACCGATGGGACCCGCCCGCTGCTCGAAGATCTGGACAAGGCGCAGTCCGAAGGCAAGCCCGACGCCGTCGTACAGAACGGTAAGGCGCGCCTGGCGCTCGGCAATATCCGCTTCCTCTTCCAACCACACAATGCGGGCAAAGGCGCGGCGTTACGCCGCGGCTTCGAAGCATCCTCCGGCGATGTCGTTCTGGTGCAGGACGCCGATCTCGAGTACGACCCCAAGGATTACGAAAAACTTCTCGAACCGATTCTCGAGGGAAAAGCCGATATCGTGTATGGCTCGCGATTTCTGGGCGGCCCGCAACGGGTCCACTATTTCTGGCATTACGCAGGCAACAAGTTCCTCACACTGCTCTCCGACGTCTTCACGAATCTGAAGCTCACGGACATGGAGACCTGCTACAAAGTTTTCCGCAAAGAAGTTCTGCAGAACATCCAACTCAAATCCAACCGCTTCGGCTTTGAACCGGAAATCACCGCAAAAATCTCGAAGGGCGACTGGCGGATTTACGAAGTTTCCATTTCCTATGCCGGGCGCACCTATGCGGAAGGCAAGAAAATCACATGGCGCGACGGAATCTCCACGCTCTGGTACATCCTGCGTTTTAATTTGTTTGACTGATCTCCAGTGGAGTTTCCGGAATATCGCCCGCAGCCTCGAACTTCACGGAAGGAAAGAATTCGGTCAGGGTTTTCGTTCGCGTTCGGATTCGACGGCAGCTTCGGCCTGGTTCAACCGGTCGACAAGCGTATTCAATGCTTGCAGAAGGGATTCGATCAACGGAGGATTGTCTCCATTGGCCGAAGCCGGGAATGCCTGGGAGGGCGCCGGGGCGGGAGCCGGGGCGGGCACCTGCGCCAGTGGATCAACAATGTGCAAATCGAAATCCCGCGCGACCTCTTCCACGATCTCGGGCGGCACAGGATTCTTCTGGTCCACAAACGCACTGACCAGGGCATGCTCGCATAA
Organism: Terriglobia bacterium; assembly: GCA_963746945.1. Taxonomy (GTDB): domain Bacteria; phylum Acidobacteriota; class Terriglobia; order Acidiferrales; family UBA7541; genus Palsa-360. The sequence continues at coordinate 1,773,900 of CAVVDG010000004.1, read as the reverse complement.
CAGATTGGTCACGCGCGGAATTCCCCGCGCAAAACGGTGAATGGCTTCCACCGCTTCCGGACTGAAAATGTCGGAATTTTCAGCTCCGGCAATCCGCAATCGCTCTTGAATATAGCCGGAAGTCTCCCCGACGGTAAGCTGGCGAGTCTTGGCGCGCAGGGTGATGCGCTGGCGAAGCTGGCGCATTTGCGGCTGATTGAGTTTCTGTTCGAGTTCGGGCTGGCCGGAAAGCACGATCTGCAGCAGCTTTTCGGTGGACGTCTCAAGGTTGGTCAGCAAACGGATTTCTTCCAGCATCTGCGGGGACAGGTTCTGCGCCTCATCAACGATCAGCACGGCGCGCTCTCCCGCCTGATACCGTTCGAGCAGCCACTGGTTGAGCTTCATCAGCATCTGCCCTTTTTGGCGCGATTCAAAGGGGATACCGAAATCGGCCATCATGAAATCGAAAAATTGAGAGACGCTGAGCCGGGGATTGAAAACAAAGGCGGTGGAAACGCGTTCCTTGTGCAGCCACTCGAGCAGCTTATTGATGAGCGTGGTTTTCCCGGTTCCCACCTCGCCGGTCAGCAGGATGAAGCCCTTGCGGGTCTCAATGCCATACGTCAAGCAGGCCAGCGCTTCCTGCGTATGGTGCGTCAGGAAAAGATAACGCGGGTCCGGATTCACGTTGAACGGATTCTCTTTAAGTCCGAAGAACTTCTTATACATGCGCCAATTCCTCAGTTACCGCTTGCACCCGCACGTCGCGGAATTTCCAATTTTCGCGTGTTCATAAAATCTCATGAAATCACATGCCGTTCAGGTCTGATGGTCCCGGCCTAGCCATTCGGGCGTAGGTGCCAGTTTAACGTCATACCGAACGTTTGTTGAAAACCATTTACGCCGCAGTATGCCACCGGGCACACGGCGGGGGCGTACTGCTTCTGTAGACCGTAGTTGAAGTTAACCTGCGCGTGACGGCCGATTTGCCGGCCGAGGTTTGCGCCGATGAACCAGTTATCAAATCGTACGGTTGGCGTTCCGGCTGGCGCGAGGCTGATATTGATTGCATACCCGCTGGAGAGCGCCCCCGTCCAGAAACGAGTGAATTGGTAGTGCGTGGAACCGGTAAAGGTGTTGGCCTTGGCGCCCAAAAACACGCCGGAGCCGGAGCTCAGCCCGCGCTGGAAACTCAAGGAATATCCAGAGCGGCGCCACTGGTATGTCAGGGCGCTGTTGACCGCTGCATACCAGAGCTGAAAATTTCCGGTACCGATCGTCGCATGAATCCGCTGCGGCCCGCCTGACAATTGGAATGCCAAGCGTCCGGTAATCTTCCTGCCGTAGGCAAGGGCTGCCGTGTAGTTCGTCGTGGAGTATTGAGTTCCGGGGAAATCACTGTTCCCATAGCTGCCAAGAATCGCGATGGAATTCGCGGGATCAAGCTGGTAATCATAGCCCGCTTGTGCGTTCATCATGCGGCTGTTGAAATATCCCGTATTCGCGAAGTGCAACAGGCCGTACGACCCCGCAAAAGTGAAAGTAGACCTGCGGCTAACCCAATATTCCGCCTGCCCGAGGACGGAGTTGAGGTATCGCATGGTATTTCCTGTATCGATCGTATCAACAGGTACAAACCCATTTCCGATGCTATTTAACGAGGAGCCTATGGTCGTGGAAAGTTGTGCGATGGATCCCGGACCACCCATGCCACTGCCGGTAAAGCTCGCTCCAGGCGTAGCCGTGAAATCATCACGGAGAAGAAGGCGCCACCTGTTCCAGGTGATTTCTTGCGCGACGCTCAGATTGTGAAAGGGCCGATTCGTTTGGTAATACCCTCGATAAAGTCCTTCTCCACCTGTGTACAGGGTCGTCAGGTGGTATCGGCTCCAGGTGCGGTCGAAATTTAAACCGCCGCCCAGAATTGTCGTGGACCCCAGAGTGGCCAGAGTGGATTGTCCTGATGAGTCAGGGTAGGTTTGACCCAGTTGCGAAAAGGAAAGCGAAGGGTCAAAAACATTGCGGGCGCGCTCTAGGGACCCCACTCCAAACAGCTGAGCGCCCGCCAAGGTATTTTCATCAGGGGTTACCTGTGACGGATCGTAGGGCTGAGGTTCATAAGCCGGGGAGACGCCGCGCGCGGCAGGGGCCGGCCTTCCCCCATATCCTTGACCCAACGGTGAACTGCTGGGAGGGATCGGTGCGGAAGGATCCGCTGATTGCGGCTTTTGATTCTGACTTTGCGCGTAAACTGTGGTGACGCAGAACGCCAGCGCAACGGCGAGGGCCCAGATTTTTTCTCGCGACTTCATGGTCTCACCTCGTTTATGGAACGACGACGGTGTCGCCCGGCTCCAACTTGATATTCTGATCCGGGTTGTCGCCCTTCAGGACATCCCGGTAATTAAACGGAAGTTCAAGATGTTTGCCATCGTGAAGCCGCATCACATGAATGTTCTTGACGTTGGCAAAGGTTGTAAAGCCGCCCGCGCTGGAAAGCGCCTGCAGGACCGTCATCCCCGGAATCAGGGGAAAAGCGCCCGCGCGAAGCACCTCACCCACCACGAACACGCGCTGGCTGTTGATCGCCGTGACGATGACCGTGACCTGCGGCTCGTTGAAATACTTGCGCAATTTTTCGGTCACAGCTGCGGCGAGTTGTTGCGGGGACAGGCCGGCCGCCTGCACGTCATTGATCAGTGGCAAGGAAATCTTTCCATCCGGGCGCACGGGCACGACACGGCTCACGTCCGGTTCTTTCCATACGTTGATATCCAGCACATCCTCGGGCCCAATCACATAGGCAGGATCGGTTGTGGCCGGCGTGGCGATCGCCTTGGATTCAGCCGCCGGGCCCGCGTCGTTGCGCGCCGCATTGACAGGATTTCCTTTCTTTTGCGCCGCACCTATGTTGCCGACGCTCGCCAACAACATCACGATGGCAAGAATAATCGGTCGATTCATAACAGTTCTCCTCATTGCTCGTCCGGATGATTAGGTACGTCCAGACCCAATTGCTTCAATTTGTAAAGTAATGCCTTGTAGCTGATTTGAAGCTCGCGTGCAGTCCTCTTACGGTTCCAATGCGTGCGTTCCAGCTGGCTCAAAATCAATTCGCGTTCGGCTGCACGCGAAGCTTCCCGCGCCGCTTCCTTCAGCGAACGCCCGGGCGCGTGGCCATTTCCCGGCAATTTTGGCAGAGCCCGGGCGGTTTCCTGAGCGCCGATTGCTTCTCCCGCCGCGATATCATGGATCGCCAGCTGTTCGTCCTCCAAGGCCACCATTTTGCGAGCGACATTTTCCAGCTCTCGAATGTTTCCCGGCCAGGCGTGCCGCAGCAATAGGGCCATCGTCGATGCACTTGGTTTCGGCACCGGCCTCCCGAACAAGGCCGCATATTTCTTAAAGAAAAAATCGAGCAGCGACGGAATATCTTCTCTGCGGTCACGCAACGGCGGCAGCCAAAGATGAACGCCATTGATCCGGTAGAAAAGTTCTTCGCGGAAGCGTCCACTCCGCATCTCTTCCTCGAGATTACGAGTCGTCGAAGAAATAACCCGAACGCTGAGGCAGCCCGGGGATGGCGTGTCGTTCCCGTTGGGCAGAAGATTCACCAGACGCGCCTGGGTGGACAATTCCATTTGATTGATCTCATCCAGAAAAAGCGAGCCGCCACCGCTGGCTTTCTCTCCTGCCATGCCCTCCCCGCAACGCATGTGCGCGTCGAGCATGTCCGGCGACAACCCGGCGCAACTGCATTTCACAAACGCTTCATTCCAGCGCCTGGACAGGCGATGGATTTCCAATGCCACAATTTCTTTCCCTGTGCCGCTTTCCCCGACGAGCAACACAGGAATGTCTGTAGGGGCAATGTCGGCAATCGTGCGCTCTAAGGTACGCATAGCGCGACTCACGCCATGCACGAAGTGCTGGTTGAAACCGGCGCCCGCGCCAGTTGTTCCTGCGGCAATTAGATTTTCACCAGCTCCAGCAGCCATGTAACCTCGTGAAGCACGGAACGCACTACGCCCGTAAATTAGGGTTTACAGCAAAGATTAATGAGCAACGTATGGGCCATGCTCCGACCTCAAGGATATAATACACAAATGTTATGTAATTCCTTATTTATGTGTTGTTTACATAAATATGGGGCGCTGATAAGACAAAGGGAATGAACCACCCCAACTAGGCCTTTCGTTACCACAATGTGGCAATCAATTTCCACGATCCGAACCCTGCCGACCGTAAACATTTTAATTCACAGCAAATAAAAGACTTAGCGAAAGGCAATTCATATTCTTGCCATCGATGTTGGCGAGTGTCATTTTCTTTCGCTTCGGAGGCCATGGAAAGGAATTTCCACAATGTTCGGTTATTTTTCAATGTCCTGGATCGCGCTTCGCACATTGTTGGACTTTCGGCGGCAATCCTGATCACCTCATGAGATATGGGTAATTCTCGAGAAAGCTGAGATCAATCAGCAGAGACGGGCGGGTGTTCGGTCACTATGGCGGGATGTTTCATATTGCGTTTGGAGGGCAATCCGGCCCTGCGGATCTTGTACAGTAGAGCCCTGTAACTGATTTTCAGGGCGCTTGCCGTTCGTTTTCGATTCCAGTGGTTCGCTTCGAGGACTCTTAATATAATTTTTTTCTCAAGGTCATAAACGGCTTGCCGCGTGACCTTTTTCAGATGGATTTGACCGTTCAACTCTATTTGAGGAGCAGCATGATTCTGTTCCCAACTGAGCAGTTCGCTCGAAACTACATCTTCCGAACCGAGAATTACATAACGTTCCATCAGGTTTTCAAGTTCGCGAATATTCCCCGGCCAGGGATGCTTCAACAGCAATCTCAGAACTGCTGGGGAGAGAGGCCTCGCGGGAATGTTATGGTGTAACCGATGTGCATCGAGGAAATAAGCAGCCAGATCGGCTATATCTTCAGAACGGGCGCGCAATGAGGGGAGATGCAGGCTGACGACGTTGATCCGGTAAAACAGGTCCTGACGAAAGCGCCCCGCCGCGATTTCATTCTCAAGCTGGCGATTGGTCGCGCAAAGCACGCGCACTTGAACGCGCCGGTCCTCTTGACCGCCAATCCTGGTGAACTGGCCGTCCTGCAGGAATTGCAGCAACTTGGCCTGCAAGGACATATCGATTTCATCGATGCCGTCCAGGAAGAGCGTACCGCCATTGGCCAGTTCGACTCGTCCGGGTTTGAGAGCATGAGCGCCGGTGAACGCACCCTTCTCGTAGCCAAACAACTCGCTCTCCAGCAGCGCGCCCGGGATTGCCGCACAGTTCACTTTTACGAATGCAGAATGTCCCAGCGGTGAGAAATTGTGAATATATCGGGCCAGCAAGTCCTTCCCGGTTCCACTGTCACCCTGAATGAGAATAGGGACCCCGGAAGAGGCAATTTTTTCGATTTTCTGCTGGACGGCCTGCATCACCGTGGAACGGCCGAAAATAATGGACGCTGGAGGGAGATTTCCCACCTGCTCCCCCGCCATTGCCTTGGAAATAGCTGTAGTCGCCATGTAGTCTGGTCCGAAATACTGAAAACCAGCCCCCTGTTGACCAAGTGCACACAAGCAACCAAACTTTCGTGCGTGTGATTGAAAAATACGGATAGAGGTCTCCCGCTCAAAATGCTAGCAACTGCAATTGTTTCAGTATATTACATGGATTTTGTGCAATTTATTTCCGGAACGTCAAAAATCGGCAGCACTGTGGAAATCGAAGCAGACGGGAAAATGGTTTCTCTTCATGGGCACCATTGTTCCAAATACGAATAGTTACAGCCAGCCATTGTCAAGGTGACGTTTCGGTCTGGGAACGTGAAATCGCGCCAAATGGTTGCGACCAGGAGCAAAGCGCACCGACCTCCTCGGAGGTCAGCCGGGAAGGCTTATGCACCAGTCTGTAGCTGAAGGGCGGCATACCCTTATCTTTGACTTCTTTACAGACATCAGCCAGGAGATCATTACCCAGTTTGGGTCTCTGCCGGTTTTCCCAATCGTCGAAATTCATGTGCCGGCGCCCTTCATTCACATCATCGACAATGACCCACGACAGTGGGGCGATGTGACTGTACCAGGGCCAAACGGTCTGATTCGAATGGCAATCGCCACAGGCGCGCTTCAGGATACCCTGCACGGGGACAGGTACCTTGATATTCGCAGCAAGCGATCTGGATGCGATGGCGGGCGGGTTCGTCCGCTTGGGCTGAATAAATTGCGCCACCACCACAAATCCAATCAGGGCAAGGACAACATTCCTTACGCGAACCATGTTCATCGCAGGCTCACCATGTGTTCAGCCTCACGCATGCCCGGGCGGCTTCTCCATTCGGTTCGTTTCAAGACGTCGTGCACCAGCGAGGTTTCATTCTAAAGTAGATTGCCTCGCCTGCATTCAGAATTTTGAACGCCATCCCCGGGACCTGCCGGGCGCGGATGTTCCGCAAACCGATTTCAGTTGCCTGGAGAGCGGCAATGAGCCTACCATGCCGGTAACGCAGTTATCCTCCGGTCTAGCGGTCTAGGAGGTTCCCCCGATGAAGGTTCTCGACCTGATTCAATCGAGGCAGAAAGTATTCTCGGTGCGCGACGACGCCACGGTCCACGATGTGGCTCGTTACATGCGAGATCATAAGGTGCGCTCTGTGGGAGTGCTCGACGAGGGGGCGCATCTGGTCGGAGTGGTATCCCAGAGCGATATTTCCGACAAAGTGGCGGCGGAAAATAGATGCCCGGCGTGGATGCTTATTTCGGAAATCATGTCGCGGGATCTGGTGATCGTGCGGCCTGAAATTTCATTGGACGAATGCCTGCGCCTGATGGAAAGGCATGGCGTCTTTCACCTGCTGATTACGGACGAATCGGAACGTTTTCTGGGAATGATTTCGGTTGCGGACCTGCTACAGGTCATTGCCTTGGATTATAAGGCCCGCGCCGATATGTTCGAGGCGTTCGTCTTCCCGCAGAGATAAGAACGGATCCGGAAAAGCGCTAGCCGCGGCGCAATTCAGCACCGGGTGAGAACTTTCATCAACTGGTGCAAGCGGGCGCGCGCCTCCTGCCCCATCGATACAAATGCCACCCCCATCCCCTTGTGGGGCTGACTATCGCACACGACGGCCCGGGCGCGCACCTCACCCCCGGGAATTTCGAAGATCAGCTTGATTACATCTCCGGCCGGCGGAGGCTCCGGCGTCGAAATAAATACGCCGCCCAGGGCCAGCACGCTTACGCGGGACACCGTGCGGATCCCGGAATGCTCCCAGGCCACGAGCATGCCTTTGGGCAGCCCCACTCGATCATAACGACGCGTTTTCTTCTGGGAAGTCATACCATCCATAACGCCATGTTACTCAATACCTGACAGACTATCCCACCTGATGGATAGGAAGAATCATTTTCCAGCGCCAGGATTGTCCTATCCGTTAAGAATTCTCCACATCCACGCATCGGCTAATAGACAAACATGACACGCGATTGCTTTTCTCTTGCTGTGCGCCTGCCCCGAGTGTGATAAAAGCGAACGGCGAAATGGTTGCGAAAAAAACAGCAATCGTGTCGGACGCAGGACAGCGCGCGCAGCGGCGGATCGCGCGTCGCCTGCTGCCCTTTCTTTTCATCCTCTATTTCATTGCCTACCTGGATCGGGTCAACGTTGGCTTTGCAGGCCTGGAGATGTCCCACAACCTGGGATTTACCGACAGCGTATTCGGGCTCGGGGCGGGCATTTTCTTTGCGGGATATTTTATATTCGAAATTCCCGGCGCCCTGCTTGTCGAACGATGGAGCGCACGAAAGTGGATTGCCCGCATCCTGATTACCTGGGGGCTTGTTACGACCCTGGTGGCGATGGTCCATACTCCCATGCAGTTCTACGGAGCGCGGTTCCTGTTGGGGGCTGCGGAAGCGGGTTTTTTCCCCGGGATACTGGTCTACCTGACGCACTGGTTCCGGCACGAGGATCGGGCGCGTGCGGGAGCGCTGTTCATGGCGGCGATCCCCATCTCCAACGTGCTGGGTTCACCGCTTGCCGGCACCCTGTTAAGCGTGCACTGGTTTGGAATTCCCGGATGGCGATGGCTGTTCATTCTGGAGGGAGTTCCGGCGGTGCTGTTGGGCCTGGTAACTCTGTTTTTCCTGACGGATTGGCCGCATCAGGCGAAGTGGTTGCCCACCGATGAGCAGGCATGGATCACGGAAGAACTCCGCCGCGAAAAGGAGGAAAAATCCGCGGTAGGAACATGGACGGTTAGGCAGGCTCTGGTTCACCGCGACGTGGTCGTGCTGGCACTGGTTTATTTTCTTGCCTTGATCGGGCTTTACGGATTCAATTTCTGGTTCCCTACGATCTTGAAACGCGCGACGGGCCTGCCGAACATGACAGTGACGTTGCTGGCGGCCTTGCCCTATTTGCTAGGCGTATTTGTGATGGTCTGGAATGGCTGGGATTCGGACCGCACCGGGGAGCGCCGCTGGCATACCACCGGCATCCTCGGAGCGTGCGCCCTATTCATGGCTCTTTCAGTAGGCTTGAGCGGCAACCTCTGGCTCAGCCTTGCATTCCTGATCCTGGCGGGCGCCTGCACGACAGCCTTTTTACCGAGTTTCTGGTCCTTGCCGACAACTTTCCTGAGCGAATCCGCCGCCGCGGCGTCGATGGCTCTCATCAATTCGGTGGGAAACCTGGGAGGGTTCGTGGGCCCGTATTTTGTGGGCACCCTGAGGAACCTGACAGGCTCTTTTGTCTTCAGCATGATTTTCATGATCGCGGCATTGTTTTTATCTGCCGTGCTGGTACTGACTCTGCGAGTACACCGGGCCTGAACCACCGGAGCGAGGGCCCCCGGGAACTCTCGCCAAGGCGCTCCCGGGCAACCTAGTCGCGCCCGAAAGTCTCGTTTGAGTTACCATTGTGCGTCTGCGCAACTCGACTGCGAGCGAGTCTTGCTCCGCATTCACGGTTCCGATAATCTCGGGGTCTGTGAAGAAAACCGCCAAGAAAAATATATTGCAGGTTTGCCTGCTTTCGCCGCACCCTCTGGTGCTGAGCGAATTCGAACGCGTGCTCAGGAATCCTGCCTTCAAGATCACTTCCATGCATCTGGAGTCGACCCTGGGGCCGGACCTTCGCCGTCTGCAAGTTCCGAGGGCGGCAGTCTACGTGGTGGATGCGCACGTGGCGCGGCCCGCGGCGGGCGCCCTGCTTTCGAACATACTGGACAATCACGGGGAGGCGCGCCTCATCGTGGTCGCCGAAAAATTTGACGCCGCAGAATCCTATTCCCTTTTGCAAATGGGCGCCAAGGGATTGCTCACCTACGGCGAAGCGCGGGAACAACTTCCCCGCGCGCTTCCGCTGGTCGCAGAAGGCGGATTCTGGGTTCCGCGCGCGGTGCTTTCCGGATTTGTCGATTCTATCCTGGGAGGATCTCATAGCCGGCGCTTGAAGGCCGATACCACCGCCGACTTGAGCCGCCGGGAGCAGGAAGTCCTGAATTCGCTGCTGGAGAATCTGGCCAACAAGGAAATTGGGAGCCGGCTGAACATATCCGAGCGAACGGTGAAGTTCCACGTTTCGAACTTGCTGAGCAAATTTGGCGTGCGTCGCCGGGCGGATCTGATCCTGTTATGTTACCAGAGACGCAGCGCCGCCCCTTGAAACGGCCCTGCGACAAGGCCTGTTTCCAGTGCTCAATTGGCGACAGGGCCACACGTGTGTGCGGTGCAACTTCTGACGACTCTGTAAAATTGCTATAGTCGGCACGGGATGGGCGGAACGTGAAACCCGACAGGAAGAGAGATCGACATCGATGGCAACAGATCGAAAGCCAGAATACTTCAAGGGCTCGCAACTCCACGTCGGGATTATCGGGTGCGGGTACGTGGGACTTCCCTTGGGATTGCGATTTGCCGAAGCCGGGCACCGCGTGACCGGGTTTGACGTCGACCCGGCGAAAGTCGAGAAACTGAACCGCGGCCAGACGTACATCCAGCACATCCCGCAAACCAAGATTCAGCAGTTCGTGCAGTCCAAGCACTTTGGTGCGTCCTCGGATTTTTCGCGGCTGGCGGAAATGGACGCGATCCTCATCTGCGTACCGACGCCGCTCGATCAGCGGCGCGAGCCGGACCTTTCCTATGTGGAGAAGACGGCGCAGTCGATCCGACCGTACCTGCAGCGCGGGCAACTGGTGGTCCTGGAATCGACAACCTATCCGGGCACGACCGAAGAACTGCTGCTGCCGATCCTCGAAGAGACGGGGATGAAGTGCCCCATCGCGCACGGCCCGGAGAACGAGCAGATCGGAACGGATTTCTTTCTGGCATTCTCACCGGAACGCGAAGACCCGGGCAACAAACAATACGGCCTGGCGCAGATCCCCAAAGTGGTGGGCGGCGTGAACCCTCCTTCAGGCCGCGCGGCGGCGGCGCTGTACGCGCAGATCGTGGCGCGCGTGGTGCCGGTCAGCTCGACACGGGCGGCGGAAATGACCAAGCTGCTCGAAAATATTTTTCGCTGCGTGAACATCGCCCTGGTAAATGAATTGAAGATGCTGAGCCTGCGCATGGGAGTCGACATTTGGGAAGTGATCGACGCGGCGGCGACCAAGCCGTTCGGGTTCATGGCGTTTTATCCGGGGCCTGGACTGGGGGGGCACTGCATTCCGGTGGACCCGTATTATTTGTCGTGGAAAGCGCGGGAATTCGATTTCGCGACACGATTCATCGAACTGGCCGGAGAAGTGAACACGGCAATGCCCTATCATGTGGTGGATTCGGTGGCCGCGGCGCTCAACGACAGGCAGAAATCGATCAAGGGATCGCGCATCCTCGTGCTGGGCGTGGCGTATAAGAAAGATGTGGACGACCTGCGGGAATCGCCGTCGCTGAAAATTATCGAACTACTGACCGCGCGCGGCGCCAAGATCGATTACAACGACCCGCACTTTGCAGAAATTCCAAAGCTGCGGCATTACAACTTCAAGGGAATGAAATCGGTTCCGATCGATTCCAAGTCGCTGGCCGGATACGATTGCGTGCTGATCGCCACCGATCACACCAGTTATGACTACCCCGCAATCGTCGAATCGGCCCAACTGGTGGTCGATACCCGCAATGCCACACGGCGGATTGCCCGCAATCGCAATAAAATTGTTCTGGTATGAGGTCGATCCCGGGTAATCCATGCACAGCGTGTACGGATAAAGACCCCGGGGCCGTTGCGATCTTGTCAGAAACGGGCGATTGCCCTAGCGCACGCTTAAATGCCGGATAGAACAACAACTCAAAACAGTCTGAAAGCCAACCGGCGTCGCAGCCAGCGCGTCATGCTTCAAGCGGCGATTACCGTCCGCACCCAGGACGCTCCCGCGGATAGCTCATTTGAAGAAGAAACGCAGACCCTGGTCGTCAACGCGCACGGGGCGCTGATTGTCCTGGAAGGTAAAGTTGAAGAAGGGCAGACGCTGCTGATCACGAGTCGCGCAACCAAGGCCGAACAACTTTGCCGGGTGGTGTATCTGCGCCACACCTCCGACGGCAAAGCTCAGATTGGCGTCGAATTCCTGACGCCTTCCCCAGATTTCTGGCAAATTGTGTTTCCTCCGGATGACTAGGAGACACTCGCACCATCCACTGAAGAGGCGTCCCTCCACCGCAAGGGCAAGTAACCGTGATTTCCGGAACAATTTCCGGAACCGACGATATTCCGCCATTCCTCGCGTCTGAACCGAAATTGCATGGATCATCTCATCTTGCAAACGCGCTCAAGGCAAGCGCGTGAGTTCAATCCGAGCGGTACCAAACGGGATTTCGGCTTCGAACAGGACAGGAGTGTGGGCCGCATTCCGGGCAATCCAGAGCGCCAGTCTCGTATCCGTGAGTTCTTTCCCGTGTTGGAAAAGACGGATAGCCACTCGAAATGCGGGAAAACTGCCGGCAGGAACGGTGATCATTCCGTGCGGCGTATCCACTCGGGCAACGGCTTCATACAGGCGACGGCCATCGAACACGGGCACGCGAAGCTCCGGCGAGCGCTGCCAATCGGCCGCGCGGAGATTGTATAGAAAGCTGATGGCGTCCCGCGTGCCTGGAGCAACGCGAAGCGCCGTGACGCCGGAGGGCGCGGGATCGCCATCGGTGGTCATTCGGTACAGCGACGTTTGCTGCTTTCCCTGCTCGTGAAGATACATTTCGTATTGCAGGGAAAACAGACTGGCGGCGGAAGTATAGGAGTCGAATTGGTCGTCAATCGCGAAAAGGGTGCGCGTGGTATCCATGGTGTGAACGATCGCGCGAAAATGCCACGCCAGGCGTCCGAAGAAATTTCGCTGCTCGATAACGGAAGTTTCGATTTTTGCCGCGTTCACTGCGTATTTTGAAAAAAGGACGCGATACTCGAGGTGTTCACCCGATCGAAACGGAACCGGGGCGGCGGGCAACGCCGCGGGAGCCGCGGGAGTTTTGGCGCGCAGCTTGGGCCGGGAACGTCTGGATTTCTGCGCCGAGCCCAATGGCGCGCACGCCAGAATCACTGCCAGTAAAACGGCGGCGGAACCCAACCTGCGGAATCTGAAATGTGTGCGCAAACAGATCATGAATTCGGTACAGTTGCAATGGACCGGGCCTTTCCAATTTGCGAACCTGGGCTCGCGGCCTTCGCCAGTCTGGCCCTGTCTTTCAGGGTACAGAAAAAACAGCCCGGAAACCAGTGATGTCGCGCGCCTGGTTTAGAAGATTAGGCTAGAAGCTTAGAAGATTATTAGAAGAATGGTTTTGCGCAAATGCCGCCAGGGTCCGAAGGCCCTGATCGTTCCCGGAGAGGAGATCTTCGATGCGTTACCTGGTAACCGGGGGGGCCGGATTCATCGGCTCCAATACGGTGGACGAACTGGTGCGCCGCGGGCACAGCGTTGTGGTGCTGGATGATTTGTCGACCGGGAAGGCTGAGAACCTGGCCCAGGCGAAATCCAGAATTGATTTTGTCCGGCAGAGCATCACGGACCTGGACAAAGTGCGCGAGGCCTGCCGGGGAGTGGACCGTGTGATCCATCTGGCGGCGCAAACGTCCGTGCCGCGCTCGGTGAAAGATCCGATCGAAACAAATCTCATCAATGTGGACGGGACGCTCAACGTCCTGGTGGCAGCGCGCGACGCGCACGTGAAGCGCGTGGTATTCGCCAGTTCCTGCGCGATTTACGGCAAAACGTCCGACCTGCCGATTCGCGAAACGTCGCCCCTCGCGCCGATTTCTCCGTATGGCGTTTCAAAAATGGTTGGAGAAATTTACGGGCAGGTTTTCGAGCAGCTGTACGGGCTCGAATTTGTTCCGCTTCGATATTTCAACGTGTTCGGGCCAAGACAGGACCCGGGTTCTCCCTATTCCGGCGTGCTTTCGTTATTTAACGCCGCCGTGATGCAGGGAACACAACCGACCGTGTATGGCGACGGCGAGCAATCGCGCGACTTCGTCTATGTGGGCAACGTTGTCGAGGCAAATTTGCTGGCCGCCGAAGCACAGCGCACGCGCGGACGCGCGTTCAACATCGGCACCGGAACCCGCTGCACGCTGAATCAGACGCTCTCACTGCTCGAAAAAATTTCTGGAAAACCCGCCAGCGCGAACTATGCCGCCCCACGCGATGGAGACATCCGCGATTCGCAGGCGGATATCGCCCTCGCAAAAGAAATGCTGGGATACAACCCGCGCTTCGGATTTGAAGAAGGCTTGCAGCGAACGTGGGATTGGTTTTCCGCCGGTCAGGGCGCGCCGGGCCGAGGCTGACCGCAAATGCAAGACGCCTGGCGAATGCGCCCGAGGCGCGCCTCACGGCATGAGGCTAACGAGGCTCCCGGACTGGAGCGCCCGAAAGGTGCGGCAAAAGTTCGGTGAGGCTGTCAACGAGCAGGTCGGGGGGATATTCGGCCAGGCGATGGCTGCCGAAGCCATAGGTCACGCCGCACATCCACGTCCCGGAGTTGCGCGCCGTTTGCACGTCGATTTCCGAATCCCCCACGACCATGACCTGGGCAGGGGCCGCACCGAATTCGCGCAAAATCGTTTCGACACCCATGGGATCGGGCTTCTTGCGTTCGAAGCTGTTGCCGCCGTACACGAAGCGAAAGTGCTCCGCCAGGCCCAACCCCTGCAAAATGCCGCGACTGGCTCCCACAGGCTTGTTGGTGAGAACGGCCATGGGCATTCCGGCGAGCGCATCGAGGGCTTCGCGGACTCCTGGATATAAGGCCGTGTGATCGAGCTTGTGCACGGAATAATATTTGATGAAGAATTCCAGACCGCGCAGGCAATCTTCTTCGGTGGCGCCCTCGCCCAGGGCGCGGGCAATCAGGCTCGGAGCGCCCCGGCCGACGTAGCTGAAAATCTGTTCGTGGGGGAGCGGACCTCGGCCCAACTCCTCCAGGGCGGCGTTCACCGCCAGGGCCAGGTCGAGTTTCGAATCAATCAGTGTGCCGTCCAGATCGAAGATCAGTGCGCGCACTTCGGAAAAGCGGGCTATTGTTTTCCCCATTGAATCTTGAGCGGGCCTCCGTGCAACAATGATTGTAATATAGTGGATTGCGTTCTCTTAGAGCAAAGTCCCGAAGGATGCAGATTTGGGGCGGCGCATCGCAAAAATAGGCTTTTAGACTCAGGAGGAAGTGCGAATGGCAGAGATTTTTCCGTTTCGAGCTTATCGCTACAACCCGGCGCGCGTGGAGCCGGCCAAGGTGCTGACGCAGCCCTACGACAAAATTACACCGGCCATGGCGGAGAAATACGCGGCGGCCAGCCCCTACAACCTGATTCCGGTCGAGAAAGGGAAAACGTTTCCGGAAGATTCTCCGGCCAACAACGTGTACACACGCGCCGCGAAGGCGCTCGAAGATTGGATTCATGCCGGGGTGGTCGTGCAGGATCGCGCGCCGTCGCTGTACGCCTACTTTCAGGAGTACACGGTACCGGGAACCAAGGACAGGCGGGTCCGCAAAGGATTCATCGCCACCGGACGCATTGAAGATTATTCGGCGAAGGTCGTTTTTCGCCACGAACAGACCCTGTCGGGGCCAAAAGCGGACCGGCTGGAACTGTTGCGGCACACGCAAACCCACACCGGGCAGCTCTTCATGCTGTACAACGACCCGGCGGGACGCGTGGACGCCCTGCTGGATGCGGCGGCGGGCGGCAAGCCGGCAGTCGAAATTCGCGACGAGTATGACGTCGTGCACCGGTTGTGGCCCGTGACCGACGCGCCGGTGATTGAAACCATCCAGCGCGAACTGGCGGACAAGAAACTGGTGATCGCCGATGGGCATCATCGCTACGAAACCGCGCTGGCCTACCGGAACGAATGCAGGGAACGCGCGGGCAAAGTAGATCTCAACGCACCCTACGAAAAAGTCATGATGTCGCTCTTCAATTCGGCGGGAAAGGGCCTGACCATACTTCCGACGCATCGCGTGGTCGCCCATGTTCCCGGGTTTTCGCCGGCATCTTTCCGCGCAACCCTGGCGAATATTTTCGACGTGCAATCCTACCCGTTTACAGGCGCCGCCGATCGCCCGCAGGCATTTGAAAAATTCCGCCGCGATCTGCACCAGGGGCAACAGCAAAGAGCGGTCGGTGTTTACGCGGGAGACGGAGCATTTACGATTTTCGTCCTCAAGAAGGGGGCCAATCTGGAAACTCTCCTGCCGGACGTCTCGCAGGCACAAAGGCAGCTGGACGTGGTCCTGTTGCACCGGCTGATTCTGGAACGCGGCCTGGGTATCACCGCCGATGCCGTAAAAACGGAGAAAAACATCACCTACGAGCGGGAAATGGATGCGGCCATCGCGGAAGTCGATCAGGGGCGCGCGCAGGTTTGCTTCCTGTTGAACTCGGTCAGCGTGGAAACGGTAGCCGGCATGGCCATGGCCGGCGAGGTCTTGCCGCAGAAATCTACGGACTTTTTTCCAAAGCTGATGAGCGGAATCACGATGTATCGGCTGAAAGATTAGGCAGACGATCTCAACCTGGGCCAGCCGGCCTCAACAAACCGACAAATCGATGCCGGCCCGCAACCGCACCATCGCCTTCCTGGTGAGTTTTTGGCGGTTGCGAGCCGGTTTTGCCCCCCATCCTGTCGGAAAACCTTCCGAAACAACCCAATCAATGAAAGAAGCTGCTGAACCCCACACCGGGGGACCTGTCCGCACGTTCAGTTCTGGAACATGCAATACAATAAATGGAACCGGGTCCAGTGGTTTCATGGTACTGATAATGTTGCTCTTAGCTCTTACGTTGAGGGTGGCATACATTCTGTTACTTGAATTATCTGGGGTATTGTTTTGGCTCTCCATATACCCAATTCGTGAGGGGCAATTCGGGACGAAGCGGATTCGAACCACACATTACAGCAATCTTATCGCAGCTCGCATTCTCCTAAGAGCGCGACGAATCTGCTGCCCGCGGGCCCAAACCATGAACCTGAAAAGTTGTATTTAAAAAAGAAGGAGTTCTATGATCGCGAGAAAGCGCGTTTTGCAGACCCTCGTAATTCTGGCGGCCACAACACTGTCTGGAATCGCATGGGCACAGACCAGTAGCGGCACGCTGGTCGGATCGGTCACCGATCCCCGGGGGGCCGTCGTCCCGAAAGCGGCCATCTCGGCCGTGAGCGCTGAGTACGGAGCACCCCACGAGACGCAAACCGACGCCGTCGGGACGTACCGCCTGGAAGGTCTGCAGCCCGGAACCTATACCGTCACGATTACGGCAGCCGGATTCAAGACCCTGACCGTCACCGGCGTCATCATTAACGGGTCGCTGACAACGACGATCAACGGCAGACTCGAGCTGGCTGCAACAGAGCAGAAATTGGAAGTGCAAGCCAGTGCGGCACAGGCCATTGACACGCAGTCCGGGCAACTGGGCGGAAACATCAGCCATGTGGAAGTGGCTCAACTGCCATACGCGAGTCTGAATGCAGCCGAATTGGCCATGACGCTCCCGGGGGTTCACGATATTCCACAGGGCCAAGGCGCGGTGAATGCAGACTTTACCAGCGGGGTCTCTTTCTCCGTGAATGGTACTCGGCCGCGCGCCAATAATTTCCTGGTGGACGGCCAGGACGATAATGATTACGGCATTTCTGGGCAGGCGTATCAGCCAACCAACGTTGGGGCGATACAGGAAGTAACCGTTCTAACGAACGCCTACAGCGCTGAATACGGCCGCGGCGGCGGTTCGGTTACCAATTACATTTACAAAAGCGGCACAAACGGTTTCCACGGCGACTTGTGGGAAATCAATCGCAACTCCGCATTTGCGGCCATCCCCGCGGAGGATGCGGTCTCCAACACCGTCACCAAAAACCCGTATGACAACGAGAACACATTTGGGTTCGACGTAGGCGGACCGGTCAAGAAGGACAAGCTCTTCTTTTTTGGCGCAGCCCAATGGGACCGCGAACGCCTGGCGGCTACCGGGCCCACATTTAAATTGCCGACAGCGGCTGGAATTGCAACCCTGCAGTCGCTCGAACCCAATGCAAATATCTCCCTATTTCTCAATGCCATCGGCTCGCTGATGTCTCCGGGACTCACGGGCGTGACATCTATTCCGCTGGGGGACGATCGTCCCGACGTCGAAATCGGAAACTTCCAGGTGCAGGACGTTCGGACGGCTGGAAACGCCGTCGACTGGAATTTCCGGATGGATTGGCACATCTCGGATCACGACACGCTGACCGGAAGCGCCATTCGGGACAATTCGACGCTGTCGCCCGACAACTTCGCGAACCCCAACGCGCTCCCCAATTTCCAAACGAATCAGGGAGGGCCGTCGGAGATTTTTCGAGGCCAGTGGCAGCACACCGTTTCTTCCACGCTGCTCAACGAAATGCGGTTGTCCTATACGAACATTGATTTCTCGTTCGGTTTAACGCCGGCGACGGCATCCGGTCCACTGGCCAATATTCCATTCATCCAATTCGGCTCGGATATCAATTTCCCATCGATCGGAATCGACAACACATTCCCGCAAGGCCGGGGCCACAAGATCTGGCAGATTCAGGAAGCGCTAAGCTATGCGGCTGGACGGCATACGATTAAAGGCGGGGTGGACGTCACGGTCCTCAACCTCGCCGACCAGCTCGCACTGAATACGCGCGGCGCGATTACGTACAACGCAGGCGGCGGTTACACTTCTCTGGCAAATTTTATCGACGACTACACCGGCGCGGATCCGGGATCCATTTCCAAGGGGTTTGGGAATCCGGATCTCAACTCCAGCGCCACCATGTTCGCTCCCTACATCCAGGACACTTGGCGAGCGAAGAGCAACCTGACCCTGAACCTGGGACTGCGTTACGAATACTGGGGCGCGATTGCCAATTCCCTGCCGTATCCGGCATTCGATATAAGCCTCGGATTTGGCGCCTTCGGAGGGACGTTTCCGGACATGTATGCTTCCAGGCAGATTCCGGACAAACGGAATTTTGCGCCCCGCATCGGGCTGGCCTATACGCCGTACTGGGGAGGATTCCTCACAGGGGAAGGCAAAACCACGATTCGCGCCGGGTACGGAATTTTCTATGACGGGCTATTCTCGAACATTACGAGCAACTCGGCGGAATCCCAACCCAACACCTTCGGCGGGAGCCTGCCTTCGCAGGTCGGTCGTGGGACGGCGAATGCATCCACGACGGGTATCGGCAGTATCACGGCAAACCCTGATCCTACGCTGACCGTTTTCACGATGGCGAACAACCTGCATAATCCGATGACGCAACAGTGGAACGTGAACGTGGAGCGGGCCATGCCCTTGGGGCTGGTCATGACGCTAGCCTACGTGGGAACGCGGGGGACGCACCTGTTCGCCAACCAGGATTTCAATCCCCAGGAATCATATTCCTTCATCAATCCCAACTTCGGCGAGATCGCGGTTCGCACGAATGCCGGGGACTCATGGTACAACTCCGGGCAGATTGAAGTGGAACGCAAGTTTCATTCCAACCTGTTCCTGCGCGCGGCTTACACGTACTCGAAATTATTTGATGATTCCTCGGAAATCTTCATTACCACCGGCCTAAGCTCCTACTCGCAGGACCTGATGAATCAACGTTCGGATTGGGGTCCTTCCACATTCGATCAGCGTCATCGATTTACGGTGTCGTACGTCTGGCAGGTTCCGTACTTCAAGCGTAACGCGTTTCTTCGCGCCCTGACCGACCAATGGCAGTGGTCGGGCATCGCCACCATTGAATCGGGCATGCCCAATACCGTGTCGGTGGGATTTGACAATATTGGCAATGGCCACCCGAATGCCCGGCCTGACCTGTCGAACCCGGCTGCGCCGCTCAATTCTTACGCATTCGACGGCGGTGATCTCGGCGATCCTTTTGTTTCGGGCCAATATTATGAGTACCACTGCGTTTTCAGCTATTACTATGATGCGGGACCGGATTGCCCCGCCGAGCCGGCCAGCACCTTCCACTTCATCGTCCCAAACGGCAGGCCCGGCAATGTCGGGCGCAATTCACAGTTCGGGCCGGGACAAATTTACTTTGACATGGCCATCCAGCGCGATTTCCCAATCCATTTCTGGAATCTCGAGAATCAAAAGATCTCTTTCCGGGTGGACATGCTCAACACCTTCAACCATCCGAATCTTTATACACCTTCCTACGACATGTATGACGTGAACTTTAACAACACGGCCGTCACGATCAACGGCGGCCGGCAGATCAAATTCTGGCTGAAGTATTCGTTCTAACCGGACTCACGGACGCCATAACGCCCCGGCGCTGAACACGCCGGGGCGTTTTTTATTCCGGATAAAAAGCCTGCGCCACTCAGCGCCAGAAAAAAAACGCCGCAGGCTCTACACCTGCGGCGCCGCAAAACATTTCAAAAAGTGAAATTACTTCGAAAAGCTGGCGATGGCCGCCGCTTCCGTGGGAAACACTTCAAAAACGGTAACCAGCTTGGTCACCTGGAGAATTTCCTGAAATTTCGACCCCAGATTCGAGAGCCTCAGAGACGCACCCTGCGTTCGCGCGCCGGTATGGGAGGCGACCAACGTGCCAAGCCCCGAACTATCGATGTAGGTAACGTTATCCATGTTCAGGACGATCTTTTTCTGGCCGGAGGCCAGCAGGGATTTCACCTTTTCCCGCAGGGCATTGCTCTCTTCCCCCAAAACAATGCGGCCTTCCAGCGCCTCGACGGCAACTCCATCCACCACGCGATCAGTAATTTTCAGCGCCACAGTCCTTCCTCCTGACTAGATGTCTCTCGTGAACATGATTCGCCTTGCTACCACCGGCGTCAATAATAATCCGAGCACGACAGGTAATACCCGCACTCGGCACACACAAGCTTGCACCGCTTCGGCATCAGCCTCTGGGAACAAACCGGGCAGAAACTGATGGGATACTCCACAGCCTGCTGCCCCTCGCCCGTATTCGAGCAATGCAGAGCAGGGCGGGCATTCGTAGCATCTTCCACGGCCCGACGGTTATAACACAAGCCGGAAGACGTGGGAAGTGCCGGAAAGGGGAAAAGGCATTCCGGCGTGCGCCTCTGAAACTGTCCGATTTGGCGCGCATCCCGAACGAACCGGCAGGAAACCGCGCGTGAACCCGGATCATCTTTTCGCGAATCTTCCAGGAAAACCCGTTTTCGAATGGCGCTCAATATCGGCGGCCCCGAAATCTGCAACCGCACATATGCCTTGCGCATCTTTGGGCATAGTGAGAGATATAGACAGATGCCCGGAAAACTTCATTTCGTAACTGCGGCGCTGGCGTCGATCCTGGCTTGCTCTGTGGCCGGGGCCCAGGTGCGCGGAGGGGCAGGCGCGGCTCCAGCGCCCGTGGCCCAGACAGGGCCCGTGACGGGCGCCCGAGCAGCGCGGCTCGCCGCCGTGATTCGTGTGTCGCCCAACGGGCATGGAACGAACGGGCGTGGAAACCGGGGTTTCAGTCCCTACGCAAATTCGGTGACCTTTGGAAGTGAGAACGGCGTGCCGGGACTGGGCTTTGACTATCCCCATCTGGCGGCGATCAGCGGAGGACTGCACAACAACCCGCCTGCCGGATTCAGACGCGGTGGGCATCACGCTCAGGGCTCTGTTGTGCCGATTTTTTATGGCGGATATCCCTATTACCCCTATTTGCCCTATGGAATTGATTCCCCAGGTCTCGATTACGATCAACCACAGCAGACGGTACAGCCACAGGCCCAGGCACAACCACAGATCATTGTGATCGAGCAACCCGTCGCGGCCATCGCGGCGCAACCGAGGCGGGGTGCGGAAAGCTACGCGCCGGCAGCATCGTCTGCTTCCACTCCACCTCCGGCACCCGCGCCGGTTCGTGATGTAGGCGATTTCATCCTTATCCGGCGGGATGGGCGCATCCTGTTTGCGTCCGCGTTTTCCGTGGCGGGCGCGCAATTGCAATACGTCACGCCGGAAGGAATTCGCCACACGCTCCCGCTTGCGGAACTGGATGCCGAAGCCACACGGCAGATGAACGAAGCTTGCGGGTCCACCGTGCAACTCCGCAACTGACCTTTTTCCGTTGCTTGTGCTGGCTCCGCTGGAACGGCTGCCGTGCGCCGATGCCCGAACCTTTTCCCGATTCCCGAATCTTTTAGGGATTGGAAGACCGCGCCGGGAGCGGCATATGGTATCCGGCGTCCACCGGAAGTCCGGCGCGTTCGAATTGAACAGTGATATGGGAAATATGGAAGTCCGAGTCCAGCCGCTCGCGGATGAGCTGCAGGATTTTTTCGCTCTCGGCCATGTGCATATCGGGAATACGGACGTGGCAGGAAAGGGCCACAAGGTCGGTGCCGATGGTCCAGATGTGGATGTCGTGCACTTCCTGAACGCCCTGAATGCCCAGGATAGAGCGTGCCACCGACTCCAGGTGAATTCCCTTCGGCAGGCCTTCCAGCAGGACGTTTCCCGCCTCGCGCAGCAGTCCGTTGGTGGACCAAAGCACCATGGCGGCGATGGCCACGCCGATTGCCGGATCGAGCCACTGCGCGCCCGTCATCCGGATGGCGAAGGCGCCCACGAGGATGCCGATATTCGAAACGGCATCTCCGAAATTGTGCAGAAGCAGACTGCGAAGATTCAAATCCCGCCGGCTGCGAACCAGCGCAATCGTAATTCCGCCGTTGATCGCCAGCGCGAGTAGCGAAACCCCGATCATCCAGCCCTCGTGGACCGCCACGGGATGCCGAAATCGTTCAAACGCCTCGTAGAAAAGTCCCAGCGCCACCAGAACCAGCAGGATGGCGTTGGTAAAAGCGGCCAGAACCCCGGCGCGCCGGTAGCCGTAGGTGCGTTCGGTATCCGCCGGACGCGCAGCCCATCGCAGCGCGATCCAGGAAATCAGCATGGTGGGAATGTCGGAAAGGTTGTGGAGCGCGTCGCTGACGAGCGCAATGGAATGGCCGAGGTAGCCACCCATCAGCTCAGCGGCAACCAGCAAAACCGTGGCGGCCACCGCCGCCGCGAGGACCCCGCTGGCCATCTCCGGCGATGAGTGCGAATGGCCGGCCGCGTGATCATGGCCATGCGCGTGAACGTGCATCGCTTTTATTCTACCGGCAGATGCCCCCGGATGCACAGCCGAACCTCGCCGTGGTGCCTGGCTGGTGACGCGTATAGTTCACGCACACAT
This sequence comes from Terriglobia bacterium, assembly GCA_963746945.1. Lineage (GTDB taxonomy): Bacteria > Acidobacteriota > Terriglobia > Acidiferrales > UBA7541 > Palsa-360. The sequence goes on along the minus strand of CAVVDG010000004.1, from coordinate 1,751,218 downwards.
TCGCGGGAAGATAATTGACTTAGTCGCAACCGCTCCCTAGTATAAAAATGCTATCGATTCGAGCACCTGTGCCATCCACCCATTCCATTGCGGCCGAACCCATGGCCAAACCCTCCCACAAGGGCGCACAAGGCCGCCTGGCCAAGCTGCGCTTCTGGGGCGTGCGCGGATCGACTCCGACGGTGGACAAAGCCACCTGGCGCTACGGCGGAAACACGGCGTGCGTGGAGTTGACCACTCCGGAAGGCGCCAGGGTGATTCTGGATTGTGGAACCGGATTGCGGATGCTGGGGCGGCACCTAGCAACAGCGCAGGAATCCGATCAGCTCGAGCCGCACATTTTTGTGACGCACTATCACTGGGACCATATTCAGGGGATCCCGTTCTTCGCGCCGCTGTACTCGGAGCAGAATCGCTTTCATTTTTACAGCTTTCGCTCGGAATACCTGGGCATGGACAGCCTGAAACGCGTGTTCGAGGCCCAGATGGCGTACCCGTACTTTCCCGTGGACCTGAGCGCGATGTCCGCGCAGCGGGATTTTACCGAAGTGAGCGGCGGCGACCAGTTGCAGGTGCCCGGAGCGCACGTGACCGCGCGCTGGCTGCACCATCCGCAAGGCTGCCTGGGATTCCGGTTTGAGACGCCTCTCGGAACCGTGGTCTACGCCACCGACAACGAGCCGGGCAATCCGAAGCTCGATAAGAGCCTGCTGGAACTTGCCGACGGCGCCGACATTTTCATCAACGACGCGCAGTTCACTCCCGAACTGCTGGCTACGACGCGCAAGGGTTGGGGACACTCCTCATGGCTGGAAGGCGTGAACATCGCGCGGGAAGCGGGAGTGAAAAACCTCGTATTGTTTCATCACGATCCGGACTCGACCGACAAGGCCATGGACGCCATCCTCCGCGATGCCCGCGGAAAATTTGAAAACGTGTGGGCTGCGGCGGAGGGCATGGTGATGACGCTGGGCCAGCAAAATGTGGATGTGGTCATTCCGAACGCGCGCGAAGGGTTGCGGCGCGACACGCAATTTCGCGCGCGAGTCACCGGCCTCACCGATGGCGGACAGTCCTTCGAAGAAGAGACCGTGATCAAGGATTTAACCTTGCATGGCGCGCTCATTTACCTGGACCACAGCCCCAAGCTGCAGTCCGAGCTGCAGGTCCAGCTGGAAAATCCCGGCATCGGCGGCACCTCGAACAGCCCTCTGCGCCTGCGAGGCTACGTGGTGCGCATCGAAGCGGAAGCGGAGAAAGACCGCACTGCGGTTGGTATCGTTTTCACCGAATAGCTGAGCCATCCCCCCGCAACCCAGGCCCGGCCCATCCCGCACGCACATCTGGAGAAACCTGCACCGGCGATACGCTACAATGGCTGCTGGCCTAGCAAGATATGGCGGATTCCGTTCCCACTACGGTTGATGTCCAACCCCCGTCGGCTACATCGCCCGCTCCCGGCGGGCAACGCAGGGCCGCGTCCGCTTTCCGCGCGCTCAAGCATCGCAATTTTCAGCTCTTTTTCAGCGGACAAATCATTTCGCTGGTCGGCACGTGGATGCAGACGGTGGCGGAAGCGTGGCTGCTTTACCGGCTGACCGGTTCATCGGTTCTGCTGGGCGTGCTCGGGTTTGTGGCACAAATTCCCATTTTCCTGCTTTCCCCGGTGGCGGGGCTGGTGGCCGACCGCTGGCCGCGGCATCGCGTGGTGATCGCGACGCAGAGTTCCTCCATGGTTCTGGCGTTCACTCTGGCGACGCTGACGCTGACCGGGCGGATCCGCGTGTGGGAAATTATTTCCCTGGCGTCCCTGCTGGGCACGGTGAATGCCTTCGACGTGCCCGCGCGGCAATCGTTCCTGATCCAAATGGTGGGGCGCGAGGATTTGCTGAATGCGATTGCGCTCAACTCCTCGATGGTTAACGGCGCGCGCGTGGCCGGCCCCGCGATAGCCGGGATTCTGGTGGCGATGGTCGGCGAGGGTTGGTGTTTTCTGTTGAATGGTATTAGTTATCTGGCCGTGATCGCGGGCCTGCTCATGATGCGGGTCGATAGATCGAAGACGGCGCACGACGGCGTCGCGCCCCTTGAAAAATTCCGGCAGGGATTCCGGTTTGTGCGACACACCATGCCCATTCGCGCCCTTTTGCTGCTCTTGGGCCTGGTGAGCTTCATGGCGCTGCCCTTCCGGGTGTTGATGCCAATCTTCGCCAAGAGCATCCTGGGCGGCGGGGCATCGGCCTACGGCACGCTGATGGGCGCGGTGGGAGTGGGAGCGATGTTCGGTGCGCTGGTGATCGCGATGCGGCAGCAACTGCGCGGCCTGGGCAAAGTGGTGGCGTATTCGGCGATGGGACTTGGCGCTTCGCTCATCCTGTTCAGCGCGTCGCGGTGGTATTGGATGTCGCTTGTGGCGCTGGTGCTGTCGGGCTTTACGATGATGATGCAATTTACTTCCACCAACACGCTGATCCAGGCCATGGTCCCGGATCAGCTGCGCGGGCGCGTGATGTCGCTGTACGCGATGATGTTTCTGGGCATGATGCCGATCGGGTCGCTGTTTGCTGGAACGATTGCGGACCACATCGGCGCTCCCATCACTGTCGCGATCGGGGGCGTCGCCAGCCTGATCGGGGGCGCGATCTTCGCGCGCAAATGGCCGGCCCTGCGAGGGTCGGCGCGCGAATTGGTTGCCGCGCAGGGAATGATCAGTCCCCTGGCCCCTCCGGACGCCGCTGGCCCGCCGGCGTAAAAGCCCTCGTAAATATACTTGCCGTAGCCGCCGGTAAGCCTTCGCGCTCAAAACCCGCCACGAACGTTGCCCGCCGGCGGGCTTCGGTGTACAGTATCGGCCAGCCGGGAAACATATTCGAAATCCCGAATGAAGTGAGATTCCGGCATATTTCTGCGTGCGAAACGCAGATCACTCTGGATGGAGGCTTTGTGAAAAAGTTAGCGATGTTTACCGCGGCCGTGCTGGCCGCATTGGTTGGATTTTCAGGTCCGGCGCTGGCGCAATCGGCGCAAGCCCTTCCGATTCCCGACGCTCCCGTGGCCACCAGCATCCCCGGCGCGCACGAATTGCCCGATCCGGCGTTGACCTACAAGGTCGCATTCACCGTTAAAAAAGCGGCCCCGAAAATCGATGAAATCAATCCGCGTCTGATCGCCATAGCGCGGTTTTACAATACGCTCGCCAAGAATGGCGTTCCCGCGGAGCATCGCAAGATCGTCGTCGTATTCAATGGAGACCCTATTTTTCTCAACAACGCGGCCTTCAAGGCGATCCACGACGGCCACGACAATCCGAACATCGCCCTGATCCAGAGCATGAGTAAAGCGGGAATCGAATTCCACGTTTGCGGACAGGAACTGCTGGGCAGAAAGATTGCCAAGGACGAATTGTTGCCCGAAGTGCAGGTCGACCTTTGGGCCATGACGTCGGTTATCAACCTGCAGACTCGCGGTTACGTTTTCATCGGGGGATGATCAGTTCCCCCACTTCCCCGCTGGCGTGTCAGGCGCGAGGAATGCGATGCAGAGTGGGAGTGCGCCCGCAGAAGACGATTTCTCCGCGTCTATGCGGGCGCCGCCCGGCTCGGCTCGGTATTGCCAGGAAAACCCGTATTGCGGGAGCAGGCGTCCGCACGTGAGCGATCCAGGCACCAACTTGCTCGACATTCATTCGGCGTTCGTTCTAAAAGGGTTCGGCATTCGTTCTGCAAGAAAAATTTCCCAAACAACCCTAAACAACATTGTCTGATTTGCGTGGAACCATGAGCGGCAGGGCCGGGCAAAATGCGTTTGCCACGTGCATCCTCACACCCTAGAATTCTAAAGACGATCCACAAACGTGAATTGGCTAGAATTGGGAACTTGAATTTGAGGAGACCAAAATGAAACGCTTCCTTACAGCCGCGCTCGTCGCAGCACTGACATGCCTGGGCGCAACGACCGCCATGGCCGCGCATCCGGCGTCCCCTGCCGACGACTCCCAAGCCGTGCTTCAGGCAGACCATGCCTTCGAGCAGACGTTCGAAGAGGCGGACCAGGCGGCGGCAGGGAAACTTCTCGATGCGGATTTTACGTGGACGGACTATGAGGGAAGAATTGAAACGAAGCCACAGGTTTTGAAGCGCCTCGCATCCGGCTCCGGCCCAAAACCCGTCCTTGCCGGCAGCAACGCCAGCGTGAAGCAATACACCTACGGGCAAGTCGCGGTCGTTCAGGTCAACAGCGGCACGATGCATGTCCTGCGCGTATGGGTGAAGCGACCGGCGGGCTGGCAGGCGCTGGTGTACCAGGAAGTGAAGTCGCTCGATGCCCCGCCTACCGTGACCCCCGGCGCGGGCAAGGTCTGCATCAATCCCTGCAAGAGTGTGCCGTACAAGCCGAAAAATGCGGCCGAGAAAGGCGTGATCGAATCCTACATGGGGCTGGAAACCTCCGCGGTCGCGCGCAACGCATCGGATTGGAGCGCGCACACGGCGGAAGAATTCGTCGCGGCCAGCTCGAACAGCAATACGCTGCTCGACAAACCGACTCGCCTGGTTGGCCTGCAAAAGCAAAAAATGGCGGGCCTTTCACCCACGCCGCTGACCACCTGCCGCATGTTTGCGTTCGGCGATGCGGTCGTGATGATATCCCTGCACAAGCCCGTCCGTGGAAAATCGCTTCACGTTACCCGAGTGTGGGTCAAGCGAAATGGAAATTGGGTGGAAACATTGAGCTACCAGACTTCCATTCAGGGCGGCCCGGCCCTGGCATCCAAATGAACTTGCGCGCGTAAACAATTTTTTCTATAGGCGCGCCCCTGCGTTCTTCGTCCCCCCGGATGCGCTGGCCTACGGAGCACGCCGGCAAGGCCGGCATTTCCTGGTTGATGTTTTGTTTCTGCAAGGTGATCCAGGTTGTGAGGATCACGTTAAAATTCCCACCCTTGCGCAAACCGCAATGATGGGCCACTCGCTCAAAGACAGATGGGTAACCCTGAGTTGACGTAATGGAGTAGCGTCATCGGTTAGTAGGACAGGCTTCAGCCTGTCTGATTTCGGTTTTTTCAAAATCAAAGGCAGACAGGCTGAAACCTGTCCTACGGGTGCTTCTGTTGAAGATCACTCACAGTCGGATCATACCACTCTAGTATTTTCCAGTATTTTAAGGTGTAGCATTAAAATTGTAAGACTGCTGGTTCATTTCAACGGCGAGACTTAAGCGATGAGAGAGCAAGGCCGCCCCTTGGATCAGGTAAGCTCTTTGTCCCACTACGGGCGGCATTTCCCGTTCATCCCGTGGACGCTGGGCTCGAAACTGCGCGTCTCGCTCGTATTCGCAAGGCATCTTTTCAGGGAGCTTGGACCGCTCCATTTCGCGGCTTTCTGGCTTTCGTTGCCCTTCCGGCTCGGTCCAACTTACCGGATGTTCCGGGACGGATTTGCATTAATAGGCGAGAAATTCGGCTTCATGGCAAAGGTCGAATGGCTTTTGCTGGTGATCATTTACCGGAACCTGCAAAAGAAAGAGGGAAAGGAAAAGGCGTACCTTTTTGCAAAACAGGCTATTCAGGATAGTTCCCGCTTTATGATGAACGATTTCTACCATGCGGACCGCCTGGCGGAATTTGCGGACCCGTTTGAAGCGTTCTGGTCCTATCACAAGGCCATGTTTCAAGACGATCCCAACTATCCAAACGAATTCATCGAGGAAAAAGACCTGAAAATCATGATTGTGCATAGTTGCCGGAATTGCGAAATCGCCGGACTGACCATCCCGGAACTGGCTCCGCTCGGCTGCGATCATGACATCACCGGCTATCTGGCCATTCAGGACAAGACCGGCATGGAATTCCGGCGCCCTGAAACTCTCGCGAAAGACGGAAAGCCATGCCGGTTCATGTTCTATCGCAAAGGCACGGCCCCGGATGGGGATTATGAAGTGCATTAGCCCGCGCTGGGGCGAGTGACTCGGCTTTTTGATTATTTCCCATCCATGATGCGTTGGGATTTTTGTTTCTAGAAGTTGATCCAGGTTATGAAGAACAAACCCCAGCCTTCCAAGACCGAAGGCCGGAACGCCCAGAATTCAAAATCACTCGCCCGCTCACAAAGGACCTGTCACTCGGCTCAAGCGGGCATTCTCATGACACTGTGAGCGAAATCAGCGCAGCGGCGGGCGTGATTGTTCGATGATCTGCATCCGCAAGAGTAGGCGGTCGCCGTACTGGAAGGACTCAACAAACATTACGGCAAAAATACACAATGCGATAGCAAGCACTACCGCAGTAATCCGGTCCTTAAGCCGAAACTGGCTTAGGCGCGGCGCCACAACGATCAAGCAGAGAAGACTACCGATAACGACGATCGCATCATAACTAGCGCGTTGCCAGTAGCTGCCGCCGAGGTGCAACCACAACCCGAACTCGTCGAAGGTCAGCGCCAACCCGATGCCATATGCGGCAGCGGACGCGACCAGCCTGCGTTCGGTTGGATGGCCCAACAAGAGATAGCCACCGACGGCCGACAGAAGAAAGATTCCGTAATTCAAATGATGCACGTGCGTACCGCCCACATACAGGTAAAGGTCCGGAATTCGGCGGGAAACGATGAGAAACACCATCACCCGAGCGGCAATGAACGTGAAGACGAATGAAGTGAGAATCAGTCGTGCCAGGCGTTGAAAAGTTGGCTCGGTTGACACTTCTGGAACGGGGCGGGTGGCAGACATCTTCGAATGCTTCTGTTGAAGATCACTCACAGTCGGATCATACCACTCTCATATTTTAAATCTGCGTTATCGATATTGGCTTTCCGGGAGCCCGCGAACACGGATGGGTAACCCTGAGTTGACGTAATGAAGTGGCGTCATCAGATAGTAGGACAGGCTTCAGATGACCTCGGGTGGCCGCTCATGGTTGCAACGTTTCATGCCGAGAAGAAAACACTCAACGGGTGAGCCAGGAACGCGCCCGGACGGTGCAGACTGCATAGGGAAAAATCCAGAACAGGGCAAATGTAGAGAAAAAGGCGTAGAGCACGCCGTAGAAGAAGTGCATGGAGCGTTCGGTTCGCAGAAAGTATGCGGTGTAGAAAAGCGACATTATTCCAACGGACAACAGGAAGCGCGGCAGCATTTGGGGCCGGCTGGCGATGAACATGACGATCAAGCCCAAGCTGGCATAGTTGATCGGGTAACGCAGGTTGGTGATGGTCCGCTCGACCATGGCAATCATGCGCAACCGGAAAGGGCGCTTCCAGACGATGCGCAGAAAGCGCAACTCCTCCCGGATGTAGCTGCGATCCCAGCGCAGGAACATGCGACATAGCTTGGAATAATTCTCCGGAACCATGGTCTTCACCAGGGCTGAGCTCTGATAGAGCGTGTCGTAGCCCCGCATCAGGACCCAATTGGTGAGGGCGCGGTCCTCGCCAGTGGTGCAGACGGCTCCCAGAAACCGCTGATTCCGCCAATCGTTCATCACCGCGCGCACCAGATCGGCGCGATAGGCGGTCAGCGCGCCCGGACAGCAATAGACGGTGCGATAGCCGGATTCCGCCGCTCGGAGCATGTCGAACGAAAGAATGAACCGCACGTGCAGCATGCGCGGGATAAGTCCCCCATCGCGATTGTAGACGCCGACGCGGCCGGAGACGGCGCCCACGCGGGGATCCCGGAGAGGCCCTGCCAGCGCCAGCAGGGCGTTGCGCTCAATGACGCTATCGGAATCGATGGTAACGAACACATCCCCGCAGGCGTGCTCAAAGCCCATGGCCAGGGCTTCGCGCTTACCGGAATTGTGTGGAAGGCGGAAGGGCCGGACCAAATCGGGAAACTCGCGCGCGCAGCTCTGGATATGTTCCCAGGTATCGTCCTTGCTCCCGTCGTCAACCACCAGTATCTCGAGGCGGCCATGGGGATAGTGAGCGGAGGCCACAGAAACAATGGATTTGCGGACCATGGGACCTTCATTGTAAGCGGGGATGATCACGCTCATCATGGGCGCCTCGTCGAAGGTGGCCTGGGGCAAGGGCCGGTAGCGCAACCACAGAATGGTGCGGAAACCGGTCAGCAGAAAGCCCATTGCCGCCCACAGCAGGCTGGGATAAACAATGACCTTCGCCCATTGGTGGCCCTCCAGGATGGAAACCACGGGACGATAGAACGGCGTTTGCAAATTCAACAGAATGGTTCCCAGCAAACCCAGCAGGACCCCTACGTAGAAAAGCCACGGCCACCACCGGGAATCGGCCTTATCGTCATAGGTTACAAATCCAGATACGGCTTCACTGTTTTGAGTCGCATTCATAGTCAGTTGTGCCTTTGAGTCGTCAATTGGTGCTGGGCTGGGTCGTCAGTTGGATGCGGGCTAGGCTTCCCAAGTTACCAGTTTCCACAGGGGGACACCAGACAATTCCCAGGAATACCACCAGATGGCCTGCCCGCGGTTGTTGGAAGCAAGTGAAGCGAGAAGGAATTCAATTGAGGAGGTTGGCCGGTCATGCCAGTCAGGAGATATAAGGGCGGGGTTCCTGGTTTGTTTCTGGAAGTTGGTCCAGGGTATGAGGAGCACGTCATAAACCCCAGCCTTCCAAGACCGAAGGCCGGGCACCCAAAATTCAAAATCACTCAAAGCCCGGGCCACCCACCGATAACGCTTGCTTCGCAACGCTATTTCGCAGCCGAATGTTGCTTGTGCCCCCCCCAGAGATACGTTGGCGAACCGTCGTCTTGCCGGCTGAAGATTTTGTACGCCCCGAGCTTGACCCAATCGTTGAACAGAAACCATGCCAGCGCGTAACCCCAGACCAGTAACGCCCAGTGCCACCCGATCGGCGCCATAAATACGCCGTAAACAGCGAGCAATGTGGCTACTGTTTGAGTGACCAGTACCGCCCAGAACAGAATGGCGGCAGGCCGAATGGTCCAGAAGGAGCGGCGGGTTCGCGTGACGAAAATCGTAAGATGCCCGGCGACCGATAATTTCAGATACATGAGGGATTGAATCATTTGCCGGTCCAGGTGGAAGACGCGTTCGCCAATATAGAAAAGCCCGAAGGAAGCAAACACCCCGGCAATGCCCAGCAAAGTCGAGATGCCGAGCACGAGCCGCATATCCCAGGCCTCCGGATGATTGGCGTAGTGGACGCGGTCATAAGCAATCGAGAGAATCGCGCCATCATTGAGGATGGCCAGCAACACGATCATGACCGCTGTCACCGGGTAAAAATTGAACACCAGGATCGAAAGCGTCATGAACAGCAGGACGCGGATCGTTTCGGCGATCCGGTAGATCGCGTAGCTGTTCATGCGCTGAAACATTTTCCGGCTTTCCTTGATCGAATCGATGATCACGGAAAGACCCGGGTTCAGCAGGACGATATCCGCCGCAGCGCGAGCGGCATCTGTGGCTCCTGATACAGCGATCCCGGCGTCCGCCTGCTTCAGGGCGGGGGCATCATTCACGCCGTCGCCGGTCATACCGACGATGTGTCCTTCGCTCTGCAGCTCATGCACCAGGTGGAACTTGTGCTCCGGAAAAACCTGGGCAAAGCCGTCCGCTTCATCAATCGCCTTGGCTAACTGAGCGGCTTCGTAGTGCTTCGCCTCAGCAAAAATGCCGGCATCCACGATGTTGGAACCCAGCCCCAGTTGGCTCGCGATTTCCTTGGCGATGGCGACCTGGTCCCCCGTTACCATTTTCACTTTCACGCCCATTTGCGCCGCAGTCTCAATCGTGCTCTTGGAATCTTCGCGAGGGGGATCGTAAAGCGGCAACACACCGAGAAAACGCCACTGGCCCGCTTCATCGGTTCGGGCAACACCCAAAGAGCGAAACCCGCGCGCGGCAAATTCATCGACTGCCTTTTCAACCGATGCCTTTACCGCGCCGGCATTTGCAGCTAATTCCAGGATGACCTGCGGCGCGCCCTTCGTCACCCGAAACTCGGCGTGATCAGGCCCTCGAACTGTCGCTTCGGTCCGTTTATGGACGGGATCAAAGGGCTGGAAATGCAGCAACTGGAACTTTGCGAGCAAGGCTTTGTCTCTCAGCCCGCTGAGCACGGTCAGGTCAATCGTGTCCTGACCATCCGCCTGGGAAGCCAGGGCAGCCGCCAGAATGACCTGATCCGGCTGCGCGCCATCGGCACAAAAGGGATCGCCGAGAGTGAGTTTGTTCTGTGTCAGCGTGCCCGTCTTGTCCGAGCACAAAACATCGATTCCCGCCAACTCCTCCATGGCGGCCAGGTGCGTGACGATGGCTTGCTTGAGCGCCAGCGTGCGCGCACCGACGGCCATGGTCACCGACAGCACCGCAGGCATGGCCACCGGGACAGCCGCTACCGTCAGGATCAGGGCGAATTGCAGGGTCGTGATCATTCGATCGCCGCGGAATAAAGCCACGGCAAGAATCAGGATCACCAGAGCCAGGGCGATGACAATCAGATAGTCGCCGATCTTTAAAACGGCCTTTTGAAAATGGCTGACCGTATGCGCCGTTTCCACCAGGTGCGCGGTCTTGCCGAAATAAGTGTTCTGTCCGGTCGCATACACAAGGGCTTCGACGTCGCCCCGCTTGAGGATCGAGCCTGAATAAACCGCGTCTCCCGTGTTCCTGGCAACCGGCAGCGACTCGCCGGTCAGCGCGGATTGATCCACCTGGACCGGATCGCCTCGCAGCAGACGGGCGTCTGCCGGGATGACATCGCCGATCCGAGCGCGCATCAGGTCGCCCGGCACCAACTCCCGCGCAGGGACTGTCTTCCATGTTCCATCGCGCTTGACCCGTGCCTGAATAGCCAGTTTTGCCTTCAGCGCGGCGACCGCGTTTCCGGCCTGAAATTCTTCCCAGAAACCCACTCCGGCATTCATCAGCAATAATGCGAAAATAATCCAGAAGTCATTCCAACGGTGCACCACTGCCGAGAGAATCGCAGCCACCTCGATCATCCACGGTATGGGTCCCCAGAAGTACAAAAGAAACTTCAAGATGGGATTTGACTTCTCTGTGGGCAGTTCGTTAGGGCCATATTTCGCGAGCCGGGCCTGGGCTTCGGATTGGCTCAGGCCGTCGCCGGAAGTTTTCAATTGAGACTGAAGCGCATCGAGCGGAATCTTCGCCAGATCGGGCCCGGAATCCGCCTGTTTTTGCTCTCCCCTGGAGGCCATTTTTATTTCCTCCCTTCGACATTCGCGCAGGTCCAGCGCTCTGTCCTGGCAGGATCGCTGCTTCAGCGCGTCGACCGAATTCGAACGACCTCGACGGAACATCCGGCATGACGAGATGCAGTTTCCTGTACGATTCCCAGCGGGAAATGTTTCAAGCCCGCGCGACCATGCGATCCTCGGTCGATCAGGCCATGGCGGGCGGCCCATCTTTCCGGTCGTTGACACATAGCAGCATAATACCACTTCCAAAAATCAATCCTGCGGTAGGACATTGAGTTTTTGAGCGCGATGTCTCTGCCGTGGGTCACCGAGAACGTTCTCCGTGAATGGCGATGGCAGGGTATCTCATTCGGCCTCCGAGGACCAAAGGATTCCAACGACGGTACGCGCGAGGTCGTGCACAGCCAAAGGCTGTGAAATCGGATTTAGCGGAACCGCGGGGCTAAAGGCCGTTCGCGGCGCTACTGCAAGGGTGGTACGGGCTTGCTGCCCTCGTCCTTCTTCTCGAGCTCATTTTTTTGCTGTATGAGCCCTTGTTGTTCCACTTTCGTCTCAGCGATGATTTGCATGCGATCCTTGATCAATTCCTGCAGATGTTGCTTTTCCTCGGCAGGCGCTTCGTCCAGTTCTTTCTGTAAGCGGACGATATTTTCCTCCTGAGAATCTATATCCCTCTGTTCCCATGCAATCATTCCGTCGGCGTCTTCAACCGTCTTGGGGTTAGACAGCCTGGGCGGATTGGATTTAGGTTCAGGGCTAGCCGGAACGGGTTGCTCTTTGACTGCGACATCGCTCGATTTGGCTTCCCTCGCTGCTTTCGTTGCCTTTTCTTCGAGATAGACGTCTGCTGGCGAGCGCAGTGAATCCAGGTCCTCGTTGGTCCAAACCTTGGTCTTTTTCGGCGTTGGCTTCTCGTGGCCCTCAAGTCCCCGGGATTTTTCGGGGCTGGCCTGAGCATGAGCGCACCCGGAATAGACAAATGCTCCCGTTGAAGCGACCACTGTCAGTAGGAGTGCTCTGATTCTCATCTAAGTTTCTCCATGGGTTTCTCCACGGGTTCTCCGCGTTCTTATTGTGAAATCTCCCGGAAGGACAATATCTGATAACGGGGGGGCGCTTGCGCCTTTTCAATCCAGCAGCTGTTAAAATACACGCCGTTGCCGCCTCCGCCCGAAATGTCAAAGTTTACCGGTCCGAAGTCCGTCAGTGCGTTGCCGGAAGAGTCTTTGGTGGTGGCCACGATAATGGCCCCGTCAAATTCGCCGTTTCCGCCGCCCAGGCCGTCGAACCTGGTCGTACCGTCCCCGACAACCAGGATGATGCCTTTCCAGCCGGAATTTCCGCGGTAGGTGAAATTCCCGGTAACGACTAGCAAGCCGTATCCCGTGTTGGGGCCAAGATCGAAGTTCCCATCGACGACGACCACCTTAGGATCGGTTTCAGACATGGCCGGCCAATTGGCATCGCCAAAGTTATAGGTACCGCCGGGAGGATTTGGTGCAACGACCGCGCCCGCATTTTTCGTGATGGTATCCACAAGCTGGTTGAGTTTCGCGGGCGAAGTAAATGGCCCGGAGAGGGACACCGTATTCACGCTGGGAGCCCCGCCGGTCCCAATATAGTTGGCAGGGCGGGGCAAGTTGGCGATGACAAAAGCAGCGTCCGCGGAACTGGTGGTTCCGATGGCCGGCACCATCGGCTGGTTCGCAGCACAACCCGAAACGGTCCCTGGATTACCCGAGCCGTCAGTTCCATCGATACGGTACGGGTTCGAGTTCGCTCCGTTGAACTGTCCGACCGGGCCGGCTAGAGTCAATGCAGACGGAAAATGCAGGTTATAGCTCTCCTCGGAGACACTGTATTGCAGGAGCTTCTGCGCACCATTGGGCAACACCGCCAGCGCCGTAACTTCCAGAGCCTGGTGGCCGCTCAAATTCACATTCAGGTGCGCACCGTCAAAGTACAAAGCAGTCGTATTGTCCAGTGAACCGTTATTGTTTACGTCCGCCTTAATTGACTGCTCGGTGATGGGCGTAATACGCACCCACTTGTAGAGCGGTCCCTGAATACTCGCCATCGTAGAGATCGAAGTGATGGTTTGCGCCGCGCTACCAGTCGGTGGTGAGGTGCCATATTCGGTTGAGTATTCGGTATCCGGGTAGGTCGTCGCCGAGCCCAGATTCGCGGGCGCCACAGTTTCCCCTGGAACTGGGTTCAGGATATAGCGTACCTGCCCTAAAGCCAGGCGAGGAACGCCTGTGGCCGGTATAAAATTGGCGGTGGTATTGTTGAAGTAATTCGGGTTGGAAGGCAACAATCGCCCACGACCCTCTTCCAGGCCCGCGAGGGCCGCGTAGTACGAACCGGTTGCGGACCGGTAGTTTCCCGCGAGCGCGCTTTCGGTGCCGGAACTTAAGATCAGCGCCGCGGCAATCACAGCGACAAGCAGCAACGTCACAAGGGCGAGGAACAGCGCGACGCCCGCTTCCGGACGAGCTTGGCGAAAGATGCAGGAGCCTTTGACGCCCTTCATGTGCATTACTCCTTCACTGATTTGGATTGAGCCGGCGCCCTCGTCCGTTCAATTCGACCAGACGTGGCTGGTGCGTTTGGGCATCCAGGTCCAGGGACTTCACGATGAGCGTAATTTCCACTTCGCGGACGTTTGCGACGGAGTTATATGTTCCGGCCGCGGTGCACAGGACCGGTGTACCCGTCAAGCTGTCGCACGTGTATTGGAATATGGGGACTACAGCGCTGCCGGGATACACGGTCGGGTATAAGGCCCGGAACTGTGTGATCTGAGACGCCGAAGCGTTGTTCATCACATTCTGAACATAGGGAATCAAGGCCGCGGAAGTGATTGTGTCGGGGTCGCCGCCCGCGACCTTGCTGACCTGCGCTCGAAACAGCGTCGTTCCTACCAGTTTATACCGCACCCATTCCACGCCATTGTTGTTCTGCGGGTCTACGTCCGTTTCAATAATCAAGCCGAAACTGTTTGGTGTGGTGCAGGTACCGGCGATCGTGCACGCTGTAGTGGGATACGAAGGGCTCCAAGCGAAAGGAGCAACCGCGTACTTGGTGGCCACGGGGGCGACCGTAAAGGTGTTCATCGGAGGATAACCACTGACGCTGATGTCCCGCACCATCTGATCCAAACCGAGCCGGGCTTCCTGAAAGGAATCCAGCATTTGCGATTCCGTCTTGAAGCGCTTCTGCGAGGCATCGAGCAGGCCAAACGCGGCGCCGCACAGCACCGATACAACCGCCATCGCCACCAGCAACTCGATCAGCGTGAAGCCGCTTTGCACCGTATGGTTTGGTTTCTCTCTCATTTTTCCACCAGGGTATCAATGTTCACCGGCAGTAATGGCCCGTTGCCATTCAGTCTTCTCGCACCGACGATGAATCGCTTGGCATACGCATTGCCACCGGAAGCAACCGTTATCACGGCCCAGCGCAGGTCATAGGATGTTTGGCTGGGGTCGTTCGGATCTCTGTAAGTGAAGTTGTAGCCTGTCACCTTGGCCGCGGCGAAGTTAATCTTCGGTTGGTTGCTGACCATCCCAACCGAACTGCCAACCAGCGTGTTGGGGCTTGCTGGATTTCCGAGGTTGCAGGTGTTGCCCTGCGCATCAATAAACGAGACTGCGGAAAGAGGTTGACCGGTCATCTGGTTGAGTTCTCGCTGCACCATCACCAACGCCGTCGAGTCCGCGCGATTGCGCGCATTCAGGTTCATCGCAATAGGCACCATCTGTGCCACAGACACAAGCACTATGATGAGAACGACGGTTGCCACCAGAACCTCAATCAGCGTGAATCCACCCTCCCGAATGCGCTCCCTGCTGCGCTCTCTACCGGCACTCTCTCCGAATTCGAATTGATCCATGCGCTTCCTCTTCCCTTGTTTTCCCTTGTTTGGCTAGCTGACCTGTCGCCAAACGCCCGCTGCTGTGCCTGCCCACACATGGGCAATCCCCGATGGCATCAAGATCACCGCGCGGTAGCCAGCTGCCGCGTTGGAAGTACCGATGTACATGATGTAGATCGCCGCAGGCGTTACCGCTCCTCTCGAGTCAAATGGAATCGATCCGGCCACGCCGGAAAGGACGGTCGGAGATACAATGCCGGCCGCGCTGACGAGAGCACTGGTACCGGGAACCGAACCTGCCGGCAGTAGATTTGCGCTGGCGGTAGTTAGAAATAACTTCTCGCCGCTATTGAGCACCACGTCCTGGTTGGAATCCCCCCAAACAGACCAGAAGGGGCCTGCCGGAGCCGTTCGGAGGCGAATCGGCTTATTTCTGCGGATCGCGTCCAGCCGCGTGAAATCCATCACGCCCACCAGCTGGGCAGCACCGTCCGAAAGCCGGTACGATCGATACGTCTGCATCAGCGATGGCACGGCGAAGGCTGCCATAATCATAATCAGACCCAAAACACCGATCATCTCGATGAGGCTGAAGCCAGGCTGCCACTTTCGGCCATGCCTGAACGAAGAACCGATGTATTCCGCTCTCTTGTTCGTGTTTCTTACCTCCAGTGAGTCAAGAATGCAGAACACCGGTAGAAACGGCGCGGTGCTGGCATTCCACTTGGTTTTGCCCTCGTCTGCTATGTATATCGTCAGATCCTGGGGAATCTTCAGCTCGTGGGAATTTCCAAAAAACAAAACGCATTGGCAAGCCGGCCTCATCAGCTTTGGTGGAATTCCCACGCATAGCAGCTTTTAGTTCCATACTATTGTTAATAAATGGTTTACAGCTCAGCAAATGGCCCGACAAAATGACCTGCTGGAGGTCCGGTTACAAATCTACCCATCCCCTACACTACCGAAATCTCAATGAGCTCGAGATAAGCACGGCGCGGCACAAACAGAAGTGGCATCAAGTCGCATCGTCGCGACGGTCATAGATTTCTTGCCAAACTGCGATTCGAGCGCGTCGCCGCAAAACCACGAGTGCAAAGCGGTAAGGGCTTATTGATTGGGCATGGCAGGACCAATGCGCCGGTGTGATTCAGGCGTCCGGATGGCAAACTTGTAGTGTCACACGTGGCATCTTAGCATTTGCTTGGCGGTCGAATTTTGGAGTCTGCAGTGTCGCTCTCAACCTCTTTGCCCGAGACTTCCTCCCTGACCGCGCCCAAGGCCGATTTACCTTCTGGAAGGCGAATCCCGGTCTTGGACGGGATTAGAGGCATTGCCGTGCTCATGGTAATGGCGTTCCATTTCTGCACGTATTCGGTGACGACTGGATCAATACTCTGGGAACGGGTTTACTCAACTACGGCAGGCATGGGATGGGCAGGGGTCGACCTATTTTTTGTTCTCTCTGGATTCCTGATTACGGGAATTCTGTTTGATTCGCGCAGCGATCCACATTACTTTAAGGTCTTCTATGGTCGCCGCACGGTTCGTATTTTTCCCCTTTATTACGCGAGCCTGACTCTGTTTTTCTTGGTCCTTCCGTTCATCTTGGTGAGCCTGCATCACTCGGACCTTGCGGTCGCGCATGGCACCAAACTCTCAAGAGTGTTCGCTTGGACTTACGTTCTAAACTGGTACGAGGGGTTTAAGGGTTTCGACGTAGTTCCGCTCCCGCTACAACATTTTTGGTCGCTTGCCATCGAAGAACAATTCTATTTGGTGTGGCCATTTCTGGTGCTGAAGTTGTCGCGTCGGCGCATGATGACAGTTTGCGGTGGTCTGATAACCTTCGGATTGGTTTCACGAATTTTCATGTATTGGATTCACCTTCCCATCGCAGCCTACACTTGGACATTTTGCCGGGCGGACGAACTGGCCATCGGCGCCATCATAGCCCTTGCCGCACGGGATCCAGGTGATTGGAAGAAGTTTATAAAGTGGGCGCCGTATGTGGCGCTCTCCGCGCTCTGTGGCGTATCTATCGTGCGGGCTTTTAATCCACCGGGTACGTCCAGTCCCGGCCAAGCCACGCTCTTCTTAATGGCCACCCTGGGGATGAGTCTGGTGGGAATATTCTTTGGCGGGTGCCTGGTGATCGCAGTTTGCCTGCGCCAAAAGAGTCCTGCGCATCGATTCCTCAGTTCGTCATTTCTGCGGTTCTTTGGAAAGTACAGTTACGGCCTCTATGTTTGCCACTTCCCACTCGTGGTTTTTCTGACAAAAGCCGGACTGAACAGCAAAAATCTGATAATACCTCTGCACAGTCAATTTTTGGCGATTGTCGCAGTGAACGGCATTTATCTTGCCGTGTCAGTTGCTATCGCCTTCGCCAGCTGGCATCTGTTTGAGAAGCACTGGTTGAAGCTTAAGGAACTTCCATTCCTTCGACGGAAGGAACATGACCTGACCGGGGTTTGTGCGGTCATCAAGACTGAGAAAGAATCGCTAGGCGTCCCGGTCTAACGCAAGAATGACTTTCCACTAAATCAGACGTGCACCATAGTGTCCGTTCATCATTGGGAAGCTTTTATGACACCTGGGTCTCGGGTGCTTTTGAATCTTCCACCACATTCTTACAAACCGATATAAAATCAAACGATTGCAAACGTAGGGCCTGTAGCTCAGCGGTCAGAGCAGCGGACTCATAATCCGTCGGTCCCAGGTTCAAATCCTGGCGGGCCCACCAACTTCCGAAAAATACGGGTCATCAGGTCCAGGTCCGGTCATCCGGCCGGCAATTCTTGAGCGGCTCATCGGCATTTCCCCTCCCCCGTTGTCAATGCGCCTGGGCTCGCTGATAATGATAGCCATGACTGAAACGAATACATTCGCAAAAGGGCAGTTTGCCCAGACACCCAAGTTCGAACAAAATCTCGACCGCCTGGCGGAAGTCGCAGTCCGCACCGGACTGGGACTCGCGCCCGGACAAGAGCTGGTAATGACCGCAACGCTGGATGCGATCCCACTGGTGCGGCGCATCACCGCACATGCCTACAAAGCAGGCGCGTCCCTTGTCACCACGTTGTTTACTGACGAGGAGTCTGCGCTGCTGCGTTTTCGGTATGGTTCTGACGCCAGCTTTGATGCCGCCGCATCGTGGCTCTATGAAGGCATGGCCCAGGCATACCGGAATGGCGCGGCGCGGCTGGCGATCACCGGAAACGATCCTTCCCTGCTGTCCAAGCAAGATCCGGAAAAGGTAAGCCGGGTGAATCGCGCAACCTCCAGGGCATACCGCCCGGCTCTGGAACTGATTACGCGCCACGAGATCAACTGGACCATCGTAGCCTGCGCCACCGACGCGTGGGCAGCGGCCGTATTCCCCGATCTGCCGCAGGATGAAGCGCTGGCCCGGCTTTGGGACGCCATCTTTGCCGCGTCGCGCGCTGACCAGCCGGATCCAGTGGCCGCATGGAAAGAACACGACGCAAACCTGCACACTCGCGCCAACCAGCTGAACCAGAAGCGCTATTCGGCGTTGCACTTTCGGGGACCCGGCACGGATCTCCGAGTGGGCCTTGCCGACGATCACCTCTGGCTGGGCGGAGGCACAACTGCGGGAAATGGGCGGTACTGCATTCCCAATATGCCGACCGAAGAGGTTTTCACCACGCCGCACAAAGATCGGGTGGAAGGACGGGTGACCAGCACCAAGCCGCTGTCGTATCAGGGGACGATGATCGAAGAGATTTCCGTGCGGTTCGAGGCCGGGCGGATTGTGGAGGCTCATGCCGCGCAAGGCAACCAGGTCTTGCAGCGGATGATCCAGACAGACGAAGGAGCGCGGCGGCTTGGCGAAGTGTCTCTGGTGCCGCACTCGTCGCCGATTGCGTCGAGCGGATTGCTCTTCATGAACACGCTTTTCGACGAGAACGCCGCCTGCCATATTGCCCTGGGGCAGGCCTACAGCACATGCCTGAAGGATGGCGACACCCTCACTGAAGAACAACTGGCGTCACGTGGCGCAAACAGCAGCTTGATTCACGTTGACTGGATGATCGGATCGAATCACATCGACGTGGACGGTATCAGCGCGACGGGTAATTCCGAGCCGGTGATGCGATCGGGAGAGTGGGTTTAGAGCCGGCTCCCGGCTACTGTTTTCGGCGCCTACAGCATCAATCACTTGAGCGCGCGGTTGGACAGGCGAACTGCGCCGCGTCCCCTCTACACCATTTCACTTAATATGGAGACAGTTGTGGTTCTGGCAACCGAAAACAACCAGGTCCTTGCTTCCGTTTGAGTGGTTCCCCTAAGCTAGATGTGCATCGATTATGCCGCGCAGCAAGGATCGCATCTGCAGGAGACATCATGTCGACAAATAAGGACGCGCAACCTGGTCGCTCAGGAGCTCCAGCTCCGAGGTCGCCGGGCTCGACTGCGCACACATTGGGTTATCTGGGACCAGGCCTCCAGATTAAGGGAGACATCTCAGGGAATGAAGACCTACGGCTTGATTGCAAACTTGAGGGATCGATATCAATCGGGGGGTTCCGCCTCACGGTTGGACCAGGTTCTCACGTAGATGGCGAGATCACGGCCCGTGAAGTAGCTGTCTCAGGTGAAGTCATCGGAAATATCAACGCGCGGGACAGACTCGAAATTAAGAAGGGCTCATCCGTGGTGGGCGATCTCAGCACCGCTCGTATCGTGATCGAAGACGGCGCGTACTTTAATGGAGGCATTGAGATAGACAGCAGCAATACACAGGTCGGCACCGACCTCGATTCCCTTCTCAGCAAAGCGAAGAAACCGGAAGAGAATTAACACCCGGTAAGTTCCAGGGAGGCGCCAGCCGAGTTCCCGCCTTAAACCCGACTCATAGACGCCGGCAATGCTTATCCCGCCACCTTAACCGATCGTTTTTTTTCTGCGGGCCTTTCAGCACCTCGCAACACCAGATGCGCTGCGCGCGATCCTTGCCCAGCTGCCAACCAGCTCTTTGACACAACGCCATGATTCCGCCCGAGATGGATGTCCAAATCGGAAATTCGGGATAACGGCTATTCCAGTTTGACATGTTGTGCAGTGACTGCGAAAATCACGCTTCATAAAAACCTGAATGCGGGCTGACGGTGCGGTGAGGAGAATGCCGCGTTTTTGAGGCGGGCAGCGCGCTCTGCCTGCGGGGGAGGGAAAATCGCGATGAAGAAGATCCATACGATTTTATTGCCGATGGCGCTGATGCTGCCGCTGGCGGCGTGCCAGGCTCCTCAGCAAAGCGGGCCGCAGAGTTCCGCCACGGAAAGCAGCCAGCCCGAGAACCGTCCGCTGGTGCTGACCGAGACGATTCCGCTGCGCGGCATCGTCGGCCGCTTCGATCATTTCGACTCCGGCGGGGGCAAGCTGTTCGTTTCCGCGCTGGGCGCAAACCACGCGCTGGTGATCAACATCGGCGGGCGCGTGCTCGAGCGGAGCCTGCCGGTCGAGGACCCGCAAGGCGAGGCCTACTCTCCGGACTCGAAGGAGCTGTTCGTGGCCTCCGGCGAAGACGGCGTCCACGTTTTCAGCGGTACAACGTTCCAGCAGATCGCCGTGGTGCCTTTCGAAGACGGCGCCGACGACCTGCGCTATGACGCCGCTAACAAGCGCGTCTATGTGGGCCATGGCGGCGAGAAGACCGCGGGCCTCGCCGGCATCGACGTTATGACCAACAAGGTCGTCGAGGACTACAAACTGGGGGCCGAACCGGAAAATTTCCAGGTGGAGACCTCTGGGCCCAACATCTACGTGAACGTGCCGGACCTGGGCGAAATCTCCGTGATCAACCGCAACACCAAAGCCATCGCGCACTGGAAGCTCAACGGCATCGCCAACAACTTCCCGATGGCGATGGACGAGCCCGACCACCGCATTTTCATCGGCACGCACGATCCGGCGCGCATGGCGGTGTTCGACACCACTTCGGGCAAGATGGTCGTCGCGCTGCCCGGCGCAATCGACACTGACGACATCTTCTTCGACGCGGCGCTCAAGCGCATCTACATGCCCGGCGGCGAGGGGCTCATTTATGTCTACCAGATGACGGACCCCGACCATTACCGGGTGCTCGCCAAGGTGCCCACGACCATCGGCGCGAAGACGGCCGGGTTTTGGGGGCGGCAGGGCAAGGGCTTCGACCGCTTCTATCTCGCGGTTCCGGCTCGAGGCAACGAGAGCGCGGAGGTCCGGATCTACACTGTGACAGAGTAAATCCGGCGCCAGAAACAGGATGCGGCCCGAATCCTTAAAGTGACTTAACCCTACATCTGCGCGGTCGGCGGAAAGGTGCCGCCCGCCCAACGGCAGTATGCACGTACATGCGAAACGCGAGTTGCAACCGCGCCCCATGCATTTCACCTGCAGCTCCCGGTGTTTATCCCCGCGGCGGCATGGGACGCTCGTGAAGAATCATCCAGTTAATGCCGAACCTGTCTCGTACCTGTCCAAAGCGGGTGGCAAAGAACGTCTCTTGTATTGGCATTAAAACCTGACCACCGTCGGAAAGGGCGGAGAAAACGCGCTCCGCCTTAGTGTCGCTGTCCATTCTCAGAGTCAGGTAAGCGCTCCGCATTGGCTCGGCTTTGGGGATGTCCGCCGCCATCAGCTCCGTGTCGCCAATCGAAATGCGCGCGTGCAGCACCTTGTCCTTCCACTCGGGGTCGACGCGGCTTTGGTCTGGCGACTGCGCGTGCGTCATCATCACTCCAACTTTTGCTCCGAGATGCTTTTCGTAGTATCGGAAGGCCTCCGCGCACGTGCCGGCGAAATTCACATACGTATTCATTTTCATCAGTCGATCTCCTGGAATGCTTAATGAAACATTCCAACGAAAGTGCAAGAGTCTATGCCTTGTGACCGCTTCGGTTCAACTACTTTGTCCTCACCAGTCGGCCTTCCGGACATCGGCGGGAAAGTCCGTCTAGCGCCGTCATGGCGCCGGCTAGGTCGCCTCTTGTGGGAATAACAGAACATGAATTCCCCCGACATCCGCTCATGACCCATCGGTCATAAGTTCAAATCCCGGCGCCCCCCCCCAAAAATTCCCAAAGCGAATTCACGAAGGGTTGGTCCATCAGTCGGCGCCCGTAATGCCCGCGCGCGATGCAGGTGGGGGGGAGGATTCGCCCCGAGGGTTTTTCCGCCATGAAATGTCGTACAATCCAGCACTCGGGGGTTCACGATGAGGAAATTGAAGTGGAATTTCTGGCGATGGTTTGCTCTATTTCTGGTTTTGGCGGTCTGTGGCGGCCTGACCTTCGCGCAGTCGCAACAAGCTCCGGCGCTGGTGATCGAAGGCGGCACGCTGATTGACGGCAACGGCGGGACTCCGATCCCGGATTCCGAAGTGGTGATCCAGGGTAACAAGATCACCAGCGTATCGCGCAAGGGGCAAGTGGCCTATCCGGCGAACGCCTGGGTCATTCATGCGGAGGGAAAGTACGTTCTTCCCGGCCTGTTCGATTCGCAGAACTCCTACAGCTGGTATTTCGGCGAGGGCATGCTCAACCACGGCATCACCTCAACCGTTGACGTGGGCACGACGGGTGAGACGGCGGTGCCCTATCGCGACGCCGTCATGCATGGCAAGGCCCGAGGCCCACGAGCGTTTACCGGCGTATCGCGGCTCAGCGCCAACCCCAATGCCCTGGTTTCGACCGGCTTCGAAAACCCGCTGACGCACACGCGCGTC
This sequence comes from Terriglobia bacterium, assembly GCA_963746945.1. Lineage (GTDB taxonomy): Bacteria > Acidobacteriota > Terriglobia > Acidiferrales > UBA7541 > Palsa-360. The sequence continues at coordinate 1,728,449 of CAVVDG010000004.1, read as the reverse complement.
CCGAAATCGCCCGAGCAAACGCGGCAGTTCGTGAGGGATTGGATAGCCGCCGGCGCCGATTACATCCTGACCTACGATGGCGCTCTTCCCATGGAGGATTACCGGGCCGCCTACGAGGAGGCCAGTAAAGCAGGCAAACCCCTGTTCGCGCGAGCCTACGGCCCCGTGCTGTTTCCCAAGGACGCTGCCCTGCTGGGAGCGGCAGCCTTGCCTCACTCCGCCGGAATTGGCATCGCCGTCACCAAGGATCCCTCCAAATTCAAGCAAGGGCGCGATGACCGGAACGAACTGGACCGCTACGCGGAAATGGACGACGCCAAGGCGCGCGCCTTGATCAAGATCCTGGTGGCGCACCACGTGGCTCTGGTGCCCACCTTCATGATCAATTTTCCCGGATATCCTAAAGAATGGGATCAATTCCGCGCCGAAGCCCATCAGTTTTTCTCTAATCCGGAGGTTCTGGCTTACTATCCCCCGCGCGCGGTGCGTGCCGCGTTGGAAAGATTCGACCGGATTGACCGGGGAGCGCTGCGCGCGCGGCGCATGAAGGGTTTCGAGAACGCCATGCGCTTCCACAAGATGTTTGTGGACGCGGGAGGGCATCTGGTGGTTTCCGGCAACACCAACGATAGCTGGGTGCCGGGATTCGACCTGCACGACGAAATGCAGATCATGGCCGACGCCGGCCTCACCCCGATGCAAATCATCATGGGAGCGACAAAGTATCCCGCGGAGATGCTGCGGAAAGAAAATATTCTGGGCACGGTCGAACCCGGCAAGCTGGCCGACGTGATCATCGTCAACGCGGATCCGCTTCAGGACATCAGGAACCTGGACAAGATCAACACCGTCATTCAGGACGGCAAGATCGTGGAACTCGGCTATCACGCCAATTACAGCAGCCCGTTTTCCAATGTGGCTTCGCGAACGATCAGCGTGGAGGGACTTCCCTGGGCGGTCGACATGAAGAAGGCCAGCCGCGGCGCGGAAGGGGGAGCGCAGCGGGCCTCCGATGACGGAGCCATTCCGGACCCTCCGGATTCGCCGCAACCCGCCATCGAAACGATGAACCCGATCATCGTGACGCAGGGCGAACCCGCCGTGGTCACCCTCACCGGGTTCAACTTCGTGCGCAAATCGACTGCTTATTTCAAGGACCGGCCTGTGGCGTTCCGGATCGTGAGCCCCACCGAGATTCAGGTGACTCTCGATGCGGAAACCTTGCGCGAAGCGGGAAGATTCAATTTAGTGGTGAAAAATCCCCAGCCGATGGATCCCTTTTACGTGAGGAGCATGTGGGGCAACGGAACGTCCAACATCGCCCATCTCATCGTCAATTACAAATACTGATTCGTTTCCGAAAGGCCGGCCAACAACCGATTGGAAGGAGAGCAAGATGAAGAATACGAGGAACGCGTTACTGGGCCTGGCGACGCTTGCGGCATTGCTTCCGTTCAGCGCGCTGACCGGGGCGCAACAGAAGCTTCCACCCGTCACTGTGAACAAAATCAGGGACAACGTCTATTGGGCGCGGGGCGGCGCTGGCTCCAACGACGGCATCATCGTGGGCACCACCGGCGTCATCGTCGTCGATACCAAAACCACGACCGATTCGGAGAAGGAAGTGATCGCTGAAATTGCCAAAATCACACCCAAAGCGGTGAATGCGGCCATTTTGACGCACAGCGACCGCGACCACGTCAACGGCCTCGCCGCATTCCCCGATGGATTGACCATCATCGCGCAGGAAAACTGCAAAAAAGAAATGGAAGAATCGGTGAACACCCCCAACCCGGCTCCCCTAAATCGCCTGCCTACGAAGACGTACGACAAAACGGATGACCTGACCATCGATGGCGTCCATATTCGCCTGTACCACTGGGCCCCGGCGCACACCAGTGGCGACACCGTCGTGTATCTGCCCGACGAAAAAATCGTCTTCGGCGGCGACCTGCTGGTTACCAACCGCCCCGAACCGAGCATTCACCTGCCAAAAAATGGCTCGGCGGCGGGATGGATCGAAAATGCCAAAGGCATGCTCGGCCTCAACGCCGACACCTACCTGACCGGGCATGGGGATCGGCTGACCAAAGCCGACGTACGGAAAAAGCTCGACCTCATTCAGGGCAAGTATGACAAGATCAAGGCCATGGTCGCGCAAGGCAAATCACTGGACCAAATCAAGACTTCGCTGGGCGAACCTACCGCCGCGCCGCCAAATCCAAATGGCGCACCGCCCCAGCCAACCTTGACGGAAGTGATCTATGGGGAGGTCTCCCACAAACACAGCTAGCAACAGCCGGGGGGGGGGCACCAAATCTCGTTGACTCAGCGGAATGCAGTCTGGCTTTTGCGGGCTGATTTTGTTATAAGCAGGTAATTGAGTTCGGCGCTGGGACTTACCGCCTGTACAGAGCCGAGCATGGGCCTCATGGAGATTGGGTCATGAGTTGCCAGAGTATTTCCAAAGGCGCGAGTCGCGCACTGGTGTCCACCATTGAGCAGAGACCTGCCCAACTATCATTCCCAGGTTTTTGTCATCCTACCGCGGTAAGGCGCGGAAAATTGAACGCCATATTGAATCGGACCAGAGGTCATGTACCTGGGGCCGAATACGGGTTTGCCATATCCGTTAGTTAGATGGATGGTTTGCAACAGGGGGAACCAAGGGCCAGTTTTACCAAGTCTGAGGGAGCAAGGAGGACGCTGATGGCTACCGCAGTGACTCACTATACCGCCTATAAGGCGCGGCCTTTCACTCGCGAACAGCGCGACACCACCACAATCCTGTTTGGCGGCCTGACCTGGAAGCATGAGCGGCTGGTTCAGGGCGTTTTCAACAACCTGAACTATAAAGCGAAGCCACTGCCCAATATCACGCGCGCGGACCTGGACGCGGGCAAGGAACTGATTGACGTGGGCGCCTGCTGCCCCACGATATTCACGACGGGAAGCCTGGTGAATTTTCTGAAGACCGAAGTGGCCGCCCAGGGCAAGCAGAAGACCCTGGATGATTACGTCTTCCTGACTGCGGGCGCCTGTGGGCCCTGCCGGTTCGGCCAGTACCACGAATCGTATGAAATGGCCCTGGACGGCATGGGGCTGAAGGATTTTCGCCTCTTCCTGCTGGCGCAGGACGAATTGGACCAGTCGCCGGAAAAGAGCAGCGGCCTGGAAATCAATATGCCGCTCAGCCTGGGCATCGTCTGGGCCATCCTGTGCGGCGACATGCTCACGGAAATGGAGTACCTGACGCGTCCCTACGAAGTGAATCCCGGGCAAACCGAGCAGGTCCTGAAGGAAAGCGCGGATTACCTGTTCGAAGTCTTTCAGAAGCGTCCCCTGCGCACCAACAAGTGGAGCCTGCTGGCCTGGCACTTTCTGTCCGGCTATTTTGCGGACGCCCTGCGCGTGGTGAAGAAGAAATTCGACGCTATCGAAGTGGACCGTTTGCAGGTAAAGCCGAAGATCAAGATCACCGGCGAATTCTGGCTGCAGACACACGAAGGCGACGGCAACTACAACATCAAGCACTGGCTCGAGCAGGAAGGCTCCGAGGTCATGCCGCCTCCGGTGGCCGTGTGGCTGGGCTACCTGCTGCATACGCCGATCTGGCGGCTGGAGAAGAAAGCCGTCGTGGACCGGAAAGTGCGCATGAAAATCGCCATGGTGCGCGGCATGGAAAAGCTCTACGTGGGAACCTACAACCGGTTCCGGAGGGCCCTGGGCAACGTGCCGCACGAATTGCCCAGCCAGGAAGAGCTCAAGACGCTGGCGTCTCCGTTCTTTCACTACGAGCTGCGCGGCGGCGAGGGCCACATGCTCGTGGGCAAGGCGCTGCATGCGCATCTGCACAAGCAGGCCAACATGACCTGCGAACTCTCTCCCTACTCCTGCATGCCGAACACGATGTCGCAAGGCGCGATGGCCAACGTGCAGGGTCGGTATCCCGACCTGCTGTACGCGCCCATCGAGATCAAGGGAGACGCCGAAGTGCACGCGCTTTCCCGCTGCCAGATGATTCTGACCGAAGCCAAAAAGCGCGCGCAGTCCGAATATGTGGAAGCGATGGCGCGGACCGGCATGACCACGGAGAAAATCCGGCAGATCGAGGAAAAGCGCCCCCAGGTGAAAAAAGCAACGTACCGCGTTCCGCATCTGGGCTACGCATCCACGGCAGCCAATTACGTGATGCACCTGGCGGGGCAAAAGGCCGCGGCCGTATAGGCCGGACGGATCATTTCACCCGGCGGCGGCAACCCGTTTCAGCCGCCGGCAGGTATTCTTGGTAACAGCGAGAGGTTTTTCCTATGGCCGACGGGAGTTTCGTTCAGATCGCTCCATTGCTGCGTGAACCGGGCGTCGTGGAAATCAAGACGCCGGAAAAACTGCGGCCCGACGCGAACGGCGCGAAAATCTGCGGCATTGACGTGGGCAGCACCACGTGCAAATACGTTCTCGCGTCGCCATCCGGCGAAGTGATTTCCCAGGCCTACGAGCGGCACAATACCAAGCAGGCGGAGAAAGTCCTGCAATTCCTGGCGCGGCTGGAGGGCCAGCATGGCCTGACGCCGGGGCTGGATCGCGTTTTCTTCACGGGATCGGGAGCGGGGCTGATCGCTCCGCTGGCGGGGGCCAAAGTCATTCAGGAAGTGGTCGCTGTGGCGGCCAGCGTCGAGCGGCTGCATCCGGCGGTGCGCTTCGTCAGCGAAATCGGCGGAGAAGATATGAAGACGATCTTCTTCAACGGAAACGCAAAAACAAAAAGCAAGCAGGTGCTGATGCAAAGCGCCTGCTCGGGCGGCACCGGAACATTCATCGAGAAGACGGCGCGCAAGCTGCAGATCCCGCCCGAGCAACTTTCCGAAATGCGTTACACCGGGCACACGCTGCATAAAATCAGCAGCAAGTGCGGCATCTTCGCCGAAGCCGACGCCAACACGCTGCTCAAGGCCGGCGTGACCGTCGACGAGATCATCGCTTCCCTATTCGAAGCCGTCGTGTATCAAAACCTGGCCACGCTGACGCGCGGCAATACGCCATCGCCCGAGGTTCTGCTGCTGGGCGGGCCAAACCTGTTTTTCAAGGGGCTGCAGGAAGCCTGGAGGCTGCATCTCACGCGCATCTGGAAGGAAAGAAAAATACAGATGCCGGGCGGCGGGGAACCGGAATCATTCATCAACGTGCCGCAGGATGCCCTGTATTACGCGGCGCTGGGCTGCATCGAAGTGGCCCTGGGCGAGCCCGGAACGGTCGGCGTGTACCAGGGCGTGAAAAAACTGCACTGGTGGATTGAGGAAGGCCAGTACGAGGAGAAAAAGAAGCAGGGCCGCGGCGGGCTGTGCGAGAGCGAAGATAATTTAAGGTCGTTCATCGACCTATACTCGAAAATGGACGCGACCGCGCCGGGAAACGGCGACTCCCACGCGATGCAGGCCGCGACGCAAACGAAAAAACTGGATCGCGTCGCCATTGGCTGCGATTTTGGATCGACCACGGCGAAAGCCGTTTGCCTTTCACCGGACCGGGAACTGCTCTTCTCCTGCTACGCGCTCAGCAAGGGAAATCCCATCGAGGACGCGCGCAGTTTGTTCCGGCAGCTTCGCGAAGTCATCGGCGACGGCGAAATCTTGAGTTTGGGAATCACGGGCTACGGGAAGGACCTGCTGAAAGGCATCCTGGGCGCCGATTGCGGCGTGGTGGAGACCATCGCCCACGCCTCCGCGGGACTCCACTTTTTCCCCGATGCCGATTGCATCTGCGATGTGGGCGGCGTAGACGTCAAAATCATGATCCTGAAAAACGGCGCGGTAAGCGATTTCCGGCTGAACTCGCAATGCTCGTCGGGAAATGGCGCTTTCCTGCAGGGCGTCGCCGAGCGATTTGGCATTCCGCTCAGCGAAATCGCCGAGGGAGCGTTTCGCGCGCAGGCCATGCCGCAGCTTTCCATGGGATGCGGCGTCTTCCTGCAAAGCGACATCGTGAATCAGCAGCGCAAGGGCTGGCAGGCGGAGGAAATTCTTGCCGGGCTGTGCTCGATTCTCCCGCTGAACGTGTGGATCTACGCGGGCGGATTAAACAACCTCTCGCAGGTGGGCAAAAAATACATTCTGCAGGGCGGCACGCACAAAAATCTCGCTGTCGTGAAAACGCAGGTGGACTTCATCCGCTCGAAAGTTCCCGACGCGGAAGTGGTGGTGCATCCGTACTCCGGGGAGGCCGGCGCGATCGGCGCGGCCATGGTTTCGCTGGAGTGGTGGGAAAAAGGCGGGAAAAGCACGTTTCGCGGCTTCGATGTGATCGAAAAGCTGGCGTATACGACGACCACCTCGAAGGAAACCGTGTGCAACTGGTGCCCGGTGAATTGCCAGCGCAGCTTTATCGACGTGGAACTGCCCGGCGGCGCGGGCCGCGAGTGGAGCAAGGTTCCGATATCCCTGGGCTGGGAGCGCGTGATCGTAAATAACTCCTGCCCGAAGGGGCTGGTCGAGGATTTGAACGAAATGAAAGTGATCAAGGCCGGAATCGAGAAGAACAAGAATGCGTTTCCCAACGTTGCAGACATGGTTCGCAAAGAAGCCTTCCGCCGCGTCTCCGCCTCCGTCTAAGGACCGGTCGGGCATCCGCATCGGAATTCCCAAGGTGCTGAACGTGTGGAGCACGCACCAGTTTTGGGTGGGGTTTCTGCGCGAGATCGGAATCAGTTCGGAAAACATCGTCTTCAGCTCGGATACCTCCGAGGAGCAGAGCCGCGAGTTTGGAAAAGGCCGCGGCACGGTGGATTGCTGCTATCCCGTGAAGGCCATGAGCGGCCACTATGGGGAACTGATCTTCGGCCTCAAGAAAAAAGTTCACGTCATCCTGAGCCCCATGATTTATTCGCTGCCTTCTTTCCTGAAAGGCCATGTGGGGGAAACGCTGTCCTGCACGCGCGTGATGGCCGGCCCGGAAAATATCCGAGCCGGATTCATGAAGGAAAGCGACGTATTCGCGGATAACGGAATCAAGTATGCGTCCCCGTTCGTGAACCTGGCGGACCCGGATATGGTTCCCAAACAAATGTACGATTGCCTGAAGGACGTGCTGGACCTGGACATGGCGGAAACCCGGCGCGCCGTGGACGCCGGATACAGGGACTTGCGCGCCTTCAATCAGAAGATGCGCGACGCATCGAGAGAAATCCTGACGTGGTGCGCGCGCGAAGGAAAACCCTGCGTGCTCGTGCTCGGGCGTCCTTATCACATGGACCCGGGAATCGGGCATGAGATCGAGTCCGACCTGCAGGCGCACGGCTTCCCCATCGTGTGGCTGCAATACCTTCCGGTGGACGACGATTTGCTGGGGTGGATCTTCGGCGAAGAAGTCCAGGCGAAGAAAATACGGTCGCCCCTGGATATTTCCGACGTGTGGACTTCGTCCAACAGCAGCAACACAAATGAGATTTTGTGGGGCGCGAAGTTCGCGACGCGCTTTCCGTGGATTACCTGCGTGCTGCGGCTGTCGAGTTACGAATGCGGCATGGACCAGCCGACCTATACGCCCACGCAGAAAATCGTGGAAGCTACGGGAACGCTGTTTTTCAAGTTCGGAGACCTGGATTCCACCAAGCCCGCCGGCGGCATCCGCATCCGGATCGAAACCATCGTCCACTACCTGACGAAATATTCCGATCAGATCATCCAGAAGAAGCTGGCGCTGCTGCCGCCCGATTGTCCGCTTCTGCAAGACAAAAACAAAGACAAGAACAAAGACGAGAAGGTGTTGACGGCTGTCGCCGGGAACCGCTGATTCAAATCCCCCCTGGCAGGCTGTGGCGCCGGCATCCTGCCGGTTTTTTGTTATTCTTTCCTTTTCATGAAGCGAGTCGGAACCGCCGGCGCCGCGAGCTTCACGCCGCGCGATAACGGTGCCGGCTGCCGATTCATTTCTCCGCTTCCTGGCGGGAGCTTCGATCCCGCGGCAGGAGACCTTCCACAAGCCGGTCAAACAGCGGAAAAAACACGTTGAAGCGCTCCGTGTCGTACGCATGATGCAGCAGATGGTGCCGCGCCGCGGGCCGCAGCCATCCGGGCAGCCAGCCACCCATGTGCGTGCGCCAGTGAATCTCTTCAAAGGCGACGTAGTAGATCGCGAAGCTCGCAAACACTCCGGCAACCCAGCCATTGTGAAAAATCCACTGAAGAATCAGGAACGGAACGGCATTCGCAAAAAACAGCGCGACCACTCCCCACGGGTTGCTGGAGAAGTTCACGTACCGGGCGGCCTCCGGCGCGTTCAACGTCGTGTGGTGCACCATATGCTGCCCCGCGAAAATCCCGCGGCCCGAATGCAACAGGAACCTGTGCAGGACATACTCGAAGCCATTGGCGTATAAGAATCCGACCACCAGTCCGATAACAACCCCCGCGATGGATTGAGGAAAGTACGTGCAGGAATAAACGGCCAGGACGAAACCGGACAGGGCCGCTGCCAGCAGGTTTTTGCTTTTCGTCCTCAATCCCCGCGCTTTGGCCGCAGCTCGAATTTCGGCTTCAGAAAGCATTCCAGGGACACGTTAGCGCGTTCGATGGGGGCCTGCAAGCGAGGCGTCCACGACCCAGGGTTCACCGCTGAATTTTGGGCCCGTTCACATTCCGGCGCCCTCGATAAAACAACAGCGCCAGCAACCCCAGCATGGAGATGAACAACGGGCTCGGGGTACTTGGCTCAGGAACAGCCACAACGGGGAAGGAGAAAAGGGGTGTCCATAAAGAACTTTGACAATCTCGCAACAGAGATTGACATGGCAGTATGGCCTGCAGTATGGTCCACGGCAGGATCGGGTGGGAATTCCGACGGATAACATCCTTACCTTGAGGTGGACCCATGGAGAATGTTTCAGATATCACACCGGGCCCCGGCAGAATCATTTCTTTTTGCAGCTTCAAAAAGAAAAATAGGGACATTGGATGCAAAGGCATCCGGAGGCAATGGATTTTGCTTGCCGCCGCGATCCTTTTTTCCCCAATTGTGTTCGCGCAGAACGCTCCGCAGGTGACCGGCGTGAATCCGGCGTCGGGCAAAGTGGATGACACGGTGACCCTGACAGGAACAAATTTAGGGAAAGATGCCGTATCCGCAGTGTATTTGTCCGACGACGCAAAAGATTACAAGGCCACGGTCGTCGAACAAACTGATGATAAAATTACCGCAAAAATCCCGAACGTCAAGGCCGGCAGCTACAATGTATCCATCCAGGTAGGCAAAACCATTTTCATCAAACCAATTAAATTCGAGGTCGAGCAATAAAGGGCCAACGCCGTCCGTGTTCGCGTTGGCAATCGAAAGGTCCGCGCACGCCTGCGCGGGTATATCGGTGCGCCGTCTTCCTCGCACCTCCCCCGCGATGCCGCGCTTTCGCAAGACTGTGAACCGTTCCAGGCACGCGAAATCCGGTTCAAACACCTGCCTTCCCGCCACGCGGGATCACGGCCAAACGGGATTTCCAGAACTTTCCATCCCGGCCATCTTGCACTAAGCCCTGTGCAGTGAATAGATTACAAGCTCTCCTGATAAAACTGTTTCTTCCGACCTCGTACTAGAACCTGAGTTTTAACAAAATAGCCCTACCCCTTCATTGGGCTCCGCCACTCTTTTTGTGAAAGTGGGGAAGCCAGACAGAGAGGCTTTGACGAAAAGAAAGGACACTGCCGATGATGAATTGGAAAAAGATAATTCCCGTCACCGTATGTGGTCTGATTTTTGGTCTTTCCGGATCGAGCGCCGGCGCGCAACAGACGGATTGGAGCAAGTACATGCGCGATGCGGCTGCAGCTCGGCAGCGCGGCGATTATTCGATGTCGCAGACGCTCTATAGACAAGGGATCGCCATCCAGGAAAAGATGCTGGGACCAAACAACCTGGAAGTGGCCGCAAGCCTGAATAATCTCGCGGTCCTTTATCAGGATCAGTACCTGTACGCACAGGCCGAGCCTTTGTACAAGCGATCCCTAGCGATTTGGGAGAAACATCCGGACCAGAAAACGGAGATCGCCTTTTGCCTGAATAATCTCGCGGCTCTTTATCATGACGAGGACGCGGACGCGAAGGCCGAACCCGTGTACGAACGCGCGCTGGCCATCTGGGAGAAAACGGGAATGATGGGAAGCCCGCAGGCAGCCGTGACTCTGGCAAGCCTCGCCGACATTTACCATGCCCGGGGCAACGACGCGAACGCCGAACCAATGTACAAACGCGCTCTGGCGATTTGGGCGAACGACGGGAAGATGGAGAGTTCCGAAGCCGCCGACGCTCTTTATACACTGGGGAACATTTACTACTCCCAGAGCAAGAATGCCGAAGCCGAACCGATGTATACGCAGGCTCTGGCAATCTGGGAAAGTATGGGAAAAGCGGAAAGCAACGAAGAGGTTTCCGCGCTGGAAAATTTGGGAGAGATTTACAGCGAGAAAGGCAACTACACGGCCGCCGAGCCTTTTCTCTCGAAAGCCCTGGAAATCAAGGTACATAAACTCGGGCCAGAAAATCTCGAAGTGGCCAACAGCATCAGCAGGTTGGCGCTCCTCTATTATTGCGAAGCCAATTACGCCAAGGCGGAACCTCTTTACAAGAAAGCGCTGCGAATTCGCACAGCCAATCTGGGCCCAAAGGATCCCGCTGTGCTACAGACGCTGCAGTTTTATGCAGCCCTGCTACGCCAGGAAGGGCGAAGAGCGGAAGCACAAAGATTGGATGCACAGGCGGCACAAAACTGGCCCAGCCGCCCGTAACAGCAGGCGGCCCCAGGACATTGTCCCCCGCCCGGGCGCACCCCCTATCGAGCGCTATCAAAGGCTATCAAGCGCTTTCAAGGGGGTCGCGCCCGGTGAAGATCGACGCCCCGCTCCACGGGAAGTTGCGCGATTCCCCCTGCATCACGAATCCCCTGCTTTCGCATTCTCTTCGGGAAGATAAGTATTCCTTCGGAAATTCCCGCGAAACTCGCGTATAAAGTATGGGTTGCGAATTCCGGCAGCGAAACAGAGGCGGGCCGCGACACTTCCAAATCGAATGATGCCACTTTCCGCGCGCAAATCCACAGCGATTGTCATCCTGGTTTCGGTTGCATTTTTCATGGAAAATCTGGACGGCACCGTGATCGCCACGGCCCTTCCCCAGATGGGGGAATCCTTCCATGTAAGCCCCGTCGATCTCAACATCGGCATGACCGCTTACCTGCTGATGCTGGCGGTCTTCATCCCCATCAGCGGATGGGTGGCGGACCGTCTGGGGGCGCGCACGGTATTCATGAGCGCCATCGCCATTTTCACGTCGTCTTCGATCCTTTGCGGCCTGAGCAACGGCATGTGGGAGTTCACCGCCGCGCGCATCGTCCAGGGGATTGGCGGGGCGATGATGGTGCCGGTGGGGCGGCTCGTCGTGCTGCGCACCACGGAGAAGCACAATCTAATGGATGCGATCAACTACATTACCTGGCCCGGGCTGGTCGCGCCCGTTGTGGGGCCTCCCCTGGGCGGCTTCATCACGACCTATGTTTCCTGGCACTGGATTTTTTTTCTGAATGTGCCGCTCGGCGTCATTGGGATCGTGCTGGCCTCCCTGTTGATTGCAAACCTCAAGGGAGAGGAAAAGAAGCCGTTCGATTGGATCGGCTTCGGCCTGAGCAGCACAGCCTGCGTGACGTTCATGTACGGAATGGAGCTTGTGGGCCGCCAGGGGGCCGCGTGGCAGCCGATCACGCTTTATCTGGTCTGCGGGTCCATTCTGGGCGCGCTATCAGTGATTCACTTCCGCCGCGCGCCCACGCCGCTGCTGAATCTTGCCTTACTCAAAATCAAAACGTTCGGCATTACCATGGCCGGGGGGTCGCTGTTTCGCATTTCCATCAGCGTATCGCCCTTTTTGCTGCCGCTCATGTTTCAGGTGGCTTTCGGACTCAACGCGTTTCGATCGGGCCTTCTGTTGCTGGCCCTGTTTGCGGGAAATCTGGTCATGAAGACGGTCACGACGCGGGTGCTGCGGCGGTTCGGATTCCGGTCGGTGCTGGTGGTCAACGGCGTATTGACGTCGCTCATGATCCTCGCATGCACCACGATATTTCCGAATACGCCGAGGGTTATGATTCTCGCCATCCTGTTCGTGAACGGTTTGTGCCGCTCGATGCAGTTTACCAGCCTGAGCACACTGGCGTTTGCGGACATCCCGAAAGGGGAGTTGAGCACCGCGTCCAGCTTCTTCAGCATGCTGACGCAGATGACCATGGGCATGGGAGTCGCCGCGGGCGCCATTGCGCTGCGTTTGGGAGCGTTCGTGACCGGAAACACAGGCAGCGCGCCGACGACAAAGGATTTTCACGTCGCATTTGTATTTGTCGCGTTATTGGCACTGATTGGAACGATCGACTGCCTCACACTGGATCGCGATGCAGGGGCGTCGGTCAGCGGCCATGGCCTCGTCCGCATGGCGGAAAAACACTCGGCGGCGACATAAGCCGCCGTCATCGCGCAGGCCCCGCCATTGCAAGAACCGCACGCCCAAACCTGCAAGCCGGCCCCGGAAGACGATTTTTACCCGGCGTTGCCGCCGGAAAGTTCGCGGACGATGGATCCGACGAAATTTTTCGCATCGCCGAACAGCATCAGGGTTTTGTCGAGATAGTAGAGCGGGTTTTCGATTCCGGCGAAGCCCGCTCCCATGCTGCGCTTGATGACCATCACGGTGCGGGCCTTATCCACATCGAGAATGGGCATGCCATAGATGGGGCTGCTGGGGTCGGTGCGCGCGGCGGGGTTGGTGACGTCGTTGGCGCCGATGATCAGGGCCACGTCGGTCTGCGGGAAATCGCCGTTGATCTCGTCCATGTCGAGCAGCTTGTCGTAAGGGATGTCGGCTTCGGCAAGCAGAACGTTCATGTGGCCGGGCATGCGTCCCGCGACCGGATGAATGCCGAATTTCACGTCAATGCCGCGCTTGGTCAGAATGTCATAAAGCTCGCGCACCTTGTGCTGAGCCTGCGCCACGGCCATGCCGTAGCCGGGCACGATCACCACCGAGCTGGCCGCGGAAAGAATTGCGGCCGCCTCTTCCGGGTTGGCGCTTTTCACCGGGGGCCGCTCGACCGTGCCAGCGGCGGCGACCTGGATTTGCCCGAAGCCGCCAAACAGCACATTGGTAAACGAACGGTTCATAGCCTTGCACATGACCACCGACAGGACAAAGCCGGAAGCTCCGTCCAGCGCTCCGGCCACCACCAGCACTTTGCTGTTGAGCACAAATCCCAGCAGCGCCGCGGAAAACCCGGCGTAAGAGTTCAATAGCGAGATCACCGTGGGCATGTCCGCCCCGCCGATCGGGGTGACCAGCATGACGCCAAACACCAGCGCGACCCCGATCATCACCGGAAAAAGGCGCGTAAACTCGGGATGCAGCACCAGCGTCACCATCAGGGCGATCGCCCCGCCCAGCACCGTCAAGCTGAAATAGTTCTGCCCGCGAAACGTGATGGGCCTCTGCGGAAGGATTTCCTGAAGCTTGCCCGCGGCGATCACACTCCCGGCGAAGGTGAGTGACCCGATAATCACCTCGAGGCCGATTTCCGCCATCTCGAATTTCGGCACCCGGGGAGCGGACACGTAATATTCCGCGATGCCGATCAGGGCCGCGGACAGCGCGCCAAACGCGTGGCTCAGCGCGGTTCGCTGCGGCACAGCGGTCATCTTCACCAGGCCGAGGGGCACTCCGACGCCGGCGCCGATGATCAGGGCGATGAGGATCCATTTGTACTGGACGACTTGCGGATCGAACAAGGTGGCCAGAACGGCGACGGCCGAAGCAATTTCGCCAATCAGAACGCCGCGCATGGCCGAGACCGGCGAGTTCAGCCATTTCAGCGCCAGGATGAATCCGACGGCGGCCAGAATATAAGTGAAATCGATGAGTTGCTGGGGTGTGAACGCGGTCATGGCTTCTTTGCCTTGCCTGTCTTGAACATGTGGAGCATGCGATCGGTGATCACAAAGCCGCCGACCATGTTGCTGAACGAAGCGGCTACCGCCACCAGTCCCAGGATCGTGGACAGCCGGGTCTCATGCCTTCCGGCAATGATGATGGCCGCAACCACCACGATGGCGTCCAACGCATTGGTCAGTGACATCAGCGGCGTGTGCAACAACGGCGAAACGCGCTTGATGACCTCCACTCCCAAAAAGGCCGCCAGGATAAAAACAAACAAATTGGAAAAGAAATCCGCGGGCATTCACTCCTCCTTAAACCTTGTTCGCAAGGGCAGGCAACGAGAAAAATTCACGGATGCGGCTGTTGACAACTTCCCCGCCCCGCGTCACCAGCGTGCTCTTGATGATCTCGTCCTCCAGATTGAGTTGCAGCTTTCCTTCCTTGATCATATACAGCAGAAACGCCGTGATATTTTTCGCGTACATCTGACTGGCGTGATAGGGCACGGTAGAAGCCAGATTGAATCGTCCGACCACCGTAACGCCGCCTTCGACGACTTCTTCTCCGGGCTTTGTGAGTTCACAGTTTCCGCCGCGCTCTGAGGCAAGATCGACAATCACCGAACCCGGCGCCATGCCGGCGACCATTTCCTTCGTCACCAGGATGGGGGATTTCTTTCCGGGAACAACGGCGGCCGTGATCACGACGTCGCTCTCGGCTATCACCTTGGCGAGCAGTTCGCGCTGGCGCCTGTAAAAATCCTCGTCCTGGGCCTTCGCGTAGCCGCCGGCGTCCTGCGCATCCTTGGCCTCGATGGGAAGCTCGACAAAACGTCCGCCGAGGCTCTGGACCTGCTCCTTGGACGCAGGCCGCAAATCGTAGGCGGAGACAACCGCTCCCAGCCTGCGCGCCGTGGCGATGGCTTGCAGCCCCGCCACACCTGCGCCGATGATCAGAACGCGCGCGGGTGTAAGCGTGCCCGCCGCGGTGGTCAGCATGGGAAAAATTTTCGGCAGCTTATCCGCCGCAATCAGCACGGCCTTATAACCGCAGATCGTGCCCATGGAAGAAAGAGCGTCCATGCTTTGCGCGCGAGTAGTTCTGGGGATGAGTTCCACAGAGAAGGATGTCGCGCCGGTGTCCGCGATCTCTTGAATGGTTTCCAACGCGCCCAGCGGCCGGAGGAATCCGATCAGCACCTGGTCGCGGTGAAGAAGCGGAAGATCGGCCTTGCCCGTCTGGTCATTCGATCCGTAACTGAGCACCTGAATCACAATATCCGCGGAACGAAAGACTTCGGCGCGTTCCGCGACGATCTTCGCGCCCCTGGCAGCGTACTCGGCATCCAGAAAACCGGCTTCGACGCCCGCGCCAGCCTCCACAATGACTTCCAGACCTGCCTTGGCAAGATTGGGAATGGCAGCGGGCACCAGCGCCACGCGCCGCTCTCCCGGATACGTTTCTCGGGGAACACCGACAATCATGAACCTGCCTCCCTCCGGCACAAACTGCGCGGCACACGCACAGAATCAGCGTACTGAATCAATTATTTTCTCTCAAACAAATTCGAGAATTCCCTTCGAGAGGTCCACGCCAAAAATCAACGGCTTGCAAGGGGAAACGCTCAGTGCCCGAAACTGACAGCACCATCGTGTGGCAGCCACTCCTTTTGTTTCCTGCGGTACATTACGAGTGCAATAGGGATTTTATATGCAAATTCCCGAAAGTCCACTCGAAGATGAAAATGGAGGATGACTCCATCTGGATGTTTCGCCTTTTCGCACGTTTTTCACAGGTTCTCCAGGGGTGCCGGATTTTCGGAGAAAAGTTCGGAAAAGCAGGCAGTTCCATCCTCAAAGACAACAATGGACGAGAACGGCGGGAGCATGCATTCCACAATCGGATCACAACCGGGCAGGCCAATATCAGGCCAGAATCACGAAGGTTCGGCAGGGATCGCCGCTGTCGTGTCCGGATTCGGAGGAGGTTGCCCTGACGGCGGTGCCTCCGCAGGGGGCACATGCTGCGTTCGAATGCTTCCAAAAACCAGAATCAGATTCGTCAGCAGGATTGCGGCGAATGACATCACCGGAAGGAACTCCATGGACGGCCCTTTGACTTCCACGATTTCCAGCGCCAGAACGATCGTGATCAGGCCGCGCGGTAGCATCCAAAGGATCTTCTCGCGGTCAGCGGCGCCAAGACCGCGCCACGTGGCGCGGCATATCTGAATCGACGCCCAGCGGGCCAGATAGATGGCCCCGATCACGCCCAGCATTAACGGCCAAATGGGGCTGAGTCCGGACAATTGCACGACCACGCCAATCAGGACGAAAAAGAAAGTGCGGACGAGAAAGGAAAGTTCGGCATGAAAGTTGAGAATCCGTTCATGAGGCTCGGCGCCGGGCCGTGAAAGTTGAAACAGCGACGGAACGATCGCACGGCGTTCGCCGGGAATATTGGAAAGCGTCAATCCGAAGCCCAGCACCGCCAGCAGCCCGCTTCCCCCCAGCCCTTCGGTGCCCGCATACAGCAGCAGCACCATCGAAAACGTCAAGACCTGCCAGAATTGCTGCTCGGAAAGATAAGGAAGCAACCGCGACCACGCAACTCCAATCACAAACGACACGCCCAGAGAAATCGTGACCTGAGAAAGAAAGCCGCTCAAAAAATCTCCGACGACCGAGCTCCCCGGCTGATTGTACGTCAGCAGAAAACCGACGGTGAGAACGGCCAGGATGTCTCCGAGCGTGGACTCGAGGAGCAGAATGATCTTGGTGGCTTTTTCGGTTTTCCACTGTTGGAGAACGGGAAGCACGATCGTGCTGCTGGTGCATCCGACAACCGCGCCGGCCAGCAAGCTGTCTCGCCACTCCAGTTTCATGCTGGCGGACGTCACGAAGGCGACCACAAAAGTCGTGAGCGCATAGGACACTCCGCCGAATAACAACCCCCCTGGAAAATGACTCAGCGTTTCTCGGATGTTCAGGTCGAGGCCGCCCTCGAACAGAATCAGGATCAAGGCGAGTGTCCCGAACGCGTGCGTGACGTCCTTGAATTGTTCGGCGTGCGCCCATCCCAGGACGGGTCCAATCAGCACTCCGGTAGCCATGAGAACGACAACGTCCGGAATGCGCGTCCACCGGAACAGCCGGTTGGCGGCAAAGGCCAGAACAAGCAACCCGCCGAGCAATCCAAACAGTGGGGTGAGATTCATCGCTACCTGCACTTTATATGCTGCGCATTGGAAAACCAAGTAATCCGGGGCTGAACTTTTCCGGTACAATTCACGTGGAACACATCCCAGGCAGGAAGCGCAAAATGGTCAACGCCTTCATGCAAGAGGCTATCCGGCGGGCAGTGGAGAACGTGCGCTCGGGCCGGGGCGGCCCCTTTGGCGCTGTTGTGGTGAACGATGGACGCATCATCGCAACCGGCGTGAATTCAGTCACTTCCGATAATGATCCTACCGCGCACGCAGAAGTGATCGCCATCCGCGAAGCCTGCCGCGCTCTGGGCGCCTTTCAACTCACGGGATGCGAAATCTACACCAGTTGCGAACCTTGCCCGATGTGCCTCGGCGCAATCTACTGGGCGCGCGCGGACCGCGTATATTATGCGGCCACCGCGAAGGACGCTGCGGACGCCGGTTTTGATGACTCCTTCATTTACGAGGAATTGACTCGCGCCGATTCCGAGCGGCGAATACCATTCGAGGCGATGATGCGCGACGCGGGGCTCGAAGCCTTTCGAGAGTGGAAACAAAAAGACGACCACATCCCGTACTGAACGCAGGACAGACCAGCGGTTTCCGCGAGGCCTTGCAGATGGAAGAACAATTCTTTGGACATTCCGTCGTCCGGAAGGAAGGGCGCGAAAAGGTGACTGGCCGCGCCCGGTACGTAGACGATCTCGCCTTCCCGGGCGCGTCACCGGACATGATTCACGGTGTAACGGTGCGCAGCAGCGTCGCGCGGGGCCGCATCCGCAGCATACGCTATGGCGATGGAATTCCCTGGAACGAATTCACGATTGTTACGGCCGCGGACATACCCGGCAAGAATGAAATTGCCCTGATCGAACACGATCAGCCATGCCTGGCCGCCGGGATGATCCATCATCCCGAGGAGCCGGTCGTTCTGCTCGCCCATCCTGACAAATATCTGCTGGAGCAAGCGCGGCAAGCCGTACACATTGACGTCGAGCCCCTGCCCGCGATTTTCACGATCGAGGACTCGCTGGCCGGGCGCGAAATCATCTGGGGCAAGGACAACATTTTCAAAATCTACCGCGTGAACAAAGGCGACGTGGACAGCGCGTGGGCGCGCGCCGACGTGATTGTCGAGGGCGAGTACCACACGGGCGCGCAGGAACAGCTCTACATCGAAAATCAGGGCATGGTCGCGGTGGCCAGCCCCGCCGACGGCGTGACCGTGTGGGGTTCAATGCAGTGTCCCTATTACGTTCACAAGGCACTGATGCTCCTGTTCGGCCTGCCTGCTGAAAAAATCCGCATCCTCCAGGCGGAAACCGGCGGAGGATTCGGCGGCAAGGAAGAATATCCGTCGATGATCGCGGCGCACGCCGCGCTGCTCGCCTGGAAGTCGGGAAAGCGCGTAAAAATCGTGTACGATCGCGCGGAAGACATGGCGGCGACCACCAAGCGCCATCCGTCGCGCACGCGGCACCGCACCGGGGTCACGCACGACGGCAAACTGGTCGCCATGGATATCGATTTCGTGCTCGATGGCGGGGCTTACGCGACGCTCTCCGCCGTGGTGCTCTCGCGAGGAACCCTTCACGCCGCGGGACCCTATTCCTGCCCGAACGTGCGCATCCATGCGCAAACCGTGGCCACGAATGCGCCCCCGCACGGCGCGTTTCGCGGATTCGGCGCGCCGCAGAGTATTTTTGCCCGGGAGCGGCACTTCGATCAGGTGGCCCGCGCCGTCCACCTGACGCCGGAAGAATTTCGCCGCCGCAATTTCATCCACAAGGATCAAACGACGGCCACCGGTCAAGTGATTCACGAGGACGTGAATTTCAACGCCCTGCTGGATCGCGCGCTCCGCGAAAGCGATTACCACGCCAAGCTGGAATGCTTCGCGCGCGCGAATGCCGGCGCAACCGTAAAGCGCGGCATCGGTCTCGCCTGCTTCCATCACGGCGCGGGCTTTACCGGTTCGGGCGAAGTCACCCTGGCATCGGTTGTGGAAATGGAAGCGACGCGCGATGGATGCGTCCGCATACTGGCCGCGAGCACGGAAATCGGGCAAGGCACAAACACCATCTTCTCGCAGATCGCCGCCGATGCGCTGGGCATCGGCTACGACCGCATCGAAATTGCGCAGCCTGACACCGGCGCCGTGCCGAATAGCGGGCCCACCGTCGCTTCGCGCACGGCCATGATTGTCGGCAAACTGGTGGAAGAGGCGGCGCTGGAACTGAAACGAATGCTGGTGGAGAGCGGACTGCTCTGTGACGCATGTACCGAAGACGAATTTGCGCGCGCCTGCAGGCGTTACATCGAAACGCGCGGCCCGTTGCGCTCGCGAAGGCAATACGAGCCTCCGCCGGGCCTGCACTGGGACGACGCCACCTACAGCGGCGACGCGTATGGCGCGTATGCGTGGGCCGTTTACGTCGCCGAAGTTGCGGTGGATACAGCTACGTTCGAAACGCGCGTCACCGATTTCGTCGCGGTGCAGGAAGTGGGCAAGGCGATCAACCCCGTGCTCGCCGCGGGACAAATCGAGGGCGGCGTGGCCCAGGCCATCGGCATGGCGCTCTACGAAAACGTGATCTGGCGCGACGGCCGCATGGCCAACGGCCAGATGACCAACTACATCATGCCGACGGCCGCGGACATTCCTCCCATTCGTGTTTTTTTTGAAGAGCAGCCGTATCCCTTCGGCCCGCACGGCGCGAAAGGGATTGGCGAGCTGCCCATGGATGGCCCCGCGCCGGCGGTCCTGAACGCCATTGAAAATGCCACTGGAATTTGCCTGCGCGAAATTCCCGCGACGCCGGAAACGCTGATGGAAGCGACGGCGGAGAAAGTGGGGGCGCTTGGCTGACACGGCGGCGAAAATCGACATCACGTGCACGGTCAACGGAGAGAGGAGCAGCGTGCAAGCCTATCCCATGGCGCGCCTGCTGGATGTGCTGCGTGAGGAAATGCATCTCACCGGCACCAAGGAAGGCTGCGGCGAAGGCGAATGCGGGGCGTGCGCGGTACTGATGAATGGCGTGATCGTCAATAGTTGCCTGATCCCCGCGATCGAAGCCGGCGACGCGGACATTCGCACCATCGAGGGCATCGCGGATGGCGAACAGCTTCACGCCGTGCAGGCAGCATTTCTGGAATGTGGCGGCGCGCAATGCGGCATTTGCACGCCGGGCATGGTGATCGCCGCGGTGGCGCTGCTCGACAAGCATCCGCATCCCGGCGACGCGGAAATTCGCGAAGGCCTTGCGGGAAATCTCTGCCGCTGCACCGGCTATCAGAAGATTTTTGCGTCCGTGGTGCGGGCCTGTGAAGCAGTCGCGGCAAAACACGCGGAAAAACGATGAGGGCAAACGTTCCCAGCTACGACTTGCGTGTTCCGGCAAATCTGCCGGAAGCCCTCGCCCTGCTCGCGAGCGAACCGGGAGCGTGGCAGCCGTTTGCCGGCGGCACTGACCTGATGGTGCTGCTCGAAGCCGGCAAGCTCACGCACAAGCGTTTCTTCAGCCTCGCCAAGCTCGCCGAGCTGCGCGGGATGGAGGTAACCTCCGATGCCGCGACGCTGGGAGCACTGACAACGTACACCGGCGTACGGAATCATCCCGTGCTGCAGGCCGAATTTCCGCTACTCTGCAGCGCGGCGCGAGAAACCGGCGGCATTGCCACGCAGAATCGCGGCACGCTCGGCGGCAACATCGTGAATGCTTCGCCCGCCGCCGATTCCCCGCCCGCACTGCTGGTTTACGACGCGGAACTGGAACTGATCTCGCAGCGCGGCGCGCGCTGGGCGCCGTATCACGGATTTCATATCGGCTACAAGAAAATGCAGATCGCTCCCGATGAACTGCTTGGCCGAATCCGCCTGCCGCGCCGGGTGGAGCCGTGGCGGCAGTATTACCGGAAAGTGGGCACGCGCAAGGCGCAGGCGATTTCCAAAGTGTGCTTCGCCGCAGCGGCGCGGATGGAAACGGGGACCATTCGCGACATTCGTATCGCGCTGGGCAGCGTCGCGCCCATCGTTCTGCGCGCCGTGAAAACAGAAGACGCCCTGCGCGGCAAGAAGGCCGCGCCCGACGCTATCTCAGCGGCGAAGGAATGTTTGGCGCGGGAAATCGCGCCGATTGACGACATGCGCTCGACCGCGCGGTATCGCATGCGCGTCGCACAAAACCTGCTCGAAGAATTTCTCTTGCAGCTCGCACAATGAAAACCATACACGCGATCCGCAGCAAACGCGTCGTGACGCCCGAAGGAGTAACGGCCGCGACGGTGCATATTCGCAACGGCGCGATCGCGGCGGGATACGATGCCGACATCGTCGTCTGGAATCCCGAAAAACATTTCATCGTGAGGTCCAGCATGCTCCAACATCGCCATAAACTAACTCCTTACTTGAACGAATCGCTGCGCGGCCAGGTGGAAACGACATTTCTGGGAGGCGAGATGATTTATGATCGGGGGCGCTTTTTGGGAACTCCGCGCGGCACCCTGCTACGGCGAGGCGAACGCTGATGGATTTCACCGACTACATGGATCTGGCCGCCGAGCGGCTCGGCGGGCAAGTTCTCGCCGCGAATGACGAATTTTTCGCTCCCAAGGAACATTTATTGAAAGCCGCCGCGCCAATATGGATCGCGGACAAGTACACGGATGTTGGCAAATGGATGGACGGCTGGGAGACGCGGCGGCGGCGCACTCCCGGTTACGACTGGTGCATCGTGAAATTGGGTCTTCCCGGCATTGTTCACGGGGTTGTGGTCGATACGTCGCACTTCAAGGGGAATTATCCGGACCATTGCGAGCTGGAAGCCTGCACGGCCGACGGAAATCCCAGCGTCGCCCAGCTGGAGGGCGCCCCGGCGCAGTGGCATTCGCTGCTACCGAAATATCCGCTTTTGGGCGACACGCAAAATCGTATCGCGGTTGTGCGTTCCGGCCGCATTACGCACGTGCGATTCAAGATTTATCCCGACGGCGGCGTAGCGCGGTTGCGCATGCATGGCGAGGTCATTCCGGACTGGGCGGCGATCGAGCGCGCCGGCGGTGAAATCGATCTCGCCGCCGTCCAGCACGGCGGCCTGGTACTGGATTCGAGCGACATATTTTTTGGCTCGTGCAATCATTTGATCCTGCCCGGCCGCTCAACGGGAATGCAGGACGGCTGGGAAACGCGCAGGCGGCGCGGGCCCGGCCATGACTGGTGCGTCGTGCGGCTGGGCGCGCCGGGCACGGTTCGCCGCATTGAAGTGGATACGTCCTACTTCAAAGGAAATTTTCCGGAGAGCTGCTCGCTCGAAGTTTGCAGCGCCGAGGGCAATATCACCGATTCCACCGAACTGGCGACCCTGCGCTGGACGGAAATCCTGCCGAGAATGAAACTGAAAGCGGACTCCCTGCACGTCTACGAAAGAGAAATTCTCACTATCGGGGAAGCGACGCACGCGCGCTTTCACATCTATCCCGATGGCGGTGTGGCGAGGCTGCGCATTTTCGGAAAACTGGCGAGAAGGCGCGCCTGACGATGACGCTTGCGGAATTCAACGCTCTGGCGCCCGAGAATGCGGAATTCGTGTTGCAGGACTGCTGTGGCTGCGCGCGCTGGGCCGCGGGAGTGGCGGCACAGCGTCCCTACGCGACCGTGAAAGCGCTCTACGATGCCGCGGATTCGGTCTGGCGGAATCTGGAGAGCGCCGAGTGGCTGGAAGCCTTCCGCCATCACCCGCAGATCGGCGAGAAGCCCGCGACGGGCTCCACGTCCGCTCGACAATGGGCGGAGGGCGAGCAGGCAGGGGTGCGCGCCGCGGACGAAGATATGAAGACGCGCCTGGCTCGCGGAAATCGCGCTTATTTTGAAAAATTCGGCTACATCTATATCGTTTGT
The DNA here is from genome assembly GCA_963746945.1 of Terriglobia bacterium. GTDB lineage: Bacteria > Acidobacteriota > Terriglobia > Acidiferrales > UBA7541 > Palsa-360. Next base: position 1,705,389 of record CAVVDG010000004.1, on the reverse strand, counting down.
GCGACCGGGAAATCCGCCGACGAGATGCTTGCGCTTCTCGAGCAACGCTTACACAATGATCCAGCGCGGGAATTGCCGGTTGCGGCGGAACAGCAGCGGCGGATTACGCGCCTGCGCCTGGAAAAGCTGCTCGGCGGTGAGCAAAGGTCATGAGCGATATTACAACGCACGTCCTGGATACTTCGCGCGGCCGCCCGGCCGTCGGCTTCCAGGTCGAATTGCAGGTGAAGTCCGGCAAGGACTGGAAAACATTGGGCGCCGGCCTGACCGATGCGAATGGGCGTTGCACTGGTTTGCTCGGAGATTCACAGCTGGAGGCGGGTACCTATCGCCTGCTCTTCAACGCAGCCGCCTATTTTGAGGAACTGCGTTTGGAAACCTTGTATCCGGAAATTGCTGTCGTTTTTGAAGTGCTGCACCCGGAAACGCATTACCATGTGCCGCTCTTGATCAGCCCGTTCGGGTATTCGACCTATCGAGGCAGCTGACTCGATTTTCCTGTCACAATCGGCCCGCGCTCCAGTAGGACAGGCTTCAGCCTGTCTGCTTTTGAATTTGGGTTGCGCGGAGATGAAAGAAAAGCAAAACCAGACAGGCTGAAGCCTGTCCTACTCAATGCGACTGCGTTATCTTGCGTCGTCGTGGAAATTTACTTGGAAACTCACTTCGTGCGGTTATTCAATATTTTCAGGAACGATCCCAGGTGCAACTCCTCGGAAGTCACTCCGGTCAGGCGCTCCGCTTCCGGTTCACTGATCGCACCGCAATTGATCGCGCGCAGAAAATAATTCAGCAAACCCTGCCCCGTGGCGGCATCGTCAAACACGTCGCCAACCCTCGTGGCCTTCGCCGCTTTCTCGACGAAATTCTTGAGGCGCGCGGCGGAAGAATCCAGGCCCTCGAGAAAAAACGAGTACACGGCCGCATAGCGCGTGGGGAGTTGCGCGGGATGCAGGTCCCACCCCTGGTAGAACGCCGTGAGGAGCGAATGCTGGATGTGCCCGAAGTGCAGCCGCCAGGCGTGGTGAACGGCTTTGCAATTTTCTTCACGCTGGGCGCGGGTGAGCCGCTTGCCCTTTTCTGTGCGATTCGGCGCGGTGGGAAGAATATTGGTGGCCCCATCGGAAAGCCAGATCCCGGTGCCGGCGAAGGCCACCTGCATCATGTTCTTGGCGAAGTCGCATGCGGGGTGGTCCATGGTTTGATACGCGGCGGTGATGCTGCAACTGGCCGTGTAATCGTAAGTGCCAAAATGCGCGGCGATGCAACGGCCCGCCGAAGCGTCCAGCAGCAGCGGGAGCGCCGATTCCCCGTGCCCGTTGAGAATCGCCTGCGTGGTTTCGATCATCAGCTCGAATCGCAGCGAGCCTTTCTTCAGGCCCAGCGCAGGCTCCATGGCATCGAGCAATTTCGCCAGCGCGGCCGGCTGTTCGGGGATCACCACTTTCGGCAAGGTGATGACGAAGTTTTCCGGAAGGCGGCCGCGCGACGCCTCGCAGAGCGCGGTCACAAAAAGATCGAGCGTGCGAATGCTGCGGCCGCGCAATTCCGGCGAAAACGGCTTGATGCGGATGCCGAGGAACGGCGGAAGCGATCCCGCGTTCAGCCCGCGCGCCGCTTCCTGGGCGGCAAGTTTCGCATGCTGGTCTTCTTCCGCGCTGGGCCGGTTTCCGTAGCCATCCTCGAAATCAATGCGAAAATCCTCGACTGGTTCGCGCTGCAGTTTTTCAAACACGCGTCGGTGGACCGTCAGGGCCAGCCACGCGTCGCGATTCTCGCGCCTCAGCTTTTCCGGCGATTTCGCGAACCGGCGTTCCGCCGCTGCCGCGCGCGGGCCGGATTTCGGCAGGGATCCGGCGCCCGGCAGTCCGATCGCACGCGCGAACGTGAACGCGTCCGGCGCATATTCCTCGAGCGTCGCGAGGGCCGTATCCCCCAGCCGCCGCGCGGTTTCGGCGCGGAACAAGTGCGCACCGCCGTACACGGTATGAACGGGTTGGCGGCGCCCGGTCTCACCGGGATAGCGCAGCGCGAATCCGGAGGAAGCCTCGTCGAGGCTGCCCATCGCGTTGCGAATTTCCAATTCGGAAAGCGAAGTTTTCATTTTATTTATTTCTCCGGACGATGGTGCGAACCGTGGGCGGCACGGGAATTTGCAGCATGCGCCTGCCCTAAAAGCTTGAGGCGGTAAGGTAGCACAGGCTTCAGCCTGTGTGCATTTCGATTCCCCCAGAGTAAATGCACACAGGCTGAAGCCTGTGCTACCGAACACACGCATACGCGGCGAAACAATGCAGCGCATCCATCCAGCGTTGCGGGGCACATTCATCACACACGCTTGGGGAAATATGGGTGAAACGCAAATGGACATAATTGTAGCGCGAGGTGGGGAAGATCGAGTGCCAGCGCAACGCGAGGGGGAGAAACCCGCTGCGCCGCCGTGAAGGGCCACGGCGAGCGACAGCGGGTTTCTCATTTCCCTCGAACTATGCCGGTGAACCCATGGACCGCCGCTGCTGGAAGCATTCGCGGCAGAACACGGGACGCCCCTGCGTGGGGCGGAAAGGAACCGTAGTTTCCTTTCCGCACTGTGAGCAGGTCGTTTTGGTCTCCGACCGTTGGAAGTTGTTTGTACCTTGGCCCGGGCTCTGAGAGCGCTTGGCTTTGCAGTCCTTACACCGCTTGGGCTCGTTTTTGAAGCCCTTGTCGGCGAAGAACATCTGTTCGCCGGCGGTGAAAACAAACTCCTGACCGCATTCCGAACACTTCAGGACCTTATCGTGGTATTCCATACGCTGCTCCGTGGCTCTGCGCTGGTTGCTGAGCCCGCAGCATCCTCGTCCGGATCAGATTGTGCTGGGATACGCCAGGGAAGAACGTGGGTCCCAATTCCGACTCGTCCGAAGGTGCTTAGGAAACCCCATGGGTCATGGTGCCGGCCTGGGGGAGATTAATCCTGCTCCCGCCGCTGTTTTTTGCGGAGCCGCTTGCGCGACAATGCCTGCTTCGCGCGGCGCTTCTCTCCAGGCTTCATGTAATAACTGTGCTTCTTGATTTCTTTGATGATGTCTTCCTGTTGCACTTTGCGTTTGAAACGGCGCAAGGCATTTTCCAGAGACTCACCTTCTTGAATGCTGACTTCAGCCACCTAAAAATTCACCCGCCTTCCGATGCATGTGGCAATGATTGCTAACAATCATATATGTAGTGAGTGGTCACACCTAATGACGGCGTATTGGCAACCACTTCTAGCGGACCCGCCCACCGAAGTCAAGCTTTGTTTTTTGATCCGGGGGCTTTGAAAATGGCATCAACTTGCAGGGCCTGTAGGTGGACTTTTCGTGGTATTTGTTAGAATGACGGTGTAGAAATTTCCCCTGTCCCGGGTAAACCGGGCGCAGGCAGCGAGATGCCCATGCCCTTGATGCGTGATACGATCGGCGTTCTACTGGCGGGAGGACAAGGTGAGCGGCTGTGGCCGCTGACCAGGGATCGCGCGAAGCCCGCCGTGCCGTTCGGCGGCGTCTACCGGATCATTGACATCACGCTTTCCAACTGCATCAACAGCGATCTCCGGCGCGTATTTGTCCTGACGCAATACAAAGCGCTTTCGCTCAACCGGCACATCCGCCAGGGCTGGTCGCATCTGCTGGGCCTGGGCGAATACATCGAAGTGCTGCCGCCGCAGATGCGTGTTTCCACGAACTGGTATCTGGGAACCGCCGACGCCGTTTACCAGAATATTTATTCCATCGGCAGCGAGCAGTCCCGCTACGTCATCGTTCTCTCCGGCGACCACATCTACAAGATGAACTACCAGAAAATGCTCCAGCAACACGTGGACTCGGGAGCCGATGTGACCGTGGCCACGCTGGAAATTTCCGCCGAGGAAGCCTCGGGCCGGTTTGGCGTCATTGAGACCGACGCGAACTGGCGAGTCAACGGATTCGAGGAAAAGCCCGTCTCGCCGAAGCGCTCGCACTTGCACCCGGACATGGTCAACGCTTCCATGGGCGTCTACGTTTTCAACACCCAACTCCTGATACCGGCCCTGCTGGCGGACGCTGAGGACCCGACTTCGAAACACGACTTCGGCAAGGACATCCTGCCGCGCATTTTTCCGAAATACCGCGTGTACGCTTACAATTTCATCGATGAAAATAAGGTCGGCCCGCAATACTGGCGCGACGTCGGCACCATCGAAGCCTACTACGAAGCCAACATGGATCTGGTTTCGGTCTCGCCAATTTTCAATCTCTATGACAAGACGTGGCCGCTGCGCACCTTGCAGCATCAGTATCCGCCCGTGAAGACCGTGTTCGCCGACCCCAATCGCACGGGCACGGCTCTGGATTCCATCGTCGCCGGCGGATCCATCATCTCGGGCGGCCGCGTGCATCGCTCCGTGGTCGGCTACGACGTGCGCGTCAACAGCTACAGTGAAGTGGAGAATTCGATCCTGTTCAATCATGTGAACATCGGACGCCACTGCCGGATTCGCAACGCCATTATCGACCGCCACGTCACGATCCCGGAACGCACCGAAATCGGCTACGACCTCGAAGCCGACCGGCAACGCTATCACGTCAGTGAATCCGGCGTGGCCGTCGTGGTTCGCGAAGAATCCATGATCGAAGAGCCGGAATGAGATAAGCGGTTGATCGTCAATCGTTGAAAGTTGAAAATGAAGAGCCGGAACGGTTCGCGGGCATGCGGTTGTTTTTGATTTTAAGCTTTAAACTTTCACCTATCAGCTGTTGACTCTTAACTCTGATCTTTGCCCGTATGTATCTGTAGTTCCATTCAGTATAGACTTTCTCAGGAGGCGGGATGTCGACGAAAATCGCACGCGTGCATGGCCGGCAGATCATAGATTCGCGTGGCAACCCCACAGTCGAGGCGGACGTCGTCCTCGAAGGCGGCGCAAAGGGCCGCGCCGCGGTGCCTTCGGGAGCGTCCACCGGCGAGCACGAAGCCATCGAACTGCGCGACGCCGATCCATCGCGCTACCTCGGCAAAGGCGTGCTCAAGGCCGTCGCCAATGTGAACAAAGCGATTGCCGGCGCGGTCACGGGGCTGGATGCCGCCGACCAGCGCGCGCTGGACCGCCGCATGATCGAGGCCGATGGATCGCCGAACAAGGGAAACCTCGGAGCGAATGCCATCCTCGCCGTTTCCATGGCCGCGGCGCGCGCGGCGGCAGCGGCGGCGGACCAGCCGCTTTACAAATATCTCGCGCGCTATTCCAGCGATCCTTCGGGCAACACGCTTCCCGTGCCCATGATGAATATTTTGAATGGCGGCGCGCACGCCGACAATTCCGTGGACCTGCAGGAATTCATGGCCATGCCGGTGGGGGCCAAGTCGTTTGACGAAGCCCTGCGCATGGGGGTGGAAGTCTTTCACCGGCTCAAATCCGTGCTGCACAAGCGCGGTTATTCCACGGCGGTGGGCGACGAAGGCGGCTTCGCGCCCAACTTGAAATCCAACGAGGAAGCCATCGAGGTGGTTCTGGAAGCCATCACGGCCGCCGGCTACAAGCCCGGCGAACACGTCGCCATCGCGCTCGATCCCGCGGCGAGCGAATTCTTCGACAAGGCCAGCGGCAAATATGTTTTCAAGAAATCCGACAAGTCCGCGCGCACTTCCGAAGAGATGACGGCGTTCTGGGCCGGATGGGTGCGGCAGTTTCCCATCGTCTCGGTCGAGGACGGCCTCGCCGAAGACGACTGGGCCGGATGGAAGCACATGACGGCGGAGATGGGAGGCAAGGTGCAACTGGTCGGCGACGACCTGTTCGTTACGAACACGGTGCGTCTGCAGCGCGGCATATCGGAAAAAATCGCCAACGCGATTCTGATCAAGCTCAATCAGATCGGCACCGTCACCGAAACCATCGAGGCCATCGAGATGGCGCGCAAGGCCGGCTACGCTTCGATCGTCTCACACCGCTCGGGCGAAACCGAGGACACCTTTATCGCCGATCTGGTCGTCGCCATGGGCACAGGGCAGATCAAGACCGGCTCGGCTTCCCGCACCGACCGCGTCGCCAAGTACAACCAGCTTCTGCGCATCGAGGAAGAACTGGGCGCCGCCGCGCGGTTTCCCGGACGCGCCGCGCTCGCGCAAAAATAATCGAATCATTCTGACAACCTATGCCAAAACGACCGAAACCGATTGTACTGACCGTGCTCGATGGGTGGGGCTACCGTGCCGAAACCAAGGGCAACGCAATTGCCCTCGCGCGCAAACCGAATTACGACCGCCTGCTCAAGGATTTTCCCAACACGCTGATCCAGACGTCCGGGCCCTCGGTGGGACTGCCCGAAGGACAAATGGGCAACAGCGAAGTGGGCCATATGAATATGGGCGCCGGCCGCATCATTCACATGGACATCACGCGGATCGACCTGATGATCGCGAACGGCGAATTTTCCAAACAGCCGCTGCTGGTCGAGGCGATGCAGCGCGGCCGCGCGCGCAATCTGCACCTGCTGGGCCTGCTCAGCGACGGCGGCGTGCACTCGCACGTGCAGCACTTGTACGCGCTGCTGCGGATGGCGCGCGAGCATCACGTCGAGCGCGTCTTCATTCACTGTTTCATGGACGGGCGCGACACCCCGCCGCACAGCGGCGTCGAGTACATCCAGCAACTGCAGCAGAAAATCCGTGAGATCGGCTGCGGGCGCATCGCCTCGCTCACCGGGCGCTACTACGCGATGGACCGCGACAACCGCTGGGAACGCGTCGAGCGCGCCTATCGCGCCGTGGTCCACGGCGATGCCCCGGTAAAATCGGCCGATCCGGTCGAAGCCCTCCGCCACAGCTACGAGCGCGGCGAGACCGATGAATTCGTTGAGCCCATCGTGATGACCGCAAGCGCTTCCCCTTCCGCGCCGCCGGTCGGACCCATACACGATGACGATGCGGTGATCTTTTTCAATTTCCGCGCCGACCGCGCGCGACAGATGACGCGCGCCATTGCCGAGCCGGGTTTCAAGGAATTCGCCGATCCGAAAAGACCTCAAAACCTCTGTTACGTCGCGATGACGCAATATGACAAAGCCTGGGCGTGGCTGCGCTACGTGATCGCGCCCGAAAAAATCGCGCACATCCTGGCGCAGGTGTTCGCGGAACAGAATCTGAAAAATCTTCGCTGCGCGGAAACCGAAAAGTACGCCCACGTCACCTATTTTTTCAACGGCGGCATCGAAAAACCGTTTGGCGGCGAGGAACGCATCCTCGTGCCTTCGCCCAAGGTGCCCACGTATGATTTAAAGCCGGAAATGAGCGCCGCCGGCATTGCCGACACCATCGTAAAGGCCGTGGAAAAAGGCTATTTTGACGCAATCGTCATGAATTTTGCCAACGCCGACATGGTCGGCCACTCGGGCAAACTCGAACCGACGATCAAAGCCATCGAAACCGTGGACCAGTGCCTGGGCCGCATTCGCCAGGTGTTGCAGCCGCGCGGCGGCGCATGGATCATCACCGCCGATCACGGAAACGCCGAAACCATGATCGATCCCGTGACCGGCGGCCCGCACACCTACCACACGACCAATCCCGTGCCCCTGATCATCGCCACCGACGACGGCACCGGCCCTCTGGCCCCCGGCGGTTCGCTCCGCGATATCGCGCCGACGCTGCTCGGCGTGCTCGGGCTTCCCGTGCCCGTGGAAATGACCGGCCACGATTTGAGGCAGAGAAAATTGTGACTGGCAACTGGGGGCTTGTGAAAATCTCCAACGTGCAACCTTCGCACGATCTCACATTTCGGTAGTGGGTCAGTTCGAAGCAGGTCTTATTTTGGTATCTCCTATTAGGATAGAAACCCGAGAGCCAAAAGACATATGCCGCATGCAAATGAAATCGTTCTGACGCCGATGGCACCGGGAAGAGATGCGGAATTCGCGGAGATGCTCGCGGAGTTTCGTGCAGCGGGAGAAATTGACGTCTATAAAGGCCGCCATAGTATCGCATGGCAAGGCTATGCCGAATTCTACAGCCTGCTCCTGCAGATGAAGTCCGGCGACTACCCCAGTCCAGGGATAGTTCCGATGGACTCGTGCTTTATCGAGGCAAAAGGGCGAATCCTCGGTGAGGTGTACATTCGGCATCGGTTGTCACCTCGTCTTGAGGAGATTGGCGGGCACATTGGGTACAAGGTTAGGCGGAGTCAGCGCAATCTGGGAATCGCTACCGCTGCCCTCAAACTTGCTCTGCACCGACTTCGTCAGATGGGTGTTGACCGAGCATTACTCACCTGCAACGACGCGAATCCTGCTTCTGCAAAAGTAATCGAAAGGTGTGGTGGTGTCCGCATCGACGATGCCGAGACCGAACAAGGAATTGAGCGCCGTTATTGGGTTTCGACTGCTCTTGGATAAGGCCGTCCCGTTTCATTCCAATATTCCGCATAAATCCTCGCGATCAATCGGCGGCGCGCAGAACGCTTGCCAGAAAGCGGACCAAACGTATTTCGTCGCGCCAGGCCGGGCTTTTCTCCGGATCGACGTGGGAAAACGCCGGAGTAATCAGGGCCGCTCGCAGATACGGTTTTGGAATTTCCTTTTCCAGCCAGAGACTCTCGGTAGAGGGAATGATATCGTCCGCGGAACCGTGCAGGATGAATACGGGCACATGAAGCCGGCCCAATTTTCCCTCCGGCGAAATTGCGGACAATTGAGACTGGTCGGCCTGAATCGCGTCAAGCAATCGCGGCCGCAATCGATCGATCCGGCGCTCGAGCAGCAGGTTCATCGTGGCCCGGCCCGCCGGACTGAGCCGCGCGAGCAGCGGCCGCGCGTTCTGCGGCTGCTCCCACAGCCAATCGCGCAAAGCCTGATGGGCGGCGGGCGCGTCGCCCGCCGAAAAAAACTGATCCAGATGCGAATACACAAATACCGCCGCACCGTAATCGTGCGCGGCATAGGGCTCCCAGCGTCCATTGGGAAGTTCGGCCCGGCTGGTGGCGAGAAAGCGCGAGACGCGGTCGAGGTCATCGTAGGGCCCCATCAAAAGCAGCGCTCGAATATGCTGGGCGTACCGCGGATCGCAAGCCGCCAGCAACGAGAGTCCGCCGGCAAAACTCACTCCAACAAGCGTCACCGGACCGGTATGCAGCCGCCGCTGCAACCAGGCCGGAGATTCTCCAATGGTGGCGACGGAATTTGCATCCACGTGGTAATCGGCCAGCGCCGCGATTTCGGGAGTCAGCACCGCAAAACCGCCTGCCGCCGCTGCGCGAGCAAAACGAACCAGCCGCGGCTCGTCGATGCCCATGTGGTGAATGCCGTGAACAAGTACCATCCCAGGGGGATGCGCAACCCCGACCGGCATGTACAGGCGCGCCCGCACGGAACCCTGCGCTACTGGAAGCGTGATGTCCTGAACCCCGACCGGATTGCTTTCCCAGTGCAGCAACAACCCTGACGCGTGCGGATTCAGGAAACGGGTGAGCAAGCAGTACCCGCGCAGGTCGTAACGAAAGCCGTAGCTGCCAATGTCAATCAGCAGCAGCAAGGCCACAGGCAGGGCGAACCACCAGAAAGGATGGTCCGGGCGACGGCTGGTGTTCGATGGTTCCACTGCGTCTATCTTATGCCCGAAAAGGTTGGGCCTGAAAAGCTCCGGCCTGAAAAGCAAAACGAGCGAAGGCTTGGTGGCGGGCCGTCATTCCGAACGGGTCGAACGGAACTGCCTGCAGTCAGTTGCCTTCCACATTGGATTTCGGCGCGGTGTAACCCTGCCGCGCGTACACCTGAAACTTCACTTTCTTGCCTTTCTGATTGAGCACCGTCAGCGGGCCTCCATCGGGAGCGACCAGCTCGACTTTAATCTTGCGGTATTTCCCGTCCAATGCCGTGTTGGAGGATGTATACGCCATGCTGTACTGATTGCGCAAACTATTGGCCACATCCTGCATGATGGAGGGAATTTCGCCGTTAAAGCGCGGAAACCAGGAGCGTCCCCCGGTCATGGCCGCGAAGGTCTTCAGCTGATTTTCGGCCTGCAGGAAAGTGAGCCGATCGATGGAGCCGAGACTGCCGTTGGAGTCCTCCACGGTGAAAAGCCGCGCGCCCACGCCGACGGTGAAAATCGTCGCGTCGGTTTTGCGAATGCGCTTCAACAGCTCGCTGAGATTCGTCTTGCTGAACGTATCGATGCCGGAAGCTAGCACCAGCACGGATTTCTTGCCCTTGACGTCCTGGATGCGGTCCAGAACATCGGAGAGCGCATCGAAGATGTTTGATTCGCTGAACGGCGGATACACGAGTTGATAAAGCCCCTGCATGATCTTGTCCCGGTTGTGGGTGAAGTCCACTTCGACGTTCGAGCGCATGTTAAAAGTTTCCAGCGCGACCCAGTCATTCGGTTTGAGATCATTCAGAAAGGCCGCAGACCAATTCCGCGCATTGTACGAAAAAATCTGATAGCCGAGTCTGCTGAATTCCAGCAGCAGCACGATCGTAATGGGCGCATCACTGGGGGCGAAATTCGTGATCATCTGCACCTTTCCGTCCTCGAGAATGCGGAAATTATCTTTCTTCAGCCCGGTCAAAAAATTGCCGTTATTGTCGGTCACCACGACGTCCACGCTGACGACAGGCACAGTGACGGCAATCGAGAAACCGGGCGCCTGCTGCGGTTGAGGAGCGGGTTGCTGCTTGCCATTGGTCTGCGCCCCGGCCCTCAGTTCACCGGCAGGGACAAGCAGAACCACCAGGAGCATGCCGAGAATGATTCTGCGAAATAAATTCGTCTGCATGGCTTGCTGACCTCCTGGTATCGCGATCTTTCCCTGGGCCGAGGAACCTTTCTCCTCTCCCATCTCCAATGCGGGCGGAACCGGTGCGTTCCCCGGTGCGTTCCGTTGTTTCGATGCTGCCACGAAGCGCGAGGATGTTCAAATATTTTGGCGGGTTTCGCACCCCGGCTTGTGCGTTCCGTGTAAAACTGGATTGCGCGCGCGTTTCGGGTTTTTATCGCGGCACATCGATTGCCATCCGCGGGCTTGCGTCCCGCGCGCACATGTCATGTTAGGATGAATGAGCCGCGAGTTTGGCTGATCTGCCGCCGGGAGGGAAGCATAATGTTTCGTCGTTTCTGCCTGATCGTACTCGCCATCGGATTGGGATTTTCGGCCACGGGAAGCGCGCGTGCGCAAGCTCCCGCCGCGCAGCCGGACTTCACGAAGCTTGGCGAAGAAGCCCAGGGCTGGCTCGTTGACCTGATCCGGATCAATACGGTAAACCCTCCCGGAAATGAATCCGCCACCGCGAAATACATTGCCGCAGTTTTCGAAAAAGAGGGCATCCCCAACGAAGTCATCGAAATTGCCCCGGGCCGCAGCATTGTCATCGCGCGCTTGCAGGCCGGTCCGCTGCCCGATCCGGCGAACGCCCTGTTGCTGGTCGCGCATCAGGACACGGTCGGCGTGGACGCGAAGAAATGGACGGTGGATCCGTTCGGCGCCGTGATTCAGAACGGCTACCTGTACGGCCGGGGCACGATCGACGACAAGGGCATGCTCGCCGCCAACATGGCGACGATGGTGGCGCTCAAACGCACCGGAACGCGGCTGGCGCGCGACGTAATTTTCCTGGCCACCGATGATGAAGAGCAGGGTGGCGCGGCCAGCATTAAACATGTGATCGAGAAGTATTGGGACAAAATTGCCTGCGCCTACGCGCTCAACGAAGAAGGCCGCGTCATGGTGAAAGACGGCAAAGTGCAATACGTCGGCATCCAGGCGAGTGAAAAAGTTTCTTACAACGTCACAGTGACCGCCACCGGAACCTCCGGACACGCCTCCATGCCGCGCCCGGACAACGCGGTCGTGCACCTGGCGGCCGCCATCGCCAAGGTGGGAACCTACCAGGTGCCGGCGAAGCCCAATACGATTACCCTGCGCTATTTTGCAGCCCTTTCCAGGATCGAACCCGACGAAATTGGCAAATGGATGCGCGCGCTGGAGCAACCCGAGCGCGCCGATCTCGCGGTGAAGCATCTGTCCGAACAAAGCCTGATGTGGAACTCCATGCTGCGCGATACGATCACTCCCACAATCCTGCAGGCCGGCGTCCGGGTCAACGTGATCCCCTCGGAAGCGACGGCCAACTTGAACGTGCGCATGCTTCCCGGCCATTCCATCTATGCACTCATCGAGCAGCTCGAAAAAACGGTCAACGACCCGCAAGTGCGGTTCCAGATGGCCTCGGATCCCGGCGAAAACGCGCCACCCTCGGACATTACCAGCCCGCTGTACAAGACCATCGAGCGCCTGACGCCCCAGGACTTCCCCGGCGCGGTCGCGCTGCCCTTTATTTCCACCGGCGCCACCGATTCCGCGACTCTACGCCTGCACAACGTGCAGGCCTACGGACTGCTGCCCTTTCCGCTCACCGAGGCCGACGTGGCGCGCATGCATGCGGACAATGAGCGAATTCCACTGGATAGTTTTCACAAAGGGGTTGTGTTTCTATATCATGTGGTGAGCGACTTCGCCTCCACGAAGTAGGCGCAAGATCCCTCACTCCCCCTTCCCTGTCGAATGGGTTCGGACAAAATACATGAGCTTTCGCAGCGCTAAAATTGTATGCACCCTTGGACCCGCCAGCAGCTCGTCGAAAATGATCGAGCGGTTGATGCGCGCCGGAATGGATGTGGCGCGGCTCAACTTCTCGCACGGAACGCACGACGGTCATGCGGGGACGATCAAACGCCTTCGCGAGATGTCGGGCAGGCTGTTGACACCCATCGGCATTCTAGCCGATCTGCAGGGCCCCAAAATCCGCACCGGCGCTCTTGCCAATGGGCAGCCCGTGCAACTGCGCACCGGGCAGCGCTTCACGATTACGACACGTTGGCTCGCCGGCACGAGCGCGGGCGTCAGCACAACCTACAAACGCATGCCGCGCGAGGTCTCGCGCGGGAACCGCATCCTGCTCAGTGACGGCCTCATTGAATTGCGCGTGCTCTCGACCACGTCAAACACGGTCACCTGCCAGGTCGTCAACGGCGGCTTGCTGGGAGAACATAAGGGCATCAATCTGCCCGGCGTGAAGCTGGGGATACCCGCGCTCACTCCCAAGGACCATGTCGATCTGGCCTTCGCGCTGCAGCAGGGAGCGAATTATGTCGCGGTGAGTTTTGTCCGGCGCGCGGAGGACGTCCTGCAGGCCAAGGCGGCCGTGTCACGATCGCGCAGGGATGTCCCGGTGATTGCCAAGCTGGAAAAGCCCGAGGCGATTGAAAATCTGGACGCCATTCTGCGCGCCGCCGACGGCGTGATGGTGGCGCGCGGCGACCTGGGCGTGGAGATGAGCCCGGAAAAAGTTCCCGTCGTGCAAAAAGAGATCATCGCGAAGGCGTGCGAAGCGCGGCTTCCCGTCATCACCGCAACGCAAATGCTCGAGTCCATGACGCACAATCCGCGCCCCACGCGCGCCGAAGCTTCCGACGTGGCCAATGCGGTTTTCGATGGCAGCGACGCGTTGATGCTCTCCGCCGAAACCGCTACCGGCGATTATCCTGTCGAATCCGTGCAGATGATGGATCGCATCATTCGCGAAGCGGAAACCCACAACCCGCACGTCCTGCGGCCGCAACCCGCGCAATTCAACATTGCCGAAACCGCAGCCGAGCTGATTTGCCACGCCTCGGAAGAATTACAGATGAAAGTGATTGCCGTATTTACCGAGTCCGGATTTACGGCACGATTGGTTTCCAAGCATCGCCCCCTCCGCCCGATCATCGCGTTTTCCACGCGGCAGGAAACGCGCCGCCTGCTCTCGCTCTACTGGGGCGTGGTGCCGCGCACCATCGGGAAAGTGCAGAACATCGAGGAACTGGTGCAAGCTGCCGAAAAAAAGCTGCTGGAGGAGAAACTGGTCAAGCGCGGGGACGTCGTGGGCATCGTCGCGGGAACCCCGTTATTCGTGGGCGGCACGACGAACTTCATGAAATTTCATGTGATCGGAAGCGATGAAGAAAAAATCCGCCGGGCCGGCCGGTAACCCGGATTCCCCCCGCGCGCTCCCGCACAGACATGCGCCAGGTCTGACAGGCTTCAGAACCCCTGCGGCAACTTGCGACCTTTTTGTAGGGCACGGCTTTAGCCGTGCCGTAAAACGCGTAAAAAAAAGCGGCTTTAGCCGCTGGCGTGCTGCATTACGTGTTGCCACTCGGACCCGGAAGCCTGTCTCTAGAAATCCTAACCGGAAAAATCCTAATTGACCCAACGGTCGTCGGATTTGGCTGGCGGCTCGTTTTTGTGATCGCGCATGTACACTTCGAACTTTTTCCGTGTGCGGCGGCGCTTCCAATCCAGATAATCGTTGCGCACACGATACAGAAACAATCCCCGGCGCAGGTACAGATACCCCACCAGTGCGCCGCCGAGATGCGTGACATGGCTCACATTGTCGCCGCCGGTTCCGAGCGTGGAGAAAAATTCGATGGCAATCGCTCCGGCCACGTAAATCTTCATCGGGATCTGCACCGGAAACGGGATCAGCCAGATCTGGCGGTCCGGAAACATGATCGCTGCGGCGAGTAGCACGCCATAAACCGCGCCGGAGGCGCCGATCGTCGGTATCGCTACCGATATGCCGGTGCCGTGCGGATCCAGCGCCGTTTTTACCAGGACGTTGATCAGGCCCGCCCCGACGCCAGTCAGAAAGAAATAGACGTAGAAGCGATGCGTGCCCCACGCGCGCTCCAGATCCACGCCAAACATCCAGAGAAACAACAGATTGAATAAGATGTGCCAGATGCCGCCGTGCAGGAATATATACGTCACCGGCTGCCAGATGCGCAGCCCGTGGGTGACCGCCAAGGGCACAAGACCAAACTCCCCTAGAAACCAGTACGTCGCCGACGGCGGAAATAAGAGCTTCAGCAGCGTCTGCAGCAAAAACACTCCGGTACAGACGATGATGATGTTGCGAATGCCCGGCGTCAGCATCCCGCCCCAGTTGATACGAGGCCCATACGATCGCGGATATCGGGGAACGGATCCCATTGTTGGCAGTGTAAGCGCGGACCGGCCGTGAGTCAAAGTATCCGGATCGCGGGTGGTTCCTCAGGTTCCCATTCGGGGATTCCACAAGAGCGGTCATGGCGAAATGATTAGGATTGTGACGCGAGGCACCGGCGGATGTGACTCATGTCACTGACGGTGAGACTTCACGACAGGCAGCATGGATTCGAATGGGAGGTATCCATGATCGGCCATTTCGAATCTGAAAAAATAACGTGCCTGTATAACGAAAATGCGCAATGCAACCCCATCTGGGTCTCGCAGAAGGATGGACTGATGCTCGCCCATTTTCAGACGTTTCAACAGGATCAGCAGAAATTGACACGAAAAGAACACTCACTGGTTGACCCCGCCACCTATGAAAGGTGTTCGCGGCACTGCCTGCCATGCGGCCATTTCGAATAGGGGTGGCCCACGGCCCGGTTTCTGAGCAACGTCCGGCTCGCGCGGGCCATGGAGCGCGGGGCAGTGCAAGACTTCGGCAGTTGTGCTGCAGTTGCCGCGGCAGTACAGTAAGAAATGACGGGCAACAAGGGAGGTTTTATGAAATTCCATTCGACATTGCTTTGGAGCGCTCTGGTGATCGTGCTGTGTGCGTTGCTGTGCCCTCAGGTCTTGCGCGCAGACAAGCTGAAGCTTAAAGACGGTACTCAGGTTGAAGGAATCATAAAGAAAATCGAAAAAGGGCGAGTGACCGTTGAAATCGGCCAGGAGACGAAAGTCTATAACATCCTGGAGGTCACCAGTATGGATTTCGACACCCTGCACCTCCCTGCAGGGGCCTCCAAACTGCCGCTGGAACACTTTCTCGCCGATATGGAAGCGCAGGAAATGGTCGGCCACGTCCAGAAAGTAGAGGAAGCGGCAGCGGAGGTTCGCAAACTGGTTGCCCAGAACAAGAAGAAGTGGCCCCGGCAGACAATCATTTCACGCACGAATTTGCCGGCATGGAAGGCGGATCAGGAAAACCTGCGCCGGGCCCTCTCGCGATATCAGGAAGTCCTCGGAGATCTCTACTTCCATGTTGTGGGGAAGGTGGAGGAGTATAACGGTCTGGCGAAAGCAGGAAATCAGATCCGCGTCAAAGGGGAGGGGCCTATGGTCCCCACGGAAATGGAGCAACTTTCGCTCAAAAAATACGTCCCTTCCAACTGGTATGACACGATCTTTTACTCCGGATACGATCTCGGTTATACCCAGGGTTTCTACGGGGCCAGACCCAGGGAGATGGTTGCGCCTGAATAACATCTGGACGCAGGCCGCAAAGGAAACGTTCAGGCCCGGATGAATAATGTCGCGGGGGAGTCAGGGTGCGCGAATCCGAATTTGAATAACTGGCTTCCACGTCCGTGTCAGCCGCCGAGGTCCTGCCGCAGTCTCAACTTAAATTTTTAGAGTTTGACTTCGCTGATTTGGATGGTCGGCTGCACGTCTGTGTAATTGGGAATGTCCCCCAAGAGGGTCTGCGCGTGGGGCGCGAATGCCGCTTGGAAGGCTTCCAGCGAATCAAATGAAAGATGCCCCATGGCCACGAAGGGAGCGGGCGAAGAGGGTTCCGAACCTGCGATCCCCTGCTCCACGGTGGCGCCTTTGAGAGCAGAGCCAAGCAGTCGCCGCACCGTCGGTATATGCGTATTGCAATAATAAGCCATGTCGAATTTTGCGCCTTCCTTGTTTGGGTAGAGCACGCTGACTTTGATCACAGTTTTCCTCCTCACGCAGATGTTATTTGCATCGGCATTAAACCGTCCGGCAAACTTGCGAGTCAAGCGGATTTTCCGATTTCAACTTGAAACAAGCAGGGGTCGCGCGCGGCGTTTCGGCATTTCGTGTTACCGTACAGCTTTGGATATCCGATGCCCTCGCTGACTGCGACTTTGATCGCCTATAACGAAGAAATGGATCTGCCGCGCGCGCTCGCCTCGCTTGCGGGCGTTGCCGATGAAATGATCCTGGTGGATTCCGGTTCCACCGATCGCACGTGCGAAATCGCCCGCGAATCCGGCGCCCGCGTCTACACGCGCGAACTCGATAGCCTGGGCGAACAGAAAAATTACGCGGCCTCCCGCGCGTCCAACGATTGGATTCTTTCGCTTGATTGCGACGAGGAATTAAGCCCCGAGCTGCGCGCGTCCATCCTGGCGTGGAAGCAGCGGATTCCCGATCAAAACGGCTATGACTTTCCCCGGCTGGCGAATTATCTGGGCGGCTGGATTCGGCATTCGGGGTGGTATCCCGATCGTAAGGTGCGCCTGTACCGGCGGGACATCGGCAAATTCATCGGCGTACCTCACGACGCAGTGAAGCTGGATGGCCCCGTCGGCCGCCTGCATGGGCACCTGCTGCATTACACGGTTCGTTCCCTATCCGAGCACAAAGCCAAGCTCGACGCCTTCACCACAATGGCCGCCGCAGACCTGTTCGCGCGCGGCCGTAAACGCTGGCGCGCTGCCATGATTTTTGCGCCGCCGTGGACATTTGTGCAGAGGCTGGTGTTCCAACTCGGCGTGCTCGACGGATGGCGCGGCTGGCTGATTGCCTGGACGTCCGCCATTTACATTTACCTCAAGTACCGCAAGCTGGGCCGCCTTCTGGCTGGAGAAAAGCTGACGCGCCGCTCCTGGCCCAGTCCCGGCGAGGCTTGAGCGTGCGCCCTCTCATCGTCGACCTCGGAAGGAACTACCGCGGGGGACAGCATCAGGCGTTGCTGCTGCTACAAGGGCTGCGGTCGCGCGGGCATGCCCCGGAACTGATCGCGGTGCGCGGTTCCGTGCTGGCTCATCGCGCAAAAAATGCGGGTATTTCGGTTCATCGTGTGCCCCCGGGATGCCGGCGCATAGCCGCCGCGCTGCACATTCGCCGGCGGGTGCGTGAACAGCACGCGGACATCGTTCACGCGAACGAACCTCATGCGCTGAGCGCGGCATGGATGGCGCGGGCGCATCGACGCGTTCCCCTGATCGCATCCCGGCGTGTCGTGCTTCCTTTATCCACAAACGCGATTTCACTAGCCCGCTACCGAGCGGCTGCGCGCGTTGTCGCGGTGTCACACTGCGTGGCGAATGGCGTGATCCAGGGCGGATTGCCCGCGAGTTGCGTCGATGTGATTTACGATGGCGTGCAGATTTTTCCGCAGTTTTCCCCCGCGGATCGCGACCAAGCGCGCGGCCTGCTGGGAATTCCGCGCGAGAGTTTCTGCATTGGGAATATTGCGGCCTTCGTGGCGGGGAAAGGGCATGACGTTCTGGTCCGCGCATTTGCGGAATTGCGGACCCGGAATCCCGCAAGCATTTTGCTTCTCCGGGGCGAAGGCCATGAGCAGGCAGCGGTCCAGGAACTGGCCCGACAGCTTCAGGTGATCGACGCAGTGAAGTTTCAGGGGCCCTCCACCGAGATCGAAACGATGTTTGCCGCGATGGACCTTTTCGCCTTCCCTGTTAGGGCGGAAGCGATGGGAAGCGTACTTCTCGCCGCCATGGCGCATAGCCTCCCCGTGGTGGCTTCGGCTTGTGGAGGCATCCCTGAAGTTGTGGAAAGTGAAAAAAACGGCCTGCTCCTGGACCGGCTGGATTCCAAGACCCTGGCCGATGCTATGACCCGCTTGCTCGAGAATCCGGAACAAGCGCGCAGCCTCGGCAGGGCAGCCCGCGAAACGATTGTGGCGCGCTTTTCCGCCGACCACATGGTGGACGCGACGTTGCGGCTTTACACGGATCTTATTGCAGCGCGCATCTGAAGTTGGGCCGCTGATTCAGTAGGACAGGCTTCAGCCTGTCTTCTTTTGACCTCTGCCAGCGCCGCAAAAAATCTAAACCGGACAGGCTGAAGCCTGTCCTACGAAAACGCCAAAAGCGCCGGACATCCCGTTCCCGCGGAATGCCAAGCGCTTTTGGGTAAAGATGTATTACGCCAGTTTATTTGCCTTCGCGTGTCCCTCCTATCCTTGCAGCGGTTTCCCTGAACTTACTGGGGTGTTGACCACCCACCGGCCAGATGGTTCTAGGAACTCAAGTCCAATGACAAAGCCTCCAGTTTGCGGGCGGCAATAAGCCACGCGAGCCAGGGCGCGAAAATCGCCATGCGCCGATTCAATTTCCAGTCGCTCGTTGTGTTTCCAGCGGCGATCGCTCGAAACCCGCGCGCCACGCGAGCTGACGTTTTCAGTGAACGCCACCTCCATTCCCTGCGCGTGTTCCGGCTCGGAAATATGAACTGGCACCGTCATCGGAATTCTTTTTTCAAGACGTTCGACATCAAAAAGTTTCGGCATCATTTCCCTCAGTTCCATGCGGGCTCGGAAAACAGAACCCCTACACGACTCTCTTAGAGACAGGCGGCGATTCGGGCCAGCGTATGAATGCCGATGTATCGCCCTTTCATGCCGTACAAAGCCCGGTCCGCCGCGTGAAACATCGCGTCGATCGTTTGCCCATCCTGCGGGAAGACCGCGGCGCCCACACTCACCGTAACCTGCGGAAATTCACCGTCCTGGGCCAGGCGCTCGCAGATGCGCTGGCTCACCGTTTTCGCCGCTTCCTCGCCGGCTTCCGGCAGGACCACGGCAAATTCGTCACCGCCGTAGCGCGCCGCCGTGTCCATCGCACGGGAATGAACGCGCAGAACATTGGCCAGGCGGCAAATTGCGCGGCTACCCACCAGATGTCCGTGCCGGTCGTTGATCGCCTTCAGGCCGTCCAGATCGAGCAGCAGAAGGGAAAAAGGCCGGCCCGTGCGCCGCGAGCGTTGAATCTCCGATTCCATGACGTTGATCAGCGTGCGGTAATTGGAAAGGCTGGTCAGGGGATCGGTAACGGCCAGGTGGCGAACCTGATCAAAAAGCTTGGCGTTGTCCAGCAGCGCACCGCCCAGCACGACGGCGTAGCTGATTACTTTCAGGAACTGGGCGATGGTAAACGGCGCATCCAGCAGGCGTTCCGACTGCGTGGCCACCAGGTGGCAGGCCACATTCATCCAAAGCGCCGCACAAAATGCCCAGTCAACCGATTGCATTCTATGGTGGAGGCGGCTTCCGAACCCAATCGCTGCAAATGCAAACAGCGCTGCCGGCAACAGATCGCCGGGCCTCGAGAAAAAGGCGTTGGGGTGCATGCCCGGTTCCAGGGGAGACCCGAGATACGCCGCGCTGGTCAGGTAGGCGACGACCACCACCACGATAAACGCGACTGCCATCTCCCGTCCGGGTTCCCGCGAATTCGGCACGCGGCGTTCCACCACCAGCGCCGCAATCAACACCAAAGCCAAGAGCGTCCGGCTGACCATCCAGGACAGAGGCACGAGCATCACCCCGGAGGAACCGGCGGATAAAATGTCATAGAAATTAAACGTGGCAACGGTTTCGATTACGCCTGAAAGAACAAACCCAAATGCGAGAATCAGCGTCAGCCGGTCATGCGTGCCACGGAACCGCACCATGGCGTTTGCCGCGTACGTGAAACACAGAAGACTGCCGACAATTTGAAGGTAGGAATAAAGAATGGGTTCAGAGGAAAACGGAAATTGGCGAAGCCATGCCGTGAAGCCAATCAAACTCGCGGCGGCGGCGATTCCGAAAAGCCACCGGAAGCGCCAGCACCAGCTTCGAAATTGATTCAGTACCTTCACCGCTCCCCCAGTTGAGCAGCCCCATTAGCCCCGTTTTCACTTGCGCAATTAAGAAGTGCAACTTCAGACCCCTTCCGGCGGCAGCAGGCACAGCTTCGTATCCTACTGATATCTAATAAGTTGTGGAGGTCGCGCAGGAGAGAAGAAATTTTAGCTTGGGAAAGATTTCTAAACTATGGATAGAAATGTAACCAACAGTCACTTCACCTTCCCAATATGGAACATGGGGTTTATGAACTTGACACTAGGTAGCCCTGCGCTTTAAGAAAAATTGCGGAAATCTATCCAGGGCCGCAGATTCAGGCTTGCGGTTTGGGTGGAGGAAGTTCTCGAGCCTGTTGCTTGTCCTGAAAGCCCGCAGCTTTATGCGAGCCATCGCAAAAGGGCTTGTTCGCGGAGTGCCCGCAACGGCAGAGGCTGATCGTAGTGCGACCACCGAGGCCGTAGGGCCGGCCCTCCGCATCGACGAGTTCGAATTCTCCCTCGACGCGCAACGGCCCATCATTTCGAACAGTAATTTTTGTGGAAGACATAGCGGCTCCTTTGGCGTGCAACCCGGCAAGGCGCGGTCGAGTGGCGCGGCCTTTCGCCTAAGTGCATTTTGCGCGCATGAAACGTAGGCCTAGCAGGCTGAACCGCCCGCGGTAAAAAAACGTCATTCCGAGGCACGCCTCGCTCCGAAGAATCCCTCCCTTCCCGGATCTAAACCGGAGAGGGATTCCTCGCTCCGCTCGGAATGACGAGCAAGTCGAGCGATGGGACGCATCCCGCAAGGCACGAAGCCTGCTTCACAAAGAACGCTCACCTCGGCGGTACCACCGGGAAATTCAACCCGCGGAACATCAAGAAACTCCCGTTAATACTTCGGCATCGAGGGATCGACTTCATCCGACCACGCCAGAACGCCACCCTTAAGGTTCCAGAGCTTCTTGAATCCGGCCTTTTGTAGAAATTGAATCGCATCGGCCGAGCGCTTTCCGCTGCGGCAATAAACGACCATTTCCCGCGAGCTATCCAGCTCGTTCACGCGGCGCGGCAGTTGCCCGAGCGGGATCAGCGTCCCGTTCAAATTGCAAATCTGATATTCGTGCGGTTCGCGCACGTCCAGAACAAACAAATCGTCGCCGCGATCTTGCCGGGCTTTCAGATCCTTGGGTGTAATTTCCGGTATTCCATCCGTCATTGCTGGAGTCTCCTCCCCGCGAATTCCACAGAATTCTTCATAGTCGATCAGTTTGGTAATCGTCCGGTGATTGCCGCAAATGGCGCAATCCGGATTTTTCTTCAATTTCAGTTCTCGAAAGCGCATGCCCAGGGCGTCAAAAAGCAGAAGCCGCCCCACCAGGGGCTCTCCGCTCCCCAGGATCAACTTGATGGTTTCCATGGCCTGGATGGAGCCGATAATCCCCGGAAGAACGCCCAGGACTCCGCCTTCGGCGCACGAGGGCACTAGGCCCGGCGGGGGCGGCTCGGGATACAGGCAGCGGTAGCAGGGCCCGCCCGGATAGCCGAACACCGTGGCCTGCCCTTCAAACCGAAAAATCGAGCCGTACACATTCGGTTTGCCCAGCAGCACGCAGGCATCATTGACCAGAAAGCGCGTCGGGAAATTATCCGTGCCATCGACAATGATGTCGTAATCGCGGAACAGTTCGAGCGCATTTTCGCTGGTCAATCGCGTGTCGTATACCTTGATGTCGATCATCGGATTGAGGCCTGAAAGCCGCGCTTTGGCGGCTTCGGACTTGCGCTTGCCCAGATCCGCGGTGGTAAACGTGACCTGTCGCTGCAAATTCGAGGCGTCCACGACGTCGAACTCCACGATCCCCAGGTGTCCCACACCGGCCGCTGCCAGATACAGTCCCAAGGGCGCGCCCAGTCCCCCCGCGCCGATCATCAGCACGCGCGCCCGCTTGAGCTTGAGCTGACCCTCCATCCCCACTTCGGGCATGATCAAGTGCCGGCTGTAACGCTGGATCTCTTCCTTCGAAAGCTTTACTTCCTGATTCGATAGTGTCTCGGTTGAAATTGCCACGGGCTTTCTCCTGTAATTCCCTTCCGCTGGATGGCTGCTATCTTGCGGATGCCGGGGAACCGCCGGCGATCGAGGGCACGATGCTGATCGTGTCTCCGTCCTTGGTTCGCGTATTTTCCTTATCGAGGAAACGAATGTCCTCATCGTTCAAATACACATTCACGAAACTGCGAATTCTTCCATCTTCCGTGTAGAGATGCTTGCGCAACTCGGCGAAGCTCGACGTCAGACTGCCGAGCGCCTCGCCTACCGTGGCGGCGCTACATTCAATGCTGGTCCGCTTATCGGTGAACTGGCGAAGCGGCGTCGGAATCAAGACCTTTACGGCCATACGGTAGTTTCTCCCTCCTGATCGGATGCTCGATATACGGCTGAAGTTTCAACCGGCAGGGTCAACCCTGCGTTCACTGGCTTGCCGCTTTCACCGGAGCCACTTCCTCCGGCTGAAATTTCGCGCGGTCATCGTCAAGCCGCCAGGACGTCAACTCCTTTGGCGCGCCTGCCTCCACGCTCACAATCACATAGCTGTACCACGGCCAGGCATGCTCCCGGTCGAATTCACTGGGCCGCGCAGGATGATCCGGATGAGAATGATACCATCCCAGCAGATCGAGTCCATGTTCGGCCGCGGCGCGCTCGGCCGCGCGAAAATCTTCCGGAGTGATCGAAAAGCGGTTGCGCGGCGAATCGTCCCTGCGATTGATCAGCGGGAACAGCGAGCGGACCTCCCGCCCGGCGTCACCATCGGTTCCCAGCATCGCGCCGCAACACTCGTTCGGATAATCCTTCGCGCCGTGTTCGCGAATTTCATTTTCGAGATGGGCCGCCAGCCGTAACATCACGCGATTCTCACTTGGAAATATCCCCTAAACCTCGTCCCAGAAACGCTCGCTCAAATATTTTGTCCCCGAATCGGGAAACACCGTCACGATCACGGCGCGCTCGTCCGGCTTGAGCGACGCGGCCACCTGGAAGCAACCGTTCAGCGCGGCGGCAGCGCTGGGGCTCAAGAGCAATCCTTCTTCCCGCGCGGCCCGCTTGACCAGTCGATAGGCTTCCTCCGTGCTGACCGCTAGATTCTCGTCGGCCAGCGTGGCGTCGTAAATGCTGGGTACGATGGCCGTGGGCATGTACTTCCAGCCTTCCAGCCCATGAAACGCTGCGTCCGGCTGCAAGCTGATGCAGCGGATTGCGGGATTCAGCTCTTTCAGCCGGCGCGAGGTGCCCACAAAGGTTCCGCTGGTTCCCAGTCCCGCCACAAAGTGAGTGATGCGCCCGCCGGTTTGCTCCCAGATTTCGGGTCCCGTCGTTTTGTAGTGCGCGCGCCAGTTCGACGGGTTGCCGTATTGATCGGGATAAAAATATTTTTCCGGCTCGGCGGCGATGATTTCCCGCGCCCGCAAGATCGCGCCGTCGGAACCTTCATCGCCCGGAGTAATCACAAGCTCGGCGCCATAGGCCGCCAGAATCTTCTTCCGCTCCTCGCTGGCGCTTGCCGGCAGGCACAGCTTCACGCGATATCCCAGCGCCGCGGCAATCATGGCATAGGCGATCCCGGTATTTCCGCTCGTGGCATCGAGGATGGTCTTTCCCGGCTTCAATTTTCCGGTACGCTCCGCATCCCGGATCATTTCCAGCGCGGGGCGATCCTTCACCGAGCCTCCCGGGTTCAGCCATTCCGCCTTGCCATAGAACTCCGCGTTGGCATAGTTCGGGCCGATGCGTTCGAGCCGCAGCAGAGGAGTGTTCCCGATGCAATCGAGTAGGCTCCGCCCAATGGCTCTCGTGCTCGCCAAGGATTCGTCCAAAACGGACTTTTTGGTCGTATGCATGTCCTGCAGTGTCTTGACCCTTTTTCTGCCCTTTTCTGCCCTTTTCTGAAGGTCTCCCTCCGGAGCATTGTTGGCTCAAATTGTTGGCCAAAAAGCTTTCGAAAGACCCGTATCCCGCCCGCTACCGGTGCAGGCCGTGCTTGTTCACCCTGAGTCCCGCGACAAATATAGCACCCCGGAACAAACCTACATCCCGCATCCGACAATAGATGCTGATCCAGCACAGATGTATTCGCCTAATTTAACATAACTTAACAAATTTCAGCCTGACCGAAACAGGAATGCCCGGCCGTGGAAAGCAGTGAAAAACGGCAAAACACACCCCACGAAAGGTTCTGTTAGGAGCTTATTATGCTTGTTTTCTGCATCTTATGGGAATTTCTGCGCTCAAACGCACCTTTTTGTCTTTACATCACACTGCGCACTCCGTATTCTAAACGTTGTGTGGAATATTGACGATCGTTTCCCCGCCAAATTGATCGAATCGTTGCCTAACCTGGCATTCGTTGTGAACAGCACGGGTGGGGTGACGCGCGCGGAAAAATACGGTTGCGGCGCGGAGTTCCGCCGCACCTCAGACGATCACTACACCATGACCATCCTCCCGACCATCCTCATGAACGGCCAATTCACGCGCCTCTGGGACGCGGGTTATCAGAAATTCCTGCTGACCGACGATGGCCGCAAGTTCCCGGCGAACGCCGATCAGTTGACCCGCATGCGCCGCTTCAACGAGGAGTTGAGAACCGCGCTCGGCGTGCCCACCTACTACAACGAGGCCCTCGGCTCAACCTCCCTGGTTTCCGTTTATGACCGTGTCAAAGGCCGTAAGGGAGACGTCCCCGACCAAACGGTGGGAGTGAAGTTGGTTGCTGGCCATTAAGCGCCGGCCCGCTGCGTGGATTCTCTCTATCTGAACTTTTGGCTTCCGAGCTTATGGCTTATGTATGGACTTGGAAGTGAGTGTATGTCGTAGCAGGTGCCGCGACACAAGTTCCACAGGCAGTTTAGCCGCTGAGGTTTTGATCTGAAATTCTCATACGAACGGCATCAGCCCCATGGCAAGGCTTATTGAGCGGGCATGATTCATCCGGAAGCGTCGCGCAACTGGCGGCGCAATTGAGCAAGATCGACGCGATGCTTGGCGGCCTTTCGCGCGCCCAGAAATATAACGGGAACGTCTATGTCATAGCGCGTGCGGAGTTCGGCGTCGTCATCGATATTAATTTCCGTGAGGCGCGCGCCGGATTCGCTGAATTCTTTGACCAGTGCCGCGATCTGCCCTTTTGCTACTTCGCACAGATGGCATCCGGGACGCGAATAGAGGGTGACGTCGCGCGGACCGGCCAGTTGCAGGCGTCCATCCTCGGTGCGCACGTAGTTTTCCGGAGTCCCGGCCTCCCGCAGCCATCCTCGCTCGACCAGTTGTTTTACCACAGCCCTAGCCGCGGATGTTTTCGCTAACTCGGCGAGAGGCAATGCGCGCGCGCCCGGGCGATCGAAAGCACTGAGAATTTCCTTTTCGAGCGGCTCCATATCCGGAACAATTTGTATCGCAATTCGGCCGAGGGGGAAAGCGTTTCACGCGGCAGAGTGTGATTGTTTCACACGGCTTTTCTCTGCGTCGTCTTGGTTCTCTGTGTTCTCTGGGTGCTCTGCGCATTTTGTGGCGACATCCGAATAGCGCCATGCCGGCGATTGGTTGCGCCTTGTCTTACAGCGGCGCGCGTGGTACATCCGGTAAGAGGATATTTTCAGAAAAGGTGTTCATGGCCGACGCAATCGTATTGATCGACGATCTTTTCTTTCAGGCCAAACTGCACGAAACCGCGAAACTGACCGGAACGGTTGTGGAAACCGTGACGACGGGCGAGCAACTGCTGAAATCGGCGGCGGCAAGTCCCACGGCGCTGATCATTGTCGACCTGAACGCGCGGCAGGGAGCGCTCGAAGCCGTCGAGCAGCTTGGCCAATCCGGCCGCCCAGGCAACCCCCGGAGGGTGATTGCCTTTCTATCTCATGTGCAAGTCGATTTGGCGGAGCGAGCGCGCGCCGCGGGTTGCCGCGAAGTCATGCCCAGATCCAAGTTCACTCAAAATCTCGCGGAGATCCTGCGCGGAGCAAAATCATGAGCGATGGAAAATTTCCGGCAAGGCGACTGGCGCGGCAGGTCCGCGGCTTGCTTGTGATTGTTCTGGCCGGAATATTTTCTTCCGCCAGCGCGCGTGCGCAGCAGGCCCCGGCAAGCCCGGCAGAGGCATTATCCGAGGCGCTTTCGGCCGCCTGCCGACAGGACGCCGCCGCCTTTGCGAACTGGCTCACCGCGGACAACGCCACGGCCTATCGCGCCCTTCCCGCCCCGCAACGCACAGCGATGATGAAACGATTCGTGCTTCTGGAAGATCCGGGGCGCCCCCTGCTTTCCACCAGCGCGTCCGGCCAAACGATCGTGCGCTGCCAGAGCCCGGGCCTTTCCACGGAAATGCGTTTTGGCGAGACGCGATTGCGGGAAAATCTCGCATTCATCCCGATGGAAATTCCTCTGCCCGGCGAACCATCCAGGTCCATCACCTTTGGCCTGGTGCGCGAAGGTGGAAGCTGGAAATTGCTTTCGGTCGGATTGATCCTGCTGGATATCCCCGCGATGGCCAAGCAATGGGAGCAAGCCGATATGGACGCGCGGGAGGACAAAGCGATCGCCAATTTGCGCACGCTGGCCACGGCGCTGGAAACCTACCGGCGCGCGTACGGGAAATTGCCGGACACACTTGCCACATTGGGGCCCGCGCCCCCGGGGGGAGTTTCCATCGAGGAAGCCGGCCTGGTCGACGCGGAGCTGGCCGCCGGAAATAAGGACGGCTACACCATTCGTTATAATATCGTGCCGGCGGCCGGCAATCTGTCGTCGGAAGACGCGAATAAGGAAGAGACGTTCAGCCTCTCGACTTATCCCAACGAATACGGCAAGACCGGCCGGCGATCCTTCTTTTTGGATTCATCGGGAGTCTTGCGCGGCGCCGATAAGCAGGGCGGCGTGGCGACTTCCGCCGACCCTCGAATCGCCTCCCCCTGACCTCCGGGCGTTTGTATCACACGCCCCAAAGTTTCCGCTTGCAGCCGCTGCGAAGCAGAGTGAAAATGAATTCACCCCTTCCGATATCCGCGCGTTGAATTGTGCGCGGAATCTTCCTAGCCGGATGCAGCCGCGCAGACAGCGGTCTGCGAAATGACGCGCACAATGCCCGAATATACAGACAAGCCATTGATAGTATGGCCAGGGCCCACACTCGAGGCCGAGCAAAAAACGTTCGATCCCGAACGGCGTGCTGCCTTTCGTTTCCCCTGTACGGCCACGGCGAAAGTGACCGAGCCGCGTTCGAAAACTTCTCTGGCCGGGCGCAGCGCGGATTTGGGTCTTGGCGGATGCTATATCGATACGATTTCCCCATTCAGTATGGGTGCCACGGTGCAAGTTCGCCTGGAGCACGGCCGATATGTTTTTGAGGCGGAAGCCGTGGTGGCCTACGCCCACACATCGATGGGAATGGGCCTGGCGTTCACGAACATCAAGCCCGAATATCAAACCGTTTTGCACAAGTGGGTAGCCGAATTAAGCGGCGAACAATTGTCCGAACCTGAAGCGTCCCCTGCCGAGCCGGAAGCCGGACTTTCCCCCGCCATGTTGAACCTGCGGGAAGCCTTGACGGAACTGGTCAATCTGATGGTTCGCAAGAAATTCATCAGCGACCCCGAAGGCGCCGCCATAATGCGCCAGATATTTCACTGATGGCGCAGGTTCCCGGTCACCTTCGCAAGAACCGGCGCGGGCCCCATAAGGGCCGAGCTCGCCTGCCCTGAGATTGCCAGCCTGGCCCGTCGGAACTATCGGTTCTGCGTTCTGCCCTCTGCGTTTCCTCTTTTGCATGGCCACAGTGGGTCCCACCGCCCGGTCACCGCGTTGCCGGGCAGTTTTCCCGAAAAAGTGAGCGTTTGGCACCTTCCCTGGCACAGAGAACGAATTTGGCGATAACATAACAGCCTGGGTCATGACTCTTCCCCGTACCGTTGAGCGTTCCCGAAGCGTTTCCATCGCGGTGATCGTGTTTCTGGCCGCGCTCGGATGCGCGCAGCCGTCCGCTGCGCGGGCCTACACCTATCGCGCGAACCCTCCGGCGCCGCAGCAAACTTCCGGCACCGACTCCCCGCTTCCCGTCTTTGAATTGCACAGCGGGTTTTGGATAAACCTGCACCATTTTCTTTACCTGCAGGCAAGATTGATGAATAGCAATTCCACTTCTGCCGGTAACACGAGGGGAGCCGCCCCTCTGCATGAGCCCATCGCATCGCTGCTGGGTTTTCCCGCCGGACAAATCACGGCCTGGCAGGATGCCGTAACGTTTTACCAGAAAGATCTGGCCAAGCGGGACTTGCTGCTCAACAGCGACATGGTGAACATCAACAACCGCCTTTCCGAAATGGAAGCGTGTCCCGATCTCGAAGGGAAAACTTCACCCAGTTGCAGGTCCGGCCTGCGCCCGGACCTGATTGAGGCCCTGGAACGCGCCGCACCCGTCTACCGGGAGCACTGGTGGCCGGAGCAGGATCGCGCAAATCGCGTATGGATTGCCCGAGTCGCTCCGTTAGTCCGGCAACTGGGTGTGGAACTTTCCGGACAGCTTGCGGACATCTATCAAAGGCCCTGGCCATCCCATCGTCTGCGCGTGGACGTGGTGTGGTATGGGGGTCCATTCGGCGCCTATACTTCGCTCAATCCCACACACGTTACAATCTCTAGCCACGACGCGCGCAATCAGGACATCTATGGGTTCGAGGTTCTGTTCCATGAATCCTCGCACGCCCTGGCAGGCGCCGTGACCGATGCCATTGCCCGGGAGTTCCGCCAGCGCGATAAACCCATCCCGCGCGACCTCTGGCATGCCCTGCTTTTCTACACGACCGGCGAGATGGTTCGCCGGGACGTCAATTTCCGCGCCATGGCCATGGCCCGCGAGCAGGGTGAAGATTCCGCCAACTATCTGACCTATGCGTCGCGTTTCGGACTCTATTCCGGAGCGTGGGAACGCTTCCGCGCGTTACTGGACCTCTACTGGCGGCCCTACCTGGATGGAAAAATCTCTTTCGATACGGCGATTGCGCGGATTGCGTCCAACATATAAGGCGCGGGCCGCGCCGGGGGCGGCGGAATTGTCGGGCGGGCCGGAGTGTGCTAATCTCATGTGCTCGAAAGCGCGGATTCCGCTGAAATGGAGTTCGCCTCCGACGGCCCTCTCTGTGACGCGAGTGTGACACCGGTTCTTCCTGTGACTCCAGTGTAGCTGGCAGGTGAGCAGGGCGGATTGACTCTACCGGTGCGGGTTCCGCTTTACGCCGCACGTCCCCGGCAGGCCGGGGCGGGAAAAAGCCTGACAAAGTCCAGAAGGTGACCGGGTTCCGAGAAAGCATCGACAAGGGAGATTGGGCCAAAAGCAATGCCTACGAAAACTGCTACAGGCAAGTCCATCGAGATCAAACTGGCGCATTCGCCGGATTCCGACGATGCCTTCATGTTCTATGGCCTGGCAACGCAGAAGGTGCGTTCGCCCGGGTTGAAATTTTCGCATGTCCTGGGCGACATCGAAACGCTGAACCAGGCGGCTTTGCGGGAAGTCTATGACGTGACGGCATTCAGCTTCGCGGCGTACCCCTATTTGCGCGACAAATACGTGCTGCTGGACTGCGGAGCGAGTTTTGGCGAAGGCTACGGCCCCATCGTGGTTTCGCAGCGTCCGCTGAAGCGCGCGGACCTGGCAAAGTGCAGGGTTGGCGTGCCGGGCCTGCGCACCTCCGCCTATCTGACGCTGAAGCTGTACGAGCCGCGCATCGAACCCGTGGTCATGGGGTTCGACCAGATTCTCGACGCCGTAAAAAACTCGGTGGTGGACGCCGGCTTATTGATTCACGAAGGACAGTTGTTTTTTCCCCAGATGGGGTTGCACCGCGTGGTGGACCTGGGACAGTGGTGGCTGGAACAGACCGGACTCCCATTGCCGCTGGGCGGCAATGCCGTGCGCCGCGCCCTTGGCCCCAAGGTGGGCCTGCAGGTGGGCCGCGCCATCCACGATAGCGTGGCCTATGCCCTGGAGCATCGCGAGGCGGCGGTCAGCTATGCGATGCAGTTCGCGCGCGACATGGACACCGATCTGGCCGACAAATTTATCGCCATGTATGTGAACAAATGGACGCTCGGCTACGGCGATCGCGGCCGCCGGGCCGTCCATGAATTTCTAAAGCGCGGCGTGGACGCAGGATTGATTCCCGGCCAGCCCGAAGCGGAATTCCTCAGGGAAGCCGAAGATTAGCCCGCTTTCGTGTCACGCGCATTCGTCTTCCGGAATTAATTTCTAATCCCGCCGCCATTTGCCGGGCCTTGCCTTGACGCGCCTCCGCGCTTCGCATAAAGTCGAAATGACTTCGAGGATCAGGGCCCGGACATCGTGACGATGCAACGCGTTCTCTCCACATATCTTTTTGTAAAACGGAAACTGACAGCCGAACTGATGGGCGAAGCGGCGCGCGCGGGAGTCTCCGCGATCGAGCTGTTTTGCTCGCGCGGCCATTTCGATTACCGCTCTGCCGAGCAAGCGCGCGAATTGGCTTCCTGGCTTGCCGCAAACGATCTCACATTAAATTCGATTCATTCGCCAACCACGCGCGATCTCCACCTTTCGCGCGAAAGCGGCGTGCCGCTTTCCATTTCCGATCCCGAGCGGATGCGGCGCCAGGAAGCGGTCGATGAAATCAGGCGCGCGCTGGACCTGGCGGAATATTTGCCGTTCCGCTACTGCGTCCAGCACGTGGCGAGGTCGCGCGACGCCCTGGACGAGCGCCGCTGGGATGCGGCGTTCAGCTCGCTCGAGCATCTTTCCCTGTTTGCGCGCCATCGCGGCGTCACCCTGGCGCTGGAAAACACGCCGGGCGAAATGGCCACTCCCGCGAACCTGAAGCATTTTCTCGAGCGCACGCGGCTGGCCGGCGTGAAGCTGTGCTTCGATACCGGACACGCCAACATCGAGGGCGGCCTCGCGGAGGCGCTGGAAACGGTGCGCGACCTCGTCATCACCACGCACATCCACGATAATCGCGGCGAACACGACGACCATCTGCTCCCCTATCAGGGAACGATCGACTGGAGCGCCACGCTGGCCGCTTTGCCGCCCGAAGCGCCCCTGGTCCTCGAACTGAAGGAGCCCGCCGTGGCCGCGGGTTCGGGCGAAGTCCTGGCGTTCGCCGAAACCCTGCAGGGCGTGCGCGCCGTATTCGATAAATTCGAACAGGCCCTGGCCAAGGTCTAGACAGCAGACATTGCAGAGGGAGAATCCCAGATTTCATGCCAGTCGTAACCATTCAGGAGGTCGGGCGGCACGACGGGAAGGAAGTCACGCTGCGCGGCTGGCTCTACAACATGCGCGAGGCGGGGAAACTCCTGTTCCCCATTTTCCGCGACGGCACGGGAACGATTCAGGGCGTGGTATCGCTCAAGGATCAACCGGCGGCATTCGGGGCGCTGCGCGGGCTGACGCAGGAATCAAGCGTGATCGTCACGGGAAAAATTCACGCCGATCAGCGCGCCCCCGGCGGTTTCGAAATTCAGCTCACGGCCGTCGAAGTGGTGCAGCGCGTCCCGGATGACACGCCGTATCCCATCCAGCTCAAGGAGCACGGCGTCGATTTCCTGCTGGATCACCGCCACCTGTGGATTCGCACGCCGCGCCAGTCGGCGATCCTGCGCATCCGCGCCCAGGCGGTTCGCGCCGCGCACGAATACATGGATTCGCAAGGCTACATCCTCACCGAAGCACCCATCTTCACGCCGGCCGCCTGCGAAGGCACCACAACGCTGTTCGAAGTGCAGTACATCGACGACGAGAAAGCCTACCTGACGCAATCGGGCCAGTTGTACGTCGAAGCCACTGCCATGGCGCTCGGCAAGGTGTACACGTTCGGGCCGACGTTCCGCGCGGAGAAATCGAAAACGCGGCGACACCTCACCGAGTTCTGGATGCTGGAACCGGAAGCGGCCTACGCCCACCTGGAAGACATGATGGCGCTGGGCGAGGGCCTGGTCAGCCACGTCGTGCAATCCTGCCTGAAAAATCGCGCGCGGGAACTGGAAACGATCGGACGCGACACTTCCAAACTCGCCAATGTTACCGCTCCGTTTCCGCGCATCACTTACGACGAAGCCGTTCAGGTTCTCCAGCAGCATGGAAATCCCATTCAATGGGGAGACGACTTCGGCGGAGACGAGGAGACGATTCTTTCCAGTGCCTATGACCGCCCGGTGATGGTGCACCGCTACCCGGCGGCCATCAAGGCGTTCTACATGCAGCCGGACGCCGTGCGCCCTGAACTGGCTTTGGGATTCGACATGCTCGCGCCCGAAGGTTATGGGGAAATCATCGGCGGCGGCGAACGCGTGGCCGATTACGATCTGCTTTTGAAACGGTTGCGCGAAAACAACCTCCCCGAAGAGGCGTTCAGCTGGTACCTGGACCTGCGGCGTTACGGCGCCGTGCCCCATGCGGGCTTCGGATTGGGCCTGGAACGCACGGTGGCCTGGATTTGCGGAACTGAGCACATTCGTGAAGTGATTCCCTTCCCCCGGATGATTTACAGAGTCTATCCTTAGTTCGCCGGGCTACATGAGCAGCCCGCACCCGAGGACTCGCCGCTTCCCGCTCAGAGGGCGAACCGGACCGGATTGCGAACATGGCACAAAAGATTCGCATCATCGGAGTTCCGATGGACCTGGGCCAGAGCCGCCGCGGAGTGGACATGGGTCCCTCGGCGCTGCGCGTCGCGGGCCTGCAGGCGCGCCTGAAGGCGCTGGGCCACACGGTCGAGGACATCGGCAACATTGCCGTGCGGCAGCCCGAAGAGCAGCACTACGGCGAGAAACGTGCCAAATACCTGCATGAAATCGCCGAGACTTGCCGCGGCTTGGCCGAAATCACCCAACGAACGCTCGCGGAAGGTTTTCTGCCGCTCGTGCTGGGCGGGGACCACTCGATCGCGGTGGGGTCGTGTTCGGGAGTGTCGAATTATTTTCGCGGGCAATCCAAGCGCATCGGCTACCTGTGGCTGGACGCCCACGGC
The DNA here is from genome assembly GCA_963746945.1 of Terriglobia bacterium. Classification (GTDB taxonomy): domain Bacteria; phylum Acidobacteriota; class Terriglobia; order Acidiferrales; family UBA7541; genus Palsa-360. Next base: position 1,671,698 of record CAVVDG010000004.1, on the reverse strand, counting down.
GACATGAACACGCCGGAAAGTTCTCCTTCGGGCAACATTCACGGAATGCCGCTGGCAGCGATTATCGGCTACGGGGCGCCTGAACTGGTCGATTTGCTCGGCTACAAGCCGAAAGTCGAGCCGCGAAATGTCGCACTGGTGGGCGTGCGCGACCTGGACCCCAAGGAACGCCGCCTGATCAAGGAATCGGGCGTTCACGTTTTCACCATGCGCGATATTGACGAACGCGGCATGCGCGACGTGATGAGCGAAGCGCTGCGCTTCGTCACCGACGATACCGACGGCGCGGCCGTCAGCCTGGATATGGATTTTGTCGATCCGGATGACGCCCCGGGGGTTGGCACGCCCGTGCGGGGAGGCGTGACGTATCGCGAGGCGCACCTGGCCATGGAAATGATCGCGGACAGCGAAGCCATGGTTTCGCTGGAAATCGTAGAGATTAATCCGGTGATCGATCTGCACAATCAGACGGCCCTGCTCGGCGTCGAAATGGTGCTCTCCGGTTTGGGCAAAAAGATTTTGTAGCTGTAATTTGCGGCACTACGTGCTTTTTGGCACCGGCGCTGCCAACAGGCCGCATAACTTATGACCACAGAAAAAAAACGGTTGCGCGTAGGCGTATTGTTCGGCGGACGTTCGGGCGAGCACGAAGTTTCGCTGATATCGGCCGCGTCGGTCATTCAGGCGCTCGATCCGGAAAAATACGAAGTGGTTCCCATCGGGATCACCAAGGACGGCCGGTGGCTCGCGGGAAGCGCCGCAAACAAGATGCTGCCGCCCCTTTCGAATAAAACTTCCAAAACGTTGAGCGAAGTGTTGCGGACCGGCGAACGCGTGATGCTGTCCGCCGATCCGAATGTGGCCGCCCTGGTGCCGGTCGGCGCGTCGCGCCCCGACAATCTGCGCGTGGACGTTGTATTTCCCGTGCTGCACGGCACGTTTGGGGAGGACGGCACGGTACAAGGACTGCTCGATCTTGCCGGGCTGCCGTATGTCGGTTCGGGCGTGCTGGGTTCGGCGGTTGGCCTTGACAAGGACATAACAAAACGATTGTGGCTGCAGGCCAAGCTGCCGGTCGGTGATTACCTTGCGATTCCACGGGCCGAGTGGGAAAAATCGCGCGCGAAAGTGCTTCGAGCGATCCAGAAGCAATTTCGGTTTCCCGTTTTCGTGAAGCCGGCCACGCTGGGCAGTTCCGTGGGCATGACCAAGGCGCATGACGCCGGGGAACTGGCCGCCGCCATGGACTTCGCCGGCGAGTTCGCGCAAAAAATCTTGGTCGAGCGCGCCATCCGCGGCCGCGAAATCGAACTCTCCGTCCTGGGCAATGAAGATCCGAAAGCCTCGATTCCCGGCGAAATCGTGCCGCACCGCGAATTTTACGACTACGAGGCAAAATATCTGGAAGAGGGCACGCGCCTGGTGATTCCCGCGAAATTAAACCGCGCGCAGGTCAAACGATTTCAGGAATACGCCGTGCGGGCGTTCCGCGCGCTGGAGTGCCTGGGCATGGCGCGCGTGGATTTTTTCCTGGAACACCGCACGGGCCGCATCTTATTAAATGAAATCAATACCATTCCCGGCTTCACCTCCATCAGCATGTACCCCAAGCTCTGGGAAGCTTCCGGCCTGCCCTACCGCGAATTGCTCAGCCGCCTGATCGACTTGGCGCTCGCGCAGCATCGCGAAAAGCTGCGCACGAAATACACGATCGACCTTCCCGCCACCGCTGCTCCCGACACGCTCGACCCCTAGCGCCGTTCGTCGAGACGAAATACTTTGTGCTGGTCTATAATCCCGCCGGTAAATGCTCGGAATGTTTGCACTGAGTTTTAGATGAAAACTCGCGGGTGTGCATTTGCCGCCGCCGTACCGGGATCTTGCCGATGACTTCGATTCGCCCTGCGACCATACATGACGCTCCGCTGCTGGTCACATTGATCGGCGAATTGGCCGACTACGAGCGGCTCACTCACAAAGTCCGTGTCACCGAAGCCGACATTGCACGCGACGGTTTCGGCGCAAACCCGAAGTTTCGCGCCGTCATTGCCGAATCCGATGGAACCCCTGCCGGGTACGCGCTGTTTTTCGAGTTTTATTCCACGTTTCGAGGAAAACCCGGCTTGTTTCTGGAAGACCTCTTTGTCCGCCCGCAGTTTCGCAGGAGCGGGATTGGCCGGACGCTGCTTGCGCACGTAGCCGAAATCGCGTGGAAGGAAAAGTATTTCAGCATGCGCTGGGCCGTACTGGACTGGAACGCCCCGGCAATCGATTTCTACCGCAAGCTGGGCGCGGAATTTCTGGATGAATGGAAGACCGTCTCCCTCACCGGCGAGGCCCTGCAGGCGGTCGCGGAAAAAACGGTGTAAGCGGTGTGCAATTTAGTAGCACAGGCTTCCGCCTGTGCCACCCTTGACTGGCTCTCGCGCCTACTTTAGACTAACCGGTTAGTTAGACAATGAAAGCCGCGAAACCATCACGAACCGCGCCGCCCCAGGACTGGGAACTCCAGAGCCTGAGCCGGCGGCCGCCGCGCAGCCTGCGGCACGCGCGCGACCTGACCACGGCGCGGCGCATCGTGGCCACCGCGGAAAAGATTTTTTCCGAGCAGGGCCTGGCCGGGGCGCGCATGGATGAAATCGCCCGCGCGGCCAAGGTGAACAAGGCCCTGCTCTACTATTATTTTCGCAGCAAGCAGGAGTTGTACCGCTTCGTCCTGGAAACGCTGCTTTCGCAACTGCGCTCCCGCGTCGGCGACCCCGGCGCGGCCGCCATGTCTCCGCGAAAGCGCCTGGCCGCCGTGGTCGACCATTTCTTCGACTTCGTGCAGCGGCACCCAAACTATCCCCGGCTGATCCAGCGCGAAATGATGAGCAACGGACCGAACATCGAATGGATCGTTTCGGAATATTACCGCCCGCTACATGGTCGGCTGGTGCATTTAATTGAAGAAGGAATCGCCTGCGGCGAATTCCGGTGCGTGGACATCCGCAACACGGCGCTTACCGTCGTCTCGGTCCTGGTATTTTATTTTTCGGCGGCCCCGGTGCTGACCCGCATTCTCGGGCACGATCCGTTGCGGCCCCGGGAAGTGGCCCGGCGGCGCCAGGCGGTCCAGGATTTCCTCGAGCACGGGCTGTTTCAGCCGAAGGCAAGGACGCCATGAAAATCTCCAGATTTTTCATCTTTGTCGGCGCGCTGTTCGTTCTGGCTCTGTTGGTTTACCTCGCCTCAACGCCGCACGGAAGCGAAATCCCGCTGACCGGGATCGTCACCGGAACCGACGTCATCGTCAGCCCGCAACTTGCCGGGCGCATGATTCGCCTCACGGTGGATGAAGGGTCCGAAGTCCACAAGGGCGACCTGATCGCCGAACTGGATCCCTCGGAATATATCGCCGCGCGGGATTCGGCCGAGGCCAATATTCGCACGCTCGAGGCCAAGGTCAACTCCGCCAGCGATACACGAGCCTGGACCGACGACCAGACCAGCGCCGCGCTGCGCCAGGCCGAAGCGAACTTGACGGCGACGCGTTCCCAGCTCGTGCAGGCCCAGGCGAATCTCTGGCGCGACCAGCAAACCTACAAGCGCCAGCAAGGCCTGTTTGACGGCGGCGTGACCTCCGCGCAGGACCGTGACCTGGCCTATGCGGCCGAGCAGGCATCGGATGCGGCCGTCAAGGCCCTGCAGGATCAGGTGCGCGCCGCCCAGGCGCAGGTGGCCGTGGCCCAGGCCAACCGCAAGCAGGTGGGGGTCCAGCAAAGCGATCTGGCGGCCACGCGCGCACAACTGCAACAGGCGCGCGCCGAAAAAGCCACGGCGGACGTCCGCCTGAGCTACATGAAAATTTACGCGCCGCTGGACGGCGTCGTATCGGTTCGCGCGGCCCGCCAGGGAGAAGTTCTGCAGGCGGGCGAACCGATCGTGACGATTCTCGATGTGGACCACCTGTGGGTGCAGGCCGACGTGGAAGAAAGCTACATCGATTCGGTGGCGCTCAACCAGCGCATGACGATCCGCCTGCCCTCGGGAAATACGATCCAGGGCACCGTAATCTACAAAGGCGTCGAAAGTGATTTCGCGACGCAGCGCGACGTCAGCCGAACCAAACGCGACATCAAGACATTTTCCATCAAAATTGCGGTGCCCAATCCCGACCGCCGGCTCATGTCCGGCATGACGGCCACAGTGCTGCTGCCGCCCCTGCCGTCCACGCGCCCCTGGTGGCGGCGGCTGTTTTCGTCTTTGCGGCTCAAATCGATTTCCGCCGCTGCCTGATTGCGCCGTACACATCACGATTCCCATGAGCAACACGGAAACCAACGCGATTGAAGTCATCCAGCTGAAGAAGCAGTTCGGAGACTTCGTGGCCGTGGACGAAGTAAGTTTCAGTGTGCATACCGGCGAAATTTTCGGATTGCTCGGACCGAATGGCGCCGGCAAAACGACATTGATCCGCATGATGACCACGCTGACGCCGCCGACCTCCGGCGACGCGATCGTGGGCGGGCATGATGTGATGACCGATCCCGACGGGGTGCGCCACGCCATCGGCGTCATTCCGCAGGCGCTCACGTCCGATCCGGAACTCACGGCGCGCGAAAACGTGATGATCCACGCAAAACTGTATGGCCTGACCGGCGCGCAGCGCGCGGAAGCGATTCCCAGGCTTCTGGAAGCCGTGGGCCTCACCGAGTTCGCCGACAAGCTGGTCGGCAGCTTCTCCGGCGGAATGCGCCGGCGGCTGGAGATTGCGCGCGGCCTGGTGCACTCGCCAAGAATTCTTTTTCTCGACGAGCCCACCACGGGCCTGGACCCGGTCTCGCGCACGGCCGTGTGGGAAATGATCAACAAGCTGAAAGAAGCGGCCAGCCTGACCATCCTGCTGACGACGCACTACATGGAAGAAGCCGACCAGCTCTGCGACCGCATCGCGATTGTGGATCACGGGCATCTGGTGGCGCTCGACACGCCCACAAAACTGAAAGACAGCGTTCCGGGAACCGACATCGTGGAAGCGGAATTTGACAATCCGCCCCCCGATTGGGATGCGGCCCTGCAAAAACTCGACGGCGTCACCAGCGTAGCGACGCATGACGGCGTCACGCACCTGTCTTCCACCAGCGGGCCGCTGACCGTCGGAGAATTGATGGACCTGGCGCGCGACCGCGGCGTTCCCGTGCGCCGCGTCTCGGTGCAAGGCACCACGCTGGACGACGTGTTCCTGTATTACACGGGCCGCCAGCTGCGCGACGCGGCTTCGGAAAATATGCGGCGCGATATGAGCCATTTGTACCGATAGGGGCCGATTCCAAGCGAATGAGATTCCAACGCATCTTCGCCATCATCGAACGCGACATGCGGAAGTTCTTCCGCAGCCCGGCGCTCATGATGAGTTCCATGATCTTCCCGCTGATGCAGTTGATCGTGCTGGGGTACGCCTTCGGCGGCAAAATCAAGGGCATCAAGGTCGCCGTCGTGGACGAAGACCACTCCGCCATTTCCCGCCAGATCCGGCAGCGTTTCGACGCCATCGAGGCGGGCCCGCAGACCATGAAAATCGAGGATTACTCCTCCCTTTCCAACGCCCAACTCGACCTGCGCACCGGATTCGTCCGGGCCATCGTTTATATCCCCGCCGACTTCTCGCAGCGCGTAAACCAGGGAAACCGCCCGCGCATCGCGTTCATCGAGGACAATACCGACAACTTCGTGGCCAGCGAATTGCTAACGCGCATGCAAGGCCTGGTCCAGGACATCAATAAGGGGCTGAATCCATTCCAGCCGGGCCAGCGGCTGGCCGTGCCGATGCCGCGTTTGAACCCGCTGATCGATCTGCAGGTCGTCGAGGTGTATCCCTACATCGAATACATCAAGTACCTGCTTCCGGGCTCGATCGCGATGTCCATCTTCATCGTGGCCATGATCGGCGGCGGCATCACGTTCATTGACGACAAGTCGCGCGGCCTGCACGAAGGCTATCTGGTCACACCCATCAAAAAATCCGAACTCATCCTGGGGCTGATTTTATCCGGAGCCATCAAAGGACTAATGGCGGGGACGACCATCACCATCATTGGCGGGCTAATCGCCGGAATCGACCGCTTGTGGGACCCGGTGCGGCTGATCTATCTGGGAGTTGTGCTTTCGACCACTTCCATCGCCATGCTCAGCTTCATGTTTCTGCTGATGGTGCGCGTCAACGATCCCCTGGTGCCGCGCGCCATCTTCGGCGTTCTCAATACGCTGCTGTACTTCCCTTCCGGCGCGATTTATCCTATTGAAGGCTTTCCCGTGTGGCTGCGGTGGATTTCCTATGTTGATCCGTTCACCTATGCCGTGGACGCGCTGAAGGCCTTGCTCCTGAAAAATGCGGGATACCAGGCAATCTATTCGGACGTTTTCGTTCTCGTAGGGTTTTCCGTAGTTTTGGTAAGTCTGTCGGTCGCATTTTTCAAGAGGCAAATATAAAATGCCGATGGGAGACAGGTTCATGGGCATACTCGACACTGGTGCGGAAGAACCTAAATCCAAAGCCCGGCGGTACGTGGTCAGCGGAATTGCGCTGGTCTTGCTGCTCGCCGCCGGCATGTGGTACATGCTGCGCTATACCAGCGAAAAGCACACGGTCGAGCATTTCATGGATGCGGTGATTGCCGGAGACATGCAGAAAGCCTGCCAGATCTGGCAGACGCATCCCAATTTCACCTGCAAGGACTTCGACAGCTTCTGGGGACCCAACGGGTATTACAGCCCGATCAAGAGTTACCGCCTGGAAAGCGCTGAAGTGCCGCCAAGGGGCGGCAGCGGAGTGGTCGTCACCGTGGAAATCAGCGCCTATGCTCCGTTTCCCAAGCCAGAGGAAACGATAAAATTCGCGCAGAATCGTGAAGTGCAGATCTGGGTGGAGCGCTCCAACCTGGCGCTGAGTTTCCCCCCGCCGTAGAGTTTTCTTCCTGATTGGAGTAGGCCAGGCTTTAGCCTGTCTGGTTTTATTTGCTGCCTTAACTCAAGTGCGACAGACGGAGGTCTGTCCTACGGAAGGTCGCGCCCGGCTGCGAATAATTCAGCCGGCGTAATTGTAGAAGTGCCGAGCTTTCCGACGACCACGCCTGCGCCCGCATTGGCCAGTACGGCGGCTTCGCGCAACGGGACGCGCGCCGCAACGGCGAGGGCAAGCACGGAGAGCACCGTATCGCCCGCCCCGGTCACGTCAAATACCTGCCGCCCGTGCGATGCGAGATCCACTCCCGCCTGTCCGACCCGCGCGTAGCTGATCTCCCGGCTCGTTGCGGGCACGTGATATCCTTGCGGCGAGGTATCCTCAAAAACGTTCAAGCCTTCGGCGCCTCGCGTGATCACCACGGCGGAACACCCAAAATGCGCCAGCAACGCGCGCCCGGCCTGCCCCACCGATTCGTCGTCGTCCAGGGAACGCGTCACAAAAAAGCCCGCTTCCTTCGCGTTGCACGCGATCAGCGTCGCGCCGCGATAGGCAAACAATCGCGAAGTCTTCGGCTTCACCAGAACGGGCACGCCGCGGCGGTGGCACTCGGTCAATACGCGGTCCGCCAGCGTATCGGTCACCACGCCCTTGTCGTAATCGGAAATCACCAGCGCGTCCAGACGCGCGACTGCAATCTTGATCCGGCGAATCAGGCTCTCTTCGAGACTCCGGCTGAGCGGTTCGCGCCGCTCGCGGTCCACCCGCACGATCTGCTGGTGCCGCGCGACGATGCGCGTTTTCACCGTCGTGATGCGCGAGGCGTCGGCCATCACTCCCTTCGTCGTCATTCCCGTCGCTTCCAGGCAGCGGCGCACCGCGCGGCCCGATTCGTCTTCCCCGATGACGCCGAAGGGAAGGACCGTGGCGCCCAGCGCAACCAGATTCGCGGCCACATTTCCCGCCCCGCCCAGGACCTCGCTTTCGTTCATGAAATCGACGACCGGGACGGGAGCTTCCGGAGAAAGTCGCGTGGCCGAACCCCAAACGTAGCGGTCCAGCATGAAATCTCCCGCCACGCCGATCCGGCGGCCTCGCAACGCCTTCGCTAAACGCGTAAGTTTTCGGTTGTCCATAGTCATAGGTGGGACTGACATCGCCCGGTGGTTTCGCGTTCCCTTGCGCTTGCCGCCCCCTGCCAGGGGCCTTGGCATACGCTGGCACTCTAGCAGAGACGATTTGATTGGAGCAACTTGTGCGGCGTTCTGATAGTGCCCAAATTAGGACAATACCGGCATTTTTGGTGGCGGGTTCGCTTCCGGCAAGACCATTTTTCGCAAGTGGGCATACTCATGCGAGGTGGTTTTGCCTATTATTTCGATCCCGCCGCCGCGGGCCGCTCGCTTGGCCTGGACGCCAGTCTCCACAAGCGCTTCCGTAGCTCGCCTTTTTTTAGCGAAGCCGCATTCCAATCAGGGTGTTTAACAGGGGCTGGCCGCGCGCGGGGAAACCACGGCAGGGCCGCTCATTCTTGAGTCCCGGTCACGAAGCTTTTTTATGGGCGCTCGAAGGCTCCGATGCCGGGAAGCGACCTTCAATCTCTTTCAAGCACTCCTGCCCGCAATCTCCACGCTCCGGCCAGCGCGAGCATTTTTTGACCCGAAAATGGGGTTTTCCAACCACAGCCTTCATGGCCATTTTTCCGGCAGCCAACTCAATCACCACGCTTTTCTTCGTCTGGGGACAAATCGCCAGCAGCGGCCCGCGAAACTCGTAATACGAGCGATATGCACGAACCACTCGAAACCCCAGGTAAAGCGCCGCCAGAACCAGCAGCACGATTAAAATTGTCGTTTGCATATGTCCCTCCCGGATCACCGCACCACATTCGGTGAACCTTTATTTTCCGGACGGACACTCCCAAATCCTCGATTCTGTAATCCGTATGTCCCGAAATTGCGGACTCATCCAATTGAAAACCGCTTCGAATACCGGGCGACAAACACTGGCGGGGTCACATGCAATTGTTGGGTTCGCGGAGCTGCGAATTTACGAATATCAGACATTTGGCGGCCCCCTCTTGAATCCATCCCCTCGGCCACCCACATGTTAATTAATTCAGGAATCTCCGGGAATGTAAGTGAGCGCCGTCACGCAGGCGCGTGACGTACAACCGGTACATCTGCGCCATGGTCGGGGACTGGAGAACCTCGCCGGCTCGACAACTGTTCTTAAAGCCCCTTGGCTTTGCGGAACTCGCGCACGACCTCGGCCGGATCGCGATGCTGGCCATCGACGGCGTAATTCATGCGGCGCATTTCGTCCTCGGATATTTTCCCGGCCAGCGCGGCCAGCGCCGTGCGCACCTCGGGATATTTTTCAAGCGTCGCGCGGCGCACCAGCGGCACCGCCTCATACGGTGGGAAATAATGGCGATCGTCCTCGAGCGCGACCATGTGCAGCGCCGCAATCAACCCGTCGGTCGAATTTCCCGCCACAATATCCACCTGCTTATCCGCCAGCGCACGGTAGAGCAATCCAAGATCGAGAATCCGCGGCTCCCCGGCAAATTGCAGGCCATACGCCGCCGCCCAGCCATGATAACCGTCCGGCCTCTCCATGAATTCGTAGCCAAACCCCGCGCGCCATTTTGGGGCGTACTTCTGAATGTCGGAAACCTTATGCAAGTGGAGCCGCGCAGCGTCTTCGCCGCGAACGACAATCGCAAACGTATTGTTGAAGCCCAGTGGGGGCATCACTTCCACGTTGAAGCGGGCGCGATATTCCGATTGCACGCGATGCAGCACTTCTGCGGGATCTTTCTGGAGAGGATCGTTCAGCACCGCCGTCAGTGCCGTGCCCGTGTACTCCGGATAGAGATCGATCTTTCCCGCGACCAGCGCCTGGTGGCAAATCAGCGTGCCGCCAAGGTTGACGCGGCGCTCGACGCGCAGGGTGGAGTGCGCCTCGATCTGTTGCGCGAACAGTTCGGCCAGCACGATCTGCTCGGTGAAATTCTTGGACCCCACAACGATGGTTTTCTCATTCCGCTTGCCGCATCCGGCCATCAGCAGCAACGCGGAAACGCACAGCGCGAGCAGGCGAACGGGAAGGGCCGCATTCCCGCGCGGCATACGGGTGGAAAAATCCCTCATCGGGTGGCTACGCTCCGCTGGAGAAGTCCCAAACCAAGATCGGCCACAAGGGCAAGAAGCGCGGCGGGGATAGCGCCCGCAAGAATCACCTGATTATTGACCATGGCCACCCCGCGAAAAATGAAAACTCCCAGCCCGCCCGCGCCAATCGCCGCTGCAATGGTCGTGACGCCGATGCAAATCACCGTCGCCACGCGAATCCCCGCCAGCAACACCGGAGCGGCCAGGGGCATTTGCACCTGCCAGAGCACTTGCTGCGGAGTCATCCCCATGCCCCGCGCGGACTCGACGACAGCGGGATCAACTTCCGCGATGCCCGTGCAGGTGTTCGTCAAAATCGGCAACAGCGCGTACAGGGCCAGCGCGACAATGGCCGTGCTGGCGCCGACGCCGCCGATCCACGGCACCGGAATCAGAAAGCCGAACAGCGCCAGGCTCGGGATCGTCTGCACGACGTTGGCGGTTCCCAGAACCCATCGCCGGGTGGCGCGCCGCCGTACCAGCGCAACACCCAGGGGCAAACCGATGACGAGCGCAATCGCCATGGCTGCGCCGACCAGGCCGATGTGCTCGATGGTCCGTTCGAGCACTTCGCTGCGATTTCGCAGCATGAAATCGTACCAGTTCATCGCACCTCCTTACCGAAGTGACCGTATCTCGTTACCGTATCTTGTTGCCGTATCTTGTCACGGGACCGCGCCTTCGCCGCTCCCTGAATCCAGCGACGCGGCAAATGCGCGGACTTCCGGCTCGGATGCCGTCAGAAATTCCTCTGGTGAATAGATCCCCACCAGGCGTCCCTGTTCGAGGACCGCGATCCGCGTTCCCAGGAACAGGGCCTCGCGCACGTCATGCGTGACGAACACGATGGTCTTGTGCAGACGCGATGCCAGCGTTTGAAACTCCTTCTGCAGATCGGCTCGCGTCACCGGATCCAGGGCCCCGAACGGCTCATCCATCAGCAGGATGGGAGGGTCCGCCGCAAGGGCTCGCGCCACTCCTACGCGCTGTTTCTGCCCGCCGGAAAGCTGGGCAGGACGCCTCTTCGCGAATTCACCGGGCGGCAGCCCGACCAGATCCATCATCTCGGCTACGCGCTTGTTCACGCGGTCCTCTGCCCAATGTTCCAGCCGTGGTACCAGAGCTATATTTCTCTCCACGGTCCAGTGCGGAAATAGCCCGACGTCTTGGATGACGTAGCCAATCCCCCGGCGCAGATGGATAGGGTCCCAATCGAACCCGGAACGCCCTGTGATCAGAATTGTGCCCTCAGAGGGCTCCAGGAGGCGGTTAATGAGCTTTAGAGTCGTTGTCTTGCCCGAACCGCTGCGCCCGAGCAGCACCAGCGTCTCGCCGCGCGCAACACCCAGGTTCAGCCCGGAAACCAAAGCAATGCCCGACGGCAATCGATACCCAACACCCCGAAATTCTATGGCGTATCCATCAGATACTTCAGCGCTTAGCTCTGTCATGCCTTGCTGTCTCCCCCTACAATAATCGATGGCTAAATCGATGGCCAAATTGATAGCCAAGCCGCTCAGAAGGCGAGCCTTGACTTATCCCTCCGGGACAGATAAACAGGAGTTTAACTCGGTTTTTCGCGTCCTTTGGAATTCCAAATTATGTCGCCACAGCGCACTACCAGTGCATCCAAGTTAGGAGGCTCCCATGAACCCTGCTGTCGCGCAATCTTCGAATGTCGAACGGCTCCAAGCGCGCATGCGAGAGGCGCGCACCCGGAGTGAGGAGCTATTCGGCATCGTGCGGCCGGAGGCACTTTACGACCGGCCGATCCCCGAGCGCCACCGGATTATTTTTTACCTGGGCCATCTGGAATCCTTCGATTGGAACCTTCTCCATGGTCCCCTCGGCCTTTCTAGCTTTGATCCCGGTTACGACAAGCTCTTCGCCTTCGGCATTGATCCGGTGGACGGCGGGCTGCCCAATGACCAGCCAAAGGATTGGCCCACGGTGGAACAGGTGCTGCGCTACAACGCGCGGCTGCGAGAAACGCTGGATCGCGCCCTTCGCGCGGCGGCCACGGAAGATCCTACCCTCGCGCGCCTGGAGCATGGCCGGCTGATTGAAGTCGCCATCGAACACCGCCTCATGCACGCCGAAACGCTGTGCTACATGCTGCACCAGTTGCCGCTGGACCGCAAATTCCACATTGCGGATATTCCTTTGCCACCGTCTCCGGCACGCACTGCCCGCAGCGTTGAAATCCCCGCGGGCCGGGCCACGATGGGTATGCCGCGCAACTCCCGTGAAGGGGGCAAAGACAGAGGGCCTTTTGGCTGGGACAACGAGTTTGAAGAACACAGCGTCGAGGTTCCGGGATTCCGGATCGATGCGTACAGCGTAACGAATCAGGATTTTCTGGGCTTCCTGCTCGACGGCGGCTACGGCAATCGCTCGCTTTGGAGCGATGCCGGGTGGGAGTGGATCCGCTCGCAAGGTCGCCAGCATCCGGCATTTTGGCTTCCCCGCGGAGATACGTGGGCCTGCCGCACCATGTTTGACGAAATACCCTTGCCGCTGGATTGGCCGGTGTACGTGAGCCACGATGAGGCCTCGGCGTACGCGCGCTGGGCGGGAAAGGAATTGCCCAGCGAAGCGGAATGGCATCGCGCCGCGTGCGGCACGCGCAGCGGCGCCGAACGCCTGTATCCCTGGGGCGCGGACGCGCCCGCGCAGCGGCGCGGCAATTTCGATTTTCATCGTTGGGACCCTGCCCCGGTCGGAGCGTATCCCGATGGGGATAGCGATTTCGGCGTGGCCGATCTGGTGGGCAACGGGTGGGAATGGACACGCACCCAGTTCGAGGCGTTTTCGGGGTTCGAGGCATTTCCGTTTTATCCCGGATATTCCGCGGATTTCTTCGATGGAAAACATTTTGTGATGAAGGGCGGTTCGCCGCGCACGGCCGCGTGCATGCTCCGGCGGTCGTTTCGCAATTGGTTCCAGCCCCATTATCCCTACGTGTATGCAAAGTTTCGTTGCGTCCAGCGCTGACACTGTTGAAAAACTTTGTGAAAGGAAATCGAGGAATCCTATGGCCACTTCGGTGATCGCACAATATTCCAGACCGGATCTTGCCGGAGACGTGCGCGCAGGGCTGCTGCGCACCGGCCAGAAGGAACTTCCGTCAAAATATCTGTACGACGAAGTCGGCTCGGCGCTGTTTGAAGTAATCAGCGTCCTGCCTGAATACGGCCTGACGCGGGCCGGTGAGCGCCTACTGCGGCGGCATTCCGGGGACATCGTCGCGCGCCTGAAGATGCCGGTGCTGGTGGCGGAACTGGGAAGCGGCAGCGGCAAAAAGACGCGCTGGCTGCTGGAGGCGCTCGCGCGGCGCCAGCGCACGACGTACTGCCCCATTGAGATTTCGCCGACCGCGCTGGCCCGCTGCGAAAGCGAACTGGGACAGATCGAGTGCGTCAGCATCGTCGGTTTCGAGCAGCCCTATCTCGACGGCCTGCTGGCCGCCGCATCCCGACGCGACGACGACGACCATTTGCTCGTGCTGTTTCTCGGCAGCACGATCGGCAACTTCGATCGCGACGCCGCCGAACGGTTCCTCACCCAAGTGCGCCGCATCCTGCTTCCCGGGGACGCCCTGCTGCTCGCCACGGACCTGGAAAAACCGTTACCGCAATTGCTGGAGGCCTATGACGACCCTATCGGCGTCACCGCCGCGTTCAACTTGAATTTACTGGCGCGCATCAATCGGGAACTTGGAGCGGATTTCGATCTCACGGCATTTCGCCACCAGGCACGTTACAACGCCGCGTTCCAGCGCGTGGAAATGCATTTGCGGTCAACGCGCGATCAGAAGGTCACGATTCCCCGCGCGGGTTGCACCGTGTCTTTCCTGAAAGATGAGACGATCTGGACGGAGAGTTCGCACAAGTACCGCGCCGAGGAAATTTCCGGGATGGCGCAACGCAACGGTTTCCGGTGCGATGCGCAATGGATCGATTCCGAATGGGCCTTTGCGGAGAGCCTGCTCATTGTAGAGTAAACGGCGGAGTAACCGGCGGAGCAGACTTCAGTCTTCCCGCGCTGCCGTAACGTGGAGCACGGTTTCCGCGCTCCATTTTTCCGAAGAACCCAACTCGACGTTCCACACGCCCAGGATTTGCGATCCCTGGTAAACGCGCTCAAAACCTTCTTCCGACTCCGAAACCGTCTCGATGGGCGCAACCCACAATTGGCGGGCGCCGCTGGCGTCAATTTTCACGGCAACGTTTTGCCATTCATCCGCCACGCGCAGGTGCGAACCCTCCACAATACCGCTCCACCTCAGCGGCTGCCGCGCCCCCGAAAACTCGAAATAGCGGTCCGGTGCGTTTGGCGCGAGCAGATTCAGCACAATCTCCAGCCCCACCGTGAAGCCAAGCGGCGAAGCGGCTTGCGCAGCCGGGCCGGACAGCGCCAGATCGAGGCGGCACGTAACGTCAAAGCCTTTGGCATGGGATTTGAACTTCAGCGTTTTCACCGCGCACAGTTTGCCGGTCGCGTCCGTCCCGGGAATGATTTCCTGTAACGGCGCCTGTATCGCCAGTCGAACCTCTTGCGGCGTGGCCTGTTCGATTTTGTAATCTCCCCCGGCAAACGTGGCGCTTTCTTCCAGGCGAAGGGCTTCAAAGTCCGCCTGCGTTTTCCCGCCGGAAAACAACAAGAGGCGGAACGTATTGCGCGCCCACCGATCGTATTTCAGATACTTTTCCAGGCCGGGTTCCTTCACCATCATCTGTTCATGAATTGATACAACGCCCTCGGTGGGGTGCACCGTTTGCAGCAGCCTGGCATGGTAGGTCTCGACGCGCCGCTGGAGCGAATTGATCAGCGTCACGGCGCTGGGCCGGAAATCAAGCACCTCCAGCGTCCCTCCCATAAAGGGTTTCACCACCACAGCGAATTGGGGCGAGGTGATTTCGATCTCGTCGCGCCCATCCTTCTCAAAATCCAATTGCGTCATTCTCTGGTAAGGCCTTGAGCCGTTGCGCAGGGCGTCGGCAATCGTTTCGGCGCGCACCAGTTCCCGCCACATTTCCGTTCTCAGGTGCGGAGCATAGAGCCCGCCGAATATTCCGTGCCAGTACGCGTCATTGCACTGCGACCGCAGCAAATGGGTGACCGCCTTGGTCCGCAGCAGCGCGCTCTTGGCGTTTTTCCTTGCACCTTTCGGCCCTGCCTCGCGCAGCTTCGAGGACACGCGCAACATTTTCTTGTGCAGCAAATTCGATTCGGCATACTTGCTTAAAAATCCGCGCCAGAATCCGCCGCGCAGGAATCGCCGCACATCCGGCCGGCTTTTGAATTCCTCGAGCAGGGCATGAAATTTCTGGCGCATCGGCGTGGGCAGCGCCCATTCCATCATTTCCATATAGGACGCCGTCGGCAGATCCGCTCGTCCCAAGGACGGGTGCGCGGCCAGGGCCTCGCCCGGCGGGATCGTCTCCAGCCATTCCTGATTGTTTTCCAGCGCTGTAAAAAAACGATCGAGCCATCCATCCCGGAAACAGTGCTCCCAGGTATGGGGCCACCCGCCGAATTTCTCCATATCGTCGCCCGTGGACGCCATCCCACCGGGGTGATCCTGCGCCGCGCGGCGAAGGAACGCGATGGAATCCTCCACGCTGCCAAAAGGAATCAGGTAGCGAAGTTCCTGCAAACCGGGAATGATCTTGATCGTGCTGCCGCGGTCTTCGGCAACGTAATAGCCGAACAACTCCGGCATCTCGCGCCCCGACGCGAGAAAATGACTGTCATCCACCAGCGTGTAATCCACGCCCGCTTCGGCCAGCGCCACGGGCAAATGAGGCTCCCACACGCGCTCGGCGAGCCATGCGCCGCTCGGACGCTTCTCAAAATGTTCCTCGATAAAATGGCTCAATCGCCGGATCTGTTCGACCTGGTCTTCCAGTGGAATCGTGATGAGAATCGGTTCGTAGAATCCCCCGCCAACCACTTCGACCTGGCCTCGCGCGGAGAGCGCTCCAATCTGGTGAAGGTATTCGGGATGCCGTTTGGCCAGCCATTCCAGCAGCGAGCCGGAATAATGGAGCCCGAGCCGGACGCTCGGGTGGCGCGCCACACATTCCAGAAACGGCAGGTAGGAGTGCTGGTAGGTGTATTCCATCACGTCGTCGAAATTCCCGACGGGCTGGTGCGCGTGGATAAGCAGAACCAGATGAAATTTCGACAAGCGAAACCCTCGTGTTGGAGCAAAAGGTTATGATAGCGCGGCAGCGATGCTCCGGGAAATCCAAATGACCGATTGTCTACATTACAAACCAATCCGCCGGCTTTCCCCGCGGGCCGTGCGAGCCTAAAATTGTTAAGATGCCGTACTCACCGCCACCCATGGCCCGGTGCCGGCAAAGACCGATGGATTCGCACGATAAAGATCGGCTGTTCCAAAAGGGACTTGCAGCATTCAACTCCGCGCATTTTTATGATGCGCACGAACACTGGGAAGAAGTGTGGCTGGAGACGCCGAATCCCGAAAAAATGTTTCTGCAGGGATTGATTCAGGTGGCTGCGGCTTTTCACCATTATTCCCGCGCGAATTTCCTGGGCACAAAAAATCTTCTCCGGGCAGGTCTGCTGAAACTGGATTTCTTTCCGGAAAAACACCGGGGGCTTGCCATGGAACCGCTGCGTGACTCTGTCCGCCGGTGGCTCGCGGCGCTGGAAGCGGGAGAAAATCCCGAACCCGGAAAAATTCCGCAAATTCAAACCTGCGGCCACTCGCCGGATTAAAACAATCTTGGCAGGAACCGCGGTTTTGTTCCCATGGCCAGCCGGTAGGAGGAATCGGACATCAGGACGCCGTCTTCCACACGCAAGCGCCGCCTCAGGATTTCCAGATTGGCCACCGTCCCGACCAGCGCGGTGATCCAGGCCGTGTGGATCATCGGCAGCGCAAGCAGCTCGGCGACAACCGCAACGTAGTTCGGATGCCGCACCCACCGGTATGGCCCCGAGGTCACAAAGCCCAACCCGGAAGAAGCCATCACTTCCACGTTCCAGTATCCCGCCAGCGTTCGAATCACCCACCATCGCAGCACGTTCGCGAAGACGAACACCGCCCCCATCGCAATGGCCAGCGCGGGAATCAGCGGCCGGTGAAGCAACGTCACTTCGAGCGCGGCGCCCACCAGGATGCCGCCGTGCACCAGCACCATCCAGGGAAAGTGCGCCTCGCGGACTTTTCGAACGCCTTGTTTTTCGAGTTTCCGTTGATTGCGCCGCGAAATCCTTAGTTCGATGAGCCGTCCGAATCCCACAACGGCGAGCAGCGAGAGGTACGCAATCGTCATGGCCACTGCAGAAGGATCATTTCGGCTGTGAACCCCGGCCCGAAGGACATGAGCAGACCGTAACTTTCCGGCGGCATCTCCCGCCGGGAAAGCCATTCCTGGAGGATGACCAGCACGCTGGCGCTGGAAAGATTGCCGAAGCGGCGCAAGGTGTCCCAGGACACTTCCGTGTCCTCGCGGGTCAATTCCAGCTCCTCTTGCATGAACGAGAGCAGTTTTTGGCCGCCGGGATGCAATAGAAAGGCGGAAATATCCTCGCGCCGCAGACCCTGCCGCGCCAGAAAACCCTCGGCCAATCCCTTGACCTTTTCCCGGATCAGCTGCGGCACATCCCGGGAAAGAACGATGTGGAATCCGGAATCGCGCAGGTCAAATCCCATGGCGCCGAGCGAATCGGGGAACAAAAAGCTTTCCGAGGCAATAATGCGCGGCCCCAGCGCTTCTCGGCCCGTGATGACCACTCCGGCCGCGCCATCGCCAAACAGAACCGCCGATATTAAATTCGCCTGGGAGAAATCCTTGCGCTGAAACGTCAGTGTGGGAAGTTCCACCGCCACCAGCAGCGCAGTGCGATCCGGAAACGCGGTCAGGTATTCCCAGGCGCGGGCGAGCCCCGCGGCGCCGGCCGCGCATCCCAGTTCCGTGATGGGAAGCCGCCTCACATCCGAACGGAATCCCATCTCCGTGGCGATGTGGGCGTCGAGTGAGGGGATCATTACGCCGGTGCAGGACACCGTAATGAGCAAATCCACGTCGGAGGGCGACATATCCGCCTGCGCAAGGGCCTGCGTCGTGACCTCCAGACCGAGTTCAACGGCCTTTTCGCGGTATTCCGTATTGATCTGTGCCAGGGGGCGCGGTTCAACAATGTACTCCAGCGGAAACACGCTGTGCCGTTGATCGATTTGCGAATTATCGATGACGTTGCGTATGGCTTCCAGCCTCATGCCGTCGAGCGAAAATACGTCTCCAATACACGCTTTTACGGTTTCCCGCGTGAGAAGGTGTGGAGGAACAGCCGTGGCAGCCCCGGCAATGGTCGCAACCGCAGCGGCTGGATCCAATTTGGCCTTGTGTTGGGGCTCTTGCCGGTTCGACGGTTCGTCCAAAGTGACTTGCGGTTTAGGCGTTCGTATGGAATGCAATGTGAGGCTCCTCCGGCTCCGGCTGGGTGCTCTCTGAGGAAGAGGTGCCCGGTGCCCGGCTCCTAGTCAATCAAGCTCAGGATGCAGATTCCTGTTTAGGGGTGTCTGCAGGCGTGTCAATTTGCATGACAGCCTGTATTTTCCCAGCCAGTATAAACCAGAGTCCCCTGTAATTCAAAAAGAATGCGGCACCCCTTCGATCGAGGGGATGCCGCACCGGCAGCCATCGCAACAATTTCACCGTACGACGACGGCTTGAATCAGCCCTGCTTCGTGTACCAGTCCGCGTTGATGGGAGTAAAGTTGGCCCACTTCTCCGGCAGATCTTCCAGAGCGAAGATGGCCGTCACCGGGCAAACCGGGACGCAGGCGCCACAGTCGATGCATTCCACCGGACTGATGTACAGTTGCGGCTCGGATTCAAAATTCGGTTCGTCCTTCCGCGGGTGAATGCAATCGACCGGACAAACGTCCACGCATGCCGTGTCTTTGGTTCCAATACAGGGCTCAGCAATTACGTACGCCATCGAGACTCTCCTTCAAAGGATATCTGCTATTGAATCACTATAAAATACGGCGCTTACTGGTCATTGAAAATATCGGTTTATATCACCAAATCCGCCACTGCACAAGCCACTTCCTCTACTGGAAAAGTATAGCACGTCTGAATCGTGCAAGCTCACCGGGCAAAAAGCATTCTTTGGAGGCCGCACATCCCAATGGTATTTCCAGGATGTCCGCCGGAGGACCGAAATCTTCCGGCGCGCGGAACAATCGTGAGCAGGCCGGCCACCAGAAAGCTCAGCCCCACCGCAAAGGCCCGGCCGCCCTGCATGCCTTTATGTTGCTGGTGACACCCGCGGGGTGTAGACTTACCCGCACGCCGTAAAACTGCCCGCAAATGGAGGGATTCACATGAAACGATTGTCGCCGTTTTTGCTTGCCGCCGTTCTTGCCGCCGCAGGCATTGTAGCTATGCTCGCCAGCCCGCCCCTATCCGCCGCTGACGATCCGATTATTTCCCTCGACAAGGCCGTCACAGCGGCCCTGACCAAAGGGGACCAGGCGGCTGCCGAAAAGTATCTGGATGCCGATTTCAGCTGGATCGACACGCTGGGAGTCATGCGCTTCAAGGAAGATGTGTTTCGCGTGGGGGTCAAGCCGGCCGTCCCCGTGGCCGCGGACGTGACCTATGTCGAACACAAATACGGCAACGTCGTATGGCTGCAAGCGAACCAGGGAAAACGGTACGCCGCCCACTTCTGGGTGAAGCGTCCCTCGGGCTGGAAACTGCTTCACACCACTGAACTTGACGTCCACCCCCGCGACTTTACTCCCGTCCGTCCGACCTATGAGGTGCCTTGCCTGAATCCCTGCAAAGAGGTTCCCTACACAGCGGTCACGCCAAATGAAAAGGCCGCCCTCGCCGGCTGGCAGGAGCAGGAATCCGGCCGTCCAGGCATGTGGGCCAAGCATATTGCCGACAATTTCGATCAGCGCGCCGCGATGACCTGGACAGGTCCAAGACCATCCAAGACGGAAATGGTCGCGAGGCAAGCAAAGGCCCGGCAGGAAAATCCGAACCGGACCGAGGTCGGAGCCGCTCCAGCGCTATTCGTACGCACCTGGGATTTCGGCACCGCGGTCGTGATGATCTCATGCCAGCCGACCTACGGCGATAAGGCGTACTGGTCCAGCCGTGTTCTGGCCCCTCTCAATGGCGTCTGGATGATGATGGAAAGCTATCACAATTACATCGACGCCTCGCCCGTCATGACCGCCTTGCCGCTGGATCAATCACACGACGCGCGGGCCATGAAGATAAAATAGGCAGCCAACCGGGCCTATGGCCAAGCCGTTTTCATTTTTTCGTCTGCGGTTTGCCGATGGCGGGTAGCGGCGCTCAAGCACGTCAACGCCGAGTGACGCGTTGGGTTTCTCCAGGCGCCCCACCCTTCAGGTTTCTTGAAGGGCGGGGCGCTTTGGATTTCTCGCCGCGGGGAACAATTGGGGTGACACACATCGTTCCGGCCGATGGAACAAACGATTTCCATCAAGAATCGGAATGCGCCCTGCCGTCTAGGATGCGCCGCTGATTTGCAGAACCGCCGCGCCCTGCAGTTTCCCGTTTCTCAATTGTTCCAGCGCCTCGTTGGCTTCTTGCAGGCGGAACGTCTGCGTCGTCGTGCGCACGGGAACTTTGGGCGCAATCCTCATGAACTCATTCGCGTCACGCCGCGTCAGGTTCGCAACCGAACAAACCATTCTTTCTCCCCACAACAGGTCATAGGAAAACGACGGGATGTCGCTCATGTGAATGCCGCCGCACACGACGGTTCCGCCCTTGCGAACCGCGGCCAGCGCCGCAGGCACCAGCGCGCCCACCGGCGCGAAAATAATCGCTGCGTCGAGTTCCTCCGGCGGACGCTGGTCCGATCCCCCCGCCCAGGCGGCGCCGAGCCGCGTTGCGAACTGCTGCGCTTCCACATCCCCGGGCCGAGTGAACGCATACACGCTGCGCCCCTGATACAGGGCCACCTGGGCGATAATATGGGCCGCGCCTCCAAAACCATAAATCCCCAGCCGTTTCCCCTCCCCGGCCCGCACCAGCGAGCGGTATCCGATCAGGCCGGCGCAAAGCAGAGGCGCGGCTTGCACATCCGAATAAGATTCGGGAATGGGAACGCAAAAGCGTTCATCGGCCACCGTGTATTCCGCGTATCCTCCGTCAATCGTGTATCCAGTGAAGCGCGCGGTGTCGCACAGGTTTTCATTGCCCGCGCGGCAGTAGGAGCATTGCCCGCACGTCCAGCCCAGCCACGGAACACCCACACGATCGCCGGCCGAGTGCCGCGTGACACCTTCGCCTGTGCGCGTCACGCGGCCCACAATTTCATGACCAATGATGAGCGGAAGCTTGGGGCCGGGCAATTCGCCGTCGACCACGTGCAGGTCCGTCCGGCAAACGGCGCAGGCCTGCACTTTAATCTGTACCTGGCCGGCGCAAGGCTGTGGCACGGGATATTCTCGAAACACCAGGGGCTTCCGCACGTGATCAAGAATCATGGCGCGCATGGCGGGATTTTGTCTCATTGGATCAAATTCCTCGCGAAAAAAAGCAGATTCGCCGGGCGCTCGGCCAGTCGCCGCATGAAATAGGGAAACCAGTCCTGCCCGAACGGAATGTAGACGCGCACGCGATATCCCTGCCGCACCAAACGGCTCTGCAAATCCGTGCGGATTCCGTAGAGCATCTGGAATTCAAATTTATCCTTTGCGATGCCCTGCCCGGCGGCAAATCGGACCGTTGCATCGATCATCTTCGGATCGTGCGTGGCCAGGGCATGGTCGATGCCGCTGGACAGCAGAATCTTCATCAGTTTGACATAGTTTGCATCCACATCCCGCTTGCGGGGAAACGCGATTTGGGAGGACTCTTTGTATGCGCCCTTGACCAGGCGGATGCTGCAGCCGATGCGCACCAAGTCGCGTATATCACGCTCGCTGCGGTACAGGTAGGCCTGAATCACGGTTCCCACGGCGGAGGTTTCCGCGCGGGCCTGCGTGACGATCCGAAGCGTCCGGTCCGTGTATGCCGAACCTTCCATATCCACGCGCACGAAATTTTGAAGTTCCGCCGCGCGGCGCGTCACCTTGCGCAATTGTTCCACGCAGAACTCCTCGCTTAGATCGAGACCCACATGCGTCAGCTTGAGCGAAACGTTGGCGTCCAGATGCGCGGCCGCGATGCGATCGAGCGCGCCGGTATAGGACGCGCTGGCGCGCTCGGCGTCTTCCCGAGTAAGAACATTTTCTCCCAGGTGGTCCAGGCTCACCGACAAGCCGTCGCGGTTGCAATTTCGCGCGGCTTCGATGGCGAGGGCAATCTCCTCGCCCGGGACAAATCTCCGCGCCCAGCGCCGGGTAGTGCCATGGGAAGTGATCCAGCGTCGCAGGCGGGAACTTTTTGCGAGCTTGAGCAGCAGCGTGCGTAACATCGGTTTTGCCGGTTGACGCGGGAAAAGCGGCGTGCGGCGTCAGGCGTCTTTATGGGCGTCCAGAAATTTTTCCGCATCCAGCGCGGCCATGCAGCCCGAACCGGCCGCGGTGATCGCCTGGCGGTAACGATGATCCTGGACATCGCCCGCGGCGAAAACGCCCGGCACGTTGGTTTGGCTGCCATGATGCGTGAGCAGGTAGCCGTTTTCGTCCATGTCCAGCTTGCCGCGAAATACCCTGGTGTTGGGTTCGTGCCCGATGGCAATGAAGACGCCTTCCACAGGCAAGTTCATCATCTCTTTGGTCTGGGTGTTGCGCAGCGTCAGATTTTCGACGCCGCCCTTGGCCACATCCGCAATCTCTTCCACCACAAACGGGGTAAGGAAATGAATCTTCTCGTTCGCGCGCGCGCGGTCCACCATGATTTTCGACGCGCGAAATTCCGGCCTTCGGTGGATCAGGTGAACCTTGCTCGCGAATTTTGAAAGGAAATTCGACTCTTCCATCGCCGAATCGCCGCCCCCCACCACCGCGATTTCCTTCCCTCGAAAGAAATAACCGTCGCAAGTCGCGCAGGTCGATACGCCGTGCCCGATCAGTTTGCGCTCGGACTCAAGTCCAATCATGCGCGCGGTCGCTCCCGATCCGATAATCAGAGACCGGGTTTCATAGACGTCGTTCCCCACGAAAATCTTGAACGGCCTCTTGCTCAAATCCACTTCCGTGATCGCTCCGGCCTTGAACTCCGCGCCGAACTTCTGCGCCTGCTTGCGCATGTTGTCGATCAAGTCCGGCCCCAGAATCCCGTCCGGAAATCCGGGGAAATTCTCGACCATGGTCGTGAGCGAAAGCTGGCCGCCGGGCTCGTACCCGTCGATCACCAGCGGTTTCAGATTGGCGCGCCCAACATAGATGGCGGCAGTCAGGCCGGCGCAGCCGCTGCCGATGATGATGACGTTATTCAAGTGATTTTCTCCCTGCCCGCAATTGGATTCGCCGATCAGGCGCTAAGATTCACAACACATCACCACACAAAGAATCAAAGTTTAACACCGAGGCCGACTCCCGCGCTTGGGGAAAATGCCCGCGCGGCGGATAGAAACCCGCAGCACACTGGCCTCTGTCACAGGAATGGGCGATAATGCCAGACTGTTTCGCATACCAGGAGGAAAACTTGACCCGCACACCAGGAACATATGCCGTGTTCGAAACTTCGCAGGGGACGATTGTCGCCCGCCTGTTCGAAAAGGAAGCCCCGCAGACGGTGGCGAATTTCACCGGCCTCGCCGAAGGCACGAAGGAATTCACCGATCCGCGCACGGGGAAAAAGGTAAAACGCCCGTTTTATGACGGTCTGATTTTCCACCGCGTGATCCCGCAATTCATGATTCAGGGCGGATGCCCTCTCGGAACGGGCACCGGCGATCCCGGCTATCGTTTCGGGGACGAATTCCATCCCTCGTTGCGCCACGACAAGCCAGGAAAGCTTTCCATGGCCAATGCGGGCCCCGGCACCAATGGCAGCCAGTTTTTTATCACCGTGGCCCCGACTCCCTGGCTCGATAACAAGCACTCCATCTTCGGCGAAGTGATCGAAGGGATGGAGATTGCCACGAAAATTTCGCAAGTGCCGCGAGGCGCAAACGACAAACCGAAGGAACCCGTCGTCGTGCAATCGCTGCGCATCGAAAGGGTCTGACCGCGCGGAGCGAACATGCGAAATCCGGCCAATTTATTCCGGATGATGACCGAGTTTATCTTCATCCTGCTGGGCGGCTTCCTGGTCTGGATCGGGCTGAGCAACCGGTTCCTGTTCAACCCGAAAAGCCCGGCCTGGCTGGCGCTGGGGGCGGCGCTCGTCTATTGGGGCGTCCGCGCATGGATGAAAACGGCGCGCGCCGCGCGAACACAGGATCGAACGATCGCGCGCGTGGGCGGCACTTCCCTGATCCTGGTGGGATTGATGATGCTCGGCCTGGTCTGGATTGAGTTTCGCTGGGTCGGAACAGCCCTGGCGGTTGCGGGAGCGATCCTGGTGCTGCGCGGCCTGGCCGCAGCCGTTTTATCGGCATGGATGGATTAATTCACGTTCAGCGCGCTGCAGCGAAAGGAGTTCGCGATGTTCAAGGAATTCAAGGAATTCGCAATGCGGGGAAATGTGTTGGACATGGCGGTCGGTATCGTCATCGGCGCCGCGTTTGGTCAGATCGTCACTTCCTTCGTTCAGGATATCCTGATGCCTCCCGTCGGGAGGCTCCTCGGCCACGCGGACTTCTCGAATCTCTTTGTGAGTTTGTCCGGCACGCACTACGACACGGTGGCGGCGGCCAAGGCCGCGGGCGCGGCCACTTTGAACTACGGCCTGTTCCTGAACACCGTCATCAATTTTCTGATTGTGGCCTTCGCCGTATTTCTTCTGGTGCGCTGGGTGAATCGTATGGCAGCCAAGCCGGCGCCGGCACCGGCGGCGCCCACGACGCGCGACTGTCCCTTTTGCCTCACGGCCGTGCCGCTGAAGGCGACTCGGTGCGCGCATTGCACGTCGGAGATTCGTCCAGCCTGAGCGCCCCGCTTGAGCGCCGAAAAACGAAGCAACGCCTGTGCGGGCTGCGGGCGAGCGATGCGCACCGGTCACACGTCACGGAGCATTCTTCCAAAACCCTGCGCAGGATCCAGCCCGGAACCCGGCTCAGGTCCCGCCTTCATTTTTCGGTTGTGAAGCCTTGTTCCGATTGACGTGTTCTTTCAGGCGGTCGACGACATCGCTTTCCTTGCCTTCGTTCAACTCGTTCAATACCTCGTCGAGCGCAAAATGGACAACGTCGTGGTGGTGCAACTCGTCCGGCGCCACCAGATCGCTGAGTCGCAGCCAGAGCCGGTGAATGAGCCGCACTTCGTTTGACGTCAAATTCGGCGAATGCGGACCGAGAAGGAATATTTCCCTCTGTCCTCCGGGGGTCACGATCTCCAGGTTAAATTGCGGGCGAGGGTCGGGAAGCTGTTCCCAGGCCATGCCAATTTCCCGCGCCTGTTTTCCCATTGACTCTTTCGCGGAGCGGCCGAGCACGATTGTGTTGGACTGCAGTTTTTCCGCGGCGTTCAATATGCCCGACCAGGTGTCGCTGGCGGAAACAACCGCCAGACGGATCGGCTTCCCGCGTTTTTCCGCCATGGATAAGGCTTGCGAAAACAAATACTGCTCGACACTGCCGAACAGCTGCTCCGCATCGAGTTCGCTGGGCCCGGAGGAAGACCGGCGAAGCAGGCGGATGTGAAGCACCACCACGTCGCGCCGCTCGGGCTTGACTCGATCCAAAACTCCCTGCAGGTGATAAAGCGCGTGGTAATTGCTCACCGGAACCAGGATATTTCCCGGCCGCACGCCGACGCTCTGCGGGGAAAGCTCTTCCTGCGCAGCCACGTTGAACTGGTCCATCTCCACATGCCCGCTGCCGCGCTTTTTCAGGATGCTGCGCTCGGAAAGCGTGAATACCGCAAACATGAAGGACGTAAATACAATGCCGCCGATTGTGGCATTGGGCTTGGTAAACAGGTTCACGAAAGCGATCAGAAACAGCATCAGGGTGATCACCGCGAGGCCCACCGGAATTTCCCGGCCCGCCACCCGGAAATTCAACGGCACGCGATATTCGCGGTCGTTCGGGTGGGTGTAGCGGATCACCAGGACCGCCAGGCCCTGCAACGTGAAGCTCCAGATCACGCCAAACGCGTAGAGGTTGGCGAGAAACGTGACGTCGCCGCGGCTGGCAATGATCGTCACAACCTGGAACAGCACCACCATGTTGATGATGCGGTGCGAAGTGCCGAATTTTTTGTGGGGCTGGCGAAACCAGTCGGCCAGAACCCCGTCCTCGGAAACGCGGTTGAGCACGCCGTTGGATCCCACAATCGCCGTGTTCACCGCTCCCGCCAGAATCATCGTGCCCACAACGACGACAAACACGTGAAAGATCAGACGCAAACTGAAGGGCCCGACCAGGTTCATGGCCAGGCCGCCAATGAGGTTTTCCAGATACTGTCCGCGGGTGCTGTCCGGAATAATCATGACCGCGAAAAAGGAAACCATGGACGTGAAAACTACCGTATAGATGAAAATGACCAGCGCGGCCTTTTTCAGGTTTTTCAGCTTCGGCGCTTCCATCTCGCGATACACCTGCGCGAGAGACTCTTCACCCGTCATCGCCAGGACGGAATGCCCGATGCCCATGAAAATCGCGACCATCGGAATCAGTTTTACGATGCGGCTGCCGTAAAGCCAGCCCAGGGAATTCTGATCCATACGAATATTGGAGGGCCACGGCAGCGGCGGCAATTGCGCGCCGCGCACCCAGATCGTGTAACTGCACCAGACGATCAGCAGCACCACCATGACGGTGGTGACCTGCATGATGCGCAGGGCTTTGTGGCTCGACTCGGGTATGCCCTTGATGTTCTCCCACCAGAAAAACATGGTTACGGCGATCGCAAAAAACGCCGCGGTGGCATTTTCAGAAAGCACGAGGTTTACATGGAAATAGACGAGCAGTTCGTTGATCAGGCCCGCCAGGTATTGCCCGGCCGAAACGCCGCTGATCGGTCCCGTCAGAATGTAATCGAACATCAACGCCGATACCGAAAACTTCGCGAGCTTCCCGCCCAGTGCTTCCTTCACCACTCGATAAACGCCGCCCCGGACGAACATGCTGCAACTCTCGATATACACGACCATCACGCAGCCCGAGAACAGCATGACACCCAGAATGAACCACGGCGCCGACTTGCCGATGAAGTTTTCCGATTCGCCGCCGGCGTAATAGGCCGACGAGGCCATATCGTTCAACACGATGGCGGCGGCGCGCCAAAAGGAGATGAACGTCAGCATGGCCGTGGTGGCCACGATTACGCGCGGTGCCGTTATCAGGCGAGGGGTTTCAGGGGTGGAACCCGTAGGTGTCGAAGACATAAGTCGTAAACAGCCCGAATTAAAGCTCTGGATTGTGGCATGTTTGCGGGAGGTTGTCTACTGGGAGGGCGCTTGCGACGCTGAATGGTACTCGCGGCGGCAGATGTCGCACGGGCAGATGGTCCTCAGAAAATCGAAGCTGTAAATGCCCGTCGCGTGTCCGTCGTTGAAGTCGATCTGCAGCGCATAGTTTCCCACGGCATGGGCGGCCTTGGCGGCGAGCTTCGGCTTGTACATGGGCAGCGCCGGAGAAGACAGGACGGGGGCCGCCGGCTGCTCCTCCGCCTGTTTTTTCTGCCGCTCGTCATTGCACATCGCGCAGGGACACTGCTCGCGCAAGAATGCAAAATCGTAATGGCTTGCGTGCCCGTCCGACCAGGCGATGTCGATGCCCGCGCCGGAAGACACGTGCACCTTCACGCTGGCGGGCTTTCTTCGTTCATCGATGGGGATCGGCATGGTGGCTCGTTTCTAATCCTTCAGTACGGCCGGCGGGGCGCTGATGCGGGCGAGGTGTCCGTGTTCGAGTTCCACGCGGCGGTCCGCGAGATTTCCGATGGCCTGCGAATGCGTCACAACCAGAATCGTGTGCCCGGACAGATGCAATTGGCTCAACAGGTCCAGGATGACGGCCTCGTTGGCCTCATCGAGATTTCCGGTCGGCTCGTCGGCCAGAATCAGTTTTGGATGATTGATCAGAGCACGCGCGATGGCCACGCGCTGCTGCTCGCCGCCGGAAAGTTGCGCAGGAACGTGATTCAGCCGGTCGCCCAGGCCGACGTGCCGCAACGCTTCCGCCGCCTCCTTTTCATCCGTAATGCTGTGGAAATACTGCGCCAGCATGACGTTTTCAACGGCCGTCAGGTAAGGAACCAGATGAAATTGCTGGAACACGAATCCGATTTTCTCCGAGCGATAGCGCGTGAGTTCGCGCTCGCCAAGGTGGCTGATGTCCTGGCCATCCACCGCCACGCGGCCGCCGGTCGGGTGATCCAACCCGCCAAGGATGTTGATGAGCGTGGTTTTTCCGGACCCTGAAGGCCCCATGATGGCAATCCACTCGCCCGCTTCCACCTCAAAGCTGACCCGGTCGAGAGCGCACACCTCGCCGAAACGCTTTTCCAGATGTTCGACCTGAACCAGGGGCGGCATCATTCTCCTCTTAGAATCTCCGCAGGGCGCACGCGGCCGAGAAACCGCAACGGCAGCGCGCCCGCAAGGGCCACAACCACGGTCAATGCGACGGTGATCGGAAATACCACCAGGCGAGGTGAAATGGCGACGCCGAATACGCGCCCTCCGATCCACCGGGCCAGGAACACCCCGACGAGAAACCCAATTGTCCCACCCAGCAGGCCCAACGCGCCAGCCTCGGCCAGAAACAATTGCATGATGCGCCCAACCGAGCCGCCCAGCGCCTTCATCAGGCCGACGTCCTTGCTGCGCTCCATCGCCAGCGCCGCCATCGACGCCAGAACTCCGAACATGGAAAGAATCAGGATCAGCGCAATCGTCCAGAAAATCAAACCGTGAATGCGGCCCAGAATCGTGCCTTCGGCGGCGGCGATCTGCCGCACGGGGCGAACGTCCAGTCCGGGAAGCGCCTGAGTGAGACGGCCAATCACGCCTTCGATCTCGGCGGACTTTCCGGAAGCGCTGAGTTGCACCAGGCTCACTTTGCCGGGCAATCCCGCAAGTTCCTGCGCGACACCCAGCCCAGTCAATATCTGATTGTCTTCCGAGCCGCCGGTGGTCACGATGCCCGCGACGCGGAGCGAAACGTTGTGGCCGCCGGAATGCAGTTCAACGCGGCTCCCGATCGCCAGACCCAGCTGGCGCGCCGCGGTCTCGCCCACCAGGCATTGCACGCGGTCATCACTGGGAGAAATCCAGTTCCCTTCCACCTTCCACCAGGAATTCATCCTGGCCACCTGGTCAAACCGGGTTCCCGCCAGAATCACGGGCTGTGTCCCCGAATTCGCGGCGACGTACAGATAAGGTGCCGCGGCAACCAGTTGTGGAATATGCAATCCGGCGATGCGGTTCATGACTCCGGCGTCGGCCAGCGCGGCCTCATCTGCCGCCTTCGGCGCAATGACAATGTTGGAGCCGAAGGTGCGGAAATCCTGCGTGATTTTCTTTTGCGCATCCAGATTTACATTCAGCAGGGCGGAACACACCGCGGCCCCGCTGGCCAGCGCGATCAGCGCCAGCAACAGCCGACCGCGGCTTGCGCCCAGCAGTTTCCACAAAATTCTCAGGAACATCGAACGGTTAGGCACGTTTTCACTCCCCCCGCAAAACCGGGGCGGGATCGACGCGCGAGGCGTGTCCGAGCGGCACGAGGCTGCCGAGCAGCGCCACAGCCGCCGCCAGGGCGAGAACGACGGGAAGAAGAATCCATCGCAGGACCGGAGCAATTCCGAAAATTCCGACGCCCAGAAATCGCGCCAGGACCACACCGATCGCAAAACCGAAGACGCCGCCGATGAGCGCCAGCAGCAATTGTTCGGCAATAAAGAATGCGCCGACGGCGCGATGGCTCGCGCCCAACGCCTTCATCAGGCCGATTTCCGAGCGGCGTTCGAGCACGGTGGTCGCGGAGGTTGCTCCCACAGCCAGCGCGGCGGCAAACAGCGCGGCGAAGGTTACCAGCCACATCAATCCGCTCACGCGAGTGAGAATGCGGCCCTCCCCTTCGGCCACTTGCCGGATCGCGCGCACCTCCACGCCCGGCAATTCCTGCTGCATCTGGTGCGAGATCGAGGAAATGTACGGGCTGCAGTACCAGCGGTCGTATTCGGCGGGGGTCATCGTGGCGGGATTGCGCTGGGAAAACGCGTCCGCCGGTTTGGTCAGCGCGCTGACCAGCAGGCGCCGGTACTGGCCGGGGCGTCCTGCGAGGGTTTGCGCGACTTCCAATGGCGCCAGGATCGCGTTGTCCTCGCGGCCTCCGGTCGAAACAATGCCCGTGATCGTAAGCGCCTGCGTGCGGCCGGCTGAGCCCAGGGTGATGGCGCTGCCGACGTGCAGTCCCAGGCGTTGCGCGAGCCCCGCTCCGGCCACCGCTTCCCCGGAATTGTCAGAAAACCACCGGCCATCCACATGCCACCAGGGATCGGTGGCGGAAAGGCCCGTCACGAACGTGCTGCCGTCGGGCACGGCAACCGCATGGCGATACCAGGTCCCGATCAATTGCTCGCGCGATTTTTTGTTTGCGCCGCCCGATGCGATTTCCACGGGCACGTCGAGAAACGGCGCAAATCCCTTGATATTGTTGCGCCAAAAAATCGTCTTCAATTTGCCGAGATCGCCCTCGGGCAAATACGCGCCCGTATCCACGGGACGGTAATCGACGCCGCCGATTTCCAGGGGCAGGGTGTCCGTGGCCGGGGTAACCAGCAGGTTGGCGCCGAGGGAGCGGAATTCCTGCGCGAGTCGGTCGCCAATGTCCAAAGCCACTTCCAGCGTGGCGGTCGCCACCGCCATGCCCAGCGCAAGCGCTGCCGCCGTTAGAATCTTGCGGCGCGGCTTTCGCGCAAACGAATCGCTGACGATTCGAAAAAACATAGTCGACTGTCCCCGGTGAAAACCTGTTGCCCTGCGCCTAAAAATCCCCGCCTCCCAAGAGGCGGGTTGCTGCAATGTTGTCGCCCGGGCGTTCCGGTTCGGCTCCGGGTTTTCAACAGCGTTTGAAAAAACTTTTATCTAAATCTAATGAGGGACCCGGCTCATCGCCTCGGTAAGGGACGATACGTCAATGACGATCGAGCCTTTCTCGGTATGCGACGGCACACCGACCGGATTGCATCCCCCTGCCTGCCCAATGGTTGGGATGTAAATGGCCGAACCGCAGTTGAGGCAGATGACGTTGGAACCCTCCTGCCGGTAGCCGGCCGTGCCGCAGATCAGGCAGGCATCCAGCGCCGTGCCCCAGCTTCCATTCGGTTTGCGGATCACCAGGAATCGCAGGCTCGTGCCGTTCGCGTCAACGCTGTAAATATGGAGGTTCGAGTCACTCACCTGGGAAATTGGGATGCGGACCACGTTGCCGTCCGCCTGGATCGAGTGCACTTCGGTCTTCGCGGCCACGTGCGTGTACGCAAATTCCGCCACCAGAATCAGGATCACGGCGGTGCACGTAAGCGTTGAAGCGAAAGCCCAGCGGCGCTGCTTGCGGCGTTCCCATTCCAGGCGCCGGCGTTCGGCGGCGTCGGAAACGTTTTCGATCGTCCGTTTGCGCGCCGCCATCCACTCCCGCAGGACCAGCAATGCCGCGGCGCCCAGGATCACCGTGAAAAAGAAAACCTCGTTGCGGACGATAGGGCCGATGTAGGCCATCTCCATCCGGCTCGACGGCAGCCACATGGCCTCGCTCAATTCATGCAGGCCGGTGAGGGCCAACTGTACGGCAACGATAATTAGAATCGTGCTGGTCGCCGAGAAGAATCTTCCGAGCGAAATTTTCAGCGTGCCCTGGAAAAAGAACCATCCCACGGCAATCGCGACGCATAGCCCCAGGGCCGTTCCGATCCACACGGCCAGGCCCTGGCTGGAAAGTTCCACGGCGCGCAAAATCAGCGCGAGTTCGGCCCCTTCACGGACCACCATGAAGAAGACGAATGCGGCCAGGCCCAGTCCCGCGGAAAACGTGCTTTTCTCCGCAAAGTTCTCCACGCGTTGCTCGATCGCCGTTTTCAGATGCCGCGCCACATGATTCATCCAGACAATCATGGTCACGACAAATACGGCCGCGATCAGCAGCAACAGCCCTTCAAATCCATCTTCGCTGATTTGCCAGCGTTCCAGGGCGATGGCCACGGCCAGGCTGGAGGCGACCGCCACGGCAACCCCGCCCCACACCCAGCGGGCCAGGGCGGCGTGGCCCGTGCGGCTCAGGTAGACCAGAACAATGCCGACGACCAGGGCGGCTTCGACACCTTCCCGGAGAGCAATGAGAAACGAGGAGAGCAAATGGCAAGTCCTTTGTGGACCCCGCAGGGGCGCATTCTAGTTGCAACCCAATAGCAACTAGAGATACGAGTGTACACGTCCCATTCCCCCAGGTCAAGATTCTACCGGGATAGGAGATAGCGCACGCGAAAGTTGCACCCCTGGCCCCGTCCGGAATGTCCGTCACGGTTCAGTGCTCTGTCGTGGATCGCTAGCTAGGGTAGGCAGATTCACCCTCGAAAGTCACGTGACGATAATCCCTGCCGGTTCAACTGGTCGATGCAACACCATCTAGTCTGTTCATCCGACAATACTTCCAGAATGAATTGACCCTTCGGGGTTGTACGTAATTAGACCTAAACAGGGATGCTTTTTCTTTGAATTAGCTTTGAGGACCATAAGACCCTTTAAACTCTAGCAAAAGGGACTGCGAGCCAAGTGTTGCGTCGACCCCTTGAGATCACCGCGTATCCCGGAACTTGGGTAGCCTAAGCACAAACTAGATTCGGACAGTACGAAGTGGGCGGTCAATTTGGATTTATTGGCGAGTGACGCTATTAGGCGTAGACTATCCTTAGACTTTTTGACGCGAGGAGAATCTGAGACATGGCCGGAACCTACAAAATGACCGAGCTGATAGGAACATCTTCCATAAGCTTTGCTGAAGCGACAAAGGCCGCTGTCGCCGAAGCTGCGAAGACAATCCGCCACATGGAGTGGTTTGAAGTCACGGAAGAGAGAGGCAGGATTAAGGACGGCAAGGTTGAGGAGTTCCAGGTCAGGCTGAAGATCGGGTTTAAGATCGAGCGGTAAATCGTGACTCACCTCGGCCGACAGAAAACTCCAAACTAAGGCCCACCGCAGCCGCAATCTAGCCAAGTCTCGATAAGTCGGCTTATGGAATGTGACTTTCGAGGGTTAATCTGCCTACTCTAGCTAACGATCCACGACAGCGCACTGAACCGTGACGGACATTCCGGACGGGGCCAGGGGTGCAACTTTGGGGCGCGCTATCTCCTATCCCGTCAAGATTCCTCCCCCCGCGACTTCCCTGACGGTAGAATATGCATCTACATGATTCTGGCCATGCGCAAGGCTCGACGTCATTTCGCGGTTCGCGGCTCAGGGGCTGAATTGGCTGTCGCTTCTGGACGATGTACGGTTGTTGCGCTCGCGGCGTTGTTCCTGGCGGCGTCGGCCTGGCCGCAATCCCCCGGCAACCCCAAAACGCCCCGGCCTGCTGTTTCTTCGTCCAAACCTGCGGCCCCTACCGCCTCGCGGCCCGATAAACACCGCGCGCAGAATGCTTTTCAGTCCGCGCGCCGCGCCGAACAATCCGGCGATTGGAAAACGGCCTACGCCGATTACACCAAAGCCTCCGCCTCGGCTCCCGCCAACCGGGAATATTCCGTCCTGCGGGAACATGCGCAATTTCAATTGATTCAAAAAATGCTGGATGCCGCCGAGCGCCAGGAACTTGCCGGAGAAACTGAAAAAGCGCGCGCCCTGCTGCTCGAAGCTCAGAAACTCGATCCGAACTACACCGTAACGCGCGAGCGCCTGGAGGAATTGACCTCCGATTCGCCTGCAGCCGTGCAGGACAAACCACCTCGTCTGGCCGGATTGCCGCAGCTCCAATTCAAGCCGGGAACGCACGATTTCGATTATCGCGGCACCATGCGCGGCGCCTACGATGAAATCGGCCGTCAATTTGGCGTGACCATGGTGTTTGACGGTGATTTGCCGGACCGCGCCGTGCGTTTTCGCGCGCCTAAAATGGACTTCGAAACCGCCGTGATGATCCTTTCCCGCCAGACCGACACGTTCACACGCGTCGCCGACGAACATACGCTGTTTATCACCGAGGATACGCCGCAAAAGGTGAGGGAATACGCTCCGGAGATCGAAAAAACGCTTTCGCTGCCCGACGCGGTCACCCCCGACGATATGAACGAGACCGTGCGGATGATTCGACAAATCACCGGGATCTCCCGGACGCAATTGAACACGGCCGCGCACACGCTGACGGTGCGCAGCACGGAACAAAATGTTGAGCTGGCCCAGGCGCTGCTCAAACAAATCGAACAGCCGCGCGGCGAATTGATGCTGGAAATTGAGATTCTCGAATTGAATCGCGATGCGGCGCATCGATTGGGAATTACGCCCCCGTCATCGTCAACTTTATTTGCCCTCAGCAGTTCCGAAATCCAGCAACTGCAGGCGGCCCAGAATAACGGAACGCTGCTGCAAGTGATCCAAAGCATCTTCGGCAGCGGCAGCGCGTTGGGAGCGGCGGGTGGATTGGGATCGGTGCTGCCTCCGCTGATCGCCTTTGGCGGCGGCAAGTCCATCTTTCTCGCTACCGTCCCCGGGGCCACGGCCAATTTTAGCCAGGCGCTCAGCACGGTGCGCAGCGCGCGACGCATTCTGCTGCGCGCGCAGGACGGCAAACCGGCGACGTTTTTCGTGGGTGACCGCTATCCGGTCGATCTGGCATTGCTCTCGTCCAACGTGAACTCCCCTTCCTCGACACTCTCCGCGGGGCTGCTCACGGGCTTGACGCTTCCGCGGAAGGATTATGCGACCGGCAGCAGTCCTATCGCGCTAGCCTTGGGTGACTTCAACGGGGATGGCCTTCAGGACATGGTTGTCGCCAATCAATCCGATGGCACGATTTCGATTTTGAATGGGGCCGGCGACGGCACGTTCGCAACCGGGACACCCATTACGCTCCCGGCAGGCACATCGGCCCCGGCGCCTTCGGCGGTCGTGACGGGCGATTTCGATGGCGACGCCAACCTAGATATCGCCGTGGCGGATTCGGCGAACAGCAGCGTGTCCATCCTGCTTGGAAATGGGGATGGCACGTTTGCCGCACCCCTTACGTTTCCCGCCGGAGAAAATCCCGTGGCGCTGCTGGCAAAGGACCTGAACGGCGATGGAATTTTGGACCTCGCCATTGTCAATCAGGGAACCGGAGCGACCAATGGCACGGTCTCGATCTGGCTCGGCCATGCGGACATCACGGGCACCTGGGATCAAACCTTCAGTCCCATGACCGATTATCCGGTGGGCACCCTGCCGACGGCGATTGCTTCCTCCGACTTCAATGCCGACGGACGTCCGGACCTTGCCGTGCCCGACTTTGCGGACAATACGGTGTCCATCTTGCTGCAAAGCAACGACGGCACCGCTGCCACCCAGGGCACATTCGCGGCAAAAGTCGACTACAGCACGGGTGGGGGTCCGGCAGGCATCGTTGTGGCCGATTTGAATGCCGATGGACGTCCCGACCTTGCCGTTACGAATCAGACAGACAATTCGGTTTCCATTTTGCTTGGCAACAGCGACGGGACATTCAACGCGTCCACCGATTTCCCAACCGGAACGGCTCCCACGGGGATTTTGGCCGCGGATTTCACCGGCGCGGGCCCCCTGGACCTGGCCGTTGCCGACCGAACCGATAACAATGCCGATATTCTGGTCGGCAATGGCGACGGAACGTTCAGCACACCGATTCCCATACCCACCGGCAACGCTCCGGTCGCGGTGGCCTCGGCGGACCTGAATGGTGACGGCACGCAGGACCTCATGACCGCGAACCAGTCCTCCAATTCCATAACCGTCACGCTGAACACGCTGCAATCTTCGCTGGCTTCCGCCGCCCAGATCGGTTACCCCTCCGCGGAATACGTCGATCTGGGTTTGAAAGTGAAGGCCACGCCGCGGATGCACGGCGATGATGAAGTAACCCTGCAGCTGGAGTTCGATATTCGCAGCCTTGCCGGATCATCGGTCAACGGCATCCCGATCCTGAACAATCGCACGGTCGAGCAAACGATTCGCCTGCGCGAAAACGAGACTTCCGTCCTTTCCGGAATTATTCATTCCGACGAAGCCCGCAGCGTCAGCGGCGTGCCGTGGACCTCGACCTCACCCGGCGTCGGCCTTCTGACCGGCGAAAACACGGCCGACAATCAGCGCACCGAAATGCTGATCGTCATTACGCCGCGCGCCCTTCGCCTGCCGCCACATCAGGTTCCGGCAATTTATGCGGGTCGCGGAGAGCCTTCCACGCCGCCGGCGCCGCCACAGCCTCCCCCGGCTGCGCCGCCCGGAACTGCGCAACCACCGGAAGGTGCACAACCAGGTCAGCGCCCGGGAGCGCCACCCGCGCCTACACAGTCTCCGCAGCCTCCACTGGGCGCACAACCGGGTCAGCGTCCGGGAGCGCCGCCCGGGCGGTTTCCCGGCGGCCCCTTCCAGCAACGTCCGCCAAACTAGCCTGATTGTTCCTGTGGAATGCCGTGCAGGATCCGAGCACGGCAAATCCTCGCGGAGTTGCTCCGCGCGCTGCCATCGGATTTTACGTGGAACAAACGGGAATTTACGTGCGCGGGCGCGCCCACGGCAAAGTGGAATTGGCAAAGGCAACCCGGCCGCGCAACACGTGATACACATACGCGCCGAGACAGAATTTCCCGAACAGCAGCGCCGTGAACGCGGCCACCAGTAATCCCTCGAAGACCCAGGCCGTGACGATCCACCCCGTGGTCAGCGCCAGCCCTATCACCAGCATGAAAGCCGCCGCCATCCCTTGAGCGAAGGCGCGCGCCGGCGGAGCGGGAACCAGAGGCGGTTTTCCACGCGGCACTGCAAACACGGCGTTATAGAACATTTCAAATGGATTCCATTTCCTGAAAATCACGTTCCACCAGAGCACCGCGGAAAGCACAAAAAAGAAGCCTGGCGATTGCAGAAGAATCGCTATCAGGACGAACAGCCCCACAATCCTCGGCTGAAAATACAGCCCCGAGAAGTGCATGTCGCAGGCCGAATCCGCTTCTTCAGTAAATCCCTGCTGCCTCATGAAATTTCTGATGGTTGGCGAAATCATGGAAGTTTCTCCTCGAACGATAAAGCCTTTTCGGAGTCTTTGCTAATTATAGCGCCTTCCCAATGATGGAAACACACAAACGCAGCCAGCAAACCGATTGCCGGGCCGCTGGAAGTCCACGACCACGGATCTATAAGGGGAAGAAGCCCGCGCGAACCAGTACGGCCCGCTTCCATTCCTGCGAAGCGGGCCGCGTGTCCTGTTTTCCTGCGCCCGAAGCCTCTCGGGGCGTTTCGAAACTTCCCGCAGACAGCATTACTGTTTTTTGTGGGGATACCAATTGAGAAGGCGGACGTCTATCCCGCTGCCTTCCAGCTTCTTTTTAAAAATTTGGGGGTCGGAGGTGCCGTAATGGTATGGGATCACGACCTTCGGATGAAAAGCCAGGACGGCATCGGCGGCTTCTTCCGGGGACATGGTGGGACGGTCGTACATGCAGACAAAAGCGACGTCAATATTCTTCAACGCACGCATTTCCGGAATGCCTTCGGTGTCGCCGGAGAAATAAATGCGCTTGCCGCCATAGGTGAGCACGTAGCCGTTGCCGCGCCCTTTCGGATGGAAAAATTGTCCCGGCGCGGGACCCCGCACCATGTTGTACATGGGGATCGCATGGATGGTCCAGTTTTCCCATTGGGTGGTCTCTCCATTGGAAAGCGGCTTTGCGGTGGTGACCGTTTTCACGACGGCCGGGGGCGCAATGATCACAGTACCCGCTTTGCTGAGAGTCGCGATGATGGCCGGATCCATATGGTCGGAATGGATATCGCTGATCAGAATCAGGTCGGCGGGCGGCAGGCCGGTAAAATCCCCCGGAAAATTCGGCGACTTGGCCGGGTCCACGTAGATCACCTTGCCGCCAGCCTCGATCAACGTGCTGGCGTGCTCGATGGGCGTGATGTGTATCGGGCCGGCAGAGCTATCAAATGTCTGCATCTGCGGACGGGCCGTCTGCGCGCCCGCGGGCACCGCGGCGCCAATCAAAATGGCAATCACCAGACTGCATGTGAATTTCATGTCATGACTCCTGCTGGAGTGTGCGGATCGAAAAGCCGGAAAATATCCTAGCACTTCGGATCATGAATCTTGAAACAAAAACGGCCCGCCGCGAATTGATCGCAGCGGGCCGGTCGTTTTGATGGCCTCTTGCCAAGGCCTTATCTGGCCTCTCACCGAGGCCAAGGAAAAAATCCTGGCAGTGACCTACGTTCCCACACAGTTACCCGTGCAGTATCATCGGCCCTGCGGAGCTTAACTTCCGTGTTCGGGATGGGAACGGGTGTGACCTCCGCGGTATGACCACCAGGAAACTCAATTTCAATAGAAAATTGTGTTGAAAGGGGGAGTTGAAAATTCCTGAAGGAATTTTCAACTCCCGTGCTTTCAAACTTTGCAACTGAATAGGCTTTTTGTATTGGGTTTTCTGCAAATTCCGCTCGACCATGAGCTTATCTTGCGACCGCATTTTCCGAAAACAACATCGGATGGTGACGGTTTGGGAAAGTTTTATGGTCAAGCCGAACGAGCGATTAGTACGGGTCAGCTACGTGCATTGCTGCACTTCCACCTCCCGCCTATCAAGGTCGTAGTCTTCGACCGCTCTTCTTAGATGGCCGCAGCCATCTTGGGAGACCTTATCTCGAGGCAAGCTTCATGCTTAGATGCATTCAGCATTTATCTTTTCCGGACTTCGCTACCGAGCTATGCCACTGGCGTGACAACTCGTTCACAAGGGGTCCGTCCATCCCGGTCCTCTCGTACTAGGGACAGCTCCTCTCAAGTCTCCTGCGCCCACACCAGATAGGGACCGAACTGTCTCGCGACGTTCTGAACCCAGCTCACGTACCGCTTTAATAGGCGAACAGCCTAACCCTTGGGACCTTCTACAGCCCCAGGATGCGATGAGCCGACATCGAGGTGCCAAACCTAAGCGTCGATGTGAACTCTTGGCTTAGATCAGCCTGTTATCCCCGGCGTACCTTTTATCCGTTGAGCGATGACCCTTCCACGCGGGATCACCGGATCACTAGACCCAGCTTTCGCTTCTGCTTGACCTGTGTGTCTCGCAGTTAATCCGGCTTATGCTCTTGCACTCCACAGCGGGTTTCCAATCCGCTTGAGCCGAACTTTGGGCGCCTCCGTTACATTTTGGGAGGCGACCGCCCCAGTCAAACTACCCGTCTGGCTATGTCTCCCGACCCGTCTAGGGTCGTAGGTTAGAGCGACAGAACAATCAGGGTGGTATTTCACTGTTGCCTCCCCTCCAGCCGAAACCAGAGGATCAAAGGCTCCCACCTATGCTACGCAGATCATCCCGTTACTCACAGCCAGAGTGCAGTAAAGGTGCACGGGGTCTTTCCGTCTAGGTGCGGGCATCCGGCGTCTTCACCGGAACCACAAATTCGCCGAGTCACTCGCCAAGACAGTCGCTCTATCGTTACACCATTCGTGCAGGTCGGAACTTACCCGACAAGGAATTTCGCTACCTTAGGACCGTTATAGTTACGGCCGCCGTTCACCGGGGCTTCAGTTCAGGCCTTCGTTCCCTTGCGGGAGCTGAGCCCTTGCTTTAACCTTCCGGCACCGGGCAGGTGTCACCCCCTATACGTCGTATTCGACTTAGCAGAGAGCTGTGTTTTTGTTAAACAGTCGCAGAGCGCGTTTCGCTGCGGCCGCTTCGGGCTATAAACCCTAGTGCGGCACCCCTTCTCCCGAAGTTACGGGGTTAATGTGCCTAGTTCCTGAGCGAGTGTTCTCTCGAGCGCCTGTGGATATTGTCCTTGTCTACCTGTGTCGGTTTGTGGTACGGGCACCTAGCGTACTCCTTAGAGGTTTTTCCAGGCAGCGTGAAATCCAGGACTTTACGACCGTGTGGTCTCGTCGCATGTCTCACCGTTGAATGACCCCGTGGATTTTCCTGCGGGATCCGGCTTACACATACCAATCGGGACGTCCATCACCCGACTCCTGTATCCTTCTGCGTCACCCCATCGTGATAACGTTCGCTAGGTGGGACAGGAATGTTGACCTGTTGTCCATCAGCTACGCCTCTCGGCCTCACCTTAGGACCCGCCTAACCCTGAGCGGATTAACCTTCCTCAGGAAACCGTAGACTTTCGGCGACACGAGTTCTCATCGTGTTTATCGCTACTTATGCCGGCAGGGTCTCTTCCGTAGCGTTGAGTAGTCCTCTCGGTCTACCTTCAGACTCTACAGAATGCTCCCCTACCAAAACAACAGGACCGGAGTCCTGTTACATTTCGAAGCTTCGGTCACAGACTTGAGCCCCGTTGGATTGTCGGTGCATGATCGCTTGACCAGTGAGCTATTACGCTTTCTTTAAAGGATGGCTGCTTCTAAGCCAACCTCCTGGCTGTCCGAGCGATCACACTTCCTTTCCCACTTAGTCTGTAGTTAGGGACCTTAGCTGTCGATCTGGGTTCTTTCCCTCTCGACCACGAAGCTTATCCCTCGTAGTCTCACTCCCGTACTGTTGTCCGCGGCATTCGCAGTTTGATTGGATTCGGTAACCTTGGTTGGTCCCTAGTCCATTCAGAGCTCTACCACCGCGGCAAATCATACGAGGCTGCCCCTAAAGGCATTTCGGGGAGAACGAGCTATCACGGAATTTGATTAGCCTTTCACCCCTACCCTCAGTTCATCGGAGCGATTTTCAACTCACAACCGTTCGGCCCTCCAGTGGCGTTTAAGCCACCTTCAGCCTGACCAAGGGTAGATCATCCCGCTTCGCGTCTATTCCCACATACTATTCGCCCTATTCGGACTCGCTTTCGCTACGGCTCGCTTGCGCTTAACCTCGCATGTGAGAATAACTAGCCGGCTCATTAAGCAAGAGGCACGCCATCAGGCATTCAGCCGGACCGAAGCCCGGAGATAGCCCTTTGACTGCTTGTAAGCATACGGTTTCAGGTTCTATTTCACTCCCCTCGCAGGGGTGCTTTTCACCTTTCCCTCACGGTACTAGTTCACTATCGGTCGCCAGAGAGTATTTAGCCTTGGAGAGTGGTCTCCCCAGTTTCCCACGGGATTTCGCGTGTCCCGTGGTACTCAGGATATCGCTTCGAGTCCGGCAGGTTTTCGGTTACGTGGCTATCACACGCTATGGCCCCGCTTTCCAGCGGGTTCACCTAACCTCCGGATTGGTAACTCTACTTATGCGATCCTACAACCCCGCCGTGCATGCACGACGGTTTGGGCTGTTCCGATTTCGCTCGCCGCTACTTTCGGAATCTCTGTTTGATTTATTTTCCACCAGGTACTGAGATGGTTCACTTCCCTGGGTTGACTCGTACCAGCCTATGTATTCAGCCGGCCGTAACGTGAGTTCATCACGTTGGGTTTCCCCATTCGGACATCCCCGGATCAAAGCCTGCTTGCGGCTCCCCGAGGCTTTTCGCAGCTTGCCACGTCCTTCGTCGTCTTCTGGCGCCAAGGCATCCACCGTACGCCCTTAGTAGCTTAACCATAAAACTCACCCAACACGTGACCACCCTTGAGTCTCCCCCCGGATGGACATCCAGAGCCCCGCAGAAGCGGGGCGAAGGATCTTTCCGTTTCTTGCAGAACGAAAAGATCAGATGTCGAGCAAGCTCGCCTTTCCACAATTTGCTCTGCTCGAGCAGAATTTGCAGATTTCGTATCACGTCCAGGATTCGTGCGAACCCCAAACGCAACACAAAATGCCAGCCTATTCAGTTGTCAAAGATCTTTGTGTCGGGATCGTCCAGACCGCTCCGCTCCCGGCGGAACGTTCGCTCGCCTTTTTCTTCAAAAGGTCGCGAAACAATAAAAAACCCGGCGTCGAGCGCCGGGCCAAGCCGTCCGAACATACCCGGACGGGTTCGCGCGATGCTCGACTAATTTGCTATCCTGAGTTCGTAATTGACCTCGCTTTGATAGGTCTTTCGAAACTCTGAATACTAAACCTAATACGCCCCTGATACGCACAGCTGACACGCACAGCATTTGTCAGACGAATCGAGAGTATAGCAGAACCCTTCGATACGTCAAGAGGTGCTTTTCGCCCGTGTGAGAATCCTGTGAATTTCGCCCGCGCGTCAAACACCGCATCGAAATTTACAGGGGGTTTCAGGGAGATACAGGCGAAAACCCCACAAAGAAGGCCAAATCGCTAAAGTTTGGCGATCACGCCGCACGCGATACGACTGCCGGCATTGCCCGCGGGGTCGCTTTTCATGTCATCTGCCGTCGCGTGGATCACCAGCGCCGTTCCGCCATTGCTGTAGATCGAGTGATTGTCGTCGCCCATAGTCACTCCGGGCGCGACAATCGTTCCCTTCGCTTCCCCTTGCGCGTCCACCGTGAAATTCGGCATATCGCCGGCGTGCGGACCCTCCGGATTTTCCAAACCATGATGCTTGCTGTCCGGATTAAAGTGCCCGCCAGCCGAGGTGAACGCCGGCCCTTCGCACTTCGCCACCGAGTGCACATGCAGCGCGTGCTCGCCTGGCGGAAGATTCCGCAAGTTGAGCTGGATGTTCACGCCTTGCGATGCCGGAGCAAGCTCGGCCATCCCGACGCTTTCGCCCTGCGCATTGTGCAT
Organism: Terriglobia bacterium; assembly: GCA_963746945.1. Lineage (GTDB taxonomy): Bacteria > Acidobacteriota > Terriglobia > Acidiferrales > UBA7541 > Palsa-360. The sequence goes on along the minus strand of CAVVDG010000004.1, from coordinate 1,628,728 downwards.
CTCCACCTTGACCGGAGCCTGCTGCGCGGCCGCGGAAACGGCAAATGAAATTGCCAGCGATCCTGCCACTGCGAGAACGTTGTGAAGTTTCATACCTTGAATTATACCGCATTCGGGGATGCTGATGTGCCCCCTAAAAAAAAACCGCCTGCGCGCGCCAATCTTCGCTCCAATCGTCGCATGCGGGGGGCTACCCGCCCCGCGAATTACATCTGCAGCGAGCCCTGCATTTCTTATGGCCCGCTTTCCTTATAGCCTGCATTTTTATGGAATGTAATAGGCGTTTTTGGCCAGGATGACGTAGTCGCGCCCCTGCTTTCCAAACGACGGCTTCAGGCGAACATCCAACTTGTGTGGTTTGCCCTGCGCGCCACTGGCCGACGTGTAATAGCCCAGCGTATAGCGCGTCTTGATCCGCGCAATCAGGGCGCGGAACACAGCGTCCAGGTGCGCCACGTCCTGAACATCGAAAATTTCCCCGCCCGTCGCGTTCATCACTTTGCGAATGTTCACCAACCCCGGAATCATGCTGGCTGCAAAGCGGGTTGACGGAGGGTTGTATCCGGGAATCTTCAAGTTATATAGAACGGCATCCGCGGCAATCGCTTCGGTAACGATATCGCGCGTGCCCTGTCCGCCGGCATCGGTGCCCACATCATCGCTGATCAGGATAATCACACGGCGGCCCTTGGGGCGCGCGCTGACGAAATACTCGTCCGGAACAAAAATACCGTCGTTAATGTTCGTGGCGCCGCCGGCGTGAAACGTATTGATCTGGTCGGCCACCTTGATTTTGTCTTTCGTGAACGGCATGCGCAATTCGGCTTCGGTGGAAAAGGTGAACAGGGCTACTTCATCCTCGGGCTTGAGGGCTGTAAGGGCGGTGGTCGCGGCATCACGCAGCGGGCCCAAAAATGGACCAATCGAATCACTCAGGTCCAGAACGAGCGCCACATAGAGAGGCATGGCGTCACGATTGAAAACCTCGAGTTTCTGGACCGCGCCATTGTCGCGAACCTCGAAGTCGTCTTTTTTAAGGCCGGTCATGATCTGACCCGCCTTTGTCTTCACCGTCGCGTCAACCATGACCAGGTTCACGTTCACGCGAATGGCACCCTGGCCCTGGGTCTGGGTCTGGCTCTGCGCCTGAACAGGGGATTGATAGACAAACGCAACGAAAACGGCCATGCCCGAAAAACACCATGATAAACACAGTGTATTTCGCCAAATTTTAGACAATCGTTTGGACATCAGTTTAGACATTTTGATTTGCCCTGGGTCGCCCGAACATACCGGCATAATACCACTCGCGTAAGCCTGCGCCGAATGGCGTTGCCGGACTAGCGGGTGTCGCGCGCCCGCCGCAGTTCACCGAGAGTCTTCGCCGTGAACGACGAGGACAGTGCGGCTTCCACATCGTCATTTGTGCCGTTAGCGTGTGATGGGAGCACTTTTCAAAAACAAAAGCGGCCGATCCGCAAAAAACGGATCGGCCGCTTCGGCTTCGGAGGAGGTGTGTCTTACTGCTGTGGCGTCTTATCGGCCGTTACGGCTTTGGTATTCGCCGATACCGCGCCGGGAACCACCGCGCTGTTGGTGTTGTTTTCGCGAGTCAAGTAGAGCATGAACGGAGTGACCTCAAACGGCATCTTCTCGCGTTCCGCCACCGTGCCCACGGGTTTGGACTTCATCATTTCCAGCTTGTCGCTCCACGGGTCCATCTTGATACGCCCGCCGAGCGGCAAGGCGACGATCCGGGCATCCGCGGACTCCGTCTTATCAGCGGACGCAGGTTGCGAGGTTGGGGTCGCGGAAGCCGGTATGGTCATGCTGTCGGGAACGCGGTCGCCCAGATTCGGGCTGATCAGGTTCGGTATGTCCTTGGCACGGGCTTCGAGCGCTTGCATGAAGAGTTTCGCCGTCTGGAGCTGATCCTTGTACGGCGAATTCTTCAGCAGTTCGTCGGCCTTGACGTCGGCCGCTGCATTTTCCTCCGGCGTGCGTGCAAAGCCGAAGTGGCGGAAGGTCTCCTTCTCGTTGAACAACAGGCTGTCGAAGAAGGCGTACTGGCTGTCAATCCGGTGGCCGAGTACAACGTGAGCCAATTCGTGCGCCACCATGGTCGCCAGGCTGGCTTCATCCGGCAGAACATCGATCAATCCACGGCTGAACACGATGGTGTGGCCGATGGTAAAGGATTCCAGCGTCGAAGTCAGCAGCACGCGGCAGCGGATTTCCGGCTGAATGTCGAGGTTGTTGGTCACCTCCAGGTTGTTCACGACCGTTTCCAGAACTTTGTCCACGTCGCCGACCGGCGCGAGCAAGCCCAGACGTTGCAGGCGGTCCACGACGTTATCCTCGGCCTGGCGGTCCCAGCTGCGTTGCGCCATCACCGGGCTGTAGTCGTTGGACGTGGTGGATTGGTCTTTTACCGGCGTCTGCGACTCGATCAGGATCTTGCTGAGTTCCTGCTCCTGCTTGGCGTGGCCCAGGTTATATCCCCACAGGCGCGTCTGCGCCTTAAAAGAGAGCCGCTTGGCCAGTGCGTAGTTCAGGTCCGACTCTTCGCTGTAGATGAACGCCGGCAACCAGAGGTTCGGGCCGGCATTCACGCGCCAGCTGTCGAAATGGAAATAGTAATTGGTGCGCGAGCCGCCGTCGTAAGCGCCGTTGAACCGGACGATATGGAAATCCTGGTCCTCCACCCAGATCCGGCCGACAAATCGGCCTTTGCCGGACTTGGGCAGCGGGGTCACGTCGAATACGAGCGTGCGCACCTCGCCAAGAAATTCACGGCGAACGTAATCAAACTTGTAGTGCTTCCTGTCGAAGCCGTTCGTGTCCACGTAGATCATCTGCAGGAAACCACGCGGCAGGAACTCCATCGAGAGGGAGAACATGCTGCCAAGGCCGCCAAACAGCTTCTTCTTGATGCCCCCGCTTTCCTCGCTGTCGGTCAGGGGTTCCAGATCGATGCCCTTTGCAAGAATTGCGCGGCCCATGAAATACTTATCCCCTGCCGGGACGGTTCCCAATTCCTTGTCCCCCCGCAGGTTTTGAATATAGGTTTCCACAAGCGGGGTATAAGGCTTGAGAGAGTTCATCTCGGCCTGTTCCTGGCTGATGATGCGGTCCACCACCTGGTCCAAAGCGCTTTCCGGTTTTTGACTTTCGGCCGCACGTAGCGGCAGAACCCCCAGCGCCAGAACCACCAATACCGTCTTCAGAATGCGCATATCCCCTCCGAACCTCGGTTAAACGTTAGTACGCCATTTGAAACACAATGTGAATCACTGCTGGAAAATCCACCGCGTGGCCGTTTGAAATCGCGGGCTTGAACTTGATCTGCTGCGCTGCCCGTATCGCCGATTCATCCAGTCCGTGGCCCAGACCCTTGACGACACGATTGACATGAACTTCTCCGCCGGATGCCGGGAAAATCACGTCCAGCAGAACCTCGCCTTCCAGGTTCATCTTGAGTGCTTCGGCCGAATAAGCCGGTTTCGGTTTGGAGATAATCACAACCGGTTCAACTGCCGGAGCGGCCTCCACCTTTTTCCTCGGCGCTTCCACAACTCGATCGTTCTCGTTGGTGAAGCCGCCGGCCTTCACGGTTCCAACGCGGTGGCCGCCGGAAGGTGGAATGGCCACACCGTTGCCAAAGCCCGTGCTGGCAACGATTCCTCTTGCTCCCTTCGCGCCGCCCGTACCATTTCCATAACCGGGACCACCGGGCAACGCGGGATTGCCAAATTGACCGATATTGGCTCGTTTGTTCGGATTGCTCGGCCCGGCTATCCCGTCCGGATCGCCGAAACCTCCGGTTTGCACCTTCTCAACCGCCTTTTCAATGGTGGGCACCGCCGAACTGCCGCTGCTGAGCAGTCCCGTCTTTACGGGCTCACGGGGACGCGCGGGTTGATTGTTAGCCACTTCGAGTTTCAGGGGCTGAAAATTATCATTCACCTTCGGAAGTTCGGTTTTCACCTGGCGGACCTTAGGCTTCGGCGCCGCGATCCGAGGCGCAAAGAGCCTGGCCATGTTCGGCTTGGGCGCCGGCTGCTCGACCGGAGGAGGCGTCGCCTTGACTTTCGGAGGAGCCGGGGGCTTGGGTTTCGGCGGCTCGGGAATATTCAGCGGCGGACCCTCAATCATCGTCATCATGTAAACCGCCTGCGGTACCAAGTGTTGAGGGAACAACAGCGGAATTGCCACCAGGAAAGCGGCCAGGCAGATTTGAAAGATCAAGCTGGCCCCTAAGGCTCCCATGCGGGGTTTGGTGTTGGGCAAAAGGGAAAACCGCGCACTGACAGGCTTGTTCCCCACCAGCGCTTTCCAGGCTTCAGGGTGTGCGCTGGACGATGGGTCCGCAGATCTGAGTTGTAAACTCACCTGCGAAAATTGCTTTTCCGTCGTATTCATATCATCACTTCGCCTATCACTGGATTCCGTGCGCGTAGAGACAGCTGATTCCCTGCGGTTAACAGGATTGTGGCTGGCGCTGCCGCGTCCGGTACAAATGTACTGGGCCGGTTTGGGGGTCCGAATAGGACTTTTGTACTACTGTTTCTTAACCGCCACCTGAACGAATGGCCAGCAAAGAGGATGGTCCAAAAAGAAACGACTGAGCGCTTTGGAGATGGCCGTACCATGGGAAGCTCAATCGAAATTCACCTCGCGGGCGGGGGGAACAACTATGGAGTGTAGCACCCCAGCCCATCCTGAACAAGAACACATTAGTGCGATAAAGGTTGCTCACCGCTGAACTTTTGTTTGCGTGTTTGGGCAAACTTTCCGATGTTTGCGCAAACTTTCCGGCCGGGCACGGCCCGGGGTTTAGACTAATTCCCAATTCTTTTGCGTTTCAAGATAGGATAATTCGATCCCCATGCAGCCGATCGCCATCCACGCAGCCCGCGCCCTGACCCCATTCGAAGAAATTTTTGATGCCGTCGTCGTTCTCCAGGGAAGCAGGATTTCCGCGGTAGGATCGCGCGGCCAAATCATGCTGCCGCGCGGCGTGCGCGAAATCACAATGAAGGGATCCACCATCGTTCCGGGATTTGTGGATCTCCACATTCACGGCGCCGGAGGGCACGACGTGATGGAAGGCACGGCCGAGGCGCTGGAGATGATCGCCGCAACCGTCGCGCGACACGGCACAACTTCGTTCGTAGCCACCACGGTGACGGCCAGCGAAATTGAAACGAGCGAAAGTGTGGCCGGAATTGCCCGCTTCATTCTCAATTCCAGCCAGTATGCGGCGCGCGAACTGAGCGCCGAAATTCTCGGCATCCACTTCGAGGGGCCGTTCATCAGCCCGGCCCGGCGAGGCGTGCATCCGGCCGAATGGATCGTTCCGCCTTCCACCGCGCTGCTGGCGGGATATCTCAAGCAAGCGCGCGGCACCGCGCAGATCCTGACGCTCGCGCCGGAGCTGCCCGGAGCGCTGGAGCTGATCGCGGCGGCCCGCCGGGCGGGCCTGGTGGTTTCGCTCGGCCACACGGACGCGAGTTACGAACAAGCGCAAGCCGCCATCGACGCCGGGGCGAGCCATGCCGCACACGTGTTTAACGCCATGCGCCCCTTTTCTCATCGCGACACCGGGGTGATCGGGGCGGTAATGACTTCCTCCAAGGTAAGCGCGGAACTCATCGCCGACGGAATTCATGTGGACAACGCGGCCATGCGGATGCTGGTGGACCTCAAGACGCCGGAGCGCGTGATCCTGGTAAGCGATGGCACGTCCGCCACGGGAATGCCCGACGGGAAATATCAGCTTGGAAAATTTGTGGTAAAGGTCTCGGAAGGAGTCTGCCGCAATGCGGAGGGCAAGCTTGCCGGAAGCACGCTGACGCTGGACCGCGCGCTTCGAAATATCGTGGCGCTGGGCGTTCCGCTGGCTTCCGCCGTACGCATGCTGACGGCGAACCCCGCGCGGCAAATAGGTCTCGGCTCGCGCAAAGGGGTGCTCACCGCAGGCGCGGACGCCGACCTGGTCTTTCTCGACGACAAACTGGAAATTTCCGGAGTGATGACGCGCGGCGCGGGCCTAGCGTAGACCTCACCGGCGTCGCGCTGCCCCATCTGCTCCTCTGTGTCCTCTGCGTTGAGAACCTTGCCCGAATCACGAGAAACTTGGAACACAGAGAGCGCCGAGGACGCGGAGAAAACCACACTCGCGGGCCCGATCGATGCAAAAGCCCTGTTTATTTAGAGGCCCTATTTATTCAAAGGAATGTGCAGTTCCGAGGAAAGCAGGTAGGGATCAAACGGGCTGCAGGCGAAATAGCGTTCACCAACCTTGATGGTCGGCACTTTTCTGAGGCCCCCGTTCACGGTCATGACGAGATCCTCGGCGTCGGGCTCCTCGTCGATATTCACTTCCGCAAAGTCAACGCCGCGTTCATTCAGAAACTGCTTGGCCCGGCGGCAATCCACGCACCAGTTTGTGCAATACATCGTGATGCTTTCCATGACAGTTAGATGTTACCCCAGCAAGGTTGATTCAAGGAGGAACTCGAAATCACGGATGACCGGAAGCGGCAACAGGGTTGCGCGCCTACTTGGATTCCACCACAACAGATGACGCACCAGCCTTTGCGGCCACCTGGAGCCGGACTTGCGCGCGTTCCAGCGACGCCTGCGCGCGTTTCCAATCCACGTTCGGATCGTTCGGATTCACCAGGCGCTTCTGCGCGCGGTCGCGAGCCGTCTGCGCGCGGGCCTGGTCAATTTCCTCGGCGCGCTCCGCGGCGTCTGCCAGCACGATTACGCGGTCGGCCAGCACTTCCACGAACCCGCCGATGGCCGTACACGTATGCACGCGGTTGCCGGCGTGATAGCTCAATTCGCCGGTGCCCATCTCGGCGAGCAGCGGCGTGTGCCCGGGCAACACGCCAATGTATCCGCCGCGCACCGGAATCTGCGCATGGCTCACCGTTTCGCGCACCACTTGCCGCGTCGGCGTCACCACTTCGAGCGTGAATGTGTCAGCCATGGTGTATTGTGACGGGTGAATCGTGAATCGCGATTCGTGATTCAAAACCACGCCGGATCGGCAAATCGGTTTTCACGAATTACAATTCACGAGCCGCGATTCACGGCCTCATGCCGTCGCCGCCATCTTTTCCGCCTTTTCGCGGGCTTCTTCGATCGTGCCGACCATGTAGAACGCCTGCTCGGGCAGGTCATCGTGCTTGCCTTCGACGATTTCCTTGAAGCCGCGGACGGTGTCGGCAACCTTCACGTACTTGCCTTCCAGGCCCGTGAACTGCTGCGCGACGAACATCGGCTGCGACAGGAATTTCTCGATTTTTCGAGCGCGCGCCACGGCCTGCTTGTCTTCGTCGGAAAGTTCTTCGATGCCCAGAATCGCGATGATGTCCTGCAGGTCCTTGTAGCGCTGCAGAACGCCCTTCACGGCGCGGGCCGTGTTGTAGTGCTCTTCGCCGACGATGCGCGGATCGAGAATGCGGGAGTAACTGGCCAACGGATCGACCGCGGGATAGATACCGCGTTCGACGATCTGCCGGCTGAGGTTCGTCGTGGCGTCCAGGTGCGAGAACGTCGCGGCCGGCGCCGGGTCGGTGTAATCGTCCGCGGGCACGTAAATCGCCTGCACCGAAGTGATCGATCCGCGCTTGGTGGACGTGATGCGTTCCTGCAGCTCGCCGATTTCCGTATTCAGGTTCGGCTGGTATCCCACTGCGGAAGGCATGCGGCCGAGCAGCGCGGATACTTCCGAGCCGGCCTGTACGAACCGGAAAATGTTGTCGATGAACAGCAGCACGTCCAGCCCTTCTTCATCGCGGAAATATTCCGCGACGGTCAAGCCGGTCAAGCCAACGCGCAGGCGCGCGCCGGGGGGTTCGGTCATTTGCCCGTAGATGAGGGCGGCGCGCGATTTCTCCGAGTTGCCGGGCACCACAACGCCCGATTCCTGCATTTCCAGCCACAGGTCGTTGCCTTCGCGCGTCCGCTCGCCCACGCCGGCGAAGACCGACACGCCGCCGTGCTTCATCGCGACGTTATGAATCAGCTCTTGAATTAAAACCGTCTTGCCCACGCCCGCGCCGCCGAACAGGCCGATCTTGCCGCCTTTCAGGTACGGTTCGAACAGGTCGACGACCTTGATGCCGGTTTCGAACATTTCCAATTCCGTGGACTGCTCTTCCAGCGACGGCGCCGGCCGATGGATCGGGTAGCGCTTGTCGGTTTGAACCGGGCCAAGGCCATCCACCGGCTCTCCCAGCACGTTCATCACGCGCCCAAGCGTCGCGCGGCCCACGGGCACGGCAATCGGTCCGCCCAGATCAACCGCCTTCATGCCGCGCACAACGCCTTCGGTGGCGGTCATGGCCACGGTGCGCACGCGGCCTTCGCCCAAGTGCTGCGCGACTTCGGCGACGATATTGATGGGCTCGGGCCCCTCAAAGCCTTCGCTGGTGATATTCACCGCGTTGTGAATTTCCGGCAAATGATGCTCCGGAAATTGCACGTCAATTACCGGCCCGATAACCTGGACGACGTGCCCGACATTTCCTGTTTCGTGTTGCGCCATCTGAGGCTCCTTGTTCCCGCGATTCGAGATTCGTCTGCTGCAGTATTCCCTAGCCCGCCGACGCCGCGCCGCTCACGACTTCGATGATTTCACGCGTAATCGCGGCCTGGCGGACCTTGTTCATGTGCAGCGTCAGGGCATCGATCACGTCGGAAGCGTTCCTGGTGGCCGAATCCATGGCCGTCATGCGGGCGGCATGCTCGGCCGCGGAGGTTTCCGCAAGCATGCGGTAAATCTGCATCTCGACGTAACGCGGCACCAGCTTGTTAAAAATTTCCGCCGCGGGCTGCTCGTAGATATAGTCCACCGAGTCCGCGGAGGATGCCGGGGGGGCGCTTTTGCCTGCCACGGCAAGGACTTCCCGTTCCAGCGGCAGCAGCTTTTCCACTTTCAGGGTTTGCGCCATCACGTTCTTAAATTCGTTGTAGATCAGATAGACCGAATCCGCCTGATTAGCCTGGTAAATCTTCATGACTTCGGCGGCCATTTCCCTGGCTTTTCCCAGATCGGCGCGCGTGGTGACATCCACGTATTCCGCGGCAATTTTCCAGGAACGCTTGCGGAAGACGTCGCGGCTCTTCTTGGCAATGGGGATCACTTCAATGGATTTGCCTTTTTTCTCGGCCAAAAACTCAAATGCCTGCCGCAGCACGTTCGCGTTGAATGCGCCGCACAAACCGCGCTCACCGGAAGTAACCAGGACCAGGATGCGTTCCTCGGGGCGCTCGGCCAGCAACGGAAACTGCTCGGGATTCTCGATACGCGACATTGCCGAGCGCAGCACTTCGCGAATTCCACCGGCGTAGGGCCGCAGAGACACGGCGGTTTCCTGCGCGCGCCGCAGCCGCGCCGCCGCGATGAATTTCATCGCCCGCGTAATCTGCTGCGTATTCTTCACCGAACGAATACGCCGCCGGAAATCGAGAAGTGTGGGCATCGGAAGTCTTCGCGCGCCGGGTTACGCGCGCGCCGCGGCCGCGCCGGCCTGGAATTGCTCCTTGAATTCACCGATGGCGCGCTTGAGTTCCGCGCGTATCTCGTCGGTAATCTGTTTTTTCTGCGCGATCTGGGTGAGCAGATTGCCGTAGCGCGTGTGCACGAATTCCACCAGGTCCTTCTGGAAGCGCTGCACGTCGGCAACCGCCACATCGTCAATCAGGCCGCTGGTGCCGGCGAAGATCACAAGCACCTGCTCTTCCACCGCAAGCGGCGAGAATTGCCCCTGCTTCAGAACTTCCACGAGGCGTTGCCCGCGCGCCAACTGCGCCTGGGTCGCCTTATCGAGCTGGTCGGAGCCGAACTGCGCGAAGGCCGCAAGTTCACGATACTGCGCCAGATCCAATCGCAACGAGCCGGCCACCTGCCGCATGGCCTTGATCTGCGCGTTGCCGCCAACGCGGCTGACCGAGAGGCCCACGTTGATCGCGGGGCGCACGCCGCTGTTGAACAGGTCTGCTTCGAGGTAAATCTGCCCGTCGGTAATCGAAATCACGTTCGTCGGAATGTAAGCCGAAACGTCGCCCGCCTGAGTCTCGATCACGGGCAACGCCGTGAGGGAACCCGCTCCCAGCTTGTCGTTGAGCTTGGCGGCGCGCTCCAGCAGGCGCGAGTGCAGATAGAACACGTCGCCGGGAAACGCTTCGCGCCCGGGAGGACGGCGCAGCAACAAGGAAATTTCGCGGTAGGCCTGCGCGTGCTTGGACAGGTCGTCGTAGAAGCAGACGGCGTGGCGGCCGGAATCGCGGAAAAATTCGCCCATGGCGCAAGCGGCGTAGGGAGCGATGAATTGCAGCGTCGCCGGCTCGGTGGCCGACGCCGCGACGACGATGGTGTAGTCCATCGCGCCCGCGTCGGTCAGCACCTTCACCACCTGCGCGATCGTCGAGCGTTTTTGCCCGATCGCGCAGTAAATACAAATCATGTCGCCGCCTTTCTGGTTCAGAATCGTGTCCAGAATGATGGCGGTCTTGCCGGTCTGGCGGTCCCCGATAATCAGTTCGCGCTGGCCCCGGCCGATGGGAATCATCGAGTCGATGGACTTGATGCCGGTCTGCAGCGGCTCCCGCACCGGCTGCCGGTCCACAACGCCCGGCGCGATGCGCTCAATGGGAATGCGCTGGTCGGTGGCGACGGGGCCCTTGCCGTCCAGCGGAAGTCCCAGCGGGCTGACGACGCGGCCGACCAGGGCTTCCCCGACCGGCGCCGACATAATCGTGCCCGTGCGCTTGACCGTATCGCCTTCCTGAACCAGCGTGTACTCGCCCAGCAGCACGGCGCCGACTTGATCCTCTTCGAGGTTCAGGGCGATGCCGAAAACATCGTGGGGAAAGGCCAGCATTTCGCCGGACATGGCTTTTTCCAGGCCATACACGCGCGCGATACCGTCGCCCACCGAGAGCACCGTGCCGACTTCCTCAACGGCGATGGCTTGCTCGTAATTGGCGATCTGCGCTTTCAGAATCTTTGTAATTTCATCCGCTTTGATCGAAGCCATTCCCGCTCCTATTCCGATATCATCCGCGCGCGCAGGCGATCGAGTTGCGCGCGCACCGATCCATCATAAATCGTGGACCCAATTCGTACCACCGCACCGCCAATCAACGCCTCATCGGTCTGGAACCGCGCCTGCACGGTCCGCCCGGTGAGTTTTGCCAGCACGGCATCGAGTTCCTTGCGCTCTTCGGCCGTCAATTCCTCGGCGGAAGTAACCGTGGCCTGCGTGATTCCCTGGCGCGCATCCAGGATGGCGCTGAACGCCTGCTCGATTTCAACCAGCATGCCGGCGCGCCGCTGGTCGACAATCACAAAAAGATAGTTGCGCAGCGTGCGGCTCGCGCCCATTTGCGCGACCAGCTGTTCGATCGCGCCGTGTTTGCTCTTCCGCGCAATGGAAGGGTTCGCCAAGAACGAGTGTAATTCCGCCGATTCGCGGACCATCGCGGCAAACGCAGCGAGTTCCCGCTTCACCTGATCGGCCTGCTTGTTCTCAAGCGCGACGTCCACCAGCGCGCCCGCGTATCGCTCCGCCAGCGCCTTCAATTCGCGCTCCTTCCCAGGTCCCCCAGAAACGAGTGGAACATCCTCGCGCGAACTTGCTTGTTCATCCGGGAATTCACCAGAGCTCCGGCGCGCTCGACGGCCATCGAAGCAGCCAGGACACGCAATTCCTGCTGCGCGGCCCGCGCCGTGGCATCCAGTTCAGCGCGCGCCGCCTGCCCGATCTTTTCAATTTCCGTTTGGCCCGAGGCTTTCAATCGTTCCGCTTCGGCGATCGAATCCCGCCGAGCGGCTTCCCGCAACTCTGCTATGTCCTGATCGAGTCGCGCCATTTTCGCGTCCACCTCGCGAAGTTCGCGATCCGCCTCGGCCTTGACCGCCGCGGCTTCGTGAATGCTCGCCGCGATGGCGTTCGCATTGTCACGGAAAAAGGCCCCTCCGTGTTTCTTGAGCAGATACGCGATGCCGCCGAACACGAGGAAAAAATTGAGCCAGCGAAAAACCAATCCCATCACAGACCCGGCCGGATCCGGCTCCGCGCCTTCGGCCGCAAATACGGGAAGCGCCGCGAGAGACAAAAGCAGGAGCACGCCCGAAGCGGATACCAGGAAACGCCGGAAAGATTTCATCGCGGCTCCCCGCTCGGGGAGCCGCCCGGAATGGCCGGGCGCCCCGCAAGGATGGCTTCGGCAATCTCATTCGCCAGTCCCGCGCTGGACTGTTCCAGTTGCGCCCGCGCCTGCTCGATATCCGCGGCAACACCCTTTTTAGCTTCCAGGAGAGATTTCTGGGCGGCGGCTCGCGCTGCGCTAACCGCAGCCTGGCGCTCCTCCAGAACTTGGCGGCGTGCGGATTCCTGCTCGGCAAACAGCTCGGCACGCGCCTTTTTCATGGCCGCGTTGTATGCGCGAAGTTTCTCCTGCACGGCGGCGCGGCTGGATTCGGCCTCTTGCCGCGCTCCTTCCGCGCGCTTATGGCGCTCGGAAAGCACCCGGTCCATGGGGTTGAAAAAACTCCAGCGCATGAATAAATAGAAAAGGAAAACGAGGATGACCGTAGGGACAGCCTCAAGAAACAACTCACCGAGTTGGTTTAAAATCTCCACCGATTATGAAGGGCATCCGACAATGCCCGTCTTTAAATTTCTCCGGAGAACCTGAAGCGCACACCCAGCCCTTCAGGCCATTCCATGCAAGGACAAAGGAATTAAGTATATAGCATCGGAGAGAGATTCGTGCAAGCCCGAAGCGGTCCGCAGCTGGCATGGTCACCACCGGGGCGGAACAAAACCACCGATTTGACATTGAGCGAATCCGGCTGTGCCCGCCTTGTTTTATTCCCCCGCAATCATCGAAAATCCGCTTCGATTGACTCTGAAAATGACCCTGAAATCCGAATTTATCCGGGCTGGCCAGGCGCAGGCCCACTGGCAAATGCCTCGCGAATCCATCCCTGACCGTTACGTTTATACCCCAAGCACACAGCAACATGTGGACCCTATCGCTCCGGGAGCGAATGCAACATGATTGGGGTGCGCTCCCCAACGGCCCAGAGCCTGGGAAGCCTTTGTTGCCTTGAGTAAAGGGAATGGTACCTCCGATTCTGGGGGCGATTCTGGAGGATCCGGGCTGAAGATCCGCACGACCGAGCCTGCCTGGATGACCGGGCAATCGGGGCTGTAGAGGATCTCCATCGGCGCCCCTTGTTGCCGGGGTCAATGAAATATTCCCGGAGGAGAAGCGATGGCCTTTGACGAAGCAAATGGGTGCCAGCCGAAGATAATCGTGGTGATGCCGGCCTACAACGCGGCGAAAACGCTCAAGATTACCTACGATGCCATCCCGCACCAGTCCGTCGATCAGGTCATCCTCGTCGACGACGGCAGCACGGATAAGACGCTGGAGATCGCGCGCAACCTCCACCTTACCGTTTTCGTGCACACGCGCAACTTCGGCTACGGGGCGAATCAGAAGACGTGTTACACCGAAGCCCTCAAAGAGGGCGCCGATATCGTGGTCATGCTTCACCCGGACTACCAGTATGATCCCACGCTGGTGCCGCAAATCGTGGCTCCCATCAGGGCCGGTGAAGCTGACATTGTCCTGGGCTCCCGGTTCCTGTTTGGCAGCACGATGCAGCAGGGCATGCCCTGGTGGAAGTTTCTGGGGAATAAATTCCTGACGGCGCTGGAAAACTGGACGCTGGGATTGAAACTTTCCGAGTATCACACGGGCTACCGGGCCTACAGCCGCCGGGCACTGGAAGAGATTCCATTTTCATTGAACTCGGACAAATTCGTCTTTGACCAGGAAATCCTGGTCCAGGCGACTCATCTGAAATTCAGAATCAAGGAAGTTCCCGTCCCCACGAAATACTTCCCGGAGGCGTCGAACGCGAGTTTTACCGACAGCGTTATCTATGGATTGAGCATTCTGGCCCTGTTGGCTCGCTTTCTGACCGATCGGATCTGCCATCTCGAGTTGCGGCAGTTTCAATCCTTTCGCGCCCGATATCGGAGAGTGCAGTGATACTGACTCCGCTGCCCGGGCAAATTGCGCTTCCGTCCACCGGCAGCGCGCTTCTCGCGGCGCCGCGCGTTCTTTTTCGCTCCGAATCCGCTGCCGAACAGAAAGCCCCGGAATGGGAGACCGCAAACAAGTGAATCCACCCGTGGCGGCGGAGCCCATTCCAGATCCGCCCGTGGAATCCGCTCAAGGAACGGCCGGGCGCGACGGCTTGCGTGAAAACTGGCTCGACCATCACATCAACACCATTGCCATCGCCATTGTGGCAGCCGGGTTTGGATTTCGTGTTTACCTCGCCACCCAAAGTTACTTGAACCCCGACGAAGCGCTTCACTACATACTGACCAACCAGCGCTCCCTGTGGCTTGCCTATAAAGCCAGCCTGACCAACGCTCACCCTCCTCTGATGTACATCATCCTCTACTACTGGCACTTCCTGGGCCGCTCCGAATGGATGCTTCGCCTGCCCTGGGTGGTTCTGGGAACCGCGTTTTGCTGGGTCCTCTACAAATGGATCGGAATCGTTTTCGGCAGGACGGCTGGCATGATCGGCCTGATCCTGGCCGCGTTTTCGCCCGCATTGGTCGCGCTGTCGGCCGAGGTGCGGCAGTACGCCGTGCTCCTGTTCTGCATGAGTTGCGCCCTGTATTTTCTGGAACGTGCCTATGAGGACAAGTCCGTCCGGAAGATGTGGGCCTTCTCGGGTTTCCTCTACCTGGCCATTCTGTCTCATTATTCGGCGGTTTTCTTTACCGTGGCCGTGGGCGTGTATGCCCTGGCAAGGCTGGTGGATTCCCGCCCACCGTGGAAACTTGCCGTTGCCTGGGCCGGCGGACAGGCCGTGGCGCTGGGAATTTATATTGTTTTGTACGTGACCCACGTGTCGAAGATTAAAAAAGCCGACATGGCAACCTGGGAGAGCCCCTTTGCGTCTGTTGGAGCTTTTTTCCACTTCGGCCATGAAAGTCTTTTGAGATTTACGGGAAAGCAAACCTTGAGTGTCTTTCAATTTCAGTTCGAACAAGACTACATCGCAATGGCCATGTTTTTGTTTTTCGTTGCCGGCGTGACGGTTCTTCTTGCCCGGGATTTGATTTTTCCTCGCAAGGGGCCGCGCACGTGGCATTTGGGCGTCCTTCTTTTGCTTCCGTTTGTGGCTGTTTGGGGCGCAGCCCTTGCAGGCGTCTACCCCTATGTCGGTGGCCGCCACACCGTGTTTCTTGCCCCTTTTGTCATCGCGGGCGTGAGTTATCTGCTCGCGTCCATTTTGGGGCGGAAGCCCTGGGCCGTTGCTTTGATCGCAGCTCTGATCGTAGTCGGGGCGTACACCTCCGGAAAAACGTACGAACCATACATTAAGAAGGAAAATCAGAAGCGGTCGTTAATGACCGGCGCCATGGCCTACATCCGCCAGACGGTCCCCAAGGGCGACGTCATCCTAGTGGATTCGCAGAGCGATCCCCCGATCGTGTATTACCTATGCGGCCCGGCGGACATCATCCAAATCGAGACGTATCGCAGGGCGTTCGGTGAATTCCGCTGCAGCGGGTATTCCATCATCTCCACCAGCTATCGGGTATGGAAACTGACGCCGCAGAATTTCTCTTCGCAATTCGAAAAGATGGCTTCTGCACACGGCATGATGCCCGGAACCCGGGTTTGGGTCTTCCAAACCGGCTGGGGAGCTAATCTCGACGCGGAACTATCGTGGGATGTCTTGAAGTTTCGCTGTATGGCTTCGAAAAGTTTTGGGGAGAATATTACCGTTATCCCATTCCAGGTAGGGCCTGACTTGTCACCCGCCCTGCCCCCGGGCTCGCAGCATCTGAACAGCCTGGGGCGGTGCTCCGGTTGACAGTCCCGGCAGACGGGGCGGTTGCGGAGCGGTTGGTTAAAGATACTCAAACGCAGTGGTAGGAAATCAATGGACCATTCAACGGCGGCTGGCGCGAAAACGGATGTCGAAGAAACCCCGCGCGGAGCGGTGAGTCGTGACACTTTCTTCTTCCATGCTTGGCTTCAGAATCACAGCAACCTCGTTGCCATCGCCATTGTGACTGCCGGATTCGCATTCCGGATTTTTACCGCAAGCCAGGATTACTTGAACACGGACGAAGCGCTCCACTACCTTCTGAGCAATCAGCGCTCCCTGTGGCTTGCCTACAAGGCCGGCCTGACCAACGCCCACCCGCCGCTCATCTATTTCATCCTCTACTTCTGGCATTTCCTGGGCCGCTCGGAATTATTCCTTCGCCTGCCTTCGGTGTTTGCGGGAACCGCGTTTTGCTGGGTCCTCTACAAATGGATCGGAGTTATTTTCGGCAAAACAGCCGGCATGATCGGCCTGATCCTGGCCGCGTTTTCGCCCGCACTGGTCGCGCTGTCGGCCGAGGTGCGGCAGTACGCCGTGCTCCTGTTCTGCATGAGTTGCGCCCTATATTTTCTTGCGCTCGCGCTGGAAGAAAAGTCCGTCCGGAAAATGTGGGCCTTCTCAGGGTTTCTCTACCTGGCCATTTTGTCTCACTATTCGGCGGTTTTCTTTACCGTGGCCGTGGGCGTGTATGCCCTGGCAAGGCTGGCGGATTCCCGGCCACCGTGGAAACTCGCCGTTGCCTGGGCCGGCGGGCAAGCCGTGGCGCTGGGAATTTATATTTTTTTGTACGTGACCCACGTGTCGAAGCTCAGGCACAGCATCACATTGTGGGCCTCGTCATTTGGCACCGCCTATTTTCACGTGGATCAGGAAAGCATTTTCACCTTCACGAGGGTGAACACCCTCAATATTTTTACGTTTCTGTTTGGGCAGCGGTCTGTGGCCGTGTTCCTGCTTTTAGTCTTCGTCGCCAGCGTTGCATTCCTGTTTGGCAGGGATTTGCTTTCCCGCCAGGCAAGCCAGCCATCGAGCCGTTTGGGGATTCTGGTTCTGCTTCCATTCATTGCCGTTTGGGGCGCGTCCATCGCCGGAATCTATCCGTATGTCGGCAGCCGCCACACCGTGTTTCTTGCGCCTTTTGCCATAGCCGGCGTGAGCTATCTGCTGGCCGCCGTCTCCGGCAAAAGGGTTTGGGCTGGCCTGCTGTTGGCCGTGCTCCTGATGACGGTATCGAACTCATTTGCCAGCCCCATAGATGAACGGGCGCTTTCCAGCGGGGACTATAGCCCCGCCGTCATGGCCGCCGCCGTGAATTATATGAAACACACCATTCCGCGAGGCGATCTGATCCTGGTGGACTTCCAGAGCAGCCAGCAACTCTCGTTTTATCTCTGCGGCCCGAAATTCATCGTTCCCATCCAGGCGTTCCGATTTCAAGGTTTTGATTTTAAAATCAGCTGCAACGGATATTCCGTCGTTTCCCTCCATGCCTGGAAATTGATCGCCCCAGGCTTCCCGCTGCAATTTGAAAAGATGGCGCGGAGCCACGGCCTGCATCCCGGCGACCGGGTTTGGGTCTACCAATCCGGGTGGGGATCCAATCTCGGAATGGATCTGGCGGAAAAGTCCCCGAAGTTTCGCTGCCTTGCTCCAAAAAGTTTTGGCGGAACCGTCACGGTTACTCCCTTCCTTGTCGGGCCTGATTTCCTGCCAGCCCCGCCGTCGCAGGCCTGCTCCACAGCGGCAAAAATAAGTTCTCGCGGTGTGCAAGGCATTTCTTGAAAATTTAGAAGTGCGTACTCGCTTGTTGCCCCCGGACGCGGCGCGCTAGAATGCTTTGCGTAGCGGGTCCGGCCATGTCCTCTCCCTGGAAGCCTGCCCCGCCGGCTTTTTTCTTTCTTGCGCGACCGGAAAAGGAGCACCTGATGCCCGCGTTTGCCGGTGTGGACTTCCTGGATTTCGATTCCCTGCTCAACGATGAGGAGTTGATGGCTCGAAAGACCGCGCGGCAGTTCGTCGACGAGCAGGTGCTTCCCATTATTGAGAAACACAATCGCGAATCGACTTTCCCAAAGGAATTAATTCCGGCGCTGGCCGACCTTGGATTTTTCGGAGCGAACCTGGAAGGTTATGGCTGCGCCGGGATGTCCAACGTCGCCTACGGCCTGGTGATGCAGGAACTCGAGCGCGGGGATTCCGGCCTGCGCAGCTTCGCTTCCGTGCAGGGCGCCCTGGTCATGTATCCGATTCACGCGTATGGCTCCCCCGAGCAAAAAAACAAGTGGCTGCCGCTGCTGCAGAGCGGAAAGGCACTGGGATGTTTCGGCCTTACCGAGCCGCAATTCGGGTCGAACCCCGCCGGGATGCTGACGCGCGCCGAACGGCGCGGCGACCGCTATGTGCTGAACGGCGAGAAGATGTGGATTACCAACGGATCGATCGCCGACGTTGCCCTGGTATGGGCAAGATGCGAGGACGGCAAGATTCGCGGTTTTCTGGTGGAAAAGGGCACGAAGGGTTTCAAGACGTGGGATGTGCATGGGAAAATGTCTCTGCGCGCTTCGGTGACGTCGGGGCTGGCGATGACCGATTGTGAAATCCCGGCGGAAAATGCGCTACCCGGCGTGACGGGATTGAAAGGCCCGCTCAGCTGCCTGTCCCAGGCGCGGTACGGTATCGGATGGGGCGCGATCGGCTCGGCCATGGCCTGCTACAGCACCGCGCTGGCATACGCAAAAACAAGAAAACAGTTTCAGAATAAGCCGATCGCCTCGCACCAACTCGTTCAGGACAAGCTGGTCTTCATGATCACGGAAATTTCAAAGGCGCAATTGCTGGCGCTGCATGTGGGCAGGCAAAAAGATCAAAACCGCATGGAACCCGTGCGCATCTCCATGCTGAAAATGAACAACGTGTGGATGGCCATGGAAACGGCGCGCAAGGCACGCGATATTCTGGGCGCCAACGGCATCGTCGACGATTACTGCATCATGCGCCACATGAATAATCTCGAAGCGGTCTTCACCTATGAGGGCACGAATGACATTCATCGCCTGATCATCGGCGAGCACATTACGGGCATTCCCGCATATTACTGAGGCCCAGGAGGACCTGATGATTCGCAACAGTGGCAATTCCGCATACGTCCTTCAGAGCGTCTCGCACGTCATCCTGCTCGCATTTTTTCTGCTGGCCGTGGCCCTTGCGCCCGCGTCGGCTCAGGAAAAGCCGAAGATCCGGACCATCACGGCGTTTATCCGCCTGGATGCCGGCCAGTACGCCCAGCAGGTCGCCGATACGGTGGCCATGCTGCGCAATGCGAAGGCGCGATACGAACTTGCCGGCTACCAGGTGCAGACCATCCGCATCACCACGCAGCCGTTCCCGGAATACACGCGAGGGATGACGAAGCAGGCGGCGCTGGCATTTTTTCACAATCTCGATGCTCTCGCGAAAAGGGAAAATGTCTCCATCAGTATTGGCCCCGCCTTGATGACCGAGAATGACGATCCGGGAGAGGCGGAACTGCTCGGAGAGATTCTGGGGCTTACCAGCAACCTATACGGCAGCGTGGTCGTCGCCGGAAGCGACGGCGTGCACTGGAAGGGCGTTCACGCGGCGGCGGAGGTCATGAAATATCTCGAGGCTCATTCGGATCACAGCCTGGGCAACTTCCGCTTCGCGGCGATTGCCAACGTGCCGGCCTACACGCCGTTCTATCCCTCTTCCTATCATCAGGGACTGGGGCATCAATTCGCCATCGCGCTGCAATCCGCCAACGTGGTGGCTGCGGTGATGGCCGTGCAACGCGACCAGGACGCCACGCGGCAGGCACTGGTCGCCGAACTGGGTCTGCACGCCCGGGCCGTGGAGGACATTGCCAGCAGGATCGATCAGGAGACCGGATGGACGTACATGGGCATGGATCTTTCTCCCGCGCCCATGAAAGAAGCATCCATCGGGTCGGCCACGGCGGGATTCACCGGAAACCGGTTCGGCACCAGCGGAACGCTTACTGCGGTAGCCACGATTACCTCAGCGCTGCGTGACATTGCGGTGAAAAAAGTGGGGTATTCCGGCGTGATGATGCCGGTGCTGGAAGACACGCGCCTGGCCCAACTCTGGGGCGAGGGCGCTCTCTCCATGGACCAGCTGCTCGCCTATTCAGCCGTCTGCGGCACGGGTCTGGACACGATTCCGCTGCCCGGCGATGTCAGCACACAGCAATTGGAACGCATCATCGGCGACGTGGCAAATCTATCGGCGAAATTATCCAAGCCGCTGAGCGCGCGCCTGCTGCCCGTGGCCGGCGCAAAGCCCGGCGACCTGACCTCGTTGGACGATCCGAATCTGGTGAACACGGTCATTCAGCCGCTTCCCTAACACGGGCGGAATCCGGCTGCTTCGCATCCAGAAAAATTGCACCGACTGTTCCGCTAGGTGCGCTGCTCCGCTTGGTTTAGGATAGGGGACATGTAGTTTGGACGATCGCGCGCGTGAGGCGTGTCCGGCCGCGCGCCAGATTCAAATTTTCTCGGGGCGTGGTAGCGCCCGTGCGCCGCGGCGGACGGGCATGTGCTCCAATCTGGAATGCCGCCCTGACCGGTGGCGCTACAAAAACGGCCCGAGAGCAACCCGGAGATCTCATGGAAATCGAACTGAGTTTGGAGTTTTTGCGCGTCGTCGAACAAGCGGCCATTGAATCGGCCAAGACGATGGGTCTGGGCGACGGCCACAAGGCCGACCAGGCCGCCGTGGAAGCCATGCGCAAGGTGATGGACGAGGTGCCCATGGACGGCACGATCGTCATCGGCGAAGGCGAGCGCGACTCCGCCCCGATGCTGTTCATCGGCGAAAAAATCGGCGCCGCGCAGCACGTCCGGGGCTTTAATTTTCCCGCCGTGGATATCGCCGTCGATCCCCTGGAAGGCACGAACCTGTGCGCCACGGGCGCGCCCGGTTCGATCACGGTCCTCGCGGCGAGCGAAAAAGGCGGCCTGCTGCACGCTCCCGATCTGTACATGGAAAAGATTGTGGTGGGCCCGTCCTGCAAAGGGGCCGTGGAGCTGGATGCGCCCGTTGCCGACAATCTGCGCGCCATCGCCAAGCGCCTGGACCGCGATGTGGAAGATCTGGTCGTAATCGTGCTCGACCGGCCGCGTCACGAGAAACTAATCTCGGAAATCCGGGCCACCGGCGCACGCATCCGCCTGATCGGCGACGGAGACCTTTCGGCCGGCATCGCCGCAGCCGTCATCGGCACCGGCGTGCACGCCGTGATGGGCACCGGCGGCGCGCCCGAAGGCGTGCTGACCGCGGCGGCGCTTCGCTGCCTGAACGGTGAAATCCAGGCGCGCTTGGTGGTAGACAAGCCCGAGCATGAGGAGCGCCTTGCAAAAATGGGCATCACGGACGGCAAGATCATCTATCGAACCGAGGACCTTGCCCCGGGAAAGAAAATTATTTTTGCATGCACGGGCGTGACGGACGGAAACCTGCTGCGCGGCGTGCGATTCTTCGGCGAAGGCATCCGCACGCAGTCGCTGATCCTCACGCTGGAGGAGCGGCAGGTGCGCTTCGTCGACACGGTAACGCTCGACAAACGGCCTGACGTGAAAGTGCGTTTCTCCTAAACTTGCCTTATGACCGTTCCGCAGGAATTGCGGACTGCCCGGCTTCTGCTGCGTTCATTCGAGCGCGGGGACGTTCCCCTCATCGTGCGCCTGGCTGGGGCGCGCGAAATTGCCGCCACGACAATCAATATCCCATACCCCTACACGGAAGACGACGCGCGCAGGTTCCTGGCGCACGCATCTGAGGATTCCCGCACCGGCCGCGCGGTCCATTTCGCTATTACGGCGCCGCCCAGCCGCAACCTCTGCGGCGCGATAGGACTGACTCTGGCGCCGCCGCATCGGCGCGCGGAACTCGGCTACTGGATCGGCAAACCATTCTGGGGAAGAGGGTGGGCCACCGAGGCGGCAACCGCGGTGGTGTCGTTCGGCTTTCGAGTTCTCGGTCTCAATCGAATCCACGCCTCCCATTACTCGGGAAACCTGGCCTCCCAGCGCGTCCTGGAAAAAATAGGAATGCGCTACGAGGGGCAATCCCGGCAACACTACCTGAAGTGGGACCGGCTGATCGACGTGGAAAACTACGGCGTGCTGGCAGCGGAGTTTCGCGCCGCGGAGTGAGCGCGGCGCGCGAGGGCGGCGGTGCTGGTTTACTCCGTGGGTGAGAGATGCGCCCGGGAGCAGCCCGCATGGCAAGGCGAAACGCACGCCCCCTGCCGGGGGCGTGCGCGCCGTCTCACACAATCTTCTTCTAGACCGGCTACCGGTGGCCCATCGCGGATGGATGCATCCGCCGCGCCAATTGCTCCACGCGGGCCGGCTGGGGCTGGGCTAGCGAACGCGCCAGTCCATTGCCGTTGCCATTGCCGTAGGAGACGTGGTCGCTGATCGCGGCCAGGCGCTTCAAAATCGATTGCCACTGTTCCCAGTCGAGCTGCCGTAGGAACGGCCGCAACCCCTGGATGAACGGATCCTCCAGAAGCGCTTCGCCATTCGTTTCGGGGACGAAGAAACGGTTCAAGCCAACGCCAAGGGCTTCGGAAATCTTCTCAAGCGTTCCGAGGCTGGGCGTCATCTGTCCGCTTTCGATCCGAGACAGGTACGACCGAGACACCCGCGAGCGTGCCTGGAGCTGGCTCTGCGTCATCCCGCGCGATTCGCGCAACTGCCGGATACGCTGCCCAATGTTCTCCACGGTCTCGCGGTTCGGCCATTTCTCGAAGAGTTGCCGGTCGTCGCCTGGAAGCTCCTGTGGCTCCGGAGGCGGAATTAGAAATTCCACCTTCGGGGGCAGCAGGTGCAGGCACCGGCGGCAATTCCCCGTGCGGGTGCGATACTGCACAAGCCCGCAGGTCTTACAACGTATGACTTCGCGGTCCAGGTCAACGTCCATGTTGGCCTTGCTACCGTTTGTTCCGTTCATTCCATTCATACTAGTTTGTTCCGACACCGGTACTCCTCGCAGACTATTCCGGCATGCGGATGAGAGGAACCTCGATCGGGGGGAAGGCAGAAGCTGGCGCGACCGACATATTGCGGGTATCCGCTCCCGGTGTCAAGACCTTTTTCTCTGTTCTATGATTAAATCGGTCAAATGTGGAAACTCTTTAGGCAAATCACTCGCTTGCAGCTGCTGCCTGCTGGAAATCCCCCCAGGACGGCGTGACCGAACAACGCCCTCACCGGGCCAAGGTTGGGGTATCCTTTCCGGTGACCTCTACACGGGAGGAAGTCATGTTGACACGAAATGATGCCTGGACTCTGCTGTGCGAATACACGCAAAACGAAAATTTGCGCAAGCACGCGCTGGCCGTCGAAGCCTGCGTCCGCGCATACGCGCGCAAAACTGGCGCCGATGAGGAGCTCTGGGGCCTTACCGCACTACTGCACGACTTTGACTACGAGCGCTGGCCCAACGACGCGCACAGCCCCACCGAAGAACATCCCGCCGGCGGATCGGCGATCCTGCGCGAACGGGGTTATCCCGAAGAAATGATCCGCGCCATCCTGTCGCACGCCGAATACTGCGCGGTCCCGCGCGAGACCCCGCTGGAACACACATTGTTTGCCTGCGACGAACTCGCCGGCTTCCTCACGGCCTGTTCGCTGGTCAAGCCCGGCAAGAGCATCTTCGAAGTCGAGCCCGATTCGGTGAAGCGCAAGCTGAAGGACAAAGCGTTCGCGCGCGGCGTCAATCGCGACGACGTCCGCAAGGGCGCCGAGGAACTCGGCGTGCCCCTCGAAGAGCACATCGCCTTCTGTATCGCCGCCATGCGCGGCGTCGCGGACGCGATCGGCCTGCGCGGCAATCAGGCCGCCAGCGCCTGAGTGAGTAAGTAGAACAGGCTTCACCCTGTCTGGTTTTTTGGTTGCCAGGCGGAAAACCCGGACAGGCTGAAGCCTGTCCTACGAACGCGATTGGGATAAAACGCAAGCAGGACGCGAACGGCGCGCCCTGCTTGCAAATTCAAATCACAAAGGGAGAAAGGGCTACTGAGCCGGCGAGGGCTGCTCATCTTTCGCGGACGAGGTCGCGCCCGGAGAGTCATTCCGGATGAGGGGATCTGCGTCGGTGATACTGCCCTGGACAAGGCTCGTCTCGAGCATGAACTTTTGATGTGGCAGCAACTCAACTACTGACTCGAACGCCTTGAATCCTGGCAGAGCGATCTTGATCCGGTGCTTCCCCGGTGCTACCAGCATCGCGCGTCCTATGCCGTGGTATTCGCTGACGTGGCCCACGAAATGATCATCAAGAAAGACCGCAGCCCGGTCCGGCTGGACTTGCAACCTTATCTCTGAACTGTTTTTTGGATCGGGATACGTAAACCGCGGATCCTTGTTCATGGTGACGCGAACATCCAGAATCAGTCCCGGTTCGATCATCGCTTTCTTGGCGAATTCACTATATCCGGCCTGCCGGACGACAATCTCATGCTCGCCAGGTAAGAGCCTGATCCGTTTGGATCCCTTCAACTCGCCCAGATACCCGACGTATTGTCCGTCAATCCATACCCCTGAGTTCTTAACCGCCTTGGCCGACGTCTTGAACTCAATCTGTCCCATGATGCCGTCTTGGGCATAAGCGGTCGTTTGGAAGATAAGCAGACCGGAAAAGCCCACCAGAACCAAAAGGCATACTGCCTTTGTTCGGTAACTCATAAATCACTCTCCCCCTGAGATCCAGGCTGGAAATTGAATTGTCGCATAATAAAAGGATTGCGCAAGCAAATCGCCGTTTCAAAATGGTGGTTAGGTAACGCCAACCACTTGGTGCTGCAAGATGGCACATGATGATTCATACTCCTGCCGGTAGATAAACTGTCTCTCCGGCAAGGGAGTTTTGCGGCCGGGTAGCAGGCTGCTATGATAGCCAAGATACATAAAGGCCTATGCAGATCTCTCCCATTACGCGGCGCAAGACGTACGGCGTCAAAGTCGGCCCATACCAGGTCGGCGGTGGCGCGCCGGTTGTCGTCCAGTCCATGACCAATACGGATACGGCGGATATTGCCGGAACCGTGGCGCAGTGCAAGGAACTGGCCGATGCCGGTTCGGAACTGGTCCGCATTACCGTGAATATGCCGGAATCGGCGGCTGCGGTTGCTGAAATCGTCTCCCGGCTGAGAGACCTGGGATGCACCGCGCCGATCATCGGCGACTTTCACTACAACGGCCACGTCCTGCTGACCAAGTATCCCGATTGCGCCCGGGCGCTGGACAAGTACCGCATCAACCCCGGCAACGTGGGTGCGGGCTCGCGGCGCGACGAACAGTTCGCCACCATCTGCAAAGTGGCTGTGGACAACGGCAAGCCCGTGCGCATCGGCGTCAATGGCGGCTCCCTGAACCAGGAACTGGTCATGCGCAGGATGCAGGAAAACACCGACCGCGACCTGGGTCTCGACTCCGACGAGATCATCAACAACTGCATGGTCCAATCCGCGATCGAGTCCACCGAACTGGCCCTGGAATGCGGATTGCGCCATGACCAGATCATTATTTCCTGCAAGCTGTCCAAGCCGCAGAACCTCATCCGCGTCTACCGCGACCTCTCCCGCAAGACCGAGCAGCCTCTGCACCTGGGCCTCACCGAAGCGGGCATGGGCACCAAGGGCACGGTGTGGTCCGCGGCGGCCATCGGCATCCTGTTGCAGGAGGGCATCGGCGACACCATTCGCATTTCGCTCACGCCGAGGCCGGGCGGCGACCGCCGCGAGGAAGTCTACGCGGCGTGCGAATTGCTCCAGGCGCTCGGCCTGCGCTCGTTCGCGCCCAGCGTGACGGCCTGCCCGGGCTGCGGACGCACCACCAGCACGACGTTTCAGGAGCTGGCCGAAAAAATTCAGGCCTACATTCGCGACAGCATGCCGCAATGGAAGCAGCAATACGAAGGCGTCGAGGAAATGACGCTCGCCGTGATGGGCTGCATCGTCAACGGTCCCGGCGAATCCAAAGCCGCCAACATCGGCATCAGCCTTCCCGGCACCGGAGAAGAGCCCAGCTGCCCGGTCTACATCGACGGCCAGAAATTCGTCACGCTGCACGGCAACTACGACGAACTTTCCGCCGCGTTCCGCAAACTGGTCGACGATTATATTCAGGCGAAGTATTCGCCGCGCGCTACTGCTTCGACGATTGCCTCCACCACGCAGTCCTAATCCTCAAGAGCAAAACCGGCAATCCCGAATCCCGGCGCCATGTTCCGTCCTTATTTCCGCCGGCGCGCTCGGTCGATTTTTGCGGCGACCTCCTTTGATTGTAAAAAAATGTTCGAGATTGTATGCTCGAAATTCATAATGAATCTGCGGAGGAAAATTAGATGAACTTTCACCGAACGCTTCCCGTTTTCTTGACCGTGCTCATGTTTGCCATGTCGGTGGAGGCCAAACCTCCGGCCCCGCAAGGCGGTGGGCAAGCTGCTCCGGCTCGCCGATTCATGACCATGGCCATCACGGCCTTCGCCGATGGCGCGGAAATTCCGGCCAAATACACGCAGGCCGGCGATCAGACCTCGCCAGCCATCTCCTGGAGCAACGTTCCCGCCGGCACGGTGACCTTCCTGCTGCACATGCACGACATGGAAGTAAGCCGCAATCACACGACCGAGGACCAGTTGCACTGGCTGGTCTGGAACATTCCAGCCACGGCGACCGGGCTCCCGGAAGGCGTCCCGAAGGGATCTCAACTCGCGGACGGCGCGTATCAAATCAGCGCGAGTGGCCCGGTTTATCGAGGCCCTGGCGCCCCTGCCGCTGGCCCGCGTCACCATTACGCTTTTGAACTTTATGCGCTGGACACCAAGGTCAATGTTCCGCCCGGGACGGACGCTTTCGCGACGCGCACTGCGATCATGAAGGCGATTCAGGGACATGTCCTGGGCAAGGCCGTGTACGTGGGCCTCTTTCACCGCCCGCAATAGTTCCGCGCAACCCTTGGTTTCATTTTTCGCTTCCGAAGGCATGGGTGTACACTCGGGATGTCCCCGCCGAGGAGGAATCATGCGTACCTGCCCCTTCGCACTCGCGGCGGTTCTTATGGCGGCGATTGCGCTCCCTTCGCGCGCCGCTGAAAAACCTGGCGCCGCGCAAGGCACTCAAAATCAGCCCCAAAAAATCTGGACAAACGACGATCTGGATCAACTGCGCTCGCGCGGCTTGATTTCCATCGTCGGGCAAGAACCGGCGGAATCCGCGGCGGCGCAACCCGCGCCTGCGCCTTCCGAGCACGCCTTCCCGGTCTACAACTCGCGGCTCGAAGATCCTGCCTGGTACGCCGAAAAAGCCTCCGACCTCCAGGCCGAGCTGGACCGGCGCGCGGCCGCCCTGCAAGAGCAGCAAACGGCGCTGGCCCTGGCAGCCGACGGTATCTCCCGGCCCGGCGTATCACTGGACCAGCCAAGCATTGGCGTGACGCCGGAAGCGGCCATGGCCGTGCTCCAGGCGCAGGTGCAGGACGTTCAGAGCCAGATCGACGAACTGGGCGACCTCGCGCGGCAAAACAGTATTCCGCCGGGCGTGCTGCGCGGCTGAATTTCGGCACAATTGGACCGCGCGTCAACATGTACTGCGCGCAACGAAAACAATTCGTTCGCCCGGCGAAGCCTTGAAAAACCTCGCAAGCAAATTGAAAAGCTTATCGTAGCGCAGTCTTCACAGCCTGCGGATTTTGGGCCGGCTCGGGCGAAACCATTCAGGCGGAAGCCCGCGCCGTGGGAGTTAATTCTTTCAGGTGACGATCTTGCTTGCCGTAATTCCAAGAAACATCGAACCGGATCGGAGCAGATCATTTAGAATACACACGTGTTTCGCGGGAAGGAACAACCACTGTGCTGGATACCTCGACGACAAACCGCATTGTCCGCTTCGGCGTGACGGTGCGCATCCTGTTTTCCCTGATCCAGATCATGTATCTGAGTTTCTACTTCCTTTTTCTGGCCCAGTTTCACCGCATGCACGACCTGCTCGGACAAATCACGCGGACTCCCGGATTGCCTTTCGCCCTTCTGGTCGCCTCGGCCGTGATTGGAATTCCCATACGGCTGTACACGCTATCCGCAACCGTGATCGGAAATCGCGAACTGCCCGCGAAATACCTCAAGCTGTTCCCCTTCCTGGTTCCTATGGACATTCTCTGGGCCCTCGCGCCCTTTCTGCTGGTGAAGGGGATCGGCATTGTTCCCGCATTATTGGGGACCGCCGTGCTGCTCTACGCGCCGTTTTCTCAACGCAGCATTTTGTCCGTGAAAGACGACAAGGCCAATCGTCCTAATTAGGTTTTGATTTTTTTCACAGCCCCGTCACGTCCTTGCGCATATGGCGATCAGGCATCAAGGCCATATCCTAGCTTTGTTTTCCAGCCGGCCCGATATCCGGATGCAGATGAAAGCTAAGCCTTTCCGCGGGCGTCATCTTTCTGCCCACAACCTTCCGGAAGATGCGCTCAATGGGCATTTCCTTCGGAACGCAGGCGGGCCGGCGCTTTTGCATTCCCGGCCCCTTTTTGTTCTTGGCCATAACGCCCTCCCTTCGCCTGTGCCTTTATTACGCATGCGTTATCTCACTTTCTTCACAACTTATAGATCACGCCCCGAAAAATGCTGTAACTTGCGTCACCAAGGAATGTGCGCTGGGTCACGAGATCCAAAACCGTGCCAGCAGTCCGGGGTTCTCGCTCGCGGATCATATTCCGCCCGGGAAATTGCATCCCCACTTATAGAATGGTCTTATCGGAAGCTACCCCCCTTGCAATCCTATTGGGAATTCCGGAGGTTCCTCTCTTGTGGTAGACTCCCGCCAATGAGACGGCGACAATTCCTTGTCCTTTCCGCAGCCAGCGTTGGCGGGGTGCTGGTGTATTCGCTGGACCGCCGGGCTTCGCGCCTATTTGCCCAGGAAAAATCAACGCAAACACTGAAAATCCCGCTGCGTTTTTTCACCGAGGACGAAGCACTGATCGTCGCGGCGGCGACGTCGCGCATTTTTCCGAGCGATGATTCCGGTCCGGGAGCCAAGGAAGCGGGCGTGGTCATTTTCATCGACCGGCAACTGGCTGGGCCCTACGGGCGAGACCGCTACCGCTACACGCAGGGCCCGTTTGACGAAAATGCCCCACGTGATTTCGGGTATCAGGGCAAGGCGACTCCGCGCGAAACCTACCGCGAAGGCCTGAAAAACCTGAAAGGGTTCGACCGGCTCTCTCCCGAGGAGCAGGACAACCGGCTGCGGCAAATTGAAAACACCCACTTTTTCGCAGTGCTGCGCCAAAATACCATCGAAGGAATGTTCTGCGATCCCGCGCACGGCGGAAACGTGGACATGATCGGCTGGCAACTGGTGGGATTTCCCGGCCCCCACATGAGCAATTATGATGACGTGGACAAACACTACGGCGAGGCGTACCGCCCCAAGATTGTCAGCCTCGAGCAGGTGCTTGGCCGCAAGATTCCCGTCAGCGAGGATGAGGATCGAACTTGAAGACCCTGCCCTCAACCGACGTCGTGATCATTGGAGGGGGCTGGACGGGCCTGCTCATGGCCAAGGAGCTTGGCTCGCGCACCCCGCACTCCATCGTAATTCTCGAGCGCGGCGGCATGCGCAAGCCGGCGGAGTACGTCCTGGGCATGGATGAGCTCGATTACTTCGTACGGCTGCACATGATGCAGGACCCGTCCCGCGAGACGGTGACGGTGCGGCACAGCGCGACTCAGCGCTCTCTTCCCATCCGGCAGTTCGCGAATTTCCTTCCCGGCTCGGGCGTTGGCGGCACCGGCGAGCACTGGGGCGCGCAGGTTCCCCGCTTCCAGCCGGACTGTTTCGAGCTGTATTCCAGGACGGTCGCGCGATACGGCGAGAAAAAATTGCCGGAGGACCACTCGTTTCAGGATTTCGGCGTTACCTACGACGAGATGGAACCGTACTACACGCGCGAAGAAAACACGCTGGGCGTTTCCGGCAAGGCCGGAAATATTCGCGGAAAGAAAATTGAAGGTGGCAACGTCCACGAGGGTTGGCGCAGCGGGGAGTATCCGAATCCACCGCTCAAGCTTCCCTATTTCGGTTCGCTGATGGAGACTGCCGCAAAATCGCTCGGCTACCATCCGTATCCGAATCCTACGGCGATCAACAGCCAGGCTTACACGAATCCAGATGGGGTGACGCGGGCCGCTTGCGCCTATTGC
Source organism: Terriglobia bacterium (assembly GCA_963746945.1). Classification (GTDB taxonomy): domain Bacteria; phylum Acidobacteriota; class Terriglobia; order Acidiferrales; family UBA7541; genus Palsa-360. The sequence goes on along the minus strand of CAVVDG010000004.1, from coordinate 1,598,517 downwards.
GGGTTTTGCGAACGCCTGCCGTGCATGATTGCCGCCAAGGCGCAGCCTACCAACATATTTTTGCCCCTGGTCCAGAAATTAAGGACGGTTTCGATGCGCACGGGCATGACGGTGCGCCGCATTGTCCATGACACGGCGCAGGGCGCCGGAAAAGCGCGCGGCGTCACCTATATCGATGCCGCCGGCGAAGAAGTGTTTCAGCCCGCCGATCTGGTCATCCTGGCCTCCTACACGCTCAGCAACAACCATTTACTGATGCTTTCCAAAGCGGGCGAACCCTATAACGCCGCAACGGGCAAGGGAACGCTGGGAAAAAATCTGACGCATCAAATCAGTTTTTGGACAGCCCAGGCCTTCTTCGAAAAACCGTTGAACCGGTTCATGGGCTCGGGCGGCGCCGGTATGCGCTTTGCCGATTTGGACGGGGACGTGTTCGATCACTCGAACCTTCCGTTCCTGCGCGGCGGGATGTTTGGCGCCATCATGACGGGCCAGGCGCCCATCGCCACATTCGGCGCGCTCCCGAAATCGATCAAAGCCCGTTGGGGATCGGCGTGGAAAAAGGCGGCAATGGAATACTACGATCACGTCGGCGTCGTTGCCTACTCGGGCGAACACGTTCCCTACAAAACCAATTACTTCGATCTGGACCCGACCTATAAAAACGATGCGGGAGACCCGCTGCTCCGGATGACCATCAACTGGCGGGACAACGAACGGAAAATGGTCGAGTTTATGACCGCGAAGGGTGTGGAGGTCGCCCGCGCCATGGGCGCCAAGGAAATCAATCCGTTTCCCGGCTACCGGGATTACGATGTGACGCGCTACCAGTCCACCCACATCCAGGGCGGCACGATGATGGCGTCCTCTCCCGACCGCGGCGTCGTGAATCCATATCAGCAACACTGGCAGATTCCCAACCTGTTCGTCCTCGGTGCATCCACGTTCCCCAACAGTGCCTCCGCCAATCCCACTCCCACGATCCTGGCTTTCGCGTACCGCACGGCAGATGCGATTGTGGAAAAATATCTGAAAAAGCCCGGGGCGTTGGCGTAAATCTTCCCCGGCAGGCAGCCTCTGGCGATCGCTGCCGGGAAAGCTCCCCAGTCCGAAAAAATCCTCTGTGAAAAGTTGAAAATTCACGGGAACCGCGTCTTTCGCTGTGACGCAAACCTGCGCAAGGCTTGTGCTAGAATCTTGTACTTGAATTCCATCGAACAGGCAGGAACATGAAAATCAGCAGGGAAGATGTATTGAAAGTGGCGGCTCTGGCGAACCTGGAACTGGCCGACGGCGAGGTCGAGATGTACCGTGGCCAGCTTGACGATATTCTCACGTATATCGACAAACTGAATGAAGTCGATACCTCAAACGTCGAACCCCTGACGCAAGTGGTCGCGGCCACGACCGATGATTCGGCCCTGCGCGAAGACGTTGTCGTGCGCGCCGACGTCATTTCGGAAGTGCTGGAAGGCGCTCCCGATCCCGAAGCGCCCTATTTCCGCGTGCCCCGGGTCATCGAAAAGTGAGCGCCCCGACCGCATGGACGATTCCGCAGATCCGGGCCGCGCTGGACTCCAAACAAATCTCTGCGCGTGAACTGGTGAAGGAATTTTACGCGCGCATCGAACAGAAAAATCCGGAACTGAATGTTTACCTCGCGCTCTCCACCGAGCGCGCTTACGCCCAGGCGGACCGCATCGACGCCGCCATAGCAGCCGGGGACACGCTGGCTTCCCTGGCGGGCGTGCCCGTGGCGGTCAAGGACGTCATCAGCACGCGTGGCACCGCCACGACGTGCAGCTCGCGCATCCTGGAAGGGTACAAGCCTCCCTATGACGCCACAGCGGTCACGCTGCTGGAACAAGCCGGCGCAATTATCCTCGGCAAAACCAATTGCGACGAGTTTGCCATGGGAAGCTCCACCGAAAACTCCGCCTATGGCCCGGTGCGTAACCCGGTCAACACCAAGCATGTGCCCGGCGGGTCCAGCGGAGGTTCGGCCGCGGCGGTGGCCGCCGATCTCGCCACCGTTTCGCTGGGAACCGACACGGGAGGCTCGATCCGGCAGCCCGGCTCGTTTTGCGGCGTTCCAGCGCTCAATCCGAGTTATGGCCGCGTTTCACGCTACGGCCTGCTCGCTTACGCATCTTCCCTGGACCGCATTGGGCCGTTTGCGCACACGGTTCTCGATGCGGCCAGCGTGATGTCCGTCATTTCCGGGCGCGATCCTCGCGATTCTACTTCCTCTTCCACTCCCGTCCCCGATTACGCCGCCGGGCTTGACAAGTCTCTGCACGGCCTGCGCATTGGCATTCCGGACGATTATTTCGGTGAGGGGATCGACCCGGAAGTGCGCCAGAAGATCGAAGCCGGAATTTACCTGCTCGAAAAACTGGGTTGCCGGCGTGTCTCAATCCGCATGCCGAACACCGATTACGCCATCGCCGCTTACTACATTATTGCCACGGCGGAGGCGAGTTCGAATCTCGCCCGCTACGATGGTGTGCGATATGGCCCGCGCATCCCGGGAGCGACGTTGGTTGAGATGTACCAGAAGACGCGCGGGCGACTGTTCGGCCCGGAAGTGAAGCGGCGCATTATCCTGGGCACGTACGTTCTCTCGGCCGGCTACTATGACGCCTATTACCTGAAGGGGCAGAAAGTCCGCGCGCTGATCGCCCGGGATTTCCGCGAGGCATTTGAAAAGGCGGATGTCATCGTCACGCCCACTTCGCCCATTCTGCCGTTCCGGTTCGGGGAGCGCATGGACAATCCCCTGCAAATGTATCTTGCTGATATATATACCGTTACCGGATCTCTGGCGGGTGTGCCGGGAATTTCCGTTCCCAGCGGCAAGACCTCCACGGGACTGCCGGTCGGCATGCAAATGTACGGCCCGGCTTTTGGCGAGGACCGCGTGCTGCAGCTGGCCCATGCATTCGAACAAGCCGGAGGCGCGGACCTCTAAGAATATAAGAATATAGGTGAGAAATAGAAATGATCGGATGATGAACCTCAGGCCCCTGTACGAGAAACTTCGACGGTCAAGACAACACTTCGAAGCGGCAGCGCGCAAGGTTCCGGACCGGCACTGGAGAACGCCGCCTCAGGCAGGGGCGTGGTCGGCCGCGGAAGTAGTTGCGCATGTGACCATGGTGGAAACGCTGATGACCGGGGCTGCCGCGAAGATCACGCGCAAGCCGCCCGTTCCTGTGCCCCTCCTGAAACGCATCCATATTCCCGTGACCTGTGTCGCCTGGCGCGGTATGCGTGTGCAGACGCCCATCCCTCTGGATACGATGCTTCTCGATGACCGCGAAGTGATGCTGGCACGACTGGCCGAGCAAAGGCGTCGAACCCTTTCCGTGCTCGAAACGGGCAGCGAAATGAACCTTCGAAAGTATCGAGTGCAGCATCCCCTGTTGGGCAGCCTCAATTATTACGATTGGTTTCGCACGCTTGCGGCGCATGACGTACGACACAGCAAACAGATAGAAATTGTGGTGAAGATGCACAAATTTTCGTAGTGCAATACAAAAAAGTGCATTTTTTTCCAAACAAGACACCGCACATCTGCACGGTGGGGCGCAGTCGGCGAAATTTATTTCGCACTAAGACCTTTACTTCTATCCGCTTGCAGATTTGTTATCGCTGAAAAGCCCGAATCCCGCAAAACGGACCTGCAATTGCTCGGGGAATGAGCGTATTGGAGTCATCATTTGAGTCTTCAAGACGCGGAAACAGTCGGGCAGACAGTGAAGGATGGCAGGCAAGCAATGGTCACCGTCAAATCCAGTCAGAAAATCTTCACCGAGGACGAAATCTCCCGCCTCACGGGAATTTGCATCGAACACCTTCACAGCGTCGCCCGCAGCAAACATCTGGGTTCGCTCGTGCGCGCCGCCGAAGCTGCCGGAGAGCACGCGGAACGCTTCCTTTTCACAAATTCGGATTTGAGCGTCCTGGCTGCCCTTTTCCCCCGCTGCGAGCACTAATTCCCCGCTCCGCGGGGTTTTTCGAATCTTTTACCCATCAATTCAGTAGCCCGCACCAACAGTATGCGGCGCGAATGTCGCGCGCAGGGACTGGTTTGCCGCCGTTGCAGGAACCCGGCCGGAGAGCTATGCTCATACCAACGAGGCAAAACCTGACCGGTCGAGGCGCATCGTAGCTTTCTGGCATACTGCCGACCTCAGAACCGGAGACGGGCGGCGCCATCGAAATATGAAGCCCCAAATGAGAATCGTGCCGCTCCTGGCGGTTTTATCGGCTTTTGCGCCGGGCATTCCCAGTGCCCTGGCCGCCACAGCCGGGGCCGCGCAACAGGGTGCGTCATCCTCCGCACAGAACGCACAGGGAACCAGCGCGAAACCCGCTGAGAAATCCGAGGACATTCGCGTCGCCCTCCCCAAAGGCAAGAAACTGATCTTGACGGACGGAACCTTTCAGCTGGCGCGGGAGTATTCGATCCAGGGCGACCGCGTCCGCTACTGGAGCGTCGAACGCTCGCAATGGGAAGAAATTCCCACAAAGCTGGTGAATTGGGACGCCACGCACAAGGCCGAAGCCGAGCAGGCTTCCCAGGACGCCGAACTGAAAGCGAAAATCCACGCCTCCGATCTCGCCCAGCGAGTCAAGGATATCGACGTGGACCGCAGCCTGGAAATCAAGCCGGGGGTGTTTTTGCCGGACGGGATCGGGCTCTATGCCGTCGAAAACGACAGACTAATTTTTGCGATGAAGCAGAGCGAGGCGGTTGTGAAGAGGTCTATGGGCCGGGAAGTGGAAAGAATTCTAACCGGCGTACCGCTGATTCCGAGCAAGCAAACCATGCAAATCCCGGGAGCGCACGCGGCCTTGCGTCTCACCACCATCTACCCCGAGTTTTTCATGCGTCCGGCCGATGATCGCGAGCCGCGCTTCCGCCTGCTCCGCGCGCACGTTCAAGGAGGCCGCCGCGTCCTGGACAGCGCCAGCATTTACATATCCGGCCAGCAGACTCACCACGCGACCGATATCGCCTTCCAGACCTGGACGCCGGCGCGCGGCGTCTTCCGCTATACCCTCGAACAGCGCCTGGAACCCGGCGAATACGCCTTCGTCGAAATGACGAATGAAGGCATCAGCGGCTACGTGTGGGATTTCGGGATCGATCCGGCAGGAAAAAAGAATTCAAAATAGCATTCGAGATGCCGAATTATTTTCCGCCTGCCGGCGCTTGCCCGCCTACGCCACGCCTTCCACAATGCGGATGTCGCGCTGCGCGCCACCACTCAGTGAGCGCAACGCGGCCTGGTAGGCTTCGCCCTCAAAGGTGGCAACCGCAGCCTGCACGCTGGGAAATTCGATGACCACCGTTCGCTGGGCCTTGCCGGCCTCGTAGGTCTTCGCCGGCATCCCTCGGCTCAAAAAATGTCCGCCTCCGGCCTGGATCGCGGGTCCCGCGAGTTTGGCGTACTCGGCGACCGCCGCCGGGTTTTCAATCGATTGATAGAAGCAAATCCAATATCCCTTGGCCACTGTCTCCTCCTTGGAGGCAAGCATTATTTATGACTGCTGCGAGAAAACAGTCTAACTTAATTCCAATGAATCGCAACGGGGGAAGCGCTTGCCGGGAACTTCGAAACCGCATGGCAGGGCCGGCGAGTTCGGTTAAATCGGCGTGCTGTTCTGTTGCTGAACCACGCCCGCGGGAGAAGGCAATTCGTTCAGCAGCTCGATCAACTCAGCCATGCGGAACGGCTTCTGCAGGAAATGGTTGCCTTCTCGGCCGGCTTGTTCGCTGATCGCGGCATCGACCAGATCGCCCGTCATAAAGATAAAAGCCGGCCGTGCAGGTGGACGCGCAGCCAGGCTTTCGCAGATGCGTGCGTGAAGATCGAATCCTGAAACAATTTGGCCCGATTCGGATCCCAGGTTCAAATCGCACAGAATCACGTCGTACGCATTCCGGGCGGCCAGCTCCAGGGCCATTTCGGCGGACGCGGCGCGGTCCACGATGCACCCATGAATGCCCAGGCTTTCGCTCACCAGTTCGAGAATGCTTTCTTCATCGTCAACGACCAGAATTTTCCTGCCGGCAAGCGGCGCGGCGGCCGATGGACGTGATTGCTCGCGAATGGCTGGAGCGGCAACCGGTTCGACCATCGCTGCCATTTGCCTGCAGATCGGCAGCGACACCGTGAACACCGATCCTCCGTCCGGCAGAGGCTGTCCGGAAATATCGCCGTTATGTTCGCGGATAATGGCCATGCAGATGCTAAGGCCAAGGCCGGTGCCCCGGCCGGGACGCTTCGTGGTAAAAAAAGGATCGAAAATGCGCGGCAGCGTTTCACGGCGGATCCCCACGCCATCATCCTGAAACGTGATCAGCACGCGTTCGCCGACCACTCCCAGCCGAATCCGCAGCGTGCCCTCCTCGCGGATTTCGCGGATGGCCTGTTCCGCGTTGACAACGAGATTCAAAAACACCTGCGTCAGCTGGTTGGAATCTCCCTGCACGGTCGGGAGATCGGGGCGCGCCACAAAATCCACGTGGATGTGGTTGGCGCGCAAGGAATGGTCGTGGAGTTGCAGCGTGCGCTGGAGCAGATCAGCCAGGTGCAGCAGCGTGGTGCGCGGGGTGGACGGGCGCGAAAACACCAGCAGGCTTTGAACGATATGTGCGGCGCGGCGCGCCTGGCGGTGCGCCAGGTCCAGCTGGCGGCGCGTGTTTTCATCGGAGACCTCGTCGCGCATCAACTCGGTAACGCCCAGGATGGCCGTAAGCGGGTTGTTCAGCTCGTGCGCGACTCCGGCAATCATCTGTCCCATGGCCGCGAGGCGCTCGGACTGAATCAGTTGCTGCTGAAGGCGCTGCTGGTCGGTAATGTCCCGCGCGGAAGCGATGACGCCCGTCGTGTTACCCATTTCGTCATGCAGGGTCCGGGCAGAGGCTCGGAACACGCGCCAGTCGCCGTTCTTATGCTGCGTGCGATATTCAATCTGACCCTCGGAAAGACGGTTGGAAATCAAATCATCGAACAGATTGAGCATCGCGGAACGGTCCTGCGGGTCCGTGCGGCCTCCCATGCGTTTTCCAATCAATTCCTCGGGACGGTAGCCAAGAACCTGATAGACCTGAGGACTAACAAACGTGTAGCGGGCTTGCGGATCGAGAGCCACAACCACGTCGGGGAAGCTGTCCATCAGGCGGCGAGCGAATTCCTGCTCGCGGTGCAGGCGGCGCTCCATTTCGCGCTGCTCGGTGACGTCCACGAACGTTCCCTGGTAGCGCACAAATTTGCCGGCCGGATCGTGGATGACGGCGGTGGTGTGCACGGCCACGACATCGCGGCCTTCCTGACGGTGCTTCAGTATGATTTCCCGGGCGCGCAGGTGTCCGAGTTCGCCCAAGTTGGCGCGTTCGTTCGAGCGGTCCGCCACATCCCGGTAGAGGGAGGAAAGCTCGGCGTTCACCAGTTCATCTTTGCTCTCGTAACCAAGCATTTGCGCCAGCGCCGGGTTGACTTCCGTGATCCGATCGTCCTCGGATGCCAGATAAACGCCCTCTCGCAAGGTATGAAACAGCTCCGTGAAACGCGTTTCGCTTTCGCGCTCCCGCGTGATATCACGAGCGAAACCACTGATCCCATGCACGGCGTCGTCCCGCAAGATGGCATGCAAAACACAATCGAAATAATGGATCGCGCCGGTCTTTTTTACCCGGGCGCGGACAACGCCGTTCCAACGTCGCCGCTCGATGAAGCGAGGGAGCCATTGTCGCAGAACAACACGGTCGCCAGTGTCGGGAAGCTCGAAGAACTCATCGACCGTGCGTCCAATCACATCGGTGAACGAAAGATCGACCATGTCGGCAAAGCTGCGGTTTGCGGTAAGAATCGTGCCATCCAGGGAAATAGAGAACAAAAGATCTTCGAAGGTATCAATTAGATCGCGATAGCCCTGCTGCGATTTGGAAATCAGCATGAAAAGCTGATCGAGCTGATCGCTGTTCTGCTGCGCGCCCGTGCGGTGTTCGATGCCGCGGACCAGGCCGCGCAATTCCGCGATTTCGTTCGTTTTACTCCACGCGTAGGCCACAAACAGGCCCACCAGGACAACCAGCCCCACCGGCAGAGCTTCCATGTGATGAGACATGGAGCGAATGCTGTTCCAGGAAGTGACTGCAAACCCCACGGCCAGCGCGCCGAGAATCAGAAGGGCCGCGCGCAAGACTCCGCGCTCACGGCGGCTAAGACGGTCGCCCTCCAGGCGCTCCGAAGTCGATTCTCCCGAAACCTCCGCAGGAGGCGTGGAACTTTTTGTCATAACAATTTTGGTTGGAAGGCGCCTCCGGTCAGGCGGGAGACCTTGGAAAGCAACCTTGCTCAAAAATTATGGGGTAATCGCCAGTCAGGCGCAACGAAGCTGCAAGGGAGGCATGGCCAAATGGATAACAGGGGAAGACGAGTGAGAGAAGCGGTGGAGGAGGGGCGGTGGGGCGGCAGCGGCCGACTGGCTTGCACGCAGGCGGGATTGGCCGAGCAGTGCGAGCAGTCTCGCTCGGAAAAGGAAACGGGCGGTCCGATGATCCGGACCGCCCGATAGAAAGCCCTTCCGATTGCGTTCTGTCTAGTCCGAGCCTTCCGCCAGTGTGTCGGCATCCTTGCGCAGGAAGTCGAGTGCTGCGGCTTCTTCGGCCGACAGATCGGCGGGAGGCATGATGACCTCGGGTACGGGCATCGGAGGAACTTCGGTGAGCAGTTCGATGTTGCGGTAGCGTTCCAGGCCTGTGCCCGCAGGAATCAAGCGGCCCATGATGACGTTTTCCTTGAGGCCGCGCAGGTAATCCACCTTGCCGGCAACGGCGGCTTCGGTAAGCACGCGCGTGGTCTCCTGGAAACTGGCCGCGGAGATGAACGAATCGGTCGAAAGCGACGCTTTGGTGATGCCGAGCAGCAACGGCCGCCCGGTAGCGGGACGTCCGCCGTCGCTGATGATGCGGTCATTCTCCTCGCGGAAGCGGAACTTGTCCACTTGCTCCTCGAGCAGGAACGCCGTGTCGCCCACGTCTTCAACCTTTACCCAGCGCATCATCTGGCGAACGATCGTCTCGATGTGCTTGTCGTTGATGTTGACGCCCTGCAGGCGGTAGACCTCCTGAATCGAATTCACCAGGTAAGCCTGCGTGTACTTTTCGCCGAGCACGGCCAGCAGGTCATGCGGGTTGAGCGGCCCGTCGATCAGCGGTTCGCCCGCTTTGACGTGTTCGCCTTCCTGCACGTTGATGTGGACGCCGCGGATGATCGAATATTCCTTCTGCGTCTTGCCGTCTTCGCTCTCGACGTAGATCTTGCGCAATCCCTTGCTGATCTCGCCGTACTTCACGACGCCGTCGATTTCGCTGATGACGGCAGGGTCGCGAGGCTTGCGGGTTTCAAACAGCTCGACGACGCGCGGCAGACCTCCGGTGATGTCCTTGGTTTTGGTGGTTTCGCGCGGGATTTTCGCCAGCACGTCGCCCGGCTGCACCTCGTCGCCATCCTGCACCATCAAGTGGGCACGCGACGGCATCAGGTACTTCTTGCGGGTGCGTCCGGCCGAATCACGAACCAGAATCGTCGGCGCGTGTTTTTCATCGCCCGGCGGCAGCGTAACCACGAGCTGCGAAAGCCCGGTCACCTCGTCCACCTGCTCCTCAATGGTGATGCCGGGCTGCAGGTCCTTGAACTGAATGGTGCCTCCGGCTTCGGTCAGAATCGAGAAGGTGTAGGGATCCCATTCGGCAAGCAGTTCGCCGAGCTTGACGGGCTGATTTTCCTCGACCAGCAGCCGCGCGCCGTAGACGACGTGATACCGCTCTTTTTCGCGGCCCTTTTCGTCCACGATCGCGATCAAGCCGCTGCGATTCATGGAGATCAGGTGCTCGCCGCGGCCACGCACGACGTTGAGATCGATGAAGCGAACGAAGCCGCTGTTGCGCGCTTCGAGCTTGGATTGTTCGGTGATGCGCGTCGCCGTTCCTCCGATGTGGAACGTGCGCATCGTGAGCTGCGTGCCCGGTTCGCCGATGGACTGCGCGGCAATGACGCCGACCGCTTCGCCCATCTCGACCGTGCGGCCCGTAGCAAGATTCCGTCCGTAGCAGCGGGCGCAGGCCCCGCGGCGTGTTTCGCAGGTTAGCACGGAGCGGATCTTGACGCGCTCGATGCCAGCGGCCTGAATGGCGTTCGCCAGCTCTTCACTGATTTCCTGGTTGACCTCGACGATGACGTTGCCTTCGTAATCGCGGATTTTGTCGAGCGACACGCGGCCAACCACACGGTCGCGCAGCGGCTCGACTTCGACGCCGGCTTCGGTGATGGGCTCGACGAAAATGCCGTCGGCGGTGCCGCAATCGATCTCGCTGATGATGACGTCTTGCGCAACGTCCACCAGACGCCGTGTAAGGTAGCCGGAATCGGCAGTCTTCAGCGCCGTGTCGGCCGAGTCCCTTGCGGGCGCCGTGCGTCGAGATGAAGTACTGCAGCACGGTGAGGCCTTCGCGGAAGTTCGACGTGATCGGCGTTTCGATGACTTCGCCCGAGGGCTTGGCCATCAAACCCCGCATGCCGGAAAGCTGGCGGATCTGCTGCTTCGATCCGCGCGCCCCGGAATCGGCCATCACGTAAATCGGGTTGATGACGCCTTCCTTGTCCTGCTGCTCCATGGCCTTGAACATCTGCTCGGCCACTTTTTCGGTAATGTCGCTCCAGATGGCGATGACCTTGTTGTAGCGCTCTCCGTTGGTAATCGCGCCGTCCAGGTATTGCTGCTGCACCTTGACGACTTCCTTTTCGGTATTTTCGACCAGCGAGAATTTGTCGCCGGGGATGAGCATGTCGTCGATGCCGATGGAGATGCCGGACTTGGTCGCGTACAGGAAGCCCAGCTCTTTCAGCTCATCCAGCATCCGCACGGTGCGCTTCAATCCGAAACGCAGGTAGCAGTAATAGCAAAGCTGCTGCACGCCTTTCTTCTTGATCAAGCCGTTGATGAACGGCATTTCCTTGGGCAGGTGATCGTTGAAGATCACGCGGCCGACGGTGGTGTTGATGAACTGGCGCTTCATGAAGACGGGTTCGGCATGCGGCACGTCCTGATCGTCGTAGGCCGCGGCGAGGTCAATCACTTCCCCGTCGTAGCGGAGACGAATCGGCGTGAGCAGTTCCACTTCGCCTGATTCCAGGGCCAGAATGACTTCTTCGGTCAGGCCGAAGGCGCGGCCTTCGCCCTTGGCGCCGGGCTTGGCCTTGGTCAGATAGTAGATGCCGAGAACCATGTCCTGCGTGGGAACGGCCAGAGGCAAGCCGTTGGCTGGCGACAGAATGTTATTCGCCGAGAGCATCAGGACCGAGGCTTCCACCTGAGCTTCGGGCGAAAGAGGAATGTGCACGGCCATCTGGTCTCCGTCAAAGTCCGCGTTGAACGCCGTGCAGACCAGGGGATGGATGCGAATGGCCTTGCCCTCGACCAGTACCGGTTCGAAGGCCTGAATGCCCAGGCGGTGCAGCGTGGGAGCGCGGTTGAGCATGACCGGATGCTCGCGAATCACCTCTTCCAGAATGTCCCAGACGACCGGGTCCTGCTGCTCGACCATTTCCTTGGCCTGCTTGATGGTCGTGCAGTGGCCCTGCGCCTCGAGGCGGTGATAGATAAAAGGCTTGAACAGTTCGAGCGCCATTTTCTTCGGCAGGCCGCACTGGTGAAGCTTCAGTTCCGGGCCCACGACGATGACTGAGCGTCCCGAGTAGTCCACGCGCTTGCCCAGAAGGTTCTGGCGGAAGCGGCCCTGCTTGCCCTTGAGCGTGTCGGAAAGCGACTTGAGCGGGCGGTTGTTGGTGCCGCGCAACACGCGGCCGCGGCGCCCGTTATCGAACAGCGCGTCCACAGCTTCCTGCAGCATGCGCTTTTCGTTTCGAACGATCACGTCCGGGGCGTGCAGTTCCATCAGCTTCTTCAAGCGGTTGTTGCGGTTGATCACGCGGCGATACAGGTCGTTCAAATCGGAAGTCGCGAAGCGGCCGCCGTCCAACGGCACCAGGGGGCGCAACTCCGGCGGCAGAACCGGCAGAACATCCAGAATCATCCATTCCGGACGATTGCCGCTCTTGCGGAACGATTCGAGCACCTTCAAGCGCTTGGCGTACTTTATGCGCTTCTGCAGGCTGGGATCGACCTTCATCTTTTCGCGCAGCTCTTCGGAGAGCTTCTCGACTTCCACGCGCTTCAAAAGTTCCTTGATGGCTTCCGCGCCCATTTGCGCGCGGAATTGCCCGGCGTAGTCCTTCTGCAGCTCGCGGTACTTTTCCTCCGGGAGCATCTCGCGTTCCTTGATCCCCGGAACGTCGCCTGTATCGATGACCACGTAGCCTTCGAAGTACAGGATGCGCTCGAGATCGCGCATCGAAATGTCCAGCAGGTAGCCGATTCGCGACGGCAGGCCCTTGAAGAACCAGACGTGCGAGCAGGGCGAAGCCAGTTCGATGTGGCCCAAGCGTTCGCGGCGAACTTTACTCAGGGTGACTTCCACGCCGCACTTGTCGCAGATTACTCCGCGGTGCTTCATGCGCTTGTACTTGCCGCAGAGGCATTCCCAGTCGGTAACGGGACCGAAAATTTTCGCGCAGAACAGGCCGTCGCGCTCGGGCTTAAACGTGCGGTAATTGATGGTCTCCGGCTTGGTGACTTCGCCGTGGGACCAGGAACGAATTTTTTCCGGACTCGCCAAACTAATCCGGATGGAATCAAAATCGGCAATCAGGCTGGCACGATCATAAGGGCTGCTTCGATACAATGTATGTCCCTCCTGCCTCGGCGGGTTACGCCGAAACCATCCCGGCCATGCCGGGAGTACGAAAAGAAACCTGTCCACTGCCGCCGGCCCGCGAGATTCGCGGCGCCGAACGGCAGGCTCACGAAAATTGACACCTAGTCGGCGGCCGGCTTTTCCGCCGTCTTTTGCCGCTTCATCAATTCCACGTCCAGGCAGAGCGATTGCAGCTCGCGTACGAGCACGTTGAACGATTCGGGAACGCCCGGCTCGATGCCCGGCTCCCCCTTCACGATGGCCTCGTAAATTTTGGCGCGGCCGTAGACGTCGTCCGACTTCGCCGTCAGCAATTCCTGCAGGATGTGCGCGGCGCCGTAGGCTTCGAGCGCCCACACTTCCATTTCGCCGAAACGCTGGCCGCCGAATTGGGCTTTGCCGCCGAGCGGCTGCTGCGTGATAAGCGAATACGGCCCAATCGACCGCGCGTGGATTTTGTCGTCGACCAGATGCGAGAGCTTCAGCATGTAGATGAAGCCCACGGTAACATCGCTGCGCGAACTCCTCACCGGTCATGCCGTCCCACAGCGTGACCTTGCCGGCGACCGGCAGGCCCGCAACTTCGAGCAAGTGCCGGATTTCCGGTTTCGCGTGCGCCGTCGAATACCGGCGTGGCCATGGGAATGCCCTCGCGGAAGCTTTCCGCGTAATCCAGTAGCGTGTCGTCGTCCAGATTCACCAGCGTCTTCCAGATGGCGTATCGGAGAAAACTTCGCGGAACCACCGCCGCATCGCTTCGGCCCCACTTCCTCTGGTCGAGCAGGCGCGCGATGCTGCGGCCCAGTTCCTTCGACGCCCATCCAAGATGCGTCTCCAGAATCTGTCCCACGTTCATACGCGAAGGAACGCCGAGCGGATTGAGAACCATTTCCACCGGCGTGCCGTCGGGAAGGTACGGCATGTCCTCTTCCGGAACGATGCGCGCGATGACGCCCTTGTTCCCGTGGCGGCCGGCCATTTTGTCGCCGACCGAGAGCTTGCGCTTCATGGCGATGTAGCACTTCACCAGCTTGATCACGCCGGGAGGCAGTTCGTCGCCCTTGCGGAGCTTTTCCTTGCGCTCTTCGGTGATTTTGCGGAGCACGTCGATCTGGCGCGAGGTCATCTCCTCGATTTCATCGATTTTCTCGATGAGCAGGGGATCCTTGTCGACCAGCTTCAGGCGCTTGAGGTTGCGCGTCGCGATCTTTTCGATGATGTCGCGGGTGAGCTCGGTGCCCTTGTTAATCAGGCGCTTGTTGGTTTTTTCGTCGTGCAGGTCGGCGGTCAGATTCCTTGCCGTCCAGCAACGCCGAGAGGCGCTTCAGGCGCTCGTCGGTGAGGATGCGGATTTCGTCGGAAAGGTTCTTTTCCAGTTTGAACACCTGCGAGGCCTCGATGGCCTTGTGGCGTTCGTCCTTTTCCGCGCCCTTGCGGCAGAAAATCTTGACGTCCACGACCGTGCCCTCGATGCCCGGCGGGCAATAGAGGGAAGCGTCGCGCACGTCGCCGGCTTTTTCGCCGAAGATGGCGCGCAGCAGTTTTTCTTCCGGGGTGAGCGTGGTTTCGCCCTTCGGCGTGACCTTGCCGACCAGGATGTCTCCGGGCCGCACGGTTGCGCCGATGCGGATCACGCCGCTTTCGTCGAGGTTGCGAAGAAACATCTCGCTGATGTTGGGAATGTCGCGCGTGATTTCCTCGGGGCCCAGCTTAGTGTCGCGCGCCTCGATTTCGTATTCCTCGATGTGGATCGAAGTGTAGTAGTCGTCCTTGACCAGCTTTTCGCTGACCAGGATGGCGTCCTCGAAGTTATAGCCGCGCCAGGGAAGGAACGCGACCAGGACGTTGCGGCCCAGCGCCAGTTCCCCGCGCTCGGTGCACGGCCCGTCGGCCAGAACCTGTCCCTGCCGGACGCGATCGCCGACGCGGACCAGGGGCTTCTGGTTGATGCAGGTATTCTGGTTGGAACGCTTGAACTTGATGAGCTGGTAGATGTCGGCGCCGACTTCGCGGGAGAGCACGCCCGAGTGGTCGGATTCGACGCGCACGATGATGCGCTCGGAATCCACCTGGTCGACGATGCCGTCGCGCTTGCAGATGCACCACCGCGCCGGAATCGCGGGCCGTTACGCGTTCCATGCCCGTGCCGACCAGCGGGGCTTCCCCGCGAATCAGCGGCACGGCCTGGCGTTGCATGTTCGAACCCATGAGCGCGCGGTTGGCGTCGTCGTTTTCCAGGAACGGAATCAGGCAGGCCGCCACCGAGACGAGCTGTTTCGGCGAAACGTCGATGTAGTCCACTTCCTCGCGGCCCTTCAGAACGAAGTTTCCGGCCTGCCGACAGTTGACCAGTTCGGTGGTAATACGTTCGCGTTCGTCGAGGGAGGCATTGGCCTGCGCGACCACGTAGCGGTCTTCTTCCCAGGCCGAAAGATAGAAACAATAGGGGTCGTAGGTCGACCTTGTGGCGCTTGAGTTCCTCGTTCACCGCGTCCAGCTTGTCGCGTTCAATGATCTCGCCGGCCTTGAATTCGCTGTCGCCGGAATTGACGACCAGCGCGTAGTCGATGACGCGCCCACCCTTGACCTTGCGGTAGGGCGATTCGATGAACCCGAATTCGTTGATTCGCGCGTAGCACGAAAGCGAGCTGATCAATCCGATGTTCGGGCCTTCCGGCGTCTCAATCGGGCAGATGCGGCCGTAGTGCGTCGGATGAACGTCGCGGACCTCGAATCCGGCGCGCTCCCGCGAGAGTCCGCCGGGCCCCAGGGCCGACAGACGCCGCTTGTGCGTGATTTCGCTGAGTGGATTGGTCTGGTCCATGAACTGGCGACAGTTGCGAAGCTGCCGAAAAATTCGCGGATCGCCGCCATGACCGGCTTGGCGTTCACCAGGTCGTGCGGCATGGCGGTGGACATCTCCTGATACACGCGACATCTTTTCCTTGATGGCGCGTTCCATGCGGACCAGGCCGATGCGGAACTGGTTTTCCAGCAATTCGCCGACCGCGCGAACGCGGCGGTTGCCGAGATGGTCGATGTCGTCCACGGTGCCGATGTTTTTGCGCAACTTCAGCAGGTAGCGGATCGACTGAAACGAAGTCGGCCGCGTCGAGCGTGCGCGTGTCGAGCGGAGTTTCCAGGCCGAACTTGATGTTGAACTTCAGACCGGCCGACGCGGCTGAAATCGTACTTGCGCGGGTCGAAGAACATTCCGTTGAACAGCGCCGTGGCCGTCTCCAGCGTCGGAGGATCGCCGGGGCGCAGCTTGCGGTAGATTTCGATCAGCGCTTCGCGGGAAGAGCTTGATGGCGTCCTTGTCGAGCGTGCGCGAAAGCACCACGCCGATGTCGTCGCGCTCGGGGAAGAAGACGTCCACGCTGGTGATTCCGGCTTCGGCCAGCGCCGACCAGATTTCGGCGGTCAGGGGCTTGTTGGCCTCCAGCAGCACTTCGCCGGTCTGGCGGTTGACCAGTCGGCGACCGCTGTAGGCGCCTTCCAGATCGGCCAGGCTCACGTGCGCGGCGGGAACCTTCGCCTTCACCAGTTCCTTGTACAGCGCTTCGGTGATGCGCTTGTGCGCGCCGACGAGCACTTCCTCGTGCTTGGGTTCTTGATTTCGTGCGACAGCTTGCGGTCGATCAGGCCTTCGGAAATATTCCAGTGCAGATCCCCGTCGCGCAGCGTGACGCGCTCGATCTGGTAAAACGTGCGCAGGATTTCCTCGTTCGACTTCATGCCCAGGGCGCGCAGGAAAATCGAGCCGAGGAACTTGCGCTTGCGGTCGATGCGCACGTACAGGATGTTTTTCGTATCGTACTCGAATTCGACCCACGAGCCGCGGTACGGAATGATCTTGCCGAGGAAGTAGCTGCGGTTGTTGGCGCGATTCGTAGAACACGCCCGGGGAGCGGTGCAACTGGCTGACGATGACGCGCTCGGTGCCGTTGATGACGAATGTGCCGTTGTCGGTCATCAGCGGAATGTCGCCGAAAAATACTTCCTGCTCCTTGATGTCGCGGATGTTTTTCGCGCCGGTGTCCGGATCCTTGTCGTAAATCGTCAGGCGGATGGTGACTTTGAGCGGGGCGGCGTAGGTCATGCCGCGTTCCTGGCACTCGTTCACGTCATATTTGAGCTGCATGCCGACCGGGTCGCCGCACTTTTCGCAAAACGTCGGCGTGTTCTTGTTGAACGTGCCGCACTTGGGCAGAGCACGTCGCCGGTCTTGTACGGGTCGGTGACCACCGAAGCGCCGCAATTGCGGCATGTGGCGCGCAGGTGATGCAGCCCCTTCAGGTTGCCGCACTTGCATTCCCAGTTTCCGATGGAGTAATCCACGAAATCGAGCTGCGACAATCCGCGAAAATCCTGATCGGAAATACCGAGGTGAACACCGACTGCAGCCCGCCATCCTCGCGCTCGGACGGAAGCAAATCCATCTGCAAGAAACCGCTGATAGGACTTCTTCTGAACCTCGATCAGGTTCGGAATCTGAATCGAGCTCTGATTTTGGAGAAATCGAGCCGCTCGCGCTCTCGCATATGATGATTGCCTTTTCCGTTTTGCATACTTATGACCTCATGAAATGCGCAGGTTGGGCCGGGACACAAATAGGCGGCAGGGTAGACACTGCCGCCCGAGGCCCCGGCGGGGCCTAGTCAAGGTTGACAAATCAGCGACTTGAAACTTGCGTAAGCGAACCCCTCAGGGCGCGGCAAGCACGACCAGGACGTGCCGCCTCGCGCCGGAATTGCCGCGGCCTTCTCGAAGCCGGTACCGGAAAACGTTACTTGACTTCGACCTTGGCGCCGACTTCCTCGAACTTCTTCTTGATCGTGGCCGCCTCGTCCTTGTTCACGCCTTCTTTGATCGGCTTGGGCGCGCCGTCGACCAGGTCCTTGGCTTCCTTCAGGCCCAGGCTGGTGACTTCACGCACGGCCTTGATGACGTTGATCTTGTTCGCTGCCCACGTCGGTGAGCACGACCGAGAACTCCGTCTTCTCTTCCGCCGGCTGCCGCTCCGCCCGCTGCCGCTCCGCCCGCCATCATGACCGGCGCCGCCGCTGCCGCTGAGACGCCGAAGGTCTCTTCCATCTTCTTGACCAGATCGGCCGCCTCCAGTAGCGTCAGGCCCTTGATCTCTTCCAGAATCGCTTCCACCTTGTTTGCCATTGCTGTGTCCTCTCCTCTATTAGATAAATCTGGATTGCTTCGAGCCTGTTGCGAGCCGGTGGCCGGACCGCCGACCCGAACTTGTTGGCCTTGGCCGCTTCGTTGACCGTGACGGCCAGGTTGCGGTTCACTGCCGAAAGCCACGGACGCGATTCGCTGCGCCGGCGAGCTCAGCAGGAACATGACCTTGCTGATCAGTTCTTCCTTCGAAGGCAGCGCAGCCAGCTGCTGAATTTCGGCGATGGAAAGCACGCGCCCTTCGACGATGCCCGCGCGAAACTGGAACGCCGGAACATCTTTCGCGATTTTTGTGAGCGCCTTGGCCAGCGATACCGGATCGGTTTCCGTATAGGCGATCGAATTGGTGCCCGTTAGATTCTTGCAGCAGAGCCTCGTTCGGGGTGCCCGGGCGGCCCGTTCGGCCAGCGTGTTTTTCACGACCCGGTATTGCCCGCCCGCCTGCTGCACAGCGCGGCGGAGCTTATTGTCATTCTCCACGGTGATGCCCTGAAAGGTGGACAGGATCACGGTGGAGACTTTCGCCAAGTCGCTTTTCAAATTGTCAAGGTCTTGCTGTTTTTCGCTGCGATTTTTCATATTCCGCTCCGTTTCCAAACTTTTCCAAAGCTTGTCCGAACCTTGTTCGTCTTCCGCGTTCGTATTTCGCAGCCGCCGGAACGCGCGCGGCTTATGCCGCGGCCGCGATGGCCGCTTCCACTTCCGCCGAATCAATCAGAATGCCCGGACCCATCGTGGAGGTCAACGTGACCTTCTTGATGTACTTGCCCTTGGCCGCCGCGGGCTTGGCCTTCATGATCGCGCCGATCAGGGCGTGTGCGTTTTCGGCGAGCTTGCGCTGCGTCAAAGCTGACTTTGCCGATCGACGCAGTGGACGATGCCCTGCTTTGTCGACGCGGAATTCGACTTTACCGGCCTTGATTTCCTTGACGGCCTTGGCCACTTCAAACGTTACCGTGCCGGTCTTCGGGTTGGGCATCAGGCCGCGCGGGCCGAGCACCTTGCCCAGGCGTCCGGCGGACCGCATCATGTCCGGCGTCGCGATCACGGCGTCGAAATCGGTCCAGCCCCCCTGAATTTTCTGGACCATATCCTCGCCGCCCACGAAATCCGCTCCGGCATCCTGCGCCTCGCGAACTTTTTCTCCGCGTGGCGATGACCAGCACGCGCTTGGTCTTCCCCAAGCCGTGCGGCAGCACCACCGTGCCGCGCACCATCTGGTCCGAATGCCTTGGATCGATGCCGAGGTTGACCGCAAGCTCCACAGTTTCGTCAAACTTGACGAAGTGAGCCTTCTTGATGGCCTCAGAAGCTTCGGTCAGCGTGTAGGGACGCGCTTCGACCAGCGTGCGCGCCTTGGCGATATTTTTCCCTGATTTCTTGTCATTCCTTCTCCTACCCTTCCACTTCCAGACCCATGTTGCGCGCCGTGCCCATCACCGTGCGCACCGCGGAGTCCAGACTTGTGGTATTCAAGTCCGGCAACTTGGTCTTGGCGATCTCCTCGACCTGCTTGCGCGTCACTTTGCCGACCTTGTTGCGGTTCGGTTCGGCCGATCCCTTGACGATTCCCGCCGCGCGCTTAAGCAGTTCCGAGGCCGGGGGCGTCTTGGTAATGAAAGTGAACGTGCGGTCGCTGTAGATCGTGACCAATGCCGGAATGATCATGCCCTCGGGTTCTTTGGCAGTCTTGGCATTGAACTGTTTCACAAAATCCATGATGCTGACGCCCTGCGGACCGAGCGCGGTGCCGACGGGCGGCGCCGGAGTGGCTTTACCGGCGGGCAACTGCAGTTTTACGGCTGCTATTACTTTCTTCGCCATGCGAATTCCTCTGCGTGCGGCCCGTTCTTCGGTGTGGCGGAACTGGGCGGCCTTTTTCTACGCGATCATTGGTTCTACGCGATCTTTATTCTCAGCGATCTTTTCCCTACGCAACCCCTATCTCTACGCGATCTTTTCCACTTGCACAAAATCCAGTTCCACCGGAGTCGAGCGACCGAAAATCGTTACCGAAACCTTCAGCGTGCTGCGATCCGCGTTCACGTCGTCCACCACGCCGGTGAAATTGGCGAACGGCCCCTCGATGATGCGAACCTGCTCGTTGCGCTCGAACACCAGTTTGGGCTTGGGCCGGTCCGCGGATGTCGTCACGCGGTGCAGAATATTTTCGACTTCCTCTTCGGAAAGCGGCGTGGGCGTCTCGCCCGAACCGACAAATCCGGTAACCCGCGGCGTGTTCCGCACGACGTGCCAGGTGTAATCGTCCATGTCCATTTCGACCAGAACGTATCCCGGATACAGCATGCGCGTGGAAACCACTTTTTTGCCGCCGCGAACTTCCACCACATCCTCGGTCGGAATCATCATCCGCCCAATCTTTTCCTGCAGCCCGAACGCCGCCACGCGGCTTTCCAGGCTTTCCTTCACCTTTTTCTCAAATCCAGAATAGGTGTGGATGATGTACCACTGCTTTGCCATGTCCACCCGTTACCTCAAGCCGCCGAAAAATTTAATCACGCGCTGAACGAACCAGCTGGCGGCGCTATCCACGCCAAAGAAAAAGATGCCGAAAAAAGCGACCGTAACCATCACCACCCAGGTCGTTACAATCACCTCGCGCCGCGTCGGCCAGGTGACCTGGCGCATCTCGATGCGCACATCGTGCAGAAACCCGCGCCACCGGCGTGGATACTCGCCCAGGCGCCCGAAAAATCCCAGCATCTCTAATGGTGAGCCGCGCCCGTCTGTGCCTTCCGTCTTCAATTTTCCCACCTGGGTCGCCATCGTCAGTTACTCTCTTCACCCGCAAACACTACCTGCAAAACCCCGCGGCGCGCCATCGCCTGCCGAAGTGGCAGGGGAGGAGGGATTCGAACCCCCACTCTCGGTTTTGGAGACCGATGGTCTACCGTTGAACCTACTCCCCTATCCCGGTTACTTCACTTCCTTGTGACCCGTGTGCTTGCGGCACGTATTGCAAAACTTCTGGGTTTCCATGCGATCGGAGTGCTTTTTCCGATTCTTGGTGGTCGTGTAGTTCCGGTTCTTGCAATCGTTGCACTGTAACGTAATGATTTCGCGCATCAGATGTCCTCGAAGTGATCCAAATCCTGTTACTCGATGATCTCCGTAACCGCTCCCGCGCCGACTGTGTGGCCGCCTTCGCGAATCGCAAACCGCAATCCCTTCTCCAGCGCCACCGGCGTGATCAGACTGATCTCCGCCGACACGTTATCCCCCGGCATCACCATTTCCACGCCCGCCGGCAACTTCACGTCTCCGGTTACGTCCGTCGTCCGAAAATAAAACTGCGGCCGGTATCCAGTGAAAAACGGCGTGTGCCGCCCGCCCTCTTCCTTCGTCAATACGTACGCTTCCGCCTTGAATTTCGTGTGCGGCGTGATCGATCCCGGCTTGGCCAGCACCTGCCCGCGCTCCACTTCTTCCTTTTCCGTCCCCCGCAGCAGCAATCCCACGTTGTCCCCGGCCATGCCTTCGTCCAAAAGCTTCCGGAACATTTCGATTCCCGTCACCACGCGCTTCATCGTCGGACGAAATCCCACGATCTCCACTTCTTCGCCCACCTTGATCTTCCCGCGCTCCACGCGCCCGGTCACCACCGTCCCGCGTCCGGATATCGAAAATATATCCTCAATCGGCATCGCGAACGGCTTGTCCACATCCCGCACCGGCTCCGGTATGTTCGCGTCCACCGCCTCCATCAACGCATCGATCTGCTTTTCCCACTTCTCTTCCCCGTTCAATGCCCCAAGCGCCGACCCCCGGATCACCGGTATCGTGTCCCCAGGAAACTGGTACAGCTTCAGCAGTTCCCGCACTTCCAGCTCCACCAGTTCCAGCAGTTCCGGGTCTTCCACCATGTCGCACTTGTTGATGAACACCACTATCGACGGCACGCCCACCTGCCGCGCCAGCAGTATGTGCTCCCGCGTTTGCGGCATCGGCCCGTCGGTCGCCGCCACCACCAGAATCGCTCCGTCCATCTGCGCCGCGCCCGTGATCATGTTCTTCACGTAGTCCGCGTGCCCCGGACAGTCGATGTGCGCGTAGTGTCGGTTCGCCGTCTCATACTCCACGTGCGACACCGCGATCGTGATCCCCCGCTCGCGCTCTTCCGGCGCGTTGTCAATCGAATCAAACGCCCGAAACGCCACCTTCGGGTTGTGCTTCGCCAGCACCTTCGTGATCGCCGCCGTCAGCGTCGTCTTGCCGTGATCGATGTGCCCGATCGTACCGATATTCAGGTGCGGCTTTGTTCGCTCAAATTTTTCCTTCGCCATCGCGTCAAGTCCTCATTTATGGGGGCTCCCCTTCCAAACGCAGGGGGAACACGTAGAGCCCAGAGCCGAAACCAAATCTTTGGAGCGGGGGACCGGATTTGAACCGGCAACCATCGCCTTGGAAGAGCGAGACTCTACCGTTGAGTTACCCCCGCCCTGCTTGCCAAACCAAACAACCTCTGGAGCCTGGGACCGGGATTGAACCGGTGACCTCGTCCTTACCAAGGACGCGCTCTACCAACTGAGCTACCCAGGCGAGTTCTGTTTGCCGCACGCAGTACAATATTGCATCACTAAAAAAAAACAGCTCGTTGGATTTCATAACGCGGCCCAGCCTCAAGAACGGCATCTCTCGCTCTGAACCAGTTCGCGCTTCAGGTCTTCTCCTGCGGTGCGATCAGATGGTGGACGGGGGAGGATTCGAACCTCCGTAGCCCGCAAGGAGCGGCAGATTTACAGTCTGCTGGTTTTAGCCACTCACCCACCCGTCCGCACGGGGGGAATCGAACAAAGAAGGCCACTGTGCATCCGCGAAGTTTCAAAAGACACGATGACGCATTCTTCGCGACGCAGGAACCCGCCTCCCGCAAAAATTTGGGAATCATCCCCTGAAACAAAAAGTTTTGGCAGAGCTGGCGGAGGGATTTGAACCCCCGACCCTCTGATTACAAATCAGATGCTCTACCAACTGAGCTACGCCAGCACGGCGCAAACCGAGGAAATATATCAAAAGGGCACTTTAATTGCAAGGGCCCCCTGTGGAAGACCTGTGCAAACCTCGCCTACTTGTCAATGGGCCCCGGATAGAGCCCACAGCCATGCATTCAAATCAAGACCGTGCTGGAAATCATATACTACACCCTGTGAGTCTCGCGGGGGAAACATTCTTTTGGCTCCTGGTAGCGGGCTGGTTTGGCAGCGGCACAACCCGGGCGATGCGGGCAAATGCGCGATGAAAATCATGCTCACACGGTGAACCAGCCCGGCGCGGCCTTTCGATGCCCGTGGCGCGGCCCGACTGACAATGAGAGAATACGCAAGGGAGGAAACGCGCATGCGGATGTTCCGTAAACCCCTGCTCCTGGTGGCTGCATTGGCGGGCGTGGGAATTGCCGCGGCCTTTCTCGCCTACGGAAACCTGCGGAGCGGCGAGACCGCGCATGCCTCACCGGCCCCGGCGCTGCTTTCCGCGCTGCCTGCCGGAGCGCCCACGCTGATTTTCATCGACCTTGCGGCCGTGCGCGCTTCCTCATTTTACCAGCATCGTCCGGACAAGGGACCCATCGCGGTGCCCGACCGGGACTACGCGGATTTTGTGCAATCGACGGGATTCAATTTCGAGAAAGATCTGGACCGGGTCGCAGTGGGCGCGTGGCCCGGCTCACCGGGGAACGCGCCAAGGAAAACCGTCATCATCGCCGAAGGCCGCTTCGATCGCGCGAAAATTCGCGACTACGCCATGCGCAAGGGAAAACTGGATCGCGAGGATGGGCACGACGTATTTCTGTTCCCTGCCAAGAATCCGGGGAACAAGGGCCCGGGGCAATGGAACGCCATCACATTCCTGGACGATCATCGCATCGCGCTGGTCGAGGGCGAGAGCATAGCGCCGCTTTTCTCCCCGCACGCCGATGCGTCCGCGACCGATCCGGCGCTTGAGCGTGCCGCTCGCCTGGATGGCGCCGCGGTGTTTGCCATCACTCGCGTGCCGCCGATTCCGGAAAACTTTACCGCCGGCGGCGTGCAATCCGCGCAACTTGCGAACCTTGCGCGCACTGTGCAATGGGTGAGCCTGGCGGCGCGGCCCGAGGGCGACGACGTGCGTGTGTCGGTCGAGGGAGAATGTTCCACCCCCACCGATGCGCGCCAGTTGCAGGCGGCGCTCGAATTTCTGCGCATGTTCGGACGCGCAGGCCTGGCCAGCCCGAAAGCGCGCCAGTCCATGGACCCCGCCACATATGCGGTTTTGCAAACGGTGTTGCAGACGGCCGACGTGACAGCCGAGGGCGAACGCGTTCGCGTCCTGGTCGAGCTTACTCCCGACATCCTGAAATTAAAGTTGACTCCGCCGAACAGCCCGCGGCAAACCGGAAGAAATCACTAGAA
Organism: Terriglobia bacterium; assembly: GCA_963746945.1. Lineage (GTDB taxonomy): Bacteria > Acidobacteriota > Terriglobia > Acidiferrales > UBA7541 > Palsa-360. The sequence continues at coordinate 1,574,082 of CAVVDG010000004.1, read as the reverse complement.
AACATTCAACGATGGAATTGGAAGGGTCGGGCGATGGAAATGAAAAAGCCCGAAGGAAGATTCAGTCCGCCGCGGAAGCCTGCCGGAGGTAGTGCATGGGATTCACTGGCGCGCCATTGATGCGGACTTCATAGTGCACGTGAGGCCCGGTGGACCGTCCGCTTACACCGACGTTGCCGATCGTATCGCCCCGGCGGAGTTGTTCGCCCACCACGACGTTGAAAGTGGACAGGTGGCCGTAGTACGTTGTGATGCCGTACCCGTGGTCAACAACGACCAGTCTCCCGTAGCCCGCGCGCTCGTCCGCTTCAATCACAATGCCGTCGGCGGTAACATGAACTGGATCGCCGTATTGTGCGGCAATGTCCACGCCCGTGTGGAAGGCGCCTTCACCGCTGAACGGGTCCATCCGCTCGCCGAAACTGCCGGTCAGATGTCCGATGACGGGCCACAAAGAAGGCGTGGAAGTAAGATCACCCAGACCGCCGGTGGAAAGCAGTCGCAAGCTGCGGTTGGGAAGCGCTGCGGAGCTTACATTTTTTTCCAGGAAATTAAATTGCGCCAGGGAATGCTCGAAGCCCGCGTTGGTACCCGCCGCAGGCTCGTTGATGCCGAACGGGCTCTGGCGGAAACGCATGAAGCCGTAAGTCATGGCCACTTCGGTGGCCAGCGATTGCAGGGAGTGCAGACGCTGGTTGGTGTCCTCGACGCTGGATTGCAGCTGCTCGTAATTGCGCTTCATGGCGTCCTGCTGGCGCCGCAGGGTATTGTAATTTCCGACTTTCCAGAGCATTCGCGTGTAGGAGCCGGCCGCGGCCAGAACCGTCACGCCGCCGACACATGCAAGAAGGGCAAGCAGATGCAAAGCGTACACGGGTACGTTGATCTTGCGGAAGGTTCCCTTCCGGCTGGAAGCTACAAAAAGTGTGTATGACTCTGGCTTCATCAAAAAGAACCGAAAAGTCCCAACTTTAAAGTTCTTACGAAAGGCTGGCGCCGCTCATCCCGAATGAACAAGAACGGCAACTGGATATGCTACAGGCCGTTTGAACCGAGAGCCCTGGTTCGAAACCCGACACAGTCTAGAGTTAGGCTGTGGGAAGAGTCAACCATTTTTTCCCGGTTCGGGCCAGGCAAAACCCTAAGCCGTTCAACGCCATACCGTAACGATGCCGACTATGAGAGCATACCAGAGGGATTTAGACAACTGTACCCATGACCAGAGAAGACCAACTGATCGAACGGGTAAGTCGGAAGTTCCCATCACGGCTCAATGGCCTGAGCGTGGGGATCGGAGATGACGCGGCGGTCCTGCGCCCCCGCGCCCGCGTCGAATGGGTCGTCACCACCGACGCATTTATTGAAAATGTGCATTTCCTGCGCAAGGTTTTTTCGCCGGAAGCGGTGGGGTACAAGGCCCTGGCCCGCGCCACCAGCGACCTCGCCGCAATGGGAGCGCGATCCCGATTTTTCTTGCTGACTCTGGCGCTACCCGCCTCTTGCACCAGAAAAAAGTGGCTGGACGATTTTCTGGATGGCATGGCACGCGCGGCGCGCCGGTTCGGGCTGGCGCTGATCGGGGGCGACACCACGAAGTGCCCATTGATCATGGCCAGCCTGACGGTCATCGGCGAAGTCGATCCCGGCAAAGCCGTCTTGCGATCGGGCGCGCGGCCGGGAGACCTGATTTACGTCAGCGGAAAGCTCGGAGAGGCCGAGTTGGGCCTGCAGCTGGTCCGGCGCGGACTGCACAAGAGCAAACGCTGGAAAAACCTTCTGAAAAAGCATTTCTATCCCGAACCGAGATTGGCCCTGGGACAGTGGCTTGTGAAACGCAGTTGCGCCACCGCATTGATTGACACCTCGGATGGCCTGTCGACCGACCTGGGTCACATCTGCAAGGCCAGCGGCGTCGGCGCGAACGTGTTTGAAGCGAAAATTCCGGTGGTAAACGTCCCGCCCGAGTTGCAGCGGAAAGGCCTGGACCCATTGCGTCTGGCTGTGGACGGCGGAGAGGACTACGAACTTTTGTTTACCGTGCCGAAGCGGTTGGCAGGCCGCCTGCCTGGCAAAGTGCAAGGCGTCCCGGTCACCGCCATCGGTGAAATTACGGGCGAGAAAAAAATCCGCCTGATCGATGCCCGCGGGCGAAGCGCGCCGCTTCAGCCCGGCGGCTGGGACCCCTTCCGCAAACCAGACTGAAAACAATCCGCCGACCCAGTCAACATATCAACATATATAGACATAGAACAACCATAGGATGGGGAGCCGCCGTAAAAAAATCACGGCAACCAGGCGCGACCCCATCGGTTACGGCATCGGCGGGCAGAGCATAGAACTCCCACGTTTCGCCGGGATCCCGAACTCGCGGATGGATGTGGACCATTGCGGAAATGGCTTCACCCGCGCGGGCTTGGCGGCGCGGGGGGAGTTTGCGCGGGGGGCGCAGACCTGGCAGGAACTTCGCCCGGACTTTTTTTCGCGGGAGTGGCCGAGCTGTTTTGCGGCGTCGCGCCGGGCGTTACCGGATTTTCGCCGGATTCGGCCGGAGCGTTATCTGGCGTATCGACGATTACGTTTTTCGTCAGCGCCAGCTTTTCCAGGGGCACTACATTCTGGAAAGTCTGGACAGGCTTGCCGGCCAGCGCGCCCTGCATGAATTGCAGCCAGATCGGGAGGGCGGCGACGGCTCCGGTTTCCGGCTTGCCCAGCGATATGGCCTTGTCGTCATAGCCGACCCACACGCCGGCCGTGATTTCCGGCGTGAATCCGATGAACCAGGCATCGGTGAAATCGTTTGTCGTACCCGTCTTGCCGCCGGCGGGACGCCCCAAAGCGCGAGCGCCCGTGCCCGTCCCAAACTGCACGACGTCTTCCAGCATGGCCGTCATGCTGCGCGCCACGTCCGGTTCGATCACATCGTGAACGGCGGGATGCGCTTGCTCGAGCAAGGCCCCATCATAGGTGGTTACACGGCGGATCATGTGCGGATCGATGCGGATTCCGTCGTCGGGAAACACGGTGAACGCCGATGTGTGCTCGAGCAAATTCAGGTCGGCCGCGCCGAGCGCGATGGGCAGATAGGGCGGCAAGGGACTGGTGATGCCGAACCGGCGCGCCATGTCGACCACACTGTTGATTCCGATTTTATCGGCCAGCTTCACGGCGGGCACGTTGCGTGAATCTTCCAGCGCGCGCCGCAGCGTAATCATGCCTTCGAACTTGTTATCGTAATTGTGCGGCGAGTACGGCTGGCCGCCGCTCATCGCCGTAAAGGGGGCATCCAGAATCGTGTCGAAGGGCGTTAAACCCTGTTCCAGGGCGGCCGAATAAACGTAAATCTTGAAGGACGATCCGACCTGCCGCTGGGCCTGCGTGGCGCGGTTGAATTTCGATTCCACAAAACTGTAGCCGCCGACCATGGCCTTGATCTCTCCGGTGGGATTGTCGATGGCCACCATGGCGGCTTGCGGGCCCACGTCCTGTTCCAACCGGACGCGGGCAACCGCGCCGCTGATTTCCATGATGTTGACCTGCACCAGATCGCCCACATGCAAAAGATCCTCGGGAGATTTGCGGCCCGTCCAGGAAAAGTCCGGCGCGGTAAGCAGCGCGTGGTACGGACCGATTTTGATCGTCGCCGCCTTGCGGTCCACGGCCGTGACCAGGCCGGTCACGTAATCGCCCTTACGGATCGGCCAGCGCCAGTCGCTGTTTTCATAGGAGGCCAGCGTACCGGTCTTTTGCCTCAAAATATTGTCGAGGTGGCCGCGCCAGCCGTGGCGCCGGTCGTAGGCGTGCAGGCCGTCCCGCACGGCCTGATCCGCGGCACGCTGCATGGCAACATTCAGCGTCGTATAGACGCGCAGCCCGCGCTGGTGCACCATTTCGGTGCCGTAGGTGCTTTCCAGATATTTCCGAATTTCCTCGACAAAATAGGGAGCCAGCGTATTGCGCGGCGCCTGCACATGCAGTCCAAGGGGCTGGGCCACCGCCTGCCGCGCCTGCGCGTCCGTGATCTTACCCGCGCGCGCCATCAGGTCCAGCACCAGATTGCGCCGGGCCAGCGAGCGTTGCGCATGCAGGATGGGCGAGTAGCTGGGGCCGCGGATCAGTCCCGCCAGCAGGGCGGCTTCGGGCAGGGTGAGCTTGCCCACGGGCTTGCTGAAATAATATTCTGAGGCCGCTTCAAACCCGTAATTGCCGTGGGAAAGATAAATCTGATTGCAGTACATCGTGAAAATCTGCTGCTTGGAATAGTGGCGCTCGATCTGGATGGCCAGCAGCGTTTCCTGGATTTTGCGGCGCATGCTGCGGTCCGAACGGTCCAGGAACAATGTGCCGGCAAGCTGCATCGTCAGTGTGCTGGCGCCCTCGGTGATGCGGTGCGCGATAATATTCCGATAGGCGGCGCCCGCTACGCGCGTGAAATCCACTCCCCAGTGCTGCTCGAAGTGCTGGTCCTCGGTGGTGAGAATGGCGTCTTTCAGGACCTGGGGAATCTGCTCGTAAGTGACCAGAATGCGCCGCTGCAACGCGAAACTGCCGATCACCTGGCCGTCGTCGGCGTACAGTTCGGTGACAATGTCGGGGCGATAGTCTTCCAGGGCGCGAATCTCAGGAAGGTCGCTGGAATCCACGAACAGATATCCCGCCAGCGCGCCAAAAACAATGGCGGCCAGCAAAAGCAGCGAAAAGGCAACCCGCCCGACAACCCTGCGGCCGCGCAGGCGCAACGAAATCGGCGGAAGTTTTACCATCGGAGTTTTATTCTAGCGCAAATAACCGAAGACAAAGCGGAGATCAGGAGGAAACCGTGCGGTACCGTTTCTCGATCAGAAATGCGCCAATCGTCACGGCCAGAGCCAGCAGCAGCAGGCTGCTGTCACGAATCAGGGTCGCCGCGCCCAGTTTTTCGTTGTTTCCGAAACAGCCGCAATTGATTTCCAGGCCCAGAATCTTGGCGCGCGTCATGGCCGCGATGAAAACAAGCAGAAGAGCGCTGGCGGTCGAACCCATCCAGCGCAAGCCCACGCCCACGATCAGGAGCACGCCCAGCGCCAGCTCGAACCAGGGCAGAATCCGCGCCATCCATTCGACCATGCCGAGCGGCAGCATCTTGTAGGAATCAATCGCCATCGCGAAGAAAAAATGGTAATCGCCGAAGTGCCAGCCCCCGCCAAAATGAAGCTTGGCATACGCGGCATACATAAAAATCGCGCCGAGCGCGACGCGGCCCGACGCCAGCAGGGCGCTCAGCCATGCGGCCGGACGCGCCGAAGTCTCTGAAGGAATTTTAGGATTCGCCATTAGTTATTGGCGCAGCAAGTAGTCGAAATACTGTCTGAGCAAATTGTAATCCACGCCGCCGCCCGGCAGCCCTTCCGTCTTTCCGTGCGCGGTCACGAAAACGGTGGGCGTCTGGTTCACATTGCGCTGCTCACCCATCGCGCGTTCCCGCGCGATGGAGGCGTTGATTTCATTGATGTGCTGCGCCTCATAGGTCTGAAATTTCCTGAATTGCGCGGCAGAAAAGGAACTTGCGACGGAGGCATCGATGTTTCCTCTCTCCGACCATTCGTCCTGGTGATCGTACAGCGCGCGCTCGATGGCGTCGAATTCTCCCAGTGCCGCGGCGGCATTGGCCAGGCGCGCGGCCTGCAGGGCGTAGGGATGCATCTGCAGGGGAAAATCGCGATAGACCAAGTACACTTTGCCCGAGGCCACGTAATTGTCGATGACCTTCTTCACCGTGCTCTCATAGAAAGAGCGGCAGGCCGGGCATTGAAAATCGCCAAAGACCTCCATCATAATCGGTGCGCTGGGCGAACCGATCGCCTTTCGAATCGTGCCGGCCTCCGTTTTCGATGTGACCCTGCTCTGGGGGCGCGCTGATGCGCCCAATGCCGCAAACACGAAAGCGACCAAAAATAGAATGCTAATCCGGCTGAAGCGAAGCGGTTTCACTCGATACTCTCCTTGGTTTTTGTGAGCATCTTATTCTAACCCGAAATGGTTCCCTTCTGCACGGATAGACGCCCCGCAAAGCCCTGGGGTTATCTGGTCTCAACCAGGTTTCTCAGGGTTCTTCAGGAAAATCCGGGGCAAGAATAGACCGTTCTGAGCCTCTCAAAATTTGAGAAAGCCTGTCTCTGGTTTCTGCCGCTCGGATCTGTCACTAGAAATTGGGTATGGGAAATCGTATGAGAATTATCATGGGAAAGAGGATGGGAAGTGAGATGGATGTTTGGAAGGGGAGCAGGCAGTTTTTGGGGGAGAAGAGAGGCGAGAGGTGCATGTAATCATCTGAAACTAATATAGATATGTAATAATCAATCTCCTTGACAATAACACACTCAATTCATATAATGGCTGCGTGCTAGGCACTCATACCGGGCGTTTACCGGACTGAGATTTGAAGGAGGGCGGGCCGCAATGAGCAAAATCATAGGAATCGACCTGGGAACGACCAATTCGGTCGTTGCCGTTATGCAGGGCGGAGAACCGACCGTCATCGCCAACCAGGAAGGCGGGCGAACGACGCCGTCGGTGGTGGCAATCACCAAGACGGGAGACAGACTGGTGGGGCAGGTGGCCAAGCGCCAGGCCGTGACGAACCCTGAAAACACGGTTTATTCGATCAAGCGGTTCATGGGCCACCGCTATGACGAGGTTTCCGAGGAAGCCAAGCGCGTGCCCTACAAGGTCACCAAAGGCCCGCATGACGATGCGCGCGTTGACATATTCGGCAAGGCCTACAGCCCGCCGGAAATTTCCGCCATGATTCTGCAGAAGCTGAAGACCGCCGCGGAGGATTTTCTTGGCGAAAAGGTGACCAAAGCGGTCATCACCGTTCCTGCCTATTTCAACGACAGCCAGCGGCAAGCGACCAAACAGGCCGGCGAGGTGGCCGGGCTGGAAGTGCTGCGCATTATCAACGAGCCCACCGCCGCGGCGCTGGCTTACGGCCTGGACAAGAAAAAGGATGAGACGATTGCCGTCTACGATCTGGGCGGCGGCACCTTTGACATCTCGATTCTGGAAGTCGGAGAAGGCGTGGTCGAAGTGAAGGCCACGGCAGGCGACACGCACCTGGGCGGCGACGACATCGACAATCGCATTGTCGAATGGCTGGCCTCGGAGTTCAAGAAGGATCAGGGCATCGACGTCAGCAAGGATCGCATGGCCATTCAGCGCCTGAAAGAGGCCGCCGAAAAAGCCAAGATCGAGCTTTCCCAGATGCAGGAAACCGACGTCAACCTGCCTTTCCTGACGGCGGACGCGTCCGGCCCGAAGCACCTGCAGCTGAAGCTGACCCGCGCCAAGTTGGAACAGTTGATGGAAGACATTCTGCAGCGCACGATCGGGCCGACCAAGCAGGCGCTGTCGGATGCAGGCATCACACCCGACAAGATCGACGAAATCGTGCTGGTGGGCGGTTCGACGCGCATCCCGCGCGTGCTGCAGATTGTGAAAGATCTGTTCGGCGGCAAGGAACCGCACAAGGGCGTCAACCCCGATGAAGTCGTCGCGGTCGGTGCGGCGATTCAGGGCGGCGTGCTGGGCGGCGAGGTGAAGGACATCCTGCTGCTGGACGTGACTCCGTTGTCGCTGGGCGTGGAAACCCTGGGCGGCGTGATGACCGTGCTGATCCCGCGGAACACCACGATTCCGACGCGCAAGTCGGAAACGTTTTCGACCGCCGCGGACAACCAGCCTTCGGTGGAAATTCACGTCATGCAGGGGGAACGCAAGATGGCCCCGGACAACCGCACGCTCGGCAAATTCCATCTGATGGGAATTCCGCCGGCACCACGCGGCTTGCCGCAGATCGAAGTGACCTTCGACATCGATGCCAACGGCATCCTGAATGTTTCGGCGAAGGATCACGCGACCAACAAGGAACAGAAAATCACGATTACCGCCTCCACCGGCCTGAGCAAGGAAGAGGCCGAGCGGATGCGCAACGACGCGGAAGCGCACGCCGAAGAGGACAAGAAGAAACTCGCGGAAATCGAAGCGCGCAACATCCTCGACAACCGCGTGTATCAGGTCGAGAAGCTGATCGCCGACAACCGCGAAAAACTCTCCGAGTCCGACACCAAGCCGGTGGAAGAAGCGGTCGCGGCGGCAAAATCGGCGCTCGCCGGCGGCATCTACGACCAGATCCAGTCGGCCACGCAGGAACTCGAACGCGTCTCGCACCAACTCGCTGAAGTGCTCTATAAGTCGGCGCAGGCGAGCGAAGCGCAGGCGGGCGCCGCGGGTGCTGGCGAGCCAGGCGCTGGCGGCCAGGCAGGTCCGGCAGGCGGACCGGGTGCGCCGCCGCCCGGCGAAGTGATTGACGCCGAGTACGTGGACGTGGACGAAACCAAAAAACCGAATTAAGGCACCCGGGATCGGCGGAGGCGAAGTTTCCATCGCCTCCGCCGACACCCGGCTTTCCGTTACCGCTACTTGATTTCAAGAGGGAGCCAAGGTTGACGACGTACGAGGGCATCAAGCGAGCCGGACCGCCACAAGCCATTCAAAAACTGCGTGAAGATCTGTACATGGTTCAAATCACGCTCTCGGAAACACCCAGCGCCGACTGGAAGCGCCTGTTTTATGAAACCCAGCAGGCCCCTCCCGCTGATTTCCCGCCGCGCGCCGCCGACATCAGCGGAAATTTTATTCGTATCCGCACCGATGCCACCAGCGTCGAGGCCAAGACCGCCTGGATCGACCGCTGGATCGACCGCGCCAATCAGAAAGAAGCGGCCATGGGCGGCAAATTGGACCAGGAACGCAAACGGCGCCGCGAAGAACACCAGCGCGAGCAGCAGGAACTGGCGTCCATCAACGCACGCTGGGAAAAGCTGTAGAGCGGAAAACAAAAATCGCGGTTCGATGAGATTCACGAGTCACCAGTTACCGGGCATCCCATATGGCAACGACGACGAAACAAGATTATTACGAACTGCTGGGCGTTTCCCGCAAGGCGGCGCAAAAAGAAATCCGGGCGGCCTATCGCAAGCTGGCGCGCAAATATCATCCCGACCTGAATCCCGGCGATAAATCCTCGGAAGAAAAATTCAAGCAGGTGCAGGAAGCCTACGACGTCCTGTCAGACACCAAGAAGCGCCAGATGTACGATCAGTTTGGCTTCGAAACACCGGGAGCCGGCGGCATGCCGGGCCCGGGGGATTCCGAAAACGTGCATTTTGATTTCGGCGGATTCGATTTTGGCGGAGGCGCTGCGGGCGGTGGCCCGAGCTTCCGCGACCTGTTCAGCCAGTATTTTCGCGGAGGAGGCGGAGTCGCCGAAGCGCCTCCGCGCGCCCAACCCGGCTCCAACCTGGAATATCAGATTGAAATTACGTTTTGGGAAGCCGTGCGCGGCACGACCAAGAAACTCACCATCGCGCGCCTGGACACCTGCACGGACTGCCGTGGCACCGGAACCGTTGGGCAGGCGCAAGCCTGCACGGCATGCGGCGGAAGCGGGCAAGTGACGCAGACCAGCGGACGGATGCGATTCAATCTGACCTGCACGCGCTGCGGCGGCGCGGGGCGTATTCGGAACATGTGCCGGCTGTGCGGTGGCGACGGTCGCGTGCGGCGCGTGGATACGATCGAAGTGCGCATCCCCGCGGGCGTGCAGACCGGATCGCGCGTGCGCGTGGCCGGGCGTGGAAACGCCGGAATGGCCGGCGCGGCTCCCGGAGATCTCTACATCATTACCGACGTCCAGCCGCACCCATTTTTCGACCGGCGCGGCAATGACCTGTACACCACCGTGCCCATCACCGTCACCGAGGCGGCGCTGGGCGCCAAGATCGAAGTGCCGACCATGGACGGGCGTTCGCTGCTGCGCGTTCCGCCGGGCACCAACAGCGGCCAGAAACTGCGCTTGCGGGAGAAAGGCGTTCCCTCCGTGCGAAATGCCTCACATCGCGGCGACCAGTACGTCGAGTTGCAAGTCGTGGTGCCGAAACCTGTGGATGAGCGCGTGCGGGAATTGCTGAAGGAACTGGCAAAGGTCGCGCCGGAAGATCCGCGCAAGGAACTTTTCGACCGCGCCAAGGCGTAAGGAGTGCATCCATGCCGCGCACGAATGCAAAACGAAAAAAATCCCGCGCCGGATACATGATTTCGGCCGTCGCGGAACTCTACAAGCTGCATCCGCAAACCCTGCGCCTCTACGAGCGTGTGGGACTGCTGAAGCCATCGCGATCGCAGGGGAATACGAGGCTTTATACCGACTCCGACCTGGAACGCCTGGAAGTGATCCTGACGTTGACGCGCGAAATGGGCGTCAACCTCGCAGGGATCGAAATTATTCTGAACATGCGCGAGAAGATGGCCGAAATGCAGCGCCAGATGGAAGCGTTTACTACGTTCGTGCAGCAGGAACTGTCCCGGGGACTCCGCACGGCAACGTCGCGGCCTCCGGACAACGCGCTGGTGCGCGTCGCACCGCCGAAAGTCATCCGCGTGCATAAGAAAAGTGATTCCTGACTCGTGACTCGCGCCGAAGAGGCGGTTTCCGGGAATATCGCGAAGCTGACCGCCGATCCTAGAATGTTGAAATTTGAAAGTTGAAAGATAAAATCTCTCCCGCCGCGCGATCCCGCATCCCATAGGAACAGTCGAGGCACAATCGATTTCAAACTTTCGCCCTGGAACGATGAACTCTCGACTGCTTTTCCACACGCGCCACCGGTTTCCACAGCCGGGGACATCTTGCGCATCTTGCCGCGCGCGCCTATGCTGGCATCATGGCGCAACCTGATTGCCCGCTGTGCGGCGGTACCGGATGGAAAACCGTCGAACGCCCCGCGGAAGATGAAAACCCGAAACGCCTTTCCACGGGGAAGCCCTATGCGGGCGCCAGTGCGCCCCGGCGCGTGTGGGCGGTGCCCTGCGACTGCACGGGCAGTGACCGCTCCACGCGGACCCTTGCGCGCACGCGCATCCCCAAACGCTACGAGCACTGCGACTTCGACAACTTCGATACCGGCCTGTATGAAGAAGGCAGTGAGGCGCTCACCTGGAATCGAAGCCTTGAGCAATCCAAACTGGTCGTTGAGGGCTTCGCCCGCGATTATCCCGTGGGCACGGAGACCGGCCTGCTGCTGATGGGACCGTGCGGCGCGGGCAAGACGCATCTGGCCGTGTCCGCACTGCGGCAGATTGTATTGCGCGGGCACACGGGCCTTTTCTACGACTACCGCGAATTGCTGAAGGAAATCCAGGGAAGTTACAATCCGGAGAGCCGCTCCACCGAGTTGGGGGTGCTCGAACCAGTGCTCACCGCCGATGTTTTATTGCTCGATGACTTGGGCGCGAGCAAACCCTCCCCTTGGGCGCTCGAAACCGTCGGGCATATCCTGAATTCCAGGTACAACGATCGACGGACCACACTGCTGACAACGAACTACCTGGATGTTGCCCCCGCAACTTCCGCAGCCCCAGACTTGCGGCTTCCCTCCGGCCGAGCCGTTTCTGCCAGCCGGGAAGATTCACTGGCCGACCGGGTCGGGATGCGCATACGCTCCCGCCTCTACGAAATGTGCCGCACGATCGAACTAACTGCCGGGGATTACCGCCAGATTCGCCAACCGGGACGCGTGCGATCCTGAACTCCCCCGTAAAATTCGTTTAGAGCGCAGAGGCAGCTTTCCGGACGATTCTGGCAGGTGCTGCGGCGAATCCATTTCCCGAGGATGTCCCCAGGATGACCCTGGATGTCAGGACGGATGAGCGGCACTGGCTTCGCTTCCCGATTCCGCGGTCAATGCATAGGCGTGTTGGTCGGTATGCAACAGTGCCGTGACTTCGGCGGAAGTCAGGTAGCGCAAGGGCGCGGAGGCATCGATCCGCCGGGTGATTTGGGAAAGAGCGACCAGCGTGGCCCGTTGCTCCGCCGTGATCTGCCTGTGAAGGATGATTCCCACGTCCTCGATGAGGACGAAGGTCCGCTGCCCATCCCTGCCGTTGGAATATTCGGCAAAACGGGATAATGGAACCGAGTGCGGCAGCATGCGGGTCTTGATTCCCAGAAACATCGCGATGCACGGATAGAGAATTCCGCCTTTGAGGATCGTTCGGGAAATGGAATCGGTGGCCAGCGCGTGCAACCCGCGAAAAACCGGCAGGGACCAATCCGGAGAGCGCGCAATCACCATGGACAAGGCAGGTTCGGGCTCCGGGAAAGCGCGCGGCTGGATTGCCAGGCGGCGCTCCACTTCCAGTAGAAGCGCTTCCACGTCGGCACAATCGGTTCCGCAGACGACCAGGCCGTGATTCGCCAAAACAAAAACATCGGCGTCCGGCGCGCGGGATAGGGCTTTCTCAATTTGCCTGGCCAAAGGCACGCCGGAAGCGGAATACGGAATCCACTGCCAGCGCAGACCGGCCAGGCGCGCAGCAAGCTGTTCGGGAGCGTCGCGGCGCACAGCCCACGCAATTGTGTTGATCGAGTGGACGTGGGCGACAACGCGATGCGGCAATACCACATGCATGGCGGTTTCAATGGAAGGCCGCCGCGAAACGCTCGTCCCCCCGATCGGGGACTCGATGGGGGAAATGACCGAAAGCGTGCGCACAGCTTCGCGCGCTCCCTGCAAATCCACCGGAACAAAGCTATCTCCCCGTTGCGCGTGTTCCAGCCACGTCCCGGACGCCTTGATCCAGAGAACCCCGTCCAACTTGATCGAAGTATTCCCATTGCTTGCCTGAATCAGCAGCGGATTGCGGCCCAAATGCGCGGAAAAATCCAGAAGTTCGGAAATTTCCATGTCGTCGAAACGTGTGCCCCGTTCCTTGTTTAATATGATGTCTTTCACGATTTGATTCCCCTTTATTGACATGGCCGCTTTTTTTTCGAATGCCGTCTGCAAATCCTGGCGCGCTTTAGCGCCGGGTTGGCGTGTTGCGAATAGCAGAGGGCCTGGAAGACAGCACAGCCTATTCGCCCATCTCCCAGCCGGATGCTTTCGCGTTACGCGAATAGGTCAGGGACCGCGTTGCGCGCAGCCGGAGGCGAAGAGTCGGTCGATTCACAGATCGGGGTTTGAAGGTTTGAAGGCCTGCTGTTCTCGACAAATGGATTGCAATAGAACCACGGCGTGGCATGGCAGGCTGCAATTTTCAAAAAGTAAGGCTGCTGTTTGCCAATCGTGGGGCGGGCATGGCCGTGAAAACCGGGGCTGAAAGCCGCGCCGATACCAGTGGCATGCGGATTAACCGCGGGGGGATCGGGAATGCTGTCAAGACATGCCGCCAGTATCAGCAGGCAAAGCAGACAGGTCAGCCACCGCACTTTCATAGCCAGCAGAACCCAAAGAGCGGATTAGGTCTGATCAGCGTACTTTCCATCAGCCCTTCTCTCGCCAGCAGAATAGGCCAGAGACAACCGCAATGCAAGCAACTCATTGGTGTTGGGCCAGACCTGCGGCGGCTTCCGCGAAGCAGTCGGTCCTGAAAAAGGCATGTTTCATGTCTCGCCGGCCGTTGCGGATGGACTGCCTTCATTAAATAAATGGAATAAATGATATCCGCCCACCCGCCAGTGTCCTGACCTGAGTATCCTGATCTGGATGACGGCATCCTTCGCAGGCATGTGCTTGTTGTCCTGACCAGGCAAATGCAGTTCGGACTTGCAACCCCGGTCTGACTGTTGGATTTTCAGCCCCTGCAGCTGCAGAGGAGAAAAACGTCTGATCGGACGATGCTTTTCGCCGCGGCCCAAGCCACGATCGCCTGGCGAATCGCGCCACGCCCGCCGCGTTCCAATAAATATAGGACAGGGCCACCCCCACCGGGTTTGATTGACACAGACCATGAGGCGCGGTTATTATCGCCTCGGTGCGGCCCCTGGGTGGGAAGCCGCATTTCCTTCCTTGCACTGCCCCGTGACTCGGAAGATTCCCTGAGCAGGATTGTCAGGGGCAAGGACAGGACCTCACTGGAGGCCATTAAGATGTTTTCCGACAACGAGAACCCCGGCGCGGACGCTTCCGCCGGACAAGCCGCAAGCGCCGCCACACCGGCGCCGGAACCTACAACGACGGTAGAACCAGAAGCAGCCGCTTCTGCTGCCTCGCAAGAACCGTCCACCGCTCCTGCTCCGTTTGCTGCGGAGCCGGCCGCCGTTACGGTGACTGGCGCAGAGCCTGTCGCCACGCCGGACGGCGCTGCCGCCGTGGAACATACCGACGTGAGCGACGTGGTGGAGGCGGATGTGGAAGCGGGCGAAGCCTCCACGGAGTCAACCGCGGAGATGGAACAGCTCATGGAGCAGTACGCCGCGCCGCATCAGGCGCCGGCGGAGGGCGAAATCGAATCGGGCCAGGTCGTGGCGATCACGGACCTGGGCGTCGTCGTGGACTTGGGCGGCAAGACCGAGGGATTGATCCCCGCGCAGGAATTCGCGGAACTTGACGGACCGTTTCCGCTGAAGGCCGGGGAGCCGGTGGAAGTGCAGCGCACCGGCGACCGCAAGGATGGGATGGTTCTGCTGTCGTACCAGCGCGTGCGGCGCCGCCGCATCTGGTCCAAGATTGAAGAAGCCTATCGCAATAAGACGGACCTGCCTGGAAAAGTCGTGGACCATATCAAGGGCGGCCTGGTGGTCGACATCGGCGTGCGCGCCTTTTTGCCGGCATCGCAGGCGGATACGCATCCGGTGCGCGACCTGGAAGAATGGAAGGACCGCGAAATCACGGTTCGTGTCCTGAAGATGAACCGCAAGCGCGGGAACGTGGTGGTCAGCCGCCGCGCGATCCTGGATGAACAGGTGGCGGCGCAGCGGTTGGCGATGCTGGACACCTTGGCCGAAGGGCAAGTGGTGAAAGGCGTGGTGAAAAACGTCACCGGCTACGGCGCCTTCGTGGACCTGGGAGGCATCGACGGACTGCTGCACATCACGGACATGTCCTGGGGCCGCGTGGCCAGCCCGCTGGACGCCGTCTCCCCGGGCGAAGAAGTGGAAGTCAAGATCCTGAAATACAACAAGGAAAAGGGCCGTGTCTCCCTGGGGCGCAAGCAATTGCTGCCTGATCCCTGGGCGTCGGTTCCGGAGCGTTACACGGCGGGCACAAAGCTCACCGGCAAAATCATGGGGCTGACCGACTACGGCGCATTCGTGGAAGTGGAACCGGGCATCGAAGGCCTGGTGCACGTCAGTGAAATGAGCTGGTCCAAGCGCAAACAGCATCCTTCGAAAGTCGTGAAGGTGGGCGACGAAGTCGAAGTCGTCGTGCTGGGCGTCGATTCGAACGAGCGGCGCATTTCACTGGGGATGAAGCAGGCGCAGGCCGATCCCTGGCAGGTGCTCGCGGACAAATATCCGGTCGGCACGGTGGTCAGCGGAAAAATCCGCAACCTGACCGAATTCGGAGCGTTCCTCGAGATCGAGGAAGGGTTCGACGGATTGATCCACGTCAGCGATATCTCCTGGACCGGACGAATCAAGAATCCCGCCGACGTATACAAGAAGGGCGATGCGGTCGAGGCCAAGGTGCTGAAGATCGACCCGGCGTCGCGCCGCGTGTCGCTCGGCGTCAAGCAGGTGAACGACATCTGGTCGTCGTGGTTTGAGAAGCACAAGGTTGGAGATCTGGTTCACGGAAAAGTGTCGCGCGTGACCACGTTTGGCGCGTTCGTCGAGCTGGCCGAAGGAATCGAAGGCCTCTGCCACATTTCGGAGATCGACGAGCGCCGCGGTAAGGGCGATAAGTCCCAGGCCCCGCCGCGTCCGGGCGTCCGGCAGAGCGGTCTGCTCGATCCCGGCCGCGATTACGAATTCAAGATCGTGAAAATCAACCGGGACCAGCATAAAATCGGGCTCAGCTACCGCGCGGCCCAGAAGCAAGCGGAACGCCGCGACATGGAAGATTACCGGTCGACGAAGTCTTCGGCGAAAGCCACGATCGGCGATGCCATCATGGCCAAGCGTTCTTTATAGCCAGGCGCTCCGGAAGTCCCCTGACCGGAGCTGTAAATTTTATTTCCCTTAAGCGTCATTTAGTGATAATGAAATGCCACCATAGGCGGCTCGCCGCAAGCAAGAAACTTCGGCGAGTGAGTGTCGCACCATTGAGGCGCGCGCTGCCCGAACACCGAACAGGTGCAATTTAGAGTTTGTTGGAGCATACATCGATGACCGATTCCACAGTGACAAAAGCGGATCTCGTTGAAGAGGTTGTCCGCGTCACAGAACTCCCACGCAAAGAGTCCGAAGCGATTGTGGAAACCATTTTCGAGAGCATTATCGGCGCATTGCAGGGCGGCGACCGCATCGAAATCCGCGGGTTCGGCAGTTTCCGCACGCGCCAGCGCCGCGGCCGCATCGGCCGCAACCCCAAGACGGGCGCCAAGGTCGATGTGCCACCCAAGAAAATTCCGTTTTTCAAGCCCAGCAAAGAGCTGAAGGATCACGTCAACGGCGGCGCTCTCGCCGCCCCGGACAAGGGTGCTGCGCCGCCTCCGCCGGCCGAGCCGACCGCGCCGCAAAGCTGAAGGCGCATCCGGAGAACCCGGTTCGCCACCCGTGACCCTCATTACTTAAATTATGGATTACCTTTGGACGCCCTGGCGCTACCGATACGTTGCTGAAGCCAAAAATGCCGTGGGCTGCGTTTTCTGCAATACCCCGGCCGCCAACCGGGATGAAGAAATGCTCATCCTCTCTCGAGGCGTGAAAAATTTCATCATCCTGAATCGCTACCCTTACACCTCGGGCCACGTGATGATCGTGCCCTACGCGCACACCGCGGATTTTGCCGCGTTGGATACGACGACAACGGCGGAAATGATGTTCCTGGCGCAGCGCGTGCAGGCTGCCATCGAGCAGACCTATCACCCCGATGGATTTAACCTGGGCATGAACCTGGGCCGCTCGGCCGGCGCCGGCGTCGCCGACCATTTGCATCTTCACTTGCTGCCCCGATGGGCCGGCGACACCAACTTCATGACCACCGTGTCCGAAACACGCCTCGAACCGGAAGACCTTTCCACGACGTACGCCAAACTCCGCAAGGCGCTGACGCTGTAACCGGCCATCCTTTGGAGGAGCGGGTTACGAGTGGATCGTTCCCCAAAAAATTCAAAGTTGAAGAATCGAAAGTTCCATCGGGCCGATCCCGGCGGCGCGGCGGAGTTTGACTCTTAACTTTTGACTGTCAACTTTCGGCTTTCGACTCTTCTCCGCACATCGTATCCTTTTCTCGGGGCAACCTTCCTTTGTGCTAGAACTCGATTCCATCGTTGCATTCACTGCCGCAGGCGACCGCGAATGTTTCGCCGCCGCACCGGCGCGTCCGGCCGTGTTTGTCATCGAGCCTCGCGAGGACCTGGCCGGCGCGAAACCTTATCTGCTGCGCACGATGAATCTGCGGCAGCGCCTTACGACGCTGCTGGGGCCGCCGGATCCCGCGTCCAAACGGCTGAATTTGCGCGAATTCGCCGCGCGCGTGCGTTACCGCGCGGTGGGCTCGCCGTTTGAATTGAATTTCCTGCACTGGCAGCACGCGCGGCGCCTCTGGCCGGCGAGCTATCGCGAGCGTTCGCGGCTGCGGCCGCCCGCCGTGTTGAAGGTCAGCCTCACGAACGCCTACCCGCGCTGCTACACGACGCGGCGCATCAGCGCCAACGGATTTTATTTTGGACCTTTCGCTTCCAGGCGGGCGGCGGATACCTTCGCTTCCGGATTTCTCGATCTATTCAAGATCCGGCGCTGCCAGATCAAGATTCGCCGCGATCCGGCGTTTCCCGGCTGCATGTATTCGGAGATGAAGATGTGCCTGGCCCCGTGCTTCGCGGGATGCACCAAGCAGGATTACGACGTGGAAGTGGGCCGCGTGGTCGCGTTTCTGGCGACCGGCGGCGGATCGCTCACCGCGGAACTGGAACACGAACGCGAGGCCGCCAGCGAAGCGCTGGATTTCGAGCGCGCCGCCGCGGTTCACCGGCGCATCGAAAAAGCGGGGGAATCGTTGCGCGGACTGCCGGAACTCGCGCGGCGGCTGGAAGACCTCAACGCCGTTGTCCTCCAGCGCGCCGCAGAGGAAAACTCGATTGCGGTTTTCGCAGTGCGGGCCGGGCGCATCGAGCAGCCGCGCATGCTGCGCTTCACAAAACTTGCGAGCGAACCCCGCTCGGTCGAACAGATTTTGCGCGAGTGGCTGGAAAACGCGGGCGGCCAGCAGAGCGCGGATACACCTCCCGCCAAACCGGCTGCCGCGCAACCAAACTACCGCGAACTGGAAGATCAGTTAAGCCTGCTGGCGCGGTGGTTCTATAGAAAACCGCGCGCAGGAGAAATCTTCTTCCGTGAGGCGACGGCGCGTTCTTCCGCCGCCGTGCCGCAGGATGAGGCGGCCGCACGCCGCAACAGCGAGTGGCCGTATCGCAGGATTTTGCGCGCATGCTCGCGCCTGCTGGCACCGCCGGAGCCGGAGAAGGCAGTCGATCGTTGAACATCGAAAGTCGAAAGTTGAGGGTCGAAAGCGAAAGCTCGCGCCGCACGGTCTTGCTCATGACTTTTAACTTTCAACAAGTAGGACAGGCTTCAGCCTGTCTGGTTTAGATTTCGCACGAGCAAAAATCAGACAGGCTGAAGCCTGTCCTACTGGGACCCTGATGCGAAATTCAGCCTGGGGCTGTTTTCCGCGCTCAACTCCCGAAGCTGGTCTTCTCCTCGTGGTTCATGTCAGATTCACATATAATCGCAGCTTCCAAAGCTGCGAGGTGAAATGACGACATTTGCGACACCCGATGGCACGAAAAAATACGCGGCGCGATTTGCGTCGAGCGCCGCCGCGGGACATTTCCGCGAGCAGCAGGGCCTGTGGCTCTCCTCGCTGGGGATCGGCACGTATCTGGGCGATCCCGACGCGCGCACCGATCAGGCCTACACACACGCCATCGTGGCGGCCGTCGAGGCAGGCGCGAACGTCATCGATTCCGCCATCAATTACCGCTTCCAGCGCTCGGAGCGATCGGTGGGCGCGGCGCTCACGGATCTGGCGCAGCGCGGCTTTGCGCGCGAGGAATTGCTGATCTGCACGAAGGGCGGATTCCTGACGCCCGACGGCGCGATGCCCGGCGACCCGAATGAATATTTCAATCACGAGTACGTGAAAACGGAAATCCTGCGCGAAGGAGACGTCGCCGCCGGATGCCACTCCATGGCGCCGCGATTTCTCGCCGACCAGCTCGAGCGCAGCCGCCGCAATCTGGGCGTCGAGACGATTGACGTCTACTACCTGCACAATCCAGAAACGCAACTGGGCGAGGTGCCGCGCGAGATGTTCAACAGCCGCGTGCGCGCCGCGTTTGAATTTCT
Source organism: Terriglobia bacterium (assembly GCA_963746945.1). Taxonomy (GTDB): domain Bacteria; phylum Acidobacteriota; class Terriglobia; order Acidiferrales; family UBA7541; genus Palsa-360. The sequence continues at coordinate 1,554,749 of CAVVDG010000004.1, read as the reverse complement.
GGAATCCGCCGTTGCCGCCGCGAAGATTCACTTCTACGGACTGGCCACGTGGAACGCGTTTCGCCAGAACGATACCGCGCAGGATTTTCTTTCGCTGGAAGCCATGGAATCGCTGGCGCGCGACGTCGCCGGGGGATCGCACCATTTCCGGTTCGTGCAATTGCCGTGCAACCTGGGCATGACCGAGGCGCTGACGCGCCCGAACCAGGCGCTCGACGGCCGCCGCGTCCCGATGGTCGAAGCCGCGAACAAGCTCGGCATCACGCTGGTGGCCAGCGCGTCCATGTTGCAGGGGCAGCTCTCCCGCGGATTGCCGCCATTTGTGGCCGCCGCGCTGGGCATGGACAATGACGCGCAACGCGCATTGCAATTCGTGCGCTCGACGCCGGGAATTACCACGGCCCTGATCGGGATGAGCAACATCGAACACGTGCTCGCGAATCTTTCCCTCATCGGCATGCCTCCCGCCTCGCAGAATCAATTTGCAAGGCTTTTTGGGCGCGGAAAACAACCGTAGGCTGAATCTCGCAGTACGCTTTCAGTGGGACAGGCCTCAGCCTGTCCTACTTTTGTACGGACGACAACTCGAACCAGACAGCCTTCAGGCTTCCCTAGCGGTGAGTTCCGGATGGCGGGCGGCCATCCACGCCGTGATGGCGCGATCCAGCTCCGGAAGATGTCCCGCAAAGAAATGGTCCGCTCCGGGTATGATGGCCACACTGGTTTCCTCTTTCACCGGCGCAGGAAATTGCGCCACCATGGCTTTCAAATTCTCCGGTGGCCCGAACCGATCGAATTCCCCCGACACCAGCAGCTTCGGCTTTTCGCATGCATCGAGATAGGAAAATCCACGGCGCCCCAGATCGCCCACCGGCAGGCCCAGGCCGATTAATTCCGTCACGCGCGAATCGCCGCATCCGGCGCGCAGCCCGACCCACGAGCCGAAACTGAACCCCGCAACCAGCAGCGGCACGCCGGGATAATCCGCCGCAAGAAAATCCAGCGCCGCCTTAACATCGTCCGCCTCGCCCTGGCCTTTGTCGTGAACGCCTTCGCTTGCGCCCGCCCCGCGAAAATTGAAACGCAAGACGGGAAGTCCGAAGCGGTGCAGCGATTTCGCGGCCTGATAGACCACTTTGTTGTGCATCGTGCCCCCGAACAGCGGGTGCGGATGGCAAACCACCGCGGCCAGCGGCGGCTGCAGTCCATCTTCGCGATCCGGGGGAGACCACAAGAGCGCTTCCAGGCGTCCGGCCGGCCCCGGCAGCGCCAGGGTTCGATGAAGAGGCAGAGGCATGTTCGAATCCATCAAACCACAGAGGCGGTTCGCTGCACAAATGGGCATCGGAAAAATCAGCGAAATGATTTTTTAATTTCAACGCCGCGCATTTCATATTGCGATTTTCGTTCGGCGATGCTACGGTGTCACCGACCTGGAACGCCCTCTTCCGGGAGAGTGCATGGTACATTCGATCGAACGCCGAGCCTCGCGGCGATTTACGATGACGTTGCCTTTGACGGTCCGCTCCAGCGGGACCGACAGCAGCGAGCGACAAGGACAGACGCGGGACGTCAGTTTCCGCGGCCTGTACTTTTTGGTCGACGCGGATTACGCGCCGGGAAGCTCCATCGAATTCATTCTCACCTTGCCCCGCGAAATCACTTTGGCCGGCGATGTCCATATCCGGTGTTTCGCGGAAGTCATTCGCGTCGAGCCGCACAATGGCCGCCGGGGCGTTGCCGCACGCATTGACCGGTACGAATTTCTGCCCGCCGCCAGTTGATTTTTTCGCAGTTTTTCGAAGCCAGCTTCCTCTTCTGTTTCCGGCATTCTGTCCTTTTTTCCGCTTTCCACCCCTTTCGCAGTAGAATTGATTTTTAGCCATAGCCGGGAGGAACGATGGAACCCTATGACGCCAAGACAGCGCTTGATGAATTGAAAGAGGATGCCGTGCTGCCTCATCCGGTGCGCATGCGCGACATGATCCTGCGCACGCAGCTCAACGCGGTGGACGCAATCGAAATGAACCGCGAATTTCAGACTTACCTCTCGCATTACGGTGAAACGCAGAAGATCGCCCTTGAAATCCTGAAAAAACTCGCGGCCGGCGCGCCCGAAAATTCATAGGCCGCGAGCCGGAAGGATGGGGAGCCCGGACGGGCCGGAATCATGCCGCGAGAAACCATTTTGATCGATGCCGACGATACGCTCTGGGAAAACAACGTTTTCTTCGAGCAGACCATCGAGGAATTCCTCAAGCTGCTCGTACCCTTCGGTTATCAGCCTGAGTATTCCCGCCACATCCTGAACGAAACCGAGCGCCGCAATATCCGCCAGCACGGCTACGGCGTGCGCAGCTTTGGCAGGTCGCTCGAGGAAACCTACATGAAACTGGCGGGCCATCGGGCGGAGCGCGAAACGATCGAGAACATCCATTTCCGCGTCGGCGAACTGGAACGCACGCCTCCCAATGTCCTGGAAGGCGTGGTCGAGACGCTGGACTACCTGGCCCAACGCCACCGCCTGATCCTGTTTACCAAGGGCGAGGCGGCAGAACAGGCGGCCAAGGTGGAGCGGTCTGGCTTGCAGATCCATTTCGACGCCATCGAAATCGTTCCGGAAAAAGACGTAGCCACATACCGCACGCTGGTGAACCGCCATCACGTGGTGAAGTCGCGCGGGTGGATGGTGGGCAACAGCCCGCGCAGCGATATCAATCCGGCGCTGGAAGCGGGGCTCAACGCCGTATTCATCCCGCATCCGGCCACCTGGGCGCTCGAACACGAAGAAGTGCGCAGCGGCGCGGGCCGCCTGCTGATCCTGCAGACCTTCCGCCATCTTCGCGAACATTTCTAATCTGAAAAACTCGTTTGCCGCGCCGGCGGGCTTGCAACTTGCCGGCAGCATCACAGGAGCCGCCGGCCCAACGCCGGCGCTGCAAGCAATCGCGCTCCGCAACGGTATCGGTGACTGCACGCATGTTGCAGCAGGAAAATGCGGCGGGAAATGCGCGCGGGAAAACGCGGCGTTTTAATACGACGGCGCGCGCGAACGGAACGGGATGTACACGACGGCTTCGAGGTCGATCGGCTGGCCGCGCTTTTCCGCCGGGCGGAATTTCCACTGTGCCAAAGCATTCATCGCGTTCGCATCCAGGTGCGGATCAACGCTGTGAACCAGTTGGATGCTGTCCACGCTGCCATCCTTGCGGATAATGGCATACAGGATGACTTCTCCCTCCACGTGGGCGGTGCGAAGCTCGGGCGGATACTTCGGGTCCACCTTTCGCAGGGGCACGGGGCCTGCAAGGTCCGACGTTCCGGACCTCGCGAAACCACCGGAGTCCTCGTCATCCAGTTCGGCAAAATTCAGAACCCAGCTGCCGGATGCGCTGGTCAGGTTCGGCATATTCACGTGCAGGGTGTAGACGCGCTTTGCGCCCAGCACTTTTTCGGGCGACATGCCGAATTTGGGGGCGACGATTGCGGATCCCAAGGACGGCAATCCGGCATTTCCCGGCGAAATGCGCGCGCGCGGAACCGGCCGCGAAGGCAGCGCACTGCCCAGCCCTCTTGCAGTCGGCCCAATGCCGAGCCCTGCAACCGGACCGCTGCTTGCGCTTTTTCCTTTACTGATAAAAATTCCCTCCGGACCATGTCCCCCGCCGCCGTTGGGTCCTCCGCCCGCGCCGTTGCCCGCCGCCGCCCCGCCGGGCGTTCCGGGCCTTGATCCATCGGGCGAAATGGAAATGCGGGCGGAAAGATTTCCCGCGGGTATTGCAGGAGGCGGCGCCACCGGAGCAGGCGTCGCGGATAGCGCAATCAATGTGTCGGAGTTGCGATCGCCGGTTGATCCTCCCAGTTCGGGGGCCGCGACATTCTTCTCGATTTTTTGTGGGGCGGCGCGTGGCCGGGACATCGGAGTAACCGGCAGCGCCGGCTCCGGCGGCGCTTGCACGGAGGAAGCAATATCGATTGCGCCTGCCAGCTTTTCGGAAACTTTCACATCGGGGGCGGCGGCGTCCGGGGCGGCAAGATGCGCCGGAATCTTCGGCCGCATGGCCGTGAGTTGCAACTCCGGGCGGGCCGGCTGGGAGCCGGCAAGCTGCACGATGTTGGGAAGCGCAGGCAAAATCTTGGGCGGTTGCAAAGATTTAGAAGGCTGAATCAAAGTCTGCCGCGGATGCGTTGGATGCAACGGCTCGGACAGAATCGTCTGGCGCGGATGAAACGCATCGGCGCCGGGACGATCCGGGGTTTTGACCTGCTTCTGCGCCGGCGGAGACTTCGGCGCCGGCAGCGCAGGATGAATCGCGGGAAAATCCTTCGCGGGACCGTACCAGGTCAATTCCATGTCCGGCGAATCGGCCACAATGCGCGCAGGGCGAATGTTCCAGATGGGCGGAGGGAAAACTATCAGGAGGATTTGCAGCGCCACAGCAGCCGCAAACGCAAGTTTCGGAAAACGCTGGTCAATCCAGCAATCGCGAAAGTACGGGGCGCCAAGAAACTTTTTCGGCGGCGCCGGTCCCTGAACTAAAACCGCGACGCTGGAGGCAAATTGTCTCAACCAGCCGGTCTTCTCCAGGGCCAGGCGCGGGGTGCGCGGCGTCGCTTGAAAACCTTCCGGGGAGCCGGGCACAAAGGCCGGATCGTCCCTCCATCTCAAATTCCCGGCTCCGGACAAACCAGCGCCTCCTGACAGCAATTATACGCCCCCGGCTCCGAATGCGAGGGGGCAATGGGAACGATAGGCTTGCCGTTCGCGGCGCGATTTGCAACGATAGGGCCGTCGGGCAACTCCCGGATAGACTTACCGGAACAGGCAGCCCGGGAAATGCGAGTTGATATGGCTACGACAACGTCATCGAATGCGGGTCCCCGTCGTTTCCCCCGGTGGGCAAAGATTCTGTTGTCACTTCTGGTCGTGCTGGTCCTGCTTGCTCTCGTCGCTCCCTACTTCCTGAACGTTGACCGGTATCGCGACACCCTCGCCGAAACGCTGGCGCAACAGACCGGCCGTAAAGTCACGCTGGGCACAATACGCGCGCGTCTATTACCCGGAATCGGATTGACCGTCGATGACCTGCACATCGGCAATCCGCAGGGGTTTCCCCAGGGAGATGTCCTCTCGGCGGATCAAATCCGTGTGAACGTGGCGCTCGGACCGCTGCTGCACCGCATCATTCACGTCAATTCGATTGATCTGGTGCGCCCGAAGCTTTCCCTGGTGACCGGCAGCAATGGAAAAGACAATTACACATTCAGCCCTGCCGCCTCTGCGAAGAATGCCCCGGCAGCCACTTCGCAGGAATCCTCGAGCGTGTCGCTCGACCAGATCGACAGCATCAACCTCACCGACGCCGAAGTGCTCGTGGGGGCCGTGGTGCGCGGAACGATCCAGCCCAGCGCCGACACCAAGGGCATCAATATTACGCTGCGCAATTTCGCGATCACTCCGATGCGCGTGAAGGACTGGCGGGCCCAGTCGAATTTATCGGGAGTCACGCTCACCCTCGAGGGCTGGAGCGAGCCGATCGTATTCAAGTCCGGCCAGGTCACGCTCGCAGGCGGGAAAATGGACGCGCAATTCGTGGCGGATCTCGCGAAAGCGTCCGACGTGGATGGAACCCTGAGCATTCCGAACGTGGAGCACCCTGAAGTCAATTTTGAGTTGAGCGCGTCGCAACTCGATATCGACAAACTCATCGCGGTTGCGGGCGGAGGATCCGCCAGTACTTCCTCCACGCCGGCAAGGGCGAATCTTCCTTCCGGCCCCAGCGAACTGGTGGCCCGCGGCCACATCAACGTCCAGAGAATTACGACCAAGCCCTACACCGTGGGCCCGGCGAACATCGAAATGCGCATTTACACGGATCGCGCCGAACTGTTTCCGATCGCCATCGGAATGTATGGAGGAACGCTGCAGATTTCCTCGCGCGTGGACCGCTCGACCGATCCCCCGCGATTCACCGCAAACGTGCAGATGCGCAAATTGGACGTCGCCAAGGTGCTGGACGTCAATCCCTCCGCCCGCGGAAAAATGGGCGGCACCGGAGAACTCGATCTGCAGCTTCTGGGAAGCTTGAGCGATGCGTGGAAGAAAACATTGTCCGGCACGGGGAAGTTTGCCGTGCGCAACGGCCACTTGCCCGGCGTAAATCTGGCGGGAGCGGCAGAGTCGGTGGCAAAAATGGGCGGAGTCGGCGGGGACACGCCGTTCACCATTCTCGAGGGTGACATCAACATCGCCAACCAGCGCGTGACGAGCAAACAGATTCATCTCGATTCGCCCAGCGGAATCGTGGACCTGCGCGGCAGTGTGAGCCTCGACGGCGCGCTCGACTATCAGGGAGTTGCTACGGTGAATCCCGCTGCAGCCGCGGGATCGGGCGCGGTGGGCAGCATCGTGGGCGGATTGATCGGCAGCCGCGTGGGAAAAATCACGGTGCCGTTTGCGCTCATGGGAACCATCGATAGTCCGAAAGTGCGGCCGGGGAAAGGCGTGCCGAGTTTTACCGCCCCAGCGTCCGCGTCGGGGTCAGCACCGGCTTCGACGCCAGCCGTCACCCCGCAGAATGCGGTCGACACTCTGAAGAATCTATTCAAGAAAAAATAGTTTCGTCTCTCCTGAATTACTCGCAGCAGGAAAAACAAGCCTTCCCCGCTGAAGGCGCGGGCTACCGCGTCGCTCAGGCCGTTCCCCCGCTCCCGCGTTGCCACAACACCAGCGGCCAGGCAAGGACCGCGATCCCCACCGCCACCACGGCGTAACCATTCGCGTGGAAATACGCATTGGGCTGCTGGATCAACCCGGCTGCGCCGGAAACCAGCGCAGTGATCGCCGCAAGCAGGAAATAAGCCATCACATTGAATCGCGCAATATGCGTCACACCGAGCCACAACACGACAATCACCACCAGGTGGAATGCCGCATCGCGCAAAAACGCTCCCGGCGTTGCCACGTTGGTCGCCATCACCACCGCGTAGAACACCATGATCCCGGCGCGCATCCACAGGGCGCGAACGTAAGTGGCAATCAGCGCGGCAACCAGGCCGACAGCTCCCGCCGTTAGAAAGCTGGCTGCAATCGCCGAGGCAATTGTTCCCGCCGCAGGATTGAGCAGGTCCAGACCCCCCGGTCCGGCGGCGCTCAGGTAGTGGCGCAACAGCGGCCAGCGCGTGAAGATTGCCGGCAAACGGCTGATCCCCAGCACCGCCGCCGATCCGAAAATCCCCACGCAGAAAGCGTCGCGGTAGTATTCGGCCCGCGCACCCGCCCAGGTGAAAATACGGCCGGGGCCAAAGGCGCGCTCCAGGAAAAACCACGAAAGACCCAGCAGGAGCACCGTGGCCGCCAGATAGAGCGAAACGGCGAAAATCAGCGAAATACAAAGTATGGCGTAGTACATGGTCAGCGGCATGGCTGTCATATAACTCATGAGAAGTTGCGGGATGCGGTTCGCAAAAATCACGAGGCCGGCCAGCAGCATCCAGAGCGACCATTTCCCCAGCCGGCGCCACGGCACTCGCGCGATGTCCGGGTTTTTCAGGTTGCGCAGGAAAATAACCAGCACCGTGATGAGAACCAGGGCAATGCCTGCGGTCCTGCCGAAAGTTTGCGCGAGTTGCGCGGCGGTGGTGCGGCTTTCCGCGTCCCTCCATGCGTCGGGAACCTTGATGAAAATGCGATAGCCGGAGACTTCGTTTCCCTGCACTTGCAACTGCATGCGGATGTGCGCACCCTGCTGGCCCGATCCCGGATCGAGCGCCGCCTTTTGCTCCCACACGAACTCATGATCGGTCCGCGCGGGCTTCTTGTCGGTATGTGTTTCCACCAGGTTCCACGCGGAAAGGTCCACTTTCTTCTGATCACGCAAATAGGTTTCCGCGCGCGCCAGTGCTTCCTGCCTGGTCAGGTTTGCGCCGGCAGCCTTCTCATCGAGCGTGTGATGCACCGCGTGCAGGGACCCGTCCGGGCGCAAGACCACCAGGTACTCCTCGTTTTGAGAATCGCGGAAATAGCGAATCGTCCAGAAAGCGGAAGGAACCCGGTCGCGATAAATACGGTTCGCGGCGGCGATGCCGATCGTGCGCTGCAAATACTCGTTCGTATAACCGTTAAACGTGTAGGTGACGGTTGCGGCGTGCCGGTAGGTGGCGGGATCGACTTGGATGTCGCGCAGCGCCTGGTCTCCCCGCGCCACGGCCTGGTTCGCGTCAATCTGGAAACGGACAAAATTGCCGATGGCTTCGCGCTTCACTCCCACCAGGAGCGCCAATCCCAGCACGCCGCACACGGCAAGCGCAGCCAGCGCGCGCCTGGACATGGCCTTATACCCTGCCGAACTTTCCACCGGAACGCTTTGCGAACCCAATTCCGGCACGGCTTCCCCAGCAGCTCCGTGCATCGCCCCCTCCACCGCCCCCTCCTCTGCCGGGGCCTGCGTGCCGCCGAGCGGCCGGGCGCTGTTCAGCAGCGACGCATCGGTTACAAATCCCCCACTGGAGAAATAGAAGTAACCCGCGATGGCCAGCGGGATCAACGCGGCCCCGCCGACGATCGCGCCGGAAATGCGCAGGTACGCGCCGTTCGAGCGCAGCAGCGAAGTGCTGATGAGAAACGCGTCCACTGTGTAGTGCCAGGTCAGCGTGGCCCAGATTCCCCAGCGCAGCATGACCAGCCCGGCGACGATGCCGATCAGTCCCACCTCGATGCCGCGAATGTATGCCGGCTCCTGCGGATAATTGCTATGCAAAAATCCCCAGGCGAAGGCGGGCAAAATGACGGCCAGCCACCTGGACTTCGTCGCGCGGAACAGATAAGGAATCGCGAACAGCCGGAAGAGAAACTCCTCGCTCGTGGCGGCATAAATGCCGATGGCCAGTGGATAGATCCAGGGCAGCGAAGTGCTCACTACGTTTGTATAATTTAAATCCTGCGGCGCCCAGGCGCCCAGCTTTCTGCTGATGATGTAAAAGACGGTGATGTAGCCGATGTGCGCGGCGGCCAGGCAAATCCCGATCACATTGGCGCTGAAAAATTCCTTGGTGCGAATGCCCGGCAGGCTGAGTCCCGCGCCCAGCCTGATTTTGCCGGGCTGCGAAACGCGATACAGCGGTTCCCCCGGCACAATGGCCAGCACCACCAGGATGGCGCTGGCGATGCTGAGGAGCGCGGCCTGTCCCACCTGGGTCAGGAAAAAACTGGAATAGGGCGTGTTCGTATCGTAGCCGGCGCGTTGCATCGGCCACTGGTTCATCGTCATGATGAAATACAAGACGGTCAGAAACAGGCCGAGCATCAGGCCCGCGCGCCATTCCAGCAAACCGCGGCGTCCCAAAGAAACGATGAGATACAGGCACCCGCCAAGCAGAAAAGCATAGGGAATCAGCGCGATAAACTCGAACAGATTGTTGGACGAGCGAAGGCGGTCAAAGCCGATTTTCCATGCCTCGGGCACTTTCAGGAATTCGTCGTAGCCGCTGACCTGATTTCCGGCCAGCGTGACATTGATCCGGTACGGCGCATCCTTGGCCCGGAACCCGCGCAGCTCCCACGAAAAACTCCAGTCGCGCCGGTTCGGCCGCTCCGTGAGATTCGCTTCCGATTCCCGGAAATCGTAGCGGGACAGATCGGTGTGCAAGGTGTCGCGCAGAAACGATTCAGCGACCGCCTGGGCCGCGGCGCGATCCAAGCGGGCTCCCGGCGCCGTTTCCTCGAGTTCGTGCGCGTAGCCGACGATGCTTCCGGCAGGATCGACGCGCACGTCGTATTCTTCTTTTTGGAGAGGCCGGAAAAAGCGCGTCTGCCAATACCAGATGTGGAGTTTGTTCTCCATCATCTGATTGGCCTGCTTGAGCCCTACTTCGCGTTCCAGGTACGTCTTCGCCGTGTCATCCACGTCGAAGACAATGCTGGATTCGTAGCCGCCCAGCTGCGCTCCCTGCGCGGTGGCAAACCGCTTCGCCTGTTCCAGAGCGGCGGCGCGCGGCACCTTGAACTCGACGGAAGCTTCCGGGAAGGCTTGAAAAAAATATTTGTAGGCGACGCCCGCGCCCAGCAATCCGGCGAGAATCCAGATCAGAAGTACCCTGACGTCCTTTCCATCGAGCCGCTCGCGCGACAATTACGCCTCCCTGGCTCACACACAAACAATCCATCTTTTCCCATGCCGCAGGCGATTGCAAGCCTCGGCGCGGGCCGCCGTGCGGTGATAGAACAGGTCGTGCGGCCATCTGTCCCTGTTCAAGTAGCACAGGCTTCAGCCTGTGTGCTTTGCTGTGTGCCTTTGCCTTTTGCCTTTGGGCAGGCGGCGCGGGCCGCCGTGCGGTGATATAACAGGACGGGAAAAATGAGCGTCGTGCCCACAACCGAAGTGATGTACCTCAAAGGAGTCGGGCCGCACCGCGCGGAAATGCTCGCCAAACGCGGCCTGCGCACCTTCGAGGATCTGCTCGGCTATCTGCCCTTCCGCTATGAGGACCGCATCCGGTTCGCCAAAATTCGCGACATCGCACCCGGGCAGGTCTACACCCTGCAGGCGGAAGTCTCCAGCGGCAGCCTGGTGCGGTACACGCGCGCCCGGGGAGGCGTGTATCACCTGCTGGTCAAGGACGACACGGGTTCGCTGCCCTGCAAATTTTTTCATGGCGGTTATCTCGAGCAGAAATTCAAGCCGGGACAGCGCATTGTTCTCCACGGAAAAGCGGATCTGGACCCGAACCGTCCCGGCCGGATCGAAATGATCAATCCGGAATATGAATTGCTCGGCGCAGCAGACTTGGACTCGACCGAAGTCGGCCGTATCGTTCCCATCTACGAAGCAATCGGCGGGATCAGCTCGCGCATGATGCGGCGCATCATCTATCTGGCGCTGGAAAAGTTTGCCGGGCAAATGCCCGACCCGCTGCCCGCGGAACTGCTCGCGCGGTACAAGTTTCCGTCGCGGCGCGACGCCATCCGTTACGTGCATTTTCCGCCGCCCACCGAGCCGGTCGAGGCGCTGAACTCGTTTCGTTCGCAGGCGCATCAGCGATTGATCTTTGAGGAGTTTTTCTTCTACCAGTTAAGCGTGGCCATGCGGAAAAAGGCGGCCCAGCAGCAGCCTGGCATTGCGTTTCGCGTGCGCGAGCCGGCCATCCGCGAGGCCATCAAGCGCGTGCTCCCGTTCAAACCCACCGATGCGCAGAAGCGCGCCCTGGCGGAAATCGCGGCGGACCTGGAGCGTCCCGTGCCGATGAACCGCCTGCTGCAGGGCGACGTCGGCAGCGGAAAAACGATTGTGGCGCTGGAAGCGGCGACGATCGTGATCGAAAACGGATACCAGGCCGCCCTGATGGCGCCGACGGAAATTCTCGCCGTGCAACATTATCTGGCGGCGCGGAAGATTTTCGCGCGCGCGGGATACGGCGTCGAGTTGCTGATCAGCGGAATGAAAGCCGCGGAGAAAAAGGCGGCGCTCGAGCGCGTGAGGTCCGGCGCGGCGCAACTGGTGGTGGGAACGCATGCGCTGCTCGAGCCGCAAGTGGAATTCGCGCGGCTGGGACTGGTGATCGTGGACGAGCAGCACCGCTTCGGCGTCCTGCAGCGCAAAGGGTTGATGGACAAAGCGGCCGCGCCCGACGTGCTGGTGATGACGGCGACGCCCATCCCGCGCACGCTTTCGCTCACCGTCTACGGCGACCTCGACATCTCCGTGATCGATCAGATGCCACCGGGCCGCGTGCCCATCGAGACGCGCTGGTCCTCGGACGCGCATTTGCCGGGCGTGTGGGATTTTCTGCGGCGCGAAATTTCCGCGGGCCGCCAGGCCTACGTGGTGTATCCGGTGATCGAGCAATCGAAATCAGCCGAATCGCAGCGCTCGCTCAAGGCCGCGATCGTGGAGTTTGAGAATCTGCGCAGCACAATCTTCCCGAACCGCAGGGTCGGCCTGCTCCACGGCCGCATGAAGAGCGATGAAAAAGAAGACGTCATGGAGCGGTTCCGCCGCCACGAAATCGATATCCTGGTGGCTACGACGGTCATTGAAGTCGGCGTGGATGTGCCCAACGCCACCGTGATGGTGATCGAACATGCCGAACGGTTTGGCCTCTCCCAGCTCCATCAGCTGCGCGGCCGCATCGGCCGCGGCGGCGAAAAGGGGACGTGCATCCTGATCGCGCCCAGAACTCCGGGAGACGACGCGCGCCTGCGCCTGGAAACCATGGTGCGCACCACCAACGGCTTCGAAATTGCCGAAACAGATTTGAAAATACGCGGCCCCGGCGAATTTTTCGGCACGCGGCAGCATGGGGATCTCGGCTTTCACATCGCGAATCCCATTCGCGATTTCGATCTGCTCGAAGTCGCGCGCCGCGAAGCCCTTGCGCTGGTCGAATCCCCCGGCGCCGAGCCTGCGCGCAAGCGCCTGCTGGCCCAACTCCCGCAGGAGTGGCAGCGCCGCTATCAGCTAGCGTCGGTGGGGTAGGGCGTGATTTGTGAATCGTGATTTTGTAGCCGGACGAAGTTGAAAGCGAAGGATTCCAGGATGGAGAATCCATAATGGAGAAACAACGTATCGCTGAAACGATTGGCTTCCAACTGTCAACTTTCGACTTTCGACCGATGCTGCCCGGAAAATCATATTCACATTCCACGAATCATGACTCACGAATCACGAATCACGGCCTCCCATGCGCGTAATCGCGGGAAAATACCGGAGCAGGACGCTGCGCAGCTTGAAAGGGCAGGCGCTGCGGCCCACCAGCGATCGCTTGCGGGAAACGCTTTTCAATATTCTGGGACCCACCCTGCAAGGGGCTGCGTTCATCGATCTCTACGCGGGTACGGGGGCGGTGGGCATCGAGGCACTGAGCCGCGGCGCGCGCACCGCAATTTTTGTCGAGCACCACGCGCCAGCCGCCGCGCTCATTCGCCGCAATCTGGATTCGCTGGGAATCGGCAAAGAGGCGGAAATCCTTGCCGCGGACGTCTTGCGCGGGCTCGAGCGCCTGGAGTTGCGCCACGCGCACGCGCAATTTATTTTTCTCGATCCGCCATACGCGGCGGCCGAGGAATACGAACGCATGCTCAATTTTTTGGGTGAATCGTCTTTGCTCGAGCCCGGCGGACGCGTCATTGCCGAGCATCTGAAGAAATACGCGCTGCCCGAACATGCGGGAGAACTGGAGCGCTCCCGCGTGGTCCAGCAGGGCGACGCGGCGCTGAGTTTTTACCGGCTCGCGGCGGCCGCATGAACGCCCGCATGCTCGGGTGAGTGCCGGACCGGCAACCGCCACTGAATTTCCATCGCCTTGCCTCGGAACTGTTCGTGCAAGAACTGCAAAATCGGAACCTCAGCGGCTAACGCCGCACTTTTTTTATTGTTTTTATGTCGCGTCTTTTCGCCGAACAGCGCGGCTGAGAAAATAAAGTCCCGCTCCCGCGGCGATGATGCCAATCCCGATCATAAGGCCGTTGGTTGAACCGACCAGTTCGGCGCGATTGCGCACGACGGCGGCAACCATCAGCGCCATGGGAGGCACGCCGATGGCGACGGCGCCTGCCATGCCCCCTGGAACGCGGAACGGCCGCTTCAGTTCCGGCTCGCGAATGCGCAGCGCCACCAGCGCCCAGAATTCCAGCAGAATGCTGAGTCCGGTCAGCAAGACGTCGATAATCAGGTTCTTCTCAAATCCCAGCGGAAAACAAATACCCCATACCACGGCGCACCCGGCAATGGCGGCCCAGGGCGCGCCCGTGCGTGGATGGCGGCGAGCGAAAATGCGCGGCAGGTAGCCATCCTCCGCCATCACCAGCGGCAGGCGTGTAAACGAGAGCATTAGAGCACCAAACGTGCCGATCGAACCAATCACTCCGGCGACGGCAATGGCGACGGCCAGCGTTGCTCCACCGATCAGTTGCCCGACATCCACCCAGCCGCCCGTCGTCCAGCTGTTCGGATCGATTCCAGTGCGCGCGACCGCCGCGACCGGCAGCAGGTAACTCACAATCACTAAAATCATGGTGCCGAACAGGGCGCGAGAGTACGTGCGTTGCGGCGATTCCACTTCCCCGGCAATGGTCGAAAGATTGTCCCAACCCATGTAGTTCCACATGGCAATGAGCACGCCGCCGAGCAGATCAATGTGGCGCAGGGGCGCCGGAGCCGGGTCGCCCGTCCTGCCACTTCCAATGGCCATAATAATCAGCGCCACAAAAGGCGCGAACAGCGCGAGATTGAGCCAGATGGACCCTTCGCCAACCAACCGCACGCCCATAAGGTTCCATGCCGTGCACAGCGCAATCATCGCAAACCCGAGAAACAGCCCGCGATACCCGGCGACAAGCCCCGGCATGAACCGGCCGATGTAAGCCACGCAGAGATTCGGGTACAGCGCCATCTCAAACACGCTGCCGGCCAGAGAAAGCCACGTTTCCTGAAATCCCCAGAAACGTCCCAACCCGCGGCGCACCCAGATGTAGAAACCTCCCTCCTCGGGGATGGCCGTGGCCAGCTCGCTCACCATCATGGCCGCGGGCAGGCTCCAGAGCAGCGGCGTGATCACAAGGATCAATAACGTGGCGGCGTAACCCGTCTTTTGGACGATGTCTTCCAACCCGTAAGGGCCGCCGGCAATCATGAAGTAGGCTGCCGTGATCATGGGCACGACAGTAATCTTGCGGAGGGTTTGCATGCCTCCATTGCCGGTGCGGGGTTTCACAGTGCTCCTCGGCGTATGGCTTGATTCAAGCGTTTCCTCCCCCCCCAGCGGCCTTGCCGATGTGTCTTATATCATCCCGGACACATAAAACGAAACTTAACGGCTTGCGCGGCGCGCTCTACTGCTTTCTTTTGAATGAGTTAGCGGAGGCGTCGCGCAGACCTTGCCTGGCCGGGAATTGCTGCTTACTTTTCCTTGCGTTTTCGCGTCTAATTAAGTGGAATTGCTTCAGTGCTGCCGGTTTGCACGAACGGGAATATGCTTTGCGCTCAGGGAGAGAGAACGCCAGATGGCACCTGACGGAATGACAATCGCGTGGTCTACTGACGGTTCCGGCGATCCGGTGCAGGGAACTGCCTCCATCGGGGCTTCCCAGCGAGCCCTGTACGCGCCCGATGACCGGGAACTGATCGAGCGGGCGCAGGGTGGGGACCGCGAAGCGTTTGAAGCGCTGGTTCACCGGTACGACCGCGATGTCCTGCGCATCGCGCTGAACGTGCTCCACAGGACCGAGGACGCCCGCGACGTCTACCAGGAAGCCTTTCTGAAAATTTACAAAAATTTGCCGCGTTTCCGTTTCGAGTGCAGCTTTTATACCTGGATGTACCGCGTCGTTACCAACGTCTGCCTCGATCACCTTCGCCGGCGAAGCAGCCGTCCGGAAGACCAGGCACCCGAATACGCGAACAATGGGAATGGCGATCTGCCTACCGGCGATTTCTTCGACCGGCAACAGGAACAGCGCGCCTCGTCCGATCCGGAGCGCCACTTGATGGGACTGGAAATCGGCAAACGGATTTCCACGGCCCTGGCCCGGCTGACGCCGCGCGAGCGCATGGTGTTTGAGATGAAGCATTACCAGGGCCTGAAATTGCGCGCGATCGGCGACGCCCTGGGAACATCGGAAGAAACGGTCAAAAATTCGTTGTTTCGCGCGACGCGTAAATTGCGCGTGCAACTGGAAGAATTGCTGTGAGCGAACGTAACGACAACGCGATGGGTTTCCGTTGCGAAGACATCGAAGTCGAGGCTGTCCTTTACGCCTGCGACGAACTCGATGCCGCCGAGCGCGCCGCGCTGGAAGCGCACATTGCCCGGTGCCTCGCTTGCGCCGGGGTCGTGTCGCGAGAAAAGCAACTGCAGCAGTCCATCGCTTCCTTCGATCAACCCGCCGATTCGCTCGACCGCTCCGGCCTGCTGCTGGCCCAATGTCGCAGCCAGCTTGCCGAAGCGCTCGACGATCATCAGGCAAAAGCAAATCAGCCCGGCTGGCGCGCCGCATTCTCACCGGCCGCGTGGTGGAGCGTGCTGCGCGGAACTTTGATCTATCACCCGGCCATGAGCATGGCCGCGCTGGTTGTCGTTGGTTTTCTGGCGGGCGTGGCGGGCCAGCGGATGCGCGTGGCTCCATCGCCGGTTTCAGTTCATCCCGTAATGACAGTTTCTGCCGCGCCGAAATTGACCCAGCAGCAACTCCGGAGCGCCGCGAGCGCCAACGTCGTCTGGGTGACGCCATCGGGGTCGCGCACTCCCACCGTGCAGGTGCAATTGATGTCGCCCAATCCGACCAGCATCGAGGGCGCGCCCGACGATGCGGACGTGGAGCGCGCGCTGACCTTCGTCCTGGAAAATGGCCAGCAATTTGATCCGGGCGCGCGCCTGGATTCCCTGGATGTGTTGCGCACCCGCGCCGTGGATCCCGGAGTGCGCCAGGCGCTGTGCGTTGCGGCGCGCGCGGATCACAATCCGGGCGTGCGCATGAAGGCGCTGGAAACCCTGCAAGGTTTCGAGCAAGACGCCATCGTTCGGCAAACACTCCTGGACGCGCTGCAGAGCGACGCGAATTCCGGAGTGCGCATTGAAGCCATGAATCTCCTGCTCAATTCCCTGCGCGACGACATCGACTCCGGCGCGGTGGACCCTCAAATCCTGAGCGTGCTGCGCGATCGCCTGCGAAATGATCCCAACAAATACGTTCGCCTGCAAAGCGCAGCTGCGCTGCGTGAACTGGGCGCCGACGAACAACCATAAGCAAACCGGACAGGCTGCCGCCTGCCGTCGCGAATCGACCAAGTGCCGAACCTCGCCAGGCGGAACTGGCCGCATGAAGATTCGGAAATGCTTGTGGGTCGTGGCTGAAGCCACGACATAAGGCCTGCAAGAACAGTCCGGCTTTAGCCGCTGAGGTTCTGATTTTATGGTTGTCACACGGGCTTTGACGCCTGTCCTGCTGGATTGAAACGCATGACGAATTGGCGAAAACACGCTGCGGGAGCGGCACTGGCGCTGGCGGTCATGCCGGGCTTGCTGTTTGCGCGTTCGCATGCCCCGGCGACGAATTCCCCCGCGGAGAATACCGCTTCGGTTTCTCTGGATGGAAATCCCGCGCGCCTGGATCCTTCCGAAAATGTTACCAAGTTTTCCGTCGAGAAAGCGGGCACGCTCCCCGCAAAAGAAGGCATGCTGCTTCGCGTGAACGCCGATCCCGGCAACATTCACATTTTCACGGACGAATCCAATCGGATTTTCTACTCCGTGCGCGTGCAGGCCAACGCCCGGGAAGCCGGCGCGAAGCAATTCGTGCACCAGTTTCGGGTGACCGCGCGCAAAACGCACTGGGGCGTGTCCCTGGAGGGCAAACTGCCCTGGCAGGCGTATCACGGGCAGTTCGACGTGACCTATGAGATTCACATCCCGCGCCGCTACAACGTCGAGGTACACACGCAGCGCGGAAATATCGAACTGCAGGACATTGACGGCCAGGTGAATTTGTTGTCGGAGGGAGGAAATATCAAAGCGGGCCGCGTGAACGCCGGAGCGGCATCCTCCCATTCCTCGCCCGGGGCCGCGGGGCGGTTCGCTGCAAATTTGAAAACGATGGGTGGGCATATCGCGATCGGCGATGTGGACGGCAGCTTGCGCGCAACCACTGCCGGCGGACACATCACCGCCGGAAATATCGGCGGCGACGCCATCCTGTACACCGGCGGCGGGCAGATTCGCACGGGCCGCATTGCGGGAACGGGAACGCTCGATACCGGAGGCGGCAACATCACGGCGTGGCTGGACGACGGCTCCGGCCAGGGAGATGTCCCCGCCGGCAAAGACGCCACGAGCGGCGCGAAAAGCGCGCACAGATTAAACGGCGCATCGCGACTCGTGTCCAGCGAAGGGGACCTGACCGTGTATCTCCCCCGGAAAATGGCTGCGACGATCGATGCGGTCATCGAACGGGGTGGCCGGCACAGAATTGTCGCGGCCCCTTCCCTCGCGCAGGATTTCGACTGCCAGGATTCCGGGCCCGATCTTCTCACGATTCACTGCGTGGGCGACATGAACGGGGGCGGCGAAGTTCTGCACTTAAAGGCCATGTCGGGAAATATATTTTTGAAACCGGATAAACCTCGCACCGAAGTGAGCGCGGCGTCCCCGGTAACTTGGATGGAACCCGCAACCGGCGCCGCTGTCTTCGAACCCCTGGAACCCGGCGGGCCGGGAGACGACTATGATGCCGCGGGATTCTTTGCGGAAATACGTCGGAAAATTCTGGAGTCCTGGTGGGGCGGCCTTCCAGTCGATGCCGCGGAAATGCAGAGGCATCTGGAGCACGCAGTGGCTCCCGCATATCCCGAGGTCGCCCGCAAGGCGGGCATTGAAGGGGATGTGGTCCTGCGCATCAGCGTTTCCGGCGAGGGCCGCGTCACGGACCTGAAAGTTCTCGGCGGTCCGCCCATCCTGGCGCGCGCCGCCGCCAAGGCCGTGCAGCAATGGCAATATCGCGCGCTGCTGGTGAACGGCCAGCCAGCCACCGTAGTGACCACAATCGTTGTCTCGTTCCGGTTGCACTAGGGCGCGGCGTTAAATTCCTCGCGACCCTCGATCGCCTCTCCCCGTCTCGCGAAAATATCGCTCCACCCGGGAGCATTGCCGGAATTGCGCACACCTGCTCTTGCGTCGGCAGCCTGGTTACAACCTGCGTGCGGCGCAGGCCGCTAATCACACATTTCAAACTTGTGAGGATAGATCAGTACCCAATCGTTCTTACCGGCTGTATCTAAACTGGAAAAGTCCAGATGCCAATCCTGTCTCTTGTGGCGAACCTCGGGCAAATCAGCACTTATGCGATACACATCCAGGATCGCCCGGTATTGAAAAACTAATGCTTCTCCAAGGGGAGTAACTTTCCCGGACTTATCAACAAAGTCGCGGCGACCATCGGGAGAAGCCGACGGCAGCAAGTCAACAATTGCATATCCTCCTGTGTCTCCCGATAATTCCCGCATCATGGGAGGTTCGCCGAACGCCACGGCCCGCGGAGAAACTATGAACGAAAACAGCCTGATTCCCCGGCATGCGAGAGCCTGATACACATCTTCGATGCCCGCCTCGCTGGTGTTGTCGAATCCATCTGTAATGACGTACAGAACGTCGCCGAGTTGGGGATGATCGAACATTTTTGCCCCTGCGATGATGGCGTCCCTGATGGATGTATCTGCCTGATCGCCTTGGGAAAAGGACCAATGGGCCTTGCGCACCCGCTCGACTTCTTCCACAACCTTCTTGCGGTCAATCGTGGGGCTTATCACATGTTGAAGACCGGTTCCAAAGGCCGCCAAACCGATTGCGGTGTTGGATGGCATTGCGGAGAGCAGTTGTTGGGCTACATTCAGCGGGTAGTCCCAATCTGCATCCGAATATCTGCCCAGCATGCTGTCACTGACATCGATCAGTAGAACGATTCGGTGGACGAGATGGTCAGCGGTGACCGTTCGCACTCGAACTTTTTTGCCCTTATAAGTAGCCTTGAAATTAGCGCCTGAAAGCTTGGGCAGGGATTTACCGCTGCGGGTAAACACACTGACTGGGATTGCCTGCTGCGCCAAGGCCGGCGTTCCGGTGAGCGTTCCAGCCAGAAGGATCAGAATCGATGTGAAGATGGCACGTTTGTAACTCATGGCTCACAACCAGCTTTGGAAGCTACCATGCCCGCCGGTTCAATGTATCCCTCAAATATTTTTTTCTGCCCATCATCTGGCCATGACCTGTCCATCCCCTGGCCATAACAATCACGTGGAGTTTCCGAAAAATCATACTTCAAGCAGTAGGATGCGTCCGCGGTCCACTCCCGACAAATGGGCCTTTCCGGTAACTGGATAATTGCTCCCCAGGACGCCAAAAAGCGAGTCTCCGAAAATTCGGCTTCACAAAAAGTCTCTTGCTTTGTGCTGGTGCACTGAATATCCCTACCGTTTACCCAAGTGCATCACCGGTAGCGGCGTCTCAATTACACGCGACCCCTCGCGGCGCACGCGATAGGATCCGGCCGTTGCTCGCGAGCTGACCAGTTGACTTAGTCTGCGGCCCACAAAGTGCGCCGCGGTACCGTCATCGAGGGCCAAGGTTTCCGACAGCCTCCCTTTCATGACTAAGTCACGTACTGCCGGACGACGTTCGGGCTCCCCATCATAATGCGGGCAGCAGGCACCCGGCAGCCATCCGAGGCAACGCAAGGGCGCCAGACGATCTGCCCATGAATCGGTCACTCCTTGCTCGAACCAGCAAATAGCCCCCGCGCTGATCCCCGCGAGTACTGTCCCCGCATTCCACGCTTGACGAAGGAGCTTTGGCAACTCCCAATCGCTCCACACCGCAAGCATGCTTTTCGTATTCCCTCCCCCCACGTAAATCACATCCTGCGCCATGAGCAGATCCCCTAATTCGGGCGTGCGATCAAACAACGGCAGATGCGTCGGACGGCACCTGTGCTTCGCGAACGTCGCGTAGAACTTGGCAATATAGGTTGCAGCATCACCGCTAGCGGCTGGCACAAAACACACCGACGGATTCGGCCTCCGGGCATGCTTCAGTATGTAAAGTTCCATGGCGGGATTCTTCGTCTCCTGCGAAAAGCCGCCCCCGCCGATTGCGATGATATGCCGCTTCGCTGTCCTCACTCTGGTCTCCGCCGCGCGGCTCAATGCGCGTTGTCGCCGCCAATCATAACGCAGTAATGAGTGGGCCAAGCCAAAGTCCACAAGTCTTTACTCGAAATGCCGCTGATACGATTGATCGGGAGCTGGCCGGCACTTATTGATCGGCTAAATCCAGTGAATGCATTCACTGGCAAGAAATCGGTAACTGTAAACGTCTACCTTTTCATGCGTGCAAGCGATGAGGTATATGCGTCGCTACTATTATACTGTCCGAGTGGCCAGTCATTCCTCAATCAATATGAGATACGAAAGACTTCTGTAAAGCTTTGAGTTTTCGCGGTCCCGCCTGATTAGAATAAGAAACGGCCCATCAGGACATTGTGTTACCCTTTTTGATTTTGTTTCGATTGCCGGAGAGCATTGACTGCGATGATATTCAAACCTTCAAGCGAACTAACTGGGAATAGCACCCTGGATATCCAACAGAGATTGCGGCGACTGGACCGGCAGGACTCGTGGCGTTGGTGGAACGCCGTGCTTGTGATTATGCTGCTGATGGGGGCAATCACGGTCCTTTCCCTTCCCAGCTTGCTCAGGCAGGATGACCCCTCATTCCAGCTGCAACTCACTTTGGCCGTTCGCGGCTTGCTTGGTCTGGTGATGATCTTCAATGTCTATTCGCTTTACCAGCAACATCTGCTCAGGCAGCTTCGCAACCAGCTTTCGACACAGATCGAGGCTGCCACCGAGCAAAAGGTGCGGGCCGAGACCTTCTACGAGCTGGCAATTCTTGACCCCCTCACCGGTTTGTACAATCGACGATTCGCCGAGGATCACCTGAAAGCTGAAATCGCCCGCGTAGAAAAGCGGGGCGATCCTCTTGCAGTCCTCCTATTGGACTTGGACAAGTTCAAAACGATCAACGATCGTTATGGGCATTCTGCTGGAGACCAAGTGCTGAAGGAATTTGCTCGTCGGCTGAAGAAGTCAACCCGCGGTTCTGATATCGCAGTACGATTGGGAGGCGATGAATTCATGGTCATCCTTCCTGAGTGTTCGCAGGAAAAAGTACAATTGATCTTGTCCCGCCTGGCTGATTTCAAAATTATGGTGGAAGGCGAAACAGTCCCCGTTTCGAGTTCTCGAGGATGGGCGCAGTACCAGAGAAGTGAGACAGCCGAAGAGCTGCTCAGACGCGGCGACAAAGCGCTCTACGCCGACAAGGCAGTGCGCTGCGGTGTCTGCTTCATTCCTGAACGTCATGCTGCCGGGGTTGCCTAACCGCTTGGGCGAACTCCAAACAGCCGCCACGCGCAGTGGCCACGATCGTTGTCTCGTTCCGGCTGCACCAGGGCGTGGCAGTGAACTCCCCGCCGCTCTCGATCTCCCTAATATTTCTTGTGAAGTTCTTGTGAAGTTGCGGCGCGCCCGGCATCTGCAGCAAATCAAACGCCGCGAGCCGCGATCACGGTCAGGTCGTCCGCCTGAGGTCCGTGGGTATACTGACGCACCACTTGAAAAATTTCGCCGATCAGATCCTGTGGCGGGAGTCCGCGGCGCGCTTGCACGGCTTCGATCAGTCGCTCCGCTCCGAACTCTTCGCCGTGCGAGTCCACGGCCTCGGTGATCCCGTCGGTGTAAATCACCAAAACGTCGCCCGGCAGGATCTGCGTTTCGGCAAGTTTGCCTTCCCACTGTTCAAACAGCCCCAGCACCGTGGAGGTGCTTTCCAGTCTCTCGACCGTACCTGCGGCGCGCAGCAGCAACGGCGGATTGTGCCCGCAATTCGCGTAGCGAAGCGTCCGGTTTGCGTCATCGTACACGGCGAACATCAGCGTGGCGTAACATTCTTCCGGCGTGTTTTCATAGAAGAGCTTGTTGACGGACTGGAGCAGGCGCGGCAGATCCTCCACCGCCAGCGCATACTGATTTCGGAGATTGGCCTGCAAATTGGCCATCAGCAGCGCGCCGGAAATCCCCTTGCCGGAGATGTCGGCCAGCACAATGCCCAGCCGGCCGGCGCCAAGATCGATAAAATCGTAGTAGTCTCCCCCAACCTCGCGGGCCTCCACGCAGCCGCCGGCATACTCCAGCGTTTCGCGCTGGGGAAGTACATGCGGGAACAGGCACGATTGCACTTTGCGCGCAATCTCCATTTCGTATCCGGTACGGCGTTCCGCCTCCATCTTCTCGGCCATCTGTTCGGCCAGGTGGAGACTTTCCAGCGCGACACCGGTCTGGCTGGCCACCGAAGCGAGAAGACGCATGTCCTCCCCGGAATAGGGCTCCTCGGAAAGACGCGGCCCCAGGACGAGCAGTCCCACCAAACGGCTATCCCGTCCCAAGACGGGCACCAGGCAATCCGTCCCCAGCGATGCAAACACAGACGCTTCATCCTGATTCGCGAAGTTCGAAGGGGTAATTTCCAGCGGCTGCCCTGAGTGGACTAGTTCAGCCAAAAGCGGAAGCTGCGGCTCGATCGTATCCATTCCCGGGGGCACGAAGCCGCATTCGGCTGCAAGCTTTCCGTCCCTGCTTTCGAAGTAGCCGGTGAACGATTTCGGGTGTAACGCCCGGTTGATATGCTGCTCGAGAAGCGTCGCCAACTCATGGCGGCTGGAGACGGTGCGCGCTTTCTCCGCCAGATCCTGCAAAATCATGCGAGCGTCATAAGCCCCGCGAAAAAATGCTCGATCCAGCCGCAGCCTCACCGCCCGGTGAACTTGAGCAACCGCCAATACCAGCAATACGCCGAACGCCGTGCCCAGAGGCAACTCCATTCCGGAGTTCGGGAAATGGCGCGCGAACGAAGTGGCGAGAAACCATGTGGCTGCCGCGCAAACTATCAGAATCAGAACGAAGGAACCGCGCTGCACCAGCAGGTAACGCGCGCTGCGCTTGAGCAATACCGGAATATCCAACACGCGGTGCTTCACCACCGCGTAGGCGAATCCCAGAGGAACCAGGGCGTGCAGCAGCAGCCCCGGCGCCCAAAGCCAGAAGGGCATCAAGTTGGTCGGTCGATCAATCAGTTGCGCCCACCCCTGCAGGAGTAAAAACGGCGCCATTCCCACAATCATCGTCCAGACCAACACCCGCGATTTCCGCCGCGCCTCCGGGGAAGGCGCCGCCACACTGTTCGACACCAGTGAAACCAGACCCAGGGCCGGCGCCGCAAACACGTACCCCCAACCGACCATGTCCCCGGCCCTCTCCCCCATCCGCGCCAACAGATCCATGACCGGCTGCGAACTCCCGGCGACGAATCCCCACAAGGCGACGGGCAGTGAAACGGTGCACGCCGCGCCGATAAACACTGTTTTCAGCCATGGCACGCGGCGATCCAGCGGAGACGCCTTTGGAAAGACAGCGAAGAAGTAATAAAACAATGCGGGATATAAACTGTAAAACACGGTCTTGTAAGCCACGGCGAAGCCGCGGAACATCGGGAGAATGTTCCCTTCCACGTCCACGTAGAGAGGTCCCTGCCCGATATACCCGGCGAAGAGAAGAGCCAGCAGCCATGCGTTGCGATCTTCCAGCCGCCAAAACAATACGCCGAGTCCCACGGCCACAAAAGGCACGGGCAGGAACTGAATGGTCTGCAGGACGCGGCTCTGCAGGATCGTGCGCGTCGTATGCCCCGGGGTGCGCGCGCGAAACGTGGCGATCACCTCAAAGGGAGCGGGAATACCCGTGCGCGTAACGGTCAGCTTAACCCGTTCGCCGGGCCGCGCATTTCTCCATGTCTCGGTGTAGGGCAGGTCCGTGTTCAGTGGCTGGCCGTTGACGGCAACAATCCGATCGCCCGGCTGCATCCCCGCCCTCCCGGCTGTGCTTCGAGCCGCGACGTCGGTGACATTCAGGGCGTGCTCCTCGGGCAAATACTCCACGGTGATGCCGGCTTCCATGGGATATTGCCAGCGGGTGTAATGCATCCAAAGTGCGCTATAGAGGATGACAATGAAAGCGAAGCCGATCGCTGGAACCACAAGAAACGGCCGTGGAAGTGAAGGGATGGCCCGCATAGGCAGCGTTTGTTAGAAAAATCCGAGCAGCTAGTGTAGCAGCCTACGCCGCGCACCCCGCTAAGTCAACCAAGAGCCGCCCATGGGCAATGCACTGATTCTATGTTGCGGGGAAGTTCCGGAGGGAACGTCACGACGCAGCCCACCCGGGAAAAGGGCATAACGCTGACTGGCCCGGCTCGTATGCGCAGAGCGCTCCTGCTCGCGAACTTACTCCCGCTGGATGACCACTTTTGAGGAAGGCACTTCCAGGCGCACCAGGTGATGGTGGGGGTCCAGGTAAAGCATGATTTCCAGGTCCGGGGAGCTGACGCGCAGGGTTTCGTAGCTCACGTTCTCCACGTCCTGCTGGCCAACCGATTCCACCGAAATGCTTCCCGGCGTCATGTCCTGCGGGATCAGCACGGGAAACGTCTGCTTGCCGCCGGCATTCCAGTCGTAGACCTGGGCGAGCACGGCGTACTGGTAGTAGAGATTATTGTCGAGCACGGCGATGCGGGGCGATGTGAACTTGAAATCCTTCAGGATCGGCGAACCGGATCCCACATTGGCCGCGCACTTGGCCGTGCCGTTTTCGAAATCCACCGTCCCGGTCGCTTTTTTCTGCACTTGGGCGGACCAATCGTAACGAATGGGCAGACCGTCGGCGGAAAGCTTGAGCTGGCCCGTGGCCTTGATCTCCGCACCGCCCGGCACCTGCGCGCTGGTCGTGCCGCGCGCCGTCCACGTTCCGCCGGAGGGCGAAATCTCAAATTCTTCGTGGCCCACCTCATGCCCATCGAGCACGATGCGGAATTTTCCCCTGTCCGGAGTAAGAACCGCCGACATCGCGCCGGTCTTCTGCCCCTTTGCGGAAGAAGGAAATCGGCGCGCAGAGATCGTTCCCGCCATCCCTGCGATCGCCGCCAGGCAAAGAGCAAAAATCATGATGCGCTTTTTTACCGCGATTCTCATCTCCACGCGATTGATCTCTTCCCTCAGCGCAGGCTTTCGCCCGTGCAAATTTAATTCCCTATTTGATAAATCATTGCGCGGGGCGAATCCAGCGCTATTTCCTCGCCGAAGTTCCGGGCAAATCCCCCTCCGCAGATGCGCGCGTGGAACGCCCAAAAATGCCGAGGGCCATAATCTGCTCGACCACGCGATGCGGCTCCCCGCCGCTCTCCACGCGGTAATCCGCCTGCTGGTAGTACGGCAGGCGCTGCTGGAAGAGTTTACGAAAACTGGCTTCATCGCGAAATAGCGGTCGGCCGCCCATCAGCACGCACCGCTGCAGCAAATCCTCCATCGCACAGTCCAGCCAGATCATGACGGCTCCGGAACCCCCCGGCGCGGCGCCCGGGTCGCGGAGCAGCGCGGCGTTGCGCGCCTGCGCGATTGTGCCGCCACCCAGCGCGAGCACCAGCCGCGTATCGCGTTCCGACGCCGATCCCAGAATGCGCGCCAGGCAATCGTGCTCGATGTCGCGAAAGACAGCTTCGCCCTTCTGCTCGAAAATTTGTGAGATGGGAAGGCCGGTGTGACGCTCGATTTCCGCGTCCAGGTCGGTGAAATGCCAGGCCAACTGGGCCGCCAGCAGACGGCCTACCGTACTTTTGCCCGAACCCATGAAACCGGTGAGGCAAACGATGCGGCATTCCGGGACAGGCCCCGTGGAGGGCTTGTTTGATGGAGACGGTTCCTGCAAGCGATTCCGCGCGCGTTAGTCGCGCTTCAGAATTTTGATTGTACCACTAAAGGAAGACAGCTCGACCTTGGCGCGCCCGTCGTTCATGGTGCCAAACAGGCTGTGACCCCACTTGGACGCCGGATGGGGGCTGCGGTCGGTATCCGGCTTGAACGAAGCCTGGTTGATCACGTCGCCCTTGAGCGAGGTCGCGTTGAGATCGAAGGAATCGTTCGAGGAAAAGTGCACTTCAATGGTGCCGCTGAAATTCTTCATGATGTAAATGCCACGGCTCAGAAAGCTGCCGTCAAACAGGATATTGCCGGAAGAGGTCTGCACGCGCACGCTGTCCAACGTGGGCTCGACCATCTGCATATTGCCGCTAATGGAATTGGCCTCCAGCTTTCCGGAACATCGCGTGCAAACCAAAGAACCGTCGATCGTCTTGACCAGCACGTATCCATCCACGTCGGAAAGCTGCAGATTCGCTCCGACCGTATCGAAGGTCATGTCTCCATGCACGCTATCGACGTTCACGTTGCCGGTGTCGGTGCGGACATTCAGTTCGCTTTCCACGGGAACGGTAATTTCAAAATCCGTTTTGAGATCGTCCGCGGCGATATTTTCCTCGGCCATGCGAGTACCGATTTCGATGCGATTGCCGGCCTGCTTGGTTTCCACGACGGCCTTGCCGCTCACATTCGTCCACACGACCTGGACTTCGTTCTTGGCCCAGGCTTTCACCTGAACCCGTCCATTGGAATTTCGCAGCGTGATCCTGGGTTTGTTCTGCACCACGAAGTGTTTCTCGACACGGTTGGCATGCGCGGGAGTGGCGGCCAGGGCCAACCCTGCCAGAAATATGCCCATTACGCCTGCTCGTATGAAATTGCGAGATACGTTCACTGCAATCCTCCCGCCATGCTGCGATTCATGGCCGTGGCCAGCAATTCGGCTTTCTGTTGATAGGCCCCGTACAGATATTCCCGCGCCATCTCGTTATCCGGCTCTTCGCGCACGCTTTTTTCACACATGGCGATAAAGTTGTCAACCACGCCGAGGTTGCGCCGGATGGAATCCGTTACTGCGGCATTCTCCCGCTGCAATCCCGGCATCACGTCGTTTCCTACCGTATCCATTTCTTCCTTGAATACGCTTGTGGTTGAAAAAATGGGGGCGCGTTGCAGTTGCTGAAGCGCCAATTGCGGGTGCAGGGTCGCCTGCGGAGGGCCCCAGGGATTGCTGATCAGGACCGCGGCAGCCAGAAGCAGTGACAGAAAAGCGCCTGCCAGCGCGGGCCGTTGAAACGGGGCCCACCAGCCGATGCTCGTTCCGTGAACCTGCGGGTGCGGGTCATGAATCAGACGCTCCGCCTCCAACTGGTTGCGCAAGGCAATCCAGACGCGCTCGGGAGGAGCAATTTCCTCGGCGCCCAGTTCCCGCGCAACCTCGTGGATGGCGCCGAAATCCGCCAGGAGTGTTCGGCACGCCTGGCACGCATCGATGTGGACAAGCGCCGGCTCGGGCAGCGGACCGTCGTCCTGCTGTTCCAGAATCTGTTCGAACTGTTGGCACTGCATATTCGTCTTCATTTCTTCATTCTTTCTTTATTCATTCTTTGGCAAAACCATTTCGCCCGGTTCTAATCGGACCCGCCTGTTTCCGTCTTGGCGGACTGGCGGTCCTGGCGCGCCTGGTTTCGCAAAGTTTCCTGCAAGAGCTCTCGCAACCGCATCCGGGCTTTATGCAACTGCGATTTGGAATTTCCGATCGAGCAATTCATCAGCCCGGCAATCTCATTGTGTTCAAACCCTTGAATATCATGAAGCAAAAACACCTGCTTATATCCGGGCGGCAACTGCTCGATCGCCCTTTCCAGGTGGACGCGGTCGATCGAACCGGAGAGCAGAAGGTCCGGTCCGCCGATTTCCCGGCGCGGCCCGCTCGATTCGTCATCCGGATCGTTGGTCTCCTCCAGGGAAGTTTCGGAAAGCGTTTTCTTCCGTAACTTCATCAGGACCACGTTCACGGCCAGGCGATGCAACCAGGTGGAAAACGCGGACTCCCCGCGAAACGTCGCGATCTTGCGGAACAACTGCAAGAAGGCGTCCTGGGTAAGGTCCTCCGCTTCCGCTGTGTTGCCAACCATTCGCAGACACAATGCGTATACCCGCCGGCTATGCAGCCGGTAGATGCGTTCAAACGCGCCAGCGTCGCCCTGTTGGGCGAGACGTATGGCCTCTGCCTCAGTCATTTCGCTGGTTTCTGTGGGTCTCGTTCGGGTCACCGTACCCGTCGGGACGCATCCGAGTTCTGGGATGCTCCCCTGGCTCCTTGAGTTGCATATTTGTATTAGCGTTTGTGCTGGGTTTACACCGGCAGCCTGTTCCGGCAATTTGCCCCTCCTTGGGGGCAAACTGGGCCGCAAAACCTCATTCTCTATCGAAAGGTTGCGTCCGTCCAGGGTCTGCCGTAAGAAGATCTGGAACCAGCGGCATAAGCTTATGCCGGAAGGCTTCCAATTCCTCGGAAGGCAAAGCGCAAAAAAATGATTTCAAAATAACCGTTGTCTCACCCATGCAGGTATTCAGGTCATAACCAAGGACTTCCAACTCCTGCCAGGTCCGATCCGGAAATGCCCGAGCCCCATCGGCAACATCGGCCACGATGGTCTGCACTTCCTTCTGCAAATTCTCGATAATTTCGCCCAGAGAGTCCAACTTGTGAAAAAAGCGCGTCCGGCCGTGGAAAACCACCTTGGCCAGCAAGTTGTTCATCTTCGAAACTCGCTGCGCCGACGGGCCCCGGAAATTCGAAGCAGCCAGCGGAACCACATTCGGCAGCGTTCCAAAATGTGCGCCATGCTCCTTGATCGTGTGAATGACCAGACAAAGGCGAACTGCCAGCCGGTCAAAAAGCCCCGCAAAAACAACCGCGCTCTCCATGGCCAGATCCAATTGGCCCTGTTTGCAAAACGCGAGAGATTCGTTCAACGCAATGCTGAGAATGACGTTGGAAGATTCCAATTCGTTGCGGGTGGCGCCGAACAGCTCGTCCATCTCATTCGGAATCCAGGCGAACCAATCCTCACGGACGGAACGCAAGCGCTGGACTGCGCGTTTGGTGGGCATGATTTCCGAGGCCCCCCTCTGAGTCCCGAAATCATACCACAACATGCAAGTCGCGCCGGTGTTTCAGTATGAAACATTAAGCGGATCGATCTGGCGCGCGCCAACCCTGAAGGAACTGCGCTCCAAAAGCACCAAGAAACTCTACCGCATGAGCTGGTTTATTCCCTTAAGTTTCAGAGGCTAAGGCCCACAACCCAACGCGATTCACTTTGCCCGGCGCAAAGCCAAACCCTCGCGAAAACGGAACCTTTCAGGTTAGGAAACTTCCGGCAATTTCCTTTAGAACTTCCCGCCTTGGCGGTCCACTTGAGATCCGCGCCCGCGCCTGCCCTTGCTACCCGCAAACCCACCCGCTATACTTCGCCGATCGACATTTTGAGGAGAAATTCACTGTTACCTTTCGAGCCAGCCGACCAGTATCTTCAACGCCAGAAGAAACTTGCCGAAATTGAGGCGCGGGGACACGAGGCGTATCCGCACCGGTTCGAGTGGACAGCAACCGCCGCGGAACTGGTTGAAAAATATGCCGCCGCGGACGCCCCAACTCTGGAAGCGGCCAAACCACAGGTCCGGGTGGTGGGCCGAATCGTGGCGCTTCGCCTGCACGGCAAAGCGGGCTTCGCGCATATTTCCGGTTCGGGCCAGCGATTGCAGATTTATGTAAAGCTGGACATCGTAGGTCCCAGAACATTCGAATTATTCCAACTGCTTGATCTGGGCGATCTGATCGGCGTCGCCGGACACCTGTTTCGAACGAAAACAGGCGAACTCACCGTCTGGGTGAATGAAATCACGCTTTTGAGCAAGGCTTTGCTCCCCCTGCCGGAAAAATGGCATGGTTTGTCGGACGTGGAAATTCGCTACCGGCAAAGGTATCTGGACCTGATTTCCAATGATCGCGCGCGCGAAATTTTCCTGAGGCGCGCCCAGATCACGCGGGAACTGCGACGATTTTTCGACGCCCGGGGCTATATCGAAGTCGAAACGCCGATGATGCAACCTATACCCGGAGGAGCGGCGGCGCGTCCGTTCGTGACGCACCACAATACACTGGACCTTGATCTGTACCTGCGCATCGCGCCGGAGCTCTACCTCAAGCGGCTGATTGTCGGCGGTTTGGATCGCGTTTACGAGATCAACCGCAATTTCCGCAACGAAGGCATCTCTACCTCGCACAATCCCGAGTTCACCATGCTCGAGTTTTATCAGGCCTACAGCGATTATCACGACCTGATGTCGCTGACCGAAGAGCTGTTTGCGCATCTGGCGAGGGAAGTGACCGGCGCCGCCGTGGTTCGCTTTGGCGAGCACGATCTGGATTTCGGAAAATTTCAACGATTATCCATGCGCGAAGCCATCTGCCGCTATTGGCCGGCCGGCGCCGCGCCGGCGCCCACCGTCGCTGAACTGGCCGCGCCGGAAGGTCCGCGAGCCATTGCCGGACGCTACAGCGCGTGGTCGCAGGCGCAGGGGCACGAGCCGCTGCTGGGCCTTGCAAGTCTAAAGGACGGCGAGATCACCGGATTGCTGTTTGAAATCGTGGCCGAATCGCAACTGATCCAGCCCACGATTCTGTACGATTTCCCGACCGATATTTCTCCGCTGTCGAAATGCCGCAAGGACGATCCGTCGCTCGTCGAGCGGTTTGAAATTTACGTGGAGGGCATGGAAATCGGCAACGCCTTCTCCGAGTTGAACGATCCGGAGGAGCAGTTGCGACGCTTCCGCCAGCAAGTCGAAAGCGGAGGAGAAGAAGTGCCGCGCGAGGTGGATATGGATTACGTCCGCGCGCTGGCGCACGGCATGCCGCCCACCGCGGGCGAAGGCATTGGCATCGACCGGCTCACCATGCTGCTCACCAATTCCCATTCCATCCGCGAAGTCATTCTGTTCCCGCTGCTGCGGCCGGAGACTTCGAGCGAAGTCCCCGCGGAGCAGGCACCCAATTTCGGGGCGCAAATCGCGGACTCCGGCACAGGCGAACAAAAATGAGATTTGCCTGGCTGGTCGCGCGGCGGTATCTGCGGTCACCCAACAAGCCGGCCGTGTTGCGGCTGGTCACGCTGTTTTCAATCATAGGAATAGCGTCCGGGGTGGCCACGCTGGTGATCGCCCTGGCCATGAACACGGGGTTTCGCCGCACGATTCAGGATCGCCTGCTGGGCGTATCCGCGCACGTCAATCTCTCACGTCCCGGCGCGGAAGGCATCGAAAATTACCGAGCGCTGGCCGAGCGGTTGAGCCACGTCGCTGGAGTGCGCAGCGTCGCTCCGGCGATCTACTTGACCGTGCTGCTTTCCGGGACCGGCCGTGCGCGCGGCGTGGTGGTCAAGGGGATCGATCCGGTCCTCGAAGAGCGCACCGATGAGGCCCTGCGCCACATCGTATCCGGAGCGGTGAATTTTACGCCCGACGCCGACGGATTTGATTCGATTGTCGTGGGCCACCTGATGGCGGAAGAACTCAACATCCACATCGGGGACTACGTCACGCTGACCAGCCCCGAGGGCCGCCTGACCCCCTACGGAATGGTGCCGAGGTCGCGGCGCTTTCGCGTGACCGGCATATTCAATTCCGGATTCTACGACTACGACGCCAACTGGGTATTCGCCACGCTGGCGGCGGCGCAAAACCTCGCCGGAGTCGGCGACGTGGCAAGCGTGCTCGAATTTCGCGTGCGCGACGTGGACCAAGCGGTGGAAGAAGCCCGCGCCATCGGCGCAGCCGCCGGCACCGGATTCACGACAACCACCTGGCAGGACGAAAATCGCGCGCTGTTCCGCGCGCTCCGTCTGGAAAAACTGGTCACCGCGTTATTTATCGGGCTGATTACGTTTGTTGCCGGGCTGAATATCCTGGTCGTGCTGGCCATGACGGTCACCGACCGCGCCAAAGACATCGCCGTGCTGATGTCTCTCGGCGCATTCCGCCCGCAGGTGCGCAATATCTTTATGCTGCAGGGACTCACCGTGGGCGTGGTGGGCACGATATCCGGGCTGATCGCCGGCTACACCATTTCCTGGGCCGCGGGCACCTATCACCTCATTCCGCTCGATCCGCAAGTCTATTCCGTGCCCTTCGTGCCGTTTCAATCCAGCTGGCATGACGGGGTATGGATCGCCGGCGCCGCAATCGCCATCAGCGTCGCCGCCACATTGATTCCCGCGCGCGCTGCTTCGCGCATTCTGCCCGTCGATATCCTGCGCTATGAGTAGGACAGGCTTCAGCCTATCTGGTTTTATGGTTTAAAAATTCAAGAACTGGACAGGGTGAAACTCCCCTGGTCTTGTGGTTTGGAAATTCAAAAACCGGACAGGCTGAAGCCTGTCCTACTGGCGCCTTCCTGACGATGGAGCTTTGAATAGAAGAACAGAATCTGGAACAATGAATTCAGAATTTCGGCTGTATTCCGCCTGGCGGTCTGGAAATTCAATCCAAAATATTATATTGTGGCAACCTCAAACGAAGAAATTGCCCGGCATTTTCACAGGCCAGCGGTCACGACGGTGACCTGAGAAATCGAAGCGGTGAATTTCATGACGTCGGGAGCACGATAAGGAGAGCCACATGTGCGCGATTACCAGACGCGGGTTTGTGAAAGGTGCGGCGCTGGCACCGCTGGCGATGGCGCCGTTCAGTACCATGGCGCAACAAGCCGCCCCGAGCGAGCGTTTCGATTTCGTCTTTGCGGGAGCGGGGCATAACAGCTTGATCTGCGCGGCGTACTTGGCCAAGGCCGGGTTCAAGGTGCTGGTGCTGGAAGGGCGTCCGACGATTGGCGGAGGCACAAAGACAGCGGAAGTCTGCATGCCGGGATTCAAAGAGGATTTGTGCTCCAGCGTGCACTCGGGAATCTCCAATAACCCGCTGATCCGAAACCATGAACTGCCGCTGCGCGAATACGGCTACGGCGAGTACATCGAATCCGATCCGGTCATGCACATTCCTTTCCTGGACGGCACGTCCATCACGGTCTGGCACGATCTGGACCGCACGTCCGAAACGATTGCAAGAATCTCCAAGAAGGATGCGCAAACCTTCCGGCGCATGGTGGCCGAATACAAGGCTTATAACGCCGCCAGGAGCGCGGGCCGGCAAGGAAGCGGAGCGCCCAAGATCCCCAAGGCGGGAGTCTGGAAGCGGCGCATGGCATTGTCCGGATACGACCTGATCATGGAGATGTACGAGAGCGATCAGATGCGACGGGCGAGCCTGGTGTGCGGGCAATTTGGGGGGGTCCCGGCCGGGCAGCAGGGTACGGGCAGCCAAGCGTTCTCCTTGGTAACGCAGCAGATTAACGGGCGCCCGGTCCCCAAGGGCGGCTCGGGGACGCTCGCGGTGGCGCTGGGCCGCTATATTGAAGCCAACCACGGCGTGATCCTGACCAACAAGGGCGTCACGCAGCTGATCATTGAAAATAAGAAGTGCGTCGGCGTGCAGTGCGCGGACGGCAGCTCCTACCGCGCTGAAAAATCCGTAATCTCAACGATCCATATCAAGCACCTGGTAAATATGGCGCCACGTGAATTGTGGGGCGAGGATTTTCTGGAAGGCGTGGAGCTGTATCAACCCGAACACGCATTTTTCAGCTTTCATTACGCGACGTCGGAACCTCCCAAATATCCCCTCGCCACCGGCGGGACGATTTCAACCTGCGAGGCGGCCCTGGCGCCGCGGCGGGATTATTACCTGACATTGAACTACATCAATGCCCGCGGAGAGTTCAATCTGGACGACCCGCCCGGGCTGCAGATTGTTTCGCCCAGCGTGGTCGATCCCAGCCGCGCGCCGGCCGGCTATCACACGATAAAAATTGAAAGTAACTTGCCGTACAACCTGAAGGAAGGTCCCAAGCACTGGGACAATATCAAGGATCAGGTGGCCGACTCCCTGCTCAATCGCTTGCGGAAATTCGCGCCGAATCTGACGCCGGACAAGTTCCTCGGCAAGTTCCTCGAGAGCCCACTGGACATCGAGCGCATGAATCCCTCGATGTGGAGGGGAAGCATTCACGGCGGAGCACGCATTCCCGCGCAGGACGGGAATATGCGTCCGGTTCCCGGCTGGGCCGATTACCGCATGCCCATTGCCGGGCTGTATGAGACCGGATCCTGCACCGCTCCCGGAGGCTCGGTCACCGGGATGCCGGGACGCAACGCCGCGGCGGTAATTCTGAAGGATTTTGGCACGAGCCTTGAGGAAGTTGTGGCAAAGAAGTCAGGCAAGGCGTCTTAGAAATCAGAAAATATTTACTGCCGTCTCTGACAAATGCAGGGGGTGCGCTTTTGCGAAGTGAACGGATCGTGCTGATTGCCGGGTTCGCCTCGGCCCTATTGACCGCGGCGTTGTTGTTCTCGCCACTCGATGTAAAAGCGCAACAGCCGGCGGGAACTCCCGACGTGCCCGCCAACGTGGCCCCGCACCCGGCGCCCGTGCAGCCGCTCCCTTACAGCCACAAAACCCACCTGGCGCTGGGCCTGCAGTGCCAGACCTGCCACACCAATCCCCAGCCAGGCAATTTGATGACGTTCCCAGCAACCAGCACGTGCATGTCCTGTCACCGCACGGTTGCCACGGACAAGCCTGCGATCCAGAAACTTGCGTCCTACGCGAAGTCGGGGCAACCCATTCCGTGGGTGCGCGTCTACGAACTCACCGTGGGCGTGAACTGGTCGCACCGCAAACATTTGGACGCCGGCGTAAAGTGCGAGACGTGCCATGGACAGGTCTCCGAGATGACAGCCATGTCCCAAACGACCGCCATCACGGCGATGGCCACCTGCATCAACTGCCACAAACTCCATAACGCTCCTACGGTGTGCCAGACCTGCCATTCGTGGCCTGCGGCGCAGTACTAAAGTTGCACGGCTTGGCAGTGCCGCATTCAACATGACTCTCGGCTTCGGCCTCATTTCGCATCCTTCAATAAACTAGGAGCGATCTCATAAATATCTGGAGGCGGCGCTTGCTCCACGCTTCAGGAGCTAAAGCCCGTTTCTTCTTACGGTTTTGATGTCGCGGCTGAAGCCGCGACCCACTATGCACATTTATGAGATGGCTTCTAGATTTTCCAGGCATTTCCGCTACAAAAAGCCTTCACGATTCCCTCCTCCCGCCCCCCTGCATGGATATGCACAGGCGCGAAAATTCTTATGCCTCATATCGTGATTTTGGAGTTCAGGTTGCACTTACAATGGTGTACGCTTTGCCGGCGTGAAAACTGCGACTCGAGGCCGCAGGGGGTCATCCGGCTCATGTTACAATCGCCGCCGTATCAATGACTTGGGAATCGGGGCGGCATGTACCAAAATGGGCCAGTATTCTTGCCGGCACTCATAGGGTAAGAATGTGAAACGGTTTGTCCTCTTGAGCCCGCGACTCTAAGTTTGGCCTGCGCTGAAACAAACGCGCCGCGGGAATCGGCATCTAAAAGTTTATCGGGACGCAAGTCGGTTCAAGAAAAAACAGGGCCGAAGTGGATGAAAAAGTCGGCGAGAAATAGACGAGAAACCGACAGCAATGAAGCCGACAAGACGTCGGCAAGACGTCAACAAACGTGATCGGAGATTTGGACCGGACATGCCCATAGGAATGACAGCAGCGACGGGCGCGCAGGAAACTGCAGCCGCACGTTCCGGACAACTGATCGAGGCGCGCGATCTCCACAAAAGTTACGGCGAGGGCGCGACCCAAATCACGGTTTTGTCCGGCGTGAACGTGCGCGTGAATGCGGGAGAGTTAGTCGCGATCGTGGGGCCGTCCGGATCGGGGAAAAGTACATTCCTGCATCTGCTGGCTGCGCTAGACACGCCAACGAGCGGTACAGTATACTTTGAGAAGAAAGCGATAGATTCGTTTCGGGAAAGCGAGCTTGCGGATTATCGCAATCGCTCCATTGGTTTTGTATGGCAGCGGCACCACCTTTTGGCCGACTTTACGGCGGCCGAGAATGTGGCCATGCCGCTGTTGATGCGCGGCGCAGGATACAGTGAGGCGCTCGAGACCTCCGCGAGCTGGCTCAGGGAAGTCGGCTTGGAAGCACGCAGCAAACAGCGTGCGGGGGAGTTGTCCGGAGGGGAGCAACAGCGTGTGGCAATTGCCCGGGCGCTGGTGCAGCGGCCGGCTTTATTACTGGCCGATGAACCCACCGGAGATCTGGACGAGCGAAACGCGATGGCTGTTTTTGAGCTGATGCAGCGGTTGCATCGCGAGCACCAGCTTACCTCCATCCTGGCAACGCATAACACAGTTCTGGCGGGACGCGCGGACCGTGTGCTGCAGTTAGAGCACGGCGTGCTTCAGCCGGTTGGGGAACCATTAAAACCCTGCAGTGGCACTGAGGGAGAAACGAGTTGAACCGTGTTTGAGCGCTACACTGAGAAGGCACGCCGCGTCATATTTTTTGCGCGGTACGAGGCCAGCCAGTATGGGTCCCCGTACATCGAAACCGAACATCTGTTGCTGGGCCTGATGCGCGAGGATAAGGCCCTGGCCAATCGTTTTCTACGCTCTCACGGCTCGATCGAATCCATCCGCAAAGAGATCGAGCAACGCATCACGATCCGCGAGCGCATTTCGACTTCGGTCGAGGTGCCGCTCAGCCAGGAATCCAAACGCATCCTGAACTTCGCCACCGAAGAAGCCGAACGCCTGGGACACAAGCACGTGGGCACCGAACACCTGCTGCTGGGCATCCTGCGCGAGGAAAAGTGCTTTGGCGCGGAGATTCTGCAGGAACGCGGGCTGCGGCTTTCCACGCTGCGTGAAGAACTGGCGCGCAGCGCCGGCGAAAAAACTCCCGCGTCGCGCCCCAAGGAAACTTCCCTGCTCGCCGAGTTCAGCCGCGACCTCACGCAGGCCGCACTGGAAGGCCAGCTCGATCCCCTGGTGGGACGCGAACGCGAAGTCGAGCGCGTCATCCAGATTCTCTGCCGCCGCACGAAAAACAATCCCGTGCTGATCGGCGAACCCGGCGTCGGCAAGACGGCGATTGTCGAAGGCCTGGCACAGCGCATTTCCGATAGCGACGTGCCGCCCTTCCTGGCCGATAAACGCATCCTGTCGCTGGACCTCTCCCTGATCGTCGCCGGCACGAAGTATCGCGGCCAGTTCGAAGAGCGGCTCAAAACCATCATGAAGGAACTGATGGAGAGCCAGAATTCGATCATCTTTATCGACGAGTTGCACACGCTGGTGGGCGCCGGCTCGGCGGAAGGTTCGCTGGACGCCGCCAATATCCTGAAACCCGCGCTTTCCCGCGGTGAAATTCAATGCATCGGCGCGACTACGCCGGGCGAATACCGGAAATCGGTGGAGAAGGATCGTTCCCTGGAGCGCCGTTTCCAGGCCATCAAGGTGGGCGCGCCGTCCGAGGACGAAGCGATTCAGGTGCTCGAGGGCGTGCGCGAGCGCTACGAAAAATTTCATGCGGTGAGCTACACGGACGAAGCTATCCGCTACGCCGTCTACCTGTCCAGCCGCTACATTCCGGACCGCTTCCTGCCCGACAAGGCCATCGATCTGATCGATGAAGCGGGGGCGCGCGTCAAACTGCGCCAGGCCATGCTGCCCGATGAAGTGGCCGAAGTACAAAAGCGCGTGAAGTTCATCACGCACCGCATGGAAACGGCCATCGCCAATCACGAATTCGAGAAGGCGCGCTTCTATTCCGAGGAAGAGCGCAAAGAAAAGGAAAATCTGCGCGCCGTGCGGGAACGCCTGAAACTGGACGACACCAACACGGGAACCGTCACCCGCGAAGACATCGAGGAAGTGGTGGCGCGGTGGACCGGAATCAACGTTTCTTCGATTAAGGAAGACGAACAGCAGAAACTGCTGCGCATCGAAATTGAACTGCACAAGCGCGTCATCAGCCAGGACAAGGCGATTACGGCACTGGCACGCGCCATCCGCCGCAGCCGCGCGGGACTCAAAGCGCCGGGGCGCCCGGTCGGCTGCTTCCTGTTCCTGGGACCTACCGGCGTGGGCAAGACGGAAGTTGCCCGGCGGCTTGCGGAATTCCTGTTCGGCAGCGAGAAATCCCTGATCCGCTTCGACATGTCCGAGTACCTGGAGAAGCATTCGGTTTCCAAGCTGATCGGCGCGCCTCCCGGATATGTAGGCTACGAAGAGGGCGGCCAACTGACCGAGCGCGTGCGCCGCATGCCCTATTCAGTGATTCTGCTGGACGAAATCGAAAAGGCACATCCGGACGTGTACAACATTCTGCTCCAGGTTTTTGAAGACGGGCAATTGACCGATGGTCTCGGCAATACCGTCGATTTCCGGAACACGATATTGATTATGACTTCGAACCTGGGCGCTCGCCACCTTCAGAAGCGGTCCACAATGGGGTTCCAATCCGCCGCCGAAGAAGGTAATGTGAAGAGCCTCGACGAACTCGTGCACAGCGAAGTGAAGCGGGTATTCAATCCAGAGTTTCTGAACCGCCTGGATGAAATTATTCTGTTCAACCCGTTGGGCGAAGAAGAACTGCTCCGCATTATTGATTTGCTGGTCGGCCAGATCAACGACACTTTGATCCACCGCCAGGTGCAGATCGTACTGACCCCGGAAGCACGCCAGTGGATTCTGGATAAAACCTGCGGGGACCGCAGTTACGGCGCGCGGCCGTTGCGGCGGGCATTGCAAAAATACGTCGAGGATCCGTTGTCTGAAGCGCTGATTCAGGGGAACCTGCAGCACCCGGCAACGCTGGAAGTCTACGTCACCAGTGAGGGCCTCAGTTTCCGACCGGTGGTCGAAGCAACCCCGGTGTCCCACTAGCGAATCCTACGCGCGCAGGCCGGGCTCACGGGGCCGGCTGGGGGAGCGTACCATCTTGTTTCGGGGGAAGCGGCCTTGAGGATTTTCCTGGCCGCAAGAAAGCATTTGTGTTTTGTGTCCGGACTGCGAGCTTCAGTTGTGTGCTTGCTCGCGGTCATTTTGGTGTGCCTGGCGCCAGCCGCACGGGCCCGCCCGCTTCCAAAGCAGCAGGCAAATCCGCCAGCCGCGCAAAATACCCCAACCATCGAACGCATCGAATTCCAAGGCAATCGAAGGATCCGCAGCGAGACGCTGCGCGCCCGGATTTTCTCGCGGCCCGGCGACCCGGTGAATCTGGACGCCCTGCGCCGCGATTTTCATGCCCTTTGGAATACGCAATACTTTGAGGACATCCGGCTGGAAATTCAGGACAGCGAAGACGACCCGAATAAAAAAATTGTCATCTTTTACGTGACCGAGCGCCCGATCATCCGGCGCATCGAGTACAAGGGCAACAAATCCATTTCCGAATCCGACATTCTGGACCGATTCAAGGACCGCAAGGTCGGCCTCTCCATCGAAAGCCAGTTCGATCCCACGCGCATCAAAAAGGCCGAAGTCGTTCTAAAGGAATTGCTGGCCGAACACGGGCGCCAGTTCGCCACCGTCAAGCCGACTTATGAGCGGATCCCCGGCACGAACGCGGTGACGCTGACGTTCAACATCAATGAAGGGCCCAAGGTGAAGGTCGGCAAGATCATCATCACCGGCAACACCGCGTTTTCCGACCGGAAGATCATTCGCACCATGCGCAATACGCGCCCCATGGGAATCCCGCTCGGCCCTCTGGGATTTATTCCGCTGATCTCCAAGACCTTCGACCGCCCCAAACTGGATGAAGACCTGGAAATCGGAATCCGCGGACTCTACCAGGACAACGGGTATTTCAAAGTGCTGGTGAAGGATCCGATCATCGAAAACGTCACGGTGAATCACGGACTGCTTCCCGGCGGCGTGCCCCTGATCGGCTCCAAGCAGGGCCGCGAGACCAACATCACGATTCCCGTCGAGGAAGGCGAGCGCTATCGCATGGGAACGCTGCATGTGCACAACGCCAACCCGGACGAAGGATTGTTTTTTAAGCCGGAGTATCTGGAAGCGCTTTTCCCGATCCAAAAGGGCGATATTTTCAGCGTTGCGAAAATCCGCAAAGCGATCGAAGGCTACACCAAGCTGTACGGAAACTACGGATTCATCGACTTTACGGCCGTGCCGGACACCAACGTGCACGATGACACGAAGACGATCGACCTTACATTCTCCTTCGACCAGCAAAAGCAATTCTTCGTGCGGCGCATCGAGTTCAGCGGCAATACCGGCACCCGCGACAAAGTCATCCGCCGCGAACTGCTGCTCAGCGAAGGCGACATGTTCCGCAACAACCTGTGGGAGATGAGCCTGTTGCGTTTGAACCAGCTGGATTATTTCGAGCCGGTGAAACCGGAAAACGCGGAGATCAAGCGAAACGTCAAGCAGGGCACCGTGGACATCTTGCTCAAGCTCAAGGAAAAAGGGAAACAATCCATCAGTCTGACGGGTGGGGTCAGCGGCTTCGCAGGAAGCTACCTGGGCTTGACCTATCAGACGAACAATTTCCTGGGGCTCGGCGAAACCCTCACGCTTTCCGCCCAGGTCGGCACGCTGCAACGTCAAATTCAGTTTGGTTTCACCGAACCATATTTATTTGACCGGCCGATCAGCACAGGCTTCACCGTTTTCACCAGCCGCTACAACTTCGATCAGGCGCGGCAAACCTCGCTGGCGTTGGGATATCAGGTGCAACTCAATCCCGACACGGTTCAGAACTACGTGCAAAACAGCGATGGCTTCACCGTGTTTGCAAGCTACCCGGTGAGGAGACTCGGCTTCACGCGATTGGGCCTGACCTACGGCTATACCAATACGAGCATCACCGGATTGAGCACCGCGGCGACCGCGCTGTTCAATGTGCTGCAATTCCAGCAGCTCGAGGGGCCGTCATCGCTGCAGGGCATTCGGGAAAGCAAGATTACTCCGACCTTCACCTATAACACCGTGGACAATCCGGTGAACCCCACGAAGGGAAAAAGTCTCTTCATTTCGTCCGCTTTCGAGGGCGGCCCCATCGGCGGCAACGTCAACACGGTAACGGAAATCGCCGAGGCCAAATACTTCCACCCGCACTTTCACGGACGCAACGTCATCGCCATGCGCCTGCTAGCGGCTTACGAAACTGGATTTGGCGGCAAGGTCATCCCTCCTTTCAGCCGGTTCTATCTGGGGGGCGAAGATACTTTGCGTGGATTCGACATTCGCACGGTTTCGCCGGTGGTCTTTGTGCCGACGCTCACGACGACCTCTGTTTCCTTTGTCAATCCGTCCGTGCTCAACGGGAACGGGACGCCGACCACCGGCTCCATCAACATTCCCACGCTCCGCTATCAGACCTCCTTCCCCGGAGGGGACACCGAAATGGTTGCCAATCTGGAGTACCGCATTCCCATTGCGCCACACGTGAGCGCATCCCTGTTTGCCGATGCCGGCGCCACGGGAGCTCTGCGACGGAACCAGCTGCAGCTTAATTCAACCGATTATTCGACGCTGATTCAGCAATTCCAGGCCACGGACATTAGTCGCACGCTCAGTTTTCAGCCGGGAACGAATTTCAAGCTGCGCAGTTCTCTGGGAGTGGAAGTGGTCGTGAATTTGCCGATTCTGCAGGCGCCATTCAGGATTTACTGGGCGTATAACCTGAGCCGGATGGGGCAAATTATTTCGGCGCCGCAGACACAGTTCCCCGGCACCCCCAGCGAATTGACAAGTTCTGCTCCCAGCCCGTGGGATCCCTATAAAAATCAGGCTCCGTACACCGAGGTGTGGAATTCCCAGGTGGTGCCGCAGATTCTGAATATATATAACAACCCGCAACGGACCAATTTCTTCGACCCGGTGCGCACGTTCCGGTTCACCGTGAGCCGGACTTTTTGATTGCAATTCATACAGCGCGCGCCGCCACGGCGGGGCTGTGCTAGAGGATCGAATGACGAGATACGTTGGGAGGATTGGGAGGATTGAGATGAGGTGGTGGAAGGTTTCTTCAGTACTCACTCTCGCGATGGTGCTGGGCGCATTGGGTTGCTCGAGCAACAACCCCTCCTCGGGCGTGGCGCTGTCGATTACACCGACAACGGCCAGTGTGATCACGAATACGACCCAGCAATTTACCGGCGCGGTCCGCGGTGCCACCGACACGACGATCACCTGGACCCTCACCTGCGCCACCGACGTTGCCGCTAATACGTGCGGGAGCATCGACTCCAATGGACTCTACTCCGCCCCGGCCACACTCCCCACGGTGACAACCAACGGAACCACAACCATCGCCCCAACCGCCACGATTACGGCCACCGCGAATGCCGATACGACCAAGACACAAACAGCCACATTGACGATCATTACCGGAATCAGGATCAGCATGACGCCCCTGTCGGCCACGGTGGGTACCGGTGAGCATTTCACGTTTTCCGCGTCGGTCAGCAATCCGGGGTGCAACATCACCTCGACTCCCAATTGCCTGGACGTTACCTGGTCGGTTTCCTCGACCGCTACCGGGGTTGGCACGATCGACCCGAACACAGGCGTGTACACGGCGCCCGCCACGGCTCCCTCGCCAAGCCTGGTCACGATCAGAGCCACTTCCGTCGCTGACACTTCGGTCGTGGCCACCGCGACGGCTTCCGTTGTGACGGCCACACCTCCCACAGTGACCTCGGTAAGCCCCAACACAACGGCACGAGGGGGGCTGTTTCAGGACATCTACATCACCGGAACGAATTTCATTTCCACGAACAATGTTTATATTAACGGCGTGCAGCTCTCATCTTC
Source organism: Terriglobia bacterium (assembly GCA_963746945.1). GTDB lineage: Bacteria > Acidobacteriota > Terriglobia > Acidiferrales > UBA7541 > Palsa-360. The sequence continues at coordinate 1,511,593 of CAVVDG010000004.1, read as the reverse complement.
AAATGTGGCGAAGATTTCCAACTCGGTGATCCGCGCGCGGATTCCGGACTTCCTTTTGGCCGCACCGCCACTGTCGGGCATTTTTCAACTCGGCGTTGCTCAGCAAACCGGGACTCCCGTGACCTGCACGGACGCGTCACAATGCCAGATTACCGTGAAGGCAGTGCGCCCCGGCCTTACAGGGCCATCACCCGACAGCATCCCCCAAGGGGGGCCCCAGGGGGGCGGCGCGCTCAGTTTCAACGTGAATGGCGGCTTCTTTGGAACCGCGACGAATCCGGCGGTCAGCGCGACGTATGCCGGCCAGCTGCGCGCCCTGCAACTCCCATCCAGCGGGACAACCTCCAGCACCCGTCAGTTGTCCGTCACCATCGGCGGCAGTGCCAACAGCAATGATTTTTCCACACCGGGCCTCTTCCCGGTGGCGGTGAGAAGTGCCTCCGATGACACAAAGGTGGCGGTCGCCAATCTGGCCGTCCGGCCGAACTACACCACCCCCACTGCAACGCAGGTCCCGGTTGGCGCAGCACCCAGCGATGTGGCCGTTAATCCGGCTACCGGTCTGGCCGTCGTGGCGAATCGAGACTCAAACGACATCAGCTTGATAGACCTCACGGCGCCATCCCCTGCGGTTGTCGCCACCATCTGCACGGCTGCGGTGGGTGCGGTGGCGCCTTGCCCGTCTTCCGGTCCCACGAGCGTTTCGGTGGACTATGTTCGAAATCTCGCTTTAGTCGTAAATACAGCCGCGAAAACGATCGCGGTCGTGGACCTCAACACGAAACTGGTCACCTACGTGACCCCTGCGCTGCAGGATTCTCCCGGGGCTGTGGGCGTCAATCCCGTTACCGGGCGCGCGCTCGTGGCCATGCAAAGCAGGAATTACGGCGTCCTGATGGACCTGACGCAAACTCCCCCCGCATTCGTGGGCACCGTGTCGATCAGCACTGGACCGAATACACGCGTCGCCGTGGAGCCACATCTGAATTGGGCCATCGCAACACCCGGTGGCGCCGGCTCGCTGGGAATCGTGGATTTGAACCGGCAGACCGTGAATCACATTACGACCCTCACGCGTACCAACAACGTGGTCATGGTAACGGTCCAGGCCTCCACACCTTCGGTTCCGCAATCGCCGCTTGGGGTGAAGGTCAACGACGCGGTGCAGATTCAGGGCGTCTCGGACCCCACGTTCAACGGCATTTACACAGTGACGGCGGTGGGCCCCGGGAGCGCGCAATTCAGTTATACGCAAACCGGCGCTACGCAACCGGATGTCGGGAGTCTGACCAGCTCGGGAACGGTAAACTATTCAAACCCTGTGGCGACCGTGGCCCTGACCACTGCGGTTCAGGGAATCGGCGTCAACCCGGAAACACAGCAGGCCGTTCTGGTGGATCCGACGATCACCGGCGCGGTGACTTTTTTCAACCTGATCGACCAGACCACCTCGCAACTTTATTTGAAAACAAACAGCTCGATTGAGGTCGGAACAACGGCCGCGGCGTACAATCCATTGACCGATACCGTGGTCGCGGTGAATTCGTATACGAACACGCTTTCGGTAATCGATCCGTCGGGACCCGCGCGCTTGAATGACGGCAATCTGTTTTCCACCGGGCTCAGCAGTCCGGTCGCGATAGCCATTGATCCTGGCACGAACGTCGCTGTGGTAGCCAACCAGACCGGCAACACCGTCAGCGTCCTGCAGTTGGGTGCGATTCAACCGTTCTCGATTACGGAGACAAGTCCGAAAACGTTTGTGACCACCTCAACGCTTACGCAATCGCCCAACCCGGCGCCGCAACAGCTGACCATCCTCGGCAAGGGCCTTACCTGCGTAAACAGCACCACCAACCTGACAGTGCGGCTGGACGCGATTCCACTGCAAACGTTCTGCACCGGCAACGGGGACCGCGCCTTGACCGCCATCGTTCCGCCCTCTCTGCTAACCACGGCGCGCCGGTATGCCCTGGACGTGGCGGATGCAGGCGGTAACACGACAAACGCCGAACAATTTACGGTCGAGCAAAGCGTGGACGTTACCGGCTGCTCGGCAACGCCCTACCCCGCCAGCGTGGCCATTGATGCGCAACAAAATATCGCCGCGGTCTCCCTGTTCGGGTGCAATTCGCTGGCCCTCATCAATCTGGAAACCGGTACGGGCCAGTCGGTAAACGTGGGTGCAAATCCCATGGGGGTCGCCGTAATTCCACGGCTGCATCTTGCCGTGGTGGCAAATAATGGAAGCGGGAACGCCTCAGTGGTCGATGAGCTGGGAGGTTCAGTGCAATCGACGATTACCACCGGCTCGGGTTCGGTGGGCGCCGCCGCCGATCAGGATACCGGGGAGGTCGCGATTACCAACAGCGTGTCCAATACGGTCACGGTGTTGAATCCCGTCACCGGCCAAAGCCATAGCATTTCCACCGGACAGCGGCCTATCGCCGTAGCCTTCAACTATGTCAATCATGAGCTGGGCGTGGCCGCATCCGCCAGCAACGCCCTTAGTATTGCCGAGGCCGCGGCCACCAGCCCTCTCGCAACCTACAACGTTACGGTCCCGACATCGGTCGTGTACGATCCCGCGCCAGAAGATTGCGGCCCAAACAATACGGATGGCTGCTTCATCGTCAACTCGAGCACGAATAATTCGGCGCAAATTATCGACCCGACCACCGGGAATCAATTTTCGTTCCGGATCGGCATCAATCCGACTGCCATTGCCTATAACTATCAGACGGGCACGCTGGTCAGCACCAACACAGCCAGCCATACCGTAACGGTGGCGGATTTGCCGGGCCACACGATCCGTGCCGTTCTGACTTTGCCGCCGGCGCCTTTCAATTCCAATCTGGCCGCGACGGGATCGCTGCAGTTTGCGCTGGATATTGATCCGGTGACGAATCTGGCCGTCATTGCGGACACGGCGAATGGACGCGTCCTGTTTATTCCCGTACCTCACTAGGCGGGCATGGCCTTGACTGGTTTGGCTTACGTTTCCCAGGGGACCGCGCCCGAAGATGGGGAACGGGGGAGAAATATTAAAGATGAATCCGGGCCCAGCCAACTCGGGAAGGGATCGGACGCATCGTTAGCAGTAACCGGAAAAGCAGCAGGGAGCGGGCTGCGTCCGATGAGCGAGTGGATTTCTCATTGACGCCTGTGAATTCAGCCCGCTATAATCCGCGATTTGTGATTTTCGTTTGAAGTTTGAACCTGTAGGGTGCGGGCTCTACTTATTCTCCCCTGGATCCAGAAAGGGGAGCCCGCGGAAATTAAGGAGTGAGGATGAACGTCAATTTACGTTCCATAGGCAGTTTGGCCGCGCTGGCAATCTTCTGTATGGCTCCGGTACCCGGCGCCCGGGCGCAAGGCAGTGCGGCGGCGACAGCAGCTGCTGCCCCCGTTAAGATCGCCGTGATCAACATTCGAGGCGCAATCATCGCCACAGCGGAAGGAAAGCAGGCACAAGCTCAGCTGCAATCGCAATTCGCTCCTAAACAGAACGAACTGCAGGGCTTGCAGAAGCAGATCGAGGATCTACAGCAACGCATGACCGAAGGCGACCGCACGCTGAGCGACGCGGAGAAGGGAAAAATGCAGCGCGAGGGCCAATTGCTCACGCGCCGCCTGCAACGGGGCACCGACGAACTGAACGAGGATTTGAATGCCGCCCAAAGCGACGTCGTCGACGCAATCGGCCGAAAGATGCTTGAGATCATAGACCGCTACGCGCGGGAAAATGGCTACACCGTCGTGCTCGACTCCTCCGCGCAGGGCACCCCGGTCGTTTACGGATCGTCACAGTCCAATATTACGCAGCAAATCGTGCAGCTCTACGATCAGGCCCACCCGGTGAAGAACGCGGCGCCGGCAGCGGCAGCACCGAAGAAGGCGACACCGGCGCCAGCCAAGTAAAACGACGCCGTAACGTAGAATTCACTACTTCCAGAACAGGTTCGGGCCAGGGGCGCCATCGATGAGCCCCTGGCCTTTATTTTCCAGCGGATACCGTCGAATCAGCGAGCCGATGTCCCGGCAGAGGCTTGTACGGCTTGCATTTGCAGGAACGGATGACTATACTGGCAATGCCTAAGCCGGACGGAGCTTTTAGTGGGCGAGAGCCCACTTTTTTGTTGGGCGCGAGCCGGATTGCCAATGACCGAATGGCCGGACGATGGTCGGCCGGCAAATCCACTCCGGGGGCATCGGGAAGCTGAAGCATGGATCTGGAGCGCATCCGCGAGGCGGCCGAGCGCGTGGCTGGCTCGCTGGGCATGGAAGTGGTTGACGTTGAATGGAAGGTCGGCAAGGACCGCTTGCTCCGCGTCTACATCGATAAGCCCGAGGGCATCAGTCACAACGATTGCGAAGCCGTTAGCAATCAGTTCAGCGTGATCCTCGACGTGGAGGATCTGATACCCGGGCCGCACTATATTCTTGAGGTTAGCTCGCCCGGGCTGGACCGCAAGCTGACCAAACCGGCTGAATTCGAGCGATTTGCCGGGCGGCGGGCAAAAATTTCGACGACCGAACCGGTGGAGAACCAGAAATATTTTGAGGGCCGCCTGGCGGGGTTCGCCGACGGCAAAGTACAGATCGAAGTGAAGGGCCGGGTGATTGCCTTGCCGATGGAAGGAATTCGCAAGGCGAACCTGGTTGTGGAATTCTAAGGTGAGGAAAAAATGGCCAGTCTGCTGTATCAGACAATCGAGCAGATCAGCCGGGAAAAGCACATTGAACCGGAGGTGATCGTCGCTGCGATCGAAGACGCGATGATCGTTGCCGCGCGGAAGTTTTACAAGACCGAGGAAGATATCCGCGCCAAGTTCAATCCAGACTCCGGGCAGGTCGACGTGTTTGCCGTGCGCCCCGTGGTCGAGGAAATCACCGACCCCAAGAAGGAATTCACGCTGGCGGAAGCGCAAAAAATCGACCCGAGCGCCGTAGTGGGCAGCGAGGTCCTGATTCCGAAACCTACCGACGTGCTCGGCCGCATCGCCGCGCAAACCGCCAAGCAAGTCATCATGCAAAAGGTGCGCGAGGCCGAACGCGACACCATCTACAACGAATACAACGGGCGCGTCGGCGAACTCGTCAATTGCGTTGTCAAGCGCACCGAAGGTCCCGATGTGATCGTGGACCTGGGGCGCGCCGAAGCGCGCATGCCTAAGCGTGAACAGTCGCGCCTGGAAACCTACAACATCGGCGACCGCCTGCGCGTCGTAATTCGCGCCGTGGATCGCTCCGCGAAGGGGCCGCAAGTCATCGTTTCCCGCGCCGATCCCATTCTGGTGCAGCGCCTGTTCGAGATGGAAGTCCCCGAAATCTACGACGGCACGGTGCAGATCCGCGCCGCCGCTCGCGAAGCCGGCGAGCGGACGAAAATTGCGGTGCAGAGCCGCGACAAGGACGTGGACCCGGTGGGCGCGTGCGTGGGCATGAAGGGCATGCGCGTGCAATCCATCATCCGCGAATTGCGCGGCGAGAAAATCGATATCATCCCGTATTCCGAGGATACCGTCACGTTTGCGCAGAAGGCGCTGTCGCCCGCCAAGGTGACTCGCGTTCAGATTATCGATCCCGAAACGCACCACCTGGAAATCATCGTGGAAGATACGCAGCTTTCGCTGGCCATCGGCAAAAAGGGGCAGAACGTTCGCCTGGCCAGCAAGCTGATCGGCTGGAATGTGGACATCAAGAGCGAAGAGGAAAAGCGCCAGGAAATCGAAGCGCAGATGTCCGCCCTCACCGCTCCGGGAACGCCGCTGTCCGAACTGCAGGGCGTCGGACCGAAAACCATCGAACGCATCGAAACACACGGAGTCACCACCATCGAAAAGCTCGCCGATATGACGCCGGAGCAGCTCACGGAAATTCCGGGAATCGGCGAAAAGATGGTCGAAAAGATTCAGCTGGCCGTGGCCGCCTATTTCCAATCGCTTGAAAATCCACTGCCGGAAGCCGAATCCCTCGAGACCCTAGCGGAGCAGGAAGCTTCCTCCGAGGCCGTTGTGGAAGACGCGGAAATCGCCGAGCAGGTGGCCGAGTCGGCCGACGTTGCCGCAGAAGAGATCGTGGCTCCCACCGAAGCCGAAGAAATCCTTGCGGAAGCGGCCGCGCAAAACGAAATTGAGAATGCGGAACCTGAAAATGCTCCAGTAACGCCAGATGAGAGTAGCGACAACAAGTAGCTTGCCCGGAGGGGAATGACAGAGTCGAATCAAATCCGAATCAACGAGTTGGCGCGCGAGCTCGAGGTGAAGGCAAAAGTGATTATCGAATATTTGCCGAACGCCGGCGTCACGGAAAAAAAGACGCATTCCAGCTCGATCGATATTGCCGCGGCCGAAATCGTACGCAAGCACTTCCATGAACTGGCCGATGCGGAAGCGGCTGCGGAGAAGAAAGCGGCTGCGGAAAAAGCAGCGAAGGAAGCGGCTGCCAAAGCGGCTCGTAAGAAACCGCCCGTGGCGGCTCCGCCCGCCGCCCCTGTCACTGCTGCGCCTGCCGCCCCTGTCGTTGTCGAACCGACCGCCAAAGTAATCCCTCCGCCGGCTCCTGCTGCTGCCAAGCCGGCCGCGCCCGCACATGCTCCGGTGAAACCTGCACCTCCTGCTGCTGCCAAGCCAGCTTCGGCGCCGCCATCGGCCAGACCCATCGTGCGCCCGCCGGCGGTTCCTGCTGCGACGCCAGGGCACGGAACAACGAAGCCACCCGCAACCAAACCGCCTGCATCCGGGCGGCCAGGCGCTCCAGCAGCGGCAGGCGCCAAACCTGCCCGGCCAGGCGCTCCAGCCAAACCACCAGCACCGAAACCAAATTGGAATCCACTGCCTCCAGGCGCGCGCGTGAATCCTCCTGCGTCCGCGCGGCCATCCGCAAGCCAGAGGCCCGGCGGTCCACAATCCAGATTTCCGTCACGGCCCGGCGCGCCTGGGCGTCCGGGACAGCCGATGCCGGGGCGCCCCGGGCAACGACCCGGTGCTCCACGATCGGGAGGACGTCCGGTGCCGGGACTGCCCCCGGACAAGATCCCGCCGAAGGCGGAACCCGGAAAACCGATTTACGAGCGCAAGCCCGCGACTCGCGCACGGCCCACGATGGAGAAGCGTTTCGAGGAAGGCGAGCGCAAGCTGCATCCGGTCCGCGCTCGGGTGGGTCCCGGAGAACGCCGCACCGCGCAGATTGAGCGCGCTCCAGCGCCGCCTCCGCGCGAACCCCGCGAAATTACGATTACCGAAGGGGTGACGGTCCGCGATCTGGCTCAAAAGCTGGATGTGCGCGCCAAGGAAGTTTTGAAAAATTTGCTGGATCGCGGAATTTTCGCCAGCATTAACCAGGCGCTGGACACGGCGACGGCCACCACCCTTGCTGAAGCCTTCAACGGCATCGTGAAGGTGCTGACATTTGAAGAAGACGTCGTTCAGGAAGTCGCCCGGGAAGAAAAGCCGGAGAATCTTGAGCCGCGCCCCCCCGTGGTCACGGTGATGGGCCACGTCGATCACGGCAAAACCAGCCTGCTCGATGCGATCCGCGAGACGGAAATCGCGGCGGGAGAGGCTGGAGGAATCACGCAGCACATTGGCGCGTCGGAAGTCCATATCGATGGGCGCAAGGTCGTGTTCATCGACACGCCGGGCCACGAGGCGTTCACGCGCATGCGGGCGCGCGGCGCGAAAGTCACCGACATCGTGGTGCTGGTGGTCGCGGCCGATGATGGCGTGATGCCGCAGACGCAGGAAGCCATCGATCACGCGAAAGCGGCGAACGTACCCATCGTTGTAGCCATCAACAAGATCGATAAACCGGGAGCCGAACCCGAGCGCGTCAAGCGCCAGCTTTCCGAACGCGGCCTGATGCCCGAGGAATGGGGCGGCGACACCGTGATGGTGGAAGTCTCGGCGAAACAAAAGCTGAATCTGAAAAAATTGCTCGAAATGCTTATCCTGGTCGCCGACCTGCGCGAACTGAAATCCAATCCGAAGGCTCCCGCCGCCGGCACGGTCCTGGAATCGCGCGTCGACAAAGGCCGCGGAGCGGTTGCCACCATTCTGGTGCAGACCGGAACGCTGCACACCGGCGATGTCTTCATCTGCGGCGCCGTCTACGGCAAAGTCCGCGCGATGTTTGACGATCACGGACGTCCCGTAAAAATCGCGGGGCCCTCGACGCCCGTGGAAGTGCTCGGCCTGCAGGGCGCTCCCGAAGCCGGCGACCAGTTTCAAGTGACCGACGAGGCGCGCGCGCGCCACATCGTGGAATTCCGGCAGGGCAAGCTGCGTGAAGCGACGCTGGCGCGGTCCGCCGGCGCGCGCATTACGCTCGACCAGCTGCACGAGCAGCTCAAGGCCGGGGACGTTAAGGAACTTCCGCTCATCATCAAGGCGGACGTTCAGGGTTCGGTCGAAGTGCTCAGCGAAATGCTGCCGAAACTTTCCGACGAACGCGTAAAGCTGAAAATCATTCACGCCAGCATCGGCGCGGTCACCGAAAACGACGTCCTGCTGGCCTCCGCATCCGGCGCGATTATTGTGGCGTTCAACGTGCGCCCGGACCGCAAGGCCTCCGACCTGGCGCAGCGCGAAGGGGTTGAGATCCGCCAGCACTCGGTGATTTACGAAGTCTCCGACGAAATCAGGAAGGCCATGACCGGCCTGCTCGAGCCCGTCTTCAAGGAAACCCATCTGGGCCGCGCCGAAGTGCGCAACACGTTCCGCGTCAAGGGCGTGGGCATGATCGCGGGCTGCTACGTGCTGGACGGCGTGCTCAAACGCGACGCCGATGTCCGCGTCCTGCGCGATGGCATCGTTATTTATACCGGACGCGTCAGTTCGTTGCGCCGGTTTAAGGACGACGCCAATGAAGTGCGCTCCGGATTTGAGTGCGGCGCAACCGTCTCCAACTTTAACGACGTCAAGGTCGGAGATATTCTCGAGTGCTTCCACCTGCAGAAGATCCTGCTTGCGGAAGCGTCCGCCTGATCTTTTTCCGGTCCTGCGCATCAGGCCTGTCCGCGGGCGCTCGCGGGACCGCTACGCAGAAATGACGATGCCGATCGGCTTGCTCACCCTGGAAATTTATATCCCCGAGGCGCACTCGCTCAAAGACAAGCGGCAGGTGCTACGCAGCCTGAAGGACCGGCTGCGGGGAAAGTTCAATGTCGCCGTGGCCGAGCTAGATGGGCAGGATTCCTGGCAGCGTTCGGTGGTGGGCGTCGTGAGCTTGTCCAATAACGCAGGGCACCTGGAACAATCCCTGCGCACCGTGCTCGAGGAATCCGAGCGGCACCTGGGACGCGACCTGATTGGCCATGAATTGGAAGTGTTGTGACGAGCCGTGAAATCGAGATTGACAGAACCCCTGCACCCAGAGAGACGACGATGACGACCCCGGGACATCGGCACGAACGCGTGGCCGAGGAAATTCTCCACGAAATGGGCATTATGGTTGCCGGCGAGTTAAAAGACCCGCGGATCGAGGCGCTCGTCACGATCACCGAAGTCCGCGTGACGCCCGACCTCAAGCACGCGCGCGTCTTCGTCAGCGTGATGGGGAACGAAGCCGAGCAGAAGAGCACGATCCGAGGGCTGTTTGCGGCGGCTGGCTACATTCGCCACGAACTGACCGAGCGAATCCAGCTTCGCCGCGCCCCGGAGATCCATTTCATCCTGGATCACTCCGAGGAATATGCCCAGCGCATCGAAGAGCTGCTGAAACAAACGAAGAAGCCCGTTTCCTGATGGGCGGCGCTTCGCGCAAGAAATAATTCCATGCCAAAAAAACCGCAGCCCGCGTCGCTGGACGGCGCCCTGATTATCGACAAGCCGCAGGGAAAAACGTCGCACGATGTAGTGGACGCCGCGCGACGAATTCTCGGCTTCCGCCAGATCGGCCATCTGGGCACGCTCGACCCGCTGGCCACCGGCGTGCTCGTCCTGCTTCTGGGCCGGGCCACGCGACTCGCGCAATTTTACGTGGGCCGCCGCAAACGTTACACGTCCACGTTCCGCTTCGGCTTTGCCACCGACACCTACGACGCCAACGGCGCGCCGGCAGGTCCGGACACCGCTCCCACAATAGACCGGGCGGAAATCGAGCGCCTTGCCGCCGCGCGCATTGGCCGCTTCCCGCAGATGCCTCCGCCGTATTCAGCGAAAAAGATTCATGGGCGCCCGGCGCACGAATTGGCGCGAAAGAAAAAACCGGTGGAATTGAAGCCCGTCGATATTGAAGTCTACGATTTCCGCGTTAACGAAGTTAACGGATCGCTCGCGAACTTTTCCATCGAATGCGCCTCCGGAACGTATATCCGTTCCCTGGCGCACGACATGGGTGCGGCCCTGGGCTGCGGCGCGCACTGCGCGGAAATCATCCGCACGGCGGTCGGCGAATTCACGCTGGACCAGGCCGTGAAGCTGGAAGACCTCGAAAGCGCAGCCGCAGCAGGCGATCTGGCGCGCTACGTGATCCCGCTCGAACGCCTGCTTCCCGAATTGCCGAGCGTCACAGTGCTGCCCCTGCAGGAACGGCGCGTGCGCCACGGCTCGAAATTCAACGTGCAGATCGCGCAAATCCAGCCCGGCCGAACCAGTTCCGCACAGGGCGCCACCGCCGAACTCAATTCCGGCGAATGGAAGCCCGCGCGCCTTCGCGTCCTCAACCAGCAGGACCGCCTGATCGCCATCGCCGAAGCCGTCGTGCCGCGCACCTACCAGCCGGTGATCGTCCTCGAAGCCGAAGCCTGACCCGCGCACATTTTCACTCGTCGAAAAACTTCCGCAGGTGCCGCACTCCCTCTTGAAATTCCCGCTCCGGCGTAATCAAGCTGAGCACAAGAAAGCCATCCTTCGAAAAGTTGAAGAAATGGCCTGGATGCACAAGCACCGAGCAGCGTTCCAGCAGGGTGACGGCGAGATCCTCGTCGGTGCCCGTGACCGGCACGCGAAGTACCGCGTACCAGCCGCCTTCGCGGTCCAGGCGGGCCAGATGCTGAGATTCGCCGAGCGCGGCGTCCAGAACGGCAAGGTTTGCGGAAATCCTCTGCCGTAATTGTTCTTGCGACCCGTGCCGGAGGGCGAGAAATTTCGGCAGCGCCAGTTGTACCGGCGCGCTGGGCGAAAGATAGGTGTCCGCGATGATTTCGAGGCGTTCGACGGCGGTTCTCGCCAGGTCCTGCGGGCCGCTGACGACGGTCCAGGCGAGTTTCATCTGCGGCAGCAGGGAAATCTTCGACAGGCCGCTGAGCGTGAACGTGAGCGCCTCTTTCTGAAGGGCAAACGTCCGAGGCGGCTCCGGTCCACCGGCGTAATCGAGGAACACCTCATCCGCAACGATGGCCATCGCGCGTGCCGAGCAAATTTCCGCGAGTTCGGCCGCTTCGCGCGGCTTGACGAACGAGCCGGTGGGATTGTTGGGATGCACGACAAGGACGGCCCGCGAACGCGGCGTGAGCGATGCACGCAGCGAAACGAAATCGATTTGCCAGCCGTGGTCGTACAGCAGCGGATAAGGAACAAGGCGAATATCGGCAAGGTCGGCGAGAAATTCAAACAGCGGATAGCTGGGCGCGGGAACCAGAACTTCGTCGCCCTCCTCGCACAGCAGCCGGAAAATATGGCTGTAACCTTCGCTGGTGCCCGAGGCGAGCAGGACATTTTCCGGATCGACAGGACCTCGCAGGCCGCCGAATCCCTCGCGTCCATCGTAGTATCCTGCAACGGCTTCGCGCGCCTCGCGCAGACCCTTGCTCTCCGGGCGATACGCCAGCGCGCGGGGATCGGCAAGCGCGGAGAGGATTTCCTGTTCCGGATACGCCAGGCCGCATTCGGTGGGATTGGAGGCGGTCAAATCCAGCAGTTCCCTGCCGGCTTGCCGGTGCGCATCGAGCGCCCGCGTAAACCGGTTCGGATCGAGCCGCCAATTTGTGCGCGATGTAAACATTCATTCGAAATGGATCAGCACGATTTCCGGGAACGTTCCCAACCGCATGGGTGGACCCCACGTTCCGGCGCCGGAGGAAGTATAGACCTGCAGGCCTTCAAAGCGGTGCAATCCATAGGCAAACTCGCGATAGAGGCGCGAAATGAGCAGCGTAAACGGAACAAATTGTCCCCCGTGCGTGTGTCCGGACAGCTGCAGGGAAAAACCATGCTCGGCGGCGATGCGCAGGCGGTCCGGGGTGTGCACGAGCAGGATGCTGGCCGCGCCACGATCCAAACCGGCATGTTGAAGAATCGAACGGAATTTTTCCTCGTTGGTCGAGTCCCGGTAATCCACGCCCACGATCTGCAAACCGTCCAGAATAATTTTTTCATTCTTCAGGGCGCGGATACCGCACTGTTTTACGGCGTCCAGGTATTTCGCGGGGCTGGAAAACTGCTCATGGTTTCCCGTGACATAATAGGCGCCCAGCGGCGCGGAAAATTTCGCCCAGGGTTCGGCAAGGCGGTCCAGGTCGACGGCCACCCCGTCGTACAAATCTCCTGGAATAAACAGCACATCGGGCTGGAGCCGATTCAGGATTCCGACAATGCGGCGAAGAAACCCGCGGTTGCGGATGTGTCCGAGGTGCAGATCGCTTACCAGGGCCGCCGTGCGGCCGCGCCACGATGCGGGAAGATCGGGAAGTTTGACGGTGATTTTTTTCACCCGTATCCGCGCCGCGTTCCCAATGGCGTAAATGCCCAGAAGCAGTCCCAGAGCGAACAGCGAATCGGCCAGCGTACTCCGCTCCAGGTGAACCCCGAATAGCAAGGGCGCCAGATAGACAATCCAGCACGCGCACGCGGCGAGAAAAAAGAAAGTGACAAAGCCCAGCCAGACCGCGGAAATCGTGTAGAACACCCGGGCCGGCCAATTGGAAAACCGGCGCGCCACAAAGGAAGCCGAAACAAAACTGATGGACAGAAACGCGAGCGCCGCCCGCAGTTCGACCGTGCGGGTAAAATTCAGCGGTCCCCAGAAAAAAATCCATGTTCCGTACAAAACCAGATGCACCAGCAGCAAAATCGCTTGGACGACGGCTACAAACTTGAAAATTCCGGGGCGCACTTTATCGCATCCCCGATAAAACATTTTGCGATGTGTTGTTCATCGAATCGCGCGCAACCCGGCGAATGAAGTTTCCTGCAGGCGAAGGTTCCTACCCCCCGCTTTACTCGTGACGGTTATGTTCCGGCTCCTGTCCGGGAAGTTTGATTTCTCCGGACGGCTCAATTTCCAGATCTTCAATCGGGCTTTTGGGGTTCAGCTTTTCCATTTCCTTGGCTTCCTGCGGCGTCATCTTCGGCAGGTGACGTATGAAAAGAACCAGCTGCCAGCTTTCGTCATCCTGCTCCATGTCCGGCTCGCCCCACGCCGGCATTCCCGTCAGCCGCACGCCGTTTCGAATGATGTAGTAGAGTTCGCCGTCGGTCAGCTTCTGGGTAGCGGGCAGGCGCATGTCGGGAGGCTTGGGATAGAGGCCTTGGCCCATCTCCGTTTTTCCGCTGCCATCATTGGCGTGGCACGTGGCGCAGTGGTCGGCCCAGTGCGCGCGGGCATCGGCCATAACGGCGGGCGTGGCGCTGTCGATCCACGGATTCTGCTCTTCCTTGTCCATGCGGGGAATCGACAGGTTGCGAACGGTGCGCGCGATGGCGGTCTCCAACGCGGAAGGTTCGTTACGGGCGCTAAAGCCCCGGCGAATCACGCGGACGCCGTATACGAGCGCTCCAAGGAACATGGCCAGCAGGAGCAGGAGCCCTAGTTTCCACATTTTCATTTCGATTCTCCCCTCGAAAATGAGGCCTGTGATAAAGGGTAGCACGGCCACCCCGGCGGCGGTCGTTTCAAATGCCGCAATTTTATTCGATGCGGGTGTGGAGGCAACCGGGCGCAGGAGATTTCCTGCCGCCGTGCCTGCGCCTGTTTTGGCGGATTAGTGCGTCACCGGCGTATCGGATTCGACCTTGCCGTCACGGACGTGAATGATGCGGTCGGCGCGCTGGGCAACATCGAATTCGTGCGTCACCAGAATAATGGTATTGCCTTCCTTGTGCAGCCGGTCGAACAAGGCCATGATTTCATCGCCGGTCTTGGAGTCGAGGTTTCCGGTAGGTTCGTCGGCAAGCACGATGGATGGCGAATTCACCAGGGCGCGCGCGATCGCCACGCGCTGGCGCTGCCCGCCGGATAGTTCATTCGGCTTGTGCTGCATTCTTCCGGTCAGATCCACCGCGGCCAGCGCGCGTTTGGCCTTGGCCAGGCGCTCCTCCGGGGGAGTGCCGTTATAGATCAGGGGGAGCTCGACGTTATGCAATGCCGTGGCGCGGGGCAGCAGGTTGAACGTCTGAAAGACGAATCCGATTTCCTTGTTGCGGATATACGCGAGATCGTCATCGTCGAGATCGTTCACCAGGCGCCCGGCCAACCAATATTTTCCCGACGTGGGCGTGTCCAGACATCCGATCATGTTCATCAGCGTGGATTTTCCGGAACCCGATGGGCCCATGATGGCCACGTATTCCCCCCTCCGGATCACAACATCGACGCCTCGCAGGGCGTGCAGTTTTTCTTCGCCCATTACGTACGTCTTCCAAAGCCCTTCGGTCTGGATGGCAATTCCCTGATCGACCAGGTCCTGGCGAAACGAATCCGGCGAGATGGCTGGCGTAGGCATCATGCAATTCCTTGCGGTCGGACAATTTTAACTTTCATCTGTCTCTTTCGGCGGAGAGTTGTCGACTTTCACGCGGGCATCGGGCCGGAGCGTGCGCAGCGCCTTGTAGCTTCCAGTAATGACCTGATCGCCTTCCTGCACGCCCTTCAGGACCTCGATATCCGTCACGCCAATGATTCCCGTGGTCACGGGAACGAAAACGGCCCTGCCGTTCCGCACAACGAATATCCCCTGTACTTCCGCGTTCTTTCCCATGGCGCTCGATAGGGAAGATGCCGCCAAAGCGGAATCGGATGCCGGCTGTTCCGCAGCCAGCGTGACCGCATTTTGCCCGGATTGCCTGGCTGCTTCTTCCAAATCCTTTCGCATGCGCATGGCAAGCGCCTGAATGGGAATCGTCAGCACGTTCTTCCTTTGCGCCGTAATGATCCTGGCGGTTGACGAGAGCCCGGGGCGAAGGCCTTTCGGCGGATTTTGCAGCGTCACGACAACCTTGAAATCCTTAGCTTCCTGATTGCCCGTGGTGGATTGCGTGGAGGCCAGGCCCGAACTGCGCAGCACCGCCTGTGTGCCGACTTCGGTCACCTTACCCTTGAAGAATTTTCCGGGAAGCGCGTCGATAGTGACTTCCGCTTGCTCGCCGGTCTTCACGCTCGCAATATCGGTTTCGTCCACCATGACTTCCGAAGTCACCACGGACATGTCGGAAATCGTCATCAGGTAGCTGCCCGTCGCGTTCTGTATCCCGGGAACCACATTTTCCCCGACGCGCACCGCAATGTAAGTCACCACGCCGTTGATCGGAGCGGTATAAGTCGTTTTCCGCAGGACATCGCGCAGGCGGCTCAACATGGCCTTGTTCTGATCGAGTGCAAAACGCGCCTGGCTCAGCTGGGCGCGAGCCTGCTCGGCACGCGCATTCGCGGATGCCAGGGCCGCCACGGCGCTATCGTAGGCGGCTTTTCGGGTATCGTAATCCTGTTTGGGGATCAGGCCCTCCTGGAACAGTTTCTGACTGCGTTGCCAGTCCAGCTTCGCGTGCTCCAAATCCGCCGCTCGCGACTTGATATCCGCCCGCGCCGAAACATCATTCGCCTCCGCGGATCGGATTCCGGCCTCGGCCGATTCAATGCTGGCGCGCTGCGCTTCCACGTCCGCGGTGGGTTGGATGCTTTCCAGACGCAACAGCACATCGCCCTTCTTCACCTCATCGCCCTCTTTCACGACGATTTCCGTGATCTTGCCGATGCCCTCGCCCAGAACGTTGGTATACGTCAGCGGCTTCACTTCACCCGACGCCGTAACCACCGAGGTCAGGTTCTGCCGTACGACCGGGGCCGTCTGAACGGTAACGACGCCCTTATTGATCTGCCAGTAGGCCAGCCAGGATCCACCCGCTAAAATCGCGGCGAAACCTGCGCCCATCCCGATTTTTTGCCACGTGTTCATGCCTTCAGAACCCTGGGCCTCTGGCCCGAGCGACCCCATGCAGCACAAGCATCTATTTAATTACGCAGGGAAGACCCCAAACGTTTCCCGGCGACGCAATGGATTCAGGATAGTCATCCGGAGGATCCTGCAAGCCTGTTGCGGAGTGATCGCGCGTGAAGCATCGACTCGAAGGGCCCAGTCAGGCGCGCGGATCGTGCTCCACTCAAGATGAAATCTTACCGTCAATTTCAAATGGAACAAAGCGATTTGCTTCCAGTGTCTTATCGATTCAGATAACCTGAGAACGCTCTGCCTCAACGGATACGTCCGGCGGCATATGGGACGGTCGCGGACCCTGTTCCTGCTGGGAGCGCGCAGCGGGGTGGAGGGGGGTGCGGTGCTTCCGGCGCCTTGCTTTTCCGGGAACTCTGCGCAATCGAAGGGATTAGACGGGCAACCCGGAAGCGCAACCTTAGTTCTTAGTATTCACGGTGCACAGCAGGTGGCACACCGGCGCGCTTGCCTGGGAGGTCACTGGTTTGGCCCCCCTATGGCCGTGCAGGCGCTGAAAGCACGTGATTTGCGACTATTCCTCGATTGACGGGTGCCGGACCGGGGGATAGAATCTAACTTCCGAATCAGGGGCGAGGTCATTGCTTATGAAGCGTATGGGCCGCATTCCGTTTTTAATACTATTGAGCGGAGCATTGCTCCTGCCTTTGGGGATGCCCGCCCATGCCAAGAGCAAGGACAAGCAGGACTCGGGAAAACTCTCCAAGAAAAATCTGAAGAAACTCCAAAAGGAACTCGCCACTCCGTACAAAAAGTGGCTCGAAGAAGAGGTTCCTTACATCATCAGCGATGAAGAGCGCACCGCGTTCCTGCAATTGCAAACCAATGAAGAACGCGAGCAGTTCATCGAGGCCTTCTGGCAGCGCCGCGATCCCACCCCGGACACGGTCGAGAACGAGTTTAAGGAAGAGCATTACCGCCGCATTGCCTACGCCAACGAGCACTTTTCATCCGGAGTTCCGGGTTGGCGGACCGATCGCGGGCGCATTTACATTATGTGGGGCCCCCCCGACGAACTTCAATCCCACACCGCCGGGGAGACCTATGTCCGCCCGATGGACGAAGGCGGCGGCCAAACCAAGACGTACGCATACGAAGACTGGCGTTACCGCTATATGGAAGGGATCGGAACCAACATCACCATCGAATTCGTCGATCCGTCCGGCACTGGCGAATTTCACATCACCATGGATCCGGGCGAAAAAGACGCGCTCTCCAGAGTGGCCGGCGCCGGAACGAGCCTGGTGGAACAGATGGGCATGTCCACCCGGGCCGGCCGCTTCACGCGCAGTGACGGATCCACGGCCCCAGTGGGAATGCGGGGAATGGGCCTGGAAAAGGACCAGGAGTTCACGCGCCTCGAGCAATTTACCAAGGTGCAGATGGCGCCGCCGGTAAAGTTCAAGGATCTGGAGGAAGTCGTCAGTTCGCGAATCCTGCGCAATCAGATTTCGTTCGACTACCGGTACGATTTTCTGCGCATTGCAGGCGACTCGATCCTGGTTCCGATCACGGTCCAGATTCAAAACAAGCAATTGACCTTCAAGGATCGCGATGGCGTATCTTCCGCGACGCTGAACCTTTTCGCGCGGATTACCACGCTGACCGGTCGCATCGTGCAGACGTTTGAAGACGTCATAAAGCGCGATTTCCCGGATTCCCTGCTCGAACCTTCGCTGAAAGGATTTTCCATCTATCAGAAAGCGATTCCGCTGCGGCCCGGCCTGTACAAGCTGGACCTGGTCCTCAAGGACGTCAACAGCGGCAACATCGGCGTGCTGAATACGCGCCTAGCCGTCTCTCCCATCCCAGAAGATAAATTAGAGGCCAGTTCGCTGATCCTGGCGGACGAATTGCAGCCGGTTTCCTCCAAGGACATCGGCGTCGGTCAGTTTGTCCTGGGCTCGACCAAGGTGCGTCCCAAGCTCGATGGTGAATTTCACGAGGATCAGCCCGTCGGCATTTATCTGCAGCTTTACAATTTGAAGGTGGACGATCAGACGCACAAAAATAATATGTCCCTGGACGTGAAAGTCACCCAGGGAAAGCAGACCATATTCGACGACGTAAAGACCGGCGCGCAACTCAAGCAAAATGGCGAGCAGGTCACATTCGAAAAAGCGATCGCCCCCAAGACGCTGCGGCCCGGAAAATACAAACTGGAAATTCAAGCGACCGATCTCCTGTCCAACCAGACGGTTTCCCGTTCGGCGGACTTCACCGTGACACCGCCGTCGGCGAATAATGTGGCGGCAAATGGAGTCACAGGGAGGTAGCAGTCCCCCATGAAGTCGATTGCTAAAATCCTGGGCTGGGTTTGGGTCATCGTTCTGGCGTTCGCCGTGTCGGCGTCGGCAAAGCAAGGGTATGGCACCCTGTCCGGCGTAATCCTGGACCCCTCGGGCACGCCGCAAATGGGCGCCACCATTCGCCTGATTTCCGAAGACACCGGCGGCCGGATCGTCTCCCAGTTGCTCTCCAATCAGGATGGCGCGTTTTATACCGATCATCTCAAGCCGGGCAAGTATTCAGTGCGCGTGTCGCTCACCGGGTTTCTTCCGACCCTGGAACGCCACATCGCCGTAATGGCCAATTTGACGACCATGCTGCGCGTGCGAATGGATTCGATATTCGCCTCGCTGGAAACGCTTCGCCGCAAATCCGATACGCCGCCCGAACCGGACGACTGGAAGTGGGTTCTGCGCTCTTCAGCCGCCACACGCGCGATTCTGCAATGGCGTGAATCCGGCGCGGGCCTCACCACCGCCAGCGCCACCGGCTCCGAACTTCCGGCAACCAGGACCGCCCATGGGCTGGTTCAGATTTCCAATGGTTTCATACGCCCGGGCATTCCTTCTAGATTTCCGGACTCCCCTGCCACAGCAATCTCCTACGACCAGCGAATCGGAAACATGGGACGCATTTTGCTTGCCGGTCAAATGAGCTACGAACGAGGCGCTTCAGGAGCCTTTGCCAGCGTCTGGCTTCCTTCCGGCACGGCCGAAAGCGGCCCGGAAACCGTTTTTGTGATGCAGCAATCAAAGATCGGCGCGGATGGCCTGGCGTTTCAGGAAATACGCCTCGATCACAGCGAACAGCTTGCGCTCAGCGATCGCCTTTCTTTGCGCGCCGGCGCCGAGTACCTGCGCGCCGGCATCGTCACATCGGTCTCGACGCTGCGCCCACATGCCCAGCTCGACGCCGATCTTTTTCCCGGCTGGATGGCGTCCTTCATCGTTGCGGCAAATCCCCCCTCCGCCCATTGGGGGCAGACGGAACCTCTGCAATCCGCCATGGCGGAGTTGGATAGCCTTCCGACCGTGCTGTTTCACAATGGCGCTCCCGTCCTGGAAGGCGGCTGGCATGAAGAGTTCTCGGTCAAGCACAAGCTGACAAGCAGCGCAAAGCTGGAAGTGGCCGCGTTTCACGATTCCGCACGGCACCAGGCAATTCTCGGGTCCGGCCCCACGGCCAGCCCTGAATTCCTGCAAGACGCGTTCTCGAGTGCGTTTCTTTATGATGGCGGCCATACAAGTTCGTGGGGCACGCGCGTCGCATTTCACCAGAAACTGTCCGACAACCTGCAATTCGCCGCCCTTTATTCCTGGGCGGGCGCGCTTTCTCCAATCGGCGGGCTCGATGCCGCGTCCCCCGATCTACGCGACAACATCGCGACGCAGGGGCACCAGAGTCTCGCTGCCCGTATTACCGGAAAGCTGCCTCGCACAGGCACCCAGTTTACGGCCAGTTACAAGTGGATCTCGGGCACGGCGCTTACGCGCGTGGATCCATTTGGCGATGCAGTAAACCAGATGGATCCCAATCTTCATTTTTCCATTCGCCAGACTCTGCCGGGGTTGAGTGGGCGCTGGGAGGCGTTGGCGGATTTCAGCAATCTTTTGGCTCAGGGATACGTGACGTCGACAGGCCAGGATTCACGAGTCGTCTTTGTACCAGTTTTGCGATCGATCCGGGGTGGGGTAAGCTTTCAGTTCTAGGGGTGAAGCAGTATATTGAAATTGGAAACGCGCCTTCCATAAATGGAAGGTTGGAATTTCTGTATCCCCCTCCCCTGATTGTTTTCATTGTATGCGACAGTATTTCCAGTAGTTAAGATTTTTGGGCAACATATATAATTTGGAAGCACAGTTGCCTCGTTTCATATTGCACGGGGCGTCGCAGGGGAATCGGTGAGCGCTACAATCAACGATAGCTTAAAGATCCGGTTGGGAGCGGCCATTCTTGCCCTCACGACCCTGGCGGCGATTGTCTTTGGCATCATCAATTTCCAGCAACGCGCTATTTTTTCCACTCCCGACGATGGAGCGTCCTGGATTGACGTATCCTCCGGCGTTCAGGCCTGGCATATTTCGCCAAACTCACCGGCTGCCAATGCCGGCATTCGAGCCGGGGACATTCTCCTGGCGATCAATGATGCGCCCATCCACAGTTCGATCGGGGTAACCAAGCGACTGTGGCGCATCGGATTGTGGTCCCAGGCGCATTACCAGATCAGTCGCGCCGGGAAAACCTTTGAAGCTCAACTCGTCATTCAGCCAGCCCAGCGGCCCGCTTCCATCGAAAATTATTTGCGCGTGGTCGGACTGCTTTACCTGTTCATCGGCCTATTCATTTTTGTGCGGCGTTGGAATGCCAGTCGAGCCGTGCATTTTTATGTTTTTTGTCTGGTCTCCGCCATCCTGTATTCGTTCCAGTACACGGGAAAACTGAGCGCATTCGACTGGGAAATCTATTGGGCCGGGATTGTGGCCAGGCTCCTGCAGCCGGCGTTGCTGCTGCATTTCGCGCTGGTCTTTCCGGAACGCCGGTCGGCTTCCCGGTGGCGGGGAGCGAAGCTCGCGGCCATTTATGGCGTCCCGGCCGTTCTGCTCCTTGTGCGCGTGCTGGTCAGCCTGGGCGGGCTGGGTTTCATGCCTTCGGTGGGCGCGCGCATTCTGCTCGATCAGCTAGACCTTGCCTGTCTGGGCATCTACTTCCTGCTTGCCGCCATCGTGTTCGTGAACAGCTACCGTCGCGCGTCCTCGGGCATTTTGCGGCAGCAATTGAAGTGGGTCACGGTGGGAGCGCTCGCCGGAATTCTTCCGTTCCTGCTTTTCTACGTGGTGCCGTATTTCCTGGGCGTCGTGCCCCGGCCGTGGATGAATTTCTCCGCGATTTCCCTGGTACTGATTCCGCTGTGTTTCGGCTACGCGATCATCCGGTACCGGTTGATGGACGTGGACATTATTTTCAAGCGCGGCCTGGCGTACACGGCGGCGAGCGGCGGCGTGGTCGCCGTGTATATAGCGCTGGTCGCGGTGATTGGCGCGCTGTTCCACACGGCATGGCCCTCCGGGATGATGGGCGGGGTCATCGCCATCGTCGTGGCGGCGTTCCTGTTCCAGCCATTTCGGGATTGGATACAGGCGCGGCTGGACCGGTTCTTTTACAGGGACCGCCTCGATTATCGCCGAACCCTGATTGAGTTTGGACGAACGCTCACCTCGGAAGTGCGCTTCGATCCGATGCTGGCATCGGTAATGGATCGTATCTCGCAGGCGCTGCTGGTGGACCGCCTGGCGATTTTTATCGAGGATGAAGCCCATCCGGGAACGTACCGGCTGACGCGCTCGGTCGGCGTGCGCTATGCCGGGCCACTGGATCTGAGTTTTCTGAACGCGGAGAAAAAGCCGTTCGAGCATCGCGTATTGTTTTACGAATCTGCGCGCGCCGCCCGGGAATCCGCCCCATCGGTGCGCCAGACGCTCGAACAGCTCGATCTGAACTACTTTATTCCGTGCCAGATTCGGGATCATGCCGTGGCCGTGTTGGGCGTGGGTAAAACGGTCGACGGCGATTTCCTGTCCAGCGAGGACGTGGAACTTCTGTTCACGATTGCCGGATACCTGGCCATTGCGCTGGACAACGCGCAGCTCTACAGCTCGCTGGAACAAAAAGCCGTGCAGATCGAACGGCTCAAGGACTTTTCCGAGAATATCGTCGAGTCCCTCAACGTGGGCGTCCTCGCGGTCGATCTGGACGGCGCGGTGGAATCCTGGAATACACAGCTGGAGCTGCTGATCGGAGTGTCCCGCGAGCAAGCCGCCGGACGCAAGCTGGAAGAAGTGCTTCCGCTCGAACTGATGGCCGAAATCGCGGCGCGCGCCGGCGATGAACGCGTCTCCAGCCTGTATAAAATCCGCATGCGGAATCGCGCCGGGCAAAACCTGGTGGTGAACATTTCGATCGCGCCGCTGGTTGGGAAATCAGGCGAGCGCATCGGGCGGCTGATCCTGGTGGACGACATCACGCAGAGAATTCGCCTCGAAGAGCAGATGGTGCAGACCGAAAAACTCACTTCCCTGGGCCTGCTGGCCGCCGGCGTGGCCCATGAAGTGAACACGCCGCTCGCGGTGATCTCCAACTACATTCAAATTCTGGCCAAGCAGCTCCCTGCCGGGGATCCGCGCCACGAGCTCATCGAAAAAGTCGTAAAGCAGACGTTCCGCGCCAGCGAGATCGTGAACAACCTGCTGAATTTTTCGCGCACCGGCGCTGCGGAATTTACCGAGGTGAATCTCAACGCCGTGGTCGAGGAAACGCTTTCCCTGGTCGCGCATCCGTTTCGGACCGCGCACGTGCAGGTCGCGCGGAACCTGCAGCAGGAATTGCCTCCCGTCCTGGGCTCGAACAACAAATTGCAGCAGGTTTTCCTGAACCTGTTCATGAATGCGCGCGATGCCATGCCGTCGGGGGGAATGATTGAGGTCCGTACCGCGTCGCACAACGGCTCGGTCGAAATTGAGATCACGGACACCGGTTCCGGCATCCCCCACGAAAACCTGCACCGCATCTTCGATCCTTTTTTCACCACCAAATCGTCGGGCCGCGGTACCGGCCTGGGGCTTTCCGTGAGCTATGGCATCATCAAGGAGCATGCCGGGAAGGTGGACGTGCGCTCGACGCAGGGCAAAGGAACATCCTTCCGACTGGAATTCCCGGTTGCGCGGAAAGCGGTTCATGTCTAAAGGCTCCATACTGGTTGTCGATGACGAATCCGAAATTCGCGAGGGCCTGGAACTTCTGCTCAATACGGAGGGCTACGCGACCTCGAGCGCCGAAACCGGCGCGGCCGGCCTGGCCCTGCTCGACGAAAAGCCGTTTGACCTGCTTCTGCTGGACGTCAACCTGCCCGACCGCAACGGGCTGGACCTGCTTCGGGAAATTCGCCGCCGCGATCCGAATCTTTCCGTCATTCTGATCACAGCCTACGGTTCGATCGACATGGCGCGGGCCGCGTTCAAAAGCGGCGCGCAGGACTACATCACCAAGCCGTGGTCGAACGACGAATTGATTTTGCAGGTCGCGCAAGCCATCGAGGGGCGGCGCCTGCGCGAGGAAAACGTCCAGCTCAAGCGCGCCCTGAAGCAGCGCTACAACTTTCCCAATATCATCGGCAAGGGTGAAAAGATGCTCGCCGTGCTCGACCTGGTCAGCCAGGTCGCGCCTTCTCGCTCCACCGTGCTGATTCACGGCGAAAGCGGAACGGGAAAAGAGCTGATCGCCAAGGCCATTCATTCCGCATCCACGCGGGCGGACAAGGCCTTCGTCCCGATCAATACCGGTTCGATTCCCGTCGATTTGCTGGAATCGCAGCTGTTCGGCCACGTGAAGGGCGCGTTTACCAGCGCCGTGGCCTCCAAAAAGGGACTTTTCGAGGTCGCCGATCAGGGCACGATTTTTTTTGACGAGATTTCCACAATTGGCCCGGAAACCCAGGCCAAGCTGCTGCGCGTGATTCAGGAACGCGAGTTCATGCGCCTGGGCGGCACGGAAACCATCAAGGTTGACGTCCGCATCATCGCCGCCTGCAACGTGCAGCTGCTGAACCTGGTTCGCGAAGGCCGCTTTCGCGAAGACCTATACCATCGCCTGAACGTGATCGCCATTCCGCTGCCTCCCCTTCGCGAACGCAGGGAGGATATCCCTCTGCTGCTGGAACATTTTCTAAGGAAATTCTGCGAGGAGAACGGCCGCGCGATGGCGCGCTTTACTCCGGCGGCGCTCAAGCTGCTGATCGATTACGATTGGCCTGGAAATGTGCGTGAACTGGAAAACGTCGTCGAGCGCGCCGTGGTTCTTTCCTCGCAGCCTCTACTGGATGCCGACCTGTTGCCGGAAAGCGTGCGGATGAAAGAGACGATCGGCGGCACGCGGCTCCATCTTTCCGAATTCGTTCCTCCGCTGCCGGGTGAACCCGGCGCGCGCGCCGGCGCCGACAGCGCGAAGACCTCGCTGTTTCAAATCATGGATGAAATCGAGCGCCGCGTGATTTGCGACATGATGGACCAGACGGACTGGAATCAGACCGAAGCTGCGGAACGCTTTCAGATACCGCTGTCGACGCTCAATCAGAAGATCAAGCGTTTGGGGATCGATGTGCGCCGGCGGGGTATTTCCCGGGCGGACACAGGCGAATCCTCCGCGTCCGCCACCGGAAAATAATCAGGACTTCCGAATATCCCGAACCACAGCATCCTTCAGGTCGGCGCCATCCATTTTGACGTCGGTCAAATCGATTTCACGGAAGCTGGCGAGCGCCAGGTCCGAACCGGAAAAATCGGCGCCGCGAAGATTAGCTTCCCTGAGGACGGTTCCCCGCAGAATCGTTCTGTGCAATTTCGCCGAGCGCAAATCCGCGCGAAACAGCTCGGTGCCGCTCAGATCGGCCTCGCTCAGGTCCGCCCCTGCAAGGGTGGTTTCCGTAAAGTCGCAGCTGCGCAGGTCCGCGTTCCGCAAATCCGTTTTGCTCAAATCAGCAAAACTGAGCTTGCTTTCGCGAAGGTCGGCTTTCTGAAGGTTGCATCCCACCAGAATCGCTCCGGTCAAATCGCGTTTCCGGAGGTCCTGTTTGGAAAGATCGGCGCCGGAAAGATCGGCGCGCTCGCCGCCCGGTTGCCCCTTATGGTATTTCGCGTGTGCGTCCAGAATGTCGCTCAGCTTCTTGCCGTTGTGTCGAATGTGCGTCACCTTTCCCGGTCCGCTTGCGTTGCCCGAAAAGCATCCGGGCAGACCCATGGTTCTGTCCTGACCCGCTGCATCGTCCTGAACTGGCTCTTGTTGTGAGCGTCTATTCTACCGAATTCAGGCAGGCGATCAAACAGCGAGTGTTGTGCGGGGATTCCAGTGTCGCAAAGCTGCCCCGGGCCATCCTCGGATGGTGATTTGCAGCGCATCAACAGCCCGCAACGCGCGGCGGGCCCTGGCCGAAGATCGCGCCGGTATCCCGTCGTGCAAACCTGTGATAACTTGGGCGTGGCATGACACTGATCGAAACGCTCAAAGCGCGCGCGCGTGTACGCCCTCAGCAGATCGTATTACCGGAGGGCGAAGATCCGCGCATCGTTTCCGCCGCCGCGGCAATTACCAGGGAAAACTTCGCGAAAATCACGCTGCTCGGCCGGAAACAAAAGATCGAATCGGTCGCGGCGGATTTGGGTGTGGCGCTGCCAGGCGTCGCGCTGGTCGAGCCATCAGCCAGTCCAAGGGCTGAAGCGTACGCGCAGATGTATTACGAGCGTCGCCGCGCGCGCGGCGTATCGCTGGAAGAATCGATGGAGATGGTGCGTCGGCCGTTGTATTTCGCGGCTTTGGCCGTGGCCGCAGGGGATGCGGACGGAACCGTAGGCGGCGCCACGAATACCACGGCCGAAACGGTGCGCGCGGCACTGCACGCGATTGGCCTGGCGCCCGATGCGAAACTCGTCTCCAGCTTCTTCGTCATGATCATCCCGCGGCGCCCGGAATTGGATCTGGGACCCTGCGGGGCGCTGCTCTTCGCCGATTGCGGGGTCGTGCCGGAGCCGAATGCAGAGGACCTCGCCGAGATCGCGCGGGCCACGGCGGAAAATGCGTGCGCACTGCTCGATGCGGAACCCCGCGTCGCGCTGCTTTCATTTTCCACCAAAGGTTCGGCGCAAAACGCGCGCGTCGAAAAGGTTCGCGAGGCCTTGCGCATATTGAAAGCCCGCGCGCCGGACCTCGCAGCGGACGGCGAACTGCAGGCCGACGCCGCGCTGGTGCCCCAAATCGGCCATTCCAAGGCTCCCGGCTCTCCGGTCGCCGGACGCGCCAACGTGCTGATTTTCCCCGATCTTGACTCCGGCAATATCTCCTACAAGCTGGTGGAGAGGCTGGGCGGGGCGCAGGCGATCGGGCCGATCCTGCAGGGGCTTGCCCGGCCGGCCAACGATCTTTCACGCGGTTGCTCGGCCGAGGACATTGCCAACGTCGTGGCCATTACGGCGCTACAAGCCATCCCGCGGCAGGACAAATTGTTGGAACCACAGATGGACACAGATAAACACGGATAAAAAAAAGGAAGAGCATTTCAATTTCCGGAATTAATAATGACGGCCGCGCAAAATCACGATCGCAGTTTTTCTTCGCATCCATTCCTTCAGGTTATATCCGCGCTCCTCGGTGTGGTTCTGTGGCTGTTTCCCGCGACCGGTTTCGCGCAGGGAGCGGCGCAGGAAGTCGCGGTCAATCTGGCCGAGGGACGCGTCGTAATTTGCCCGGCGAAGGACGGCATTATCGTTGCCACCGTCGATGTGCACAGCGAGCCCGGCTCGCGGCCTCCGGCCGTGGTGCCGCTCTCTCCGTTTCGCGCGGGCGTGATGCTGGGCGCGGTCGAGTGGGTGCGGCCGGAATCCCCCGAATCCACAGATCAGCCCATTCGCCTGGATCACGAATTTCCGGGTCTTGTCGCCGCGGCTATGAGAACTTCCGGCCGGCAAGATTATTCCACTACCGCGACCGACATTGAGGCGATCGGCGTCGCCGTGCTCGAGCGCGTTCGCCAGGTCGCCGAAGTGTTGCATCACAAGATCAATCTTGGCGAGGACGAACCCCTGATCCGCCTCGTGCTTGCCGGCTATGTGCGGGATTACGGGCCCGAGGCATGGACCGTGGACTACCATATCCACCAGGACTCGCTCGGCAACGACTATTGGAGGACGCGCGTCCTGCGCCCCAGATATAACCAGCTCTACCCCCCCGTGAAAGGCCAGCCGCACACGCTCATGGAAGTCCGGTATCCGCCGGCAGACCGGGCGAAGGAGGCCCCGGAACTGCTCGACCTGTTGCAGCAAAATGATCCGCGCCTGGCGAACCTCCGCGCCGCCGATGAACGATTGGAAAAGTCCATGACGCTCGTCGTCGATGGGCGTAGCCAGAAATCCTCCGCCGCAAGCGATATTCAATTTCTGAAAGCCGCTCTCCCGGCGCTTTTTCCTCCGAAAACGAAGATCACGATGGCGCAGGTCGATTTTGATGAAGGGTTTCAGTGGATCCTGCAGCCTCCGGAAGCCGCGCCTGCCCCTTCGGCTCCAAACGATCAGACACCGCAGGAGCAGAAAACGCAGGAGCCCGAGAGGCCCACACTCCGGCGCAAGCCCGGAAGGTGACGCCAGAAGGGATGATTGCTGAATCGTTTCGATGAGTTTACCTTCCCCATCATCGCCCCCAAAACAACCGGGAATCACAATTCGCTCCCTGCGCCAGGATGATCTCCCCGTTGCAGACCGGATTCTCCGGCTCGCGTTCGGCACATTCCTTGGCTTGTCCGATCCATCGACCTTCATGGGTGATGCGGACTATGTCAGGACGCGCTGGCTGGCGGACCCTTCCGCAGCTTTTGCCGCCCAGCGGGCGGGAGAACTGGTGGGAACAAACTTCGCCACACGGTGGGGGAGTGTCGGTTTTTTCGGCCCGCTGACGATTCGCCCCGATCTGTGGGACCGCGGGATCGCTCAACTCCTGCTTGGACCCACGATGGATTTGTTCGACACATGGGGTATTCGTCATGCGGGCCTTTTTACCTTTCCATCCAGCACCAAGCACGTGAAGCTCTATCAAAAGTTCGGGTTTTGGCCCCGTTTTCTCACGGCTCTCATGGAGTTGCCACTGGGGACTGAATCCGGTTTCCCGCAAGGGACGCGATTTAGCGGACTTGCTACCGGAGAAAAGCAGCTTTGCCTGCAGGCTTGCCGTGAAGTCACAAACTCGGTTTACGAAGGTCTTGATGTGGAGCGAGAGATCCGTGCGGTGCAGGACCACCAGCTTGGGGACACTGTGCTGACCTGGGACGCCAGCCATCTTGCCGGATTTGCCGTGTGCCATGTGGGGCCCGGCACGGAGGCGGGCAGTGGAAATTGCTATGTCAAGTTTGCCGCCGTGCGATGCGGATCAAATGCGACGCGGGAATTTCGCCGCCTTCTCGATGCCTGCCGCGCATTCGGGGCCTCGCGCGGGGCCAAGACGCTGCAGGCAGGCGTGAATCTGGCGCGCCTCAATGCCTACCGCGAAATGCTCGACGCGGGGTTCCGCACAGTCGAGCAGGGGGTAGCGATGCAGCGGCACGGCGATCCCGGCTACAACCGGCCCGAAGTGTTTCTGATCGACGATTGGAGGTAGTGCCGCGGAATTCGAACTACGGCGTTGCTTCATTGCCGGATGGCTTTGGCGGCGGCGCAGGCGCCGTCGGCACGGCCGCCAAGGGTGTGTAGTCGCTCCAGCGGACAATCATGCGGATCGGCACTTCGGTGTCGCCGGCCTGAAAGGTTTCATCCGAACGGGAGTACGCCGGGAACCACAGGTCTTTGCCGACTTGCTGGCGGTAGGTCTCGAAGACCGTGAACGGCAGGGTGGGAGAAGAGACATCGCCCGTTTCCGTGACCCACTTCCCGATGGATTTCACAATAACCAGATCCTGCACATCCACCCACACGACGCCGGAAAAATAGGCGTGCGCACGGTCCAGCGCGCGCGGCTTGACTGTAAAATAATAAGCAGTCAGCTCGTCCAGCGGCTGCTTGCCTCCATAGGTGATCTCGTACTTTGGAAGCTGGGCCGTGGTGAGCGGAAACGGCGGCGTCGAGACCAAAAGATCGTCATCCCCGCGCTGGATATCCAGGTAGTGCAGCGTGGAGGCGGAGCGGTGCACCGGTTTCTCATACCTTCTGCCGTCCGGAGCAATCATCTGCTGCGTGACAATTTCGAGTTGACCGGTGGGCCTGTTGTCCGGACCAATTTCTTCGACGCGCACGCTTTTCTGAAAGGCGTAATCCACGAACGCGCGTACCATCTCGTCTTCTTTCGCCGCAAATCGCCGAATGATCTCTTCGGGAGGGATGGAAGGCGGTTCGGGCTTGGCGGGCGCCGGAGGCGTGGGAAATTTCTCGGATGCGGGCGGGCTCATCGGGCCGGCAACCTGCGCGCGCGCCGGTACCGCCCCCGCGGCCAGCAGCATCGCAAGCGCGCAGGTTGCCGCCGATGGGATCGAGAGAGAATTCATAGGGTTCGCTTCAAATGTTTTGGATGCAGCTTAGGAATGTTTTGTAGCATGCGTTTTTTGAAAGTCGGCCGCTCTACCGGCTGCTCCCGATAGTGTACCGCAGCGTGAACTCGCCAGGGGCTTCCGAAGGCGCCGGAACCGGAATCGTAAAATTCACTTGCGCGGAGAACGCCCTGGGAACAATCACCGCGCGTCCCGAAGTCCACTCGACCGCCAGCGGCTTGCGCCCGGGGTGGAGAATCTCCAAACGCGCGATGCCGTCGGGAATCGAAATCGGTGCGCCCGACGAAACGAAATTCTCACAGTGGGGTTCCTCCGGAGCGGCCTTGGCCGTTGACGGCTCTTGCGCAGGCGCTGCGGCAGCAGGCGCGTTCCAGCAAAATAGCGTGTTCCCTTCCTCCGGAGCCGACACGGGAACCGAAAGCATGGAAATAAACGACCTCTCCGATTCGCCACGCTTCGCCGGCCCCGTCGCAGGCGGCGCAATAAACGAAATGCGATAGGCCGCCTCGACGGTTTCCGGCGCCGCCCATCGCAAGGTTTTCTTCACATGAATGCCTGTGGAAGAATCTTCGTTTTCGCGGTAGGTAAGCTGCAGTCCGGCGTCCGGCTTTTTTCCAACCCACTCCGCGTGATAAACGCGGTTGAATGAGAAATCCCCCGACCGGTAGGCATCCTGCGGGGGAGTCCCCCTGGGAACCAGGAAATCGTGCAGGGCGCCGCCCAAAGTGATGAGATCGTCGTTTGTCGTTTTGTCCACCAGGGCAAGAGCGCGGCCTCCCTCGGCGGGCGAAACGATCACGCGCAGGCGGCTATTTTCCAGCACCCATTCTTTGGCGCCGTCCCGGTCAAAATCAAACTGGTAGTGCGCATTTGCCGCATCGCTGTTGACCAGAAACAGCACGGGAGTGGTTGCGTGCTCGTGGCCGGACCGCACCGTAAGGGTGGCGCGAAGCAAACCGTCGGACGGCGCCGCATCGGCAGCCGGGGCCTGGTCATGAGCGGGCTTTATCCGAATGCGGGTAAACTCCGTGTCAACGCCATACAGTCTTACGCTGCCGGAACCATGAAATGCCCCATCGAGTGTGAAATGTGAAAAGCGCAGATTGTTCGTATGATTTTGGGAGGACATGACCATGTAGCCTCCGGAATCCGCATCAGCGGCAATCAGCGGTGGATGGGTGGGAATCGTCGCGCCCGTACCGAGCGGGAACCGGATCGCATTAAACACTTCATATTCCGATCCCCTACGGTTATTTTTTGGCCGACGCGGTTTTGCCTTCACGTGTGGCGTGTAGCGCAGGCGAATTCTCAGAACGCGCCGGAAATCCGGAACCGTGCCACGCAGGATATGAACCTCGAGCTCGCCGGTTTCCTGGTTCCAGTCGCCCTCCAGCCGGATATTCTCATCCAGTTCGACCCTCGACGGCGCTCTTTGCAAATGCAAACGGACCACGGCGTTCGATGGCGCGTAGAACGCCAATTCCAGCGTCTTTCCGCTGCGCTCCGCCCCCAGAAGTTCCGCTCCAGCCACGATCACTTCGTCGGAACACCTCTCTCCCGGTTGTACCGCGGAGCACAGTGGAGCATGGATGGGGAGCAAGAGAGATTCGCGCGCCGGCACGGAAACATCGAATGCGATTTTCGACTCGGCCCGGGCGGTGGCTGCCGGGCGGGGGTCGATCCATTCAAACGATTCATTCGCGGCTTGCCGGGGATTCAAGTTGGTGACACTGATCAAAGCTGCGGCGCAAAGCTGGCCCTCGATGCACTTTTGCGCATGGTCCGGCGCGGCAGAGGAAGCATTCGAAACCACCTGCCCGGCAATCAGACCTGTATCAGGCTCTCCTGCTCCGATGCGCCGCAAACCTTGCCGGACGCCCGCCGATTTCAGCAGGGTGTCGAGCGATTCGACGGCTTTCGCGTTATCCGGCGGTGTCCGGGCTTTGTCGAAATTTTCGCCCGGCGGCATCCACGAAGAATAATCGCTCGAAGCGGCAATGACGCGGCCTCGCTGGAATGTCCAACCGTTAAACTTTTGACCAGCAAGCGCGTTTGCCCCCGCATCCTGCCACAAGGGTTCGAGCAGGGCGCCCGGCGGCCGCGGTGGAAAATACACCAGAGTCCCGCCTTGCCTGACGAATTCAACCAGCGACGCCTGCGCCTTCTCCGACAACCGGAACTCGCTCCCCTTCCCCGGCAGCATGGGAAGGACAATGACGCGATCGCGCAGCAGGCGCTCGGCCGATTGCGAAGAGGGATTGACCAATTCCGGCGCATAACCCGCGAGGCTCGCCACGCGAAACAATTGCTCCATTTCCCCTGTATCTCGCGAATTTAATGCCGCATCCGTTTTCTCCGCGGACTGGCGCAGGTCCACAATCCCGAAATCGGCGCGCACATGTGAGGCGGCCAGCATGGCTCCCCATTCGGAAATAAATTCGCCGTTTCGAGATACGCCGCGCGCACGCACTCCTTTGTTCCCGGCGAGGTCCAGCGGGGCATCCCAGTTAAAATACGGCGCCGCCGATTGCGTTTCCCAACCCGGGGGCGTGAGCGTGTCCTGCAGCGGCGAATAAACGAGGCCGCGTATCCCGCTCCCGATCAAAAGACGAGCCGCAAGGAACACGTTCTCCGGAGAGGATTGCGCCGCGCGGATATCTCCGGCTGGAGCAAAAGTTGTCGTGGCGAAGCCGGCTAAAAACGGCGGGAAATTCGCTTGCGTGCCAAGCGAATGTGCGAGAAACGAGAGAGAAGACGCGTCCGCAGTCTTCAGCAGCGGCATTTGCGAAAAAGGCGTGGCGCCGGTGGATACAGGCCGCGCCGCCAGGGTTTGCATGGGCGGATTGAAAAACCAGTGTCCCGCAAGTGGAATTTGTGGCGCGCTGCCCGCCGAAGAATCGCCGGCCATTGGCGCCAGGCCCTGCATCCCGGCGTCCGTCACGTTCAGGAAAACGGGTGCGTCGAGCCCGCCCGCAGCGAGCGCCCCGCGCAGCACCGCCAGGTAGCGCGCTAAATCGGAAGTGTCCTCGCCGGGTTGAATGCCCTCGACATCGTCCAGCGCCACAAACAGGAGCGGTCCGGAAACCAATTTCTGCTGAGTTTTTCCTTCGCGGCCGGCTGGCTCGGTGATGGAGATCAGGTTTTTTGCGCTGTACGGCGCCAGCGCCCTGCCCACAGCGGTCAGCCAGCGCCGCGCGTAGGTCATATGAACCGGATTGGCCAGCCAGCCGCGCGCGGCCGCATTGGCGTCCCGCGCAGCAAGCTGTGCAAGAGGCGGCGGGATTCCCTTCTGGATGTCCGCGACGCTCATTTTATATTCCGATTGCGCGAGTAGCCAGGAAGGATATCCGGCGTTGCGCCAGTGGTCGCCAATGATCGGGCCGGGCCGCACGATGAGCTTGAAGCCCATCCGCGTGATCTGACGTACGAGTCCGCGCAAATCACGGCGCCGGTTTGTGTGGCCGTCAAAATCGAATTTCGCTTCGCTCGGCTCGTGCCAGTTCCAGGGAATGCGGAGATCGATCGTGTTGATGTCCAACTCGCGGTAGCGATCGAGCGAGCGGTACCATAAATCCGGCGGAATGCGAAAATAATCAAATTGCGCGGCATGCACGAAAAAAGGAACGCCGTCGACGCGCAATTCAGGCTCGCCGCCGCTGGAAACAATCTTCACGCCCAGGGGCCGGGCCGGAGGTTCCGGCGATGCCGCTTTCTGCGCAAATACCGGGCTGGAAAGAAGCGCGAACGCCGCCGTGGC
This sequence comes from Terriglobia bacterium, assembly GCA_963746945.1. Classification (GTDB taxonomy): domain Bacteria; phylum Acidobacteriota; class Terriglobia; order Acidiferrales; family UBA7541; genus Palsa-360. The sequence goes on along the minus strand of CAVVDG010000004.1, from coordinate 1,478,308 downwards.
GGCGAGATGGCGCCAGATGCGTTGAAAATCACGTCTTGCCGGGCCTGGTTTGACCAAAATCATCCCACATGAATGTTACATGACCCGGGACAACATTTCGATGTCTGCGGACGCGCCCGATTGGCTTACACCCGCATGGACGTTTTTCGCACCGCTAGGCCGCGACCTCTGCTACAATCGCGCGTCTGCAGGCAGCCGTTCAGGGCATGGCGCAAGAGCGTGGAACTTCTCGCAAAGCGGTTTTATGTGTCGGGAATCGTGCAGGGCGTGGGATTCCGTTTTTTTGCCGAGCGTGCAGCTGCCCGGCTGAATGTTTCCGGATACGTGAAGAATCTGTTCGACGGGCGCGTGGAAGTCTATGCCATAGCCGGGCAGGCGCAACTCGACGCTCTCAGAAACGAATTGCAGCGCGGCCCGCGCATGGCCAGCGTCGAGCGAGTCGATGAAACCGATGCGGAGATCCTGCGGGAATATGCGCAGGGCTTCACCATCGAACGGGAATATTAAATTCTGGGGAGCGAGCCGAATGAACCATCTGAAGAAGCTGATTCGAGAAGTCCCGGATTATCCGAAGCCGGGCATCCTGTTTTACGATCTGACAACGCTGTTGCAGGATGCCGCCGGATTCCACAGCCTGGTCGATGCGCTTTGCGCGCATTATGAGGGGAAACAAGTGGACGCCGTCGTGGGAATCGAGGCGCGCGGATTCATTCTTGCGCCGGCGCTGGCCTACCGGCTGGACGCGGGGTTCGTTCCCGTGCGCAAGCCGAAGAAGCTGCCCTGGAAAACAACTTCGGTGACCTACCAGCTGGAGTACGGCACCGACACACTGGAAATTCACAAAGATGCCATCAAGCCCGGCTCACGCATCCTGATCAGCGATGATTTGCTCGCCACCGGCGGCACCGCCGCGGCCACTGTTGCGCTCGTGCGCAAACTGGGCGGCCAAGTGGTGGGCGCGTCGTTTGCCGTCGAGCTCACCTTCCTGAATGGCCGCAAGAAACTGCCGGGGATCGATGTTTTCTCGATGATTCAATACGACAGTTAGGCCGGGAAGATGTACGGATCGTCCGCACGGCAGGATGTGTTTTTCAGGCCTTGTCGGCTGTTTTCGCGGGTTGGGAAGATGGTCCACGCTGGCGGACAACTTCAAAAAGCATGATTCCGGCGGCGACGGAAACGTTGAGGGCGCGCACCGGGCCGGTGGTCGGGATCGAAACCAGGAAGTCGCATCGTTCGCGAGTCAGCGCGTGTAATCCTTTGCCCTCGCCGCCCAGAACAATTCCCACGGGCACCTTCAAGTCCACTTCCGTGTAGCGCTGTCCGGCGCGTTCATCCAGCCCCACCAGCCAGTAACCCGCCTCTTTCATTTCTTCCATCGCGCGGGCCAGATTCTTGACGCGCGCCACGGGCAAATGCGCGAGCGCTCCGGCGGACGCTCGCGCAACCGTTTCGGTGAGGCCCGCGGCGCGGCGCTCCGGGATCACGACGCCACGCGCACCGGCGGTGAGCGCCGTTCGAACGATGGCGCCAAGATTTTGCGGATCCTCGACACCATCGAGAAGAACCACGATGCCGGGAGTGCCGTGGGCATCGCGCGGTTTCAGCAAATCCTCAAAACTTGCCGCCGGGGACGCGGCCACGAACGCCACGACGCCCTGGTGCTCGCGCGTGCCCGCGGTGCGATCGAGTTGTATGCGTTCCTCGAAGCGCACGGGAATATCCAATTTCCGCGCCAATCGGACCAGTTCTTCCATGCGGTTGCCATGGCTGCCCTTCGCCACAATCAGGCTATCGAGCGGCCGGTTGGCTTCGAGCGCTTCGCGTACGGCGTGAATGCCGGTCAGTCGGTTCATAAACTGCGGAGCCCTCACACTTTCCTGTCTATCGGAACGATCGGTCAACGGCGCTTCAGGAACCGAAATATAAGAGCGAAAATTCGCATTCAGCCCGGCAGCGGCTGAACCGCTAGCGGAAAAAGTGAAAATCCGTCATTGCGAGGCATGCTGCGTGCCGAGATATCCCTCTTCTACGGGATGTAAGTCGGAGAGGGATTCCTCCCTTCGCTCGGAATGACGAGCAAGACGAGCGATGGGACTTTTACCGCAAGCTGCGAAGCCGCAACCCGCAAACCATCTTCCGCAGTATGTCGCAGGCTCAGCGCTCCAGCGTGACGATCACCTGCGCGGCAATCGCTTCCCCGCGTCCGATGGCATCCACGCCCTCGTTCGTCTTGGCCTTCAGATTGATTGTGGAAGCGGAAATCCCCAACGATTTCGCCAAAGCCTCGCGCATCGCGGGGAAATGCGGCCCCAGTTTCGGTTTTTCCGTGATAATGATCGCGTCGATATGCGCGATGCGGAACTCATGCTCGGCGAGCAGGTCGCGAACGCGCTCGAGAAATCGCAGGCTCGATACATCCTTCCACTTCGGGTCGGTGTCCGGGAAATGCGTTCCGATATCGCCAAGCCCCGCGGCGCCCAGCAGCGCGTCGCACAAGGCATGCGCCAGCGCGTCGCCGTCGGAGTGGCCTACCGGCCCTTTGTGAAAGGGGAGTTCGATGCCGCCAAGGATCAATTTCCGCCCTTCGGCAAGGCGGTGCAGGTCGTAGCCGATTCCCGCGCGGGTCATTGGGCTGCGCGCTCCTGACGAAGGAAAAATTCGGCCAGTTCCATGTCGCCGGGGCGCGTAATTTTTAGGTTGTGGTCAGATCCAGCCACCACGTGAACGTCGCGGCCGATGCGCTCGACAAGTCCCGCTTCGTCCGAAGCCGACACGCCGTCCTGGCGCGCGCGGGCAAATGCTTCCAGCAACAGCGAAGCGCGGAAGACCTGCGGCGTCTGCGCCAGAACAACACGCTCGCGCGGAATCGTGGCGGTTATCAAGGCCACGTCCGCGGGCAGGCTCGCACGCTTCACTTCCTTCACCGTGTCCATCGCCGGGATACCCAGAATCGCCGCGTCGCAGGCCGCCGCCTCCGCGATGACGCGCTCGATTTGATCGCGCGTCACCAACGGACGGACCGCATCATGCACCAGAATCAAATCGGTGCCAGGGCGCACTTCCGCCAGGGCGTTGGCGACGGAATCCTGCCGCGTGTCGCCGCCGCGAACCACATGGACCGGCCGCCCCAGGTTGGCGGATGCGGCGCTGGCGGCCACCGAGTCCACTTCCTCCGCGCGCGTCGCGACGATGAAATCGGTGATGGCGGGGCAGGCAGCGAGCCGCCGCAGCGTGAACAGCAGCAGGGGCACGCCGTCCAGCATGAGAAATTGTTTCGGCGTCTCCGCACCCATTCGGGTGCCAAGTCCAGCCGCAGGCAGAATAGCGGTTACACGGTTCATCATGACCTCTAGTGAAGGGCAAAAAATCTTACACCAATCGGGGGCACTTATAAACAGGCGTCGAAAGACAGCTTGCGACTCCGTATGGCTGCTGGCGGTGATACGCTCCTTGATGGGTTAGCATGGGTTTCAATTGCAATGGGCACGCGCGCAGTACATCCAACCGCGGGCGTCCATTCCGGCAATCACAGCGAAGCAGTGATGCCATCCGGACTTTACGCGCGGCCAGTGGACCGCGCAGCCTCGCGCCCTGCAACGCGCCCGAAGACAATGGCTCGAGCGAGGCCATGCTCGTTGAATCCGCCCGCCGTTTCGCCGGCACAGTACAGCCCGGGGATAACTTTGCCCCACAAGTCGATCACCTGGGCCTTGGCGTTGATGCGCAGGCCGGAAAGGCAATCATGGAGGCAGGGCGTGGACCACCCGGCATAAAACGGCGGCTTCTGAATCTTGTACTTGGGCGAGGGCTTTCCAAAATCCCCGTCCTTGCCGGCCTCCACAAACTGGTTGTAGCGCGCGACCGTTTCTTCCAGCGCGGCACCCGGCATCGCGTCTTTCTGATATTTGCTGACGATCTTGCCCGCAAGTTCCTGTAGCGATGGCGCGGTGAAAAACCAGCCGTCTGGGTCCACGAAGGGAGGCGCGCAAACCCAGCCCTCGCGCTGCACGGCGTCCGCGTCAAAGATGGCCCAGATAGGGCCGCCGCCTTCGCCTTTTCCGCCATTGGGCTCGAGGCACGGATTCCACCAATCGAATCCGGTGGCGAATTCATTCACGAACCTTCGGCCCACCTGATTCACCTGGATAATATTTTGAAAGTCCGAGACGAAGAGCCCGATGGCCCGCGCGAGACCTGCAATGGGACTATCCTTCAGGTTCTCGGCGCGGCGTCCCCCGCCCTGCGGATAGCCAAACTGGTTTCCAATCACGTACGGTTTCTCGAAAATGTGCGATCGCGCTTGCGTTTCGACCGTCTGGCTCGCAGCGCCCCACAGCGACGCCCCGACTTGCATGGCAGCGATTTCTCCGTCACCCGATTGGCGTGACCAGGGCTCTCCCACCACCTGGTATTCCTCGGTCAGCCGCGGATCGAAAATTCTCCGGAAGTTCACATTGCTGGTATGCCCGCCGGTGCCCAGGATCACTCCCTTTTTTGCTTCGACGTTCAGCGCCTTGCCCTGGTACGTCGCCGTAACGCCCAGAACTTTACCTGAAAAATTGTCCTCGCGGACGAGGCCCGTCATGCTGTGCTGCAACAAAAACTGCACGCCGAGTTTTCTGGCGCTCGCTTCCAGCGGGCGCATCAGCGCAGTGCCGTTTCCCCCGTTCGGGGCAAAAGCGCTGACCTCGCCGGTCCAATGAACGGTCTGCGAACGTTTCACATTTTGCGGGGCGCCGTCGGCCCCGTTCGGGGAAACGTCTGGAAATTTGACACCGTGGGCCAGCAGAAAATCAAAGGACGCCACACATTCGTCGCAGAACGCGCGGATGATTTCCCGGTCGCTGAATCGGTAGTCGTGCCAGGCGATCAAGTCCTGATACATGGCGTCCGGCGAATCCACGATGCCGTATTTCTTCTGCAGGCTCGTTCCTCCGCCCAGGGCAATGTTTCCGCCGCTCTCGATTCCATGCCCTCCGATGTCGTGATTTTGCTCGATCACGATCACTTTGGCCCCGTGCAGCACGGCTTCGATGGACGCGGGAATCCCCGAGGCCCCCGCGCCTACGACGACGACATCCGCCGTGAGGTCCCAGTGCCGCGGAGCACCCGCGGCGGGAGTTTCCTTCGCAGCGATCCCACCCAGTGCGGCTGCGCCGAATCCCGCGGCAGCCTTCTTGACGAAATCTCTTCGTGGCAGAGGCTTCTTTGCCGCGTCATTTTTTTCCATGTTCTCGCTCCCTTTTATGTGGACGAATCCGGCTAATAAGTCCGCTCGAGAACTCAACTTTGCCAGATCTTGCAGGGCCCGCCGTCACCGGTTAGCCGCGCGGCGATCCGATAATTTGGAGGAAGACGTCGCGCCCCCTTGCCCTTTTCGCAAACGAATGTGATTCGGGTTCCTGTCAGCGCAATTTAACGCAAAGACGGCGGCATCCGCACAACGGATTGCCGCAAAGTCCATTTCCGGGCGATTTGAGGAACCCGGGCAGGGACATGAGTAAACTCCGCTAGGATTCATTCTTCGATAGAACCGCGGGGGAAAAGAGATTCTTCGGCGCGCAGCGTCCCTGGGTTCACCGGGAACGTTCTCCAGGAACGCTTTCCACAAAACCTGCCCCCACTGGCGCGGAAGACCTTATTTCATTCCTGTTCATTCGGGGTTTCCGGGGCCACCGAACGCGGCATACGCTCGCCAGCATTGGCTTCGCCCTGGCGGCCGCCGCGCTCGACCGCACGCGGCGAATCATTGACGGCATGTGCGTGGGACGCGCGGGAAGGTTGCGATTCCGCACGCTCGTCGATCCGTCCAAAAATCATTTTGCCCGCGGTCGTCTGATGCACGGAGGTCACCGTGATATCCACGGTCTTATTGATCATGCGGCGCGCGCCGTCGACCACAACCATGGTTCCATCGTCCAGATAGGCGACGCCCTGATTATATTCCTTGCCCTCGCGCAGGATGAATACGCGCATGATTTCGCCGGGCAGCACGACGGGTTTCAGCGCGTTGGCCAGCTGATTGACGTTCAGGATTTCAATGCCCTGCAGCGTGGCCACTTTGTTCAGGTTGTAATCGTTCGTGATAATTTTGGCGTCGTAGCGCTTCGCCAGCTCAATCAACTTCAAGTCCACTTCCGGGATGCTCGGAAAATCGTCATCCGCGATTTCCACCTCGAGATGCGCCATTTTCTGGATGCGCTGCAGTACTTCCAGGCCGCGGCGGCCGCGCTGGCGTTTCATGGAGTCGGCCGAATCGGCGACCAGTTGCAGTTCGCGCAGGACGAATTGGGGGATGAGCATGACACCGTCGAGAAAATGCGCTTCACAGATGTCGGCGATCCGGCCATCGATGATCACGCTCGTATCGAGCACCTTGGGCATGCGCCGCGTACTGCGTTCGCTGCCGAACAGGCCGCCGAGGGCCTGCAGGTTGAGCATATCGCCCTTATTCGCCCCCACCACCAGTCCGATGTAGGTCATTACGAGCAGCAAGCCTACGTCAAGGAACGATCGCGATCCTTCCGGGATCGAGGTGCGCGCCAGCACCAGACCCATCAAATAGGCCCCCAGAATCCCCAGAATCGAGCCCGTCGCAGCGCCGATCAACCGGCGCATGCTGGCGCGCAGCAGTCGAACCTCAAACAGAAAGACAGAAATGGAGAATGCCAACCCCATGCCCGCTGCCACGACGTTCGACAGGCCGAACGGATGAAAATGGTACCCTGCGGACACACATGCGAATGAAAAAATGATGCGCACCAGCAGGTGATCCCACCACCCCCCGAATTCGCGGGCGGCATGTGACGGTGCCGCAATACGCGAAGAAAACCGCGTAGGCGTGGGAGTGGCAGACGGGACAGTATTTTCAGGACGAATATAAGGACGGGTCATATAACCTCAGTTCTATAATTAATAAGGAAGCAGGAAAATACTTCTAGATTACGCATTCAGTATGAATCTGTATCATTAAATGTATCAAAGCTGGGCTGACCTGGATCGATTGGTAAGAATTCAGCCCGATTGCTCCCTCCAGATATCGCATTATCTCTGCAGGAGTCAAGCTTTTATAAAGCTTTATATAGCCTTGGTCATGATATATGCCTGGCTAGGCGATTTTCAGGAACCAGTTTCGTAATGGGCTGCGGGTTCCAGCGTTGCGGGAAATTCGACGTTCCGCACAACGAAATCGCTGCGGTCCAGCGCGTGAAAGCCAGTCTTATCCGCGCCGCGCCTGCTGCGCGGCAATTTTTTCATTCCTCAGGAAAAGCCCTTCATACTTCAGGACGGCCCTGCTCTTCGCTCAAGGCAAATAAAACCTCGGCACGCGCTTGCCGAGGGCGCAAAGCAGTTCGGCGCTGGCGGTGTTGGCGATGCGGGCGACGTCGGGAACGGATTGCGTAGTGCCGCCATCGGCGCCATAGATCGTGGCGATATCGCCCACGCGCGCCGAAGAAATTCCTGTGACATCGGCGGCGGTGAGGTCCATGGAAACGGTCCCAATAATCGGCGCGAACTGCCCGCGAACGATCACGCGGCCCTTGTTGGACAGCACGCGCGCCAAGCCATCCGCGTAGCCCGCGGCGAGAACCGCGACACGGGAAGGGCTTGCCGCGGTCCAGCGCGCGTTGTAACCGACGCGCGAGCCGGGAGCCAGATCCTTGATCGAAATAATTCGAGCGCGAAATGAAAGCACGGGGCGCACGGAAAGTTTCGCCTCCATTTCCGGATTGAGCTGGGGCGGCTCGAAAAACTGGTGATACCCGTACAGGATCGCGCCGGGCCTCACCATATCGCGCCAGGTGGAGGGGCGGCTGACAATCGCGGCGCTATTGGCCATGTGCACGACGCCGGGATCGAGACCCACCGAGCGCATGCAGGCGAGCGCGGCGTCGAACTTTTCTTCCTGCTCGACGGTTTGCCCGGTGGTAAACACTTCCGAGGAAGCGATGTGCGTGAAAGTGCCCGCAAGGCGCAGGTGTTTGCACCTGGACAGCACGCTCGCGAACGCCGGAATTTCAGATGGGTTGATGCCCAGGCGATTCATTCCCGAGTCGATCTTGAGATGAAAATTCACCGGGCTACGGCGCGCCTTGCGCGACCTCGCGGCCGCATTTTCCAGCAACCGCAACTGCTCGGGCCGCATGATCGCCGGGGTCAGTTGATTGTCGAGGATGCGCTGCTCTTCGCCGGCCCAAAAGCCGGTGAGAATCAGTATCGGCTCGCGAATGCCGCTCTCGCGCAGCTCGGCGCCTTCCGCGGAACACGTCACGCCGAACCAATCGGCGCGCGCGCGCGACAGGGCGTGGGCGACGGGAACGATTCCATGTCCGTAGGCGTTGCTCTTGATGACGGCAAGAATCATTCTACGAGGACGGCGCGTGCCGCGCCCGCCCTCAGGATTCACGTGGCGGCGGATCGCCCGCAGGTTGTGTGTCAGCGCTCCCAGGCTTACTTCCGCCCAGATTGGGCGCCCTTTAAATTTTACGGTTTTCGTCATTGGAATCTTCAAAGATTAACCGATCCCGGGGCATAAAAAAAATTACTCCCTGGAGAAACCGCGCTGCTTAGTAACTAGCGGCGCCGGCAGGACAGGTCTTCGATTCTGAACGCAAGCAAGGGCAGCCTGTCTGGTTTCGATCTTTGCCGTATGGGCAGAAGTCAAAAGAAGACAGGCTGAAGCCTGTCCTACTAAAAGTGCAAATTGAAGAGGAGCAAGCGCGGGGCCACCGGCCCACAATCATCGCAGAGCTCTTATTGTCGCGCTAACGCACTGAAGTGACATGACTTGCCGGACGTACAGGCCGCGAACCGTTGCAGAGACAAAAACGGTGATCGCCGCAAGTGCCACAGGCGCGACACAACCGTGGGCGGCAGAGGACACCTACTGCGATTCGGTCCAGGCGTCGGGCGCGCGCAGTTCGAAACGCGTGAAGGAGCCCTGAAACACAAACCGGACATTATCGGTCGGGCCGTTCCTCTGCTTGGCGATGATCAGATCGGTTTCGCCGCGTTCTTCCATGCTGATCTCGTCCGCCTTCTTGTAAAAATTCGGCCGGTGAATGAACATCACCACGTCGGCGTCCTGCTCGATCGCGCCCGATTCGCGCAAGTCCGCCAGACGCGGCTCGCGGTCTTCCCGTTCAGGGGCGCGCGTGAGCTGCGAGAGCACGAGCATGGGAACCTTGAGTTCCTTGGCCAGGGCCTTGAGTCCGCGCGTGATGCTGGAAACTTCTTCGTTGCGGTTTCCGAATCGCCCGCGCGCGGAAACCAGCTGCAGGTAATCCACAATCACCAGGTCCAGCCCCTTGTCGCGCTTCAACCGCCTCAGCTTCGCGCCCATTTCCACAACCGTCGCCGATCCCGCGTCGTCGATCCAAAGCGGCGCTTCGGACAAGCGGCTGAGAGATTTCGGGATTCTCGATTTATCGTCCTGATTCAAGTGGCCGGTCCGGAACTTGTGCGAATCGATCTTGGCGTCGGCGGACAGCAGGCGCAGCAGGAGCGATTCCTTTGACATTTCGAGGCTGAAAATTGCCACCGGCTTGTTTCCCCGCACCGCCACATTTTCCGCCAGATTCAGCGCAAAAGCCGTTTTCCCCATCGAGGGGCGCGCCGCCAGAATCAGCAGTTCGGAAGATTGCAATCCGGAAGTCAGATTATCGAGCAGGTCGTAACCGGTGGACAGGCCCGTGATGCGGGCGCCCCCCTCGTAGATATGAGAAATGCGCTCGCGGCTTTCGGTGACGACGTCATGCAATCCCACCAGACCCGAGCGCGCGCGATCCTCCGCCAGCTGGAAGATGGAAGACTCCGCCCGGTCGAGGATGGTGTCCGCATCGTCCTCAGCCTCCAGCGCCTGCTGCTGGATGGCGTGCGTCGCGTGAATCAGGCCGCGCAGCAACGCCTTTTCCTTCACGATGCGCGCGTAGTGTTCCACGTTGGTGACGTGCGGTACCCCGTCCATCAATTGCGCGATGTAGGCGGGGCCGCCGGAAGATTCCAGTTCCCCGGCGCGATGAAGCTGGTCGGTGAGCGTCACCAGGTCGATCGCCTGCTGCGTTTCCCCGAGGGCAATCATGTGCTGGTAGATGCGCCGGTGATGATCGTGAAAGAAATCCTCGGGCTTGAGCTTCTCGACTGCCGCATTGAGGGCGTTGTTATCGAGCAGGATTGCGCCCAGAATGCTGCGCTCCGCCTCCATATTGTGAGGCATCGGCCGTTCGAGTGCAGTCGCGGGGGTAGCCATAGTTAGTTCGCCTTAGTTTCGCCTAAATAGCTTCATCTGGCAAGAATTAGTTAGTCTGCGGATGCATCCCAGTTCGGGATGATCCAGATTTCCGTGAAGTGCTTGTGCTTGCGATCGTGCCCGTGATCCTCCGCCAGCATCTCCCGAAGTTTCCTGGGCAGCCTGTCGGTCCCCAGCGAAGGGTTTGAGGGAGGTTTGCAGGCCTGATGGTAGCCAATTCCAAATCGTGCCCCACAACAATCGCAGAGCTCAAAAGTTTCGATCGTGTACAACGGGTACTTCGCAATTTCCTTGTCGAGTATCGCCACCGGACTGTTTAGATCATTCGTCATGTCGTCCTCCACAGGATCAAGGAGTCCTTGTCTGAGTTGGTGGTCGCTTGGCACAGCGCATCGCGGGGCGGAACCGGGACCGGGTGTCCCCGACCAACCTAAGTCTAGTCCGCGGGGAAAAAATTTGCCCTGTGGAATTCTCGCGGGCCTGTGCATAACTTTTTAAAGCGTTTCAAATCCTTGATGGGACTGGATACAACTGTCCCTGTGGAAAACACGAGAAAAAGCTGTGTGAATCGCGCAGGAAGGTATTGCGGCAGCAAGGCAAGGGTTTGCGTGGCACCGGCGAGACGCCGGTGCCACGATACAGTCTAGGCTTCCTTTTCGACGATGACTTTGAACTCTGCGGTAACGCCGTGGACCAGCTTCACCGGTACCATCGATTCGCCGAGCACTTTGATGGGCTCCTCGAGGACGATGCGGCGCTTATCCACCTCAAAACCCTGGGCCTTGAGGGCGTCGGCAAGGTCTCCCGAGGTCACCGAACCGAACAGGTGGTCGCTCTCCCCGGCCTTGCGGGCGAACTTGACGGTAACCTGATTGAGCAGCGCGGCTTGCTGGTGCGCCGCGTCCTTTTCGGTGGCAGTGCGCTTGGAGAGCGTGATGCGAATCTTTTCCAGGCGCTTGATGTTGTTGGCCGTAGCCTCCAGCGCGAGTTTGTGCGGCAACAGATAATTGCGCGCATAGCCGGCGGCGACTTCCACGACTTCGCCGCGAGTGCCTAGCTTTTCCACATCTTCTTGCAGAATGATTTGCATGGCTTCCTCTTTTTCTAGTCTCGATATGGGGCCAAAGGCCCCGTCCGCCGCGGCGGGCGGGCAATGCAACCGCCGCGCGTTAGAGTTCGGTCGCGAAGGGCAACAGGGCGATGTTGCGCGCCCGCTTGATGGCTTCACCCAGCCAGCGCTGGTGGCGCGAGCAGGTGCCGGTCATGCGGCGCGGCAGAATTTTTCCTCGCTCCTGCACGAAGGGCTGAAGCATCTCAACCTTCTTGTAATCGATGAAATCGATGCGCTCGACGCAGAAACGGCATACCTTCTTCTTGCGGAAATACTGCCGCTTGCCGCCACGACGCGGACCGCTGGAACCACTGCGCTGGCCTCCTCCTCCACCGGAGTATCCTTGGCGTGGAGGGCCTCCGCCTTCACGGCGTTGTCCTCCCCCTCCGGGGCGCGGCGCGCTGTGCGCATGACTGGGCGCAGTGCTCGGCGTGGCGCTGGGTGCGGGACTGGGCGTGGCGCTGGGTGTTCCAGGTGTTTCAGGTGCTGCTGGTACGGGCTGATCGGACATCGTGTTTCCTCATTTCTTGAAATGTCGTTCTTTCCGGCGGGCTCCAAGGTTCACTGCAGCGCCTTGGCGCAAAAAGTGAGGCCCGCACTTCGTTTTCCGGCGAGCTCGGCGGGGCCGGAAGGCTCCGCAGTGAGCCCGCCCACATCAGCTGGCCGCTGGTTGTTCGGCAGGCGGCGGAACCTGTTGCGGCGATGGTGCCGGAGCCGGCGGCGCTGTTTGCTTGCGCGGACGGCGGGCGGCGCGGCGCTCCCGATGGTGGACCAGTTTCTTCTGGCGCTTCAACTCCTCATCGAGGCGGACCGTCTGGTACTTGATGACGGCGTCGGAAACCTTCAACCGGCGTTCCAGCTCCTTGATGATGTCACCCTGCGTGGCCTGAATCACCATGTAAACGAAAAAACCTTCGCGGTGCTTGGAAACGCGGTAAGCCAGGCGGCGCGTTCCCCACCGTTCGGTTTTCTCGATTTTTCCGCCGTGTTCGGCGGCGGAATGTTCGATGGTCGCGATAATCTTGTTGATGTCTTCCTCCGGCGTCGCCGGCCGGCAGATGAAGATCAGGTCGTATATGCGTTCTTCCATGTTTGAATAACCCCGTTTCTCAAACGTTTCTCAAACTTATACGTTCTCAAAATTGGTTCTACTGTCCGGCTTCTTCCTGGCCCGGCGGGGGGACGCGGCGATTAAAGCGGTTCATCGCGCTTTGCGTTCCTTCCGCCAGAATCACTTTAACGGCCTCGGCGCCCTGCTCGATTTCCTCGGCGACCACATCCTCTTCGTCGCGGCGAATCTGCCGAAGCACGTATTGCTTCAAGTCCCCGCGAAATTTCTCGGGTTGCACGCCAAGCCGCACGCGCGGAAACTCCATCGTACCCAGCGCGCCAATCACGGATTTCAATCCGTTATGGCCGCCCGCGGAACCCCGCTCCCGGACACGAAGCATGCCCCAGGGCAGCGCCATGTCGTCGCAAACGACGATCACATCGGAGGGCTCGCACCCGGCGCGCCTCACCAGTTCGCTCACCGCCAGGCCACTGAGATTCATCATCGTCTGCGGCTTGGCGAGCACAACGTCCTGCCCGGCGATCTGGCCCACACCCACCAGCGATTTCGCCTCAGGCCGCGTAACGCGTATGCCGGCCTGCTCGGCCAGCATGTCCACGGCCAGAAAACCCAGGTTGTGCGGCGTCCAGGCGTATTCGATGCCGGGATTGCCGAGACCTACAATCAGGCGCATCCGCGTCCCTTGCTGCGTTGCCGCTTGCGTCCTGCCCATGGAATCTCACAAAACCACCGCGGAAGTTCAGGGCGCAAGCGCGTGCTACTTCTTCTTCTCGGCGGCGGGAGCCTCTTCGCCTTCCTCGCCCTCTTCGGATTCCTTCTTGGCCTTTTTGATCAGCTCGGGCTCGGCCGGCGCTGCCGCTTCGGCGGCTACGGCCTCGGCGGGCTTCTCTTCTTCCGCGCGCAGCGCCACAACGTGCGCCAGCACGCGCATGGGATCCGTCAGGATCTTGATCTTTTCCGGGTCCACCTGAACGTCGGAAGCGCGAATCTGCATGCCCAGCATCAATTCGGAAACATCCATGCGAAATTCCGTTGGAATATCGGCGGGCAGGCATTCGACTTCGACTTCGCGGACCACCATTTCGAAGATGCCGCCCTGCAGCTTGACGCCCTGCGGATCGCCAAACACATGCACCGGCACCTTGACTCGCATGCGCACGTCCATCGCGATGCGATACAGGTCCACATGCAGCAACGAACCCGTGACCGGATCGACTTGCCAGTCCTTCAAAATCGCGGGCTGCTCGGAATTCTCCGTCTTCACGTTGAAAATCGTGTTGTGTCCCGAGGCCGAGCGGAGAATCGCGGAGACCTGCTTGGTATTCACCTGCAGCGACTCTGCTTCCGGCTTGCCCCCGCCATAGAGCGTCGCGGGAACCTGCCCGGTGGTTCGCAAGCGCCGCGCCGCGTTTTTGCCCCGAGTCTGCCGGGGCGCTGCTTCCACAATGATCTGTGCCATAAGTCCTTCCCTATTTCATCCTCGAATTTCGAAAAAACAATTCCGCACTCAGAAAAACAGTTCGCTGATCGAAGACTCTTCGTGGATCGAATGGATGCCGCGGGCCAGAAGCCCGGAAACGCTCAAAACCTTGATCCGCGAAACTTTCCTGGCCGCTTCGCTCAGCGGAACCGAATCGGTGACGATGACTTCCTTGATCTGCGACGCGCAGATGCGCTCCACGGCGGGGCCGGAAAGCACCGGATGGGTGCAGGCGGCGTACACGCTGTTCGCGCCTTCCTTCAGCAGGGCGTCGGCGGTTTTCACGAGCGTGCCGGCGGTATCGATAATGTCATCGATGATCAGCGTGGCACGTCCGCGCACGTCGCCGATCAGGTGCATGACTTCGCTGACGTCGATGTCCACGCGGCGCTTGTCGACAATCGCCAGCGGCGAATCGAGTTTCTTGGCGAAGGCCCGCGCGCGTTCCACGCCTCCCGCATCGGGCGAAACCACCGTCAAATTCTCGATGTTCTTGCCCTTGAAATAATCGATGAGGACCGGCGAAGCGTACAGATGATCCACGGGAACGTTGAAATATCCCTGAATCTGCGGCGCGTGCAAATCCAGCGTCAGGGCGCGATTGGCCCCTGCGGTTTCCAGCAGGTCCGCGACGAGCTTGGCGGAAATCGGCACGCGCGGCTTGTCTTTGCGGTCCTGGCGCGCGTAGCAGTAATACGGCATCACGGCGGTAATCCGCCAGGCCGATGCCCGCTTGAACGCGTCAATCATCATCAGCAGTTCCATCAGGTGAAAATCCGCCGGATTCGTGCCCGGCTGCACGACGAACACGTCCGCGCCGCGCACGTTCTCCAGAATCTGGAAATAGACTTCGCCATCGCTGAATTTGCCCAGCTTGGCCTCGCCAAGCTTTACGTCCAGGTGCCGGCAAATTTCCCTGGCCAGCGGCGGGTTCGCGCTGCCGCTGAAAATCTTAAATTTGTCGTCGGTCAAGGTTGATGTTCCTTCTTGCGCGGAACTGTTCAGGCAAAATCCGGCCCGCCCGTTTTGCGGCGGTACTCTGCTCTGGAAAGAGTCGAGCAGACGAAAACCTGGTCCTTCGGAAACGCCCGAGCAGCTCGGCGCGCCATCGCTGGGTTCTGGAATATTCCAAACACCGCCGAACCGCTACCCGCCAGCGAGGCCCCTGCAGCTCCTTGCCGAAGCAGCTCCCGTTTGATGACAGCCAACCGGGGATACCGAGGGAAGACAACCGCCTCAAAATCGTTCGCGAGGCCGCCCCCCTGCGGGCTCCAGCATAGAGCACAGAACTGCCATAGTTTAGAGGCCGGAGGGTGCTTTGTCAATCGCTGCGCCAGCCACTGGTAGGCGTCTTTGGTGGGCACGGCGATGTCGCCGGGAGAAACGACCAGGACGCTGCGGCGCGGCCCATCCGGCAGCGGGTAGATTTCATCGCCGCGGCCGATCCCCAGCGCGCGGCCTCCGCGCAGGAAAAACGGCACGTCCGCGCCAAGCCCCGAAGCGATTTCGATGAGCCGGGCGGCTTCGACCCGTTTCCCAGTCAGGCGCAAGATGCCGGTAAGCGCCGCAGCCGCATCGCTGGACCCGCCGCCCAGCCCGCGGCCCACGGGAATGCGCTTGGTGAGCACCGCGCGCACCCCGCTCCGCAGACCAAGTTCGCGGCTCAGTTCCCGGATCGCGCGATAGACCAGATTTTTCTTGCCGGGCTCGCCGGCCAATTGAGGGCTTCCGTCGATGCGCAGCTGGACACCGGGTTTCCGGATGATTTCCAGAGCAAGGGTGTCGTGCAGCGTGATGCCCTGAAAAATGGTGCGCAGTTCGTGAAAACCATCCGCGCGACGCCCGAGGATTTCCAGACGCAGATTGACCTTCGCATAGGCGGGCACACGAATGGATTTCATAGGGATGTATGCTACTACGGCTTGGCTTCGGCCGGTATTTTCTGCTGCGCGAGCCGGCGCTTGAGGGCGGATATCTTCTGTTCCACTTCGGAAAGCATGGCGGGCTCGAAATCGCCGGGTAGGACACGGTGCCATTCCTCAACCGATTTTTCCCATTGCACCTCGGCCATGCCGTCCTTGCCCATCTTGGCGTACAGGTCGCCCAGGTGGCTCAAAATCGTGGGGTCGTGTCTCTTGCGGGCAGCCGCTTTGCGCAGCAATTCTTCCGCCTCGGGCAGCTTGTCCTGCTTGTAGTACGCCCACCCCAGGCTGTCCAGGTAGGCGGCGTTGTCGGGATCTGCCGCGAGGGCGCGATTGATCATGTCGGTAGCCTCGTCGAGGCGAATGCCGCGATTGGCCAGCATGTAGCCGTAGTAATTGAGCGTTGCGGGACTGCGGGGATTGTACGCAAGCACTTTGCGAAACTGCTCCTCGGCCTGATCGAATTTCTTCTGGCGCTCATAAATCGCGCCGGACAGGAAGCCGACCGTTTCCTTTTCGGCGGATCCGGAGGCGATTTTCTCTGCGGCGTGTATGGATTGTTCGGCGGCGGGCCAGCGCTTGGCCTGTTCGTAGACCTGCGCGAGATCGACGTGGATTTCGAAATCGCCGGGCGAGCCGTTCAGCAAAGCGCGAAGCAGGGACGCGGCGCGATCGGTTTGCACGTTTTCGCCGTACAGCATGGCCTGCAGGATGCGAAGGGGGCGATCCTTGGGATACGTCTGGAGGGCCTTGCGGGAAGCATCCAAGGCTTTGGGAATGTCGCGCGCCTCGCGGTAGGTATCGATAATCAGCATGCGCGCCCGGCGGTCTTCTTCTGGTCCCAGGCGAAGCATTTCCTCAAATGTGTTCACCGCAGCCGGATAATTGCTGGTTTCCCGGTAAAGCTGTCCGAGTTGCTGGTACAAAATCGCCAGCGTGCGACGCCGGGACGGAGTGAATTCGGATTGCGCCTTCACGCCCGTCACCGCGTCCGAGAGAACGCGAATCGAATCGTCGAAGCGGCCTTCGGCCTCGTAGATGGCGGATTCGTAGTAGATCACCTCGAGACTTCCGGGGGCGCGCTGCTTGGCAAGCAGGATGTTCTTCTCCGCCATGTCGAGTTGCTTCATGTGGCGGTAAATTTCCGCCAGGCGCAGGTAATTTTCCGGATCATCCGCGTCCATCTGCGACAGCCGCTGGTACTGCTCGAGCGCCTGCGGATATTTTTCTTCGTTCAGCAGGGTTTGCGCGAGCCCCCGCCGGTGGCTGATTTCGTCGGGCTGGGCCGCGGAGGCCTTGCGATAGGCCTGCTCTGCGTTCGGAAGATCGTGGATTTGCGTATAGGCCTCGCCGAGCAGGTCCCAAAGGCGCGCGGTGGGCGCGCGCTGCAGGATTCCCTGCAACGTGGAAACAGCTTCCTGCGACTTGCCTTCGTCCAGCAGGAGTTGCGTGAGCTGCACGACGCCGCCTTGGTTTTCCGGCTCGCGCGCCAGCAAGCCGCGGAGCACGGATTCCGCCTTGTCGTGTTCGTTCTGCAGGCGATACAGACGCGCCAGCCAGAGAACGGACGAGGTGTCGGTGGGATCCAGACGCACGATATCGCGGTATTGCTCGGTGGCGCGCAACAGCGTGGCATGCTGGCCCGACGTATCGCTCATATCGCCGAGCGTGCGCACGTAGATTCGCGCCAGCAGGCGATGCGCTCCCAGGTTGTCGGGGTCCTTGCTGAGGATGGACTGCGCTTCCAGAACCGCGTCACGAATGCGCTGAGATTGAAAATAGATTTCGGCCAGCTGGTTGCCGATTTCCTGGCTGGACGAATCCAGCGCGAACGCTTTTTTGTAAAAATCTATGGCCTTGTTGGCGTCCTCGGACAGGCTGGTGACTTCGTAGCGCTGGGCGTAATAATGGCCCATCACAAAATAGTAGTAGGCATCGGCGCGTTTGGAGACGTCCACCTGCGATTCGGACGTGGCGGCCTGCGCGGACGCCGGTGAATTGGGCGAAGGCTGGTTGGCCTGCCGCGCGGAGGCAGCCTGCGCCCCCGCCACAAAAAAGAGCAAAACAACTGCAAAATGCCGGCTGATTGTCATTCCGTCACCGCAAAAAAAATTATCCGCCACACCGGAAAACGAGTCAAAAGCGTTCCCGGAATCTGTTTCCACTGCAAAACCGCGCCGTTCCGGACGGGAGGCTTTCTAAAGACAATACCACATGCTTGTTGGATGCGTCCTGCGCGCCCTTGGTTCCTTCCGAAACGCCCTCCACCGGCCATTTCCCCGGTCTGGGAAGATTCCAAAACAAAGGAAGCACCGATGCTAGTGCCGAAAATGACGCACACCGCAAAACACCATCGCGATGCCCAGCCGGTCTGCCGCGGCAATCACTTCCGCATCGCGCACCGAGCCGCCCGGCTCAATCACGGCGGTGGCGCCGGCCTTCCCCGCTTCCTCGACGCCGTCGGGAAACGGGAAAAAGGCATCGGAAGCCACGACGCTGCCGGCCAGCGGCAATTGCGCTTTCATGACGGCAATTTTCACCGCATCGACACGGCTCATCTGGCCCGCACCGACGGCGGACGTCTGCCCGGGACGCGCGAACACGATGGCGTTGGACTTCACGTGCTTGCACACTTTCCAGCCAAAGAGCATGGCGTCAAGCTCCTCGCGCGTGGGCGCGCGCTGCGTCACCACTTTCAGTTCGCTCTCGGCGAGTTCGTGCCGGTCCTGCTCCTGCACGAGCACACCGCCGGAAACACGTTTGAGTTCGCATTCGGCATCCCGCGAGGAGGACTCCCTTGCAGGAAGCTGCAGGAGCCGCAAATTCTTCTTGGACGAAAGTTTTCCGAGCGCGTCGGGTTCATAGCCCGGCGCGACGATGCACTCGACAAACAGTTTCGCCACTTCCTCGGCCGTCGCGGCGTCGACCGCGCGATTGAACGCCATTACTGAGCCGAACGCGGAGATCGGATCGCAAGCCAGCGCCTTGACGTACGCTTCCGCCAGAGTGTCCTGCTCGGCGGCGCCGCAGGGATTGCTGTGCTTCACGATGACCGCGGCGGGTCTTCGAAATTCCATGGCCAGTCCCAGGGCCGCTTCCAGATCCACCAGATTGTTATAGGAAAGTTCCTTGCCCTGTAATTGGTGGGCGGCGGCAAGGCCGGAAGAGCTCGATCCGGCGGGAACGTAGAGCGCGGCGCGCTGGTGCGGATTTTCGCCGTACCGCAACTCCTGCCGGCGCGTGTAGGCGAAGTGCAGCCTCTGGGGCAACAGCGGGCGCTCGCCCAGTTCGATCGAACCGTTGCTCGCGGACAGCCGTTCCAGCTCCGTCGCAATTTTGCCGTCGTACCGCGCGGTCAGCGCAAACGCCTTGCGCGCCAGTTCCAGCCGCGTCGCGAGGCTTACCGCGCCATGCGCTTTGATTTCGGCGGCTACGGCGGCATAATCGGCCGGATCGGTGACCACGGCGACGCTTTCGAAATTCTTCGCGGCCGAGCGAACCATGGTCGGCCCGCCGATATCGATGTTTTCGATCAGCTCTTCCGGTGTAAGGCCCGGCTTGGCGGCGGTGGCCTCGAAGGGATACAGGTTCACGACGACCAGGTCGATGGGCGCGATCTTGTGCTCGGCCGCCTGCTGCCGGTCGCCCGCCTGGCCGCGGCGAAACAGGATGCCGCCATGCACTTTCGGGTGCAGAGTTTTCACGCGCCCGCCCAACATCTCGGGCCATCCGGTCAGATCGGCTACGTCGCGAACTCCGATGCCCGCTTCGCGCAGCAGTTTCGCTGTGCCGCCGGTCGAAACGATCTCGATCCCGCACGAGGCCAGTTGCCGCACAAATTCGGCCAGATCACTTTTGTCATAGACACTAACCAGAGCGCGTTCGACAGGCACAGAATCCTCCGGGGACATGATAGGAAAACGCCTATTGTATAGGCGAGCGGCGGGTTCGAAAAGCGGGAACTGGGAGCCGGTTAAAATTCGGACGGAGAGGAACTCACGACTTCACACGCGCCTTGAGCCGCGCGTGCTTGCCTTCCAGCGTGACAATGTATTCCACTTCCTGCGCGCTCTCCTGCTGCTTGAACTGGTCGGTTTTCTGCTGAACGAAATGCTGAAAGGCTTCGACCGTCAGTTTTTCAGTGCTTTCGCCCGCCTCCTGTTTCGCATGGCAGAAAGCCGCGAAAAGACGTTCAACCTTCTTCTTCTCGTGGCCGGGGTCCTTGCAGGCGACGGTGAAGCGGAATTGCCCGGCGGCAGCGGCCTTTTGCACTGCACCCTGTTTGCGCGCGCGTTCGTTTTCAATTTCGCGGGCGGCGGCGCCGAAGTGACGCGGCGTGCTGCCTTCCTCTTTCTGCTTCAGCCGCTTGCGGAACATTTCACGGTATTTCGCGTAGGCATGGGCCAGATTGCTGTAGCGAAAGCGCTGCGCGTAATTCATGGTCGCGCCACGGTCTCCGTAGCGCTTCACCATTGTATCGATGCGCCACTCGGTATCGATCGGCGGCCGCGACTTCCCCCCGCCGAAGTACTGCTCGTACTCAATCTTCAGCATGCGAACGTCTTTCTCGAGTTGGCTCAGGTCTTCGTCGATGGTTGCCATGGCGTTTAGGAACGGTAACATGATCGTAGTCGGAGCAGGGGGCAAGGGTCAACGCGCGCGGGGCGCGGCTGTACGGAACAGGCAATGCGTTCCGGGACGGTCCGACTTGCCTGCCGGTACGCTCTGTGCTTCAATGTTTTTCCCTATGCTTGCAGCGGTCACGCGCCGAAATCGCATCGCCGTTCTTCAGAAACCCCTGCCGCGCTTGCGGCCCGGGTGGGCTTTGATCCGCATGCGGCTTGCGGGAATCTGCAACACCGACATCGAAATCCTGCGCGGGTATCACAATTTCCAGGGCACGCTGGGCCACGAGTTCGTGGGCGACGTCATGTGCGTTGCGAGTGAAAAAGATGTGAGTTGGGTCGAGCGGCGCGTGGTCGGGGAGATTAATCTGGCATGCGCGGGCCTGGGATTTCGAGGGCTGTGCGCGTATTGCCGCCGGGGCATCCCCACGCACTGCGCGCGGCGCAGCGTGCTTGGAATCGTCGGCCACGACGGCACGTTCGCCGAATTTCTCGCCTTGCCCATCGTGAACCTGCATCGTGTGCCATCCGGCATTCCCGACGAGGCGGCCGTATTTACCGAACCGCTGGCCGCGGCGTGCGAGATTCTCGAACAGGTCGATGTCCGCGCGCACCGCGGCGCGGCCGTGATCGGCGACGGCAAACTCGCGCAGTTGATCGCGCGCGTGCTGCGCGCGTCCGGCGCGCCAGTGACCATGATCGGCAAGCACGCGAGCAAGCTGCGCCTGGCGCGGCTTGCAGGCATCGCCACGGCCAAAGTTACCTCCCCGGGCGCTCACCGCGCCGACGCGTACACATTGACGGTCGAGGCCACCGGCTCGCCCTCGGGCCTGGCCCTGGCGCAACACATCACGGCGCCGCGCGGCACGCTCGTGCTCAAGTCCACATTTCATGGCCCGGCCAACGTCGAAACGTGGCCCATCGTGGTGAAAGAACTCACCGTCATCGGTTCGCGTTGCGGGCCGTTTCGGCCCGCCCTCGCCCTGTTGCGCTCGGGGCGCGTCGACCCTCGCTCACTAATTTCGCGCGTTTTTTCATTGAAGGACGCCGCCAAAGCCATTCGCTACGCGCAACAGCCCGGCGTGATGAAAGTGTTGCTGCGCGTTTCT
Organism: Terriglobia bacterium; assembly: GCA_963746945.1. GTDB lineage: Bacteria > Acidobacteriota > Terriglobia > Acidiferrales > UBA7541 > Palsa-360. Next base: position 1,456,737 of record CAVVDG010000004.1, on the reverse strand, counting down.
TGACTTTCGTGCAATCGGCCACCTAGACTGAATCTTCCTGCAGAAACCATGAGCCAGACGGAACGCAAAACGATCGTTGTAGGTGTCACTGGAGCTTCCGGGGCCGTGCTGGCGCAGGCCTTGCTGCGGCTGCTGGAGGCCGATGCGCGCGTGGCGCGCATTCACCTTATGGTTACCGAGACGGGCGCTCGCCTGCTCGCCCACGAACTGAGCGTTGTCACCAGTGACGCGAAGCAGCTTCCCTCCCTGCTGATCGGCGGGCGCGCCCTGAAAACCGAAGTGCTGCCGAACAAGGACGTGGGCGCTTCGATTGCCTCGGGCAGCTATCCGGTGGATGCCATGGTCGTGATTCCCTGCTCGATGGGCACGCTGGCGACGATTGCCGCGGGGACCAGCGACGATTTGATCGCGCGCGCCGCCGATGTTTGCCTGAAGGAAGGACGCCGCCTGGTGCTCTGCGTGCGCGACACCCCGTTCAGCAGGATTCATCTGGAAAACATGCTGCGGGCGCAGCAGGCGGGCGCGGTGGTCATGCCGGCGATTGTGTCGTTCTATCACCAGCCGAAAACGATTGACGATCTGGTGGCGCAGTACGTCTATCGCGTACTCGCACAGATGGATTTGCCGCAGGAACAGATGTACCGCTGGGAAGGGCAGGCGAAAGGCAAGACGCGAGAAACATGAGTAGAACAGGTTTCAGCCTGTTTGCTTTTAGTTTGTGCACGTTTCAAAACCCGGACAGGCTGAAGTCTGTCCTACTGAATTTTCTGGAGTTTTCCGTTGGGCACGAGCCGCATCCGTACGATTCTGGAAATGATCAAGTTTGAGCACTCGGTCTTCGCGCTGCCGTTTGCGCTGACCGGGGCGCTGCTGGCGGCGCGCTATGCGGCGATTCCGGGTGCGGCGGCGGGCTGGCCCTCCTGGGGGCAGATTGCGTGGATCATCGTGGCGATGGTGGGGGCGCGGTCCGCGGCGATGACGATGAACCGCATCATCGACTTGCGCTACGACCGGGAAAATCCGCGCACGCGCACGCGCGCCCTGGCCACCGGAGCGCTCACGGTCCGCTTCGCGTGGGCCTTCACTTTCGCGGCTTCCGCCGTGCTCATCCTGGCCGCGTGGGAATTGAATCCGCTGGCGTTCCATCTTTCCCCGGTCGCGCTCGGCGTGCTGTTTTTTTATTCGTACACCAAGCGATTCACGTCGTGGTCGCACTTGGTGTTGGGATTTTGCCTGGGCATGTCGCCCGCGGCGGCGTGGATCGCCATCGCCGGGTCGCTCGACGCGCGCATGCTGATCCTGTGCGCCGCGGTGACGCTGTGGGTGGGCGGCTTCGACGTTCTGTACGCGTGCCAGGACATCGAGTACGACAAGACAGTGGAACTTTTCTCCGTGCCCAAGCGATTCGGCGTGGCGCGCGCGTTGGCGATTGCCCGCGCCATGCACGTGGTGATGATCCTGCTGCTCGCCTGGCTGGCGTGGAGTTTTCAGCTGCCGTGGCCGGCGTGGGCCGGGATCGTGGTGATCGCCGGAATGCTCGCCTACGAGCATTCCCTGGTCTCCGCGAACGACTTGAGCCGGATGAATGCTGCGTTTTTTGCCGTGAACGGTTATATTAGTCTTCTGTTTTTGCTGTTCTGGGGCGCGGCGCTGGCCGTGGCGCATCCCTAGCGGCGCAGCGCTGGCCTCCTGCTGATCCCGATGCAAGAGAGGCCAGTGACATTCTGGCGGCCAAACATTTAAATAAAATGAGCGAACTTCAAATCAACGACGAGCAGTTGAAACCCATCGCGGACAAAGTACTTAAAGGCGAGCGCCTGGATGCCGAAGACGGCGTTGCGCTCTACCGCTCTCCGGACCTGCTGGCCATCGGCTGGCTTGCGAATTTCGTGCGCGAGAAGCGTTACGGCAACACGTGCTTCTTCAACGTGAATCGCCACATCAATCCCACCAACGTATGCGTGGCACACTGCAAGTTGTGCGCCTTTGGCCGCGATCCCAACGCGCCGGGCGCCTACACGTTCGCTCTCGAAGAGATTTACCAGCGCGCCGAACAGGGCGTGCGCGAAGGCGCGACCGAATTCCACATGGTGGGAGGCTTGCACCCCGACCTGCCGTTTGAATATTTCCTCGATCTGATGCGCGGCCTGAAAAAGCGCTGCCCGTCCGTGCACCTGAAAGCGTTCACCATGGTCGAGGTCGGTTATTTTTCGCGCATTGCGAAGCTTTCGATCCGCGATGTCCTGCTGGCGCTCAAGGAAGCGGGCGTGGATTCGATGCCGGGCGGCGGAGCGGAGATTTTTAATCCGCGCGTGCGGAAAATCATCTGCGACCACAAGGTCAGCGGGCAGCAATGGCTGAACATCGCGCGCGCGGCGCACGAAATCGGTTTGCGCTCCAACGCCACGATGCTGTACGGCCACGTGGAGAACGAAGAAGAGCGCGTCGAGCACATGCTCGCGCTGCGCGGCCTGCAGGATGAAACGCACGGCTTCGCGGCGTTCATTCCCCTGGCGTTTCATCCGGCGAACACGGGCCTGGCGCACCTGCCGCCTCCGACCGGCTACCACGACCTCAAGTCCATCGCGATTGCGCGCCTGCTGCTCGATAATTTCGATCACATCAAGGCCTACTGGGTGATGCTCACGCCAAGCATCGCGCAAATCGCGTTGCGCTTCGGCGCGGACGACCTCGACGGCACCGTGGTCGAAGAAAAAATCTATCACGACGCCGGAGCCAGCACCGCCGAGTTCACCCCGCGCGTCGAACTTGAACGCCTGATCCGCGAAGCGGGCCGCGTTCCGGTCGAGCGCGACACCCTCTACCGCCCCGTCGACCGCTCGAAGATGCCCCCGCCGTCCGGCCCTCGCCCCGACGCGACGCTTTCCATCAACGTCTGAGGGGCTCTGATAGGACTCTGACGGGCTCTGACGGGACTCGCCGCAACAGCACGCCTGTTGAATCCGGTTTATTTACTTATTTATTTAACTCGCCGGCTGCGTATCCATCCGCGGTTTCTTCCGAAGTATTTCCCACCCCAGCAGCGCGTAAAACGGCGCGTAGCAGAGCCACTGGAACAGCGGGTCGAAATGCCACACGCCCAGCGCGCGGTAATTGATGAAAATCTTGTAGGAAAGAAACTGCAGCACGGTGAGCAGCAGCCATGCCGGACTGGGAAAAAAGCACAGCAGCGGCACGATCCAGGTGAAATACCAGGAATAGCCGTTGGGGGCGAACAGCAGGATCGTGCCGATCAGCAGGAATGCGGCCCGCCGGGGATCCGCGCGGCGCATGGCCAGCCACAGAGCCAGCCCAAGGACAACGCCTTCACCAATGCCCGCGGCGATTTCGTGTGATCCCGAAAACCACAGCAGGGCGGGATAGATGCTGGAGTGGTAGTTTCGAAAAATCAGCTGGTAATACGCGAGCGTGCCGAGAAGTTCGCGCCATCCGTTGCGGTAGGGCCAGGCGCACGCCACCGTCAGGGCCGCGCAGCCTGCCGCCGCAAGCCAACCGCGCAGCCGCCCCGGCCAACCCGCTCGAAATAGCGCCAGGGGAAGCAGGACGGCGGGGAACGCCTTGCACAGCGCCCCGGCGGTGAGCGAAAGCGTTGACATGGCGGGAAACCGCCGTATAATCAGCAACGTAGCGACGACACAGGCAATCGCAAGGGCGTCGTTATGGCCGCTGGACGCGAATTCGACCACGACCAGCGGATTCCAGGCGTAGATGGCCACCTGGTAGTTCCGTCCCCCAGTCGAACGGATCCACCCGGCGAGCATCGCCACAACGGCGAGATCGGCGAGCAAGAATGGCAGCTTGAAACCAACCGGGCCAGGCAGCACGCGCCACGTCGCGCGGAACACCAGCATAGACAAAGGCGGATAGACTGCGGGAATCTCCGGCGCGGGCATCACGGCCCAGCCAGGATCGCGCAGCGGGGCAAGGCGCGGATCGGTAGGCGCCACGGCATAGGGATTGTAGCCTGCGCTTTGGACGTGGCCGTCCCAGCGGTAGCGGTGGACATCAGTGGAGAGCGACGGCGGGTAGGGGAACAGCGTCAGGCGAAAGGCCAGCGCGCCCAGCAAAATAAACCACAGCACGGCGCGGTTGTCTCGCGTATGCTCTAGGGCGTACAGGGCGATGAAGTACAGCACGCCCCCGCCCAGGGCGAGCGCCATGAATTCAGGGATGTGAATGGAAAGGTCACCGAGACGCGCCATCGCGGCAAAAACGGCTTCGAGCGAGATGATGGAGACAACCGCGATGAGATACTGGGAGCCTGATTTTGGAGAGATCCAGGTAGACCCCGCACCTGCGCGGCGCTGCGGCGCGCTCAAAGCTTGTGCTCTCGCGGACGATTTTTTCGCGGGCTGATGTTTGGCAAGGGAGGCTTTCCGTTTTGATATTCGCGCAACATGCACTCGGCCTTTTCGCCAGCATGGCCCAGAATCCGCTTTGGAACTACTGGTCCAAGTTTACCGACCCGAGCCGGAATCCCTTCCGCGGGCTGTACCAACTCAACTGGTTTGATCTGGCCATCATGATCCCGTACTTCATCGTGCTGGTGATACTGGCGGCGTACGGGATGCATCGCTACGTTCTGGTGTACGAGTATTTCAAGAACCGCCGCAACGTGCCCGGCCCGCCGCCCGCGGTCGCCGAGTGGCCCAAGGTTACCATACAGCTTCCCATCTACAATGAGCGCTACGTGATCGAGCGGCTGGTGGACTGCGTCGCGCGTTTCGATTATCCGCGCGAGTTGCTCGACATTCAGGTGCTGGACGATTCCACCGACGAAACGGTGGAAGTAGCGCGCGGATGCGTCGAGCGCTATCAGGCGCTGGGCCTGCCGATCCACTACTTGCATCGCAACGACCGCACCGGATACAAGGCCGGAGCGCTCGCCGAAGGCCTGAAAACCGCCACAGGCGAATTCGTGGCCATCTTTGACGCCGACTTCCTGCCGTCGCCGGATTTTCTGCGCCGCACGCTGCCGTACTTTGCCGATCCCAAGATCGCGATGGCGCAAACACGGTGGACGTACCTGAACCGCAACTATTCCGCGCTTACCGAGGTCGAATCGATCCTGCTGGACGGCCATTTCGTAATGGAGCACGGCGCTCGCTCGCGCAGCGACAATTTTTTCAACTTCAACGGCACGGCCGGAGTGTGGCGCCGGTGCACGATTGACGACGCGGGCGGCTGGCAGCACGACACCCTGACCGAGGACACCGATCTTTCCTATCGCGCGCAACTGCGCGGCTGGAAGTTCCTGTATCTGCCCGGGATCGAATGTGCGTCCGAACTACCCGTGGAAATGAACGCGTTCAAGGCGCAGCAGGCGCGCTGGGCCAAGGGCCTGATCCAGACGGCGAAAAAGATCCTGCCGCGCGTGTTGCGCTCGAACGAGCCCGCGCGCGTGAAGGCCGAGGCCGTGCTGCACCTCACGGCCAATATCAGCTATCCGTTTATGATCGTGCTGTCGACCTTATTGCTGCCGGCGATGATCGTGCGTTTTTATCAGGGCTGGTTCCAGGTGCTGCTGATTGACCTGCCGCTGTTCATCGCGTCCAGCTTGTCGATTTCCGGGTTTTACCTGGCCTCGCAGCGCGTCCTCTATCCCCAAACGTGGAAGCGTTCCATACTGTATATGCCGCTGGTCATGGCCGTGGGCATCGGGCTTTCGGTGCGCAACTCGAAGGCCGTGCTCGAGGCGCTTTGCGGCATGAAATCAGAATTCGCGCGCACGCCGAAATTCAATATCGACGGGCAGACCGGCACATGGAAGAAAAAACTTTACCGCAATCGCGCCGGATGGATGCCGTACCTGGAAATCGGGCTGGGCCTCTACTTCGCGCTGACGATTGTGTACGCCATCCAGAACGAGAATTACGCCACCACGCCGTTCCTGTTCCTGTTTGTCTGGGGATTCCTCTATACCGGCGTGATGTCGGTCGCGCAAAGCTGGATCGATCGTTTCCGGTTCGGCGTGCGGCAGCAGGTGCCTCCCTCCGAGGTTCGCCCCGCGGCCACCGGCGCGCCGGGGTTCTAGCCCGCAAGCAAACTTTTCCGTCCTCTGTGCTTGCCCGGGATGACGCGCGTGAGAGCGGGGACATTTTTTGCAGAGTCCTGCCGCTTGCGTGATATGTTTTTGCAGGATGCGCTCGGGCGAGGTGACGCAATGAACAGGCGAAACGCAATTCTGCGCGGCGGCATGGCGATCTTCGCGCTGACCTGTCTGGCGGCAATCGCCCCTCTGGCAAACGCCTGGCAGCGCGAGCCGAACGCGGTGTTTGCCGAGCGACGCGCAAAATTGATGGCCGAGGTCAACGCCCCCATTGTCCTGTTCGGCTATACCGGGCACGAAGAAGCGAATCCCTCGTACGTCTTCATGCAGGAAGAGAATTTCTACTACCTTACCGGGCACAACGAAGAGGGTGCGGCGCTGCTGTTGGTGCCGGAATCGGCCGCGCAAAAAGGCTGGAACGGGCCGCGCGAAATCCTGTATCTGCCGCCGCACGATCCGGTCCAGGAACAATGGGATGGTCCGCGCATGGGGCCGGACGATCCCGGCATCCAGGTAAAAACCGGTTTTGCGGATGTCGAAAGCTTCGACAAATTGCGCGATACCCTTGCCGCCCTCGCCAAGGATTTTCCCGAAATTTACACGGAATTGCCGGGGCCGCACGACGAAGGCTATCCGCACGCGGCGAACTGGTCCAAATGGGTGAGGGAAGCGGCGCCGGAAGCCAGGCTCAAGGATGTTTCTCCTTCCGTGGCCACGCTGCGCTCGATCAAATCGCCCGGCGAACTGGCGCTGCTCCAGAAAGCGATTAACGCTTCGATTGACGCGCACCTGGCGGCTATGAAGCTGATGCATCCGGGCCTCTACGAATATCAAGTGGCGGCCAAGATGGTGGAGATTCACGCCTACGCCGGCTGCGAGACCGAAGCGTACGCGCCGATTGTCGGCTCGGGCATCAACTCAACGGTGCTGCACTACAATAAACTCGACCGCCGGATCGAGGACGGCGACATCGTGCTGATGGACGTCGGCGGACAATATTCGGGCTACGCTGCCGACGTCACGCGCACGGTGCCCGCCAATGGAAAGTTCACGCCGCGGCAGCGCGAGATTTATGAAATCGTTCTGGGCGCGCAAAACGCCGCGCTCGCCGCGCTCAAGCCGGGAATGACCCTCTACGGTCGGGGGTCCACCAGCCTGCAGAAAATCGCGATGGACTACATCAATTCGCACGGCAAGGACAAGGAAGGCCGCTCGCTTGGCCGGTACTATACTCACGGCCTGAGCCATCACATTGGCCTGGACGTACACGATCCCAGCGGCCCGCCGCGCCCTCTGGAACCGGGCATGGTCATCACCATCGAGCCGGGCATTTACATTCCCGAGGAAAACCTCGGCGTGCGGATCGAGGACGACGCGCTCATCACGCCCACCGGCTACACGCTGCTCACCGCGCGCCTGCCGCGCTCACCCGACGAAATCGAAAAAATCATGGCGGAAGGTAAAGCCGAGCGCGACAACACACCTCATCCGTGAATTTCGCGCGTGGCAGCAGATGGCCGATAGTAGGACAGGCTTCAGCCCGTCTGGGTTTGATTCTTGCTGTATTGGCAGGAGTCAAAAGAAGACAGGCTGAAGCCTGTCCTACGCAACCCTATTTTTCTTTCAATTTGAGCCTGCTTTTATTTTCTTCGAGGAAATCGCGCAACTTTTGTGAAGCGTCGAGGAGCCTGATCCACTGCTCATAATACAATGTGACCGGAAACCGGCCGAGGCCGTAGACGCTCACCCCGCCCTTCGCACCAACTTTGAAGTCCAATTCGCCGGAGCGGCGCACCGTCTTCTTTTCCAGCTCCGTCACACGGGCCTTGAGTTCGTCATAGGTAGGTTCCGCCATTTTTCCTCCCCTGTACCTGTCGTGAGCCCAATCCAATTGTACTCCACCCCATGGGCGATGGATTGCAAACGGGTCGCAATCCCGGCGCAGGTCCGTTGACCGTCCCACGCCACGGCGTCTATAATTGCAATTTGGCGGGAGGCGCATTTTTTGGCATCCGTGGCCCGCCCAGACTGTGCGCGTGCAAGCCGCAGCCGGAATGAACCGCCTGCCGCAAGACCCCGTAGGCATCAGGAGAGAATCGCATGCGAGCGACACAACTGCGTCCGGGAATGACCATCCGCCACGAGGGCGAACTGTATACGGTGCACAGCGTCGAGCACCGCACGCCCGGAAACAAACGCGCCGCCATGGCCACGAAAATGCGCAATTTGCGCACCGGCTCGATCATCGACTACAGGTTCCGCGCCGAGGTGGACATCGAGCGCGCCATCTTCGATGAGATCGAACACGAATTCCTCTACGCGGATGGGGAAGGCTACCACTTCATGAATACCGAGACATTCGAGCAGTTTCATCTTGGCGCGGACGTGCTTGGGGAAGCGGTGCACTACCTGATTCCGAATACCACGGTGAAGCTGGAATTCTACGAGGGCAAGGCCATCGGTGTGGTCATCCCGGACACGATGGACCTCACCGTCGTCGACACCGAGCCGACCGTGCAGAAAGCCACCGCCAGCGCAGTGATGAAGGCCGCCAAGCTGGAGACGGGCCTTACGATCCAGGTGCCGCCCTTCGTGAATACAGGCGACAAAGTAAAAGTGGATACTTCGGAAGGGCGATACGTCCAGCGCGTGTAAGTTTCCTGATTTAGAGCGGCTGCCTACTTTCCCGTAAACACTCGGGCAAATATCGCGTCCACATAGCGAAGCTGCCGGTTCAGATCAAACGTATTTTCCAGGGCCGCGCGGTCCAGAAAAATCTTGATGCGCGGATCGGAGACCACGCGCTGCCGGAAATTTGTTTCCGTCTCCCACGCCGCCATGGCGTGTTCCTGAACCCACTTGTAGGCGTCCTCGCGCGCGGCGCCCGCCTCGACCAAATCCTGCAGAAGCTGTCCCGAGAAAATCAGGCCGCCGGTAGCGTCCAGGTTGCGGCGCATGCGCTCGGGGAAAACGCGCATACCGGAAACGATGTCCGTCATGCGCGTAAGAAGATAATCGGCGAGGATCGTCGAATCCGGCAGGATGACGCGCTCAACCGAGCTGTGTGAGATGTCGCGCTCGTGCCAGAGGGCGATATTTTCAAATGCCGCGCCGGCATTGGCGCGCACCACGCGGGCCAGGCCGCACACCTGTTCACTGGACACCGGGTTGCGCTTGTGCGGCATGGCCGAACTGCCGCGCTGCTCGCCGCCAAAGGGTTCTTCGGCCTCGCGCACTTCGGTGCGCTGGAGGTGGCGGATTTCGAGGGCAATTTTTTCCAGCGTGGCCGTCACGATGGCGAGCGCGGAAAGGTATTGCGCGTGGCGATCGCGCTGAATCACCTGCGAGGCCACCGGAGCCACTTCCAGGCCCAGGCGCAGGCAGATGGCGGCCTCCACTTCGGTCCCCAGATGAGAGGCATTGCCCACCGCGCCGGAAATTTTTCCCACGGCCATTTGCCGCGCGGCGCTGCCGAAGCGTTCGAGGTTGCGGCGGTTCTCGGAAAACCAGTTGGCGACTTTCAAGCCGAAGGTGATGGGCTCGGCGTGCACGCCGTGCGTGCGACCGATCTGCGGGGCGTGCTGGAACTCACGCGCGCGGCGTTCGAGCACTTCGCCGAAGCGGACCATGCCGTGCTCGATCAGGCGCGAGGCTTCGCGAAGCTGCAGGGCCTGCGCGGTGTCCACCACGTCGTTCGAGGTCATCCCGTAGTGCAGCCAGCGCGCGGCTTCGGAATCTCCGATGGTTTCGCCGATTGCCATGGTGAAGGCGATAACGTCGTGCTTCACCTTCGCTTCCAGCTCGGCTATGCGCCGCACCACGCCGGCATCGACGCGCGCTTTCTCACGTATTTTCGCCGCCGCCGCCGCCGGCACCACTCCCTTCTCCGCCAGGGTCTCCGTGGCGGCCAGCTCTACTTCGAGCCAGCGGCGAAATTTTCCTTCCTCGTTCCAGACACGGCCCATCTCTTCGCGCGTATATCGTGAAATCAATCTGAACTCCCTGGGAGCACACGCTTTCCAAGCAAAGCGAGGCGATTGAAGCAAATATGGCGGGGAAAATCCCTGTAAGATAATACCCGATTTCCGTTCACGATGTCGTGCGAACGCCAAGCGCGCCGGTGACTGCGCCTGCAGGCCCCTCATTGCGTTTCCAGGCTCGTCCAGCGGAACCGTTTCCATGAATAGAGATGAACAGAGGAACAGACTGGCCGCAAACCCTACACGGAAATCCTGTAAATCCAGCGTCCCTTCCCGATGCGCATACGGCCAGCCCATCGGGAGTCCATGGGGGTCACTCCCCTAACCCATTTCGATTCAACCGGCTGGGCAATGTGAAACGGTCCCGTAAAGCAAGGGGGGCCACAGCGCAAGTCTTCCGAAAGTTGGTAAGTTTGTAACAGTTTGTTACAAGTCACCCAAAAACCCGCCCCAACTGTAAACAAAAGTGCTGTAAGCGACTTTATAACAAGCAGATAGAAGCTTGAACGGAATGGTCCCGGAAATGCTCATCTGTATGCCATAGACAACGAAAAATTAACGGGAAGTGGACAATCGTGGAATTCGATCGCACAAATAGAAGTGCCAGGCAACTAAGGGGTTTTTCTCTCCTCGAAGTGATGATCGTGATGGTCATCACCCTGATCGTCGCCGGAATAGCCATTCCGAAAGTAATTTCCATGATCCAGGAAATGAGGGCCTCGGGCGATGCGCGTGACCTGAACGGCGCCATCCTGCTCGCAAAAATGCGCGCGGCAGCCAACTTCGCCAGGGCGCGTGTCTACGTCGACCTTTCCACAAACACGTTCCGGATCGAGTGGCAACAATCCGGTACCTCCACGTGGACGCCGGAAGGGGGAGACCAATACCTTGCCAGAGGCGTATCTTTTGGCTTTGGCTCCCTGACGACTCCTCCCCCCAACACCCAAGCCACGCTCAGCCAGGCGACAGTTTGCACCGGAACCACCAACACGGCTTGCATCATCTTTAATTCTCGAGGAATCCCGATCACTTCTGCCGGAGTGCCTACGGGAAACTATGCCCTCTACGTTACGGACGGGAAAGTGGTCACCGGTGTGACCGTGTCCGCCACGGGTCTGACGAAGGTCTGGCGCACTGAGGCAAACGCGGCAAATTGGAAGCAACGATGAGGAAAACCATGAAAGACAAACTGCTGCCCCGGCCGGTGTACCGCTTCTCGCAAGCAGGTACATCCTTGCTGGAAACAATGATCGCTCTGTCGATCCTGCTGGTCGTTACGGTGGGGATTATGAGCCTGGCAGCCGTGGCCATGTCCACCACCGAAAATCAGGGCCATTTGGCAGCTCGCACCGCCGAGTACGCGCAGGACAAGATGGAACAGCTGATGAGCCTTGCGTACGGCGATACGACAAGCGATACCACCTCATTTCCGTCCACCGATAGCGGTGGAACCGGCCTGGCCATCGGCGGCAGTTCCGACCCCAGTTCTCCGGTCACCAGCCCGGGAACCGGATACGTGGATTATCTGGATATCACGGGTCAGCCCGTGTCTTCGACGGGAGATTGGTACTACATCCGCGTGTGGAAAATTGACTACTACAACTCGGATCCGAATTTGAAGGTGATCACCGTCACGGCCAAGGTAAAAGCACAAGTGGGGGCCCCCGCCGGAGCGCTTCCGCAATCCACTCTGGTTTCGATGAAGTCGTCCCCATTTTGATTAGGAGATCCCGTGACACGTAGAAAAACAGCCGAAAAAAAAGATGGGACGGGACGACAGCCTGGATTCTCATTGCTGGAAGTAATGGTCGCCATGGTCATTCTGTTGGTGGTCGCGGGAATCGTCATGCGCGGGATGATGCAGATGATGTTGACCGAGGGCACCATTTCGAACCGCACGGAAATGCACAGCAGTGTTCGCAGCGCCACGGAATTACTGCAACAGGAAATCGGCCAGGCAGGCAGGGTGACCCTGCCGAATACTGTCACGATGACCACGGCTGTGACGACGGCCAATCTCGGAACTTCCATGTCCATCACCGTCTCCGACGCAACCGGCATGTTCAATGGCGAGAAGCTGGTCATCGACACCGGCGACAATGAAGAGACGGTAGCGATTTCGAATCTCGACCTGTATGCCAATACGTTCGATGCGACGTTCACTCAAAATGCGCACGCCTCCGGCGTGCCGGTCAATGTCTCCGGCGCTTTTGCGAGCGGCATCGTGCCGCCCAGTACAACGGACGGCTCCACCGGCTATCTTTTGAAATTGTACGGTGACATCAACGACGACGGAAACATGGTGTACGCCGAGTACAAATGCGATACGGCCGGCGGGAACCTGTACCGCAATGTCGTGTCCATGGTCCCCGGAGCTACCAAGCCCTCGGTCAACTCCTCCATGATCGTCTTGTCCAATCTCCTGCCGAATCCGGCCGACCCGGGCACGACCGGTCCTGCCCCATGCTTCAAATACCAGGAGAAAACGGTAGCTACCGACACTTATGTCGTGGACGTGTCCGTCACTTTGACCGTTCAGACACAATACAAAGATCCGCAGACCAATCAGTTCCAGACGGAAACAAAGGCTTTGCTGAATGTTTCACCGCGCAACGTTTTCGATGGCTGGGAACTTGCCAGCGCCGGTGTCACCAATCGCATTCAACCGATGCCATCTGTAGTAACGAGTCTGCTGCCGTAAACTTGAGAATCGAGGATCTATATGAAACGAGCATCACAAAAAGGAGTAGCGCTGATCCTGGCACTTATCCTGGTGTTTGTTTTGTCGGTCATGGCCATTTCCCTGATGTTTATTTCTCAGACGGAAACCTGGTCCAGCATGAATTACAGATTGATGTCGCAAGCGCGAGACGGAGCGGAAGCCGGGCTGAACTCCTCGGCCGGTTTCATTGTCAACTCGTATACGCAGCCGGGCGGAACGAGTGTTCCGGTCGCGTTGAACCACAGCTTTTCACTCTTTCCAGTTGCCTATGCGGGCGGCACAACGACCGATTCGGTCAGCGCATATGATATTTCCGTGTCTCCCGTGCAATATAACGGTCATGACGTGATTCTTTCCGCCAACAGCTCTGTAGATTCGAATTATCCGGTCGAATCCGTCCGGGAGGCCTTCCATACAAACGGCGCCGGTTATGGGAGCATCACCACGGGCAGCACGACGGTCGATTACAGCAGCTACGCGACGCTGATGGCCATGCATTCCGCGTTTATTCCATTCGGCAAGACATCTCCCACGACGGTGCAGACCTGGCGCATCACGTCCGATGGCAGCGTCGCCGGCATTCGAGGGGCAAAGGTTCGGGTCTCCGCCACTTTAGAGCAGTCCTTGAGCCCGACCTTTTCGTATGCGGCGTTCGCGACAGACCCCGGTTGCAGCGCCCTGCAATTCGGTGGCGGGGGAACCACCGACAGCTATGACTCCTCGGCCACGCTGAGCGGCGGCGTTCCAGTGACTTCAAACAATACTGGGGACGTGGGCACGAATGGAAACCTGGCTACGAACGGCAATCCAACCACGATTAACGGCACACTCTCAACACCACGAACCGGCGTAGGAAGTTGCAGTTCCGGTAACGTCACCGCATGGTCTTCCAGCAGCGGACACGTGACAGGGGGATTGGTCCAACTTCCGCAAACCGTTAATTACCCCACTCCGAATATTCCTGCCGATGGAACTGTGGACATCACCACGAACTCCGGCTGCCCGGCAACGACAACAATGTCGTCAACGGGCGCAACGTGCACCTCCGGGAGTGGCCGAATAACTCTAACCCCGACCACTTCCGGCGGAACTGTAAGCTTGCGTGATCTCAGCTTAACGGGAAACAAAGACCTCCATTTAGCCGCCGGAACTTACAACATCAACACCTTGAGTGAAACAGGAAGCACGCAGCTGGTCCTCGATTCCACTCCCGTGATCTTGAACGTCACCGGAACCGGTGGCGGAACGGTCGTAAAACTGACTGGCGGCGGCTTGACGAATACCACCGGAAATTTTAACCCCATGACGTTCCAGATTCTCTATGCGGGGACCGGCACAGTGAGCCTTAAAGGCGGGGCAGCAGCCGTAGGCCTTTTGTATGCCCCCAATGCCTCCTTTTCTTTTGCCGGCAACGCGGACTGGTACGGCGCCGTCATCGGCAAAGACATGACGGACATGGGTGGCACGGCGGTCCATTACGACCGTAGGTTAAAGAAGACAGCCTATACCGTGGGCCCCTGGATGCTCGATTCATTCAGTTGGAAAAAATACTGATCGGCAGGACGGACGAACAGCATTTTGAACGCGATAGTGCGAGCGGTGTGGTTGCGCCCGAGGCTGGATCGTCCTGGCTTCGGGCGCAACCACACCGCTCGCCTTTTTAGGCCCCGGCTTCATCCCCATCACGGACATGTGCGGCACGAACATTCGTTACAACCGGGGGCTAAAGGACGAAGCCCTGATGGCGGGCTCCTGGATGCTCGACTCTTTCAGTTGATAAAAATACTGATTCGCAGGACGCGCCGTATTTGAATTGCAACGATGCGAGCGGGGTGGACAGGTCCCGAGTCTAGAACTATTTGGCTTCGGACTCAACCACACCGCTTGCCTTTTCCAGCCCCTTGCGGATGACTTCATCCCAGTCGCTGTGCGGCACCTGCGAGTTCTGCGCTGCGGTATAGTGGCGCATGGCTTCCTCGCGGCGCCCGAAATGTTGCAGATGGATCCTGCCAGCGGAAATCAAAGCGAGCACGGAAGCGCGGTCATCCGGCCAGGCCTGAGCCAATCCCTCATATTCGGCCAAGGCGCGCTCCACATTTCCTTGATTTTCGGCGAACCGGGCCAGCTGGATCCATGTGGCTGCGGGCATCTTTCTGCCACCCACCTTGAGATAGGTTTCGTATTGCTCCCAGGCCGCCTCCGGGTTCGCCGCCAACAATTGCACTTCGCAAAGCGACTCCAGGGCATGCTGATATTTGATGATGGCATTGCCCTTGCGAAAGTAGAGGCTCACCAGCATCTCATGCGCTTCGACCGAAGACGGCTTCTCGGTGATCTGCGCGTTCACGGAATTGATCGCGGCGTCCAGATCGCCCCGCTGCAAATACTCGGTGGCATTGGCGATATGCGGATCGACCGACCAGGCGACTTCCGCTTCGATCTGCTGGGTCATGTAATTCTCCACGCCGGTAAGCCACAACACGAGGCCCAGCACCACGCCGTTGCCAAAGGCGCCAGCCTGCGCCCAGTACGCGGCATACGTCGCATCGCTTGCGGACCTGCCCCAGAACAAGGATCCCAAAATCCACATCGGAAACACGACATAGACCGGCGAACTGAAATGCAGCAACCGTGACCGGATGACCCACAGGGCCGTGCCCCGCTGAATGGTGGTCTTCGGAAAGCGAATTACGTAAGCGCCCATCAACGCAGCCACCAGTCCGGAGGCGCCTATCAACGGAACCAGATTGTTCTGAGCCGTGGCGCTGTAGGCCCAGACCGACGACACGCCGCAAAACAACGCGATGCCGGCGTAGATTCGCCTTCCCCATAAATCTTCCAGCGTCCCGCCCACCAGCCAAAGAAAGCACAGGGTGAAGAGCAAGTGAGACCAGTCGCGGTGCAGGAAATGGGCCGTGAAAAAGCTCAGCGCGGAGCGGTGTGGTGGATAAAGGGAGAAGCGCGCGGTGATCGAATGTTGCTGGAAATCATCCAGCCGCCGGCCGAGTAACCCCAGTTCCTCGTTCACATCGTCGAGGTTGGCTGAGCTGGCCTGCAGAGACTCCATTTCGGCCCAATCGCGGGGGTTGGTTTCGCGAAAAACGTCGATCATAGTCTGTTGCGCCGGCGTTAGCATGACCTGAGGATGCGCCGCGGCAAGACTTAATGTTCGAGATTGGATTTCAAGGTATTGGCCCGTCTCATGTTGCAGCCGCTCATGGGTAAACAGAAATACGAAGACGCAGAGCGCCATGATGGCAGTTGTAATATAGGGCCAACGCCGGGGCATAATCACCGAGAGCCTCCAAGTATTCGATCCTTCGAGCCACCGGGCGTATCGTGGCGGATCGTTTCACGCCGATGAAGCCAATCGCCAGGGTTGAGCGGATTAGGATCAATTGCGAGGGCTCATTATAATTCTCTAATGTGCAGGATTGTTGATTCTGCGTCTCTTATGCAGTCAATTAGTAACGCATCTTCCGTACTACTAAAAAGGTAACCGCAGGCAGGAACTCGCAACGCCGGAGTGGACCGCCTGCCGGAGCACTCATCCACGGCAAGAGTTTTTACCGGCCATTGTGGAACAGGCCGGCTACAACTTTGTCCACCTGGTCACATCCAGGGGTTCGTCCAGGAATTCCGGAACCGCCTGCAGCAGGGCTTGCAGATGTGGCGTCTGAAAATGGGCGTCCAAATCCGCTTCGCTCCTCCATATTTCATAAAATAAAAATTGGGCGGGATCGCTGTGCGACTGATGCAGATCGTAAAGCAGGCAGCCCGCTTCGGCGCGCGTGGGCTCGAGCAGGCGCTGCAATTCCTGCCGCAGGCGCGCTTCGTGCCCCGCTTTGGCGCGGAAGCGCGCAACGATAATCATTGGCTGGCTCATTCCGGCTCCTTTGGATTGCCGCGAAATTTACAAATCGAGTGTGGGGAGAGGAGCTTCCTGCCGGGCAACGATCAGTTCGCCGGAAAATGCAGCGGCGCCGGTGCGGCGGCCCAGCGCTTCTTCAGCGGAAATGCGCGCCACATCGGGATTGTTGTTGTTCCCGGAAAGATGCGCAAGCACCACGTAGCGCGCGCGGGCGTCAAACGCTTCCGCGTCGGCCAGAAATTCGCTCACCGAATGATTCGAAAGGTGCCCCGTGCGGCTCATTACGCGCTGCTTGATGTGCCACGGATACGGCCCCACCTTCAGCATATCGAGGTCATGATTCGATTCCAGCATCAGGCAGTCGGAATCGCGCAAGTGCACTTTCACGAGTTCGGGCAGGTAGCCGAGGTCGGTGACGATCGCGACCTTCGTGCCGTTCGCGCGGAACGTGTACCCCAGCGGGTCCACAGCATCGTGCGGAATGGAAACCGGCGAAACTTCAATGTCGCCCACGATGAATCGCTGCCCGGCGCGGATATGCTCGACGCGGTCCAGGCGCTTGTGGGAGCTTTCCGGCAGAATGCGCATTACCTCGCTGTGCGTGGCTTCAGTGAGGTACACGGTCGTGCGCCACTGGCCCAGCACTTGCGCCAGTGAACCGATATGATCGCTGTGTTCGTGGGAAATGACGATGCCGTCGAGACGGTCAACTTCGCGGCCTACCGCGGCCAGGCGCCGCAGCGTTTCCTTTTTGCCAATTCCGGCATCCACGAGCAGCCGCGTGTGCTCGGTTTCAAGCAACGTGCAGTTACCCGAACTGCCGGAAGCCAGTATGGTGACGCGCAAGCCGATGCCTTCCCCCGATGATCCGGCCCAGAGCGATTGCGGGCCCAACGAATCATGACAAACGCAGGCACCGGCGTCAACAACGCTTGCCATAAACTTATTTCGAGCGGCAACCCCGGTCGGCGGGCTCCCAATCTCATTTCCCGGCAAAAACGCAGGAATGCCGCGCTCACATCGTTACATCCCGGAGCGATTCTGAATGGTTGCGCTGGAAAATCCGGTTTACCAGGCCAGCAGATCTTCGGTGGCTCGAAACCCGTTCAGGTTGCCAAGGATCGTAAGGGCGAAGCGCCCCGGCTCGAAGAAATCGCGCGCGATGGCCAGCACTTCCTCGGGCGTCACTTTTTCGATCGATGCCAGCATTTCGTCGAGCGAAATGAACCGGTGGAGGTACATGGCCTGGCGCGCCAGATTGGACATGCGCGCGCTCGTCGATTCCAGCGAAAGCATCATCGAGCCTTTCAGGTGATCCTTGGCGCGGCGCAATTCCCCGGCGGTGACCGCTTCGCCGCGCATCCGGCGAAATTCCTGGACGACCGAACGAATCAATTGCTCGGCGGATTCCCGCGAAGTTCCCGCATACACCGAAAGCACGCCCGAATCGGTGTAAGGGGACAGGTCACTCCCAATCGCGTACGCCAGCCCTTGCCGCTCGCGTATATTCTGAAACAACCGCGAAGACATTCCGCCACCCAGAATTATATTCAGCAGCGACGCGGCATACCGCCGTTCGTGCGCCAGCGGGTACGACGGAACGCCAATCACGATGTGCACCTGTTCGAGTTCCTTTTTGTTGCGCTGTTCGATGCTGGCATGGCTGCGGGGCGCAATCAGCGAGGCGGAGGCCCCGGCCCGCGACGCGCCGCCGAATTCGCGCGTCGCCAGATCCACTAGCCGGGCGTGCTCAAGGTTGCCCGCCGCCGTGATGACGGTATTATTCGGGGCGTACCACGAGTCAAAACTTTCGCGCAGCGCGTCGCACGAAAATTGCGACACGGTTTCCGGCGTTCCCAGAATCGGCAATCCCAGCGGATGTCCCCGCCAGAAATTTTGCGTGAACAGTTCGTGAATCAGATATTCGGGGTTGTCCTCGTCCATCTTGATTTCCTCGAGAACCACCTGCTTTTCCTTGGCAATGTCCGCGCCGTCAAATCGCGGCCGCAGCACCAGATCGGAGAGCACGTCAAAGGCGACCGGCAAGTGCTCGTCGAGCACCTTAGCGTTGAAGCAGGTCATCTCCTTCGCCGTAAACGCGTCGAGCATCCCGCCCACCGAGTCCACCGACTGCGCAATTTCTTCGGCCGTGCGCCGCTCGGTGCCCTTGAAGACCATGTGCTCGATAAAGTGCGCGATCCCGTTGCGTTCGGGCGATTCCCCGCGCGAGCCGGTGCCCACCCAAACTCCCACGGAGACCGACCGCACATGCGGCATCTTCTCGGTGACGATCACGAGGCCGTTGGGCAGTTCCGCCCGTTCAATATCGCGTACTGGCTGATTCATTTACCTATTGTGTCACACGCAGGGCCACCAACGCGACCGGGGGTTGCCTGCGTTGCCTGCCGGAACGCGCCAGCATGCTAAAATGAGGGTTTAATGGAGAATGCGCGTGCCTGTTGAATTGCTCGGAAAATCGCCGGACGAATTGCGCGAGTTCGTCGCGTCACTCGGGGAAAAAGCGTATCGCGCCCCGCAAATTTATAACGCCCTTTATAAGGAGCGGCGTTTTGACTCCGCCGAGATGACGAATTTGCCGGCGGCGTTGCGCGTCCGCCTGGCCGAACAGGCGCGCATCACGCTGCCCCGCATCCTGCGCCGGTTTCCATCGGTGGACGGTTCCATCCGGTACCTGTTTTCGATTGGCCCGGAAGACCCCAGGCCCGCGCAGATCGAAGCCGTCTTCATGCCGCGCGATGGCCGCCAGACCATTTGCATCTCCACGCAGGCCGGCTGCGCCGTGGATTGCCATTTTTGCCTGACCGCGCAGTTGGGGCTGATTCGCAACCTGACGGCGGGAGAAATCGTGGGGCAAGTTCTGGTGGCGCTCCAGGAAAATCGCGAGCAGCTTGCGCCGCAGACCAACGTCGTCCTGATGGGCCAGGGCGAACCCCTGCTCAACTACGACGCGACCATGGCCGCCGTGCGCATTCTGCTTGATCCCAAGGGGATCGGGCTCGCCCCGCGCCACGTTACGCTTTCCACCAGCGGCATCGTTCCCGGCATCGAGCGGCTCGCCCGGGAGAAAATCCGGCCGAGCCTGGCCATTTCGCTGAACGCCTCGAGCAACGAGCAGCGCGACGCGATCATGCCCATCAATCGCAAGTACCCGCTGGAAGTTTTGCTCGACGCCTGCCGGCGATATCCCCTGCGGCCTCGAGAATATTTTACGTTTGAATACGTCCTGCTCGGCGGGGTGAACGATTCGCCCGAAGATGCGCGCCGCGTGGTGCGCCTGCTCGCGCACATTCGCGCCAAGGTGAATCTGATTCCGTGGAATCCCGGCAATTTGCCGTATCGCGCCCCCACCGCGGAAAGCATGGATGCATTCCAGAAGATTCTGATCGAGAAAAGCGTTCCCTCATTTGTGCGCTACTCGCGCGGGCAGGATGTCTTCGCCGCCTGCGGCCAGCTCGCGCTGATGGAAACGCCGAGCCCCTTTGTCTCATTGCAGTAAGACGGCTGGTTGCGCGCAGGTAGTTGTAGGACAGGCTTCAGCCTGTCTGGTTTTTCTCTTCAGGGAAAAAGATCAAAAGAAGACAGGCTGAAGCCTGTCCTACTTACCCCGAATGCCGATCGCCGCCATCATTCGCCCCGTTTTCGCGCCTTCCCGGCGATAGCTGAAAAACAGATCCTTGCGGCACGCAGTGCAAAGGTCGCTCACGTCGATTTGCGTTTCCGGCACGCCCGCATTGGCCAGTTGCCAGCGATTGCACGCGCGCAAATCGAGTTGCACGCGCGGCGGAGGCGGCACGTGCCCCGGCGGCATCATCGTCAGCCAGGGCAGCCAGAGCGGCTCCTCGCCGTACGCGAGTTGCTCGAAGGGACCGTCAAACCAGTGCGATGCGCCGGAAAACTGCGTCGCGAACGCCTGCGCCACTTCCGGACCGACTTCGTAGCAGCAGCGACCAATCGAAGGCCCCACGGCGGCGACCACGTCGCCCGGACGGGTGCCGAATTGCATGCGCATGCGCCCCAGCGCTTTTTCGGCGATGCGCGCGAGCGTGCCGCGCCAGCCCGCGTGAATGGCGGCAACGACGAAGCGCTTTTTGTCCGCCAGAAGTATCGGCACGCAGTCGGCGGTTTGCGCGCCGAGCAGAAGTCCTGGAACGTGCGTGACAAGGGCATCGGCATTGGGCGCATCGGTACTGGGCGCGCCGGCTATCAAATCATCCGGGGCGGGCGCTGCCGCCACATGAATCACGTCCGAATGGAACTGCCGAAGCGTAATCCAATGCATCCGCCGCGCGGAAATCGCCGCCGCGAACACCGCGCGATTCTTCTCCACGTGCGCGCGCTTATCCCAATCCGTAAATCCCAGGTTCAGCGCGGGCTTGCCTTCCAGGAGGCTGTAGCCGCCGGGCCGCGTGCTGAAGCCGTGCGTCAGCCAGCCCAGCTTCCCGAGCACGCGCGATTCCAGTATTTGCAATCCGCCCGCGCGGCGCATCGTCCAGCCGGGGGCTTCACCCCGTGCCGGTGCGCCGGAGTTTCGCGGGGAATTTCCGCGCCTTGCCGCTCGAGTTTTCATTGCCCGCGCCATGGGAATGCTGTGCCCTACTCATCACTTTAACGTAACGTGTCAGGTCCTGTCTGCGTCGGGCGCACGCGCTATAATTTCCATACGGCGCCTGCGACAAGCGGCGCGTGCCCCGCAAGGCACACGGTGAACACCCGGAGAACATATGATTGTCGGCCTGGGCGTAGACATCACGGAAGTCAACCGCATCGAAGCGGCCGCCCATCGCCGCGGCCCGGCATTCCTGCGGCGCATTTTCACGCCATCGGAAATCGCTTACTGCGAAAGACATCGCAATCGCGCCGAGCGCTTCGCCGGGCGCTTCGCCGCCAAGGAAGCCGCGATGAAAGCACTTGGCACGGGATGGGCACAGGGCGTCCGCTGGGTGGACATCGAAGTGGTACGCGAACCCAGCGGCAAACCTACTTTGAAATTGTCCGGAGCGTCTCTGGCAATTGCCGCCCGCCTTGGCGTCAAGCACATCGCGCTCACCATCACGCACACCGGGAACACCGCGCTCGCGCAGGTCATCTTCGAATCGTAAATTCCTCCAAAAGATTTGCCACACAGCCGCGGAGAACGCGGAACGGAAATCGAAAGAACAACAATTTTTAGAATGTCATATCCAAGAACGATTCTTTCTGCGGTCGCGGTGTTTTCTGAGCGACTCATCCGCGAAGGATGAACGCGCCGTCCCGACGAGGCAGGCATCCCGCACGCCGGTGATATCCACTTCCAGAAGCTGGTTGGACGGCCATGCGCCGGAAACGCGCACACCAAGATAATTTCCGGACAACGCGCGCGTCCACGGACCAAAGGTATCGTTGCCGCTGCGATTCAGCGTGAGTACACGCGCCGCGCGCCCCACCTGCGCCGCATGAAACACGTTTTTTTTCTGTTCCCCCAAAGCGCGCAGTTCCCGCGCGCGGCGCGTAATGACCGCGGCGGGCACAGGATCCCTCATCTCCGCGGCCGTCGTGCCCGGGCGCGGCGAGAACGAAAACACGTGCAGGTACGTCAGCGGCAGGCGCTCGATCAGGGCCAGCGTCGCGGCGTGATCCGCCTCGGTCTCACCTGGAAATCCGGCGATCACGTCCGCGCCAATCGCCGCGTCGGCAAGCCATTCACGCACCAGCTCCGCGCGCCGCGCGTAGTGCTCGGCGCGGTACCAGCGATGCATCGCCGCCAACATGCGGTCCGAGCCGGACTGCATCGGCATATGGAAATGCCGCGCCAGACGGCCGCTGGCCGCGAAAAGCGCAATCAAATCTTCGCTCACGTCAATCGGTTCGATGGAACTTACGCGCAGCCGTTCGATGGCCGTTTCGTCGAGCACGCGCCGCAGCAAATCGCCCAGGGTTGTGCGCGGGGCGAGGTCGCGCCCGTAGTTGCCGATATCGATCCCGCTCAACACGACTTCGCGCGCGCCCGATTGGATAAGTTTGCGCAGTTCCCCGATTGCGAGGTCCGGCGCGAGACTCCGGCTGCGTCCTCGCACGTGCGGAATCACGCAGTAGGAGCATCGCTTGTCGCAGCCATCCTGAATTTTCAGCACAGGGCGCGTGTGCCCCGCTTCGCCGCCTTCGACCGGCGCAACCAGCAATTCGCGCTGCTCCAGAATGTTCCCGGTAAGGATTGCGGCCGGGCCAGCGGCGCGGGACACATCACCGGGCGAAATTTGATTGCCAAGGTTTGCCGAACCCTGCTCACCCCGGATCGCCGAAACAGGAACAAATCCCGCCGCGCTTCCCCGCGGCGAAACACTCCGCATTTCTCCGATCAGGCGGGGAATCTCCGGCTTGTGCGAATTTCCCACGACCCACGAGACGCCGCGCAGCGCGGCAATTTCATCCGGGGCGCGCTGGGCATAGCAGCCGGTCACGACGATTCGCGCGGCCGGATTTTTTCCATGAATGGCGTGGATCGCCTGGCGCGCCTGCAGGTCGGCGGCCGCCGTCACCGTGCACGTATTGAACACCACGACGTCGGCGGAATTCGCATCCGGCGAAACCCCGTAGCCTTGCTGGAGCAGTTGCCGCTCCAGGGCCGCCGCATCGGCTTGCGTCGCCCGGCATCCGAATTGTTCAATGAAAAAAGTTGCCATTGCTCAGCCTGCGTGTTTTCCGGTTTCAGCGCGGCGCGGTTTGAGCGCCATGAGGCAGCAAAGAGTATAGCAGGGGAAGATACTGCCCCGAATGCCGCAACCTCCTTTACAAACAGCCGGCAGAAAGCTTCGGGGGCGACACCGCAAAACAAATCCGGGCAGGACAAATCCGAAGCGCGAGTTGCGAATCAGATAGGATGGCGCTCCGCAATTTTGGAGCTTTTTTTACTGCACGCCTAACAGTCCCAGGATCACGGTGAGAATCATGATGCCGAGGACAAGGCTCGTTACGACGACGTACTTGGTATCTCCGTCAACAAAAAAGGCGTAGATCGAGACCATGACCCTTGCGACGGGCGTAAGGATCAGCAATATCGTGGCCACCATCAGGAAGATTATTGGATCGCCGCTCGCCAGGCCCTGCCGGATCACGCTCCATTTGTACTGCTGGCGTATCCAATCTGCCGACATGGGAGCGAATTGCGGATGCAGCAGCGTCAGTATCAGCCCAATGACGAAAAAAACGGTGCTGGCAAGCATCCCGGCAATCAGGAGCCGGTAGACGTCCGTGTAAACATTATTTTCAGTTCCTTCGTCGTGACTCGTTTGTCTCATTCCGGCATCCACTCCAACGGAACAATATTTTTTGCTTTTACCTGCCCGCGTGAGGCAGATGGATCGCGAAGCCAAGCGCCAGCGCCTTGGCAAACATTTCATAAGCGAGATAGGCCATGAGCGCGCTGAAAATCCACTTCAGGACGGTGCTGCGCAACCGGTTCATCACCGTGGTTCCGATCGTTGCTCCGATCGTCGTTCCGATGGCAATGGGGGCCACGACCATGAAATGAATGAGACCCGCGATGAAAAACAAAATCGCGCCCACCGAGGCCGTCACTCCAATCATCAGCTTGCTGGTTCCTACCGCCACCTTCATCGGCACGTTCATGTAGCGGTTCAACGCCGATACTTTCAATACTCCCCCGCCGACTCCCAAAAGGCCGGAAGCAATCCCCGCAAGAGACGCGATGACGATCCCCGCCGGCGCCCCCGTGACGATGTAGGCGACATCTTTCCCCGCCGCAACGTCGTGATAACTTCCATTCAATTGCAGGAAAGCGGATATCCGGTCCGGCACCACGTTCGCAAATGAATTTTCCGCAATCCGCTTGTCGTCCAGATTGCGAGTGGAGAAGGAAGCATAGGCCAGGTAAGCCAGCAGCACGGAAAAGATCAGCGAGATCGTCCATTCATTGAAATACAGGGCCAGCACGGCGCCCAACAGCGCACCGCCCGTCGTGAAGATTTCAAGAAACATCGCGAGCCGGAGATTGCTGATGTGCTGCTCCACGTAAGCGGACCCGCCCGCGTTGGAGGTGGCAATCACGGAAACAATGCTCGCGGCGACGGCGATCTTGATGGGCAGGTGAAAAGCGAGCACCAGGGCGGGAACTACAAATATTCCGCCTCCGACTCCCAGCAATGCGCCGAAAAAGCCCGCAACGCAGGCCATCCCAAGCAGCGAAAATACAAAGCTGAATGAATAATTCATCGTTGTTCGGAACCGGACCGGCATCCATGGACGGAGAAACGTTGCCGTTGCCCGCGAACACCGAATCCGAAAAAACCGGCCGGCTGCGCCCGGAAACCGCCGCTGGCATTATAGCCGACATCGGATCGCAGCCCCACCGGGCCGTGGCCGATTGTGAAGATTCCGGAACCGGCTTACACACAGGGGAGGCCGGGAGGTAGCAAAATTGGAATCGCCATCCCGCTTCGGGTTGTCCCGCGGAAACTCTTCCTGTATCTTGCCTACCAGAAGAACAATTATGGTCGACATTCATTGCCACATCCTGCCGGGCATGGACGACGGCGCGGATACGATGGAAACTTCGATTCAGATGGCCGAAATGGCTATCGCCGACGGAGTGACCCACGTGGTCGCCACGCCGCACGCGAATTCCCAGTATAAATTTGACCCGGAAATCATCCGCCAGCGCCGCGATGAATTGCAGGCCGCGATGGGTGACCGGCTGACGCTGGCCACAGGCTGCGACTTTCACCTCAGCTTCGAGAATTTGCAGGATCTGTACAAGAACCCGCCGAAGTACACGATCAACCAGAAGAACTACCTGCTGGTGGAGTTCGCCGATTTCGCGATTCCGGCGTCGATGGACGATACGATGCATCAATTGCAGCTCGCCGGATTGTCGCCCATCGTCACGCATCCCGAGCGCAACGCCCTGCTGCGCGCCAAGCCGGAGCGGTTGTATCGCTGGCTGCACCAGGGCTGCTACGTGCAAATCACGGCGATGTCCCTGTTGGGGCGTTTCGGCAGCGCGGCAAAGCATCGCGCCGAGCAGTGGCTGGATGAAGACCACGTCCACTTTGTCGCCAGCGATGCGCACAACGTGAAGGGCCGCCCCTTGCAGCTGCGCGCGGCCTTCGATGCCGTCGCCCAGCGCCGCGGCGAAGAGGTCGCGCAGGCGCTGTTTCACGACAATCCCCTGGCCGCGTTCGAGGGCCGCAGCCTTGCCTACGAACCGGAGCAGCTGGACCCGCAGGCCAAGCCCATGCCATACCGCAAGCGCAAACGATTTATTTTTTTCTGAGAATCAGGCAGGACAGGCTTTTGTGGTGAGCGCGGCGAATCATCCGTCTGCCTCCTTTTGTGGCAGGAATTAAAAATCTCCGCAGGCCGCAGCCCGCGCCACTTACCGCTTCTGCTCCATCAGCCCGGCGATCGTGCCCATCAAATCGTATTTCGTGATGATTTCGAACCGCCCGTTGCTCATTTGGACGAACACGGCGGGCTCTTCGTGGCTCAGCAGGTAGGTCAGGCGCTCGACCGGGGCTTCACACTGCACGGTGGGGAGAGGTTCGGTCATGATTTCGCGGATCACCATTTTGCGCAGGTCTTTGCCCTGCAAGGCAAGGTTCAGAATCTGGTCTTCATAAATCGCGCCGATGGGCAGCCCCGCCTCGAAAACGGGAAGCTGTGAAATGTCCTGCGTCTGCATCGTGTGCAGCGCGTGGAACACGGTCTGGTCGGGCCCCGCGACGATCAGATCGCGGACTTTTCCGGTCTTGCGCTTGGCGTTGACCACGTCCTCGGCCGTGAGCGGCACTTCGGAGTCCGTGTAGCCGCGCTCGCGCATCCATTCGTCGCTATAGACCTTGCTCAGATAGCGCATCCCGGTGTCCGGAAGGAACGCGACAACAAACGACCCCTTCGGCAGCGCCTTGGCCACGCGCAGCGCGGCGGAAAGGCACCCGCCCCCCGAACCGCCGGTGAAAATTCCCTCCTGCTTCACCAATCGCCGCGCCCAGATGAAACATTCCTGGTCATTCACCTGCACCACGTCGTCGAGGATCTTGAAATTCATCGTCGGCGGGAAAATATCCTCCCCAATGCCTTCGACGACATACGTTTTGGATTTCCCCACTTTTCCCGTCTTCGCAAATTCGTAATACAGCGATCCAATCGGATCGACGCCGATGATTTTTACTTTGGGATTTTTTTCCTTCAGATAGCGGCCTACGCCGCTGATCGTTCCTCCGGTGCCCATCCCGCAAATGAAGTGCGTGATCTTTCCCTCCGAGTCCTCCCAGATTTCCGGGCCGGTCGTCTGGTAATGCGCCTCAGGGTTCATCGGATTCTCGTATTGATTCGGATAAAACGAATTGGGAATTTCACTGGCAAGTTTTTTCGCCACCGAATAATAACTGCGCGGGTCGTCGGGTTCGACCGCGGTCGGGCAAACGATCACTTCGGCGCCCAGCGCCTTCAGCAGGTCGACTTTCTCCTTCGATTGCTTGTCCGTGATGGTGAAGACCAGTTTGTAACCGCGCACCGCGCCCACCAGCGCTAGGCCGATCCCCGTGTTGCCCGAAGTCCCTTCGATGATTGTGCCGCCGGGCTTCAGCAGGCCCTTGCGCTCGGCATCGTTGATCATCCAGACGCCGATGCGGTCCTTCACCGACCCGCCCGGATTCATGTAGTCGGCCTTGACGTACAACTCCGCGTCAAATCCGGTTGCCAGCCGGTTCAGCCGCACCAACGGCGTATGCCCGACAGCTTCCAAAATGTTGTTGCAGCGCAAGCAGCATCTCCTCAAGAAACCATGCAACACGAATGGCACAGGGATCACGGAGAAAACCGAACTTCTTCTCTTTCTCTGCGTCCATTACGCTCTCTGCGTTCCGTGTGTCAGGCCTTTTCGACCGTACCGATCAAGCTTAAGGGGTCCCGCCGTGCAAAGTCCAGTTGCGCCGCACCGCCATGTTCGTGACACAATAACGGCCCCAAATCGGAGGCCTCACAATGAAAATGGAAATGAAAACGAAAAGAACGAATATTTCAACCGGAACGGCGTGGGAACCCATCATTGGATATTCGCGCGCCGTGCGCGTGGGCGATACGGTGCACGTATCGGGCACCACAGCCACCGGCGCGGACGGAAAACTCGTGGGCGCAGGCGACGCCTACGCGCAGACCGTGCAAACCCTGCGCAACATCAAATCCGCGCTGCACAAGGCCGGCGCGCGCCTGCAAGACGTGGTCCGCACGCGCATGTACGTCGCCAACATCGCCGAGTGGGAGAAAGTCGGGCGGGCGCACGGAGAATTTTTCGGCAAGATACGTCCCGCGACGGCGATGGTGCAGGTTGGCGGAATGGTTTCGCCGGAAATGCTCGTGGAAATCGAGGCGGAAGCGATCGTTACGTCTGGCGCGCCGTCGAAATCGAAGGCCCAGGCAACATCGAGGCCGCGCGGCTCAAGATCCAAACGCCGCAGAAAGTAGGACAGGCAAGAATGCCTGTCCTACTTATTCTTATCTAATACCGCACGCGCACGCGATACTTCAGCACCGACGTTCCGTCCTTATCGACGGGCACCTGGAATTGCGCGGCAAACGCCGCGGTCTTCGTAAATTTGTACGACGAGCTGATCATCTCCCAATCCCCGCCGATAGGTTCGTTCACTTCGACGGTGATGGGCGCATTTTTGTGATTGCGCAGCGTGATCTGATATTCAAATTCGTACAGACGGCTGGAAAGCGCCTTGTAATCCATCTGCTTGCGTTCGGCAACGATGTCGAACGCGTTGCCGATATGCAGGCTGAGGGTTTCGTCCTTCGGCGTGTGGCCGATATGATCTTCGCCGATGAACAGCGATCCGCCGCGCGAGTCCGCCTGATAGACGCGAACCGTTCCCGAAGGCAGAGGCATGCCCAGGCCGGCTTTTTCCTCATTCTTGAATTTATAGAAGACCTGTACGGGATCTTTCACGGGTGCGCCGGGCTGCGCCCCGTTGCGATAGTAGTACGGCTGCCCGTTCACCACGTACACCTTGCGCAGCGGAAATCGCGAAGCGTTCAGCAGGCTGATTTGTTTCGATTCCTGGTTGAGGATCGACGTGCGCCGGCCCAGCGAATAGAGATGATATTCGGAAAACGACTCCTGCTGGAACGGAGCAGGGGCTTCGGCCGCCTTTGCCATGGCCCGCATGACCCTCATTTCATCCATTCCGTTCTGGGCGGCCACGCGGTGAATATCTCCCGCGACCAGTTGCAACCGCGCATTCTTGAACGGTGTTCCGCTGTGATTGACCAGCGTGACCCAGCCGTCCAGATCGCCGGTGGCGTCATCCTTCGCGACGTTCAGAACATAATCCGCGCTCCAGGATAAATTTGACGCCAGGTATGACGCTTCCACCCGCTGGCGGCGCGCTCCCGAATTCTCCAGCGTCCACAGCAGCGTGGGCCGCTCGTACAAATTTTCCGGAAGTTCCGGGAAACGAATGCTCTCGTAGGACATTCCGGTTACGATTTCATTGCCAATCTTCCAAACGGGCGCGCCGTTCAAGGAGAGCAATGTTGCCTTCACTTCGTCATATTGGGTCGAGCCGCTGGATAATTTCGGACGCACCAGCGTGACTTCGCGGCCCACAAATTTCTGCAGCAGCTTGTTGGGGTCGAGCAGGTCGTACTCGTAGTTCTGCTCGACGACGCTCAGACTGGCAGGGCCGGTCAGGGAACGAAAATGCACGCTTGCCGGATTGATGGATGCGGCGATATCCATGAACTTGAGCCGCGATTCCCCGGCGGGCAGCGCCAACTGGCGTACATCCCGCACCAGCGAAAGGTTCGAATTGTAAACCGTGAGGGCAAGGTCGCTCTGGTCGGCAAGCGTGGTCGTAAGGGTTCGGTCGGCAACCTGCGGCGCGGCCTGGCCGGAAGTCTGCGTGGAAGATTCCGCGGCAGCGGAACGATACAGCGGCGGCAAGGCCAGCAGCGCGCCAAGCCCCGCAACGGAAAGAACTCGGAACAGTGTGACGTTTCTCATGGGCAGTCTCCAATGAGGATCTGATTTCGTCCTTCATTGCTTAGAACGAGCCTGCCCGGATTTCTTGCAGGGAATTTTTCTATTGAGGCTGCCAGGTCTTGCCGCCATCCTGTGTGGCGAAGCGGCGGCCATCGCGCGCTGTAATCGTCGCAACCTGCGCGCCTTGCGCCGTGACGGCTGTCCAATCGGGGAATTTTCCAGAGGTGTCGGCAGCCGAGGGCGGCGGAGCAATCTTATCCCAGCGTTGTCCATCCATGGTCCGTCCGATCGCCCCGTTGCGGCCCACCAGCCACCCGGCCGTGTCTGAAACGGCCGCACCGGCCAGCCAGTCTTCCCGCGAGGGGCTTGCCTGTGCCGTCCAGGAGCGTCCTGCATCGGTGGAACGCTCGATGCTCCCATCCTTTCCCGCGCGCCAAAGATTCGTACCGGATGGTGGAGCCTTCAGCAGAACAGTGGGAGTCCCTTTCTCCGCTTTCATGACACCGAATCTCTGGATCTTTTGCGCGCTCGCGGATAGCTGTGGAGCAGCCTGTTTCGAGCTCATGGCGCTGTCGGAGGGTGATGGGGCGAGCGCCTGCTCGTCACGCGGCGCCGCATTGCCGGTTGCACCTGCCAGCTTATCGGCCATAGTCGTTTCCCCGGAGGCGATCGCCGCCTGCGCGCTGGGCGGCGCTGCGGGCACGGAAGGCGGCAGGGTCTTTCGTTCTTCCCCCGACACGCCCCCTTCTTTCTTATCGTTTTGAAGCGCGCTTGCTGCGATCCCTGCGTTGGACCTGGCGTCTCCGATCCCGTTGCCGGCGGCGGCTCTGCGTTCTGCCGGCGGTTGGTTCGATGAACCGGGTGAGGAAGGGCCTGCGGCGGAAAAATCGCGCGGGGTCGTGGCCTGCACCTTTTGGTCCTGCGGGGACGCCTGTTTCGAAAGCCGGTCCAATTCCTCTGGCTGCGCACTCGGCGCAACTTCATTCTTCGGCGCCTGTGCGATGAGCGTCTGGGCAGCCCCGCCATTCGCGGTTCGCCAGGGCGGCCGCACGGCGAACCACATGGCCAGCGCAGCGGCCACTCCCAGCGCGGGAGCCAGCCAGCGCGCGCGCCAATCCCAACGGCGAGGCCGAATTGGCTTTACCTTTTGCGAGGCGGCGGCCTGCGCGGGCTGTGCGGAGGCCGCAACCAGTTCTCCGAGCCGGGCGATTTCGCTTTCGGCCAACGGCTCCTCGACCGATGCCGCGAGCACGGCCAGAATTTTCCGGCAGCGCGAGCATCCCGCGAAATGGTTCTCCCACAGTTCGCTTTCCTCGGGCCCGAGGGCGCGCTCGTGGTACGCGGCAATGATCCCGGCATCGGGACATTCGCCGGCTTTTCGGGGTGAAAGTCGATCCAGCGCTTCGCCCATGCGCCGCGCGAGCGCTTCCTCGCGCCGCCGATCGTTCGATTGGTTGTTTTTCCGTGAGTCCATCGCCACTCTTCCTTACTTAGAACGTTTCCCACGGCAAATCTTGCGCCGTTTTTTCATGTTTCCTCCATCCGAAACTATTTCTCCGGCGGATCGGTCGCGGCTTGCTGTTTCGAAAGGGCCCGCGACAAATCAAACGGCCAGTCTTCGAGCGCGTATTCGAATGCCAGCTCCACCTGCGCCTGGTCGAGCGGTGGTTCCGCCGCACGGCCGTCTCGCGCAGGCGCGCCCTGAAGCAGTCTTTGCGTCACGCTTTCCCGCAAGCCGCGCCTGGTGCGATCGATCTGCCT
This sequence comes from Terriglobia bacterium, assembly GCA_963746945.1. Taxonomy (GTDB): domain Bacteria; phylum Acidobacteriota; class Terriglobia; order Acidiferrales; family UBA7541; genus Palsa-360. The sequence continues at coordinate 1,425,330 of CAVVDG010000004.1, read as the reverse complement.
CGATATGGTCGACTCATGCTCGCGCAGCATGCGCCCGATCTGCGCCAGCGTGAGACGGTCCACGTAATAGCAGGCCAGAATCATGCGCTCGCGGGACGTCAGTGCGGCCAGTGACGCCGAGAGAGCGCCATCGACGCGCCGCAAATACATTTCGCGGTTCGGATCGCCGGGAGCGCCACCGGTTCGTTGAGCCGGTTCGCGCGGCGCTACCCCTTGCGGTCCTGTGTCGAGCGAAACCGTTTTTCCGCCGGCGCGCAGCAGGTCCACGTGCCGCTGGGCCAGCACGACGCGAAGCCACGTGGATAATTTGCTGCGCCCGTGAAAATATTCAAACAGGGATTTTCCCCGCTCACCGCCCGCCGATCGCACGCCGTACAGCTCCGCATAGAGAGAATCCGCCAGCTCTTCCGCGCGGGACGCGTCTCCCGGGCCGGAAGTTCGCAGAATGGCGCGGGCTGCCGAGCGCAGTTCCGATCGAAACTCCGCGATGAAGTATTCCCAGGCCGATTCGATTCCCGCACTGCACGCGCATGCCAGCGCCAGATCTTCCAGGTGCAGCGACCTCAGGTAGGTTTCCATGTCGTCCGGAACGCTCGCGGTCGTGTCGCAAAATCTTTTTTCCGCGCTGCGCCGCAGCGCCTCCGCAAACGCCTCGCAGGACAATCCCCACCGGTCGCATTTCGCTTCAATGGCCAACGCTTCGCACAGATGCGCGTACTCGGTCGAAAAGACCTCCCGGGAAGAGAAAATGGACTCATGTGCCATGGCGAAAGGTGATTACCACTGTTTCGATGCATCATAGCCTACCCAGGACTACCAGTCCTCCGGGTGCATAAAAATTGGTACGTTCTGATCACTCCAATTGTTCGCCGCCCGGTGTAGAATAACGCTTCGGTGAACCGCGTTGCCTGCCGGGCCGGAATCGCCCGCTTCGCGTCCTGTACGGGAAGAGATCGTTGCTTGCGCAAAGCTCCGCGCGGCAATCTGCAACGCGGGACAGGAGAAAACATGACCGCACATCAGAAAAATCAGAAGGGCTTCTCCCTCATTGAGCTGTTGATCGTCGTGACGATCATCCTGATTATTGCGGCGATCGCGATCCCCAACCTGATGCGCTCAAAAATGACCGCGAATGAGGCTGCCGCCGTCGAAGCTCTCCGGACCCTGAACTCCACCGCGGTCATGTACTCAATGACGTATGGCGGTTTTCCGCATTCCATCAGCGATCTGGGCCCCGTCGTGGGGAGCCCGAACCCCTCCTCCGCCGCAGCCGATTTGATTGATTCGGTTCTGGCATCGGGGGTTAAGAGCGGATACAAATTTTCGTTTACCCCTTCCTCAACCGATCCCTCAGGGCATGTTCTGGGCTATTCGATTACCGCCACCCCGGTAACGCCCGGCACCACCGGCCAGCGGTCTTTCTACACCGATCAGAGCGGAACGATTCGTGCCACAACCAGCGGCACGGCGGATTCCTCCAGCACGCCCATCAGCTGATTCGCTGCGACATTTATCTATCGTAAGACCGGGCAAATTTTCCCGTCGCGCCGAGCCGCGCCGCTCCCGCGGATTCGGTTTTGCGTTTTCAGCTCGCGTCATTCCCTGACGGGCGTAAACGCAATTTGACTATTGCGTGCGCGTTTCGCTAGGATGAGCTGCGAGCGCTCCCGGTAAACGCCGCGCGGCGCGTCCTATCCACATTTTTCAGCCCCGCCCACATGTATACATGCCGCGAATGCGAGAATGAAATCAATCAAGGCACGGAGATTTGCGCGCATTGCGGCGCCGATCTGACCGTGCCGGCGCCGGGCGCCGAAGCGCCCGCAGCCAGGCCCGGAACTCGAAAAATTCTGCTGCGCTGGGCTATCCTGCTGGGAGTTCTGCTTGCTGCGATGTGGAGTTTTTTGTGGTTCGTCGTGCCGCAGCGGCAGGGCAATCCCACAGCGATGGCGGAGGAGCGCGCTGTGCAGTCCTTACGCGAGGTCAGGGCCGCGCTCACCGATTATGCCTCGTCGCAGGGCGGAGGCTATCCCCGGCAATTCGAGGCACTCGGCGAACGCGTTCGCGCGGCGGCGCAACTCGCGCAAAGCGTCAGCTACCAGCTTCAGTACACACCGGGTCCGGTAGAGGCCGACGGCGGAATTCACACCTATGCGCTTCAGGCCCGGGCGGGAAATTATGGTTTCCGCAGCTTCTATACGGACAATAGCGGAGTCATTCGAGCCACGCGAGAAAACCGCCCCGCCACAGCCCAGGATGCCCCTTACTGAGGCTCCTCGGAAACGCGTACCCCGGTTCCGGTAGTTTCCGCGAGACGCTCGGTGCTATACTTTCCACCGTCGGGCCCGCCACAACGCAAATTCGGCTTATTATTCCGCGGAGAGGTGCTGGAGTGGCCGAACAGGGCTGACTGCTAATCAGTTTCACCCCAAAAGGGTGACGGGGGTTCGAATCCCCCCCTCTCCGCCATACTATAGATCGTCCCATCTGTTTGACTTCAGCGGAAATGGGAGCGAATTGGGAGCAGAGTTAAGCTACCGTTTTTGAGTTTTGGGTTCACCCGAACCAGCGCTAGGATGCGCAGAAAGAAGGGTGAACCATGAACGAATAGTTTGCGTGGAAGCAAGAACCGGAGGAAGAGACAGGAACAGACCTGCCCGAAGACAGGTCTGACGGGTGCCGTGTCCTCAATAGACTGGTATAAAATCGCCATAGAGGTCATTCCCTTCCAGTGTCAGAAACGTTTCATCTTTCGCTCTGCCTACGGCGCATGGGACAAAAGCGCTCCACGGTACACACTTAAGAACGAACTACTCCTGCATTGACCACAGTGCGCGACTCGGCGCTTGACGCCGGAGGGACAATGCCAGTGTTCTCGCCACTACCAAAGTATTGCCAATACCATCGTCTGATTGTTTCCTCCCTCCGCCTCTGGCTTAATCGCAAACGTGAATAGCAATCGGTCAAATCGCGAGTGTATCGTCGAGCGGTGGAGTAGCCTGTTTCGCGCAATGAACGATGAACGGTTCGACTGCGGGCCTCGGATCGTACCGGTCCAGTTCGTTCTGTTAGGGGACCGGAGGCTCGCTACACAAAAGTGGTTGGAAACTGCCGTAGCAAGACAGTTCGCGGCTCTCAACCAAAGCAGCAAGGAGCCGGCAATGGAAGCCGGCCATGAGTGGCATTGGTCGTTCAATCCCGGATCGCGCATGGATGCAAGGTAAAGGTAAATGAACGCGCTCTTAATCGGCGAGAGTCAACGCACCTGGTATCCTATCGCCCGGCACCTGGAGCAGCGAGGCTGCAGTTGCTGGTTTGCCTCAGCGAACGAAGAACTTCGGGTTCTCCTCAGCCAACGGCCGTTCCATTTGATTCTGAGCGCATATCCTGTGACAGAGGCGGGACCGCTTATGTACTTGTTGCAGGGTCCTGAACGGTTCGTGTTTTATTCGTTCCCCGTCGAAGATAGCTGCCTATGGTTTCAAGCTATTCCCGAAATTTCTAATGCTTCGCGGGTTTCAGCGCTTCGCCCGAGTGAGTTTATGAGCATTCTCGATGCTCTTCTCATCTCAGAGGAAGACTCTCGTGCGCACCATTCCCAATTGGGGATCGGCGTAGATATTCAAACACCTGTACGACAATCGCGCACCTTCCGTTGACCGAGTAGTTCCTTGCGATTGCTTGGCGAAAAGGCCAGGCGGAGCGGAACATGCAGACATTGCAAATGATATTGCAGCAAGCGGAAACAAAAGGCGTGGCAGTTGGCCACTTCAATGTTTCGGATCTGATCGGGTTGAAGGCTGTTTTCGAGGCTGCTCGAGATCTAAACGTGCCCGTCATCGCGGGAGCGTCGGAGGCGGAACACGCCTTCATGGGCACTCACCAATCGGCGGCGGAGGTAAACAGTTTGCGTGAACAGCACGATTTCCCCATTTTCTTGAACGCCGATCACACGCACTCGCTGCCCAATACCATGGGAGCCGCCAAGGCCGGATTCGACTGGGTTGTGTTCGATGCGTCGACGCTGCCCTTCGTGGAAAACCTCCGTCAAACAGAAGCTGCCGTCGAAAGCTTGAGAGCGCTTCGCCCAGACATTCTTGTTGAAGGTGAGATTGGCGACATCGGTCGCGGCTCGGAGATCCACGACACCGTACCAGACCTGCAGAATGGGTTGACGAACCCCGCGGAAGCAAGGCGGTTCGCGGAGGAAACCAGAGTCGACACATTAGCTCCTGCCGTTGGCAATATGCACGGAATGCTCAAGAGCATGGTTGCAGCAGACAAGAGAAAGCACTTGGACATTGAACGAATCCGGGCGATCAAAGCGAGTTCTGGGATTTTCATGACATTGCACGGTGACTCCGGAACCGACGACAATGACATCCGGGAAGCCATCGCAGCGGGTATTACAGTGGTGCATATCAACACAGAACTACGGCTCGCGTGGAGACGCGGGTTAGACAGCGCACTCGTGAAACAGCCCAACGAAATTGTTCCGTATAAAATCCTCACGCAAGTGGTTGATACGGTCAAGAAGGTCGCGACGGCCAATCCGGCATTGTTTCACAGCGCCGGATTGCACGCACTGCGCCGCAGTAGCGTCGAAAAACCAAAGGGAGATTGAGGAACTATGCACGCATCTCTGCCAGGCGTTCAGCATGAGCAGGTCGCTAAGCTTGCTTACGAGCTCTGGGAACGAAACGGACGACCGATGGGCACGGCTATGAGAGATTGGCTGCAGGCCGAACGAATGATGAGACTTCTCGATTCGTCGAAACCGCCGTTCGGAGCGTTTTCTATGGAAGCGGACGAGCAGTAAAGGTCGCGGCGCCAACAAGGCTCGACGGATCGGTTGATGGGCCGGGAGATCACGTGACCCGAATGCTGGTCTTTGTAAGCCCGTGTGTTGTGCTTGGAACTAGTTGAGGTGACGAGTGAATTTGAGTGTGTATGCCGGAAAGCCTGCTGATTCCTCGGTTCTGGTAAATGTTCCAAGACTGGTGACCGCTTACTATGCACTACGACCCGAACCGAGCGACGCTAAGCAGTGCGTTATCTTTGGCACTTCTGGTCATCGGGGGTCTGCACTCGACACAGCTTTCAATGAATGGCACATCCTAGCGATTACTCAGGCGATCTGCGATTACCGCAAGGTGCAGAAAATTGACGGTCCGCTCTTCCTAGGAATCGATACGCATGCGCTGTCAGAGCCGGCGTTTGCGAGCGCGCTCGAGGTCCTTGCGGCAAACAGCATCGAGGTGATGCTTGCGGAAGGGACCACATACACGCCGACACCCGCCGTCTCCCACGCTATTCTGCGTTACAACAACACAAGGAAGACAGGGCTTGCCGACGGTATCGTGATCACCCCATCCCATAATCCGCCGGACAGTGGCGGGTTCAAGTACGATCCTCCTTACGGCGGACCTGCCGGTTCCGACATAACGTCCTGGATCGAAACGCGGGCCAACGGGTTTCTTCGTGCCAGGCTCAGCGGCGTCAAGCGAATCCCGTTCACACAAGCGGTTCGGTCTTCAACGACACATCATTACGACTACCTGCACCGCTACGTTGAGGATCTCGAAAACGTCGTCGACATGGAAGCCATCCGCGATTCCAAGCTTGCACTTGGTGTCGACCCGCTCGGCGGCGCGGGTATCGACTACTGGCCACTAATTGCCGAACGGTACGGTCTCAATCTGACCGTTGTAAACGAATCGGTTGATCCGACCTTTCGATTTATGACCCTGGATTGGGACGGCAAAATTCGGATGGATCCATCTTCGCCGTATGCAATGCGCAGGCTGATCGACCTGAAGGGCAAGTTCGATCTCGCTTTTGCCAGCGATACCGATCACGACCGGCATGGAATCGTGACGCGGGGGAACGGCTTGCTGCCCCCCAATCACTTCCTGTCAGTTTGTGTTGATTATTTGTTTGGGAACCGGACAGGCTGGGGCAAAGACGTTGCCGTTGGGAAGACCATCGTCAGCAGCAGCATGATCGATCGTGCCACCGCACGGGCGAAACGGCGGCTACACGAAGTCCCCGTAGGTTTCAAATGGTTCGTCGAAGACTTTATCGGCGGCCGACTCGGTTTCGCCGGCGAGGAAAGCGCTGGGTCGTCGTTCCTCCGGCGTGATGGTCGCGTGTGGACCACTGACAAAGACGGAATCGCTCCTTGTCTGCTCGCGGCGGAAATCACTGCGCGTCATGGCCGAGATCCGGGCGAAATCTACCGCGCTCTCGCCCGGGAGCTGGGCGATCCAGTTTACGAGCGCATTGAAGCTCCGGCGACACGAGAACAGAAATCCGCGCTCGAAACATTGTCCGCGTCCGATGTCCACGTCACCGAAGTAGCAGGTGAAAAGGTGCAACAGATTCTGACTGCAGCTCCGGGGAACGGTAAACCGATAGGCGGCATTAAGGTGATCGCCAAGAACGGGTGGTTTGCAGCTCGCCCGTCGGGTACCGAAGATATTTACAAGATTTACGCCGAGAGCTTTCTCGACAGGGGCCATCTGCGACAGATCGAAGAGGAAGCTCAGACCATCGTTTCAGAAACGCTCTCACGAAGCGCACGAGCAGCAGCTGGCAACTGAGCCCGAGTGAGGAGTCAACCATGAGCAGTCCTGCGCAGCTCAATCTCTCGACAACTGCCATTCCCGACACTCTCACGGCCTTGGCTTTAGACCTGAGATGGTCGTTTAACCATTCGGCGGATCGCCTTTGGCAGCGACTCGACCCGGAACTATGGGATCTAACCAACAACCCCTGGATTGTGTTGCAGACGGTGTCCCGCGAAAAACTTCAAGCGGTCGCGACGGAACCGGAATTTCAAACCTTGTTGGCCCACGTTAGTAGCGAGCTTCAGGCCGCTGAGAGTTCCGAAAGCTGGTTCCAACGGGTTCATCCCCACTCGGGCCTGACTGGTGTTGCGTACTTTTCTATGGAGTTCATGCTGAGTGAGGCCCTGCCGATCTATTCGGGTGGCCTCGGTAACGTGGCAGGCGACCAACTCAAGGCAGCTAGCAATCTTGCAGTGCCCGTGACAGGTGTTGGTCTGCTATACCAACAGGGATATTTTCGCCAGGAAATCGATGCAGATGGGCAGCAGCGGGTCTTGTATCCCTACAATGACCCGGGCCAGTTGCCAATTAGACCCGTGCGTGGCCCGAACGGTGAGTGGCTGCGGCTTTCTTTGAACTTTCCCGGGACCACACTATGGCTGCGTACCTGGCAAGTCCAGGTGGGCCGCGCGAGATTGTACCTGCTCGATACCAACGACCCGGCGAATACCTCGGCGCATCGCGGAATTGCCAGTGAACTCTATGGTGGCGGCCCCGAGCTGCGTCTGAAGCAAGAGTTGGTCCTCGGAATCGGGGGATGGCGGCTTCTGAACGCACTTGGGATCCATCCGGAAGTTTGTCATCTCAACGAAGGACACGCGGCGTTCGCCACGCTCGAGAGGGCGCGATCCTTCATGGAAAGTAACAAAGCATCGTTCGATCTGGCGCTGACCATAACTCGCGCAGGAAATCTCTTCACAACCCATACCCCAGTCGATGCAGGCTTTGACCGTTTCTCTCCCGACCTGATGGAAAAGTACTTTAAGCGATACGCGGAGAAAGAACTTTCGATTCCACTTCAGCACCTACTTGCTCTGGGACGGCGTGACGACAGAGATTCGTCCGAACCTTTTAATATGGCGTATCTTGCTGTCCGCGCCAGCGGAGCCGTTAACGGTGTAAGCCAGTTACACGGTCAGGTCAGCCGGCGAATCTTCCAGCCTTTGTTTCCAAGATGGCCTGAGGTCGAAGTGCCGGTGACCTACGTTACCAATGGCGTTCACACTCCGACTTGGGATTCGGCCGCGGCTGATTCCCTATGGGAACTCACCTGCGGAAAAGGTTGCTGGCTCGAAAGCCTGGAGGGAGTCGAGGAACGTTTTCGCAAGGCCAGTGATTCCGAACTGTGGCAGGTCCGCTCCATCTCCCGGCAGTCTCTGGTGCGGTACATTCGCAAGCGGCACTCCCGCGAGTTGTCGGAGCGGGGCGCTTCTGCGGATGATCTCCAGCAAGCCGCTCACGCGCTGGATGCGGGCGCCTTAACAATCGGCTTCGCTCGGCGTTTTGCCACCTACAAGCGTCCCAACCTTCTCCTTCACGATCCAGAGCGGCTGGCGCGAATCATTACGAATCGAGATCATCCGGTTCAACTGGTTCTTGCCGGGAAGGCCCATCCACGAGACACCGCCGGGCAAGACATGATCCGGCAGTGGGTCGAGTTTTCCCGCCGAACCGGCGTACGATCTAGCGTGATCTTCCTCAGCGATTATGACGCGCTCATGGCTGAGCGACTCGTGCAGGGCGTCGATCTCTGGGTCAACACGCCGCGACGACCGTGGGAAGCGAGCGGAACGAGCGGCATGAAGGTGCTCGTCAACGGCGGGCTGAACCTCTCGGAACTCGACGGCTGGTGGGCAGAGGCCTATTCGCCGGAAGTCGGCTGGGCTCTAGGAGACATGACAGAGCATGGGGACGATCCGGTGTGGGACGCCTCAGAAGCGGAAGCTCTTTACGGGCTGCTGGAACGAGAAGTCATTCCCGAGTTCTATACGCGCGATGAGCACGGAATTCCGAGCCGCTGGGTCGCTCGCATGCGCGAAAGTATGGCGCGATTGACGCCACTTTTCTCCACTAACCGCGTTGTTAGGCAGTACACAGAGGAACTTTACCTTCTGGCGGCTTCTGCGTTTGCGGATCGCGCCAAAAACCGAGGAGCGAAGGCGGCGACATTGCTGAATTGGCGGAGCCAACTCGCGAAGCACTGGTCCGCAGCCAGATTCGGTACCGCGACAGTTGAACAAACGGACGGGCAATTCCAATTTGAGGTGCAGGTCTATTTGGACGATCTTGATCCGGACTCCATCGGCGTCGAGCTCTACGCCGAAGGGCGGAACGGTAATGTTCCCGTGCGGCATCCTATGGATCGCGGTAAGCCTCTGGCCGGATCTGTAAACGCCTTTGTCTACACAGCGAACATTCCCGTATCGCGTGCCGCAGTCGAATACACTCCGCGGATTGTTCCCCGGCACAGCGGAGCATCTGTGCCGATGGAAGCACCGTTCATCTTGTGGCACGACTCGCCCTCCTGGCGATGACTGGTTGCATATGAAAACCAATTCTTACGGGGTGAAAAAGTTGGAGAACGTAGGCAAGAGACGAACATGATTTGCGAAGATTCACGCACGCTGCGACTTCCTCCGAGCTGCCGCGCCTCCGGCGTCCTGATGCACATTACTTCCTTGCCGTCTCCGTATGGCATCGGGGATTTCGGACCCGCCGCGTTCTCGTGGATCGATCGGCTCCGCCATGCTCAACAGAGTTGTTGGCAGACTCTCCCGATGGGTCCGACCGGTTACGACAATTCACCATATCAGCCGTTGTCATCCCTTGCCGCTAACGTGCTACTAATCAGTCCCGATTGTCTGATCGAGGATAAACTTCTCAAGATAACGGACTGCACGCATCAGCCCTTCCCCACTACGGTCGTTGATTATGACGCAGTCACGTCTTTCAAACACCGGCTGATCAAAACTGCTTGGAAGTCCTTCAAAGCTGGCAGTCATGCGAGACTGAGAACGGCATTTGAGCAATTTTGTCATGAGCAAAAACATTGGCTCGACGATTATGCGATTTTCCAGGCACTGAAAGCGAAGTTCGAGAATATCCATTACCTCAAATGGCCAGCCGAGCTGGTCAACCGCGACTCTACCGCACTTGCGCGAGTTCGGCGAGAACTTGCCGACGAAATAAGCCAAATCACCTTTGCCCAATTCCTCGTATTTCGCCAAGCCGACCGACTGAAGGCGCATGCTCACAAGAATGGCCTATGGATGATTGGCGATTTGCCATTTTTTGTCTCCGGCGACTCAAGTGACGTATGGTCAAAATCAGAGATGTTCCTCCTTGATGAGCAGCACCGTCCGCGCTTCGTCGCCGGTGTGCCTCCCGACTATTTCAGTGCGCAAGGGCAGCTCTGGGGTAATCCGTTATACAACTGGGAAATGCTGCGTCGGACAGGCTATCGGTGGTGGATCGCTCGTTTGCGCTCGCTGTTGACCCACGTCGATGTGATTCGTCTCGATCACTTCCGCGGATTCGCGGCAGCATGGCATGTCCCGGCGGGAGCGGTGACGGCAGAGACTGGAAGTTGGAAGCCAGGTCCAGGCGCCGACTTCTTTGACACGGTGGACAAGGAATTGGGAGGATTGCCGTTCATCGCCGAAGATTTGGGAATCATTACGTCCGATGTGTATGCTCTGCGAGATCAGATTCATCTGCCGGGCATGCGCGTCCTACAGTTCGCGTTCGACGGCGATACAGATAATCCGCATCTTCCCGAACACTTCGTCAAAAACACTGTTGTCTACACCGGCACACACGACAATCCTCCGACTCGTGCCTGGTTTGAGGACCTGGCGGCCGACCGACGAGCAAAGGTCTGGAACTACTTGAAACAGCGACCGCTCAGGAGCAGTGAGGCCGCGCACGCATTGACGGAAGTGGCATGGTCATCGAAGGCCGAACTGGCGATCGCGCCTCTACAAGACCTGCTGGACCTCGGCAAAGAAGCGCGAATGAACTTTCCCGGCCGCCCTGAAGGTAACTGGCGCTGGCGTTGTACGGAGGGAATGCTCTCCGACGAGGTATTTGAGTGGCTGGGGCACTTGACCAAGAACGCAGACCGATTTGAAGCCCCTGATATTCGACAGCGCGAAAGCGTGGAGGCCGCATCTGTAAGTGGCTTCTTCAAATCCCACTGTTTTCGAGCGCGCGATTAACAATAATGGCACGCGAGTTCTAATAGGAGGAAATAGGAGGTCAGTATCATGGACGCTCAAGGACCAAAACAAGTCCGAGAAAACTCGGTTTTCGAACCAGAGGCGAGCATGGCGCCTCCGGTCGTTGAGCAGAGCGAATTCGAATTTGATGCCGCTCTGTCCACAGCAGTCAAGAAAAACGGACGACCGCACACGGCTCAGCAGCTTCCAAAGGGCCCCTTATCTCCTGACTTGCTTGATCGAATGAACCGCTATTGGATGGCGGCAAATTTCCTGACGGTGGGACAGATTTATCTCTCCGACAATCCGCTTCTAAAACGTACTCTCACAGCGGAGGACATCAAGCCAAGGTTGCTGGGCCACTGGGGCACATCGGCTGGGCAGAACTTCATTTATACGCACTTGAACCGGCTGATCAAGGAACGTGATGCAAGTGTGATCTACATTGCAGGTCCCGGACACGGTGGGCCCTCATTAAACGCACACTCGTACTTAGAGGGAACTTATTCAGAAGTCCATCACGACGTGACACAGGACATAAATGGCATGCGACTGCTTATTCGCCAATTTTCGACTCCAGGCGGTGTTCCCAGTCATTGCGGTCCTCATGTCCCGAACTCAATCCACGAAGGCGGCGAACTGGGTTACTCGCTTCTGCACGCGTTTGGCGCTGCGTTTGACAATCCCGATCTGGTCGTTGCATGCGTCATCGGAGATGGCGAAGCTGAAACAGGGCCTCTGGCAGGTAGTTGGAAGGGAGTGAAGTTCCTAAATCCAGTACGTGATGGTGCCGTGCTGCCTATTTTACATCTGAACGGATACAAGATATCGGGGCCTACGGTCCTAGCTCGTACCACCGATGATAACCTCACTTCCCTATATCGTGGGCACGGGTACAAACCTTATTTTGTAGAGGGCGACGACCCAGCAGTATTGCACCAACTCTTTTCTGCCGTATTGGACAAATGTTTCGAGGAGATACGTTCGATCCAGACTGAGGCGCGCAAGAACGGTTTCAAAGGGCGTCCCACATGGCCGCTGATTGTCCTCCGAACACCCAAAGGATGGACGGGCCCGAAACAAGTTGAAGGGGCTCCGATCGAGGGCACCTTTCGGGCCCATCAAGTTCCGCTTGCGAATGTTCGCGAAAACCCTGATCACCTCCGGCTGCTTGAGGCCTGGCTTCGAAGCTACAAGCCTGAAACTCTCTTTGACGCTGCCGGAAAGTTGATTTCTGAACTTCAGGAATTGGCGCCTCTGGGCGACAGCCGCATGGGAGCGAATCCAAGCGTGAACGGCGGGCGTGTACTCGACGCGCTTGACCTCCCCGACTATACGGACTACGCGGTTGAAGTCCCGGAATCGGGGCAGGCCGTCGCTGAAGCGCCGCGCAAGCTAGGGGAGTTCCTTCGCGACGTGATCAAGCTCAATCCTGCAAACTTCCGATTTTTTTGTCCCGATGAGACCAACTCCAATCGCCTGAATGCCGTCCTTGAAGCCACAACGCGCTGTAGCGTGGAGGAAACCGTTTCGATCGACGACAAGATCGGTGCCGACGGCAGGGTGATGGAAGTCCTCAGCGAGCACTGCTGCCAAGGATGGCTGGAAGGCTACCTGCTCACCGGTCGTCACGGCGTGTGGGCTTCTTATGAGGCGTTCGCGCAAGTTGTAGACTCCATGCTTACTCAGCACGCGAAGTGGCTTGAAGAATCGAAGAAATATCCATGGCGAAAGCCCATTGCGTCCTTAAACATCTTCCTAACGAGCCACGCGTGGCGCAACGACCATAACGGGTTCAGCCACCAGGCCCCTGGGTTCGTCGATAATGCTCTCGCGCGTCGGAGCGAAGTTATTCGCGTTTATTACCCGCCGGACAGCAATTGTCTGCTGAGCGTATTCGATCATTGCCTTCGCAGCCGAGACTACGTCAACGTCGTTACCTGCGGAAAACAACCCGAACTTCAGTGGCTGGATATGAAGGGCGCCAGAGAACACTGTTCGCAAGGGGCGTCGGTATGGAAGTTCGCAAGCAACGATAGCGGTCAAAACCCAGATGTCGTATTGGCATGTGCGGGTGATGTGCCCACGCTCGAGACGTGTGCGTGCTCGTGGCTGCTGCAAAAATATGTGCCGGAAATTAAGGTGAGGGTGGTGAACGTCGTGGACCTCAGCATTTTGATGTCACCCCACGATCATCCTCACGGAATGGACGACATTTCGTTCGAAGCGTTGTTCACCGAAGCCGCGCCCGTGATCTTCGCATTCCACGGTTATCCTTGGGTGATTCATCCCATGGTCCATGGAAGGTCCAACGAGCGCCGCTTTCATGTGCGTGGATTCAGGGACCGAGGGACGACCACGACTCCGTTTGACATGGTCGTGCTCAACAAGATGAGCCGTTTCCATCTCGCCATGGACGCGCTAAAAAATATTGCCCGGCTTCGTTCGCGGGTTTCCGACGTAATTGACATGTTCAATCGCAAGCTGTTCGATCACCATACCTACATCCGGGAGAATCTCCAGGATATGCCTGAGATCAGAAACTGGCGATGGACCCCCGATTTCACCGAACCGACCGGACCGGCTTCCATGGTCAAGGGCACTTCGCACAAACAACTGTTCAGCGACGCTTAAAACCTGAGTCCAGAAATCGGTTTGCACTCGGAGGTTCTTTTTCGGCATGACAAGACTCGCAGAATAGGAAATACCACGTTGTCGCTCACCGTTTCTAATCTCGAATATCTTCAGACGTGCCTGAAGAACGTGATGTACGCTTCTGCGCGCCGCGGAGAAACAGTTGGCCGTATCGTCCCGGCGCTCATTGGTGCGGTGTTGTGGCCGAAGGATTCGCAGCCGGTCAAGGTGCGGTGCTAACAAGGCAATCCGACGAAGACCCTGTGGGCGCAGACGTGTGGCGAAAAATCCACAATTACCCACAACCATCGCAAACGTTATATTGAACTTCGCCAGCGCACACAAACCGCGCGAGTCTTAGCCAATTTCACTAATCGCACAGCGATAACTGAGGGCTATCGAAAAGCCGCTTATACGTTTCGGCTGAACCGTGCTTTTACGACACTTACCATTCTGGCGAAAGCACTGCACGAGATTCGGTCGAATGAGTTCAGGCTCGCCGCTCTAGAAGTCCCCAAGCGGATCCATGCGCGGAGCACCGCAGCGATCGAGACATCCATCAAGCAAGCCTTTGTCTTCGGGTCCGGGTCATCTCGCCATCGGGAAGACTTTCAATCGGGACGCTCTCATCGCAGTTTGCATTTCAATGCTCTTCATTTCTGGGCCCTCCGCATGCCAAGCAAGCGTTCGATTGGGGCCCTAATCTATGAAGGCATTTATTTTAAATGGCATAAACTTATACGCGCTTGAAAATGCAGCGAGCGAGAGCTGGGACTTCCTCTCTTAAGCAGAGCCGAATTGGGATACGCGGACTCGTGCCAGCCAGCCTCAGCGGTCCGTGCGTGCGTTACGTCTCCTGGGACCACCGCCAACATCTGGGACTTCTTCGCCGAGGGCGGTCGCTAAGTCAATTTGATGGTCCTGTTCTTGCATCAGGATCTGGCGAATCTGCTCGGCCATGGCGTACTCTCCGAGCGCCTCGCATTGCGGGATCCGATCGCGGTAATTACGAATTGTTTCATTCTCATTGTCGAGATCGTACCGAAGCATGTCCTTTGGATCCTTCGACGTACGCACTGGCTTAGGAGTGACCACTGGCATTTTACCGAGATAATCGATCTGCCGGGAGAGAATCAAGGCATGATCGAGTTCCTGTTTGGCATGGATTTCGAGTTGTCCGGCGATGTCCATGTATTGCGCGCCTTTCAGGACCTGGGAATAGACAACGTAGGCAATAATCGCTTGATACTCGCGAGCCAGGTCTTCATTCAAGAGTTCTGCGAGACGGTCACGGGAAATTTCGTTTTCGTTTGATTTGGGATTAGCCATCGGATTTCTCCTTTAATAATCGAGCGTAAGTCCTGTTTTGCGCGAAGCACACCAGGATTATCATTTTCGGCTTGTCCGTGCAGTTGTTCCTCTCGACCATGACAAAACGGCTGAGGCCATTCTCTTGAGAGTCCTTTCTGCGTCGCACTTCTGGACACGAGGATGGGCAAGTTTCGCGCAAATGTCCATGATACTTTGGTCTCGGTTCCGCGCCGAGATTGCTGACAATCGCCATACCCGAAGCTAGCTCGGCAAAACTTCACTCTACTCCATGCGACGCCGGTGCAGACTCCGCTCGCAGGCTGATTGATACCAAGGTATTGCCGATACCATTGTCTGATTGTTTCGTCGCACCTGCCGATGGCTTAATCGCAACTGTCCGCTCTGGTTCGAGGGATCGTCATGCAACGTCCTGCACCAGAGGCATCGACAGAACTGGGAAACGCGATGGAATGTACGGAAGAAAGACCACATCTAGATAAAATCTTGCAGTTCGTTGAGGGAGGTTACAGATGAGCCGGGCAAATGGTGCGAAGGTGGCAAAGGAAACAAACAAGAAAATTCCGCAGAAAGAACCGACAATCGACGACATCCGCATACGCGCATATGGAATCTTTGTCGCTCGGGCAGGCGCTCCCGGAGATGAAGTTCAGGATTGGCTTCAGGCGGAGGGTGAGCTTTTCTCGAAGGGGTCCTAGCTGCGTGTTGGCTTCACCTGTTTCAGTTGGTGGCAGTCCCGATGAAACAAGACAGAAACTGTCACTCGTCGACGTGCCACATCCCACCGAGCCGTGATCGACGTCGACATGTTTGGTGCGGATGGTGATTCAATATACCTAATACATATGCGCGATTGGAGGTGAGCTATGTTTCGCCACACGATCCCTATGGGCCGGATTTTTGGAATCGCCATAGACCTCGATTACTCTTGGTTTCTTATATTCGGGTTGCTTACGTGGATACTGGCCGTTAGCTACTATCCGGCGGAATTTAAGAACTGGAGCCCGGCAGGGTATTGGTTCATGGGAGCCGTGACGGCGATCTTGCTCTTCGTGAGCGTCTTACTCCACGAGCTTGGACATTCCGTCATTGCGAAGCGCTTCGGAATACCTGTACCGCGGATCACGCTGTTTATCTTTGGCGGGGTTTCTCAAATCACGACAGAGCCTGCGAACGCGAATAAAGAATTCTGGATGGCCGCCGCCGGTCCTGCCGTGAGTTTCGTTCTGGCCGCAATTTGTTGGGAGTCACGGCTAATCCTGGTGGGCGCTCCTGCTTTATTCGCTCTCGCAAAATACATGGCGTTGCTGAACCTCGTACTAGGTGTGTTCGACCTCATTCCCGGCCTCCCGTTAGACGGAGGCCGAGTGTTTCGAGCCATCGTTTGGGGAATCAGCGGCAACTATCGGCGTGCGACGTCGGTGGCGACTCTCACTGGCCGTTTTTTTGGTTTCTCGCTGATTTTTATTGGCGTTTGGCTAGTACTGGCTGGAGACCTGCTCAATGGGCTGTGGACTGCGTTTATTGGATGGTTCATTGAAAGCGCGGCAGGAAGCCAACTCCAACAGCAGGTTCTGAAGGATTTGCTAGCCGGCCATAGTGTTTCCGAGACTATGAGCAGAGATTGTGCCCGCGTCCCTGGTGACCTGAAGTTACAAGAGCTCGTCGATACGTACATCCTCGGAAGCGGCCATCGCTGCTTCGTTGTCACGCGGGGGGACCAAACCATTGGCTTGGTAACCCTTTCGGAAATTACAAGTCCCTCGTTCCTCCTGGGCCTCGACAAGGATTGCAGACGTAATGATCCCCTCCGAAAAACTTGTTTTGACTCCAGCGAATGCAGAAGCCTGGACAACCGTTGAAAGCATGGGGAGAGATGGCATCAATCAGACACCGATTGGAGACGGCGGCAAAATCATCGGAGTCTTGTCTCGCGACGATCTGGTCCACTATCTCGGAGTCCTTCGGAGCCTGCACGCGTAAGTGCAAACTGCTTATAGCGTATTGCGAATGGCCGGTTTGGCGTGCCTCAATAAGCTAATGAAACTATTACTTGCCACTGATGGTTCCAGGTTCTCAGCTGCGGCGACGCAAGCCGTAATCGCACACGTGAAGCGAGACGGCACGGAAGTTCGAGCGATACACGTAGTGGACCCCAGGAAAGAACTATTACCCGAAATGAATGCGCTGGATGCAGAAGTGATGAACGCGCCAGCGCAACGACGGTCCGCTGAAGCTCTCGTTGAAACAACAGGTGAACTGCTGCGCGCGGAAGGTCTCAAGGCAACAACGGTCGTCGTTTGGGGAGATCCCAGATCAAAGATCATCGAAGTCGCCAAAGAGTGGCGCGCTGATTTGATCGTCTTGGGCTCCCACGGACGGACCGAGCCGAAAGGGTCCTTGATGGAAGCGTCTCAGATGCCGTGGCGCACCGCGCCCCTTGTTCAGTCGAGATCGTGCGAGTCCAAAGGGTCAGCTAATGCCGCAAGGCTTGCGGATACTTCTTGCCATGGATGATTCGAACTTTTCGGAGGCAGCGGCGGACGCAGTGATCACACAAATCAACCCGAAAGGCACCGAGGTCAATTCATTGAGCGTTCTCAACCCGTTTCCCCTCGCTGAGGCGGAGAAAATGGCCAGCAATGGATACCCCGAGGAGGAATATCCTGATTTTGTCCGCGCACGTGACGAGCTGCGGGACCAAGCAAAGAGAAACTCCTGAAGACCGCTGAGAAGCTTCAGGTTGGATTCAAGGTCACTCAAACTATCGTCGAGGAGGGAGATGCACGAGAGGTCATCCTCGATTGCGCCGACCGGTGGGAGCCCGATTTAATTGTTGTCGGCTCGCATGGACGAAAAGGTATAAAGAGATTTTTAATGGGAAGCGTGTCAGAGGCAGTAAGCCGCTACGCTGCGTGCTCGGTTGAAATCGCTCGTCTTCAATCGAATCAGTGAAGCGCTATCGCTGCTTGATGCCACGATCCAGCATTGCACCAATCCCTAACGCCTTCGCCGAGATCTCGTCTGGATCCTTCCCGAGGGAGAGCCAAATGGCCAAGTCGCAAAGATCTCAAATACAATCAGATGGAAAAGAGCCAGAGAATTTAGCGGATTTAGCAAAGGCTCCAATCCAATCCGTGGAATCTCAATTAGGGGTGTCCGCAGGCGGACTCAGTGGCTCCGAAGCGAAGGCTCGGCTTGTGAAATATGGCTACAACGAGCTCCCCGAGGAAAAGACCAATCCTCTCTTGAAATTCCTCTCCTACTTCTGGGGGCCAATTCCCTGGATGATCGAAGTCGCCGCGATTCTCTCTGCTGTGGTGCGCCACTGGGAAGATTTCGTCATCATTCTCGCACTCCTGCTTATGAATGCCGGGGTGGGATTTTGGGAAGAATATCAAGCGGGGAATGCGATCGGGCGCTCAAGGCCAAGCTCGCAGTGCATGCCCGTGTCAATCGCGACGGAGTGTGGACGACAATTCCAGCGCGCGAGCTAGTACCTGGGATCTGATGCGGATTAGCATCGGTGAAATTGTTCCGGCAGACGCACGGTTCCTGGAAGGTGATGCGATCGAGGTGGATCAATCCGCTTTGACAGGAGAATCCCTGCCGGTCGAGCGTAAGTCCGGGGACGCGGTCTATTCAGGCTCGATTGTCAGACAGGGTGAAGCTAGCGCCCTTGTCTATGGCACCGGGCAGAACACGTACTTCGGGAAAACGGCTCATCTTGTTGAAACTGCCCATACCGTTAGTCATTTTCAGCGGGCCGTATTGAAGATCGGCGACTTTCTTATCATCATCGCGATGGCTCTAGTCGTTTTGATTCTCATGGTAGCCTTGTTCCGTGGCGACAAGATGCTCACAACGCTACAGTTTGCACTGGTTTTGACAGTCGCCGCAGTACCCGTGGCCATGCCGGCCGTCCTTTCTGTGACGATGGCGGTCGGCGCGCGAAAACTAGCCGAGAAAAAAGCGATCGTTAGGCATCTCGCAGCGATGGAGGAGCTCGCGGGGATCGATGTTCTTTGCTCCGATAAGACAGGGACGCTTACTCAAAACAAACTAACTCTGGGCGACCCTTTCTGTGTGAGTGGTGTGACCCTTCCGGAGATCATCACCGCCGCCGCCCTCGCCTCCCGCGCCGAAAGCCAGGACCCAATCGACCTCGCTGTACTGGCAGTTTGAAAGATCCGAAAGAACTGGCCAAATACCACGTCGTTCACTTCCAGCCCTTCGATCCAGTGCACAAACGAACCGAAGCCATTGTGACGGCCCCAGAAAAAGGTCAGTTTCGAGTCGCAAAAGGTGCGGTGCAAGTGATCCTTGCCCTGGCCGCCAATGCAAAGCAGGTTCAAAGTGAGGTCGAACATGCGGTGAAAGAGTTTGCTGCTCGCGGCTTCCGTTCTCTAGGCGTCGCTCGCACGAATGAGAGCGGACAATGGCAATTCCTTGGTGTCCTTCCGCTCTTCGACCCGCCGCGAGAAGATTCGAAGGCGACGATCACGACGGCTTCGCAGATGGGCGTAAAAGTGAAAATGGTGACTGGGGACCAGATCGCCATCGCAAAGGAAATGGCTCGGCAACTGGGATTGGGGCAAGACATCGTTGACGCATCCGTTCTCGCTGATTCAAAGCATTATGAGGCAGGGCAACTAACCAAGGCGATCGAACAGGCCGATGGATTTGCTCAAGTGTTTCCGGAACACAAGTTCCACATTGTTCAAGCATTGCAAGGCCAAAAACACATCGTGGGTATGACGGGTGACGGAGTGAACGACGCTCCTGCCCTTAAGCAAGCGGATGCGGGAATCGCTGTTTCTGGAGCCACCGACGCCGCCCGCGCCGCAGCGGATATCGCGCTATTGAACCCCGGACTGTCCATCATCGTCGACTCTATCAAGGAAAGCCGAAAAATGTTTCAGCGCATGAATAGCTACGCGATCTATCGGATAGCCGAAACGATCCGTGTCTTGCTGTTCATGACACTTTCGATCTTAGTCTTCAACTTTTATCCAGTAACGGCCGTAATGCTCGTACTCCTCGCGATTTTTAATGACGGGGCAATTCTGTCCATTGCATACGACCGCGTTCGCTATTCAAATCGCCCTGAGTCCTGGAACATGCCCCTCGTACTCGGTATCGCAAGTACTCTCGGTATTACAGGGGTTTTCGCTTCATTCGGACTTTTCTATCTAGGCGAACGTGTGTTTCATCTGGGGCGAGACGTGATTCAAAGCGTGATGTACCTGAAGCTCTCTGTCGCAGGTCATTTAACCATCTTTGCCACCCGGACGCGAGGACCGTTCTGGAGAATCCGACCAGCGGCGATCCTTTTCTGGGCAGTTCTGTGCACACAAGCCCTAGCAACTCTGATCGCAGTGTACGGCATATTTATGACGCCAATCGGATGGCACTGGGCACTTTTCGTCTGGGGTTACGCGCTTGTTTGGTTTGTCTTCAGCGATCGAGTCAAACTCGAGGCCTACAAGCTTCTCGATCCGGAGAATGGCGGGCTGATTACGAATTTCTGGCAAAAACACAAACATTACTCCGTCGTGAAACAAGCCGCCGAAGGAGGACATCATGGTGTTATCAGTTAAGGGGTTAGCCATTAGCAGCGGTCTGCTTTGGGAGTGGAGAAATTTATGATTAAGTCGGCCATTGTTGGCGATACTTTGATCGAATCCGCTGGCACGAACCTGGAGGCTGGAGAGGTCCGGTCAGGGAGCCCCGCTCCGTGGGGTGCTCACCCGGTTGGCGACGGCGTGAACTTCGCCATCTTCAGCAGGCATGCAAGTATTGTACGACTCGAGTTCTATACCAACCCATCTGACGGTGTGCCATCAAGAATCATCGAGTTCGATCCACCGCGCCATCGTACAGGCGACGTGTGGCACGCTTGGGTTAAAGGCGTTCAGACAGGCCAACTCTACGCCTATCGGGTAGACGGTCCGTACCAGCCCAAGGAGGGCCATCGCTTTAATCTTCATAAACTCCTTCTCGACCCATTTGCTGCAGCGATTAGTGGCGGTAGAGGCCCATGGGACTTCTTGGCCGCCCGAGGATACGATCCCTCTTCTAGCCCTCCCGATATTTCCTTTTCTAATGTGGATGACGCTGGCGCAATGCCAAAATGCGTGTTCTTGCACGATCAATTCGATTGGGAGGGAGACATTCCACCACGGCATTCGGCGTCCAATACCATTATTTATGAGATGCACCTGCGTGGCTGCACAATTCATCCGAGTTCCGGTGTCACCTACCCCGGAACATATCGCGGGTTGGTCGAAAAAATTCCTTACTTCCGCGACTTAGGAATCAGTGCGATTGAATTGATGCCCATCCACGAATTCAACGAAAGCGAACTCGTTCGGGTAAATCCCCTGAACGGCGAACCCCTCAAGAACTATTGGGGCTACGATCCCGTCGTGTTTTTCGCACCCAAAGTATCCTATTGCAGCCAAGGATCACGCGGGGGGCAAACCCTGGAATTTCGGGAAATGGTGAAGGCGCTTCACCGCGCGGACATCGAAGTAATTCTGGACATCGTTTTGAACCACACGGCGGAGGGAAACGAATTAGGTCCAACGATCTGCCTGCGCGGGATCGACAATTCAATCTTTTACATGCTTCGAGAGAATGACCGCCGTTACTACAAAGATTTTGCCGGTGTTGGCAACACATGAACGCGAACCACCCGTCGTTCGGGATTTTCTTATGCAGGTTCTTCGTCACTGGGTGATGTACATGGTTGTGGACGGCTTTCGCTTCGATTTGGCTTCGGTGCTGGGCCGGGACGAACACGGAAATATGCTACAAAACGCTCCGCTGTTAGAACGCATTGCAGAGGACCCTATCCTCCGCGACGTAAAGATTATTGCGGAGCCGGGACGCTGGTGGCGCGTATCAGGTGGGAAGCTTTTCCGAACGGCGCTGGGCGGAATGGAATGGCCGTTTTCGAGATGACGTGCGCCGCTTCTGGTGGGGCCAACTGGGCGTAATGGGCCCGTTCGCTACCCGCATTTGTGGAAGTTCCGATCTTTATCAACGGTCCGGAAAAGGCCCGGGAAAGCAGCGTTAACTTCGTTACGTGTCACGACGGTTTCACTTTGAATGATTTGGTCAGCTACGAACACAAGCACAACGAAGCAAACGGCGAAAATAACCATGACGGCCCTGACGCGAGCTATAGCGAGAATTGTGGTGTCGAGGGACCAACTAGCGATCCAGCCGTTGAAGACATACGTAAACGGCTGATCAAAAATTATCTTTTGACCCTTTTTGTGTCTCGCGGGATTACGATGTTGCTTGGAGGAGACGAATTTCGCCGACACAGGATGGCAACAATAACGCTTATTGCCAGGACAACAATGTAAGTTGGTTTGACTGGAGCTTCGTGGAAAGCCACAGAGAGATCCATCGGTTCGTCCGAGGAATGATCGCGTTCCGCCGAGCTCATTCTGTGCTGCGAAAAGAAGCGTTCTTCACCGATGCCGAAGTAACGTGGGTTGGACCGCATGGCGGAGTCCCTGAGTGGTCCAATCCTTCACAGAGCGCTTTTGCATGTTTGATTTTCGGGTACCGGAGCCCGACCTGTTCCTCGTATTCAACGCCGGCGAGGAACCAGTTACCTTCCCTCTTCCCGCCGCGAAGGGAACTGCAATTTGGCATCTGACGGCCGATACTTCTCGTTCCGCTCCCGACGACTTTTATGAAGACGGTCAGGAACCCGCCATGCAAGATCAAAGCCGTTTTCGTTTGGGACGACGATCGAGTGCAATTCTCTTGCGGCGCATGTAAAGATTGGTCACATCGCGCGAAGATATTAGTCTGGTTGACATTCCGGCAAGGTATCGGTTCCCGCGTTCGAGCGATGGTGGTGCTCAGCGGTGTTCTGTCAAAACTCCGGATGGTCATATGGACTAGGTTCTTCAGAAAGCTGATTTGGGCGACTTTTTTCATAGCGGTTGAACTATTCCACATACCGCGATAGAGTTGAGTTTTACTGTTCGGTGGAATCTCTTGGTGAGGAAGCTTCATGGGTACCGCGGCCCCCATCTCCTTCGCAGGCTCCCAACTCGCAGAAACCCGCCATGTGTGCGCATTCTTTAACAGCGACGACGAAGAATATCGCGTGCTTCTTCCCTTTATTAAGGATGGATTCGAATGCGGCCACAAGGCAGTTCACGTCGTCAACCCTGATCAACGGAGCGAGCACGTGCAGCGGCTGGTTGCCGCAGGGATCGATCCGGTTGCGGCAGAACGCCGTGGCCAATTGGAACTTCGAACCAATACCGACACTTACCTCCGCGATGGCCAATTTGACAAGGATCGAATGCTACACGCATTCGAGCAAATCGCCAGTGGCAATGCTCCTGGAGGGTTTTCGCTGAGCCGTATCGTTTGTCGAATGGATTGGGCGGCGAAAGGGAAATCCTACGTAAACGATCTGATTGAATTCGAATCGCGAGTAAACCAAGTGTGGGAGCATCACGACGACGCAGTGATTTGTACCTACCATCTTGGGAAATTTGGTGGGGACACCGTTATCGACATCATGCGCACGCACCCGATGATCATCATCGGCGGCATCCTCCATCGAAATCCATTCTTCGTACCTCCAAGCGAATTCCTTCGAGAGTTCCGCGAACGACGAACTGGGCGGAACACATCAGCCTCAGCAGGAAGCTAACATGGAAGTCGGACCCGGGAGTCACGCTGAGGAAATTAAACACCTTCGGCGCTGCATCAACGATCTCGTGAGCGTGCTTGCCCTGCCTGCCACGTGGACTGGCGGCGCGCCCTCACAGATTGTCGGCAATTCAATCGATGCTCTGGTGAGCATGTTGAGCCTCGATTTCGTCTACGCGCGGCTAAGAGATTCAACCGGCACAGCATTTACCGAAATGGTGCGAGTTGGTTCAAGTTGGGAGCCGAAGCCTCGACCGGAAGAGATCGGCGAGAAACTCCAACCATGGCTGGAAAATGATCCTGAAAAACTGCCGGTAGTGGTAAAGAATCTTTTCGGAAAGCGCGCGACTACGCTAGTACCTTTGCATCTGGGGCTGCACGCAGAAATTGGCGTCATCGTGGCAGGTTGTGAGAGAACCGACTTCCCCCAACAAACCGAGAGACTTGTTTTGAACATAGCGGCGAACCAGGCCGCCATCGGGCTGCAGGAATCGAGCCTACTGAGTACACAAAGGCGAGTCGCCAGGGAACTCGATCAGCGGGTCGCGCAACGAACCGCTGAGCTTGCCGCCATCAATGACGAGTTAAGTAAAGCCCACGCGCAAATTGTCCAAAGCGAGGAGCGCTGGCGCTCAGTGTTTGAGAATTCAGCAATCGGCGTTGCTTTGACCGACCTGAGCGGTCGATTTATCGCAGCGAATCCCGTGTACCAGAAGATGCTGGGGTACACGGAAGAGGAACTCAAACAACTTAGTTTTCTCGACATTACTGTTGATGAGGACCGCAATTTCAACTGGGGGCTGGTCAAGGAGCTTTTGGAAGGAAAGCGCCGCCAATTTCAGATCGAGAAGCAGTACCGTGGGAAAAATGGCAATGCGGTATGGGTGCGTAACAGCGTTTCCGTCGTGCCGGGCACAGAGCGAGTGCCGAAATTTCTAATGGCTCTTTCCGATGATGTCACGGAGCGCCGGCTAGCTGAGGAGGCTCTCAACGAGACGCGATCGGAGCTTGCTCGTATGGCGCGGATTACTACACTAAGCATGTTGACGGCATCGATTGCGCATGAGGTTAATCAGCCGCTGTCCGGCATCGTCACCAATGCAAGTACGTGCCTTCGCATGCTGGATGCCAATCCTCCGAATCTAGAAGGTGCGCGCGAAACTACGAGACGGACGATTCGCGACGGCAATCGTGCGTCTCAAGTGATCGCACGGCTGCGCGCACTATTCAGCGAAAAGAACGCCATATTCGAAATGTTCGACTTGAATGAGGCAGTCAAGGAAGTGATTGCGCTATCCGTGAGTGAGCTACAGCGAAATAGGGTCATTCTGCATTCGGACCTTGCCGTTGATTTGCCATCCGTCTTGGGGGATCGAATTCAGATTCAGGAGGTCATACTGAATCTGCTGCGGAACGGCTCGGATGCCATGAGTACGGTGGATGATCGTCCGAAGGAATTGCTGATCAAGACAGAATGCGACGATTGCGGTGGAGCGCGCCTGAGCGTCAAAGATTCGGGGGTAGGTATAGACTCCGAAATTGAGAAGAAGCTATTCGAGGCTTTCTATACGACGAAGGCCGAAGGCATGGGAATCGGGCTTTCCGTCAGCCGATCCATAGTCGAGCGGCATCAGGGCCGCATTTGGGCAATCCGGAACGAGGGCCCCGGCGCAACGTTTTTGTTTTCTATTCCGTCTAGTACCAATACTTAAGTCTAATAGACACCTCCTGTATTCACCCACATTCTAGCGTTATGCAGGTCGGTCGGAAGCAAGAAACCACCAGACAGCCTCTTGTGGTAGTCGTTGATGACGACGAATCCGTTCGCGAGTCGCTCCCTGATTTGTTGAAGGAATTCGGTTTTGCGGTCCTCGCTTTCTCTTCTGCCAATGAATTTCTTGTATCCGATATTGTTGACCGAACCATGTGCTTGGTACTCGATATCGCCATGCCAGGTATGAGTGGTCTTGATTTGCAAAAAGAGCTCAAGAGTCGCGGTTACATGATTCCGATCATCTTCATTACGGCTCAAAAGGATGAGTCCTTCCGTAAGCGGGCCCTCGAACAGGGAGCCGTGGACATCCTTTTCAAGCCATTCAGCGACATCGCGCTGCAGAAGGCCCTGAGCAAAGCATTGGGATGAAACTGACGATCAGTCACGCGTTCTTGGAGGTATACTATGGCGCGAGCCGAAGCTATCGAGTATGAAATGGGACGCTCAACCATACCGCCCACGAAGTCCATCGTATTCGTCGTTGACGATGACATTTCGATTCGAGAATCGCTGGAGCTACTTATTCACGCGGCCGGCTGGCACCCAGAGCTGTTCGCATCGGCGCAAGCGTTCCTCGACTATCCCCCAGCTTTTGTCCCGCACTGCCTCGTGCTGGATATTTCCCTCCCAGGACTAAACGGTCTGGAGCTGCAGAAGCGTGTCATCGCGGAACGGCCTGAAATGCCAATCATTTTTATTACCGGATACGGCGATGTGCCGAAAACAGTTCAGGCAATGAAAGCGGGCGCGGTCGAATTCCTTACAAAGCCATTCGCGGATGACGCGTTGCTGGAGGCGGTCCGCCACGCGCTCGAACGGAGCCGAAGTTCTCTTGCCCTAGCGGCGGAGTTGCAGGGCTTAAGAGAACGTTATGCATCCCTCACGCCTCGCGAACAACAGGTCATGAAACTGGTTGTTGCCGGGCTTTTGAACAAACAGGTTGGTGGAGAGCTAGGGATCAGCGAGATTACAGTGAAGGCGCACCGCGGAAAGGTGATGCAGAAAATGAAAGCCGATTCTCTGGCGGGTCTGGTCAAAATGGCTGCCAAGCTCCGGATGGATCCTCCTGCGAAAGCATAACCGGAAGGACTTTGTATTGCGCCCCGTGGAATAAAGTACATCGCACTCTTTGCCCATATGTCCAATACACGCTTTGGTGGTGTCCGATACGGTCGTCCAATAGATTCGTCGTCGTGATTCCGGCCTAATCAAGGTCAGGCTGCTCGGAGCATTTATGAACGCTGCAATCACTGTCTCTTACATCGAGCGGAACCAGGGACTCCCAGGGCAAACTGTGGCCGTAATCGACGGAAGCGCATGCAAGCTCCACATGGAAGGGGCACACTGACCGCCCATGAAGCACTTCGACGCAATCATTATCGGGACGGGCCAGGCAGGCCCGCCCCTGGCAGCGCGGTTCGCGGGTGCCGGCAAAACCGTCGCTATTATCGAACGCCATAAATTTGGCGGCACATGCGTGAATACGGGATGCATCCCGACAAAGACGCTTGTGGCAAGCGCCTATGCCGTCCATGTTGCTCGCCGAGGCCCGGAATATGGTTTCTCGATCGGTGATATGCGCGTCGACATGAACCGAGTCAAAGCCCGCAAGGATGTAGCGTCCGCGAGGTCAAACAAAGGAGTGGAGGAATGGCTCCGAGGAACGCCAAATTGTACGGTCATTCGGGGCCATGCCCGCTTTCAGTCGTCGAACACTGTCGTGGTCAACAATGAAGTTC
The DNA here is from genome assembly GCA_963746945.1 of Terriglobia bacterium. GTDB lineage: Bacteria > Acidobacteriota > Terriglobia > Acidiferrales > UBA7541 > Palsa-360. The sequence goes on along the minus strand of CAVVDG010000004.1, from coordinate 1,398,317 downwards.
TGCAAGCCGACAAGATCTATATCAATGTTGGCGGGCGAGCCTCTATTCCCGACATTCCGGGGATTCACGACGTCCCATTTCTCACCAACTCATCGATGATGGACATTAATTACTTGCCCGAGCAATTCATCATTGTCGGCGGAAGTTATGTTGGGCTGGAGTTCGCCCAGATTTATCGCCGCTTCGGGAGCGAAGTTACGATTGTGGAAATGGGACCACGCCTGATTGGACGGGAGGACGAAGACGTTTCCCAATCTGTGCGCGAAATCCTGGAGGCTGAGGGAATACAAATCCGGCTGAATGCGAAATGTATCTCGCTCGTGAAACGCGATGGTGGTGTGGCAGTCGGCATCACATGCGAAGAAGGTCCTCCAGAAGTAGTAGGCACTCACGTTCTTCTGGCCGTGGGACGTACTCCCAACACGAACGACCTGGGGCTGGACCGAACTGGGGTTGCTTCCGACCATCGCGGCTATATAATCGTTGATGATCAACTGCAAACGAACGTGCCCGGCATCTGGGCACTTGGGGACTGCAACGGCCGCGGCGCCTTTACGCATACTTCCTATAACGACTACGAGATTGTTGCGGACAATCTCTTTAACGCCGGCCATCGCCGGGTTTCCGACCGGATCCAAGCCTACGCGCTGTATATCGATCCGCCGCTGGGGCGATGCGGCATGACGGAAGCAGAGATACGCAAATCCGGACGTCGTGTTCTCGCTGCGAAATATCCGATGAGTCGTGTGAGCCGGGCCTACGAAAAAAGTGAGACACAAGGTTTCATAAAAATCTTCGTCGATGCAGAAACGAAACAAATTCTGGGTGCTGCGATTCTTGGAGTCGGAGGCGATGAAGTAATTCACGTTCTGCTGGACGTGATGTATGCGAAGGCGCCGTACACGGTCATCCAGCGCGCCATGCACATTCATCCGACGGTCGCGGAATATCTGCCAACCATCCTTGCCAAACTGGGACCGCTTGCCTAGAAGGTAAGAGCACGGCAACTCCTGACTTCGATTCCGCGAAAGCGCGCTCCGAATTCACGCCCGCGATCTTCCTTTCGTAATGGGGCATCGATCTCGTGACCCGCCGGTCGATAACGATGCAGCCTCGGCCGTGCCGCGATCAATTCAATGTTATGTGGCACCGCCGGCGATCATTGCTCACCGCTTCAAGAGCTAATACCAACGTATCGCCAATACCATCGTCCAATTGCCTCGATTTGACGCCTCTGTTTTTATGGGTTCAGCACATACGAATCGAACCGGTATGCGCTGAATGAAAATCTCTCAGGAGCGCACTATGGCTCAAACCAGTGCTAGGGCCGTGCGACGCCAAGAAAGGGGTATACAAGCTGCTCGCTGGAGAGTTGGAAGCAACATGCCGGAAACAGCAATTCGACTTAAATACAAGGCCGTGCGGTCGGCGACGAGTGCTCTGGCCGCGAGTTTATCAGACGAAGATCAGATGGTGCAGTCGTGTCCAGAAGCCAGCCCCATAAAATGGCACCAAGCCCATACCACATGGTTTTTTGAGACGTTCGTGCTGCGTCCTTTCCTCAAAGACTACAAACCTTTTCGCGAAGAGTTTCGTTGGCTTTTTAACAGCTATTACAACTCACTCGGCGAGGAGATTCCAGAGAAAAGCCTGCGCTCGGCCTTCTCGCGGCCTTCGCTCGATGAAGTTCTCGCTTTCCGCACACACGTTGACGAGGGGATGGACAAATTTCTTGCGAGTGGTGTTGATGCGGAAACAACGCGGCGCACCCTATTGGGCCTGAATCACGAGCAGCAACATCAAGAACTCGCCCTGACGGACATTAAGCACGCATTCTTTTCCAATCCACTGCACCCCTCGTATATCACGGGCCCGCTCTCTGAAGTGAAGGAGCCCCCTGTCTCCAAACTAGGGTGGCATAGCTTTAACGAGGGGCTGATTGAGATTGGTTATCCACATCGAATAGAGGATCCTCTCGATTTTTGTTTCGATAACGAAACTCCTTGCCATAGGGTCTATTTAGAGCCCTTTGAGATCGCAAACCGCGAAGTGACTTGCCGAGAGTACCTGGAATTCATGTTGGATGACGCATACACGCGCCCCGAATTCTGGCTTTCCGAAGGCTGGGACAACGTGAAGCGCGCCGCCTGGCGGGCCCCTCTTTACTGGCGGCGTGATGCTGAGGATAAGACCGGCTGGCGCGTGTTCACACTGAGGGGTTGGCACGGGCTCTCCGCGCTGCTTGATACGCCCGTGTGCCACATAAGCTTCTTCGAGGCCGATGCGTTTGCACGTTGGAGAGGTTGCAGGCTTCCAACTGAAGCGGAATGGGAATTTGTCGCAAGTCAAAGGCCGCCGCGGGGGAACCTGCTTGATACGGGAAGACTCCATCCCGCAGCGGCGAGAGGTGCGGGTGTTGAGCAACTGTTCGGTGATTGCTGGGAATGGACGGCCAGCGCCTACACCGGTTATCCAGGATACAAGCCTCTTCCTGGTGCGCTCGGCGAGTACAACGGCAAGTTTATGTCCGGCCAAGTGATTCTGCGCGGGGGATCATGCGTCACTCCTGCGACTCATATTCGAGCGACGTACCGGAATTTCTTTCCGCCAGCAACGAGATGGCATTTCGCCGGGATTCGCCTGGCTGCTTGAAAGGATTCGTGTACATGGCAACCTACCTTCAGATAGTTGACCTTGAGCGTCTCGCAACAGAGGATGCACGCCAGGCACTGACTCGCGAAGTGCGGCGCGGCTTGATCGAACGACCACGCTCGCTCTCACCATGGATGTTCTACGATGCGGAGGGCTCGCGTCTTTTTGAGCGCATCACGACTCTTCCCGAGTACTACCCCGCTCGCACAGAAAGAGCCATCTTGGCCGGATACGCTGATGAGATCGTTGCTGCAGCGCACGGCGAGCGAACGTCGCCCCTGCGGGTCGTTGAGCTGGGTGCTGGCACAGCCGCAAAGACCGTCATTTTGCTTAAAGCTGCTTTGCGCGTTTCGGACGATGTCTCTTACATGCCGGTCGATGTCTCCTCCGACGCTCTCGTGTCGGCGTGCCAAAATATCGCATTCGAGTTACCGGAGGTTCGATTACAGCCTGTCGTCCGGAACTATATAACTCATCCGTTACAACTCGAGCCTTTCGACGGCACGACACTCGCCCTCTACATCGGCACAAGCATCGGCAACTTTTCGCCCGAAGAAGCGCGAATGATCCTGCGAAATTTGGGTTCTCAATTGCAAGCCGGAGATGCGCTATTGCTGGGTACAGATATGGTGAAAGACGAACCCACGCTACTCGCTGCATATGACGACAGCGATGGAATTACTGCGGCGTTCAATTTAAACATATTGCATCGCCTTAATAGAGAGCTGGGGGCCAACTTTGACGACGCTTGTTTCCGTCATCGCGTGCTTTGGAATTCCGAGGATTCTAGGATCGAGATGCACCTCGAGTGCATTCAAAAGCAGGTTGTAAGTATTGAGGACGCGGAAATTAATCTTCATTTCATGCAAGGCGAAACCATTCACACGGAAAATAGTTACAAGTTCACGGACCAGGACATTCGGGCGCTTTTCAGGGAGGTCGGTTTTGAGATCAAAGGAGCATGGAAAGACAGTCGCGGCTGGTACGCCCTCACGCTTGCGTGCCTCCGGTAGTGCTTGCGACGAGCCGCAATCGCGGTCGAAAACTGCTGGGCACTCGGCATTTCATAACGCCCCACTCTCAAGGGGATTCGACCGGAGATTTCCGCATTTGCTTGGGAAGATGTCCTCAGCCGTTTACGGCAAACGCTCATTAGAAGTAGCCGATACAAAGGTATCGACGATACCTTCGTCCAATTGTTCTTCTCCAGAGCATCTGTTCTGATGACTGGCGTCGCCCGATTCAATCGGGATGCGCATCGCAAAGAATACAGGAGAACAATATGAAAATACTGATGGTTCTGACATCGCACGATCAACTCGGCAACACCGGCCGCAAGACCGGGTTCTGGCTTGAAGAATTCGCAGCCCCTTACTTTGTTTTCAGTGATGCCGGTGTACAACTGACGCTCGCGTCGCCGAAAGGCGGGCAGCCGCCGCTCGATCCGAAAAGCGATCTGCCTGAAAATCAAACGCCGGCGATGGCTCGGTTCAAGAAGGACGCGGCGGCGCAAAAGGCTCTTGCCAACACGGTCAAACTCGCGGGCGTGAAGGCGGAAGACTTCGACACCGTTTTCTATCCCGGTGGGCACGGCCCGATGTGGGATCTCGCGGAGGACCCTACGTCGATCGCTCTTCTGGAGGCCTTCTACAATTCCGGCAAGCCAATCGCATTGGTGTGCCATTCGCCCGGGGTGCTTCGCCACGTTACTTACCAGGGCGCTCCGCTGGTGAAAGGAAAACACGTCACCGGTTTCACGAACGGAGAGGAAGAGGAAGTACAACTCACGAAGGTTGTACCATTCCTGGTCGAAGATGAATTGCTGCGGCTCGGCGCCATATTCGAAAAGATTGCGAACTGGCAGCCTTTTTCCGTCACTGACGGCCGCCTCATTACTGGCCAGAACCCCGCGTCATCGACCTTGGCAGCTCAGGCGCTTATGAAGCTGCTCGGGGAGAGAGCCGCTCACGCTTCTGCTTGAGTTGACGATCACATCGTTTCGTCGTTGTTATCGATGACATCGGTCAAGGTGATTTCGCCGCCTTGGCCGGGGAGATCCAACGCGAGTGGAGCGGGACAGCCACAGAGAGTTGCGGCCGGTTGTCGGTCGAGCGATTTGTACTACGACAATTGGAGGAGGACGTATGTCAAATGAGAAAGCAGGAAGCGCCGTTAGTGCCACCCGTGCACTGCAGCCCACGGAAACAAATCCTCTCGATTTTGTGCCCGCCGAAATTCCTTTCGACACTCCATATGGCCCACCGATATCGATAGACCGGACCGAGGCGGTTATTCACGCGGCGGTGGCAGAGGCGAAGAAACGGAATTGGAAGATGAACTTAGCGGTGGTCGACTCCGGCGGCAATCTCGTGGCCTTCCAACGAATGGACGGCGCGATGCTTGCCTCCATTCAGATTGCCGAACACAAGGCTCGAGCAGCCGCAACCTTCCGGCGCGAAACGAAGCAGTTCGAGGACGGTATCAATCTTATGCATCTCAACTACCTGCTTGCGTTCGATGGAATCATTGCGTCTCGAGGAGGCATCCCACTGATCGAACGGGGAATGATTATCGGCGCAATCGGTTGTTCGGGAGGCACGGATTCCCAGGACGAGATCGTCAGCAAGGCAGGCGCGGCAGTAATCAACCAACTGCCGGCAAGGAAGGAATGATCCAAATCTCGAGAAAGCGTTGGGGACAATCAACCGGTTTCCGAGACAGACAGGAGAATGCCATGACAACTGCAAGCGCTCTTACTAAGCCAGCACAGATTCGCGTCGCCCGGCGGTCGCCCGCCTATTGGCGTGTCACGATCGACAACCCCCCGATCAACGTCATGGGCCCGGAAATGGTCCGGGAGTTCCAAGAAGTCATCGGCGCTCTCGAGGCCGACGAGAAGGTCAGGGTCGTGGTCTTCGACAGCGCGGTCGACGCCTACTTCCTGAACCACTCCGATTTCACGGCAAAGCTGGAGGATCTGACCGCAATGCCGGCGGGTCCCACAGGCTTGCCGCCTTGGCCGGACTTTCTCGTGCGTTTGACCCGCCTGCCGGTCGCCTCTATCGCCCTCATCCGTGGCCGGGCGACTGGCAACGGCAGCGAGATCACGCTGGCCTGCGATATGAGTTTCGCCAGTCGCGAGAAGGCCATCATCTCGCAATGGGAGGTTGGCGTAGGGATGGTCGCCGGTGGTGGCCCCATGGCCCGCCTGCCCGGACTTATCGGCCGAAACCGCGCGCTCGAGGTGCTCTTGAGCTCGGATGACATCAGGGGTGACCAGGCCGAGGCCTACGGGTACGTTAATCGTGCCCTGCCCGATGCCGAGCTAGACGCATTCGTAGAGTCGCTCGCGAAACGGATCGCCAAGTTCGACAAGTGGGCGATCGCCAACACCAAGCGCCTCGTCAACACCAGCCTGCCGCCGGACGTCGAACTCGGCGCCGGGTGGGATGCGTGCATCGCTTCGCTTGGGCGATCCACAGCCCAGGATGGGATCAAAGCGCTGATGGCGCGCGGCTTTCACAAGCCGGGGGAAGTCGAAAATCGGCTGGGATACTACTTGGGCCAGATCGCGCGCTAGGCGGGCGCCCGACGCGATTCCCAACTCCGGGGCGTTAAGGATGGAATGGGTTAGAAGCCAATCATGGCGGCCATGTTTCGATAGTCTGCGGCAGTCTTTTATATTTTCTTCACGAAAGAGGTTTGTATGTCTCAGGAAGCCAGGGCTGTAAAGAGTGCTCAGCAAAGCGAAGTCCGGCCTCACCAGTTCGGGCAGGAGGTTTTCAAAACCATTTTGTCCGAAAATGTCGATTGGAAGCCGTTCCCGGCTTTTCCACCTGGCGTCCGCCTGGCCGTCGTCGTGGGTCAGCCCTCGGAGCCCGGCCCGTACACAATCAGGGTCAAAGCGCCCCACGGCGCGAAGCTGATGCCTCACAAGCACCCGGAAGATCGAGTCTATACCGTAATTTCCGGCGTCTTTTATATCGGACTAGGTGATGAATTCGACGCGAGCAAGCTCGAAGCCTATCCGTCCGGCACCGTGATCATTCTCCCTGGCAACACGCCCCATTTCCACTGGGCGAAATCCGGCGAATACGTCACGCAAGTAACCGCGATGGGGCCGCTTGGGCTTGAATACCTCAGCGCGAAAGACGATCCGCGAAACAACAACATGTAGGAGGAGTCTGACCAGCTTTCCCGAATTTCATTGAATGAGCGAGAGTCCATCCGTCAAGAAAGGCGAATGGCCAACCCGGAAAACCAGAGAATGTCATAGCGCCGCGAAAGGAGAAACGAAAATGGCGACGACAAAACACGCGGCGGCGCCGAGCCTGATAAAGGCGGTTCGGATCGCACAGTACGGCGGCTCCGAACAACTGAAATACGAGGAAGCACCGCTGCCGGAGATCGGCCCGAGCCAGGTGCTCGCGAAAGTGCGCTACGCGAGTTTGAACCCGATCGACTGGAAAATCCGCGAAGGCTACATGAAGAACATCCGCCCAGCAAGCTTTCCGCTCACTCTCGGACTGGATTTCGCCGGAGAAATCATGACGGGTGGCGGTGACTTGGGTAGTTTCCGGACGGGTGAGCGAGTGTTCGGGTTCGGCGAAGGGACATATGCGGAGTTCACGGCGGCGGCGTTTACGGACATCGCGGCGATTCCGGAGAAAATGAAGTTCGCGGTGGCGGCGGCGCTGCCAACGTCGGGGCTGACGGCCCTGCAGGCAATTCGCGATTATGTGCAGCCAAAGCCGGGAACCCGGATTCTGATCCACGGCGCGGCGGGCGCCGTAGGCTCGTTTGCAACCCAGATCGCCAAGCGCTGGGGCGCGCAGGTGATCGGGACGGCTTCGGGCGAAGACATCGTGTACCTGCGCTCGTTAGGTCACGTTCAAGTTGTGGACTACAAGCAGGAGCGGTTTGAAACCGTAGGGCAGGTGGACGCGGTGCTGGACCTGATCGGCGGCGAGACGGCGACGCGCTCCTTCGCGTTGGTGAAGAAGGGCGGCGTGATGGTTTCGACGGTAGGCGCCGCGAACGCGGAACTGGCGGCGCGAGCGGGGATTCGCGGCGTGAACATGGGGCAGAAGCGAAGTGCCGCGGACCTGTCGGAGCTAGCGGGCTTGGTGGAACGGGGCGAAGTGAAGCCACGGATGGGCGAAGTGTTTCGGCTGGAGCAAGCGCGTGAGGCACAGGATATGAGTCAGCAAGGCCGGGCCAAGGGCAAAATTCTGCTAAGGGTCGCGTAAGCACGGAACATAACAAGCGCGCGCAAACTTCGCGCCACGATCCATCTATTTATTGTCTCCTCGGTTCGACGTAGACTGAGCCGACTCGATCCTATGTGTTTAGAGCCTCGACCCGTCGTTAAAAAGTCCAATTCAGGAGGGCGGTATGGCGGTCACCACGGAAATCGCACCGAATATCTATCGCATCTCTATCTTTGCTGAGCGGATTAATCTGCAGTTCAACCATTTTCTGGTAATAGATGACGAACCGCTGCTGTTCCACACCGGGCTGCGGGGAATGCATGCGGAAATTCGCGAAGCCGTCTCGAAGCTCATCAACCTTTCCGATTTGCGCCACATCAGCTTTAGCCATTTTGAGTCAGACGAGTGCGGTTCGCTCAATGAATGGCTTGCCGCAGCGTCTAAGGCCGATGTGATCTGCAGCCAGGTTGGCGCCTTTGTGTGCGTCAACGACTTCATTGGCCGGGAGTCGCGCGGCCTCGCTGACGGCGGAACCTTTGCCACAGGGAAGTACAGCTTTCACTACTGCCGGACGCCTCATCTGCCGCACGGCTGGGACGCTGGCGTCCTTTTCGAAGAAACGCAGAGAACACTGCTCTGCTCGGACTTGTTCCATCAGACCGGCGACGTCGAACCGCTCACTTCTGCCGATGTCGTGGGCCGCTCGCATCAGGCCATGAAGGAATATCAGGCAGGAATTCTCGCGGACTATGTGCCCTACACACCACTCACCGCGCAGAACTTGAAAAAGCTCGCCGACCTGAAGCCCAAAACGCTCGCGATGATGCATGGCTCCAGCTTTACTGGTAACTGCGCCCAGGCACTTGATGACTTCAATGTGGTGTTACGCGAGGTCTTCGGCCCGCAGAAGTAGAGGCGCAAATCATCGGTAAAAGACTCAATTAGCTTCTTGTCGAATTGAAGGCTCAAGAGGAACGGTCAACAAATGAACGAACAGTATCCTGGAGTGAGAGATCAGGAGATCCGTGCGGCACTGGATCAGCATTGGGCGGCATCCGATGCCAACGATTTTGAAACCGAGCACCGCATCTATCACGAGGACGCGGTGCTGGAGTACCCGCAGTCAGGCGAGCGAACCCGCAGTCGACGCAACATACAGAACCAACGCGCCAGTCAACCGAGCAAAAAACGGTTTTCTGTCCGACGAATCATTGGCGGCGGTGATCTTTGGGTCACCGAATTCATCCTGACCTATGACGGAAAGCCGTCCTATACCGTGAGCATCATGGAGTTCAAGGGCGACAAGGTTGCCCGGGAAACACAGTACTTTGCGAATCCATTCGTGGCACCCATAGGGCGCGCTCAATGGGTCGAACGGATGGACACATGATTTCGAGGCGCGAGAATTCGCTAACAACACCATTTGCGGTCTGCAGCAGAATTGTCGAGAACAGAGATTAATGCCAGAGACACGCTAAGTCCTGATCCAAAAAAGCACTTTAGCTAGACTCGGGTCTTCGACGAGGTATCAATGCCTAAATTACATTCGGTAAATGTCGGTCTTCCACGCGACGTGACATGGAATGGCAAGACTGTCCATACCGCGGTCTGGAAATCTCCAGTGGAAGGCCGAAGAATGGTGCGCAAGCTCAATATTATTGGCGATGCCCAAGGCGATCTCGCCGGTCATGGTGGGGAGCAGCGCGCCGTTTTTGTTTATCAGATGGATTCCTATCACTACTGGGAACGTTTTCTCGGACGTAAAGACTTCATCTCCGGCCAGTTCGGAGAAAACTTCACTGTTGAGGGACTTTCTGATAACGAGGTCTGCATTGGCGACCGCTACCGCATTGGTGATGCGATATTTGAAGTGACGCAGCCGCGCGTGACGTGCTACCGCGTCGGTATTCGCATGAATGAACCCCGGATGGCAGCGTTGCTCGTGGAGCATCACAGACCGGGATTCTACTTACGCGTGTTGCAGGAAGGAGAAGTTGGGGCGGACGACGACATCGTAAAAATTGCTGACGGTCCAGAGCGAATTAGCGTGGCTGAGGGTGACGCCCTCCTGTATTTGCCAGGACATTCTCGCGAACAATTGGAACGAGCGCTACGGATCCCTGCGCTTAGCAAGGGTTGGCAGTCTTCCTTTCAAGCGATACTCGCGCAAGAGTCGAGCTCGGAACCCGTCGAGGGGAATCCGGGACTCGCGATTGAGGAGCGAGCACCGGCATGGCCCGGATTTCGACAGATGCGAGTTGCGCGTATCCATAGGGAAAGCGATAACGTAACTTCCCTCGTTCTGGCCCCAATTGACGGACAGCCTCTCCCTGTATTCCAAGCGGGGCAATTTGTTGTTTTGCGCTTGCATCTGGACCAGGACAAACCGCCGGTTCTCCGCAGCTATTCTTTGTCTGATCTTCCCAGAGCCAATCATTTCCGCATCAGCGTCAGGAATGAATTGAACGGGATTGGAAGTTCATTTCTGTGCAACCGTACGCAGGAAGGCGATGAATTGGATGTTAGTGCGCCTCGAGGGAGCTTTGCTTTGCGTCCCAGCCAGAATCCTGTGGTCCTGTTGAGCGCTGGAGTGGGCGCAACGCCCGTGATGTCGATGCTGCACACACTCGCTGCTGAAAAATCGCAACGAGAGATCTGGTGGATCTATGGAGCGCGCAATCGCGTCGACCATCCATTTGCGGAAGAATCGCGTTCATTGCTGAAACAGCTCTCCCGCGGACGAGCATACATCGTGTACAGCAGGCCCGCTGCAACTGACCAGGTCGGGGCAGACTTCGATGCTCCCGGGCACATTGACACGGCTTTGCTGGAGAAAATTGGCGTGTCACAGGGTAGTGACTTCTATCTGTGTGGCCCCTCTTCATTCTTGCAGAATATGCTCGATGGGCTGCGAAACTGGGGTGTGCCCGCCGGGAATGTGCATACGGAAATCTTCGGGTCTCTCGAGGCGATCACCCCTGGCATGGCGCAGGTCGATCACAGTCCTCACCTGCCACAAGGGCCGCCTGGATCTGGCCCTCCGATCTCATTCGCGCGTAGCGGGATTACCGCCGCTTGGGATCCGAAATTCGGGAGCTTGCTTGAACTGGCGGAAACGTGCGATGTTCCGGTCAGATGGTCGTGCCGGACTGGAGTCTGTCATACCTGTATGACCGGTCTGATTGACGGATCGATTATTTATAACCCCGAACCGCTGAAGAGGCCCGCTTCCGGGAACGTGCTCGTATGCTGTTCCCAGCCAAACGCGGGTGTCACTCTGGATCTTTGAGAGAAAGGGGATCAAGACGCCCGCTGTAGCCAGGTTCACGGCGTGATATTTGCTGGGCTTAGTATTGCTGCGTCATAGAGTTTCGTTTGAGGATTTGGTAGAGGAATGACTGGGTCGAGATTTTAGTCCAGGAGAAGTGAGAGAATTTTATTCATAGCGGGACCGCGCACTATGAATTCTCTCTCATTTCACCTGTTACAAAAAGCTCCGGTCGGGTCACAGGTTAGTGGCAAATTCCGAGATCCTGCGTGGGATGGAACCCTGCAACATACCTGACAGGTCATCGCGGACCACAACCGCCGGTATCCCGGACGAGCCCTCAAGTTTGTCTCAAGTCCGTTGCGTCTGCCATTCCGCCACGCCCGCGTGGCATCTCGTGCGGCGCCTACGATAGCGCATGCAGGCAAGGGTCTGCCGGCTTTCTTCCGGCGGGTGCAGTGATGTGGCGAATTTCGTAACCAAAGGCAGTTCACTTAAAACGAGCGTTACAATCGGCCACATACTGGTGGAACACCTTATGCTGCGGATTGAGATCAATAACAGGATGCGCATAGCCCTTGACGGGCAGCTCGACGCGTATGCTGCGGGCGCTGAGCAGTTCGCTGAGCGGTCCGCCGGCGGTTGCCACTGCGTCATCCGCGTTGGCCTGCGCCTTTTGTCTGACCAGGGGAGCGATTGCGCCGTCAATCATTACGTTAAAGGTGGTGTCGTTGTGGATGTTCGAGTCGTACACGCGCTGGTGAAAACCCCGGTCGTAAAAGATTAGGCCCATGTAGTTATCGAACAGCTCCCCATTCCTCTCCTCCGGATAACCCTTCGCTACGTGGACTTTTCCGCCATCGACGCGGATGCGCACCTCCACCATCTGGTCGTCGCTCGGGTCGGACGCCGATGGGTCGGTGTACATATCGAACTCCGGCGACTTGCCCTTGCGGTTAGAGAGCAGGAAAAGCATACGGATACCGTTGCGGAAACAGGCCGCCGTCACATCCAAAAGGCCGCCGTCATTGAAGAGAAACCTCCCTGCGGCGACGTCCGTGGATTCGACGTCGGAGTTCGTCGCCGGTTCGTGACCGACACGCCAGTAGAGATTAGGGTCTTTGAGAAGCTGAGCCTCCGCCTCCCTTTCCGCTTTGTTTAGTTCGGCATCTGACGAAAGAGCCGCCTTCGACCGTACCGGCGCCGCCGCGGGGGTATTGGCACGTGCGCGTGCAGGGGTGGTCGGTGCCGGCGGCCGCGCGCTGGCGCGGGACTGCGTTTGCACCGCCGCGGTGTAACGTCCCTGCGCTGGGGGCGGAGAAACTCGCATCGGCTGTGGGTGGATTTTATTGTCGCTTAACGCCGCGGAATAGGTCCATGGCGTTTCGACGACCTTGTCCTTAATCTGACCAAACTGTTCAATTCGCGTCTGCCGGGCGGTCCGGGCCTCTTCTTGGGTCCGATAGCCATCGAAGCATCCCGTATTTCTGGATGGATAGGAATACCTTTTCATCAGGAATTTGAGATATTCACTTTCCATTTGAGATTTGGAGTTCTGCTGGTAGGCGGCAAAAATATTGCTGATGTAGGCTGTTTGCCCTCGGCCAATTTGATTCGAGGCGCAGAAGTAGAAGTGAACGGGGCCCGCTACCGGCCGCTGTGTGCCGTTTGCCCACGCTTGCTGTCCCGAAACGACCGGAACGGCGAGCAGCGTGCAGCAAAGTACAAGCGCACAATTTCTTAGAGATATGATTCGAGGCATTGTTCTCCTCCATCGGGCGGATTTCCTTGATGGGAGCCCGGAGTTTCCGATTCGAGTTTCGGACTGGCGCATCCTATGCTTCCTCCCGGCACAAGCATGGCCGCTGACAAAAAGCTATCCGCCGGAAATCTGCAATCACCAGGAGACGTGTTCGTCCATCCGCTAACGTTCGTTCAGGACGCTACCGAAAAACACAGGGGGCTTGTGCGCTACAACGACACTGACGTCGGTCCTTTCCTTGTTGCAGATGGTAAGAAATGCATGACCGGCAACGCTGCCCTACGCATACCATCCTGCGAACAGTAGGAACGTAAGAAGCCCGAGGACATTAGACTTCACGGCCCACCCCGTCGGGACTAGGGCTGATCTTGCCTTGCCCAAAGTTATCTAACCGGAGTTTCCACTTTCAGGATTCGGACCGCCGGCACAGCAATGCCGAGACAGTAGTCGCCGCGAGTATACCACCGGCGCGGCGGCGGATAAATTGTGGAAAAAGTCGGCAGCTCTATACGCGGGTAAGGGCGCAGTAATGCGGCCGTGTCTTGCACTGGGCGGCTTGCGCCAGCGCTCCGCTGCATGCTGGGGAATCAATTTTTCGCATGATTCGTGCTGGAGGACGGAATCGAACCCTCACGCTCTATTGGAGCGCCAGATTTTAAGTCCTCAGTGCGCGATGACCTCGATCTCAAGGCGGTACGGGAGCTGCTGAAGGTATTGTTGAACGTCAGCGGACCTATGACGGACACTGATCTGCACTTCCGCTTGCGGCCCCTTAAAGATGTGCTTCAGGCCGTCGGCAGGCGCCAGGCTTACTTCGGTGGACGTCCACCCCGAAGGATTTGGGCCCAATGCATCATTCGTCATAGAGACCATTGACGCGTAGTTTTGCCTCAATTCATTTATCGTGGAAGCCGAATTAAATGTGCAGGTAAGGTCGGTATCCCTTGAAAGTTCATTTATCGAGCATGACCCACCGGAAATACTGAGGGTGGAGTCCCAAGACCCAACGTGACCCAGTTTGTCTGCCGGTTCACCAGACTGCGCAAGGATCTTTCTTGCGTCGGGGTCCGTTAAAGTCTGTTTTCCTTTAAGGTTCTGAAATCGGTTCTTAGCCGATTCGAGGTACGCACTGATGGTTGACTTGAAAGTAGCGCGCTGGTGACGGATGTCGTCAATGTGCTCCTTCGCCTTGGCGAATTCGGGAGATTCCCTAGGCACCCTCTCGAATGCTTCTAGGGCCGCATCATCTTGGTTCGAGTTATAGAGTATCGCGCCGAGATTGAAATAGTACTGGCCAGATCTTGCCGGATCGAGCTTTGCAGCTTTCTCCGTTGCGGCGCGGGCTTCATCGAGCTGCCCCACCCGGCCGAGCGCAATTGCATAGTTTTCGAGGTAGGCCGCAACGTCGGGCTTCAACGTGACAACAGTGCGGTATGCGTCAACGGCTTTCATGAAAAGCGGTTTCCGATCAGCCTCAGGTTTAGTGCCGGCCAAACCAGCATAAGCTTCCGCCAAATACGCCCAGACCGCGGGTTGGTTTGGTCCCAGCACGCTTGCCTGCGAGAGTTCAGCGACTGCGCTTTCATATTGCTTTGCGGCAAGCGCCTGTACCCCTGCGGTATAGTGAGTCTTCATCGCAGCAAACTGCTGCTTCGCTTTGTCCGCCGGGCTTTCGTCCCTGGTTTGAGCCGGCGGCGGATCACTCGGGCGAGCACCTTCGAACTCCGCGCGTATCCGATTTAGAATTGAGACATCACTAAGGGCGTCATTCTTAATGGCAGCTCCCCAGTGGTCGGCAGCTCGTGTTTCTGGAATGACAACAATTGCTGCAACAAGACACAGGCCCATCGTAAACAGCAAGCGTAGCAATTTCATTCTACGATCTCCAAGATATCCGCTAGAGATTGCTCCTTGGCCCCATACGCCCGAGAATATTACCTACTTTTGAGATCTCGCGATCGAGATTGCCTCCGGATTGTGGTGGCTTACTTCCCCTGCATGCACGAGTCGTAATCTCTATTCGTGCGCTGGGTCGTTCGTATTCGTACTAATGCTAACTTCGCGCGCACGGCCTACACAAACGTTTCGAGAAATTGGGCGGCATGACTTCTAAACTCAGCGGGAAAATTGGGATGTAACGGAACTACGGTCGCGTGCCACATTTTTCATTGCTGTGCTACATCCACCGCATGTATTAGCCTTCATAGCACATCAATAGAATCAGGCGGAAGCGGAAACTCTGATAAGTGCCTGGTTCCCTGTGTCCGAATAGAGCCATGCAAGTCGGTACAAGGCTTAGCATTTAATGAGCAGCCCCCTCCCCCCAGATTTTTCTTGGGTTTTGAATCATTTACAGCTTCCCAATGTGCCGTATACATTGATTAATTCGCCGAAAGCCTTCCCCGGTCCCTCACCCAATGCCAGATTTATGATTCCTCTTCCTGGTAACGAACCTTGTGGCAATCATTGCGAAAAGAAGAATTCCGAATGAATCTTTTGCGTTTCAGGAACAATCACATCAATCGGAAATGAGAGAACCCGCACAGCCGAATTTCCCGGGAACTGGCGATGACGACCTCTTGCTCATCGAGCGTGTGCTCGCAGGGGAACGTCGCGCTTTTGAGCCGTTAGTGCGAAGGCACGAGCGCCGCGTCTACCGCGTCACACTGGCCATCCTCGGGAACGTCGAAGACGCCGAAGAGGCCATGCAGGACGCTTTCGTCAAGGCTTTTCGCCACCTCGGCCAATTCCGCCGGGAGTCAAGGTTTACGACATGGTTGACGCGCATCGCGGTCAACGAAGCGCTGCAGAAAAGGCAGGCGCGCAAGGATTTCGTCTCGCTCGACGACTCACGGGATGTCCCGGAGCAGGTCGAAAAACAGTTTACGCCACAGCGCTATGAAGAATGGCGCGCCGACCCCGAGAAACTGTACGGAAAGCACGAACTGCGCCGGATCATCGAAACGGCCATTCAGTCGCTGCCCGCCATTTATCGCGAAGCCTTTGTTTTACGCGACGTGGAAGAAATGAGCGCCGAGGAAGCGGCGGAAGCCATCGGGATCACGGTCGGCGCCCTGAAGTCGCGGCTTTTGCGCGCGCGGCTTATGATGCGCGAGACCCTCGCCGGCTCGCTTGCGCTGCCGCCTACTTTAAGCAAAAAGATCCTGTATGCGGCCCAGGACATGGGAATGGCGGTCGCCATGCGAATGATGAAGGCGGCCGGAAAGTGAGGGACCCGATATGGCCATGATGGATTGCAAGGAAGTGTTATCCCATCTATCGGATTACGTTGACGGCGACGTCTCCGCCGAACTTCGCGCGGCCCTAAAAGAGCACGTTGCGAAGTGCCGGCGCTGCCGCGTGGTTTTCGATACCACGGGAAGAGCTTTGAAGCTCGTGCTGGACACGGAGCCGTTTGAGGTACCGCTCGCTGTGAGTGCACGGCTGCACGCGAGGCTCGAAAAGGTCCTGGGCGACGGTTGAGGGTTGACGTATCTCGCGCAAGAACAATAAATCACGGGCAAGGGTCTGTTTTTGGCAGTGTGATCCTCGTGCCGGCGCAGCCGCGGCAAGCCTGCTACTCCATCTGCAATCCAGCCGTGTCGTCAATCCCCACAGTTCCATGTACCCGGCGAATATATTTCCACGCCACCACAGTGGCAATGAGCACGAGCCCCACCGAAATCAACGAAGCCATCTTTAGTCCCTGAACGATTTGAGCGGGCGCGCTTCCTACCAGCGCGCCGAACACGGCCACACCGATGGCGCCGCCGGTCTGCCGCGCCGCATTGATCACCGCAGAAGCTGTTCCGGAGCGCTTGCGATCCACGCTGGAAAGCAGCGTGGCCGTCATCGCCGGAACGGCAAAACCCATCCCGGAGGGAATGACGATGAAAGGAAGCAGCATGGCGGAATAGGAAGTCGTGGCACCCAGCCGGAACAGCAGCGCAAATCCGGCCAGCGTTCCCAGTCCTCCCAGAATCATCGGCGGGCGAGGTCCAGTGCGCGACGCCACCATGCCGCTGGCCACGTTGGAAACAATAAAAGTGCACATGAGCGGCAGGTAGGCAAGTCCCGTGCGCAAGGCCGAATACCCGCGCGCCTGTTGGAGGTAAAGGCTCAGCACAAAAATCGTTCCATAAAAAGTGAGATTCACGACCGTTCCAAAAATCACTGCGGGACTGAAATTGGGCAGGCGAAAAAGCCCGAGGGGAAGCATGGGTTCCCGCGATTTCGTTTCGACAAAGTAGAAAGCGATGCCAGCCACGACCGCGATGGCGGCCCCGCCGATCACCAGCGGATTGCCGATTCCCAACGGACGCAGTTCGATGACCGAACACGTCAGGCCGGTGAGGGCCAGGATCGCCAGGAATTGGCCGAGCGGATCGAGATGATGCGTGGCACCAGCGTGAGTATTGGAGGGAACCGACCGCAGGGTCAGCGCGGCGCCAATGGCGCAGAGCGGCAGGTTGACCAGAAATGCGCTGCGCCACCCCATGCTGGCGATCAGCAGCCCGCCGATGACAGGTCCGGTGGCGATGGCCACGCTGCCGGCTGCGGTCCACAGGCCCACCGAGCGTGCCCGGAGACCGTGATCGTTGTCAGCCGCGTGATTGAGCAGCGCCAGGGAGCTGGGAATCAGCAGAGCGCCCCCGGCTCCTTCTATGGCGCGGGCAGCGATCAGCGTAGCGATATTCGGCGCCAGGCCGCAAGCCAGCGATGCGGCGGCGAAAATCGCAAGACCGATCAGATAGGCGCGGCGGGAACCGAAACGATCGCCCAGAACTCCCGCGGAAAGCATCAGCACGGCAAAAGGCAGCGTGTAGGCGTCGACGACCCACTGCAGACCGGCCACGTGAACCGATAAGTCCGCGGCGATGTGCGGCAGCGCGACGTTCACGATGGTCAAATCAAGCTGGGTCACCACAAAACCAAAGCTAGTGGCGGCAATAATCCGGTTGATGCCCGTGCCGGTGGCATCCTGGGTCGCGGTGGTCATTGGATCGGTCAGGCGTCGGTGTTTCGCTGCTCTCCTGTTGGCGGATGGCGACGCCGGTTATGGCGTGCGTCCGTAAACTTGCCGCAACTAATGTACCGTAAAAATGTACCGTAACATTTGCCGTAAAACCGATGGCGCCCGCCGGAGATGTGCGGGCAAGACCGAACAGGGCTGCCCGCGAATCAGTTTCATCCCAAACACTCTCATCCCGAAGAGGACGGCTGGGCCAAGCGTGTCCATGCGCATGGATTCGCTCTTCCGTATCCACGGTGCGTTTGCTTCGAAAAATTCATCGCGCGCAGTTCACTTCCTGGCGAGTCAATACCCAACAATACCCAATGCTCGCAGATTGAGCAGCGCGGGTCTTCTGAGAAGACACGATTCGCCAGACCCCGGACACCAGACCAAATCTCTTTATTACTTGTGGCAATCCGATGATACGTTGGAACCTGGGCATGGGTCAGGTTCCAGGCCGAAGTCACCGGCCGAGATCCCGGGCGTCGAATGACGACTGAAATAAACAACGAGACCGTGAGAAGGCAGGCCGCCATCGTCTTTTTGCTGGCTCTGGCGGCAATCACACTCTATCTCTGTTACCTCATCGCAAGGCCCTTTC
This sequence comes from Terriglobia bacterium, assembly GCA_963746945.1. Lineage (GTDB taxonomy): Bacteria > Acidobacteriota > Terriglobia > Acidiferrales > UBA7541 > Palsa-360. Next base: position 1,379,810 of record CAVVDG010000004.1, on the reverse strand, counting down.
TCGTCCCGCTTGTGATCGCGGTCATGCTCGCCATCGTTTTTCATCCCGTGCATTTGAAGATTCGGACCTTGCTCGGCAATCGCAATGCGAGTGCCGCGATTTCGACGGCTCTCGTCCTGATTGTCGTGGCGATCCCTCTGGTAATCCTGGGAATATCGGTCAGCGGAGAGTTGAGCGCTGTGCTTCAATCGCTGCGCGAGCGCAGCGGTTCTCAGGGTGGCTTGAGTCCTTACCTGGCATATCTGAGCCGGAATGTACTGAAATGGTTCGGAAATTACGTGAACCTTTCAGCGCTAAATCCGGAGGAGGCTGTTTTGCGCGGCGCAGAGCAGATCAGCCGTTACCTGCTGTCGGTCGGGGCCGCCGCCGTATCCAATGCGCTTTCGTTTCTGCTCGATCTGGTTGTGGTTTTTTTCAGCCTCTTCTTCTTCTTTCGCGAAGGCGAAAGCATCCTGCAGGGATTGGGTGCCTTACTTCCTTTGAGCCCGGACCGGACGAAAAACCTTTTCCAGAGAATCGGCGAGACGACTACGGCAAACTTGTATGGCGGCTTGGCCGTGGCCGCGGCGCAAGGAAGTCTCACTGGCCTAGCTTTCGGAGTCCTGGGGCTTCCCGCTCCAGTTTTGTGGGCGCTTGTGACCGCATTGGCCTCGCTGGTTCCCTTGTTTGGATCCGCTTTGGTTTGGGGACCTGCGGCGCTGCTGCTTTTCATCCATGGGCACTGGATCAAAGCGGTCATTCTGCTCGCATGGGGCGCGGGCGTGGTCGGGCAGGTCGATGCGCTCGTCCGGCCCTATATCGTAGGCGCGCACGTCAAAGTTCATACGTTGCTGGTCTTTTTTTCATTGCTTGGGGGAGTCGAGGCGTTTGGCATTGTGGGAATTTTCATCGGTCCCGTCATTCTCTCGGTGACGATGGCCGTCCTGGACATGATCCGAAATACGGACTTCTCGTGGAAATCAAATCCGCAAAGCGGCTGAAGGTAGACGCGTTTGATTCATCTGTTAAAAAGAAAAGAATGGATCCCAGGCCCGATCCGAGCCCGCAATTTCTCATGAGTCATCATGAGTCGTCATGAGTCATATTGATCCCGCGCCCGAATTGACGAAATCCCCACTCCCGGGGCTCACCGACCAGCAAGCCGCATCGCGGTTTGCCGAAGAGGGTCCGAACGAACTGCCTTCCACGAAATCTCGAAGCACTTTGAAGATTGCCTTTGACGCATTGCGCGAGCCGATGTTTCTCCTGCTGGTCGCCATTGGAATACTGTATGTCGCGTTGGGAAATCTCCGTGAATCACTTGCCTTGCTCGTCGCCGTGTTCCTGGTCATTGGCATTACGCTTTATCAGGAGCACAAGGCAGAGCGCGCCCTCGAGGCCCTTCGAGGATTGTCGAGTCCTCGCGCCCTGGTGATACGCAACGGCGCCGAGCGGCGCATTCCGGGACGCGAGGTTGTTCGAGGCGACCTGATCATTGTTTCCGAAGGCGACCGGGTTCCGGCAGACGCCGTTTTAATCGCCAGCTCGGGCCTGACCGTAGATGAATCCCTGCTGACGGGTGAATCAGCCCCCGTCCGCAAAATTGCTTCGGCAGGCGAAACAGACACGATGGGCCCTCCGGGCGGCGACGATCTCCCCTTCGTTTACTCCGGAAGCCTTGTGGTACAAGGGCGCGGAAATGCGCGGGTGCTGTGCATCGGCAAGTCCACCGAACTGGGACGAATCGGAAAGGCGCTGGAAGCGGTGAGTCCGGAAAGATCCGCCTTGCAGAAGCAGGTCAGCCGGACCGTAAGGATTTTCGCCGCAATTGCGCTGTCCTTATGTGTGTTGGTCGCACTGGTTTACGGCCTCCTGCACAGCGATTGGGCCAGCGGCATCCTGTTAGGTCTTACAATGGCAATTTCGATGGTGCCGGAAGAGTTGCCGGTGGTCTTAACCATTTTTCTGGCGCTGGGCGCCTGGCGAATCTCACGGCGAGGCGTTCTTACCCGCCGTATTCCAGCGATCGAAACCCTTGGGTCTGCAACCGTGCTGTGCGCGGACAAGACCGGCACCTTGACACAGAACCGCATGTCGCTGCGTTCCCTGTCCGCAAGTCAGGGCTTTGTTGAAATTGAGGACCAGCAGGAAGCCCGCCTGACCGGTGAATATCAAAAGCTGCTGGCCGCCGCTGTGCTGGCGAGCCAGGCAGAGCCCTTCGACCCCATGGAAAAGGCAATTCGCGGGCTGGGACAAAAAACACTCGCCGATTTTGAACGTCTTGGCGCGGGGATTCTCGTGCGGGAGTACCCGCTCACAAGGAACTTGCTTGCTGTAACCCGGGTTTGGGATTTTCAGGAGGATGGCGGCGCCGTCGTCGCGGCAAAGGGAGCGCCGGAAGCAGTTGCAAAGCTTTGTACGCTCACCGACGCCCAGCTTGACGAAGTGATATCCAGAGTTTCCCAAATGGCGAGCCGCGGGTTGCGCGTTCTGGGAGTGGCAACGGCAGCCGCACCCAAGATGGAGTTGCCCGGCTCCCCCTCTGGATTTCATTTCACATTTCTCGGGCTTTTAGGATTTGAAGACCCCGTGCGGCCGGCGGTTCCGGGAGCGATTCGCGAATGTGAGGCGGCCGGGATCCGCGTGGTCATGATCACGGGCGACTACCCGGTCACCGCGCGCAGCATCGCGCGGCAGATCGGCCTGCCCGACTCGGGCGAATGTGTCACCGGCACGGAGCTGGATGCCATGGATGAAAACGAATTGCGACGCCGCGTGCGAACCGCAAGCGTTTTCGCGCGGGTCGTCCCGGAACAGAAACTCCGGCTCGTGCGGGCCCTGCAGGCCAATGGCGAGGTTGTGGCCATGACCGGCGACGGAGTGAATGACGCGCCAGCCCTGCAAGCGGCCGATATTGGCGTGGCCATGGGCGGAAGAGGCACCGATGTCGCGCGCGAATCAGGGGCTTTGGTTCTGCTCGACGACGATTTCTCATCCATCGTCGTTGCCGTGCGGCAGGGCCGGCACATTTTCGATAATTTGCGCAAGGCAATGTCCTATGTGCTGGCGATACACGTTCCCATAGCGGGGATTGCGCTGATACCCGTGCTGTTCGGCTGGCCCATCGTCCTGCTGCCGCTCAACATCGTATTTCTGGAATTGATCATCGATCCGGCATGCTCGATCGCGTTTGAGGCGGAAGCGGAGGAGACGGATATTATGCGGCGCCCGCCGCGCGATCCGGGAAAATCCATCTTCAGTTCGCGCAATATTTTTTTGAGCCTGATGGAAGGTACCGGTGCGCTGTTGAGTGTCCTGGTCGTGTTTGCGATCGCACTGCAGCGTGGAGAGGGAGACACGGGCGTCCGCGCGCTGGCCTTCACGACGCTGATTCTTGCGAACCTCGGCCTGATCTGGACGAATCGTTCCCGGACGCGCACGGTCATTGAGACTTTGCGATCACCCAACGCCGCGCTTTGGTGGGTCACGGGCGGCGCGCTGCTTTTCCTCGCGCTCGTGCTGTATATCCCGCAACTGCGCGACTTGTTCCAGTTTTCTACTCTCCATGCGCTGGACATTGCCATCTGTTTCAGCGCCGCCGCATTGAACGTGCTGCTGGTCGACGCCTGGAAAATCAGCCATCGCCTGGTTTGATTCCGCAAATGCAATCCGATTTACAGGCCGGGAACGCGCGCGACGAACTTGTCGTGCACGACATCCCCGTTGTACCGGCGCGGTTCAAAGCCGATGCATTTGCTGATGGCAATCCTTGGTTTTTGCCGGCGCGGTCAACCTGCGGTCAATGCGCTTCCCCCATCGCACGCACAATTCCCTTCAGCATTCCGGCAAAAACAATTTGATGGACCGGATATAAGAGATACCAGTAGAGCTGTCCCAGCACTCCTACGGGATCGAATATGGCCGTCTGGCGAACAATCGACCCGGAACCATCCGCTTCGATTTCAAATTGCAGCCAGGCCCTGCCGGGCAGGCGCATTTCCGCCGCCAATCGGAGCAGGTGGCCGCGCTGGATCTGCTCGACGCGCCAGAAGTCGACCGTATCCCCCGGAAAAAGCCGGTCGGGATCGCGCCGTCCGCGACGCATGCCCGCGCCACCGGTCAGCAGATCCAGCAGTCCGCGAATTCTCCAGAGCCAGTTGGCGTAGTACCAGCCGGTTTGGCCTCCCAACCGCTCGATGGGGCGAAAGGCCGTGGATGGAGAAACAGGCACGTGAACCGACCGCGAATCCACAATGCGGCGGCCGAACGTGGCTCCGCCCCATTGCCGCGGAGCGGCAGCGGAAGAAAATGCGTCAGACCAGCGCGTTTCGGCGAATTCGCGATCCTCATTGGCGAGCGCCCGCTGCAGGGCTGCGCGAAAGCCAAGCGGGCGAACCTGGAACAGATCGTTTGCGGACGCATCCCTCACAATCGTTTCATTGCGCAGGCTGTCGACCAGTTCGCGGCCCACGCGCGCGTAGACCGGAGTGACCAGGCCCAGCCAAAGGCTCGACAGGTGTGGAGACAAAACAGGCACGGGAATCATCCATCGCTTCAGCCCGCGCAGACGCGCGTACTCTTTCATCAGATCCAGGTAGGAAACCTGATCCACCCCGCCAATCTCGAAAATCCTGCTGCCCTTGATTTCCAGAATTAGAGCCTGCACCAGGTAAGCGATTACGTCCTCCACGGCAATGGGCTGCGAGCGTGTCCTGACCCAACGCGGAGTGATCATCACCGGGAGTTTCTCGACCAGCGCCCGGATCATCTCGAAGGAAGCGCTGCCCGACCCGATAACGATGGAGGCGCGGAACTCTATGGTTGGCACTCCCGATTCTCTGAGGATGCGGCCGACTTCCTGGCGGCTTCTTAAATGCGCGGAAAGCTCGCTGCCGCTGCCGAGCCCGCCAAGATAAATAATGCGTTTTACCCCTGCTGCGCGCGCAACCTCGGCAACAAGTTGCGCCGCGCGACGGTCCTGCTCTTCAAACGAATTCCCCGAAGCCATGGCATGCACCAGGTAATAGGCCGTATGCACGCCGGCCATGGCGGAGGCAAGCGACGCAGGGTCGAGGACATCGCCCTTTACGACTTCCGTGGTTTGCGCAACGCGCTGGCGAAGTTCTTCGGGGCGCCGTGACAGGCAACGCACGCGGTAGCCGCCGCTTTCAAGGCGGTGGAGCAATCGCCCGCCGACGTAGCCGGTCGCTCCCGTCAGCAGGATTAATCTGGAATCATTTTCCAAGGGTCACGCGTTTAACCGCCAAATCGAAAAGTTGAGCGCGGCGGCATAGCTCACCCAGATCAAGTACGGGACAAACAGCCACCCCGCCGCCGGAACCTCCGCCCAGAATTCGATGGTTGTCGCCAGGATGGCGGCCCACAACAGAATAATTTCCGCAAAAGCCGGGCCCGGCGACCGGAAATGAAAGAACACGGCCGACCACGCGACGTTCAGCAAAAGTTGCAGCAGGAAGAGCCGCATCGGAGCGGCGGTCAACCCAACCTCACGCCATACCAGCCATGCCGCCACGGCCATCGCCAGGAACAGGATTGTCCAGACAGGGCCGAAAACCCAGTTCGGGGGAGTCCACCGGGGTTTTTTCAGGCCCGCATACCATGGCTGCAGCGCCGGCGTGGTCAGCAACGACCCCAGCCCCGCGGCTGCCAGGCATACGGCAATGGAAGCTATGAGTCGCATAATCAATCACCGACGAAAATCCGAATCCCATGAGGGGCGTGGGCTTAGTTTCTCATGCCCACAAGGCCCTGTCTCTCTTCAAATGTGTGTGCCGGCTCCGCGCTTCAGGGGCTAAAGCCCGACTCTTAACGTGGTTCTGATCTCGCGGCTGAAGCCGCGACCCACAAAGCACATTCATTTATGTGATGTGCTTCCATAAACACTTCTTTTCGACTATGCAGGACACCCTGCGCAAAATTGAAAGTCGAGTGATTTGCGGTCAAATCCGCACCAGGATCGCGGCGCCGCCCCCCGGCTGCCCCCCTCGCCGCGGATATCTCCCGGTAATCCGGCCACGGACAATCTATGTATAATGGGTTTCGCCTCGGGAGGGCAAATCACATGCGTATGCTACTCAAGGTTTCGATGCCTACTGAAACGGGCAATGCCGCAGTTCGCAATGGCAATCTGTCAACCACGATTAAAAGCATCCTCGATAACCTCAAGCCGGAAGCGGCGTACTTCGCTGAAGATAATGGCGAACGCACGGGCTATATATTTTTCGATATGAAGGAATCCTCGCAGCTCCCGTCCATCGCCGAGCCCTGGTTTCTTGCCTTCAACGCAAAAATCACGGTTCGCCCCGCTATGGATCTGAAGGATCTCGCCGCCGCAGGACCTGACTTCGAGCGGATCATAAAAGCGTACGGAAAAGCCGCCTCGGCGTAAACCTGGCCGGGAATTCACTCGGCTGTCCGTTGGAACGTGAGAGTTCGTTATAGTCGTTTGTCCCGCCTGTACCGTGTTCGCGGTTTCCATGGCCGGGCGGAAGGCTTCAGGCGCGCGGCCATGGAAATGCCATAGAAAATACGACATCAGGAGAAAAAAACATGCTACGCATCAACGATGAAGCTCCAAATTTTACCGCCGAAACTTCGCAGGGCATGATCAACTTCCACGAATGGATCGGCAACGGCTGGGCCGTCTTGTTTTCGCATCCCAAGGATTTCACTCCGGTATGCACCACGGAACTGGGTTACATGGCCGGGCTGCAGCCGGAATTCGAGAAGCGCAACTGCAAGATCATCGGATTGAGCGTCGATCCGGTCAGCAACCACGCAAAGTGGGCCAAGGACATCGAAGAGACGCAGGGCCACAAGGTGAACTACCCGATGATCGGGGACCCTGAACTCAAAGTGGCCAAGCTGTATGACATGCTGCCCGCCGATGCCGGCGATACTTCCGAAGGCCGCACCGCGGGCACCAACGCCACCGTGCGCACCGTGTTCATCATCGGTCCCGACAAAAAGATCAAGCTGATGCTCGTCTACCCCATGAGCACCGGCCGCAACTTCAACGAAGTGCTGCGAGTCCTCGACTCGATGCAGCTCACGGCCAAGCACCAGGTGGCCACCCCGGTGAACTGGAAACAGGGCGAAGACGTGATCATCCTGCCGTCGGTGTCCGAGGAAGATGCCAAGAAGAAATATCCCGGCGGCTGGAAAACGGTGCGGCCGTATTTGCGGATCGTTGCCCAACCGAAGTAGCATTTAACATGCTGAGGGTGGTGCACGATGATCTTCAAACAATTCTACCTGCCGTGCCTGGCGCACGCTTCCTACCTGATTGGTGATGAAGCGTCAGGCACGGCGGCCGTGGTGGATCCGCAACGCGACACGGACCAGTACATTGCGTTTGCCGCCGAGCACGGCCTCAAGATCAAGCACGTTCTCCTTACGCACCTCCACGCCGACTTCGTTGCCGGCCATCTGGAATTGCGCGATCGCGTGGGCGCAAATATTTATCTCGGCGCCGAAGCGAAAGCCGAGTACGCGTTTACTCCCCTTCACGACGGCGACATTCTGGAATTCGGGCGCGTGCGCCTGAAAGCCCTGGAAACCCCGGGACACACGCCGGAGTCCATTTCCATCCTGGTTTACGACCTGAACGCCCCTTCAGGCGACACGCAACCTTATGCCGTGCTTACCGGAGACACCCTGTTCATCGGCGACGTGGGGCGGCCCGACCTGCGCGTGGCGCTGGGCTGGTCCGCCGCCGATCTCGGCAGCTTGCTCTATGATTCGCTGCACAAGAAACTGCTGCCCCTGCCCGACGAGGCTCTGGTGTATCCCGCGCACGGCGCCGGATCGCTCTGCGGGAAATCGCTCAGCAAGGAAACCGTATCCACCATGGGAGAGCAGCGCCGAACCAACTACGCGCTGCAGCCCATGACCAAGGAAGCCTTCCTGCAAGTGGTGACCGCCGATCAACCGGAAGCCCCCGCCTACTTCACCTATGACGCCGTGCTGAACAGCCAGGAGCGGCCGACGCTGGATCAAACGCTGGCGCGCGTGAATTCCATGACGCTGGACGAAGTGCTTGCCTCGCAGGCTGCCGGCGCACAGATCCTCGATACCCGCGATCCCGGCGAATTTGCCTCGGCGCATCTGGCGGGCAGCATCAACATCGGCCTGGACGGCCAGTACGCCACCTGGGCGGGAACCGTGCTGGACCACACTCATCCCATCGTCATCATCGCGGACCCTGGCCGGGAGACCGAATCGGCCACGCGTCTCGGACGCATCGGTTTCGATCATATCGCCGGATTCTTGCAGGATGGATTGCAGAGTCTGAGATCGCGCCCCGATTTGACGGTTACAACGGACCGCCTCAGCGCGCAATTCGCCGCTGAGGTCTTGTCGGCGCCCCAGCCGCCGCTGGCCGTCGACGTTCGCTCGCCGGTCGAGCGCGATCAGAAATACATTGCGGGAAGTCTGGGCATACCGCTCAATCATCTGACGGACAATCTGGGAAAACTGCCGAAGAACCAACCCCTGCTGATCTACTGCGCGGGCGGCTACAGGGCATCCATCGCCGCAAGCTTGCTGGAACGTAACGGGTTTGGCCCCATCAGTGAAATTGCGGGAGGCATCGCCGGGTGGGAAACCGCAAATCTGCCGCTCCAATCTGCCCGGACATCGTCATAGAAACTATAGAAACTGCGAAAATCCAAGCAGGGAAATCCTATGTGGTTCGGGCGGGTGGCCCGCCCTAACCGCCGGATTCAATATGGCCAAGAAAAACAGGACTGAGATTCCTGCCGAGATCGCGGCGAAAGTTCTTTTTGACTCTGATCGGACTTGCTGTATTTGCGGTATTCGCGGGAAGCCCGTCCAAATCCATCATATCGACGAGGACCCGAGCAACAGTATCCCTGAAAATCTGGCAGTTCTCTGTTTCGACTGTCACCATCAAACACAGATCCGTGGGGGGTTTGATCGAAAGTTGGATTCGGCGCAGGTTGCTTTATATAAATCAGACTGGGTACAGCGAGTGGCTAGCACCCGTGACAAAGAGCATGGCGTACTATCACTTCAAGTATCTACGGGTGTCAAAAATGTCAAGTTTGCGCAATTGAAAGAAAGCGGCGAAGAACATTTGTACTCGTTCGAGGCAGAGTATCCTCAAATAGATTCCGGAGATCCGCACGCTGACGATGAAACAAATCAGTGCATCGATAACTTTGTCGTGCGTATACTACAACGCTTCCGGGCTGAGGCGATAGAAGGTACTGCTGAAAAGGCCGAGGCGCAAAAGAACGTTGGATTCATGGCCTGGGATTCCTTTTCCATCTCGCACAATATTGCGCTCTTTACAACCAATATTCTCTCCATCGAATTTATCCTTTGGAGCTACTATCACCTGGCCGCGCACCCAAACACAAATACCCGCACTCTGAATTTTCTCCTTGCCCCGTCCCTGCAACTCGAACTACGGGATGTCTTTAAACCGGCGAGCAATTACTTAGAGGTTCTTTCGGCCTATTGCGTGGATGACCTACACAAGCAACAATCTTCCCGGTGGGCCGATCCTGAGAAACAGGCCCAGGACCTTAAGGCTACAGGAGACTCGTGGATTCTCTCCGGCGCGGGTCCGCAATATCAGAACTTCGAGCGTTTTGTCTTTGCTAATGGTGGAATCCGCGTGTCCTTTGATGCCTACTCAGTAGGCTCCTACGCGGAAGGAAGATACGAAGTGTTTGTGCCAATCGATGTAATTAGACCGGTCCTTAACGAATCCATTGTAACAGCATGGCTGAAGTAGGGCGGGTGGCCAACCCTTCCGTGGCGGGTGGCCAACCCTTTCATGGGTTTCCCCTCTTGACGTGCGCTCACGGCCGGATGATACCACTGCAGTACGTCATCGCTGAGGGAATGGTTCAGGTTTTCCGGGTGGCCGACCCTTTCAATTTTTAAAGGGTCGGGCCTTCAGTGCTCTCCTGCTTCCATGGGTGACAAACGCATTAACAACTGGCCCTTTGGAAAAGTTCCTGTACGCGCAAGCAGTCATGGACCCAGACGGTTTGTAATAATCTAAGGTTTGCGACGCCGGAAAAATCGGTAAGCCGCGTGTAATCAATGCGGATTCCTCTAACATCGGCGACGATTTCCAGTTTTTTTGAATCGCTCAGCGTCAGGATCGGAGTGCCCGAGGCACCCACGCGCTCGCTTTTCTCGATCACGCGAGAGCGCGGCCGGCCACCGGCGCCCGCAGTTGAATAATGACCCGCTTTGCTCACATCGGGATCCAGCCCCACCAGGCCGGATCGCGCGACCTTCACTTCCGAGGCGGCCATTTCAGCGCTGTATTTGGCTGCGTCGAGTTCTTCGGCGGCCGTGATGTCCGCGTTTCTTGCCATTTCCAGCGCCTGCGCCGAAATGACGCCATCGCGCGCAAGCCGCTCGGCGCGGTCCCGATCGCGGCGGGTCTGCGTCCAATCCGCGCGGGCATGCGCCCACGCGCTTCGGCCTGGCGCTCTGCGGCTTCGGCGGCTTCGACGCGCGCCAGAATCTCTTGCCGTTCCCGCTGGCTTAACGGCAGCGGATCGATGCGGGCAACCACTTGATCCTTTTTGACAGCGTCGCCGTCTTTCAGATCGACACGCAGAAGGCGGCCCGGGACCGGAGCCGACACGGTGAACCGGTCTTCCGCCCGGGTTTCCCCTTCCTGATCGATGGTGACCTGAAGAGGTCCGGTGTTCACGCGGCCGACCTCGACCAGCAGGCGCGAGGGCACCAGGGCGAACACAACGATGGCTCCGATCACAATCGCCGCAATCAGCCACAGCACGCGACGCCGATTTTTCTTCCGCTCCAATTCACTCCCTCGCTTTCAACACCGCGACCAGATCGAGTTTGTAAGCTTCCGCGAAATCAACAGGCCGGAGATCACCGAGGCCACGGTCACCGTGATGCACGCGAGCGCGTAGGTACGGCTGCTGATCACAAGCGGCATGCGTATAGCTCCGACTCCATGGAGTGCACAAGCAAAGCGCAGATTCCGTAACCGAACAGGAATCCCAACGGAATCGAGACTCCGGCTAGGATAGCCTGTTCCCCGAGCAGCATCCATCCAATCTCTGTGCGCGTAAAGCCCAGCACACGCAAGGACGCCAGTTCGTGCGCGCGTTCCGACAGCGCGATCAGGCGCCATTGTAGACAATGCCGAAAGCAATACGCGCGCAAAGCAATCAGCGCAGCCGTGGAAATACCGAGGCTCTGCGCAATCGTGTCCCGAAAACTCTGCACCATGCATCGCGGACGTTGAGCGCTGACCGCGGGGGTTCGTTTCAAGTAGGAATACAATCTGGCGGCAATCAAAGCGTCCACCCAGATAGCTCCGGAAACCGTTTCCCTTTCCCGCATCAGGCGATTGAGCGCATGGATATCCATGTACGCGGAAGTTCCGATCAGATCGTCGACCGTTCCAGCACCAGGACCGGCGAACCGGCGCTCGCCTTCCAGAACTTCCACGGTGAGGGTGTCTCCGGGGGACACGCCGAGAATCCGCGCAAGACTTGAAGACAGCACGATTCCCTCGGCAGGCAGATCAACCACATGAAGATTTTGATCGACGATACGCCGCAAATCGCTGTGGCTGGTCGAGCCCAGGATGCCCACGCGGCGGGAGCGGTGCTCGAATCGCAGCCGCGCAGCCACGACCCGGAAGGGTTCGGCGCGGGATACCCCCGGAGTCTCTGGACCGAGTAGCGAGCGGCCGAGCCCTGCGTTCATTGAAAGTGATTCCAACATCTTCGCGGGATGCCGTCTGAAATTCCACGCGCACCAGATACTCGATGGCATGTTAAAATAGAAACCTACAATCAGGATCGCCCCGGCAAGCGCGAGACCCAGGATGGAAAGGATCGCCTTCCAGGGACGCCGCTCCAGATTGCGGAAAATCATTCGCGCGCTCACCGAAACGAATCGCTGCAAGCCGAACCGCTCGGCAATTCCCGGCCGAAAGCGCGCGGGGGCTTCCGGCCGCATGGCCTCGGCAGGAGCCAGCGCGACGACCGAGCGCAGAGCGCTCAGTGCGCCGAACAGGCGCTCCGGCACTGATGGCCACCGCGGAAACAAGCATGCTCCAGGTGGCACAAAGCGAAGTTCCGGAAATCGAAAAAAGTCCTGATACACCCTCGACAGGCCGCGGCCCAGCCAGATACCGAGCGGCACTGCAACGAATTCCAGCAGGACAGCGGCGAGGGCAAATCCCAGGTAGTGCAGTCCTACCGACGTGTTGCGGAATCCGAACGCCTTCAGCAATCCGATGGCGGCGCGCTGAGTATGAACCAGCCGCGAAAGCACGACGTGAATCAAGAAAGCCGCCACGGCAAGAAAGATGTGGGAATAAAGATTCCCGTAATTTTGTCCTGCACAATCTCGTCGGACAGAAATCGGTTGGAGACCTGGTCGATGCGGCCGTAGGCGCCAAGCCCGCCATACGGTTCCAGCAGGCTGTCCAGCCGCGAGATGACCTCCGCCTCGCTTCCCCCGGCGAGAGCGAAACGGAAACGTCGTTGAATCCGCCTTCCATGTTGAAGGCGGGTCCAAGCGCTTTCCGGCTCATCCAGAACACGCCGAAACGCTTGTTGTCCGGAAAAACTTCCGCGCCGCGAATCTCATAAACATACTCGGGAGAAAGCGCGATGCCCACGAGGAACGTTCCCAACGGCCATTGATGACCGCGCCAATCGTCATACCGACATCCAGCCGATTGCATCCGCAAAGGCTTCACTGACGAGCACCTCGTCACGCTGGCCGGGCTCCACGTACCGGCCGCGGCGGATGTACAAATCGTTCAAAATGGGCTGGCCACGCTCGGGGATGGAAACCAGGCGCCCCAGCGCGGGCTCCTGCAGTCCGGGCACGTCGAGAGTGACCTCGACGACGATTCTGGTCTGGATGGAGGAGACTCCGGAATCGCCGCGATGGAAGATGCGAGCGAATCGGGCGCGCTTGAGCGAGGCAAAGACATCGGCAAAGCGGTACCTGGAATAATATTCCCGCTGGGCGTTGGCGATCGATTCATACGTTCCGCGCATGGTCACGTAGGTCGCAATGCCGCACGCGACGACCAGAGCAACCGTGACCAGTTGCCCGCGCATGCGCCACAGGTCACGCAGCAGTTTTTTATTGAGCGCGGTCATGCCGTGTTCACCATGTCAGTTCCGACGGGGCCAACTTTTTCTCATTCCGGTGGATATCGATAATTTCGCCGCTGCTGATACGGATCACGCGATCGGCCATGCCGGCAATCGCAACGTTATGCGTGATGATGACGGTGATCGTTCCCAGTTCATGGTTCACACGCTCGAGAACTTCGAGCACCAGCTTCCCGGTGGGATAATCGAGCGCGCCGGTCGGCTCGTCGCAAAGCAGCACCTCGGGGCGCTTGGCGATCGCGCGGGCGATGGCTACTCTCTGCTGCTCTCCTCCAGACATTTGCGCGGGAAAATGATTCAGTCTTTCTTCCAGGCCGACCAGGCGGAGGCATTCGTGCGGGTCGAGTGGATTTTCAGCGATTTCCGTTACCAGAACCGTATTCTCAAGCGCGGTGAGGCTGGGAATCAGATTGTAGAATTGAAAAACGAACCCGACATGCTCGCGCCGGTAGCGCGTCAACTCACCGGCGTCGGCGGCCGTGAGGTCGTGGTCCAGGTAGAAGACCTCTCCGGAAGTCGGCACGTCCAGGCCACCCAGAATATTCAAGAGAGTGGATTTGCCGCTTCCCGACGGCCCCAGCAACACCACAAACTCGCCCGGGAACAGTTCCAGATCCACACCGCGGAGGGCATGAACCTCGACCTCGCCCATGTGGTAGACCTTGCTGACTTTTCGGACGTGAAAAACAGGATCCGGCACCCTGATCCTCCCTGGTCACGGCCTCCCAATGCAAAGTGCGAGTTTCCCGATCCTTAAATTATGACCCAATCTTTGTATAAATTGTTTCTCCCTGCCTACCCAGCCCAAATGGAATGAATCCGCTCGCCCGGTCCCGCAAACCCTCCCCTTACATGTGTAGGCGACTGCAGCGGTTGTGCCTGTGGTCTTTATCCAGACAGGTGTGATTTGGCTCCGATTGTACTTCCCTGTGCATGGACTTCGCTGTTTTGCGGTATCATCTGCGGTATTATAGCTGCAGCGGTAGCTGAAAAATCGGTAAGTCGCGTATTATCAATGCGCATAAGGTGTTCAAATTCCCCCCTCGCGTCGCGTATCATGCATGGAGTGGTTCTGCCGGATACCATCGGGTGTAGGATAATCTCCCGGTAAGCAGCAGGCGGCGGCAACCGATTCCGAAAACCGAGAACGAACTATGACAACGGACGCACTCACAAAAGTTAAGAAGAAACTGCAGGACGAAATTACGACGCTCGAGCACGAAATGAACGTCGAACTGCCGAAGGAGTTGATGAAGGCCCGCGCCCATGGCGACCTCTCGGAAAACGCGGAGTATAAATACGCGAAAGAACGCCAGGGCTACGTTTCCGCGCGCCTGGGGCAACTGAAAAAACGCCTCGGCGACATCGGCATGCTGAATCTGAAAAATATTCCCGTCGACCGCGCCGGTTACGGCTCGCGCGTCTGCCTGCTGGACATCAAGCGATCGGTCGAAATCGAATACAAGCTGGTGACTTCGGAAGAGGCGGACGCCGCGCAAGGTCTGATTTCGACAACTTCACCGATTGGAAAAGCGCTACTCGGCCGGAATGTCGGCGATGAAGTCCAGGTGCAAACGCCCGCGGGAATCAAGGAATTCGAAGTCGTGCGTGTAAGAACCATCCACGAAGAAGAATAGTCTGACGTCCCTTCGTATATTCCACCACCAGGAAGCGGCACCAACAAAAGGAAGGTCGCGGGGTAAGCTCTTTGGGAGCCTGCCCCGCACGGTGAATGAGGTTCCGCGACCGGTCAAGTCCCAGGTCGCATGCATCCCCTGGGACAAAGTCACGGGAGTTGGGGCAGGAGCGGTCGAGGTGGAGTGCGAGGATAGAACCGGTAAAGGCGTAAACGCCGAATTGGAATGCGAGTCCGCAGATGGCCGCGCCAGGATCGACGGCAGCTTCCCCTCGAAATTGATCAACGCGGTGAAATGGCCATACAGCTTACGAACTCTACGAACTCGCACGCTGACTCCCCATTTTCGCGCGGCAAAAAGTGCCGGCCGCGAAATTAAAATTGCGAGCGGGCGCGCAGATGCAATGAGATAAATAAATATGACCTGCCCGCTCGTTCCCCCATGCACGGGAGAATTTTAATTCTCTCTCCGCACACTCAACAGAGTGCACAAACCATTCCATTCACGGCGCTGCATTGAGCACGCCGATAAACAGGCTGATATCAGCGCGTTGCGTGAAACTCGATGCGTTACCCGCCGAAAATTGCCTGCAGTACTAGTCCCGAACATTTTTACCGGTGTGTGGGAGTTTTGTCCGGTGAGGCGCGGAAGACATAATTACCCGCAAGAGAGACATACGAAATAAACATTTTTGTACATCTGTAAATTTGTGACGAGTGAAATCAGTCTGCGCACCGTCACGGCGCATGATTTCCGCCGGGCAGTATTGTGCGACGCAAAAGATAGCGAGCCGTTCAGAGGTCCCGAATACCCTGCCGGATACTGATTCCATATCGGTCCAATCGCGGATACAGGAATGCTTGCAATCGCAGTATGAAATTTGGTAAATAGGGCGCGGCTTACGATGTTTCTACGCAGACACGCTTTCTTCGTGCTGGTGATTTCCCTTCTTGCCGCGACTTCGATTCATGCCCAGGTGGAAAATCGACCCGTGGATTCCCCGAAATCCGCACAAGCCTATGAGGACTCGGGGGACGGCCTGGAACACCTTCTCCAGGATGTCCTGGCTGCGGCAAAGACAGGCGATCGCTCGATGCTGAAGTCATACGTCGAACAAATGGAAGTCCGGAATTATGAAACGTGGTTTACGAAGACGTTCGGAGAGGAGATGGGCAGGAGCTGGGCCGGAACCTACAGCAGTGGCATTAAGGCAGACGAAAAGGATTTGGAAGATTTGTTCCGGAGCCTGGCAACAGAAAATATAGAATTCACCACCCGCAAAGTGAATCAACGGCCCGATCCCGCGCGGGAGGCTGAAACAGTCCTGGTCGAACATTTGCAACGCCCTGTAGACATTTTTTATGCGGGGTGGAGGCTCCGCGGAGCCGCTCCGGATTCTCCAGACAACACGATTGGTTATTTCATGTTTGATGAGGGAAAGTTTCGATGGGGGAGCACGATCAGCCTGCTGGAAATCCATTACCCTTCTTCCCCGGGCAGCGCGCCGCCCAAGGACGCATCGCCACGAGAGACGATTTCCGATTCGAACAGTCCATCCAAAAGCGAAGGGCCTTATCACCCCGGAGTCGGTGGCGTCGGCTTCCCAAGTTGCGAATATTGTCCCGATCCCCAATATCCCAAGCGAGCTCGGGCCGAAAACGCGGAGGGGACGGTCGTGCTGCAGGCCATTATCCAGGCCGACGGCAGCATAACCGGCATCCAGACGGTCAAGAGCCCGCGCGTGGATCTTACCGAGGAGGCCATCGCAACTGTGCGGAAATGGCGATTCAAACCGGCCATGGGCCCGGCGGGGAAGCCAGTCGCCGTGATCGTGCCGATCGAATTGATTTTCCGTCTTCAGAACTGACTCCCTGCTGGAACCAGGCTCTTTGCCGCGCACCGATTGCCCGGGGCGCGGCGTCGTGCTAGCATCCGCGAATCGGGGACACGCTCGGGCCCCTCTGAACGCGAATCCCCATTCATACCTTCACGCGAATCATTTTTCGTGAAGCGTTTGCGGCGAACCGTTCGCCGTAAATCGTTCCGGATGCATCACAAGACTTCGCGGTGACGCCTTCCCAAATGCGGCCGCCGCTCCAGGGGGTAAGAAATGAAAGCCTATGCAACGCAATCGATACGCAACGTGGGCATTGCCGGCCACGGCGACACGGGAAAAACCCAGCTGGTGTCGTCGTTACTGTTTACCGCGGGAATGACCTCCCGGCTGGGAAAAGTGGTCGAAGGAAACACCGTCACCGACTGGGACGATGAGGAAGTCGCGCGCAAGATCACGATTCACACGGGTGTGGCCTACGCCGAATGGGCGCCCTTGCGCAAGCCGGATAACCCGCAGGAAAAAATAAAAATCAATTTTCTGGATACCCCGGGCCACAGCACGTTCCTGAACGACACGCGCGCCTCGCTGGTGGCCGCGGACGCCGTGCTGATCCTGGTGGACGCGCTGGCGGGCGTGCAGGTGGGCACCGAAAAAGTGTGGGACTACGCCGTCGAGTACGATCTGCCGCGGGCGTTCGCCATCAACTGGATGGATCGCGAGTTGGCCAGTTACGACGGCGCCATGGATTCCATCGCGCACGCGTTCGGGCGCAACGTCGTGCCGCTGCAATTGCCGATCGGCGCGGAGAAATCGTTTCGCGGCGTCATCGACCTGATCACCATGAAAGCGCACGTGTACACCCCGGACGGCGACGGCAAGCCGAAAATCGAGGACATTCCCGCCGATCTGGCCGACGCCGCAAAAACCGCTCACGAAGCCCTGGTGGAAATGGTGGCCGAAGGCGACGACGCCCTCATGGAGGAATTTTTCGAGAAAGGCACGCTGCCGATGGAAGACCTGATGAAAGGGCTGCGGGATGCGTTTCATGCGAAGCGCATTTACCCTGTCGTGCTGACGTCCGCGCTGCACAATATCGGCAGCGCGACGCTGCTGGACCTGCTGGCCGAAGTGTTTCCCGATCCGTCCAGGCGCGGCGTGGCCATCGGACACAGCGAAACCGCCGGCAAGGGTGACGAAATACAGCGAAAAATCAACGACGCCGAACCGGTGTCCCTTTTCGTGTACAAGACGCTGGCCGATCCCTTCGCCGGGCGCGTCACGTATTTCAAGGTGATTTCCGGGGTGCTGAAAAACGACGCCACGCTGCAGAATTTCACGCGCGGCACCAGCGAACGCTTCCAGCACATTCAGGTGATGCAGGGCAAAACGGCGACGGCGGTCCCCGAACTGCACGCCGGTGAACTTGGCGCGATCGCCAAACTGAAAGACACGCTGACCGGCGACACGCTCGGCGACAAGAACGCGCCGATTCACTACCCGCTGCCGCATCTGCCCGAGCCTTCGATCACGTTTGCCGTGGAACCCAAAACGCGCGCCGATGAAGACCGCATCGGTCCGGCAATTCACAAAATTCTGGAAGAAGACCCCACGCTGCATTTTTCGCGCGATCCGCAAACCAAAGAATTTCTGTTGGCGGGCTCGGGGCAGCAGCACATTGAAATCGTGGTCGCCAAGCTACACAAGCGCTATCACGTGGACCTGACGCTTCACCCGCCCAAGGTGCCGTACCGCGAAACCATCCGCGGCAAGGCCGACGCCGAGGGCAAGCACAAGAAACAGACCGGAGGCCACGGGCAGTTCGGCGTCTGCCGCATCCGCATGGAGCCGGCGGCGCGCGGCGCGGGCGTCGAGTTCGTGGACGATATTTTCGGCGGCGCGATTCCGAAGAATTGGATACCCTCGGTCGAGAAAGGCATTCGCGCCTCGGCCGAACGCGGATTTCTCGCCGGATTCCCCGTGGTCGATTTCCGCGCCACCCTCTACGACGGCAAATATCACGACGTGGACAGCTCCGACATGGCGTTCAAGATCGCGGGATCATTGGCGTTCAAGGAAGCGATGAAACAGGCCAAGCCCACGCTGCTGGAACCGGTGATGCACGTCGAGGTCAGCGCCCCCGATCAATATTCGGGCGACATCATGGGCGATCTAAGTTCGCGGCGCGGCCGGATCAGCGGCAGCGAAGTGCGCGGCTCCAGCGTCGTCATCCAGGCGCAGGTGCCCTTCGCTGAAATGCTGAATTACGCCACCGGCCTGACTTCCATGACGCAAGGCCGCGCCACCTACACGATGGAGTTTTCCCACTACGATTACGTGCCGGCGGAAATCGCGGAAAAAGTGATTGCAGCGGCCAAAGCGGCCAGGGGCGCGGTAGTGGAGGAGGAAGAGGCCTGAGGAGAAACAGCCGGAAGCCGGAGTTACCGTAAGCAGAGTTAAAGCAGAGTTACAGCAGATTGAGAGACAGCAGGCAGGAAGGCAAAACAAAAGCCGGTTTCGCGCCGCGAACCAGGGCCAAATTGGAGGTTGTGTCCCCGCCCGGGCATGAAACAATCGTTTTCCTATGCCGAAGCGATCCACTCCCCGAATGTCCGAAGCCACGCGCGCGATTCACAGCGGCGAATGGAAGCACGGCCGGAACGCCCCGGTCACCACGCCGGTCGTGCGCACGTCGAATTTCAATTTCGCAAACACGGCGGAGCTGAAACGTTTTGCCGAGGGAAAATCGAAGGCCTACATCTATACGCGTTACGGCAATCCAACGCTGGCCGTGGCCGAAGCAAAAATCGCGGACCTGGAGAACGCGGAAGCGGGGCTGGTCACGGCCTCGGGAATGGCGGCGATTTCCAGCGCGCTGCTGACCGTGCTCCAGTCCGGCGACGAAGTGATCGCCACGCGGCAGATTTATGGGGGTTCCTTCGGGCTGTTTCGGGATATTTTACCCCGCTTCGGGATACGCACGCATTTCGTGGAGGCGGACCTGGAAGGGGTGGGGAGGCTGGTGAACGCAAACACGCGCGCGCTGTACGTGGAAACGCCCACCAACCCCACGCTGCGCCTGGTGGATTTGAAAAAGGCCGCGGCCCTGGCGCGCAAACACAAACTGGTTTCGCTGGTGGATTCGACGTTCGGTTCGCCCGTGCTGCAGAACCCGCTCGATGCGGGCTTTGACCTGGTGCTGCACAGCGCGACCAAGTATCTGGCGGGCCACTCCGACATCGTCGCGGGAGCGGTGGCGGGCAGCCGGAAATGGATTGCGAAAGTCAGACAGATGATGATCCGTCTGGGCGGCTCGATGGATCCCGACCCCGCCTTCCTGTTGATTCGCGGAATCAAGACGATCGACGTGCGTGTGCGGCGCCAATGCGAGAGCGCCATGACCGTGGCGCGTTTCCTGGAAAAACACCCCAAAGTCGCGCGCGTGCATTATCCGGGCCTGGCTTCCCATCCCGATCACCGCCTGGCAAAGCGCCAGATGCGCGGCTTTGGAGGCATGCTGGCGTTTGAGCTGAAAGGCGGTTTGCCGGCCGCGCGCCGTTTCTGCGACAGGGCAAAACTTTTCCTATTAGCGGGCAGCCTGGGCGGAGTTGAATCACTCATTGTGCTTCCTATCTACACATCCCACCACGGGATGAGCGCGAAAGAGATGGCTGCCGCAGGGGTTGACCGCGGCACGGTCCGGGTGTCGGTGGGCCTGGAGGACGCGGCCGACCTGGTCGCGGACATGCAGCAAGCCCTCTCCTAATCCATTGCATTTAATATAGTTAAATTAAAAAAGACAGAAAATGACAATCCCTATTGACCCCCTATGGGGCATCTGTTCTAAGATGGCGCCGCAGGTTTCCGGCATAGCGGGAAACTGCCTCCAATATGGCATAAGTCTTGCTCCTAGTTACTCGGGAGGCTTGTGCGGTCTTTTGTGCCGAAATGCCTGTTATGGCCTATCGTAACCAAAAATCGGCGTTCTGGATTTTAGCAGCTGTCACTGTGCTTGTAGGTTTCACCGGGTGCGAAGATTCGGCGCGGCATGCAGTGCAAGCCCATCCCATAGAGATTGCCCCGCCTGCGCAACTCGAACCGATGCCGCAGTTGCCCATAAATGCGGCGCGCCGGTCCATCCTGCCGCTTTCCGCAATGGCACCTGACGGTATCAAATGGCTTGCGGGGCGCAGCCAGGTTGCGTTCGCCGCCGGCGAACAGGATTACCATGCCGGCCACCTGGGGCAAGCCCGGCAAGAATTCGATGAAGCGCTTGACCAGTTGCTGGCCAGCGGATTCGATCTGGAATCCAACCCGCGTTTGAAAGTCTTGTATCACCACATCGTCGACACGGTGAGCCAGGACGAGCTGCAAGCCTTCCGCGACGGCGACGGATTCCGCGAGCAGAAACCCGCACCTGCGGCCATCGATGAAATCGCTGACGAAACGATTCCCCAGCCGGAAAAGTTTGATCCCAACCTGCGCGGGCGCGCCGAGGGGGAAGTCGGAAACATCGTGCACGATCTCCCGCTTACGATCACCGATCCCGTTCTGGCCTATCTGAATTATTTCAAGACGCCGCGCGGCAGCGCCATTGTGGAAACAGGCTTGCGGCGCGCTGGACGTTACCGGGCCATGGTGGAGCGCGTCCTGCGGGAAGAGGGCCTGCCGCAAGACTTGATATATCTGGCCCAGGCGGAAAGCGCCTTCATGCCGCGAGCGGTCTCCAAGGCGGGCGCCCGCGGGATGTGGCAGTTCATGTCCGCCGCCGGGCGGAAATATGGTTTGCATAAGACCTGGTGGGTGGACGAGCGCCAGGACCCGGAAAAATCGACGCGCGCCGCCGCGCGTGATTTGCGCGACCTGTATCAACAGTTCGGCGACTGGTATCTGGCCATGGCCGCGTACAATTCCGGAGCGGGAACCGTGCAGCGCGCCATCGAGCGAACAGGCTATGACGATTTTTGGCAGCTGTACCGGCGCAACGTGCTGCCGAAAGAAACCCAGAATTACGTTCCGATCATTCTGGCGCTGACCCTGATCTCGAAGGACCCGGCGCGTTACGGCATAGATTTCGAGCCGGAATCCCCGTTGAAGGCCGACCTGGTCAAGCCCGGGCAGCCCATCGATCTTCGCCTCGTTTCGGAAACCATCGACACCGATCTGGATACGCTGCGCAGCCTCAACCCGCAGTTATTGCGGCTGGTCACGCCGGCCGACCCTGAATTCGTCCTGCGTCTCCCCGAAGGCACCGCGGAACGTTTCTTTGCGGAAATCGCCGCCATCCCTCCGGAAAAATGGGTGAGCTGGCGCCGCCACAAGATCGAGGAAGGCGAAACGCTTTCCGGAATCGCCAAGAACTACCATGTTCTGCCGTCGGAAATTGCCGAGGCCAACAACCTGCCGGCTGATACCCCCCTGCAAGTAGGGGAAAAACTGATTATTCCGGCAGCGGCGCGCTCCCAGGCGGTTGCGGGCAAGTTGATCCGCTACCGGATACGGCGCACCGACACGATGGCATCCATCGCCGACGAGTTTGACGTTACCACCGCCGAGCTGCGCAAGTGGAATCACCTGAGGACCAATCGCGTACGGCGCGGCAGGTCTCTGCGGATCTATCCCGGAGGGATGGCCCCGGCGCCGCATGCCAAGCCGCGCGAGACGACGTCTTATGCCGTGATCGCCCGACGCGACGGGCCGCGGAACGTTTCCGTCATGGAGGCTCGTTCCAGCACGGTCGTGCACCGCGTCAAGCAGGGCGAAACGCTTTGGTCCATTGCGCGGGCCTATCGCACCACGGTGGAAGCCATTCAAGCCGGAAACCGCTATTTGTTCAGCCGGCCCCTCCAGGTGGGCGATACGCTGACCATCCTGGCCTCGCACTAGTCCCACCTTGCTTTTTATTCCGTCTTGTCCCTATATATATTGCAGGCGGGCGGCAACCGAACGCCTTGGAGAATGTACATCGGACCGGTGTTCCCGGCCTGGCGCTTGACAAACGTGCCGGCTTCCATTTATATGCCCGCCCTGGTTGCCACGGCCGGCGTATTGCTTGAAAGGGCGGCGAATTGAAGGGAGAACTCAGATGACCTACGATAAAGAAGATCAAGGCGACGAAAACGAGTTCGTGCATTTTGAGGAAGAAGAACTCGGCGGCGACCTGGAAGAAATCATCGAAGAAGAAGACGCAGAGGAGTTGGTCATCTCCGAGCGGCCCATTGCTGCGGCGGCGCTGCCCCCTCCACTGGTCGTGCGAAAGCCGGCGGCGAAAAAATCTCGGGCGAAACGATCCAAGCCGTCCAGGAAATCCGCGGCGAAAAAATCGCGGCCGAAGAAAAAAGCTAAGTCCGCTCCCCGAAAAGCGAAAAAGGCAAAGAAGAAGGCCGGAAAGAAGAAGCCCGCAAAGAAAAAAGCCGGGAAGAAAACCGCCAGGCGCCGCAAGAAGCGCTGACGCTCAGCCTGCAGGGGAATGAAACGGAGAGAGAGCAAAAGCCCGGGGAATTTTTCCCGGGCTTTTGCAATTCATCCCGCGGGCGGCAGGTCCTGATTTCGTTCCGGCGTTTCATTCCGGTGCAGTTTCTTGATTTTCCTACTCTTCGGTAAACCTTCCCGAAGCGGAACAATTTTCTTGCGGCTTGTCCTTCGGCTGACTAGCATGGCGCCCATGAGGCTTGCCATCGAGCACGTACGGAGGATGCGGGGGGGCGCGCAGGCCCATCTGATGCGGTGCGACGATGGGGGGTATTACATCGTCAAGTTTCAAAACAATCCGCAGCATTTGAGAATTCTGGCGAACGAAATGCTTGCTACACGTCTGGCGGCGCGGCTGGGGCTATGCGTTCCGCAAGTCGAAGTGGTCGAGGTTCGTCCGGAATTGATCGCCTACACTTCCGAACTCGTCATGCAACTGGGCATGGGCCGCAAACCCTGCTCGGCGGGAAAACAATTTGGATCGCAGTTCCCGGGGCATCCGGCGCGGCTGACGGTTCATGATTTCCTGCCTGACGAGCAACTGTGCGCGGTCCGCAATCTGTCGGACTTTCTCGGCATTTTTGTTTTTGACAAGTGGACGTGCAATACCAATGGCCGTCAGGCGATTTTCTTTCGCGAACCGGACGACGCCGCAAACGGCCCTGCCGGCCCGACTCCCGGTGCGGGGCCCGATGGGACATCCTACGTGACCCCTTATGTGGCGATGATGATCGATTACGGATTCTGCTTCAATGCGGGGGAATGGGATTTCCCGGACGCCCCGCTGCGGGGGCTCTACGCGCGGCACCGCGTTTACCAGGGCGTGGCCGGCATGGATGCCTTCGAACCGTGGCTCCACCGCCTGGAGAAACATATGTCCGAGCAGGTGCTGGGCGAGGAAGCCGGCCACATTCCGCCGGAGTGGTATGCCGATGACTGGAGCGCGCTCGAACGGCTGATCGAACGCCTGAGCGCGCGGCGCGAGCGCGTGCGCGAATTGATTTTGTCGGCTCGCAATTCCGGCCGCGTTCCGTTTCCCAATTGGAAGGTTTGACAGGAAGGGAAAATATGCCTGACGAAACACTGCAACCCTGCGCCTATCACGTGGTGCGTTACCAGCCCAACCTCATTCGCGACGAGTGGGTCAATATCGGCGTCCTGCTCCTGGACCCCGCCTCGGGACGCGTGCGCCAGCGCTGGCTGGAGGAGGCCGCCGACTTCGTGCGCCTGCGCCGCATGCATCCTGCCGCCGACGAGGAACTGCTGCTGCGCCTGCCCGCGGAATTCGACCGGCAGTTTGCCGGCCGCGAAATGGATGCGGAGGCCATCCTCGACAAATTCGACCAGACCCTGTCGAACGCCGTGCAGCTATCCCCGCGCAAAGGGCTGCTGGCCCGCGACCCGGACGCGGAACTGGATCGCATTTTCCGCGAACAGGTCGAACCGCTGCGCGAAACCCGGCGCGGCGTGGTGGAAATCCGCACGCGCAGCGACGTGCGCGCCCGGGCCGCGGATTATTTCCGCACGGAAAAAATCCTGCGGCTCATGCAGCGAGGGGTGCGCGTGGAGGAGTTCACCGTTCCAGGCGACCCCATGCGCATCGATTTTTCCTACCGCCGCAACGGCACGCGCGGCTTCGTGCAGGCCGTGGCGCTGGGGCGCGATCCGGGACAGGCGAAACTCCTGGCTTTTACGGCGGATTCGATTCGCGAACGCACCAAACACTCGGAATTCCTCGCCGTCACCGAACGCGAACCCGCCCGCGGCAATGTGCGCGACCAGTTCGTCACCGCAGTCCTGGCCGGAAGCGGCATCCGCGTGCTGCCGCTACCCGACCTGCGCAAATGGGCGCATGACGTGGCCCCGGTGCTGAGGGCGAATTCCGGAGACTAGCAAACGGTGATTGGTGACCGGTGAAGAGTCGAAAGTTAACGGTCGAGAGTTAAAACATTCCAGAATTTCGCGGCGCCGTCGGTTCTGCTTCTCTACTTTTGACTGTTAACTCTCAACTTCGCACTCGTTTCACGTGCGGTCGCTCCGAACACCAGTGACGAGTCACCGGTCACCGTTCACCCGTCGCCTCCCTACAGAATCTCCTCGTTCCATTCCTCCAGATACGCCTTGACCTTGCCGACGAACTGGTGCGCGACCGCGCCATCCACGATGCGGTGGTCGTAGGAAAGCGTCAGGTACACCATCGAGCGGACCGCAATCGCGTCGTCGATCACCATCGCGCGCTTCTGGATCGCGCCGATGCCCAGAATGGCGACGTTCGGCTGGTTGATCACCGGCAAACCCATCAGCCCGCCGTAAATCCCCGGGTTGGTGATGGAGAAGGTGCTTTCCTGGACTTCCTCGGGCTTCAATTTTTTCGCGCGAGCCCGCTCGGCGAGGTCGTTGATGCCCCGGGCAAGGCCCAGGAAATTTTTCTCTTCGGAATTTTTGAGCACGGGCACGATCAATCCCCAATCGAGCGCCACGGCAATGCCGACGTTAATTTCATGGTGTAAAACCATGTTCGTTCCGTCCGCCGACGCGTTGACCGTCGGGAAAGCGCGCAACCCCTCGACGCAGGCGCGCACGAAGAACGGCATGTACGTCAATTTGGTGCCGTACTTGTCTTCGAACGCGGCCTTGCTGCTTTGGCGAATCTTCACGATGCGCGTCATGTCCGCCTCATCAATCGAATACACATGCGGGGAGACGCGTTTCGACGCCACCATGTGCTCGGCAATGCGCTGGCGCATCACCGGCATCGCCTGCGCTTCGTAATCGCCGAAATAAATCCGCTCGCTCGGGACGGCATTTTCCAGCGCCGGATGCACGGTTGCGCCGCCGTTCGACGAAGGCGCTGCAGGCGTCGCCGCTCGCGCCGCTGGTACAGGCGAAGCCGCCGGGGATGGAGCGCCGGCCGGCGCCGGGCGTTTCGTATTGGCGGATTCCAGCGCGGCCAGAACGTCTTTCTTGCTGATGCGGCCGCCAGCGCCGCTGCCTTCGATTTCGGCCAGGTCCAGGTTGTGCTCTTTCGCCAGCTTGCGGACCAAAGGGGAGCTGCGAATTTCCCGGCCGTTACCGTGGGGCGCGGGCTTGGCAGGCGGCACGTTCGCCGCAGGGGGCGCCGCGGGGGCTGACGGCGCCGCTTGCGGAGCGGCAGGAGTAGAAGGCGGGGCTGCCGCCATGGGCGCGGCTTTCTCGGGCGCAGGGGCCGCAGCGGCAGGCTGCGCGGGCGTGGATGCCGCTGCGCCTGTAGCCTCAATCACGGCAACGACGGTCTGGATGGGCACCGTCTGGCCTTCGGTAACCTTGATTTCTTTCAGCACGCCCGCCGATGGTGCCGGGATCTCGGCGTCCACTTTGTCGGTCGAGATTTCGAACAGGGGCTCATCGCGCTCGATGCGGTCGCCCGGCTTTTTCAGCCATTTGGTGATCGTGCCTTCAAAAATGCTTTCCCCCATCTGGGGCATGATGACGTCTACGGCCATGTGTGTCCTCTTTCGTTTCTTTCGCCGGCAAGGGGCTCGTGATTTGTGATTTGTGATTCGTGCCCCGTGGGGCGTTTTGTGTTTTGTGTAAAGATCAGGAAAAGTTGAAAGTTGACAGTCGAAAATTAAGAGCAACCCGCAAACACTGCGTTTGGCGCAGCCCCGATCCTGTTTTAACTTTTGACTCTCAACTTTCGACTGTCGACTTCTCCGCCAGTCACCCTAATAGTGTGCCAGTTCCCGGGCCGCCGCGACAACCTTTGCCGCGTCTGGACGGAAATAGTCCTCCAGCTGCGACGCGTAGGGCACCGGAGTATCGAGCGAGGTCACGCGACGAATCGGGCCGTCCAGATCCTCGAAGGCGTTTTCGGTGACGATGGCCGCGATCTCTCCGGCGATGCCGCCGGTGCGCGTGTCTTCATGCACGACCAGCAGCTTGTTCGTCTTGCGGACCGAGGCCAAGATCGTCTCGCGATCCAGCGGCAGCAGCGTGCGCAGATCGACCACTTCGGCCTCGATGCCTTCCTTCTCCAGCTGCGCCGCCGCTTCCAGCGAAGTGTGCAGCATCGCCGCGTAGCTGACGATCGTAAGGTCGCGCCCTTCGCGCCGCACCACCGCCTTTCCGATCGGCACGGTGAAATCTTCTGCAGGAACATCCTCCTGAATGCGGCGGTAGAGAAATTTGTGCTCGAAAAACAGCACGGGATTGTTGTCGCGGATGGCCGACTTCAGCAGGCCCTTGGCATCGTAAGGCGTCGCCGGGCAAACCACCTTGAGGCCGGGCGTGTGCACGAAATACATTTCCGGATTCGCCGAATGGAACGCCCCGCCATGCACCCCGCCGCCGCACGGCCCGCGCAACACCATGGGCACCGGCGCGGCCCAGCGGTAATGTGATTTCGCCGCGAAATTCGTGATCTGATTGAAGCAGCACGCGATGAAATCGATAAACTGCATCTCCGCCACCGGCCGCAGCCCCGCGTAGCTCATTCCGATGGCTGCGCCCACGATGGCCGACTCGCTGATCGGCGTATCGATCACGCGCTCCCAGCCAAAGCGTCCCAGCAATCCCTCGCTGGCTTTGAACGCCCCGCCGTAAACTCCCACATCTTCGCCCAGCAGCACGACGGCGGGATCGCGGTCCATCTCTTCGAACAGCGCCTGGCGTATGGCTTCCAGATAGGTCGTCTCTGCCATCACGAGCGCCTCGGCTTGGCGCGAACGAGCTTGGATTTTTTCATCGCCGGCTTCGCCTTCGCAGGCGTCTTCACCGCTTTTTTTACTGCCTTATTTACCGGCGCCACGGGCTTCGCGCCTTCGGCCCGTTCCAGATGCACCCTCGGCCATTCCGGCTTCACGGCCGAACGCGGCGGCATCACTTCCTGCTGGGGGCGTTTCCAAACCGCTTCGGGCGTGTGGCAACCCTCGCAGTACACTCCCTGTTCGGCGAGTTCCGGGGGAGGAAACGGCGACTTTTCCGCGAACTCGACGTCCGCCTGGATTTCGCGAGCGATCCGCGCGTCCATTTCCTTTTTCGTCTTCGCGTCCCAGAGCTTATTTTTGCCGAGATATTTCTCGTACCGGTCGAGCGGGTCGCGCTGTTTCCACCATGCGAGCATTTCCTTCGGCACATACTCGGCGGCGTCATGCTGCGCGTGGCCGCGCATGCGCATCGTCTTGGCTTCGATCAGCACCGGGCCATGCCCCGCGCGGGCATGCGCAATCGCTTCGCGGGCCGCGCGCTCGACCACCACCACGTCGTTACCGTCCACGATGGCGCTCTCGATCCCGTAAGCCCTGGCGCGATCGGCAAGGTTTCGCAGCGGCACCTGCCGCTCGACCGGAGTGGAATACGCCCACCCGTTATTTTCCACGATCAGCACGAGCGGGGCTTTTTGCACGGCCGCCAGATTCAATCCTTCGTGAAACACGCCCGTCGAAGTTCCCCCGTCGCCGATCCACGTCATGGCCACGATTTTCTGGCCCAGGTAGCGCCCCGCCATGGCGATTCCCGTCATGACGGGGATCAGATCGCCCAGCATGGAAATCGGGGAAACCACGTGCCGCGATTTCAGGTCGCCGAAATGGCTGGTGCCGTCCTTGCCCAGCGTGGGCGAGGTGTAGCGCGCCATGTGCTGCGTCAGAACGTCGCGCGGTTTGAATCCCCGCACCAGCAGCGCCCCGATGTTGCGGATCATGGGCGCGATCCAGTCGCCCGGCCCCAGCGCGTACGCCGTGCCCACGGAAATCGCTTCCTGGCCCAGGCTGGAATACAGCCCCCCCACGATCTTGTTTTGCCGGAACAGCCGCGCCATCTGCTCCTCAAGCTCGCGGTTGAGGCGCATGAAGTAGTAGAGTTCCAGGTGCTGTTCGCGCGTCAAGGCGGAAGCCATTCTTGCTCCAGACTATGGGGGGACCTGAACCGCCCGCAATGAACCCGTCTACGTGGTCGCGCCGACCGGCTGGTTTTCATACTGCCGCAGCATGGCCTCCAACTCATCCACGCCGGCAGCGCGCAGGTCGAGATCGAACAGCTCGCCCAGGTGCGCCGCCATCCGGGGCGCGACTTGCTTGATTTCGACGCGCCGCCCCAGCAATTTTTCAAGCGACGTCGCGCGCTTCCCCGCAATCCCGCACGGCACGATCAGATCGAAATAACGCAGGTCGGTGGATACGTTGTAGGCAAAACCATGCGAGGTGACCCAGCGACTGAGGTGCACGCCGATGGCGCCCAGTTTTTCTTCCTCCGTGGCGGCTCCGGCAGGAACATCCACCCACACGCCGGTTCGCCCGGGCACGCGTTTCGATACAATGCCCCACTCGGCTGTGGCGCGGATCATGGCTTCTTCCAGACTGCGCACGTACCAGCCCACGTCGCGGCGTATCTCGGAAAGATTCAGGATGGGATAGCCCACCAGTTGCCCCGGCCCGTGATAGGTGATGTCGCCGCCGCGGTTGGTCTCAAAAAATGAGACGCTCATCCGGCGCAACACATCCTCGGAGGCCCGCAGATTGGCGCGTTTTCCGCTGCGGCCCAGCGTGACCACGTGCGGGTGCTCGCACAGCAGCAGCACGTCGGGGATCGCGCCGGCCTTGCGCGCCGCGACCATGCGGCGCTGCAGTTCCCACGCCGCGCCATATTCCACCCGTCCGAGATCGACGACCAAACCGCTCTTCATTTTTTTTTCGCTCTTGCCCGGCACTCCCGGCCCTGCGCGGCCAACTTTCTTCTTACGCGTTGATCGAAAGGCCCCGCACCGCCGCCACCGCGTCCGACATGGCTTCCCACACGGTCGGGTGCGCGTGCACGGTGGACATCAGATCGTCCACGGTCGCTTCCATCTGCAGCGCGGCGACCGACTCCGCGATAATCTCGGTGGCCAGGGGGCCGATGATGTGCACGCCGAGAATCTCGCCGTATTTTTCGTCGGCAACGACCTTAATGAAGCCCTCGTGGTGCCCGAGGATGGTCGCCTTGCTGTTTCCCAGGAAGGGAAATTTCCCGGTCTTCACCGCGTAGCCGGCCTCGCGCGCCGCGCGCTCGGTCAAGCCGATCGAGGCCACCTGCGGCTCGCAGTAGGTCGCATTGGGAATGCGGTTCTTTTCAATCGGAGGCATGTTCTTGCCGGTGATTTTCGCGACGCACGAGATGCCTTCCATCGAAGCGGCGTGCGCGAGTTGCGGCATTCCGGCGACGATGTCGCCAATGGCGTACAGGTGCGGCTCGTCCGTTTCCATGTACGGCCCGGTGTGAATGAAACCGCGCTCGCGTTTTGCTTTCGATTTTTCCAGGCCCAGGTTTTCCGTCTTGGGCACGCGCCCGACGGCCACCAGCACTTTTTCAGCGGAAATCGTCTGCGTCTTTCCGGCCTTGTCCTTGAACGCGACGGTCGCGCCCTGCGTGTCTTTCTTCACCGATTCCACTTTGGCCTCGGTGAAAATCTGAATGCCTTTTTTCTTCAGCGCCTTTTCCAGCTCAGCCGAAATTTCTTCGTCCTCGACCGGCGTGACCCGCGGAAGCATTTCCAGCACCGTGACTTTCGTGCCGAAGGAATTGAAGACCGAGGCAAACTCCACGCCCACCGCTCCGGCTCCGACAATCACCAGCGATTTCGGCACGGCGGGAAGCTGCAGAATCTCGATGTTGCTGAGGATGGTCTTCCCGTCGATTTCGATTCCGGGCAGCGACCGCGCGGCTGACCCGGTGGCGAACAGGATATGCGTGGCTTCGACTTCGGTGACTTTTCCGTCCTTCTCCACGCTCACGCGCCCCGGCCCCGCCCAGCGCCCCCAGCCCTGCATGCGCTCCACTTTATTCTTGCGGAACAGGAACTCGATGCCCTTGGCGTGCTTGTTGACGATTTTTTCCTTGCGCGCCAGCATCGCCGGCCAGTTCAGCGTGAACTCCTTCACGTCAATGCCGAATTCCTTGGCATTCTTGAACGTGTCATAGATTTCGGCGTGGTGCAGCAACACCTTCGTGGGGATGCAGCCGACGTGCAGGCAGGTGCCGCCCAGAAATCCGTCTTTCTCGATGACCAGCGTTTTTAGCCCCCACTGCGAGGCCCGAATCGCGGTGTTATACCCTCCCGGACCGCTGCCAATGATGGCGAGATCGTATTTAGCCAAGTGTCCTCCGCGGCAGGCCAGGGTGCCGCTGCTGAAGCAAGGTTTCGGTGGAATAGTGGCCGGCGCCTGCCATGTCGCGCGGCCTGCCCGGATGGAATCGGGGCTTGCGCGGAATTTCCGCGCTACGATTCTATCAGCGGCCCCGGTGCGGAGCAACACGCGGGGCACCCCGGAAATGATCTCCTGGTTTGACCTGACCGGGGTGTGTTTGTCCAGGCGGGTGGCAGGCCTTTTGTACGCGGGCGGGTGATCTTGAATTTAAGGTGGGTGCCCGGCTCTTGGCTGGTTTTCGCGGGGCCGGAGGGTTTGTCTATCCTGGGCTTGTTTATCTTGAGCTTGTTCGCAAAAACCCTTGGGCAGGTTACCTTTCCCGCGTCAGGACCTAGCCTCACGCAACAAAGACACTCGCAGCTGGTTCTGGTTCCAGAGCGATGGGCTCAATTCGGTGACGTACGGTTCGTGTAGACGCAAATCAGATAACCATCATAGGGCTCGTATTCCAATGTTTTCTCAAAACTTCCCATAGCCAGGACCGCCTGCTCATGCAGGGGATTGCTGTAAACAAGTTGGATTTTCCTTGGCTTGCGCCGCAAGGAATCTTCAAAGTTGGCAAGCACTTCTTTCAGTACGACCTCGGGAAACGGATTATACATAAAGATATACGTGTAATTGTCCAGTTCCGTGAAAGTCGCCGCATCGCCCTGGAACACGGCGCATTTGAGCAGCCCGAGCTTCTCAAAGTTCTTTCTGGCCGTATCCACCAGTTCGGAGGAGAGCTCCACACCATGCACGGCATGGAATGGATAACGGGCCAGCGTGGCCATGGCTCCGCCTTTGCCCGATCCCAGGTCGAGTACCGCATCCGTGTCCTTGATTTGAAGCTGATTCAGTAATTCACGAAGGAGGGGCCCGCCTCCATCCTTGTGGTAATTTGCGCGATTTGGATCAAGGGCCAGGTCGTGAGTCGAAACGATTCCAAAATCCGCTCCGCAAAATCGCGCCCAGCAGCGGTAGATGGGGATGGACACAAGCAATCCGGAGCGATGTGTTCGGATCAATCGCCAAGCTTTCAACCCGGCACTCAGAAGACGCGCACTGCCCTTTGGCGGTTGAATCGCTACGTTTGACCGACTCATCGTATTTTCTCTCGCGCGCGCGTGCCTGATTCCCAAATTTATTCTATTCGTCCATCTTGAACGTCTTCAATTGTACCAAGGCTAGGGGATACATTTTCAGTTATCCCGTTTTTCTGGCTTGGGTAGCATCCCGCCGGAATGGGGAAGGCCCCCAACCCTTCTAAAACCCGAAGAGACGGGCACCCTAAGAAGCAAAACCGATAACACAATGTTGAAATACCAGAGTGGTATGATCCGACCGTGAGTGATCGTCTACAGAAACATTCGAAAGACCTTGCCTCCCTCCTGCGGGAAGACACGCAGAACACAAAATACCCCCTGCTGAGGCGATCGTAAGGACCTTCATTTACTTCGCTCAGCAGGGGGTTATGCCCTTTTTAGCGCGTTTCCCGGGTGGGCTACGTTGTGACGTCCCTCCCGGACGCCGGCAACATCGAATCAGCGCATTGCCAGGCAGGGCTTCCTTGACAGTTGCGAGGAGCGGGCCTACAATCACCCGTTTGCGATTGTGCGCAGAAGTGAACCGTGGGGCCAGTGACTATGGACAAGAAGCGTGTCGAATACTACAGGAAGAAATTGCAGGCCCGGCGCGAGGAACTGCTGAAAACCATTGCCCGGACCGAGGAAGAGGGCCGCACGGCGGACGACGATCCCACAGTGGATCTCGCCGATAAGGCTGCCAACTCCTATACCAAGGAATTTCTGTTCGGTCAGACCAATGTCGACCGGTCCTTGCTGCAGTTGATTGATGCAGCCTTGGTGCGCATCCGGAAGGGCACGTACGGGGCCTGTATCGAGTGCGAGGAGGAACTCCAGCACAAACGGCTGGAAGCGGTGCCCTGGGCGCGGTACTGCGTGAAATGTGCGGAAAAACAGGAGCAAGGACTGCTCTGACCGCACCCGGACCTTTCCTGCCTTCGGAAGGAAAAGAAAACGGGCGTTCCGGAATAACCGGGACGCCCATTTCGTTTGTTTGCATCTGTCATTATTCGTGCCACTCCGCACACTTTCTCCTTTCCTGAAACACTCGACCGGCGTAGGCTTGGCGCACTGTGGCACGGCTCGCCGCTTCCTTACGCTCCCCGTGGCGCGGGATCCGCGAAGCTCTCGCTTCGATGGTGTTTCCCGCGCCCTGTCGGATCTGCGGCCTCATGCTGGATACCGGCGGGCGCATTCCTTTTTGCCACGCCTGCTTCGCCGCGCTCATGAAAACACTTCCCGAGCCTCTCTGCTCGCGGTGCGGCCGGCCCATCGTTCCGGTTGCCGTCGCGGCAACCGCCGCCGCGCCCCAGTGCCACATGTGCCGGAGCGGGGCTTACGACTTTGACCTGGTGCGCAGCTATGGCGTCTACACGCCGCCGACGGCTCGCGCCATTCTCATGCTCAAATATGGCGAGGTCACTCCGCTGGGAGCATGGTTCGCGAGGCTGCTGGCCCGGCTGGTGGAACGCGATCCAGGTGCGTTTGCCGCCGACGCCGTAGTCCCGGTACCCCTGGATGCCCGCAGGCTTCGCGAGCGCGGGTATAATCAGGCCGAGCTCATCGCCAGGCCTCTGGCCCGCCTTCTGGGCACACCTTTTCGATCTTATCTTTTGGTGAGGATGCACCCAAGACCCTCTCAGCTGCGTCTAACCAGACGCGAGCGTTGGGAGACCGTTCGCGGAGCTTATGCTACGCATAAAGGGGCTCACGTTGACAAAATGCGCGTTTTACTGGTAGATGATGTATTTACCACCGGGGCGACGCTGGACGCGTGCTCCCAGGCCCTGAGAAAGGCTGGCGCAGTCCAGGTGGTGGGTCTGACAGTTGCAAGGGCTTTGCCTCAGTTGCACAATCCGGAGGCGGCAATGCGATATCAGGACCTCGGGGAATGAAAGCATCAGGCCATAGCGGTAGATCTGTCCGGCCAAAGCCATTGGTGGCGGCCCGGGCAGAAACACGCCCGCCGGGTGCCATCCCCCCCAGCGCTCGAAAGCCGGCAATCATGCAGGAGCCGGTTCTCGTCCTCAACGCCACCTTCGAACCCATCAACGTCACCGCAGTGCGGCGCGCCATGGTCTTGATGATCAAGGGCGTGGCCCAGGCGGAAGAAATCAATCATGCACACGTGCACTCCGCTACCCGGGCGCTGCCGGTTCCTTCGGTGATTCGTCTGCTCGCCTACCGGCATATCCCGCAGCAAACTCGCGCGCTTTCCCGCAAGAATATCCTCCTGCGCGACCGCAATACCTGCCAGTTCTGCAGCCGCACGCTGCCGGCTTCCGAGCTGACGCTGGACCACGTGGTGCCACGCTCGCGCGGCGGACGATCGTCGTGGGAAAACCTGGTCGCCTGCTGCTACAAATGCAATAACAGCAAGGGAGACCGCACCCCGGAGGAAGCCGGGTTTGCCCTGGCACGGCGACCCCGCCCCTTTACGCTGCACACTTCCCGGCAGCTGATGCGCCTGATCGGAAACAAAGACGAGAAGTGGCGCAAGTATTTGTTTTACTGAAACTTACGTTCACTTCAGGGTTCCCGCCCGCATCGCGAAATCCAAGAACCACCCATTCACCTAATATTTATCTTACAAGAGCAACCTTTTTATATTTCCAGCGTCTAATCTTACAAAACCACTTCAAGGACACACCCCGGGAAGCAGCGTTGGCTCTGCCAAGGCTGCTTCTCTTTTTTTACAGCCACTTTTCGCGGTTTTTCTCCCGGTTGGCGCATGCACTTGACGACTATTGCCTGAAAACCACACGTAGACTTCTGCGCCAGTTTTCGGCCAGCGCAACGCGCGCGACTTCGATTTCCGGCGATAAGTATCGCAACACGATATCAATCGAAGGGTGAAACCGGAATCCCGGAGCAACTAGAAATAACAGGGGCGGCTTGGCTTTAAGAGGCACATCCGGAAAATATCCGTACCGCCGGAAGTCGTCCTGATCGTGGTGCCAGCGCACGCGCAGCCAGTAATCCACGGCCTGCATGACCAGATGAATGTCTTCGCCCGCTTTCAACTCGATAACCGCGAGGCGGCCGTCCCGCGTGGCCGCCAGCAGGTCGATGATTCCGCGATCGCTCGAGGAAAACGCGGGGACCTGTGCATAAATGTGCCGCTCATCCAGACGCGCGTCGATTCGGGAAGGCTCGGCGGCAACCAGGGTTTCCAGCCAGCGTTCCGGCTGGGCGCGGTAGAGCCGGTGCCTGGTTTCCGAAGCCAGCGGATCGCGATGCGTTTCCATCTGATGCACCAGCGCTTCGAGGGCGGGCCATTTCCCCGGCGTCAAGACGTCCGGATGATCGCCCAGACCAAACCACATGGCCCCAAGCCGCCAGCGCGCGAATTCCAGGCCGCGAAAGCGCAATGTCACTTCCTGTGTTCCCGCGGCTACGCCGATCCGGATGGCGTTTGGAGCGAGGAGCCGGATGCGTTCCGCCTCGGGCAGAGCGGCGGCGATGACTTGCTCGATTTCGCGGCGCGGGGTGATCCATGTGGCCAGATTTCCGGCGTCGGATAAGGCCACCCGCCGCACGCGCCAGTACAAGGGATCGTATTCGTACAGCTCAGCCTCTTGCGGCGATGCCAGCGCGGTGAGGCGGTGCGCCGTGATGGCCGAACATCCGCGCGGCAGAAACAAGCGCAATCCGCGCACCCCACGGCGCTTCGCGCGATCCCGCAAATGCTGCAGCCAAATCAGGCCGAACGTCAAAATGCCGTCCAGGGTCGCGCCCTCTTCGTTGGGAGAAGCGCCCATCACGGCAAACGCTTCAGTCCCGCGATGCATCAGGCCGCGCGTGTAAGAACCGGAAAAGGAACGGTGCAGGTCCGCGGAGGTGACCAGCGAGTCCACCGCTTCGTCGGGAAAATGGCTGGTGAGCATCCAACGCAGGCGGTCGCAGAATTGGCCGCGGTTTACGCGGCGGGCTTCGCGGCCGGCGCCGGGCGCGACAAGCTCCAGTTTCGCGCGTCGCGAATGTCCGAAGCGGGCGACCTCCACGACGACACGCTGGCGCGACTGCTCCACCACGCGAACCACGCGGCGCACCAGGCTCTGCTGCGCGCTCCAAAGATGCAGCAGCGCCGCATCGCCCTGGGCGCGCACCTCATATTGCACGCCGTCCAGCGCGGCAAGCCATTGCCCGTTTTCCCGCACTTCCGGCACACCCGAGGCGCACAGCGCGTCCAGAGCCCCTCGAAGGTCGGCGGCCAACTCCATTGCTGCGGATTATAAGCGGAACCCCCGGGAAAACGGGAGAGCGAAAGTCATTTTTCGTGACACACCGGCCCAGCGCGCCGTCGCGCCATTACCGGAAGGAAAGGCCGGTCACGCGGATCGTGGGATACCCATTGTTCCATTGCGCGGGGATGTGTTCGTAGGGAACCTGAAAATCGCGTTGCTCGCCGGGAGCCATGGCCGGGGTCGTCGGCAAAAACAGCCGCTGCGTATCCCGTAAAACCACCTGATTAAACGGGTCGTGAAACTCGATCATGATCTGAATCTGCTTTACGTGGCGGTTTCCGCCGTTCACGACCGTGCCAAATATATAGGTCACTTCCTGGTCCAGGAAATTTGCCGCGCGGCTCATCTTGGGTTGGATGAAATGAATTTGCGTGGCGTAGGCCTGCTCGGC
Source organism: Terriglobia bacterium (assembly GCA_963746945.1). GTDB lineage: Bacteria > Acidobacteriota > Terriglobia > Acidiferrales > UBA7541 > Palsa-360. The sequence continues at coordinate 1,342,841 of CAVVDG010000004.1, read as the reverse complement.
AGGTCCCATCGGCAAGGGTTTGTCCGAGTCCGGTATGGCGGCCGTGGAGTACCGGCTGTACAGCACAGCCCCGGTAACCAGCAGCGCCACGATCACAATGCCAACCAGAAATGCCACCGGCAGGCGGCTACGTTCTTGTAAAGGGATCAAGTGAAACGCCCTCCTGATTCCATCTCTTGTGCGGTTCCATCATCCACGTTCAACCTATCGAAATTCAACATAGACGTTCAACCATCGATTTCCAGCCAGCTTCCTACCGGCCCAGCGCAATCCGGTCAATCAGCGACCCGGGAAGCCCGGCCGCGCGCATTCGTTCCTGCACTGCCGCGACCTCATAGGGCACGCGCCAGAATTCAATGACCTGATGATCCAGATCGGCGATGGCCAGCGCGGCCCGCGGATCGCCGTCCCGGGGCTGGCCGATCGACCCGGGGTTGAGCAAGTATCGCGTATCCGACGCCAGGCGGAGCGCGGCGAACTTTGGTTCGGGGCCGGGCGCAGGCTTGAGTTGAATGACGCCGATTTGTCCGGCGCGATAGGAAAATCCGCCCTGATAGTGCGTGTGCCCGAAAAAAGTAACCGCAGTGGGCGACTCGACCAAACCTCCCATGGCATGCCCGGGAACGAAGACATACTCGTCTTCATCGTGATATGCGCCGTGAACCAGGGTGAGATTTTCGGAGGTCACCGGGCCGGCTGGCAATTGCGCGATGTAGTCCGCATTGTCGGGCCGAAGTTGTTCGCGCGTCCAGCGGGCCGAAATCTGCGCCACGGGATTAAAATCGTCGAGGTCCGCCAACCCCACTACGGCTTTGTCGTGATTGCCGCGAATAATGATGGGCGCAAGCGCCTTCACCCGGTCGGTCGCTTCATTGGGGTCCGGACCGTAATCCACAAGATCGCCGAGACACAGCACGCGTTCCCAGCGTCCCTCGACCGCGGCCAGAGCAGCGTCGAGCGCCGTCACATTGGCATGGATGTCGCTAAGAATCAAAAATCGCATGGATTAGGACCCGCCCCCCCCTGGCCCGCACGATTATAGTCGAAATCGGTTATGCCTCGCAGGGCGTCTGGAAAATCTACCGGATCCACATGCAATCCCCGTAACTGTAAAAGCGGTAACCGGCCTGGACGGCGTGCCGGTACGCCCCCAATATAGATTCGCGGCCCGCGAACGCGCTGACCAGAACGAGTAGCGTGGATTCCGGCAAATGGAAATTGGTGAGCAGTTGATCGACAACGCGAAACGCGTATCCCGGCTTGATGAATATATCTGCTTCGGCTAGACCGGCCGCAAGCGGGTTATTTTCCTCAGGGGCGCTCTCACACCTTCGCAGCGCAGCCTTGGCTGCCGCGTCTTCCAGCGCGCGTACCACCGTGGTTCCCACGGCGAGGATGGGCCGGGCATCGCGGCGGGCCTTGCAAATCGCCGCAGCCGCCATTTCGGAAATCTCGTAATGCTCGGAATGGATCTGATGCCGTTCGATCTCCTCCTCATGAATGGGCTGGAACGTACCAAGTCCCACGTCCAGGGTAATGGCCGCAATTTCGATATTGCGCCGCAGGAGTTTTTCGAGAATGGCAGGGGAAAAATGCAGTCCGGCGGTGGGCGCCGCCACCGCTCCCGGGTGATCCGCAAAGATCGTCTGGTAGCGTTCGCGATCCTCCGGCTCGTCTCCGCGCGCAATGTAAGGTGGCAGCGGGATGTGGCCAAGGCGTTCGATGGCTTCAGTCACGTCACCCTTGGCCGTCAAACGGATTCGCCGCAGACCATACTCACCGCGGCCTGTTACTTCGGCGGAAAGCTCCCCTTCGCCGAATTCCACGCGCTCGCCCACGCGAATCTTGCGTCCCGGTCGGACCAGCGCCTCCCATTCGTCAGCAGAGATCCGCCGAGTCAGAAAGACTTCAATTTCCGAAGAAAGAAATTCCCGAGCCGCCCGGCGATTGCGGCCGGGCGTCTCCGCGCGAATGCCCAGGCGATGTCCAAACAGGCGCGCAGGAATGACGCGCGCGTTGTTCACCACGATCAATTCATCTCCCCGAAGTTTCTCCGGGAAAAAGGAAAATTGCGAATCCTCCCAGGACCCGCTCTGGCGGTCGAGAATCAGCATGCGCGAAGCATCCCGCCGGTCGAGCGGGCGCTGCGCGATTTGTTCCGGAGGCAATTCGTACCTGAAATCGGAAAGACGCATCGTTGAGTAAAGGAACTATAAAGCATCCCGGGCAGGGAGTGCAAACCGGGAGTGCAAAATATACAGTAAGTTGTTTATTTTAAGTACGATATTTGAATGTTACGAGGGTGGAGAAAAAGCCGTAAAATACCTTGACAGTATGGCACGCATATTTTATGCTTTGCGTGCAGTTATATCACCAACAGAACAGAAGGAGGCAATTCAGCCATGGCAACGATTGCACGATTTGAACCCTTTCGAGGGATTTCCGCATTGCATGATCAGGTCAACCGAATTTTTAACGAAACTGTCCGAAATCAGACCGACGAGTCCGCCTTGACCACATGGGCGCCGGCGGTCGACATTTACGAGACTGCCAACGAACTGGTCGTGAAGGCCGATCTACCCGACGTCAACGAAAAGGACATTGATGTCCGTGTCGAGAACAACTTGCTCACCATCCGCGGGGAGCGTAAGTTTGAGCAATCGGTTTCGGAGGATAACTACCTCCGCATCGAGCGCACCTATGGCTCATTCAGTCGAAGTTTTTCTTTGCCGAACACGGTGAATCCCGAAGCCATTCGCGCGGAGTATAACAACGGCGTGCTGACCGTGAACCTTCCCAAGCGCGAGGAATCCAAACCGCGCCAGGTGAAGATCCACGTGAAGGCATCCGGCAACGGGAAGTAACTCTTCGGTCCGGCAGGCAATCTTGCCTAACTGCCCTGGGGCCGGTGGGAAGCCGGCCCCATAACTTTTTGAAGAAAGGTAACAAGATGATCCGCTTCGATAAACTCACGCTCAAGGCGCAAGAAGCCGTTCAGTCGGCGCAAGACCTCGCCGCGCGGCACGATCACCAGCAGGTCGAACCGCTGCACCTGCTGGGCGCGCTGGTCGCTCAGCACGACGGCATCGTGCCTCCCCTGCTTTCCCGTTTGGGCATCCGTCCGGAAACACTGGCGGGCGAGATCGAGGAGCGTCTGGGACGTCTGCCGAAGGTGATCGGAGCGACGCAGCAGGAACTGAGCCCGGCAGGAAACAAAGTTCTGCAGGGCGCCTTCGTCGAAGCCGAGCAATTCAAGGATGACTATGTTTCCGCCGAACATATCCTGCTGGCCATCGCCACGATTCGCAAGGACTCTGCCGCGGAACTTCTTGCCAAGCATGGCGCAACGCGCGAAGCGATCCTGCAGGCACTGACCTCGGTGCGCGGAAGCCACCGCGTGACCTCACAGAATCCGGAAGCGACCTTCCGGGCGCTGGAACAATATGGCCGCGACCTGATCGAACTGGCGCGGCGCGGCAAACTCGATCCCGTGATCGGCCGCGACGACGAAATCCGGCGCGTGATGCAGATTCTGGCGCGGCGCACAAAAAATAATCCCGTGTTGATCGGAGAGCCGGGCGTCGGCAAAACGGCCGTCGTGGAAGGGCTGGCGCAGCGCATCGTGGCCGGCGACGTGCCCGAGGTATTGCGCCCCAAACGCGTCGTCGCGCTGGACCTTGCGGCCCTGGTGGCCGGCGCCAAGTACCGCGGCGAATTTGAAGACCGCCTGAAAGCGGTGCTGAAGGAAATCACCGAATCCGAGGGAAAGATTATTCTTTTCATCGACGAGCTGCACACGCTGGTGGGCGCGGGGGCAGCCGAAGGCTCGATGGACGCCTCGAACATGCTGAAACCCGCCCTGGCCCGCGGCGAGTTGCGCGCCATTGGCGCGACCACGCTCAACGAATATCGAAAATACATCGAAAAAGATCCTGCCCTGGAACGCCGTTTCCAGCCCGTCCTGATCGCTGAGCCTTCCGTGGAAGATACCATCGCCATATTGCGCGGCTTGAAGGAACGCTACGAACTGCACCACGGCGTGCGCATCCAGGATGCCGCAATTCTCGCGGCCGCCACACTTTCGCACCGCTATATCACGGACCGCTTCCTGCCGGACAAGGCCATCGACCTGATCGACGAATCGGCCGCGAGCCTGCGCATGCAGCTGGATTCCCTGCCCGTCGAAATCGATCAAATCGAGCGGCGCATCCTGCATCTGGAAATCGAGCGCCAGGCGCTGTTGCACGAATCCGATGCCCACTCGAAAAAGCGCCTGAAAGAACTGGAAAGCGAACTGTCCGAACTGCGCGAGGAATCCAACAAGCAGAAGGCCCAGTGGCAGGTGGAAAAAGACGCGGTCGGCAAGATTCGCAAGTTGAAGGAACAGATCGAACAACTCAAGGCGGAAGAACAGCGCCTGGAGAGAGCCGGCGACCTGGCGCGCGTCGCGGAAATCCGTTACGGAACGCTGGGCACGGCCGAGCGCGAACTGTCCGCCGCGCAGAAAGAACTGGAGGAACTGCAAAAGAACGGCGGCATGCTCAAGGAAGAAGTAAGCGAGGAAGACATTGCCAAGCTGGTGAGCAAGTGGACCGGAATTCCGGTCGGGCGTCTGCTGGAAGGCGAAGCTCAGAAGCTGGTCACCATGGAGTCTCGCCTGCGACAGCGCGTGATCGGGCAGGACTCCGCGCTCGAACGCGTATCGAATTCCATCCGGCGCAATCGCGCGGGACTTTCCGATCCCAACCGGCCGATCGGGTCCTTCATTTTTCTGGGCCCCACCGGCGTAGGAAAAACCGAGTTGGCGCGCGCTCTCGCGGAGTTCCTGTTCGATAGCGAGCGCGCCATGATCCGGCTCGACATGTCCGAATACATGGAAAAGCATTCGGTTTCGCGCATGATCGGCGCGCCTCCGGGCTACGTCGGCTACGAAGAAGGCGGCCAGCTCACCGAACGGGTGCGCCGCCATCCGTATTCTGTGGTGCTGTTCGATGAAATCGAAAAAGCGCACCCCGACGTGTTCAACGTGCTGCTCCAGATTCTCGAAGACGGCCGGCTGACCGATGGCAAGGGCCGCACCGTCGATTTCCGCAACGCCGTGCTGGTGATGACGTCGAACGTCGGCTCCACCGCGCTGTTCGATCTGGCCGGCAGCGATCCCGAGCGTGCGCGCAAGGAAGCCATGGAAGCGTTGCGGCAAGCGTTCCGGCCGGAGTTCATTAACCGCATCGACGATATCGTGCTGTTTAATCCGCTTGCGAAGGAACAGCTCAACAAGATCGTGGACCTGGAGTTGGCCAAGGTGATGCACCTGCTCGCCGAACGCAACGTCCGAATCGAACTTACGCCCGCGGCTCGCGAGCGGCTGGTCGAGGAAGGCTACGATCCGGCGTATGGTGCGCGGCCTTTGCGCCGCACCGTGCAACGCCTGGTGCAGGATCCACTGGCGATGCGCATCCTCGATGGCAGCGTCCTGCCGGGAGACCTGGTGCGCGTCGACATCGATCCGGAAACCGATTCGATGCGTTTCGTGCGCGCGGAAGCAGACGCCGGAAAGGAATCCGTCAAGCAAGCCGAGGCCGCAGGATCCGCAGGGGCCACGGCAAAATCCGGGCGGCGTCGTTGAGGTTGCCAGGGAGCAGTTCCAGCAAGTGCGGCGCGAATTGACCCGCCCCGTATACGCTTCCAGACTGATTTCAGGAATTTATTGAGGCAAATAAATATATGCGAGCAATCAAAACTCTATTTCTCCTGACGGCTTTGACGATGTTGCTGGTTCTGGGCGGCGACGCCATGGCCGGCCAGCGCGGCATGACGCTTGGGCTCATCATCGCCGTGGTGATGAACGGCGTCGCGTATTTTTTCTCCGACAAGATCGCGCTGAAGTCGAGCGGGGCGCAACCGGTTTCGCGCGAGCAGATGCCGCGGCTCTACGAGGTGATGGAACGGCTCAGCAGCAAGGCCGGAATTCAAATGCCGAAGCTCTACGTGATTCCCCAACCCGCTCCAAACGCATTCGCAACGGGCCGCAATCCTTCACACGCCTCGGTGGCGGTGACGGCAGGGCTGATGGAATTGATGAACGATGACGAACTGGAAGGCGTGATCGGGCACGAACTCTCGCACGTCCTGAACTACGACATTTTGATCACATCCATTGCCGCCACACTCGCCGGCGCCATTACCTGGATCGCGTCGATGGGCCGCTGGGCCCTGATCTTCGGAGGCTTCGGCGGCTCCCGCGATGAAGATAGCGGGGGAGGAATCGCCGCAATCGTGATGCTGATTGTCGCGCCGCTGGCTGCCATGCTGATCCAGCTGGGCATTTCCCGCCAACGCGAATTCGCTGCCGATGCATCCGGTGCGCGGATGGTAGGACATCCCTACGGTTTGATCAGCGCGCTTGAAAAACTGGGCGCGTACAACAAGCGTATTCCCATGGATGTTCCCCCGGCAACGGCGTCCCTGTTTATCGTGGCGCCGCTCAGCGGCGGCCAGGTGTTTGCCAGGATGTTCAGCACGCACCCACCGCTCACCGAACGTATTGCCGTTCTGCGCAACATGACCATTTCCAAGTAAATATCTATGGCAATGCAGTGACCGGGAGACGGCAGCCAACGGCTGGTCCAATTGGGACAATCGTCGGCACGTGAAAGATTATTGCCTGCAACGGTAAGAATGAATCCCAGAAAGAAAAAATTGCCCACATTGCAAGATTCATGCATGGGTCCGCTTCCCGACAACAATCTGTTAACAATCCTATTATCTGCATGTTACAAAACAGAAAGGAATCTTGGCGCTTTGGCTGACCGCGTGCTCATTACGTGAAGTGCAGTGGCCTGAAAGCCGGGGGGGCCGCCATGAGCATGACGTGTAAGGCCACAATCCGATTGATTTGCGAGTACTTGGAAGGGCGGCTCGCGCCTGAGGTAGGCAGCGAAGTCCAGCGCCACTTGGCCGTGTGCAAGAATTGCCGCACAGTGTTCGACGCCGCCTCGCTTACCCTCGAAGTCTACTTTGACCGCGAAGTTGAAACCACCGATAAGCGCAACTCCCGCGTCGCCTAGTCTGAACTCCTGACCGTCATGCTTTGCTTCCAGTGTGTATTTTTGACCGATGAGCGCGCATATAAATCAACGTCTTTATATTCAGTGTATTAGCGGGATATTATCCAATGGCAGGTAACATTTACCTGCTCCACCACCTCGAAGATTTTTTCTCCGTATTGATCTCGAATTAAGTAACGCCTGTATTTTTTTATAGATACGCTAACCCTCACGGAAGCGGCCGCTTTGGCTTGACGCGTGCATTTATCCACAGCGCAAGGGAAATTGCAAAGGAGACTTACAATGAGCGACGAACGAGAAAATTACCAGGCGTCAACAGAGGGTGCGCCGCGATGGATGGGACTGGCCATTGTCGCGCTGGCAGTGCTCTCCCTGGTTGGCGTGGGCATGGCGTGGAACGCGACCAGCCACGCACGAGGCGCGGAGAAGACGTTAGCCGCGCAATCCATCACATTTCAGCAGACCGAGAACGGAATTGCCGAGCGCCTGACGCAGGCCGAACAGACGAACGAACAGATGCAGGGCGAGCTGAACCTGGTGACCGACAAACTCAAGCTGACTGAAAATCAACTGGCAGCAGCCCGCAGGCAGGTCAAGCAGACGCGCGCCGACTATGCGAAGAAACTGACCGATGTGGAATCCACACTGGCGACCAAGGCTAACTCCGACGATGTGGAAGCGCTGGACACGGACGTCAACGGCGTGAAGACCGATCTGGACTCGACCAAGGGCAGCCTGCAACAGCTGCGTGGCGAGCACGGTGAATTGATCGCGCGCAACCACGAGGAACTCGAACAGCTCAGGCGCATGGGCGAACGCAACTACTACGAGTTCTCACTGAGCCGCAAGGGTCAGAGGGAACATCTGGGGTCCACACTGATCGAATTGCGGGGCGTCAGCGCCAAGAAACACCAGTATACGGTGGCGCTATACGTGGACGACATGCGCCTGGAGAAGAAGAACAAATCCATCAACGAGCCGATTTACTTCTACGCCGGCGGATCGCGCCAGCCGCTTGAACTGGTCGTGAATCAGGTAGGCCATAAGAAAATCTCGGGCTACCTGAGCGTACCCAAGATGGCTGTCGCCTCGGTGAAGGGCACCGTAAATTAACTCGTTGCAGAACCTAATTTGCAGTTTCCGGGAAGAGGGCCCTTTCATGGGCCCTTTTTCTTTTCCAACTGCATCTGCGGACCTTCCCTGAAAGTTTTTCAAGAAGCAATTCCAATCGGTGCGGACCGGGGAGGTCTGCAAACATGCGCGAACGGACGCGGCGCATGTGTCGCCCCTGGCGGGGCTTGCCGGTTATGGTCTGAACGATCTCCCCACCACTTCTGCGGTGGGCTACGTCCTGTACCCCTCCAGGACTCCCGACCACAACCAGTTCGCACATTGCCTTCCGCCGGCCGGGGAAAACGGCCGGGGTTGACGGCCACGGGGGCTTCGACTATCGTGACCTTACTGTGAAAATACTTGTGATCGGAAGTGGCGGGCGCGAGCATGCAATAGTGTGGCGGTTGCGGCAATCGCCCGAAGTCGAAAAGATCTGGTGCGCGCCGGGAAATGGCGGCATCGCGGAAGTCGCCGAATGTGTCCCCGTGAAGGCTGACGATGTGAACGGCCTGGTGGCGCTTGCCGAAAGCCTGAAGCCGGACCTCACCGTGGTGGGGCCCGAGGCGCCGCTGGTGGCAGGCATACGAAACAAGTTCGAATTTCACGGATTGCGGCTGGTGGGTCCCTCGCAAAGCGACGCGCGGCTGGAAGGCAGTAAAATCTCCTCCAAGGAATTCATGGCGCGGTATGAAATTCCCACGGCGACGCTCTACGGCGCGTTTGAATCCCCCAGCGAAGCCATTCGAGCGCTCGACGCGGTGGATTGGCCGGTGGTAGTGAAGGCGGACGGGCTGTGCGCGGGAAAAGGCGTGCTCGTAGCTGACAATCGCGAGGAAGCCGAAGCGTTTATTCGCCGCCTGATGCAGAAACACGAGCTTGGCCCCGGCGGTTCGCGGGTGTTGCTCGAAAAAGGCCTCCAGGGCGATGAACTTTCTTTCATCGTATTGACCGATGGACGATCGTTCCTGCCCATGGCGCCGACGCGCGACCACAAAAGAGCTTTCGATGGCGACCGCGGCCCCAATACCGGTGGGATGGGAGCCTACACGACCGATGGAATGATTTCGGCGGAACTTCATTCGACAATCGTTGACGAAATCGTGCGCCCGACGATTGCCGGGCTCTCCGAAGAGGGCCTCCCCTACACCGGCTTTCTCTATTTTGGGCTGATGCTGACCGCCGAGGGTCCCATGGTCCTCGAATATAATTGCCGGATGGGCGATCCGGAAACGCAACCGCTGATGATGCGGATGGATTGCGATCTTGCAGTGGCGCTGGAGGCGACGGCTTCCCGAAAGCTGGATACATTCAAGCCCGCGTGGAAATCCGGAGCGAGTGTTTGCGTGGTCATGACTTCGGGAGGGTATCCGGGACCATACGAAACCGGAAAACGGATCGAGGGGTTGGCGGAAGCCAGGGCCTTACCGGACGTGGCCGTATTTCACGCCGGAACCAAGCGCGACGCCGATTCCATCCTGACCAGTGGCGGGCGCGTGCTGGGCGTCACGGCAACGGCGCCATCGCTCGAACAGGCGATTGCCAAGGCTTACCAAGCGGTGGGCAAGATTCATTTCGAAGGCGCGCACTACCGCACCGATATCGGAGCCAAAGGCGTGATCCAATCGCTCGCCGCCGGAAAAGCGCCTCGCGGCTCCCGGGGCTGAAGTTTTTTCCTGTTTGCATCGGTGGGGCACGGCCATGTCGCGGGGAAGTGGTGCACGAGCAGGACGTTTTGTGACGGTGTTTGAAACAGGAAACGGCAGGATCGCCGGCCAAAGACCGGTGCCATAAAAATCACTGGCGCGGACAAATTGCGCCACACATGGGGGAAACGAGTGAGCACACAAAGCGGGACGAAAAACGGCGGGAAGCCTCTGGTAGGCATCATCATGGGGTCGGACACGGACCTGCCCGTAATGAGCGAATCGGCCAAAATGCTCGAAAAATTCAGCGTGCCGTACGAAATTGAAGTGACGTCGGCACACCGCTCTCCCGCACGGACGCACGAATACGCTTCGACGGCGGTTTCGCGCGGCCTCAAGGTGGTGATCGTCGCGGCGGGAGGCGCCGCGCACCTGGCCGGCGTCGTAGCCGCCATCACGACGCTGCCGGTCGTCGCCGTGCCCATGGCAACCACCGTTCTCTCCGGCATCGATTCCCTGCTCTCCAGCGTGCAGATGCCCGCCGGAGTTCCCGTAGCCGCCATGGCCATCGACAAGCCCGGCGCGATCAACGCCGCTATTTTCGCCGCCGAGATTTTGGCGACATCCGATCCGGAAATTGCGCAGCGGCTCAGCACGTACAAGGAAGAACTCGCAAAATCGGTGGCGGAAAAAAGCGCTCGCGTGAAGCTGCAGTACGCGGCAAAAACCAGCTAGCCTGCAGTTCTCCCATGCGGCAATTGATTTTTGGGCGGCCGTGCGCGGGCACGAGTAGGACAGACTTCAGCCTGTCTGGTTTGGCGTTTGAGTGTTTGGGCTTCTGCTTCCCAATTTCCGATTACAGGCCTACTGCAAGTGCGTCAGGCTGAAGCCTCTCCTACTGGTACCGGCGGTATTTTTTCTCGAGCCAGGAAGGGGAAATTCGAGCTAGAAATTCTTCAGCAGGGCGGGAAGTTGCCGAATGGTTTCGATCATTGCGTCGGGCGATGCGTCGCGCAGCCGCTCCGGGACGGGTGAACCCCCGAGCACGCCGATGGCGCGCATGCCGGCGCGATGCGCCATTTGAATGTCCTCCGGGGCGTCACCCACGTACACGCAAGCTTCCGGCGGGATGCGCAGACGGTCCAGCGCTATGCGCAGCGGGGCAGGATGAGGTTTCCGGCGCGGCGCGTCTTCGCTGCAGACTTTCGTGCGAAACATCGCCGTAACTTCGTGTTCGCGCAACTGCCGCCGCACGCGTGCCCGGCTCCCGCTGGATACCAGCGCCAGCGTGAAGCGCCTCCCCAGCGTGCGCAGCACCTGTAGCGCGCCGGGCTGCATTTCGGGCTGATGCTTCCGGTAAAACCGCATCCACAGGCGATCGGCTTGCTTCCATCTTGATTTCGGAAGGCGCGCCGCGCGGTACACCTTGTGCCAATTGGGCGAGTAGTGCCGTTTCAACTCCTCCATGCTCCAGCTCATCCCCAATGCGTCGAACATGTGAGAATAGGCCTGCGCGTCGGCATCGAAGGAGTCGAGCAGGGTTCCGTCCCAATCAAACAGGATACATTTCGTAGTGTTTTTTCCGTTCATCGCCATCCGGGTCATTCCCTGCCTTTACCAGAGAACAAGCAAAGTAACACAAATCAATGAGCGCAAGAACGCATCGCAAAAACGCGACGCAAGCACGGCGCAAAAAAACGCGCCGAATGCCATTGCGGATGGCGATTCGTATTCTTCAGGAAAGTCTGAAGCCCGCCCCCGTGAAACTGAAGGTGCAGGCCTTGTTTTTGACTTCCGCCGGCGGCGCTGGAACTAGTGCTGCTGGAAACGGGAGGGGAGGGGTTCTTCCCTCTGAAAGGTAATGTCGTCGAAACACACAGCCACGGCGTGCCAGCCGGCCCGGGAAGAGGGTTCCGCGCGCACGACGTGCGCCTCGGTCAGCATCTTCACGCTGCCGCGGCCCAGCGGCCGGTCCACCAGACAAACCTCGATTTCGAGCGGTATTCCCGGCTCAATCCGCTTGGGATAGAGAAAAAGGACTCCGCTGGAACTGATATTGGTGGTGCGGAGATTCTGGCGATTGAAATCGCGTTGCCCGGCAATGCGCTTCACGCGCAATGGTAGGCTGAGTTTGGCACGCGCATACGCGCGCCGCTCCTCGACCGGGCGCACTGCGTGCGTGGGCACCCGGGATATGCCCTTCGGCTTGGCGCGCGTCGTCCACGAAGGGGGATCGACGACGGAGGTCGCCGAGTGCGCCGACAGTTTTTTTGTCGCCTCGGACTCGCCGTGGCTGGAATCGGAACGGTCCATAATATTTTGATGTCGAGCAGTGCGCATAGGTCTCCCTTGTCGTTTACGCTTCTGGCACTGCTCGCAGACACTATCCTCCGGGCAGATACCACCGTCAATTCACGTTCCACACGGATTGTCCTAATGCACAATGGCCGCGCAGCGCCGTTCCACGGGCCAATTTCTCGCCCTAAAGTGGCAGACAAAGGTGTTTCAGTTTGACCGCAAGATTCGGATAGCGCCGCGGGAAGTGTTTTCGCTATTGTGCTGGTATTGAAATGCAGACCAGAAACGAGCGATCCGTGACGAAAACATCCAGCGCCGTATCGGCAATCGCAGGAGCGGCCCGGCGTAGATATCTCACGGCCGTTGCCACGCGGGACGCCCGCTGGGATGGAGCGTTCGTGTATGCCGTACGCTCCACGGGAATCTATTGCCGGCCATCCTGCCCATCGCGCCGCCCACACTCCAAACAGGTGCTCCTGTTTGCGACGCCGGGGGCTGCGGAGCGGGCAGGATTCCGCGCGTGCCGCCGCTGCCACCCGAAGCGAGCGCAGGGAAATCCTCCATCGGCCGGCCAACCGGACCGTCAATCGAAAATGATCCGCAAGGTATGCAGGGCGATCGAGCAAAGCACGGACCAACGCGTTGATCTTCGCGCCCTGGCCGGCGTCGCAGGACTCAGCCCGTCGCACCTGCAGCGAACGTTCCGCAACGCCATGGGCATTACGCCGCGTCAATTCGCGGACGCGATGCGCGTGGCGCGGCTGAAATCCGGATTACGGAAGGAAACCGACGTGACAACCGCACTGTACCAGGCAGGCTACGGCTCGGCGAGCCGCCTGTATGAGCGATCGAATTCCCAGCTGGGCATGACGCCCGCCGCCTATCGCCGCGGCGGGCACGGCATGAACATTTCCTACACGATCGCCGATAGCGCGCTGGGACGTGTGCTGGTCGCCGCCACCGAACGCGGCATTTCCGCCATATTTTTGGGGAGCGCCGGGGGAGGCGATGATGCCCGACTGACGGCGTGCCTGCGCAAGGAATACCCGCACGCCGAGATTCGCCGCGGCGCGGGAGAGCATGCGAAGTGGGTAGGCGACATTGTCCGGCATCTTGCGGGTGCGAACCCTCGGCTGGATTTGCCCACCGACGTCGTGGCCACGGCGTTCCAGCGGCGCGTCTGGGAGGCGTTGCGTTCCATCCCATTCGGCGCGACGCGCACGTATTCCGAAGTGGCGCGCGAGATTGGCCAGCCCAGCGCCACGCGCGCCGTGGCCCGCGCTTGCGCAACCAATCCGGCCTCCATCGTCGTTCCGTGCCACCGCGTGGTGCGCAAGGACGGGTCACTCGGCGGCTACCGGTGGGGATTGCAGCGCAAGGAACGCCTGCTCGATCAGGAGCGCCGCGTGGCAAGCCGGGAAGGAAATTCCGGAAAAGGACGAAAAACTGCGGCGTCCGGGGCGGAAAAAACGGGCTAAACAGCACTCTCCGCAAAAAGTGTGCCGCGGCCCAGGATCCCAGCGGGGTCTAGGCGGCGCTTGACGGCCCGCATCGCTTCGATTTCATCCGGCGCAAACTGAATGGCAAGCAAATGGGCCTTGCGTTTGCCCAGGCCGTGCTCGGCGGACACCGTACCGCCCAGTTCCACCGCCTTCCGCGCGAATTCCAGCAGGATGGCCGCAGCCGGTTCGGATTCCTGTTTCGAGGGAAGCAGATTAACGTGCAAGTGCGCGTCGCCGATGTGGCCGAAAATGACGTAACGCCCGGGAAATTTTCGATCGAGGCGGGCGCGATAAAAATCCAGCATTTCGCGATTGTGCTCGATGGGCACCGCGCAATCCGAAGCCATTTTCAGGCAGCCGCTGCGGCGCAGCGTATCATTTACAAGTTCCGGCAAACTATGGCGAAATAAACGAAATCGCTCGCGATCCGCCGCCGAAGTGCCGAACCAGGAATCGTCCACCTGCGCTTTGGCTTGCTCGATTCGTTCCAGCCAGCGTCCGGTTTCGGGGTCATCCTCGTTTTCCAGCTCTTGCTCGATCAGCAGCGCGGCGGATGCCGCGGCGGGAATCTCCGGAAAACGCGTGCGCAGCAGATGCAGGGAATTACGGTCAAAGTATTCGATCATGCGCGGGCTGGACGTCGCGCGCCATTGGTCGACGGCAGCGAGGGCGTCCGCATCACTCGCGAAAAAAATCACGCCGCCCAGCACGGCTTTTGGCGCGGGCAGCAATCGGAGTTCCGCGCCGGTCACCACGCCCAGCGTTCCTTCGGAACCCACAAACAGGTCGATCCAATCCATGCCCGGGCGCAGGAAGTATCCGGCCGCGTGTTTCGTGCTGCGCGGTATCGAAATGGAAGGGACCGGAAAATCGATGGCCTGGCCACGCTGCACATGCAGCTTTTCCCCGCCGGCCAGGACGACGCGCAGCCCCAGAACGTGCCGGCGCGTCGCGCCGTATTTATAGCCGCGCGAGCCGCTGGCATTCGTGGCAATCGTGCCTCCGATACACGCAGAAGTCTCGGTGGGATCGGGCGCATAAAATTGTCCGGCGGCAGCCGCAGCGGCTTGCAGGTCGCGCAACAACACTCCCGCGCCGGCGAAGGCCGTTCCCGGATTGATTTCCATACGGGAGAATTTTTCCAGGGACAACAACCATCCGCCCTGCGGGACGCGGCCCCCCGCCAGGCCGGTGCCGGCGCCGGAAACCGTCACGGGAATCCCTTCGCTCGTGGCGCGCCGCAACACCTCGGCAACTTCATTTTCGTCTTCGGGAATAAACAGGCGTTCGGCGCGGCCTCGGAAACCCGAGGCGTCCTCCAGGTAGGACGGATTGATTGCGGAAGTTTCGTGTACGCGATGCACGCCGGCTCTCCAGGACCCCGCCGAAAGGATCATGATAGCAAAACAAATCCCGCAGCGAGGCGGTGGTTCGGAGGGCAGCAACACCTTTGTTCGAGGCGGAAATCAGGCCTGGGGCTGAACTTTTGTGGTGCCGCGCGGCCAGCGGGGCTTGAACCTTGAATCCGGAATTCGGACGTTCCGGGCAATATTTTTATAGCGGATAATGAAGTAATCGCCCGAACCGGTTTCAAAAAACTGCTGCTGTACGGGGAGCCACGTGGCTTCGTCCAGCCAGAGCTGGATCTTCGAAAGCTGCCGGCGCACGGCGTCGGTCTTGGGCAAAAGCTCGAGCAGGAGAACTTTGTGATTGTCGAGCGACTCCTCGCCCCGCAACGTGATGGAGTAGCTGCGCAGCAACGATTTGCCGGACGTTCCAAAGCCCAGCAGCAGGAACTGATCCACGACGGACTTTTTCTTCCCGAGGTTGTATTCCTCGACGCGGTGAATTTTAGGGTTGTAGATATAAAAATTGTCGTTGTTGCGCAGGATCGTCCGCAGGTCCGGCTGCGTCAGCTCGATGCGCATCTTATCGTCGCTCCGCACATAGATATGTCCGGATTCCGTGGACTTGTCGTTCACCACGACCGTCACTTTCGTACGCTCCATATCGGCCGTGAGGCTGTGGAAGTCCCTCGCCTCCGCGTCGAGTTGCTTGAGGACATTATCGAGTGTCCACGTGGACTGTTGCGACGAAGCGGCGCCGGGGCTTGAAAAAAGGGCGGGCCCGGCCGCTGCCAGGCATAGAACGACGATCGTGGTTCGAATAATTCCAGACACCTTCATCTAGGCGATTTCCCCCTGGCCGGCACAAGTCCGCATTTCCGATGCCTGCTGCTATTCACCCAAGCGCGACGCTGAGTCGCGCCACAATTTGTTGCGCCACAATCCTACCATCAACTTTTAGATGCCCCGTTACCTTCCGGGGTTACTATTTCCGGAATTGCACTCCGCTCGATTTCGTCAAACTCATTCCCCTGGCGCAAATTTTGGCGTCTTTCTGTATGATTGTCATTCCGTGTTCCATCGCAAACCATTTCGCCTGCGCCTGCCTTCACGCAAACTGGTCCTGGGTGGGCGCACGCTGATCATGGGCGTTTTGAATATTACCCCGGACAGTTTTTCCGATGGCGGAGCGTATATGGATTCGGAAGCGGCCATCGCCCGGGCATTGCAACTGGAACACGATGGCGCGGACCTGCTCGACGTGGGCGGTGAATCCACGCGTCCGGGCGCCATTCCCATTCCCGCGCATGAGGAACTCCGGCGCATTCTGCCCGTGATCGAAGTGCTGCGCGGCAAGCTGAACATTCCCATGTCCGTGGATACGCAGAAGGCCGAGGTGGCGGAAGGCGCGCTGGCCGCCGGAGCGGAAATCCTGAACGACATCTCGGCGCTGCGCATGGATCCGCGGCTGGCTGAGGTTGCGCGGCGCGCGCACGCGCCCATGATCCTCATGCACATGCGTGGCACTCCCCGGACGATGCAGCGTGGGCCGTTCGCGCGCGATGTATTACGCGACGTGCTGACCGGCCTACGCGAAGCGATTGCGCGCGCGCGACGTGCGGGCCTTGCAAAATCGCAGATTCTGCTGGATCCCGGAATCGGATTCGGGAAAAAGTATGAACAGAATTTCGAAATTCTTGCCCGGCTTCCGGAATTTGCGCGCTTGGGCTGCCCCCTCGTGGTGGGAACTTCGCGCAAAGCGTTCCTCGGAAAGATTCTGGCACGAAAGGGCGAGCCGGACATTCCTCCCGGTGAACGATTACTCGGCACCGCCGCCACAGTGACCGCATCGATTCTGGGCGGAGCGCACATCGTGCGCGTCCACGACGTGGCGGAGATGGCGGGGGTGGCGCGCATCGCGGACCGGATACTGGACGCCGAAAACATTTGAACCGGGCCGCCCCATCGCGACAAGATGCGCGGGAGGGGTTTCAGCCAGCGCCTGTTGGACGCATGTGAAGCAGGGATTGCTTTAGAGCACGCAAGGCTCAGCCGAAACGCAGGAAAATCTTTTTTCCGAGTTATAATAATTGCATGGCGATCCCTTTTCGCTCTCCTCATCTTGTATCTGCGGCAACCACCACGGGCGTGATTCTCGCGATCGACTACGGGCAAAAAAGGCTGGGCCTGGCGCTCTCGGACGAATATGGCGTGACGGCAAGTCCGTTCGCGACTTGGACCAGAACCAACCGGCGCCGCGATCTTGCACGGCTGCGTGAACTGGCGCGGCAACGGGCGGTGCGGCGCATCGTCGTCGGCCTGCCCTTGCACCTGGATGGCACGCCGAGCGAGATGTCGCAGGAAGTGATGGGTTTTGCCGGACGCGTCGAAAAGACTCTTGGGATTCCCGTGGAAGTTATGGATGAGCGGCTGAGTACGTGGGAAGCCAAACAGGCACATTCCGCCAAAAATTCCCGCCCGCGAACGCGCCGCGGTTCTCCGGCCCGCGCGGAAAGCGCGCGGAAAACTCCTCTGGACGATGTGGCCGCCGCCATCATTCTGCGTGATTATCTGGACCGGATGCGGCCTCGGGCCGGAGCGCGTGACTGACGTGCGTCGCCTCCTGGTTTATTTCCTTCTTCTACTGATTCTTGGCGCGGGATACGTGTATGCGGCGCTGTACCTGCCCTACCAAGGATTTCCAAGCGGCGGCGTCTATGTGGACATTCCCCGCAAAGCATCGCTGCGCACGATCGCCCGCCTGCTGGAAGAAAACGGCGTGGTGCGCAGCCGGCTGGTATTTGAAGGGTTGTGCCGCTCCCGGAAGCAGCGCACACTGGAGGCAGGCGAATACTATTTCGATCACCCGGTCACGGCATTCGAAGTGTACGACACCATCGAGAATGGCCGCGTATACGTGAAGCAATTCGTGGTTCCCGAGGGCCTCACGATGTTTGACATCGCGAATCTTGCCGAAAGCGAAGGGTTTGTTTCCCGCGACGAATTTCTGGCCGCGGCGCGCGACGCCTCGCCGATCCTCGATCTCGCCCCGGCATCGCCCAGCCTGGAAGGATTCCTGTTCCCGGCGACCTATGAATTCTCGCGCCACATGACGGGCAAGGCCATGACGGCAGCCATGGTGAAAAAGTTCCGCCAGGAGTGGGCCGCCCTGCTGGCCACGGATCCGCCCGCGCACGGCAGCGTTCGACAGATCGTGACGCTCGCTTCGCTGGTGGAACGGGAAACGCCGCGGCCCGAAGAACGTCCGCACATCGCGGGCGTGTTTGAAAACCGGCTGCGCATCGGGCAGCCGCTGCAATGCGATCCCACGGTCGCCTACGCGCTCACGCTCGCGGGGAAATATCGTGGCAAGCTCAGCAGCGAAGATCTTCGCTTCGCCTCGCCTTACAATACTTACCGGAACAAGGGACTGCCGCCCGGCCCGATCGCCAATCCAGGCGAAGCGGCGCTCCGCGCAGCCCTGAACCCGCCTCCCACGAAAGATCTCTACTTCGTGGCCAACACCGAAGGAGGGCACTTTTTCAGCAGGACCCTTCAGGAGCATAATCAGAATGTCGCGCGTTACCGCCGCCTGCTGGAGCATTCTCGGAATCACCCGGCCAGCGGGGTAGCTTTATTACCGCCCCCCGCAAGGGACAAATCCAGGCCTGCGAGGTTGCAATGACACACGCAGATCACCCGACAAAGAAAGAAATGATCCTGGCAATCGCACGGGAGCTTTCCGTGCCGCGATTCACCCCGGCGGAAGTCGAGCAAATCCGGCGTCAATTGGTGGCGCGTCTGGGATCCGGGGGAAAGACATCGGCCGACTACATTGCAGGCGTGCTGGAAACGGCCGGGATGCGCATCGTGTGGGCGACAAAAGCGGACACGCAGGGCCTGTACGAGGAAGAATTCCAGGACCTGCTGCATTTTGCCACGCTGGAAGACGCGGAGATGTGCATCGTCCGCCTGGATGAACTCTACCGCAAGTTCGAGGAAGACGAAGAACGGGCCGCCGTGGAACGCGTGTTTGAAGTGGCGCGGTTGGGCCGGCGGCGCGCGGAAATGATCGCACGCAATCATAAAGTGGAGCCGGAAAAACGCGCCGAGAAGGAAGAGATCATGCAGTGGTTCAAGGTATGGCTCGATACTCCGGACGCTTTTTTCGACTGGCTCGAGGTGCGCAAGTCTTCGCCCGATTTCCAGAGGCGGTTCGCCAGGAGCGAGTCGGCGGATGCCTGAGCACGCAGTGCCCGGTCCAGATGACACCCTGCATTACGTAATGGAAGTTGAGCCGCTCGACCTGGGTGCGGATGTCAAGGCGGTCGGACTCGATCTGATGGAGGTCGAGAGCCGCGAACCGGCCAAAGGCGGCGACGCGGCGCGCATCTGGGCCACGACCTTGGGCGCATTGCCCGGGACGGAACCCTGGGCGCTCGATTTTTTCGCCCACCTCGACCGCGTGCGCGAGTATTGCCGCCTGCACAACGTCCCATTCGAAGAAAAATCCTCCGGGCATTCCCTGGTTATTCCTTCGCCTTCCGCCGAGGCGCTGACCGGGCTGATCGAACGATTCGTCGGCGAAACTTTTGGCGCGCGCGCCGGAGCGATCCTCACCGCGGGCGACGCCGCCGTCGTAGGCGAACTGGCGCGCGTGGGAGTGGACGCGTACCACCCGGTATTTCGAAACTACGCGTTCTGCGCGGTTTGCGATTTCGAAAACGGTTTTCTCACCCTGCTGACCGAAAAGCTGTGGACCAGCGAAGTTCTCCGCCGTGTAAAGTCCGCCGTCGCCGGCTTGCCCGTGGAAGTTGCCCGGCCGCAGTAATTCCCGTCGTGTGGCGCGGCTCTGCAGCAGGAGGTCGCTGCTGCAGCACCGGGCAATCGCGTCGACTGATGTCGCCCGATCAGGGGTTTTAACCCCTGACGTTTCAGGGGCTAAGGCCCACGGGTGATTGGAGTTCCATGGAATTCAATGGAGTTTGAGCCTGCGAAATAGCCTGCTTTCGTGCATGCAAGCAACGCGAATTTCCTTGTGGACTAAATACGGAAACGACCCGGAATCAGGACAGTGCGCAGGCAATGAATTGTGTGCGGTTTGACGCAAACTCTGCTAAACTGCCTTGTTTGTTTATCATTTGAAGATTGTGGTGAGGAGCTGTTATGGCACAGAAATGCACAATTTGCGGCAAAGGGCCGGCGTTCGGTAACGTCGTCAGCCACGCTAACAACACACGTCGCCGCCGCTGGAATCCCAACCTCCAACGCGTCCGGGCAGTGGTGAATGGCACGCGAAAGCAAATCCGCGTGTGCACGTCCTGCATTCGGTCGGGCCGCGTCACGAAAGCAGCCTAGCCGGCACATTCCGCATTGGAACCACACGAGGAGATTGCGTGAAGATACGAAGGCGAGGGGCGTTCGTGCTGGTCGCGGCCTTGGCGGTGGCGTCGGGCTGCCAGAAGGCGTCAAAGCCTGCGGAAGGCGTGTGGGCCACGGTGAACGGCACGAATATTACTCGCGCCCAGGTGGACAAATACTACCGCACGCAGTTGAATCCCGGCGCGCCGGAACCTTCGCAGGACGAAGCGCTGTCGCTCAAGCTGAACATCCTCGATGAACTGATCAACAATCAGATCCTGCTGCAACGGGCGAAGAAGTTGGGACTGGAAGCCGCCGACGGCGAAGTCGAGGACAAATTCACGGAATTCAAGAGCCCCTACACCGAGGAGGAATTCCAGCGCCAGCTGAAAGCGCGCGGCTACACCGTCGATGATCTACGAGCCGACATCCGGCAGCAGCTTTCCATCCAGAAAGTGATTAACCGCGAGGTGGTGGCGAAGATTACCGTCACCGATCAGGACGTACAGGATTTCTACAATCAAAACCGCGCGCAGTTCAACGTTTCCGAGCCGCAATACCGGCTCGCGCAGATCGTGATCACGCCGCACAAGGACCCGCAACTGCGCAATCGCAAGAACGACGATGCCACCACCAACGCCGAAGCGCGGCGCAAAGCCCTGGCACTCGAACAGCAACTGAACATGGGCGCGGACTTCGCACAAATTGCCATGGATTACTCGGAAGACCCGGCATCTTCCGGATCGGGAGGCGACCTGGGCTACGTGCCGGAATCGTCGCTTTCGCAAAGCGATCCCGCGTTGAAAAGGGCCGTGCTGTCGCTCAAGCCGGGCCAGATCAGCGGAGTCATCACGCTGCGCGATTCCTACCGCATCCTGAAGCTGGTGGCGAAGGAAATGCCCGGTCAGCGCGAACTTTCCGACCCCGCCGTGCAGCAGTCCATCCGGGACAATATTCACAATCGCAAGGAACAACTGCTTCGCGCGGCCTACGTGGCGATCGCGCGGAATGAGGCGAAGATCACAAACTATCTCGCGCAGCAGGTGGTCGAGTCAGCCGGCAAACTTCCCGTGGTCGTAACACCGAAGTCTGCGACGAGATCGTCGGCCCCTGCCCCGGCGAAATAATTCGCCCGCTCCCGTATTTTTCACCAGCTCGAACGGTCCATTTCCCTTTTTGCTTCCGCGCCAGTAGGACAGGCTAAAGCCTGTCCTACAAAATCCACCCCGTCACATTTGAATGAAGTTTGAGTTGCGCGTGCCGAAAACGCGAGCGCTGCGGAACGCTATGCAACTGCCGCTACGCGACTTCCCCTATCCAACTACCGCCAGAATTTCTCCCGCATTGACGGTTTGGCCTTCCCGGGCCAGCCGCTCGACGATTCCAGACTTGGGCGAGCGAACTTCGTTCTGCATCTTCATCGCTTCGATGACCAGCAAACCCTGGCCCGATTCCACTTTTTGACCCGGCGCGGCCAGCAGGCGAACAATTTTCCCGGGCATGGGCGCGATGATTTGCTGCCGGCCTTCCATCTCGATGCTGCCGCCGTGCCGCCGCCGCCACGAACGCGGGCCATCGATCTTTATGTGGAACTCCCGGCCCGCCGTATGCAATAGCCAGCCGTCGCCGTCCCTTTCGACGGTAGCCTCGAAGGCGCGGCCTTCGAGAAGGATGGAATATGCACTGGATGAGATCGCGGCCACGTCGACATCAATGGTTCGGCCATCGATGCGGGCCGCCATGGGGGTGAAATTCAGCTCGACGCTGCGTTTCGCTCCGTTGATGAGAATTTCGTATTTCATCGCCGCGTCATTACCCCTGATCCTTACCGGATCAAAACCCCCGATCCACTTGTTCGAGCCGCGCGTCGCGCTTCCAGCGCGATTCGGATTCTCGTGCGGCGCCATTGGCATGCGCCGCGCTGCTCAATGCGAACTGGTGAAACACCGCGGCGAGAATTGCGGCATCTTCCGCGGAAGCGTCGCGTTCGGCTGAGGTTTTTCCGCCGCCCAGCAGGTGCGGAAGGCGCTCATCCAGCCAGCGCGTGAATATTTCGCCGCGGATAAATTGCGGATCGCGGAGTATTTTCAGAAACAGCGCCGCATTTGTCTTGATCCCGGTTACCGTGTACTCCTCGAGGGCGCGATCCAGGCGGGCAATCGCTTCGCCGCGATTGCTTCCCCAGGCAATCAGCTTGCCGAGCAGCGGATCGTATTCGGTGGGAACCGTAAAACCCTCGTACACGCCGTCATCGAGGCGAATGCCGGGACCCGCGGGCATGCGGCGAGAACGAATGGTACCCGGCGACGGAAAGAAATTATTGGCGGGATCTTCCGCATAGAGGCGGCATTCGATGGCGTGACCGGAAAGCGCGACGTCGCCCTGCGCAAAAGGAAGCGATTCTCCGGCCGCCACGCGAATCTGCAGCTTCACCAGGTCGAGCCCCGTAACCATTTCCGTGACGGGATGTTCCACCTGCAGGCGCGTATTCACTTCGAGAAAATAGAAATTGCGGGTGTCGTCCACGAGAAATTCCACCGTCCCGGCGTTGGTATACCCGGCTTCGCGCGCGAGGCTCACGGCGGCTTCCCCCATCGACCTGCGCAATTCGGGCGTCATGACGGGGGACGGCGACTCCTCGATCACTTTCTGGTGCCGGCGCTGGACCGAGCATTCGCGCTCGCCGAGATACACGATGTGCCCGCGCGAATCGGCCAGAATCTGGATTTCGATGTGGCGGGGCCGGCCGAGATACCGTTCGAGATACACGCGACCATCGCCAAAAGCGTTGAGGGCTTCGGAAACGGCGTCGCGCCACGCGGCGGGCATCTCGCTCGCAGCGGTGACCAGGCGCATGCCCTTCCCGCCGCCCCCGGCTACGGCCTTCAGCAGCACGGGATAGCTCAGCTCTCGCGCTATGCCCTCGGCGTCCTGCAAATTTTCGATAGGCTCGGCAACGCCGGGAACCATCGGCACTCCGGCGCGCGCCGCGAGCTGGCGGGCCGCGGTTTTCGATCCGAGACGCTCCATAGCTTCCGGGGACGGCCCGATGAATGTGATGTGGTTGGCCGCGCAGGCGCGAGCAAGATCCGGATTTTCGGCCAGAAATCCGTACCCGGGATGCAAGGCGTCGCAACCGGCGCGGCGCGCGACATCCATTAGCTTGTCGATACAAAGATAACTTTCACGCGAGGGCGCGGGGCCTATCGGATAGGCTTCCTCGGCCAGGCGCACATGCAGGGAGGTCCGGTCAGCGTCACTGAAAACCGCAACGGGAATAATGTGCATCTCGCGACACGCCCGGACGATCCGCACGGCAATCTCGCCGCGATTGGCAATGAGAGTTTTCTTGAACATAGGATGCCACTCGACTCGCAGCGCATTCTAACACGACGCCCGCAGGCATTGAGTTGACCGCGAAGCGGCGTGGACATACCCGATGCGGCGAGCAATAATTCCAAGGATGGGAATGGGCCAGGCAGTATCCAAACCAGAGCGGCTCCTGGGCGGATATCTTTTCGCGCTGGCCCTCTACCAGATTGCGATTTATCGATGGCCGAGCGGGCCGCCGTTCATTCTCGATCCGCGTGCGGGAATTCCTGTGCTGCTGATCAATCATTTTTCCTTCGACAACAAGATCATCTACCCGGTCGAGTGGATTTCCGCAACATGGCTGGTCGTGCTGGCGTGGATGATTTTCTTTCGGGGAAAACTCCTGAAAACGTATGTGGTTTCGGAGGCGGTGATGGCCGCGCCCACCGCATACTACATTGGCGTTCTCGCCGTCCAGCATGGCGGCCATTTCGCGCCGGGGTTCAATGACCTGCTCCTGACGATGTGTTTGTTTGCCGTTTTTTCGCTGGCGCCAATTCTTTTTGCGCTGAAGCGCCTGCAGGCACGAAAGAGCCAGCGGAAGTAAGTATTTCGCAGCGACGCCCCTGCCAATCCGCGCCGCGGCAAAGCCGAGGTTGACATACTGTTGGGCTTCGATGGAATCGATGGACTGAAATGCAGGGGCCTGAAATTTTCGCGCTGGATGGTTTCAGAACAGGAGATGTTTATGAAACGTCTCGCCGCCTTCGTGGTTTTGATTGTTTTGAGCCAGCCCCTGGCCGGTCATGCGCAAAAGAAGACGCCCGATGCAACCGAACAAGACTCGCCCGCCTTGAAACCATCCACCGAACCGGTGCAATTGAATGGAAAAACATCAACCGGGGTTGTGGCCACACCGTGCATACAGCCGATGCCAGTTGTAAGCCTTCGAGATTACGACGGACCGTTGAAAAAAGTCGTCGGAGTGTTTGCCCGGGACCTGGAACGCGAGTCCGTGCACGTGCCGCGCTACAAGCCCGGCGTGTTGCTGTGCTCATTGGTGCTAAAAGACAAATTTATACTCTTCGTGACGGATACTTTTGGCCCGTTGACATTTTTGGCCGCCGGATTTAACGCGGGAATCGATCAGGCGCGGGACGCCGACGCTGTTTTCGGGCAGGGCATGGCCGGGTACGGCAAGCGGTTTGGAGTCAACTTTACCGACCGGGCCTCTTCGCGATTCTTCAAGGACTTTGCGTATGCGTCGATATTTCGTGAGGATCCCCGTTACTACCGCCTGAGCGAAGGCAGTCCCGGGAGGCGGTTGCTCCATGCGGCGGAGCATGTGGTCGTGGCTCACCGCGACAATGGCAATCGAATGTTTAATTTTTCCGAATGGCTGGGAACGGCCAGCGCCGTCGCGTTAAGCAACCTGTATCACCCGGGCAATCAGAGAGGGTTCGCGCCGGCCGCACGGCAGATGGGCTACAGCATGGCCGAAGACATCGGGTTTGACGTGCTCCGCGAGTTCTGGCCGGAGGTCGCCCGCAAATTCAAGCTCCCCTTCCGCACGGACCCGAAGCCGCAAACATCCGGTCCCGGCACTGAAATCGAATAAAGATTCGACACGCAAATCGCTTTCGCCGCGCGCGTGCCATTCGATTCCCGCATTTGCGCCATCAGAGCGGGATATTCCCGTGCTGCTGATCAATCATCTTTCCTTCGACAACAAGATCATCTACCCGGTCGAGCGGGAGTAAGTGTTTCGCAGCGACGCCCCTGCCAATCCTCGCTGCGGCAAAGCCGAGGTTGACATACTGATTTGGGCTTCAATAGAATCAGTTGACCAAAATGTCCGATTCTGGTGTTCCCGCGCTAGGTCGCACCGGTACAGGAGATTGCCATGAAACAAATTGCCGCCCTCTTTGTTTTGAGTGTTCTTTGCCTGCCTTTGGCCGCTCAAGCACAACCAAAGCAACCGGCCGCGAAATCTGTCGCAACCACAGTTTCCGCTGTGAAGCCCTCAGCCACCGAGGCACCTGCTCCTGCACCCGTGGAGACTGCGGCAACCCCCCAAGCTGCCGTTCCGGCGCCTGCGCCCCGAAAGAAGCGCGTGGCGGTGTTCGATTTTGACTACGCCACGGTGCGCACCAACTCAGCGGCCTTGTTTGGAACGGACATCGATATTGGCAAGGGAATCTCCGATTTACTGGTAAAGAATCTGGTGGCGGATGGGACCTACAGTGTGATCGAACGGAAGGCGCTGGATAAGATACTCGCGGAGCAAAACTTTTCGAATAGCGACCGCGCCAATCCTACGTCAGCAGCCAAGGTGGGCAAGCTGCTTGGCGTGGACGCCATCATCGTGGGCAGTATCACTCAGTTCGGAAACGAAACCAAGAATACGAAAATTGGTGGCATCGGAGGGGGATTCGGTGGCTTCGGCATCGGCGGCTTCGGCCACAAGAATTCCAAGGCGATCGTTCAGCTCGACGCGCGAATCGTGAATATCGACACGGCGGAGATTCTGGGTGTGGCAGAAGGCAAGGGTGAATCAAAGCGCAGCAGCACGTCACTGTTGGGCGGCGGAGGAAACTGGCACGGATTTGGCGCCGGCGCGGTGGATTTTGGTTCGAGCGACTTCCAACAGACCATCATCGGCGAAGCCGTGAAGGCTGCCGTCGACCAGATGACCGCCGGCGTCATCGACTCGGCTCCGAAACTCCAGTTGCGCGTGATTAAGGTGGAAGGGTTGGTCGCGGCGGTGGATAACGGGCAAGTCGTCCTGAACGTGGGGGCGAAAACCGGAATCAAGGTCGGCGATCACATGTCTGTCGAACGTGTAACCAGCGTAATTAAGGACCCTGCCACCGGTAAGGTTCTCCGCAAAATGACCTCGAAGCTCGGCGAGCTTGAAGTAACCGATGTAGACGACATATCCGCTGTGTGCAGGATCGTCTCAGGGACAGGCTTCAAAATCGGCGACTTAGCCAGGACGGTGGTTCAGTAAAGGCGCACTGCATACGGCTGCGAAGCGCAATGCTCAGCGGCGGCCTCGAAACCCTCAAACCCGCGCGGCAGCGCGTTGAAGAAAAAATATGGATTGCTGACACGAGTGAGCGGAAGCAGCGAGGGAAGAAGCATGGTGCCGCGGCCGTTCATCGCATAATCATCTCCATAATAGCCGTAGCCTCCACCCACACCTCCAACTACAATCGATAAGTCAGGCCTGCGGGAGGCTTCGATCTCGCGATCGTGCTTTCCGGTCAAAATATCAACATCGGCGGGGTCCAGGGGATGTCCGGGCCGAATTGATTCAGCAGCGCGGGTTTTTCCGCCTGCATTTTCCGCCACCCGAGAATTCATCTGCGCCGGAACCTGTGGCGGTTCTTCCTTGGGTTCGACCTGTTGGGCGCGCAGCGCCGGAACGAGCAGGAATGCCGCAACCATCAAGATGAGAGTCCTCATTACGCCCTCCCGCCGGTACATCTGAACCGATTGTATTCCGCCCGCATACTCGGTCAATGGAACAAAGGTCTGAGCAGTGGTTCACCACGACATGATTGCAGAGCACGCAAACGGTGTGTGTGGCGCAGGCTTCCGCCTGCGGGGTCAGGACCGGCTCAAGCGAAAATCCGCAGGCGGAAGCCTGCCCACGAACATCTGCACTCTCTGTGCATCCTCAACACTTCCAAGGGATGAACATTCCGCCTCCGCATGCCGCGAGGCGAGCTGGCCGGATTAGAGTGGGATATTGCCGTGTTTTTTCTTCGGATTCGTGTCGCGCTTGGTATCCAGGGAGCGCAGGGCGGCGATGAGTTTCGCGCGCGTCGTGGAAGGCTCAATGACGGCGTCCATGTATCCGCGCTCGGCGGCCACGTAAGGATTGGCGAATCGCTCGCGGAATTCAGCGACTTTTTCGCGGCGCAGACGCTCGCGGTCGGCTTCCGGCGCGCGGTCGAGTTCGCGCTTGTAGACGATATTGACCGCGCCTTCCGGGCCCATGACGGCGATTTCGGCCGTCGGCCAGGCAAAATTCGCGTCGGTGCGGATGTGCTTGCTGGACATCACGCAGTACGCGCCGCCGTAGGCCTTCCGGGTGATAACGGTAAGCTTCGGAACGGTCGCTTCGGCAAACGCGTAAAGCAATTTTGCGCCGTGCTTGATGATGCCGTTCCACTCCTGTTGCGTGCCGGGTAAAAATCCAGGCACGTCTTCCAGCGTAATCAGCGGAAGATTGAATGCGTCGCAGAAACGCACGAACCGCGCGCCTTTCACCGAGGCGTTGATATCCAGCACGCCCGCCAGGACGGCAGGCTGATTGGCGACAACCCCCACGGGCTGTCCGCCCAGCCGCGCGAACCCTACAACGATATTTTTCGCGAAATGTTCGTGAACCTCGAAGAAATAGTTGTCGTCCGCGATCGAGTGAATCACATCCTTGATGTCATAGGGATGCATGGGGTCGGCGGGAACCAGAGTATCCAGGGCCGCGTCGGCGCGTTCGATGGGATCCGAGGTGGCGCGGCGCGGGGCGTCGTCCACATTATTGAGCGGCAAAAAACTCATGAGCTCGCGAATCATGGCCAGGCATTCGGAGTCGTCGCGCGCCACGAAATGCGCCACGCCGCTAGTCGCGTTGTGCGTCATCGCGCCGCCCAGATCCTGCTTGGAGACATCCTCGTGCGTGACGGTCTTGATGACGTCCGGGCCGGTGATGAACATGTAGGAGGTGTCGCGCGTCATGAAGATGAAATCGGTGATGGCGGGAGAATACACGGCGCCGCCCGCGCACGGCCCCATGATGGCGCTGATTTGCGGAACCAAGCCGCTCGCGAGCGTGTTGCGCAGAAAAATATCGGCGTAACCCGCAAGCGACCTGACACCCTCCTGGATGCGCGCGCCTCCGGAATCGTTGAGGCCGATGATGGGCGCGCCGTTGCGCATCGCCAATTCCATGACCTTGCAGATTTTCTGGGCGTTCGTTTCCGAAAGCGAGCCGCCAAACACAGTGAAATCCTGCGCGAAAACGTAGGCCAGCCGGCCGTCGATGCGCCCGAACCCGGTCACGATGCCGTCGCCGGGCGGCCGCTGGTCCTGCATGCCGAAATCGTCGCAGCGATGCGTGACGAATTTGTCGAGCTCTTCAAACGTGCCTTCGTCGAGCAGCAGCGTCACGCGCTCGCGCGCCGTGAGCTTGCCGGACTTGTGCTCACGCGCCCTGCGTTCCGGACCGCCTCCGGCTTCGGCCTGAACGCCGCGGCGGCGGAGTTCCGCGATCGCGTCGCTGATCCCATCACTGGTTTTCGGGTCATTGGCCATATTGTGGATTCATCGCGCGCAGTCCCATTGTAAATCCCGCCGCGCCGCTCTGGTGACTTTCGCACAAGCGCGAACGCGCATGCCACTAATTTTTTGACGGCTGGGCGGCGGGAGAAACGCTGCGTTGCTCGTCCGAGCTTCCCGACGACTCGGGAAGCGGCGGAAATTCGACATCACCCACACCCAAAATGCGGACCGCCAGGTGCGTCGCAAGATAGATGCAGGCAACGAGAAGGATGGTTCCGAAAACCAGCGCCAGCAGGACGGCCAGAATGCGAAGGGGAAGACTGGCGACGGATACCGCCAGGATGGTGCCTTGCACCAAGGCAATCAGCGTGGCCAGAGTGATCGTGGCGGCTCCAGCCACCGCTGCCACGCACGCACAAGTCTTGCGGATCACGCGCCAACTCGCGTGGCGCGGATTTTTTGGAGAATCATGCCTGGTGGAACAAGGGTGCGCACAAAGGCCTAGTGGATGCCGGACCAGTCGTCGGCAACGAGAATGGAATTGCTTGGGTTCGAGGGATCATATTTCACGCTGGCATGCTGGCCGGCAGCCAGGCGCTCCAAGCAAAGGCGTTCTTCGAGGCCCGTGACGTCTTGCGCCGTTTCATACGTGACCCCGGAGATGGAATAGCTGTACCGGATCATGCGCCGCATCTGGTCCGCGGCGGGATTCATTAACGCCGGCTTGCGCCGTGAAAACATTCTTGCTGCGGGTTGCGGGCCAGCCAACGGCGGCGTTTCGACCAGTTCGATGACATGGCCTTCCACAATCCGTCCAATCTGATTGAGTTGAAATCTGCGGCGGCGCTCTTCCTCCTCGGGATCTTCCGATTTCCGGAAAACGCGCTGCAATAGTACAGCCGCAACGGCAATGACCAGCGCCGCGACTCCCGCAACGACCCGCCAATCGATTGGCCAGTGCTTCAACTCTTCGGATTGCGCGCGGGCACCGGCTCGAACACATCGCCCAGGATCTCGCGCGCTTTCTCCCAGTCTTTCAAAAACCCTTCCAGCCCGCGGTCGGTCAACGGGTGCTTGAAGAGCTGCTCAAATACCTTGTACGGCATGGTGGCGATATGCGCGCCCATGCGCGCGGCCGCCACAACATGCAGCGGGTGCCGGAGACTCGCGGCCAGCACCTGTGTCGGATACTGATAGGCCTGATAAATGTCCATGATCTCACGCAGCAGCGTGAGCCCGTCGGAGGAAATATCATCGAGCCGGCCGAGAAACGGGCTGACGATATACGCGCCCGCCTTGGCCACAATCAGGGCCTGGGGCGCGGAGAAGACGAGCGTCATGTTGACGCGAATTTTCTCTTTCGAGAGGATGCTCAGCGCGCGCACGCCGTCGGGAATCGTGGGAATCTTGACGATGATGTTGGGGTGCCACGTGGCGATCTCGCGCGCCTCGCGAAGAATGCCCGCCGTATCGGTGGACACGACTTCGGCGCTGATCTCGCCGTTTTTCACGATATTGCAGATTTCCACGACGTGTTCGCGGAAAGGCCGTTTTTCCCTGGCGATCAGCGTGGGATTGGTCGTGATGCCGTCAATCACACCCAGCGATACGCCCCGCCGAATTTCATCCAGGTTTGCCGTGTCGAGAAAGAATTTCATGTTTGCCGCCTCCTTTGCTTGATCCGCGACCCGGACGGCGTGGAGGAACACCGCAAGGTTCAGACCGTACGATTCGTCACCGGATTTCGCAACGTGCCAATTCCGGGGATCACCACTTCCACAATATCCCCCGCCTGCATGGGCCCGACTCCCGCAGGCGTGCCGGTCGCGATCACGTCGCCCGGCAAAAGCGTCATTACCCGCGAAACCCAGGGAATTATAACATCAATGGAGAAGACCATCGCGGACAAGGGGGAGTGCTGCTTCCTGTTTCCGTTCAGCAGCGTCTCAATCGTTCCGTGGGCCACGTCAAATTCGGTTTCGAGGACGGGGCCGAGCGGGCAAAACGTGTCGAAACCCTTGCCGCGCGTCCACTGCTTATCGAGGGCCTGGTAATCACGCGCGCTGACGTCGTTCAGGCAAGTGTATCCGGCGATATAGGGCCGGACGTCTTCGCCGTCGCGCAACTGGGAACATTTCCGCGAAATGATGGCAGCAAGCTCGCCCTCAAAATCCGTGCGCTCGACGTGGGGCGGCAGCAGGATGGGCTCATCGGGCGCGAGCAGGGAGGACGGCGGCTTGAGGAAAATCAGGGGCTGCTTGGGAGTGGGGTTATTGAATTCCGCGGCATGCTCGAGATAATTCCTGCCCAGACACACGATCTTGCTCGGCTCCACCGGCGGCAGCAACTTCACGCCGGAAAGAGGAAAGGAGCGGCCCGCCGCTACCCATTTTCCGAAAATATCTCCCGAGATTTCGCGAATCGTATCGCCGGAAACCAGGCCTTGCAGAACTTCCGGATGCACGGCTGCGCCGATGTTTTCCGGCGAAATCACTTGTGGCTGAAAACGGCAGAGTTTCATCGAATCCTTCGTCCTTTTCTGGGGTTTGAGCAATCAATGCGTGTGGGACCTGCTGCCGGAAGCGCTTGCATGTCCGGTTTGAACCAGGTGCCGGTGGCGCGCTTCCGCGCACAACAGAAATACCCAATGGAACACGGATACGAAACCGTAGGAAACCGCGCCCAGCATGAAAACGTGCAGCGCTCCCAGGCGGCTCTCGAGCAGGGTGAACTGTGTTTCCGCCACAATATAAGTGAACGTCAGAATCGTCCATGCCGTCAGGCCCGAAACAAATATTTTCACGGGATGCTGGCGAAAGCGCCAGACAGGAATGGCCATCAGCAGGATCACCAATAGGCCCGAAACCAGATTTCGCGGGCCGGCCAGGGGCTCCAGCTCCGCCACACGATTGGCGACGAACAACCACGCCACGAAAACACACGACAGGTAGATTCCCGTCAGTACGCCGGTGCGCAACGAAGCTTTGCGCAGCCACAGAAACCACCGTACGCCCGGTAGCTGGGATCGGGTCGCCATTGCTTCCTTTCTCGAGGTCTGTTCCTAGGGAACTGCAGTTTGCACTGCGGAACTTTTCGCGCTTTCGTTCCCGGCGCGATCCACTGCGGAAACGCGGTAAAAATATTGTTCGCCGGGCATAACGGAGATATCACGAAACGCCGGACTCGGCAATAAATCCCCGTTGAGACGTGTGCCGGATGTGTCTTCCCGGTCACTCCGGTAAATGTTATAGCCTGCCAGGTCCGCTTCAGAATTGATGTCCCACGACAGTTCGACGTAGGCGGGAGCCTGCGCGGTTGCAGGAATAATCGCGCTTTCCAGGCCGCGGGGCGCGGCGGGAGGAAAAACGTCACGCGGGGTGACGACGGCGGGCGCGGAGTCGGCCGATTCCACCGGCACGGCGCTGAATTGCGCCACGGCTCGAACCGTGTACAGGTAAGTTTTTCCAAATTCGAAATGCGTATCCGTAAAATCAGTGGAAGTGGACGGCCCCAGCAGTTCCAGCGGGGTTGTCAATTTGATTTGCGAAAGTTCCCGCGAACCGGAGGATTCCTCTCCGGGCTCGATTTCGGCGCGATACACACGGTAGCCGCCGGGAGAAGCCCCGGACGGCGGAATCGATTCCCCCCAGGTCACCACAACCGCATTTTCGGTGACGACCGTGCGCACGGCGGGCGGGGCCGCGGGCGAAGGATAAACACGCATCGCGAAAACATTCGAGTCCCCCGAAGCGCGGGCCTTGACCGCGCGCGTGCGAACCATATAGGCAAGCGGATTCCCGGAAGGATTCGCCAAGTCCGCGGGGGTGAGGGGATCGCGAAATTCCACGCGGCCGTCGTCTTTCAAGTAGGTATTTACGCGTTCGGAAGGAATGGCGTAGGCCAGACGCCACGGAGTCTTCCGGTCCGGCGCGACACCCGGCGCAATAGGCGCTCGATAAATTTCGATGGAGGGGGATTCCGCCAGGGCTTCGCGATCCGCCGATAGCGTGGGCAGGGTGAAGGAGAGTATGACTTCACTCCCCGCCTGCCTCGCCGATAGATCGGTAACCGGCAGAGGAACAACGGGATGCCGCGCCGTGGGATCTCCCGGAGCGGCGCACCCGGCCAGCAGCGCGCACGCCCACACGCCCAACGCTAGCGCAATGGATGCGGCGGCGCGTCTCATGGCGTGCTCATGGCGTCAGAGGATATACCTGCTGAGGTCCTGGTTCTTCACGATATCGGCGAGCTGCTTGGTAACGTAGGCGCCGTCCACCTTCACGTTTTTCTTCTTCAGGTCCGGCGCATCGAAGGAAATTTCATCGAGCACTTTTTCGAGAATCGTGTGCAGGCGGCGCGCGCCGATGTTTTCGGTCTGCTCGTTGACCGTGACGGCAAAGTGGGCCAGCGTTGCAATGGCGTCTTCGGTGAAGTTCAGCCGGACGCCTTCGGTGTCCATCAGCGCGACGTATTGCTTGATGAGGGCGTTCTTGGGCTCGGTGAGGATGCGCTCGAAATCGGCCTCGACCAGCGCCGTGAGTTCCACGCGAATCGGCAGGCGGCCCTGAAGTTCCGGGATCAAGTCCGAAGGCTTGCTAATATGGAAAGCTCCGGCGGCGATGAACAGAATGTGGTCCGTGCGGATCATGCCATAACGCGTGTTGACGGTGGTTCCCTCGACGATCGGCAGGATGTCCCGCTGCACGCCTTCGCGGGAAACGTCCGGGCCGTGGCCGGACTCGCGCCCCGCGATCTTGTCGATCTCGTCGATGAAGATGATGCCCATCTGTTCGGCGCGCTCGACCGACAGACGCGTGACCTGGTCCATATCGATCAGCTTGGTTTCTTCTTCCTGGATCAAATAGTCAAACGCTTCGGAGACAGTCATCCGGCGGCGTTTCTTCTGCTGGCCGAAGAGACCGGAGAGCATGTCCTTGACATTGACGTCCATTTCCTCGACGCCCTGATTTGAAATAATTTCAAAGGCGGGCATGGAGCGCTCGCGAACTTCCACTTCCACCAGGCGTTGATCGAGTTTGCCGTCCCGCAACTGGGCGCGGAGTTTTTCCCGCGTGCGGTCCGCCTGATCCCGGCGGGAAGTTTCCGCCTGGATGGCGGCGGAAGACTCAGACTCCGGGGGAGGCGGCGGAGAGGCGGGCAGCAGCAGATCGAGAACGCGTTCTTCGGCGGCCTGTTCGGCGCGCTCTGCGACTTCGTCCAGCTTTTCCTCGCGCACCATATCGATGGAGGTTTCGACCAGATCCCGAACCATGGATTCGACGTCGCGGCCGACGTAACCCACCTCGGTGTACTTGGAGGCTTCGACCTTGACGAACGGGCAGCCCGCCAGGCGCGCGAGGCGCCGCGCAATTTCCGTCTTGCCGACTCCCGTGGGGCCGATCATCAGAATATTTTTCGGCAGAACATCTTCCGCCATGTCGGGTGTGAGCTTTTGCCGGCGCACGCGGTTGCGCAGCGCCACGGCCACCGCGCGCTTTGCGGCGGCCTGCCCCACGATGTACTTATCGAGCTCGACGACAATTTCTCGCGGAGTCAGCTCGTCAAATGAGGGCTCGGACGCGGCATGCGGATCGCGCTGGCCGCCGGAGAGATAGATCACCATATTTTTCTTTCCACCTTCCGAAATCTTTTGGCGCCGGCGCCGCTCAAAACGAGCGCGCCCCGTTCCGAATGACGGGCCGCATTCTCATCGATTGTCTGAATGCAAGAAATGCGCACGCTACAGTTCCTCGACCGTGAAATTCGCGTTCGTAAAGATGCAGATATCGCTCGCGATCCGCATGGCTTCCATTGCCGTATCTTTCGCGGAAAGCTTCGTGTGCTTGGATAGGGCGCGAGCCGCCGCCAGGGCGTACGGGCCGCCCGAACCGATGGCGCAGATGCCGTCATCGGGTTCAATGACATCGCCATTGCCGGAAACCAGGAATGTCGATTTCGTGTCCGCGACGATCAGAAGCGCTTCCAGATGCCGCAACGCGCGATCCTTGCGCCATTCCTTGGCAAGCTCCACGGCGGACTTCGCCAGATTGCCCTGATGCTCCTGAAGTTTCCCCTCGAAACGCTCGAAAAGGGAAAGCGCGTCCGCGGTGGATCCGGCAAACCCGGCCAGAACTTTGCCGTTAAACAAGCGGCGTGTTTTGCGCGCCGTATGCTTCATCACATGTTCACCCATGGTGACTTGTCCGTCGGCGGCAATGACGACCCCGTGGTCGCGGCGCACGCACAGTACCGTGGTGCCATGTATCTGCGGAGAATTCTTGCTCTTTGGCATCCGAAGATTATACCGCGAGCCGCGCCTGCAACCAACGAAGGCTTCAAAACAACATGGATTTACCAAAACGGATGTATGAACCGGGGCCTAGACCTGAGCGACAGGGACTGGAACTTCGTGTTCGACGCCGCGCCAGCCGACCGGCTTGCCCTGTACCGCTCCCATCACGGCGCGGAACAGCACGACATACATCATCTGGCGATAGTAAAAGCGCTGCAACAGCAACGGCCACAGCAGGGACCAGTCCTCGTGCCGCTCCAGCGTGAACGCGACGACGCACGTCAGAAAATCGATGAGCATGAATCCAATAAAGAACACGAGCGAGCGCTGTACGTCCGCTGCCGTGTAGATTTGCGGCAGATGCGTGAAATGGAATTGCGACAGCCCGTAGAGAAGCAGCGACCCCAGAAACAGAAGATCAATCAGCGGAGAAAAAAGTGGCAGCAACAGCTGAAACAAGAACACGTTGGGCAGGGCGATCCAGCCCAGCGTTCCGTATTTCTTGCGGCCCAGAGTGTCGCGGTGCTTCCAGAACGCCTGCAGCGTGCCGAACGTCCACCGGAAACGCTGGCGAACCAGCGCGGATGCGGTTTCCGGCGCATCGGTCCAGCCCACCGCTTCTTCCTCATAATCGATTTTCCAGCCGGAGCGGCGGATTGTCATCGTCAGGTCCGTGTCTTCCGCCACCGTGTCGGGGCTGAAACCTCCGGCATCGTGAATGGCTTCGGCGCGCCAGGCGCTGAGCGCCCCGGGAACGACCGGAATGCAATTCAGAAGGTCGAAGGCGCGTTTTTCCAGATTCTGGCTGGTCACGTATTCCAGCGCCTGCCAGCGGGTCAGCCAGCTGACGCGGTTTCCCACCTTCACGTTTCCGGCCACGGCTCCGACCCTGGGATCGGCGAAGTGCCGCACAAGTTTGCGGATGGCGCTGGACTCAATGGCCGTGTCCGCGTCAATCGTGACAATGATGCCGCTGGAGGCTTCGGCCAGGGCGTGCGAAAGTGCCGCGGGTTTTCCGTGGTTGGGCTGATGAATCACGCGCACGGCGGGATTGCGCCCGAACTGCTCATCCAGAAGGTCGCCGGTGCCATCGGTTGACCCGTCATCGACAACGATCACCTCCAACTTCGGGTAATCGGATTCGAGAACGGAGTTCACCGTGTCAGCGATGGCCCCCAGTTCGTTGTACGCGGGAATGATCACGCTCACCACAGGCTGAAATTCAGGGTGATCGGGAGGAGCGGGGCGAAACTTTTCAATGATCGCCAGCAGGCCCACGACGATCGCGCGGCAGCTCACCAGTCCGATGCCCAGAAGGAATATGAAAGCGACACTCAGCCGGGACCACTCGTACAGCGTAAAAATCAGCCCATCGGCGCGCGCCAGCAGGCGCTCGCGAAACGAGAGCGGAGGCATGAGCTGCGCGCGTGTTTGCCCGACCAGCTCCGATACGGGAACAATCTGAAATCCCTCCGCGCGCAACCCATCTATGATTTTCGGCAAAGCCTCCACGGTGTGCGACCTGTCCCCGCCGCCATCGTGCAGCAGCACGATATTGCCGCCGCCCGAACGCGCCTGATCGAGCACACGCTGCACAATCACCGGCGCCGCGGCGGGCGGAACGCCGCCCGGTTCGCCCCAATCGTGGGGATCGATTCGCGAACCAACGATCAGATAACCCATGGATTGCGCAATGGGCAGTTGCGACACCTCATCGGCAGTTTCGGGCTGATGATCGATGCCGTAGGGCGGGCGGAACAACAGCGTTTTCACGCCCAACGTGCTGTTCAGCAGGCGCTCGGTGAGGTTCAGCTCCACGTCAAGCTGCGTGCGCGAGATTTCGTTCCAGCGCGGGTGCGTGTAGGTATGGTTTCCGATTTCATGCCCTTCGCCATATTCCCGGCGGAGCAAGCCCAGCGCTTCGTTGGCGTTACCGCCAATCACGAAAAAAGTCGCCGGGGCTTTTTTCTCTTTCAGGATATCGAGAATTTGCGGCGTGAAGGTACGGTCGGGACCGTCGTCAAAACTCAGTGCGATTTTATGCGGCGCCGCACCCAACTGAAAAATACGATAGGAAATCGGAAGCGCCTTGTAATTGTCTTCGACGATGGTGCTTGTCGAAGGGTCGAAACGAATTGTGCGGCTGCCTTTTTTGGGCGTGTTTGCGAATTTCCAGATGTCGCCATCGCCTTCGAGGATCAGATCGTATCCGGGAGGTATGTCCTCCAGCTTCGCCCGCGCGGCATCGTCCGGCCGAATGACATCCCAGATCGGCCAGATCGATGGATCCTCCGAACCGAGCCGCCAAAGCGCCGTGCCTTGCACGCCGAAGCGTTCGGCGGCACGCAATTCGTTGTAGGCGGTCACGCCGTCGAGCATCCAGACCTGGTGGACGATGTTGTGTTCGTCCGAGTAGGAGTAGTTCGGGTTGAGCGAATCGGAATCGAATTGCACCTGCGCATCCGATTCGGTGGCCGTAACGATGGATTCCTGGAAGCTCTCTGTTCGCGCGCGTTCGTGCGCCTTCTTGCCCCCGCGGGCCGGCCAGTCATAGGCGTAGTTCGCAATTCCCATCACGAGCTTTTGCGGCGGCACGAGCTTCGTGATGGCCTCCATGTTTCTTACGAACCAGTCCTGCGCGGCGATGGGGCCAGGCGCCGAGGTGAGCCAGTGCTGATCGTAATTCATCAGGATGACGGCGTCGGAAGACTTGCCGATGGCGGCGTAGTTGTAGGCCCAGTCGGCTGCGGGGAGACACACCATGAGCTTCAGATTCGCGTTGTGCAGATCGGCGGCTAGTTCGGCGATGAACCGGGTGAAATCGTCCTGACTTTTCCCGGGAATTTCCTCAAAATCGACAACCAGCCCGGCATAGTGATTATGCGCAATGTATTGAACCGCCTGCTGCGCCAGATGTCGGCGGGCTGCGGGATTTTTCAACATGGCCGCCATTTCGCCGGTGAGCCAGTTCGTTCCGTCGGAATTATTCATCAACGGCATAGTGGGAATTTCGATGTTTGAGGTTTGCAGCAACGATTGCCGCCACGCCGCGAGCTTCGGGTCGGCATCGACGTCCAGCCGGCCGGTTGCCGTGACGGAGTGAAGCCGCTCGGGAATGAGAACGTCAATGTTCCGGAAATGCTGCTGCAGCGACGCGAGCGAAGTGGGATCCCAGCTGACGTAAAATGCCGCGCGCAGCGGATCATACGTGGCCGGCATCCGGCCCAGCGCGGAAACGCGCGCGTGCCGCCCGAACCGTTTTAGCGTAATCTTGCGTCGAACCTTTTTCCGGACCGGATGAAGCGCGGCCCGGCTGGTGGGCAGCAGCGGCTCAGGCAATTGAGGGTTGACGAGAACGCTGATAAAAAAAATGATCACCAGAAGCGTGAAAATAGCGCCGCAGATTTCCAGCACGCGACTGGTGCGCCGCCACCTGCGGCGCTGCTCATCGTAGAATATGGGCTTACGGGGCTTCATACATCGATTCCAAGCTCGCCGCACGGCGAAACGCTCTCAATGACCGAACAACATACTGCACCGCAGCCAAGCCGGAATGTCCCGATCATATCCGCGCGGCGAAGCGGCGTCACCGTTCTTTACGCGCACGCGTTCCTGGCTGCCATGGCAGGCCTGGCACTGCGCCTGCTTTTCGTGTTCCGGTTTCCGGCTACGACAGGCGATGGGGAAATGTACCTGCAACTGGCCCGCAACTGGACCGACCATCATGTCTACGGTCTGTGGCTTTACGGCCGCCTGGTTCCGGCGGACATCCGCATGCCAGGCTACCCGGCCTTTCTGGCTGGAGTGGCAACAGTACTTGGACGCTCTATCCGGGCCATTTCGTTGTCTCAGGCCCTGCTCGACCTTTGCACGTGCTTTTTGGCGGCGGCATTAGCCGCGGCGTTAGCTCCCATTTGGGCTCGTCGCCGCGCATGGATTGCAGGGTGCTGGCTCGCGGTAACCTGCCCATTTGCAGCCAATTACGCCGCCGTTGTGCTGACCGAGACCCTGGTCACCTTTCTCGCGACAGCCGCGCTGCTCTGTTTTGTTCTGGGGCTGAAGCGGACCACCGTCGAATCCCCCTTTCTTGGCAAACATCGATCGTCGACTTCGATTGCCTATGCCCTGCTCGGCGCATTCCTGACGGGCATCGCGACCCTGGTCCGCCCGGAAATGCCCCTGTTGCTGGCAGCGGCGGCGCTGGTCTACGCGATTCGGTGGTGGAGGGTTTTGAAATTTCGCAACCTGGCGCTGTTTGGCGCGGCCTTCGCCGGCGTGTTCCTGCTTCCTCTGGCGCCCTGGGCAGCGCGCAATTTTATA
Source organism: Terriglobia bacterium (assembly GCA_963746945.1). Taxonomy (GTDB): domain Bacteria; phylum Acidobacteriota; class Terriglobia; order Acidiferrales; family UBA7541; genus Palsa-360. Next base: position 1,303,298 of record CAVVDG010000004.1, on the reverse strand, counting down.
ACGCTGCGCGAAGTGCAAATCCTCTGCCCACGGTACGCGACCTTGCCCAGCGAATACGCGCCCATCGGTTATTACGCCTGGACGCGAACCTGGCTCGAGCGCTATCGCGACGTTTACCAGTCCGTGTGGAAAATAGGCGAGGAGCCTCTGGAACTGGATGATCTTCCACCCACGGCGTTTGATTCACCGGAGGAAAAGGCGCGCGTCGCCACCCTGTTCCATCAATACAATACGAGTTCCGATCTGGAAATTTCACGGGAACTGGATCAACAATTCGCCGAAATCGCCGCGGAAAGAACGCGGCGGCATCCGCTCCGCACCTATGTCCAAGTTCCGTTCGAACGCGCCCTCACAATCTGGTTCACGCCGCGCACGGAATTGTTGCCCGTGGATGGAAAGCTTCGGCCCCTGGCAGAACAATGGTGCAATTCTCCGGCGAATGTCCTGACGACTGCCGGGTTTGCAGCGCTCGGTTATCTGTACGTTGTTCTGGCGCTGGGCGGACTGTGGGTCATGTGGAGGCTTTCCAGTAGCGGAACCGCCGGAGCCACGGCAAACTCGCTTGATGGACCGAACCGGTGGGGCATATTCTTTCTGCTCGTTTACCTGGTTGTGCGCACGGCTTTTCTGACAACGGTGGAAGCGCCGGAGCCGCGGTACATCGTCTCCTGCTATCCGGCGGTACTGGCGATGGCCGCTCTGCTGTTTGCCGGCGTGCGGCAGAAACAATCACGGTAACGCACGGTAGTGTTTCAGTGTTTCAGGCAATTTTTCGTCAGCGATCTTCAGCGATCTTCGACCGGCTCGGGATGAATGGTGACGCGGGCCACCTGCGGGAAGTGCTCCTTCACGCGATCTTCCAACGCGGCCGTGACGTCGTGGATTTGCGTGATCGGAAGGCTGCCATCCATGGCGCAGTGGCACGACGCCAGGATCTTGTGCTCGACCTGGCGCACGTGAACGTCGTGACAATCCACCAGCTCGTGATATTCGCGGGGCAGCGTATTGATGTAATTCCCGATGGCGCGGCCCAGGCCCCTCATCTCGCCGCGCTGGCCATCGACGGACGCGATGTGCGTGCCCAGCGGCTCAATGTGAATATTCACCATGGGGTCGGCGCGGTTTGACGACGCGGCCACGCCGGGGAGCGTGCGGATTTCTTCCTCGAGTTCAGTGGCCTTGCGATGCGCGTCCCGCAGGCTTAGCTGCTCGGGCACTTCCAGGTGCAGCTCGACGAATAGCCGCCCGTCGAGCTGGTCTGCGGAAATTTCGTGAACAGCCAGGCCGCGCCGCGCGGCAATGGCGCGGATGGCGTCGAACAAGTGCTCTCCCGCGACAACGCGCGGCTCCATGTGCACCATCACGTCCGCGGGAACAATTTGGCCGACGCGATGTTCGACCGCATCCGAGATGGCGTGCACCTGTTCAAAGCTAGCGGATCGCGGAACGCTGATGGTGACGTCGACGAAGTGCTGGTTTCCCGCGCGACGCACGCGAACGCGCTCGATGGAAAGCACCCCTTCCAGCCCCTCGACCGCTTCGATGACGCGCTTCTGCAAACCTGCGGGAGCGACATCGAGAAGCGCGTCCATGGTGCGCTTGCCCAGCCGCGAGCCGATCCAGATCACGATGGCGGCGACCACCAGCGCGGCAATGGGGTCGGCGTCCTGCAGCCAGGTGATGCCCCAGTACTGCCCGGCCCACACCGCCACCATGCCCAGAATCACAACAAACGTGCTCCAGACATCGGTCGAGAAGTGCAGCGCGTCGGCTTCCAGCGCTTCACTGGGATATTCCCGCGCGACGCGGGCCAGGGCGCGCGAGCGGATTAGGTCAATCCCCATCGCAATGCCGAGAATCAGGATGGCCAGGGCGCTCGGTTCCAGATGCACCTGCTTGTACAACAGGCGAACAAACGCCTCCACAATGATGTACACCGAAGTGGCCAGCAGCAACCCGGTTTCAACGAACGCGGAGAAACTTTCGATCTTGCCGTGGCCGTAGGTATGTCCGGAATCGGCCGGACGGTCGGAAACCCGCACCGAAAACCACGTCAGGATGGCCGCAACCAGGTCCAGCCCCGAATGCAGCGCTTCCGAGAGCACGCCCAGGCTTCCGGTGGCGACAGCCAGAAACACCTTCAGCGAAACAAGAACCAGCGCGGAGCCGACCGACCCGAGCGCCGCCATCTGCTTGACCGAACTGGGAGAGCGTTTGATGGGAAATCCTCGAAAGGATTATACGATGGCGTGGTGAGGAATGCGCCTATCGGGGATTGCTCACTTGGGTATCAGGACCCGGCCTCGCAAAACGAGAAACGCGTGCGCATGGCGTTGCGGCGCCGGCGTTTTCCCGTCGATTCTTGAGACCATCGCGACCATTGAAATAGAAATGAAACAGGAAATATCGCCGGCCAGACGCCGGGGCCAGGAAAAACGGGCGGCAAGACACCGTCACAGAATCGCAAATCACACGTCACGCGTCACGAATCACCCATCACGAATCCGCGCCGCTCCGGTTTGCTTGCCGCCCCCGTTTGCTTACCAATCTCATCTGATTAATTGATCGGTGGAGGAGGAACCAGCGGCAACCGTTGCGGTTCGGCGCGCGCGCCGTGAACTTCCACGTCATCAAACAGAAGCGATGGCGCGATTACGGTCGCGGGTACGCCGGAATCGGCCGAGCCAAACGCGGCCAGCGCCGTCCCGGCAAATCCAGCCTGCTGGCTCTGCATGAAATTGAACGCCGTGGCGTCATTGCCGATGCCGTAGATGTTGCGCATGGCGCGGACGGTGAGTCCGGTGAGCCGCGCGCCGCGAATCAGGGTTTCCTGCCCGTCCTCGGCGTTGACGCGGTACACGAACAGAGGCAAACGGTCGCCGGTGGCGGCTCCGGATGCCGCACCCATCACGAGGTCGGAAAGATCGTCCTGCTCGCGCACGCCGAGCACAGGATTGTCCATCTCCCGGACGATGAGGCACCACTTATTCCCGTTCTGCTTGCAGGCATCCAGGAATTTTTTCTTCAGATCGTCCGGAGACACTCCGGCCGTGGATGTGAAAAACAGATTGCTGATCATCGGGCGCGGTGCGCCCAGATACGCGGCGCGGCCGTGTCCATTGGATTGGACCAGGTCGGGGCCGGGGCGACGGGACATCAGGAAATTCAGCAGCAGGCCGTTCTGCACTAAATTCACGCGCTGCGCTTTCACGCCTTCCTGATCGACAGCGTATGTGCCGAGCAGGTCTTTTCCCGCAAACTGCGTTGCGGTTGGATCGTCCACCAGGGAAACCGTGCCGGGCAACACACGCATGCCCAGCTTGCCGGTCCACTCGCTGCGGCCCCCCAGCCGGTCCATTAGCTGGTTGAAGGCCGATTGCATGGCGAGCGGCCCGCGCGCGCCCGATAGAGACGGCTCGAGCGTCTGCGCCAGCAGCGAGCCTGCCGCGGGAGCTTCAAACAGCACGGGCCCGTCGTAATCGGGAGATGGAGGAGAATTGCGGAGGGCGATCAACTGCTCGCCGGCCTTTTCGAGATCTTTTTTAATCGAATCCGCCGCAGGCAATTCGTCAGGACGGTGGCGGTACACGGCGACAAAATTGTGCAGCGGCATGCCGTCGCTGGCTTCGGTTTCGAGACTCGCTTCGACTGCCGCAAGGCTGCGGTTCGCGCGAATCTTCGTGCCATCGGTGTTGAGCAGATAACTGGTCGTATAGATCAGACGATAGGTGACGCGCGAGCCGTATAACTGCGGAAAGGCGCGCAGGGCCGCGGAAGCTTCCCTGGCTTCCTGCTCCCAGTTGCGCGTGGTCCAGTCGGGATCGCGCAGGGGCTCCACGTTCACAGTCGGCGGTGCCGGTGAAAAATCGGGAATGCTGGGCGCGTTCGCCAGGCGCGACATAAACGCCTGCTTCTTGGAAAGGTTTTCGACGGCGGCCTTGAATGCCTGATCGGTGGCGAGCCAGAGATCCTGGCGGAGCGAATTATAGTCGCGATCGATTCCTACCGTGCCCGTCGAACCGAGGAAACCGCTGAAGCCGTCGTCCGCGATGAAATTCGAGCTGTCGAGATTGTAGTTTCCGACGCGTACATCCACGCTCATGACGCGGTTACGCCCCGAAGTCGAGGAGACCAGGGCGCCGAATTCGGCGACAATCGTGCGCACATCGACATCGAGAACCCGGTATTGAATGAAGTACGGGCGGGCGGGATCCGTCTTATCCGGAATTTTCAATTCCAGGCGCGCGCGGGAGCGGTCCAGTTCGTCCTGCATGGCAGCGAGCGTGTGGTCGGAATCCGCCGCGGGGGATTGCTGCGGCTGCGCCAGCGTTGCCGCAGCACGCCTGGGCGGCGCCGCGCCGGCCGGCGCGGCGGGAAACAGCGCGACGACGAATGCGGCCAGAACGGCCGCGGTCAAGATCGATTTGCAATGAGTAGGCTTCATCGAACGGTTTCCGGTGCGGTTCATGGACGCGCTCCCTTCGGGTCGTGCGCAGGCGGCGGCAGGATCGGCGGCTTGTCCGTCGAACTTTCCTTCTTTTGAACTTCCATCTCGGAAATCAGGATGGCGGGAGCGACCGCGGCAACCGGCACCGAGCCCGATTCCGCGCCGCAATAGCCGTTGAACACTTCCATCGTGTCGCCAGTGGCGAGAATCTTGGTGAGCGAAACCAGCGGCGTGCCCACAATGTCCACGCCGCGAACCAGTTGGTCCGGGCGCCCGTCCGCGAACACTTTATAGACGACCAGAGGCTGCACTTGGAAAGCCTGCGGCTGGCCGCGGCCGGTGAACGTGAATCCCCCGGCGATATCGTCAATCATCAGGCCGAACTCTTTTCCCTGGCGCTTGATTTCTTCGATTAATTTCTTGCGCAGCTCGGCGTTGGTTACCGTAAGGCTGCTCCGGATGATCAGATTCCCCTGCCGCGAAACCGGCTGGGCGCCGATCTGGCGCCGTCCGTGGCCGTTGGAATGCGGAAATCCAGTCAGCGGCTGGCGCGACATTTCGAAATTCCGCAAGACGCCGTGGTCCACCAGAGTGACGCGCTGGGCGGGAACGCCTTCATCGTCGTACGGGTAATAGCCAAGCAGCATGTCCTTGCCAAGGGTCTTCTTGGTGGGATCGTCGTAGATCGAGATGAACTTCGGAAGAATCTGCTGGCCGACTTTCCGGGCGAACGTCTGGCCCTCGTTGATGTCCTTCTGGCGGAAGCCTTCGGCCCTGTGTCCGAACACTTCGTGGAAGAAAACAGCGGTGGCGCGGCCGGTTAGAAGCGCGGGGCCAGCATACGGCTCGACCAGCGGCGCGGCCACCAGGGCTTCCAGCTCCTTGCGCAGCACTTGTCCCTCGGCGAGAACGGTTTTGTCATCGGGCGCGCTTGCCGGGTTGTTCCAGTCAAAATTGTAATAGCGGTTGATATCCATTCCGTCGGGCGCCTTGCCCTGAATGAACAGTTCCAGCCGGTAGTGAATCAGTCCGAACTGCAGGCGCGTGCCCTCGGTGTTGACCTGGTACTGGTTTACCGCCTGGGCGCTGAACGTCACGATGGAATTCAGAATCTGCGGCGATGCGCGAAACGCGCTCGTGTACAAGCGGACCTTCTCTTCCCAGGGCTTGCGGTCGACATGAATGGTAACTTCCGGCCCATAAAATACGTGCGGCTGCTCCCGGGAAAAATCCGGGGCGTGTTCCTCGGCGGTCTGCGATTGCACTTCCTTGCTCGTGTTGATTTTGATCAAGGCTTCCGCGGCCGCCCGGTACTGCTTGTCCGTCTGCAGCCACATGATGCGGCTGAGCACTTCGGGGGCATTGTCCAGGGGAACCGCGGCGCCAAAACTGCTTTGGCTGGCCGGGGAGTTGCCTACCTTATGCGTATTGTCCAGGTCGTAGCTGCCGACCCGGACTTGCGTTTCCAGCCATCGGGAATGATTATCATCGCTGGAAAGCAACGCTCCGTTCGAACCCATGACCTGTACGCGGTCGGTGGACGTCAGCGTGTAGCTGAGGAAGTATGCCGGGGGAACGGCCTTCGAAAGAACCGGCATCTCGCGGTCGAGCTCCTGCCCCATCGTCAACAGGGCAGGCGACGGCGCGACCTGCGCCGCCTTCTGCGCGGCCGGCTTGGCAGCAGGAGGGGGTGCAGATTTCTCCGCGGCCAGCGCGTTCATGGAAAAAAACACGACCAGGGTTGCAAGCGTGATTGTCTTCAAGGAGCCGCTCCAGTCTTCCAAGCAAGAATTCATCAAAGATTCGGATAAGGACAAATAGTGTATTCCTATGCGCCGCGAATCTCAACGCGTGCATCCTGCAGCAAGCTCAAGGAGGCCGCCGGGAGTAGCAATGTGGACCTAAAACGTCCCTAAAACCTGTTGGATGCCGAACAACGTCCGAACGTCGCCACGGGTCCTGTTCCCATTAGTCGTGGGAAAAGCCCTGTTGGCGCCTGGGAAAGAAAGAATGCAAGACCGAACAATACCCAGACCTCGGTGCCGTGACACCTGCGTGCACGGGGATCAGGATCAGCAAGGTTGATTGGCCACGCAATCACCAGTGGAAAGCAGATCAGTATTTCGCGAAGACTGGCTGCCCCGCGTGGCCAGGGGAATGACAATCGCCGGGATCACTACGAGCATCGTGAGGCCCAGGATCCCCCAGGGACCGAGGTGATGCACGGGGGCGCCGCCTGCCGCGACCACGCCGACCGAAGTCGCGTTGGCCGCATCGGTCAGCTCGGAGGGCGTGGCTTGCGACGGCTGGTCAGGGGGTTGATGGCCACCCCGAATCGTGGACATCTGCCCGGCGAGCACGGTCACGCACATGCCATCGAGATTGCAGAATTTCACGGCCCCTTCGAACACGACCACTTGGAACAGGCCGTTCAGGTAACTGAGAAAGAAGTCCGTTCCCACCACGCCGGCGACGCCCACCGCCGTGTGAATCTCAAACTTGGCATTCGGTTTGGACTGCTTGACCACCTGCGAGCGCATGCGCCCGTAGGTCAGCTCGATCTGCGTCTGCTGCGCCGCCGCGTTGTGCTGCGTCACGATGAGACTTGAACTGGACCCCACGTTCAGCAAGGAGCCGTCGTCAAGGGCAACACGCGCGCGCCCTCCGTCGCCGGTGTGCACCACGTCACCCCAGTCGACCAGCGCCTTCACCGGGGCCGGCAATTGCTGCGGACCTCGCGCGATGGCCACGTCCGGAATGGCGCGCGAAACTTGACCGGCGCGTTGCGACGCCTGAGCCATAATGTCCGGCGGAATCACAAGGGACAAAGAAGCGAACACAACGAGCGCAATAAGATAGGGGGAGCGCGTCTTCATGCAATTTCTCCTGAGAGGTCGATTCGGTCCAAATTGGTGATTCCCTTAGTTACTGGAAGCGTCCGCGCCTGTCAACGATACAGGGATGCGTGTGTCCCGTAATTGCCAACGGGCGAACCGGCTGGATGGAAAGTGCATTGTACATTTCAAGGAACAGGAATCGAAGGAAAAGAAAACCAAGCTAGGTCGCGGCAGGCGAAGGTTTTGCGGGGGAAGAAGGCGAGGAGCCGGTGTTCCGGGACATCCAATATCCGCGCAGATCGCCGACCAGAAAAAGCGATCCGGTGACGAAAATAACGTCTTCCGGTATGGCGAGTTCCAGGGCGCGTTGCAGCGCCTGAACCGGGTCGGGAATGACTTCCAATTGCCGGGCATGGTGGCCGGCCATTTTCGCCAGCGCGGCAGCGGAGATGGCGCGCGGCTGGTACGGTGCGGTGAGAATTACGGCTGCAGCGCGCGGAAAAAGCAGGCCGGCGATTTCATCGACGGCTTTATCGCGCATGGCCCCGTAGATCAGAAAAATATTCCGTCCGGGAAGGAAGGCGTCCCAGAACACGGCGATTTCGCGCGCGCCGGCGGGATTGTGCGTGGCGTCCACGTAAATGTCGGGCCGCCGGGCAATGCGTTCGAGGCGGCCAGGCCAGGACGTCGCCGCAATGCCGCGAGAGATGGCGCCGTCGTCGATGGGCGCGCCGCGCTCGGCCAACAGGCGCGCCGCGGCAATGGCAGTGAGCGCGTTGCGTACCTGGAAGCGCCCGGCCAGCGGCACGGCGACGGGGAGGCGTGATCCGGTATCGGTGGCAATCGCGGTAAACGAAAAGAAGCCGTCGTCCCAGGTAACATCTTCCAGCTGAAACGCGTTTTCAATTTCCACCAGAAATGCGCCCACATGCGCCACGCGCCGCCGGACGGCGACGCGCGCGATCAGGTGCTCGGCGGAGCTGACCACACGCGCGCCCGGCTTGATGATGCCCGCCTTTTCCGTGGCGATTTCCTCGATCGAGTGGCCGAGATAATTTTCGTGGTCGAAATCAACCTGGGTGATTACTGCAACTTCGGGCACCAGAATATTCGTGGCGTCCAGCCGCCCGCCCATGCCCGTTTCGCAGACGGCGAACTCGACGCCGGACTGCGCAAAATAATCGAACGCGGCGGCGGTCATACACTCGAAAAAAGTGGGGTGCGCGGCCAGGCGGCCGGCGGCCAGCAATTCCTCAATGGCGGCCTGGATGCGCGTGAACGTGGCGGCGAAATCCGTGTCGGAAATTTCCCGGCCGTCCAGGCGAATGCGCTCGTTGATCCGCTGGAGATGCGGCGAGGTATAGAGGCCCGTGCGCAAGCCCGCGGCGCGCAGGATCGATTCGATCATCGCGGCGGTGGAGCCTTTGCCGTTGGTTCCGGCGATGTGCACGGATTCAAACGCGCGCTGCGGCTGACCGAGGTGTTCGCAAAGCGTGGTGACGCCCGCGAGATCGAACTTTCGGGCGCTGGCTTGTTGCGGCGAGGCGAGTTCCCGTCCCAGGCGGAGCAGGTAGCGAACCGATTCTTCGTAAGTCATGCGGCTAGGCCAAGAAAAAATCGAACGCGGAAGAAATATAGGTCTTCAAGTCCTTGCGGTGAACCACGGCGTCCAAAAAACCATGCTCGAGGAGAAACTCCGACGTCTGAAATCCCTTCGGCAGCTTCTGCCGCATGGTCTGTTCGATCACGCGAGGCCCGGCAAAGCCGATCAACGCACCGGGCTCGGCAATGTTGATGTCGCCCAGCATGGCGTAGCTCGCCGTGACCCCACCGGTGGTCGGGTCGGTCAGAACCGAAATGAACGGCAGGCGAACCTCATCGAGGCGCGCCAGGGCTGCGGATACCTTGGCGAGCTGCATCAGGCTGATCGTGCCCTCCATCATGCGCGCGCCGCCCGAGCAGGAAACAATCACCAGAGGCAATTTCTTGGCGATGGCCGCTTCAATGGCGCGCGTCACTTTCTCCCCCACCACTGCGCCCATCGATCCGCCGATAAAGTTGAATTCCATCGAGCAGCAGATCACCGGGTGTCCGGCGAGCAAGCCTTCGGCCGTGATGACCGCGTCGGACATCTTCAATTTTTTGCGGGCGTCTTTCAGGCGGGTCGCGTAAGGCTTGGTGTCGGTAAAGTGCAGCGGATCATTCGATGCCAGGTCGGCGTCGTACTCCACCCAGCGCGAATCCAGCAGCAGCGCCAGCCGTTGCGCCGCATTGAGACGAAAATGGTACTGACACTTTGGGCAGACGCGCCAGTTGGCTTCCAGGTCCTTTTTCCAAACCGTAGTGCGGCAATTTTCGCACTTGGTCCACAGCCCTTCAGTCTTCACGCGACGCTCGTCGGGCGGCGTGGGCTGGTCGATCCTTTTTTTCTCTCTCTTGAACCAGGCCATAGGATCTAAATACTGACGGCAGGCCGCGGAAAGGTCAAGCGGCGAGGCGTGGAGTGTGACGATCAGGCTTGCCCGAACAGACAATTCCTCTTGCCCCGATGTTTACCCCCGAATCCCGGCCGCCCCGCAAAATTTCAATCCGCCGCCGAGCCGGCTCCTATTTTTCTTCGGCGGGAGTGGCGGTCGCGGGTCCTTCGCCGACAATTTCCAGGATGACATCGCCATCCTTGGCGCCGTCGTAGTGAACCTGCTTGCCGAAATGAGTGACAAAACTGCCGGCAGGCATGGGAACCGTGCTGTCGGGATCAAATTTTTTGCCCGTGCCCACCCACCAGGTCCCGGAAAGCACGGTGATAAACCGGTCATTCGGGTGGAAGTGGGGATGGCTCATGTGGTGCGCGTGCCATTTTACGAGAACAATGTAGGTGCCCGGCTTGCTCAGGTCCCCGTGCATGACCGCCCTGCTGATGCCGTTTGGATCATCCTGCCAATGAATCTGGCTCGGCAATTGATAGATCAATGCTTTCGGGTTGAGGTCGGTGGCTTTGGCTGATCCGAGCGAAACAATCGCCGCAATCCCCAGCGCGACCAGCCAGGAACGAGAAAGCATTCGTGAAACGCGCATACATCCCTCCTAAAAAACCGTCAGGAAAAGTCTTCGGCGCCGAAAACTCGTGCGGCCGGAGCAGTGATTTCCCGCGCCCGCCGCTTCGTCCATCTGCGCCACAAATCCGTGCAGCGTTGCAATAGGATCCACATCGAGCTTACGGCATTGTAATTTTGCCGTGGATCATACGCCAAACCATCCTGTAAGTGAAGGATAGCCAGGCAGGGCGGTGGGCCAGCGCCCGGCACGCTTTCCGGCAATATCCCGTACTCTTTCCGGTGATTGGCACTTTGGCTGTCAACGCTCGACTATCAACTTTCAACCTCTCTGGCATGTGCTAGCATTTGACAGGGACGAAAATGGCAGACGAAGTCCAACCTGAGGAAGTGTACGCCCGCCCGCCCCGGCGGGACCCTGAGCGCTTCGGATTCATCCGTTACCGCGTGGAGGGCTCGGTCGCGCGGCTTACCCTGCATCGTCCGGAACACAATCTGTTGAATGAAGCGATGCTGCGCGAACTCGCGGATGGAATCGGGCTTCTCACGGAAAACGCCGCGGTAAAGCTGATCGTTCTCGACGCGGCCGGAAAAGTATTTTCCGGAGGGGTGGACGTCGGTGAATACACCACGGCGCGCGCGTTTTCGATGCTGGACGCGTTTCACGCCGCGTGCATCGCCATGGTCGAAGCTACGCAACCGGTGCTGGTGATCGTGGACGGCCCGGCAATTGGCGGGGGCGCTGAACTGATCGCCTACGGCGATTTGGTGGTGGCCACGCCGCGCGCGCGATTCGCGCTGCCGGAAATTACGATTGGGGTGTTCCCGCCGCTGGCTTCCACGATGTTTCCTCACATCATCGGCCCGAAACGCGCTCTTGAATTGGTGCTGACCGGCGAAGCGATCACCGCCGAACGCGCCCGCGAACTGGGCCTGGTCAACCGCCTGGTGCCGGAAGCGCAACTGCAGACCGCCGTAAACGAACTGATTGGCAAGATCACGGCGCAATCCGGCGCCGTGCTGGGCATGGCCAAAAAAGCCGTCCTGGGCGGAATGGGATTGTCCCTGCGCGACGCCCTGCGAAATTCGATGAATATTTTCCTGAACGAACTGTACCGCCTCGAGGATTCCCAGGAAGGCCTGCGCGCGCTACTTGAAAAACGCAAGCCACAGTGGAAGAATCGTTAAGTGAGCTTGAGGCGCCTCCCCCGCCGCTCCAAAGGTTCGTATGGAAGACCCGCTGAATCATTTCGAAGCACAGCCTGACGAACAGGCGCAGAAGCCTGACAACGCGCCGGACCAGATTCCGGATGCGCCTCTCAGCGCCGAAGGCGCCGCGGAAGTGTCTGCCGCGAGCGAACCTGTAATGGTCGATATCGGCGCCGGCATCACTCGGCAAGGCGCATCGTCGTGGAGACGCGATTTCCGGCACAATCTGTTTCTTCTTTTTGGCTTGACCCTGGCCGCCTTCACTTTGACCGCATGGATTCTGGTTCGCGTGGATTCGCCGTTCGGCATATTTTCCTCGGGCCCTCAGGAAATTGTTCGCGCGCAGCTTCGCGCGCTGGACCGGGGAGAGCTCCGCCCCGCGTACAATATGTTTTCCGAGCGCTACCGCGGGCAGGTTCCCTTCGCCGTGTGGCACGATTTGATCGTCACGCACTGGCGGATGTTCCACGCGGAGGTGCTGCACTCGGGGACCCCGGCAAACGCAGGGCCGGGGGTCACGCTCGAGATCATCCTGCACGGCGCCGATGACCGGGATTATCGCGCGCGATTCACGCTGATTCGCGCCGGCGGCCGCTGGTGGATCGATGATGTCCACTGGGCGGAAGAGCCGGACCAGAGCGACCTTTCACGCACCTGACCAGGAACTCCGTTCGGGTCCATGGTGCGCCCGGGTTGACACCGCTGCCTGCGCGACTTAGACTGCCACTCGACAATTTGCAGGTTTGGGAAGCGGGGAAGGCCGTGAAAATCGGCCACGGTCCCGCCACTGTGATCGGCGAAACGCCGTAAGTCAGGACACCCTCCCACACCGCTTGTGCTGTCACTCTTCGCGAGAAAGGGTGCGGCTGCGCGCCCCACTTTCTCGTGGGGCTTTTTTATTGCCGGAAACGGGATCCAGGTGCGGACTCCACGGAAAGTCCGCACCCGGGAAAACAATGGAATTCAAATCAAGGCCGGGCACTGCGAAGGAGCGGGCTGCGGGTTTCTGCGCGCATCCCGGCGCCGCTGTTTGCGCGCGGGCCGCGCTGGCTTCCCTGCTTCTCTTTTTTGCCTGTGTCGCCACCGGATCGGCGCAAGCGCGCCCGGCACAGGGCATGCATCCGGAAAACATTTCCGCAACGCATACGTTCACCGACGAACTCGGGCGGCGGGTGAACGTGCCGTTGCAAACGAAACGCATCGTTTCGCTCGCGCCCAATCTTACGGAAATTGTTTTTGCGCTGGGCGAAGCAGACCATCTGGCCGGTGATACGAACTTTTGCGATTATCCTCCGGAAGCGGCGCAAAAACCGCACGTGGGCGGACCTGTGAATCCAAATCTGGAACAGATTGTGAAGCTTGCGCCGGACCTGATTCTGGCGACATCGATCAATCGCCGGATAACCGTGGACGCGCTGAATCGTTTGGGATTCCCTGTGTATACCATCGATCCGCATTCGGTCGACGAAATGATTCGGTCCGTCGAGCGTCTCGGCGGCGTCCTGGGCGCCGAGAAATCCGCCGCGGCGCTGGTGGAAAGTTTGCGCGCGCGGATTGCGGACCTGGACCGCCGATTGGCGGGCGTTGCGCCGCGGCGCGTGCTATTTGTCGTGTGGACCGATCCGCTGATTTCGATTGGCCGGGGCACATTCATTGCGGACGCGCTGCGCCATGCAGGAGCGCAATCCGTTGTGGACACGGCCGTCGAGTGGCCGCACATCAGTCTGGAAGAAATGATTCACCTGCAACCGGAAGTCCTCGTCTTTGCGACCGCGCACGCGGGTGATACCCGGCATGACATTGACGCGCTGCGCGCGCGGCCTGGCTGGCAGAACTTGAAAGCCCTCCGCGACGGAAACGTGATTTTGTTGAGCGACGCCATCAATCGTCCCGCGCCGCGCATGGTGGACGCCATCGAACAACTCGCGCGGGCGCTGCATCCGGAAGCGTTCGCGGCGCGCGCCGCATCACCCGCCGGCATCCAACCGGCCATCGAGGAGGCCTGCGCATGCGCCCGCTAACCGTCCGGCGATTGCTGTGGACCTGCGGCGGGCTCACGGTTGTGCTACTGGCCAGCGTGGTGCTCGCGCTGAAGCTGGGAGCGGTGCCGATCTCGGTTACCGACCTGATCGTGAGCCTCGGCCGCTTTGCCATCGGGCGCACCAACCAGATTCCCTCCGAATACCGGCTGATCGTTTTTGATTTGCGCATGCCGCGCATCTTACTGGGCATTCTGGTGGGCGCGGCGCTTTCGGTTTCCGGGGCAAGTTTCCAGGCGCTGTTGCGCAATCCGCTGGCCGATCCGTTCGTTCTGGGCGTTTCCAGCGGCGCGGCGCTCGGCTCCATCCTGGCAATGATTATCGCGCCGCAACTGGCGTTCATCATGCCGCTGGGAGCTTTTCTGGGAGCGATCGCGACGATTGCCGCGGTTTATTTCCTGGGGCGGCGCGAAGGAGAGCTCGACAGCACCACGCTGCTGCTCGGCGGCATCATCTCGGCATCTTTTTTATCCGCGGTCATCATGTTCCTGATGACCACGCTCGCAGGGCGCGACCTGCGCGGCATAGTGTTCTGGCTGATGGGCGATCTCTCGACCCCTGTGCCCGCGAGCCTGCGCTGGATCTTCACGGTGGGAGTGCTCGCGGGGATCGGCGCAATCTACACGACGGCTGCGGACTTGAATCTACTGCTCACCGGCGAGCGCGAGGCCATTCACCTGGGCGTGGACGCGACGCGCGTAAAATTGGTCGTATATATTTCGGCATCGCTGCTCACGGCGATGGCCGTTTCCGCCAGCGGAGCGATTGGCTACGTCGGCTTGCTCGTGCCGCACGCGATACGCCTGCTCTTCGGTTCGGATTACCGGCTGCTGATTCCCGCATCGGCACTGGGCGGAGCGATTGCCATTGTCCTGGCCGATACGCTTGCGCGCACCGTGGTCGCGCCCACCGAATTGCCGGTCGGAGCGATGACGGCAATGGCCGGCGCGCCCGTGTTTATCTACCTGCTGCGAAGAGGCTTGCGATGAGCGCGTCCGACACTTCGACGCAACCCTTCGGCGGCCCCGCGCAATCGCCCAAGCCCGCCCGCACCGAGCGGCTTAACGTCGAGCAGGCCAGCTACGCGTACTCCGCCAGCGCGCAGTCCGCGCCGACCTTTACCCTGGGCGCAACCAGCTTTCAGGCGCACGAACGCGAACTGGTCGCCATCCTGGGCCCCAATGCCAGCGGAAAATCCACGCTGCTGCGGTTGATTTCAGGAACGATTGTGCCGCTTTCCGGGCGCGTCGAGCTGGATGGCGAGGAAACCAGTCGACTCGACGCGCGAACACGCGCGCAGCGCATCGCCATGGTGCACCAGGAAAGCACCATCGTCTATCCGGCGCTGGCTGGAGATTTTGTTTTGCAAGGCCGCTATCCGTACGGGCGCGCGCTGCGCTTCGCAACGAAACAAGACATTGAAATCGCGCACAACGCGCTGGCGCAGCTTGGCGCCGACCACCTCGCGGGCCGCACGATTGGCGAGCTTTCGGGCGGTGAAAAGCAGCGCGTCATCCTGGCGCGCGCACTGGCCCAGCAGCCGCGGCTGATTTTGCTCGATGAGCCTACGCTGCATCTGGACATCGGCGCGCAGGTGGAATTGCTGGAACGCCTGCGGCAACTGGCGCAGGAAAATCGCTACGCGGTCGTCGTCGTGACCCACGAACTGGCGCTGGCCGCCGAATTCGCGGACCAGGTGGTATTGCTGCAGCACGGGCGATGCCTGCGCGTGGGAACGCCGGCCGTTGTGTACCAGCGGGAATTGCTCGAACAGGTTTTTGAAGCCCCGCTGGATGTGGAAACAGGTCCCGCGGGAAGGCCGCGCGTGCATTTGCGCGCCCGCCGCGGCGAGGACACAGCGTAAGGTCGCCACGTGGAAGTGCGGAAGAGGGAACCTGCGTGGAAACCGGTTGGAGCGGATTGTAGCGCCCACCCTCAGGTGGGCGCTACGTGGGCCGGGAGCGCATACACAGGCTTATTGAGGGATTGGCAAGACCGAATATTTTGCGCGGCGCGCGCCAAACGGAGCGCACCGCGAGATCGTTCGCCCGGAGCAGTCCGGCGTTCCCGCGATCCAGGGGGCGCCGCCGCTCCGCCACATTCACCGCAGACTTCGTGCCGGGAAGACGGTGCAAACCCGTCGCCGACGCGCGACTGTAAGGCGGAAACAATACCGCGCGAGCCACTGTCTCAAACGATGGGATGGGAAGGCCGCGCGGCGCACTGCCGCCGAGCCAGGAGACCGACGGAGCCTGCAACCGCGAAAGCCGGAAACGATCCCGGATACACGGACAACCTTTACCTCCCGCGCGAGACGGGAGAGGAGGCTTTTCATGCGTTTTTCCGTTTGTGTCTTACTTCTTTTCTGCTCCGTATTTCTGCACGCATTTTCCGTGGCGCCGCCGGTTGCCGCCCAAAGCAAACCCGCCACGCTTGCAGGCACGGTCACCGATCCGCGAGGCGCCGTAATTGCCGGCGCCCACGTCACGGCGGAGTCGATTCCTCCAGCCGGCGCGCCGGAATCCGCCGTATCGTCCAGCGACGGCCGTTTTGCGATGACGCTCCCGCCGGGCCGCTACCGCGTCCTGATTTCGAGCGGTTCTTTTTCCCGCATCGACCAGGAAATCACGATCGCCGCGGCAGAGACGAGCGAACTGCAAGTTCACATGGAACTCGAACCGCTGTCCTCGAAGGTGCTCGTCACCGCGCAGGCGCTACCCGTGGAGGCGGAATCTTCTCCCGCGCCGGTCTCCATCCTGACGCGGGAACAAATCGATCAGCGCGGCGCGACGTCTCTTCCCAATTTGCTCGCCACGCTCCCCGGCTTCAGCCTGGGTCGCACGGGCCCGGAGGGAGGGTCGGCTACCTTATTCCTGGACGGCGGCAATTCGAACTACACGAAGGTGCTGGTGGACGGCGCGCCGGTCAACACGCCCGGCGGCCTGATGGATTTCTCCAACTCCACGCTCGACAATATCGCGAAAATTGAAGTGGTCCACGGCGCGGAGAGCGCGCTCTATGGGTCGGACGCCATGGACGGCGTAATCCAGATTTTTACGCGCCGCGGAACGACGCGCATCCCCGAATTCACGGCGTTCGCCGACGGCGGCACTTTTGCCACCGGTCGCGGCGGCGCGGAATTTTCCGGCTTGCTCGATCGCTTCGATTACTCCGCCGGGGTGTCGGATATGGAAACGCAAGGGCAGGGTCCGAATAACGCGTTTCGCAATCGAACCCTTTCCGGAAACTTCGGGTGGCGTATTTCCGACACGGCGCGCGTGAGCCTGGCCCTGCGCGACAACGCCAGCAACGCCGGCACACCCGGGCAGACGCTGCTGCAGCCGCCCAACCTAACCAACAGCATTGCCCTTCACAATTTCAGCGCGAACCTGCACGCCGAGTTCACTACCGGAACCCACTGGCGCCATCAGCTGAACGCGAGCGAACTCTATTTTCGGGAATTTAATTTCGATCCGTATTTCTCCAGCCTCTACCAATACAATCGCTCCGGCTTTGCCGGACAATCCACCTATCTGGTGCGCGGTATTGCCGTGACCTCCGGTTACGAATACGAAGTCGAAAACGGGTTCCTCAGCTACATCGGGATGCACGCGCGCCGCAACAATCAGGCGGGATTTCTCGATGCGCGGTGGCAGCCGATTGCGCGGCTCACGCTCAGCGCCGGGGCCCGCGCCGAAGACAACGCCGCTTTCGGAACGCGGGTAACCCCTCGCCTCGGCGCGTCCTATGCGCTGCGCATCGCTCAGGGCGCGTTTGGCGACACACGACTGCACGCAACCTACGGCCAGGGAATTGTGGAGCCGCGCTTCGATCAATCCTATGGGAACGATCCCTGTTTCCCCGGCAATCCCGGCCTATCTCCGGAGCAAAGCCGCACGGTCCACGCGGGCATCGAGCAGAAGCTGGCCTCGGACCGCGTGCGATTCACCGCGGACTATTTCGACAGCCGCTTCCATAACATAATCGGCTTCCTCTACGTTTCGCCCTCACCCGCCTGCCAGCTGACCGGGGCTCCGTATGGCGCAGGAACTTTTTTCAATACCGATCTGGCCCGCGCGCGCGGCGCGAACTTTTCCGGGGAAGCGCGCCTTACGCGCTGGCTCAACGCCAGCGCGGGATATACGTACGATTCGACCCGCACGCTCTCGGCGCCTACCGATTCCCTGAATCTCGACCCCAACTATATCGTTGGCAGCCGATTGTTGCGCCGCCCGGTGCATTCCGGAAACGTGATGCTCAATGCTTCCCTGCGGCGCATGAATTGGAATATTTCCGGGTATTTCACCGGCCAGCGCTACGATTACTACTATCCCGGCCAGATTATCAATCCGGGCTACGCGCGATTTGATCTTGCGGCGTCCTACCGACTCACGCACGGCGTCAGCGTCTACGGACGCATCGCGAATCTGGCGGACAAACAGTATCAGGAAGCGTACGGCTATCCGGCGCTGGGACGCGAGTTTCGTATCGGCGTGAAGTACACCACGCGCCAGGAGTGAGGTTTCCATGCCGGAAGACGTCCTGTTCTGCTGGAGCGGCGGAAAAGACAGCGCGATGGCGCTCCACGCGTTGCAGCTGGCGCGTGAATTTCGCGTCACGTCACTGCTGACCACCGTCACCGAGGAGTATGACCGCATCAGCATGCATGGCGTGCGTCGCGCGCTGCTCGAGCGGCAGGCCGAATCACTCGGCCTGCCGCTTCATGCGGTCCTGATTCCTCCGCAATGCGCCAATGCAACTTATGAGGAGCGCATGAAGGAAGCGCTCACGCTGCATCTCGCCCAAAATACCCACAAGGTCGCCTTTGGCGACATCTTTCTCGAAGACCTGCGGGTGTATCGCGAACAGAATCTTGCCCGGCTGGGGATGGACGCGTTGTTTCCCATCTGGAAACGCGATACGCGCGCACTCGCGCAGGATTTTTTGCGACTGGGCTTCCGGGCGATCACGGTCTGCGTCGATCCTCGCGTTCTCGACCCATCCTTCGCCGGGCGATTGCTGGATGCGTCTTTTTTCGCCGATTTGCCGGCGGGCGCCGATCCGTGCGGCGAAAACGGGGAATTTCACACATTCGTTTTCGACGGCCCCGTATTTAAAACGCCGGTTGCGTTCCGCGTGGGGGAAAAAGCCATGCGTGATGCGTTCTGCTTCTGCGATCTTTCGCCGGAATAGATAAATTTTCACTCTCTTGCCATGGTGATCACCGGCGTCGCTCTTGCCGCGGCCGCCGCGCCGTTTTCCATGCACCCTTGGTCCCTTTTTTTTCATCCAACTCGATGGAATGAAGAAATCCCGCTGCTCAAATGCTCAAACTACGGAAGGCCAAAATGAACCGGCGCAAACTGGGCAATTCAGATCTGGAAATTTCTCCCCTTGTCTTCGGGGGAAACGTCTTCGGGTGGACAGTCGACGAAGCTGCTGCTTTCAAACTGCTCGACGCATTCGAGGCCGCCGGTTTTAATTCCATCGATACCGCGGACGTCTATTCCAAGTGGGCCTCCGGCAACCAGGGAGGCGAGTCGGAGACGATTATCGGCAAATGGATGAAACGCAGAGGAAATCGCGGGAAAATGATCGTCGCGACGAAGGTCGGCATGGAATTTGCGCCCGGCAAGAAAGGCCTGTCGAAATCCTATATCCTGGCCGCCGCGGAAGATTCCCTGCGCCGCCTGCAAACCGATTATATCGACCTCTACCAGTCGCACACCGACGATGCGGATACACCGCTGGAGGAAACCCTGGAGGCCTACGCGGAATTGATTCGCCAGGGGAAGGTCAGGGCCATCGGAGCGTCCAACTTTAAAGCCGACAGGCTGGCCGCGGCCCTGGCCATCAGCAAGCAGCAGGGCCTGCCCGCGTATCAGAGCCTTCAGCCGAAATACAACCTCTACGAACGCGCGGATTACGAAGCCCCGCTGGAACCGCTGTGCCAAAACGAGGGGCTCGGAGTCATCAACTACTACCCGCTGGCCGCCGGATTTCTCACGGGCAAATACCGGTCGGAAGAGGATGTGAAGAAAAGCGCTCGCGCGCGAATGGTAACAAAGTATTACAACCAGCGCGGCTTCCAGGTCCTGCGGGCGCTCGATGACGTCGCGAAAAAGCATAACGCCACACCGGCAAGAGTTTCCCTGGCCTGGCTGCTCGCGCGGCCCAGCATCACCGCGCCGATCGTGAGCGCCACGAGCCTCGAGCAGTTGAACGATTTGATTGCCGCGGTGGAATTAAAACTGGACCCTTCTTCCATCGCACAACTGAATCTGGCAAGCGCGTAGGCCTGCGCCAACTTACCCGGCCGCGCCCGGCCAATCGCACACGCCGGGCCAACAGAGCGCGGCGAATGGTATACTGAAAAACCTTTATGGCGAAGCCGACACAGGACACACCCAATATTTCACCCGAAGTGATGGCGGCCTACGAGCCGGTCATCGGCCTGGAAGTACACGTGCAACTGAAGACGGCAACCAAAGCCTTCTGCGCGTGCTCGACCAGGTTCGGCGACCCGCCGAACTCCAATACCTGCCCCGTGTGCCTCGGTCTGCCCGGCGCGCTGCCCGTGCTGAACAAGCACGCGGTCGAGCTGGGCATTCGCGCGGCGCTGGCGCTGAATTTGCACGTGCAGGAAACTTCGCGCTTCGCGCGGAAGAATTATTTTTATCCCGACCTGCCCAAGGGCTACCAGATTTCGATGTACGAGCTGCCGCTGGCCACGGCCGGCTGGCTGGAAATCGAGCACGACGGCCAAACCAGGCGCATCGGCATCACGCGCCTGCATCTGGAAGACGACGCCGCAAAAAATCTGCACGAGGGATTTCCCGACTCGGCCGAAAAAAGCTATGTGGATTTCAACCGCGGCGGCACACCGCTGGCCGAAATTGTATCCGAGCCCGACCTGCGCACGCCCACCGAGGCCCACGCCTACCTGACGGCCATCCGGCAGGTGATGCTGTTTACCGAAGTGAGCGACTGCAACATGGAGGAAGGCTCGCTGCGCTGCGACGCCAACATCAGCGTGCGGAAACGCGGCGCGGAAAAATTCGGCACCAAGGCGGAAGTGAAAAATCTCAATTCTTTCCGCTACCTGCAGCGCGCCCTGGAATACGAGATCGAGCGGCAAATCGCGGTGCTGGAATCCGGCGGAAACATCACGCAGGAAACGCGCCTGTGGAACGTCGCGCAGGGCCGCACCGAGCCCATGCGCTCGAAGGAATTTGCGCATGATTACCGCTATTTCCCCGACCCGGACCTGCTCCCGCTGCGCGTCAGCGCGGCCTGGCGCGACGCCATCGCCGCAGCCATGCCCGAACTTCCCGACACCCGCCGTAAGCGATTCGTGCGCGATTTCGGCATCACCCCGTACGACGCCGAGGTGCTTTCCACGACGCGCGCCCTGGCGGATTATTTCGAGGCCGTGGTAGCCGCGGGCGCTCCGGCCAAGCCGGCGGCGAACTGGATCCAGGTCGAACTGCTCCGCCAGTTGAAGGACGCGGGAAAAGAGATCGCGGAAACCCCCGTGCCGCCCGCCGAGCTTGCCGCGCTGGTTGCGAAAGTCGAGAGCGGCGAAATCAACGCGGCGACGGGCAAGAAAGTCTTCGCGCGGATGTTTGAGACGGGCAAGCCCGCGGCGGAAATCATCGCCGCCGAAGGTTTCAGCCAGGTCAGTGACACCGGAGAAATCGAGCGCTGGTGCCGCGAAGTGATTGAAAAGAATCCCGACAACCTGGCGAAATACCGGTCGGGGAACGAAGGCGTGTTCAAATTTTTCGTCGGCCAGGTGATGCGCGCCTCGCGCGGCCAAGCCAACCCGCAAACCGTGAATGAAACGCTGAAGCGCCTGCTCTCCTGAACACCGTCTAAAAGGGGTATTTTCCATGCTGAACGAAGGTGACATCGCTCCGCCCTTCCGGCTCAAGGCCGACGACGGCAGCGAGGTTTCGCTTGCCAGCCTTCGCGGCAAGCACGTCGCACTCTATTTTTACCCCAAGGCCAGCACGCCGGGATGCACCACCGAAGCCATCGAATTCCGGGAAGCGAAGAAACACTTCGACAAGCTGAACGCCGTCATTCTGGGGTGCAGCGCCGATACCGTGGCGGCGCAGGCGAAGTTCAAGGCCAAACAGAAGCTGACTTTCCATTTGCTGAGCGATCCGGACTTCACCGTGATTGAAGCGTATGGCGCGCGGCGCATGAAAAGCTTTCTCGGGAAATCGTTCCTCGGGATCGTGCGCAGCACGGTGTTGATCGGACCCGACGGGAAAGTGGAAAAGATCTGGGCGACGGCCAGATCCAAAGGCCACGCCGCGGAAGTCGTGGAAGCCCTGAAAACCCTCCAGTGAGATTTTAGTAGGACAGGCTTCAGCCTGTCTGCCGTTGACCTGTTCCAGCGCAACGAAAATCAAAATCAGACAGGCTGTCCTTCGCTTCACTCTGGATAAAAAGCCTGTCCTACTTGATGATGCGTGATGGAAGCGGATCAAGCGCTGCAGGAGTTAAAGAGTTGCGAGGAAAGCGCCATCGCGCTCTTCGATCAGGAGATTATCGATCAGGCGGACCGCCCCGATGCGCACGGCCAGCAACGCAAGGCACACGCCGCGCAACCGCGTCACCGGTTCCAGCGTTTCCGCATCCACCAGCTCCACATAATCCGGCTCGGCCAGCGGCTCGGCCCGCAGCATCTCGCGCATCGCGGCGACGATCCGCAAAGCGTCGCGCTCGCCGCGGGCGATGGCGGCGCGCGCCCCGTCAAGCGAGCGATAAAGCACCGTGGCGGCGCGCCGTTCCTCCGGATGCAAATAGGCGTTGCGCGACGACAACGCCAGCCCGTCCGGCTCCCGCACGATGGGACACACGGCGATTTCCGCGTCGAGATGCAGATCACGCGCCATCTGGCGGACCAGCCGCGCCTGCTGCGCATCCTTGCGGCCGAAAAACGCTTTTTGCGGCTGAACAATTTCCAGCAGCTTCAGGACGATCGTCGCAACGCCGCGAAAATGGCCGGGCCGCACGCGGCCCTCGAGGCGCTCGGACAGTCCCTCGACGTTCACCCACGTGCGGAATCCCGGCGGATATATTTCCGCCGCTTCCGGAGCAAAAAGATAATTGACGCCCGCGTCTTCCAGCGTTCTGCGATCCGCCGCCAGCGTCCGGGGATATTTCTGAAAATCTTCGTTGATACCAAACTGCGTGGGATTCACGAATATGGAAACGATCACGGGACTGCATTCGGCGCAGGCGGCGCGAACCAGCGACAAGTGGCCTTCGTGCAGCGCGCCCATGGTCGGCACAAAGCCGATGGGACGCCCTTCCGCGCGCGCCTGCCGGGCCACTTGCTTCATCCATTCAATGGTGTGGATGGTTTCCAATGGGTTTAAGGAATCGAGCGCGTCAGGCACTCGCCCGCGCGGCCAGTTCGCGATAGTACCCGATCAAATCGGTGGAAACAGGCTTGGCGCCGAGTTGCCGCAAAAGCGTGACCACCTGCCCGCGGTGGTACGTGGCGTGGTTGGTGAGCTGATGAAGGCACTGCCACGCCGGATTGGAAAACTCATCGCCCGTGATGCTCTTGTAACGAACCGCGCGGTCCAAATCCTGCTGCGTGAGCCTGGAAACGTAATCAATATAGTAGGAATCCATCTCCTCCAACTTGGCGCGCACCGCGGCGAGATCGGGATAGGCCGCCGGGCCGGGCAATCCGGCGGGTGAGCGGCCCTGAAAGCGCTCGTTCCATATCCATTCCGCGCCGTAAAGGTGGGCGAGCGTATCGCGCACGGACCCGAAACTCGAGCCCAGGCTGCGTGTGAATTGTTCATTGGTGAGCGAGGCGCAGGCATCGAGTATTCGGCGATCGGCCCATTGGTTGTACTGGAACAGGGAACGGAGCAGCTCAGGTGTCACCATTGAAAAAACCTCCCGGGTAGATTCTAGCGCAAGGCATTAACGTGTTGCATTCAACGGCGTGCCGCGAGACGCGCGGCGCGCTGCTGCGCGCTCAGGTGATAGGATTCCTCGTCGGAAGGAAAATTCCCCTGTTGCACGTCGCGGCAATATTCCACCGCGGCGCGGGAAATGATTTCGCCCACATCGGCGTATTGCCGCACGAATTTCGGTTTGTGTCCGAAGGTCATGCCCAGCAGGTCGTGAATCACCAGAATCTGTCCGTCGCAATCCGGCCCGGCGCCGATGCCGATGGTGGGAATTTTCAATTCGGCCGTGATCCGGGCGGCCAGTTCCCGCGGAATCGATTCGAGAACGATGGAGAACGCGCCGGCGGCCTCCACGGCACGGGCATCGCGCAAAAGCTGGTCGCCCGCCTCTTCGGTTTTGCCCTGCACACGGAATCCTCCGAATGCGTTGACCGATTGCGGCGTCAGACCGATGTGCCCCATCACGGGAACCTCCGCATCTACCAGACGCGCGATCAGGTCCATGCGGCGCTCGCCGCCTTCGATTTTTACGGCCTCCGCGCCGGCCTCCTTCACGCAGCGAACGGAGTTTCGCACCGCTTCCGCCGGGTCATCGTGATAGCTGCCATACGGCATGTCCACCACCAGCAGGGCGCGCCGCGTGCCGCGCCGCACCGCCCGCGCATGGTGCAACATCTCTTCGAGCGTAACCGGCAACGTACTCTCGTATCCGAGCACCGCCATCGCCAGCGAATCGCCCACCAGCAACACATCGACGCCCGCTTCATCCAGCAGCCGCGCCGTGGGATAGTCATACGCCGTCAAGCACGTGATTTTGGCCGTGGAGAACTTTTCTGCGGAAACAGGTTGTGCAGATACATTTTGTGCGAAACCAATGGATTTGCGTTCGAGGATACCCGGCACGGTGATCTTGCCGTTGCCTGCGGAAGGTACAACGCTCATGACTGCCTCCGGTGCCGCTCCCTGCATTCGGGATACAGCCCATCGAAAGCTATTCTAGCAGAACCGGCGTCCGCAGGATATACATTCCGGAAACTGCCTGCAGCCGTTGTCTGTGCGGCTGAATTCCCCGGGAGGTCGTGGTTTCAGAGCCCGGGTGAAAATTTGGAAGTGAGCAGATGCCCGTCTGAAGGCGGGCGCTACATGGACCAGGGCCGAATTCATTTTTATGGGCGTTGTCAAACCAGCGAAATGGGGCGGCGAAACGGGTGCTGCAAAATCCGCGGGCTGATTTTCGGGCCATCGGTTGTGTATACTCTTTCTCAGAATTGAAAATCCTTAACATCGACTCGCACTTGCCGAGGCGCGTTTTGCCCGAGGGGCAAGCGGGAAGCTATTTATGCATGACAGGATGCCCCGCATCGTGAACTTCCTGCGAGATTCGTGGATGAGAGAAGGCAGAATGCCAATGAAAAACACACCCATGAAAAATACAAAGAAGTGGGCGGAACGGCGAGTGCGATTTTATTCCGGGATGGCGTTGCTGACCGGCGCGCTGCTGATTCTGCCGGTGGCGTGGGCGCAGTACCCATTGCAATACCCTTCCAAGTCCATGGTCGCCAAGGACGGTACCGCGATCCTGATCGAGGATTACGCAACCCCTCCCCTATCCAGCGCGATGGGAGATCATGCGTATCCGCCACCCATCAATTACCACGACAGGCTGTCGCGCATCAATACGCTGCGGTCCGAGCCGGCCAACGCCCCGCTGGCCTCTTCCCGTTTCTTCGTGAACGATCTGAACGGGATTCTGTACATCCTGGATAAGAACACCAGAAAATTCACGCCGTACATCACCTTTCCGAAAATATTTCCGAAGTTCAACACGGGCCCCGGTTATGGAGCGGGCGTGGTTGCCATCGCGTTCGATCCGAACTACGCAAAGAACGGCAAGTTCTACACTATCCACACCGAAGACCCGAGCAAGAGCGGATCGCCCATGCCGTCAAACGCTGACGCGCCGGGCTTGAAGCTGGACGGATATACCACAACCGAAGTGGTGAAGCCGCCGGCGGGCGAGGACGAGTACGAGTCGGTCCTTGTGGAATGGACCGACACCAATATCAGGAATTCCACGTTTGAGGGCACCGCGCGCGAAGTCCTGCGTGCCGGATCGGTTGGTTTTGTTCATCAAATGGATGATCTGCTCTTTGACCCGCTGGCCAAGCCCGGACAACCGGATTATGGAAACCTTTACATTTCGATGGGCGATGGCGGGTCGGGAGAAACGCGCGGGGTTGTCCATACGCTCCCGCAGCAGCTCAACGCGTTTCAGGGCAAAATTCTGCGAATCACTCCTGACATTCATTTGCGCCCGAAGGACAAGCTCAGTCCCAACGGCCGATATCGCATTCCCAGCACGGGAACGGACCCCAATCCATTCGTAGCGGTACCCGGCGTCAGGGGTGAAATCTTCGCGTATGGACTGCGCAATCCGCACCGTATCACCTGGGACCCGGTCACCAACACGCTGATTGCGGATGACGTGGGCCTGCATTCCTGGGAAGAAGTAAACATCATCACCAAGGGCTCAAACTACGGATATGCGGAGCGCGAAGGCGACGAAGTGGTCAGCGTCCCCGACGGAGGCAAGACTGGGACGCAGCTCAATCCTCCGCTCCCATTCCCCAATCCGGACCTTCTTGCCGTAGCGGGTCTGGAAAAGCCTGTCGCGCCAGTGTATCCCGTGGCGGTGTACAGCCATGAGGAAGGCGATGCGATTGGAAGTGGATACGTGTATCGCGGCAAGCTGATGCCGCAGATGGTGGGAAAATATATTTTTTCGGACATCACCACCGGACGTCTGTTTTATACCGACCTGGCCGAGATGATCGCCAGCCATCGGATGCGCGGCGAGCAAGCGCCCATCCATGAAATTCAGGTCCTTTACAAGAGCCCTTACGACAAATCGGCAAAGGCCGCGGTGAAGCGCCGGATGTACGACATTGTTGCGGAAACTTATGCTCACAAAGGCGGCGTGGTCAATCCGAATTCTCCCCTGGGCGTGCTCCCCGGAGAATCGATGGTCGTCGGCGGCTGGCGCGGCAAAAAATTCACACCGCCCCCTGTGGATCCCTACGGCGTTCCGTATGGAGGGGGCCGCGCCGATGTGCGGCTGTCCATGGGCGGGGACGGCGAAATCTATATCATGAGCAAGTCCGATGGGATGATCCGAAGATTGGCCGCGGTGGTAACGCCGCCTCCGACCGCTTCCGAGCAGGCGAGATAAGCTGCAATCCTGACGCCTGGATTGGCAAACCATGAGAACATCCAAACGCGGCCGGCGCAGGCCACCCTCGGAGGAACTGCGCATCAATATCGGCAAAATGTGGGATTCTGGAGCGACGCAACTGGAAATCGCCGACGCGCTGCAAGTTTCCGATGCCGCCGTGCGTTTTCATTTGCAGAAGGCCGGTGTGCCCGCAAGCCAGCAGCATAAAGGCCACCCCGTAATTCATGGAAAACGTGTCTGCGTGCAATGCAAGAAGAATAAGGAGCTCGCAAGTTACCCATCTCCTCGACACGCGATTTGTACGGCGTGCGTCCGCGAGAAACGCACGGATAGGCGCTCCTAATCCGGAATCGCCAAACCGGGGCATTTGAAATCATGGCCCTCGCGGCCAGCCCGAGCTTGCCTTTCCCTCACATGGATCGCCGTAAAAATTATTTCCCGCAAAATCCGGACGAGCCTACCAGATGGCCTTGATGGCGAACTGCACGTTGCGCGGCGAGGTCTGCGTGGAGTCGGTCAGCCCGGCGCTTCCGATCAGATTTCCGTGCGAGTCAAAAACATTCCGGTTATTGAGCGGCGCGTCGATGTTCGGATGATTGAAGATGTTGAAAAACTCGGCCCGGAATTGCAAGTTAAAGGCGCTGGAAATGCTCGGAATGAAGTTGTTCTTGAAAACAGTGAAGTTCAGGCTCAGCCGCCCGGGTCCGATGAGCTTGTTCCGTCCAAGGTTCCCCCGAAGATTGCGGCACCACTGCTGAGGCTGGTTGGTGGCTGGATCGATGGTGCTTGTGTTCACGATGTCACAATTGGCCTGGATGGCAGAGGTGGGTGGCGGAAGTTCGAAGCAATTCGTATTGATGTAGTTGGTGAAATTGCCGGGATTCACCAGCGCGCATCCCGAAATCACATCGGGGACATTCAGGTTCGTGTCCGTGCTGTTGACTCCGAGCGAGTCGCCGGCAAAGCCGGCGGTAAAGGGCACTCCCGTGCTGGCCTCAAACACTCCCCCCACTTGCCATCCGCTCAGCGGCCAGGCCTCCACACCCGTCAACTTTTTCGGAGAGGGAATCTGCCAGGAATAGGTGATCTTCAGGCTGTGTGAAATGTCAAAGTCGGACTGCCCGCGGTTCAGGCGTGTATCGAACCAGAGCGGGCTGGAGATGGCGTTGGAGTACTCATCGCCCCCAATGCTCCCGGAAGAAGTGTCGATCGACTTGCCCCAAGTGTAGGTGCCGGCAATCTGTCCGGTACGGCCAATGTGGGATTGCACCTGCAGCACCAGGGCGTTGTAGAAAGAGTCGCCCTCCCAGAAGGCTGCATTGATGCTGCCCACATCAGGGTTAAGCCGCGTGCCTGAATCCTTGGGCCAGAGATAGCCCGCCGAGGTCAGGGTGGGGAGAACCATGTTGGCATCCTTCACTCGAAAAATGTGGTGAACCCCGCGCGAGCCCACGTACCCCAGCTTCATATTGACGTTCTTGGGGAGCCGCCACTGGGTGGTGAAGTTCCACTGCATGACGTAATTACGCTTCGGGTGGGGCTCAAAATAGGCCTGGCTGAAGCCCGTATTCGATGCTTCGACGAGGTTAAAACCTTCGGTCGGAAACGATCCGGCTGGCAGGTTCGTGACGCTGCTGCTGACATAGTAGGGGGCGGAAAACAGCTCGCTATACTGGATCTCGTACGGCAGCGGGTCGACGTCGAAGATTCCAAAGCCCGAGCTGATCACCGGAGTACCATTGTGGAATGGGTTCCAGGCAAACCCGACACGCGGCTCGAAATTGCGCCGTGTGGGGTTGGCGAACAACGTTCCACCCGTCTGTTGCGGATCGCATCCGGACATATACACCTGGCACCAAGGCAGCGGGTCGGTGAGATTGCGCAGGGTAGTAAGCCGTCCGTTCACCTCGGAGGGCACGGTGGCCGTCTCATAGCGCAGGCCCAAAGACAAAGTGAGGTTGGAGCGCACCAGCCAATCGTCCTGGATATATGCGCCGAAGATCGTTTGGCGGATGCTGCGCCCGATGATCGATCCCGGAAGGCCCGTCGTAAAAGAGGCGGGCTGGTTGGTAAGGAAGTCGGATAGCGAGTTGAAGATGAATTCACCGCTGGGATTCTGATTCGCCGCGATGTTGTCGCGCATTCTTTCAATACTCACACCGAATTTTAGCGCGTGCTTGCCTCGGGTCACGGAGAAGTCGTCATAAGCCTGGAACGAGGTCCAATGGAAAGTAAGCCGGTCGGGACCGCCGAGACCATTTCCCAGATTGGAAAGCCCCGGTACCCGGATCTGGCCGTGGGGTTGACCGGGCACATATCCATAGGAGGTGTCCCCTGACAGCGGGTTCGAGCCCGGAGACGTGTTCCCGACATCCGCCACCATTCGGTAGACCCCGAACCGAAATGAATTCAGCATCCGGGAATTGAAAGTATGCGTGTGGCCCACTGTGAAAAACTGATCCCGCGATACCTGTTTAAACAGCTTTTCAATAAACCGGTCGGGGCCAGTATTGGAACCGCTTTCGAACACGTAGACGCCGTAGAAGGAATCTTTGCTGGAGGGCGTGTAGTCGATCCGGACGGTATTGTGATTTCCAGGACGGGTCCGCAGGCCCGAGCCGATCCGGACGCCCACGTCTCCGGCTCCCAGCAGGCCTGCGTTGGGCAGGGGATAGAAGGCATCCAGGTAGCGGGTGATCTGCGGGTCGACCGTGACATCCCCGGTGGAAAGCTGGCCCTGGCGTGCGGCCTGCGACGGCGCGACCACCACTCCGGTAGTGCCCTCGGACTGGCGGATGCCCTCGTAAGCGTCGAACAGGTAAACGCGGTCGCGAAGGATCGGCCCTCCCCCGGAAATGCCAAATTGATTGAGGCGAAGGGGCGGTTTTTCCAGGTCGAAATAATCCCGGGCGTCCAGGGAACTGTCCCGGAAATACTCGAAGGCGCTCCCATGGAAATTGTTTGTGCCCTGTACAGTGGACGAACTGATATAGCCGCCCGAGGAGCGACCGAATTCGGCCTCATCATTCCGTGTCAACACCGATAACCGATCCAGCGCGTCCACGCCCAACGTGGTGCCCAGGGCGTTCCCCAGCGGGCCATTGGCGTAGTCGCTGACACTAATCCCGTCAAGGCGCGAGCTGTTCTGCCGAGGGCGGCCGCCAAAGATCGCCATTTGCTTGCCGTAACCGTTTGGGCCGGCTCGGGCCGAAGTGCGGGTCCGCAAAACACCAGGCTCCAGCGCTGCCGCATCCGTCGAGGAGCGTCCCTGCAGTGGCAATTCGCTGATTTCCTGAGCGCTCAATCCTTCCCCTGACGGCGATGGAGCCTTAGGGGACTGGCCGTCTTTGGGTGCCGACCCAATCTGGGTACTCGGACTCGCCTGCAGGACCAGGTTGGCGATTTGGCTGGCGCCGCCGGAGAGGGTGACCGTGGTCTTGGCTTCGGTAAACCCCGAGGCCACGGCGGTAACCTCGTAGGTTCCCGGCAACAAGCCAGTTACCGTGTAGGAGCCGTCGGCTTGTAACGCGACCGACGCTACCGTGCCGCTCGCCGTATTCTTCACCGAGACGTGCGCGCCTGCAATGCTGGCTCCGGAAACAGCTACGATACGGCCCGAGAGTTTCCCTTTGGCCGTTTGCGCCGAAACCTGCTGGCAGGACAACAGAAGAGCCATTGCCAGCACCAACCAGATCGGGACCCAATTTCTTCTATTGTATCTGCCTTCCGACACAGTGGTTACGCTCCAATACCTATTAAGATTAAGACGCTCTGTCGGTTTCATGTAGTAGTTTACGCGACCCGCGATGGAAGCTATGTTGAGGTTCTCGCGAGACTTCAATTATTTAAATGACCCGGGATTCCCATTGCGAATTCCGGTAACACAATTTGAAACAATTAATGTACACCCAACCCCATCGGCAGGCAAACGCCCCAGCCAAAGGGCGGTGTTCTAATTTCGTGTTGTCACCAGTGCCGGAGGCGCCAGACAACTCGCCCACAGCCGAAGTTTGTGGCCATTCCTGATAAATTTCCCGCCGTTTCGACGGCGGACAAGACTGTGACGTCTCTCAGGGGCTCCAGGTAACAGAAAATTTGAAAATAGCCGTCAAAATATTTGAGTCCAAAGGCCTTTCCGAGACTGCCACAACATCCTCAAGATCAAATCGACGCCTATCCCAGCCATGAGCACTACACCACTCTATCCCTTCTCGTCTCGCGGCGGCGCACGGCCCCTTCGTGGTGCCGCAGATCTCCGCCCGGGCAAAAGCGGTACAGGCTCAAGACACCGCTTTTTATCGTTGCGGGTTCCGGCCCGCCCTCAATGAACAAGTTCACCGGGGCCACCTGAACTGGTGTAGAATCCCGATCATATTGCAGGGCCAAAAAGAAAAAGTTCCAGTCGATGGAGGATTCGAGATGAAGAAGGCCTGGATTAACTTCGTATTTGTGCTTGTTGCAGCGATCGGGCTGCCCGTCTGCGGTCTTGCGCAATCCGCGCAAACCCTCCCGCTACCCGATTCCCCGGTCGCCAAGGATATCCCCGGCGCAAAAGAATTGCCCGATCCGAACATGGACTATAAGGTTGTGTTCGATATCGCCAAGGCAGCTCCGAAAATCGATGAGGTAAATCCGCGTCTCATCACCATCGCGCGGTACGTCAACACGCTGGCCAAGAACGGCGTGCCTGCCGAGCATCGAAAGATCGTCGTGGTATTTCACCAGGGTGGGACCGAAGCGGTGGCCAATAATGCGACGTTCAAGGCGCGCAATGACGGGCACGACAATCCCAACATCGCGATGATCCAGAAAATGAAAAAAGCCGGAATCGACTTCCGCGTCTGCGGCCAGGCACTTCTGGGGCGTAAAATCGCTCCGGCAGACGTCATGCCCGAAATCGAGGTCGACCTGTGGGCCTTGACGACGATCGTCAATCTCGAACTGCGGGGCTACGTTCACATCGGGGGCTAAGGTTTACGGCAAGGGGCAGGCTTGGGAGTTCCGCTTTTCACAAGCCTGCCGTCTTCCGATTCGAATGCATGTGCGCCAACCGCGCAACGAAAAACAGGTCAATCCCACCACCTGCTGGCCTGCCGGCCTACTGGTGATCTTTCAATTCAAAATGTGAATGGGGCTGGCTGTGCACGTAGGTCGCGACGTCGTAGGCTTCCTGCGGCGTCAGGCTTCCAGGATCTGTTTGCGGCATGTTGTGCTGCACGAACGCCGCCATTTTCTCAATGCCATTCATGCCGGCGCCATCGCTGAATGAGTCCGGGCCCCACAGGGCGGGAAATACCGGCGGCGTTCCTGCGCCCTGCGGACCGTGGCACAGCGAGCACTTTTGCTCGTAAATCTGGCCGCCACGCTCGATGTCTCCGGTCAGTGCGGGAAGCTTGACCAGGCCGCGCCCGGGAAGGGGACTTCCAGTTACCTGCCCCTTGGAAAGCCATTGGGAATAGGCAACCAGCGCCGTCATCTCCGGACTGTTATTGGGAAGCCGGTGGCCGAACTCACTGCGTTGAAAGCATTGCTGGATTCGCTCTTCGTAGGTAACCACGGCTTTCTCCCGCTCTCGATACAAGGGAAACAAGCCGGGCACACCGACCAGAGGGATGCCCCAAGCCACGGTGCCGCCGTTCACGTGGCAGTTGTTGCAACTCATCTTGTTTCCGACATACTTCGCCGCATACTTTGGCGTGTTGTTGAAGATGCGGCGTCCGAGTTGGATGCTGTCGCCCATCGGTCCCTGGGGAATTGTGGAAGGGTCCGGAGCCTTCCACGTAATGGCGGGCTCGGCGGCCTTCTGCGTATCCTGCGCGGCCGCAAGATTGCCGGCGTGTCCGGAAAACAAAATCCCCACCGTCGCGAGAAGACTCAAAGCCGCACCGCACCGCGCAATCATCTTCCGATTCACTGGAATGCTCCTTTAATCTAATCTGGATGAAGCCAGATCTGAGTTCGTTCCCGGGAAATATCGCCGCGTCATGCCTTCAGATAGGCGTAATGACCTTCGCATTGCAGGTAGGCAATCGCCCCCACCATGGACGGCACGATGAGAACGCCCGGCAGCGTATGGGACTGCATGTCCCGGGCGATTTCTTCCGGCTTCGCCGACAAGCCAAATTTCTTAATCAGTCCCCGCGCCGCCTCTTCCACCGAAGAGTGGCAGCTCAGGAATCGCACGCCGCGCGCCTGCAAACCTTGAATGGAAGCGTCCTGAGAAGCCGAATTCGGATCGCTGGGATCTTGGGAAGTATATTTCAGCGATGCGCCGGCCTTGCTCGGGTAATAAAAATTGCGGACCGCGGGCGCGCCGGTCTTCGGGTCTTTTAGTTTTATGAATTCGCCAACCCGGTATTTCTTCCAGACGTAGTCGGTGTAATTCAGCATGTTGGCCGGCCCGTTCAGCGTGCACACGATCTGGACCTGATCGGCCGGAACCCCCGTCCCAATGACCAGGCCATTCAGGGCGTTCTTGGCGTTTCCCAGAAACTTGCCGTCGTTTGAACTGCTGTGCAAGACCAGCTTGATGCGCCGCTGCAGGCGCGTGAGCGTGTCGAATTCAGCGGCCTGCCAGCTGGATTTTGGCCAGACAAATTGAGCGTGAACCGGATCACTCCACATCGCTGCCCCAGCCACTGCGACTGCCCCGCCTAGAAGCGCTCGGCGTGAAAATTCATTCATGAGTCCTTCTCCTTTCGTATCCCAGCACGAAATATCGTTATGAATGTGAATTCATAAAATTTAGATTCGCAACTATGATACCCCGCCTTCTCGGGGACCGTCCACAGGATGTAGATCCCTGCGGCATACCCGAATTGGGCCCCGGATATGGTATCGTTGGCGTAATCTGCATTGCCGTATTTGCGAATATTTCGCGGAACCGGCAGGACCGGGAAATGCGCTTGCAGAATTCGAACCCGACATCAACGGACATCAGCATCCTCGGAGGATCGGAATGAAAGCTCACCGCGCACTGGTTTGCCTGGCATTCGGAATGGTTTTTGCTGTTCCCCAGCTTTTCGCGCAAGGCGGCGCAAAAGAAACAAAAGTCATGGTTCGTGCTGTGGCCCGCGACGCAAAGATCATCGGCAAAGGTGTTGGCGGCGCGCGCATCACGATTCGTGACGTCAGCACGGGAAAAGTGCTGGCCGAAGGCACACAGATGGCCGGTACCGGCGATACGTCGCTGATTATCGTGAAGCCCCACGTCCGCGGAACGAACATTTACGATACCCCGGGAGCGTCCGGATACCTAGCCACCCTGCAACTGGAGCAGCCAACGGTTGTGGAGATATCGGCGGAGGGTCCGCTCGGAAGTTCGCAGGCCACGCAACGCGCGTCCACAACGATGCTGCTGGTGCCGGGAGAAGACGTCCTCGGAGACGGCGTCGTGCTGGAAATTCACGGATTCATTGTCACGGCCCTGGCGCCGCAGGTGGATGCCACGGTCAAGGCCGGATCGCCTTTTGAAGTGAAGGCCAAGGTCACGATGGCGTGCGGATGCCCCACCGAGCCGGGCGGGCATTGGGACTCGAACAAAATCAAAGTAGTCGCGCGATTAATTCGGGCAGGCAACCTGGAAGCGGAAGTTCCCATGCAGTACGCAGGCGTCGTGAACACCTACTCCGGCAATGTTCCGGTCACCACGCCGGGCCCGGTGGAATTACAGATTCTCGCGATGGATGGGCCGCAGGCTAACTTCGGCATGACACGAGAAAATCTTACGATCGTTCCCTGACCCTGCCGTAATTTTGGTTAAAAAGTGCGACCCGAGGTGAAACAAGCCGTTGAACTGCTCCAGCGAAACGAACCCAAATCGCTGGAAGAGGCGCTTGCGCTGCTGCAAAACACGGTCTTTTCCTTCAGCATGAAAGTCTGCGGGCAGCGGCAGGATGCCGAAGACACCATGCAGGAAGTGCTTCTCAAATCCGTATCCCACCTTCCCAAATTCGATAATCCCAGGGCCTTGGCGGTGTGGCTCTACAAAGTCGCCAAAAACCGCTGCCTGATGAGCCGCCGCAGGAGCAAATTCGCCCCCAAGGAAAATCTCTCGCTCGAATCGTTGATGCCCGACCGGAAGGAACTGGAACGTTTGTCCGGAAAGGCCGGCGGGACGCCGGAGAGTTCGCTTTTGCACCATGAAAATGCCCGGCGGTTGCGGCAGGCCGTGCAGAAACTCCCTCCGGAATACAGGCTCATTCTTGTCCTGCATGACATGGAAGAACTTTCCGACGCGGAAGTTGCCGAAATCACCGGCCTGCATCCCGGCACGATTCGTGTTCGCCTGCACCGGGCGCGACTCTTTGTACGCAAAGAATTGGCCATGGACAACGGCCAGCGCTCTGCCGAGAGGCCGCGGAAAATTTCGGCGGAGCCTCGTTCCGGCGCGCTTTCCCCGCAAACCCAAGGAAAACCCGCACTGGAATCCCCCGCCGCGCCCGGGCAAGGCCGCTGCAAGGCCATGTTTGCGGAACTTTCCAACTACCTCGACGACGAGTTGGACGATTCCCTCTGCGAGGAACTGGAAAAGCACATGGAGGATTGCCAGTCCTGCCAGGCATTCCTTTCGAGCTTGGAGAAATCCATTGACCTGTGCCGGCATGCTCCCGATGAGCTGCCCGATCCACAAGTCGCGGCCGCAGTCAGAAGGGATGTACTCGCCGAGTATCAGGGAACCATGACGAGCCTGGCGAAGAGCGGCAAGAACCGGAATCCGAAAAGCATATAACTGCTCTGTTATCCATCGGATAGACTATCCCACCCCAGCACGAAAAATACCCTGTAACAAAAGCCCGAATCCTGCATTTATTCGTGTGACTGAAGAAAACCGAGCCCACCGGATGGTGGAAACCGCGATCACCGCCGAAGGAAGAAAGGGAGGCCACATCATGACACGCAACGTGGGAGGCACGGACCGGGCGATTCGAATGCTGATCGGAGCGGCCCTGCTGGCACTGGCTTTGCTGCACGTGGTTACCGGAACGTTGGCGATTGCCGCATACCTGGTTGGCGCGATTGCACTGGTTACAGGACTGGTTCGCTACTGCCCGGCCTGGTCGCTTTTTGGCATCAACACCAGTTCCGCTCACTAGAGGTACAAAGGCTGGTTCCGAGCAAGATTTGGCGGAGATATCCGGAGGTATCAGGGGAGGCAAAAATGGTCAGCGCAAAAGTTGTATTGAGTCAGCCAATGAAGCCGGAGCGGCAGTTCGTCGCTACCACCGGCAGCGAACATCACATGCTGCTGGACGATGCGGCGGGAGCCTCGGGCCCCAAGCCGATTGAACTGGTGGCGGCGGCGCTGGCCGGGTGCACAGCGTTCGATGTGATTACGATCCTTCGGCAGAAATACCATCAGAAGGTGACGGGTTACGAAGTGCGCGTGGAAGCCGACCAGGCAGAGCGCCCGCCGCAGGTGTTTACCACAGTGCGGATCCACCACATGGTCACGGGATTCGAAATCGAACCCCGGGCCATCGAGGAAGCGATCCGTCTTTCGGAGGACAAATACTGCTCGGTGGGAGCCATGGTGAAAAAAACCGCCGGCCTGGAGACCACATACGAAATCGTGGAAGAAAAGTTCGAATGCCCACAAGAGGTTCCCGCGGCCGCGCAAGCCTGATCGCGCCTGACCCATACGGGCAGGCCCGATATCACGTGTGCGCTATGTCACTGATATATCCATGCGCCGCGCTAACATGCATTGTCACGGAACGTGCGGTTTGCGAAGGGACACCGAATTCATGAAATTACAACTACTATCCGTGACATTGCGCGGCGCTCGAGCCGCCGTGGTTTTATTTCTTCTGTTTCCCGGCGGGGTTCTGGCGCAACAGGCGCCGGCGCCCTCGCCGCTCACGCTTCCGCAGGCCGTGAGGATTGCCCTAGAGAAAAATCCGGCAAGGAAAATTGCCCTGGCCGATACGAGGGCCGCGTCGGCAAATGTGCGGGAGGCGCGATCGCACTTGTTGCCACACGTCACTTTTTCGGAGACCGTCACGCGCAGCAATGACCCGGTGTACGTTTTTGGCAGCAAATTGCGCCAGCGAGATTTTACGGCGGTCGACTTTGGACTGAACACGCTCAATACGCCGGCGCCATTTGGAAATTTCAGCAGCCGCTTCGGCGGAACCTGGACGCTGTTTGATTCCCTGTCCACCTGGCGAACCATCCACCGGTCCGAGCACGCGCAGGATGCGATGCAACACCAGCTGGAACGCACCGATCAGGAAATCGTCTTTCGCGTCGTCGATTCCTACTACGGCGTGCTGCTGGCAAGGAAACAACTCGAAGTCGCCACGCAGGCGTTAAAGACGGCTCAGGCCATCCTCGACCGCAGCAGGAATCGCGTGGAGAGCGGCGTGGCGGTGGAATCCGATTCGCTGAGCGCGCAGGTGCGGATCGCCTCCCGAAAACAGGAATTGATCCGCGCGCAAAACAATTTATCCCTTTCTCTCGCACAGCTCAGCACGGCCATGGGCCTCTCCACCGGAAACGATTTCGATCCGGCCGAAGTTCTAGCGGAACGCAATCTTCCCCCCATCGCTCTGGAAGAAGCCGAAAAGGAGGCCGTGGAAACGCGCCCGGACCTGAAGCGGATTCGTTCGGACGAGGCGGCGCAGGCGCAAAGCGTCTCCATCGCGAAATCGTCCTTCGGCCCGCGTGTCAACGCCTTCGCGGATTGGGAGGCCGACAATCCTTCCTTTGTCGGCGGTGGGGGAGGAAACAACTGGCTGGCCGGGATCGAGGTGCAGTTCGACCTGTTTCAAGGCGGCGCCAAAAGGGCTCAGGTGTCTCACGAACAAGCCATGCAGGAAAAAGTCGCGGCGATGAAGGAAGCCGCGACCGATGCCATACGCCTGGAAGTGCGGCGAGCGTATTACGACGTGGATGCGTCCCGGCAACAAGTGGAGGTTGCGCGCGCATCGGTCGCGCAAGCCCGGGAAAGCCTGCGCATTAATCAGGACCGCTACGAATCCGGCCTTTCCAACATCACCGATCTGCTGGCCGCCGAGGAATCCGCTCGCCGCAGCCAGACGGACTATTGGGAAGCGGTGTATCGCTACCACGTCGGTTACGCGAATCTGCAACTGGCCGACGGAACGTTAAATCCCAAGTCTCCCGTGGTGACGCCATGAATCGAACCCTCGGTAACATCGCGCCCTTCTCCCTGATGCTGGCCGTGACGCTGATCGGCGCCGGGTTGACGGGCTGCGGGCGATCCCAGGAATCCGTTCCCGCGACACCGGAGACCGTGAAGGATGTCGCGGTGATTGTCGCGCAAAAGACCGTCGTTCCGGAATGGATTGAGGCTATTGGAACGGTACGCGCGAACCAGACCACCCAGATTGCCAGCCAGATGATGGGCACGATTCTGGAGGTACGCGCGCAGGAAGGGCAGCGCGTGCAGAGCGGCCAGGTCCTCGCAACGATTGACGACGCCCAGCCGCGCTCCGCAGTGGAGCAAGCCGCAGCCGCCGTCAGCGCCGCGCAGAAAGAAGTCAGCGCGGCGGATTCCGATTTTGCGCTCGCGGCCTCCACGCTGAAGCGATACCAGCAACTCTATGACAGAAAATCCGTCAGTCCGCAGGAGTTTGACGAAATCAAGGCGCGGCAGCAGTCCGCCGAGGCGCGGCTCGATCAGGCGCGCGCGGGGCAGGCCCAGGCCGAAGCGGCATTGGCGCAGGCCCGAACTTCGCTGGGCTACGCGCAGATTCGAGCGCCGTTTAACGGCATTGTGACGGAACGAAAAGCGGATCCCGGCACGCTGGCCGCGCCCGGCCAACCCATTTTCACGATGGAAGACACCAGAAGCTACCGGCTCGAAGCCGCCGTGAGTGAAAACGACATCCCGAACATCCATGTTGGCCAGGCCGCACACGTGGTTCTGGACGCGCTGGGAAACGCTGAACTGGCCGGCACCGTGTCACAGATCGTTCCCGTAGCCGATCCGGGAAGCCGCAGCTTCCTGGTGAAAATCAGCCTGCCGGCGGACGCGCAAATTCGCTCCGGCATGTTCGGCAGGGCGCGCTTCGCCCACGGCACGCGCTCTTTGGTGACAATTCCTCGCTCGGCCGTGATCGTGCACGGCCAATTGCAGGGCGTGTACGTGGTTGACGCAAGCCAGACGGCGAGCCTGCGCTACGTCACGCTCGGCCATCCGGCAGGAGACCAGGTCGAAGTTCTCTCCGGCCTGCAAGCGGGTGAAACATTCGTTGCCGAACCCGAAGGTCGCGAACTCGGCGGCAAGAAAATCGTGGCCCGCCAATGAGCGACACTTCCTCCAATCCGACTCCCTCCGCCCCGCCCCTGCGTTTGGCGGGCCGCATCGCGAAAGCATTCATTCAGTCCAAGCTCACCCCGCTGTTCATACTCGCGGCGCTTGCACTGGGTGCTTTCAGCATCCTGCAGACCCCGCGAGAGGAAGAGCCGCAGATCATCGTGCCGATGCTGGACGTTTTCGTACAAATGCCGGGAGCGTCGGCCAACGAAGTCACGCAGCGCGTCACCGTACCGATGGAAAAGCTGCTGCGCGAAATTCCGGGAATTGAATACATCTATTCGATCAGCCATCCGGGAATGAGCATGGTGATTGTGCGGTTCTACGTGGGCACAAACGAAGCCGACGCGATCGTCAGGACCTACAACAAACTCTATTCGAATTTCGACCGGATTCCGCAAGGCGCATCGCGACCATTGATCAAAGTGCGTTCGATTGACGACGTGCCCATCCTGGCCCTCACTCTCTGGGGCAAGAATTACAGCGCGTATTCCTTGCGGCGCATCGCTGAGGAAGTGGACCATTCGCTCAAGCAGCTGGATGACGTCTCCGAAACCAAGGTGATCGGTGGCGAGCCGCGGAAAGTGCGCGTTGTCCTGGACACGCAGCGCCTGGCTGCCTACGGGCTCACCCCCGGCGCGGTGGTGCAGCAACTCAGCGCCGCGAACATGCGCAGCCAGGCCGGCAGCTTCGCGCGCGACAACCAGGAATTTCAGGTGGAAG
Source organism: Terriglobia bacterium (assembly GCA_963746945.1). GTDB lineage: Bacteria > Acidobacteriota > Terriglobia > Acidiferrales > UBA7541 > Palsa-360. Next base: position 1,263,531 of record CAVVDG010000004.1, on the reverse strand, counting down.
CCGGCAACTTCTTCACCCGCCCGGAAGACCTGCAAAAAGTAGTCGTCGGCGTGCACGCGGGGCGGCCCGTGTTTTTGCGCGATGTCGCGAACAAGATCGAAGACGGCCCCGCAGAGCCCGACCACTACGTCATGTTCGCCAGCGCGCGCGGAACCTCCGGCGCAAGTGCAAATCAGGACTTCCCGGCCGTGACGATCACATTGGCCAAGCGCAAGGGCTCCAACGCCACTTTGATCGCCAAGAGCGCTCTCGACAAAATCGCGTCCCTGCGCGGAAATACGCTGCCCAACGATTTGAACGTCACCGTAACGCGGAACTACGGGGAAACCGCGCGGGAAAAATCGAACGAATTGCTCCAGCACCTGCTGATCGCCACACTGTCGGTCACACTGCTCATCGCTCTGGCGCTGGGCTGGAGGGAATCGGGCGTGGTGCTTCTGGCCGTTCCGGTAACGCTGGCGCTGACCCTCGCGATTTTCTACTTCTACGGCTACACGCTGAATCGCGTCACGCTGTTCGCGTTGATTTTCTCGATCGGCATTCTGGTGGACGACGCCATAGTGGTCGTCGAAAACATCGTCCGGCACTTCCGTCTCCCCGACAATAGCGGGCGATCGCTCACGACGGTTGCCATCGAAGCGGTCGACGAGGTCGGCAATCCAACCATCCTCGCGACTTTCGCGGTGATCGCGGCCATTCTTCCGATGGCGTTTGTGCGCGGTCTGATGGGCCCGTACATGCGCCCCATCCCGGTCGGTGCGTCGGCCGCCATGGTGTTTTCGCTGATTGTCGCGTTCGTGGTTTCGCCCTGGGCCGCGCTGCGTTTGCTGCACCATTACGCGTCCCGGCCGGGAGCGGGACACGAAGTGGAAGGCTGGACCACGCGTTTTTACCGCCGACTCATGAACCCCCTGATCCGCAATGCCGGTCGAAGGTGGCTGTTTCTGGGCGGCGTGGTTGTTTTGCTTCTTGCTGCCTGTGCGTTCATCCCGCTCAAATGGGTGCAGGTCAAGATGCTGCCGTTTGACAACAAGAGCGAGTTCCAGGTGATCATCGACATGCCGGATGGAACGCCGCTGGAGCAGACGGCGCGCGTGTCGCAGGAATTGGGCGCGTATCTGGGCGCTCAGCCTGAGGTCATCAACTATCAGATTTATGCGGGCACGTCGGGGCCATACAACTTCAACGGACTGGTCCGGCATTATTTCCTGCGCAACCAGCCGAACCAGGCGGACATTCAGGTCAATCTTCTGCCGGCACACGACCGCAGCGCGCAAAGCCATGAGATTGCGCGCAGGCTGCGGCCCGGCCTGGACAAGATTGCCGCTCCCTTTGGCGCGCGCATCAAGGTGGCGGAAGTTCCGCCCGGCCCGCCCGTGCTCGAAACGCTCGTCGTGGAAGTCTACGGCCCGGACTACAAGGGACAGATCGATGTCGCCGCGAAGATCAAGAGAATTTTTCAGCAGACTTCGGGCGTGGTTGACGTCGACTGGTACGTGGAAGATCCGCAGACGAAATATGACATCAACGTGGACCTCGATAAGGCCGCATTGCAGGGCGTTTCCGCCGCGGAAGTTTCGCGCACGGTGCAAACCGCGATGAGCGGGGCTTCCGCGGGCTTGCTGCACGATCCTTCCTCGCGCGAGGACATTCCGATCGAGGTGCGCCTCGCGCGCCCCGATCGATCCAGCATCGCGGACATCAGAAATCTGAAATTGCCCGGGCCGTCCGGCGCGCAAGTCTCCCTGAGCGACGTCACGAGCGTTCGCAAGACGACCATTGACACTACGGTGTACCGGAAGAATCTGCGGCCAGTGGTCTACGTGACAGGCGACGTGGCGGGAACGATCGAAAGCCCCGTTTACGCGATTCTAAAAATGAGCGACGCGATCGGAAAGATCCAGCTGCCGGACGGCTATGCGCTGAAACAGTATAAGGGCACGACGCTTCCGGAACGCACGGACCGCTATGCGATCAAATGGGACGGTGAATGGCATATCACTGTGGAAGTGTTTCGGGATCTGGGCCTGGCCTTTGCCGCCGTGCTGGTGTTGATCTACGTGCTGGTCGTGGGCTGGTTTGGATCGTTCAAGACGCCGCTGGTCATCATGGCGCCCATCCCTTTGACTCTGGTAGGCATTCTTCCGGCGCACGCGCTGATGGGCGCGTTCTTCACGGCCACTTCCATGATCGGCTTCATTGCCGGCGCGGGCATCATCGTACGCAACTCGATCATCCTTGTGGATTTTATCGAATTGCGCCGCTCGCACGGGCTGTCGCTGGAAGATGCGGTCGTGGACGCGGGGGCCGTGCGTTTTCGCCCGATGTTGCTGACCGCCGCAGCGGTGGTCGTGGGCGCAAGCGTGATCTTATTTGACCCGATTTTTCAGGGATTGGCGATTTCTTTAATGGCTGGTGAGGTGGCTTCGACCGTGCTTTCGCGCATGACGGTTCCCGTTCTCTATTATCTGAGCGAACGAGGCGGCGAACGAAAGACCGCATCCGGCGGCGGAGATTTCGCTACCCAACAGAATTGAGAAGGAGGAAATAAAATGACAGTAGAACGCTATCTTCGATTGCTTGCCGGCACATTCGTCCTGATTTCATTGGCCCTGGGCTATTGGGTGAATCCCTACTGGTATCTCTTCACGGCTTTTGTGGGGTTGAACTTGCTGCAATCGGGTTTCACCAACTGGTGTCCGATGATGTCATTCTTGAGGAAACTCAAGATCGCGGGGTGAATCTGTTCGCCGTCGATTCCGGCGAATCTTATTCCGCAATCAAATGAACTCGCCAAGTCTACTGTGAAACGCGTGGAGGAAGACAGGTAAGACGCGCCATTACCCTTCTAACAAGTCCGCGTGCGGCGAGGGCATATCGGCTCGCCGCACGCGGCTAGTTGTCAATTGCAGTTGTCGGGTGGCAAAGCCGCCCCCCGCTGTTTACTTTACCGGGACAAACCGCTGCACGCGCTCGCCGCCAAAGACTTCGCCCGTATAGATATTGCCTTTGGAGTCCACGGCGATCATGTGCAACCCGAAGAACTGGCCGGCATTTTCGCCCATGCTGCCGAGCGTGCCCACAACCTTGCCCGTCTGGCGGTCAAGGAACCAGATGTGATTGTTCGTGAGGTCGGAAATGTACAGGAACTTCTGCGCCTTGTCGGGTGAGAAGGCTACGCCCCCTGTGGAACCCCCGACGCCCGTGTAGGTGGCCATCGTGAATTCCTTCACGAACGTGCCATCCTTCTTGGTGACGTCGATGCGGTTCGCCATGCGGTCGGCAGCATAGACGAGCCCGTCGTGGGAAATATTCAGCGTGAGATGGCCCCGGAACTCCTTGGGCTCCGGCCCGCCCGGTTTGTACGCGCGGTCTTTATCATCGGTGGTGATTTCCGAGAGCTTGTGCCCGTAGGCTCCCCAGCCTCGCTTGAACTTGAATGTGTCCAGGTCAAACACCATGACGCGGCCGCCCAGATAATTGTCGGCTGCGTAAAGTTCGTGCGCCGGTTCGTCCAGCCGAATCTCCTCGATTCCTCCGACGATCATGGGCGATGTGGGGGGATATTTCGCGCGGAACGCCGCGATCGCCGCCTCACGAGCCGCCAGTGCCGCAGGGTCAAGCTTAGGGCGTGGTGCAATGAAACCGAAAACCGGACCACGACTGCCTTGGCCTGGAACGTGGGGCTTCTCTGCCGCACCGCCATTACCACTGCCCGGCGGCATCTCCGGCGCGCGTGGCAGCTCCATGAGCATGGCCCCGGTCTTCGGATCGTATTTGCGGACATTGCCCATACCCTTAACGACGTTGCCCAGGTAAGTGAATCCTTTGCTGTCCACCGCCATGCCGTGCCCTTGTGGCGCGTCGAAAGAACCGATGACGTTACCTGCCTTATCGAAGTGGATCATCGATGGAGGCGTGACGCAGCAATCGGCGATCGGAGGAGTGAGCTCAGCCTCAAGCTCAATGGACGTCAGATCATTCGGGCGGTCATAAGCCCAGACGTTATCATCCTTGTCAACAGCCAACCCCGTGACCCCGCCCATCTTCCATTTGTTCGGCAGGGGCTTTGGCCAGGTGCAATCAACCTGGTACTTCGGCGCGGTCAGCTTCTGCGCACCCAGACCACCAGACAGAACCAATAAGCCCAGGCCGGCCAACAGGCCAAAGGCTTTTACACTCCTGTTCAGACTCATGAGACATCTCCTCCATATCGTTCTGGACTTCCGTTTTCTTACCACCCGGTGGGCACACTTATACACCCGAAGCCCTGTTCAGTAAACCTCACAAATGGACGTCTCGCCGAGATGCCGGGCCACACGGTCCAGCCGCGCCGGACTACCTGGGGGGAATGTCGAACCTATCTTTGGCTTCCCAGGTCCCGGCGGTGGGATCTGAGAGCCGGTACATCGTTCCGCGCAAGTGATTGCCTGCCAGGACGAATTTCACGTAGTGGTAATTTGGAAATTCGGAATCCTGATAAAGATCGGGAGGCGTGCGCTCGACTGGGTAAGGTACCGCCCCGCCTCCGCCAGTGACCAGATAGACCACGTTATCCTGGAGGAATCGTTCGTAGTTGTGAATATGACCTGCGGCAACGATGAACCTTGCTTTGCTCTTTTTCGCAGCCGTTCGGAGATAGTTTGCCAGCGCAATCTCGTTTGGGCGGGGATTGTGATTGACCTCAAAACGGGTTTGAATATCCGCAACCGGGGGGTGGTGCATGGAAATCAGCACGAATTTCACCTTAGCGGGCAAGGACGAGATCTGCGCCTCCAGCCACTTGCGCTGTTCGCTCTCCGGCAACAATGAATCGTCGCTATCCAGCGTGATCAAATAGACCTTCGTTCCCAGGCGGGCGGAGTACCACCGGAGGCCATTGAATTGGGGGAACGCGGCCCACCAGTTCGCCAGGCATTGCGCAACCTCGCAATGGGAAAATTCGTGATTTCCCAGGGCTGGAAACACGCGCAGGTGCGCATCGCTCCAACTTTGGGTCTCTGCCCGATAGACCAGATAATCGCCTTCGTCCCCGCCGTGCCACGGCACATCGCCATTCAACAGAATCGCGTCCGGCTTCTCTTGCGCGATACGCTTGACCAGCGCCTGCCGCACGACCGGATTTGTCGCCGTAACGTTGGCCGGGTCGGTGAAACGCGTGTCGCCGTAAACCACCACCGTCAGCGGGGTATGCAAGGCGCTTTCATGAATCGTGAATGTTGGCCGGGACGGACTGGATGCGCCAGTGGATGCGGCACCGGACTGCGGGCCGCGTGAAGCGACACTGCCTGCTCCCAAGGCTGCAAACGACAGGGCCGCAACGATCGCGGCTGTCCGGACAAATGTCCTGCTTATACGCACAATGCCCTCCCACGATAGTTTATCCAAACTTCATTCTTCGCTGTGCCTATTCCTGCATTTGTACACCGCAGGCTCGTGTGCAGATGAAAAGTGACAAGCCGCATCCGGCTAAACCTGGAAAGCGATCGTTGGGAATTTGTTCGGGAGCTTATCGTGCCCGCCTGCGGATCGCGGAACCTGATTCACCGCACGCAGGTTATTTGAAAGGCGCTTCGGCGGCGCGCAGGCTTGCCCTTGCTTTGGGCGCACTTATGGTGGCAACCAGCAGCGCGGACAGACTCGCGGATATAGCCATGAATATGAATCCCGCATCGTAATGGCCCGTCCACTGGATTAAGGCGCCGATGATGATCGGCGCCCCAACCCCTGCGATTTGACCTCCGGTATTAATGAAGCCCGACGAATAACCCATTACTCTGGAGGGCAATAGATCCATGGACAAGGACCAGAATGGCCCTTGAATCGCCGGAAGGAAGAAACCTGTTGCTGTCAGGAAAATGACGGCAGTGGTGGCGCTGCCGGCCTTCGCCGTCAACAACATGAAAAGCGCATTTCCCAGCAGAACTGAAATCAGAATCGCCTTCCGTTTACCGGTCCAGTCCGAAATATAGGAGCAGACCATCAACCCGATGAACCCGGCGGCGAAGGGCAGAGCTGCCAGGACACCCGTTTTCACCAGCGTGAAACCCCTGACCTTCAGCAGATACGAGGGCAACCATGCCTGGAATCCCCACCAGGTCACGTCCCATGTCATGTAAATGAAAAAAAGCTTCCACAAAGCCTTGTATTTAGCCAACGCGGAAAAGGGAATCTTTTCCTGGGTCCATTCCTCGTTCCCGATTTCCGCCAGTTCGTCCCCGGTCATTTTGGGATGTTCTGCCGGCGTGTCTCGCAGATACCAGTAGACCGCGAGAGTAATGAGAAACCCAGGGATGGAAACCAGAACAAATGCCTTCCGCCAGCCGTAAGCTCCCATCACCGTGGCGAATAGAATCGGGGCGATCATGGGACCAATCGTGTTGGAAGACATCACGAAACCGTTGGCGCGCGCCCGCTCCTTGCTGTTGAACCAAGCGGAAAGTGCCTTGAAGGCGGCCGGGGGGTGCATCCCTTCTCCAAGTCCGAACAGGATGCGAATCCAGATGAGGCTCCTGAGGCCGCTTGCCGCGCCGGTCAACAGGCTAAAAAGGGACCAGGAGGCGATGCCCATCGTGATGGTCTTGCGAGGTCCGAACTTGTCCGCGATAATGCCGCCGGGAATTTGCATCGTGCCGTAACCCATAAAGAAGGCGCTGAGGACTACCCCCATCACGGTGGGGCTCATGTGAAATTCCTGGCCGATCAGGGGGATAGCCATCGGCATCAGGCCGCGGTCGATGTAGGACATCAGCCAGGTCAAAAACAGCAGGAAGCAAACCCACCAACGCACCTTCATGAATTGACCCTGTTTATGGCCGGGGGGCACTCGCGGAAAAAACCAGGCACGCGCCAGTCACACAAGAGTGCTGCAAAGGCTCGTGCCTCGGCGGCGGAGACTTTCCAATTCGTCATGGTGTCCAAGATGGGCGACCCATAGTATCGCAAAAGTAAGGGAAATCCGGCGCAGACAAATCTTGGCTTGTCTTCTGACCGCCGCAAGTGTCCGCTCCTCAATCTCCCGTGCTCGTTATCTGAAGGGGCATGATAACCTGTCCATCTGAAAAAAATAATTTATGTGGATTTTTTAATGCGGAATCTCATCTCGAATCAGGGAGAAATGCGTTGAGGCAAAAAGCGAAACGGATTGGACTGGCCATCGTGGGGACGGGGCGTGTCGGGCTGTTTCGAGGCGAAGTCGCGGCGCGGCATAGCGCCGTCGATTGGATTGGCATCGCTGAGAAGAATCCGGATCGTGCCCGGGAGGTTGCCGGCAAGATCGGAGCGGATTTCGTAACCGGCGATCACCGGGAACTGCTCAATCGTCCGGAAGTCACCGCCGCGATCATTGCCACGGACGAGCACCTTCATGTCGATCCGGTAATGCTTGCAATCGAGCGCGGGCTGCCCATGCTGGTCGAAAAGCCGCTGGCGACCAAACTGTCGGAATCGTTTCGGGTGCTGGAAGCCATCGAAAAGTCCAACATTGATGCGGTTGTGGGCTATACGCAACGATTTCGAAGGCGCTGGCTCGCCGCGAAGGAAAAGGTGCGCACGGGCGCGCTGGGGGATGTAACCCTGGTCACTTCACGGGCCTTCATGAACCGGCTTGTGGCGATAGACAACTACAAAAGGAGCAACGCGCCGGAGACAATTTCGCCCATGGTGATTTCCGGCACTCATGCGCTCGACATCGTCATGTGGTACCTGGAAGCCAAGACGCCAGTCGAAGTCTACGCCCGTTCCATCGACAAAGTCCTGGGGCCGCTGTATCGCGGGATCGATGCCACGGCCGGCATGATCATGTTTAGCGATGGCTGTATCCATCACCTCAATATTTCGTGGGCGCTCCCGGTTACCTGGCCGGCTGCGGTCTATAGCCTCGAAGTCGGAATTGTGGGCACCGAGGGTGTGCTCACCATCGACGATACGCATCGCGACATCGTCCTTGCCGTAAGCGCCCCGCAATCGGAAGGGTATGCACCCGATAAGACGCGCCTGGTGGATTTTATGGGGAGTTACCCCCCGGGCGATGTGGCGCTTGGCGAACTGCGTGGGCCAATGCGGGAGGAAACCGAATCGTGGCTCAACCGCGTGGCTTTGGGAGCGCGGACCCAGCATGCGACCGCCCGAGAAGCCCATAATCGATTGATGCTAACCAAGGCTCTGGATCTTTCGGCGAAACGCCGGCAGCCAGTTTCCCTTCCGCTAGCGCCGGGTGATGAGTGATTTAACGGGTCCGGAACGGTTTGATTTTCAGTGATCGTCTATTCGTTCGCGTACAGAATCCCCCAAGCGGCACCAGACTGCCGAATATCCACAGAACAACATTTTCGAAAATATGTGCTTTACGACAATCCAGGCATTCGTACCCTTGCGCGCCGTTCACAGCGTGACGGATTCTGGATACATAGATAAAAGGAAAAAAGCATCACCGGGAGCCGCCTCCCGCAGAATGTGAGTGACCAGCCGGATGAGGGGATCACAGCAACCCTCAAGAAATAGGCCACGAACGGCGTTGATTGACATCGCTGCTTCTGGTTCCACCCTATAGCTGCCTGCAGGGCGGAACGCAGGAATGATCCGGCCCGAAAGCAATTCAACTCCGGTAGTGTTTGCAAAGATGTGACAACTCGAAGTCCAAAGGATTCCCAATGGCCATTTTGTCATCCCAACAGCAAGCAATGGTCGACTTGTTCCAGAAGCATGTGGGCGCGGAACTCGCCGGAGATCTCGAAACTACAATGAATACAATGAACGATGATCCCCATCTCCATAATGTGCCGACCATGATTGGGGGCGTGGGCCGGGACGGCGTGCGCGCCTTCTACCGGGATCATCTGGTAGGGAAATTCTTTCCGCCCGACGTCACGATGACGAATGTGTCCAGCACGGTCGGTCATGACCAGATTGTGGACGAACTCGTCATCGCGTTTACTCACACGATGCCGATTGACTGGATGCTGCCCGGCGTCCCGCCGACGGGGAAGCGCGTGGAGATCGCTGTCGTCGTTATCGCCGGAGTTAAGGATGGAAAAATCTCCCACGAACACATTTATTAGGATCAGGCCAGCGTGCTGGCACAGATCGGGTTGCTCAATCCCACTGGATTGCCAGTATGCGGTGCCGAGAGCGCCCGCAAGGTGCTCGATCCCAAACTACCCGCGCGTCAGATGTGATCCACAGCACGAAAATGCTCTCTAAACCGCAGTTTAGGAAACGAGAAGCCGAACACGTTGCAGCGTAACAGCAAGACATTGTGCATATTAGAATGGCGCGCCCGGAGAGATTCGAACTCCCGACCCTCTGCTTCGAAGGCAGATGCTCTATCCAGCTGAGCTACGGGCGCGTTGGTAGAAGGCATTCTGAGTCTAAAGCATTGGCCGCAGTTCCAAAAATCAAATTTTCCTCCATCCGTCGTGACCTGATCGGGTTTCTGGAACATGGAGTGACGGTGCTTACAGCTTTCCCTAAGAGTGATTCTCTCCCACCCTCTCTGGACTCATAAACCCCAGTCAAGTCAACCCTTTCCAGATGTGTAACAAATCATCCCATTATTGGGGGCCTATGAAAGCGGCCTCGGGGTTGCCGCTCTAAGTCACCTTATACCAATAAGATAGATGCCCATGCCTTCGGCGTCAAAATTGCTCTCTTATGACTGGTTTCCCGCGACGTGCTTTGCGGGAAGGCGGGACTTTTCTGGGTGGTCGAGTTGACGCAGAACTCCGATCAATGAATGGCGCTTTCGTACGAGTCTTGTGACACCCGCGGGAAATAGCTCCACCTGACCGGTCTTGCAAGGATGCAGCTAACACCGAAAGCATTGGAAGTGGAAGTAACTGAGGGCAAGCAATGTTTGAGATGGCGCGCATCAGGAATGCGCAATCAAAAATATACCGGGGTGGGAATTCCACTTTTTTCTCCTCACTTCTCCCTCCACTTTCGTCTTCGCTGCCCGGTAATGCTCCGGCGCTGCTTACCCCTTGTCAAAGGTCTAAGAACTCTCGCTCAAAATGGGTTGCGCGCGACGGTTTGTGTGATGCGCGTACGGTGAGGCAGCGTGGCCCCTCGCCGATCCGGCATGGCGCCGGAAAAGGACAAGCTGGCGTCAGCATTATTGAAATGCTGCTTGGCATATCCATTTTGATCATCTTCACGGGCATGGTTTTTCAATCGTTTTCGCAGCTCTATAAGGTCACGGGAAAACAGACCATGCAATCCGATACCACCAGCAAGGCTCGGGGTGCAATGGAACGGGTCGCGCAATCTCTGCGAGACGATCTTGTGGAGTTCAATGCTGTCTCGGGCACTCCTCTCGGAGTCAATTTCGATCTCAACGATACTGGCGACAATCCAGTCGTGAGGGATGGAATCTTGTATTACTTCGATGAGAATCATACGGCGCAACTCTACGACGCAGGTTCCGGGCAGGTTGCTACCGCCGGCCTGGATGACGCAAGCGGAGATGGTTTGGCCGACGTGATTGGCATCGGCTTGGTTCGTCAGGATTTGAACGGGGATGGGATTCAGGACTTCATTGATCTGAACAACGATGGGGTGGCAGACGATCTGGACGGCGACGGAAATCCTGACCCGCTGTGGGCTCTAACTCTGGTTCATTTCAACAACATCAATGATGTGTCAACGGCGTCTTTGTGGCTGAATGGCCAGGTGCTGGCGACGAACCTTTACATCCGTAGATTGGATGCGATGGGCCCTCTCTCCGCATACAACATCGATACGTTTCAGTTCTCTGCGCACAATCCCATCGCCATGTTATATGACACGGCCGCTTATGGCGGCGACCAGGACACAATTGTCGAGGAAGATGAGCTGGGCAATATGAAGAGCGCCGATGGAATCATCAATGACCCATCTGAAGTCTCAGCCATCGATTCGATTACGATAACGCTGCACATCGCCGAAATCTCCCATACCGGCAAAAGGTCGATTGTTCTGAGCGATATCTCGAGCGACCTCATCACACCGCGGCTGCTGCAGTTGATCAGACAAAACGGTATCGTCGGGCTCCCTGATCCCACATTGGCGGGGAACATCAACTGATTCAGGAAAACATTATGAGCCAATTGCGACCTAAGATTACCGAATCCCTGATCCCCGAAGGATTGAACGGGGGCTTCACGCTTATCGAAACTCTGGTGAGCCTGTCCCTGCTTCTGGTGGTCATAGCCGGCCTGGTACCCCTGTTCTCGATCTCCATGCACGCCAATCAAATCGACAAGATTAATTTGCAGCTGCTCAATAGTGGCCGCGCAAAGCTTGAACAGATCCAGTCCATTCCATATGACCAGGTGGGGATAAACGCATCCGGAACGGCCAGTGGTCCAGGCTATTTCGTTGTAGATCCGATTTACAGTCCCGTGTACAGCACAGCCCACGGCGACTTACCGCTTTCCGACACGGTTACTTTACATAATGGAACTCTGATAAACCGGACCATCACGGTTACAGCTGTGGACGATCCAACCGATGGGACGGGATCGAACGACTCGGACGGCGTCACGGATCCGAATACAGGGACCATTCTCGACTATAAGCTGGTAACCGTTACGACCAGCACGACCGTAAACAACACTGCCTTCACACAATCGATGTCGACAATCCTTCAGGGCAACCTCGACAGTGAAATTGACGCATCCACCGGGTCGGACTCCGATGGATCACCCGTCCCAAAATCGCCAGGCAAAGGTAAGACGGGTCCCGGCCCCGGCGGCAAAACACCGCCCCCGCCAAAATCACCGCCTCCCCCTGATGGCTGCGACAGTCCATCGGTGCCGTTGCCGAAAGGACCGGGCCGAGCGGGTAAATCGCCGCAGACCGGGTGTTAGGTGGGATGGAATTCTTGCGAGAGAGATTTACGAACCGTGAAGGAGAAAAAGCAATGCGTACGATGACACAAAGGTCCATTGCGGCAGCCATTCGCCTGCAGCGTGAGGCGGGAATGGCGATGTTTTCCGTATTGCTGCTGATCCTTTTGGCCGTGATTCTGGCTGGCAGCGTTGTCTCGCTGATTACGTCCGGGATGAAAGCAACCAGCACCGCTCGTGCCTCTGAAGGCGCCTATGCCGTGGCGCAGGGAGGGCTGAACGCGGCACTGTTCAAGATACAAGCGGGCACAGCTCCCAGCACCGGCTCGATTGACATCGAGACGTATCTTGCCAATGCCCTGGGGACCGCCGCGAATGGCTCCGCTCGCCCCAGCTCCACATCGTTTACCGGGACAGTCAAGAATGGGAGTTACGCGGTGACGCTTTCAGATCTGTCCGCCGGGGACAACAAGTTTACGCTGACTTCGGTCGGCAAGGACCCTTCCGGGAGAACTCGAACCCTTGTCGCTCTGGTGCGGGCTGATCCCGTGGCCGCATTGAATTACGCTATGTTCGGCAATCAAATTAATTTTCACAATCACAACAAGGTGACCTACGGCGTTACGCTGAACACGTCGATGTACTCCAACGGCAGCATCCTGATCGACCGGGGCATCAGCATCATTGGACCTGCTCAAGCGGTCAATGCCATTGAACCCAACACCGGACCGGCTTCGGGCACGACCTCGCTCCCGAATACAATTTTGTCGCCCGCGGGCCAGCAGGGCGATCCCAATCCTATGACGAACGATCCCGATGCCCCAGTCGTACAAGCTACTCCGGCACCGCCGATTAAGCCCTTTCCGACCTTTGATTTTTCGACAGCATCGTCAATCGCCAGTACGGCTGGCCGGCAATTAACGCCAACCCAGCTAACCACTTTAATCAACCACGCTGAAACATACGCTCATTCGGCAGCGGCGACGGGTACGGCTTTTCTTTTGCCGTCTTCCTCCTATCCTTCAGGAGTCTCGGCAACCAATGTTCCCGTCCAGGTTATCCACTACAAAACAAGCAGCTCGATTCCGGACCCCCGCAATATCACAGTGCCGAATGGAGCAAATCCGAATGCCTTTATTCCACTCGGCTCGTCAGACGGCACAAGCAACCCTTCAACTAATACCGATCTCTACGAAATCGATTTTGTAGGGAACCCCCTCTCCGACACGCTGCTGTATGTTGACGGTAATCTGACTCTTGTTGAGCCCACGACTACACTGTTGCAGTTCCAAGGCTCGCTGATCGTCAATGGTTCTATTCAGATTCATGCCCCCACGGAGATCCTGGCCTGGGACAATCGAACGGGTCCGAAATTCGTGCCGCTGGGCCAGAGCCTGTACACGGATTCAAGCGGCAACTCCACAGTTGCAACCACGCTTGCGCAGGCCGCGCCTGGGCAACCCTACGACATCATTTACTCACGCTGGCCGGCGATCGCGGCGAACGGCGCAATTAAGGTTGACCATTCCGGATTCGGCGCCGGCGGCCCCGTGCATATCGAGGGCGCGGTTTACACTGTAGCGGAGAGCCATTTCCACAAATCTGATGCCTATGAGGCTTCGTATGCAGTGGGCAGTGAGATCGCCGATACGGTCCACAACTGTCAGTGGTTTTCATTCGCCTACGATCCTCAAGCGAAGTACACGCTTGGATTTTCCAACAAGGCCGCTGGACGTGTGAGCTTGAAGGTCATCCGAATCGAGGATCGCCACTGAGAAACGGGGGAGGCGTTGGTTCGGTCAAATGCTCGCCTCATTTCAACATGACATTTTCGGATCCTGGAGGATGAGGAGCCACGGGACTCCAGGAGGCTTTTGCATCGCGAGTTGATGTACCAAAGATATTCGAGGGGGCGGGTACGTAAGACCGTTCTCAAATTTTAGACGGTGGATCATGTCAAAGTTGCTGACAACGAATGTAAACAAAAAGATGGATACCACTCCCCATGGGGCAAGTGGCGCAGGCGGCGAGTCCTCTGCATCGAACGCAGACTGCGTGAAGCGCTCAGTTCACCGAGGTCAACAAGTGCATGTCGAAATGCCGGTGTTTATTTGCGCCTGCAAAGAACAGAAGGAACAACGATTTCATGAAGAGTGCAAGACGATTCATGTAGATCCCCACGGGGCACTGCTCGCTGTTGCCACAAAACTTGTGCCCGGCCAATCGCTGCTTCTGGTCAATCCGGAATCCAGGAAACAAATGGTATGTCATATCCGCTCTGTCATCCCGATCGAGCCTGGCGTGAATCATGTAGAAATCGAATTTTCCAAGAAGTCGCCAAAGTTTTGGGGGATTGAGTTTCCCACCGTAGATGAAACTGCCGCACAGGACGAGCCCTCGCAAAATCGGGGTGTGCCTTCCGCCCAAGAATCATTCGCCGACGAATCATTGATCTACACGCCGGAGTGTGGCGGAGATGAAACACCAGACCATAATGCGATCGCAAGAGATCGGAAGGAGGTCCCCGAAATGAATGCGGCGCCACACTTGAAATCTCCGTCCGAGTCTGAGGCGGGCGGCGCTTCGACTCTACAGGTACCGCAACCAAAGAAAGAAGCAACCGAAGTTGACAATGGCGAGAGTCACGAAGTTGCTGCGGCAAACGTACGCCATCTCCTGAGTCCCGTCCGGCGAGCCCCACGTGTTCGACTTGTAATGTCAGTCCTGATTTCCTTCCCGGGCGAATCGGAATTCAGCGAAGCCAAAACTCTCGAAATCAATGATTTTGGCGCACTCCTGAGTGTTTCCAGGAATATGGAGGTTGGTCAATACGTAATCCTTAAGAATCCCAAGTCATTGCAGGAGATCAAATGCGAGGTTCGCAATATGAAAGAGGTGGACCCCGACGAGAACCATTTAGGCGTCGAATTCCTGACTCCGTCTAATCGGTTCTGGGGCATGACGTTTCCCTCCGATGATTGGGACCCTTCCGAGCGCAAGCCCGTGCAACGCCCGGCACCGGTCACAGGACAAGTCGCGGGCCGGTCTTCGAAGGGCAGGTCAAAGATCAACCGGGGGTCTGGCTCGGAGGCGACAACGCTCCCTAAGAATCCTGATCAGCACGGACATGCTCTCAGGTGGCTGGCATTGGCAGTGGTTGTCATTCTAGGGTTTGCAGCGATTGCAAGATTCCATTGGTCGGATGCCATGTCAGGAATTGGCGTGAACTCCATCTTCCAGGAGATTCCAAGCGAGGATGCAAGTCTGATCCCGGGAGTTGGGTTATGGCGACTCGCAACAGCGCGTGATTTCAACCCCGCCGCAATTTCATGGCTGAAGAATTCAGGCCAACAGGTAAGTGCACAAATCACGGGCGCTTTTTCCGCCGTTGGCCAATCTCACGCATACGTCCTGATTGGGAAGGACAAGACGCGACGCATCGTGATATTGGCGAATGGGCGGCTTCGTTGCGACCTCGAAATTCAGGGCGTCGCGATCGTTGCGCGTGTCCCCAAACAGTCGGTTCAGAAAATACATTGGGCCATCCTTCCCCCTGCCAACTATGAGGGCGACGGATTGCTGGTTGTGCGTGCAGCGAACGATCCCGGCTCCGGCGAGGTTCTCTTCCTACGAGGACACCAGGTTGTGTCGGGAGCCCCGGTTGATTATCGGCAGGTTCCGCTGAGTTAAGCCCGGTCACGGGGGATGATCCGCGGGGATTGAACGTTCAAAAAAATTGAATGCACAAAAAGTTGGATTTGATCTCGTATGGTGGGCAGCTGTTCGGGCCGGGAGCAACGCGCTATCGAGTTTGGTGTGGATCGATTGCCGGTGATCGGGTGGAAAGCGGGCAAGCGCAGGAATCTGCTGATGCCTGAACTCGCCATGAAATAATTGGCTCGCTGTACTGCCATGAACGGGACAAAACTCTCATAGGAAACCGGGGACACATGCGTCGCGCTACATTTTTCCTCCTGCTCCTCTGTTTCTTCCTATCCGGAGTCGCGGGTCTGGCCTACCAGGTAGCCTGGACGAAAGCCCTCGGACTGGTATTCGGCCACACCGTTTACGCAATTACGACCGTACTCGCCGCTTTCATGGGCGGTCTTGCGGCAGGCAGCGCTGTTCTTGGACGATGGGGAGAACGCCACAGTCATCCAATCGCTCTCTATGCGTGGATTGAACTGCTGATCGGCGCCACCGGAGCTCTGTCCCTGGTTGGCTTGAACGCTGTTCGCTCCCTCTATCTGCTCGCCTACCATGCCGCACCCGATTCGACGCCATTTCTCGTGGCACTACGATTTCTGGCGTCCATCCTCGTGCTTTTTATTCCTACATTTTTAATGGGGGGAACGCTCCCTATTCTTACAGCCGGAGTGACTCGCAGTTCAGCCGAACTGGGTACCCGGCTTGGCCGGCTCTATTGGATCAACACTGCGGGCGCGCTGGTTGGGGCGCTGGCGGCGGGTTTTCTGCTGCTGCCTGGGATCGGCCTGCGGCTGACTGTGCTCTTCGCCGTCGTGTTGAACATGATCGCCGGCTGTTTGGCACTCACGGTGAAGGGCTTGCCTGTGCAGTTACCCGCCGTGGAGGAAAAAGAAAGACCGGAGCGAGTGGCCTCGGAAATCCCATGGTTTCTGCTGATCAGCTTCGCTTTCGTCGGCGCGACCGCAATGATTTATGAGGTTGCCTGGTCACGCCTGCTCGTCACGACCCTGGGCAGTTCCACCTACGCATTCACAGTGATGCTGGCTACATTTCTAGCTGGTATCGCGTTGGGCGGGCAACTCTTCGAAATCTGGGTGAGCCGCCGTCACCCTGTCTCCATGGCAACTTTTTGCACGACGCAAACCCTGACGGGCCTCGCAGCCGTCATATTTCTAGTGATCTTCCAGAAGTTGCCGGCGATCCTATGGACGCTGGTCACAGCGACTCATCAGACCTTCGGCGGTCTGGTTCTGGCCCAATTTGCGACCTCGGCGCTGGCCATGTTGCCGGCGGCAATAATCTTCGGTTTCAATTTTCCCGTTGTGACCCTGCTAATCGCGAAGTATCGGAAGCAGGACGATCCATCCTCGGATGCGGTCGGCAAGGCATGCGCGGCCAATACGTTCGGCGCGATCCTGGGTGCCGTAGCCGCAGGCTTCTGGCTGGTTCCGCGACTCGGAAGTTTTCGTTTGGTGGCGATCACAGCGGCCGCCAACCTTTCGCTGGCTGTCTTCTTGCATGCGCGCCAGGTTCCGCGGCGATCGATCCTGTTGGCAGGGAATGCCGTCCTTGCATCGATCGTTGCAGTCACCGGCTGGTCTGGCGTGCTGAATAACCCGGCTGTTGCAAATTTTGGTGTGATCACCAACCGGGCAAGCTATCCAAGCACCCTGCGGGTGAATGAAGCAGCAAACACAACCGATCTGCTGTTCGCAGAGGACGGCTTAAACGCGTCGATTTCGGTTGCGCGGGCCAGCAATTATCTTGGGCTTCGAACCAATGGCAAGGTGGATGCTTCCACCAGCGACAAAATCACACAGTTGATGGTGGGCCACCTGGGTCTCCTGTTTCACCGGGCGCCCAAGAAAGTCCTGATCATCGGTTTCGGTAGCGGAATGACGGTCTCCGCCGTGGCACGTTATCCCGGGGTCGAGCGAATCGATTGCGTTGAGATTGAGCCCGCAGTGATCCATGCCGCGCGCTATCTGCAACCGTTGAACCGCGGCGTGCTCCATGATCCGCGCTTACACCTGATTATGGATGATGCGCGCAACTTCCTGTTCACCACACGCAATCAATATGACGTAATTATTTCCGAGCCCTCCAATCCCTGGATCGCTGGCGTTTCTGCATTGTTTACGGATGAATTCTACAAGCAGGTCCGCACACACCTCGCGCCGGGCGGGATTCTGGTGCAATGGGTGCAGGCATACTCGATTTTTCCTGAAGATTTGAAAATGGTCTTTGGCACGCTCGACCGTCATTTTCCCCAGGTTACCGCCTGGCGAGGTGAATGGGCGGACGTTGTGTTGCTCGCTCAATCCAAGTCCGGGTCTCTTTCGCTCGATCGCCTGCGCAAGCTTTGGTCCAATCCCGCCCTCCAGGAAGATTATGAAGCACTCGGGTTCAGAAGACCGGAAGGCATAATCGCCTATCACCTTCTGGATGATCCGAACTTGCGAAAGCTTGCTGCGAACGCGCGGCACAATACGGATGACCTGACGCGACTCGAATTCCGGACCCCGCTGGCCATCTTTGCGGAGAATGCAGGCTCGGACAACGTGGAGATGCTCGCCAACCAACGTTCACATCTCTTACCGGCTGCGGTACCAATCGTGGATAAGCGTCGCGCACTGATCGGAGCAGCTGAAACGCTGGCTTACTTGGGAGACACGAACCGCGAAGGTGATTTCCTCTCCGCCCTGGAGAACTACCCTCCCTCCGCCGATATCGAACTGCTGCGGGCAGCTTGGCTTGCGGCATTGAACAGGCCGTGGGACGCCCGAACCGCTTACGAAAACGCCCTGCGCCTTGACCCGCGTTCGCTGAACGCGCTTGGCGGAATGGCGGACATGACCTTGGCCCAGAACGACTACGCCACGACGGAGTCACTACTCCGTCAAATCCTTAAGGGGCATCCTCAATACGTGCCTGCGTTGGAAGATTATGCCCTTCTCGAACAAAGGCGCAAACATTGGGCCCAGGCGGTCAATTGGCAGATCAAGCGGATTGCTGCGGATTCTGATTGCCCCTCCGACGCCCTGTCTGTTTTGGCCAGGCTTTTTCTTGAGTCGGGCGATCTACCGGGAGCCGAAAGCGTATACACCGAACTACTCGGTCGCGATCCCTATGATGCTGACGCGCATCGTAAACTCGGTGAGATCTTTCACCGCGAGAGCCGCTGGGACAAAGCACGCGTTCAGCTGGAATTCGTGGTCCGCTACTATCCAGCGTGGGATCCTCGGGTGTATGTTTCCCTGGCCAACGTCTATCGCAACCTCGACCGCTGGCAAGATGCAAAATTGATACTTCGCAAGGGCGAGCGAATCTTCCCCGGCAACTACGATCTGGCTCGCGCGGCCACCCTGGAATAAGATTCTCACGCGGGCCGATAACCGCGGGCAATATCGAACGGTATATTTGCTGCGGTTTCGTTTCGCGGAACGGTGACGCCGAATGGACTACAGAAGAATTGACGCTGCCTGCTTCAGACTCTACCGGAGGATAAAATTCCGTTCGCAGAAGTGAGTATTGCTCAGTTTTTATTAAAAATGACAACCGCACGGGATTTTGATTCCGTGGGGATTCCGCCGCGCCGCGCGGGCTGGTACCGCCACGACTTCACCGCTGCCACTGCGGCCTGCGCCAGCACGCTGTTTCCCTTAACCACTTTGACGTTACTCACGCTGCCGTCCGCGCCGACGGTGAACTGCAATTCCACCTGGCCTGAAAGACCGGCTGCCCTTGCCACTGGCGGATAGACGGGATTGTTACGCACCAGAAGCTGAGCGGCTTCCAATTTAGCCACTGGCTGCACCGGGCGAACGGCAGAGGGCGCAGGGGGGGCCGGGAGACCCATGGAAAGCTGTGGAGCGGGTTGTATTCCCGTTAACGGCGTAACAGCGGGAGGAGCAACGTTCGTCGCACCATGATTGACGATCCTGCTCGGAATCAAAGCTTTTGTCAGCGCTGTCAATTGTTGGAGTGATTTTTTCGGTGGAACGTTTTTTACTTTTACCGGGACTCGTGTCGGGGTCGCCGCCGGATGCGCAGCAGCGACTGGCGGCCTTGAGGAAACCCCGCCCTCCAGGCTCCCTGCAATTGGCGCCGGTGTAGCAGCTCGCCCGGCATGGCGTGCAACATCGTTGCCGCTCACTGTTCGGTTCGCAATTCCCGAAACAGGTGCGGACGGCGGAGGAGTTGCAGGCGTGGAGGCGCTAACCATTTGGGTATTGTTCCCGCCGAGTATCCCGAGTATTACACCTCGACCGAATTTCAAAGAAATCAAACCCCCAATGGCGAACACAACAACGCAAGTAAATAGCCCGAACACGAAGGGAGTAACCCACCGACGCCTGTCAGGAGTATCCAGCTGGATGGCTGCTATTCTGGATGCCAGGGTAGGCCTTTTCGAGTGATAGGGGTTGGACTGAGAACCCGTGGCCGGGATCGCTTCCGTTCCCGCAGCAAATGGCCGCGAAAAACTTTGCGCGATTTCATCGGCGATCGGATTGGTTTTGTCGGCAGCGCTGCTGCTTTCCTGAGCCGGCAATTGTTCGGCTGAAGCCGGGGCCAATTCGATCTTCGAGTGCGCGACTGGAACTGGATCTTTTTCCTTTTTCCCTTCGAGACCGCCGCACTGCTTTTCCGCGGAAATCCAATACCTGATCACGAGCCGCGATTCGTCCGACAAATTGACAAAACGCAACCCACCCCCTGTTCCCAATTCGTTCACCCATATTATTTGTCCTTGGACTTCCACGAAATGGCCAAGATCGGGAAGCTTGAACCGGATAGAAAGAAGTTGGTCTTTCTGCAGGGGCCGAATGCCCTGGAAGGCTAATCCGTCTTCGCACACATTGATCGGAAAACCTCCATTGGAAAGGCCGAGATCGAGGTAAACGAGCGCCTCGATTCTGTGCCGCGCAGCGCGTCTTTTTTCGCCGCGGCTGCCGCCGCTGCTGCCGGAGTGATCGTGAGCCGTGATGTGTGTCGAAGACATAGGTAATAAACTCAATAAGATTTCGTACCGTATATTCCGGCCGTGCACACAGAAATTAGTATGTATGCAATTGGACATCCAAAATGGAAGACAAAACCGGTTAGCGGAGGCAGTGGATGGCAAATTAACACGTTCTATTTCAAATAGATAGCTGCAAGGCGTTTGGGAGCGTCAAAAAATGCATGCACTGACATGGAATACTGTCTCCCAAAATGCGCACACTCTTGCATCATGCCAGCCATACAAAATTTGACTTGAGAAGCGAACCGATCTCTCACCCTGTTGAGAATTATGGCGATCGAGCAGGACCCGATGCAGCTAAAACGTCTAGTGCTTATCCTTGGCGTTCTTGTAGCCCTTCTTGACCACATCTCGAGACCGCTTTTCGAGCGAGGCCCGGGTAAACAGGTCCGCGGCTAGATTGGAATTATATTTACATCCAGTCAGAAATGTTTGCGACACCTTGCGACCGTTGCGGGCGCGGACAATACTCAGCGGCGTCTTCACGCCATCGATTGAAATGTACTGCGTGTAACTCGTGGTGACCTCGTTGCGCTGGCGGGTTTCCGGGTCGCGCGTCGCCACCACCCAGCGCAGCGGCAGGTGTGTCGATTTATCGATCCCCAACCGCAGGTCGCGGCGGTCGCGATCGCTGAACTCGATCCATTCTGCTTCTCTCAGATCGATCAAATCGGGTCCGCCGTAGCGAATCTCAACGCCAGGTTCATTTATCCGTGACCGCAGCATGTTGTTCATGCCGGATTTCACCTGCTCGGCAAAAGTCTCGACGACATCCTCGGGCTCGTCGGATACGCCGGCCTTGTCCAGCATCCATCCCTCATTGCCGTTGAAGACCGTGATCATCAAGCCGCCATGCGTGACGGCCAGGCCGTCGATTCCCAATAAATATTTTAAAATCGTGTTTTGCCCCTTGGAGATATATTCCGTGCGGTTTTCTGCGGGCAACCGCCAGAAATCGCGGAAGGGCGTAAAACCCATCAGTTCGCCGGTCGTTCCAAATTGCGCGACGCGGCCCTTGCAATCGGTATCATGGACGTTCAAGTATGCCTGCCCGCCCAGCGCGGTGATGACCTGCTGAAGAACCTGCTTGGCCTTCGCGGCGCTTTGCTCGGGAAGCATCTCCTGCGCAGACGCGGGAATTCCCCACGCCGCAACCAGGCCCAGCAGCAATACCATGCACGCCGCCCTCGGCAAGTTCATTCGCACAGACCCACACCTCCACTTACATTGAGGACTTCACCAGTGATAAAGGTTGCCAAGCCCGGATCGCCGGCCCGGAGCCCTTTGGTTCATTTTGCCGCATGCGAAAGGCGCGCGGCGGACAAAAGATCGCGAAACAACGCCTGCGCCAGCGCGTCTTCCGGCATCCTCTCCGGATGCCATTGCACGCCGACGACCCAATTGGAGTCTTCGGTCCATTCAACCGCCTCGACCACGCCGTCCGGCGCGTGCGCCGTGATGCGCAGACCGCGGCCCGGCGCGAGCACTGACTGGTGATGTGACGAATTGACTTCGGCTTCCGCGGCGCCGGATAGGCGCAACACGTGGCCCGGATCGAATCGCGCCCCGTGCATTGGGTCCGGCGCCTCCACACCCTTCGGAAATTTATCCTTATCCGAGCTGTGGCGGATTTTCGTTCCAATCTCTGTGGGAATATCCTGCACCAGGCTTCCGCCGAGATAAACATTGAGCGATTGAATCCCGTAGCAAATCGCAAGCACCGGCTTGCCCGCTGCCAGAGCGTGCTCGAGCAAAGCGAAGTCGGCTTGCTCGCGCAAAGCATCGGGATCGGCTGTCGCAGGGTGACGCTTTGCGCCGAAACGGGCCGGGTCCACATCGGCGGGGCTGCCGGGCAGTACGATGGCGTCCAGACCTTCAACCAGCCGCCTGCATTCCGCCGGGCCGGACGCCAGCGAAAGCAGCACGGCCTCGCCACCGGCGCGCTCCACGGCATGAAGGTACTGGTCCATCTTTGCGCGGCGATTGGCCGTTTCTTCGGCGGCCGTGCGCCAGGGAACACCCACGCGCGGACGAAGATGATCTTGCTGGATCATGGATGAATGAATCCTAGCATCAGGTACCAGATGCGGCAATATATGGCCTGGCGGATGAGTCCCGGCAGAATCAACAGGCAGGAAAAACCGCGTTGCCCTCGCGCGCTGCGTCCGTTTTCGATGCCTGCGCGATTTCATGCGCATTGCCGCGGACCCTTCCAGAACCGGGTGCGCCGGGGTAGGATATTCCCGCGCGATCTGCAAATCCGCTGAGCAATCTTAAAAGGAAGAATCATGGACTACGTCAATCTCGGCAAGACCGGCCTCAAAGTTTCCCGCATCTGCCTCGGCTGCATGACCTATGGAGCGCCTGCCACAGGCAAACTCACGCCCGGCAGCCACGCCTGGGCCCTGGGCGAAGAGGAGAGCAAACGCTTTCTGCGGCAAGCCCTGGACCTGGGGATCAATTTTTTTGACACGGCGAATGTCTATTCCCGCGGCGAAAGCGAAAATGTGCTCGGGCGATTCTTGAAAGACAATGCCCGCCGCGAAAACATCGTCCTCGCCACGAAGCTCAACGGCGTGATGCGCGATGACCCCAACGGGAGCGGCCTCTCCCGGAAAGCCATTTTTTTCGAGCTCGACCAGAGCCTTCGCCGCCTGCAAACCGATTACGTAGACCTCTACCAGATTCATCGCTGGGATTACGCTACGCCGATCGAGGAAACGCTCGATGCGCTGACCGACGTGGTGAAATCGGGCAAGGTTCGCTACATCGGCGCTTCTTCCATGCACGCCTGGCAATTCACCAAGGCGCTATATCTCGCCCAGATGCACGGCTGGGCGCGCTTTGTTTCCATGCAGAACCATTACAACCTGATCTATCGCGAAGAAGAGCGGGAAATGATTCCCCTCTGCCAGTCCGAAGGCATCGGCGTCATCCCCTGGAGCCCGCTGGCGCGCGGCCGCCTGGCGCGTCCCTGGCAGGCCGAAAGCACGAAGCGATATGAGACCGACCAGTTCGGAAAAAGCCTGTACGCGCCGACCGAAGAAGTTGACCGCAAAGTCGTCGATCGCCTGGGCCAGATCTCCGAGCAGCGGAACGTTTCCCGCGCTCAAATCGCGCTTGCCTGGATGCTCAGCAAACCGGCGATCACTTCGCCCATCGTCGGCGCCACCAAGCCGCACCATCTTTCCGACGCCGCCGCGGCGGTCTCGCTGCGTCTTGCGCCGGAAGAAATTTCTTCTCTCGAGCAGCCCTACACGCCGCATCCCATATTAGGTTTTAAATAGTCCGCCGCGGAATTCCGAGGCGAATCATTTGCCGGCAACCGGCTTTTCGTCTCTTTCGGCGCGGCTTCCGGATTTTCCCGGCACGAGCAGCAGACATCTCCGGCGATCTCACCGGCCGCCTGACCGGCGGCAGTCAGCCCCCGATGAGCCGGGGCAGCGGTCATGGATTGTTTGCCAGCCCGGTTAAGGAGTTTTGAATTGCTCGTCGATTTCCACCTGGTAGCCGGCGGCCAGGCGATTGGTTTCGTTGGCCATGCCGACCACGGCCATCAACTCGTGGAACATGGCGTCGGTCATGCCCTTCTTGCGGGCCGAAACGGTGTGGGAAGCGATGCAGTAGGAGCATTGCGAGGTGACGCTCACAGCGATGTAGAGCATTTCCTTGGTGAGCGGGTCGAGGGCGCCGGGAGCCATGATCTGCTTGATGGATTCCCAGGTGCGCCGAAGCGTCGCGGGATCGTTCGCCAGCGCCTTCCAGAAATTATTGATCCAGTCCGTTTTGCGCGTGGCCCGGATGTCGTCATAGACGGCACGCACTTCCGGTCCCGCGTCCTGATATTCGACAAGTTTTTGCGAGGCCATAACGTTCCTCCTCGAGTTGGGCGCCGAGTACGGCGGCAGGGGCGGCCGATTAATTGAGGTCGCGCGACAGGATCAGCTTCAAAGTCACTTTATCCGATGCGGGCGTCAGGCCAAACCCGATGCCGAATTCCACGTCCAGGAACTTGCTGCCATGATCGACAACGGCGTACATCTGATGGGACTGCTGGTCCAGGGGGTCAAATTTGTGAATGGCGCCCAGATCGGCATATTCCTCGGCGGCGACGGCCCATTGCGGATTGATGTTGTATGCGATTCGCGTCGACGGCGCGAAATCCAAATTTCGGAAACCATCGTATGACGTATCCAGAATCGGATTCACGATAATGTCCACGGGATGCAGATGCAATCCGACAATCGGCCGGATTTCGGCGGTCGCGCGCTTGGGATCCCAATATCTGGCGTTGTAACTGAACTCGAAATTCATGCCGTAGACGAACGTATGATCTTCCGCGTGCGGTCGCACGAACAGCATGCGCAGCTTGAAGCCATTGAGCGATCCGCCGCGGCCCTTGGAGATGCTGTAGAGAGGCATGTAAAGGCCCGCCTCGAACCAATCGGTCGCGCCGTAGGCCCATTCGGCGGTGCCGTTAAATGACCGGTCGGCAATGATGGCGCCGGGAAATGCCGGCGTCTTCTGACCGCTCGGTGTGAAATTATTATGCAGCGTAAGATTGAATTTTCCCTTTTCCGCGATCGAGCCATCGTACACCTGGATCTCGTCGGTTTGCGCGAACGAAACCTTTGGTATTGCAAACAGGCCGACAGCGATCAATGCGAGCATAAATATATTAATTGTTTTAAGAATTCTCATTGGACCAGACAATCTCCATGTGTGCCGGATCTCCACCCCGGTTTCACGACCGGACGGCAACTCACAACCAGATCCCTCCGAAGATGATGCCCGAGCACTGTTTCTAATTTTTCGTTCTCACAACACCGCAAACGCCCACCCTGACGCCGGGCCCCTACAGGGGGATGCTAAGGATAAAACATCAGAACAAAAAAAGCAGGGCCTATTGCGGCCCGCCGAAATCCCGGGCAAATGGGTTTCCGGAATCAGTCGGAGAGGGTATCATCTATTTCAGGTTTTGTGAGCTACATGTCCAAAACGCACGCGATTTCCCTGCGGGCAGGCACACGGCAGTGCCCGTTATGCGGAAGCAAGGATGTTATACGGTCTCATCGGCGCGGCGCGCTGGAGTGGACTGTCCTGATCCCCCTGCTCTTGCGGCCCTTTCGCTGCCGACAATGCAGCGCGCGTCATCTGAGTTTTTTCTTTCGCCGGCGCCGTGTGACAGAATCGGAAATGGCCGCCCCGGACCCGGGTTCTTTCCGGCCTTAGCGAAGCGCAGGTCGCCGCCTCAAGCCCCCCCTTCAAGCCCGCCTCAAGCCCTCGGATGCGCCTTGTCGTAGACCTCAAGCAGCTGACGTATCGTGGAGTGGGTATAGCGCTGCGTGGTGGACAGCGAGGAATGGCCCAGCAGTTCCTGAATCGCCCGAAGGTCCGCGCCATCGGCCAGCAGATGCGTGGCGAAGGCGTGCCGCAACGAGTGCGGATGCATATCCCAATTGACGTTGAACAATCGCACGTATTTTTTCACAATGCGCGCCACCGAGCGCTGGCCGAGGCGCGTCCCGCGATGATTGAGAAATATCGCCAGGACATCTCCCCGGCGCCCAGACTTGCGCAGGATGTCCTCGCGCAACGGTTCGTAGGCCCGCAGCGCCTGCTCCGCTTTCCCGCCATACGGGACAATGCGTTCCTTGCTGCCTTTGCCGCGAACGCGCAGCATCAGTTCCTTCCGGTCCACGTCCGCCAGGTTCAGCCCGGTCAGTTCGCTGACGCGCAGCCCGGAAGCATAGAGCAGTTCGAGAATCGCGCGGTCGCGCTTGACGAGCAATCGATTCTCCTCCAGACCTTCGCCGCCTCTGGAACGCTTTCCGAGAGTCGCTGCGCGTGCCGGACCCGCGACGACGCCGTCCAGGAATGTATTCAAATCCTCGGCACTCATCACCGCGGGAATTCTTTTGGGAAGTTTTGGAGTGGCCACCATGCGCGCCGGATTCCGCAGGATCATGCCCTCGCGCACTGCAAACTTGAAAAAAGATCGAATCGCCGCCAGTTTGCGGGCGATCGACGACTTTTCCAGGTTGTGGTCGTGAAGGTGCGCCACGAATTCGCGGATCATCAGGTGCGTGACGTCCTGCAGCGGCGGGGGTTCCATGCCGGGCGGCGACAGAAACGCCAGAAACTGACTGAGGTCGCTTTCATAGCTGCGGAGCGTATGCGGGGAAGCATTGCGTACCGAACGCAGGTAATGCAAATATCGGTTTACCGCGGATTTCATTTCTCCCCTGTCGAAATGCCGATTCCCCAAATTCTCTTTTGCATGCCGCAAGGAAAACCGGGATGCGGGACATTGGCCCTGCCCGCGACCGCCCCCTCACGGTTCATTTCGCTGATAAACGTCGCTGAAAAACGTCGCTGAAAAGCGGAACACCCGCGAGTCCTGAATTATTCTTTGGCAGTGCCCACGGGTTCGGGAGTCGCTGCAACGGGGGTCTCCGAAACCTCCGCCTCCCAATCACAGCCTTCCTTCACGCAAGCGCGCACGACGCCGAACTTGCCGCGCTTTTCGACAATGAAAGAGGCGCCGCATTTCGGGCAAGGCTCGGCGATGGGTAGGTGCGGCGTGGTGAAATCGCAATCGGGATACTTGTTGCACCCGTAAAACACGCGTCGGCGCCCTTTTTTTGCCACCCGCTCGGTCAATTCGCCGGTTTCGCATTTCGGACATTTGATGCCCAGCGTTTTTGAGCGGATGTATTTGCATTTCGGATAGGCCGTGCATCCGATGAATTCGCCGTACTGGCCGAATTTTTTCACCAGTTGCGAACCGCAGTCGGGACATTTTTCGTCCAGCAATTCGTCGGGTTGCAGGGCCTTGCGCGTCCCGGCCTTCAGGCGCCGCGTGGTCTTGCAGTCGGGATAGCCCGTGCATGCCAGAAAGGCTCCCCAACGGCCGCGCTTGATCACCATTTCGCGCCCGCAGTTATCGCACGTTTCGATTTTTGCTTCCCCGTCAGCCCCTTCCGGAGGCAGTTCGGGAGAAAGGTCGCGGATGAAATCGCAATCCGGATAGCGGGAACAGCCGAGAAAAAATCCGTGGCGGCTGATGCGTTCCAGCAGCTCGCCCTGCCCGCACTTTTCGCACTTCTGCCCGGTGGGAATGCCCGCTTTGTAGGAATCCATCTCGTCTTTGGCCAGTTCGAGGTCTTTCGCGAAGCGGCCGTAGAACTCTTTGACCGATTTCTTCCAGGGCAGCGTGCCTTCTTCGATTTCGTCGAGTTCCTCTTCCATGCGCGCCGTAAAGCCGACGTCGAAGATGTCCTCAAAACTCTTGACCAGCAGGACGCTCACTTTTTCGCCGAGCATGGTCGGGGAAAATCGTCCCTGGTCCTTGGTGACGTATTCGCGGTCGACAAGCGTGGAAATGATCGAGGCATACGTCGAGGGGCGCCCGATGCCCTTTTCTTCCAGCTCTTTGACCAGCGTGGCATCGTTGTAGCGTGGCGGCGGCTCGGTAAAATGCTGTTCGGGACGCACGTGTTCCAGGCGCAGTGTTTCCCCTTCGGCGATCGGTGGCAAAAGAGCCTTGCCGGAGTCCGCTTCGGCGTCTTCCACGTCCTCGGTCGCCACCTGATATACGGCCAGGTAGCCGTCAAACTTCTGCACCGAACCGGTGGCGCGAAACGTATAGTCGCCCGCCGCGATGTCCACCGTCGTCTGGTCAAAGACCGCCGGCACCATCTGCGAAGCCACAAAGCGCTGCCAGATGAGCTGATACAGCTTGAACAAATCCTCGCTCAAGTACGGCTTCACTTCCTCGGGAGTACGGGCCGCGTCGGTCGGGCGGATGGCTTCGTGCGCATCCTGCGCGTCCTTCTTGGACTTGAAGAAATTCGGTTTCTCCGGCAGGTAGGTCTTCCCGAACTTTGATCCGATCAAGCCGCGGACCTGTTCGAGCGCGTCACCCGAAACGCGCACCGAATCGGTTCTCATATAGGTGATGAGCGCGACCGAGCCCTCCTGGCCCATCTCCACGCCTTCATACAGGCGCTGCGCGAGAGACATCGTGCGCTTGGCCGTGTAGCGCAGACGATTGTAGGCGGCCTGCTGGAGCTTCGAGGTCGTGAACGGCGGGGGCGCAAAGCGGCGTTTTTCCTTCTGCGCGACGCTGCCCACCTTCCATTCCGCGCTTCCCGTGGCGGCGACCACGGTATCGGCTTCCGCCTGCGTGTGGATTTCAATGTCCTCGCCCTTGAATTTGGTGAGCTTCGCTTCAAAGATCGGCGGGCCGCCGGCGGCCAGAAGCGCGTGGATCGTCCAGTATTCGACGGGGTTGAAGGCGCGGATTTCAATCTCGCGGTCCACAATCAGGCGCAGCGCGACGGTCTGCACGCGTCCGGCGGAGAGCCCGCGGCGCACCTTGTCCCACAGCAGGGGGGAAATCTTGTAACCCACCAGGCGGTCCAGAACACGCCGGGCCTGTTGCGCGTCCACCAGGTTTTCGTTGATTTCTCCGGGATGCTCAAACGCCGCCTTGATCGCTTTCGGCGTGATTTCATTGAACATCACGCGGAAGATGTTCTTTCGGGCGATGACGGGCTTACCCTTCGCAACGGCTTTCTTGACCGGCTTTTTGCCCTTTTTCTTGCCCTTTTTGCCGGCCTCCTTCGCCTCTTCCTTTTCCTTTTCGATCTCTTCTTCGGTGGGGAATTCGAGTTTCGGCCCGCTCAGCACTTCCGCCAGATGCGCGCAAATGGCCTCCCCTTCCCGGTCCGGATCGCCGGCCAGGTAGACGGCGTCGGCCGTCGAGGCGGCTTTCTGGAGGGTTCTAACGACATCGGTCTTGCTGGGGCTCACTTCATACGTCGGCGCGAAGCCGTGGGCGATATCAATGCCTAAAACCTTCTTGGG
This sequence comes from Terriglobia bacterium, assembly GCA_963746945.1. GTDB lineage: Bacteria > Acidobacteriota > Terriglobia > Acidiferrales > UBA7541 > Palsa-360. The sequence goes on along the minus strand of CAVVDG010000004.1, from coordinate 1,234,104 downwards.
CAGGTCCATGACGTGCCCGTAGGAGGCTTTCACCGTGTAATTACGGCCCAGATATTTATTGATCGTCTTCGCTTTCGCGGGCGATTCGACGATGACTAATGATCTTCCCATGTCTGTTCTTGTAGACCGAAACGCCCCCCTGAGGGAAGCGTTGTTTCCTTTCTGTTGCTTAAGCGTGGCCCTCAACTCCCCATTTTGTCAACGATTGATAGATGCGGGTTGTGTCGTGTTGGATTCCAGTGAAATCCGCAGGATTCTGTAGATGCCTTATTTGTCATTAAGATACGAAGCGGGAAGCTGCCTTGCCGGACCTCACTACAGCAGCACTTTCAGGAATTGCTTTCCCGGCATCTGCCGCACCATGCCCTTCATTTCCATTTCGCACAGCGCCGCAAGAACCTCCGAAGAGGTCAGTTCCGACCGTTCCACCAGCTCATCCACGTGAATCGATTCATCGACAGCCAGCAGGCCATAGATTTTTTTCTCCACTGAAGAAAGGGCATCCACAAACAGGGACGCGCGTTCCTCATTGCTCGTTTGCTGGACGGGGAACAATTCCGCGCGGATCTCCGTGGGCAGTTCCTCGATCACATCCTCCCAGGAGGTCACCAGCTTCGCGCCCTGCTTGATCAGCTGGTTCGGGGCGAAACTCACGTCGGAGGTGATGCTACCCGGCACGCCGTAGACCTCGCGGCCAAATTCCATCCCCAGCCGCGCCGTGATCAGGGAACCCGAGTATTGCGCGCCCTGCACCACAACCACGCCCAGGGACATTCCGGCGACGATGCGGTTGCGAACCGGAAAGTTTTCCGGAGCCGGATGCGCGCCCAGCGGAAATTCACTGATTAGCGCGCCGCGCTTTTCCACCTCGCTGAACAACTTCTTGTTCTCTTTGGGATAAATGACGTCTACGCCGGTGCCGAGCACGCCGACGGTGGCCCCGTGGGAGGCCTTGCACGCGCCCTGGTGTGCCGAACTATCGCACCCCCGGGCCATCCCGCTGACGATGGTCAGACCCCGCTCGGCGAGATCGCGTCCCAGCCGCTCGGCCACCTGATTTCCGTAGGGAGTGGGCCGCCGCGTGCCCACCATCGAAATCGAGTGCCGGTTCAGCACGCTCGAGTCTCCGCGCACGTAGAGCAGGGGCGGGGGATCGTAGATTTCCAGCAGGCGCTGTGGATATTCCGGCTCATCCCAATTCAGCAGGCGGCAGCCCAGTTGGCGGACGCGGGCCAGTTCCGTTTCGGCGTCCTTGTGCGCTTGCCGGGATTGGATGGCCCGCGCCGGCGCCGCGGGCAGTCGGCAGGATTCCAGTTCGGTCAGGGATGCGCGGAAAACCTGCTCGGGAGATCCGAATTGGCGCAAGAGTTTCCCCGCCAGCCGTGAGCCGAGACCCGGCGTCATCGACAGGGACAGCCAGTCGAGGGAAGCTTCCAGTTCCACGCTGACCGGACGCTACTCCCATGTCATCATTCGTGTCAAGCAGCAAGAAAGTAAATGTCGCGGCCATGCGCCCGCGCTCACAGGCTCGAGCGAAACGCCCCGCATCGCCCCGCGACTTGGAATTGCACGGCATGGCGCTGTGGCGTATGCTTTCATGTTCAAGTTGGCGATCATAAATTTCCTGAATCGTTGGAAAATTTCATTTTGAGGAGGAATCATGGAGAAGCCAGAACAACCTGAAACGCCGAAACTCACACGCCGTGAAGCGCTCGGCCGCGTCGCCTGGACCAGTATGGGCGTTGCTTCGGCGATTTCGGGGGCAGGCGAACTGGCACGGCTGGCAGCGCAGGGGCTGCCCCCGGTGGATCCAACACCCCCTCCCGCGACCGACCCGAACTATCCGATGCCGCCCTCCTGGAAACGCGAACTGCGGCAACTGGCGCCCAACGTCTACGCCTACGTGCAGGGCGGCGGTCCCGGCATCAGCAATGCGGGCGTCTCCAATGCCGGCATGTTCGCCGACACCGATTCCCTGCTGGCCATCGACGCGACGCAGGGACCCATGCCCGCCAGGGCGTTCATTGCCGCATCCAAGAAAGCCACCGGCAAGGATTTCGGCCGCCTGGTCAATACGCACCATCACCGCGACCATGTGGACGGCAACCAATTTTTCAAAAATGTGGAAATCGTGAGCCATCCCTACTGCCGCGACGAGTGTTTGAAAGCCGCTCCGCTCAAGCCGAAGATGTGGGTTCCCACACCCGGCCTGGAGGATCGCACCGAACCACGCATGCTCGTCTCGCCAACAGTCACGTTCAAGGACGATTTGACGTATTACATCGGCGGCACGGAAGTTCAATTCAAGTATGCCGGGCCCGCGCACACCTGGGGCGACGTGGTGGCCTACTTGCCGCAGCACAAGATCCTGTTCGCCGGGGACGTCGCGTTTTTCTGGGTCGTGCCCTATGCCAACAACAGCTACATCAGCAAGTGGATCGACATCTGCGACAGAATCATGGGATGGGATGTCGACATGATCGTGCCGGGTCACGGCCCCATCGGCGGCAAAAAGGAACTTGCCGAGATGGCGAATTATTTCCGCGTCCTGGGCGTGGAGGCCCGCAAGCGCTTCGACAAGAAGATGCCGGCCGGCGTGGCGGCCGCGGAAATTCGCCTGGGCAGATTCGACAACTGGATCGGGCCGGAACGCCTCATCATGGATGTCGTCCGCTATTATGAGGAGTGGGACGAAACGCTGACCCCGGACTACAACGAGATGGCCGTGCGCCAGGCAACCATCGAATACAACGAAGTGAAAAAGAAGACCAATCAGGCGAGCCAGATCATTCCCCTGTCGCGTATGCAGGCCCTGGCTGCCGAGCCCTGTTGACCCGTGCTGCCCCGTGCTGATAGGCGCGCACGGGAACCGTTCGCGAAACCGCACCGAAAATAAAAAGCGCGCCCCGTGACAATCGGGGCGCGCTTTTTTTACGGGCAGCAAGACGCGCTGCGCTTTGAGAAAGGAAATCTACAGCTTGAGCAATTTGTTCAGCGTCCCTCCGAGTATCTCTTCTTTTTGGGCGTCGTTGAGGAACGATGCGTTCAAAATGTTGTCCACACTGGTGGGCCAGGTGAACGGCGTATCGGTTCCGTAGAGGACCTGGCCGGCGCCAACAACCGCCACCAGATGGCGCAAACCTTCTTCGGAATTGATGATGGTATCGGAGAAAATCTGGGTCTTCAGGTACTCACTCGGATGTTTCTTGTTCGCGCAATTCGCATTGGCCCGCACTTCGCAGGCGACTTCGGATCGCCCGAGATACGACGGCAGGTAGCCGCCTGCGTGAGCCGCGCAGATTTTCAAGCCGGGGAAGCGATCCAGCGTTCCGTTAAAAATCAGGCGCGACAGGAAAACGGTGGTTTCCAGCGGGTCTCCGATGATATTGCCGAGATCTCCTCTTCCCTTGAATGCGCCCTCTTTGACCATATTGTCGGCGCCCGAAGGATGCATGAAAACCAAAGCGTCCAACTCCTGCGCCTTCGCCCAGAACGGATCGTACTTGGGCTGGGACAGATCATCCCCTTCCACGTCCCCGCCGATTGCCGCGCCGCGAAGACCCAGTTTCTTCATGGCATATTCGAGCTGCTCGCCCGCGAGGTCGGGAAACTGCAGGGCAACCGACGATAGTCCGACAAAGCGGTCCGGATGGGCGCTGCACCATTCCGCGAGACCTTCATCCTGCACCCTGACGACCTTTGCGGCAAGATCGCGGTCGGCAGCGTAGAACCAGAACCTGTTAATGCTCAGCACCTGGACGTCAATTCCTTTTTCATCGAGCGTGCGCACGCGGCCGGGATTCATGGCGTTCCTTCCGCGCACCTGATTTCCGGCGGTCGCAGCGAACTTCGTGTCCTTGATCACGTCCCACACCTGAGGTATGACGGTGTGCGCATGAACATCAACCACCTTCACCCGCTTGCCTCCGACAAATACTTCCCTGCGCTTGGCCATCGCGACCGGACCGCCCTGGAGGGGAGAACCGGCGAACGCACGTCCTGCAAATAACATTCCTGTTGTCGCGCCCGCGACCGTTTTCAAGAAATCCCTGCGATCCCGCATCGTTCCCTCCATTTTATTTTTTCAGAAGCACTGGGCGGCATCGTTGGCGTTTGCTCACCCATGACCCATGCATGCCGGCTTGGAGTAAGTAAACCTCTCGGCGGGGTGGAAGTCAAGAAGACGCATGCGGCTGCCTGAACCGGATCCGCCATCGGAATTCCTGCTGGTGCGGGTGAATTCTCTGAGAGGCCGGGGCTGCATGCTCGAGGCCCAGGCTGTGCTATAGTGAGTCGTTCCCTGATTTTAAGAATTATGGGCAAACTGCGCATCTCCATCGTGGAATTCCTGAATACCGCGCCGCTGGTCTGGGGCTTTACGGACGGGCCGCTGGCGGGCAAGTACGATCTCTCGTTTGCCGTGCCGTCGCAGTGCGCCGAAGACCTACGGGCGGGGCGCGCCGACGTGGGCATCATCCCTTCCATCGAATATCAGCGCATGGACGACGTGGTCGTGCTGCCGGGAATGGCCATTGCGGCAAAACAGGAAGTGCGCAGCCTTCTGGTTATTTCCAAAGTGCCCATCGAGCACGCGCGCACCTTCGCGCTCGACACCAATTCACGCAGTTCGGTGGGCCTGGCGCGCATCCTCTGCAAGCGGCACTGGAACATCGCGTTGGGATTCCCGAAATTCATCGACATGGCGCCCGATCCCGACAAAATGCTGGCGCGGGCCGATGCCGCGCTGATTATCGGCGATCCCGCGCTGCGCCTGCGCCTGGCCGTGGATGCCCAGGCGGCGAAAGTGCCCCAAGGAGGAGATTGCTGCGGCGGCGAGGGCGAACAGCCCGTCAAAAACGTGCAGACGCTGTTCGTCTACGACATCGCGCAGCAGTGGCGCGAAATGACCGGCTTGCCGTGCGTGCTGGCCGTCTGGGTGGCGCGGCGCGGCGTGGTCACCCCGGAAATGGTCGCCGATTTCCAGGCGTCGCGCGAATATGGCCTGGCGCATACCGGAGAAATCGCGGAGGGCGCGGCTCTGAAGTTGGAATTGCCGCCCCGCGAACTCGAGCGCTACCTGACCGAGAATATCGATTATTCGCTCGACGATGAGAATCTTGAGGGCCTCAAGCGGTATTATGAGGAGTGCGCGCGCGCCGGGCTGATTCCGCGGGCGCGGGAAATCGAATTTGCCGGCACGGCAAGCGCCGCGCGGTAATTTTTTGTAGTGGCCGCCTTCAGGCGGCCCCTCCGGATGCGCACAAATGCCCGTCCGCCGCGGCGGGCACACCAATAGCGAGAAGGAAACGCCACCATAGGGCTGACACAATGGGACTGACACAACAAGAAGCGCTCGATCTATTCCGCTCCGACGACCTGATCGGCATCGGCATGGCGGCCATGGAAGTCCGCCGCAAGAAGACCGATCCACGCGTGGCGACCTACCAGATCGACCGCAACATCAACTACACGAATTTCTGCACCGAATACTGCTCCTTCTGCGCGTTCTATCGGCCCCTGGGATCGAAGGAAGGCTACCTGCTTTCGTTCGAGTCTATCTACGAGAAAATCGAGGAAATGCTGGAACTCGGCGGCACCGGAATCCTGCTGCAGGGCGGCCTGCATCCGGACCTGCGCATCGAGTATTACGAAAATCTGCTGCGCTCGCTCAAGCAGCGCTTTCCGCAAGTCCACCTGCACTGTTTCTCCGCGCCGGAAATCGGCTGCATCGCCGAAGTTTCCGGACTGAGCGTGCGGGAAACGATTACGCGCCTGATGGCCGCGGGACTGGATTCCATCCCCGGCGGTGGCGCGGAAATTCTGGACGACGAAATCCGCGCGCGCATTTCGCGCCTCAAGTGCACTTCCGACGAATGGGAAGACATGCACCGCGTGGCCCACTCGCTCGGCATGCGCACCACCGCCACGATGATGTTCGGCTGCGGCGAGCAATACCACCACCGGGTCAATCACCTCGAACGCCTGCGGCGCATTCAGGAAGACACCGGCGGGTTCACCGCGTTCATCCCGTGGATGTTCGCTCCGGACAATACGCCGCTCGGAAAGAAAATTCCCGAAGCCACCGCCGTCGACTACCTGAAGACGCTGGCGATCAGCCGTTTGTACCTGGACAACATCGATCATATCCAGTCGAGCTGGCTCACGCCGGGGATCAAGGTCTGCCAGGTGGGCCTGCAATTCGGCGCCGACGATGTGGGAAGTATTTTGATCGAGGAAAACGTCGTCTTTGCCGCCGGCGTCCGCAACCGCACCAATGAAGGCGAACTGCGCCGCATTATCCAGGACGCGGGCTTCATTCCCGCGCAGCGCGACACGCTGTATCGCTCGTATTCGATGAAGTAGCGCGAACTTCGGCTTTGCAGTTTCCGTTTCCGCCGTTCGGCTGATTTCATCGCGAACCGGCGGGCGTCACAAATCCCGCAAGTCCATCACTTCCGTGAATTCCCAGGTTCCGGCTTGCCAGCCGCGGCTGCCCGTGGAGTGGTTCTGAAGTTCACGGATTTTATTGCGCCGGGGACAGCCGCGACGTGCCACCAGAAGGGACGCTGCTCGCAGTGAAAATTTTCGGCCTGGTTGGCGTCTCCCGAGCCGTTGTATACGGCCACCTGCGGGTAGGGGCAGAGCGTCTGCGTGCGGTCCACGGCGTCACCGGTCAAGTGAGAAGCGATAATTTTTTCCGGGGCCACGCCGTTCTCCACCCAATTATCCAGAGTCATGACGATGTCGTGCTGCGCGTCCATCTCCGGAGGAAGACCTTGTCCCGCCCCGCCGAATACGTTTGGCCCCGGCCCCCGCCCACAATGATGCATCCCCGGAACCATGAACAACCGCGCGAACCCGTTCACCGCGTCGGCGTTTTCCTGGCCCAGTTCCTGATTTCCCATCATGTCGATGATCGCGGCGTAGTACTGGATGGATCGCACCGGCGAGATGGAATGGTCGGCCCAGCCATGGTACATAATGAGTTTTCCGCCGTGCGCGCGAAACGCCGAAAGGTCGGTTTGGGCGTTGTCCTGCGCATAGGACACCGGAACCAGAGCCGCCAGGTCCTTGTCAAAATTGAACTGCTTGATGGATTCGTAGTCCGGGCCGAACACGAAGTTCCGCATGAATATTTCCTGCAGCACCCAGGAACCAGCGGGCATAGGGCCGGTCTTGCCGTCACCGGTGATGAATTGCGGGTAGTCGTCCTCGTGCCCGGGAACAAACCCGGGGTACAGTTGCAGTCCAGCGGAGTTCACCGGGCCGCCCAGGATTTTCTGCAGCGAGCGGACCTGACCCGCGGTCAGGCAACTGGGCTTATCTCCGGCTGTACACAGCAGCACCTTCGGATCAAACTTGCAGCGGCCGGGTGTGATGAGCACGCCGTTAATCGCCTCGCCGGTCTTGCTGCACGCCTTCATCGTAGCCTTTTCGATGGCCGGAATCTTATTTCGCGGGATGGGTGCCGCGGCTAAGGCCTGATCGTTCCAAATATATTGCATGACGGCCATGGTGCGGTCGATGGCCGGGTCGCCTGCAACCGCTCCGTCAAAGTCGTCGGGATATCGCTGAATTTCCTCCAGCGCCATTTTGCCCCCGTTGGAGCAGCCCACGAAATACGAGTGCCGCTCGTTGTGGCCGTAGAACGCGCGAAGCACTTGTTTCCCCAGAAGCGTCACGACATGGGTCGCCAGGTAGGAGTAATTATTTTGTGCGTCGAGATTATTCAGAGCCCACGAGCCGTCCATGCGATCTTTGGACGCCACATGGCCGGTGTCCGAACCCGCTGCGGCGTACCCTTCCGCCAGCGCCTGATCGAACCGCGGGATCGTGCCGTTGTATCCGCCGCCGCCGACAACAAAATATTTTCCGTTCCACCGGGTTGTCGGAAGGGCAACCTCAAACAGTATGGTCGAGCGCGGGAGGTTGTGGACGCTGCCCATCACCTTGCAATACTCGGGCAGCGCGCCCGCCGCGGGAACGATCGTCGCGGACGTGATGGTCGTATCCTTCCATTGCAGCCCGGTCAGGCTCGCGCAGTCCGCAGCGTGCAGCGGCACCGCCCCCAGCGTAAACGCGGCCCCCAGGATTGCGATCCCCATTGGCAACAGCGACACCATGCGCCTGGCGCGGGCCACGACACGGAAATTCACGGAATGAAGCGCGGGATTGCAGTCATCACGAGACATCAGGGTGTTCCTCCTCAAGGCTGGAGTCATTTTCTTTCCCGCGCAAGCAGGGTTCGGCAAATTAAGCCGGCGCGAAAAAATATTTTCTGGCGATCGCCTTCTCCCTTGTACATCAACCGGACTAATGCATCCAGACGAAAATCGGTTCGCCCGATTCTGCGCATCTGTCGGGAACAGGTCAACTGATTTTCCTGGTGAACCGTTGCAGCAGGGATTACCGGCGGATAGGTCTTTCAATCGTAATTTCCAATTCCTCATTTTCACCGTAGCCGAGCGGCTCGGTGGGAACCAGCACGCCGTCGCGAAAGCGCGCGCGAATCCTGCGCGGGGCTTTCAATGAAGAAACATGTGGCTCGCTGCGCGGAGCGGGGGCCGTGCGGCCCGGCTCGGAGCCGTACGCGGGCTTCACTCCCCCGGTATTGTCGAGCACGGCGTTGGCGGCCGCATCGGCGTCATGATTTTCCTCGCGCGGCACGTACTGGATGGTGAAGGCTTCGAGGCTCGCGGCTTGTTTCTTCGCACGCTCGTGCAGCGGGCGCAAGTCCGGATGCTTCACTTTGTACAGACCCTTCATCTGATTCACGATCAATTGCGAATCGCTGTACACGCGCAGCCGCCTGATGCCCTTGGCCGCCGCGTAATCCAGCGCCGCGATCAGCGCGTAGTATTCGGCCACGTTATTCGTGTGGCGCCCGATATATTTTCCGAGCGATTCCAGCGGCTTGCCGTCGGGCGCTCGCAGCACCACGCCGTAGGATGCGGGACCTGGATTGCCGCGCGCCGCGCCGTCGATATTCGCCGTGTACGCTCCGTCCAGACGCGTGGCCGGCGATTCCGGCTCGGCAAACAGGCGCCCGGGCACTTTATGTATGCGCTTCGTCACAGTTGTCCATTATGCCGAACGAGACATCGTAATTTTTTCTAATTTTCACGGGCGGATGCGGCGGAAGAATCGGCGGCGGACGCGGACGCCTGCGGGGCGCCGTGATCGGCGTAATAGAGGATGCGCGTGCACGTCTCGCAGTGAAAAAATTCCTCATTATCATCGCGCCGCAATAACTGGATGACGTGCGGGCGGATGTGAACGCCGCACTGGCCGCAACCTTCGCCCCGAATTTCCGCCAGCGCGATGCCGCCGTGCCGTTTCGCGATGCGCTCGTAGTGATCGACCAGGTCTTCCGGCACAGCCGCAACGGCGGCGGCGCGCGCAGCTTCGGCCTCGGCCAGTTCCTTCTGCGCCGCGTTGTATTCGGCCTGTATCGCCTGGCGTTCTTTGTTGGCGACGCTTTCGATTTCCTTCACCGCAGCTTCGGCAGCCTTCACCTGGCGCTCGTATTCCTCTCCGTTGACCATGCGGTCCAGCAAGCGATCCTCGGCCCTGGCGACTTCGTCCTCGGCATTTTGAATTTCGTGCAGCAGGGCTTTGTAGGCTTCGTTGGATTTGACTTCGGCGCTCTGGCTGCGGTATTTCTTCGCGCGCTCTTTCCACTGCTCGACATCCATCTCGAACGTCTTGCGCTCGGTCAGGCTGGTGGTCAGCGCATCCTTGGCCGCAGTGATTTGCCCCCGCGCGTCGGTAACGCGCGCTTCCACTTCGGCCAGGCGCTTGGGAAACCGGCTCAAGCGCTCGCGAATTTCGATCAGGCGTAAATCAACGGCTTGCAGTTCAATCAGGTATTTGAGGTGGGGATGCATCCACGCGCTATTTTAGCACAGGCGCCTCGCCGGGCCTGGATGGGAATTCATTTTTCGCCGCGATTTTTCCGTCCAATTTCCCGCGACAGACACATGGGCTGGATCCATGGGCCGGAACGTTCCGAAGGAAAGTTCAGCAGGATACCCAAAAGGCCGGATGCGCAAAGTCCATGGCTGGCGGGATGCACGCCCGATCAAAAGCGCCCAGGCGCCCAAGCCGTCCTGCCGGTGTTGTCGCTGGAAGTGGGCGCGACCCGCCGGGATCACGTCCCGGCGGGTCAGTCTCCCTGATGGATTTGCATCGTTTGATCGATCGAAATCGTCGGAAAATCTGGCGGCGCGGAATGTGCACGGCGGTGACGGTGAAGCCGCTGTCGGAAGGCTCGACCGAATAGGTATAGCCGTCGCGGCTGGTGCGCGTGATGTTCATCGCGCCGGTGGAAGCCAGCGTCGCCAGGTCGGCATAGGAGCCGTTCTGCACGTAATACATCCGTTCGGCTTGCGCGATGGCTATCAGGTCGGTCTTCACGCCCGTCAGGCTGATGGCCTGCGTCGCCACCATCCCGGGAGCCGGGGCGGCTTGCTTGAGAAAATACAGGTAGGCGCCCACACCAATCACGGCGGTCAACAGCAGGCTGATGAGTCCGGAGCTTTTCATAGGAAAATTATACGCTGGTGAAACTTCCATGCACCGGAGAGCTCACGCCGTGTGCAGTTCCAGGCAACCCCGTTGCCATCCTGGGTTTACGGGAAATATCCACGCGCAGAGCGGCCCCTGCTGCAAGGCCTTTCATTGACACCTTCCGAAGTGGTTGTTAAATTGACTGTTTGTCCTGTGAGGAGCGTAAGACACTGAAAAAGCAGCATCGAATCGGCAGCTTCCTGCTCGTGCTGGCGACCCTGCTCTTGTCGGGGTGTGTCACCATCAAGAGAAGGCATGCCGTCACGAAACAGGAAATCCGCCCGCAACTGGAAGCCAGCGAGGACCAGCTGCTCACCAGCTACAACCGGCAGGCCCTGGGTGTACGGAGTTTGCAGGCCACCGTGGATCTGATTCCCAGCACGGGCACGACCTACAGCGGCGTCATTGAGGAATACCATGAGGTGCGGGGATTCATCCTGGCCCAGCGACCGGCGACGGTGCGCGTAATCGGGCAGGCCCCGGTGGTTGCCAAGAATATCTTCGACATGGTCAGCGACGGAAAAGAATTCCGGATTTACATTCCCTCGAAGAACACGTTCCTGATCGGGTCGACCCTTCTCGCCCGCCCGTCGAAAAACCCGATTGAAAATCTTCGTCCGCAGCATGTGGTGCAGGCCCTGTTCTGGCCGGAATTGCAGCCCAGCGCGAACGTGCTGTTCGAACAATTCGATTTTGACTCGGGACGCTATTACATCCTGACGTTGCTGCGGGCCGCGGATGGCGGAAAACTCGAAATCGCGCGAAAAATCTGGTACGACCGCACCGACCTGCGCGTTTCCCGCTTGCAACTTTTTGGCGCCGGAGGCACGCTCGATTCCGACATCGAGTATTCGGACTGGCAGCCCGTCGCGACGCCGCCCGCCGCCGCGGGCACTCCCGCGACGCCGCAGATCAGTTACCCGCGCGACATTCATATCTGGCGTCCCCAGGACGATTACAAACTCGAAATCCGCATCCTGAAGCTCACCATCAACGAGCCCATTTCAGCCGACCGGTTTGTGCTGACGCAGCCGCCCGGCACCCAGCTGGTGCACGTCAACCAGCAAGCCCCGGGAACACAGCCGGGCACAGAACCCGGAGCGAAAAGATGATCCGCCAGCTGGTTGTGAACAACGTTCTGCGCCGGCCGATTCGGACCATCGTCAGTGTGATAGCCGTGGGGGTGGAGGTCGCTCTGGTCATTCTGATCGTGGGGTTGACCAGTGGCCTGCTGCAGGAAACGGCCAAGCGCATCGAAGGCATTGGCGCCGACATCATGCTGCAGCCGCCATCCGCATCCGTATTTCTGGCGTTCAGTGGGGCGCCCATGCCGATCAAGATCGCCGACAAATTGCGCAGCATCAAGTACGTGCGGGCAGTGGCTCCGGTCCTGCTGCAGTTCAGTTCATCCGGCGGGGTGGACGTGATTTACGGAATTGATCCGCAAAGTTTCCGCGACGTTTCGGGAGGGTTTGTCTTTTTGGAAGGACATGACATGCAGGGCCCCGACGATATCCTGATGGACGATTGGGCGGCCAAGGCAAAACACGTCACGGCGGGAAGCACGTTCCGCCTGCTGGACCATGATTTTCACGTGGCGGGAATCGTGGAGCATGGAAAAGGCGCGCGACTGTTTGTGCCCCTCACCACCTTGCAGGACCTTTCCGGATCGCGGGACAAAGCGTCGATCTTCTTTATCAAGTGCACCCGTCCGGACCGCACCCAAGACACCATGGATCTGATGCGGTCGATCTTCCCGGGATATGAAATCCGCCCGCTCAAGGATTTTCTCTCCCTGATGACCTCCGCCAACCTGCCCGGACTCAATGCCTTTATCAACAGCATGATCGCCCTCGCGGTCTCCATCGGTTTTCTGGTGATTCTGCTCTCCATGTATACGACCGTGATCGAGCGAACGCGCGACATTGGCGTGCTGAAATCCATCGGCGCATCCAAGGCCTATATCATCCGCGCTCTGCTCGGAGAGTCCGTCTTTATCTGCGTGATCGGCATTATTGTGGGCATCGGGATCAGCTATACCGCCCGGGCTCTGTTTCTGTCTTCCTTTCCGACGCTGACGATTCTGATTACACCGGTATGGATTGTTCGATCCGCGGCGATCGCCTTCGCGGGAGGCCTGCTGGGAGCCAGCTACCCTGCCTGGCTGGCCAGCCGCAAGGACGCCATCGAAGCCCTCTCGTATAACTGATCCGGTATAAGGGATCCCCTATAAGTGAGCACTGATTGATAAGGAAAGGACGGGTGATGGATGCGTGCTGATTGAGGATCGATGAGCGAGCCTTCATCGAATGGACCGAGGACCGCACGCGGGCCTAGTCAGAATCGCCAATCGCGACTACAATAACCCTGCCTGCCGAAGAAGCGTCGTTTTCCACAAGGGAATCAAGAGTGGAACCAATAGTTGTTGCCGAAAATCTATGGAAGATGTACCGCGCCGGGAAGGTGGAAGTTCCGGCGTTGCGCGGCGTGAATTTCACCGTGCTGCCGGGCGAATTCGTAACCGTGATGGGTCCGTCGGGCTGCGGCAAATCGTCCCTGCTTTACGTGCTGGGAGGGCTGGCGCAGGCTTCGCGCGGGCGCGTGCTGGTGGACGGCAACGATCTGGTGACCATGAATGACGCGGAGCGCACCAAACTTCGCCGGCACAAGATCGGATTCGTCTTTCAACGCTTCAACCTGCTCCCCACGCTCGACGCCCGGGGCAACATCGCCATCGCGCAGCACATCTACGGCGACGGTTTTGATCCGCACCGCTTCGAGGTGGTCACCAAGCTGCTTGGGCTCAGCGGCCGCCTGAAACACAGGCCCGGCGAGCTTTCCGGAGGCGAACAGCAGCGCGTGGCCATCGCGCGGGCCATCATCAACGAGCCGAAAATCATCCTGGCAGACGAGCCCACCGGAAATCTGGACACACAAAACTCGGAAATTGTGCTATCCATGTTGCGCAAACTGAACAAGGACCTGGGGCAAACCATCGTCATGATCACGCACAATCCGGAAGCGGCCGCCTATTCGGACCGGGTGGTTCACATGCGCGATGGCGTGATTGTTGACGGAGTGCCGGCCGACTGACATGCGAACGTTCTGGCGAGCCATTGTAAGGGTTTTGTTCTGGTCCTACGAACGCGGGACCTGGCAATATGATGTCGCCGTCGCCGGGATTGTCCTGTTCGTGCTCTTCTCGCCCCGCATCATCAGTTTCAACGATCAGCCGGCCGTCGGGCCTCCCTCTTCGCAGGCCACCATCGAGCTGCGCGGAATGGCGCCCGGTCAAATCGCCACCTATCGCGTGGATGCGCGGCTCCTTGCAACTCCGGTTCGAACGCCGGAACTCGAGCACGAACTTCATGCGACCGTGCAGAAAAATGTGCAGGACTTGCGCCAGGGCCGCTTCGAAATCGTGCGCATCGAGCCCATCCGCGGCGACAACGGCACGATCGCCTATTACGACGTCTCCATCAAGCCCTGACCCGCCCTGAACTTCCTACGGCTTGGACAGCCGTAGCCGGATTTCCCGCTCATATTCTGGAAAGTACCGGCCAATCACCGACAGGTCGAACCGTGTAAGAATCGATTCCTTGGGCTCGCGCTCCAGCAGGAATTCGAAGGAACGTTGGATGAGTTCCTCCGGTTCCGAGCTTCCGCCGGCAAGCCGCGCGTAATCTTTCGGGGCCAGTGTGACCTGGTGGGAAGTTTCGCTTCCGCCCTCGATCACCCGGACACGGAAATGTGATGCGTCGAATTTTTCGATTTCAATTTTCGCGGCCATGTACGCTCCCTCGATCCATTCCCCCGTGAGACTCACTGCAGCCTGCCCGATTTTTGTCCCCCGTCATCCCCCGCTGAGACAGGTGAAAGCCTGTCCTACGGGAACGCGGAGACGTAATACGAGCCTCGATGCGTGAGCTTTGCGCCCGGGGGAACATTCGCGCCGGGAACCAGATCGACGCGCAGGGAGCGCCAGCCGGGCCGAGCGGTCCCCGCGGAGGGATAATAGCCAAGCGTATATTGCGCGCTGACCGCGAGCGCGATGCGGCGGTAGATTTCCGTCAAGTTTCCCGTCTCGCGCAGAAAATACAGCTGGCCGCCGACGCGCCGCGCGAGTTCGGCAAGATAAAGCGTGTAATGCGGCATGCCCAAACGGCGCGATGCCGCAGTGACGAGCATGGCGCCGCGGTGCCCTTCGAGCCATTCCGGCGTCATTCCGCGCGGGCGATTTTCGGTGGAGACGATAAAAAGAGCGATGCCGTCTGCGCCAAGTTCGCGCGCCACATCGTCAAATGCGAGGCGCGGCGATGCGCCCGATCCGGGCTGCGCGCTGCGCGGATCCCAGGTGAGCCCCAGTCCGCTATCCTGCCCGTCGGTAAGCAGCACGATGGCCTTGCGCCCCGTGCGTCCCACGAACAATTCGCGCGCCGAATAAAACAATGATTCATAAATCTTCGATTCGGAAGAATTTTCCACGCGCGCCAGATATTTCGATTCGATGGCGCGATCAAGCAGAGCCCGGTTCGTTGAAAACGGCAGCAGCAGGTGCGCCCGCGCCGAAAACGATACGACGGCAATTTTGTCCGCGGGAGAAAGGTTCTCTGCGAGCGCGTGCGCGGCGCCGCGCATATCCGCCAGTTCGTGATAGATGCTGGGACTTGCGTCAATCACCAGGGCGATGTTGGCCGGAGTGGCGGAGGCATCGAACGAAGCGATTTCCTGCGGCGCTCCATCCTCGAATACGCGGAAATTATCCCGGTGGAGGCCGCGCACTTGTGTCCCGTCGGGTGCTGTGACCGTGCAAGCGACCTCCACAAGTGCGACACGCGAATGGATGATTCCTCTGGCCGAGGTGGAAGAATCCCTGACCTGCGAATGGAGCTCACCCGAGGCGGGATCGCGGACCAACTCCGGTCCATGGCCCACGGGGCCCAGGGGCCGTGGGCGCGGAAGTTTTTGGGATTCTGGGCGTGCAGAGGATTGCGGCGGCCGGTCGGCGGAATGCGCGCCGCCTGCGTGCAATGCGATCAGCGCGGCAAGCGCGGCCAGACCGGCAAATCGAAATCTTCGCGACACGCCTTTAGTATGCCAGATGCGCTCTTAGAGGTCGAAGTCGCGCAACGGCTTCTCAGCGGGCTGGTCCTTCGCCTTCTTGAGGGCTTCCTCGAACTTGCGGTTGAGGACGTCCTCCTTCTTGCCTTCCGCTTCCCAGGAATCGCGGAACTTGTCTTCCCGCTTGCGGGCCTGCTCGGCCAGTATGCGCGCGGCATCGCCGATATCCACGTCCGGCGCGGGCCGGGGCGGTTCGACATGCGAGAGGACCACGGCAAGCTCAGGGTCCACCGTGAGCTTGGACTGGCAGCACGGGCAAGTCACTTCAATGGGCGGTGCGGATTTCTTCGCCATGACGGTATTCTACGCCAAAAACAGCTTTGCGGGATCAAGGGGGATTAAAACGGGGCCAACAGGGTTCGTGCTCTACCATACCCCCCTGCCGGGCTTTTCGCTCCTGCCCATTTCGCTCCCATCGGGGCGATTTGCCACCGCTGCCCCTTCCCTTCGCTCAGGGCAAGCGCGGTGGGCACCGTTATGCCGCCCCTCCGGGACGGCTTGCAGCGCGCCATTGGGCTGCCACTGCCATGGCCGAGTACTTCTATGGGTTAATTCTCGCGCTCCCATTCAATTCAACCCCTTGATTTTGCGCCTGCAACACGGCAACATTCCGGCATGACCCACGAACTCACGACATCTTATCTGAAAGATTCGACAGAGGTGTTTCGCTATTATAAGCGGCTTGCAGATCGAGCGATGGCGCAGGCCCCGGATGAAGCACTGTTCACTTCTCCAGATGCGGAGTCCAATTCCATTGCCATCATCGTCAAACACCTGGCGGGCAATATGCGCTCACGCTGGACCGATTTCCTATCCAGCGACGGCGAAAAACCCGACAGAAACCGCGACTCGGAATTCGAAGCGCCTCCGAAAACGCGCATGGAACTGGCCATGCTCTGGGAATCCGGCTGGAAGGTTCTTTTCGATTCGCTGGAACCGCTCACCGAAGCGGATCTGACACGCACAATACATATCCGCGGAGAAGCCCACTCGGTGATGCAGGCCATCAACCGGCAGGTGGGGCACTATGCTTATCACGTGGGTCAAATCGTTTATCTGGCGAAGCATTTTGCGGGATCAAACTGGAACTCGCTGACGATCCCTCGCCGCAAATCGGCGGAAACCAACGCGAAAGTGACCTCGGGAAAGATTTCACAACGCTAACCGCAATATTTTTCCTGGGAAGACATACCGGCGGGAGTGGAGACGACGTGTAGGGGCGCGGCATGCCGCGCCCCTACGGAAAAAGGATGAGTCCTCAGCCCTTGCTGAAACCGGGCGCGGGACGCAATTCCGGGCGCGGGGCTTGTTTCGGTTCGGCGCCGGGTAAGGGCTGTGCTGGGGAAGGCGGCGTGGGGCGCGTCTTCTCCGGCAGCGGCTTGTTTTCGAGCAAAAGCTTCAATTCCGCCGCATCCAGGACTTCACGTTCCAGCAGGGCCTGCGCGATTCGCTCGAGCGTGTCGCGGTTGTTCTCCAGAATGCTCCGCGCGCTTTCATAGCCCGCCGTAACGATGCGCCGCACTTCCTGATCGATGTGGATGGCGGTGTCTTCCGAGTAGTCGCGATGCTGGTTAATTTCGCGACCCAGGAAAATCGCTTCTTCCTTCTTGCCGAACGACATGGGGCCAAGCGAGCTCATGCCCCAGTTGCAGACCATCTTTCGAGCAATCTCGCTGGCGCGCTCGATGTCATTGCCGGCGCCGGTGGTGATGTGCCCCAAGAAAATTTCCTCGGCGCAGCGTCCGCCCATCAGCACGGAAAGCGTGCCCTCAAGATACGTCTTCGTGTAGGTATGTTTGTCGTCGATGGGAAGCTGCATCGTCAAGCCCAGCGCCATGCCGCGCGGAATGATCGTGACCTTGTGCAGCGGGTCGGTGCCCGGAGTCATGGCCGCCACCAGCGCGTGTCCCGCTTCGTGGTAGGCGGTGTTGCGCTTTTCCTCGTCGGAAAGAATCATGGACTTGCGCTCCACCCCCATCAAGACTTTGTCCTTGGACATTTCGAAGTCCGACATGACCACAAATTTGCGGCCCTGGCGCGCCGCCCACAACGCGGCCTCGTTCACCAGGTTGGCAAGATCGGCGCCGGAAAATCCGGGCGTGCCGCGGGCGATGACGGAAAGATCGACGTCCTCGGAAACCGGCACTTTGCGCGTGTGCACGCGAAGAATTTCCTCGCGCCCCTTGATGTCCGGGCGCGCCACAACGACGCGGCGATCGAAACGCCCGGGGCGCAGCAGCGCGGGATCGAGAACATCGGGGCGGTTCGTCGCGGCAATCAGAATAACGCCTTCGTTCGATTCAAAACCGTCCATTTCAACCAGCAGCGCATTGAGCGTCTGCTCGCGTTCGTCATGCCCGCCGCCCAGGCCCGCGCCACGATGGCGGCCGACCGCATCAATTTCATCGATGAAAATGATGCACGGGGCGTTTTTCTTGCCCTGTTCGAACAGATCGCGCACGCGGCTGGCGCCGACGCCCACAAACATTTCCACGAAGTCGGAGCCGGAGATGGAGAAAAACGGCACGTTGGCCTCTCCCGCAATGGCTCGCGCCAGCAGGGTCTTCCCCGTTCCTGGAGGGCCAACCAGCAAAACGCCCTTGGGAATGCGCCCGCCCAGTTTCTGGAACTTCTGCGGGTCCTTCAGAAATTCGATAATTTCCTGCAGCTCTTCCTTGGCTTCATCGGTGCCGGCAACGTCCTTGAATGTAGCCTTTTTCTGCTGCGCGGTGAGCAGCCTGGCTTTGGATTTTCCGAAGCTCATGGCCTTGTTTCCACCGGCCTGCATCTGCCGCATCATGAAGATCCAGAACGCGACTAGCAGGAAGAGCGGGGCCGCATTCAACAGGAACGTGACCCAATCTGCGCGGCTCACTTCCTTGACGTTGATCAGGACCTGCTTTTCACGCAGCGTCTTGGTCAAATCCGGAGCCGATTCCTTGAAGATCGTGGTGCGGAATTTCTTGGAGGGCTCGCGCCATTCCCCTTCCACATCGTAACTGTTCGGGGAAAGGTACATCGTGACTTCCTTGACGTTGCCGCGATCCACTTGCGCCATGAACTCGCTGTAGCTGGGTTGTTCCTCGCGAGCGGATTGCCCGCTCTTGGAGACCAGCGTCCACAACAGCACGCCCAGCATGATGATGAACAGCCAAAACATGATGGTTTTTAATGTTGAACTCGAGTTCACGGCTTTACCTCACCTGCCGGATAGTTCCGGCGCACGTCACCCTGACACGGCCCGCGCATCAAAATCCAGGACGCTGCCAATCCACTAGGACTGCCCACAAGCCCTGTCCAGCTATCTATTTAGATGCATCTGGAAGGCCAAAGTTATCCATATTTTCCTGCGCCGCAGGCCCTACCCCTTTGCGGCTGGACAGTGAAACCTTTCTTCAGCAATCACCAAACCGGTCCGCGTTCCCGAGCGCGGCGCGAATTCTTCGGCCACCGGATAACCCGAGGCCCAGACCAATTGTCCAGCGCTGGTCAACACGGGCCAGGTCGCCCGGCGGTTTCGAGGGACACGGGACTCCAGGAACAACCGTTTGAGCTTTCGAACGTGCCGGCGCCCGCAAGGACGGTAGGAATCACCTGGACGCCAGTTTCGAAGGATCAGCGGTCCTCCAAGCCTGTCAATATCGAGTGCACCCCCGTATCTTACAGTTTCTCGCGAGGCCAAAGGCCAGTCAATCACTTTCAAGTTGAACCGCCGTTGGATTTCCGGCACAACAATACTGGACGTCCCGGAAAGGTTCGGCAAGGAAATTGAGTATTCAAATTCCTGGGGCGAAGCATCATTTTCTTCCAATGCACCTTGCCCGCGCGAACCGGCGGAAGCGGCGGAAAACACGAGCCGGTCGAATATCCGCTCGACCACGATACCGGGGAGCTCGATTCTGGCGCCGCTGTGAGAATTTGCAGCCAGGTCCAGGACGTCTTGCACGTGACGTGCCGTCAACTGGGTGCGGCCGCCGAGCAGGCTAACGGTGATTCGCCGCACCAGGCGCCGGCTCAGTGCCAGCGTGGATGCCTGCGAACCGCGTTGCGCCATGCCGTCGGACTGCCCCAGCAGAGGCAGGGGAGACAGCAAGTCCGCAATCTTCATGGAAATATCGCCGGAAGGTTCGCGCACGGCCAGTGCGGCGAAGCGCTCCTGTTCCAGCGACTTCCAAAACATTTCTTCTTCCCGGGCGAATCCGGCCAGGCGCGCAAGGCGCGTCACGCTCGATGCTTCAAAATCTCGGCGGAGAATGGGCAGCAGCTGGTGGCGAATGCGCGCGCGCATGTGTGAGGTATCCTGATTACTGGCATCCTCGCGCCAGGGACGCTGCAGCCCGGAAAGGTATTCGCGCACTTCCCCGCGCCCGATTTCCAGCAGGGGGCGCACGATCAGGCCCGAGACCGGATAGATTCCCGCCAGCCCGGTGAGGCCCGTTCCGCGCAACAAATGCGCCAGCACGGTTTCGGCTTGATCCTCTTCCGTGTGCGCCACGGCCACGCGATCCAATTTCCGCTCTGCGGCAGCCTCGGCAAAGAATTGATAACGCAACCGGCGCCCGGCATCCTCCAGATTCCAGCCGTTGCGGCGCGCCTCCCCGGCAACGTCGGCGCGATCGGACGCAAATTCAAACTGGAATTCCGCCGCCAGGGCTTGCACAAAACGCTCGTCTTCATCCGCGTCGAGACCTCGAAGCTGGTGATGGAAATGTAAAACAAAAATCCCGATCCCCAGTTTCGCGCGGAGTTCGGCAAGCAGGTGGAGTAACGCAACCGAATCCGCTCCGCCGGAAACGCCCGCACCGATGCGATCTCCCGGCCGCATCATGTTATGACGGCGGATGGTCGCAAGAACGCGTTGTGAAAGATCATGATTCATCGATTTCCAGCGGGTGGCCTTTCAAAGCTCGGCGTAAACAAGTACAACCGGCGACCATAAAGCGCGGTGGCGCGACTTTCCTCACCTGCATGGTAACAATTCACACATGCAATGCACAATCGTGGGGGGCGTTTTCAGCGGGGAATGGGGAAAATGTAGTTCGACTACGCTGAATGCGCCGCCTGCTGCGCCATCAGCGTTCGATTGTAGGCAATTCGGCGATCCAGCACCACAGCAAGCGCGTACGAGCACCCGTCGCGTTCCTGCTCCATCCACTCCGCCGCCCCCGGAGCAACCCAACGGAAGAGTTTGCCCGCCAGACCCAGCAGATCGAAGTATGTCGCGACGGCATGAACCTTGCTCGCGTCCCCTCCCGGCTCCGGGCAAAGACCGATCAGCTTCAAAAGACGTTTGAATTGATCGCCGCGCATGGTGATGGCCGTGAGGCCGCATATTTCAAGCGTGTTCTCGGAAATTTCGCAGCCGCGGGATTCCGCAATCACCGAGTGGCAATACGAAACAAAGAATTGCAGCAGGGTAAACAGGGAGATGGCGAAGATCAATGTTGCAATCATCGATTGGGAGCGAGCACCCTCGCAGTGTCCATCCGCGCGCCTTCCGGGACTTTGATAAAACTATAAGCCCACGAAATCGGCAGCCAGATGGCCATGATATGGATAAAATACCGCCACAATGCCAGATCGGGATACATAACACGGAGGGCGTAGCTTCCGGCAAAAGCGCTGAAGTAGATGCCCAAGGCCAGGACAAGCTGCATCAAACGTGTCCTGTTTTCGCGCAACTTCATCATCGCACCCCAAAGCACATAGGTCAGAACGACGCCGACGAAATAAAGATTCTGGGAAAGCGTGAATGCAAATCTCGTAACCAGACGGTCGCTGGAGGAGGCCACCATCACATAGGAGATCAACGCCGTACCGGCGAGCAACAGCATGGCCCCGGACCGCACCATCGTGCTTACAGACATATCCGAGAACACATGCGAGTAGAAACTCATCAGGACGAAATAAAGGCAGATCGTAAGCAGGGCGTCGGAATAATAGTAGAAATAAAAATAGGAATTGGAGGTAAAACCAGCGGCCGCAATCACCGCATATCGTCCCACGCTGACGGCGATCGACGCGGACAAATACAGGACGATCGTGAAATGCTGGGATAAGGCCTTCTTCTTCAGAAGACACACAACGCAGAAAACTTCAACGAGGAATATCGCAAACCAAATTGCGTAGTCGACTGGGCTCAACATAGAAGTCTGAAACCTCCACGTGAACCCAGCCGGCTACTAGGGATCACGTCATGCTATTGAATCGCCGTGAAGCCGCCGCCTCGCGGTGCCGGTGGCACTGGTCCTCCACCGTTGGCTACGATGCCGCCGCCTCGTGGTGCCGGCGGTACTGGTCCTCCACCGTTGGCTACGATGCCGCCACCGCGCGGAGCTGGTGGAACTGGTCCTCCACCATTCGCCACGATGCCGCCACCCCGTGGAGCCGGCGGAACTGGTCCTCCACCGTTGGCCCAGAAACCGCCACCTCGTGGTGCCGGCGGTACTGGTCCTCCACCATTTGCCCAAATCGCGGGCGCCGAGTTAAAGGACGCAGAGAATGTCCCGGCATTTGCGGCCGTGATACTCCTGAGTCCCATCGCTCCTGTTAACACGAGCAATACAAAAGCGACCACTATGAGACACTTGTACATAACTTCCTCCGGACGGAAACTAACCCGGGCGAAGTATATGTACTTATGTCCCTTTTTGGAACAAAATTGTTACACTGTGTCTAAACGATAAACACCATTGGACAATGACCCGCTGGATGGGTCTTCCCATCCATTACGGAGCAGTTACATTCGATTTGTCCATGTGCAGAGTAGGATTTGGAACCGGCACGGTCAACGGTACATCAGTACTACTAGGACTTGGCACTAAAGTCCCGCTTTCTCAACAAGATCGGCAGGAGAGCCCGGCTCGATAGGAAACTCCACAGCCTTCACACCCGGGAGGCCGCGGGATGGCATGAACTGCGAATGGCTGCCATCCGTTCATCGTTCCCTTTCCCTGCTTGACAGCGTTCAGAGGCGCTCCTTACCATAGGGAGCTTTGATTTTGCCGGTGTAGCTCAGGGGTAGAGCGAGGGTCTCATAATCCCTAGGTCGAGAGTTCGAGTCTCTCCGCCGGCACCACTAACCTGGACAGCGCTCAGTGAAGATCGGTGCCGGACAGGTTCTGTTTTCTCCCGCCCGCGCAAATCCTTACTTTGCCGTCATGCGATGATGCGATATCGTGCGTCAACCGGGTGACTGTGGCGGCAGTCGCGATGCCGCCAAATTTGCCCGAGTATCAATTTCCCAAGGGAGCCGATTTTGCCGAAGATCACGGGCGGCCGATTCATTGCAGACTTCCTGAACGCCAATCATGTAAGCGCGTTCTTTTTCGTTCCCACAATTCTGAGCCGGGCGCTCGCGGCGATGGACGACATGCCCATCAAGCGCGTGCTGACGCACGGAGAGAAAGCAGCGGCCTACATGGCGGACGGATACGCGCGCGCTTCGGGCCGGCCGGGCATTTGCGCGGCGCAGGCCGTTGGCGCGGCCAATCTTGCCGCGGGCTTGCGCGACGCGTACATGGCGCACAGTCCGGTGATTGCGCTTACCGGAGGACGGCTGGGCAGCCAGAAGCACAAAATCAATTATCAGGAAATCGACGACTACCCGATTTTCAATCAGGTGACCAAAGCAAATTTGCAGGTGGATGGCGTTGGTCGGCTGCCGGATCTGCTGCGGCAGGCGTTTCGAGAAGCCACGTCGGCCACACCCGGGCCCGTGAATTTGTACCTTGCGGGAAAAGAAGGCGACATCGAGCATGATCTTGCGGAACTGCAACTGATTGTCGAGGAATCATCGACGCGCGTTCCCGCGTACCGGCCCGCGCCCGAAGCGAAGCGCATCGCCGAAGCGGCTCGAATTCTGAAACAGGCGCAGCGCCCCGTACTGGTTGTGGGGGGTGGAGCGCGATGGTCTGGCGCAGGCCCCGAAGCCTTGCGGCTTGCCGAAGCGCTTTCCATTCCCGTGGCGGCTTCCTTGAATGCTTATTCGCTGATCCCGGACAATCATCCTCTCTATATCGGCGTTCCCGGTTCGTACTCGCGCCCGTGCGCGAATAAAATTCTGATGCGCGCCGATCTGGTCCTCTATATCGGAAGCCAGACCGGCGGTCAGGTCACGCATTTCTGGAAAATTCCGGCCACCGGCACTCCCGTCATGCAGATCGGGATCGATCCGAGCGACTTGGGCAGGAATTATCCGAATCGTGTTTCGTTGCTGGGGGACGCCAAAGTGACATTGCAGGCCCTGAGCAACGCGGTGGCCGGCGAGGCAGGCCAAACGACGCAGCGCAATGCCTGGATCGCGGAGGCAAAAGCTGCGGTAAAGCAATGGAGGGAGCAAGTGCGGCCTCTGCGGGAGTCCGAGGCGGTCCCGATGCGCCCGGAACGCATTTTGAAAGAAGTAGGGGACTGGCTGCCGGCGGATGCGATCGTCGTCAGCGATACCGGACATGCGGGAATGTGGTCGGCGCAGCAACTCTGGGTCGAGGGCAAACCGTGGGACTTTATCCGCGCGTCGGGTTCGCTGGGATGGGCCTTTCCCGCCTCGCTAGGCGCGAAGTGCGCGCTGCCGGACAAGCCCGTGGTCTGCTTTACCGGCGATGGCGGTTTCTGGTACCACATGCAGGAACTGGAAACTGCCGTGCGCTGCGGCATTCCCACCGTCACCTGCGTG
This sequence comes from Terriglobia bacterium, assembly GCA_963746945.1. GTDB lineage: Bacteria > Acidobacteriota > Terriglobia > Acidiferrales > UBA7541 > Palsa-360. Next base: position 1,209,740 of record CAVVDG010000004.1, on the reverse strand, counting down.
AACAACAACAACGCCTTGAACCAGGAAACGGCAATTTTCCGGCACGCCTACGATGGAAAGCCCTCGAACAAGTCCGCCGAGATGTGGCATTTCTCGAAAATGAATTTCGCCGCCATCGCGGAGAGCATGGGCGCGCTGGGCATTCGCGTCACGAAACCCGGCGAATTGCGCTCCGCCCTGGACCGCGCCATTTCCAGCGGGCGTCCCGCGGTCATCGACATGCAAAGCGATATCGAAGCGCTCGCGCCGAACGCGTGGGAAGGCTGATGGGGGAAGAAACGGAAGATTTGCCGCTCGTCCAGACCCTGGAATCCTGCTGCGGGAAAAGAAAACCATGATGGAGAAGTACGACGTCATCGTGATCGGCGGCGGGAACGCTGCGCTGTGTGCCGCATTGTCCGCGAGCGATGCTGCGGCTCACGTGCTTGTGCTCGAACGCGCCCCCGAACCGATGCGCGGGGGAAACACGCGGCATACGCGCAACCTCCGCTGCACGCATTCCTCCGCCGATCAATATTTCTCCGGGCCCTACTCGGAACAGGAGCACCTGCAAGATTTGATTGGCGTGACGGGCGGCCCGGCCAATCTGGATCTGGCCCGGCTGGCGGTGCGCGAATCGAGCAAGCTTCCCGCATGGATGAGCGCGCACGGCGCGCACTGGCAGCAGCCGCTGGCCGGCACGCTCCATCTGGGGCGAACCAACCGCTGGTTCCTGGGCGGCGGAAAAGCCCTGCTGAACGCCTACTACCGGACGGCCGCCCGCAACGGGATCGAGGTCCGCTACAACGCCAGGGTGGAAGATCTCATCATCGAGAACAATCGATTTGAAGCGGTGCGCCTGCGGACCGAAATCGGAAAAGAAATAAACAGGGAAGAAATCATTAGAGGTCGCGCGGTGATTGTGGCGGCCGGAGGATACGAAGCCAATATCGAATGGCTCAAACGGCACTGGGGAGCCGCGGCCGACAACTTCATTATTCGCGGAACTCCCTACAATGACGGCGCGATGCTGGCCGCGTTGCTGAAGCATGGAGCGCAATCCATCGGCGACCCCAAAGGATTTCATGCAATTGCCGTCGATGCCCGCGCGCCGAAATTCGATGGCGGCATCGTGACGCGGCTGGACGCCACGCCGTTTGGAATCGTCGTCAATCAGCTGGGGCGCCGTTTTTACGACGAAGGCGAAGACCTCTGGCCGAAACGATACGCGATCTGGGGAGGCCTGATCGCCGCGCAGCCCGGGCAAATCGCGTTCAGCATCGTCGATGCCAAGACCATTGGAAATTTTCTTCCCCCGATGTTTAAACCGTATCAGGCCGATTCGCTGGAAGCCCTCGCGGCGCTCCTGGGGCTCGACCCCGGAACGTTCGCTGCCACCGTGACCGAATACAATCGGGCGGCCGCGGGAAACACAGAAATGCGGATGCAAAACCTCGACGGCGCGGGCACGAAAGGGATTTCCCCGCCAAAAAGCAATTGGGCGATCCCCATTGATTGTCCTCCGTTTTACGGACTTCCGCTGCGCACGGGCGTCACGTTCACCTACCTGGGCGTCGCCGTGGATGAATGCGCGCGCGTGCTGGATCAAGGCGGCCAGCCGTTCCAAAACGTGTACGCGGCCGGAGAAATCATGTCCGGAAATATACTCACCCGGGGTTATCTCGCGGGCTTCGGCATGACCATCGGCTCGGTGTTCGGCGAGCTTGCGGGCAGACAGGCGGCAACCAATGCCCGAACTTAACCTGCCCGAACCGAACCTTTTCGAGGAAGCCAACCGCCAGCTGATTATCTGCAACGCGTGCCGTTACTGCGAGGGCTACTGTCCCGTCTTTCGCGCCATCGAAACGCGCCGGGATTTCAGCCAGGGCGACGTATTTTATCTCTCCAATCTTTGCCACGATTGCCGCGCCTGCTATTACGCGTGCATGTTCACGCCCCCGCACGAGTTTGCCATCAACATTCCAAAGATTCTGGCGGAAGCGCGAATGGAAACCTACCGCCGGTGGAGTTGGCCGGGCTTTCTGGCGCAGTCTTTCAGGAATCGAGGAATTACGGCTGCGCTGGCCGGCGCCGTGGCGGCGTTGGTGGTGCTTTTATCGCTGCTGCTGATTCCCGCGGACACACTTTTTGCGGTGCATTCCGGCGCGGGAGCATTCTACGCAGTCGTTCCTTACTCTGCGATGGTTACCGGAGCGATGATTCTGTTTTTTTATGCCATCGCGATCTGGATGCGCGGCGGGGCCCGCTTCTGGTCGGAGACGCGCGGGATTTTGCGGAAGCAGGGCGGCCGAAAAGCATTGCTGCAAGCGACCGGGGCGGCATTGGGCCTGCGCTATCTGAAGGGAGGGGGTCCCGGATGTCCTTATCCGGATGAGCGCCCCTCCGGTGCCCGGCGCCTGTATCATTCCCTCACGGTTTGGGGCTTTGCGCTGGATTTCCTTTCGACAACCCTGGCGTTTATCTATCAGGATTTTTTTCACGTCCTGCCGCCTTACTCGCTCGCCAGCGCTCCCGTGATTTTCGGCAGCATCGGCGGGGTTGCCTTGATCGCAGGGGCCGGCGGCCTGATCTGGTGCAAGCTGCAAAGCGATACGGACCCGGAAGCAGCGGGCGCGAAGGGCATGGACTACGTGTTTCTGGCCACCCTGGGCCTGGCGGCCTTAACGGGGCTGCTCACTCTCCTGCTTCGTGCTACCCCCGCCATGGGAACCATCCTGGTCCTGCACCTGGCATGCATCGCGGCGTTGTTCGCCACCGCGCCATACGGAAAATTCGTGCACTTCGTGTATCGAACCCTCGCCTTGATCCGATACGAAATCGAGCAGGGCCAGCCGCAGCAACACGCTGAACACTAAGGCCGGAAACATTCCCTGACGCCGTCCACGCGGATTACTCAGATCCTCACTTGAACTGCCTCGCCGCCCCGCGTATGATCTGCGCAAATCTGTGACCGAAATTGAGATTCCGAAGTGTGGACTTCGCCGCGCAGGCTCATCCTGGCGCACTGGCTATGGGGGGAATTGTATGTCGCGAAAGATACTCGTACTCATTGGACTACTCGTTGGACTACTGGCAATCGGCGCGGGAACGGCATCCGCGCAGGCGGTGGACGCACGGAAGGCTTTAGAAGCGGCTTCCAAGGCCATGGGCGCGGACAACCTGAAGACCATTCAGTATTCCGCCTACGGCTGGTACTCCCGAATCGGCCAGACCTACGGGCTCTCGGAAGACTGGCCGCATTATGAGGTGGACGACTACACGCGCACAATCGACTACGACGCCAAATGGTCGCGCGAGGATTACACCCGCAAGCAGGGAAATTTTCCGACGCTCGGCAATCTGCCGATGCCGGAACAGCACATGACGTCCATCCTGAGCGGCAACTACGCCTGGGACATGCGGGGCGACACGCCGGTACCCCTCACGCGCATGTACCTGGACGGCGTGCCCTACTCCGATCTGCGGCAGCTTGAAATCGTGCTGACCCCGCACGGGTTCCTCAAAGCGGCGCTGGCGTCAACCGATGCGACCGCCATCACATTGCCCATCGTGGGCGCTTCCGATTACGGCCTGTCACAGTTTGGCCGATACGTGACGATCGTCTCGTTCACCATGGGAAAGTACAAAGTCAACGGCACGATCAATGACCGGAACCTGGTCGAACTGGTGGACACCTGGATTCCCAATCCCGTCTACGGCGACATGGACTACGAGATGCGCTACACCAAGTACAAGGACTACAACGGCGTGATGTTTCCCGGGCTGATCCATGTGCACCAGGGCGACCCGAGGCTGAACGCGGCGCACAACTATTTCGAGATCAACGTGACCGACGTGAAAACCAACGTGCCTGTGACCCCCACGCCGGTTCCTGAAGTGGTGCGCACGGCTACGGTGCCGCCGGTCAAGGTGGAAAGTCAGAAACTCGCCGACGGCGTGTGGCTGCTGGGTGGAGGAACGCACAACAGCGTGCTCGTGGAATTCAAGGACTTCGTCGCCGTCGTCGAAGCGCCGCTGAATGAAGCGCGGTCGCTGGCGGTGATCGCGGAAGTCAACCGGCTGGTTCCGAACAAGAGGATCCGGTACGTCGTCAACACGCATCACCACATGGACCACGCCGGAGGTCTGCGCACCTATCTCTCCCAGGGCACCACGATCGTAACGCACGAGTCGAACAAACAGTATTATCTCGACATCATGTTTTACCCGGCTCCGCGGGAACTCGAGCCTGACCGGCTGGCCAAGTACAGCCCCATGTACATGATCAGCCGGCGGCCCGCCCCCATTGATACGGTGGGGGGCGACACGCGCGGCGAAGGCAAATACGTCATCACCGATGGCGAGCACATGATGGAAATCTTCCACGTGCAGGACATGGCTTACGAGTTGGGGGATCCTTCCCTCCGCAAAGGCAATCACAGCGCCGACATGCTGATGGCCTATCTTCCGAAAGAGAAGATTCTGATCAATGCGGATCTTTACTCGCCGCCGGCGCCCGGTGCGGCGCCGCCCGTGATCAGTCCCGGAATGCGCACGCTGTACCAGAACATGGTGAAGCTGAAGCTCGACGTTGCCACGCACGTGCCGATCCACGGCCATCCCGGCACAAACGATGAGTTCCTGAAGATTATGGGCAAGCCGGAATAAAGTTTTGGAAACTGGGCAAGCGGCGGGGCGCAAATCGCGCGTGTTTCGCCCGTGCTTGCCGATAATTTTTGGTGCCAAGGAATTGCCGGTTTCGCAAGGGCGGCATACCGCACCTTGAGCGTACGGATGCCCGGCGCGAACTTGCATTTCCAGAAGGGACGGGCTGCTCTTGTCTGCCCGAATGCGGCCCGTCGAAATTTTCAGATTCCCTACTCGCGGGGTTTCTCCAGTGAAGCATCCAGCGGAACGGTGGCGAACGATCGCGGTTGCGGCGCTCATCGCGGCAATTTTATTGCCCGGATACCCTGCGAACGCTCAAAAAAAACAGACCAACGAAACTTTTAAGGCGCGCCTGTCTCCCGTGCCCATTGATTTATCGATGATGGCCGCAATTGCTGGATCGGGCTCGCTCACGGCAACCCTGTCAGGCAACCATCTCACCCTCACAGGAAAGTTTGAGGGATTGCGGTCGCCAGCGACATCCGCGCAGATTCATCGCGGACCGAAAGGCATTCCCGGACCGGCGATCCTGGATCTGACGGTTACCAAATCGGCGAAGGGAGCCATCCGCGGCGCGCTTGCGTTGACGCCCGGGCAGATCGCCGACCTTCGCAACGGCCGCATGTACGTGCAGATTCAATCCGAGAGCGCTCCGGACGGCAACTTGTGGGGCTGGCTGCTGCCGTGAAGCGCTGCGGCGCAATTTTCACGCTTCGCGCTTTGTGGATCGTGATTTCTTCATCGTAAGTTTGCTTTTATTTTTTTCGCACTGCATTTCGTTGGAGCAAACGATGCCGGGACGAAAAGTGCTTGGATTCGCGGTGTGTGGCGCGATGGCCGCTGCGGGAATAGCCATTGCCGCGGCCGCCGCGCAGCAGCCGGCGCGCACCGGACCGTTCACCGCCGAACAGGCCAGCGCCGGGCGCGCCCTCTATCAGGAGGCGTGCTCCCGCTGCCATTTGCCCAATCTGCAGGGCACCTTCGAAGCGCCTCCGCTTGCGGGCGGAAATTTCATGAACGTGTGGCGCAACCGCACGGCCAGCGACCTGTTCCACCGCATACAGAATTCGATGCCGATCAGCAGTCCCGGCTCACTCAGCGACCAGGAGGCCGCAAATCTGACGGCGTTTATTCTGCAGGCAAATGGCGCGGCGGCTGGCACCGAGGCGTTGACGGCGGCGACGCTTGTGCCGATCGGCGCGGTGGCGCAAGGCGGGGCGCCCGCGGAAATCCCCGCAGCTCCCCCCAATGCCACGGCCCGCTCTGACGGCGGTCCGGCCGGACTCATGGTCGCGGGCGCAGTGAAAAATTACGTGCCTGTGACCGACGAAATGCTGCTTCGCCCCGATCCCAGCGACTGGCTGATGATCCGCGGCAATTACCAGGCGTGGAATCACAGCGCGCTCACGCAGATCAACCGCGAAAACGTTAAAAACCTCAAGCTCGTCTGGGAATGGAACATGATCGATGGCGTAGGAGCGAACGAGCCCTCCCCACTGGTCCATAACGGAATCATCTACCTGATCAATACCGACAACATCGTGCAGGCCCTGGACGGCAGAACGGGCGACCTCATCTGGGAAAATCGGATTCGTCCCCACGGACAGGGCAATGGGCTCAAAGCGATGCGCAACATCGCCATCTACGGGGACAAACTATTTGTCGCATCAACCGACGCGCACCTGTTCGCGCTTGATGCGCGCACCGGCAGGACCGTGTGGGACACGGCGATCGCCGACAGTTCGAAAGGTTTTGGAAATACGAGCGGCCCGATTGTGATCGGCGGCAAGGTGATCCAGGGGCTGGCCTCCTGTGACCGGTACAAATCAGAGGAAAAGGATCAGGGGTGCTTCATCAGCGCGTTCGATCCCGCCGACGGCAAACTGCTCTGGCGCTTCAACACGCTTGCGCGATCTGGGGAACCCGGCGGCGACACTTGGGGCGGCCTGCCGAACATGCTGCGCGTGGGCGCGGAAACCTGGATCACGGGCAGCTACGATCCCGAATTGAATCTGACGTATTGGGGCGTGGCGCAGGCCAAGCCATGGATGCAAGTCAGCCGCGGCACCAAGGGCACGGCTCTGTACTCAACCTCAACACTGGCGCTGCGGCCCGATGACGGCAAGCTGGCGTGGTATTACCAGCACGTTCCCGGCGAAACGCTCGACATGGACGAAGTCTACGAACGCGTCCTGGTGGATATCGGCGACCGCAAGACGCTGTTCACCATCGGCAAGACCGGAATCCTCTGGAAACTCGATCGCAAAACCGGAAAATTTATCGACGCCAGGGAAACGGTTTTTCAGAACATCTTCCACATCGATCACAAGACGGGCACGGTGTCTTACCGGCCCGACATCCTGGAGCAGAAAATCGGCAAATGGACGCCGTCCTGCCCCGGCACCGAGGGCGGGCACAACTGGCAGGCCATGAGCTACGACCCCGGCACCGCGCGGTTAATCATTCCGCTCAGCCAAAGCTGCATGGAAATGTCCGGGCGCAAAGTGGAGTTCACCGCAGGGTCGGGCGGATTGGGGGGCGACCGCCGTTTTTTTGAAATGCCCGGGACCGACGGCAACGTCGGCAAACTCGCCGCCTACGACGTCAGGACCATGAAAGAAGTCTGGAGCTTCCAGCAGCGCCCGTCATTTCTCACGGGCGTGCTGTCGACCGCCGGGGACATTGCGTTCGTCGGCGATCTCAATCGTACCTTCCGCGCTGTCGACGTAAACACGGGCAAGACGCTCTGGCAGATTCGCCTGGGAACCTCGGTGCAGGGATTTCCCGCAACGTTCCGCATCGACGGCAGGCAATACGTCGCCGTCACTACGGGCCTGGGCGGCGGCAGCCCGCGCAACGTTCCTCGCACCATCCTGCCCGACATTCACTACCCGCAGAGCGGCAACGCGCTGTATGTGTTTGCTCTGCCCGAAAAGTAGCGCGGAAACGTTCCTGCACACCTTCATGCAATCCGTGGAAATATCCCTTCCATTGCGAAAACGGCGGCGCGTTGTAAATGATTTCAGTACAATGTCGCCGGTAAACGCTCATCCCTGTGAGGCAGCGGCGCATCCGCGCGACATTTGAAAACAATATCCACAAAACATGCCGCTGCGATCAGCGCGCGGCTGGACCGGCTTCCCGCCACGCGTTACGTCTGGAAACTCGTGCTGCTGCTGTCACTGGGCGGGTGTTTTGAGTATTACGATCTTTTTTTCACCGCCTACATCGGCCCCGGCCTGGTCCGCAGCGGAATTTTTTCGAGCACCTCGGCGTCGTTCTTCGGAATCAGCGGCCTTGCCGGCTTTGTGGCCGCGACCTTCGCGGGGCTATTCATCGGCACGCTGGCGTTCGGGTTCACAGCGGACCGGTCCGGCCGGCGGATCATTTTCACCGGCTCGTTGTTGTGGTACTCGGCTGCAACCGTCGTGATGGCCTTCCAGCACACCGCCGCCAGCATCCTCATCTGGCGCGTCATCGCGGGCATCGGCATCGGCGTGGAACTGGTAACGATCGACACGTACATTGCGGAGCTTGTGCCCAAGCAGTTGCGCGGGCGCGCGTTCGCCTTCAATCAGATTGTGCAGTTTTGCACGGTGCCGGTGGTCGCGCTGGTGGCGTGGCTGCTGGTGCCGCGCCAGCCGCTGGGGCTGGACGGTTGGCGCTGGGTGGTGCTGATCGGCGCGGCGGGCGCGCTGTTTGTGTGGGTGATTCGCCGGGGAGTGCCGGAAAGCCCGCGCTGGCTGATTGCTCACGGAAAGCTGGAGGAGGCGGACCGCGTCGTCACGGCGATGGAGGCGCGCGTCGAACCGGAATGGGGAAGGCCGCTGCCCGCCGCGATTCCAGTCGAGCGCGAAGAAGCGAAGGGAACCTTTACCGATATTCTGCGCCCGCCGTACCTGGGGCGCACGCTGATGCTGGTGGTCTTTCATTTTTTTCAGACGATTGGATACTACGGATTCGCGTCCTGGGTGCCCACGCTGATCATCGCTGCGGGAGTTACCACGACGCTGAGCCTGCGCTATTCCTTCCTGATCGCCCTGGCCGCGCCTCTAGGACCGATTCTGGTGATTCGCATCGCGGACCGCTTCGAACGGAAATGGCAGATCGTGGTGAGCGCGATTTTCATCGCCGTATTCGGCCTGCTGTTCGCGCAGCAGAAGAATCCCGCGTGGCTGATCGCGTGCGGCGTGATGCTCACCTGTTCGAACAATTGGATGTCCTTCGCGTTTCACGCCTACCAGTCGGAACTGTTTCCCACGCGGGTGCGCGCACAGGCCGTCGGCTTCGTCTACTCGTGGAGCCGGCTCAGCGCCATATTTAGCAGTTTCCTGATCGGTTTTTTTCTGCGCGATTTCGGCGTGGCCGGAGTTTTCGCATTCATCGCCGTTTCCATGCTGGCCGTCGTGCTGTCCATCGGGATTTTTGGACCGCGCACGCGCGGCCTCGCCCTGGAAGAAATTGCCCGTTAGCCTCGCCCCCGTGCCGCTTAGCCTGCAATCCGGAACTGGCTCTGGAAGACGAGGGACGATCGCAGTAACCTAGTCCCAGGACGTTGCCACGAAGCCGTCCCCACCGAGGCACATCATGAAACATCGCGGGAAGATCCCCTACCTGATCCTGTCTGGACTGATCCTGGCATGCGCCGGAATGCTTTTCGCGCAGGGAGGAAATGCCGAGCGAGCGCTGTTCGTGAACGGCAAGCCCGCCGGAACGGTTGTGCAGATCGGCGGGCGGTCATATGTGGATCTCGATACGGTCGCGCAAATCATGAATGGGTCGGTCACCGTCGAATCCAATCGCGTTCTGCTCAGCATGGCGGAGCCCGCGACCGGGACGAATGCGAGTGGCGTAACACCGCCGCCACCACAAGCCGGCCTGTCGAGGGAATTTGCCAGGGTTGCGGTCGCCCAGCTGGCGGAAATGCGGGAATGGCGCGGAGCCATCGGCACGATTTACACGTATGGCCAGCCGGTGGTGGGAACGTGGCCACAGGATTACAGGAACCGCGCCGAAGCCAGCCTCATGCAAGCGGCCGTGGCCGCAACCACCGCGTCCGATCAGGACGCGCTGCAACTCCTGCGCAATGAATTTTCAAACCTGTCGCAGTGGGCCAGCGACATGGTCGCGACACGCCAGTCTTTGAATGCCACCCGGTCGGTGAATCCCAACGCCATGCAGAACGATCAGGAGCTCACGAAAATTTCCAACTGCAGCCAGTTTCTCAGTTCCATGCTCGTGAGCGGAACTTTCGCCGACGATGCCAGCTGCCACTAGATTTTTCTCACGCAAAATGAGCCTTCTCCAGGAGCGCACCACCGGTACTCGCAAAAATGCCGATGGAAATCCTCAACAGGCTCTATTCCAACCTCCCGGCAATGAGGTATATTCGAAAATCGCAATACGGCCGGGTGGCGCCTGATTTCAGCAACCCATTCGAACCATCACAGGACCCGATTGTTTGGGCGACGCTTGCATTCGCCCGGGGCGCCGGCTGGACAGAACATTTTATGCAAATGTGTTTATAACAAAACGCAATTCAGGAGATGACCGTGACGCCGCCAACCAATCCCGGCAACAGTGAAGCACCGACGACAGCGAAAGCCATGCCGGTTTCCGATGCGGCGTGGGAATGCCTGCAGGGCGCCTATGACGTGCAGGTGCACGTGGCCCCGGACGTGATCGAGCGGCGCATCGACGACCTGGATCTTGCCAAGGAATTTCTGGCGCGCGGGTTGCGTGGGTTTGTTCTGAAGTCGCACTATTTTCCGACCGCCGAACGCGCCAAGGTCGTGACCAAAGCCGTGCCGGGAATTTCGGCTTACGGAGCCATCACGCTGAATCACTCGGTCGGCGGCCTGAATCCCGTGGCCCTCGAGCTGGCCGGGCGTTCGGGCTGCAAAATGGTGTGGTTCCCGACCGTGGACGCGGCCAATGAAACCGCCGGTCGCGTGGACGGCCCCAACGTCAAGCTTCCGTTCTGGGCGAAGATCCAGCGCGAGCTGGCGGCCACGGGAATCGCGCCGCCTCCGCTGACCGTGGTTGATTCGAGCGGCAAGGCGTCCGCGATCGCGCGGCGCTGCATCGAGCTGATCGCCAAGCACAACATGATTCTTGCCACCGGACACCTGGGCCGCGTCGAAATTTTCGAGCTGGTGAAGACCGCGCGTGAGATGGGAACGCAAAGGGTTCTGGTGACTCATGCGGAGTTCCCTTCGCAGAATCTGACGCCGGAAGAACAGCTCCAGCTCGCCGACATGGGCGCGTTCATCGAGCATTGCTTCACGACGATGTACACGGGCAAAGCCCCGTGGGACCGCGCAATAGAAGCCATCCGCAAGGTTGGACCCGAGCGCTGCGTTCTCTCCACGGACCTGGGCCAGACGATTAATCCGCCCGTCGCGGAAGGATTTGCCATGTTCGCGCAGAAGCTTCTGGACAACGGCTTCAGCGTCGATCAGATTCGCCGCATGACCGTGACGAATCCGGCCGCGCTGCTGCAATAAGGAATGGAAGCAGCAGGCGCGGCCGAAAGCACGTGCCCGATTCGAATCATCAGCACCCGCGCCGCAGCCATTTTTCAAGATGCGGCGCGCACCCGTCGTTACCGGAGAACGCTTTATGAGACCAAGAGTGGTTCGCAACATCGAGAGGCCAGACTCCGATCTGGTCCGAAAACTGGGCGAGTATGGTGTCGCCACCGTGCACGAGGCGCAGGGCCGCACTGGACTGATGCTGCCTTACATGCGTCCGATTTACCGGGAAGCCCGGATCGCCGGGCCCGCCGTGACGGCCTTCTGCCACGCAGGCGACAACATCATGATTCATGCGGCCATCGAGATGTGCCGCCCCGGCGACGTCCTGGTCGTGACCACGCAGTCGGAATCCTCGGACGGAATGTTCGGCGAGTTGCTGGCGACGTCCTGCCGGGCGCATGGCATCACCGGATTGATCATTGACGCGGGCGTGCGCGACGTTGCGGATCTGACCACCATGACTTTTCCCGTTTTCTCCAAGGCCATCTCGTCGCAGGGAACCGTGAAGGAGTCGGCCGGCTCGGTAAATATCGACGTGGTCTGCGCGGGGGCGCTGGTTCATCCCGGAGACATCATCGTCGGCGATATCGACGGAGTTGTGGTGGTCGAACGCCAGGACGCGGCGGAGGTGGTGCGCCGGAGCGAGGAACGCCTCGCCAAGGAAGCGAAAAATCGCGAGCGGCTCAAGGCCGGTGAGCTGGGCCTGGATATGTACGGACTGCGCGCGAAACTGAAACAATTGGGCGTGGAGTACGTTGACCGGTAGAAGTTTGTAGCGCCGGCGCCACGAAAACTCGCCGTTCTTTGCAGACCTGAAGACCGTTTCGCTTCACCCTTTTCCGGACTGGATTTCCCGCAGGCGAGCTACGGACGCGGCCAGACTCTGGTTGTCCTGAAACAGCCGGATCGCCGCTATACCCGCGGCGCCCGCGGCAACGCACAACCCCGCATTTTCAAGCGTCACGCCGCCGATGGCGAGCACCGGTATTTTTCCTACCGACGCGCAAACTTCACGCAGACGTTCGACCCCTTGCGGGGGACCAAACGCCGCTTTGGAAGGCGTCGCGAATACCGGACCAAAAAAAATATAGTCGGCGCCGCCGCGTTCCGCTGCGCGCGCCGTTTCCAGTGCATGGCACGATACTCCGATTTGAAAATCTTTCCTGTTGGACCGCCGCCACTCCGCCACCGCTTCCAACGGCAGGGACGTTTCCCCGAGATGAATTCCATGCGCGTTTGCGGCCAGGGCCGCGTCCAGCCGGTCGTTCACCAGGATACGGGCGGGGGTTCCGCGCGTATCGGCAACGGCGAGTCGCGCCAGCTCGGTGAGCGCGTGGCCCGCGAGGTCCTTTTCACGTATTTGGATCCAGTCGACGCCCGCAGCCGCTGCGTTGCGGATGGCTTCGCGCAATGCTTCCCGGGCAGGTCCAGTCAATTCGCCGGAAGCAGCGCGCGCGCCCTGGAATGCGCGCCGGTCGGTCACATAACAGAGGATCGATTTACGTTCGGGTGGCAACGGAGTTCGCACGTCCCCGCAGCATGGTTCCGGCGAGCAGAATATCGAGCCCGCCCAGACCGGTCACGGCGCCGCGCACGGAAGGATGAAGCAAAATCGGAATCAGGACAGGGTATTTATCGAGAAAAAAATTATGGTCCCAATAGCCGAGCCAGGGAACCAGCAGCAGCAGCACACCGAGCAGGAAAACATCGAGGCTGAGCAATACGTGCAGAAGGGATTTCATGCGGCCCGCGTCTACCGTGCCTTCCCGAGAAGGGCAATTCGCTCGGACACATCTCTATAATCGATGTTCATCGCATACACCTGGGAAAAACTGAGGAATGCCGCCTCCATTTCGCCGGCCAATTCCTGCGCCACACCTAAATCATACCGCAAGGCCAGGATAGATTCCTGATCCAATCCCGGGATCTTGAGGGCCCGTTCGTACCAGATCGCCGCAATTCCCGGCTGCCCCTTATCCATGAACGCCAGGCCCAGCAGCGTACTACATTGCATGGCGTAACGAAATGCCGGGCCCCTGTCGGCAGCCTGAGCGACTTTCTGAAATTCGCTGATCGCTTCCTCCAGCAGACCCATTTCGCGGTAGGCAATCCCCAGGTTGTAGTGCGTTTCGAGATCTTCATCTCCCTCGTTCATTTCCCCAAGGTCGGACCGGAATTCATCGAACAGGTCCGCGAGCGGGCCGCTTGGCTTATCGGCTTCCACAGGGGCGGGAGCAGCGGAACTGCCATTGGTGGATCCGGAAAGCTCTGCTGCTGCGTTTACCGGTGATGCGGGCTCGGCCGCCACGGGCATGGCGGCATGTGTCAGTTCGGCAGGAAGTCCCATGGATGAAACAGCCGATTCCAAATCCTCCGCGAGATCCCCGAAAAGGGCGTCCGCGGCCAGAGTTTCGCCGCCGGCAGCCGAGGGCGCGGGCAGGGGTTCGAGCTCGAAAGCAGGAACTTCCGCGGCGGTTTCTTCCTGACTTTGCGGCGGCGCTTCCGGGGCTGCGCCAGGCTCCCGATCGGGCGCGCTCGTCTGCAATGCCACTGCATCTTCCAGTGATGCAGCCGGTTCCTCCACCCCTTTCGTTTCCTCTACTTTCGTTTCCTCTAACTGTTGCGAAAGGGCGGCCCACTCTTCGGACAAATCGACTTCGTGCACTACGGTTTCGATGGGCATGGGAATACCCATGGGCTGCGTGGGCGTTTCGTCGGAAGGGGTTGTCGAAAGGGGCTCATCGAGTTCCGCCTCGATGGTTGGAACGACAAATTCCTGTGGCGCAGCGGGGGACAATGAAGCGGCAGGTGACGCCGATTCGTACGGCTCGATCCCCGCGGCGCGCTGATACCGGCGACGCAATTCGGCAAATCGCTCGGCAGCGGGGATGTCCTGGCGCTGGATGGCAATTTGTTCCAGTGTGGCGGCAATCTCAGCGGTGCGGTGATCGTTTCCGGCACCCACGGAAATATCCAGCAACCGCTCCAGAACCGGACCATGCCGGGGAGCGCGCTCCAGCACGGTTTCGAGCAGGTCGATGGCTTTTTGCGTCAGCCCATAGCTGGAAAATAAATCGACGTCCGTCAGGGCTTGCGTGACGTAACGCTGTGTTTCCTCGTCCAGTACGGGTTCCGGTGAGTCAGGTGTTTCGGGCAGGGGTTCCCCTTCACCAGTGGGATCCACCTTCACCGGCGGCGGAATTTCTTCGGATAATGGTTCAAGCCCAATCTGGGCGCGCAAGCGTATATATTTGCGGCGCGTGGTTTCATCTTCGGGAGTTCTTTGCAGAAGGCGTTCGTACGTCGCAAGCGCTTGCTCATGATTCCCGGCAGCTTCGTACGCCTGCGCAAGCTGCGCCAGTGCGTCTGGCAGCCGGAATGAATCGCTGGCCCTGCCATAAAGATCCACCAGCCACTCGAGCGGTTCGATCTCGGCGGGGCGGAGTTCGGCAAGGCGGGAAATAGTCTGCGCCATGGTTTCATGGTCGCCAGAATCGATCGCGGTATCGCGAATGAGCGCGATCAGGGACCGCGCGCGGTCCGGGTCGCCGGCTTCGAGCAGCAGGTTGGCCATGCGATGCGCAACCGGATAATTCTTCGCATCCCGCGCGAATATTCTTTCCGCCAGACTCGCGGCCTTGTCCGGGTGTCCGTTCTCCATGTACATTTCCAGCAACATCGTCGTGGGCTCGCCACCGGTTTCCGGCTCCGGCACGGACTCCAGAAGGTTCGCGGCCTCGTCCTGGCTGCCCGCTGCGAACAGGGCGCGCACTTTGAGAAGAAACGTCGGCTGGTGCGCGGGATTCAATTGCAGGATGCGTTCGCCCACCCGGATCGCTTCGGCGTGGTTGCCCTGATCGAGCAATTGCTCCATCGCGCCGTAGAAAGTCTCGATGGCTTCTTTCTCCTGTCCCATCGAGAGCTGCAATTCCGCAAGGCGTGTCTGGACGCGCAGATTGTCGGGTTCGGCTTCCAGAAGTTTTCGCAACAGGGCCGCGGCTTGCTTCTGGCGTCCTGCCTTGAGGTGCCCTTCGGCGATCTGCAAATAGATCGGCCGCGCTTCGCTGAGCACTCCCTGCTGAACGTACAGTTCCGCCAGGCGTTCCAGAGGTCGGCTTTCTTCGGGCGCAAGCTTGGCTATCTTTTTGTAGATCGCGATGGCCTTGGTGGTAAAACCATCGTTCAGGAAGATCTTGGCAAGCCGCTCGAAATACTCCAGGGCCTGAAAGGTTTCGCCCTGGCGAACGTACAAGTCTCCCATCGTCATCAGAGTGACTTGATCTCTCGGTTCGTGCTTCAGAATTTGCGAGTATTCGCTGATGGCCGGCGGGAGTTTCCCCTGCTGGAGATACTTCTGGGCCGCGGCGAGGTGCTTTGTCTTGTTGTAGGCCATCTTCAGATGCTTTCTGCACTGTCCCAAACCGGAAGAGGCGAGCGCGGACAGTGGACGATCTGTGGTCGTTACCAGTGTCGGTCCCTGGGGACCGGAGTTGCACGACATTGCGCTCAGGCTGTCTTATGGGCTGGTCGAAAACCAGCCAGACAGGTGCAGAATTTACGCTAGCACGCGGCAAAATCCGAAGTCAACGCAACGCATTGAAAAGCGTTCGAGGCAGTAATCATGGAGTTTTCGGCACCGGTAGCAAGCCGCCGAAGCTCGGGCGGATCAGGCGTTTCCCGTGGAGGAAAGCGGCAAAATAGTCTGTGTCGCGCCCGCGGCCCAGCAGGAAGCATCGCGGACCGGGGCAAAGGAATGCCGGTGATGCGGCGTCGGACCGAGCAAACGTAAAGCGGCCAGATGTTCGGGCGTGGCGTAGCCCTTGTGCTGCGCCAGCCCATACTGCGGATAAACCAGGTCCCATTCCGCCATCATACGGTCGCGTTCCACCTTGGCGATGATGGAAGCCGCGGCAATGGACACGGAAAGCGAGTCGCCACGGATCAGCGATTTCTGCTCGACCAGCACATCCAGCTGCATCGCGTCCAGCAGAAGATAATCCGGAACGATTTTTAACTGCGAGAAGGCTTCGGTCATGGCCTGGCGGCTGGCCTGATAGATGTTCCAGGCATCGATCCGGCGGGCATCGACTGCGGCGATGGCCCAGGCGAGCGCGTGTTCGCGAATGCGCAGCGACAAAATCTCGCGGCGCTCGGCGGTCAATTTTTTTGAATCATCCAGGCCCACAATACGCCGCTTGGGGTCAAGCATCACGGCGGCGGCGACAACCGGACCGAACAACGAGCCGCGTCCAACTTCATCGATGCCTGCAATCCTCTGCCAGCCGCACTGGCGCGCTTCGCGTTCATACCGGGACGAGCACCGTCTGCGCATCGGCGCAAATTCTAGCACGGTGGAGGCAGGACAGGCTTCCGCCTGTTTGTTCTTGTCTTAAAGTTCGCACAGGCAAGGCAGACAGGCGGAAGCCTGTTGTACATAAAACATAAAAAAACCCGGGAGAAATTCCTCCCGGGCTCTGAACTGTATTGAAATTTGAATCGTCGCGGGGTGCGGTTACGATTCCTTTTCGGTTTCCGACGGCTCCGCGGTTTCCGGTGTTTCGACGCGTTCCACGCGCTGCAGGCGGGCTGCCTTGCCCCTGAGTCCCCGCAAATAATACAGCTTGGCGCGGCGGACACGGCCCTGGCGCAACACCTCAATCGAACTGATGGACGGCGAATTGTTCGGGAAAATGCGCTCGATGCCAACTCCGAAACTTACGCGGCGCACGGTGAAGCTCGCTCCAGTGGATTTTCCGCGCTTCTTGATGACCACGCCTTCAAACGGCTGGATGCGCTCTTTTTCGCTTTCGCCTTCCTTCAAGCGAACGTAAATGCGCACGGTGTCGCCGGGACGTAACGCCGGCAGGTCTTTCCGCACTTGTGCTTGCTGAAACTTTTCGATAACAAGATTCATGGCTCAGATTCCCGGCAGACCCACTCAGGTGGGGTCAGCACTGCAAAGACAATCCGTGATTGTAGCCTAACCCGGGCGTTTTCACCATAAGAAACTGCCCCATTGAGATGGGCGGGTTACCCGGTGAGCCAGACACAGGGGTAAAATGAACGAGATGAGTAAACTCATTGAAATGAACGATAAGGATCAATTAAAGATCGATCAGAGGATCGTAAAGATCGGTCAGAGGATCGATCGGACGCGGAACAATCTGATAGGCTTTCTTTGTGAGAGTTGCCGGCAATCCATACCGGGAACAGGCCGCACCCAGGAGGCGCAATGCTTGAAAAAATGAAGGATCTCCCCAGTGGAATCGATGGCCTGAAGGCCGTCGGAAAGATTTCGAAAGAAGACTATGAGCAGGCATTTGTGCCGCTTCTCGACGAGGCGCGCCGCGAAGGGCATCACATTCGATTTTTGTATCAGTTCGGGCCGGAGTTCGAGAGTTTCAGTCCTGGAGCGGCATGGGAAGATGCAAAAATCGGACTTCATTCCATGAGGCTTTTCGACGGCTGCGCCATTGTGACCGACCTGGCCTGGATACGGGAATCGACGCGGCTGGCCGGATTCTTCATGCCGTGTCCCGTGCGTATCTTCGGCAACAGCGAACGAAACAATGCCGTCGAGTGGCTTCAATCACTGCCCGAAACCGCCGCCGTATCTCATCGCCTGCATCCCGAATCCGGCGTGATCGTGGTCGAAATCAAACAGGCCTTGCGCGCGCAGGATTTCGACGCGCTGGCGTTCACCGCGGATTCCTGGATCGAGGCGCACGGCAACCTGCAAGGACTGGTGATCCATGCCCATGAATTTCCCGGGTGGGAGAATTTCGGGAGCCTCCTGCGGCACATGCGATTCGTCCGCAATCATCATCGGGAGGTAAAGAGGATTGCGTTTGCTGCGGACAGTAAGCTGGCCAGCCTGGTACCCAGGATCGCGGATCATTTCGTTCAGGCCGAGGTGAAAAGCTTCGGATACGACGAACTCGAACGCGCCGTCGCATGGGCCAGCGGCAAGGCGGGCCAGGGGGCCGCTGCTCCAGGATCTGCGTAGAATAAATTTAAGCCTTCAAGCATTGCGCCGTTCGCGGAATGCGCGATGGGTGAATGTCACGTCCCGGTCAGTCCTGCTTGGTATTGTTCTGTGTTGCTCAGCGTTGTTCGGCCGCAGCCGCGCCGCCGGCTGTGCTCGCGGCGTCATAGACCGGCAGCGTGGCGCGATCACCGAACGCCGCCTTGAGTCCCTCGATCGCGCATTGCTCATCCTGGCCGCCCTCGACGCCGCTGATCCCCACCGCGCCGATCATCTGGCCGTCGACAACGATCGGAATGCCGCCGGAACCCAGATAGAAATGAAATATGTTGGGGCTCATATTGCGCGCGACGCCGCGCCCTGTGTTCAACTGCTGCGCCCCGCGGATGGATGTGGGCTCGCGAAGACGTAGCGCCGTCTGCGCCTTCAGCAGCGCGGTGCGTATGGGCAGGGAACCCTGGCCGTCCATGCGCTCCATATGCACCATCTCGCCGGCGGTATTGAGGACGTATGCCGACATCGTTTTGTCCTTCGACGCCGCCCAGGCGCGGCAGCCGAGGGCGATCTTTTTGGCTGCGGCAAGCGAAATCTGATCTCCGTCAAACACATGCGCCGCGCCCTCACCGGTCACTACGAATTGGGCAGGCAGGGTCGACTGGGGCGGCTTGGTGACACCGAAATGTGGAACCGGCAAATTGCCAGGGTTGCTGATTGGTTCCGGCTTCAGGTCCTTCAGCAGCGGAGGAATCGATGGCCCGAACACCTGGACCAGCGACTTGTGCACGCAAATCTCGTCGTCCCATACCGGCGGGTTTGGCCGGTAACCGCCACCCCCGACCGCGCCGATCAACTGATGGTTGATAATGATGGGAAGCCCCCCTGCAACCGGATAAAGGCCCAGCTGAACTTCATACGGTTCCATGCTGGGATCGCGCTCCACGAGATCCTGAATGATTTTGCTGGGCGCGCGCGTGATGAGCGCGGTGCGGGCCTTCATCTCCGGCGTTATGATGTTGGTATACCCTTGGCCGTCCATGCGATCCATGTAGACACGATTGCCGTCGTGATCGAGCACAATGATGCTGTGCTCGCCCCCTCCATGGGCGGTGACCAGGCGCTCGCACGTTTCGACAATGCGTTGCGCGGTGGCCAGGTTGATTTCGTTGAAATCGTGAATTTTTTCGGCGGTTTTTCCGGTGATAACGAACTGCGACGGCACCGTTTGGCCAAATGCCGATCCGCTCATCGCGATTGCCGCAGCAACCGCCAATCCCAAGCACGCGATACGATGTTTCATTGCGTTTTCTCCTGCCCCATGTCCAAAAGATTTGATCGAGTCCCGGCGGGTGCGTCCATTTGCCTGGCGCCGTGATGGTCTGGACGAACTGAAATGTATCACATTTGCTTCCGCCGCCACGCCGGGTCATGCCGGCAATTCGAAACCTAGCGCGATAACTCAAATGCGCTTATCGAAAATCGGGTGGCGAAGGACTATCTGTTTCACTCGGAAATACCCCGGGTGTATAAGGGTGCCTGTTCGGGAGTTCGAACGGAAAATCCCCGTGTGGAAACTTGCGGAAACTTTCGGCGCCGGCAGCGAGCGCGATGCGATGGCCCGTAACATCGGCGGGAAATGATCGCCGCCAACTGCTGCGGCACGCCAAAAATACGGTTTGGAGGTACGCATGAAAAAGCCATTGTCCGAATCGAAGCCTGACCGCGGAACCGGCCAGAGCGTGTCGCGCAGGGAGGTGCTGGTCGGCGCGTCGGCGGGCCTGGCCGCTTCGCTGACGGGATCGGTGTTGCCGGCCTGGAGCCAGTCGAACCCCGCCGCTCCGGGCGGTGCCGGCGCCTCAAACGCGAAAACTGTGTCTCCCGCAAACATGCCCAAGGCGTGGTCCGCCGGGGAGTTCCGCCGCCGCTGGCAGAACATCCGGCAGGCCATGAAGCAGAATCGCTTCGATTGCCTCATCGTGCCGCAGCACATTACCCAGGCCATGATTCACGATCGCCAGGACGGCGACGCCGACGTGCAGTATCTTACCGGCATCCCCGCCGGGTGGGTCGTGTTCCCCGTCGAAGGCAAGATCACCGCGATTTCAAGCCGCGTCGCGTCGCTGCTGGCGCAAAAGCGGCCCATCCCCGGCCTGGTGATGACCACCATGTTCGCGGATAACGCGCCCGATATCGAGGTCCGCTACACGGAAAAAGAGGGGCTATGGTCCCCGGCCGTCATCGACTGCCTGCGCGAACACAAGATGGAGCAGGCGCGCATCGGCGTCGGCTCTCTGGCGGATCTGTTCCGCAATACCGAGGGCTCGGTCATTTATACGTCGCTGGATCGCATCCAAAAAACATTTCCGCAGGCCCATTTCGAGTCCGCCGTGGACATTCTCTGGCGAACCAAGCTGGTCCACAGCGCCGAGGAAATTGCCGTGCTCGAAAAAGCCACACAGGTCAGCGAGGTCGGCATAAACGCCATGATGAAAAGCGCACGTCCTGGAGCGGTTCATCGCGACATCTGGCTGAACATGTGGCGCGCCATGGTGGAAGCTTCCGGGGAGCGCCCCTGGCGATTGAGCATCAGCGCCAGGGGATCGGGGAACGCCAGCTTCGGCTTCCCGCTCGACGACGTCTTCGGCGCGGGACAAATTCTGGGGCAGGAATGTTCGGGTTCCGTGCTGGGATACGGCTCGCAGGTGAATCATTCAGTGCTGCTTGGCGGGCCGTCGCCTGCGGATTGGGTCCCGGCGGGTCAGTACTGCATCGATCTTTTTCATACGCTGCTGGACCGCGTCGCGCCGGGAAAAAGCGTCAAGGAGTTCTGCGACTTTTTCGGCGACAAGTTGAAAGCCCGCGGTGTCGCCCGGCCGGGAGGTGTGCTGATTCATTCCGGAGGCCTGGCCGACCTGCCCCGCTGCGGTCCCGGCAGAATGGAAGGCGGCGACGACTTGACGTTTCAGGCCGGAATGGTGTTTGACTTGAAGCCTAGCGTGCCGATCAAGCAAACCCGCACGCGCGCCGAATTCGGCGACTCCGTCGTGGTAACCGAAAAAGGAGTGCGGCGGCTGGGCAATCGCAAGATGGAATTGATCACGCTCGGAGCGTAACGGCGCCGGATTGCACCGGGGCACGCCAAATGCGCGTCCCTCTATCCTGCGTCCGGCGCCGCGGGCGCCAGCAAATCGGGGCGGTTCCGCCTGGTTTTCTCCAAAGCCTGCTGCAGTCGCCAACGGCGAATTTCCTCGTGATTGCCTCCCAGCAAGACTTCCGGCACAGGCCAGCCGCGAAATTCCGCGGGTCGCGTGTAATGGGGGAAGTCGAGAAGCAGGTGACTGGCGCCTGGAGGTTGGTGACCGGCGGGAACCGCAATCGCGCCTTCTGAAGGTTCCGCGGAACTGAACGATTCGTTGATGGAGGAATCTTCGTTGCCCAAGGCGCCGGGGATGAGCCGCGTCACCGCGTCGATGACCAGAGCGGCCGCCAGTTCGCCGCCGGAAAGCACAAAATCGCCGATCGAGAGTTCATCGGTTGCCAGATGTTCGGCCACGCGCTCGTCAACGCCTTCGTACCGGCCGCACAGCAGGATTATCCGGTCGAGCTGCGCGAATCGCCGCGCCGTATCCTGCCGGAACAATTTTCCCGATGCCGAAAGCAGGACGATCGCCGTTTGCGCCCTGGCCTCGGGATTTGCGTCCGCGAGCGATTCCACAGCCTCGAACAGCGGCTCCGGCTTTAACACCATGCCTTCGCCGCCGCCGAACGGGCGGTCGTCCACGGTGCGATGCCGGTCATGCGTGAAGGCGCGCAGGTCGTGCAGGCGCACGTCCATGAGGTGCGCTTCGCGCGCCCGCCGCACGATTCCGTAATCGAGCGGGCCGCTGAAAAATTCGGGGAAGATGGTGACGATGTCAAACTGCATGGCTGGGTTAGTGTATCGCAATCGCCGCGCCGCAGCGGGACTCAGCCGCGATTCAGGTCCCGCAATCCTTCAGGGAGCGTGACGTCAATGCGTTTTGCCTGCACGTCGATTCGGGTGCAAAACTCCGCCGCGAGCGGCACGAGCACTTCGCCCTCGCCGGTTTTCACGGCCAGCAGGGGAACGCCTCCCGGGAAATCCACGTCGCGAACCGTGCCCAGGGCCGAGGCCGCGCCCGCTTCCCATACTTCGCAACCCACCAAGTCGTCGACGTAATAATTTCCGGCGTCGAGTTTGGCTCGCTGCTCGATGGGGACTTGCACTTCCAGACCGCGCAAAGGCTCGGCCGCTTCCACGCTGTTCACACCCTCAAAATGAAAGATGGCCTGGCCGCCGCGGCTGGTGGAAAGCCAGCATTTTTTCACGCGGACGCGCCGCGGATCGCCGCCAGCGCCCGCCAGCCACACTTCGCGCAGGTTCGGTAAACGCTCGGGGAAATCCGTCAGGATTTGTGCTGCAACTTCGCCGCGAAGGCCGCGGGGTCGGAGAATTCTCGCGAGGGTAACGCCGGTGAACGGTTCGGTAAGCACTCTATTCGAGAATTTCGAGCGTCAGGCGTTTTTTGAGCTTCATCCCGGCAGCTCCCAGAATCGTACGCATGGATTTTGCCGTGCGTCCCTGGCGGCCGATCACTTTGCCCAGATCTTCCGGATGAACGCGTAATTCCAGCACGGTGACCTGTTCGCCTTCCACGGCTCGAACCTGGACTTGTTCGGGATGATCGACTAATGCTTTCGCTATCGCTTCTACAAGGTCCTTCATGGGGCCCTCCACCACTCGAATTCGCGGGTTCAGCTCGTATTTTCGCTTGTGCCGATCCCGTGGGCCGGCGGGATGGCTCCCGAGCTGCCGATATTCGAAATAGGGGAAGCTCAGGCGATCTTTTGGGCTACCAGAAAGCTGCGAACAGTATCGCTAGGTTGCGCCCCGCATCCGAGCCAATACTTGATGCGCTCGGCATCCAGCGTAACCACCGCCGGCTTCTTCAGCGGATCGTATGTTCCTACAACCTCGACAGTCCTTCCATTGCGGGGCTTGCGCTTGTCCAGCACCACAACGCGGTAAAACGGACGCTTCTTCTTGCCAAACCTAGCCAGACGAATTGCCAGCACGATTCACTTCCTCCTGCGGGAGATTATATCCGGTTCTGCCCATTTGCGATACCCCGCAGGCGCCGGGGGGGGCCCTGACCAGCCCATCCCTGACGAGCCTACTTAATAGCCACTTAAGAGAAAGATGCGCCGTCACTGCCAGGGGTTTGTCCGGGATCGTCAGGAAGGGGGGGGCCAGGCCTACACCCCGGTAAGTTTGCCGAGGCCTTTGAGGCGGCCCTGGGCGGCGAGCGCGCCGTACTGTTTCATCATCTGGCGCATTTGCAAGTATTGCTTCAGCACCTGATTGACTTCCTGGACCGAGGTGCCGCTGCCCCGCGCGATGCGCTTGCGGCGCTTGCCGTCGATCAAGCCGTGATCGTTCCGCTCCGAGTTGGTCATGGAATTGATGATGGCCTCGATGCGCTTCAGGCGCGACTCATCCACCTGCACATCCTTCGGCAGATTGGCCATCGGCCCTACTTTCGGCAGCATGCCGAGCACCTGCTCGAGAGGACCCATTTTACGGACCTGCCGCAGTTGATCGCGGAAATCCTCGAGGGTGAACTGGTTGCGGCGCAGCTTGCGGGCCATCTCGGCAGCCTGCTTGGCGTCCACCGTCTGCTCGGCGCGTTCGATCAGGGAAAGGACGTCGCCCATGCCCAGCACGCGCGAAACGATGCGCTCGGGATAAAACGCGTCCAGGGCGTCGTATTTTTCGCCCGTGCCCACGAACTTTACCGGCGCGCCCGTCACCTTGCCGATGGAAAGCGCCGCGCCGCCGCGCGCGTCGCCGTCCAGCTTGGTCAATACGACGCCGGAAAGTCCCAGCCTCTTATGAAACTCGCCCGCCGAACGCACCGCGTCCTGCCCGATCATGGCGTCGGCGACAAACAGGATCTCCGCCGGCGTGAGTTCCCGCTTCAGCGCGCCCAACTCCTGCATCAACGTGTCGTCAATGTGCAATCGTCCGGCGGTGTCCACCAGGATCACGTCGAAGGCGGAAAGCTTGGCTTCGCGAATCGCTCCGCGCACAATTTCCAGCGGTTTGTCGGTGCCTGTGCCGGGCCAGCAGGGCACGTTCACCGCTTTGGCCACCTGCGTAAGCTGTTCGCGGGCCGCCGGGCGGTAGACGTCGGTGGAAACCACAATGGGCCGGTGGCCGTGCGCGGCCAGCCACTTGGCCAGCTTGCCTGTGGTCGTGGTTTTGCCGGCGCCTTGCAGTCCCACGAGCAGCCAGACCGACGGCGGGCGCGAAGAGAACAGCGGTTTGGCGTGCTTGCCCAGCAGCAGCGCGAGCTCGTCGCGCACGATCTTGATGACTTGCTGGTCGGGCGAAAGCTGCAGCAGCACCTCCGAGCCGAGCGCCTTTTCGCGGATGTGCGCGAGCAACTCGTCGGCCACGCCCACGTTGACGTCGCCTTCGAGCAGCGCTTCGCGGATGCCCGCCAGCGCTTCGTCCACGTGCTCCTGGGTGAGTTTTCCCTGCCCGCGCAGATTCTTGAAAACGCGCTGCAGCTTATCTGTCAGATTCTCAAACATCAGGTTCTATCCTCGCTCGATGTCCCGCGAGATTTTCGCTTCTGTTTTTGACGCGATCTATATTCTAGCAGGATGCCGCCGAACTTGCTCAGGCGGGATCAAACCAAAATGCTGCGCCGGTTTCCAATCCATGGTGTTTGCCGAAAGCCCGTGATGGAATTTGTCTCGCGGGAAATCCCCCACCAGGATGGCTTCCGCACCATTTCGGGAACTGTGGCCGGTGACAGAATTCGAACACGACACATGTAACCACCAACCACATTGACCAGCGTCGCCCATACCTGTACGCTGATTTCAGTCGCTCATCGGTTCACTCTATACGGCAGACCCCTCCTTTCCAGTGTAGAGAGTGAATGACTATGTTTGCTATGGAAAGGAGGCGTTGTGATTCCCAGCAGCACGCCGCTCAGTGTCACCGCATTCCCCGCTCTGCTTGATTCCGCCCCGGACGGCATTGTGATTGTCAATCAAGCGGGCCACATCGTTCTTGTAAACTCCCAGGTGGAAAAGCTTTTCGGATACGAGCGCGTCGAACTGCTCGACCAGCCTACCGAGTTTCTGGTTCCCACAAGATACCGGGACAGGCATCGGAAATTCAGAACAAACCTGATCAGCAACCCGCAATCACAAATGGCGGGGACGCCGCTGGAGGTATACGCCCTTCGCAAGGATGGAACCGAATTCCAGGTTGAAATCTCGTTAACCCCCATTCGCACCGAGGAAGGTCTGCTGGTGTATGGCGTCATTCGGAACAACCACCCAAAAGTGGAAGCGTTGCGCGCATCGGAAGTTCGCTTCCGCCGCCTGTTTGAAACAGCAAAGGACGCCATCCTGCTTCTCGACGCGGCCACGGGTCAAATCAGAGACGTCAATCGATTCTTGATCAAAATGCTGGGCTATTCTCACCAGGAGTTCCTGGGAAAGAAACTGTGGGAGACCGGGCCATTCAAGAATAGCGAAGCCTTCCAGGCTGTATTTCATGAAATACAACGCAAGCCATTTATCCGTTACGAGGATCTGCCTCTGCAAACCAAGAGCGGAGCTTCCATTAACGCTGAGTTTGTAAGCCACTACTACCGGGTAAACAAGGAAAGAGTCATTCAATGCGTGATTCGGGACATTACCGAACGCAAGCGGGCCGAGATGGCCTTGCGGCAGAGCGAAGAGAGGTACCGCGCCATCTTTGAGAATGACCTGGCCGGTGACTATATAGCCACCGTGGACGGCGAGTTCCTGGCGTGCAATGCGTCTTTCGCGCGCATGTTTGGTTTTATCACGATTCAGGAAGCCAAGGACGCCGGGCTTTCATCCCTGTACCCGAACCCAAAGGCGCAAGAAACATTTCTTCGCCGGTTAAAGGAACAAAAAAAACTCACCGGGTACGAAGAGGAACTCCACCGCAGGGACGGCACCTCCCTGCACGTCGTCGCAAGGGTCATTGGAGTATTCGGTCAAAACGACGAGCTGGTCGAAATTCATGCCTACCTCATGGATGAATCAGAACGCAGAAAGACCGAGCAGCAGGTCCGCCAGGCTCAAAAAATGGACGCCATGGGCAGGCTGGCGGGCGGCGTGGCGCATGATTTCAACAATTTGCTGGGGGTCGTCATCGGCCAATGTGAAATCTTGTCCAGCCAGGTGGATGGCAATGGCCCGATTCATAAGGGGCTCGGCGAGATCAGCAAGGCCGCGCACAATGGCGCCGCCCTTACCCGGCAGCTTCTGGCCTTTACACGGCAGCAGGTCCTGGAGCCCAGGGTTGTGGATCTCAATGGAATCTTGGCGGATACGCAGGAGATGGTGGGCCGTTTAATCGGTGAAAATATCGCGCTGGCCACGCATCTTGGTCCCGGTCTGGGGCGAATCAAAGCCGATCCGAACCAGCTCGTTCAGGTCATTTTAAATCTGGCCGTGAATTCGCGCGACGCAATGCCCGGCGGCGGAAAACTTGTGATCGAGACGTTGAATTTGGAAGTGGAAAACACGGCTGTTCCGGACGGTCCGCCCCAACGGCCGGGCGATTACGTCGTCCTGCGGGCAAGCGATACCGGCATCGGGATGGATAAAGAAACGCTATCGCACATTTTTGAGCCTTTTTTCTCCACCAAGGGGTTGGGCATGGGGACAGGACTCGGTCTGGCCACCGTTTATGGCATTGTCAACCAAAGCGATGCCCAAATCTCCGTGCAGAGCGAGCCGGGCCAGGGAACAACTTTCGAGATCAAGTTCCCGCGGGTGAAGGAACAGGTAACTAAAGCCTATGCGCCCTCCGCTCAAATCTCCCGGGGATCCGAAACAATTCTGGTCGTGGAGGATTCCAGCGATCTTCGCGACGTTGTGCGCCAATTCCTGGAAAATAGCGGGTACAGAGTGCTGGAGGCGGCGGATGCGACGGTCGCCATGCGTGTTGCCGCTGATTATTCGGGTCCCATTCATTTGGTCCTGACCGACGTCGTGCTTCCGGGCATGAGCGGCCGTATTTTCGCAGAGCGCCTGCAGGTGAATCGGCCTGAGGCCAAGATGCTTTTCATGTCGGGCTATACCGACGACACGGTTTTGTACGACCAGGCATCCCAGGCAGCTCTCAACTTCATTCAGAAGCCCTTCACGCGGACAGGTCTCACAGCCAAAGTGCGCCATGTGCTGGACGAAACACGAACGCACACCATGATCCCCGGTAAATTGCTGCCGGCCTGACGCGCCCATCAACACTAGAGACCCGATTTTCGCGATGCAAGATCATCCCGCCTGCCGCGGGATCGCGGACACGGCTTCGCTGAAATTCCTTTCCGCACTGGGAAACAAAACATATTTATGAGAGTCTTTTCACGGGAATACGGTACGCGGCGTTTCGATCTGTCCGCCGCCGGGCAAGAGGGAGCGAACCCGATGGTTTCTCAACAACTCTATCGCGATGGGATGGCGCGGTTTGCCGCCGCCGTGCACATCGCGACCACCGATGGACCCGCCGGGCCCACCGGCTTCACCGCGTCCGCCGCCTGCTCGGTAACCGACGATCCGCCGACGCTGCTGGTTTGCCTGAACCGCGCCAGCCGGTTGCACACGATTTTTCAGCGCAACGGGATTTTCTGCCTCAACACGCTTTCCGCCAGTCAGCAGTGGCTCTCGGAACTGTTCGCACATCGCTCCGGGACGCCGATGCGGGAGCGATTTTCCGCACCCGCATGGGAAAAATCCGCGCTGGGCTCACCCCAGGCCAAGGACGCGCTCGCCGCGTTCGACTGCCGCATCGTGGATCTCAAGGAAATGGGAACCCATTGGGTCATTTTTGGCGGGGTGGAAGGCGTGCGCATCTCGCACCAGCCTGCAGCGCTGCTCTACCTACATCGTTCCTACCGCCACCTTTCCGTGCATGCCCCGGAAAAAGTATAAAAGCCGGAACGCAAAACGCTTTTTTAACGCGAAAACAGGAAGGACCCGCCGAATTTCTTCGCCGGGCCTTTTCCATTTTTTCCCGCATGGCATTCCGCTCAAGATGAACGCATTGCGTGCTGGTACCGCCCGGTTATTTCTTGGCGGCGGCTGCGGCGGCAAATCGTTCCTGCATATGGCGGGTGAGGTGGGGAACGATGCCCAGCATGCGCTCCATCAGCATCAACTGGCCGCGATGGTGCATCTCGTGTTCTTTCACGGAGAGAATCATGTCGAAACGCGTTCGGGTGGCCGGATTCGCTCCCGGCGGCATCGCCACCGATTCGGCCAGGAAGCTTTCGGGGAGTCCTTCCACCCACGTGGCCCAGGTCTCGCCATTTGCGCGCAGCAGCTCAATCGTCTGCTCCTTCGTGCGTGGCGTTTTTTCTTCCGCAGACAAACGCTGCATCAAGGCGGGAAAGTCAAACCCCACCAGCGTGGTCCGTTTCTCTTTCGCGTGCACCTGGTACTGGAACGTGTAGCCCAACGCAATGTGCGAAAGCAATTCCGCGACGCTGCGCGTGTCCGGGGACGCCCGAAAGCCGTATTTTTCCTCGGGGATTTCCTGAGCGATCGTAATCGTGTTCTTCCGGACCGTGCGAAAACTTGCGGCCAGCTGCGGGCCTCCATAGTAAGTCATATGGATTTCTCCTTTTATAAAAGTAAGATGTTTTCCGCTATTCCCGGTGGAGTGTACCACGCTCCTGCGTAAAGACTGATCCTTCTGATTCGCCGCAAGCCGAATGGGACAGTTGCAGCCATGGATCGCCGGGTGTATGTTGCCGGTCGGTTGAGAAATCCAGTAGAACAGTTCAGGTCACACTATCCGCGTTGAGAAGAGGAAAATAGAATGAAGGCTTTTTTACTGGCGACGGCGGCATTATTCACGATGATTGCATTTCTCGCGCCTCCCGCGGACTCCTCCGGTGGGGGCGTCCCGGCAAGGGTTCAGTACATCAGCCACGAAAAGGTTGCCGCCACAATGGAAAAAGGCGGGGCCATCGTGAACGACCCCGGCCTGGTGGTCCTGGCAAACCGGCGGGGTGCGGGCGAAGTCGAATACCACGACCATACCAACCACATCTTTATCATGGTCGAAGGAGAAGCGACATTCGTGACGGGAGGGAACATGGTTGGCACCCGGCGAACCGCGCCCGGTCAGATGCGCGCGAAAGCGATTGAAGGCGGCACAACCTACCAACTGAGCAAAGGCGACGTCATCACCATTCCGGCCAGGACGCCGCATTGGTGGAAACAACTTTCCACAAAAACGGTTGCCTACTATGCGGTGAACATCGAAGGGCAATAGCGGAATCACGCGGCATCACTGCTGCCGTGAAGCCGCGCCGGTCGCACGTCGACCGGCTGCCGACCCTCCGAGTGCGCCGGGGCTCCCTGACCGGGGCAGGCACCCTCACGGCGTACTTGGGTTTGCGGGTTTCGCGGGAGTCCATGCCGAGTTCCGTCTTCCCGGCGGCGCGGGCGCTTCCTTGGCCTTCTTGGGTTTCTTTGGCTCTCGTCCCCTGCTGTCGCGGTTACCTCGCTTGCCCATTGCCGCCTCCTGATTGTTCCCAGCTCAAGTCCGCTGAATTCTAAAGGCGAATCGCGGACACCAGACAGCAAGCATACCCCAGTTTCCGGAAAATGTTTTTCCGGACCTTGCAGGGCAGCAGATAATTCAAGTCGCCGGGCTGGCCGATGCCACGATGCGTGCCTGCGCGTATTCAGGCTTGTATAGCGAATTGAAAATTTGCACTCGGCGCTTTCGGCAGGCGTGATCCTGTGCTACACCGTTAGAGTCGCAAAAAACTTTTGCGATATGTCCATACGGACGGCGCAGCACAAAGATGAATGCGCCCGCTTGCATTTCGATCCATCTGGTCATTTTGGAATAGAACTCTGAATCAGCACGCTGGATAACACGCTGGATAAGTAGGCCGGATTACCACCTGCACAGGAGCGAACGATGAAACTTTGGGACCGGGTAGAGTACAGCGCGATTGTCGACCGCAAGCCGTTGCGTCTTCCGGACAACAAGACCGTGGCGGTCTGGCCGTTGGTGACTTTCGAGGTGTGGGACCCGGAAGGGGCTTTGCCGCGCACCATTTTGACGCCTCCCCAGGGGACGCTCTTCATTCCCGATGTGCCGAACTGGAGTTGGGCGGAGTACGGCGCCCGCATCGGTATCTGGCGGATGAAAGCGGCGCTGGACCAACGCGGCATGAAAGCCGTGTTTTGCATCAACGGCTCGGTGATCGAGCGCTATCCGCGCGTTTGCGAGGCTGCGCTCGAAGCGGGCTGGGAATTCATGGGGCATAACATCATTCAAAAACCCATGCACGCCATGCCGAACGAGGAAGAAGCCATTTTCCGCTGCGTCGAATTGATTGAGAAGTTCACCGGCGCGAAGCCCCGCGGCTGGATGGGGCCGGGCCTCACCGAGACTCACAACACGCCCGAACTGCTGGTGAAAGCGGGCGTCGAATACACGGTCGATTGGGTGCTGGACGATCAGCCCACCGTCATAAAGACCAAAGAAGGGCCGCTGTACAGCGTCCCCTATTCAGTGGAGGTCAACGATGTCGTGCTGATGTCGCTCGAGAAACATCGCTCGTCCGAACTTTACGATCGGGCCATAGCCACATGCGACCGCTATCTTTCCGAAGGTCCTGAGCAGGCGCGCGTGTTGAGCCTGGCCTGCCACCCCTACCTGCACGGCGTGCCGCATCGCATCGGGTATTTTGAGAAATGCCTGGACGATCTGAGCGCCAGGAAGGGTGTGATGTTCACCACCGGAGGAAAGATCCTCGATTGGTACAAGTCCGCACGGGGCTTGTGATCTCGGCGCGATGGGCTCCCGCTCATGAACGGTCACGAAATAGACAGTCCCGAAGTCCCTGTTTCCGAAAATTCTGTTTCGTGAACTTCATTTTTCGGGATGCATTTTCCTACCCAGCACCGCAATACCAGGGGGCCAGACCGCCAGGGCAATTCGGCGCTCGCTTGGCGTTTGCACATTGGCCAAACAATAGTTCTGCAATCCCCCCCCTGCAATCCCCTGCGAATCGACGAGAGTAGTCGATTAACCCTCAGCAGGATCATCGTTCACTGCTTCGGTAGCGGCGTCGCATCGGTTCGGGGCGGCAGGATCGGCAACTCAATCCTGGGTTGCACGCCCGTGAGCGTATTCAGGAACGCGACGACAGCGTTTTCTTCGTCATCGGTCAGTTTCTGCCCGAGTTGGCTGGCGCCCATGATGGCCACCGCCTGCTTCAGGCTCCAAACCTGGCCGGAATGAAAGTAGGGCGCTCTCAACGCCACATTGCGCAGCGGGCCCGCGCGGAAAACATACTCATCGCTGGCCGTTTTGGTTACGGCGAAGCGGCCCTTGTCGTTCGGCGGCAAAATGTCCGCGCCGGGCTTTTCAACCACGCCAAAGGGGAAATACGCCATGCCGCCCACGTTGATTCCGTTGTGGCAGATCGCACAGCCTTTATCCATGAAGAGTTTCAGGCCCTCCCTTTCCTGCGCGTTCAAAGCATTGGCGTCGCCTTCGAGAAACTGATCAAAGTGGGATCCGGGAGTAATCAACGTCGCCTCAAATGCTTCGAGAGCCTTGGCGGTGTTGTCGAAGGTAACCGGGGAAGCCTCCTGCGGAAAGGCTTTCTTGAACTGTTCGACATAGCCTGGCATGGAACTCAACGTCTTCTCGACCAGCGCGGGAGTGGCGTTCATTTCAACGCTCGCCTGCAGCGGGCCCTTGGCCTGCGCTTTCAAATCCTCCGCTCTGCCGTCCCAGAACTGAGCAATATTGAAGACGGCATTGAAGACCGTGGGGGCCCGGCGCGGTCCTTTTTGCCAGGCGTGACCGATGGATGTGGGTCCGGCATCCACGCCGCCAGTGCCCAGGTTATGGCATGTGTTGCAACTGATAATCTGGCTGGCCGACAAACGCGGATCGAAGAACAGCATTTTGCCAAGTTCAACTTTTTCACGGGTGACGGCATTGCCCTTCACGGCGGGGACTGCTGACGGGATCGGTTTGAAGGTTCGTTGAGCCGCTTGCATCAGATCATCCGCCCGTACTGGCAGCATTGCGCCCATGAATAATGCCAGGCTGGCCGCACACAGGACTAATCGTTTCATGGTAGCCTCCTGGAGGTGTGTATTTCCGCATATACAGCCTAGCTTGTTGATCGAATCCTGCTGTATCTTTTGACACACTCGTGAGTGATCTCTATCACGTCGCACCCGGCGCCATCGGTCGCCTGCCGGCTCCAGTCATTCAAGCGGAGTAGAACTGCTGGAACGGTCCGTGCTTGGCGGGTCGAGCGCGGACACTGACGAACTTGGCATATACCGCGCTGGGTTCTGCAGAACATTTGTGCCCGCCATCACATTGCACTATGCCGCCGGTCACATCTTTTGGCCCTCCTTGGGAGTAAAAAGGATTAAAGCTTGAAAGTCATGGAAAGGAGAAATATTCCACCAGACTGAAAACAAGCCGTTGACACCTCCATGTTCGATCACACCGCGCACGCGGTGCGTTGCGTGAGCTACGGGCTAATGTCCAACAGACCGCTCACGCACAAGAAAGAAAAAGCAACGAGGGGAATCGCCAGGTTCCCCTCGTTGCTTTTTTTCTACTTCCTTGCTCGTCCTCGTAAGGCGCTTCGCGTCCGGGAACGTCCGGACTGAGCGTTTGGATCTGCAAGGCTTGGATTCTGTTATTTTCGACTCTGAAGGCTCTGCGGGAAGGATCCGGCTCCACATCAAAACGCCAAGCCCTGCGAAGCCTTCTCCTCGGAAGGTGGGCAATTTCTATCCCCGGCAAATGCTAGGAATCAGCGCTTGCCATAGCAAATCAACGCCCGGCCATCGGGCACCACGACCTGCTCCAGGCGCAGACTAAACGTCCCATCCTTGATGCGATGACCGATGGCGGTAATTTGATCTCCGGGCTTGAGGGTGTCCTTGTCCCAGCCGGTTTTGGCCATGCGGATGGGACTGGGTCCCCCGGCATGCCATTTTTCGGTGGCGTCTTTGTCGTTCTTCACATCAAAGCTGATCCACACATGCGGATTGCCCCAGTCGAATTCCGTCACGGTTCCTTTCAGTGTGGTGACATTCTTCATGTCATATCCATGCCAGACGTGGTGCGCGAATGCAGGTTCGGAAAATAGCAGAAACCCGGCAACAACAATTCCAAAGATCCGCAGCCAAGTTCTCATGACAACACCTCCGCAAGGCGCATTGTATATTTTCGATGCGCCTACGGAGGACGAGGTTTCCGGGCGCACTTCAAACTCCGGCATTTCACCGGCACGCTCCGGCAGAACCGAACAGCGGAACCAAAGATGCACCGGTTTCGAAAATGCCGTAGAATGGGAGAACACTGCCGTGGGCGTGTAGCTCAGCTGGGAGAGCACCTGCTTTGCAAGCAGGGGGTCGCAGGTTCGAACCCTGTCACGTCCACCATACTTTTAACCAATGTTTATAGGGTTATATCATGATTCAGAGAATGAAGAAAGGGCGCTGAGTACGTACAAAAGTACGTAAAACACCGGCTTCATCCCCGCTTCTCCAATGCCCTCTCTTGGCGAATCCGTGCTTTTTTGCGAGCAACTTTCAGCTTGGCACCGAAGGCTTTCTCAACTTTCGTCATAGCTGCTTTTGATACTTCCGAAACGGGCTGTGTATAGATGTTCTCCGTGATTGAGATGTTGGCGTGTCGGAGGATTGATTGCCGAGTCTTCCCGTCTACGCCCAGTTTATAAAGTGTTGTTGCCAGCCCTCTTCTGAACCCGTGCCATCCGCACCACGGTATATTGTTCTCCCTCAATGCGGGCCGGATCACACGTTTTGCCAAGTTTCGCAAGTCGAGTGGGCGTCCCATCTTGCCTCCCGTAAAAATAAATCCATCGGAAGGATATCCGTCACGATGGGCTTCAAGGTACTTTGCCAAAATCGGAATGATGGGCACAGGTGCTCGGGATGCCTGAGTCTTTGTTTCCTCAATGACATGCGTGGGTCTCCAAGCCGACCGTTGCACATACAGTTCGTCACCCCTCAAATCTTCCCATCGCAAACCTTGAATTTCGGATTTTCGCAGACCAGTGAACGCAGCCAAAGCTACGATTGTTCCAGCAGGCTCATCTAGTGCGTTAATCATAGCGACTACATCATCGAGCGTAGCGTATCGCGAGGGCCTGGGAATGTGTTGCGTTCGGGGAATGGCGATATCTGAGAATGGATTCTTACTTTCTGGATTGAACGCACCTTGTTGCGCGGCGTAATCGAAGATGGCAACGCCAAGCCATTTCAAATGCTTCAAGAGTCCAGCGGAGACGGTCGGACTCTCCCGAGCAATGTTATTAATCATCTGTTGTGCAATCGGCAACTTCATTTCATACATGCGCCGATTCTGGAATGCCGGTCTCAAATGGCGTTTGTAAAAATCCTTGTATCCGGCCAGTGTCGAAGGTCGCAACACGCTTGCTTTGCCTGGAAAATATACGTTCTCTATAAAATTATTGATGGGCTGCATCGTGTCTGTCGTAATCGACGCGGTTTCACCGAGCAATTCACGAATGCGGCTTCCAAATTCTTTTTGTATTTGCTTGGCCGATGCGAACTGGTTTGCGGGAGCCAACTTTTCGTATCTATCTTTCCACTGCTTCCGACCGCCGACAACAATGGGGGTCATACATCGGAACCACCACGAATTATTTTTCTTATAGATTTTTCCCTTCTGCATCATCGGCTCGCTTTCTTGCGTCGAGAACCCGGCAGTCTTGGACTACTCTTTCTGTTCTTTTCTAGGCGATATTTCCGTCGGCGTCGTTTGTTGATGCGGTCGCTATTTTCACTCCAGTGTTCCTTCTTATATGTCTGGCGATGAAGCCAGAAGCAGGTCTCGGTCCAATCGTCGTTCGCTGGTGCACCATAACTGCAAAATTTCGTTTTCGAGTGTTCTGCTACGAATCGCTTTCCACACATCAAACACATTTTAGCCCGCCACCCTTGGCCGCCCAACCATGTGACGGCGAGATGATACGGAGACTCTTGGCTATTTTGGAATGCAAGGTCCAACCCCGCTACAAAGGGCGGTCGGTGGTGTCTTTCAAAAAGTGGGGGTTCAGGCTCGTTCGGGTCGAAAACAGATGTGAGGAGATGAACGTAGCGGGGCCACTCCAATTGAAATTCAAACAACCACGCATCTCGTACAAGACCTTGGGTCATCTGCCACTGTTTTTGGGGCGATGGAGCGCCATTCGGAGCAGTTGGACGGTAGTCCCACCACGCTTGCGGCACAAAATCAGAATGCGCCGCCCTGAAATTCTCGACGCCATCGGGTTCCAAATTGGCGAACTCCGCCAACACCCTTGCGGCGTCCATTGCTTGTTGTTGCTCTTCCCAACTCGCCTGAGTTCTCATCGTCGAAAGGGTTCGCAGACACTTAGAATATACTATATGACTGCGAAAGAGTCCAGCAGTATTATAGCGATGTTGAATGACACCGAGGGATAGACGATGAAACGCAACGCCCAGCTAGCACCAGACCCAGTCACAGGGCAGGCACCTAAAATTCTGACAGTCCAGCAGGTCGCTGACCTGTTGCAAATTCCGAGGTCGAGCGTCTACGAAAAGACTCGCAGTCGATCGAACTCAACTCCTCCGCTGCCATGCCGAAGGGTGGGCAAATATTTGAGGTTTTTCGATGTCGAAGTCATGGAGTGGCTTGTAGGTCTGCCACAGAACAAGCTGGTGCAGCGGAAGCGACGTTCGGCATGAATGTCCATGGTGGCGAAAAGGTGGGACGGCAATGACGAAGAATGAAATCATGCTCGACGCAATCATAGAGGCACTCGACGCTAAGAAGGATCGCGAGGGATGGCTCGCACGTTGCGTATTCCCAGAGAATCACCCAAACGGCGATGCGAATCACTCGCTGATTATCAGTCAAGGGAAGAACGGAAAGCCTGTCGCACATTGCCGCAGTGGTTGCGACCAAGAACAAGTTTGGGGGGTTATCGTTGCAAAGACTACGGGTAGAACGGTTGAACTGAAGCCGAAGGAAAATTTCAAGGCGAATCAGGCTCTCGTTGATTCGATGCACAACAAGCTCGCCACAAGTCCCGATGCTCAGGCGTGGATGAAGAAATGCGGAATATCCACTGAGGTTGCCGACCGACTGAAACTTGGGGCATCCGAATGCGACTTTAAGAAGGTCGGGCATAGTGCCGCAGTTGTCACACCACATTACGACCACTCAGGCAAGACGCTTATCGGAATGAAAGCACGAGCAGTGCCTGTGAAAGACTTCACTCAAGAGGATGGCAGTTCGATTGACGGCTTATTCGCAGCGGCTCATCTCGACCCACTCTCGGATGAAGTTCTGATTTTCGAAGGCGACAAGGATGTCGCTATCGCAATGTCTCACGGCTTTAATGCCACGGGGATTCTATCAGCACAATCCAAACTGTCGAAAGCAGACATCGCCCTGCTCTCGAAGTACACGCGGGTCTACCTAATCGGTGACCAAGACATTCACGGCATCGAAGCGATGGAGAGGATTGGGAAGCAGTTGCCTGCGGAAAAAGTAGTTCGAGTCCGATTGCAGGTGAAAGATATCGGCGTCCTCTTCGAAGAAAATTCGCTCGACCTCGACTATCAACTCCGAGCCATCCTGCGCCAAGCCTGCACCACACGCAAGGTTTTCGGATGGGACGACTTGCTTGTAGAGGATGAAATCGTGAATCAACAAGGCATGAGTTTGAAGTACGCCATCAACCAGATAGTTCCTCTCAGGCGCATCACCATGGTGTTCGGCCAGGAGAAAAGTTGCAAGAGTTTGATCGCTCTCTACGCAGGCAAGTGCGTTGCGAACGGTGTTCGCTTCCTCGATACCTACGTTACGCAGAAGATGCCAGTGCTTTACATCGACGCCGAGCACGGCGTTGTCGGCGAATACTTGGTATGGATGCGGAACCTCGGAGAGCAGCCGATTCACTTCCGCACCTTGGAAACGGGCATCCCCACACTGGATGACCCATCCTTGCTGAAAATATGCGAGGAGATGAAGCCGCTGATAATCATCGACTCGCTGCACAAATTCAACACTAGCGGCGGCAGTTCGTGGGCGAGTTTTAACATGGAGCCGATTATGGCGAAACTCCAAAGACTGACCACGGCGGGTGCGACCGTAATTCTCATCCACCATGCTACCCGAGACGAAGCTGCACGATACGCTGACAGTTTTGCCATCGGTGCAAACGTCGATTTCCTGATCGCTGTAGTTGCTCAGAAGCCCGAGCCGAACGGTATTCGCAAGGTCACCATGGTAGGACTGCCATCCCGTGGAGCGGTACCGCCGACCCTGAAACTGATTGCCTTTCCGCATATGAAGACCATGGGCAAGTTCGTGCTGGACGGCGACCCTGTGAAAACCGACAAGGAACTTGTTTACGAGTTCATCGAGAAGAACCCGCAATCGAACACACGAGCTATCATGGGAGGGGTTCGAGTTAATCACGACCGCGTGAACGCTATTCTCAAGGCGGGGGAAGAGAACGGGGAATTGGTCGTGACTATAGGCGTCCGAAAGGCAAAGCATTATGACCTAAAGACGAGTGTTCCCCGAGGTCGGGATCGGTCAAATGGCGAATCTCTGTTCCCCGAGGCAGGAACGGTTGAGGAAGACTCAGGTTCAGCAGCGGCGACATCATAGATAGACATGGAGATGGACTGTTCCCAAAGGGCGGGAACGGGCGGGGAACGGTGCCAATACTTTCTGACTGTTCCCCCGTAAGGTACTAATACGGGGAACGGTCGAATGGGGAACACTCAGGATGACCATCGAGGGCTTCATTCTCGGTAGTGTATTGCACCCCGCTAAAACTGGACACTTCAATTAGGTAGAATCAGGGCCTCCAACCAGGAGGCAAGATGGGCAGGAAACCACGCGTAAATCGATCCCCGGAAGAGAAGTGGCAGATCGTGCAGGAAGGCATCAAGAGCGGAAACGTCTCGGAGACGTGTCGGCGTCACGGGATCGCTCCGAATCTGTTCTATCGCTGGAAGGATGAAGCGGAACAGGGAGCGAAGGCAGCGCTTGGGGGGAGAAGCGCTGCCGCGGCGGAAACCGAGAAGGACCATCGCATCCGGCAGTTGGAACGAACGCTGGGGCGAAAGGCGCTGGAGATTGAAATCCTAAAAAACGTCGTGGGGGAGTGAGCTGTGGTGCGGTTCACTCCCAGGCGCGAGAGATGGTAACGCAGGGCTACACGGCCACGTTGGTAGCGGCGACCTTAGCCATTAGCCGGTCGAGCCTGTATTACCGGAAAAAGCCACGAGGCAGCCGGGCCGACCGAACTTACGATGAGCAGATCGTCGTGGCGTGCGGAGAGAAGCTGGCATACGGCTATCGGCGCGTGGCGTGGTGGCTGCGGCGGAAGAAAGGGCTGGCCGTGAATCGCAAGCGAGTGTTGCGGGTGATGCGGGAACGTGGGTTGTTGGTGCGCTCACGTCGTCTGCGAGCACGACGCAAGAAAGAGTGGGGCCGCGTGGAAGCCGCCGGACCGAATCAAATCTGGCAGACGGACATGACGAAGATCTGGGCGGGGCCGGCAGTGGGCTGGGCGTATCTGGTGTGTGTGATCGACTGCTGCACGCGGGAAATCGTGGGATGGAATCTCTCGCATCGCTGCCGGACCGAAGACGCGCTGGCAGCGGTGGAGCAAGCAGTGCTCACGCGGCTGCCCGAGGGCAGCCGCCAGGCCAGTGTGACGCTGACAACCGACAATGGCACGCAGTTCACTTCGTCGCGGTTCATCCAGACGCTCAACCGGCTGAGCATCACCCATCGGCGGACGGCCTATCATCACCCGGAGGGCAACAGCTACATCGAACGGTTCCATCGAAGTTTGAAAGAAGAGGAAGTGTGGACGGCGGAATATCGAAGCGTGCAGGAAGCGCGGGAGTCGATCGGTCGCTGGATACGGGAGTACAATCACGATCGGCCTCACTGCGGAGTCCAAAATCGCACTCCGCACGAAGCGTTTTTGAGTTTCGCAGCTGTACTAAAAACCGAGGCCCTGACTGTCTAAATTAGTGGGGTGCAATACACGTGGAAAATAGATTGAAGAATTGTATGAGTTATGAATAACGAGAGAGTGGCTTGAAGGTCTCCGCAAACTCCCGCAAGATGTAATTTTTGCACAATTTTCGGCGGTGTAGCCTGGCAAACCGCACCATTTTCATTCTTTCGTCATTTGAGATTAAGTATAGGGAAAAAACTCACCACCCTATTTTGGATACGATAACTTGCTTTTATTCATCAACTTACCTGCCGTTTGCAGACCACTGACAGTGCCCTTACAGCTGCACTTACTTCGCGCTTAAATTCCATTACAGGTGGGTAACGACATTTCCAGGCTTGCGGCGGCACGAATTTGCACGAAACGTGCCACCGAAAATCGCAGCAAGGGCGACTTTCTGTTTAAGAAGTCTGCAATTTGGAAGGACTTTTAGGAGAGGGCCAGTTTTTTCGAAGATGGCAGCTACACTCTCAAACTTTTGCCGCCAGGCAAGATCCAAGAGTGTCTTCATACAGGCGACTATCGAAGCCATAACGCACCATTACGCTTGATTTTTAGATTTTGGGGTAATGGGATTCAAAGGGCTTATCGAACACGTAGGGCGGAAAAACGCACCACTATGCCGGAGACTGATGCGTTTTCTTCGGCAAACTTAGAATGTGGTTGAGAGTGCTTTGCGGGCTTCCGTGGCTGCTTGTTCGTCCGTGACGTGGCAATAGCGAGCGGTAGACGAAGCCGACATATGACCGAGTGATTGACGAATGAACGCCAGATTAGTCCCTGCGGCAACCATGTGACTTGCGATGCTGTGTTTCACGAGATGTGGATTACGCTTTCCTTTTGGCAATCCAGCGGCTTCGGCTACCGATTGGAACAGCCGAAAAAACGCTGACCTATCGAGCAGCCCACCCTTTTGTGAAGTGAACAAGTAGGGACTTGGGTCTTTCCGTTCTGTCAGCCATGCCCTGACCGCTTTGGGTTCATCGAGTAGCGGCTGACCCTGAACCTTTTCGAGGTTCTGGACGTTCGTCATCGAGCCTTTCAGACGACGCACCGTGATTTGATTCGACTTCAGATCAAGGTCATCGAGCCGCAAGTCGCACACCTCAGAACAGCGTAGACCGTGTTTGTAAGCGAGCAGGATAGAAGCCCATGCACGGGTTGAATGTTCACGAGCGGCTTTCAGCAAGGCAAGCAGTTCGCTCGGCGTGAGGAACGTCATCGGTTTGGCGTAGCGTTTCATTGGCGATTCTCCTAACGCATATTTATATTCATAATGGTGTGTTTGTCAAGCACCGATTTGCGAGTAGTACGAGCCATACAGTTAGTTCGGGCATCGCCAGAAAAAACAGGGGTCCCATGACGATTCGGCTGAGCCGCGAAAGCCCCCGGCGTGGTCACCAGCGGCTGCGTAGCCTCCCTACATGGTTGCCGTTTTAATTTTAATCATCCGACAGAGGTACGCCCGCTTTTGTCGGGTTTTAAGACTTATTAATCTTATATGGAGGGGGTAAAACGGAAATTATACGCTTAGTGTAATCATCAAATGGGATACTGGCAATTCCCACATGACGATAAGACGGGTGATCTCAAAGGGTCGACGCAACACTTGGCTCGCAGTCCCTTTTGCTAGAGTTTAAAGGGTTTTATGGTCCTTAAAGCTAATTCAAAGAAAAAGCATCCCTGTTTAGGGCTAATTACGTACAACCCCGAAGGGTCAATTCATTCTGGAAGTATTGTCGGATGAACAAACTAGATGGTGTTGCATCGACCGGTTGAATCGGCACGACTTCCCAGGACTTGGCACTATGTGATCTTCTTGGTGTCTAATAACTCAGACAAATCCTACCCTTAGAATGAGGGGAAGCCTGTGACTAAGAGAGACTGGATTTCTGCTAATCGGTCTAGGGTTCGGCCTCATGCTTGCTATTGCGGGTATCCTTGAAGTGCTGCTGTCTCTCTACCGCAGTGCGTTCATCACCGCTTATAGCTGGGAAAAGGTGGCCGTATTAGTCCCAGTCCTCCTACTGGTAATCGGTTTGGTCCTCGTTCTTCATAAACCTCGGCAGTAACGCGGCGCGGTCTTCGGAAATGCCTCGAAAAACCGCATTCCGTCTATAAAGACGTCGGCTCTGTCAAGAGACACTTCTCCGCGCGCCGGATTTGAGGACGATCCAGGGCAAGCGAGATCATGGCAGGTTGGCAGTGCGATTAGGTTGTGGACTGCGAAGGGCAGCCCTCCGCAGGTACCACATGAAGATGTTGTTCGCTTCTTATCCCAAGAGGCGATGTAAAGAGCGAGAAACTTGGCTTGGCGCTTTTCGTGTGCGGACAGTTCGCATTTTTTTGCAACGGTCAATTCGGGATTCACTTTCCAACCTCGTGGCAGTTGGTTATACGAACAACTCTCAACATTTCTGTTTCTTTTGATCAGTCTTTCGGCAACAATCCCGAACACCTATGCAGCCAAACAACTTTACGTTAGGTTGGCATCTCGTTGCCTTTCTCGATGTGCTTGGTCAGCGCGAGAAATTCCGTGAATTAAAGCTTCCTAAAACGCCTGAAGAGCATAAGAAAGTCGAGGTGGTATTGGGAGACACAGCCGGGTTTGTTCTTTATTTACGGGAACGCTTCACAAAACAGTTCGATTCGTTCGAAGCTGGCTTTAAGAATTTTCCTGAAGGTGGGTTCAAGCCGGAATTCATTGGATTTTCCGATTCGTTCGTCACGTCTGTGCCACTGCGGAACAACGACGGGCATTGCACGCCGATAGTTAAGATATTTTCCGCTTTGTATGCATCGTCCATCGTAATGCTAACTTCGCTTACCGGAAGACATGCATTGCGCGGCGGAATCGACGTCGGTCTCGCAACCGAACTCGGCCCGCATGAAATTTACGGGACAGCATTGGAACGGGCATATTTGCTGGAATGCCGGGATGCTGAGTCTCCGCGAATATTAATTGGCGACGAATTGTGGAAGTATCTATCGGATGGCGTGGCGGCTTGCAGAAACATGGAGAAGCCGCTTGTAGCGATGGAGAATTTGATCCAACAGGTCATGGATTTAACCACCGTCGACGCGGACGGAAAAAGACTTTTGGATTATCTGGGGCCGTTGGTACGCAAGTTCTGCAAACAAAACGAAGCCAAGATTCTCGTGGAACCCGCATATCAATTTGTTCTGGACCAACATCTGGAGTCGCGCTCAAAAGGAAACGCAAAATTGATCGAGAGATATGCGGCTACTCGGAAATATTTTGAGGACAGACTGCCGGACTGGAAGATTCCGATCAGCACTATGTAGTCTTGCTCCGCTTGGCTGCAACCTTCCGATTGTGCCTGTAGATTTTCCCACGCCTCGAAGCGCCCGCTGAAACTGTCAGACCCAAGGGCGTCAGCGCGATCACTCTTGTTGCGGACAGCATCAAGCCGAGCTCGATTGCGTCGTACATATCAGGACTGCGGTATTCGGTCGCTGGTTTGCCGTGGCCATAGTTAACAATGTACTCGTCGGGTGCCTGTTCCAGCGAAATGCCCTTAACCCGGAGTTCCTCGCACGTGGGTGCGAATGGCGCCATACTTTTCGCTTACTGGACACCTGACCAATACATCGAGTGTCTGTCTGGAGTGAGATATCTCCCGAGAAACGGGGTGGTCTCAATGGGTCGACGCAACACCTAGCTCGAAGTCCATCTTCAGGAGTCTCAAGGGTTTAATTCGTTCGCAAAAGCAGATTCAAAGAAAACGCAGCTCTGTTTAGGTCTAATGGCGTACAGTCCCAAGGGATCGCTTCTTCTAGAAAGTATTATAGGATCAACTGGCTGGAAGGGTGTTGCATCGACCGGTTGAACCAGCATGTCTTATCGTCAACTGGGAATGGCGGTCTCCCATATTCCAATCACTTGGTCTCATGTGACTTGCTCCGAACAATTTCTCCCAGCTCGACCCCACGCCGCGGTGATGAATTAATCTACAATGGCCTCATCCAAAAGGTGCAAAATGCAAATCTGCTCCGTAATCTTCGACATGGATGGCCTGATGCTGGACACCGAACGACTGTACCGCGCGGTGTGCCAAACGGCAGCTGTTGAGTTTGGTTACACATTGTCAGACGCAATTCACTCACAACTAATGGGCCGGAATGCTGCTGACGGTGAACAAATATTATTAAACGAATTTGGTCCTGAATTCCCTATGAGTCTTTTCCAACAAAGGTGCCAGTCACTTGAGGCTGAATTTGAAGGAACTTCAGTTCCCAAAAACAATGGGCTTGATGAACTCTTGGACCTTCTCGATTCGCGCCGTGTCTCAAAGGCCATTGCGACTTCAACCCGACGGAAAATAGCAGTGCCCACACTGGACGCAACAGGGCTGCTGCGTCGATTTACCGTAATTGCCACCGGAGACGAAGTGACAAACGGAAAGCCTGCGCCTGACTTGTTTCTGTTGGCAGCACGGCGACTCGGCTCCGACCCATCTGCGTGTCTGGTGCTTGAAGATGCCGAACCGGGTGTGATCGCAGCCCATCAGGCCGGGATGCAAGTGTATATGGTACCTGACCTGCAAATACCGTCTGAGAATGCCAAGCAAATAGCGAATGAGATGTTCAGTTCGTTGACAGAGGTAACCGAACACCTTGAGCTTGGCCTTCTCAAGTCCTGAGACTTATCGGGACTTGGCGGTCTAATCCGAGTGTACGGCAAAACCATCACCGACTCGTAGATCGCCTCCCGCGTCTGTTCCTGCTGTGCCGGGCTGAGTTTTTGCAGTAACTGCGTCGTTTGCTGCAGCATTTGCTTGATTGTTCCCTTCATTCAGTTAATCACCACGTACGCTGCGGCCTGAGCATCGGGCCAGTCCGGTTGAGAAAGGTGCCAGCCATCACAGCCGGGTTTCAAACAAAGCACCGCAATATCCCCGAGATACGTTGGCCAGTTTGCGGGATCAGCCGCGAATGCCTCGGCCTCTTCTCTGCTAGCAAACCAGGCGCGCAAGGTCCCGTTCGCGCGGCGGTAACGGTTCTGTGAATTCATCGGGCGATTCCCAGTTCCCGCAACCATCTGCGATCACCCTTAGTTAGCACCAGGCGGGTACGATTTCTGCAGGGCGCGCATACGATGGCGTTGATGTTGCGTGTTGACTTGCCGCAGCGGGCGCAAATGGGGAATCCCCTGGGCGTGGTGTAGGACGGCTCATCGCACTCCCGGGCGGAAGGCGCGTTGTTGATATCCGTCAATTGTAGCTCTATTGGCAACTGCGCTTCGATTTCCCCGTCCAGCG
This sequence comes from Terriglobia bacterium, assembly GCA_963746945.1. Classification (GTDB taxonomy): domain Bacteria; phylum Acidobacteriota; class Terriglobia; order Acidiferrales; family UBA7541; genus Palsa-360. Next base: position 1,165,147 of record CAVVDG010000004.1, on the reverse strand, counting down.
GCTCCTCGGGCGGATTCCCCACAAACGTCAGTAGCAAATAATTCTCTCGTGTTGCCGGGATTCCAAGCTTGGCAAGCAGCCGTAGCGTGCCGTCCAGTGGAATTGGCGGCTCGAAAATCTGCACACATTCGAGCCCAGCCTCGCGCACCATACGCAGCCTCTTGGTTGCGACGCCGACCGCCTTCAGAAATGTCAAATCAGATTTGGTAAACATCACTTCCTCCTGTGCGCATCGTCGCTAGTGCTTCGGGACTGATTGTTGGCTCTCCGATTAAGGCGTTCATGCAACCCCCAATCCATCGTTCTGAATGTCTAGAATGATGTCAGCGATGTATCGGTGCTCGACTACGATAGAGTGGGGGTAATGCGGCTGATAGCCGTTGTCCTGTCCGATGTGCTCTTCGATCCAAGAGGTTGCCGAAGGTGTGAGCGGTCTGAGAAGAAAAATGCTTCCGTGATTCTCACAGAGAAAATCAACTGTTGGTGAACTACCTGAAGCTACAAACGAATCATTATGCGAAGACATCATGCCTCCCAAAGGCAAAAGATGCTTCGAAATATTGGGAAGGACTAAGGTGGGTTTTGCCCCCTACAGGCTGTATCCCTTCTTTCGAAGGTTAGCACCGTGGCCTTGTCTCTGGCTCGGTTGCCGGAGCGCTGACTTCGCGCCCTCTCTTGATACTGCCAAGAGACTACACGATCAATCCGAATTTGGCAACGGTACGGACGTACTTGGGGTTTTCTTGTCGGCTGACGACATGCTCGCCCCATCCACACACGCGTGGGGAGAACAGGTCGGTAAAACGCACTGGCGCGAGTGACTCCGGACCATCCCCACACGCGTGGGGAGAACGCACGGCGCATCTAAGGCGCAAAGTTTAGGTGCGGACCATCCCCACACGCGTGGGGAGAACTTCTAACGCGGGTCCCTGTGAATCCCGGCTTGCGGACCATCCCCACACGCGTGGGGAGAACTCATCATCCGTGACGGAGTGCACAGGCTGTCCCGGACCATCCCCACACGCGTGGGGAGAACGCTTTGCGCAGTTCCGCTTCGTAGTCCATCGCCGGACCATCCCCACACGCGTGGGGAGAACGCTTCCGGCAGTCTCGACAGATGCCAGCTAGCCGGACCATCCCCACACGCGTGGGGAGAACAGTGTCAAGGCTCCCAAGCACCTGTTTTGCTCCGGACCATCCCCACACGCGTGGGGAGAACGAACCAGCACGGCAGGAAACGCCGTGGCGAACCGGACCATCCCCACACGCGTGGGGAGAACCCCTCCCGGTATCGCGCGACAGCCTCGTAGAACGGACCATCCCCACACGCGTGGGGAGAACGCATTCCAGGCATTCTATTGCCACAAGTCCCCCGGACCATCCCCACACGCGTGGGGAGAACGCATGGTAATCCGACGCTGCAGCTGCATCCTGCGGACCATCCCCACACGCGTGGGGAGAACGCGTATGCTTTACTTCGCTCACGGTTTCCTCGCGGACCATCCCCACACGCGTGGGGAGAACTTTAAGCCGGTGGACTGATAGCCGCCGGCTTCCGGACCATCCCCACACGCGTGGGGAGAACCGGGATGCGCAGATTGGGCAAATGCCGCGTTGCGGACCATCCCCACACGCGTGGGGAGAACCCCAGAACAAAGCCAGGACCGGCATACGCAAAAGGACCATCCCCACACGCGTGGGGAGAACCACCTAGGTTATATGGCGGCCGATGCCGGTTTCGGACCATCCCCACACGCGTGGGGAGAACGCTAACACATCTCTCTTAAATTCCCCAGCAAAAGGACCATCCCCACACGCGTGGGGAGAACCCAGCTACCATTCCCAAGCCGATCCCATACATCGGACCATCCCCACACGCGTGGGGAGAACTAATCTACGGTTATATCCATGGCTGCGGACGCCGGACCATCCCCACACGCGTGGGGAGAACGATTCCCCATGTTTCGCAGCCAACATCAAACTCGGACCATCCCCACACGCGTGGGGAGAACAGCTACGCATTCGCACACGAAGGCAAAGGATTCGGACCATCCCCACACGCGTGGGGAGAACGAAGACCCCCATCCTAAGTGCTGTTCTATTGGCGGACCATCCCCACACGCGTGGGGAGAACAAGTTCTGTCGGAGAAGAGTAATCTCTATATCCGGACCATCCCCACACGCGTGGGGAGAACTACAGCTGACCCCTACTCGAAAAACACTCTTACGGACCATCCCCACACGCGTGGGGAGAACCTATCTGATCGATGCGTCGCCGAAAATTTGTTCGGACCATCCCCACACGCGTGGGGAGAACCTGTCCACGACTCCGAGTATGTCCTCGATTACCGGACCATCCCCACACGCGTGGGGAGAACTCCGACAGCTTCAGAGTGGTACGCAGCACCACCGGACCATCCCCACACGCGTGGGGAGAACGTGTTGCCGTTTCGCGGTTCGGCAAAGAAACCCGGACCATCCCCACACGCGTGGGGAGAACCGCCGGGTCTGATTTGCCTTTTCGTCTGCAGACGGACCATCCCCACACGCGTGGGGAGAACGGCCCAAGCAGTCTTTGCAAAAGCTCGAATCTCGGACCATCCCCACACGCGTGGGGAGAACCTCGATGGAATCAACCATTTTCTGAGCGTCCTCGGACCATCCCCACACGCGTGGGGAGAACCGTATATCCCACTGGCCGATCTAGGCTAAACACGGACCATCCCCACACGCGTGGGGAGAACAGATTGCCGAATGGAAGAAAGCAGCGTCTAGCCGGACCATCCCCACACGCGTGGGGAGAACGGAATCGCCGGGACTGTTTAGATCTCCATGCCCGGACCATCCCCACACGCGTGGGGAGAACTGGATTCGATAGAATCGCGGTACGTTCGGTCACGGACCATCCCCACACGCGTGGGGAGAACGGCGAGCGGGGAGCCGGTTTACTCCGGTACGGCGGACCATCCCCACACGCGTGGGGAGAACTTGATCCACGTAATTCGCAATGCGGGCCTTAACGGACCATCCCCACACGCGTGGGGAGACTCCGCTTTCTAAAGCACTTAGCTAACAAAAAGAGGCGGAAAATAGGCAGCTACTCTTATGTGGTTGGCACCTCATCCTCCCATTTCTCTGCAACCATCCACAGGCCGCTGACTTCAATACCCTTGCGGTCGGTCGGGCCGGTGGTTTCAATCTTGTAGCCTTGGCAATTGGGATAGCTATTGATGATGAGCAGTCCAATGTTGGCGGCGTTGCGTTTGATGTACTCGATAGTTTTCTCGTGGGTGCGGCGGTTGAGCGTGCCTACAAAAACATTGGGACGCGGCTCAATAAACCAGCGTTTAAGCATTCCGCGAATGGCATCGGGCGTGTCGTGCGCGACAATGATCGTCATGCGAACAGTTCCTCCAAATCTTTGGGAATTCTCTGGAGCAGCCTTTCTTGTTCAACGCGTTCCTTGAGTAGCGTGCGAACTAGTTCACCCTTATCCTCGGGGTCTTGGCGCATGGCCTGAAATGCCGCCGGGAAACTGATAATTTCCTTGTAGAGGTCAGCCACATCATAGATGAATGGCAGGGTACCACCGTCATGGACGAACCCGAGCGACGGCAGGTAACCGAGCGAGCAGACTACGGCGGCGCACAACGAGTAGAGGCTGGCATTGGCAGCAGACAGCGCGCGATTGATGTTGTCGGCCAGATTCCAGTTCGATTTGTCGTAGTTGCGCCCTTTCCAAGTGATGCCGTACTGCTGGCCGAGTTCGGCATATTTGGCACGCACGCGCAAGCCCTCCATGCCGCGCAATTCGGTGATGGAACACGCCTGTACATCCACGCCGGGGAACCGGTGGACAAACATGCGGCGGGCGATCTCGGCGCGCTTTTTCTTATCAGTCCAAGCGGCTGCATGTTTGCGGGGCATCAAGTTGTAGTGATTGGGTGCGATGCCGAACGCGTAGAAGCGCATCCCGTCCTCGCCGATCCAGCAGACGGGCGTATTGGAATCGGCGCAGGCTTTCATGGCTGCGTGCGTCACTGTCGTGCCCGGCCCGAGCAACACTGCCGACAGCGTGGCGACGGGCAGCCGGTACACCATCCGGTCCGCACCGATCCACTTAATGCTGGAGTCATCCACCTCCAGCCGCCCATGTTCCAGATAAATGGGTGTCCAGCGATCCTTGGCGGGCGTCAGCGTTTCCAACGGCGGCTTTTCGAAGATGGGCATGGATCACGCATCCGGAATCTTGCCGACTAGGAGGTTTACCCGGCGCACGGCATAGTTGCGTCCTTCTGTGCTGGAATCCACCGTTCCAAAGGAGACTGGCTGGTCATTGTAAGAGTCGCTTCCCGCGTCGAAGTTCGCAACTTCCTCCAGGCGGGTGAATTGCTCAATAGGAGCATCGCCAATCAATGCGCGTTCAGCCTCCGTTCGCGTTGCGAACATGCCCTGGAAAACGAGGTCGGCTGGGATGCAACTCTTGCGTCCAAACCAGACACCCCAGATGGGGTCTTTCAACGCGGAGACTGCGCGCACTAGCACGAGCCGGTCGCCGTCGAAGATCACGCCGAAGCGGGCATCGGCCAGATATTGGCGATGTGTAATCACTGCGTCTTTGTTCATCGCGCCACTGGCGCGGCGAGTGTCAAGTACGGTGTGATAGTCCTCCAGGCGAAGGACGGGCATCGGGCTAGCAGCCCCTTGGACCTTACGCGGCATAGCAATGCTGGTCATCTTCAACCCCGCCAGCTTAGGGAGCATGTCGCGCTCTTCGGGTGAGTCTTTGGCGAGGCCCATTGCCGCACAGACAAGGCCAATGACTCCGCTCTTGGTCGGGTGCAGTTCCGTGGTTCGGCGCTGGAAGCGGCTGGAACCCCCCCACGATTGTAACGGGCCGTCCAGCAACAGCGCGAGGTAGGCAGTGTCAGACATGGCTCAAAATCTCCTCGCAGAATTGGTTGAGCGAATTGTCAGGAATGGCGACTTCCGCTGATGGCTTGATGCCCCAGGTGTTCTTCAACTGCTCGTGGTGCTCCTTGATCGCTGCGATGGAAGCGTCGATCAGCCCGTTCTTGGAGAGAACCGGCTTCTCGAACGCATTGACCAATTGCAGCGGCTGGCCTGTCTCTTTCACGAGACCAAGCACGTAGCCCGGCACGGTGTTGGCATTCATCGAGTTTTTTCGCGCGCCCGGAACTGCGAGAATGGTTGCACGAAGGAACGCGTCTAGGACTTTTCGACGGTCCTCCGCTGGGAGCGCAGCGAGGTGAGACTCGTCCCCCAGCAGTCCGAGATTCAGCCCAACGTAGCGGTAGTAGACTGCCGAAGTAAACTCCAGCGTTCCCATCATCCCACTGCCAGCTCGATCCCCTTCTTCAACCGTTTGATCTTCCTGTTGAAGGTCATCCACGGCAGTGTAGAAGTCGATGTCGTTGTCGGCGCGATGGGTTGACAGCGCATGACTGAACATCGCCGCTCCTTCCACAGTGAGCGAGTGATCCGTGGCCACCATGCGCCCGAAGAGCGCGATATCAGCGGCGTCTTTCAGTTTCGCCTCCCGGACTTTGCTTGCGGCGGACCCGATCTTCTTGTCCAGAGCCTTTGCATCCTTACTCTCCTTGAGCATCAAGGCCAACTCCTTGCCGATTTCCTCGCGCTCGGAGGGTGAAAGAAACATAAGCGTTTTGACCTTGAGTATGTTTGGGTTTTTCTTGAACGCGCTCTCGTCGAATGTCGCCAGCTCGTTACAGAACTTTTTGGATACCTCTAGTGCTTTATCGGCGGGAGCCCCGTGCCGTCCGACGGCGTCGGCTATGGGCCTGACGATTAGCTTGCTGCGTTCCCCTGCAAACAGCGTGGGGTACAGTTCTTTGGCGTGCAGCCGAATGGCGCGTTTCAAGCACTGGCTGGAGATGCGGGCACGAGTTGTACCGCCAAAGGTGGCGGTCTTAGGCGCACCCACGTCATCACGATTCAGGCACGAGACGGGGAACGATTGCAGGATGTGCAGTTCAATGAGTTTCATGGCTGTTCCTTTCGAGCATTCTGAATTCTCTTCATGAGATTGGCGCGATCACCAGCAGACCGAAGCCGAATGCTTTGGCCGAGCCAATGCCGCACGTGAAGGTCAGATGAAACTTGTATGGGTCCGTTACCGTCAAAACGCCCTGAAATTCAACGGCGCTGTGAAGGCCGGACTGGCCGTGCTTCTCGAAATACTCCCGGCTGCGGGAGAATGTGCGAAGTGCGGCTTCATCTACGGAGAAGCCGCCTTGGTCTCCCTTGCGGTTGATCCAGTTCACAAGTTCTTCGCGCTTCCCCAACGGAACGCGCCTGCCGTTTTTCGTCAACGAGCCGTCGGACCGTTTTTTTGAGACTTTCTTCGTCGGGTTCGCGCGGAGCTGGAACGCATACCGGTGCTTGGCAAAGTACGTGGGCGGGATCGGCTTCGTCTTCCAGCTTTCTGCGTCTGTCGGACACCAATCGGGCCGCACCGGTTGCAGGGGTGAGATGATGAGCAATCGGAAGCCCTCCCGGTGCTGGTCGAGCCGCGTGAGAAAATCGCGCCGCTCTCGGTCGCGGCCGGGGAAAGCCTTCCAGGATGCCTGATGCCAGTCGTAACAATCGCGCAAGCGCAGCCGGGCGGCAGTAGCGAAATCAAGGGTGACTTGGGTGAGGTAGGTCATGGGGTGATCTCCGATGCAGTGAGAGCCCCCGATTCCTCACCTTCGGATGCGCCCCAATATTCGCGCGCCCAACGGGCTTTTACGGTATCACCCCAATAACAAAGATCAGCAAAAAGTTGCTCGTAGTTGATCGGGATGCCTTTGGCTTTCGCGGCGAGGATCATGGGGCGCACCCGCTCGCAAATCTCGTCGCGGTCGCAAACCAGCAAGCGGCGAAAACGAGCGTCGAACGATTCGTTCTGCGCTTTGAGCCGAAGGCAAGTCGTACCGAGATTGCCCGTGTGGGCTTCATCCGGGTGGTAAGCAAACAGGCCCGCGACGGCCTCGATGCGGGGATTGCCAATGCCGCCCACACGCGCCAGCAAGGGCCAAGCACGGGGAAGTTTGGCGGGACTCAATGCGCAGCGCAGGTCAGCCATAGCGCCTCGATCATCTTTGAGTTGCCGCAGATAGTCCAACAGGCGTTTGGCGGTTTCCTTGGGATCGGTTTGATGGGCGCTCATGCTTCAGCCTCCTTTTCTGTTTCAACTTCGCCTCTCACGGCGGGAGCAGCGAACAATGTTTTCAGCCCCAGGACATACGCCTGTATTTGGCGGGGTGTTTCGTGTGGACACGCGCGTTCATACGCCGCACGGGCGGCGCGCCAGACGGATTGCCCCCAAGCGGTCTTGCGCCACTCTCGGTTCAGGCCAAGAATCTCTGGTGCGGCGGCGACTTCCAGTAAATGCGGAACGGCACTCTCGATATCCGTCCAAAACTGGGCGGCGGCATTACTCTGGATATGCTGGCGACGGTTTTTCATTTCGGGTCGGTCAAGATTGTCACCCAGTTCCTTGTGGTAAACCGAGGCGGCCCGCTTCACCAGAAACGCCCTGGTTTCCGCCAGCCGCACCCCGTCTTCGTAAACCATCTGACTCAGTTCGGTCAGCATCGCAGCAGGGACATGGAACACGGACTCGATGGTATCCACCGGTTTGGCTTTGTTAGCCACAAGGCCGCCCACCCAGAGATCGAAAGCCTCTTTGTTGGAGATGTTCTGCAAGGCGGCGGGACCGCCGTTGGTGTTCTGCGTGACGGTTTTGACGGTCAGGGCGTGCAACTCGCGCCATGCGGCCTTCTCCGTGGAGGCCTGTAACACAACGCGCGTGGGCTGGCCTTTGATGGTCCGTATGACAATCGTAGTGGAAGGCTCGCGCCATCCATCAGCATACGACGCATACTCCAGCCCGTTGGCGAGGATGAGAGACCTGCAATCATCTGCCAGCCATATTGCGCGGGTCAGCGGAACAAGGCGACCCAAGTAGGTGCGGTTGGCGTTCCGCACGGCTTCGGCGTCGGTGAGTTGCTGAAGCATGAACTCCCAGACCGGTCTGCCCCAGGAGGCCTGCTCGAAGAATTGCTCGGCCTGCTGTTTGGTCATGAGGTTTTTGCAAAGTGTGGCGAGCAGATTGTCACCTCGGAGCAGCGTGTGTAACATCCCACCGGCTAGGCATGGCGCGTGGTTGCTCGATCCTTTGCCAAGCGTTTCTTTGCCGTTCCACAACGCCACTCCAATGCGACCACCGGGTGAAAAACACTGGAATGTCGTCAGCATCAAAGCGAGTTCAGAAGAGGTGAAGGCCCGCTCCGAACCACCGGCGTTGTCGAATAGCGTCGTGTTGTTGCCCGTAGCCAGCGCCAGATCGAGTTTGCTGGTCGAATTGCCTTCGTCGTCATCATCACTATTGGATTTGGTCGTAGGTTTCTTCAAGTTGGCGACCTGCAAAAAGCGCTGTCCGTTGCCAAACAACTCAAAGGTGTGTCGCCAACGATTGAGGTAATCGAGGGCTGCGGGCACGATACGGGGCAGGCAGGTCTTCCAATCGGCTTGGTCGTTTGGGCCGTCGAGGGCGGCTTGGGCGATGCAGATGAGCAGGCGCATTAGGGAAATGCGTTCGTGCGGGCGGACGGCAAGATCACGAATCTCCTCGCCGCGCTCGAACGCTTCGCGCAGGCTGACAGTTCCCGGTTTGCCGTCATTCCAGACAATCGGAATCCAAGCGTCAGTCGTAAGATTCATCGGACTCCTCATGAAACGCACGCGGCACGCGCTCGCGGTCGATGATAATACCTTGGTCAGCTTGATAAGAAATCCCTGTCTGCCGTCCGTTGCTGGGCCAGAAGATATCACCGCCCGGTTGCAACAGACCGAGGGCCGTGGGTTGCGAAACATAATCAGCCAGCCATGTCGGCGGTTTTGCGAGGCCAGTCGCAACTGCCCAGCGCGGCACACGGACGAGATTGCGATAGATCGCTTTTCGGGCATTGAAATTCCGGTCGCGGTCGCCAACGGTTACGGTGTCGCCGTTGAGCAATTCGAGGCGCACGGAGTGCACGCCAATCGGAGTGCTCTGCGTTGCCAGAAGCAATTGGGCCATCGGGTAGGTGCTCCAACGGGTCTGGACGCCTTCCTCGTCTGGTAGGGCCGGGTTGTTCCAGATGGTGGTGGCGTTGAGGGCTTGCCGGGCCATTTTGTCTTTTTGCTTCTCCAATTGTTCTCGCAGTTCCTGCCATGCGGGCGGCTCGGCGGCGGTGGGGTCGGCATAAGTGGCTTCGAGAATCTGGCGGATGTCGCCCGGCAGCTTGATCGTCGAGCGTTCGCGCCATTGCTGAAGTGAACGCAGCAGGATGTAGGGAGCGTAGACGCGGGCGCTCTTGCCTAAAGCATTGCGGATTTCCTTTTCGGACGCGTCATGCAATATGACATCGTCCGAATGCGGCATCTGAATCCAGACCTCGGGCTGTGTACAGGGACGGTCGCGTTGGTCGTGCCGCCACAGGCGGCCAAGCCGCTGCAAAAGCATGTCGGTCGGAGCAAGGTCGGTGATCAAAAGGTCGGCATCAATGTCCACGCTCTGCTCGGCAACCTGTGTTGAAACCAAGACGCACCCTGCGGGCCGGTTTGCGGAATCTTTGCCGAGTCGGCCCATCCAATCGTTTTCCAGTTGTTCGCGGCGGAAAAATGGGAAGCGAGAATGTAGCAGCGCGATGCTTGGGCCACCTTGGAAATTGGTGCTCCGAAGTGCACGGTAGGTAGCTTGTGCCTCATCCACCGTGTTGCGAATCCACAGTAAACACTCGCCACGACGGGCACGATCTAGGGCTTCTTCTATTGGGAAGGTGCGAATGTCGCGTATCCCAATTGTCTTCGACGGCGGTGAGTCGCACATGCGTTCGATCAAGGAATCAGTGACAGTGACACCGGAAACTAAGGGATACGTTGCGCTGACAGGCTGGTCTTCGGCTAAGCCAAGCAATTCGCGGCGGCGTTTTTCCGTGAGTGTGGCCGACAAGATGATGATGGTGCACTGAAGCTCACGGAGTCGTCTCACCAACGCACCAATGAGCGTGCCGGTGTAAAGATCGTAGGTGTGCACTTCGTCGAGAATCACCACCTTGCGCGCAAGACCGAACTGTCGAACGAAGAAATGTTTGGCCGCCACGATGCCCAGTAGCGCTTGGTCAATCGTACCAACACCAAACGGCGCGAGGAGTGCCCGCTTGGCTGAGGCAAACCAAGAACGCCCCGCGCGGACATGCTCCTGTGCTTCGGCGTCCGAGCTAGCTGGGTTCAGCTTGGCTTGCGGCTCGGTCTCGACCAGCCAAGAAGCACTGTGGGCCAGCCGTACTGCTTCCGGGTCAGCGGAAATCCGGTCAACAAATGGCTTCAGTCGCAGATAAATCCTGTTGCTGGTCACTTGCGTCGGCAACGCGAAATACAGCCCCGTTGCTTTCCCCTGTGCGATGATTTCATACGCCGCCCACAGCGCTGCCTCCGTCTTGCCGTAGCCCATCGGCCCTTCAATAATGTAGATGCCAGGCTCACTCACCACCTGCACAGTTGTGGTCTGTAGGCTGTTTGCCTTTAAGATTTCTGGGAACAGATCGCCGAATCCGGTCAGTTGTCTTGCCCGGAATGATCTCCAATTGATCGTCGCCAGCGCCGTCTGCGCTCGCATCCTCCGTTCCGGCATATCCCAGCGTGCATCCTGGGAGAAATGGGCCTCGTTTGAACCGATCCAATCGGCAATCGTAATTAGCCCAGCCACGAACCAGATTGTCGCGTTGTCTGGCGACTGATCCGGCAACGGTCCGAATTCCCTGATGAGCTCCGCCGCCAATCGGAGGCGTTCCTCTTCCCACGGTTCCTGCACCTCCACCCGTTCCCCTTTAATCCGTCCGTGGTGTGCACCGACGACCGCGGCCCAGCGGTAGAGTCGGAAATTGGGGAGCAATATCTGCACAGTAAATTGGCTGATCCTGGCGTGGTCAGACACCCGCACACTCCAGCCTTCATTCAGCGCCCGATCCTTCAACGCGTGCTGGACCAACCACGCTTCGCTCTTCACTTGAAACCCCGGCGACACCTTGCCCACGTCGTGCAGTGCGGCGAGGGTAGCAGTACCGGGCGGGATGAGTCCGTTGAGTTTCGGCGAGAACGAGGCTAAGAGCGCTTCGGCGACGCAGCCGACGTTCAGGCAGTGGTCGCGCACACTGATGCCGGGTTTTCCATCTTCGGTTGTCTTCGCCCAACAATCTTCGTGGCGGATAACATTGTTCGCCGTCGAAACCTGCCGGTCTCTTTTGGTGGGGGCTGGCACGCAGCAAATATTACTAAACAATTAAAAGAAGGGATACCCTGTTCGTCTTCAGGACCTCTGAGAGTTCTTGGCGTCGTCCTCAGGAATAAAAGTCAGCGTAAAGAACGACCGGAGCGTCTTTCCGCCGCAGTATGCTTCCTCGCTGGTTCACCAACACCCTTTCAACGCCCCGGTCGAATACGAGGTCCAGCACTACGAGACCGAAAATGTTAGATCGCAGAGCGTTTCCGGCAGCCTACAGGTGGAGCGGGAAGCATGGCTCCAGCAACACCATTCCACGGCTGGCCGCTAGAAACCATGAGAGCCGCTGCGGATAGGCCAATACCGATCAGTGAACGGTTCTCGGCTTTCGACGCGAAGATGCTAACGGCACAACTGTCAGGTGAAGTTGCTTCCCCGTGTTGCCGTCCGAGCAGGCAAGAGGTGTGAGTAAGGCGCAGAATAGCTCCATGCCGCAAGTTCTAATGCAAGGGCCGGTCCCGAAACCGACCCGTATTTTAAGAAGTGAAGTGGTACGGAAAAAGTACGTAAGACGCCCCAAATCAGCCCAAATAACCGCAATTCCACCGAACAACGAGGGTGTAAGTCATTGATTCCAAACAACTGCTCTTGCGACGCCTTGATTTGCAAGCAGGGGGTCGCAGGTTCGAACCCTGTCACGTCCACCAAATGTTTCTATGACTTCCGATAGGTAGACATTGACGTGACCGGGGGTTATTAGTCCAGCCGGAGTCAGGGAGAATCACTCTTTGATCGGCCCAGCTTTTTTAGGCCGACTCCAGGGCGAGTTTTCGGCAGTTTGTTGACACCCTTTTTCCCTCCTGCCTTCATGAACCGCACAAGAATTCCTCAATCGATTGAGTACCAGTACTCTCATGACGTATAGGGCCCGGGTACGTTCCAAATTGGCGCATTCGGTCCATGTTCAGTGCTTCGCGACTCATTTAGTATTTTGCCTGGTGCTGGTGATTGTTCACTTGAGGTGACAGACGATGGCGTTATCCCAGAAATGGCGAGATTGCGGATGTTGGGCGGAGGAGCGGCTCCCACAAATAAGGCTTTTTTCCCTTATTGGACTCATCCTCCTGATCGCGTGCCTTGCGATTCCGAATTTGTTTCGAGCAGGAGCTCAGACTGAGGCGGCTTTCGCTGTCAACTCTTTAAGGAAATTGAATGTGGCTTGTGAGCAGTATTCGATATTCCATGGGAGGTACCCGGCGTCTCTCTCGGATCTTGGACCAAAGTATTCGACGACATCCACGTCGATGGACCTGATTGATCCGGATCTGGCGAGTGGCGTGAAGGACGGGTATTCTTTCGTTTATTCTTCTGACAGCGAGGGCGGGAATTACACGATCGTCGCTGATCCGATCCATAATCAGACCTGGGGAAAACACTTCTACACCGACCATTCCGGCGTGATTCGGGTCAAGATAGGCATGGCCGCCGACTCGTCAAGCACGCCCTTGTAGTGGTCCGGTCTGGCGCACCGGACCGCGCCATCGGGCGGCAGTTCAACACAGGAAATCAGGGAGCAAACTCAATATTCCCGTGAGTTCACCGGTCGTTTGCAGGCTTCGCTGCTCTCACCGGTCATGCATTTATTTCGCCGCGGTGGCGGGTTCAGCGGGTCCGGTAGCGCGCAAGATCCAGACACCCCATTTGTCGTCGGTGATGTAGATATTGCCGCGTGTGTCGACCAGGACGTCTTCGGTCCAGTTGATCGGTGAGGCATGAGGGCCGGTACGCACCGGCGCGCCAGGGCGTTCCGGCGGGATGAACCACCCCACCTCGGTCGGCAGATGGGGATCACTGATATCGAAAGCCCTGAGCCCCGCATTGAAATACGTGACGTACATGATGTTACCTGGCTTGGCAACGTCCGGTGCATGGATTTCCTGGCTGACGTTGTGCGGTCCAAACCGCCCGCCTTTGTCGCAAAAGTCCTTATAAGGCGCATTCTTGGGCGGCCGCGGCACGGGAAACATTGAAATCAGACGTGGCTTGCTGGGATCCTTGTTATCGATCAGGGCTGCGAAACTCAGCGCGTCGGTGTCGCAGCCGGAGGCCATGGCTTCCGAGCTGGCATAGAGCAGCTTGCGGTCCCACAGCGGCAGAACCGTGTGCACCGATTGCGGCCCGACACTGGCGAACGGCGGAGTCATCTGGAGTCTGCCAATCAGTCTGGGATGGGCGATATCGGTGATATCCAGATTGATGACGTCGGGCGTAAAACCGGTCGAAATCATCTTTCCGTCCGGGCTGACGTTGGCCGGACCGTGGAAGCCGATGGCTGTTTGCGGTGGAGGATCGCTGTCTTTCTGTCCCGGTTGCCACCAGCGGCCGGCCTCCTTGGGATGATAGGGATCGCTGATGTCGAGGATCTGGAGGATGTACCAGCGAAAGCCGGGAACGCTGGCGGCGAGGTAAGCGTACTTGCCGCCGGGATAAGAATCGCGGTGCGAGCCGCGCTGTCCGGCAACCCATTGCGAGATCTGCTTGGGGTTGGTCGGATCGCTGATATCCCAGAACAATGCCGCGGCGCCCATGTCGGGCCGCTTGGTCGCGCTGTTTACCGCGGTGACTAAAATATTGCCGTGCAGACTGACCTGCGAGGTCAGCACATTTTTCGGGCCGTGAAACGGAATGAATTTGACGTATTTTGGATCGCGCGGGTTGGTGACGTCCAAAATGCTCCATCCCTCGTTAAACGAGTGGCCCATGTAAAGGTACCAATGCCCATTGACCTGCTTGATCGCAAGTTTGAACGCGCCGGGATGTCCGTCGAGTCCCGAAAAACCGATCGGCTGCATATTCTCGGCTTGCCAACCGGATGGCATCTGGTCCGCCAAGGCGGCGCCATGGCCAAGAAAGATCGCCAGCGCGAGCGCGGTGACCCTCAAAATATTGCGGGTGATTCTCTTGCTGAATCCCGAATCGGCTGAAAGCATCCTCACATCTCCTGGTCTGCGACAATCACGGTTGTGCAACTGCCGAGCATGCCACTGTTTTTTCCCGAAAACAAATGGCCAGAAGAAAGTGGGGCCACCCTCCCCTGGAACACAGCAAATGCGACGCCGCAAAAACAAACTGCTTTCCGTAGACTACTCTTCCGAGAGACGCTTTTGGAAGAGCCGAGGGCTCGATATGCGCTCAGGACAATCCTCGGGAAAAGTGACTCACGGTACTTTAAAGTCCTCGAAATTTTTCGCGTAACGATACGGGACCACGCGTGACTACGCGGGACTACGACCGCCAGGCCGGCGATTCGTGCCAGAGGATGAAGGGGGCCTCCAGCGGCACAAATGCTCCCTCATGGTTTGGAACCAGTCGAGGAGTGTAATCTGTTGCCGGCCGCCGGCTCACCGGAACCCGGGCGGTGTATACAAAACCGTTTGTGGCGGCAAGCAGGCCCTCGCCACGTTCCATGGATATTCGAACCGGGGCCGCACCGTCCTTCCCTTCGGCGTACAGCTCGACGCTCACGGCTTCGGGGTCGAGGTCATCAAGAAAAAGCTGAACCTGGAATAAATACTGCTCGTTTTGCCGCACGGCTGTCGCGGAGCCGAATCTCACCGTTGACCAATGCTTGGAGAGTTCTGCGCGCCAATTCAGCAGATGGCCGCCGATCCGGCCATGGTTCGCGGCGCGCTCCATATAGCTGGCTGCCGCCGGGAGGTAGTGTTCTTCCGTGTATTGGCGGACCACACGGTTCGTGGAGAATGCAGGGGTCAACCGGGCCATGCTTTCGCGCATGCGCGCAACCCATCCGAGCGGAATCCCCTTCTCATCGCGGCGATAGAATTCCGGGATGACCTGTTGCTCGAGGATGTCATACAGGGCCTGCGCCTCGGCCGCGTCCCAGGAGGGATCGTCCCCATGTTCTTTCCTGTCCCCGATCGCCCAGCCCACCTCCGGCGAATACGCTTCCGCCCACCAGCCATCGAGTTCGGAGAGATTCAGCCCGCCGTTCACGAGCACTTTCATGCCGCTGGTGCCGCTGGCTTCCCAGGGACGCCGCGGCGTGTTGATCCAGACATCCACCCCTTGCACCAGATGCTCCGCCATCAGGACGTCATAGTCACTCAGGAATACAACCCGAGTACGCGCTTGCGGTGTGCGCGCAAAATCGATCCATTGGCGGATCATGTTCTGCCCTTCGACATCTTGGGGGTGCGCCTTGCCCGCAAGAACAATTTGTACAGGGCGGCTCCTGTTCCCCAGAATTTTGAGCAGCCGCCGCGGATCATGCAACAGGAGGTTGGGACGTTTGTACGCCGCAAAACGGCGGGCAAAGCCCAGGGTCAGGGTGCCGGCATCGAATGCCTGCGCGGCCACCGCAAGCCGCCCTGCAGGAACACCTCGTCCAGCCAGCTGGCGCATGTGCTGTTTTCGAACGTATGCAACTAAAGTCTTGCGGGCATCGCAGCGCAGTTGCCACAGTTCGGCGTCGCTGATGCAGCGAAAATCCGCTTCGAGGTTGGCCAGCTCTCCGCGCCAGCGGTCTTTTCCGCAAGACACTTCCCACACGCGGTCCGCCTGGAGCGAGTCCCAGGTGGGCGTGTGCACACCATTGGTAACGTGCGTCACCGGAACTTCGGCTTCCGGCCATCGCGGAAACAACACCTGAAAAATACGGCGGCTGACCTCCCCGTGGAGTTTGCTTACGCCATTAACCCGGCCGCTGCCGCGGATGGCGAGATAGGCCATGTTGAACGGCTCGGAGAAATCATTGCTATCGCGGCGCCCCAGGGAGAGCAGTTTTTCAAACGGTATCGAAAGCTCCTGTTCGGCGTACTTCCTGAAATATTTTTCCATCAAGCTGGGAGTAAACAGATCGAACCCCGCTTCAACGGGAGTGTGGGTCGTAAAAATGTTTCCGGCCCTTGTGATGGTCAAAGCCACGTCGAACGGCTGCTGTTGGTCGGCCATGTGGGATCGGGCTCGCTCCAGCACCGCAAACGCCGCATGACCTTCGTTGAGGTGGCACACCTCGGGTTGCAGGCCGATGGCTCGCAGCAGGCGCCAGCCGGCAATCCCGAGCACCATCTCCTGCTTTAAGCGCACCTCCGAACTGCCTCCATAGAGCTGGCTGGTAATTCCGCGATGTACTGGCCGATTTGCCGGGTCGTTTGTGTCCAGAAGATACAATCTTGTCCGGCCCACTTGCACCTGCCAGACACGAATCCAGAGATTGGCTCCGGGGAAGTCGATAGAGAAACGCAGCCATTCCCCGTTGGGCTCGCGCAATGGTCTGATCGGCAATTGGCCGGGGTCATTGAAAGGATAAAGCGCCTGCTGCTGTCCTTGCGCGTCGATTTCCTGCCGAAAATATCCTTGCTGGTAAAGCAGACCTACGCCGATTACAGGGACGCCCAAATTGCTCGCCGTCTTCAGTTGATCGCCGGCGACGTTTCCGAGTCCGCCCGAATAAATCGGCAGCGCCTCGCTCAACATGAACTCCATGGAAAAATACGCGGCCGTGGTAAGAGCCGAATGCGGGTGGGCCTTTTGAAACCACCCTTCCGATTCCTCCGCGCTGCGTCTCTCGCGATGAAGATCGGCCAGCAGCGCCTGGAAATCCGGGTTCGTGATGACACTCTGCAGGCGTTCTCGAGAAACGGTCTGCAAAACCACCCATGGATTGTGGGTCAGACCCCAGAGTTCGGGGTCCAGACGCTCCCAAAGCTTGTCCGCGGAATGATTGAAAGACCAGCGGAGGTCCAGAGCCAACTCGGTAAGAGCGTCAAAACTCGAGTCTTCCGAAGGACGATCGCTGGGTACGAAACTGCTCATCATGAACTCCCCGCAGCGGCCCGGCTTTATTACCTCAGGCTTGCCCGCGATGTTCGGAAAATTGGTTATACAGCCAGGCAAGCAAGAGTCCCGCGACGGCTCCGTCGATCAGTCCATCGACCGTGCCGATCAAAACATCGCCCAGGGTGCGCGAGGCGTGAAAGAACGGATACACGGAGCTCACCATTTGCAAAAAGTTTGCGCCGTAGATTGGCGACACCAGATTCATCAGCCCCACACACAGAAGAGCGCCGCCCCAAAGCAGACCCCCTGCAACCGCCAGCCCTTTTATGGAAAGCTGCATGATTTTTCTCCTCTCCACGTCTGCGAAATAGATTTCATTCCTTTGCGCCTCTTTTATCCCACTCGAAGGGCGAAAAGCAATTTATGAAAGCACGACCTACCCGACTCGAGGAGAAATCATGGCCACGCCGCCTGCAAATCGAACCATAAATTCTCAGTTGCCCGAGGATATCTTCGGTTTATCCACACTGAGCATGATGATTTCCAGTTCCTCCGTAATTGTTTCCTGCCGAAGCGCATTGGCCCGCAACCGCAAACGCTGTTCTTCCTCTCGCAGTTTGTTCAATGCGCCATCCATGTGCCGGAGCCGCTCGTGATTTTCGGCCATGAACGACACGTAAAAGATTCCATAGAACAGGGCAAACAGGTATTGCTCGAAAATTTGCGGGCGCAGTTCAGCGGGGTCCACATTCAGCAGCGGAGGAAACGGAAATGCAGGAAACGCCTTTTGCCCCGAAAATTCAAACGGGCAGCTGAGGTCCACGCTCGATCCTTCGCTGCTGTAGCGATTGTGAATGATCTTCCAGGCGGACTGGGAAAATTGAGACAGCGTTTTGGCGAGCTGCGAGATGACTGGCGGAATTTCTTCGGCGGCGCTGGGACCGTCCAGGACGGCCGCCACGCGCTTGTCCTCGGGGAATTTAAGCGCAAGCTTCCGGCCGACCAGGACGAGTTTGACGGAAGTTCCGGCGGATGTTTCGGCGGCCAGTTTTTTTACAATCGCTTCATTAAAGCCGCCACAAAAACCCCTCTCCGAGCCGATGAGAACATACAGCGCATCGCCCGCCGGGGGCGCGGCGGCTGCCTGCGCCCCATAGAAATGCTGAAAATCCGCAAGAGCGTCCTCGACTGACCCAAACAGCTCCTGCTGTGTCACGAAGAACCGGGAAATTTTCGTTATTTCCACCAGGGAAAGGTTCTTCATGGCGTTCAGAATTCCCTCGATGTCCTGCAGCGCACGCGTCCGGGATTGCAGATCCGAAAGTTTGCTCATGGCAGGCTCCCTGAATTCTTCCAGGCCTGCAGCGACGTTCGCCACCGCTCCCGCGATGTCGGCAAAGTCAATCCGGAAGCCGGCATGTACTTGAACAGGCTGGCCAGCGCAGAACGAATCGCCTCGGGTTTGAACGTGTCCAGAAGGCCGTCATTGAACGCCACAAGCCACGCCATCTGCCATTCGATCGAAACCGGGCTTAAACGATCCTGTTTCAGAATCTCGCGCAACACCCGGCCATGCTCGATCTTTTTCTGCATCGAACTCTCGAGTTTTGCGCCGAAACGCGTGAATACCTCCATCTCCAGAAACTGCAGAAAATCCAGTTTCATTCTTCCGGCTTCCTCTTTGATTTCGGCAGACTGCGCTTTTCCGCCAACGCGCGAGACCGACCGTGTCACATCGATCGCGGGAAGGAACCCGGAGGAAAAGAGCGCGGCGTCGAAATAAATCTGACCATCGGTTATGGAGATGAGGTTGGTCGGAATGTACGACGCGATTTCTCCTTCTTTCGTCTCGATGACCGGCAGGGCGGTCATGCTCCCGCCGCCCAGCTTGGAGGCGAGGCACGTGGATCGCTCCAGCAGCCGGGAGTGAAGATAAAAGATGTCGGCGGGATAGGCTTCCCGTCCGGGCGGGCGCCGCAGCAGAAGTGAGAGTTCGCGATAGCTTTTCGCGTGGGCCGTCAATTCGTCATACACGACCAGGGTGTCGCGCCCTTTCTTCACCCAGTATTCGGCGATCGCGCATCCCGCGAAGGGCGCCAGGTACTGCAATCCGGGAAGGGCGGTGGCTTCGGCGACGACCACGACCGTGTGCTCCAGCGCCCCGCTATCCTTCAACATTTGAATCGTGCTGAGAACGCTCGAACGTTTTTGACCGATCAGCACATACACGCAGAGAACATTTTTATCCCGCTGGTTGACCACGATGTCGATGGCCAGCGAACTCTTTCCCAGGCCGTTGTCGCCAATCAGCAGTTGCCGCTGGCCTTTCCCGATGGGAATCAGCGTGTCGATGATTTTGTTGCCCGTCAAAAGCGGACGATTCACGAAATCGCGGGCCACAATCGGCGGAGACGCAACATCCAGTTCGCCGCGCACTTCACATTGCGGGTCGGGCTCACCGTCCAAAGCCTTGCCGAGGGGATCGACAACCCTGCCCAGAAGCGCATCGCCGCAAGCAATGCTCAACCAGGTGCCGGAGTGATGCGCCGATGTTCCGGAGGTCAATTGCGCTGTTTGCTCCAGCAGAATCGCTCCGACACGGTTTTCGGTGAGATGAAACACCAAGGCGCGGCTGCCGTCCTCCAGCAGGAGAACCTCGTCAATCGAAGCGGAGGGTAATCCCTCAAGCCAGACAATTCCGTCTCCGACGGAGAGGACTTTCCCGCGCTCGTCGAAACGTGGCTGGAAGCGGTAGTGCTCCAGCCATTGCTTTTGACGATCCATCAGGGAAGCGGTCGATGTTCTGACAGGGCTACTCATGGTTTCTCGCCGCCGAGAAATATTCGAGTTCATCCCGAAGGTTCGCGCGCATCACGTAGGACCCGATGGCAATCTCGACTCCAGCCATTAATTTCGGTTCCACTTCGAAGTTGACCGGCATCTCCGCATGCAGTGTGTTCTTCAGGGCCGCGGACAGAGCGTTGCGCTGCGGCTCGTTCAGGGTATGGGCGGAGCGCACCTGCACGGCGCCGCCATACCCTTCCGACGACGCCCCCGGGACCGGAAGATCCCCTGGCTGCGCGGAGGAAATTTGCTTGATGACCAGGTCCACAATCTTCGTTTCGAGTTCCGGAGAGGCCAGATCGCCCAGGAGGCGCGAAGAAAACTCCAAGGCCTGCCGCATGGCCTCCTTCTCATCGTTCGCGCGGCGCTCGGCAGCTTTCCTGTTTTCCTGCGCCTCCGCCTTTTCCCGCTCCATGGCGACCGCGTTTTCGATCCGCTTCAACTGCCGGGCTTTTTCTTCCGCGAGTTCCTTTCGAAACTCTTCCCGCTGACGCTCCTTTTCCTCGTTCCATTCTTTCAGGCGGCCCTCATATCTGGATTTCAAATCCTCCGCCTCGCGCCTTGTGGACACCGCATCCTGCATCGTCTTTTCGATGGCGGCCCGGCGCCGGGCGATGGCCCGCTGGACGGGGGCGTAGAAGAGGCGCTTCAGCAGCCAGACGAGGACCAGGAAGTTGATGGCCTCGAGAATGAAAGTTGTCCAACTCAGTTCCACGTGCAGGCTCCTCCCATCGTTAGGGCTTCGTCAGATACTGAATCAGCGGATTGCGGAACAGTATGATCAGGACGATGACCAGGCAATAGATCGAAAGGGACTCAATCATGGCGAGTCCCACGAAGAGCGCGCGAGTGATCGAACTTTCCGCCTCGGGCTGATGCGCCAGCGCTTCCAGGGCCTTGCTGATGGCCTTGCCCATCGCAATGGCCGGCAGCATCGTGCCCAGCACAATTCCGAGGCCCGCAACGATGGTGGAAATGATCACGAACGAAGACATGTCTTTCAATTTGCACCTCTTTCCTTTTGTCGCCGGAGTTCTTGCGCTTGAATTCCTCCCGCGATGTAAATTAATGCGAGCATGCCGAACAGATAGGCCTGGATGACCGCCTCGACCATGTGCAGCATCAACAGGGGAATCGGAACCAAAAAGCCCGCCACCAGCAGGACGAGCGCGTACCCAATCTCAAGGCTCATCACGTTTCCGAACAGGCGCACAGCCAGGGCCAGCGTCCGGGAGGCTTCACTGATCAGGTGGAAAGGAAGCAGGATCGGGCTGGGACGCACGTAGTGTTTCAGGTAAGCCTTCAGCCCTTCCGCCTTGATGCCGAACCAATGAACCGAAAGAAATACCAGAACCGCCAGGCTCGCTGTGACCGACAGATCCGCAGTGGGCGAGTGCAGGGCGGGAACGATTCCCGTCAGGTTCGCAAGGAGGATGAAAATCCACAAGGTCGCCAGAAACGGAAACAGGAGATCGCTCTTCCCGGGCAACACCGATTCAATGGCGTCTTCCATCGCCAACACGATGCCTTCCAGAATGATCTGGTAGTTCCCGGGGCTTTCGCGGAGCCCGCGCGCGGAAAACCAGGAGACAACCGCCAGGAACACCATGAGGCCCCAGGAGGTCATGATGCTGCCGGAGATGCTCACCCCGGCAGGGAGCAGCAGCGCGCCGAAATGGATCGTTGCAATCATTTCAATGGTCCCGAACGAATAGATACACATCGATGGCGCCCACAAACACGCCCAGCACGATCAGTGTTACCGTCCAGCTGAAGGAATATCCTTTCATTCGGTTGTCCAGCCAGCTCCCCAGATAGGCTCCGGCGATGACCGGGAGCACGAAGATCACTCCCAAAGTTCCCAGGTAAACCGTATTGGCCAGCAGGGTGCGCCGTTCCCTTTCCGCCTTCCGAATACGGCCCGCCTGCGACTCCACAGTTGTCTTGAGCCTGTCGCTATCGATCTGGTCTTTCATATTCCAGGCTTCCGCTTCAGCTGATACATGCGCTTCATGATTTCTTCATCCAAACGGTGCAGGCTCAGCTTGATATCGCGGAGTTCCGCCTCTTCTTCCCGTAATTGGCGTTCCAGCGCCGCGGAGATTTCATCCAGGTCACCGCTGCGCAGGAAATTCGTGGTTGCGATGCGAACCTCGTTATTCAAAAAATAGAGAAGCCCTCCCGGCAGCGCCAGATACTCGACCTTGCCCGCCGCATCCTGAAAATGCGCCAGTCCAAAGACCAGGACCGTAATTCGCCGCGCGGCGTTTGCCAGGATGCCAAAACTACCCGACGCATCACGGCCGGTAAACCGCACGACATCGGACACCGATTCCGATCGCGTCATGCTCATCAGGTGCAGCCGAAAGGTATTCATGGCGTGATCCCCGCCATCGATCCCCGCATGTAAAACTGATCTTCCGGCACCTTGTCCACCTTGCCCGCAATGATGGCTTCGCAATCTTTCACGGCGGTACCAAGCGGCACGGATACGCCCTTGATTCCACTCTGATCTCCGGTGACGTGAAAAGGCTGCGTGAGATAGCGCTGCAATTTCCGCGCCCTCTCCACGGTCTGGCGATCCTGAGGCGCGAGTTCCTCGATTCCCAGCATCGTAATGATGTCCTCGAGTTCCTTGTACCTTGCGATGTGTTCCCGCACCGCCTGCGCGACCGTGTAATGCCGATCGCCCAGAAAGTAGCGGTCCATAAACTGGCTCTTCGATTGCAATACATCCACAGCCGGATAAATTCCTTTTGCGGCCTGGGAGCGCGAAAGAATCACCGTGGTGTCGAGATGGCTCAAAATCCCGCTTACCGCCGGATCCGTCATGTCGTCGGCGGGAACATAGACCGCTTGCACGGAGGTCACGGCATCATGCTGCGTTGAGAGAATGCGCTCCTCGAGTTCCGCAATTTCGGTCATGAGTGTTGGCTGGTATCCGACCGCCGCCGGCATCCTGCCGAGAAGTCCCGAAATTTCGCTGCCCGCCTGCACGAAACGGTAGACGTTATCCATGACCAGCAGGACTTCCTTATGCACCGTATCTCTCAGATATTCCGCGTAGGTGAGCGCGGACAGCCCGACGCGAAATCGCACGCCGGGTGATTCATCCATTTGACCGAAGACGAGAAGGGTTTGCGGCATCACTCCAATGGATTGCATCTCGTGCCAGAGTTCATGGGCTTCGCGAATGCGCTCCCCCACACCCGCGAAAACGGATACTCCCCGATGCAACGTGGCGACCGAATGCATGAACTCCATGATCAAAACCGTCTTGCCGACTCCCGCACCCCCGAACAGTCCCGCTTTGCCTCCTCGAATGAAAGGGGACATCAGGTCAATGACCTTGATTCCCGTTTCCAGAACCTCGCGTTTGGCGGATGATTCAAACAGAGGGATCGGCCGCCCCAGGATATTTCGAAATTCTTCGGCGACCATGGGAGGGCCATCATCGAGGGGTTCCCCAAAGATGTTCAGCAAACGGCCGAGGCAATTCCTGGTTACCGGCACATGGATCGGAGCGCCCAGGTCATAAACGGGCAGGCCGCGCTTCAGGCCGGCGGCGCGATGCAGGGCGATTGCACGCAGGCTTGTTTCATCGACGTGCTGATAGACTTCCAATAAATAGCGATCTCCATCGGCGTGTGTCTGCAGGGCCTGGTGGAGCGGCGGCAGCATCTGGCAGGAAACCGTGACGACCGGCCCGTGAACTTCCTTAATCGTGCCAATAGGCTTGCCGGCTGCAGTGACTTCGCTCAAGACTTGCCCCTCACGGCATGGTGGTTCTCAAACCATTCGATCCTGAAAGCGCCTCCCGGCTACGTTCGCGCCTTTCCCTTTCTATTCGCGACCGTTCGTGTCCTGGCAATTTCCACCGAACAAGGGGCGTGGCGGATCACGGCATCCGACACGCTTCCTATTAGGAAACGGTCCAAGCCCTTCCTGCCGTGCGAACCGACAACGATCAGGTCCGCCGGCCACCGTCCGGCATAATCGAGGATCACTTCCCGTGCCTCTCCTTCTTCCAAGGAATACGCAGTCTCAAGTCCAGCAGATCGAAGTCGCTCGGCGGTTTTGGCAAGGAATTCATTCGCCTCTTTCCGAAGTTCAAGACGCGCTGCTGTGAAGTCAGGGGACTGTTTGCTTCCCAGGCCTTCGGCCAACCCCACCGGAAAAGGCTCGAGCACGTGCAACAATTTGACTACCGTATCGGCCGGGTTCGCCTGGTCGATTACAGCATTTACGGCGGCTTCCGAATATTTGGAATCGTCAATAGCTAGAAGTATTTTCAATTTTTTCGCTCCTGCGGCAATTATTGTGGCCGAACCACCGTGGAGTCTCGGTGACGAAGGTCACACGGCAGCGGGGTACTCGGTTTCGCAAGCAGTAAAGAAGGCTGGTTTGCACAGGCTTTGGGGCGAGGCAAGCCGCTTATCCCGGCGAACGAGCCAATGAGAAAGGCAATACCAGTGAAATTTGTTGATGCACCCTAAATATTTCATTCCTGGACCAAAAGGACAACTCGTTAACGAACGCGCCCTGAGCGCCGTTTCTGCAGTTTCCAGTTATATCCGTAATCACCCTTGTTAACACCCTATCTATAATCCAGACATTGACTTAGGTCTTTGCATCCTGAGGGATATGCACGGAACATGCCTGCAGCGGCCCCTTGCCTAGCTTTCAACCCTCGAGCAAATCAACCATTCGTACTATTGCTCTGATAGGTACACATTGGTTTGATGGTACCGTGATGTCATTCAGCACAGCTGAGACCCTGCTGGGTCCCCACAAACTGTCTCTCTGGGCGGGCATCCGCCGAATCGAAAGACGACAATGGTGGCTTTGGGCTTCCGCCATCATTGTGACGCTGTTGCTGACTGTGGCGGTGGCTTCTTTTTCCTATTTATTCGAGCAGCCCGATCCCCAGTTTGCCTACACCATCCGCGACTCGATTCGCGGTTTAGTCGCCCTCGTTTTTCTTTTTGACGTATACACGATCTACCAGCAGATACAGATTCACCAGATCCGGCGGCTCTTGATCGAACGCGAAGAGATGTTCCGCCTGATCACCGAAAATGCCGAAGACCTGATCAGCGTCATCAATAAAGACGGACACCGGCTCTACAACAGCCCCGCGTATAAGCGGATTTTTGGATATTCCGACGAAGAGCTCCAAAATGTGCCCATCATGAATCAGGTTCATCCAGACGATCACGCGACGATTCTCGCGGCCCGCAAAAAAACTTTTACGAAGGGTGCCTCCGCCCCGGTGGAGTACCGCTTTCGCCGAAAGGATGGGGAGTGGCGGATCCTGGAGTCCAACGGAAGCCCCGTACGTAACCACCGGGGTGTAATCGAAAAGGTTGTGGTGGTCAGCCGCGACATCACCGAACGCAAGAAAGCGGAAGAGCTCCTGCGGCAGCGCGAAGAGCAACTTCGCCAGGCGCACAAAATGGAGGCCGTGGGCCGCCTGTCCGGAGGCATCGCTCACGATTTCAACAACCTTCTGGCTGTGATTATCGGCTATAGCGAGGCTATGGAAATTCGACTGCCACAGTTGGACCCGCTGCGCAAAAGCACTGAGGAGATTCGCAAGGCCGCAGAGCGCGCCGCAGCCCTGACTCATCAATTGCTGGCCTTCAGCCGGCAGCAGGTTCTGCAGCCCAAAGTTCTGGACCTGAACGCTGTGGTCGTCGACATGGGCAAGATGCTGCGGCGCTTGATCGGCGTGGATATCGAACTCACCACCAACCTTTCTCCTCAATTAGGACTGGTGAAGGCGGATCAGAGCCAATTGGAG
Source organism: Terriglobia bacterium (assembly GCA_963746945.1). GTDB lineage: Bacteria > Acidobacteriota > Terriglobia > Acidiferrales > UBA7541 > Palsa-360. Next base: position 1,139,411 of record CAVVDG010000004.1, on the reverse strand, counting down.
CAGGTTCTGGTGAATCTCGTGGTGAACGCGCGTGACGCCATGCCGAACGGAGGAAAGCTGATCATCAAGACTTACAACCTCCATGTGGATGAGGTTCTTGCCACCAGCCTGCCGTTTCTGCATCCGGGCCCTCACATTCTGCTGTCGGTTACGGATACGGGCGTGGGGATGGATGAAACTACGCAGCGGCACATCTTTGAACCGTTTTTTACGACCAAGGAAACGGGAAAAGGCACAGGGCTGGGGCTTGCCACAGTCTATGGAGTCGTGCAACAAAGCGGGGGCGTTGTTGGGGTCGAATCGGAACCGGGAAACGGCGCCACGTTCAAGATTTTTCTTCCGCGGGCAGAGGGACCATCCGCGGAACCCGATTCCGAACTTGCGGGCACAATACACGCGACGGGGACAGGGACGATCTTGCTGGTGGAAGATGAGGAATCTCTGTTGCGACTGACCGCCGAAGTGCTGACGCAACACGGGTATACAGTGCTACCAGCTCACGACGGCATTGAAGCGGTGGAAATCGCGCGTTCCTTCAATAACTCTATACATTTGCTATTAACCGATGTGGTTATGCCGCGATTGAGCGGGTCAGCCCTGGCTCAATATATGTCTCACCTGCGCCCCGGCATCCGAATCCTGTTCATGACGGGGCGGGCGGAACCCGGCACCGTTTCCGACGGAACGCTTCTCGCGGAAACCGAGCCACTACAGAAGCCCTTCACCCACAATGCCCTGCTTCGCCAGGTGCGGCGCGTTCTCGATGCCGCTCCAGTGCCAGCGCCCAAGGAATCTCACACCCTGCCCGTCTCCTGATCCTGCAACACCACATTACCCAAGCGCTCGTCCTGTTTTTTCACTTAACATTCTTTTCACCTAACATCGCGCATCATGCAAAGGGTCATCCGGACCGCTGGATCTCTTGATCGAGCATGCGCTTTTCATCCCCTGTGAAGGCTCGGAATTTGCCTTTTCTCAAATCCCCTAACTGTAGTGGGCCGATTGCCACGCGCACCAGCCGCAGCACTTCTATCCCCAAAGGCTCGAACATGCGCCGGATCTGGCGGTTCTTCCCTTCATCGAGAATAATCTCCAGCCAGGCATTGCGTTCGCCCATGCGCATAACGCGCGCCTTTTTCGCGCGGATTAACTCTCCATTTCCGGCTCGCACGCCCCGGACCAGCGCGGCCGCAAGCTTTTTATCCGCCACCACACCCACTTGAACGTGATACGTTTTATCCAGGTGGCTTTGCGGATCGGAAATCCGGGAGGCCCATTCGGAATCATTTGTGAGCAGCAGCAGACCTTCACTGGCCTTGTCCAGCCGCCCCACGGGACCGACCCACGGCAGTCCTTCCCCCAGGCAGGAATAAACCGTTTCGCGGCCCTTCTCGTCCGAGGCCGTGGTGACCAGGCCGCGCGGCTTGTTCAGTAGCAGGTAAAGTTTAGCGTTTGCCTCGATCCCCTTGCCGTCCACCTGGATGCGGTCTTGCTGCAAGCGCACCGGTGCCTCGGGATCCTTGCGCACCGTTCCGTTAAGACGAACGCGTCCCGCGCCAATCAACTTCGCGGCTTTCGAGCGGGAGCAATATCCCAGTTTCGATAGCGCTCGAGCCAACCCCACGTGCCGCGCCACGTCCCGCGCCACGTCCCGCGATTGTTTTCTTCGTTGCATCCCTTGCCCCGCCACCACACAGGCCCTGCAGTGCCACAAACACAAGAAAGATACTGCCATGAGATGTGTCTGCGGTCACAGCGAACCGTGACCGGGGGCACAGATTCTATTCGCCGCCGGGAGTATATGGGAGATGGATGATGGCTGAACTTCACAGAGGGGGACACACAAAGAGAACTGGCCGATGATCCACCTAACGCGCCGCACAGGGAAACATGGCAAAGTTTCAGTTCACAAACTCTGTGGCTGGCGCGCAGGATGCGCCCCTTCGGATGAAGCCAGACATATCTGGGGAAGGTAGATGGCGAGGCTGCGAACTTGGAAGCCGCATCAATTCCCCGTTAATATTCGCCGGGCGCCAGTGATGCGATGCTGGCGTCCGGCGGCATTTTTCGAAACATTTTCGCTCCGCCACCCCCATCCTCCACACCACCGCTGGACCAGTCGCGCTTCCCGGCCGGGCTCCTGTTATTAACTGCTGTCATTAAATATTGTCACGCTTCTTGCGCGACACGATGAAAACATGCTTCCATTCTCTCCTGTGAATTCCACCGCGATTCCCTGGGACTTCGTTTTGATCCTGGTGGTTCTAGGCGCCCTCATTCCCTGGCGCGGCGCCGTCCGCGTCAGACGCTTTCTGAGCCAGCCGGAACTTACCGCCGCTGACCGGCTGTCGCTTTACGCATCCACCATCGTTTTTCAGTGGGTCCTCGTGGCGATCGTCTTTTGGAGAGCGGTTGCAAGAAGAATGACCTTCGGTGATCTTGGCGTGACAATTCCCTCTCCCTGGCAGACGACAGGCATGGCTGTGATCTTGACCGCGCTGGTTTGCGCCGCCCAGTTCGCCGGCCTCCGGAGAACCATTCGGATGCCGGCTAGTGAGCGCGGCCCGCTGTTTCAAATTACAGAAAAGATCATGCCCCGGACTTCCAGGGAGATTTTCGTGTTTGCGGCCCTGGCATGCACGGCGGGGATTTCCGAGGAGTTTCTCTATCGCGGATTTGCCTTTGCGGTATTTGGGTACATGTTTACGAATTTCGTATTTCCGGCCCTGGCCGCCACCGTTTTGTCGTCGCTCTGGTTTGCCGCTGCCCACTTATATCAAGGACGAAGGGGTATTATTACTACATTCATAGTTGGAGTTATCTTTTCGCTGGCAAGAATCTTTAGTGGCAGCCTGCTACCATCTGCCGTAGCTCACATTGGCGTGGATCTGCTTGCTGGCCTATACTTAGCCAGGGCTCGGGGAAAAGTTTTCGAACAATGACAAAACGGCTCCATTGGGACGGGAGAAACGATCAAATAGAGGCAGCTCTCTCTCCGTTCGGGGTCCACCCATCGAGCGAGCAAATCGCCAGGGTCCGCGAATATGTCCAGATTCTGTTGAAATGGAACAAATCGATCAGTCTGACGTCCATCACGGACCCTGAACAGATCGTCGAGCGCCATTTCGGTGAATCGATATTTTTGAAAACTCTTTTGCCTGTGGAAAACTGTCGGCTGGCCGACGTTGGATCGGGAGCCGGGTTTCCGGGGCTTGCCATCAAAATTTTTTGTCCCGATGCACATGTCAGTCTGGTCGAATCGAACAAAAAGAAGGCGGCTTTCCTTTCTGAGGTGATAAGGACTTTGGGCCTGGCCGACGTTGCAGTTTTGCCGATGCGGTACGAAGATATACGTCCTGAGGAGGCATCGCTTGATTTAATAGCGGCTCGTGCGGTTGGCGGATTTCCTGAATTTCTGGCCTGGTCCAGGAGGGCCTTGGCACATCGAGGGCATGTAGCCCTATGGGTGGGCGGAGAAGACACAACAAAAATTTCGAGCACACAGGGCTGGATTTGGAGCCCGGCAGCTCATATCCCAGAGTCTCAGCGAAGATTTATACTCATAGGCCGGCCATTTGATCAAATTTAATCATTTTGTCGCAGTTTATATACGTATTTATGGAATCCGGCAGGGAAGCCCGCTAAATCGAAAAAAGAGAAGAGTTCAGGATAGAACTCAGGAAATCGTTCAGGAAAATGTTCCACGTGGAACAATCACGACACGGCACTATCACAAGAAACTTCGCCCCACAGTCCAAAATACATCCCGCCGGACCACAGTGCGCTCGATCCAGTCAATCTATCCCTTTGTTCCACGTGAAACAATTTGCTTACATTATGCGTACTGTGGTAACTTCCGACCCTGGGAGAAACTGTTTTGGGACGCGTTATCGCCATTGCCAACCAAAAAGGCGGCGTCGGTAAGACTACCACTGCGATTAACCTTGCAGCGTCCCTCGCAATTTCCGAGCAGTCCACACTTCTGATTGATTGCGATCCGCAAGGAAATACGACCGCCGGCATTGGGTTCCCGAAGGATCCAGCCAGGCGAACACTCTATCACGCCCTGATCCTCGGTGAGCCGCTGGACCGAATCATTCTGAAAACTCAGGTCGACGGCCTCGACTTAATTCCCGCGGACAAAAATCTCGTGGGCGCTGCGGTAGAGTTGGTTTCGGCTGAAAACCGAGAATATCAGCTCAAGAAAGCGATCCAGCAGATCAAAGACAAGTACACCTATATTCTCATCGATTGTCCTCCCGCCCTAGACCTGCTTACGCTGAATGCACTGACCGCAGCCGATTCCGTGTTGGTTCCCATACAATGTGAATACCTCGCCCTCGAAGGGGTTTCCGAGCTCCTCGACACGCTGATGAGGATCCGAAGGACGCTGAATCCGGACCTTGCAATTGAAGGCATTGTCCTGACCATGTACGATGACCGAACTACACTATCCCGACAGGTAGCATCCGATCTCAGGAGCTTCTTCGGCGCGCAAGTGTTTCAGTCGGTAATTCCTAGAAATGTTCGCTTGGCCGAGGCCCCCAGCCACGGCAAGCCGATCCACTTCTACGACATTCATAGTAGAGGTGCGGAAGCGTATATCAACCTTGCAAAGGAGGTAATCTCCAGTGGCGAGAAACGCGTTGGGAAGGGGGCTGGGAGCCCTGATTCGTGATCCTGAGGTTGCAACGCCTCAGAACGTCCCAGCAACAGCATCTGCAGCAACAGCCACCGCCGCGGCGCCGGCTTCCATTGTTTCCGGCGGGCAACTCCAGATCGATGTCGATCTGATCGATCCCAGCCCGTATCAACCGCGCACCAGATTTTCCGAGACGGCCCTGGAGGAACTCGCGCAGTCCATTCAATCGAGTGGAATCATTCAGCCCCTAGTCGTTCGAAGGGCTGGCGCGCGATACCAACTCATCGCAGGGGAACGGAGATGGCGCGCTTCGCTGCGCGCGCAACTTCTACGTGTGCCGGTCGTGGTGCGTGAGGTTGGCGAGGAACAGGCGCTCGAGCTGACGCTCGTGGAAAACATCCAGCGTGAAGATCTGAATCCAATCGAGGCGGCGCGAGCCTTCCAGCGCCTCATGGACCAATTTCACCTGACGCAGGATGAAGTGGCCACACGCACGGGTAAAGAACGCGCCACGGTCGCCAACTCCGTTCGACTTCTTTCACTGGACGAAAAATTCCTGGAATGGATCGAAGAGGGCAAAATGACGGCCGGGCACGGGCGCGCACTTCTCGCCATTGACGACCCCAATTTGCGGCTGGACCTGGCGCAAAAAGCCTCCCGCGGCAAACTGACTGTTCGGCAGCTGGAACGCATGGCCACGCGGCGAGGACGCGGGCGGGCTCCGCAGGCGCAGGCCGAAGTCCCGGATCCAAATCGACAGGCTGCCCTGGATGAATTGCAGAAGCACCTCGGAACCCGAGTCACGTTGAAGATGCCCGGCAAGGGCCAGCCTGGGAATTTGCTGCTTGAGTTTTACGATGAAGAGCAGCTCAACGGATTGTACGAACGCTTAATGAGATAATACTATATATGTAGTATTATTGAAAAAATACACGAATCCTTGCACGAATCCTGAGGATAGCTGCTCGGAGTGCCGTTCCGGTCACGTTTGCTTGATTTCCATGTCTCGAATTCAGAAACCCCGTGTAGGATCTTAGGCATCCAACAGTAACACACTAGCAAGAGTACTCTGACTGCGAGGGTCTTGATGATGCAGTGGCGATCAAAGGGTGGCAACAAAAATAACGAGCCCCAGGAATTTACAGGCTTCCTCGAGAAGGGTGTCCGGTTTGAAGGGACTCTGGAGGCTTCCGGAGTATTTCGCATCGACGCCCAGGTGAAAGGGAATGTGTTGTCGAGCCACAGCCTGATCCTGGGGGAAGGCGCCCGAGTGGAAGGCCAGATTGAAGGGAATCATGTCGTGATCTCGGGAAAGTTCGACGGAGTCATTTTCGCCAAGGGAAGGGTGGAAATACAGGCGAAGGGCGTCGTCACTGGTGAAATCCATTCTCCCTCTCTGTTGATCGAGCCCGGAGGAATTTTCGACGGGCGCTGCCACATGCTGGCAGCATCGGAATCCACTAAGCCGCTGACGATCCCCATCCGCGCCTCCCAGAAGTAAGCGAGGCGGACCGTTGCGGCCAGGGGAGGCGCCGGTCGCGTGGAATGATTCTGCATGAAATCAGATTCGAGGCGTTGAAATTTGAAATGAGGATGTCAATTCCAACCGCTTGCATGTCTTGCTTGATCTGGTTTACAAAATCGAAAAGAAGCCAATAGAAATATAGTGGATCCGATCACACATGGAATTGTGGGTGCGCTGGCCGGAAAAGCCTTCTTTGCCGGCAAGGACAAGCCCGCCCATGTTTCCGCCGGGGCAATTTCCGGCGCTCTGAGTTCCCCCACGGCAAGAGGGGCGATTGTCGCCTGCACGTTGGGATCGATTTTCCCCGACATCGACATATTTGCAGGGCCGCTGGCGCACAATCCTCTCGCCATCATGGAGTGGCACCGCAACATCACGCATTCGCTGGTGATGCTGCCCGTGTGGGCGGTCTTGCTGGCCGCATTATCGGCACCGCTGGCGCGAAAATTACGCTGGGCCCTGCCGCCGTTCTGGAAGCTGGCGGGAATTTACGCGGTAGGACTCGGTTCGCATATCTTTCTCGACGCATCAACCAATTTTGGCACGATGGTGTGGAGCCCATTGCGATATTCGCGGGTCGCATGGGATTGGCTGTTCATCGTGGATTTCACTTTCACGGGAATTGCATTGGCGCCGCAGCTGGCGGCCTGGTGCTATCGCGAACCCGCACAATGCACCAGGCGCGCCGGAGCGGTCTGGATCCTGCTCTCCGCAGGTGTTCTGTTTGTTTATGAGGTCGCGAACAGATTGGGATACGGATTTTCCGCGTGGGTCGTGGCCCTGGCGTGGGCCATCTTGGCGGCGATACTTTTCCTGCCAATGGTTCACGGAGCGGGGTTTCGCTGGACCCGAGCGAGTTGGGCTCGCGCGGGGATGGCGGGGCTGGCCTGCTATGTGGCGCTTGCCGTGGTGGCGCACAGGCAAGCTTTGGCGGATACGGAACTTTTTGCCGCGTCGCATCATTTGCGGGTGGAAAGGCTCGGCGCATTGCCGCTGCCTCCAAGCCTGACGCAGTGGGCCGGTTTAATTACCACCCCCGAAGGGGTGTGGCGGACTTCCTTTCAATTCCCGGGGGGCCGCATGGAAGGCGCTCAACTTTACGCCGGAGCGGATGCAAACCGCTATGTTGTGGAAGCCAAGACCTTGCGGGATGTTCAAGTGTATCTATGGTTCGCGCGATTTCCGATCTGGCAGGTCGAACATCGGAATGGAGAGACGGTGGCCGAAGTCACCGACGCGCGTTTTTTTCGAGAACAAGAACATGGCCAGGAGAAAACCATAGTGCCGCCGCCAACCGGGCAAGACGCGGGGACGCGGACCAACCGGCCGGGATTCACGTTTCAGGTAGTTTTTGACGCCGCGGGAAACATCATTTCACAGGGGTTCCTGCGCCCGGAATAACCGGCGCGGCGGATTGCATTATTCGGCGGGATAGACAACGACCTGGCGATCTTCGCCCGCGCCTTCGCTGGCGGTTCGCACGCCGGGTTCTTCCTTCAAAACCAAATGCAGGATGCGCCGCTCGCGCGCGGACATGGCATTAAACCGGAACGGCGCGCGGGTATCGCGGACGCGGTCGGCGGCCACGCGCGCGGAAAGCTTCAGCTCCTCGATGCGCATCGCGCGGTAATCGGCGGCGTCAAAGCGGATGCGTCCATAAAACCGGGGATCGAGCCAAAGCCAGCGCAGGGCAATATGTTCGAGGGCTTTGAGGAGTTCCGCGTTGCGCTCCAGGAGCAAATCCTGGTCGCGCCCCTGAAAAACGACGAGGATTTCGGGATTTTCGAGTTCCGCCGCAGCGGGTTCGGTGGCCCGGATTTCGTAAGACAACTCCAAGTGCGCTTTACGCAGCAGGCTATCGAGGCAGCTGCGGAGTTCCGCCGAAGTCGCCGCAAGATCCAGCTTTCCATCCACAATCAGGTTGGGGCGAGACACTGGCGTCAACGGCGCTCCTTAGCTTTCCTTAAATTTCTTCCGGCGGGCCGGCCCCAAAAAGGCAAGGCACGGCCGTAGGGCCCGCACACGGCTCATTTTTTCTTACTGGGGCCGCGCGACGGCTTCGGCGGAGGCGGCGAAGTTCGATAGAGATACCACTGCTGTCCGATTCCGACGATATTGCTTGCCAGTATATACAATGCCAGGCCGCTGGGGGAAAGAGCGAACATTCCGCCGAAGATCAAAGGAGTCATGGCCATCATCTTCGCCTGGGAGGGATCCATGCCGGGCGTGGGCGTCATCTTCTGCATGAAGTACATGGAGATGGCCATGACAATGGGCAAAATATAATAGGGATCGCGAGCCGAAAGATCGTGGATCCAGCCGATCCAGGGCGCGTGGCGCAGCTCGATCATATTGGCAAGCATGCGATACAGGCCGAACCAGATGGGCATTTGAATCAGCGTGGGCCAGCAGCTGCCGAGCGGATTGATGCCCTCGCGCGAATACACGGCCATCACTTCCTTGTTCATCTCGGCTTTTTTCGGATCCCGCATCTTGTACTTCTTATATCGTTCCTGAATGGCCTTGATTTCCGGCGCGACGGTCTGCATTTTCATCATCGCGCGCATGCTCTTCACCTTGAGCGGAAACATCACCATGTTGATGGCAATGGTGATCAGGACGATCGCCCACCCGTAATTGGGCACATATTGATGCAGCCATCGCAATGAATAGAACAGGGGTTCGGCGATAAATCCCCACCAGCCGAACTGCACCAGGCTGTTGAGCGGCGGGCGCACGGCCTTCAATCCATCGATGATCTTCGGACCGACGTACAAGCGCAGGTTGAGCGGCCCCGCCTTCTCCATGCCCGCAGCCATTTGCGGCACGGCTTCGGTCTCGGTTTTTCCGTCCGTAGTGAGCAGGGTATGCTGGAAATTCCAGCCCGTCAGCGTGAAGGGCGCTACCATCAGATCCCCGTGCGGTGTAAAAGGAGGAAGAAACGCCGCGGCAAAATAGAGATCTTCGATTCCCACGAAATCAAATGTGCCCGGAAGGTTCGCCCGCACCGTGGGCTCTCCCGATTTGCCCAGATTTTTTGCCGCAAGCGTTTTGAGTTTGCCCGCGACGCTGTCGAACACCTGCGTCTGCAAGGCGGCGCGGTAAGCCGTGGCATCGCCAAATCCACCGGACCAGGCCAGGCTGCTTCGCAGCGGTTTCCCGTCCAGTTTCACCGACGTCTGCACATCCACGATATAGCTGGCATTGAATTTCAGGCTCTTGGTAACTTCCAGGTGCCCATCGCTCCAGGCCATCGTGATTTCCGCGGGCGCGTGAAGCACCGTCCCCGCCGGCGGCGTTTTTCCCGAAGACGTAATTTCAAACAGCGCGTTATTGATGGTCGATTCCTGATCGGGGTCGTCCAGCGCCAGAGAAAGCGGCCAGCTGCCCACCTGTTCGGCAGCTTCGGCGTGAACCAGATCGAGGACATGAGGAGGCTTGTTGTCATCAGTGTACTTGGTGAGCTGCCAGCTCCGCACGACCGCGCCGCGGTTGGATATCTCAACGCGATAGGAGTCGCTCTCAATCACAATCGAGCGTTCCGCCCCCGCCGCCCGAATCGTGGCGGGCTTTGCGGGAGGCGCCGCAACCGCGCTGGGGGCGGGTTTCGGGCTGGGTGCGGCGGCGGCACCCGTAGCCGGCTTTGCGGGGCTGGTCGCCGCAGCGCCCGGCTTGGCCGGGGGAGGCGCCGGCGGTTTGTAGATGAGCGACCAGACCGCGATGACCAGCAGGCACAGCACGGCCGCCAGCAGCGAGCGGGTTTCGGTGGACATTTCCTTGCGCTCGCTCACAAACCGGCCTCACCCTTGGAATTTTCAATCGTGCCGGCGGTTTTTTCAGCGGGAGAAAAATCCGAGGCGTCCGGAACCAGATCCACTCCGCCGCGTGTAAAGGGATGGCAGCGGGCCAAACGGCGGGCAGCGAGCCAGGAGCCGCGCCGCGCCCCGTGAATTCGTACCGCCTCGGCGGCATAGTGCGAACAGGAGGGATAAAACTTGCATGCGCTCGGCAGGAGCGCGGAAAAAAACGCCTGATAGACGCGCGCGGCAAACAGCAGCGCCCGCGCCGCCCGGCTCAGGCCTTCGGCGCGATCCCCCGGAGCAGACGCACCAATTCCGCCTCCAGAGGCGCGAAGGGCGCCTCCGCCACCGAACGCCGCGGATGAATCACGATGTCCCATCCCGTAGGAATCTCCGTCCTGTTGCGCCGCAGAATTTCACGGATGCGGCGGCGAATACGATTCCGCACGACCGCATTACCTAAAGCTTTCTTGACGCTGATGCCGAAGCGGCTGACGCGATCCGGTCCCGAAGGCTTGTTTCCGGGAACCTTGCGCGGAATCGCTGGCTGCAAGCGGAAGAATACTGCGAACTGAGAGCTCGAGCGGCGTTGACCCGCGCCATACACAGCTTCATATTCCGCGCGTTTCAACAAGCGCACGGCACGAGGAAAACCCTGCCGCGAACCATTCGAATCTTCAGATAGGCGTAAGACGATGACGTCCCTTTTTGCGGCGGGCCGCCAGCACCTTCCGGCCTCCCACCGTTTTCATGCGCGTGCGAAAGCCGTGCGTCTTGTGGCGACGGCGCACTTTGGGTTGAAATGTGCGTTTCGGCAAAGAACTCTCCCCTTCAGCCTTTAATACCAGACTGTTTCAAAACATGTAGTGTAGTCGAGGCCGCGAAGACGGTCAAGGACAGCCCGGGTAAGGTTACAGAGCGGGAGAAGTGATACACCCCTCTAAAACGGGTTTGAGGATGCGGGGGTCGCGTGCGCGGTCGCAGGGTGCCAGTCTCCGATAATCCCGTTTCTCAGGCGGAATCCCCGGTATTGCTATGCAATCCTTTACGAATTGCAATTTGGGAGTACACTCTGGCCAGACCTTAAGTGCGAAAGAACTCTCAACTTAGTCCGTCAATCGACGATGTAATTCAGTCCGAACGGACACTTGAAGACATAAGCACCGAGATCAATCCTCCCAGATCATCGGCATCCCATGTTTCCTCCATAGATACCGATTACGCCCATGTTGGGAAGTAACTGTTAGTTCCTCGCCGGAGGAAAAATCAAGCTTTTTGCCCCGAAACCAGGTTGCGTTCTTACCAGCTATGAGAACGGCTTTTTCCAAGCTCGCGACGAGTCCCTCCTCATCATGGCCATCTGACCCAGGGCGAACCAACACGATCCCCGGATTCCTGTGAGGCGGAAATCGTCTGTCGTTCAAGAAATCCGTGTCGTGCGTTATAACGATCCGTCTCTCTCTCCATGCCTCAGCAAATATATCTTCATCACTTCGGCCGAGAAGACCGAACTCGGATGCAAACTTGGCGTTGTAACCCTCCCTCTGCAGAATCTTCGCTACCTCAATGCCTGCACTCTCGTCGACAAGAAATCGCGCCTTGCCCCTGTACTGCAAATCAAGTTCGCGCTTGTCAGTATCCGTCGGTTCGTCAAGCTCTTTCCAAGCCATGCAATAATTCTACACAGATCTCGCATTCCCACATAGGCAGGCCTTGGCGGGTGTCCCGGGCTTTGACATGGAATTTGAGGGTGCCCCGTCCTTGCGTTTCGGAAGGGCGGGAGTTTGTCGTTGTCATCCGCACGTGAAATGCAAGGCGCGAACTTTAGATCAAGAAGCCCGCCCTTGAAAAACGTCAAGAGCGGGGCACTCAAACCCCAGTATCGTAACTCACAGGTGATTTACCTACGTAGATGATGTGACAGTGATGCTGCGGAAGGGCCGGAAGCTCGGGCCACACGCCCACGTGAGTGGAGTACTTTTAGTGTGCTCGTATAGCACCCTGGCCTGTATTTTGACGAGATAGGAGATAGCGCGCTCCAAAGTTGCAGCCCCCAACCCACTCGCCCGGGCAGGGTGGGTATCCCTTGCTTGCGTCAGGCTGGATCCCGGGGTTATGCTCGCGGCGAGGGGGAGAAATTTCATCATGAAGAAAACGTTCATAGGGTTAGCTATAGCCATTTCGGTTGCTCTTTTTCCGTTTGCTTTGAATGCGCAGCAGGGCCCCATGATTTCAGCTGTGCGCGCAGAAGTGGACCAGCACGCAAAAAATCTGCTCGCTGGCGCAGAAGAGATGCCCGCCGGCAAGTACGACTATGCGCCAACTCCGCAACAGATGACCTTTGGACAGATGGTTTTGCATATTGCGCAGTCAAACAACTTCCTGTGTTCGCGAATTTCGGGCGGTAAGGCGCCATCCGCTGGCCCATTGACCGAACATAGTCCGAAGAGCGAGTTGATCGAGGCTATGAGAACATCGTTCAACGATTGCGACCAAGCCCTGGCGAAGGTCAACGATAGCGAATTGTCGCAACAGGTGCCGTTCTTCGGGGGCCGCAAGGTTTCAAAGGCAGCTGCGATGCTTTCTCTGGCCACCGACCTGGCCGACCACTACGCGCAGATGGCGATCTATCTGCGCCTGAACGGCCATCTACCGCCCACCGGGGAAGGCCCTGTGATGAAACGAAGTATGGGCAATCCCCGCAGTCCGGACAAATGAAAATGTAGGTTTCAAAAACCTATTCGCGGGGGTTGCGACCGGCGCAAAAAGAAACGCTGAGTCACTTTGCCAATTGGTGTCCTTGAGCCACGAGTTGAGCTTCAACGGCAGGACGATCATAATAGAAATCCTCAAGTGTCCGGGCCACCCGTCCTGTGCGTTAAGTTCCGCAGCCAAAGCTCTCCCTGCCATGTAAACTAAGCCCAATGGCCTTGTCGGTCATTTGGCAGTGCGAGATGCTTTGAAGCCTAAGTTCGAGCTCGCAGGGGAAGGGGTGAAACATGAAAGATGAGACCGCCGACGAAATCGCAAAAGAATTGCGGCTGATAAGAGAAGAATTGCAGAAACTGAACAGCGCAGTTAAATCCATCGCCAGCAAGTCACAGAACTCCAACCAACCTGGGAGGTCATATCAGCAGCGCAAGTCCTTGCCGTTCGAGTCCGGAGCACCGGATCGAAAGCCGCAGGCGGTTCGACGCCCCGAAGACAAGCGTCGCCAATGGCACCTTCCGAGAGACGCAAAATGAGGTAGTAGAACTTGGGAACTGAAAATGGATGCAGCGGTAAATCCCGGAGAGCTAACAGACGGTGAACTTCGTCTGGAATTGTTGCGCTTCACACCGCACGCCGTGCATAAGGTGCCGACGGTTCACTTTCGGATGGTTCGCGTCGGAAACGCTGAAGAACTTGGCAATATTAATCTACGGATTGCTTCGACGCCTCATATTGAACGATACGCCGGGCATGTGGGGTTTTCAGTCCATCCAGTACATCGTGGTCACAGGTACGCAGCGCGTTCGCTTCGTCTCCTCTTCCCGCTGGCACTTCGTCTCGGCCTGAATCCTTTGTGGATAACTTGTGATCCGGAAAATCCAGCCTCGCGTCGCAGTCTCGAACTCGCTGGGGCTGAGTTCATGGAGATCGTGGACGTTCCTGAAAACTGCGTGATCTATCAGCACGGACATCTCAAAAAGTGCCGGTACAAGCTCGACCTAACGATTTGAAAGTGCGTCAAACGGGCTGCGCGGCGAACGCAGCGAGGGCCAAGTCCCGTGAAGTCCTGCGAGTTCACCCGGTCGATGCAACACCATCTCGCATAAATCTTTTCTCTAGGTGTTTCGACGGTGAGCCGGGAGGTCGCCCGCCATGGCGGGCGACTTCAATATTGAGCCAGTGAAGCCGATCAGCAGGCTTGGCAGTCGGCCTTGCGACCCAAGCCGTGCCTTCTGGCCGTCCACTGCAAGCTGCAATTGTGAGGTGTTTTCTGACACATTCAGAAGTGACTCTTATCACAGCCACTACTATGTTACCGATATGAGAATTGCCGTAGTAGGGAGGTGGCCCATGAAAGCGAATACTAAAACCAAATGGGCGTCGCACAAAGGCATCCCGCATCGAGGACGTTCTTCGTCGAAGAAGGCGAATAACGTGCATGAAACCAAGCAAGCGGGTGTTTTCAATACCCAAGCCTTCTTTGAATCTTCGGATGTAGCCAGGACAATTCGAGAATTGAATCCCAAGGAAGTCATATTTTTCCAAGGAGATGCCTGCAAGGAAGTGATGTACATTCAAAAAGGCCACGTGCAGCTATCTGTCGTTTCAAAAACCGGCAAGGAAGCCGTCGTGGCAATCTTGAAGACTGGTGACTTTCTCGGCGAAGACGCCCTAGCAGGGCAGCAAGTGCGTATAGCCTCGGCTACGGCAACTACACCTACGACGCTGCTTGTGATCGATCTAAAAGAAATGCTCCGGTTGCTCCACGAAGAACACGATTTCTCAAATTACTTCATCTCTTATGTGGTGAACCGCAAAATTCGTATGGAAGAAGATCTGATCGATCAGCTTTTCAATTCCAGCGAGAAACGCCTGGCGCGAACTCTCTTATTGCTTGCCCGTTATGGCAATCACGAAAAACCCCAGTTTGTCCTTCCCAAGATATCTCAAGAGACACTGGCGGGAATGATTGGTACAACTCGGTCACGGGTTAATTTCTTTATGAAAAAATTTGAGAAGTTAGGATTCATTCATTACAACGGCGGGCTACACGTAAACGACTCGCTGCTCAATGTTGTCCTGCACGACTAACCAAGCGTTCGTCGAACTGGCTGGGCAGAAGACGATCACAATACCCAATGCTGTTTGACATGATTTCGAACGTTGGAGAAGCTGCTCAGGAATGTGCCCGAGAAGCGCTGCCGCCTCACCCGGTCGATGCAACACCATCCAATCGGTTGATCCGACAAGGCATCTCCGATTGAGCCGATCTGGAGGGCTGTACACCATTAAACCTGAACCGCGTGGTGTTTTGTTTGCATGAACGCTCGCGAACGAAATTCAGCCTTTGAAATTGCGCTGCAAATCACGTCCGCAGTTCGCCCTTGATCAGGCGGAAGCCTCCCTCGATCAGCACGGCGAGCCCCATCATCGCCGCGAGCACCCACAATTTTGCCGGTGCGGTCGTTCCCGTCTGCCAGGTCAACGCGCCTAGCGCGGCAACACATGCAACGGCTCCAGCGCCCGAAATCCAGGGGCAACTGTTTGTCTGACGGGCGTGGCGCACGTTGGCGGCGTTCACGGCGGTGAAAATCAGAAGGAAGCCGGCGCTGCCCAGCGTCGAGATGCTGGTCAGGTCAAATGCATTGGCGACAATCAGCGTCAGCGCAGCAGTGATCAGCAATCCGACCACCGGCTCATTCCACACTTTCCGTTCCAGAATCTCCGGCAATTCGCGGTCGCGCGCAATGCTGAAACTCAGCCGGGCGGCGCCATAAAATGTGGCGTTGATTGCGGATGCCGTGGACAACAGGGCCGCAATCGCAATCATGGAAAATCCCATCTGGCCGAAAAATGGGCGGGCCGCTTCCGCCAATGCGTAGTCTTTGGCTGCGACAATCCTTGCCACCGAAAGATTGCCGACGGTCACAAGCGAGACCAGCACATACAATCCGATGACAAACCCAACCGCCGTGTAATACGCGCGTGGCAGAGTTCGCGACGAGTCCCGCACATCTTCCGCCGTGTTCGCGATCAACTCAAAACCTTCGTACGCCAGAAAGATGATCATTCCGCCTGCCGCTAACCGCAGCCCCGGCGACCATGAGCCCGGCGCGACTTGAGCAATCTTGACGCTCCTGAGCCCAAATCCGGCAAACAGCAACAGGATCGCCACTTTCAAGCCTACGATCCAGTCTTCTGCCTTGCCGATCCACTCCACGCTCACCAGATTCAGGCCCGTCAGCACGATTACGCTGATGCTGATCAGCGCATGCTTTCCGAAAAACTGCCAACTCGACGGCAAAAACGTGGCACCGTAGCCGCCAAACGCGTACGCGTACAGCGAAAGCATCACCACGTAGCTCAGCCACAACAGAACATTCAAGCTGCCGGTGAGCATTCCTGTTCCAAACGCCCGATTGAGGAAGGTAACCGTTCCGCCGCGACTCGGATAGGTTACCGAAAGCTTCGCGTACGAATAAGTCGTCAGCAGCGCCACCACACCCGCCAGTGCGAAAGCCACAGGAGTGCCGCCGTGCGCCAATTGCACAGCCAGTCCCAGTACGGCGAAAATTCCGCCGCCGACCATCCCGCCAACTCCGATGGCAACCACCGCCCACAATCCGAGCTTGCCGTCACTCCCTTTACTCAATTTTTTGGCGTCTCCTGTTCCTCAAAGCGATTGCCGTCATCTCGTATCTTGTATCTCTATCAACCGCGCTCAGCGCGTGACGCAAATATACGCTCTACGTTGCACAAAATCATGATCTGGAAACGGCAGCGGCGAGCGAACTCCTGATTCTCTCAGGGCTCTTGATTCTCCCAGTGCTCTGGTTGTAAGTTGGCGTGGCGGGCGGCACGGAACAACTTGCCCGTTTGGGGGAGGAAAGAAAATCCATGAAGCGATTCGGTTGGACCCTGAGCATTGGTTTACTCTTCCTGGCCGCGGTTACGGCGGCATCGCCTCTAAAAACTGAAACGGTCACCTACAAGAGCGGAGACGAAAGCGTTTCCGGGTTTCTCGCGACACCGGGAACGCCGGGACGCCACCCGGGACTGGTTGTGATCCACGAGTGGTGGGGACAAACCCCGTGGCTGAGAGGCGAGGCCGAGAAATTTGCCGATCAGGGCTACGTGGCGCTGGCGATCGACCTGTATCGGGGCAAGGTGACCTCCGACCCGAAGGAAGCGGCGGAATTGTCTCGCACGCTTCCGCGCGACCGCGCCGTGCGCGACCTGGAAGCGGCCTTCGCTTACCTGGCGTCGCGACCGGACGTCAACAAAGCGAAAATCGGTTCGGTCGGCTGGTGCATGGGCGGCGGATATTCGCTTCTGCTGGCCGAGCACGAGCCGCGCCTGGCGGCGTGCATCGTGAATTACGGGGAGATGCCGACCGATCCGGCAGCGATTCAAGCCATTCACGCGCGATTGCTCGGCAATTTTGGCGCCGACGATCAGGTGATTAAACCTGCCGAGGTTCATGCGTTCGAGAAGGCGCTGCAGGCGCATGGCAAATCGATCGACGCAAAGATTTATGATGGTGCGCCGCACGCATTTCAGAATCCGGGCAACAAAACAGGGTACCGACCGGAGGCCGCGGCGGATTCCTGGACGCGCATGGTCAATTTTCTGGCGAAGACGCTGAAGTAATTCCTGCGCCGAGCCGGAAGGTTTAGTTAGCGATTATCAGGTTCACAGCCCCCAAAACTCCCTGTATAGGGCAGGTTTTGTAGAAAAAACCCCTCCGCTCCCCACTTTTCGGGGCGGAAAGGGTGGATTTCATGCCGGGTTACCGCCCCGCCATCAACGTCATTGACGGGTGCCCTAACCATCCGTATAATAAGCGTTTCCGTTGAGCATCTGGAGGGGCGATGTACGCCGTCATTCGAAGTGGAAGCAAGCAGTACCGGGTAACGCCCGGGGACACGGTCAAGGTGGAAACCTTGCCCGGCAAGGTAGGCGGCAAGGTCACGTTTGAAGACGTGCTCGCCGTGGGCACCGACGAAAAGAAGCTATTGACCGGGGCCGACGCCAAAAGCGCAAAGGTCGTGGGCAAGATCACTGCCCAGGGGCGTCATCCGAAGCTCGTCGTTTACAAATATCGCAGAACCAAGCAGTACAAGATCGTCCGCGGCCACCGGCAGAATTATACCGCCGTCGAAGTCAGCGGCATCGAGCTCTAGAGAGCTCCAGAGGGAATTCCAATGGCACATAAAAAAGGCGGCGGCTCTTCTGTAAACGGCCGCAACTCTCCGGGACAACGGCTGGGCGTGAAGCGGTTTGGCGGCCAGGTGGTTCATGCGGGAACGATCCTGATTCGCCAGCGCGGCACACGCCACAAACCCGGCGTAAACGTCGGACGCGGCAAGGACGATACGCTGTTCGCGTTGATTAACGGCGTCGTGCTCTTTCAAGATAAGGGTCAGGACGGCCGCTACGTCAGCGTTCTGCCGCCCGAGCAAGCGGCAGCGGCCTCCGCCGAACCTGCCGTTGCGCCAGCGGATTAACCGGGTTTCGAATTCGAAGGCGTCCCGGCCTGGCCGGGACGCCTTTTTCTTTTTTACGGCGCGTGCAGCGCCGTTTACCGATCACGGCGAGCAACGGGTTTGCCCTGAGTCCGATGAGTGGAGAACCGGGGCCCGTCCTGATGTGCCGGCCGTGCAAATCGGCCCGGCAATGTCGTATTCTTGCAATTTGCGGAAATGGAACTCACGTGTTTGTTGACGAAGCAAAAATCTACATAAAGGCCGGCGACGGCGGAAACGGCTGCGTGGCGTTTCGGCGGGAAAAGTTCGTGCCGCGCGGCGGCCCTTCCGGCGGCGACGGCGGCCATGGCGGCAGTATCTGGCTGGAAGCGAATCCGCATGACAACACGTTGCTGCGCTACCGCTACAACCGCGAGTTCAAGGCGGACCGCGGGCGTCACGGGGAAGGCTCGAACTGTTCGGGGCATTCCGGCGCGGACATGACCCTGCTTGTTCCGGTCGGCACCATCGTCACCGATCAGGATACGGGCGAACAGATCGCGGACCTCGCCAAGCCGGGCCAGCGCGTTCTGCTGGCGCAGGGCGGGCGCGGCGGGCGCGGCAACCAGCACTTCGCCAAACCCTGGCATCAGGCGCCGCGCGAATCAGAAGAGGGACAACCCGGGCAGGAACGCCACCTGCATTTTGAGCTGAAACTGCTGGCCGACGTCGGCCTGGTCGGATTTCCCAACGCCGGAAAATCCACGCTGATTTCCCGCATTTCCGCCGCGCATCCGAAAATTGCCGATTACCCCTTTACGACGTTGGAGCCCAGCCTCGGCGTAGTTTCCGCCGACAGGGATCTGGGAAAACCATCGGAACGATCGGGGGGCCGCACGTTTGTCGTCACGGATTTGCCCGGCCTGATCGAAGGTGCGCATACCGGCGTGGGCCTGGGTATCCGCTTCCTTCGCCACATCGAACGCACGCGCCTAGTGGCGCACCTGATTGATACCAGCGACGCCTCCGATCGCGATCCCGTACGCGACTTCGAAATTATTTCCGGGGAGTTGGCGGCGTTCAGCGAAAAACTTGCCGCCAAGCCCGTGATCGTCGTGGCCACGAAACTCGACGCCACCACCGATCGCACGCGACTGGAAAAGCTGCGCGAATTCTGCGCCGCGCGCAATCTGGAATTCCACGCCATATCGTCGGCCACCGGCGAAGGCATCCCGCAGCTGGTGCGGGCCATGGCCGACGCGTTGGATCGCCTTGCTCCCGTCGCGCCCGTCACCGAAGATGCGGACGGCGCGGAAACCGGCGAGAGCGCGCCGCAGACTCCCGTGCATCACGCCGCTGCCAGTCAAGCTGGTCAAACGGAGGACCGTTGAGCGTTGCCCCTCCGCCGGGCCCTAGAACTGCCAGGGGAAAGGCAGACGAGCGCCGCATCGCCCTTTTCGGCGGCACGTTTGATCCCATCCACATCGGCCATCTGGCCGTGGCGCGCGCCGCGGAGCGCCGCTTCCATCTTGACGAAATCCATTTCATTCCCACGGGGCGGCCGCCGCACAAACATCGCCGGGGCATGGCCTGCTACGCCGATCGCTACGCCATGGTGGCGCTGGCCTGCGCCGATCATCCGCGTTTCATCGCCTCGCTCGCCGAGTCCGGAGCGGACCATTTCGGGCGCGAAACCTGCTATTCGGTGGACACGGTCCGGCACTTCAAGCAGAAACTTCACGGCACAGGCGCGCACCTCTATTTTCTGCTGGGAGCGGACTCCTTCCTGGACATACCGACATGGAAGGATTATGAAACGCTGCTGGGGCTTTGCGATTTCATCGTGGTCAGCCGTCCCGGATTTCATCTGGACGCGCTGCGCCTGGTGATTCCCCCGGAACTGTTTGCGCGGCCGGGCGTGGCGGACGCGCCGCTGGACCCGCGCGCCATTGCGCTGCGCCGCACGACGATCTACGTGCTCGACACGGTTTCCAGCCACGTTTCGGCCACCGAGGTACGGCACCGCCTCGACACTCACAAATCCGTTCACGGGCTTGTGCCGCCGCGCGTCGAGGAATACATTACCAAGCAGGCCCTCTACCGGTGACGCCAAAAAAGGATTCGCTGCAACCCGAGGTTCGCGCGGCCATCGAGGCCGCGCAGGAAAAGCAAGCGTCGGAAGTGACGCTGCTCGATCTCGCGGGGCTTGGCGCGTTCACCGATTATTTTCTGCTCTGCACCGGTTTCAGCCCGAGGCAGGTGGAAGCGATCTGCGATGAAATCGAAGAAAACCTCGCGCGCATCGGCGTGCGCCTGTTGCACCGCGAAGGGCAACCAGGCGCGGATTGGATGCTGCTCGATTTCGGCGGCATGATCGTGCACGTGTTCACCGAACGCGCGCGGCACTTTTACGATCTCGAACGTTTGTGGCGGGAAGCGCGCCGCATCGAATTCAAGAATCCCGCGGAGGGCAACCGCAGGCCCGGCACAGCGGAGGCCGAAGCATGAGCGAGCCACGCATGGCATGGATTGCCGAAGATCCCGCGTCCCAGGCCGTCATGACGTTGGCGGGCAAGGTCGCGGAAACTTCCACGACGCTTCTCATCACCGGAGAAAGCGGCACCGGGAAAGACCATCTCGCCCGCCTGATCCACGAACTCAGCTTCCGGCGCGACGCCCCTTATCTGAAAATTGATTGCGCGAGCCTCCCGCAAGAGCTGGTGGAATCGGAACTGTTCGGGCACGAGCGCGGCGCGTTTACCGGGGCCGTCGAACGCAAACTGGGCCGGCTGGAAATGGCCGGCGCGGGAACCATCGTGCTGGATGAGGTTGCGGCGCTGTCGCCGTCAACGCAGTCCAAACTGCTGCGCGTGCTCGAGGAGCGGCAGTTCGAGCGCCTGGGCGGCACCGAAACGATCACGATTGCCGCTCGCCTGATTGCCTTGACCAATTCCGATCTCTCCCGATTGGTTTCCGAGGGACAGTTCCGCGAGGATTTATATTTCCGCCTGAGCGTGCTGACGATTTCCGTGCCTGCTCTGCGCGCTCGCCCCGCGGACATCCTGCCGCTCGCCGACGCGCTGCTGGAACGCGCGGCGCGCGTGCATGGCCGCGTGGGCGTTGTGCTTTCCGATCCCGCGCGGCGCATGCTGGCCGCCTACCCCTGGCCCGGCAACGTGCGTGAGCTGAAAAATTCCATAGAACGCGCGCTGGTTTTTTCCAGCGGGCCCACGCTTGCGCCGCAGGATTTCCCGGAATCGGTGCAGGTCGCGGATGCGGGTTTCCGGGTAGCGCTCCGCTCGCTGGAAGACATCGAACGCGACGCGATTCGAGCCACGCTGGAAGCCACACGCTATAAAATCAGCAAGAGCGCGGCCATCCTGGGCATCAGCCGCAAGACCCTGCTCGACAAACGAAAGAAATTCGGGTTGAACTGAATTGGAACGGCAGTAGAAGAGTTGACCGTTGAGGCAGGAGCACTCCAGCGTTTCGAAATTGCTGTAAGCCCGCACAACACACATGAAAATTCACCTGGTGATGCTCGGAAAGACGCGCCGCCCCGAAATTCGCACGATGATCGAAGACTACGTGACGCGCATCCGGCGTTTCGCCGACGTGCAACTCACCGAGTTGCGTGAAGATTCCGCCGCATCGATCCGCAAGCTGAAACTCGATTCCGCCGCGACCCTCGTCCTGCTTGATGACTCGGGAAAACCGCAGACGTCGGCGCAATTCGCGAAGTGGCTTGGTGACGTGCGCGATCGCGGCGCCCGCGAAATCGTTTTTTTGTGCGGCGCCGCGGATGGTCTTCCCGAAACCTTGCGCCGCCGCGCGACGCAAAAACTTTCTCTCTCCTCGCTAACCTTCTCCCACGAACTGGCGCGCGCCATGCTCGCCGAGCAGCTCTACCGCGCCTTCGCCATTCTGGCGGGACATCCCTACCCGAAATAACCGGCAAGGCGAATGCCGCACAGCCGGGTTTCAACTTTGAACTTTCGACTGTGACTTTTTGACTTCTTCCCCCTCCTGAATCGCGTTTCTTAGGTTATGCTTTCCCCATGCATGACCTGGGATATTTTCGCGAACACCTGAACGAATTCGAGAAAATGGCGGCCGATCGCGGCGTCACCATTGATTTCGCCGCCTTCCGCGCCCTCGACCTGGAGCGCCGCGAACGGATCACGGTGGCCGAGCGGCTGAAAGCCGAACGCAACCGCGCCAGCGAGGAAATTGCGCGGCGCAAAAAAGCGGGTGAGGACGCTTCCGCATTGCTGGCGGAAATGAAACGCGTCTCTGACGAAATCAAGCAGGCCGACGAACGCACCACCGCGCTGGATGCGCAACTCACCGATTTCATGCTGAATGTGCCCAACCGCCCGCACAGTTCCGTGCCCGTCGGCCACGACGCGGCGGCCAACGTCGAGGTGCGCCGCTGGGGCGCGCCGCCAAAGTTTGATTTCGCTCCGCGCCCGCATTGGGAAATCGGGGAAAACGCCGGAATTCTCGACTTCCAGCGCGCCACAAAAATTGCCGGCACCCGGTTTGCGGTCTATCGCGGGCTGGGCGCGAGGATGGAGCGCGCGCTGGCCGCGTTTTTTCTCGACACGCACGCCGCGAACGGTTATACGGAAATTCTTCCGCCCTTCATCGTAAATACGGCGGCGCTTACCGGCGTGGGGCAGTTGCCGAAATTCGCGGAAGACATGTTCCACCTGGAAAACACGGATTTGTGGCTTACTCCCACGGCCGAAGTCGAACTCACCAGCCTCTACCGCGAGGAAACACTCGATGCCGATGTGCTGCCCATCAAGCTCTGCGCGTGGACGGCGTGCTTCCGCTCCGAGGCCGGCGCCGCGGGAAAAGACACGCGCGGCCTGAAGCGCCAGCACCAGTTTCAGAAAGTCGAAATGTTCAAGTTCACCCGGCCTGACCAGAGCTACGAAGAACTCGAATCGCTGGTCGCCAGCGCCGAACTGGTGCTGCAGAAACTCGGCCTGCATTACCGTGTCGTGCAGCTCTGCACGGGCGACATGGGCTTCGCTTCCTCCAAAACGTATGACATCGAAGTGTGGCTCCCTTCGGCCAAAGAGTTCATGGAAATTTCTTCCTGCTCGAATACCGAGGCGTTTCAAGCGCGCCGCTCCGGCATCCGCTTCAAGCCCAAGGGCGGAAAAAGCGAGTTCGTGCACACCCTGAACGGCTCGGGATTGGCGGTGGGACGCACATGGCTCGCCATCGTCGAAAATTACCAGCAGGCCGATGGCTCCGTGCTGATTCCCGAGGCGCTCCGAAGTTATATGGGGACGGACCGGATTCCTGCGCAGGCCTGAGCGGAGGATGAGGATTATGATGTATTTGCCCTCATCGGTTTCCGGCGGAGGCTTGGCTCAAATAACGTCTCGACACCATATTCAGTGTCTGGCGGAGTGACCCCCCAAGGCCTCATTCTCATTCCAAAGGCACCGAAATCTATTCAAGTCATTTATTATAAATGACTTACATGATTTCAAACACCCAATCCAGTCTATAGATTTCTTTTCACGGCATCCCGGCCTGAAATATCGCGGTTCTTTGGTTGACACCGCTTTTCCCGGTTGACTACACTCGGGTTATAGCAAGAACAGTAACGCGCAGCTTATGCAAGAAGTTGCGGGCGCGGACTGGAATTTTGCGCCGCACCGAAGAAGTCAGGTGGCGTCGGCGGCCTGGTTCAGGGATGCAATTGCCAAAGGGCGTCCTGAGAACATGCGCGGCAAGCTGGGCCACAAAGAGCCGCTGGAAAGCGTCGAGCGGGTGAGCTTACAAGCAAGAATTGACCGATGGATGAGCCGTGGGCTGGCGTGGGTCGTGCGCAAGCTGCTTGCCCGAGCCTTTGGGAATAGCGGATCGGTGTCCGCGCCTCGTCCGGAGCCGCCCCGGTCGGCCATTCCCTTGCATCGCGATCCGTGGTGCGGCACGTACGTCTCACCTGAAATTTCGTTTCCCCTGGAGCAAACGGGCCAGAAGTTGCACTTCTGTTCGGCCGAATGCCGCGAGAGGTATCAGGGCTCGTCGCGACGCACGGCAAGCGCGTAGCCGCGATACGCAAGGAGAGAAACGTCCATGGCCACGGTAGTGAAAGCGGTCCCCCAACCCGTTCTACCGCGCATGGCGCCGCGCGAAGACCTGAACCCGTTTCGCATCGCGCAAATCCAGTTTGACATGGCGGCGGAATACTTGAAGCTCGATCCGGGCCTGCGGCTGATCCTGCGCACGCCGAAGCGCGTCATGGAAGTTGCAATCCCCGTAAGACTGGACAACGGCCAGACGAAGGTGTTCACCGGATACCGCGTGCAACACAACGTGGCGCGGGGTCCGGCCAAAGGCGGGCTGCGCTACCATCCGAACGTCACGCTGGACGAGGTCAAGGCGCTGGCCGCATGGATGACCTGGAAGACCGCTACCGTGAATCTGCCGTACGGCGGGGCCAAGGGCGGCGTCATCTGCGATCCCAAACACATGTCCAAGGGCGAACTGGAGCGCATGACGCGCCGTTACGCCGCGGAAATTCGGCCGATCATCGGTCCCGAAATTGACATTCCCGCGCCGGACGTCTACACCGATTCGCAAACCATGGCATGGATTATGGACACGTACTCGAATGCCGTGGGGCACGCTTCCCCCGGCGTGGTGACGGGCAAGCCCGTATCGATCGGCGGCTCCCAGGGGCGCACGGACGCCACCGGGCGCGGAGTTCTCTACGTGGTCGAGGAAGCCTGCAAGGTCAAAAAGATTTCAGTGCGCGGCGCGTCCGTCGCGATCCAGGGCTTTGGCAACGTGGGCTCTGCGGTGGCGCGCCTGTTCGCCGAGAAGAAAGCGAAGATTGTGGCGATCAGCGATTCGCGCGGCGGCGTGCACAACCCACGCGGAATCGATCCCCTGCGCGCCCTGCGCTACAAAGAACGCGCCGGCACCGTGGTGGGCATGCCCGGCGCGTCGCGGATTTCGAATGACGAATTACTGACGCTGAAGTGCGACATTCTGATTCCGGCAGCCCTGGAAAACGTCATCACGCTGCACAATGCCGATCAGATCAAGGCCAAAATCGTGGCCGAAGCCGCCAACGGACCCACCACGCCGCACGCGGACGAAGTCCTTTCGCGCCGGGGTGTGTTTGTCCTGCCGGACATTCTTACCAATGCGGGCGGTGTCACCGTGAGTTACTTCGAGTGGGTGCAGGACCTGCAGGGATTTTTCTGGCAGTTGGCGGAAGTGAATTCCAAACTCGAATTTGTGATGAAGCGCGCGTTCAATGACGTGTACGAAACCATGCGCAAGTATCACGTCTACCCCCGCGCCGCCGCGTATATTCTGGCCGTCAACCGCGTCGCCGAAGCCACCACCGTCCGCGGACTGTTTCCGTAAGACGAGCAGCATCCATATCATCGCTTGCCTCTGACCAAAATATGCCTCGCGGGCAAAGCAGTCGTGAAGAAATCTATTGCGCGCGGACTATCACGCGCGTACATTTCGACTTGCCGGCTCGCGCGCTGCGTTTGCGCAGCCGGTCCAGTTTTTTGCAAGCGTGTTTCGGCGCGGAGGACGCGAAGAATTGTCCAACCAAGAGATTGCGGCCCCGCCCATCGTCCTGACGATTGCGGGATTCGACCCTTCCGCCGGCGCGGGCGTCGCCGCGGATTTGAAAACCTTCTCCGCGCATAATTGTTACGGCGTTGCCGCCGTCACCGCGCTCACCGTGCAGTCCACCCAGGGCGTGAAATCCGTGCATGACACTCCGTCGGCGGAATTGCGCGCGCAACTGGACGCCCTGCTGGAGGACATGAAGATTGCCGCGATCAAAATCGGCATGCTGGGCCATCGCGGAAACGCTGTAGTGGTCGCCGATTTCCTGGACCGCGCCGGCATCGCCCATGTGGTTCTCGATCCGGTCATGAAATCGACTTCCGGTGAAACCGATTTGCTCGACGCCGGCGGAATCAAATTTCTCGCGGAAGAATTGCTGAAGCGCGCCACGGTGGTGACGCCGAATATTGCGGAGGCTGAAATTCTTTCCGGCATCGCGATCAAGGATCATGCCGCGATGGAGGCCGCGGCGCGCAAGATTGTCGAGCGCGGCGCGCGCGCCGTCGTCGTCAAGGGCGGGCACATGGAGAAGGCTTTCGACGTCCTTTTCGACGGCGCGGAGATGCTTACGCTCGGCGGCGACCACATCAAGAGTGAAAATACGCACGGGTCGGGCTGCACGTTTGCCTCGGCCATCGCCGCGCAGCTTGCCTGCGGGCGCCCGCTGCGCGAAGCCGTGCTGCTCGCCAAAGCTTACGTCACCAAGGCGATTGAAAAGGGATTTTCCATCGGCAAGGGTCCCGGGCCGCTCGATCATTTCTACCGCGTCCATCAGGAGCCGCCCACGCGCGGCGTTCATGAAGTTCCCCAGCACGGCATGCACCCCGCCGCCGAACCCGGCGCCCACTAGTTTCCATTTTCAGCGCAATTGCGGGGTTACGGAGATCAATCCATATTCTTTTTCTCTATTGCCGCGCGCCCCTGCGCCCGTGCGGCTGGTTTACCTGCGGTAGGCAATCTTGCCGGCGACGATGGTCGCCATGGGGGCACCGCGAAATTCACGTCCATCGAACGGTGAATTGCGCGACTTGCTGGCGGATTCCTCCGCGCGAAACGTCCATTTGTGTTCGGTGGAAAAAATCGTGAGGTCGCCCGGCTCGTTTTCCGCGATCCGCCGTTGCATTCCCAGAACACGCGCCGGGCCGGAAGTAAACAGTTCGATCATGCGCATCAGCGAAATTTTCCCGGCGTGCACGAGTTCGAGCCCCAGTCCGAGCGCGGTCTCAAATCCGGTGACGCCGAACGGCGCGCGGTCAAATTCCACATCCTTCAGCGCGGGTTCATGGGGGGCGTGATCGGTGGCGATGGCGTCCACGGTGCCGTCGGCGAGCCCGGCGATGAGGGCGTCGCGATCTTCGCGCGAGGCGAGCGGCGGATTCATCTTGAAGCGCGCGTCGTACTTCACGTCTTCGTCCGTGAGCGTGAAATGGTGCGGCGTGACCTCGCAGGTTACGGGCAGGCCCCCGGCCTTCGCGGCGCGCACCAGTTCGAGCGAAGCGCGCGCGGAAAGGTGCGCGATATGCAGCTTGCAACGAGTGAGTTCGCCTACCTGGACGTCCCGCGCGACGGCCAGCGATTCGGTAGCCGCGGGCATCCCGCGCAATCCCAGCCGCACGGATTGATTTCCTTCGCGCATGACGGCGCCGGCAAACAGGGAACTGTCCTCGCAGTGGTCGATCACCGGCAAATCGAGCGCGCGGCAGTACTCCATCACCTGCCGCAATAATTTCGCGCTCGCGATGGGCCGGCCGTCGTCGGAGACGGCGACGATGCCCGCCTGCTTCATGGCCGCGATTTCGGCCAGGGCTTCGCCCTTGCTGCCCACCGACGCCGCGCCAATCGGCCACACGCGCACTTTGGAAACCATTGCGGCGCGCTCCATGATCGAACGCGTCAGCGACGCGTTGTCGTTTACCGGGCGCGTATTCGGCATCGGGCACACGGCCGTGAAGCCGCCGCGGGCAGCCGCGCGCGTGCCGGTTTCGATGGTTTCCGAAGATTCGCCGCCCGGCTCGCGGAGATGGCAGTGCAAATCGATGAAGCCGGGAGCAACCACGAAATTTGCGGCATCGAAAATTTCAACGCCTTTGGCGCGCGCGCCGAGTTGGCCGTGCGGCGCGACGCCGGCGATGCGGTCTCCGTCGAGCAAAATATCGCGAGGCGCGTCGGCTCCGCTGGCGGGATCGAGCATGCGTCCATTGCTAATCAGCAGCATGAGAAGAATCCTTTTCCGAGGGTGGGTCGGCGCCGCCGATCATCAGGAACAGCAGCGCCATGCGGACAGCCACTCCGTTGGTGACCTGCTCGAGCACGCAGGATTGCGGGCCATCGGCGACGGCGGAATCGATTTCGACGCCGCGAATGATGGGCCCGGGGTGCAGCACGAGGGCGTCCGGCTTGGCTAGGCACAAGCGTTCCGGCGTGAGCTGATACTGGAGAATGTATTCATCCAGGGCGAGCGCCGGCTCGTGCAGGCGTTCCTGCTGCACGCGCAAGGTCAGAACGACGTCCGCGCCTTCCACCGCTTCTTCAATTTTCGTGACGCGCCGGATCGAAGTGCCTGCGGGACCCAGGTTTTCCAGTTCGCGAGGCAGCCACATGGCGGGGCCGCAGAGCGTGAAGCGGCAACCGAATTTGGCAAGCAGGTGAATGTTCGAGCGCGCCACGCGGCTGTGCAGAATGTCTCCGAGAATCGTGACGTTCAACCCGTCGAGCGAGCCGCGGCGGTCGCGGATCGTCAGCGCGTCCAGCAGCGCCTGCGTGGGGTGTTCGTGCGTGCCGTCGCCCGCATTGATCACCGGCAGGGGCAAGTGCCGCGTGACAAATTCCGGAGCGCCCGATGAACTGTGCCGGATCACGATACAATCCGGTTTCATCGCGTCCAACGTGCGCACCGTGTCGAGCAGCGATTCCCCTTTTTTCAGGCTGGACGATTCGGCCTGCAGGTTCATCTGGTCCGCGCCCAGGCGCGATGCAGCCGTGCCAAAACTGATGCGCGTGCGCGTGGAAGGTTCAAAAAACGCCAGGGCTACGGTTTTCCCGCGCAACGTGGCGAGTTTTTTCAGCGGGTGGCGCTGGATTTCCTGAAAAGGTTTTGACTGGTCCAGCAGAAATAGGATTTCTTCGACGGTGAGCGGTTCGATGCCGAGCATGTGGCCGAAGCGAAGTGACACAACCATCCTTAAAATTCCAGCAGGAGCCTGTGGTCCATGGCCCGGGTTCAGGGAACGCGTTCGACAAGCACAACGCGCTCTTCCTGATCGATCTCTTTCAGGCGAACTTCTATGATTTCCGTATCGCTGGTCTGCACGGTGCGGCCGACGAAAGATGCCTCCACCGGCAGCTCGCGGTGCCCGCGGTCGATGAGCACGCACAGCCGCACACGCTTGGGGCGGCCCAGATCAAACAATCCGTTCATGGCGGCGCGAATCGTGCGGCCCGTGTACAGCACATCGTCGACAACGACCAGATCCTTGTCATCCACCGTGAACGGAATGTCGCTGGATTGTAAAATCGGTTGAGCGGCAACTTTGGAAAGATCGTCGCGGTACAAAGTGATATCCAGCGTTCCCACCGGTACGTCCACGCCGTCGATGCCGCGCATGGCCTGGGCAATCCGGTGGGCCAGGGGCACGCCGCGCCGCCGTATTCCGATCAGGGCCAGGTTTGCCGTGCCACCGCTCTTTTCCACGATTTCGTGGGCCAATCGCTGCACTGTGCGATCGATTTCGGTCGCCGTCATCAATTGCGATTTCTCAACGATGGGCATCGGGCGAACATCCTAGCACAGAGACAGCCGCTCCTGAAGCTTGATTCAGGCGCGGGCCCGCATTGAGGCTGCCGGAAAACGGAATGCCGGCGTTCTTGTCTGATTTTCCACAGTTGCAGCGTTCCGGAGCGCTCTCCCGCATGGTAAACTCCGCTCAGTGACTGTGCCCGGCGCAGACCTCTCCGTCGAAATTGGCGCGTTGCGCCTCTCCAATCCTATTCTTGCCGCCAGCGGCACTTTTGGCTACGGCGCCGAATTTTCACACCTGGTGGACTTGAACCGGCTTGGCGGACTTGTCGCCAAGGGGCTTTCCCTTGAACCGATTGCCGGCGCTCCGGCTCCCCGTTTGTGTGAAACGCCTTCCGGAATGCTTAACGCCGTGGGCCTGCAGAATGTGGGTGTGCGCGCGTTTGTGGCGGAAAAGTTGCCTGCCTTGCGGGCGTATCGCACCGCGGTGATCGCGAACGTATTCGGATACACCATTGAAGAATATGCAAGCGTCATCCGGATCCTGGAAGAGGCGGAGGGCCTGGCAGCCTACGAACTGAATATTTCCTGCCCGAACACAGCCCACGGTGGAATCCAGTTTGGCAGCGACCCGCGCATGGTTTCCGAAGTTGTGGCCGCCGCCCGGAAAGCCGCCCGCCGGCCCCTGTGGGTAAAACTCTCGCCGAATGTGACCGATATCGCCGCCATTGCCCGGGCCGCCGAGCAGGCTGGCGCGGATGCGCTGACAATCGCGAACACCTACCAGGCCATGAGTGTGGACGTCAAAACTCGCAAGTCCAGGCTCGGCAGGGTGACTGGTGGGCTTTCAGGCCCTGCAATCAAGCCCATCACGCTCCGCCTAGTATATGAGGCCAGCCGGGCAGTCAAAATACCTATCGTGGGGCTGGGCGGAATCGAGACGGCAGAAGACGTCATGGAGTATTTGATTGTAGGCGCCAGAGCCGTACAGATTGGCACTGCCAATTTTTCCCGCCCAGACGCATGCGGGTGGGTGCTGAACGAGCTGGAGAAGGCCTGTGAAAAGTATAAGATTAATAATATCAATGATTTAGTTGGGTCCTTGCAGGCTGATTGTCCTTGAATCATCCCAGGGGGCGTGGTACCATTTTTATCGTTGATGAGCTTGGGAGAACATGATGCGTAGGCGACTTTTCATGATCTGGGCCGCCCTTCGCTGGGTACCTTTGATGTTTCTGATAGCCCCGGGCTTGGAAGCTCCTCTGGTGGCGCGCACCAGCGAACCCCTTAAGCCGATTCGAGTCTGGTCGGGCAAGGCCAGTTGGTATGGGGGCAAATTTCAGGGCCGGAAGACGGCCAGTGGTGAAAAATACGATATGTACGCCACCACAGGCGCCAGCCCGGATCTCCCCTTCGGCTCCTTGATCCGCGTTTCCAACCCCAAAACGCATGCTGCCCAGCTTGTGCGTATCAATGACAGGGGCCCATTCATTGATGACCGGGATTTGGACCTCTCTTACCTGGTAGCTTGCCGGTTGGGCATTCAGGATCAAGGCGTTACACGACTCAAGATCGAGCTTCTTGAGGTGCCCAAACGTCGCTGACAGACCGAGCCCGGCAAAAACTGATCCTCGCACTCGATTTCCCTTCTCTTGAACCTGCCCTGGAGCTAGCGCAATCGCTGGCCTCCGTGGTCGGTATGTTTAAGATAAATATACACTTGTTTACTTCATCGGGTCCTTCAGCGGTTGAAAATTTGCGGCAGCTCGGCCCAGATATTTTCCTCGATCTCAAATTTCACGACATCCCGAATACGGTCGCCGGCGCGGTTATCAGCGGGATTTCCTTGCCCGGGGTGCGCTTGCTCAACGTGCATACTTTGGGAGGCCTGGCCATGATGCGGGCTGCGGCCAAGGCCAGAGACGATTCCAAAATCCCGAAGCCGCTGCTCCCCAAACTGATCGGTGTGACCATCCTGACGAGCATGGACAATACCGCCCTGCGGGAAGTCGGGATTGCGGGCCCGGCATCCAGGCGCGTGGTAAAACTGGCGCGGCTCGCCCAAAAAGCGGGCCTGGACGGCGTGGTTGCATCTCCACAGGAAGTGCGCGCCATTCGCCGCGCATGCGGCAAGGGCTTCCTGATTGTTGTCCCCGGCGTACGTCCCGTGGTTGGGGGAACAAGCAGGCGCGCGGGAAAGCGAAAAACGGACGACCAGGCGCGAGTGGCAACGCCGGCCGAGGCGATCCGCGCAGGCGCGGATTATCTGGTTGTGGGCAGGCCAATTACGGGGGCTCCAGACCCGGAATCCGCAGCGCGCGCCATTCTGGATGAAATCAGTTCAGCCCTTCCTCGATCTTAATTTTTACCCCTCCCCCCGCTCATTGGCACGCCTGCCATGCGCATAGGCTCGTTTGGCGATTTGGCAGGTCGGCGGTTCCTGGCTGTCCTGCATAACCCATTACCGGCGATTTCTGACTAGCAGCAACGGAACGCGAACGTGGTATACTTTATACGTTGAGTCTTGTGGAGTACCCGTCGGTTCATCGGGATTCGACTCAAAAGGTAGGTATATTATGGGAGAGTTCAGCATATTTCACTGGATGGTCGTGCTGGCCGTCGTGGTGCTGTTGTTCGGCGGCAAGAAGATCCCGGAAGTGATGAAGGGCCTGGGCGAAGGGATTCGCAGTTTCAAGGAAGGCATGCAGGGCGCCGGGCAAAATCCCCCGCAGACAACACAAGTAGCGCCTCCCCCAGCTCCGCCAGCCGCGACTCCGGCGACGGAAGAAAAGAAGTAGTTTCTCGAAAGCTTCTTCGTGCAAGAGTTTCTAGGGCAGTCCCTGCGGCTGCCCTTTTTGTATTTTGATTAATTCTTGTCTGACCAGCCCAATTCACCCAGCGCCGCGTAAAGCCTGGCCAGCGGGAGTCCCACCACGTTGAAATAGCAGCCTTCAATTCTGGGAATGTAGCGGCCGGCGCGGCCTTGAATCGCGTAGCCGCCGGCTTTGTCGAACGGCTCGCCGCTGGCGACGTAGGCATCGATTTCATCCGGGGCGAGCGCGGAAAAGGTCACGACCGTGGTTTCGACAGCGGCACGCGAAGCGCCGTCCGGCAATCGCAGCAGGAAGATTCCGGTATGAACGCGGTGCGTGCGCCCGCTGAATGCGGCAAGCATCTGGCACGCCTGCGCGGCGTCGCGCGGCTTGCCGAAAATCTCGCCATCGAGTTCCACCGCCGTATCGGCGCCCATCACAATGCAGTTTCCATTGCTCGAGCCGGTTTGCGCAGCGGCCGCGCGCGCTTTGGCCTCCGCCAGCCGCGCAACCATGGCCTGCGCGGACTCGTCCGGGCGGGCCGATTCGTCAACAAGCGGCGCGCAAACTTCAAAAGCGATGCCCGCATCGCGCAGTACTTCCGCGCGGCGCGGCGAGGACGACGCAAGAATCAGTCGCATGATTCCATTCATTTGGGGGCGCGGCGATGAACCATGCGGTTCGCTGCGCGCATTACAAAACCACCGACTCCGTGTACTCGCCGAAAACGCGGCGCATCGCATCGGAAATTTCGCCGACCGTCGCGAAGGCTTCCACGGCGTCCGCAATGGCAGGCATTACATTCTCTCCGGAGCGCGCGCGGCGCTCGACTTCCGCCACGGCGGCGCCGGCGCGCGCGCCGGCGCGCCGGCTGCGAAGCGCGCGCACACGCTCGATTTGCGCGCGTTCGTTGGCCGGATCGATGCGCAGCGTGGGGATCGGCGTCTCCTGTTCCGCCACGAACCGGTTGACGCCGACGACGATTTGCTCTTCGCGTTCCACGGCGCGCTGATATTCGTAGGCGGCTTTCTGAATCTCGCCCTGCACGTATCCGGTTTCGATGGCGCGCAACATTCCGCCGAGCGCATCGATTCTCGCAATATAGTCCTCGGCTCGCGATTCGATTTCATTCGTCAATTTTTCGATGGCGTAGGAGCCGCCCAGCGGGTCCACCGTATTTGCCACGCCGGTTTCGTGCGCGATGATCTGCTGCGTGCGCAGCGCCAGAAGCGCGGCATCCTCGGTGGGCAGGGCCAGCGCTTCATCCAGGCTGTTGGTATGCAACGATTGGCAACCGCCCAGCACGGCGGCCAGCGCCTGAATGGCCACGCGCACGATATTATTTTCCGGCTGCTGCGCGGTGAGCGAACTTCCGGCCGTCTGCGCGTGAAAGCGAAGCATGGTGGAGGCGGGAAGGCGCGCGCCGAACCGGTCGCGCATCAAATGCGCCCACAGGCGCCGCGCGGCGCGGTATTTGGCAATCTCCTCAAGCAGATCGTTATGCGCGTTGAAGAAAAACGACAGCCGCGGAGCAAATTCGTCGACGACCTGTCCCGCGGCGACCGCGGCGTCCACGTATGCGATGGCATCGGCCAGTGTGAACGCGACTTCCTGCGCCGCCGTCGAACCCGCTTCGCGGATGTGATAGCCGGAGATGGAAATCGTGTTCCAGGCGGGCAGTTCGGAGCGGCACCACGCAAACAGATCGGTGACAATGCGCATCGCCGGACGCGGAGGATAGATGTATGTGCCGCGCGCGATGTATTCCTTCAGGATATCGTTCTGTACGGTCCCGGCAAGCTTGTGCAGGTTGGCGCCTTGTTTTTTCGCGACGGCCACATACAGCGCCAGCAGAATCGCGGCGGTGGAATTGATGGTCATGGAGGTCGAGACGCGATCCAGCGGAATGCCGTCAAACAGTGTTTCCATATCCTCCAGCGAATCGATGGCCACGCCGACTTTTCCAACTTCCCCGGAAGCGCGGGGATGATCCGAATCCAGCCCGATCTGCGTGGGCAGATCGAATGCCACCGACAATCCCGTCTGGCCTTTCGCCAGCAAATAGCGATAGCGCTGGTTCGATTGCGCCGCCGTGCCGAACCCGGCGTATTGCCGCATGGTCCACAGGCGGCCGCGATACATCGAGGAATAAATTCCGCGCGTGTAAGGAAATTCCCCGGGATTTCCAATCGATGTTTCCGGATCGGCGCCGGCCAGGTCCTGCTTCGTGTAAACGGATTTGAGAGGAATGCCGCCCATCGTCGTGAAACGCGGTTTTCGTTCGCCCGGCGCGCCGGGCTTATTTTCCGGTTCGCCGGACGCCGCGGCGACCGGTTTTTTGGGGGCAGGGCTCATCGTACGCGCCGGGAGTCGCGGAACGACAGAACTCCGAAAAGAATCATCACCAGGGCATACCCGCCGCTCACGCCCACCAGCCACTCGCCTCCCCCGCGATGCCAGGTGCGCCAGGCGGACTGGATCGCGGACACGGCGATCAGGAAAAACAGCGTTCCCGTAACTTCATGAAACAATTCGCGCACGGCGCGCCAGATCACGCGCAGAGAATGCCGCATCGCCGCAAACATACCCATGGGTTGCGTGGCCACATCCGAATTCTATTACAAAACAGCGCCGTGCACAGCCGCTACCGCAGGCATGGACGGATTGGACACGCGAAACGCAATGGGGGGACTTGTATCCGTATCCCGAGGGACCTACAATTTAAACAAGGGCGCTTTACCTGAGGGAGGCATCGTGCAACTGGACAATCATCTGAAACAGCTGCTGCGCGAGCTGGGCCATGCGATCAACGACACGGTATCGGAGTCCTCGCGGATCACCGACGCGATCTCCGAAGTGCGCGCGGCCGGCTTCGACATTGTACTGAAGCTGGACGCGACAATCGGACTCGCGCACCGCGATGCCGACGACACGAACATTACCTCGACCGACCGGCGCTTTCTCGAATCGCTGCATATCCAGGTGGACCAGGAAATTCTGCAGGAAGAACGCCAGGCGCCGAAGTTTGATATGACGCCGCAGGACCTGCGTTTCCTGAAGTCGCTGAAGATTGCTCACGATGACTCGCAATAGAAAATTCGCAGTGCTGCTGGCGCTGGCGTTCGCGCTTTGCGCCGCGACGCTTTCCGTGTGCGCCCAGAACGCGCCGGATCAACCGCTGCGCAAGGGACGCTACGAAGTCGTGCACATGCTTTACAATTCCATACAGGTGCGCACTCCCGGATACGAAAACCAGCTCTACACGTTCACCTACTCGGACCATATTCGCGACAAAATGCAGAAGCTGTTTGATAAGGGCGGCTACCAGTACGGTGACAAAGTCGAAATCTGGTACCGGCAGGGCACCACAATCGCCTTGAAAATCAAAGGCAAACCTTCCAAGCCTCTCTGAGCCGCCGTGCCCGCGCCCGTCTGAGCCTGGGTATCTCACCATGATTCGTTATCCCGCCGTCGCCGGCCGTTTTTATCCTGATGACCCCGCGCGCCTGAACGAAGAGCTGGATCGTTATCTCGCCACCGCGGATAAGGACAGGAAAATTCGCGCCCGGGCATGCCTAGTGCCGCATGCCGGTTACATGTTTTCAGGGCGCATCGCCGGAGAAGTCTTCCGGCGCATTGAAATCCCCACTCGCGTGATCCTCATTGGCCCGCGGCATTTCCCGCGCGGGGCTTGGCTCGCGATTGTTTCCGAAGGCGCGTGGCAGACGCCGCTGGGGACGTCGCCCATCGATCATGTTCTCGCCCAAAAAATTGCGCGCGCCTGCCCGCTGCTGCGCGAAGACGCCGTGGCGCACAGCGCCGAGCATTCGCTCGAAGTGCAGTTGCCGTTCCTGCAGCGGCTGTCTCCACTTTTTTCGTTTGTGCCCATCGTGATCGGTCCCGTGCGCTATGAGGATCTGGAAATTCTGGGGCACGCGCTCGCGGAAGTGGTCCGGCAGGAAAACGAACCGGTTCTGATCGTCGCAAGCTCGGACATGAATCATTACGAGTCCGACGCCGTGACCCGCGTGAAGGATCGCAAGGCCATCGAGTGCCTTCTCGCGCTCGACCCGCGAGCCCTTTTCGACACGGTGCGCGACGAAAATATCTCCATGTGCGGCTACGGCGCGGCCGTCGCCATGCTCACCGCCGCGCGCGACCTGGGCGCAACGCACGCCGAGTTGCTGCGCTACGCGACGTCGGGGGAAGTGAACGGCGATTTGCAGGAAGTGGTTGGGTACGCCGGAATGGTCATCCCGTGACGTAGTTCGGATGGGATGAAGGTTCACGCGCGAACTTCGCGCCGTCAGCGCTGCCTGCTCGGCGCGGGCCGCGCCACGGAACCTGACGGGCTGGGCACAGGACTCGACGCTGGCGGCCGTGGGGAGGGCTGCGGCCGCGGTCGGTACCGCGACGGAGGCAAATTCACGACACTGCCGGGAACTCGCACCTGGCCCGGCCGGCTCATCGGGGAAGAAGCAGGCGGCGCGCTCGAACGCCGTGGAATGCGGGGCGCATTCGCCGGAACATTTCCTCCTCCACGCAACGCGCGAGGCGGGTAGGACGGCGGCAGCAGAACGCGCCGGGTTCCCGAGTCCATCGAACCTGTGGACGGAATTTTCACTCGAGGAATCTCGTTTGGCGTGCCGGGCCGGGACCTGAGGGCCGTGGGAGCATTGCTCCCGTTTTCCGGTCCGCTTCCATTGCGATTGATGAAGGTACGTGTTCTGCGGTCAAAGACGATCGACCCGTTTTCATCCGTGATCCGCGGAACGTTTCGGAGCGGAGACGAAATTACGGAACGCGGCGCACCCCGCGCGGGCCGCGAAGCAAGATTCGCGGGCGGCTGCTTCAGCGGCGCAACGCCTCGCAATTCTTTTCCCATCACGATTTCGTTGGACCCGTTTCCTCTGCGAGAGGACGGCACGGGCCGTGTGACGACGCCCCCTACAATGTTCGCGGGCGCGCCGTCGTGATCGTTCGGATTTTTCGCCACCCACCCGACTTGATTGCCGACGTGCACCCAGTTCACACGCGCTGGTTCCCAGTGGCGCAGGCCGCGTCGCCCTCCCGGAAACCAAACCCACCCCAACGTGGACGAGAGCAGCCAGCTTCCGAAGTGATACGGCATCCAGCCCCAGGGTTCGTTGCTCACCCAAATCCAGCCGAGCCTCGGGTCGAGCGTCCAGCTTCCATTCACGTAGGGCATCCAGCCGAAGCCCACGCTGGAAGGACGCCAGGAAAGTCCGTATCCAGGATAGTTGACCCACGTGCCGTACAGGGAAAGGTCCGACAAACCATAATAATTCGGCGAATGGATGTAGCCGAGCGTGTTCCTGTTTCCGGACTGAATGATTTCACTTTGCTCGGTGACCCACCGATCGAAACGGTCCTGTTCCGGGAGGCGGGCGATGTGGAGATCCTGATCATCGTTGTTATGGATAGCCGCGCTCTGCCCCTTTTCAAGCCCGGTGGAGCCTTTCGGCGTGATGATGGAAACGTCGCCAAGCAGCACTTGCACGGCGGCTCCATCCGGAAATGCGTCGACGCGTACCTGCGCGCGCTCGGGAATCGCGACATCGAATGTGGAGGTCCGTACGCGAAAGGAATCCCGGCTGGTGAGTTTGGCGTAAAACGTTCCGGCGCCCTCAGTCAGGGAGAGAGCGGTGGCGCGGCCTCCACCGGAAAAACCGAGCTGCGTGAATTGCAACGCGGAATTTTCGGCCAGATACGCGGTTGCGCCGTTTTCAAACTCAACTTCGGCGAAGCCGGTTTGCGTGGCCAGCGTGTCTCCCTCTTGCAAGGGCAGATTGACCAGGACTTCTTCCCACGCGTCACTGCCAGCATGAGAGACCAGGACCTGACCATCGGTACGGCTCAGGCGAACGACGCGGACGGAATCGAAATCCTGCGCGCAGATCCCGGGCGCCAGGAATAAACCCAGCCCCACCGCGGCGATCAACGCCACCCGGAAACACCCAAGGGATTTCATAGGCACCTTGCCGCTCAAACCACTTCTCAAGACGAGTCCAATCGCTAATAAGTTAAGATGCGCCAACGCTGGCGGGCGTCTCATGAATATTTTCACAAATGGCGATCGGAACCCGACAGGCTTCAGCCTGTCCTACAAACTTCGCGGGATGCAGTTTGGAAAGAAACGCATCGCGGAAAAAACATCAGTGATCGCGGGACATGCGGATGCGTTCGGCAAGCGACCGAGCGCGCTTGCGCGCGATGTCCATGAAGTGGGAGTCCGCGGCAATCTGGTCGAGTACCGGCAGAAGATGTTCGGGCTCGGGCAGAAGCCTGTGGTCCATGTCCGATTCGAACTCGCGCAAGGCGTCGTTCACGCCGAGAGGATCGTACTTCACGCTGCGCTCGAGCAGGGCGAGATCGCCCTGCTGCCGCGCGAGGCCTTCGAAAATCTGCATGAGCTGGTTCGCCGGACCATTCAGCGTGTAATTAAACGTCACTTCATGAATTTCGCCGCCGCGTTCATAGCGAAATGTTTTCTGGCCAAGATTCGCAATTTTTTTATGGACGTCCAGGCCGGTAATCGCGAAATCGTTGAGGTCCGCGGCCAGCTCGATCACCTTCCGGCGCACGGCAGGGCCGACGGCAAAGGGCGTGGGATCGGGGTCTTGCGCCAGCTGGCGGATATCGAACGTGGCCGCGCCGGGCTCGGTGATTTTGATCTCGATGAATTCCGGGGAGCTGCTCTTGAACACGCGGCGATAGGTGATCGTGGCCGCGGCCGGATCCGCGGCGCCCGATTGAGAGTGAATCGCCGGGACAAAAAACAGTCCGCCCAACAGGAAAACCAGAAATCTGGATTGGAAACGGGTTCGCATCATCGTAAAACGGGCGTTCGAAATGTTGGGATGCATGAAACTGCATTCCGGCTGTTCGCGCCGCGCGGGGAAATTCCGGAATCGCGGTTCGCTGTGGTGCGCGAGGTGCCGGCATCGAGCCGCGCGCGGAACTGCGCGGTCTGAATGTGGCACAGCGCGACGGCCAGCGCGTCCGCGGCATCG
This sequence comes from Terriglobia bacterium, assembly GCA_963746945.1. Lineage (GTDB taxonomy): Bacteria > Acidobacteriota > Terriglobia > Acidiferrales > UBA7541 > Palsa-360. The sequence continues at coordinate 1,100,061 of CAVVDG010000004.1, read as the reverse complement.
GCGGGCTCGGGCGTTTCGGTCATGCTCAACAGCGCGCGCACCATGAGCTGCATCTGCTGCTTGTTCGCGTGTCCGTAGCCGGCCACGCAGGCTTTCACTTCGCGCGGCGAATAGCTGCGCACGGGAATTTCGCGCTGGGCCGCGGCCAGAAGGACCACGCCGCGAACTTCGGCCAGCCGGAGCGCCGTTTTTACGTTGAGCGCGGTGAATACGGACTCGACCGCAACACCGTGCGGCTGGAACTCCTCGATCAGATCGCTCAGCATCGTGTGGATTTCGTGAAGGCGTTCGGGAAAATGCTCGGGCCCTTTGCGCGTAGCGCGCAGCGCGCCGAAACGCAGCATGCGGCAGCGGTGGCCGTCGCTTTCGACGACTCCGAAGCCGGTGGCCCCGGCAGCGGCGGGATCGACGCCCAGCACGCGAAAACAATCGCCGTTCGTGAGGGAAGAATGCATCACGGCACTGAGTGTACGGCGGCGCAGCGCGCGCGGCCACAATTTTCTCGGCGCGATGTGCCGGGAATCATCATTTCTTGTGCGGGAAGCATGCGGGGGGATCAGGGAAATTTTTGCGGCTCAGGCTATTGCTGCGAGCGCGTGCACCATCCACCTGTGCGATTTTCGCGCGAGTAAGAACTAAACCGCACAGGCTAAAGCCTGTGCTACCGGGCCACCCGGAATTATTCGGCCGCCATGGCCGCTTGAATTTCTTCTTCGTCGATATCGAAGTTGGCTGAGACTTTCTGAACGTCGTCGTGCTCCTCGAGCGCTTCGACCAGCCGCAGCATCTGACCCGCCTGGTTGCCGGTAAGCTTCACGTAGTTCTGCGGGACCCAGCCGACTTCGGCGGATTCGGTCTTGATATCCGCTTTGGCCAAGGCTTCGCGGACCGCCTCGAAACTTTCAGGCGGGGTCAGAACTTCCCAGGAATCGCCTTCATCGCGCAGGTCCTCGGCGCCAGCATCCAGCACGACGGAAAGCATCTTGTCTTCGTCGGCCTGCTCCTTGGACACCACGATGTCACCCTTGCGATGGAACATCCAGCCCACCGCACCGGTTTCGGCCATATTGCCGCCGTGTTTGTTCATTAAGTGGCGAAGTTCGCTGACAATGCGGTTGCGGTTGGTGGTGACCACCTCGATGATCATGCCCACGCCGCCGGGGCCGTAGCCCTCAAAACTCACTTCTTCGTACTGCTCGCCCTCGAGCGTCCCGGTGCCGCGTGCCAGGGCGCGCTCGATGTTGTCGTTGGGCATGTTTTCATTCTTGGCGGAAAGGATCGCCGTGCGCAGGCGCGGGTTCGTATCCGGATCGCCGCCGCCCACACGCGCGGCGATGGTGATTTCGCGAATCAGTTTGGTGAAGGCGCGGCCGCGTTTGGCGTCGGTTGCCGCTTTTTTATGTTTAATTGTGGCCCATTTTGAGTGCCCAGACATGGAAATCGCCTCTTAGGAAACAAGTTGGGGGACTGATTTTAGTTTTGCTGAAATAGTTTAGCATAGGCCTTATCGAATCGGAACAGCGGGAGGAAGTAAACGGCTGGCCGCTATAAAATCCGCGACCAACAAAACAGGACAGTTGTGTAGCGGGCATTCGGTCTCGCGGCGTTCCGCGACGATACGGGCACTGCGATGTCCAAATGGGGTCGTCACAGCGGGAAACGATAAGCGGCCCGTTTGCGATGAGCGCCTCGATCGCCTTTTTAAACCACACCCACACTGCGGGACAACTGCTCGGCTTCTTCGATCAAGGCTCCCAGGCTGACGGTGATGCCGTCCTTCCAGAAGGCTTCGTTCCTTGCGTCCAGGCCGAACGGGGCGAGCAATTCCACGACGTTCTTGGTCGATCCGGAACGCAGCAGGTCCAGGTAGAGCGGTTCGAACTTTGCTCCCAGGCGCTGGCGCTGCGCGAACAGGCTTTGCGTCAGCAGCTCTCCGAAAGCGTACCCGTAAACGTAAAACGGGCTGTGAAAGTGCGGGATGTACGCCCACAGATGGCTGGAGTTTTCGTAGGTGAAGATTTCGCCTTCCGCGCCGTAGAGTTCCTGCGCGGTTTTCAGCCAGACGGCGTCCAGTTCTTCGACCGACCTTTTTCCCGGCTCGCTCCAGGCCGTATAGGACTCATCCATGCCGTGCAAGCGCCGCTCGAAGTTCGAAAAACCGATCTGGCGGACAACGGTGTTGATGGTGCTGTCGATTTTCGCCATGATCAGCGCCAGAAGCGATTTTTGATCTCCCGAGCGAACCAGGCGCTCCTTCAGGAAGATGAACGTGGTCATTTCACCGAACACGGACGCCGTCTCGCAATACGCAATGGGGGCGTGGAACATCAGCGGGCCCTGCGCTTCACCGGCAAGAATGCCGTGCACGCCGTGCCCGAGTTCGTGCGCGAGCGTCATCACGTCCTTGTTCGACCCCAGATAATTCATCAGCGTGAAAGACACCGGCTTGCCGCCGGGCAACACGTGCGAGGAATTGAACGCCCCGCTGCGTTTTTCCTTCACCACGGGCGCGTCGATGCGGCGGTCGGCGAAGAAACCCTTCACCAGCGCCGTCAGCGTGGGGCTGAAGCTTTCGTAGGAGGTTTCGACGATGTCCGCCGCCTCGTCGAAGGGAATCTCCGTTGTGTCGGCGAACGGCATGGGGGCGTTGCGATCGCTCCAGCGAAGCACCGACAATCCCAGATGGCGCGCCTTCAATTTGTAATACCGGCGCGTCAGCGAACCGCCCAGGGTGGTCACGGCATTGTGGAGGACGCCCACGACGGAATCCGGAATGCGATTCGATTTGTTGCGAAGGTCCATGGGGTGCGCGTAGCCGCGTTCCCTGTCCTCCACGGCTTTCAAGCCGGCAACCATGTAGAGCGTCTGCGCGGAATATTTCGCGAAGGGACCCGCCAGGCCGTTGTTCACGCATTGCAGGGCTTCGGCGCGCTCCTCCGCGTCTTTCGATTCGGCGATCAGGTGCATCATCTCGGTGATGTTCTTGGCGGCACCGCGGAATTCAAAGCTGAGATCGGCTTCCACCTCGTCGAAAAATTCGCTCCAGGAACTGGAATCAAACGGCGAGCGCTTGGTGAGAGCGGATTCGACGGGCTCGGACAAAAAATGCGGCTTGAACGTCCGTATGTGCTCGATCCACGGGCGGTGCTTGGCGACGGTCGCGTCGCTTTCGTAAAATTTGTTGAGGGTATCGTCGCCGATCTCGACCAGTTCCAGTTCAAAAAAGGTGAGGTGCTCGCCGCGCACCGCGCTCCATTCGCGCTGAAAGGCGGCGTGCCGGGCCTTGATCGCCGCGTTCGCCAGGTCCGTGCTCTCGCGCAAAAACAGGTACGATCCGATCTTACCGCCGAGCATCTCGATTTCCGAATAGTCCCGGATGGCGGCACCCAGAAGTTCGGTCAGTTTGCCCTTGTAGGTAAGGGAAAAATGTTTTGCCATGGCCGTGAGGCTGGCCAGATCGGCATCGAGGCGCGGGTCGGTGATGTCCGCGTACAGGATGCTGAGGTCCCAGCGAATCTGGTTCGTGCTGTCGATTGTGGTTGCCATGTTGAGAACCGCTCTCCAGACATCGTGCGCGCCATGCCGGTGCAGCAGACAGGCGATGCGCAGAATAGTTTAACCTGTCCCGCCCCGTGGCGAGGAAAATCATCCACAGCCGGTCATGGGCGGCCATGCGATTTACATTTACACGTAGTCGAACAGGGTCATGAATCCGTAATCCATATGGAGTTGCTGATGGCAATGGAAAAGCGTCAGGCCCGGATTGTCGGCGACGAAGTCGATTTCCGCTTCCTGGTATCCGCCGAGCATCAGCACATCCTTCAAAATTCCGGCGGTAGGCTTTCCGGCCAGGCTGGTCAACTCAAAGCTGTGCCGGTGAAGATGGACGGGGTGGATGTCGTCGCTGGCGTTGCGCAGACGGATGCGATAGCGCCGGCCTTGCTTCAGATGATAGGAAACAGGCCCCCTGGGCGTGTTTGGAAAAGACACGCCGTTGATGGTCCATTGATTGAAACCTTCCTCCGCGGCGTTTTTCTTTTCAATGAGCATGTCGAAAGTTTCATCGGGAGCCTGGGCCATGGCTCCGGGCTTCGCAAAGCGGGCATAGCTCCAGCGGTAGGGCGGCGGCGCGGCCCACAGCGGTTTGCCGGCGCGGCCGGCGTACTCGATCACAACGCCCATGCCGTTCATGCGATCGTCATCGCCAAGATCGCCCATCGTCCACACGCCCGGATGATTCATTTCCACGATGGCGGAAATACGCTCGGCCGTGCCGAGCCAGAGTACGGGTACCAGCGACGGATTCGGCACCGGATTTCCATCCAGCGCAACGACGCGGAAAGTGTGGCCCGGCAATGCGAGGCTGCGAATCTCCGTGGCGCTGCAATTCAAAACGTGAAACAGAACCCGTTCGCCCTGCTTTACGCGAATCGGTTCGCCGTGCCCGCGCATCCGCCCGTTGATCGTGAAGGAGCCGTATCCCACTTCATAGCCGTGCGGCATGTGGCTGGCGAGCGAAGCCTTCATCGCGGACTCGCCCTGATTTTCGAGGTCTTTCACGCGGGTTGGCGGGTACAGAAAATTCATGTCCATGTCGCCGCCGCGGCTGAAGGTCGGCTCGAACTCCTTCAGGACGAGGAATATTTCGCGGTCGTACCTTCCCGGCTCATTCTTCGGCTCGATATACACCGGCCCCACCTGCCCGCTGTACATTCCCTTGGCAAGATTTGCGCCGGCGCGAACATGCGTGTGGTAGAAGCGCAAGCCGGCTGGCCTGGGCGTAAACTGGATGCGCTGTTTGCCGTGGGCGGGAATAAAGGGCGTGCCCTCCTCGGACGATCCATCCACCTCGGAGGGTATAAATTGGCCGTGCCAGTGCAACTGCTCCGGCGTGTCCGTTTCATTGAAGACGTCCACGGTGACCGGTTGCCCTTCCTTGAAGCGAAGCAGCGGCCCGGGAAATTGTCCGTTGTAGGTGGTCAGTGAGAGGATTCGATCCGGCGCGAGTTCCACGGGAGTGGTCTTAATCCGTAGCGTGTAATCCACCGGGCCGGACCTGGCGGCAGCGCCCGGCGTTTCGCCGCTTTGTGTCAGCATGTTTTCCCGGCCAAAGCTGACGGGGGGCGAAATAAGCGCGGCGCCAGCCGCCACGCCTGCGGTTTTTAGAAACTCGCGTCTGGAACCCGCAAATTTATTCATAAGCCCCCCTCCATCAAATGCATTCAAAACTTCATTATTGCAACCAGAGGCTCCGCGTTCAACCTTCGGAAACTCCGCAAACAGGCTAGGCACAGGCTGGATGCCTCGGCGGTGCATGGGGGGGAAGGGGGACCCTATACAGGATTCGCCATTGGCCATTCGTACAGCTAGCTGATTCGCCGCATGCAGCTTGCGCATTGTGGATTTTTAGCGGCGGGGACGCCTACAATCGAACAAGCGGGACGAGCCCCCCAACCATGGCATTCACAGCGTGCAGCGAACCCGGATGCAAGGGACAGGTACCCGATGCTCTCGAGTCCGTGCACCTGTGCGTGCTGCATTTCACGCTTCAAATCGAGAAGTCCTGCGGGGATATGCGGCGCGAAACCGTCTACGGCAAGACGCCCCACGCGCGGCAAGTGGAAATAATTCGCTTCATCGCGGAACAGGGAGAAATGCTGGCCCGCGCGTCCACCTGCGGCATGCATCTGGCCGATGAAATGAAAGCGCGCATCCTCAATACGTTCCTCACGCTGATGAACCTGCGCGAAAACCTCGACCGCGCCGCCCTCCGGCAGCCCATCGGTCGCACCGGCGGGTAGCCGCGCCACTGTTTTCATTCCCCTTGCGGTAACATACTTGTCGAGCTTGCTTCTGCAGGGGAGGTTTTTGCGTGAAGCGCCATCCGAGTTTGCACCCACTGAGCCAGCACCACCATTTTGCGCTGATCCAGGCGCTGGAAATGCGGCGCGCCGCCGAAGCCCCCGCGGAGAAACGCGCCGCGGCCGTGGAACGCCAAGCTGCGAAGTTTGTCCGTTTCTGGCACAAGACCGGCCACGTGCATTTTCGCGAGGAGGAAGAAGTGCTGCTGCCCGCGTACGCGCGGCACACGCGGCTGGACCAAGACGCCGGCGTCATGCGCATCCTCGCCGATCACGCGGAAATTCGCGCCGCCGTGCAGGATTTCGAGCAGCGCCTGGAATCGAAAAAGCTGGTGAACGCGGAGGACATGGCTCACCTGGCGAAACTTCTCCACGATCACGTGCGCCTGGAAGAAAATGAGGTCTTTCCGCGCATTGAAAAAATACTTGGCGAGAAAAATCTGAACGCCATGGGCCGCGGGCTGAAGCGCCTGCACGCGAAGAATGATGTTTGCGAGATTTGAGTAGGACAGGCTTCAGCCTGTCTTGTTTTGGTCTTGCATGTTCACGAAGCAGACAGGCTGAAGCCTGTCCTACTGCGGAGCTCACGCACCGATATAGCGTGCGTAAAGCGAGCGCGCCACGCTGGCGTCGCGCGTGCCCTTGATAATGGCGCGGCCGTCGGCGAACACGGTCATTTCGTAGGGGGAAACACGGAAGCGCAACAGGAAACCATTCTCGCGCACGTCGGCAACAGTTGGCGCAATGCTCTTGCCCAGCGCGGCAAGATCCAGTTGCCGGCGGCGCTCGTGGATTTGCACCGAATCGCGGCCACACATCGTCAGGCGCGGCTGCGATTCGCCCTCCAGATACGTGAAATTGCGCCGCACGCAGGCGCGGCATTGCGGGTTTCGCGCCACGCCCACGGATTGAAATCGGCCCGACCAGACATCAAAAGAAGTCAGGCGCCCCTTCGCCGATGCGGATTTTCCGATCAGCAGCTTGATCGCCTCGACCGCTTCGATCGAGGCAATCACCCCGGCGGCAGCCCCCAGAACGCCGACCGTGTCGCAGGTGTCTTCGGTACCTGCGACGGCTGTCGGCGACGCACCGCTCGATGCAGCGGTCGGTCCGGCCAGGTCAGTGGATTCGAGCGCGCAGGCCAGACAAGCGGTTTCGCCCGGGCGCACGGTCATCGTCACGCCGTAGCTGGCAACCACGGCGGCGTAAATCCAAGGAACATGGAAATGGACCGCGACGTCGTTCAGCAGAAAGCGCGTCTCAAAATTATCCGTCCCGTCGAGAATCAGCGGGAAGCCGCGCAATAGTTCCTCGGCATTTTTCGGCCCCACGTCGGCAATGACTCCCTCGACCGATACGCCGGAATTGATGGCGCGCAAGCGGCGTTCGGCGGCAACGGCTTTCGGCAGGGCTTGCTGCGCGTCGGATTCCTCGAACAGGGTTTGCCGCTGCAGGTTGGAAGGCTCGACGAAATCGCGGTCCACAATCCGCAATTTCCCGACGCCCGCGCGCACCAGCAGATTGGCCAGGGCCGTTCCCAGCGCTCCGCAGCCCACCAGCACGGCCGAGGATTCAAGCAGGCGCTGCTGCCCGGTCTCGCCGATTTCGCCAAACAGGATCTGCCGGGAATATCGCTCGTAGGATTTCGGGTCCATAAATAGTAGGACAGGCTTCAGCCTGTCTGCCTTTATTCCGTCAATAACTCGGATGACATGCGGACGGGTGGAAGCCCGTCCTGCTCCCTATGATAGCGCCACCGGAACCGGTGCGGGGAGAATCGAGTGACGCTTTCTACGTTTTGGGAGAATTCGCACCAGGCAGGCAACGCGGCTGTGCTACGCTAGATCCGTTGTGAAAAATGATGCTGAGCGAACATCGAGCCTTCGCACGGTTCGCCGTCTGGCTATCGGCGATCTGTTTGTTCTACGCGGGCCCCGCAGCCGCGCAGAACGGTCCTTCCGGTGAGCCGCCGCGGGTCGTGGCTGTGCGCGTGGTCACCGAATCCGGCTCGGTATTGGAACAAAATCCTTCCCCGTTGACACTTCAGCCCGGCCAGCCATATTCCATGGAAGCAGAGAGCGCAAGTTTGCGAGAGCTGTACCGCTCGGGCCGGTATGCCGACCTGCGCGCCGAATTGACTGACGTGCCGGGCGGCGTGCGCCTGGATTTCGTCGTTCGCAGGAATTTCTATATCAATCGCGTGCAGATCCAGGGTTTGCGCGAGCCGCCAACCGACGCGCTGGCCCTTTCGGCGCTTCGGCTCAATCTGGGCGAACCCTATCGGGAAAGCGATATAAAGGACGCCGTGGGCCGGCTTCGCCAGACGCTGGAAGATGAAGGGGAGTATCGGGCGAAGATTGAATATGAAACGACTCCGCATCCCGACACCCGGCAGATGGACATTCTGGTGCGCGTAACGCCGGGCCCGCGGGCGCGCGTCGGCACCATTACCATTCAAAATCAGACTCAATTTTCCGACCAGGAACTTCGCCGGCGACTGAAACTCAAGCCGGGCAGCGAGGTGACGTCCGACCGGCTGAATCGCGCGGCGGACCGCGCGCGAAAATGGCTCGCCGGGAAAGATTATCTCGGCGCGCGCGTCACGCTTCATCGCGGCACATACGATGCCAGTTCGAACCGTGTGCCCGTGGAATTCACGCTGTATGCGGGGCTGGAAGTGCGCGTGGCCGTGGATGGCGCGAAGGTTCCCATGCGCACGCTCCGCAAGCTGGTGCCGATTTATCAGGAAGGCGCCGTGGACGAAGACCTGCTGCAGGAAGGCCGCCGGGGATTGCGCGAATATTTTGAACGGGAAGGCTATTTTGACGCGCAGGTGAGTTACACCACTTCGGAATCGCCTGCCGAGGAAACGGGCAGCACGTTGCATCCCGCCGCCCGGACCGTCACATATCACATCAATCGCGGCGAGCACCATCGCCTGGTGGGAGTGGAATTCACGGGGAATAAATATTTTGGATCGGAGCTTCTCGAGGGCCGTTTGCAAATTCAACCGGCCGCCTATGCCTCCCCGGGACGCTATTCCAGCGCGCTGCTGGAAAATGACGTGGCGTCCATTCGCTCGCTGTACGACGCCAACGGTTTTCACGAAGTCGTCGTGAAAAGCCAGCTGATCGACAATTATCAGGACCACGAAGGCGACCTCTTCGTGCGTTTCCAGATTCAGGAAGGCCAGCAGACACGCGTTGCGGATCTGGTGATCGAAGGAAACAAAGCGCTCAGCACGGACGAGCTGCTCGGCGTCATCGGTTCCTCCAAAGGCCAGCCCTATTCCGAATTCAACGTTTCTTCCGACCGCGACAACATTCTTGCGCTCTACTTTGACCAGGGATTCTCGGAGGCGCAATTTTCCGCGCGTGTCGAGACGCTGCCAGCCGCCAGCGCCAAGGCTGCCCCGCGCGTGCGGCTGACCTATCAGATTACCGAAGGGCGGCAGGTGCTGGTCGCGCGCGTGCTCCTGAGCGGGTACGAACACACGCGCCCCGGCGTAATCTCCCGGGAAGTGGGGATTCGGCCGGGAGAGCCCTTGAGCCAAAGCGCCGTCGTGGAAACGCAGCGAAAACTCTACAATCTGGGAATTTTCAGCCGTGTATCCATCGCTCCGCAAAACCCGGAAGGGGAGAGCACGAAAAAGACCATCGTGGTAATGGTGGACGAAGCCAAGCGGTACACCATCACATATGGTCTGGGCTTCGAAATGCAGCGTTTGGGCAGCGGCGGCAGCGCTTTGGGGGGATCGTTCAGCGCCGCTCCGCGCATCACCCTGGGAGCGACCAAGGCAAATCTCACCGGGCGCGCCGACACTTTGTCCTTTAAAGTCCGCGCCAGCACAATCCAGGGCCGGGCGCTGCTCACCTATACGGCTCCGAATTACTTCGGATCTCCGAATTTCAGCCTGCAATTATCCACATTTTACGAGTCGGCGCGGAATGTGCAAACATTCGACTCGCAGCGCTCCGAGGGCTCCGTGCGTCTTGCCCAAAGCCTGTCGCCCACCAGTTCGATGATCTACCGGTACGCTTACCGCCACGTGATTGCCAGCAATTTGAAAATTCAGACCCAATTGATCCCCCTGTTCAGCCAGAGCACGGAAGTTTCCGAATTCGGCGTAAACTGGTTACGAGACCGGCGAGACAACCCTGCCAATGCCACCCGCGGGGACTTCGAAAATGTGGACGTCAGCGTGGCGATGAAACCGATTGGCTCGTCTTCCAATTTTATCCGCTTCTTTTTTCAGAATTCAACGTACCACCGGATCGGCCGGCGTCTCGTCTTTGCGCGCTCGACGCGTTTCGGCATGCAGACGCCTTTCGGCAATTCCCTGTCCAGCGATATTCCGCTCCCCGAACGGTTCTTCGCCGGTGGCGGCACGTCGCTGCGTGGGTTCGGCTTGAACCAGGCGGGACCCCGCGATCCGGCCACCGGTTTTCCGATTGGCGGACAGGCGCTGCTGGTCTTCAACCAGGATTTGCGGTTCCCCATGCACCTCCCGTTGATCGGCAACCGTCTGGGAGGCGCTATTTTTTACGATGTCGGCAACGTGTTTTCGAGTATCCGGAAAATCTCGCTGCGCCCTTCGTCTCCGACGCCCACAATCGGCGCCACGACAGACTCGAATGGCAATCCCACAACCGTCTGCCTTACCAATTGCACCAATGAGCTGAACTACTTTTCTCACACCGTGGGTTTTGAATTCCGGTACGGCACTCCCATTGGACCGGTTGCCGTGGATCTGGCCTACCAGCTGAATCCGGGGCGATTTGTGTTTCCTACAAACGTGAACGGTGTTCCCGGAGTGGGTGTATCGCGGCTTCCGGGGTTCCAATTCTTTATCAACCTGGGGACGACGTTCTGATGCGGCGCACCATCATAGTTTTCGCGTGCCTTCTGATGTCCACAGCCGTGGCTGGCCGCGCACTCGGAGTTCCGCAGGCGCCGCCGCAGGGCCGCGTCGTAGATCGCATCGTGGCGCGCATTGAAGGCGACATCATCCTGCAAAGCCAGATGCGGGAACTGGGGGCGTTCCAGAAGTTGATCGATGGCCACGCGGAGAGCGATGACAAACTGCTGACCGAACTGGTCGAACAGTGGATGGTCCAGACCGAAGGCGCGACGATGCATTTCCCGGCTCCTGCAAAGTCGGAAGTCGATCGCGAGCTGGCGCGACTCACAGGCCAGTTCGCCACCCCCCAGGCCTATTCCGCCAAGCTTCGTGAGCTGGGTCTCTCGGCGGACCAGGTGCGCGAATTGCTCGCGCGCCAGATTTATATCGCGCGCTACATCGATTACAAGTTTCGCCCGACGGTGCAAATCGAACCCGCCGACATCGAGGCGTATTACCAGAAGGAGTTGCTGCCGGAACTTGCGAAAAAAAATCAGCCCGCTCCCCATCTTGCCGATGTCGAGGAGCAGATTCGGGAAGTGCTGACTCAGCGGAAGATCAGCGAACTTACCGCAAAATGGCTGGACGACACCAAATCGCGTTTGAAGATTGAGATGGCGCCGCCCCCAGCCGCAACACCTGCGGCAGCAAAATGATGCGAAGCAACGACGGCAAACCATGAACACGGAAAGACGTTCGGAACGATGAGCGACACGAAGCGAAAATTCGGATTAAAGCACGGCGTGGGGCTGGTGGTCGCACTGGCGATCATCACCGGGCTGGGCCTGGCCTACCTGATTGGCAGCGGGCTGGCGGATCGCTGGGCGCGCCGCTCCATCGTGGAGCAACTGGAAAAGACGACTGGCGCGAAGGTCGAGCTTGGCAGTTTTCACTTCGCCTGGCGGGCCCTGCGCGCCCGTTTCGATGGACTCACCCTGCATGGGAGCGAGGCGGCAGGATCTCCGCCGCTATTTCATGCCGACCGGTTGCAGTTCGCTATTCATGTGGAATCGTTTTGGGGCCGGAAGATCTCCCTGGAAAACCTTGAGATGTCCCATTTTTCGGTGCATGTGCGGGTCGAAAAAGACGGCTCCACAAACATTCCCGGGCCGAAGGTGCGGACCGGCACCGGCGCGCTGCCCGTTCAGGGCCTGTTTGATTTGAAAATCGCGCGGCTGCGCCTCGAGGATGGGGAATTCTTGTGGAACGACACGCGCACACCGTTGTCCGCCAAGGGCGGCCAGTTTGAATTCGCAATGGACTATGCGAATCAGGATGGAAAGCCCGTGTATCTCGGGCGAACCAGTTGGCGTGGGTTCACAATCGCGGCTTTGCGGTATGCCCCGTTCACTTCGGATGTCTCCGCGCGCTTCACCCTCACGCCGGGATCGTTTTCCTTGACACAGTTGCAATGGAAAACACTGCACACGGAAATCGATGCGCAAGCCAGTCTCGCCAGCTTCTCGCGGCCTGCCTGGGACTTCCGGTATCGCGGCCAGGTGCGCCTGGAGGACATCTGGTCGGTCCTGCGCAAAAAGAACGCGCCGGCCGGACACGTGGAGTTCACCGGCGAAGGGGGCTACGACGGAAGCCAGGTGAACGCCAACGGACGTTACACTGCCGACCGGATCACAATGAAATATGTCTGGTTCCACCCCGGCAATGTCGCCGCGCATGGCGCCTATCGCGTGGACCGGGACGCGCTGGACATGCCTGATTTTGAAGCCCTGCTGCTGGGCGGGAGTGTGACCGGCCACGTGCGCATGGATATTCCAAAATTGACTTTCCGCGCCGAAACCAAGGTTCGCGGACTGCAATTGCGCCAGGCGCTTGCTGCGGAAGACAATCCGGGACTTCCCATCATCCCGCTGCACTGGACCAGCCAGATGGACGCGGATGCGACGACGACATGGGTCGCCGATTTCAAACACGTGGATTCGCACGGCTCTTCCGTCTGGACTCCTCCGGCGATTCCGGCGCCCGGACAGATTCCCACCGCCGCGCATTTTGAATTTCACTATGACATGGACGGCAAGCAGTTCGATCTCTCTCCCGGCGAGATCACGACGCCTTCCAGCCGCATCCAGTTTCGCGGCACACTGAGCATGATCAACTCTTCGCTCGATGCGACGGTGGACGCCGAAGATGTCTCCTCTTGGGACGACTTCATCAATCGCCTGCGCGGACTGGACAAGAAGCCGGAAGTGATCGCCGGCCGATTCCACTGGCAGGGACGCCTGACCGGGCCTCTGGACGGTCCCACCTTCGCGGGCCACGTGAAAGGAACCGAAGCCAGGTATGGCGGGCTGTACTGGGATGAGGTGGAAACCGAACTCACGTACTCGCCCGATGAAGTGCGCCTCCAGCGAGGCCGCGCGCGCCGCGGCCGGTCCTCCGCGGAACTGGAACTTTTGATGGATCTCGACAACTGGGACTTCACTCCCGACAGCACCTGGTCGGTTGACGTCAATCTGGTCGGAGCCGACACGGACGACCTGCAACACCTGGTGGGAACTTCCTACCCGGCCCGCGGCCGACTCACCGGCCAGTTTCACGCGAGGGGAACTCGCGCCAATCCGGAATTTTCAGGGTTGTTCGATTTATCCAATGCAACCACGGGGTCATGGCATTTCGACAGCGCGCGCGGACAATTAACGGTTCACGGCAGCGAGGTGCGGATTTCCAACGCCGAACTGCGCCTGCCGTCCCATGTGCCGAACACACCCGCGGGCTTGATTACGGGAAATGTGGATTACCACGTGGATACCGGCGACATCGCTTTTGACATCGCGGGTGCCGGGATCCCGCTCGAGGAGATTCAGCAAATACAGACCACGCGCCTCCCTATGGGCGGCCAGCTGAACCTGCAGGTGAAAGGACAGGGCCCGATCCAGTCGCCCGAAATGCACGCCACGCTCCGCCTGATTGATTTGAAACTTGGCAACGATGTGGTTGGCAGCTTTGACGGAAAGGCGGATTCGGACGGCCATCACCTGGCCGTGACCCTGGGTTCCGCGATGGCGGCCGGAAAACTTTCCGGCAAGATGGATGTCACTCTGAGCGGCAATTATCCCCTGACCGCGGAAGTCACCGCCACGCAAATTGATTTCGATCCGTTCATCGCCTCCGCCATGCACATTTCACGGCTCAACGGCCACAGCGTGGTGGGCGGCCATTTTGCGATCGCGGGGTTTGGGGCGAAGCCTGAAACGCTTGCGGTGGAAGCCAACCTTTCCCGCATTACTTTCAATTTTAAAAATGTGAAACTGGAAAATGCCGGGCCGGTGAGGCTGACCTACCGGCAGGACGAAATTCGCGTCGAGCAGGCGAGCCTGCGCGGCACCGACACGGATTTTCGCTTGAGCGGATCGGCCCGCTTTTCGGGCGATCGCGCGCTGAATTTGCGGCTCGACGGCGCGGTGAGCCTGCAGCTGCTGGCCAGTTTCATGCCGCAACTGGAAGCCGCCGGGCACGCGCAAATCAACGCGGCCGTCACGGGAACCCTGTCCATCCCGCGCTTCAACGGCAAGGTTCATATCGACGGGGCGTCCCTGCGCTACGGCGATTTCCCGGCAGGTCTCAGCAACGTGGGCGGCGATCTTAATTTTGACGTCAACCGCATGGTGTTCGAAAACGTCGTCGCGGAAAGCGGCGGGGGACATCTCAAACTCGACGGCACAGTGACGTATGGAGAAGGGCCGCTGAGCTACGTGATCAACGCCCGCTCCGACCAGGTGCGCGTTCGATATCCGGTCGGGATGAGCTGGCTGGTCGCCGGGACGCTGCGGCTGTCCGGCAACGCGCGGGCGGCCACGCTTTCCGGGCGCATCGTCGTCGACCGCCTGCTCATGGCCGAAGGCTTCAACCTCGCCGGGTTCATGGTCTCGTCCAAGGAGCCGGTGAGCGGGCCGACCACAGCCTCCTCGTTTCTGCGAAATCTTCAGTTCGACATACAGGGAGACTCCAGCCCCGATTCGCGCATGGAGTGGACCGGGGCCCGCGTACAGACCGACGCGAGCTTGCGCCTGCGCGGCACGTGGGAACATCCGATCCTGCTCGGGCACATTCATCTGCTGAGCGGCGAAATGAATTTTCGCGGCAACCAGTACACGATTTCACGCGGCGATATCAACTTCGCCAATCCATTTCGCCTGGACCCGGTGCTGAACGTCGAGGCCACGACCATCATTCGCCAGTATGAAGTCACGCTGGATTTCAGCGGGCCCGCGAGCCGCCTCACGCTTGCTTACCGGTCCGATCCGCCGCTGCCGTCGACCGACATCATTGAACTGCTGGCCCTGGGACAAACCAGTCAGGAAGCCGCGCAGCGGACGGCAACCGGGCAGAATGCCGGCGTGGGAGCCTCCACGCTGCTTTCCGAAGCCATCTCGAGCCAACTCGGCGGACGGATCGAGCGTTTATTCGGGATCAGCCACTTCCGCGTGGGGCCCTCGGTGGCGGGGCTGACCGCGCAGCAGAATTCCATTGCCAGCGTCACGATCGAGCAGCAAGTCGCGCGGGGCCTGGTGATTACGTACATCACCGACGTCACGACCACGCAATATCAAGTGATCCAAATCGAATACACGATCAATCGCGAGTTCTCCGTCGTCGCCCTGCGCGATGAAAATGGCACTTTCGGCCTCGACGTGGTGCGCAAAACGCGTTTCAAGTAACCGGGAGTGGCGGCGCGCAAAGAAGCCATGGGTAAGCCGGAAAAAACCGGATTGCCGCGGTTTCAAAATACGTGATACGTGCACTGGCACGACACGCGCGCCCTTGATTCCCGGAAATGAAATTATTGTTCGTGCTATCTTCAGCGGTGGGGGCAATCATGAAACAGTTCACGGCAAAATGCGTAAGAATGTGCGGACCCTGGGCGGTACTGGCGCTGGTCCTGGCTGTGGTTGCCGCGCCGGTGACCGCACAAAAGAAAAAGGACAAGAAAAAGGCCCAGGCAAGCGCAGAGGCGGCGGCCGAATTAAAATCCCTGATGGCTCTGCCCGCCCCTCAAGCGGTCGACCAGGCGGTCGGCGAAGCGCTCGGGTACTGGCAGATCGGCGACGTCGATGCCTTGCACAAGTACTATTCCGATGATGTGGTTACCGTGAGCGGCGGATGGGGCCCGCCGCTGGTGGGCTGGGATAATTATTTGAAGGCTTACCAGGCCCAGCGTGCCACTGTTTCCGGCGGGCGTATGGACCGGTCCAATACACTCATCAAAGTGAACGGCGACTCCGCGTGGGCGACCTACCAATTCATCTATACGGCGATGGTGGGCACCAATCCGGTCGAATATCGCGGACACACCACTCTAGTGCTCAATAAGGTGGGAGGACGGTGGGTAATCGTCCTGAATCACACCTCGATCGTGGACTCCAGCTACGCGAATTCCGCTTCCACTCCGAACCCGGCTCAGCCCGGGCGGCCCTAGAAACTCATGAGGCCCTCATACACCCAAATACCCGCGCTGGCGAGCAGGAGCACGCCAGACACCACCGCAAGAGCGATGATCGGCTTGGACAAACGCGTCATCTGAACGATGAGCGCCTGTTGCTCCTGGTAATGATGCTGCTCGGCGGCGTCGATAAAAATCTGATCATCTTCTTTCGACGACAGCGTCCCACGGTAAATTACCAGACCCAACAAAACAATCGTTACCACACCCCACGAACTCATCAGGAGAGTAAGAACCAGCGATCGGGTCTCTTCCATGGATTTTCCTCCCTGCGTGAACGGCACTGGATGGATAAGGAACGGAACGGCTGTGCCGCTCGGCAACGGCTTGGACTTAGGCGGATTATAGCACCAACAGGGGCGGATCGAGCACAAGTGTCAATCCCAGGTAGGGAACAATCAGTGTGCATCAGCCCTTGGGGCGGGAAACGTCACGCCCCAGAAATCGTCCAGGGGTTCCAGGGCTTCCATGCCGATTTGCCAAAGGTCGCCGTCTTTGTGGTCGTTGATCCACACCACACGAAATTTTGCGGTGCGCTGAGAAAAATAGTTGGTGAGTTCCGCATCAGTGCCCTTTTGCAGAGCGCGAGTCATCAAAACCATCGCGCCATTGGCTCCCACAATCCCCGTCTGCGCATTTTCCTGGAAAGGGCTTCCATCCGCGGCAGTCCCGCGCACCTCAATTGGTACCCGTAAGTGCACTCGTCCACTTTGCCGGGGCCGGTCGAAATGGGAATCTTCCGTCAAATTTTGGTGCCCGAAAGAGGACTCGAACCTCCACTCCCTTGCGAGAACTAGGTCCTGAACCTAGCGCGTCTGCCAATTCCGCCATTCGGGCACGCTGGTATTGTATCTCAAAAGAGACCGGGAGCAATGCCGCCAAAATCCGCGTAGTTCGCTGCTCTCCCGGGGTGCAAAAAGATGCTTACTGCCACGGGGAGCGGGCCAATTTCCGGGAACAATTGCAAGCGGATTCCGGCGCTCCGATCGTCCAGAAAAAATATTTCTGGCTCTCCGCCTCCGGGAATTCCCGATGTATAATGCGGGTTTGTGAGGTTCCTATGAGCGCTGCCTCTTTGAAAGTGAACGGCCGGGTGCACCATGTGGACGTGGACCCGAATTCCCCCCTCCTGTATGTTCTCCGCGACAATCTGGAGATGAACAATCCCCGATTCGGGTGCGGGCTGGGGCAATGCGGTGCATGCACCGTGCTGGTCGACAATCACCCGGTCCGCTCGTGCCAATTGGCCGTGGCCAAAGCGGTGGGAAAAGACATTGTGACGCTGGAAGGCCTGGACATTGCCGGGAAGCCGCATCCGGTGCAAGCGGCATTCATCGCGGAACAAACCTTTCAGTGCGGCTACTGCCTGAACGGCTGGGTGCTCACCACAAAAGCCCTGCTCGACCGGAATCCCCATCCGTCGGACGCCGAGATGCGCAACGCATTTGAAAGCCTGGTATGCCGGTGCGGAAGCCACGTGGGAATTTTCGCCGCCGTGCGGCGCGCATCGCAATCCGCGAAGAGGAGCGTATAAATCCATGGCTCCCAAAACTGGATTGACTCGAAGAGAATTCGTAAAAGACGCGGGAGGAATCCTGATCGGGTTCAGCATGGTGGATTCCTCGATCGCCCCGCGCCTGCTGGCCGCGGGCTTGCCGGAAAATTTCGCGACGCCCTCCCCCAGCCGCCTGGATGCGTGGCTGCGTATCGATAAAAATGGAATGGTCCACGTATTCACGGGCAAATCGGAAATCGGAATGGGCGTCGAAACCGCCTACGGACAAATCGTGGCCGAGGAACTGGACGTTCCCTTCAGCCGCGTCATGTTGGTGATGGGCGACACCGCGATGACGGCCGATCAGGGCGGCGTGGGCGGCAGCACTTCCATCATGATGGGCGCGAAACCCCTGCGCAACGCCGCAGCCAACGCGCGCTACCTGCTGACGCAAATGGCTTCCCGGCGGCTGGGCGTCCCGCCCGAACAGCTTGAAGTGAAGGACGGCGTCGTCCACGTCAAAGGCTCCGCCGCAAAGAGCGTTTCTTACGCCGACCTGGCGAATTCCGGCGACCTGAACGACGCGCTGAAAGTTTCCGGCAGCGGATTCTCGCTCAACGTGAAGGGCGAGGGGAAACCGAAAGATCCGTCGGAGTACACGGTCGTGGGCAAGCCCGTTCCCCGCGTGGACCTGCCGCCGAAAATTCTCGGTCACTACAAATATGTCACCGACGTGCGCGTCCCGGGAATGGTGCACGGGCGCGTGGTGCGGCCCTCGGGCGTGGGCGCGACGTTCGTGAGCCTGGACGAGAATTCCGTGAAAGCGATTCCCGGCTTTCTGCAGACGGTGGTGAAAGGAAATTTCGTCGGCGTGGTCGCGAAAAACGAGTGGGCCGCGATTCAGGCCGCCAGGGCACTCAAAATCACCTGGACCGAACCCAAACAGGCGTTCCCCGTGCAGCAGGACCTGTACAAACACATGCGCGAGGCCGCGCCGAAGGCGAGCAAGGTAACCGTCACGAAGGGCGACGCCGCCGCCGCGCTATCGAGCGCCGCGAAAAAAGTGGAAGCGAGCTACGAGTTTCCGTTTCAATCGCACGCCACGATGGGGCCGGGTTGCGCCGTCGCCGACGTGCACACCGACGGCGTCACTACGGTCTGGTCCGGCGGACAGAAACCTCATGCCTTGCAACAGGGTTTCGCGGAACTGCTGCGCGTGCCGCTCGACACGGTGCGCGTCATCTGGGTGGAAGACGCAGGTTCCTATGGCCGCCCGGGATTTGAGGACGCCGCCGCGGACGCCGTGCTGCTTTCGCAGGCCGTCGGCAAACCCGTGCGCGTGCAATGGATGCGCGAAGACATGACGGCATGGGGCACCAAAGGCCCCGCGGTGATTTGCGATCTGTCCGCCGCGCTCGATGCGCGGGGCGAAGCCACCGCCGTGCAATTCAATTCGCGCGCGTTTTCAGGCGGCGACATCATGTTTCGGCCCAGCACCGCGGATAATTATCTGGGGGCTCAACTGACGGGCATTCCCAACACTTCGGGCGTCGATGAATTCGCGCAGTGGGGCTCGGAATCGGCCGAGTACCTTTTCCCGAATCTGCATGCCACCGCGCACGTGGTGCCCGCGTTTTACGATTTGGCGTCCCCGATGCGCACCACGCACCTGCGCGATCCGGAGGGTCCGGCGACGACGTTTGCCGTCGAGTCCTTCATGGACGAAATCGCCGCCGCCGCCGGCGACGATCCCCTGGCGTTCCGCCTGAAGCATCTGCAGGAGCCGCGCATCAGAGCCGTATTGACCGAAGCGGCGAAGAAAGCCGGGTGGGACACGCGCCCATCACCGAAAAAGGACGCAGCCAGCGGAGACATCGCCACGGGCCGCGGGATCGCGCTCAGCACGCGGCACGGAACCTACGTGGGCACCGTCGCCGAAGTGGAAGTCAACCGCAAGACGGGCGCGGTGCATGTGACGCGCTTTGTCTGCGCGCACGACTGCGGCCTGATCATCAATCCGGAAGCGCTGCGCACCACCATCGAAGCGAATCTGGTGCAGTCCCTGGGACGCGGCTTGAAGGAAGAAGTCACCTTCGACCGCAGCAACGTCACCAGCGTGGACTGGATCACCTATCCGATTGCGCGCGCCTCGGACATTCCCGCAAAAGTCGAGGTTGTGCTGATCGACCACCCGAACCTTCCCTCTTCCGGCGCGGGAGAACCTTCCAGCCGCGCTACCGCCGCCGCCATCGCCAATGCCGTCTTCGACGCCACCGGCGCGCGCGTCCGGCAAGCCCCACTCACCCCGGCGCGCGTGAAATCCGCGCTGGACGCGATGCGGAAGGCATAGCTGCGTACCAGAAGGCCGGAAGTTCGAACCTCCTCCGGCACGCATTTTTCGTGACTATATTCCAAGCGGGAAAGGCCATCAACGACCCATCACAATTTCTTCTTGACGTTATATATAGACGGAAGCTATACGTATGGGCCAGTTTAGGATGTTTGCCGACGGACCTGATTGGACTCGAACCAATGGCCTCCGAGTTCGATCTCGGTGCTCTGGAACACCCATTAACGTTTTACCGTTAATGTTCCGCGGGTTCCTTTCCTTCTGAGCTACAGGCCCGTCGGCTAGCCGGGAAGATAAGTGTAATATGCACCCCTGTCAAGATGTCCTCGCTGTGGAATGCAAGTGAACAAGGTGTTCGGATTCATTTCTAAACGGCGTGTAGCACAGACTTTCGGGCAGGATAATCTTCGAGATACCGCACCCTTTACGAAAATCTTAGAGGGTGCGGGTTTTCGGCCCGCGTAAGAATTCGAAAAAGCAAAAACCCTACGGCTCCAGCTCCGGCTGAAAACCTTCCGGAACGCTGACTTCAAACGCATTAAGCGTCATGGAGATCATCGTGTAGTAGCCGAGCAGGCCCACAAGCTCGACGGCGCCCTGTTCGCCAACCGCTTCCACCACCGCGCGATACACTTCATCGGGAACAGTGTGCTTCTCGTGCAGGCTCATGCTGAATTCGTAGACGGCGCGCTCGTCCTGATTTGTGAAGCGAGGCGTGCGGCGATGCGCGATGTCGTCAATCAGGGCGGGATCGACGCCGGCCTGCAAAGCCTGCTGCTTGTGCGAGAACCACTCGTACTGCGCGGTCCAGAAACGCGCCGTGATCAGCATGGCCAGCTCGGAAAGGGGGCGCGGCAGCGAAGTATCGTAGCGGATAAATTCGCCCACTTTCTGCGCGCGGCTGGCGAATTCCGGGCTTTTCAGCCAGGCCAGAATCGGCGGGGGAACGCGTCCGCGTTTTCCGGCGGCGGTTTCGGCATACACGTGGCGTTGTTCCGCTGTCATTTCGGATGTAACCGGCAACTGGATTCGTGGCATGTTTTCTTCCTTGTAAAACAGGCTTCAGCCTGTCGGATTTTGGTTCTTGTCTGCCCGCGAAACGGCAGACGGGCTGTCCTGCGCTTCACTCAGTGTGAAAAACTTGTCTTGCGGGCAGCCGCACGCACAGGACCAGCAGTCCCGAGGCGACCGAGCACACCGCAAGGAAAAGCAAACTCGCTCCGAAGCCGCCGGTCCTGTCCCTCAGGTATCCGATCATGTAGGGACCGACAAAGCCTCCCAGACTTCCGAACATGTTGATGAGTCCAATGCTGGCTGCGGCCGCGGCGCGGCCCAGCAGCATGTTGGGCATCGGCCAGAACCCGGCGTGCGAACTGTAAAATCCGGCCGCCGCAACGGAAAGCAGCAGCACGCTGATCCAGACGTGGTCGGCCGTGTAGATGCACGTTGCCAGCGCCACTCCCGCGATGATGCGCGGAACGGCCGCGTGCCATTTGCGCTCCCCGAGGCGGTCCGAACTCCAGCCCGCCAGCCACATCACCGGCAGCGCGACCAGGTATGGCACCGAGGCGATCAGGCTGACCCTGGACACGCCGAACGACGAGAATTTCTCGACGATTTTCGGCATCCACAGGCTGATTCCGTACGTCGCCGTGAGCCCCAAAAACAGCGTGACACCCAGCAGGAGCACGCGCGGATCGCCCAGGGATTTCCACGCCGGAACGTGGGAGATTCTGGCTTCGCGCTCCTTCTCAAGTTCCGCGACCAGCCATTCGCGCTCGTCCGGGCGCAGCCACTTCGCGTCCGCGGGATGCTCGGTGAGATAAAACAAAGTCACCACTCCGAGAATCACCGCCGGGACTCCCTCCAGCAACAACAACCAGCGCCAGCCGCTGGTGCCAAACCAGTGGATTTTCAAAAAAATCGCCGACAGCGGCCCGCCAATGATTTGCGACGCGGGTATCGACGCCATGAACATCGCGACGGCCTTGCCGCGGTCCGCCGGGCGGTACCAGTGGCTGATGTAAACCAGAAGCGCCGGGAGAAATCCCGCCTCGGCCAATCCGAGGAAAAAACGCAGCCAGTAGAACTGCCGCGCGGAATGAATCAACCCCGTGGCGGAGGCCAGAAATCCCCAGGTCAGCAGGATGCGAGAAATCCATTTTCGCGCGCTCCACAGTTCGGCGAGCAGGCCTCCGGGAATTTCCAGCAGCATGTAACCGATAAAGAAAATGCCGCCGCCAAAGCCGAATACGGCATTGGAAAATCCCAGCTCGTGCGTCATCTGAAGTCCCGCGTAGCCCACGTTCACACGGTCCAAATACGCCACGATAAAAAGCAAGACCAGGTACGGCATGATGCGCCGGTTGACGCGGCGAAGCGTGCGCTCGGCCACAGCGTTCCGGGATGAAATGGAGGCGTGCAAAACCAGTGCAGTCTATCACGACAAAATCGCCGCTTACGCGGCAATGCTTTGGTCCGGCCACAAATACAAAACGCCCCGGCGGAAGCGCCGGGGCGTTTTGTTGATTGCGAGATGCGTTCCGCTTAGAACTTGTTCCAGAGGAACTGGTTGTAGACCTCGTGGTGATACTGGATTTCCGGAATCTTGACGAACGTGCCGAGGGCGCGAGGGCAGCGATCCGCCGAGGCTTGTTTCAGGTCGGCGTAACGTGCCTTTACGTCGCTCCCCAGGATTTTCGTGGTCCACACGGATGACCGGAAGTCTTCCAGCGCGGTGTAGATGTTGTCCGGCAGATAGCGCTTGGCCTGGCGGAGATCCTTGATCTTGGCGATATCGCCGTCGATTCCGGACTTGAAGATCGAGTACAACACCATGTAGGGATTCGCATCCGGAGCAACCGAGCGAACTTCGACGCGCGAGCTTTTTTCATTGCCGAGCGGAACGCGAATCATGGAGCCGCGATCGACCGGCGACGCCATGATCTGATTGGGAGCCTCGAAATGCGGGTCCAAACGGCGGTAGGAATTGACGCTGGGATTCAGGAGCAGGCAAATATCGTTGGCATGCGTCAGAACGCGATCGATGAACGACCAGCCGAATTTGCTGAGCTTCTCTTCGCCCTTCGGATCCCAACAAAGGTTCTTGCCGCCCTTGCTGACCGAAACGTTG
This sequence comes from Terriglobia bacterium, assembly GCA_963746945.1. Lineage (GTDB taxonomy): Bacteria > Acidobacteriota > Terriglobia > Acidiferrales > UBA7541 > Palsa-360. The sequence continues at coordinate 1,076,864 of CAVVDG010000004.1, read as the reverse complement.
GTGTGCATGCCGCTGCCGTTGACGCCGACCACGGGCTTGGGCAGGAAACTCGCCGTGAGGCCCATTTTCGTCGCCACTTCGCGGCAGATCAGTTTATAGAGTTGGATCCGGTCGGCCGCGGCCACGGCCTCGCCGTAACCGTAGTTGATTTCGAACTGGGAGGGCGCGACTTCCGGGTGGTCTTTCTCGTTCTGGAAACCCATGGCGCGCTGCACTTCGGCGGCGGTGTCGATAAAGAACCGCAGTGGATCGCCGGGCAGGGAGTGGTAATAACCGCCCGTGTTCACGTATTCGAACTTGCCGGTATCGGGATAATGTTTCTCGGCGTCAACGCCGTTGAATAGAAACCCTTCGATTTCGTTCGCTGCATTCAGCGTGTAGCCTTCCTTCTTGAATTTCTCGGCCGCAAAGCTCTTCAGGATGCCGCGCATATCGGCGCTGTACGGGGTGCCGTCCTTGTCGATCACTTCGCCGAACACCAGCACCTTGCCGGCGCCGAAGTAGTCGGCAGGCGCCCAGTAAAACGCGCCCCAGTCCATGCCCAGGCGCAAATCGCTTTCGCGCTGCGCTGTGAAGCCGCGGATCGAGGAACCGTCGAAGGTCAGGTTGTCCCAGCTCTTGATGAGGAACTTCTTGTCGTAGTCGAGCATGTGCAAGCGCCCTTCAAGGTCGCTGAACAGCACGGTCACGGCCTTGATGCGCTTCTCGTCGGTCAAATACTTGAGCCGCTGTTCCTGAATTTTGTGGGGAGCGACGCGATTCCTTCGTTGCTCCTTGGCTTCCAGATTCAGTTCTTCCAACTCGTCATAGGATAGCGCCAAAAAATTTCGCAGTTCTGTCGACATGGATCTCCTTAGCAAAAACTAAAGATTTGGTTCATTAAAATGATTAGACCCGATAATCCCCACCATCGGCAAACCCGCAGAGTATCCCGTGACGATTCGCACGTCAAATAGAAGATATTGTTGGCTAGGTTTCCTTTTTTTTATCTTACGGCCCAGGGGGGAGGCGTGCCATTGGCAGGCTCGCCGCCCAAATTCAGGGTAAATGAAGGGTTTGCCGGCCTTTTTCCCCGCGGCTGCGCGTCCCGGAGGGGCAGGTTGGCGAGAGGATAATGCTCAGAAAATAACACAAAATCTAAAACGCCCCGAACCAGTCGGGGCGTTTTGCATTACAGGCCCACCACTCCCGCGCGGGGCCAGGTTCTGTCGCCCCTAGCGGGGAATTGCCTGATTTCCAGCATCCTGCTCACCGCGAAACGGGCGGCTTGGGAACCAAACGGAACAGCGCCTGCGCGTTGCGGTCCAGGATTGCCTCGATCTGCGCGGGCGTCAAACCCGCGGCCGGATCTTTCACGTAGTCTACGCAGCGCTGGTAGATTTTGCCGACCTCGTAGGGATAGTCGCTGCCCAGAAGCATACGGTCGGCGCCATAGGAGGTAACCGCCGCGCGCAGCGCGGGCGCATAGCCGTGCGATACGGTGTCATACCAGAAACGCCTGGCCGTAACGCTGGGCTGCTCCGCGTCGGCGGGCATGTACAAAATCCGCTGGTTATCGAGGCGCTGCATCAGCAGGGAGATGTCGCCGCCCAGATGCGGCACGATGATGCGCACGCGCGGGTATCGCTTGGGGATTTGCTTGACGATCAGATGCGCGACCACCGTGGTGTCTTCGATCGACGCGCCAATGGGCCAGGTCAGATTATCGGCCTTGACCAGCGGCGAGCATGCGGCGACCCCGTGCGGATGGAAAAATAGAATCGAGCCGCGGCGGTTCATCTCCTCCCAGAAGGGATCGAACATAGGGTCGGCCACCGACTGGCAGAGCACGGACGTGCCCATGGTTACGCCCACCATTCCGAGCGTGTCCAGGCCGCGGCGCATCTCCTCAAGCGCGGCATCCACATGCGGCAGGGGCGTGACCACGTAGGCCACGAAGCGGTCGGGATAGCGGCGCACGAATTCTGCATACGAGTCGTTGATGAACCGCGCGGCGGTGACGGCGTCTTGCTTCTTGGTGAAGTAAGGAAACTGCGGAGCGGCCGAGAGAATCTGCATCTTCACGCCGGCGCTGTCCATCATCTGAAAACGGGCCTCCAGTTCGTCGGGGCTTCCGCTGCCGCGAGCGATGCGCGCGATATGGGTTCCGGTTCCGCCACCGCTTCCTCCCGCGCCCATGCGGTCGAGCATGTCCAGATACGCGTTGGGATAGATGTGTCCGTGGATGTCGATGCGCAGTTTTTCGGGCGCTCCGGAGGCGCTCGCAGCGGGCTGTTGCGCGCCCCAGGCAGGCAAGCCCGCCAGAACGGTGCTGGCAGCCAGGGCAGCCACTCCGCCGGTGGCCGTCTTCAAGAAATCGCGCCGATCAAGAGATGTGAATTCTGTTTTCGACATGTCTCCCCCAAAGTTTTGGACGCCATGCATCGCCGAGTCCGCCCGGCTAATTCGAATAAAGCACAGGCAATGTTACGACACGACGCGCCCGGCGCACACCAGAATGTGAGATCGCTCACGGGGCTGGCACCGCATTCGCTCCCCCTGTTCGCGATCGGTTGCTTTGCACACCTCTTTCCCCTTTTCCCCTGCGCATTCATGGCCCTTATAATTCTCTGAATTTGGCGCACGTATCGAAACAACCTAACGTACAATACCGGATTCTCCGAACTCCCAGGGAGACACCAATGGAAACGGAAGAAAAAATCGGCGCGCCGAATCCTGCGCGGAGTAAAACTCCCCTCACGCGCAACCAGATCCGCAGCTTTTGGGCGGCCTGGGGCGGCTGGAGCATGGACGGGATGGATTCGTTTATCTACTCCCTGGTGCTGGTTCCGGCCCTGACCGAATTGCTGCCGCGCTCGGGCATACCCGCCACCACCGCCAACATCGGGTTCTACGGGGGGCTGTTCTTCGCGCTGTTCATGATCGGCTACGGCATGGCCCTGATCTGGGGTCCGATTGCCGACCGGTTCGGACGCGTTCGAACCATGATGTTCAGCATTTTGTGTTTTTCGCTCTTCACGCTGCTGGCCGCGTTTTCCACGGGCGTGTGGAGCCTGGCGATTTTCCGATTTATGGCGGGAGTGGGCATCGGCGGTGAATGGGCGCTGGGAGCCGCCCTGGTTGCCGAGGACTGGCCCGAGGAACGGCGCACGATGGGCGCGGCATTGATGCACACAGGCTACTATATCGGCATTTTATTTGCCGCGATCGCCAATGCCGTGATCGGCAGCCATTTCGGATGGAGGGCCATGTTCGCGCTGGGCGGCGTGCCCGCGCTGCTGATCGGCCTGATTCGCAATAACGTGCATGAGCCCACGCGCTGGAAGGACAGGCAGCAGGAACTCGGCCATACATGGAAGGCGCACAGCGCGTTCCTGAAACTTTTTTCTTCGCAGTACCGCAAGAGGACGATTATCAATTCCCTGTATCTGATCGTTTCGCTTGTCGGCCTGTGGGCGGGATCGGTGTATTCGCCGACGGCGATGACGTACATCGCGGAGAGAATGGGAAAAACCGCGGCGGAGAGCGCTCGCCTGGCGTCCTATTCGACGGGTCTGCTCGGGATCGCCACGGTTCTGGGAGCGCTGATTGTGCCTTTCCTGGCCGATTGGCTGGGGCGGCGCGCCACACTCGGATTTTTTTACGTGGTGATGATGCTCTCCATCTGGCTGGCGTTCGGGCACGTGTTCTACATGCAGCACAATCCCATTGAGTGGTTCCTGGTGTGCTCCGTGCTCCTCGGCTTGGGCGGAGCCAACTTCATCGTCTATTCATTCTGGCTGCCCGAGCAATATGGAACCGATTGCCGCGCCAGCGCATTTGCGTTTATTACCAACGTCGGACGATTCGCGGCCGCCGGATTTACGTTCCTGGTGGGAGCGGGCGTGAGGCACTTTCAGACGTTCGGAATTCCCCTGGCGATGACGGCTCTGGCGTTTGTCGTGGGGCTCGCGCTGGTGCCGTTCGGCGAAGAGACCAAGGGCAAGCACCTTCCCGCCTGAGGTTTTTTACGGCGCGACTCCGAACCCACCATTCTCACCAGATACGTTGCACATCTGAAATCCGCTCTTTAGCGAGACAGGCTTCAGCCTGTCCGATCTGGAGTTTGCAGCTTCAAAAAACAGTCAGCAGGGGCGCGAAATGTCGTGCCCCCTGCAACTTCACCCTCATTCAGTCCGGCCTCGCCAACCCTCTGCTCTGCCAATGCATGCCGGAAGCGAACCGCCTCCAATTGCACTTTATGTCATTTGTTTTGTTACAAGTATATGCAGCTTTATAGCTGCCTTTCTTTCTGTCGTCCAGACCGGCAACCTGCGGACTCCTCCCTGATGTAACGCAGAATTCACATTCCTCTTACGGGCCATTAAGGCTGGCCCGATAGTGTCAACGAACCCAAGGGCGTGCAGGTATTCATTCACCAAACTGGCAGGAGTGTTTTCCAGACGGGTGGGCAGTTGAGGACTTGGGGAAATGCAAAGGCAAAGGGAATCTGCTTCGGTGGGGAGCGGGCCATTGCAAATTTTTGATCTTCCGAAATGCGCAATGACGAGGGACTGGTTAAACGAGTTGATCTGCAATTGCAGGAACGAACAAAAATCAGGTTTTAGGATTTATCAGGAGGATAAGGAATGCGAGCACTTGCAGCAATGTTGTTGGGCATGAGTCTTGCGGCGGCGCCGATGCTGGCCGGCAATCCCAAAGAGGCCGGCAAAGAAGAAACGCCCGCAGCGGTCAGCACCACCCCAGCCGCGGCGGAAAAATCGGCAGCGGCAGTGAAGCCGGAAATCTCGGCTGTCGAAAGCGAAATGCAGGACCTGCGCAGCCTGGTGGAAGAGCAGAGAGCGGAACTGGAATCGCAGCGCGCAGCGCTGAAAGCGCAACAACTCAAGATGGAAACGCTCGAGGAAAAACTCGGCACGACCGGCGAGAACCTCTCCGCCTCGCCGGCGATGGCGGCAGTCGCAGCACCGGCCGCGAGCGCATCGGCGGGGACGCTTGCTTCCGCGTCACTCGCCAGCCCTGCGCCCGCGATGTCACCAGCGCCTGGTGCGGCAGCAGCCCAGGACAAAAATAAGCTCGGTCCCATCGCCACGCAGGACTTTAAGATCGGCGTCACCTTCTATGGCGGCTGGAGCTACTACAACTCCACCGGTTACAGTATGCAGTTTTTGGACACGCCCACCAAGCAGCTGCCGCCGGGAAACAACGGATTCAACACCTTCGAGGTCAACCGCGCCTACGTCAACCTTCAGTACACACCCGATGAGCGCGTAACTTTGCGCGTCACGCCAGACATCTACCGTCAATCCGACGGCAGCTACGGGTTCCGGTTGAAATATGGATACGTTGACTTCCAAAAGATCTTTGGCAGCGGCGCCTTCAAGAAGGACAAACTCACCTTCGGTCAGACCCAGCAGCCATTGACCGACTGGGAAGAGGGCCTCAGCGGATACCGATACGCATATCTCACCCCGTGGAACTATGTGAGTTTGAGTTCCACTTGGGTCGGCGCAAAGCTCCACGGCCCGATCGAGTTCAATGGAAAAGAATACCTGGACTATGATTTCGGGGTCTTCAACAACGCTAGCTTCCATGCGGTCGAAACGAACGAAACCAAGCAGTTCATGGCCCGCGTCACGGCGTATCCCTTCGGCACCACCTCCGACCGCACCGGCTTGGGCTTCACGTTCTTCAATGATTTTGGCTACAAAGGGGCCCTCCCGTCAGACCCGCAAACTTCACTCGACCGCCTCTCTGCCATCGTGTCCTATCAAACCCATGACAAGGCAGACCAGATCGTGTTCGAGTACCAGTGGGGTCACAATGCGTTCAGCACGGGCAACCTGTTCAACGGCGCAGGGACGCCATCTGGGTCCTATGACGCATTCGCTACGGATCCCAATACTGGAGCCAACACGATCCTTTCCGGAAGCACCCACCAGCGGGGCTTTGCTCTATTCGGCCACGCACGCTTAGGGCACTCCCCGTTTCAGCTGTTCGGCCTGTACCAGTATTTCCAGCCGAACACCGATTTCGACTACAAAGGGGCCGGTTTAACTGCTAACCCGATCGACTGGGCGCACACCGTCGGCGGCATCAGCTATTCTGTGACCAAGCAATTCACCGTCGCGATCGGAGATGAAAACTTCCATTGGGTGCATCCGCAAGTCGCCACGACCGGAATCCCCACCGGAGGAGACACGAACGGTATCGTCATCTGGACACAGTTCAACTACTAACACTGCCCACTTCAAGACCCGCTTCAAGAAAAGAGGGGAGTGCAGCTCGCTCCCCTCTTTTCTTCGTCCTTAGAAACCGCCCCGACAGGCTGGCAATTTACGCGGCGTCGGGATCGTAATTCAGGTTGGGGGCAAGCCAGCGTTCGACCGTGCGCAGATCGAGGCCTTTGCGGCGGCTGTAGTCCTCCACCTGTTCGCGATCGATCATTCCGACGGCGAAATATTTCGCTTCGGGAAGCGAAAAATAAAAGCCGCTCACCGATGCCGCCGGGTACATGGCGAAATTTTCCGTGAGCGTGATGCCCGCATTCTTTTCCGCGTCCAGCAGGTCGAACAGCGGGCGCTTTTCCGTGTGATCCGGCAGCGCGGGATATCCCGGCGCGGGACGTATGCCGCGATATTTTTCGCGGACCAGTTCGGCAGGACTTAAATGTTCATCCTTGCCGTAGCCCCATTCGATGCGCGCGCGCTGGTGCATGAGTTCGGCAAGCCCCTCCGCCAGGCGATCGGCCAGCGCCTTGGCCATCAGGGCGTTATAGTCATCGTGGTCTTTTTCGAATTTTTCAACAAGCGATTCGATCTGCAGGCCCGCGGTGACGGCAAACGCCCCGAGATAATCCAGTTTGCCGCTCTCGCGCGGCGCCAGGAAATCCGCCACGGCGTGGCAGGGCTCCCGGTTGGCGCGCGCCTGCTGCTGCCGCAGCGTGTGGAACGTGGTGAGCAAGTGGCGCGATTCATCGGAGTAGACTTCTATGTCTTCCTCAACGCTGTTCGCCGGAAAGAATCCGATCACGGCGCGCGCTTCGAGCAGTTTTTCCCGAACGATGCACTCGAGAAGTTTCTGGCCATCGTCGAAAAGTTCTTTCGCCTTCGGGCCGACATTTTCCTGTTCGAAAATTTTCGGATAAATTCCGCGCAGTTCCCAGGCGTGAAAAAACGGCGTCCAGTCAATGTACGGAACGATTTCCTCAAGCGGCACCGGATGGTAGACGCGCGTGCCCAGAAACGACGGGCGCGGCGGCGTGTACGCAGCCCAATCGTACACGGGCTTTTTGCTTCGCGCGTCGGTCAGCGATAGAAGGGGCTGCGCTTTCCGCGAAGAATGTTTCTCCCGCGAACGCTCCTGCTCCTTCCGGTTTATCTCCGCAAAATTGATTTTCAGGTCCGCGCTCACCAGGCTGCCCATCACGCCCACGGCGCGCGAGGCATCCTGCACGTGCACGACGGGTTGCCGGTACGCGGGCGCGATCTTCACGGCCGTGTGCGTGCCGCTGGTGGTCGCGCCGCCGATCAGCAGCGGCACGGTGAAACCTTCTCGGTCCATTTCCTTCGCCACGTGCACCATCTCCTCGAGCGAAGGCGTGATCAGGCCGCTCAACCCGATCAAGTCGGCGTTGGTGTCGCGCGCGGTTTTCAGAATCTTTTCGGCCGGCACCATTACGCCCAGATCAATCACTTCGTAATTGTTGCAGCCCAGCACCACACCGACGATGTTCTTTCCGATGTCGTGGACGTCGCCCTTCACCGTGGCCATCACGATGCGCCCCTTGACGTACGCGCCGCCGCTGGCCTGCTTCTCCGCTTCCAGATACGGCTGCAGGTACGCGACGGCCTTTTTCATCACCCGCGCGCTCTTGACCACCTGAGGCAGGAACATGCGCCCCGATCCGAACAGGTCCCCGACGACGTTCATGGCGCTCATCAGCGGACCTTCGATCACCGACAGCGGCTTGCCGTATTTTTGTCGCGCCTCTTCGGTATCTTCCTCGATGTAATCGGCGATGCCCTTGACCAGCGCGTGCGTGAGGCGCTCCTCGAGCGGTCCCTTGCGCCAGGCGTCTTCCTCGACTTGGCCTTTTTCCTTCGCTTTTACAGTTTCGGTGAACGCCAGCAGGCGCTCGGTGGCGTCGGGACGCCGGTTGAGCAACACGTCCTCGACCAGGATCAGCAAGTCCTTGGGAATTTCTTCGTAGATCGCGAGTTGCCCCGCGTTCACGATGGCCATGTCCAGGCCGGCCTGGATGGCGCGGTAAAGAAACGCGGAGTGCATGGCCTCGCGCACCACGTTTTGCCCGCGAAAGGAAAAGGAAATGTTGCTGACGCCTCCGCTCACCTTCGCGTAGGGAAGCGTGGACTTGATCAGCCGCGTGGCTTCGATGAAATCGACGGCGTAATTGTTGTGTTCCTCGATGCCGGTCGCCACCGTCAAAATATTCGGATCGAAAATAATTTCTTCAGCAGCGACGCCGGCTTCTTCGGTAAGAATCCGGTAGGACCGCCGGCAAACCTCGATTTTGCGCGCCAGCGTGTCCGCCTGGCCCTTCTCATCAAACGCCATGACGACCATGGCCGCGCCGTAGCGCCGGATCAGACGGGCGCGCTGCCGGAACGCCTCTTCGCCCTCCTTCAAGCTGAGGGAATTGACGATGCCCCTGCCCTGAATGCATTTCAGTCCGGCTTCGATCACTTTCCAGTTCGAGCTGTCGATCATGATCGGCACGCGGGCAATGTCGGGCTCCGCCGCGATGTGGTGCAGAAACGTCGTCATGGCCAGCTCGGAATCGAGCATGGCTTCGTCCATGTTGATGTCGATGATCTGCGCGCCGTTTTCCACCTGCTGGCGCGCCACAGCCAGCGCCCCTTCGTATTCGCCGGCAAGAATCAATTTGGAAAATTTCGGCGAGCCGGTGACATTGGTGCGTTCGCCGATATTGACGAAGCGCGAGTCCGGCCGCAGCACCAGCGGCTCCAGACCGCTGAACCGCGTGTACCGCTCGGGCTTGGAAAGAACGTGCGGGGCAAGTCCGCCCACGGCCACCGCAATCGCGCGAATATGCGCGGGCGTGGTTCCGCAACAGCCCCCGGCGATGTTCAGCCAGCCGTTGGAGGCAAAATCGCGCATGTCGGCGGCCATCGATTCCGGCGTTTCATCGAATCCGCCGAATGCGTTGGGTAGCCCCGCGTTCGGATGGCAGCTGATGTGGACCGGCGCGAGCTGCGACAACTCCTCAATGTACGGGCGCATCTGCTTCGCGCCCAAGGCGCAGTTGATGCCCACGCTCAGCAGGTCCATATGCGAAATGGAAATCCAGAACGCTTCAACCGTTTGGCCCGATAAGGTACGGCCGCTCAGGTCGGTAATGGTGACCGAAACCATGATGGGAACGCGCTGCCCGGACGTCTCAAAATATTCCTCGGCGGCGAACAGAGCTGCCTTAGCGTTCAACGTGTCAAAAATCGTCTCGATCAGCAAAAGGTCGGCGCCGCCTTCCACCAGGCCTCGCACCTGTTCGTAGTAAACCTCGTGCAACCGGTCGAAGGTGACGCCGCGCGATGCGGGACTATTCACGTCCTGCGACATCGAGGCCGTCCGGTTCGTCGGCCCCATGGAACCGGCGACAAAGCGGGTCTCGCCGGGATGCGCGGTTTCGTATTCATTGGCGACCTGGCGGGCGATTTTCGCGCCCGCAAGATTGAGTTCGTGCACGTGAACGTGGTGTTCGAGGGCGTAATCGGCTGCGGAAATACCGTTCGAATTGAACGTGTTGGTCTTGATGATGTCGGCGCCGGCATCGAGATACTGGCGCTGAATCGCCTGCACGATGTGCGGCTGCGTGATGTTCAGCACATCGTAGTTTCCCCGCAGGTCTTTCGGATGTTTCAGGAACTCGGCACCCCGAAACGTCGCCTCATCCAGTTGTTGCGCCTGCAGCATCGTGCCCATGGCGCCGTCCAATATGACAATCCGCTCCTGCAGGAGTTTTTTGAGCGTGGCGATTCGTGCTTCCCTTTGATCCAACGAAAATCTCCTCTGCGAAATTACATCTGATGCGGCGCAGCCCGGCGCGATTCTGCGCCGCCGGAAAATACTCCAGACACCGATCCATTCAGTCTACCGCCGAGAGCTCTTTCTCCGGTGGCTCGTTTCCGCCTTTGCCGCTATTCTGGAAACCTGAGAATCGCATGAAATCGACTGGTCATAAATGTTACACCAGCGGCTACGAGAAGGTGTGGATCGCCGCGCTACTGGTTTTCCTTTTCCAAATACCCGCACAGGCCCAGTCCTCCAGAGTCGGGGCGGCCCTGGAGGGCAGCGTGACCGATAGCTCCGGCGGCGTAATCGCCGGAGCGGCCGTTGTCGTGCGCAACATTTCCACAAATCAGACACGCACCATGCAAACCAGTGCCGCGGGTTTGTTCCATGCGGAGGCGCTGCCAGTCGGCCCGTATGAATTGCGTGTGGACCACGCGGGTTTTGCGCCCTACCGGCGCGCGGAAATCGATTTGACCCTGGGACAGATGATACGCCTGGACATCGCTCTGGTCCCCGCGTCGTTCACCGAAAAAGTCACGGTGAGCGCCCAACCGCAAAACGCGGACGCCTCGCAGTCCTCCGTAGTCTCCTCGGTGGACCGGGAAAGGATCGAAGAGTTGCCTGTGCGCAGCCGCAACTCCCTGGACTTCGTACTGCTCGCGCCCGGAGTTCTAAGTTCTCCGTCCACCCCGCCGGGCGCCGGAGCCACGCCGCTGGGCGGCAGCGGCTTTACGTTCGGAGGTCTGCGCCCTCGGAGCAATTCGATTTCGATCGACGGGTTGGACAACAACGACGAATACACCGGTTCGAGCCGCACCGAGCTTTCGCCGGAAATCGTGCAGGAATTTCAGGTGGTCAATAACGGCCTCTCGGCGGAATCGGGCGGAGCCTCGGGCGGGTCGATCAATGTCATTACGCGCTCCGGGACAAACGTGATTCACGGCGACGCATTTATTTTCGCGCAGGACGGCTCGATCAATGCGCGTGACCCGTTCGAGCAGGAACCGGGAAAGCCTTCCTTCCGGAGGTTTCGCGCGGGCGCGGCACTGGGCGGACCGCTGGTCAAGGATCGCACGTTTTACTACGTGGCCGCCGAACAGGAGCACAATCGCGGCCAAAACGGCTCGGAGATTGATCCCGGGATCGCGTCGGCCATCAACGATTATCTTTCGGCGGGAGCCTTGCCCGGTCTGGCGACGCGCCGGATCACTACCGGTTTCTTTCCCATCTCGCGCGCGGAGACCGAAGCCGCGGGCAAGCTCGATCAGCAGCTCACGAAAAACACTTCCTTAATGCTGCGCTACGCCTTCACGAACAACCGCGAGGCGGGCGACGCGTTCAACACGAGCGGCCTGACGGATGTGAGCGCGCGCGGCAGCAGCTTCATCAGCGATAACGCGCTCTCCGGTTCGCTCACCACCGTTTTCGGTTCGGACGCGGTCGGGGATCTGCGTTTCCAAGCCGCCACGCGTCACGCCGTCCTGCGCACGACGGACGGGACCGGACCCGAAATCGATATCGCGGGCGTCGTGGACTTCGGACGGCCCTACGCGGGGCCAAGCCAGCGTCGCGAAAATCATTATCAAGCCATCTATACCTACACGCGCTCCAGGGGGAAGCATCTTTGGAAAGCGGGCGGCGCGATCAACCGCGTCAGCCTGAACGTTTCCGCGGCGGATGGGTTTGGCGGAGCCTATCTGTTCAACACGCTCCAGGATTTTCTTGCCGGAAGTCCCGACCAGTTCCGCCAGGCGTTTGGCAGCCCGGCCGTGCATTTGACGGTGACTAGCGTTGGCGGCTTCGTGCAGGACCACTGGTCGCTGGCGCCGCGCGTCACTCTCGATGCGGGCGTGCGCTACGACTTCGAGCGATTGCCCGGCGGGCTGCACCAGGATACCGATAATTTCAGCCCGCGCATCGGCCTGGCGTGGAGTCCATTTTCCCGGTGGGTGCTGCGGACCGGCTACGGGATATTTTATGACCGTTATGTCCTCGCCAGCCTCACCCGCGCCTTCGAAAAGAACGGCGTCCAGGCGTTTGAACAGGTGGCGGACGGCGCCGCGGCGGCGAATTTATTTTCAACCGCGCAGGGTGGGCTGCTGGCTTCTCCCGCGACGGGGATCGCGCCATCCATTTTTCGCGCCGACCCCCGGCTGGGCACGCCCTACAGCCAGCAGGTAAGCGCCGGCGTGGAATATTCGCTGGCTAAAAACCTGTCGCTTCGCGCGGACTACATGTTCGTGCGCGGCGCGAGGTTGCCGCGAACGCTCAACGTCAATCTCCTGCCGCCGGTTGTTTTGACCCTCGCCAACGCCGCAAGCCTGGGAATCGCGAACCCCCTGCCTCAGCAAATCGGCCGGGAAATCTTTTCGCCGGGGCGGATCGATCCGCAATATGACGGCATGTACCAGGTCTCCAATTCCGCCAGGTCGAATTACAACGGCATCTCCTTCACGCTGAACCGGCGGATGAACGACGAGTTGGCCTTCTCCGCCAGCTACACGCTTTCCAGAACGAATGACGACGCGTCCGATTTCGACGAGCAGCCGCAGAACCCGTACTTTCTGGCCGGTGAGTACGCGGTATCGCGCCAGAACCAGCGGCAACGCTTTGTGTTCAACGCCCTTTGGGAATTGCCGATCGGCGACGAAGAGGACGAGTCCGCGAACCAGAAGGACAATCCGGGTTGGCTGATTCGAACGTTCCGTCACATCGAAGTGGCGCCGATTTTTACCGCGGGCAGCGGCCAGCCTGTAAACCCGCTGACCGGACTGGATTCCAACCGCAGTCACGCGTTCCCGCTTTCCGCGCGGCCACTGGATGCAGGCAGAAATTCGCTTCAGAATCCCGGAACGATCAATATGGATTTCCGCGTCCTGAAATATTTTCCGTTCGGCGAGACTCGGCACCTCGACGCGGTTGCGGAATTCTTCAATCTGTTCAACCACGCGAATGTTGCCCAGATCAATCCCGTGTTTGGCTCGGAGCTGACTCCGATCGCCGGCTATGGCGCCCCCGTGGAAGGCAAGGGGGCGCGCCAGATTCAATTCTCGTTGGATTTCGAGTTCTAAGGCGGGTCATTCTCGATAGGGCCCGACCAGACCCGAAACGTGATCCGGTATGACGACGTAGCCCACGAGTGAGAACTCGTAGCGGTCCCGGACTTGGCCCGGAATCTGAACGAAAACATTCCTGGCGCGAGCCGAGCGCAGCAACGGCACGGGCCGGTAACCACGAAACGTGATGAAATGAAGCTGCCCGCGTCCGTAAATCCGAATGAGTTTGTGGGCCATGGAACTGGAAGATCAGAACTCAGACCCCTCGAAAAACCAGAAGGGTCTGCCACCCAGAAAAGCCAAACCAGTCACTCAGCGTTGACGTGCTGCAGTGGTATCATCCAGCCGTGCTCGTTCGTCAACAAGAAGAATATGACCGGAAGGGTGCGCCGTCCGCCCTAGCTTGTAGCCCGACTGAAGTAACCTAATTGTTGTGCGATAGATTTGCGATAGAATGCGCTCGTGTCCGCTTCCCCTATTTCGATTGATGTCCAACTCACTACTAATGACCTATATCGTGCAAGTGTGTCGATTATTGTGCGGAAGACGTGGTGGTTGCTGACGGTTGTGGCCGCACTTCTACTGATGATTGTGTTTTCCGATTCTGAGCATAGACAAGGCCTGATTCAAAATACTACTCCGCTCTTTATCCTCGTTGGCGTTTGCCTAGTGATACTTCCTTACTGGACTGCTCAGACCACTCTCAAAACGAATACGGTCCTTCAGCAGAATAGTCGTTTCACTTTTTCTGAGGGCGGCATCGAGATGGAATCACCCACATCTTCATGGCAAACTGCATGGTCTAACGTTTTTCGGGTAATTGAAACGAGGTCATTTTTGTTTATCTATTCTTCTAAATATTCTTGGTATCTCGTCCCCAAAAGAGCAATCCGTGACGATGGCAAGATGAGCGCGCTGCAGCAGATGCTCATAACCTGTGTTCAAGGCAAGGTTAGGCTTCGAGGTTAGGTCATGGCCCTTGTGGGAGAGATTCTTGAAAGAATCCATGCTGCTAATGCTTATAGGATTTTAAAAGTGCGGCCAATTCACGCCAGCATAACCCGGCTGGTGGCAAAGCCTTTGAAGCGCATTTGAATTTTGGGGTGGCCGAGGCCTCGCGGTTTTCGAGGGTCGGAGAGTAGTGTGGTTTTGTTTCTTGATTGAAAATCCGGATTCATTCTCTGCATCGCGCCACTGGCTCCTATCGCACCACAGGACCTAAAGGAGCACCCAACACAGGCTGAAGCCTGTGCTACCTGAACCCTCCCAGTAGCACAGGCTTCAGCCTGTGTGCCTTTGCTGTGCGCCTTTGCTTTTTGCCTTTGGGCAGGTGGGGCGGGTGACACACGCTTGAGTCTTTAAGCGTGGAGTATTTCTATCAATCTTTCTTTCGGGGCCAAACCGCCCTACTAAAACAGTTCGAGGATTTCTTCATACCGTTTGAACGGAGGAATCAGGTACGCCCCGGCGATACCTGAATTTCGTGCGCCCCGGGCCCAATCGAGCAATCGGCGCACCAGGGCAAAGCCATGGTCGCGCGCGGAGGCTCCCGCCGATTCCAGCTGTTTCAGCAGCGGTTCGGGGATCACGATGCCGGGCACCTCGTTATGGAGCCGCAGGGCCTGCTTGTAGCTGCTCAACGGCCAGAGTCCGACCAGGATGGGGATCGGCGATTTTCCGCCCATGCGCTTCAGGAATTGCTCCCAGTGGTCCGGGTCAAAGATGGGCTGGGTCATGGCGAAATGCGCGCCCGCCTCCACTTTGGCGTGGAACCTGCGCAATTCTTCGTCCGGGTCCTCGGCGAGGGGATTCACCGCCACGCCGATGGTGAAGTTTGTCGCGCCGCCCAGATTTTTTCCGGCCCAATCCATGCCCTGATTCATACGCGCCATCACTTTGACCAGGCCGATCGAATCCACTTCGTACACGCCAAACGATTCGGGATGACTGCCCAGGGACGGCGGATCGCCGGTGACGGCGAGGACATTGCGCACGCCGCCGACCGTCCAGGCCCCCAGCAGCATGGCCTGCAGACCGATCAGATTGGCGTCGCGGGTGGTCAGATGGGGGATGGTTTCGATGCCGCGCGCCTCGAGGGCTCCGGAGAGCGAAAGGGCGTCCATGCCGACGCGCGCCAGGGCTCCGCTGTTGACATCAATGGTGTCCACCTGTTTCGACGCCATGACGGTTTGCACTTGCTCGAGAACGCGTTCAATCGAAGTGCCCTTGGGCGGATCGATTTCCACGGAGACGACGAATTGCTGCGCCTGGATTTTTCTCCACAGCGTGCTTTCCGGGTCCCGCGCCGCAACGGGATGCGTTTCGGGGACCGTTTCCACCACGGTCGCCGCGCGGACGCCGTGAACCGGATGAGTGCCCTGCACCGCGCGAACCATCGCGCGAATATGTTCGGGCGTGGTTCCGCAGCAGCCGCCCAGAATTCGCGCGCCCAGCACGACAGCCTCCCGGGCAAACAGGTCGAAATATTCCGGCGAAGATTTCGGATAGATGATGCGGTCGCCGGTGCGCTGCGGAAATCCCACGTTCGGCATCGCGCTGATGGGAAACGAACCCACGGCTTCGCTCAATTCTTGAAGAATGCGGAGGTGGCCCTGCGGGCCCACCGAGCAATTCGCGCCGATGACCTGGACGTCCTGATCCCGCAGAATTTTCCACGTGTCGCGAGGCCGCGCGCCGCTGAAGGTGGTGCCATCCTCTGTATAGGTCAGCTGGGCGATGATGGGAAGATGGGAGAAGGAGCGAATGGCCTCGATGGCCGGTAGGATTTCGGCGGAATCCCCGAATGTTTCGAGCAGGAAAAGGTCCACGCCGCGTTCTTCGAGCGCTTCGGCCTGCTCGCGAAAAATTTCCCGAGCGAATTCGGCGGGGGACTCGAGCACCTGCCGAATGGCGCCCAGCGGCCCGATGGACCCTGCGATCAGAACTTCATGCTTGGAGGCTTCGCGAGCCTCGCGGGCGATTTTTACGCCTCGATGATTGAATTCGACGACGCGCTCTTCCATGCCGAAAGTGGCAAGTTTGTTGCGGTTGGCGCCAAACGTATTGGTCTCGATGATGTGCGCGCCGGCATCGAGATAGGCCATGTGAATGCGGAAGACCTCTTCGGCGCGCGTGGCGTTCAGTTCATCCACGCAGCGCTGCGGACCCAGCGTTTCATAGAGCAGCGACCCCATGGCCCCGTCGGCGATCAGCACCGAATCGCGCAGCCTTTGCTCAAACTCTTCGTTTTTCATGCGCGTCACACACTCCCGTACATTTTGCTGAAACGAAGCTCACAGTATACAGGGTCCACATCGTCGTTGATATTCCCAGTCGCGTACGGTGTGTCTTTTCAGAAGGGTAGGGAATAAACTTCTTTAATCCAAGCCATCCGATCTTTGAGTTTGCCTTTCCTGCGGACAGGCCGCAGACTCCGCTCAGAAATCATCAAGGAAAACAGAGTGTTTTCCTTTGCTGCGTTTGACTCTCATGATTTCTCTGTCGTTTCCGGGACGGTAGGAAAGCGCACACCGCGATCTTGCGGCCCTTGAATTTTCTGGACACAAGGAAGTGTCCATTCGGTTTCGATACGCTCCACGAGGAGCCGGCTCGTTAGCCAGGAACGACGAAAGAGCACAGGCGCCCGCTCATTCCTTGAGCGACCCTGCATCTCTCACGGGAACTCTAGGCTATGGATCCGCTTTCAACTGGAACTGCTATCGAGTCGGGAGCAGTGGTATCGGCGGTTCTTTCAAGATGGGCGATGCTGCTGGCCGTGGCGGTTGCTGTGAATTCGTAGCAGGAAGTGGAACTGGTTTTACGGATGGAACTTTTTAAAAACGTAATAAAAGGAGGGATTGCATGGCAGCTATAGCGCAGCAGGGAACGGCACTCGGATCGCTGCTGGTCGGATTCACCGCCTTTGTCGCCGGACTGGTCATTCACGGCGGTACGGGCATGATCGTGGCGGTGGCGGGATTCGCGTTGCTGGTTTACTCGTTGTACGAATTCTACAAAGTCAAAACCGTCTAGAACCGCACCTGCATGGAAAGACGGTTGCGCAAGATAAAAAGAAATCAAGGAGAAGGAGAATCAAATGAAACTCGTCGGCGTCTTGGTGGTACTCGCGGGATGGCTCCTGGCTGTTTTCGGGCTCGGCATGTCGCAATCAACCGGCCTCAGAATGATTATCGCGCTCGTCGGTATCGCAATTTCTCTCGGTGGGATCCTGGGCATCCTAAACAAGGCCCATGAAAAAGAAGCACCCTGGAAAGTTTAAAGCAAACGCGTTCTGGGCTTCGATCGAGGAGTCATTCATACATCGCCTGTCTTGGGCGCAAGGAGAATAAAGATATGCAACGGTGTACATACTGGAAGAGTTATCTGTTCCTGGCGTTTATTTTGATTTTATCCTTCGGGTTGTCGGCCAGGGCGCAAGCCCCGGCGGCCGCCCCGGCCGCCGCCCCGGCGGCTGCTGCAGCCCCCGCTGCCCCGGCGATGGACCAGCCTCTCGATATCAAGGCAGCGGCGCCCCCGTCCGGTGACGACCTGGCCAAAGGCGATCCGAGCGGAGTCATAACCGGAACGGTGAGCGACGTGGTCGTGTCGGACAGCAACAAGGGATTGACGCTGGCCGATACGGTGAATCAAGTCGGGCAAAACCGCGTTGCCCTCAACTTCGTATGGACACTGGTCGCCGGCTTCCTGGTCATGTTCATGCAAGCGGGCTTCGCTATGGTGGAAACCGGGCTGTGCCGCGCCAAGAATGCCAATCACACGATGATGATGAACTTCATGGTGTATGGCTTCGGGCTATTTGCTTACTGGGTATGCGGCTTTGCCATACAGATGGGCGGCGTCGGCGGGGTAGGCACCCTGGGCGGCGCCGCACCGTTGAATGCGGAATACTCGATCAACTTCCTGGGACAGAGCTGGGGCCTGTTCGGCATGCACGGCTTCTTCCTGACTCAGGGCGGCACCTATGACGTAGCCGTGATGGTGCTGTTCCTGTTCCAGATGGTATTCATGGACACCGCGTTGACGATCGTGACCGGAACCTGCGCGGAACGCTGGAAGTTCGCAGCGTTTGCTGTCGCCTCCGTGTTCATGGGAGCGATCACCTATCCACTCTTCGGGAACTGGGCCTGGGGCGGCGGCTTCCTCGGCACACTCGGCACCAGCTACGGTCTGGGACATGGTTATGCGGACTTTGCCGGCTCCGGTGTGGTACACGCCGTCGGCGGCATCACTGCTTTGGCCGTGGGCATGATCATTGGTCCTCGACTCGGGAAATACAACCGCGACGGGTCAGCGAACGCGATTCCAGGGCACGATATGGTAATCGTTCTGACCGGCTGCTTCATTCTGGCCTTCGGATGGTTCGGATTCAATCCCGGCAGCACACTCGCTGCTTCCGGCAACGGAGCCCTGCGTATCGGCTCCATCGCCGTGAACACGATGCTGGCAGGCTGCACGGGCTCGTTTGGCGCAATCCTTTACATGTGGATGCGTTACGGGAAGCCGGACGCTTCGATGGCTGGAAACGGCTTGCTGGCCGGACTGGTGGCCATTACGGCGCCGAGCGGCTTTGTAAGCACCATCGGAGCGACCATCATCGGGCTCATCGCGGGCGTTCTGGTTTGCCTCAGCGTTGAATTTTTTGATCGTGTGGTACGAGTCGACGATCCGGTCGGCGCCATCTCGGTCCACGGAACCAACGGCATCTGGGGCGTTATCTCCGTCGGGCTCTTCGCGGACGGCACGTCAAACTATGGCGGCAGTTGGGGCGGCGTCAACGGATCCGTCACCGGATTGTTTTACGGGGATGCCAGCCAGTTGGTCGCGCAGCTGATCGGCGTGGCCACCCTCATCGGCGTCATCTTCACCATCTCGTATGTGGCCAATCTGGCGATTGATTTCTTCATTGGCCAGCGCGTTGAGGCGAAGGACGAACTGGAAGGCTTGGACATCCCAGAATTGGGCGCCCTCTGCTACCCGGACTTTGTCCTGAAACCGGACAACGTCGGCAAGGGCTCGGGTGCACATCCAACGGGAGCTACCGGAGCAGCAGCGCCGGTTCCCGCAGACTAATCCATGCAGAATCAGAAAGAGCGCGTGTCACCGGAAGATAGATCAAATCGCTGGAGGAAAAAGCAATGAATGCCATGAATCGACTGACGGAAATGTCGGAAGCAACATCCAACGGCTCAGCATTACTGGCAGTTCCGGAGACACGCGCTCTCTCGTTCGAAGCACGAAAATCCTTTGAGCAAGGGCTCTTCTTCCTGCAGTGCGGGGAGCCCGCGCAAGCCGCCGAAGCGCTTTCCCAGACCATCGCCCTGGCGCCCGATTTTGCCGAGGGCCATATGTGTCTGGGACTCGCCCAGGCCATGAACTACTCCATCTATCCCGCTTCCGATCACCTGGAGCGCGCCACGGAATTGGCGCCCGACAGTTTTGCGGTACATTACATGCTGGCCAATTTCAATTTCAAACTGCGTATCCCTCAAAAGGGATATGCGGCCGCGCGGCAGGCATTGCAGTGCGCTACCCGGCCGCAGGAGCGCTACATGCTCTCGCAGTTGATCAGCAAGGAAAAGGAACGGGAACACAACGGCATCGCCAGGCCGTGGTTCAACAAGCCATTCAGTTCCCTTTCGCTCGCACTGATGGGCGGAGGCTTGGTGGCCTCGGTATTCGCGATTGTCGCGCACATAATGCTCAACCATATACGGTGACCCATGACGATACCACTCGGCAGGACGCATGAAGAAATTACAGGTGTAATGATGCCGTTACCGGCAATCGAAGCCATGAAGAAATATCGTATTCCCCTATCGGCGGCGTTCCTGGTCGCGGTCGTTCTGGTGTTCTTTGTGCACGCACCCATCGTTCCGGTCCTGGCGGGTTGCGTGTTGGCGGTTTTGTTCGCGATCCTGCGAACGCGAGCCGCCCAGAAATCAGGAAGTGCATTGGGGCGGAAGTGACGGGCGCCTCAACGGGGAAACCACTGGTAAAATTTTTCAGGGGGTAAGCAGCGGTTGGCCGTAGGAATAAAAAGAGAACTCGAATCCGCTATCGCAACCTAAGGATGGATAAGGACATGATGACTAAACTCGAAGCGATCATTCAGCCGTCGAAATTTGAAGCAATCAAAGAAGCCCTGACTGAGCTCGGCATCGGCGGCATGACGATTTCCGATGTTCGCGGCCACGGCCGGCAAAAAGGACACACCGAGACCTACCGCGGCCGGGAATATACCGTCGATCTTCTCCCGAAAATCAAGCTGGAAATAGTCCTGCCCGACAACCTGGTCGATTCCGCTGTCGACGCAATTTTAAAAGCCGCCTCGACGGGCCAAATCGGCGACGGTAAAATCTTCCTGTCAAAAGTGGAAGAAACCATCCGCATTCGAAATCAGGAACGCGGAGCGGTCGCTCTCTAGTCGCGTTTCGCGCCGGTGCGGATCTCGTCGCGACCCAGGCCGCGACGAGATCCGCACCGGTCACGCGATTTCGGCGTAATTGCAGGAATGCTATTCCTGCCGGTTGCGCCGTGATACTTTGACTTTCCGCAAGTTCTGGCTTGGCGTGCCGGCGGAAGCCAGCGCGGGCACGCTTCCCCAGAGTCTTTCATTCCCCAGGCGGGTCATGAAAAAGAAGAACCGTAAACGATCGCAGCGTATCCGTTCAAAGCGTGAGCCTCGCGTTTCAGGAATAAAACGCAAGAGCGGAAAGAAGAAAGAAGCCGTGCACCCGCCTTCCCCGTGGCTCCAGGTCTTGTCGCATGTCGACTGAGGCTCGCGCGGCAGACGCGCCTCCTGCCGTCGTGATGATGTCCGGCCGGAAGGTGGTGCTGGGCTGCGCCATCATCGCCGCAATCATCGTGGGCCTTGGCCGCACGGTGGAGATGCCCGTATGGCTGCTTGCGGCGGAAGTTCTCGCCACCATCCTGGGGCTGTTTCTGTTTGGTTCCTTCAAGTATCAAATCCATAAAAACGCTCTCACGTACGGAATGCTGCTGATCATTTTGGCCACATTTTCGCGTCTGCGGACGTCGGAATGGCGAATCGAGATTGCCAACGGCGGCGTGTGGCTCTGGGTGCAGCATCATCTGCTGTCCTTCAGCGGGCTGGACGAATTGTTTCATGCGGATACGATGCTGTTCATCCTGGGCCTGACCTTTTTTGTTTCCGTCATGGCGCAAACGCGGCTGCTGGAAGAGGTCACGTTCTTCCTGCTGCGGATTTTTAATGGCGCGATCCTGCCGACGGTGATTTCCGTGACGGCCGTGGTGGCTTTTGCATCGGGCATTTTCGACGGCGTCTCGATGATCGGGTTGACCATCCGCACGCTGGTCATCATCCTGCTGCTCGCGGCCGCGCCCACTGCGGCCATCCGCTATGCCGTGATGGTCTGCACGACGGTGACGACGATCTGCGGGATCTGGCTGGCGTATGGCGAGCCGCCCAATCTCATCATGAAGGCCAATCTGCACCCCTACCTGAATGATATGTTCTTCCTGCGCTATTGCGCTCCCGCCGCCGTGGCCAGCTACCTGGTGATTACCTGGCATCTGCGCAGGAGGCTCGGCAACCCCACCATCAATCTTGAAGAGATGGACGTCATCGACGCCAACGCCGGTGTCGTCCGCTTCCTGCAAGCCTCGCGGCACGGCGAGGTTCTGAGCACCGTCGAATTGATTCAGGAACATGCCGACCAACTGGCGGGGAAATCGGACCTGATCTTGGCCCGGTTAAGGGGTGGAGAGTCGCTGGGACTGGCGCTGGTCAGAGAGAATGTCCCCGAGGCGATGCGCAAGAAGCTGCTCGGACATTTTGTGAGCGAGGAACTCTCCGACTCCCTGGATCAGCACTATGTATCGGACGCGGCGGGCGACGTGGAGGGCGCGCTGAACGCCGAGCAATCGGTGGACACGGTTCTGGCGGCCCTGGCCCGGCTCCGTAACCGCACCCAGAAGTTCGGCGCCTTCTCGCTCATCCCCTTTATCGGATTGCTGATCCTGCACGGGTTCTACCCGGGCGTGCCGCTGTTTTTTGCGTCCTTCGCGGGCTTCTTCGCCGCCTTGTTGGGCATCATGCACATTCACCGCATGCGGGCGCTGGCGATGCGCGAAGCGATTACCGAATATGCCGAGTATTATTTCCTCTTCCCGTTGTTCTTGTCGATCACACTGCTGACCAATGCCGGTTTTTTTAACGAAATGCAGGCCCTGATCCATCACGGAATCGCCGTTCTTGGAAACGCCCATGTCGCCACGGCGCAATTCTACGGCTGCGCCTTTCTTTCGGCGATTCTGGACAACAATGTGGTTGCCGATTTCGCTTCTCGCGGCCTGCACGGTCTGAATCTCGGGGTCTTGCATCTGTTCGCGCTGGCGCAGATTGCCGGCTACGCGCTCGGCGGGTGCTGGACCCACATCGGCTCGGCGCAATCGGTGGTGGCGTTTGCCTTCATTCAGCGCGATGTGGACGAACACTTCACACCGGTGCAGTGGATCAAGGAAATGACTCCCGTAATCCTCGGCGTGCTGGTTGTGCTCACAATCCTTATTTACGTCGAATCCGCCATCCTGGCGTGGGTGCACTAAGACCTGAAACAGACCGATTCCCCGCAACAATCCACCGAGAAACGTTATGATACAAGCCACAAGACCCGCCGCAGGCCCCGCGCGGGTTGTACGGAGTTTTCGTGCCGGAAATAACTTTAAACGTCTTGCTGCAACTCCTGCTCTGCATCGCCATCTTCATCCTGGCGGCGAAGTTCTGCGGCGTGCTGGCCCGCCGCATAAAAATGCCGGTGGTCCTGGGAGAATTGCTGGCCGGTGTGATCCTGGGGCCCACGTTCCTGAATTTTTGGGGCCTGTCGTGGTTCCACGCGGCGACGCCCGGCCCGGTAACCGCCGAATTTGTATTCAAAATACTGGCGGAAATCGGTGTGGTCCTGCTGATGTTCGTCGCGGGGCTGGAGACCGACGTCCAGATGGTCCGCAAGGCGGTTGCGCCAGCTTTTTGGGCGGCCGTCGGCGGCGTGGTTCTCCCCATGGTGGGAGGGGCGTGGGTGTGCCGGGCGTACGGGTTGGGGTGGCGCGAATCCATATTCGTCGGCGCGATCCTGAGCGCCACCAGCGTTACGATCACGGCGCAAACGCTGATCGACTTGAAGCAGATTCGATCCCGCTCGGGCTCCACAATTATGGGAGCGGCGGTGATCGACGACGTGCTCGGGCTGCTTGTGCTGTCCGTGGTGATTGCCGTGGGGCAGGAGATGTCCGCCGGAAGTTCCCTGCCGTGGGGCGCCCTAGCGATGACGCTGGGGCGGATCGTGGTCTGCCTGGTCACGCTTTTCTGGCTGGGTCCCCCGTTGACGCGCTGGATGCTCAAATATTCCGCGCAGCTGTCCTGGAAACGCGCCGAAATGGTGGGCGCCGTGATTCTGATGTCCCTGCTGGCATCGCATGCGGAATATACGGGAGGGATGGCGGCAATCACGGGCTCTTATCTGGCGGGGCTGTTCGTCGCGGGAACGCCGTCTCACCAGAAAGTGACGCAGGATCTTCAACCCTGGATCAGCGTTTTCTTCGGCCCGCTGTTTTTTGTATCCATCGGGCTGGACATCAACGCGTGGCAACTGGGCGAGGAGGTTACATTCTTTGTTGTGCTGTTGGTGGTCGCCATAGCCGGAAAAGTTGTGGGGTCCGGCGCGGGAGCGTATTTCAACGGGTTCGGGAAACGCGATTCATTGATTATCGGCACGGGCATGATCCCTCGGGGAGAGGTGGGCCTGATTGCCGCGAGCATTGGATGGACCGCAGGCATCGTCACACGGGACATTTATGTGCATGTAGTGGTTCTGGTGTTGATCACCACGCTGATGACGCCGGGGCTGCTGCGTTTCGGGTTTCCAAGCGATACATTGGCGCAAGTCGTCGCCACCGGCGCCAAGCTGGACAACATTCTGCAGAAAGCCCCCGGAGAGGACCCCGAGGGTGACGATCCTCCGGCGGATTCGTAATGCGCAACTTGCTTAAGCCTTGCGGATACGGGCAGGATGGCGGATCTTTTTTATGTCTTAAGTTTAAGGTTTAAGGACGCCCCGGATTCTTTGCCACCCACCTGAATTTTCTCTCCGCGAGCAGGATATGCCAGTCAATGCGGGTAAACATGTAAATCAACAAAAGCAGGAGCGTCTGCGTAATCACAAAATAGACGCTGAAATAGGACAGCGCGTCAGTGGATCCCACCGTTATTCTCCGGGCGACGGTCGAAGCCGTGAGTCCCCAAAAACTGTAACTAATCGAACGCCCAATGAAGAACGGCGCCGCGATTCTGCGCAGCTGCATCGTCGTCAGTCCGTACGCAATGAACAGGTAATTCGAGGGAAACGGGGTGAACGCGTAAAACAGAAATACTCCGAATGTCAGTTTCCGCCGCGGTTCCAGGTACTCCCGGATGGAATCGATGTTTTTCCGGCTGCTTTCGGACATGAACCGCTGCCGGACCACGACACGCGCCATTTTTGCCAGCGCCATCCTGCCGAGCGTGGCTGCCGTGGCTCCAACCACCGCCAGGAATACGACGTTGACCGAAACATAGCGGAATCCAATGTAGGAAAACACCATCCAGGTGGGGGGAGCAAACGCGGGAATCAGGTTCAAGCCGAAAACGACGAAGAAGAGTAGGGTGATGGCGCGCATCGAAGTCGATTTAGCAGCGGGTCCGGATCCGGTCCTGATTCGCCCGGTGGGCCGGCGTTACCAGCGCAGATCGGTCTCCGTGGGCTGCTCATAGTCTACACCTTCCACTTCAAAGCCAAACAGGCCGCGAAACTCGCGCTGGAATCCGGTGAAGTCCGTCATCGTGCGAAGGTTCTCCGTGGTGACCTGCGGCCACAGCGCGGCGATTTCGGCTTGCACGTCGCTGCGCATTTCGCGATCGTCCAGGCGCAGCCGCTGCGCTTCATCGAGCTTCGGCGGCTGGCCCGTACATAGAAAATCGGTGAACATCCGCCGCATCTGCTCGAGCGGGCCTTCGTCCAGATTTTTTACCTTCATGACCCGGGACAACAGGCTCAAATAGAGCGGCACGACGGGAATCGCCGACGAAGCCTGCGTCACCACCGCCTTGTTGACGGAAACCCAGGCGTGGCCCCCCAACCGGGCCGCCAGCAGGGCATCCAGTCCTCCGGCCACGCGTTCGACATCTTTCTTGGCCCGTCCAATCGTGCCGTCGCGGTAAATCGGCCAGGTCACTTCCGGGCCGATGTAGGAATAGGCCAGCGTGCGCGCCCCCGGGGCAAGCAATTTTTCCTCGAGCAGCATGTCCATCCAGCGGCGCCAGTCTTCCCCGCCCATGACGGCGACGGTGTCCGCGATTTCGTTTTCATTCGCGGGTTCCAGAGTAACGCTGGTCACTTTTTCCGAATCCAGCTCGATGGTGCGATTGGTGTAAGACTGTCCGATCGGCTTGAGGACGGAATTGTGCACCTGGCCGGTGCGTGGATCGGTTCGCTTGGGCGAAGCCAGCGAATAGATCACCAGATCCACCGGCCCCATTTGTTTGCGAAGGGTTTCGGCGGTTGCGCGCTTGATGTCGTCGGAGAACGCGTCGCCGTTGATGCTCGCGGCAAACAGGGCGTCGCGCTTCGCCATCGCGTGCAGCGCGACCGTGTTGTAGTGGCCGGCGCTGGCCGTCTTGTCGCCCTCGGGCGGCCGCTCAAAAAATACGCCGAGTGTTTTCGCTCCATAGCCCCACGCGGCGGCGATGCGCGACGCCAGCCCGTAGCCGGTGGACGCGCCGATGACGAGCACGTTTTTCGGCCCGGCCTGCCCGGCGGGAACTTTCCCGCGCACCCCGGTAACCCAGCGCTCGACGTTTCTGCGGCAACCTTCCGGATGCGCGTTGACACAGATAAAACCGCGCGAGCGGCGTTTGATCGTTTGTAATGGCATATTCGAGGATTGATACGTTAGCGCGAGCCGGCGCTGTTGTCTACCTGGCGTGGACACAAAAAAATTTCGCCAATCAACTTGTGGGCGGCAATTCAGTCCTGGTCCATATAGCGCCCGTCTTCAGGCGGGCATCTGCTGGTTCCGAAATGCCGCATTGAACCGGGACGCTGCCGGGATAAGGATGCGCGGCACGCCGGGAATTAGGGGCCGGTTCCCACCTTGCGGTATGATTGTTTGTCGTGGATATTCTGAGCGCCATCGATGCCCGGGTGCTGGGCTCACTCGTGGAAAAGGACCTCACCACGCCCGAGTATTACCCGCTTTCCCTCAACGCCCTGGTCAACGCGTGCAACCAGAAATCCAATCGCGATCCGTTCATGAGTCTCGATGAGGAAGCCGTGCGCGCGGCTTTGCGCACCCTGGATAAAAATGGACTGGCGGGACCTGCGGACAACATGGTCAGCCGCGTAACCAAGTACGGGCACCGCCTCCAGGAAGCTTTTAATTTCAACCGCCACGAAATCGCCATCCTGTGCGAATTGCTGTTGCGAGGTCCGCAGACGCCGGGAGAATTGCGCAACCGCGCCGACCGCATGCACAAATTCGAGGACCTGGGCATCGTGCAATCCACGCTGCATCGCCTGATGAATCGCGAGCCGCCGCTTGTCAAAATGCTTCCCCGGCAGCCGGGAACCAAGGAATCACGCTACGCACATCTGCTGTCCGGGGATGTAGAGGGGTGGACGCCCGAGGCACCGGCGGCGTCGGCGGCTTCCCCAAGCGGCGACCGGATGGCGCGCCTGGAAAATCAAATTGCGGAACTTCAGAAAGAAGTGGAGAACCTGAAACAGCAACTCGCCACTTTCCGAAAGCAGTTCGAGTAACCGCGTTCGGAAAAACCCGCGATCAATTGGGTCCCGTCGTGAATGCCAGGGTCAGCAGCGTTTTTTGTTCGAGTTCGTGCGCCTTGGCCGAACCGGTCGCCGGGCTGGCGCTGGCCGAGCGCTTCACCGAGCGCACGGGAATATTCTTAATGTAGTGCCGGATGCGCGGCAACACATAGGACAGCGCTCCCATGTTCGCAGGCTCCTCCTGCACCCAGACAATTTCGCGCGCGTCGGGATGGCGCGCCACTTCCGCGCAGAGTTCCCTCTTCGGAAATGGATACAACTGGTCGAGAAACAAGATGGCCGTTTCGGTGTCGCCGCGCTGTTTTCGCTCGTTCCGCAGTTCGTGGCCGATTTTTCCGCTGCAGATCAGAATGCGCTGCGCGGACGTGATTTCACGGTCGGGCACAACCCATTCGAAACCCGGGCGGGCAAAATCCTCGATGGGCGAAGCCGCGTCGGGATGCCGCAACATGCTTTTCGGCGTGAACACGACCAGCGGCTTGCGCCAGTGGCGCAGCGCCTGCCGGCGCAGAAGATGGAAATATTGCGCGGCGCTGGAAGGCTGGCAGACCTGAATGTTGTCCTCGGCGGCAAGCTGCAGATAGCGCTCGATCCGCGCGCTCGAGTGCTCGGGGCCCTGCCCCTCATACCCGTGCGGCAGCAGCATGACCACGCCGGAAGGAAGATCCCACTTATCCTCGGCCGCGCTGATGAATTGATCGATAATAATCTGCGCGCAGTTTGCAAAATCGCCGAACTGCGCCTCCCACAGCACAATGGCTTCCGGATAGTCGCGGCTGAAGCCGTATTCGAAGCCCAGCACGCCCGCCTCGGAAAGCGTCGAATTAAAGATTTCGCAGCGCGCCTGTTCCGGAGCCAGGTGCTCGAGCGGCACGTATTGGGCCTCGGTGCGCGTATCGATCAGGGCCGCATGGCGCTGATTGAACGTGCCGCGCCGCGTATCCTGGCCCGTGAACCGCACCGGTGTGCCGGATAGCAGGATCGTTCCGAAGGCCAGGGCTTCGGCCATACCGTAGTCCACGGGCCGCTTTCCATGCCCCATTTCGGACCGCTGCGCGAGCAGTTTTTTCACTTTGGGGTGAATCGCAAAATCCGGCGGATAGCTCGTGAGCCTGCCGGTCACTTCGCCGAGCGTCTCGAGCGTGACTCCCGTGTCCACTTCATACGCGCTGTCGTAGCGCCCCCACTTGTACGGCGACCAATAGGCGGGCAGCCTGCCCAGGCGGGGCTTTTTCTTCATCACGCTGGCGGCCTTGTGCGCATTTTCCATTTCGCTGCGAATCGCGCTGACCGTCGCGGAGGGGTCCACGCCGATGCGCTCGGCGTAAATCTTCCATAGGGGCGGATGAACCTTGATTTTCGCGTAGAGCAGCGGCTGCGTGATCGTCGGATCGTCTACCTCGCTGTGGCCATGCCGGCGGTATCCGATCAGGTCGATCACCACGTCGCTGCCGAACGCCTCCCGGTAGTCCATCGCGATTTGCCCCACGCGCACGACGGCGTCCGGGTCCTCCCCGTTCACGTGAAAAATCGGAATGGCCTGCCGTTTGGCCAGCGAGGACGCAAAGCGCGAGGAATGCAACTGCGCCGGAATGGTGGTGAACCCGAGCAGATTATTCACGATCACATGGATCGCGCCGCCGACCGAATAGGCATCAACCCCGGAAAGATTGAGCGTCTCCGCCCAAATGCCCTGTCCGGCAAACGCCGCGTCCCCGTGCAGCACAATGGGCAAAACCTTCTTGAGCCTGGTGGCATCGCCAATGCGCGCCTGCTTGGCGCGCGCGCGGCCGAGGACGACGGGATCGACGGCCTCGAGGTGGCTTGGATTCGACGCGAGATGAACGCTCAGTTTGCGGCCCTCGTGCGTGCGGTACTCCCCGGTCGCGCCCACGTGATATTTCACGTCGCCGCTGCCCAGCACGCTGCGCGGATCTACGTCCTCGAAGCCCGCAAAAATATCCGCCGCGCGTTTTCCCGCGATGTGCGCCATCACGTTCAGGCGCCCGCGATGGCTCATGCCGAGCATCACCTGTTCGGCCCCCGCCTCGGCAGCCCCGCTCAGTACGCGGTCCAGAAGCGGGATGATCGCGGTGACTCCTTCAATCGAAAACCTCTTGCTTCCCAGATAGCGCGCCTGCAGAACCTGCTCGAACAGTTCGGCTTGGATCAACCGTTCGAGAATGAAGGTGCGGTCCGGTTGCGGCGCGTCGGATTCGAGCCGCTCGGCAATCCACCGGCGGCGCGCAGGGTCATCCAAGTGAAAGAATTCGGCACCAATCGTGCCGCAATAAAATTTTCTGGCCGCGGCAGCCGCCGCGCCCTCGACGACCAGTTCGGGATGCACGAACGGCGTCAGGAAGCCAAGCGGGTCAAGATTCGCGGCAAGATAGCCCCAGCGCCGGTAGCCCTCCAATATAATTTCGTTCTCAACGCTTGTTTGGCCCGTAGCTTCCCGCATTTCGTTCGTTTCCCCTATCCCTTGAATGGCGTTGCATGCGATTCCCGCACCAACCATTCTATCAAACCCGCGGGAAGCAGGTTTTTTGGGGGGGCAATGGGTAGTGCAAAATAAGGAATTCGGGACTGAACTCAGACTTCTGTTCGAAAACACAACGGGAACATCGAATGCGTTATGTACGCTCGTTTTCGTCTTCACCTTGCGGCGATTGAAATGAGGGAATGACGGAGAATTTATCCGGCGTAAACCTGCTGTATTTTCTCCGCCAGGTCAAAATCATTTTTCGTCAGGCCGCCAGCGCTGTGCGTACACAGGTCCACGGTGACTTTGTTCCAGGAGTTGGACCAGTCGGGATGGTGGTCCATTTTTTCCGCCGCCAGAGCCACGCGCGTCATGAATCCAAACGCCTGCGTGAAATCCTTGAACTCGAATACGCGGTGCAGGTTCCCGTTCGTCACATTCCAGCCGGCGAGTTTTTTCAATTCGTCCGCAATTTCCTTTTCTGAAAGCTTTGCCGCCGCCATAAAAACCTCCGTCAATGTTTCCGCGTCTTCCGCATTATCCGCCCGGCGCGCGCATCAGACAAGCGAGCCCGCCCACGCGAGGAAGGTTTGCCGAAACCGGTTGAATGCCCCTCGCGATTGCTTTATCGTACTTGCTCAAATCCATCCTCGTGAAAACCGCCGCCCGCGACGCCGGCGAACATTCATTTGCGAGAAAGCGCGCGGTGCGCGACGGAGCCCATCGTGAAGAAAAGAATTCGTGCGGTGCAATACGGCGTTGGCCCCATCGGCGCGGCGATTGTGCGGCTGATGCGGGAAAAACAGTCCATCGAAATCATCGGCGCCATCGACTCCGATCCCGCCAAAGCGGGGCGGGACCTGGGCGACGTGGTGGGCGGCGCCGATGTGCCGTGGGGCGTGCCGGTCACCAGTGACGCCGCGGCCATGCTCGCCAAATCACCCGACGTGGTGATTCATTCGACCTCATCCTATCTGCCCAGCGTGATGGATCAGTTGCTGGCCTGCCTGGCCGCAGATTCCTGCGTGGTTTCGACGTGCGAAGAGCTCTCCTACCCGTTCCGGAAATATCCGGAACTTGCGGCGCGGCTCGACGCGGAAGCCAAAACGTGGGGCGTCGCGCTGATCGGCACGGGCATCAATCCCGGCTTCGTGATGGACAAGCTGCTAATCACGCTCAGCGCCGCGTCGCAGGGAATTGAAACGGCCCGCGCGGTCCGCATCGTGGACGCGTCCAAGCGCCGCCTGCCGCTGCAGAAAAAAGTGGGCGCAGGCATGAGCGTGGAGGAATTTCGCGCGCAAGTGGAGGCGGGCGCGATCAAGCATCACGGTTTGCCCGAGTCGGTGGCCATGGTTTCCGACGCGCTGGGCCTTGCCGTGAGTGACATTACGGAAACGATTGAACCGGTGGTCGCGCGCGAACGCGTGCAGACCCCGTTTCTAGAGGTTGCGGCGGGACAGGTGGCCGGCGTGCACCAGATCGCCCGCGGCTATGACGGCAGAAAGGAAAAAATCTACATGGAATTGCAGATGTTCGTCGGCGCAACCAACGTCGGCGACACCGTCGCCGTCACCGGCAATCCCAATCTGACGCTCACGATTCCCGGCGGCACGCACGGCGATATCGCCACCGCTTCGGTCGTTGTGAACTGCATTCCCGCGATCCTCGACGCCCAGGCGGGATTGCGGACTTCGCGCGACCTGCCCATGTGTTTTCTTCCGCCCGACGCGAAGCCCTGAACATCCTAAATAAGGGCCAGACAAGCTAGACAAGGGATAGAAAAGGGATTTATTTTTTATTCCAGAAAGTGGCCAGCGCCGAAAAATCGACGTCTTCGGTCACGGCGCCCTTCACGGCGCTCAAGACTTCCCGCGCGGCCGCGCCGGCCGGCAACGGCACGCCGAGCTGGTTGCCCAGATCGATCGCAAGGCTCATGTCTTTGTGCATGAGGCGGAGGGGAAAACTGGGCTTGTAGTCGCCCTGCAACATCTTCGCCCCTTTCAAGTCCAGCACGGGCGAGCGCCCCATGCTGGACTGCATCACCTGGAGCAGGTTCTCGCCAGGGATTCCCGCGCGCATCACCAGCGACAGCGCTTCCGCAAACGCTTCCACCTCCAGCCCGAGAAGCAGGTTCATCGCCAGCTTCACCGTCTGCCCCGCGCCGACCGGCCCCAAGTGAAAAAATTGCTTGCCCATGACGCCGAGCACGGGCTTGACGCGCTCGAGCGTGCTTGCTTCTCCGCCCACCATGAATACCAAATCGCCTTTTTCGGCGCCCCAGGTTCCGCCGGTCACCGGAGCTTCCAAAAATTCGGCGCCCAGCGCCGCCGCAGACGCCGCGGCGCGTTTTTCCAGGTCCGGAGTGACCGTGCTGGATTCGATGATCACGCTGCCGCGCCGCAGGCCCGCGAACACGCCGACATCGCCCCACAAAATCGATTCCACCGCCGGTGGATCGCTCACAATCGTAACGATCACCTCGGATGCGGCTGCGACTTCGCGCGGAGTTGCGGCGCGCTTGGCTCCCTGCGCGACTAGATCATCGCCGCGCGCAGCCGTCCGGTTCCATACGGTGACGCCGTAACCCGCTTTCAACAGGTTTGCCGCCATCGGCCGGCCCATCAATCCCATTCCTATAAATCCCACAGACGGTTTCATGAGCAGAACCCTCCCCCTGCAAACGAGTTTACAAAAGCGCTTAGCGGAAAAAGTCTACAGGAGATCGTTCGAAAACAAAGAGAAAATCAGCAAAAACGGCGGAGGGCTAAGCCGGGCGGTTCTTGAGTTCCAGCGTGGCGGTGCTTGGCGCGGATTCCGCGGCCTCTTCGCGAGGAGCGTTCACCGAAGCGGACGGCCGGGGAATTTCGGGGCATTCATTCAATTGCACGATGCAGGGATACGGTATTTCCCAGCGAAAAGTCTTCACGTTGCTCTTCTGCTGGTAGCTTTCTTCGAGAAAAATCGATTTCCCGGAGTCCGCCGCAAGGTTGCCGGTGGCGGGCAGAATGATGTCGCCGGCCCGGTACGTGACCTCAATCCGGCGTCCCAACAGAGATGAATACTGAGCCATGAGGAGAGTATGGTGGCGGGGTTGTGAGCGGGCAATAGTACGATGGGATTATTGGGATTAGTACTTCCGTATCTATGTCTCAACCGTTGCAAATGCACGGGATAAACAGTCATCCGCCAGGAATTTCTATACTTGCCTGCAAGACTACGCAACGGGGATGGAGATCTTGGCCGCGCGAGACAAATCCTGGTGTTGACTCAGGCGGAATATGCGCCTAGTGATGGCCGCCGGCATCGTGCCCCGCGGAGCCGGAATCGTGGGCAGGCTCAGGCGCTGGAATGGCGGGGGCATTACGCAGGTTCGCGCTGAACATCAGGGCCAGCGGCGAGACGATGCCAAACGCCAGAAACGCGTACAGCGTCGGCAGCACCCCTCCCAGATCCCCATTCGAACCGATCGAAGCCCGCCACGCAATGGCCGCGGCGGCCAACCCGCACAAGGAAGAAATTGTTCGCGTGCCCGGCGCGATTTCCAGCCGCGTGCTGCACTTGGGGCACTCGACATTGTTCGAGTACGCGGCAACTTCGGGAGCGGAAATTTCGGTCTTGCAGTGGGGACAGGTGCGAACAACCACGGGTAACCTCCTGGTTCAAATGTTCCGGCTCGAATGCCTAACAATAAGCGAAATCGCTCCCCGATGGAAAGACCCAATGAAAAAACAGGTGCTGATTTCCAAGTTGCAATACGGGCATTTCCGCCGCATCCCGGAGGCTTAAGGCAAAGGCGAAAACTCGACGCGGCGGCGAATGGGGTCGATCCGTTCGGCGCGGACGCGAATGCGGTCGCCGAGTTTCCAGACGTGCGGGCTGCGAGGAGTTCCCCGGCCGGACTTTTTCTTGTGGTTTTTCTCCCGGCCTGCGTCGCGCCGGCCTGGACGCAGACCCTGCCCGCTGCCGCTTACGATGGCATGATCCTGCTCGCGGTAGAACACATGTTCGCCGGTAATTTCCTGGATGCGATCGATGGGCACCATGCCCTCGACAAAAATTTCCGTCAGCTCGACGAAGAAACCGAATTTCTGCACGGAAATAATCAGCGCGTCGTATTCCTCGCCGAGGTGCTGCTCCATGAACTGCGCGGTTTTCCAGGCCATCAATTCGCGTTCGGCGGTTTCGGCGCGGCGTTCGGTCTCGGAAGTTTCCACGGCGATGGCTTCGAGTTCTCCTCTGCGGTAGGGGCCGAATGTGGATTCGTTTTTTTTCAGGGCCGCTCCGTGTGGCGCCCCTTCCTGCACCGCCGCCGCGGGGACAACGGGCATCGCGGGTTTCGTCCCGGCGTGATCGAGCGCCCATTTCAGCACGCGATGCACGATCAGGTCGGGATAGCGGCGAATCGGCGACGTGAAATGCGTGTACTGGTCGAAGGCGAGCGCGAAATGGCCCAGCGGGTCCGCGGCATAGCGCGCCTGCTTCAGCGAACGCAGCATCAGGAAGGACATGATGCGTTCTTCGGGTTTGCCCGCAATTTTTTCGGCCAGGCGCTGGTAATGCTCGGGACGAATCGCAATGTCCAGCGCGCCCGGCAGGGAAACCGTCATCTGCCTTTCGCGGCCACCGCCCGCACGGTTGCGCCATCCATGAGGTCCACGGCGGGATCGGGATGCAGGAACGCTGCCGTGTCGCACAACCATGCGCCGCTGCGCGAGGTTCTCGACGCCCAGGGAATATCCGAAGGTTTGCGCCATGGCTTCAAATTCCAGAATTTTCTTGGGATCGGGTTTTTCATGGATCCGATGCAGCGATCCGATGCCGCGCGATTCCAGGTAGCGCGCGACGGCCTGGTTCGCCGTCAGCATGAACTCCTCGATCAGGCGGTGCGCGATATTGCGCTCGCTGCGGACGACGCCGGTCATTTGCCCCTGGACGTCAAATTGAATCACCGGCTCGGGCAAATCAAAATCGATGGAGCCGAGGCGAGCGCGCCGCGCGTTGAGGATCATGGCGAGGTCGCGCATGGCGCCGAATTCATCGGCCAGATGCGCGTACTGCGCGGTCGCAGCCGCGTCCTGCTGCAGCACCGCGTTGACCGCGGTGTAGGTCATGCGCTCGGCCGAGCGAATCACCCCGCGTGCGAATTCCGACGCGACGATCTCGCCATTCCCGTCCAGCTCCATGACCGCGCTCAGCACCAGGCGATCCTGCTTCGGATTGAGCGAGCAAATTCCGTTCGAGAGTTCCTCGGGCAGCATGGGCACGGCACGATTCGGAAAATACACTGACGTGCCGCGCAGCCGCGCCTCGCGATCCAGCGCCGATCCCCGGCGGACGTAGTGCGAAACGTCGGCAATGTGCACCTGCAGTTGCCACTGGCCGTTTTCCAGATGCTTCACGTAAACGGCATCGTCGTAATCGCGCGCCGTTTCCCCGTCGATCGTGACAATCGGCAGATCGCGGAAATCGCGGCGTCCCGCGCGTTCGGCATCACCCACCGGGTGCGCGCCCGCGGCGGCTTCCGCCAGAACTTCCGTCGAAAATTCGTGAGGGAGATGGTGTTTGCGAATCAGGATCTCGACGTCCACGCCGAAATCGCCGGGGCGTCCGAGAATTTCGATCACGCGCCCCGCCGGAGCGACGCCCCCGCGTGGAAAACGCGTCAGCTCCACGTTAACGACGGCGCCATCGAGTTCAGGCAGGCGTAAAGTGCGCTTGGGCTGGTGCTGGCCCAGTTTTCCTTGCAGCTCTAAAGTCAGTTCCTCGCCCGGCGGAATGATGATTTCTTGCTGCAGGCGCGCCTCGTATGGCGCCACCGTGTTCCCGCGCGATCCGTAGCGGAACAGCCCCACAACCGTCCTGTGCGCGCGGCTGATCACGCGCAGAATACGTCCTTCGGCACGGCTTGCCTCGATCCCCGAGGGGCCCGCGCCATTGCCGAAGCGTTTGCGCCGCTCGATGCTGGCCAGAACGTGATCGCCATGCATCGCGTCGCCGATCGCGTCGCGCCCGATGAACAGATCGCCTTCCAGATCTTTTCGCGGCGTGTCCGGCACGACAAAACCGTAACCGTCGCGGTGCGCGACCAGGCGTCCGGTTAGCTGGTTGGCTTCGGGCCGCACGGCGGCAGCGGTCTCACGGCGCGGCTGCGAACCGCTTCGGCGCGGCGTCCCTTTTTGTTGCGGCGGAGCGTATTCCGCGCCCTGCTTTTCTTTGGGCAAGGCGACGCGCCCGTTCGGATATTCGTGAATCTCCCCGCGCTTTTTCATTTTGCGCGCAAGCTTCACCAGGGCGCGGCGTCCCGAGTGGCGCAGGCCCAGCGCCGCCGCAATTTCGCGAAGGCTTTGCGGCCTGCGGGAGCGTGACAAATGCGCCAGCACGTCAGCTTCAGTGACCGGCGCGCGCGGTTGGTCTGTGCGAGGCATCGAGATGGCCATTGTATGCGCTCAGCCCGCCAAATGCGAAAGGAGAGAGGCATCTTTACCGGCCCCTTTGGGGGGCACGAAATCCGGGAGGACATCGGTTTCACTGCGCTGAAAATCGATATACGCAGCCGGGGAGATCCGGCTCAACCGCGCTAACTGATTCACTGCAAAGCATTAATATGCGTTCCAGGGGATGGCAACGCTTGGCGCGGCGATGGCCGTTTCACGCGCGGAATAAATTTTTTCGTATATTTTCGCAACTTTTTCCTGATTCCGGGGTTGGAGCCTTCATACACGCAATAGGGCCCGGCTTTCCTCCGACTAGCCGGGTCAAAGGAGGGGCGAATCAACCTGGATCGCCCCTCCTTAACCTTACGAAAACTTCATGGACGTAGCGCCCGTTGGGCTGAACCCAATACTCAAGAGCTGTCGCTTAGCTCCGCTCTCAAATCGCTATCATTTAAGCTAACGTCGAACATAGAAGTCCGGGCCGGTGTGCTGCACGGTGGGCAGATTGCCCGGCATTTTCTTTGCCCGAAGTAACCGTCCGGAAAACAGACACGTACAACCGCCCATTCCCCGGTAGAATCAGATTTCCAGCGCATGCGGGTCACCTGGCCGTCTCTGCGCTGCCGTATATAAAATGATTCGCATAAAACTCATTCTGGTCATGGTCACCGCATTGTTTGCCGCTGTGGCCTGCGTGCTGCTATCGGGCGCCGCATCCTGGGCGGCGAGCCAGGGCGCCATCGTTACCGGCAATCCCGAGCCGACCGCCGCGCAGATCCGATCCCTGTTCATGCGAGCCGTCGCAAACCAGCACCGCAACGATCAGGCCTTGCAGGAGTATGAGCGCGTGGAGCGCGTGATTACACGCAAGGCCGCAAACGCGGAAATCATCTCCGATCACACCGACCGCGTCCTGCCCTCCGGAACCGGCACGATGAAGCTGCGTATTTCGGAAGACGGCTCGCCCGTCCCCCCGGAGACCTACCGCCACGAACTGGAAAATGCCGTCAGGGCGCTCAGTATCGCCATGCATCCCAACGAAAACTTCCGGCGGGACCTCGCCAAATTCCAAAAGCGCCGCCGCGACCGCGCCGAACTGGTGGATGAAGCGACCAAGGCCTTTCATGCGACCTGGGTGGGCCGTGAAACCCGCCGCGATCCCTATGCCGCGAATGGTTCGCGCACTCTGGCCAAATTCCTGCTGTATCCGGATCCGAACTTCAAGCCGACCAGCCGCTTCGCAGCCGCTTTCGAACACGTTCACGCCGCGATCTGGGTGGATGAGAAGCAGGAGCAAATCGCCAGGGTGGAGGGCGACATCACCAGCGACATCTCGTTTTTCGGAGGGATTGCAGGAAAGATTTATCACGGGGGCCACTTCGTGATGGAGCAGTCCGAAGTGTCGCCCGGCGTGTGGCTGCCGACGCTGTACGTCTACAATGTGGATGGACGAAAATTTCTATTTGGATTCGGCGTCCACGAACGCACGGAAATCTCCCATTACCGCCGCGTGGGCCCGCCTTCCGAGTCCATCGAAATGATTCGCAAGGAATTGAACCATCTCACCGCGCAATCGCCGGTGAAGTAGCCGCGCCGCTCCATCGGGCACCCCTTATCTTTCGCGCCTCCCGTGCAGCACGTGATTGCGCCGGCAGCGTTTCGCCCGGGGTAAAATAGGGGCGTTACTCCCTCCCGGAGGCGATACGCAATGCGGCGCACATGGCGAAACATCGCGATTATTTTTTGTGGCGCTGTTCTTGTACCTGCCACGCTGTGGGCGCAATACCCCAAGGTCGCAAGGGAAAGGCCGGGCCGCTTGAACGGCAGGGTCATCAGCGCCAAAGGAGCGCCGGTGGCAGGGGCGCAGATCATGTGGCAGGCGTCGGACGGCGGAGCGCCCCACGTGCTGCATAGCGATGCACAAGGGAGGTTCCACGTTGCGCGGCTTCGCGCAGGCCTGTATGAAGTGCGCGCTTCCTCCGCCGGAACATGGTCGAAATGGGAGCAAAACGTGGTGGTGCGTCCCGGCCGCGCGGCAAACGTGACCCTGCGACTGACGTTTAAATCACGATTGGCACCCGCTCCGGTCGAATTGAACGGCACGATGCACACGTGGGACGTTCCCGTCGTGGGAGCGTTGCCGCACGATCCAGCGGTCGACCCCGAGGGCAACGTGTGGTTCACGCTGCAGGCATCCGGGCACCTGGCGCGTTTCAACCCCAATACGCACGAGTGGAAACTTTTCAAGGTGCCGACCCCGAACTCCGGCCCGCACGGCCTGGTTTCCGACGCCAGCGGCAACATCTGGTTCACCGAAAACTACGTCGGTAAAATCGGACGGCTGAACGCCGCGTCCGGCACATTCACCGAATTCTCGACGCACCTCGCCAGAGATCCGCACACGCCGGTGATTGGTCCGGACGGCGCGGTGTGGTTCACGGCGCAGAATTCGAACGTCATCGGCCGGCTGGATATCGCCACGGGAAAAATCACGGAATATGGCATTCCCACACAGAACTCCCATCCCTATGGAATCGTTTCAGCGAACGACGGCGGCCTGTGGTTTTGCGAACTGACCGGACAGAGGCTGGGCCGTGTGGATCCCTCCTCCGGCGTGATTACCGAATTTACCCCGAGCGAATCGAACGTGCATCCGCGGCGCCTGGTTGCTGTGAACGGCGCTATCTATTTCACCGATTCCGGCGGCGGGCGTCTTGGCCGGCTGACGCTTGCCAACAAGAAATTCAAGTTTTGGAACAGTCCCTCGGGAAGCAATTCCCAACCCTACGGCATCGCCGCGGACTCCACGGGCAAGATCTGGTACGAGGAAAGCGCGGGCAGCGCGAACAAATTGGTTCGCTTCAATCCAGCCGTAGAAGTTTTCGCCGAGTTTCCGATGCCTGCTCCCAATTCCTCGGTTCGCAACATCGCGCGCGACGCGCGCGGCCATTTGTGGATGCCGCTTTCCACGCCCGACAAAATCATGCTCGTCGAATAGTTCTTCGTTCATTTTCAGAAGCGTTTCATGGAACGCTACCCCTGATTTCGCCCTCCAGAATGTTTGACAGGGGCCCGCAAGGACCATTCCAGCGTGCGCTAACCATTATGATTTAACAATCTGATGGCAGATGGAGACTCAGTACTACAACCCGGGTACTCAAAAATATGATTCCAATAGCCCATTGAGCTATCCGGTAGCGGCTGCCAGCATTGTGATCACGGTGGGTTGGGAGTAACGCTGCGGGGACGACGGCCCCGAGAGATCGGGTTCGTAAGCGAGCTTCCCAACCCTCCAAAATCTTCGTGCCGGCACTTTTCTCGTTTTTCCCCCTTCTTGCCGGCACGGGGATGCACGTCACTCCCACGACATATTCCTGCTGCGAACACGCAATCTGCGTCTAAACTGTACAAATGAGGAGATTCCGCGTGCCTCGGTCGTGGTGGGCGATGTGTGCCCTGGTCTTCGCGCTGGGTTTTGGAGCGTGGCCGGCGCGCGCGCAAGGGTCTCCGCCCGTTGCAACGATCGGTCCCATCCGTCTTTCCAGCCAGCCGGAAATCGACGAGGGGTTTCGTCTGCTATACGAGCTGAAATTTGTCGAAGCGCGTGAAGTATTCAAGGATTGGGAGACCAAGCATCCGGAAGAAGCCCTGGGTCCCGCCGCCGAGGCAGCCAGCTACCTGTTTCAGGAGTTTGACCGCCAGGGCGTGCTGACATCGGATTTTTTTCTCAACGACGATCGGTTGCTCGGCGGCGTCCAGGGCACGCCTGACCCACAGATGCGCACCGCATTCAACGAGGCCGTGCAGAAATCGGAGGATCTGGCGCATGCGCGTCTGAAATCGAATCCCCGGGATGCGGACGCGCTATTCGCGCTGACGATTTCCACGGGCATGCTGGCGGATTATGCCAGCATGATCGAGAAGAAACAGATCGAAAGCCTGCGGCTGACGCGCGAGGCCGATACCGTGGCGAAAAATCTGCTGGCAGTGGCGCCTCATGCGGCGGACGCGTATGTCGCGCTCGGAGCGGCCAACTATATTATGGGTTGCCTGCCCTTCTATAAGCGTTTCCTCATCCGGTTCGGCGGATTTCACGGGGATCGCGTCCTGGGCATGCAGCAGTTGGCCCGCACGGCGGCAGACGGCCATTACCTGCGCCCGTTTGCGAAGCTGACGCTGGGACTTGCGGCCATGCGTGAAAAACAGTGGGGCCTGGCAAGGAAAGAATTCGAACAGCTGACCGCTGAATTCCCCCGCAACGCAAAATTCGCGCACGAACTGGCGAAGATCACCATCACGGTGGGCCCCGCCCGCGCCAGCCACTGAGTCAGACCCCGATTGCCGGAGGGGCCACGCCAATCGGACGCGCTCGTGATATCCTCAGGACAAGGAATTGGCCATGCGAATCGTAAAGGCCTGGTGGCTACTTGGCTGCGCGTTTCTTCTGGTTGGTGCAGCGTACGCCTACCAGGCGCCTTTCCGGGAATATCCTTCCGTGGAGTACGGCGTTTCCCGTTTGCCTCCGGACTATCAGAAAAAAGCGGAATTCGTTTTCGCGCGGCTGATGTATCCGCCGGGATGGAATGACGGCTATCGCGGCCGCTTCGATGGAGACTGGCGGCAGGGACTTTCCCTGTGGACGCAGGATTACCCGCGGGCGGACCGGGATTTCGCCCGCGCGGTCCGGCGGCTGACGCGCGTGGATACGCGCTCGGTCGAGCAGGCCGTGAACCTCGAAGATGGGGACGAAGTGTACAACTGGCCGTTTCTCTACGCCGTGCAAGTCGGCGAATGGGGCTTGACCGATGCTCAGGGCAAGAAGCTTCGCGATTATTTGCTGCGCGGTGGATTTTTCATGGCCGACGATTTCCACGGAACTCTGGAATGGCAGGTGTTCGTAGAAAACATCAGGAAAGTTTTCCCGGACCGCCCCATCGTGGAAATCCCCGACAACGATCCCATCTTCCACACCATGTTTGACCTGGACCACCGCTACCGGATCACCGGCGCCGAACACCTGCGCGTGGGCTACAAGGCGGATGGAATCGACGCGCACTGGCGCGGCATCTACGACGACCACGGCCGCGTGATGGTGGCCATCTCGTTCAATTCCGATATCGGCGATTCCTGGGAATGGGCCAACGACCCGCGCTACCCGCAAAAATTTTCCGACTTGGGCATCCGCATCGGCGTGAATTACGTCATCTACGCCATGACGCACTGAACCACGCGCCTGGCGCGATCCGTTGCAGCGCTTTACCGGGCGGGGTCGCCTTGACCGTGTTTGGAACCATCTGTTAGCGTAGAACATTCCATGGACACCATTCACATCACAATGCCGGACGGCGCGATTCGCGAAGTGCCGCTGGGAACCACGGCGGCGGAGGTCGCGCAGCAGATTTCGCCGCGCCTCGCGAAGGATGCGCTCGTGGCGCGGATCACCTTGACCGGTGGACACTCCGGCGCGCCGGCAGGCGCTTCGGCAAGCGCGGCGCCCGACGCCGCTCCCGAGGCGCAGATGGGCATTGGCGCGAACGGTGAAGGTTTTCTGGTGGATTTGCGCGCGCCGATCGATCAGGACGTGAAGCTTTCGATCCTGACGCCAAAAGATCCCGAGGCCATTCAGGTGCTGCGCCACTCGGCGGCGCATTTGCTTGCCGCGGCCGTGCTCGATCTGTTCCCGAACGTAAAACTTGGCATCGGCCCGCCCATCGACACCGGCTTCTTCTACGATTTCGTGCGCGAGGAGCCCTTCACGCCGGACGATCTGGCGCGCATCGAAAAGAAAATGCGCGAACTCGCCGCGCAGGATATTCCCAACGAACGCAAGATGATGCCGAAGGCGGAAGCGCTCGAGCTCTACCGCAAGTGGGATCAGGGCTTCAAATGCGAACTGGTGGAGGAGCGCGCGATCGAGCCGATGGTGTCGTTCTACACCACCGGAAAATTTATCGATTTCTGCCGTGGACCGCACATCCCTTCGACCGGGCGCATTCGCGCGTTCAAGCTGATGAGCGTGGCGGGCGCGTACTGGAAAGGCCAGGAAGGCAACCCGCAGATGCAGCGCATCTACGGCGCGTGCTTCTACACGCAGCAGGACCTGGATGCCTACCTGCACCGGCTCGAAGAAGCCAAACGGCGCGATCATCGCCGGCTGGGGCAGGAACTCGACCTGTTTTCGATCCAAGAGGAGGCCGGACCGGGCCTGATTTTCTGGCATCCCAAGGGCGCGCTGATCCGCAAGCAGATGGAAGACTGGTTGCGCGACGAACTGTTGCGCCGCGGCTACGATCTGGTCGTCACGCCGCACATCATGCGCCTCGACTTGTGGAAGACCAGCGGCCACACCGGCTTTTACCGCGAAAATATGTTTGGCCCCATCGAAGTCGAAAAGGCCGAATACCAGCTCAAGCCGATGAATTGCCCGGGACACATCCTGATTTACAAATCGCGCCTGCGCAGTTACCGGGAATTGCCGGTGCGCCTGGCCGAACTCGGCACGGTGTACCGCTACGAGCGCTCGGGCGTGCTGCACGGCCTGTTGCGCGTGCGCGGCTTCACGCAGGATGACGCGCACATTTTCTGCATGCCCGAGCAAATCGAGGCGGAGATCGAGGGCTGCATCGATTTCGCTTACAGCGTGATGAAAACGTTCGGATTCGACAAGTACGTGGTCGAGCTTTCCGATTGGGATGCCAGGCATCCGGAAAATTACGCGGGCTCCGCCGAAGATTGGGGCCGCTCGACCGCCGCGCTGCGAAACACGCTCACCAAGTTGGGCGTGCCGTTCAAACATATAGAAGGTGAAGCGGCGTTTTACGGCCCGAAGATCGACGTGAAATTGATTGACGCAATCGGGCGCCCCTGGCAGCTCACCACCGTGCAGTTCGACTTCAATTTGCCCGGGCGCTTTGGCCTGGAATACGTTGGCGAAGACGGCAGCCGCCACCAGCCGCTCATGGTGCACCGTGCGCTGTGGGGTTCGGTCGAGCGGTTCTTCGGCATCCTGATCGAGCACTACGCCGGGGCGTTTCCCGTGTGGCTGGCGCCCGTGCAGGCGGAAGTGTTGCCGCTCAGTGAGAAATTCTCCGAATACGCCCGGAAAGTCACATCCGCCTTGAAAGACGCCGGCTTCCGCGCGCACATCGACGATCGCAACGAAAAGCTGCAGGCCAAGATCCGCGACGCGCAACTCCAGAAAATTCCCTACATGCTCATCGTCGGCGGCAAGGAAACCGAAGCGGGCACCGTCTCGGTGCGTCACCAGAGCAAGGGAGACCTCGGCCCGCGCCCCCTGGCGGAGTTTCTCGCAGACCTGCGTCAACAGGTCGATTCCCGCGCCATCTAGATTAGATCGGAATGGAAATTTGAAGCCCGCCCGCGCGCTTTACGGGGTCGCGGCCCTCAGGTACGCGCGCCGCAGCCACCACGCCGAACCGGCCATCCCTGCCAGCAGAACACTGGCCACAATCCAAAGCGCGCCGGACGATACGCCTGCTTTGGACAGGAACACCCACCACTTGTCGAATCCCTGGCCGATGGGTGCAGGGACTGACATTGCCGCGTAGTGCAGCAGTAGATGGATGTGCATCGAGATGGCCGAAAAACCCATGCGGTAGTCGTAATGCGCGTCGTAATAGCCGCCCACGACGTCGGCCTCCAGAAAACTTGTTGCCGTGCCCAAAGCCTGCACAAGAAATCCGGCAGCGAAAACGCCGATCGCGAACCGGCGCACGCCCCGCGATGCTGTGTCGATCGCCGGACCGACTCCCAACGCCAGCAGGGCAAGCGCGGGCACCAGGTAGCGCGGCCCGTAACAATATCCGCCTTC
This sequence comes from Terriglobia bacterium, assembly GCA_963746945.1. Lineage (GTDB taxonomy): Bacteria > Acidobacteriota > Terriglobia > Acidiferrales > UBA7541 > Palsa-360. The sequence goes on along the minus strand of CAVVDG010000004.1, from coordinate 1,033,128 downwards.
CCACTGCGTATACGTCGCGAAAAATAGAAGGTAGACCAGGGGAGTCGCCGCGGCCACGAATGCAAGCCCGCGATCGCGCCTCCACAGGCGCGGCAAACCCGCCAGAGCCAATAGGATCGGCGGCGAAAACAGGAAGATCGATTTTCCCGGCGAAAGCAGAAACCCAAGCAAGCCCGACATCAGCGGCGTCTCGAAGGTGTTGAGGGCCTTGCCGCCTTCCGCCGCGGAAGGGTACCCGAATTCGAACGCGTGGCCGTAAAGATGCGTGTTTCGCCCCAGCAACAAGATGGCGCCCAGGCCCGCGGCTACCGCGAGCGCTGCCGCTGCGACCCATGGCTTGCTTTTTTCCCGGAGCAACACAGCAACCAGAAATACCGGCACGGCGATGACGTGCGTTGGCCGCACCCAGATCGCTGCTCCCAAAAGCGCCCCGGCGCATGCCGCCCGGCGAAGCGGTATCGGCGTTTCGGGCGGCCCGGCAAACAGAACGTCTGCCGCGCCCAGCAGCAGAGACGCTGCCAGCGGCTCTGAGAAAAGCCAGCCGGAATAGGCGGCCAGCGGCGTCGCCAGAGCCAGAATCGCGGCGGCAGAAAGCGACGTTTTCGGCGGGATTCCGAGTCGCAGGAAAATGCACAGCGCCAGAGCGGCGGCCAGAGCGGCAAAAAAGGCGCTCTCGCCGGTCAGAAAGAAATCGCTGACCATATCGCGCGCCCTGCCGGCTATTCCCGGAAGGTGTCGCGCCGCAAATTGCCCGGCGGCGTACCAGGGCAGCATGGCCAAGGCTTGTCCCGGCGGGTAAGGCGATTCGGGACGGCCAAAACGGTCGAATGTGCCGTAAAACAATTTCGCGTCGACGGCCTGCGGAATCGCCGTCGTGCCATGCCGCGCCAGGCTTTCCACCTGGAAAGCGGCGGAGACTTCATCCATGGTGCGCACGCGCCCGCTTGAAAAAAGGAAATAAAAGAAATTGAGCAACAGCAATGACGAAACGACGATGGCCCAGCGGCGGCCTCTCTTGCGGGAAGAGGAGGGGGGGAATGGCTCCAATGTCGGTGCGTTGGTAGACATGACGCGAGAGTTGGCCGAACAAAATTAGACCATGCGTGGTGGCCGCGGAGGGAGATTAGTTGCGCTTCCAGTTCGTTCCCCGCAACTTACTTGTGGGCCGCTTCGATTCGGGTGGCATTCATTTTCAGGGTGCCGGCGCATGAAAGACACACAACGACACAGAGGATACCCGAGTGAAAAAGCTAAGACGGGGCGGGCAAAGGCTCTATTCCCAGTCAGAGCACCCGTGCTATACTCGGAAACCCATCCCCTAGATGTCTTGCACCGGACGGGTGGGGCTGAGGTAGGATGTTGGCGCCGCCTTCGGGCGGACGCGATTTTGGGGAGGTGGGTTTATCGCTGATCGGAGCTTTCGGCAGGCTGACCGGATTCGAGTAAACGAACGCATCCGGGCGCGTGAAATCCGCGTAGTCGATGAAGAGGGTGGGCAGCTGGGTGTGATGCCTCCGTTTGAGGCCATCAAGCTTGCTCGCGAGAAGGGACTGGACCTGGTGGAAATTTCGCCTACGGCCAATCCGCCGGTCTGCAAGATCACCGACTACGGCAAATACCTCTACCAGACCAACAAAAAAGCGCACGAGGCGCGCAAGCATCAGAAGGGTTCGCAGCTCAAGGAAGTCAAGTTCCGGCCAGCGACTGCGGAACACGACTACCAGGTTCGCAAGAACCAGATCATCCGGTTTCTGGGTGAAGGCCACAAAGTCAAGGCCATGATCTTTCATCGCGGCCGCGAAATGGCGCATCAGGAAGTGGGCCGCGCCAAGATGAATCGGCTGCTGAAGGAAATCGCCGATCATGCCATGGTCGAAATCGGACCACGGATGGAAGCCAATATCATGATGGCGCTTCTGGCGCCCAAGCGTGGCGCGCCAACCAAGCCCGCCGGGGGACAGGCCTGACGCCCTGAGGTCCAGCGGGTTGCCGGTACGGCCCGCACTTGAAACGAAATTCAGCGAGGTAACGTTCGTGGCAAAAAAGAAGGTAAAGAAACTCAAGTTGAAGACGCACCGCGGAGCCGCCAAGCGCTTCAAGATCACGTCCACCGGAAAAATTATGCGCATGCATTCCGGTAAGCGCCACCTGCTGGGCACGAAGAAAGCCAACCGTATGCGGCGCCTGAAGAAGCTCGGGCAGGTGCATATCACGGACTTGAAAAATGTCCACATGATGTTGCCGTACGGTTAGTTCGCGGCATCGAGGACGTTTCTTAATATTGTTTGCAGTAACGCTGTTGTTTGTGTGTCAGGGATTCAGCCCCTGAAGTTTCAATGCCTGAAGGTCCGGCCCACAAATTGTCTTTCAGCTGTGCCAGGCAGAGCGCAACCCGCCACGGTGGGCCTGCCGGCCGGCGGTTCGGCCGCAATCGTTCACAAGGCTGGACCAACGCTCATGCGAAGGCCGCGCATTTTGCGGACTTTACATCGAGCTTCTAAACACGCCGTGGAGATGCTCTCGTTTTCTGATCGTGTGCGGGTTCCCCTGCGCGGGAATTGCCGCGATGTTTCCGAAAACGTTGTGTCTCCGCTTAGGAGAAAAACACCATGGCTCGAGTAAAACGCGGAACAAAACGCCGCGCGCGCCGCAAAAAGATTTTGAGGCGCACAAAGGGATTTTTCCTTACAAAGTCCAAGCTCTACCAGTCCGCGCAGGAAGCGGTGAATCGCGCCGAGCGCTTTTCCTACCGCGATCGCCGCGTCCGCAAGCGGCAGTTCCGCAAGTTGTGGATCCAGCGCATCGGCGCGGCCGCGCGCAACGCGGGTATGTCCTACAGCCAGTTGATGCACGGGCTCAAGGCGGCGGGCGTCGAAATCGACCGCAAGATGCTGTCCGACATCGCGGTGAAGGATGCCGGCGCATTCACGCAATTGGTCGAGCAGGCCAGGGCATCGCTGGGCGCTGCAAAAGCCAAGGCGTAAATCCCGCCGGCGGAAACAAGAATTGAATCGCATGCGAGACGGACCGGGGACGAGCCCCTGGTCCGCCCCGCATGCGCGGCACGTCATCCGGGCTGCGTCGCGCGGACGTCGCCGCTATTGTTTTCAGAACCTCGCTCTGCAGATCCCGGCAGTCCGGCTTCGGCCGTGTTCGGTCCCCTAACCATATCGTTGTACGATAGAATGCAAAAATACAGCCGCTGCGATCAAAATCGCTGCGGGGAAGCGAGGTAGGCGTGTACTTGCAGTTCCAAAACAGCTTTTTGCACATTCTCAGGTCTTCGTATGTCGTGGAAATCGCGTCGTTGGTCGTTGTCGCGCTGCTGATCCGAAAATTCGGCATCGCCTGGCTGCGGCGGCTGACCAAGAAAACCCAAACGGACCTGGACGACAAGCTGGTTTCCCTGCTGGACCAGGCGCTGCTTCCTGCGCTCGCGATCGGGGTGCTCGCCACGTGCCTGAATCTGTTTCCGCTCCCGCCCAAGTTTCTCGTGGTGGCGAATCGAATCTTCTTTCTGTGTGTCCTTGCCCTCGCGCTCTACTATGGAATGAATATTTTGATTTTGGTCGCCAACCGCTGGCTCGAGCGAAAGGCGATGAACGCGCAATGGCGCGACGCCGTGCCGTTTACCGTGCGGATCGTATTTGCTTCTCTGGGAACGATGCTCCTGCTCGACAATCTGGGCATCTCCCTGACCGCCGTTTGGACAACGCTGGGTGTTGGCAGCGTGGCCGTCGCGCTTGCCCTGCAGGATACGCTGTCGAATTTCTTCGCCGGCGTCTATATCCACCTCGACAGTCCTGTACGCGTGGGCGACTACGTCAAACTGGACGGTGAACATCAAGGCATTGTGGTGAATCTGGGCTGGCGATCCACGCACATCCGCACGCTGCCGAACAACATCATCGTGGTTCCCAACTCGACGCTGGCCTCTTCGGTCATCACGAACTATTCCATGCCCGAACCCGCCATGTCGTTGCTGATTTCCATCGGCGTGAGCTACGACTCGGATCCCGAAGTGATCGAAAAAATTCTGATCGAAGAGGCGCTCGATGCCGCAAGTCACATCAACGGTTTAATGGCGGACCCCGCTCCGTTTGTGCGCTTCATTCCCGGTTTCGGGGATTCCTCCCTGGACTTCACGCTCATCTGCCGCGTGAATACGTATGTGGACCAGTACCTGGTGCAACATGAGCTGCGCAAGCGCATCTTCGCCCGATTCCGTCGCGACGGAATCGAAATTCCATTCCCGCAGCGCGACATTCATATCCGTTCACAGGCTCCGGCGGCGTCTTGATGCGTCCGGGCTACTCGCGCGCGCGTAGTTGGTGTACTCTGTCTTCTTTTACGATAGGCCGGAAAGGGAGAAGCAGCGCGCAGGGCTTGCGCGAATCGGCCTGATCCAATCATGGACATGAGCAACACTTCCGACAGAAGATCTCCGCTGGAACCGCTCGGCGCCTCGACGCCCGAAAAAGTCGTGTCGCGCTTTGCTGAATTGCGGGCGCGGTTCGATCGGGACGCCGCGGACGCGGAGGACGAAAACGGCTGGAAATCCCTTCGCGATGCGTGGCTTGGCCGCAAGTCCGGCCTGCTTACTCAGGTAACCGACACGTGGCTGAAGCCGGCGAAGCCGGAACTCAAGCGGGCGGTCGGGCAGGCCGTCAATGAATTGAAAGGGCACATCGAAACGGCGCTGGAAAAGGCGCGCGTGGCGATCCAAGCCGCGGCCGACCGCGCGGCCCTGGCCCGCGAACGCGAGGACCTCTCGCTGCCCGGCGTGAGCCGGCCGCTGGGCACCCGGCATCCGCTGCGGCAGACCTTCGAGGAAATCGAGCGCATCTTTTTTTCGCTCGGCTACTCGGTGGTGGCCGGGCCGGAGATGGAAACTCCGTACTACAACTTCGAGGCGCTCCATATTCCCGAACACCATCCGGCGCGCGACAACATGGACACGTTTTATATGTCCACGCCGCCTGGCGCTGCCCAGCTGCTTCTGCGCACGCACACTTCCCCCATGCAGGTGCGCACGATGGAAAAGCAGCAGCCCCCTGTGCGCATCATCGTGCCCGGCAAGGTCTATCGCCGCGACAATCCAGACGCCACGCACGGCTTTATTTTTCATCAGATCGAAGGGCTCGCGGTCGATACCGACATCACATTCTGCGATTTTGCGGGCACGGTCGAATATTTCGTGCGCGAATTTCTCGGGCCCAAGGTGAAGACGCGCCTGCGCCCCAGCTATTTCCCGTTCACCGAGCCCAGCGTCGAAGTGGACGCCACATGCGTGTTTTGCGGCGGCAAGGGTTGCAACGTCTGCAAGCAGTCGGGATGGATCGAGCTGTTCGGCGCGGGCATGGTGGACCCGGCCGTCTACGGCTTTGTGAATTATGACGCGAAGCGGCTTTCGGGCTTTGCCTTCGGCCTGGGCGTCGAACGCCTGACGCAGCTCAAATATAACGTCAACGATTTGCAGCTTTATTTTCAGAATGACGTGCGGTTCCTGCGGCAGTTTGCGTGAAAGCATCGGGACGAAACGCCATAGGCGGTTGCGGGCCTTTGCTCTGATCCACCGAGCGCATGCCGCCGGGCGATTTTCGCGCGCCTCGACAGCCCGCTGGGCCTCGGGCGCGAAAGAATTTAAAAAATGAAAGTCCTCTACAACTGGCTCAAAGAATTCGCCGAACTGACCGCGGCGCCGGAGGAGTTGCGCACGCGGCTGTCGCTAACCGGCACGGCCGTGGAAGCGCTGGAGCAGACCGCGGCGGGGCCGCTGCTCGACGCCGAACTCACGTCCAACCGGGCGGATTGCCTGGGGCATTACGGCATCGCGCGCGAAGCGGCGGCGCTGTATCGCCTGGCGCTCAAGCCCGTCGAGGCTCGCCCGCGCGAGCTGCCCGAGCCTGCTTCTTCGGTGACGAGCGTTCAAATCGAAGCGCCCGAGCTGTGCGGGCGGTACACGGCGCGCGTCCTGCGCGGCGTGAAGGTGGGACCATCGCCCGACTGGCTGCGGCAGCGGCTCGAAGCCCTGGGACAAACATCGATCAACAATGTCGTGGATGCCACCAACTACGTCATGCTCGAACTCGGGCATCCCTTGCATGCTTTTGACATGGATTTGCTGAACGAGGGGCGAATCGTCGTGCGGCGCGCGCGGGGCGGAGAAAAATTTCGCACGCTCGACGGCATCGAACGCACGCTGACAAGCGGGATGTGCGTGATTGCCGACGCGGCGCGCGCCGTGGCCCTTGCCGGCGTGATGGGCGGCGCCGAAACCGAAATTCGTCCGTCCAGCCGCAACATCCTGCTCGAATCGGCGCACTTCGATCCGATTTCAATTCGCCGCACGTCCAAAACGCTCGGCCTGCGCACTGAAGCCTCCATGCGATTCGAACGCGGCGCCGACCTGGAAATGGCGGAGCTGGCTTCGCGGCGCTGCGCGGAACTGATTCAAAAACTGGCGGGCGGCGACGTGCTGGCGGGCGCGGTGGACATTTATCCGGGGCGCGCACCCGCTCCGGCGATCGAGCTGACGCGCAAGGAATTGTTGCGCGTGATGGGCGCGGACGTGCCCGACGCGGACATCGAAGCGATACTCTCCGCGCTGGGATTTGCGCCGGTGCGGACCGATGCCGCGCAAGGAAGCGTCAATTCTTTGATGGCGGCGTGGATGTGCCGGCAACCGCCGTGGCGCGGCGACGTCACGCGCGAGGTGGACTTGATCGAAGAGGTCGCGCGGCTCTACGGAGTGGACAAATTCCCGCCGCGGCTGCCCGCGGCGAAACTCCCGGCCGCGCGGCTGGAATACGCCGAAGCGGAAGACCGTTTGCGCGAGCGGCTGATGGGCCTGGGCTACCAGGAAATCATCACGATCCCCATCGTGGACGAAGCCAGCGACGCGATGTTCCGCGCCGAAGGCGTTGCGCCCGCGCGCATCGCAAATCCCCTGGCCGAAGATGCGTCGGTGATGCGTTCGACCGGCGCGGTCACCATGGCTGCGACGCTCGAATGGAACCTGAACCACGGGCAACGCAGCGTGCGCCTGTTTGAAATCGGGAAAACGTACCGCTGGAATGGAACAGAGCCGGTCGAGACGCGCGTGCTCACACTCGGCGCTACCGGCCTGGCGCGCGAAAAGGGCGTTGCCGAAAGCGAGCGCGCGTTTATTTTCGCCGACCTCAAAGGCGACCTCGATCAAATCGGCCGCCTGGCGGGCGGAATCTCGTGGGCGCCGGGAACTCCGGAATGGCTTCATCCCGCGCACGCAGGAGCCGTCGCCCTGCGCGTCGGCGGGGCGGGCTCGCCGCCTGTCGGTGTTGCCGGCCAGGTGTCGCGCCGGGTTTCCGAACGGTTCAAGCTGCGGCAAAACGTCTACCTTGCCGAGATGGAACTCGATCCGTTGTGCGCGAGTTATCAAACGGCGCGCGCGGCGTTGCGCTACAAGCCGCTCTCCCGCTTCCCGGCTGTGGAACGCGATTTTTCTCTCGTTCTGGCGGATGGAACGGCATTCGCCTCCGTCGTGGAAGCGATTCAGTCGCTCGGCATCGCGGAGGTTGCTTCGATTGACGCCGTGGATGTATTCCGCGGCAAGCACCTTGCGGCGGGAAAATTTTCGCTGCTCGTGCGCGTGACGTTTGAGAGCCACCAGGCAACGCTCACCGAAGCCCAGCTGACGGATTTTTCTTCGCGCATCCTTGCCGCGCTCGAACAGAAGCTGGGCGCGTCCCTGCGCGCCTGAGTAGGACAGGCTTCAGCCTGTCTGGTTTTCCACGGCCAGGGCGCAGCGGCAGAGTCAGGGCGTAAGCGTTTCCTGCACGAAAAACAAAATCAGACAGGCGGAAGCCTGTCCTGCTGACAAGCACTTGCCACTGGCGGCGGAACAGCGGAAAATAGGCGGGTTCAGCCGGGAGCGCACCGCATGTCGAACCGCGTGAAAGTGGAAATTTACGGCCAGAGCTACACGTTGAGCGGAGACGTGGACGAAGCCTACGTCCAGACACTCGCGCGTTACGTGGACGAAAAAATGCGCGCCGCCGCCGAAGCGGCGCAAACCGTGGACTCAGTGCGCGTCGCCGTGCTGGCAGCCATGGCCATCGCCGATGAACTGCACACGCGGCAGCAGGAAACCGGCCACCGGGACGATGCGTTGCGGGAACGCGCCCAGCAGTGCCTGACCATCCTGGAACGCGCGCTGAAGCAAACCGCCTAGCCCTTGTGTTATTGCTTATGTTGTTCCCCCAGCCGTTACTTTTCTGAGCGGTGCGACATGCAACGCTTTACGTACCTTCAATATCACGGTAGTATTTCATGGCGTTGTCCTTTGGCACGAACTGAACAGAATGACGATGCGGAAAACAATTCGGATACTTGCAGTTTCGCTGGCGCTGATCACGTTACTGGTCTTCGCCACCGGCGTCGTCAGCGACTGGAATCATCAAACTTCCCACGAAGACGCGCGGTGTCCCTACTGTCACCTGGGCCACCAGACACCGGCTCAGGCCGAAATGCTTCCGTCGGTGTCCTTGCTGAAGCCGCTTGCTTCCCTGCCGCTGCCGCTGGATGCCGTTCTGGCCGTGGGTCCCTCATTTTCGCAGACTGCCCCTCGCGCACCTCCCTCTCTTTAATCTTGTGATTCAGGCGCCGGTTGGTACAGGCGCTGACTGCTAACAAAACCCAATCAGGCCTCTTGCATTATTTCGGCGTTCTATATCCCATTCCATAACCATGGAAGGGCGAACTGAGAGCCTCAACTGTATCTGGCAGGAGAGAAATTATGAACATGAAGTCCAGGGCCCGAACATGGCGGCCCCTGATTATTCTTGGAGTCCTGGCGCTGGTTGCGCCGGTTCGCGCCTCCGGGCAGGCAGGAACGCCGGCGGCCCCGCAAAAACTGCCGGCTCGCATCACGATGGATGAGGCCATCGATCTGGCGCTCAAACACAATCATTCTTTGCAGGCGGCGCGCACGCTGGTTCTGCAGAACCAGGCTCAGGAGATCACCGCCAATCTGCGGCCGAATCCGGTGCTGGTTGCGGATGAGCAGTACCTGCCGTTCTTCTCACCCAGTTCTTTTTCCAAGGATTACGTGAACCAGGCTGCGGTATTCGACGCGGGAGTCTCCTACCTGTTCGAACGCGGCAAAAAGCGGCAGCATCGCCTGGCCGCAGCCAAGGACCAGACCGCGGCAACCGCCGCGACCGTAAACGACGACGAACGCCTCCTGACCTCCCAGGTCGCGCAGCAATTCATTGCAGCGCTGCTGGCCAAGGCCGATTTGGATCTGGCGCAGAAGAATCTGGCAAGCTTCCAGCAGACCGTGGACATCAGTGAGGATAAGTTCAAAGCCGGATCGATGAGCGAAGGCGATCTGCTGAAGATCAAACTGCAATTGCTCCAATTTCAGATGGACGTCTCGGGCGCCAGGCTGGCCCGCGTGCAGGCTTTGGCGAGCCTGCGGCAATTGATCGGGTTCGACGCGGTGCCTGAAAACTACGAAGTGGAAGGCGACCTGGCGTATCAGAGCGTGCACCTGAATCTCGACGATCTGAAGATGCTGGCGCTGCGCACGAGGCCCGACCTTCGCGCCGCGCAGCTGGGCATCCGGGCGGCGCAAAGCCAGTACTCGCTCGCGCAGGCCGACGGCAAAAGAGACGTGGGCGTTACTTTCACCTACAACCACCTCACCGGCATCAACACGGGCTCGCTCTTTTTCAACGTCGACATACCCATCTTTGACCGCAATCAGGGCGAAATCGCCCGGACACGCTACGCCATCACGCAATCGCAGGAGCTTTCCAGCGAACAGGTCTCGCTTGCGCTGACCGACGTGGAGAATTCGTATGAATCGCTTCGCACCAGTGACCAAGTCGTGCAGCTATACCAATCCGGCTATTTGAAACAGTCGGAAGATTCCCGTGACATCAGCCAGTACGCGTATCAACGCGGCGCCGCCAACCTGCTCGATTACCTGGACGCCGAGCGGAGCTACCGCGCCACCCAGTTTGCCTACCGTCAGGCACTCGCGAATTACATGACATCGCTCGAACAATTGCGGCAGGCAGTGGGAACCAGGAGTTTGCCATGACAACCATGACGAAAATGATGGGACTTCGCTCTGTAAAACCTAGCCGGCTTCGCCGGGCGCGGCATTTCGCGCTTTGCTGCGCGGCGCTGGCTTCCGCGTTCGCGCTCGCCGGTTGCGGCGGCTCGGCGGAAAAGGCCGGCGAGATGACGTCGTTCTCCACCACCGAGAGCGCGGCGAGCAAGGCGGAACTGTTCTCCCTGCCGCCCGATCAAATGGCGCATATCCAGATTTACACGGTCGCCGAGGCTCCGCTGGTGCGCACGCTGCGCCTCTCCGGCACCGTGGCCTACAACGCTTTCCTGACCACGCCGGTGATCTCGCAGGTCGGCGGGCCGGTGAGCCGCGTCGTGGCCATGCCCGGAGAACATGTGAGCGCGGGACAGCCGCTGCTGTACGTGGCCAGCCCCGATTATTCGCAATTGCGGTCCTCTTACCTCAAGGCGCGCGACGCCTTCCAGCTCTCCGATCGATTTTACAAGCGCGCGCAGGATCTGCTGGCGCACAAAGCCATCGCGCAGGCCGACCTGGAACAGGCCGAATCGAACCGCAACCAGGCGCAGGCGGACCTGCAATCCAGTGAACAGGCCCTTCGCGTTCTGGGCATCGCGAACCCGGAAAGCGTCGCGACCAATCCACCGTCCCCGGAAATGCCCCTGCTGGCGCCGCTGGCGGGAGAAGTGGTGGAGCGGCTCTGCTCGCCGGGACAACTGCTGCAGGCCGGCGGGACGCAGTGCTTCACGCTTTCCGACATGAGCAAGGTGTGGGTGCTGGTCAACATCTACCAGAATGATCTGGCCTACGTGCACGTCGGCCAGGACGTGACCATCGAAAATGAAGCCTATCCTGGCGTCGTGCACGGCAAGATTCAATACGTGGCGGCATCGCTCGATCCGTCCACCAGAACCTTGCAGGCGCGCATCGAAGCCTCCAATCCCGGCGAACGGCTGAAGAAAGACATGTACGTGACCGCCGAAGTGCGTGCCGGAGTCATTCCCAAAGCGGTGACCGTTCCCGATGCCTCCATGCTGCGCGACACCGCAAACATGCCGTACGTCTACGTACAGACCGGCAGCAATCAGTTCGCCAGGCGAATGGTGACAATTGGCGAGAGCCTGAACGGAAAAACACAAATCCTGACCGGGTTACAGGCAGGCGAAAAGATCGTCGGTGATGGCAGCCTGTTCCTGCAATTTCAGAATTCATTGCAACGCTGAGTCGAGGGTAGAAAAACTATGATTCATCATGTGGTTCGATTCGCTCTTCGCCAGCGCTTCCTGGTTCTGGTGCTGGTCGTCCTTGTCATCGTGGCGGGCTCGCTGTCCTTCCAGCGCATGCCCGTGGACGCCTATCCGGACCTGGCGCCACCGATGGTGGAGATCATCACGCAATGGCCGGGCCATGCCTCGGAAGAAGTCGAACGTCTGGTCACGCTGCCGATCGAAATCGAAATGAACGGCGTGCCAAACATGCAGGTCATGCGGTCGATTTCGCTCTACGGGCTTTCCGACATCCGGATGACGTTCCAGGAAAACACCAACGACTATTTCGCGCGCCAGGTGGTGTTCGAACGGATGGCCGACGTGGATCTCCCCTCGGGCGTGTCGCCGAGCATGTCGCCGTTGTACAGCCCGTCGGGGCTGGTCTATCGCTACGTTCTGGAAAGCCCGGATCGCACAGCGCAGGAACTGAAAACGATTGAAGACTGGGTCGTCTCGCGGGCCTACAAGTCGGTGCCGGGCGTGGCGGACGATTCCGGATTGGGCGGCACGACGATGCAGTACCAGGTACTGCTCGATCCGGCGAAGATTTACAGCTATCACGTTTCCACGGCGCAGGTGATGGCGGCGCTGGCGGCTAACAATGCGAACGCGGGCGGAGGATTTTACTCGCAGGGCTCGCAGTTCTTCTACGTGCGCGGATTGGGCCTGGTCACCAAAACCGAGGATATTGCGAACATCGTCGTGGGAAACAACAACGGCGTGCCGGTGCGCATTCGCGACATCGGTGAGGTGACGATTGGAAGCGCCCCGCGCCTGGGAGAATTCGGATTTCAGAAAAATAACGACGCGGTAGAAGGCGTCATCCTCATGCGCCGCGGCGAGCAGACGCAGAACGTTCTCACCGGCGTGGAGAAAAAAACCGAGGAGCTCAATCACGGCATCCTGCCGCCGGACGTGAAGGTGCGGCCGTTTTACGATCGCAGCGACCTGGTGCGGCTCACCATCGACACGGTCGAGCACAACTTGCTCGTCGGAATGTCGCTGGTATTGATCGTGCTGATTTTTTTCCTGGTGAGCGTTCGCGCGGCCATTATCGTTGCGCTGACCATTCCGCTCAGCCTGCTCTTCGCTTTCATTCTGTTGCACGGCCGGGGCGTGCCCGCCAACCTGCTCTCCATCGGCGCCATCGATTTCGGAATCATCATCGACGGCACCGTGGTTATGATGGAAAATATTTTCCGGGAACTCGCCGAACGCCACGGGCAGGACTACAACCTGAACGAGGTGATACTCGCCGCGGCGCGGGATGTGGACCGGCCCATTTTTTATTCCGTCGCGGTCATTCTGGCGGGGTACCTTCCCATTTACGCCCTCACCGGCCCTTCCGGGAAACTGTTCCTGCCCATGGCCGAGACGATGTCCTACGCGCTGCTGGGCTCTCTGATCTTCACGCTCACGCTGGTTCCCGTACTCGCCTCGTACTGGTTCAAGAGCGGCGTAAAAGAAGTCGTGAACCGGCCGTACGAATGGGTGAAGCGCGTGTATGCCGGAGAGCTCGACTGGTGTTTGGATCATCCGAAAACCACGATGGTCGTCGCCACCGTGATTTTTGGAGCCACACTCCTCTTGATCCCCTATATCGGCGGCGAATTCATGCCGCACCTGGACGAAGGCGCGCTGTGGGTGCGCGCCACGATGCCGTATACGATTTCGTATGATGAGGCATCGAAGTTCGCGCCGCAGATACGAGACATCCTGATGTCCTACCCGATGGTGACCGAAGTCGGATCGGAGCTGGGCCGCCCGGATGACGGCACCGACGCCACTGGATTTTTCAATTGCGAATTCTACGTTGGCCTGAAACCGTACAAGGACAAAGTGTGGGAGCAGGGACCGATCCGGACCAAGGCGGAACTCACCGAGGATCTCCGGAAAAAACTCGCCGCCTATCCCGGCGTGATTTTCAATTACACGCAACCCGCCGAGGACGCCGTCGACGAGGCGTTGACGGGCCTGAAGAGCGCGCTCGCGGTGAAAATTTACGGGCAGGATCTGCAGGTCCTGGAAGACAAGGCTGTAGAGGTCAAGCGCATCCTCTCGCAAGTGCCGGGATTCACGGAGTTGACCGTGGTGCGCGAGTTGGGCCAGCCCAGTGTGCAAATCGATGTGAACCGCGAAAAAATCGCGCGCTACGGCATCAATGTATCCGATGTGGAAGATGTCATCGAGGCAGGCGTGGGCGGGCAAGCGGCGACACAGGTCATTCAGGGGGAGCAGTTGTTTGATCTGGTCGTACGCATGAAGCCGGAATACCGGTCCAGCACGCGGGAGATCGGCAATCTGCTGGTGCCCACCCCGTCCGGGCAGCAAGTGCCGATTTCCGAGCTCGCCACCATCCGTCAGGGAAACGGCGCTTCCTTCATCTATCGCGAGAATAATTCACGCTATATCGGGGTGCAGTTCAGCATCGTGGGGCGCGACCTGGCGCGGGCGGTGGGCGACGCTCAGAAAGCGGTGGGCCAGTCGGTGAAGCTGCCGCAGGGGTATACGATTGCCTGGGGCGGCGAGTACAGCGAGTACGTCGCGGCGCGGAAGCAGTTCTCCGTCATTGGGCCGCTGGCGATCCTGCTGATCTTCATGATCCTGTTCGCGCTGTACGGCAACTTCAAGTTTCCCGTCACCGTGATGATCGGCGTGGTGATGACCGAGCCGGTGGGAGCGTTAATCGCCCTGAAACTCACGCACACGCCGTTCAGCGTGAGTTCCGTGCTGGGCTTGCTCGCGTTAATGGGCGTATCGGTGGAAACGGCGGTGATTCTGGTGTCGTACATCAACAAGCTGCGCCTGGAAAATCACGATATCCGCACGGCGACGCGCGAAGCGGCGCTGTTGCGGCTGCGCCCGATCATGATGACCGCGCTGGTTGCGTGTCTCGGCCTGCTCCCCGCCGCGCTCTCCACCGGCATCGGCTCGGACACGCAAAAGCCGTTCGCCATCGTGGTTGTCGCGGGATTGGTTTCGCGGCTGTTCCTCGGATTTTTCGTCAACCCGGTGCTGTACGAAATGGTCGCCAAGGATGGCGACGTTCTGCAAGTGTAGCGGAAGAATATAGATGCCTCAGCGTGGTCGAAAATTCGTTTTTGGTCTGGCTGTGGTGGCCATTGTGTTCCTTATATTTGCGGCCACGGCCGATCTGGTGCCCCACCATCACCACGACAACCGGAGCGAACGCGTCTGCCCGATTTGCCATGCGCCGATCATGGGGCTGCAGTTTGCCGCGCTCAGCCTGCCAGCGCAGGCCGATCAGTCCTGGATTCTACTTTTCACTGCGTCGATCTTTGTTTACGCGCCCTTCCTTCTCCGCGAGTCCTGCCGCGCGCCCCCGGCAGCCTGATCTGAAAAACCTCTCCTGATTCCTGAACTTTTGCGCCGACTTCTCGAAAAAGACGTGGCGCATACGCACACTTTTTTGTGCGTCTACTCTGGCCGCTACAACCACGCCTTCTCTATTGGGAGGCGAGGAGGAAATGCATATGAGTTTCAGCAAGATTGCACCATTAGTTTTCGGCTTGATCGTATTTTTGTGCGCAGCGCCCGGCTGGGCGCAGTCGGCCGGCAGTATTGACGGTGTGGTCAAAGACGCCACGGGCGGCGTTTTGGCGAATGCCACCGTCGAAATCTCCAATCCTGTAAGCGGCTACCACCGGGAAACGACGACGAGCGCCACGGGCGAATTCCACTTTGAAAATTTGCCCTTCAATCCGTACCACATGATCGTAAAGGCAAGCGGATTCACGTCCTACACGCGGGACGTGGATGTCCGCTCTACAGTTTCCACCACCGTGGAGATCAAACTGAAGCTCGGATCAACTTCGGAAAACATCACGGTGCAGGCGACCGGGGCCGACCTTGTGGAAACGCAATCGACGCCACACACTGACGTGGACCGCGAACTCTTCGATAAGTTGCCCCTGGAGAGCGCTTCTTCCTCGGTGAGTTCTCTGGTCACTCTGGCCTCACCGGGCGTGGTGGCGGATTCCAATGGGCTTTTTCATGGGATGGGAGACCACGCGGAGAACTCTTTCTCGGTCGACGGGCAACCCATCACCGACCAACAAAGCAAGGTTTTCTCCAACCAGATCCCTGAGGATTCGATACAGTCTATGGAGGTCATCCATGGCGCGCCACCCGCAGAATATGGGGATAAGACCAGTCTGGTCATCAAAGTCACCACACGTTCCGGTCTCGGTCAAATGCCGCCCTCCGGGAACGTGACCACGTCGTACGGCTCATTTGGCTCGGTAAACACGGACGCCAACCTCGCCATGGGAGGCGCAAAATGGGGAAATTTCCTCGCCGTAAGCGGGCTAAATTCGTCGCGTTTCCTGGACACGCCCGAATCCCAGGTATTCCACGCGAAAGGGAATGAAGAAAACAGCTTCGACCGTTTCGATATTCAACCCAGTGGTCCGGATTCGTTGCACTTTAACTTCGGTTTTACGCGTTCCTGGTTTCAAACTCCCAATTCGTACGACGCGCAGTTTCATCCATGCAACCTGGGGGATACTTGCAATGTCGCAGGCACCCATTCGGTCAACCCCAATACCGGCGCTGCTTTGGGTCCGTCGGATCAGCGCTCACAGATCAAAACGTTCAACATCGCGCCCACTTGGATTCACGTAATGGGCTCGACCGCGGTGTTTACGGTGGGCGCGTTTGTGCGGCGAGACCATTACAACTACTATCCAAGCGCTGACCCCTTTGCGGATTACAGCACATTCCTGCAGACCGCTACCGCCGCTCAGGATCGTACGCTCACCAACACTGGAGTTCACGCCGATGTGTCCTACGTGAAAGGCGCTCACAACGTGAAGCTCGGAGTTGTCTTTCAACATACCTTTCTTACCGAAAACGACACCCTGGGAATCGTCGACCCGGCGTTCTTTGGCCCGGGATCCTGCCCGGATTCGGCCAACCCCGCCTGCCCGTACGATTTGACGCAAGGGGGGAGTCTATTCCGCTTTCACGGCCACACCGACATCAAGGAGGTGGCGCTATACCTGCAAGACACCATTACGGAGGGCAATTGGTCCTTCAACCTGGGTGTTCGCGGGGACATGTATCGAGGCATTTCCGGCAGCAGTCAGGCGGAACCTCGTGCGGGGATCGCATACAACATCAAGCGACCAATACGGTTCTTCGCATCTCCTATGCCCGCCTCCTGGAAACACCATTCAATGAAAATCTGGTTGTTGCCAGCACGGGGGACGCGCAGGGAGTCCTGGCCAGCGTCCTCGGCGCGCCGGGACCTGTTCCACCTGGTCAGCGCAACGAGTTTCACGCCGGGTTTGAACAGGCGTTTGGCAAGCACTTGGTCGTCGACGCCGACTATTTGTGGAAATATACGCATAATGCCTACGATTTCAGCGTACTTTTCAATACCCCCATCACGTACCCCATTGCGTGGCAACGCTCCAAGATTCAAGGACCTTCGATTCGTGTAAGCTTTCCGGACTTTCACGGACTGTCGGCATTTTTCAATGCCAGCAGCGTATCGGCGCGTTTCTTCAATCCTCAGGTCGGCGGACTGGGGACCGATTTGACGACGACCGGAGCATTCCGCATCGACCACGACCAGAGGTTTCAGCAGACAACGCACATCCAATATCAGCCGAGCAAGAATTGGCCCTGGGTCGGTATCAATTGGCGATATGACAACGGGTTGGTTGCCGGCGCTGTTCCCTTTGCATCGGACACATCAACACCTGTGGACCTGACCGGATTGACCGCCGATCAACAGATCCAGGCGGGGCTTTTCTGCGGCAGCGTGTTTCCAACGCTGACCGCACCCCTCATCACCTGCGCCCCGTCTCAATATGGTTCCACGCGGATCCAAATACCGGCCCCAGGCACGGAGAACGATGATCACAATCCTCCACGAATCGCCCCGCGCAATCTATTTGACGTGAGCATCGGGGATGACAACCTTTTCCACAATGACCGCTACCGGTGGAGCTTGCGCTTGACGGCGATCAACGTAACCAACAAAGTCGCGCTTTACAACTTCCTGTCCACGTTCAGTGGAACTCACTTCGTCACGCCACGAACGTACACGGCCGAATTGGGCTTCCACTTCTAAGCTGATTTTTCGCTGCCTGGGCGGCGTTGCTGAAATGCTGAAATACCGCCCAGGCGAATTTTAGCCCGCGCCGGCCTTGGTATGCGGCTTCTGCAACTGTGGCGCGGAGCCCGGCTACGCCGAACGACCGAATTTGCTAGAATGAAGGCTGGAGTAGGCCTGCAACGCAGGTGTTGGCGCGAAGATCTTTTGAACCAATACTGGATCTCCGGGAGCCCGTGTCAGACGGCTGGTGTGCATGGCCTGTTGCGGATTTCGGTTCGCGGCGGGAAAGCCTAAAGGCCGGCGCAGGGTTCCCACCTTATACAGGAGGTTCAGGATCTAGCCCCACACGGCGAAGTGGACCGCTCCTTTTTTGTTATCATCAGCGGGCAGAAGCGAATCATCCGAAGCGAACCATGGGAAGGCCTGGCCCGGGAAGGCTGCGGGGCCTGGTCAGTAAAAACTGGCACAGTGAAAAAAATGAAAATTCTGTTCATCGGCGACATCGTGGGATCGCTCGGCCGGGACATTGTCTCCGGCCGCCTGGCCGACATCGTGCAAACCCGCGCAATCGATCTGGTGATCGCCAACGGTGAAAACTCCGCCTCCGGATTTGGCATTACCCCGCGGCTGGCCGAGCAGCTCTATGCGGCGGGCATCGAGGTATTGACAGGCGGAAATCACATCTGGGACCGCAAGGAAATCTTGGAATACATTCCGGAGCAACCCCGGCTGTTGCGTCCCGCGAATTATCCGGATATCAATCCAGGCAGCGGGCTGTACATGGGCACCGCGCGCAACGGCGTGCCCTACGCCGTGCTGAACCTGCAGGGCCGCGTGTTCATGGCGTCGATTGATTGTCCGTTCCGGGCAGCCGATCGGGAGCTTGCACGCATCCCAGCAGAGGTTCGCGTGATCTTCGTGGACATGCATGCAGAAACGACGAGCGAGAAGGAAGCTATGGGGTGGTATCTGGACGGGCGCGTCTCCGCGGTGATCGGCACGCATACGCATGTGGCTACCGCGGACGAGCAAGTGCTTCCCGGCGGAACAGCGTTTCAGACCGATGTCGGCATGACGGGGCCGCACAACGGCGTCATCGGAATGGATAAGGCCGCAATTTTGCGACGCTTCTTGAACGGGCAGCCTGCGCGCTTCGAAGTGGCCACCGGGGATGTCCAGATGAATACCGTGCTGCTCGACGTGGACGAAAACACCGGCCACGCCCGAAGCATTGAACGCCTGCGCTTCCGGATCGACTGAGGCAAAACCATCATGCACCGTATGTGTTCGGCAGGTTTTGTGTTCGTACTGGGCGCAGCCCTGGCCGCGATCCATCCGCTTCCCGCTCACGGGCAGGCACAATTCCAGTTCGAAAGCGATTTGACGGCCAGGCGGCATCTGTTTGGCCACGTGGGCGCCGGTTTTCGCGCCATTCACCGCGGGCCGAACGGAAACTATTACATCCTCACAGCGCCGTCTCCCGCCGTACAAATCTACAGTGCGGATGGAAAACCAATGGGTCAGGTTCCCAGCGAAGCCGCGGCAACCGAAAAGGGCGCTGCACTGGTCTACGGCGAATCGTTTGATGTGGATCGCGAGGGGCGCGTCGTCGTCTGCGATCGCGGCGCAAACGCCGTGAAGCTTTATGCGCCGGGCGGTTCACTGGCCGCAACGATTCCGGTTTCCATGCCCATATCCGTGGTCTTCCTTCCGGGCGATGAATTTGAGGTGGCCAGCCCGAACGGCGATCAACTGATAACCGCTTACGATCTGCAAGGCCACGTGGTCCGCCAATACGGAGACCGCGAGATCATTGCCGATCGAGGCGACATCAATCGCCAGATTAATTTCGGACATCTTGCGGCCGACGAAATGGGCAACAGCTATTTCGCGTTTGATTTCATGCCCGAGCCCACGGTTCGCAAATACGACCACGTGGGTTATCTCTCCCTGGAAATCTCGCTCGCGACACTGGAATTTCAGCCTGCGGCGCAGGCGGCCCGGAAGGCGATCGCCCGCTCGGATATCGGAATCTCCGCGCTGCACCGCATCATCAGCGCGGTCGGCGTGGATTCCAAGACGCAGGATATCTGGATGGCCATCGGAACGCTTCTGATGCATTTCAACAAGGACGGGCAGCGGCTGGCGAGCTTCAGAATGTATATGCCCGAAGGGGCGCGCTGGGAACCCTCTACGATCGTCGTGGAGCCCGATCGTTTGCTGATGGGCGCCGACCCGCAGGGAATTTACGAATTTCCCAAGCCGGGCAGGCTGCCTCAATAACCATTACCTGTTTGTAAAACATAGTGCTTTTTTCCCTCCTATTTTAACCTGGCACGTTGCGCACGCACCTTTCCGGGAGACACCGATCATGTCAAATAAGCGGAAATTCACCGATAAAGCAGTTTTTGATAGCGGAAGAGGTTTGTTTTGATATAGATGGAGTGTTGTGGAAAAGCTGTGAATCTTCTGTGGGATGTATTTGGCCCTATATAAAATTTCCTCTTGCTGCGCAGCGTGTGTTCGGAGAGAATCCAGCCTCGTCTTAGGAAGTCCAGTACAACAACTGGCATCCCAGTCGACACCGTGACGTGAACTCGAAGTGAAAAAAGCCGGATTTCGGGCAGCAGGATTCGAGCTCACCGGGGGGTCAAGTCACGGAGTCAACCCAGATACTGATTGCGGCTGCGGGAAGGCCTCGTGGCCTTTGTTTTCCACACTTTTTCCACACCTGTGGAAATAAGTAAGTGGTCTCTTTTTCGCATTTTTGAGGTTCTTCGAGGCATGAATTCTT
The DNA here is from genome assembly GCA_963746945.1 of Terriglobia bacterium. Taxonomy (GTDB): domain Bacteria; phylum Acidobacteriota; class Terriglobia; order Acidiferrales; family UBA7541; genus Palsa-360. The sequence continues at coordinate 1,012,903 of CAVVDG010000004.1, read as the reverse complement.
GGGAAAAGATTCTGCAGCACATGGAGCGGCGGGTTAATCCGCACAGCTTCTCGACGTGGTTTCGTCCGACGCGGCAGGAAGGCGCCGAAAACGGCAAACTGGTTGTTCGTGTGCCGTCGCGCGTCTTCCGGAAGCGGCTTACCGAGACCTACGGCGAGTTGCTACAGGCCGTACTGGTGGAAGTCGGCATGAACGACACGCACCTGGAATTTCTTTGTACGGAGAATGAACCTTTGCCAGCCGGAAATTCCGTGAAACAGACGCGATTGGATTTCGATTCGGTCGATCATCAACTGAATCCACGCTACATGTTCGAAACCTTCGTGGTGGGCGCCTCCAATCAGTTCGCGCACGCGGCAGCCCAGGCGGTGGCTGAGGCTCCTTCCAAAGCCTATAACCCGCTCTTCTTGTACGGCGGTGTAGGCATGGGCAAAACGCACCTGATGCAGGCGGTCGGGCATCTGATCAAGAAACGCAATCCGGCGTCCCGCCTCACCTATATCAGTGCGGAAAAATTCACCAATGAAGTAATCAATTCGCTGCGCTTTGACCGCATGATCAGTTTTCGCGACCGTTTCCGCTCGGTCGATGTCCTGCTGGTGGATGATATTCAATTCATCGCGGGCAAGGAACGCACCCAGGAAGAGTTCTTTCACACCTTTAATGCGCTCTACGACCTGCAGCGACAGATCATCGTGAGTTCGGATTGTCCGCCAAAGGAAATCTCGGCCATCGAGGAGCGCCTGCGCTCGCGATTCGAGTGGGGCCTGATCGCGGACATCCAGCCGCCCGATCTTGAAACCAAAATCGCCATCCTGCAGAAAAAGGCGGAATCCGAACACGTTGTGATTCCCGACGACGTCGCCGAATACATCGCCCGCGCAATTAAATCGAATGTGCGGGAACTGGAAGGGGCTTTGACGCGCCTGGTGGCGTACGCTTCGCTGACCGGCTCCATCCTGAATCTGGTGACCGCGCAGCAGGTGCTTCGGAACATCATCGCCACACAGGAAAAGCGCATTACCATCGACCTGATTCAGAAAAAGGTCGGCGAGCAGTTTGGCCTGCGCGAGCAGGATCTGAAAGTCCGCTCGAACACAAAGGCCATAGCGTTTCCGCGGCAGATTGCGATGTACCTGGTGAAGCAGTTGACCTCCGCGTCCCTGCCGGAAATCGGCCGGCAATTCGGCGGCAAGCACCATACGACCGTCCTGCACTCCATCAACAAGATCGATGCCCTGCGCCGGAACGACAAAGACCTGAACCGGACGATCAATAAATTAATGGACTCGTTCGGGTAGACCGTTCCCGTTTCCGTATTTTTCAAACGCCCCGGCTTTCGCTGGGGCGTTTGCGTTTACGGATGTTTGGACGGTTTTTCAGTTGGTCTGCTTTAATTTGGGGACGCCAAAGGCAAATAGGCTGAAGCGTGTCCTAGTCAAACCCCTGTTGAAATGCTGCGGAAGAGGCTGTGCAGGTTCTGTGCAATATCGAAAAGACCTGTGAATGATATCTGGGGGGATCCGGCGTTTTGGCTGCGGCGGCGCTATTTATCCACTCAATCCTCAATTTCGAGGCCGGCTCCTGCACAGGGCAAACGCATCCCTGTCTGTATATATGCGCGTTTTCCTCATTTCCACAGTGACGGCTACTACTACGATCTTTATACATACATTAAAACAGGGTAAAGTAGCCCTTCGTAAAAGCAGTCTATTTCTTACTGTCCGGCGGAGGAAATCTCGCGATGGAATTCAGTGTGAAGAAGTACGACCTGCTCCAGGAGTTGAGCCTGACGCAGGGTGTTGTCGAGCGAAAGACCACCATCCCGATTCTCGGCAACATCCTGTGTGAAGCCGCCGGCAATCGCGTGACGCTCACGGCCACCGATCTCGAGCTCTCCATCCGCACTTCGTGCGAAGCGAAGGTCAAAAAGGAAGGTTCCGGAACGATCCCTGCGAAAAAGCTGCTGGAGTTGGTGCGACTGCTTCCGGAAGGCGAAATCCGCTTCAAATTACTGGAAAACCATTGGGTTCAGATCCTTGCCGACCGCAAGACCTACAAGATGGTCGGAATGGCCAAGGATAATTTTCCGGCCATCCCGGAATTTCCCCACCCCCTGGTAAAGATTCCGGCAAAAATCCTATCTTCCCTGATCTCAAAGACGGCTTTTGCGATTTCTAATGAAGAATCACGCTATACGCTGAATGGAGCGCTGCTCCTGCTCAAGCCGGACACCATCGCCATGGTGGCCACCGATGGCCACCGGTTGGCCGTAGCGGACATTGATCACAAGTTTGAGGGACTGACACGGGAAGTTCGCCCACTGGTTCCGAAAAAAGCGCTGATTGAAGTGCAGCGGCTGGCAAACGATGCAGGCGAGGACGGCCAGATTGAATTCGCCCTGGACGAAAGCCATCTCTTCTTCCGCGTCGGTGGGCGGTTGCTGATTTCTCGGATGCTCACCGGGCAATTTCCGAATTACGAAGCCGTGCTGCCCCGCGAAAACAACAAACACGTGGTCATAGAACGTAACGAATTGAATGACGCTGTAAAGCGCGTCGCGCAGCTCGCCGATACACGCTCGCACGCCGTAAAACTTTCCGTCAGCAAGGAAGGCATCGAAATTTCAGCGTCCAGCCCGGAATACGGCGAAGCAAAGGAAACGCTGGAAAAAGAATACACGGGGGAGCCGCTGGCGATCGGCTTCAACGCGCAATACATGCTGGATTTTCTGGGCGCCGCTTCCGACGGCCCCATCAGCCTGGAACTCAAGGACGAACAATCCGCCGGGCAGATGCGGCCCCTCACCGACGAGGCCTACCGCTACCGCTACGTCATCATGCCCATGCGCATTTGATTTTATATGATTACTATAAGATAAATATATACACATTGTTCACAAACCCTGCCTATAGCTAGAATTTACCGCGCCACAAATCAACACATCTTATTGAAAACAAACCACATATAAGTTATTGGTGTGGGAAATTTGGCTTGAGAAAATGGCCGATTTGCGGTATTCATCTTTATTGTACTGACATTCTATATTGATTGATTTTCTCCAGTACGGCACGTCGGCCAGGCTGGCAGCGCCTTGGATATGCATGCTTGCGCGAGAGCCCTCCCCGCGCAGGCGGCTTGGGGTGAGCATGCGGGACGCTGGGCGCCTGGAGGAAAGAAGTCTTCGCCACGTCCGCTTCCGTAATGGAATCCGGACGGGATGGAGCTGAAAAACCCTTCGAGTTCCGGCAAGGAACGGCGCCGAGGACCACAGGGTAAGGCGACGGTCGAACCGACCGAGTGTGGGCTCTGGTATTTTGGTTTGAGTTTAGGCGGAGAGCCCGAACAAACGAAAAACAACGCCTTTCCCCTTTAAATTTGCAGGAGTACGCACAACATGGCACAAAAAGCAGTTGTAGTGGGCAAGGGTTCGGAACACCGCTACGACGCGGCATCCATCAAAGTGCTCGGCGGCCTGGAGGCGGTGCGTAAGCGCCCGGCCATGTACATTGGTTCGACGGGCGAGCAGGGGTTGCACCACCTGGTCTGGGAGGTGGTGGACAATGCGGTCGACGAAGCGCTCGCGGGCCATTGCGACGAAATCAACGTCGAGGTTCACGAGGACAACAGTGTCACCGTCACAGACAACGGCCGCGGTATTCCTGTGGATATGCACTCCACGGAGAAAAGGCCTGCCGCCGAAGTTGTCATGACTGTGCTGCATGCCGGCGGAAAATTCGATAGCGACACCTACAAAGTTTCCGGCGGACTGCACGGCGTCGGCGTCTCTGTGGTCAACGCGCTAGCCGATGAGTTGGAACTTGAAATCTGGCGCGATGGGGAAGTCTGGGAGCAGTCCTACAAAGAAGGCAAACCCAAAAACAAGCTGAAAGTGACCGGAAAGACACGCAAGACCGGGACTAAGATCACGTTTCACCCCGATCCTGGAATTTTCGAAAACCATAAATACAGCTATGACATCCTCGCGCAACGGTTGCGAGAGCTCGCCTTCCTGAACAAGGGCCTGAAGATCACGCTGACCGACGAGCGTAGCGACAAGTCCGCCGAGTTCCGTTTTTCCGGCGGCATCGCTGAGTTCGTCAAGCATTTGAACAAAGGCAAACACGCGCTCCACGATTCCCCTATATACATGGAAGGAACCAAAGATACGGTCGAAATCGAAATCGCCCTGCAATACAACGACAGCTATACGGAAAACGTGTTTGCGTTCGCCAACACCATCAACACGGTGGACGGCGGCACGCATCTTTCCGGCTTCCGCTCCGCACTGACGCGCACGATCAACAATTTCGCTTCCTCCTCGGGCATGCTCAAGGGGCAGAAGGATGAAGTCTCCATCACCGGAGACGACGTGCGCGAGGGACTGGTCGCCGTCGTTTCCGTAAAGCTGCCGCAGCCGCAATTCGAAGGACAGACCAAGGGAAAACTCAACAGCGACATCAAGGGATTCGTCGAGCAGTTCATCAACGAACGCCTCGGCGACTATTTTGACAAGCACACGACGGTGGCGCGCCGCATTGTCGGCAAGTGCATTGAAGCCGCGCGCGCTCGCGAAGCGGCCCGCAAGGCGCGCGAATTGACGCGCCGCAAGTCGGCGATGGATTCCAGTGGCCTGCCGGGAAAATTGGCCGACTGCCAGGAACGCGATCCCGCGAGATGTGAACTGTTTATCGTTGAGGGTGAATCGGCCGGCGGTTCAGCTAAGGGAGGGCGCGACCGCAAGTATCAGGCGATCCTGCCGCTCAAGGGAAAAATCCTAAACGTCGAAAAAGCGCGTTACGACAAGATGTTGGGCCACGAGGAAATCCGCTGCATCATCACGGCCCTGGGCACAGGCATTGGCAAGGACGATTTCGATCCCGCGAAACTCCGCTATCACAAAATTATTCTAATGACCGACGCGGACGTGGACGGCAGCCACATCCGCACGCTGCTGCTCACGTTTTTCTTTCGTCATATGACCGAACTGATCAAGCGTGAGCATATCTACATCGCGCAACCGCCCCTGTACCGGGTGAAGCGCGGCAAGTTGGACCGTTATATTCGCGATGAGGACGAATTCAATCACGAGTTGATGTCCCGCGCCACCGAGGATCACGTTGTGAAGCCCAAGGAGGGCGGCGCGCTGCAGGGCGCCGCCTTGACGAAATTTCTGTTGAGCGTGCAGGAATACGATCTGGCCGCGGCCAAAATGGCGCGAAAACTGCGCGAGCCGCGGCTGGTGGACCTGCTCTCGGCCAGCGATCTTGAAAAGAAAACGGATTTCGAGGACGAGAAAGGCCTTGAGAAACTGCTGAAAGCCATCGATAAGGCAAAGCTCAACCTCAACGCCAAGATTGCCTACGACGAGGAACACAGTCTTTATGACCTGGTGATTCCGGGCACCCCGGCGCGCCCTGGCGACAAGAAAATCAACTGGGCATTTGCCTCCACCCCCGAATTCAAGCGCCTGCGCGCTTCGGCCAAGGCTATCAGCGTGCTCGATCGTCCACCCTTCACCGTGACGCGCAATGGCGACAAGGTGGTGAAGGAAACAGCATCCGACGTGCTCGCGTATGTGCTTGACGACGCCAAAAAAGATTTCACTATCACGCGTTTCAAAGGCCTGGGCGAAATGAATCCCGAACAGCTCTGGGAAACTACGATGAATGCCGAGACGCGCACGCTGCTCAAGGTGCGGCTCGATGACGCCGCCGCCGCCGAGGAAATTTTCTCGACGCTCATGGGCGAGAATGTCGAGAGCCGAAGAAAATTCATCGAGGAGAATGCGCTGGAAGTCGTGAATCTGGATATCTGAGTTTTGGCAGGGTTTGTGTGTTGGGTCGCGGGGCGCGTGAAGCGGTGGGTTCCATGCAGCGATAAGCAGCGTTAAATGAGCAATGCTAAGAATGACACGCGCGCATTTTGAAGAGACTTCTTTGCAAGCGGATGTCGCGGCTGAAGCCGCGCCCCACAAAACATGCTTCGGCCAATGAGGTTGGCTGAGACCGAAGAGATTGCTGAGGGCATGGACCTGGCTGGGGCTCGCGAACATATTCATAACCATGGGATTCATGACCACGGAAACGTGCTTGGAAAAATGTTCTACCAAATAAGTTGGACGACATTGCCGGGGCTGCGCGGACTCGCCTGCTCGGAATTTCGCGCGACGCCGACCTCGGCACCGGACAGTGTCCGCGGAGTGGCTGTCGAATGTGCGAGCGCCGCCGAGAGCGCCGCGTTGGTCATGGAACTGGAAGCGCATTTTGGGCCCATGCGATTTCTCAACGCTTCGGCGGCATTTGACGGGGTAAAGGATTACATCGCGCAGCGGGCACCGCGGCAACCCTGACGGTGGTCTTGTGGCACCGCCCGCCGGCCCTGCGCTGCCTGCATTCCTTGTAATGCCCGATCCAATCGGGCATGGGAGCAATTTAATTTCTAAAGTTGCCCGCCGGAAGGCGGGCGCTACAGCAGTATATCGAGGACGAAACGATGGCGGATGAACCCAAGCTAGCGCATATGATTCCGGTCGAAATTGAGGCCGAGATGAAGAAGTCGTACCTCGATTACGCAATGAGCGTGATCGTGGCGCGCGCGATTCCCGACGTGCGCGACGGCCTGAAGCCCGTGCAGCGGCGCATCCTGGTCGCGATGAACGATCTGGGCCTGGCGTCGAATCGCGGCTACCGCAAGTGCGCGAAGATCTGCGGCGACACCTCCGGCAATTACCACCCGCACGGCGAAGCCGTCATTTACCCCACGCTGGTTCGCCTCGCGCAGTCGTTCAACATGCGCTACCCGCTGATCGATGGGCAGGGGAACTACGGCTCGGTGGACGGGGATCCGCCCGCGGCGATGCGGTACACCGAAGCTCGCCTGGCGAAGATTTCCGAGGAAATTCTCGCCGATCTCGAAAAAGAGACGGTGGACTTCATTCCCAACTTCGATCAGACGCGCGAAGAACCGGTCGTGCTGCCGTCGAGGATCCCGAACCTGCTGATTAACGGCGCAAGCGGCATCGCCGTCGGCATGGCGACCAACATCCCTCCGCACAACCTGGGCGAGATCATTGACGCCACCGTGCTGCTGATCGAAAAGCCGGACACCCCGCTGAAAGAGATCATGAAAATTGTTCCCGGGCCGGATTTTCCGACCGCCGGGTACATTTCCGGAAGCGATGGCATCGTGAAGGCCTACAAAACGGGGCGCGGCAGCTTCATCATGCGCGCGAAGGCCGCGATCGAAACGTTTGGCAAGGACCGCGAGAGTATCGTCATCACCGAGATTCCGTACCAGGTGAACAAATCGCGCCTGATCGAGCGCATCGCCGAGTTGGTGCAGATTAAAAAAATCGAAGGCATCTCCGACGTGCGTGACGAGTCCGACCGGGAAGGCATGCGGATTGTTATCGAAGTGAAGCGCGGCGAAGAGCCCAAGATTATTCTGAACCACCTGTTCAAGCTCACCCAGATGCAGGAATCGTTCGGCATGATCCTGCTCGCGATCGTGAACGGGCAGCCGCGCGAACTGGGCCTGCTGCCGCTGCTGAAGCTATTCATCGAGCACCGCGTCGAAGTCGTGCGCCGCCGCACGCAATTCGATCTGCGCAAGGCCGAAACCCGGGAACACATTTTAATCGGCTACCACATCGCGCTCGACCACGTCGACAGCGTGATCAGGATTATTCGAGGCTCATCCAGCCGGGCGAACGCTCGAGAGAATTTGCACGAGTTTTTTGAAAATAAAAGCGTCAAGATACTGGGCGCCGGCGAGAAAACGGAAACGCTCAAAGGCATTAAGCTCAATCGGAAGAAGTATGGCCTGCCCGAAGGCACGGCCGGGCGAAGCGATCTTCCAGCGGAAACTGGAACGGGGTTGAGTTACGCTCAGATCGACGCCATCCTGGAATTGCAATTGCACAGGCTGACGCGGCTTTCGGTCGGCGAAATCCTGAAGGAGCTGGCCGACATTCGCGCGTACATTGCCGAGCTCAAGGAAATCCTGGCGAGCGAGAAGAAGTTGAAGGGCGTGATCATCACCGAGTTGCGCGAGGTCCAGAAAACCTTTGCCGACCCGCGCCGCACCGAGATCGTCGGAAACGTCGAGGAGATCAAGCTGGAAGACTTGATCGCCAACGTGGACATGGCGATCACCGTCAGCCACGCGGGCTACATCAAGCGCACGCCGGTGGACGTGTACCGGCACCAGTCGCGTGGCGGCAAGGGGCGCATCGGCGCGAAAACGCGCGAGGAAGATTTCGTCGAGCATTTGTTCATCGCCTCGGCGCACAGTTACATCCTGCTGTTCAGTTCCAAGGGCCGCGTCTACTGGCTCAAGGTGTACGAAATCCCCGAGGCCGCGGCGGCCACGCGCGGCAAGGCGATTTCCAGCCTGGTGAAGTTCCAGGAAGACGAGCACCTCACCGCGGTCGTTGCGGCGACGAACCTCGAACAGGAAGGCACTTTCATTTTCCTGGCGACGCGCGAGGGCACCGTGAAGAAGACGGCGCTGTCCGAGTTTTCCAATCCGCGCTCGACCGGAATCATCGCCATCAACCTCGGAAAAGACGATGAACTGATCGGTGCGCACCTCACCGACGGCAAGCAGATGATTTTCCTCGCCAGCCACAACGGCCAGGCCAACCTGTTCCGCGAAACCGAAGTGCGCTCGATGGGGCGCAACGCCGGAGGCGTGAACGGCATGGACCTCGCCAAGGGCGATTACCTGGTGGGCATGGAGCCGGTGCAGCCCGACTTCGAAATCATCAAGAAGGAAACCAAGCTGGAAACGCAGAACCTCGATGAGATCGAGAACGAGGCGATCAAGGATTCGCTCACCTCGCTGATGCTGACCGTCTCGGAAAAAGGATTCGGCAAGCGCACGCCGCTGGCCGAGTACCGCATCACTTCCCGCGGCGGCAAAGGGGTAATCAATTTGAAGACCACCGACCGTAACGGCAAGGTGGTCGCGGCGCTACAGGTGACCGAGGAGTCCGATGTCATGATCATCACCGAATACGGCAAGGTGATCCGCGTCCACGCGAATGAGATTCGCGAAGCCGGCCGCTCGACCCAGGGCGTGCACTTGCTGCGCCTCGAAGAGGGCGACAAAATCGCCGCCGCCGCGTCCATCCTGGAAGACGCAGAGGTCGCGGAAGAAAAGAAGTAGCAGGTTCGCTCCAAAGATAATCGCCTGTCGTATTTTCTCGAAGGGTATCGCGCGCGGAAACGGTGGGGAAGAAATTACTTTGCTGACAGGAAGTAGCCCGGGCGCGTGCGCACGGTCAATCCGGGGCGGTCCACCGTTAGCTTGATTTTGTGATAGCCGGGTGCGTCGGAATTTGTGGGGCGATACGTCAGCGTGTATTGCGCATTCAATTCGCCGCCAATGGCGTCCACCGCATTTTCGATCGAGCGATTGCGAAACGTGGATTGATACATGCCGCCGGTCGCGACGGTGGCGACCTCGAGCGGATGATCTTTCACGACGGAGGTCGCATGCTCCACCGCCCACTCCACCAGGGCCAGCAGGTCGATATTTCCGGAGCGTTGTTGTTCGCTCGTGGGCGTCTGCGCGGTGCCGGGGAAGGGCGGCGCCCCGAACGTTCCGGGAGGCGTAGCGGGCTGCGGGCCGGATTGCGAAGGTTGAGAACGCAACTCCGCGGCCGTCGTCGAGAGCCCCACGGTATAAATGACGATGTTGGAAGCCTGCGCCTCGCGCAGAACCGCACCAAGTTTTTCCTCGCTCCCCGCATCCCGGGCTTCGCCGACAACGATAATCGCGCGCCGGCGTGAAGGTTCGCGTTTCCGCAACAGCCCCACGGCTTCCGAGAGCGCGTCGTACAGATGCGTGCCTCGCCTTCCGGTTTTCAAATTGGCAATCGTCTTCTCGATTTTTTCATGGTCCGCGGTGAAGCCAAGCAGGCGATCCACACTGTCGTTGTAGGCGAGGATTGCGGCGTCGCCCGACGGACCAATCACCGTCTGCGTGAAAACGATCGCGGACTTCCGGACGGCGGGCAGCAATGGCGCGATGCGCGAGCTGGTCTCAAACACCAGCACGGCGGAGAGGGGTTCCGCATCCAGGTCAAACGATTCGATCGTCTGCTCGACGCCGTTATCAAATAAGTGGAAATTTTCTTTTTTGAGGTCAAGAACCAGATTGTGATTGGCATCGCGCACGGTCACCGGCGCATTCACCAGCGCGACGCGGACGCGAATCCCGGTTTCCGGCGCTTGCTGCACCACTGTGCCGGGCTTGGGCGCAATGGGTCCCGGCCTTTCCTGCGCCCGCACGGGAGGGGTTGCGGACAAGGCCAGAGCTGCCAGTACAGCAAGCCCTGCAAGGAACCTTCGCCTCAAGGTCATGCCTCCAGTCTACTTGATTGGAAGCAAAATTACTCCTGTGTGTTGGCCGGAGCAAATGCGGTTACCGGTTACGGGGGGCTTCGGCGAGCCGCAGTGCAAAGATGGCACACGCCCCCCACGTTGCTGGTGTTTCCCTGACGCGGGTGCGTAAAATGGCAGGTTGTGGAAGGAAAAAAACGGAGGTTTCATGAGCTCGCGGCGCAAACATAAGGAAATTGATCCGCCTTATCGCGATCCAATATTCATGGAGAGCGCGCCGGCGCGGCCCGTGCGCATCCTGACCGAGTATATCGATCCGCTCGAACGCCTTCGCCGTGAGAAAGTGGGTGACACGATCGTGATGTTCGGCTCGGCGCGCGTCCGCTCGCGCGAGCAGGCTTTGGCTCACCTGCACAAGCTTCGAAAAGGAAGGCGGAACCACTCCACCCTGGAATATCGCACGGACCTGCGCGATGCGAAAGCAGCCCTCGAGATGTCGCGCTACTATGAGGAGGCTCGCGAGCTTTCCCGGCGGATAACAAGCTGGGCGATGTCTCTCGGGGATCATCCGCGGCGCTTCGTGATCTGTTCTGGCGGCGGTCCTGGCATCATGGAGGCGGCCAACCGGGGCGCTTGCGAAGCGGGAGGAAAGTCCATCGGCCTGAGCATTCAATTGCCTCACGAACAGCGCCCCAATGACTACATCAGTCCCGAGCTGAGTTTCATGTTCCACTACTTTTTCATGCGCAAACTGTGGTTCGCGCAGCTGGCCAAGGCGCTGATCATATTTCCCGGCGGCTTCGGCACGATGGACGAGCTATGGGAGATGCTCACGCTGATGCAGACCGGAAAATTGCAGCGCCGCAATCTGATCCTGATTTACGGGCGCAAGTATTGGGACCACGTGCTCGATTGGAAGCACATGCTGCGCTGCGGCACGATCAACCGGCACGAGTATGGCTTGCTGGAATTCGCGGACACCGTGGACCAGGCCTTCGAGCGCGTGCGGAACGGCCTGGAGATGCACCATATGGAGCCGGACTCGCTGCTGCAGTAAGGCGCTGCATCCACCGGCGATAGAAATGAGAACGGGCCAGCCGCTGCTGCGGCCGGCCCGTTCTTGCTTCCGTGCAAATCCCAAGCGAATTTAATTTGAAGATGTAACCAGATCGTCCGAGAACATGCCTTCAAACCGGCGTTTCTCATCCTGGTCGTGCACCATTACGACAGGAACGATCCGCAAGGAATGGCGGCAAGCGTGGCAGGCAGCCATTTCCCCTTGCAGATCCTGTAGAAACCCGTCGGTAAAGTGATACTGATCGTGGGTGCGTCGCGCTACTTTTGTGCCGCGCTCCCCGCAATAGGGACACTTGTACTCCACCATGTCCTCCTGCGGATCCCGGCCTAGCGCGGCCCATCCTGTGTAGCGAACCCCAACAGCTTCTTTCGAGTGTAGACTCATGACCTTTTAATCCTCGCCTTCGAGCCCAAAAAAACTTGAAGCAATGGTTTGATGCGCGGGGGTGTGTGAAGGGTGCAGCAAGGTAAAATTATGTTAAGTTGCTGATTGCAAGCGTGTTAGCGAATAAGTGCGGCGAAAACATGCCTTGGCCGGGGTGTGCAGGGACCTTCGCAAATGAATTTTGAGCTGCCCTATGAGGGTGCAATGGCGCCCGTGGAAACAGAAGTTACAGCAGGGATTCGCCCGCGAAACGCGCGATCGTGTTGCGCGCCGCATCGCGGACACGCACGATTTCCTTCCAATCCGACGCGTCGGATAGTGGAAGAATCGGCGGGCAGATGGTGATAGAGATCGGTGCGCGACGCGGGAGCCAGGTGTAGTCGCGCAGCACCTGGCGGGTGCCAGCCAGCGCGATGGGAACGATGGGCCGCTCTGCCGCGATGGCGGCCTTGAACGCGCCCAGATGAAACGGCCTTACGCCGGCCTGCGCGCTGAACGTGCCCTCGGGAAAAACGAAAACCGATTCGCCGCGGCGCAGCGTTTGCTCGATTTCTTCCGCCTGCTGCAAGCGCGCCTGCGAATCTTCCCGGTTAAACGAGAAATGTCCGAGCTTGCGAAGAAAGGTGCGGAAAAACGGCATGGATCGCACCTCGCCCTTGGCCACGAAATGATAATCCATGCCAAGCGCGGCCATCAGCACCAGAATATCCGCGTAACTTGTATGATTCGCGACGAACATGCACGGCGCGGTTCCCTTCAGGTTTTCGCGGCCCTGCACGCGCACGCGCCAGCCCGCAAGCTTCAAATAGACGCGCAGCGCCGCGTTCGTGATGCGCGCCGCGGATTTCCGCGAAGGCGCAAGCAGCACCAGCAGCCACGTAGGAAAAAGCAGCGCCGCGAACATCGCGATGGCATAACACCCGTAGACAACCTCGGCCGCGCGCCGCAGCGCGCCGCGGATACGCCCGCCGCTGGATGCCGCGGCCAGACGCACGACCTGCAACCACACCGGTGGAGCCTGGGTACCCAGCTTTCCGGAAAGAAAGAGCCTTTTTGTTTCGTGATGCCGCAGTTTTCCGCTCGACGTTTTTGGAATTGCATGCGGCGGAACGACTTCGACCACGTCCGGGGGCACGCCAATGCGCTCCACCACCTGCGCCGTGATGGCCTGCGCGATTTGCGCGTGCGATCCCGGTTCATGCGCGCGTGTCTCCGCGACAATCACCAGCCGCTCCGTGCCGGTCTTGGGATCGGCCGCGCCAAACGCAACGACGCAGCCCTTGCGCACACCCGCCGCATGCGCCACGGCGTCCTCGATTTCGTGCGGATACAGGTTGTGCCCGGCATGAATGATGATGTCCTTCACGCGGCCGGTGATGTAGATCTCGCCTTCGGCGCGGTACGCGCGGTCGCCGGTATTCACCCACCCGGCCTCTGCGCCCCGCGGAAACAATGCCGACGTTGCAGCCTCATTTTGAAAGTAGCCCTGCGTGGCCGAGGGGCCGCGAAACCAGAGTTGCCCTTCCACGCGTTCTCCGGCATCCTCCCCGCTGTCGTTCGCAATGCGCACTTCATGCCGCGGAATCGGCCGGCCCACCGAGACGAACGAAATCACATTCGTATTTTCCTCCGAGGAACTGTGCCCCGAAGCATCGGGAGGCGCCGGCACGGCGCGTCCTTGCTGCGTAAACGCGTCGCGGTCGAGGTGGTCCACGCGCGTCCCGCGTCCCACCGGCGGGATCGTGACGGCCAGGGAAGCTTCCGCCAGGCCATAGACGGGCAGCAGCGTTTCGCGGTGAAATCCGCAACATGCGAATCGCGCCGCGAAGCGGTCCAGCGTGGCCGGAAGGACGGGCTCCGCGCCGTTCAGCGCCGCGCGCCACGAACTCAGATCGATATCCTTCATTTCCTCGTCGGAAACTTTTGCCGTGGCCAGTTCGTACGCAAAATTCGGCGCCGCTCCCACTGTGCCGCGGCAGCGGTGAAACGCGCGCAGCCAGCGCGCGGGCCGCGATAAAAATGCGAGTGGTGAAAGCACGGCCACGGGCAAACCAAAATAGAGAGGCATGAGCCAGGCGCCGATCAGCCCCATGTCGTGGTACAGCGGCAGCCAGCTCACGCCCACATCGTCGGAACGCAGCGCCAGCGCCTCGCCGATTGCGCGCACGTTGGCCAGTAGATTGGCGTGCGTCAGCATCACGCCCTTGGGATTGCCCGTGGACCCGGAGGTGTATTGCAGCAGCGCCAGGTCATCGGCGCGCGAGTGCACCTGCGTTCCCAGCGGGGCCGCCGCGCGCGACTGGACCAGCGCTTCGGCGGTGACGACGCCTTCCAGCGACGGCACACGGGGTTTGATGAGATTGGCCACCCCGGCCGCTTCGCGGAACGTCACCAGCAGGCGCGCCCCTGCGTTTGCCAGGATTGCCGATTGCCGCGCTGCGTATTCCGCGATTCGATCGGCGCGAAACGGCGGATAGATCGGTACCGGTGTCGCCCCGGCGAGCAGCGTGCCCGCAAAGGTGAGAAAAAATTCGCGCGACGTCGGCAGCATCAGCGCCACGCGGTCGCCGCGCCCGATCCCGCGCTGCGCCAGGTCCGCCGCCACGCGCTCGGCGCCTTCAAAAAGTTCGCCGAACGTGAGCGCGGGACTTTCTCCTTCATCTTCGTAAAAAATCAGGTGCGTTTGCGCCGCCCCGTGAGCGGCGCGGCCGCGAAGGCGCAACACGTCCTGAAAGGTTTCCGCGGCGGGAATTCCCTCCGCCAAACCAGTCGAGGAAATCCTGGGAGCGCGCTCGATGACTTCCGCGCGCGGCGTTGAGGCGGCGGACGACCCGTTGGAAACCGCCAGTGCGGAAATCAAATCCTGGACCGTGTCGGCTTCGGCCAGAACGCTTTCCTGGAGGCGCGTGCCGAAGGATTTTTCCAGCCGCAGCAGCAATTCCACGCGTTCCAGGCTGCCGAGCCCCAGTTCCTTGTCCAGGTGCGCCGCGGGAGAAACCGAAGCCAGCGAGGACTGCCGGCCCAGCTCGCAGACAAGCTCGCGCACCACGTCGAGCAGGCGTTCCTGGTCGGCGACCGCGTCGAATTGTCGTACGGGAGACGCCATGGGCGATCCACCGTTCTTGGTGACCGATCACGGCGAGCAGAATAATTCTTCCGCGAACGGTTCGGAAGGGTATGACTATTCTTAGGCTAACACGCGGCATGCAGGGCGTTCAATAGAAGTGGATGGTATGGGAACGGTTTCCGTTTGAAATCCGCCCCTTTTGCGCCGAATCAATCGGGCAGAAGGGCCTGTGCATCGCCGTCCCCGCTGGTCCGCGCCGGATTTTGCAGCACAGCCGCTCCCGGCTGTCTTGCATCGCAACAGGGATCCCTTCCGGACGGCCCGCTGCATTTCACGATTTTTCTTTGGCCTGCTAGACTGATTTTCTTCAAAAGACGCTCGTGCGAGCGAACGAAAAAGGAGATCGAGAATGGGAGTTGTAAAACCTTTGACCAAGGAACACGCCGCGCCGGAAGTGCACGCGGCGTTCGACAAGCTGTCCGCGCGATCCGGAAAAGTTCCGAACCTTTTCGCGGCCATGGCCCACCGGCCGGACGTGCTGAACACCTTTCTTCCCTTGTATGCCGCGATCGTGAATCGCGGCACAGTGGAGGCGAAGTACAAAGAGCTCGCCTACCTGCGCGCGTCCATGGTGAACGGCTGCGAATACTGCACCCGCGCGCACATCGCGTCCTCCAAGCGCGCCGGGGTCACGCCGGAACAAATCGCCGCGCTCCCGTTTTACACGCGCAGCCATCTGTTCGACGAGAAGGAAAAAGCGACGATTCTCTATGCCGACCGCGTGACGCGCGGCGCATCCGGAATCCGCGGCCCGCAGCTCGAGGAACTTCACAAATTTTTCGATGAAGGCCAGATCGTCGAGCTGACGCTGGTGATTTGTACCGCCAATTTCACCAACCGTTTCAACGACGCCGTGGAAAATATCCCAGACCTGGGCGTGTAACGAATCGCAGGGCGGTACTCTCGTACCGGTGCGAATGTAACCGTTGTCTCATGGACGCGGGCGGGGGCTGCTTGCAGAATGGTCTTGTGGTTGGGACTTTTGGGATAGGCCCGAGACGCACACAAGACGCAAGTGACCCCCCGGTGGTTTGCGTTTTGGTTTTTGCCGCGCTGGTTTTCTTGAGTGTGACCGGCTCTCCTAACCGATCTCGATAGTTCTGTCCACACTGCTCCTTCCGAGAACTGACCCAAGCCCTGAGCGGCCGGCTCCCCCGCCGGCCGCTCTCCCCATTTTCAGGCCGATCCTGTCAACGAAGACCGAGTGGCGCGGGTTTTCCCTGCGGCGTTTCGTGTGTCCCTAGTGCAACATTCACGGACTCCCAGGCCTGTGCGGAAAGAAGCTTTCCGCTTGCCGTTACAATTTCCGGAAATTGTTTTACAGGAAATTTCACAGGGAAGAGGTTTGCGGGGGCGGCTCGTCCCGGTCGTGCGCCGGGACGAGCGGGCCCAAGTGCTCGGCTGGGACGGTTACCGCGGGCGTCCGGTAGGACGTCCCGACGGACGGTAACTGCCCAGCGAGCGGGGACGCATCCGCATGCGCGGGCCGAGCGGAGGCGGCACATTGTGAAGCGGCGCGCTGCAGTTGCTGCAGAGGTCCCCACCGGAGGCGCCTGCGCGCAGCCAGTGGCCGCGAGCCGCGCACTCCGGATTGATGCATTGCACAGTCCAACCAGGCAAATACTGCACGTTTTCCCCCCTCATGGATTGACGCGCGAGCTTTTCCGCTGCAGTCCCCTGAACAGGAAAATGATCGGAAAAACTTGCGGAAATTTTGCGCCGGGTGACTTGTGGTGTCAATAGGAAAGATACTATTCCTAGTGGTACGATTGCAGACGGGTGCGCGCGCCGCTGCCGCCGGCGGGACATCCCCGGAAAAAATTCCGCGAAAAATGCGCTCGCCCTTTACAACCTTTCCGTGCATGACCACAATCTGTGTTTCCGGCGCAGAATCGCGCGGTGAAAGGGCCGGCAGGTTTCGGATGCGAACTCGAATGCGAAGGATTGTCTGCCTGGCGTGCCTGACGGCGCTGTTTGCGGCGGCGGTGTCGTGCGCACGCGCGCAAGAGCCGGCTGAACCGCGCCCTGCGCCGAAGACGGCAACGCAAACAGCGCCGCAGACACCGCCCGGCGCAAGTCCTGCGGCAAACCCGCAAACGGCGCATCGCTTCTGGGACCGGGAAAACGTGCTGCTCTTTTCTGCGGTTGGCGCGGGGCGCGCCCTCGACTATGCCTCGACGCTGAATCTCCGCCGCCGCGGCATTAACGAAATCTTTCTGACCAACTCGATTGTGGACAACCATCCGCTGTTCGGCGGGATCGAGGCGGCGGCCACGGCGGCATCCATCGGTGTGGCGTATTTATTTCATCGCACCGGACATCACCGGCTGGAGCGCTGGACTTCGGCCATTCATTTTGGAGTCGCCACCGGAGGCGCCATCCGCAACTACGCGCTGAAAACGCCGCATCCCAATTAGTGGCCAATCATTTTGGTTGTAAGGGGAGCGCGAATTGCAGGGCGCACTTGCGCACGCGCCGCCGCTTGCATCATACTCCGCGCGCCGCGCCGCGGGTCGTCTCCGCCGGAGCGGCATCGCCGGGGGACACGAGTGAATCGTCGAAGGTTCCGCATCGCCGCATTTTTTACGGCATTCCTCTTTTTGTTTGCCGCAGGGCTGGCCATTTCGCCGGCCAGCCACGCGCAGCAGCCGGCGTCTTCCGCGACTTTGCCGCCGCAGACATCCGCGCCCGCTGCGGTGCCGGCGACGCCACCGCCGGCAGGGCAAGTGCAGGGCTATACGCTATCCCCGGCGCAGGCGGCGCTGGCCATCGCCTACGCCCGCGCGCGCCATGAACTCTATTTTCTGGATGTCGCCTACAGTGTCCTCGTACTCATCCTGCTCCTGCAGCTTCGCGTGGCGCCCCGCTATCGCGATTGGGCGGCGCTGGCGGGCGATAGCCATTTCGGGCAAGCCATCATTTTTGCGCCGCTCCTGCTGCTGACCATCGACGTCTTGAGCTTACCCGCGGCGATGTGGAGCCACCATCTCGCCGTGAAATATCAGCAATCGATCCAGGGATGGGAATCCTGGCTGGTGGATTGGACCAAAGGCGAAGCGGTGGTGGTGACGATTGGGGTGGTAATGGTCTGGATTCTGTTCGCGGCGATTCGCCAGTTTCCGCGAAGGTGGTGGTTTTATTTCTGGTTGATTGCCGTCCCGCTGATCGTTCTGGGCGCGGTTGTTGAGCCTTTGATTATCGAGCCGTGGTTCTACAAGTTCACTCCGCTGGCGACGGTTCAGCCGCATCTGGCCGAGCGGATCGAGCAGGTGGCCGGACGCGCGGGCCTGGAAATTCCGCAGAGCCGCATATTCGAGATGAATGCCAGCTCGAAATTGAAGGCGGTGAACGCCTATGTCTCCGGACTGGGCGCCACCCGGCGCGTGGTGGTCTGGGATACTTCGATCCGGCGCATGACGGAGGACGAAATCCTCTTCGTCTTCGGCCATGAAATGGGCCACTACGTTTTGGGACACGTGCGCGACGGCATCCTGTTTTCCTGCGCCGTGCTCCTGGCATTTCTCTACCTTGCCTTCCGGCTGCTGCACTGGATGCTGGCGCGCTGGGGCCCCGCCTGGTCCATACACGGCCAGGACGATCTCGCGGTGCTGCCCGTGCTCATCCTGCTGCTCACGGTGTTTGGATTCCTGTTCACGCCCATTTCGAACGCTTACGGCCGCCACCTGGAGCATCAGGCCGACGAGTACGGCCTGGAAGTGATTCACGGAATTGTGCCTGACGCGCCGGTGGTTGCGGCGCATGCGTTCCAGGTGCTGGGCGAAGTGGATCTGGAAGAACCCGATCCCTCGACCGCCGTGAAATTCTGGTTTTACAATCATCCGCCGCTGGATGAACGCATACGATTCGCGCAGACGTACGATCCGTGGTCACAGGGCCGCGCGCCCGCATTTGTGAAGTGAAAACGGCCTCGCGCGGGAACCCTGTGCCGCCAAAAATGAAAAAGGAGAATTAAGTTGAATAACCGAATGAGGGAAACCGTGTTGCTGGTGTCCGCGATCCTGTCGATCGCGGCAATTTCGGCGCGCGCGCAGGACGCTACGGGGACGGCGGCGCTGGCCACCGCTGCAGCGCCGGCCGATCCTGCTCCCAGACCGTCTTCCTGGGGCGTGCCCGAAGGCCGCATGTTTTTTCCGCATCACTGGCTGCGCGGCTACGTGGATTTTTCCTTCGCGCCGCCGCACAACGAGCCGGACCTGGGCCGCTGCTCGCCGTCGTCGTCGGTCATCGTAAGCGCCGGCGGCGCCAATTCTACCTGCAACGCCTACGCGCGCTACCTCTGGAGCGGCTACCTGGAAGTTCAGCCCTTCGGGAAGACCTGGGCGCGGCACGCCTTCCTGTTTTTCACGCCAACGTTTTCCTTCGGGAACAACGTGCCCCAATTCAAATACTCGGCGTCGATGGACGGGATTGCGTTCGAACGCTCGGTGGGATTCGGCTTCGAATTGCCGAAAAATTTCGAATTTCGCGTGACCCAGCATCAGGTGGACTGGCTTGGAAAGTACAATCACAACCAGGGTCTCGCCGATCTGGGCACCGCCGGGCCCTATGGCCTCTACACCACGATCGGAGCGCGCTGGTACTTCGGCGGCTATGGTCGCTCCCGCGAAGGGCGGTAGCGGCGCGGGCCGTCAATTTTAAACTCGTGAAAGGCGCGTTGATCTGGCAGAATTGCTTGGCAATTGTTCATCCATTTGACGAGAACGGGATTTTGCAAAGCAGTGCTGTGTGGGTGTAAAGTCCCTGATACTGGGGATTTCCCCAACGGAAATTCTATGTGCAGGCAAGCAGGCATTTCCGGAATGCGGGCAAAACGTCCGTGATACACAAGATTCTCAAGGAGATGAGAGGATAAAACAACATGATGAAACAGTCAGGATTATTTCGCACGGCGGTAATTGTGGGGCTGGCTTTGGCGACATTCGCGGTGGGAAATACCAATGCTTGGGCCCAGGGTGATAAGGCCGCTCCCTTCGATAAGGTAACGGTTTCCGATGTGACCGCGCAGCGGACATTGGTCAAGGCGGCCATCAACGCGGATACCGCCCGAGCCATTGTGGATGCGTGCGTGGCGTATACCAAGGCCGAGCCGGGAAATCACAGCGTCGTGGTATATGTGCTTACACCGACCGGCGAGGTTGTGGATGCCCACGCGATGGACGGAGCGCTTCCGATCGCCATTGAGACCGGGTTAATGAAGGCCAAGACGGCCCTGTATGCACGTTCGTCATCGGGTGCTGTCGGCCGGCGTTTTAAAACCCTGGATGGCCGGGCGATTCGGATGGACCTCGGCAGGGATAAAGGTCTGTCCTACTACTTCGTTCCGGGCGGTCTGCCGATCGTGGTGGACGGTCAAATGATTGGCGCGGTTGGCGTGGGCGGCGGAGATCAAGACGAGCAGTGCGCCTACCAAGCCCTCGTGAAGGTCCTAGGGCCGCAGCCTGAGGTTGCGCAGCCTGGGTCCGAAAAGAAGTAGTCGCAATCGTAACGCATCGTCTCCACGGTGGCGGGGTTGCTGAGGCCAGCAACCCCGCCCGGTGGAGTTCCGGCGTTTCAAGCATCTTGCCGCCTGAGAATCAGGCGCGCGCAAGACGGCTTGCTGTTTTCCGATGATCCCTGCGCCCGATGGTCCCCGAGAATTGCCCATTGCTGAAATATCTTTTCCCTGATGGCCCCTGCTTGTCCCTGATTTATTCGCCGGATTTGTTTAGGACCTGCCGGACCGTCATGTTCAGAAGGCTCAGGACAATCCCTCCCCAGAACGCGGGCCACCAGCCGAGCACCTGGAATCCGGGCACGAGCAGCGCCGCGAGCTTAAGCATGAGCGCGTTAATCACCAGCCAGAAAATGCCGAAGCTGAGGACTGTAAGGGGAAACGTCACAACCTTCAGAACGGTGCCGAGCGTGCCGTTGACCAGCCCGATGATTACCGCTGCGAAAAGCGCCGTGCCGAAACCCCTCACGAAGATACCCGGCACGAATCGCGCTACCAGCAGCAGGCACAGCGCGCTTAATACCCAATGCGCCACCAATTTTGTCATGTGATTCTCCGCAAACAGGTCAGGAAACTCAATTTTACCATTCGCGCCTGCCACGCCTTGTGAGCTTACATCAAATTGCCCTTGCGGATTTATGTTCGACAACCAATTTCCCGCCCCTCGCTCATGATAAAGTAGCGCCCGCTGTCATGGCGCGGATCGAAACCTCGGTGCAGATCGCCGCTCCCGCAGAACTGGTGTTTGCGTTTTTCGTGCCGCAGCGGATGCCTTATTGGTACGGCGCGGACATGGAAGCGTGTTTTGAAGTGCAGGGTGGCGCTTCGGACTTCGCGGTGTCGCAGAAGGTGCGCGTCACCGGGCATCTGGGCAAACGAGGGGTTTCGCACACGGCCGTGGTCACGGCGCTGCAACCGGCGCGGCTGTTCGAATGGCGGTTCGAAGATCGCTACGGCGTGAAGGGCCTGGAACGCTGGGAACTCTTCCCGCCGGTGAACGCGCCGCCGTCCGGCTCGTCTGGAACAAACGCGCCAAAGACAATGGCGCGGACGCATCTGCGAATGATCAGCGACTACAAAATGCCCGGCCTCATCGGTAAAGGGGTGGACTGGCTGGTGACGCGCCACGCCGTGGCCCGGCGCAACCAGGATTATCTCGCACGCCTGAAACGCTACGCCGAACACGGCGAACCGGAGTGAAACCGTGACGTTTCAACCCGATCTCGGAAGCCCGGAAACCCCGCGTCCTCCGCTTGCGCCTCCCCGGCGCCCGCTGAGTGGTGCGGAAACGATTTTTTGGAACGAGCGCGAAATGCGCGCCGGTTGGCGGCTGGTCATATACATATTGTTCTTTGTGTTTTTCGCGTCGGCGGGAACCTTCCTGGCGATGGCCCTGCATTTTCCCCACGTCACACGCACGGAAATTACGGCCACGGCCCTGCTGATCCAGGAGGGCATCGGAATGGCCGCGGCACTGGGGGCCGCGGCGGTTATGAAGTTGCTGGAGGGCCGGCCCTTCGGCGTTTACGGATTGCCGGGCGCCGCCGCATTCGGCGCACGCTTCTGGCAGGGCATCGCCTGGGGCTTTGTGATGATCACGGCGACGATTTTCCTGATCCGGCTGCTGGGTGGATTCTCCTTCGGCGATCTCGCCCTGCACGGGGCGGCGGTGTGGAGCTATGCGGCGCTGTGGGGCCTGGTTTTTCTCTGCGTAGGCTTCTTCGAGGAGTTTGTGTTTCGCGGCTATACGCAGTTCACGCTGGCCACCGGAATCGAATTCTGGCCCGCGGCCATCTCGCTGTCCGCGGCGTTTGGCCTGCTCCACCTCGCCAATAGCGGGGAAGATAAAGTGGGCGCGCTCAGCGTGTTCGTCATCGGAATGTTTTTTTGCCTGACGCTGCGGCGCACGGGAAATCTGTGGTTTGCGGTGGGACTGCACGCCGCGTTTGATTGGGGCGAAACGTTTCTTTTTTCGGTGCCCAACAGCGGCATCGTCGCGCCGGGACATTTGCTGAACTCCTCGTTCCACGGCCCGGCTTGGCTCACCGGCGGAACCGTGGGTCCCGAAGGCAGCGTCATGGCGTTCGCCGTGGTGGGCGTCACGGCGTTGATTTTCAGCGCGGTCTATCCGGCGCAGGAGGAAACGCAGCAGGTGAGCGTGGATCGGCCGGCGAGATAAGGGAAATTTATTCCACAACGATGCGGAGGAATTTCTTTTTACCCGCGCGGACCAGAAATTCGCGCGGCGTTGCGAGATCCACGTCTTTCTTCACGTCGGAGACGCGTTCGCCGTCCAGTTCCACTCCGCCTTGCTTGACCAGGCGATCGGCTTCGCTGCGGGAAGGGGTCAATTCCCATTCCACCAGCAACGCGGTGAGGCGCTTCGCCGGCCCTCGCGAAATCTTACGCACCGGCGATTCTTCCGGGGCTTCGCGATCGCGGAAAATGCGCTGAAATTCCGCAGCGGCTTTTGCCGCCGCCTCTGCGCCGTGGAATCCGGCGATAATTTCCTGCGCCAGCGACATCTTTACGTCCATCGGGTGCGCCGCGCCGGATTTTACGCTGGCAGCGAGCGCGGCGACTTCCTGGGGCGTGTGGTCGGTCAGCAGGTCGAAATAGGGCCACATCATGTCGTCCGAGAGCGACATCAGCTTGCCGAACATGGTCGAGGGCGCTTCAGTAATGCCCACGTAATTGCCGAGCGACTTCGACATCTTGCGCCGGCCGTCGAGCCCGACCAGAATCGGCATGGTCAGCGCCACCTGCGAGGATTGTCCGTATTCGCGCTGGATGTCGCGGCCCACGAGCAGATTGAATTTCTGTTCGGTGGCGCCCAGCTCGACATCGGCTTCGAGAGCAACCGAATCGTAAGCCTGCAGCAGGGGATAGAGCAGTTCGTGAATGGAGATCGGCAAATTGCCGGCCAGGCGCGAGCGAAAATCCTCGCGTTCGAGCATGCGCGCCAGCCGATAGTGCGCGCACAGGCGAATCATGTCGTGCCCGGTCAATTTTCCCAGCCACTCGGAGTTGTAACGGACTTCGGTATTTTCCCGGTTCAGGATTTTGTAAACCTGTTCGAGGTACGTTTTCGCGTTGGCGTCCACCTGCTCGCGCGTCAGCGGCGGGCGTGTTTCGGACTGCCCGGTGGGATCGCCCACCATCGCGGTGAAATCGCCGACCAGAAAAATCGCCGTATGGCCCAGATCCTGAAAATGCTTGAGCTTGCGCAGCACCACGGTGTGGCCCAGGTGCAGATCGGGAGCCGTGGGGTCCACGCCCAGCTTGACGCGCAGCGGCTTGCCGCTCTTCGCCGCAGCTTCCAGCTTGGCGCGCAGATCCTCCTCGCGAATGATTTCCGCCGCGCCTTTGCGCAGGTAGGCGATTTGCTCGTTCACGGGCTTGAATTGTTTTTTCGTCGTCATGTAGGGGTCGTCATTCTTGATTCGGGAGCGCAATCACGCGGCGGCCCTCGATGCGGTATTTGCCGGAAAGAATCAGGCGCACCGCCTCGGTGTAAATGCGGTGCTCCTCGGCGAGGATGCGCGCGGAAAGCGATTCGTTCGTATCGTCATCGCGCACGGGCACGATGGCCTGCGCTAGGATGGGCCCGGCATCCAGATTTTCGTCCACCAGGTGCACTGTACAGCCGCTGAACTTCACGCCGTATTCCAGCGCCTGCCGCTGCGCTTCCAGCCCCGGAAACGACGGCAGTAGCGACGGGTGAATGTTCACGATGCGCTGCGGAAACGCCGCCACAAAATACGGTGAAAGCAGGCGCATGAACCCAGCCAGACATACCAGCTCGACGCCCGCCTTCTTCAGTTCCGCGACGACGAGCGTGTCGTAAGCCTCGCGCGCGATTCCCTTGGACGCAATGGCCTTCGCCGCAATCCCGCGCGCCGCAGCCCGCGCCAGCCCCGGCGCGTCTTCGCGATTGCTGATCACGATGGCGATTTCCGCTCCGGGAATCCGCCCGGCAGCGATGCTGTCGGCCAGCGCCTCGAAATTCGATCCCCGTCCGGACAGCAAAACTCCAATGCGTTGCGGCATAAGCAAAAGACGTTAGCACAACCGCGCGGAGCATCCAATGTGCGTCTTGCACCGGCGGCGGAAACATACGGCAGGAGCCTTTATCCCCGGACCACCAGCGTCCCGGCAATCATATCGTGCAGGGCCTGCTTCTTTTCCGTGAAGCCCGCCATGATGTAGCCGATGCCGAGCGGGATCAAGCTGGATACAATTTTCGCGAAAAAGCGCCCGGTCGCATGGCCGAAGGAAAGGCGCTGCCCTTCCAGATCGGTCACGCGCAGCGACATCGCCATTTTCCCGAACGTGGCCTGCCGCTGGGAGCTTTCCATGCCCGCGAAGTATAACCATTTCAAGATTATAAGAAAAAGGATCGCGGTCATGATTCCCAGCACCATAGGCCCCGCCAAGGCAAACGACGCGTGCGGCTCGATCGCGTTTCTGCGCATCACCAGCCCGAATCCTCCCAGCAGGAACATGAAAACCATCACCACGAACAGGAAAGGGACTCCCAGGATCAGGCCGTCGATCAAATAAGCGACCACGCGCAGCCAGAATCCGGCATAGGAAAGCGGAGGAAAGGCCCCAGACGAGGCCGCGCCGCGCGAATCTGCCGGCGGCGCGTTCACGGCTGCAGGGGCGCCCGTCGCGGGAACCCCGATTTCCTGGCCGCAGCCCTGGCAATAACGGTTGCCTTCTTTCACCGCCAGTCCACAGCGTGAGCAGAACATAGATACCTCGTTCTCCGCTACATGGCAGCGGCGCAATCGAGCCGTAAGATGGTTTTTTATAACCCCTGCGGGAGGACAGGTCAACCGCAGGTCCACACCGCCGCGTCCGGGCCATCGGCCAGAGTCGCATTCGCGGGGGTGGCAACGCCGCACCGGCTGTGGCAAGATTCCAACGTTCAAAATACAGTGGAGGAAAGACGATGAACCTTAAAAACGCAGTGGCGCTGATATCCGGCGGCAGCAGTGGCATTGGACGAGCCGTCGCCCAATCGCTTGTTACAAGCGGGGCGCGCGTCGCCATCACGGGACGCGACCAGAACCGATTAGCCGCGGCGGCGCGGGAACTGGGCGTGCACCCCATTCACGCGGACGTGGCCGTGGAGGCGGATGTCGAGCGGACTTATCGTGAAGTTCAGGAAAAATTCGGCGACCTGGACATTCTGGTAAACAATGCCGGCATCGGCGTTTTCAAGGAGCTCGTGGATTTTGACCGGAAAGAGTTCGAGGCCGTTTTTGCCACCAACGTGACCGGAGCGATGCTGATGGGTCGCGAGGCCGCAAAAATATTTGTGAAGCGGCAGCGCGGAAACATCGTGAACATCGCCTCCACCGCATCTCTTCGCGGCGCTCCGAAAGGCACCGCCTACTATGGCAGCAAATTCGCTCTTCGCGGGATGACCGAATGCTGGCGAGGCGAGCTTCGCAAGCACAACGTGCGCGTGTTTCTGGTCAACCCAAGCGAGGTTTTGACGAACTTCTATCCCACGGCCGGCCTGGCGCAAAAGGCAAATGAAACGAAGCTTCGATCCGAAGATATCGCCTACGTCGTGAAATCCATGCTGGAGATGGATGACCGCAGCTTTGCGCCTGAGGTTTCCATTTTTGCCACCAATCCCAAGGATTGACCCGAAGATAGATTGTGATTGACGCGGCAGTGTCATTTGCGGTGACAAATTGCAGACCCGGCGCCAGCGCCACCGCAGGCGGCGGGAAGCCGTATCTGCTGCAATATATAGAGTTAATCGCTTTCTGAGGCAACCCCTGAGACAGGTTTTGCATCTCATTTAATGAGAGGTGGGGGTTCCCCCCCGAGCCCTGAAGGAACCTCTCAAAAGAGCACCGGTCGGGTGGTGCGAGTTGCAAGGGGGGTAAGGTCGCGGGTTGAGGTGGCGAGCAAGCCTGCGGTGAGGTTCCCCCGAAAACGCTCGCAGGCTCGGGGGCAAGGCAGAAAGGAGGGTGGATGTGATAAGTGCAAGAAAAGCAGAAGGTAGTTGTGAAGTGGTGAGGCGCGGAGGTTAGTGATTGAGCGCCAAGAAGTCAAGGTGCTACGGTTCGTTTACCGAAAAATACTCCGCGCCCCACATTAATTTATTCCCCCCGAAGGCATTTTATTTTTTCTTCTGACACACTGAATCTTTCCCGCTGGATGCAGTTCGATACCCGCCGAAGTTTCTCATTTCAATTACACGCAGCAGTCACAGTATGGAATTAGCCGGATGGCCGGGATGGCCAGAGTCTGAGGGGCGGACTGCAATATGCGCCTGATTTTTTAATTACTCGATGCAGGGAACCCGCGCGGTTATCAATCTCAGTGGGTCATGGGGTAGAGAATGTAGTTGATTCCGATCCGATAGGCCAGTGCGGCAAAGGGCTCTGGATATCGCGGATTGTCGGCCCACTCCCAGGCATCGCCAAGGTCCATGTTGTGGCAGATGGCTACCTGGATGCGGCCTTTATCGTCGTAGATGGCCCGCCACTGCGGCGTGAAGCCGTCCCGCTCGTAGGTCCTTCCCGTATAGACGTACTGCAAGCCTGGAACCTGAATGCGCTCGCTCAGGTCATAGAACACATGAAAAATCTCGTCTTCGTTCGCTAATTCGACAATCGGCCTGTCGGGGAAAACTTTTCGTATGCCTGCCAGGAAGACACTCCACTCGTAACTGCCGTGGAAGTCGTCCACCATCAGGAAGCCGCCGCGGTCCAAGTAATCGCGCAGCCGCATGGCCTGGGAATCGCTCAATTCCCAATGCCCCACTTCCACGGCGTAAATCCACGGCCAGTTGAAGATTTCATCGCTATCGACGTCGACAATTTCTTCGACCGATCTTGTGTGGATCCGCGTCAGCCGTCGAACCCCCTGGACAAACTGGCGCTCGGCCTTGTTCGAGTCCGTGCCCCAACTGGGGCGCCTGCGTCGACGAAGGGAACGGTAACGCAGCCGGGCAAATGCAAACTCCGCATTCTGGTACGCGTCGGGCGGATCGTCGACCGGATCCTGCATCTCGTATTCGTATTGCGCCCAGCGCCTGGTTCCCTTTTCCGACTGCGCCGCACTCAGCAGGGTCGCGGCGGTCAGTACCGTCAGGCCCAGGACCAGCATGCGCTGCGAACTCATATCCTAATTCTACACCAGGCCCGTACCAGGGTTCGTTCCGGTTTTGAGCAACATCTCGCTGCGGAAACGTGAACCGGGCTGGCGTGCTGTCAAATGTTTTTGGAGCACATCGCTGCTGGATGTCTCGGGAAAACGCTTTTCCCGGAATTGCCGCGCGGGGAGGCGGCTAGAGCGGCAGTTTTCCGGTGTAGGCGACTTGCGGCTTGCGCGGATCGGCGCGGCGTACGTGGCCGATGCGGTAGAACTTCTCGCGGCGGCGTTTCAGCTCGGTTTCGACGGCCTTATGATGTTCCACCGGCAGGACCAGGATCATTCCCACGCCCATGTTGAACGTGCGCAGCAACTCTTCGCGGCTGAGTTTCCCCAGTCCGGCGAGATAGGAAAAGATGGGCGGCACGGGCCAAGAGCCCAGCTCGATTTCGGCTTGCGCGCCGCGCGGCAGCACGCGGGGCAAATTCTCCGTGATGCCTCCCCCGGTGATGTGCGCCATGCCGGACAGCCAGCCGCGCGCGACCGTGGTTTTCAGCATCGGCCAGTAGCACCGGTGAGGACGCAATAGCTCCGCGCCGATTTTGTTGCTGACTTCGGCGACGTAGGTGTCCGGCTGGAGTCCCGCCTGGTCGAACACCAGCTTGCGCGCCAGCGAGTAGCCGTTGGTGTGCAACCCGGTCGAAGGAAGCCCGAGAAGCAGATCGCCCGGTTTCACCGCGCTTGTTTTCTTCAAGCTGGCGCGTTCGAGCACGCCCACAATGAAACCTGCCAGATCGTATTCTCCCGGCGCGTAGAAGCCGGGCATCTCTGCCGTTTCGCCGCCGATCAGCGCGCAACCGGCGCTATGGCACGCCCGCGACATTCCCTCGACCACTTGCTCGACGATGTTCGGGTCCAACCTGCCCATGGCCAGATAATCGAGGAAAAACAGGGGTTCGGCGCCCAGCGTCAGAATATCGTTGACGCAGTGATTCACCAGGTCGCCGCCCACGGTCGAGTGGATGCCCGTGGCCACGGCGATTTTCAACTTCGTGCCCACTCCGTCGGCGCTCGATACCAGCACCGGCTCGCGCCATTTCTTATCCAGCGCGAACAGCCCTCCAAACGAGCCGATGCCGCCGATCACTGACTTGGTAAACGTGCGCGAGGCGATGCGCCGGATGCGCTGCTTGGCCTGATCCGCAAGAGAAATATTCACACCGGCTTCAGCGTAATCCATGAACGATGAACTCTTTCTGCCGTGGCGAGAGGAGTCGGGCGGCGTGCTCCCGTTTTGAACCAGGACTCAACTAAAACACTTTGAAAATGCGGCCCCAGCGCACGATACTCGGATGCAGAAAAACACTGCCGTACGCAAATATCCGGTCGCGAATGTGCCCTGAGTCCCACGCTTGTTCCGGCGCGTTGATCGACATGTACACCATGATCGGCGTGCCGATAATATTCGCGCGCGGCACGTAGCCCCAGTACCGGCTGTCGTAGGAATCGTTCCGATTGTCGCCCATCATGAAATATTCGCCGGCTGGAACGGTCACCGGACCGTAATTGTCGGCGGGGTTGGGCGGGTCGGCGCGGTACGGCTCTTTCAATGCCTTCCCGTTGATGTACACGACGCCTTCACGAATTTCCAGGTTGTCTCCCGGCAGTCCGATCAGCCGCTTGATGTAGTCCGGAGTGCCTGGGAGCGGCGCGCGGAACACCACGATCTGCTGGCGGTGGGGATTGCGCCAGAGACGCACGTGCAAATTCGTCATGGGCACTTCGGCGTCATACCCGAAGCGGCTCATCAGCAGATGATCCCCGATCAGCAGCGTATTTTCCATCGAGCCCGAGGGAATCACACGGGCCTGCACGATCGTTCCCGTGATGAACAGAAACGCCAGGATCACCCAGAGCCAGGACAGCGCCTCCCGCAGTATGATTTTTCCCAGATCCAGTTTCGGTTCGCTTGCAGCTTGTTCTGTTTCTTTACCGCTCATTTGGCACCACCTGAATTTCCAGGACCGGCGGCTCCTGGGTTTCGGCCGCTCGCGGATCCAGTTCCGCTTGCGCGCCATCCACCGGATAGACGCCTGTATAACATGATGTGCAGAATGTGCCCTGCGCGTCGCCGACCGCGCGGCGCAAATTTTCCAGCGAAAGGTAGCCCAGAGTGTCGGCGCCGAGATAGCGGCGAATTTCCTCGACCGTGCGCAGGCGCGGATCGAGTTTTCCGTTGGAGGTTTCGAGGGCTTCGATTTCCAGCTGCGTCAGACGGGGACGTCCCCGGGAATCGTCGGCCGCGATCAGTTCCTCGCGCGTAGGCGTGTCCACGCCGTAATAGCAGGGCGAGATGGTCGGCGGACAGCTGATGCGCATGTGGACTTCCGTTGCGCCGGCCTCCCGCACCAGGCGCACGATTTTGCGGCTGGTCGTGCCGCGCACGATCGAGTCGTCCACCAGCACCACGCGCTTGCCCTGGAGCATTCCGCGCACGGGATTGAGCTTCAATTTTACGCCGAAATCGCGAATGGCCTGCTGCGGCTCGATGAACGTGCGTCCCACGTAGTGGTTGCGAATCAGTCCCATGCGGAAGGGCACGCCGGATTCCTGCGAATAGCCGATCGCCGCCGGCACGCCGGAATCGGGGACGGGAACGACCACGTCGGCCGGAACCGGGAACTCGCGCGCCAGCAGGCGGCCCAGCATCTCGCGGCTTTCCTCCACCACGCGGCCAAAGACCAGGCTGTCGGGCCGGGCGAAATATACGTGTTCGAAGATGCAGTGCTGCAGCGGCTTTTCCGAGGCAAACCGCAACGACTCGATACCCGTCCGCGTGATGCGCAGCATCTCGCCGGGCTCGATCTCCCGCACGTAGGTTGCGCCGAGCAAATCGAACGCACAGGTTTCCGAGGCTACGATCCACCCGCCGTCGAGCTTGCCGAGCGCGAGCGGGCGGAAACCCCGGGGGTCGCGCATGGCAAACATTTCGTCGCGCGTCAGTACCAGCAGCGAATACGCGCCTTCGACCTGATTGAGCGCATCGGCGAGCGCGCCGGAAAGATTTCGCGCGGAACTGCGCGCCACCAGGTGCACGATCACTTCAGTATCGCTTGTCGTCTGGAAGATAGACCCGCGATGCTCCAGCGTGCGGCGCCATTTCGCCGCGCTGGGCAGGTTGCCATTGTGGCCCAGGGCGAGCTTTCCCTTATTGCAGTCAATCACAATCGGCTGCGCGTTCATCAGCGAAGTATCGCCGGCGGTCGAATAGCGCGTGTGGCCCAGCGCCGCGTCGCCGGGAAGCCGCTCCAGCACATCCGGCTGAAAAATATCCGCGACCAGTCCCATGCTTTTTTCCAGATGCAGTTCACGCCCGTCGCTGGACACGATGCCGGCGGATTCCTGGCCGCGATGCTGCAGCGCATACAGGCCCAGATACGCCATCTTCGCGGCTTCGGGATGGCCGAAGACGCCGCACACGCCGCAATGGTCGTGAAACCGGTCGTTCTCGATTTGGATCAGGCGTGTCATTTTGCCTTTCGAGTTGTGTCGCGATGATCCTTCACACTCAGAAGCCGTTCCAGGGCACTGTTCCAAGGTTCAGCGAGAGAGGGGGTATCGGCGCTGACCACTGCCCTGCCGTTACGTTCGATGCGGAATTGGCCGCGGGTGACTCCGCCAACTTCCAGGACCGACACTTCATATTGTGCCGCAATTCGGCGCACAGCGGCAAGATTTTCGGGAGTAACCGATACGACGGCGCGCGCGCCTCGTTCCCCGAACAGCGCCGCCTCGTCCGGATCGTTGCCTGTCAGTGAAACACGCGCCGAAAGGCCGGGGCTCGCGAAACAGGATTCCGCCAGGGTCACGGCGAGTCCGCCGTCGCTTACGTCGTGCGCGGATTGCAGCGCGCCTTCGCCGGCCAGCGCGACCAGCAGCGCAATCAGCTGCTTTTCCGCGCCGAGATCCACCGCCGGGGGCGTGCCGGCCACGATCCCGCGAATCGTTCGCGCATATTCGGAAGAGGAAAATTCGCGACGGGCCTTTTCGGGGCCGCTTCCTGCCACCCCTTCCGCGCCGCTTCCCGCGACACCGTCCAGGCCGCTTCCCGCGGCAAGCAGCAAAATCACGTCGCCTTCCGCGCGGAAGGCCATGCCCAGCGCGTGCGAAGCATCCTCGATGATTCCCAGCACGCCGAGCACCGGCGTGGGATCGATGGAGCGGCCGAGCGTCTCGTTATAAAAGCTCACGTTGCCGCCGGTGATGGGAATTTCCAGCGCCGTGCACGCAGCGGCGATGCCGTCGATGGCGCGGCTGAACTGCCACATCACTTCCGGTTTTTCCGGGCTGCCGAAGTTGAGGCAATTCGTCGCCGCCAGCGGCTTTGCGCCCGAACATGCCACATTGCGCGCGGCCTCGGCCACGGCAAGCTGCGCGCCCGCGAAGGGGTCGAGCTTGCACCAGCGCCCGTTGCCGTCGCTCGCCAGTGCCAGCGCGCGCGGGGTGCCTTTGACACGCACCACGGCGGCATCGCCCGCGCCCGGACCCTCGAGCGTATTCGTGCGCACCATGTAATCGTATTGCTCCCAGATCCAGCGCTTGGACGCGATGGCGGGAGCGGCGAGCAGGCGGCGGAAATTTTCGGTCAGGTCCGCGCCGCCGGCGGTAAATTCAAAAAGCCGTTCGCCGGCAACCGGAGAAGGCGCGGCCAGCGGGCGTTGATAGACCGGTCCTTCCTCGGCCAGGGGGTGCGCGGGAATTTCCGCCGCGATTTTTCCGTGATGCAGGACGCGCACCAGGCCGTCTTCGGTGACGCGGCCGATTTCCACGGCGTCCAGGCCCCATTTCGCGAATACGGAGAGCACTTCCGGCTCGCGGCCTCGCTCGGCCACCAGCAGCATGCGCTCCTGCGATTCGCTGAGCATCATTTCGTACGGCGTCATATCCGGCTCGCGTTGCGGCACGCGCGCAAGGTCAATTTCAATCCCCAGGCCGCCGCGCGACGCCATCTCGCACGAGGAACTGGTCAGCCCCGCCGCGCCCATGTCCTGAATCGCGACGATCGCTCCCGTCTGCATCGCTTCCAGGCAGGCCTCCAGCAGGAGTTTCTCCATGAACGGGTCGCCCACCTGCACGTTGGGCCGCTTCTGTTGCGATTCCTCCGAAAATTCCGCGGAAGCCAGCAGCGAGGCGCCGTGAATGCCGTCACGCCCGGTTTTTGCGCCCACATAGATCACCGGATTGCCTGCGCCGCGCGCTTTCGCGAAAAACAGGTCTTCTTTTCTGGCGATGCCGAGCGCCAGCACGTTGACCAGCGGGTTTGCGGAATAGCAGGGCTCGAATTGCACTTCGCCGCCGACCGTGGGCACTCCAAAGCAATTGCCGTAATGCGCGATGCCGCGCACCACGCCGTCAAGAATGCGCCGGTTGCGCGCAATGGTTTCATCGTCCACTCCGCCAGGGGCTTTATCCCCCGGACCATTTGAAGAAATCGGTCCGAAGCGCAGCGAATCGAGCACGGCGATGGGCCGCGCGCCCATCGTGAAAATGTCGCGAAGAATCCCGCCGACGCCGGTTGCCGCTCCCTGAAAAGGCTCGACGTAGCTCGGATGATTGTGCGATTCCATCTTGAACGCGGCGGTGAGGCCGTCGCCGATGTCCACGACGCCCGCGTTTTCCCCCGGCCCCTGCAATACCTGCGGTCCGCGCGTGGGCAACCGGCGCAGATGCGCCTTGCTCGATTTGTAGGAGCAGTGCTCGCTCCACATCACGCTGAAGATGCCCAGTTCGGTGAAGTTCGGATCGCGCCCCAGAATTTTCTGGATGCGCGCATATTCTTCGGACGTGAGGCCGTGTTCTGCCGCCAGTTCCGGCGTGACTCTGATTTCGGTGTCCAGCATGTTTTTCACAGTGGCGCCGGCGTCTGGCCGGCGGATACCGCTGTATCGTCTTGTGGAGAAATCGCCGGCCCTTTTGTCATCGGGGCAGGCAAGGCGCCGATGCAACGATAGCCGCGCTTCGCGCGAGGATCGGAACGCAAGCCCCTACGCGGAAACACTCGCCTGCCGCGTGAGCGATTCGATCAGCGAGCGAAAGATCACCAGGCCGTCGCTCGATCCCAGCGCCGCTTCCACCGCGCGTTCCGGGTGCGGCATCAGACCCAGCACGTTGCGCTCGCGATTGCACACGCCGGCGATGTTCGCGAGCGAGCCGTTCGGATTGGCTGCCGCGTCTTCGCGCCCGTCGGGGGTCGTGTACCGGAAAACGATCTGCTGGTTGCGCTCGAGTTCCGCCAGCGTCGCTTCATCGCAAAAATAATTTCCGTCACCGTGCGCAATCGGAATTTGCAGTACCTGGCCGCGCCGGGCTGCGGCGGTGAACGGCGTTTCCGTCGTCTCCACGCGAATGTGCACCTGCCGGCAAACAAAACGCATGCCGGCATTGCGCTGCAGCACGCCGGGCAACAACCCCGCTTCGCACAAAATCTGAAAACCGTTGCAGATCCCCAGGACCAGGCCTCCGCCACGCGCGAATTTCTCCACCGCGCGCATCACGGGAGAAAATCGCGCAATCGCGCCGGTGCGCAAGTAGTCGCCGTAGGAAAAACCGCCAGGCAGAAGGATCGCGTCAAAGCCGGAAACCTGTTGGGATTGATGCCACAGGAATTCGACAGGCTGATGGAGGACCTGCCCGAGCGCATAGAAGGCGTCGTGGTCGCAATTCGAGCCCGGAAACACGACCACACCGAATCTCATCGCGCGGAGTCTCCCCTCGCGCGTATTTTATCACAGCGCGTGGCGATATTGCGCCCGTGCGGCAGGGCGCTTCAGCTTTCCAGTGCAACACCTCATTCGGGCACAAAAATACGGAACGCGCGCTCGGCAGAGGCGTTCGGTCTTTCGAGAACCACAAACCGCTGGAAATGGCTCAGTGCCCGGAAACGTGCTTCGGCAACATGTGCCCCGGACGGCGATGTGTCGCCATGTACACCAGGACGACAACCGCCACCGTACCCAGTCCGACTGTGATGGAGTCGATGGTCAGCCCCAAGATCCCGCCTGCCAGCATGATCATGCCCAGCACTGCGAGTTTTGCACTTGGGTAAACTTCTAAAACGAGATCTCCGATAATGAAGGAAATTGCACCCACTACGAGGCCCCAGTTCAATAAAGCACCCATAACCGGTCCCTCCTGGGAATTTGAACGGACAGTATCATCACTCGGACCAATGAGCAACAAATTCAATTCGGCTAGGGGTACTGTTTGGGCAGCCCTTCCAGGAATGGCAATTACTGAGGACGGCGAGGTGTGGCGCAGGCTTCCGCCTATGCGCGTTTGCGCGCCGGAGAGAATCGAAACCACACAGGCAGCGCTTCTCCAGGGGTTGGGCGAACAGCCGGCGCCGCTACCGCTTACGGGAAGTCTTGCGCTTCTTTATCGGCCGTTTCGATTTTTTTCGGGGGCGGGATTTTGCGGGCTTTGCCGCTGCCGCTATTTCGCGCCGCCGCGCCGTGGCCCATCCGAGTTTGTTCACCTGCTGGCCTCGCGCGACACCCAACGCATCGGGCGGCACATTTTTCGTGATTACCGAGCCGGCCCCGATATATGCGCCATCGCCCACGCGCACCGGAGCGACCAGAGCCGTGTCACTGCCGATAAAGACGCGCTTGCCGATGGTTGTGGGATTCTTATGCACGCCGTCGTAGTTGCACGTGATCGTGCCCGCGCCGATGTTGGTGCCTGCGCCGACGTGCGCGTCACCCAGATAGGTAAGGTGCATGGATTTCACGCCTTCGCCAAGGACGCTTTTCTTCACTTCGACGAAATTTCCCACGTGCGCGTTTTCCTCCAGGCGCGCACCGTCGCGAAGATGTGCGAACGGTCCGACCTGGGCGCCGCGGGAAAGATGGCTGGCCACCACCACGGAGTGCGGCTTGACGAGCACGTGATCGCCGAGTACGGCGTCGGCCAGCACGCTGCCCGTGCGAATCGTGCAACCCGCGCCAACGCGCGTTTTGCCGAGCAGTTGCACGCAGGGCTCGATGTGCGTGTCCGCGCCGATCACGACGTCCGGGTCGATCAGCACCGTTTCCGGCAATTCAATGGTCACGCCGGCGTCCATGATTGCGGCGCGCTTGCGCCTGCGGAACACCGCATCCACAGCGGCCAGGTCGGCGCGCGTGTTGCATCCCAGAACTTCCTCGGGATCGGCGGCCAGGACCGCTTGCACGTTTTCGTCCTTCTGCCTCAGCGCGGCGATGGCGTCGGTCAGGTATAGCTCCTTATGGACGTTCCGGGGCTTGAGCGAGGCCAGGCAAGGCCACAATTTTTCCATGGTGAAGCAGTACATGCTGGAATTGATTTCGCCAATCGCGCGCTGGTCGCCGGTGAGCGCAGAGTCCTCGACAATGGCGGCCACCGAGCCGGTGTCACTGCGCACGATGCGGCCGTAGCCCGCAGGGTTTTCGATTTCCGCGGAAAGAATCGTG
Organism: Terriglobia bacterium; assembly: GCA_963746945.1. GTDB lineage: Bacteria > Acidobacteriota > Terriglobia > Acidiferrales > UBA7541 > Palsa-360. The sequence continues at coordinate 976,842 of CAVVDG010000004.1, read as the reverse complement.
GCGGCGGCGCCGGCCTCCCGGTGCGCGCGAACCAGTGCCGCAAGCGTTTCCGTGCGAATCAGCGGCGCATCGCCCGGAAGAAGGATCACGAACTTTGCGCGAGAAGGGATGGCGCGCCGCGCCACCATCATGGCGTGTCCGGTGCCGCGTTGGGGTTGCTGTAATACCGTCTTCGCTCCCAGCGGCGCGACCGCCGCGGCCACGTCCTCGGCTTGATGCCCCACGACCACAATGATTTCGCGCGGCCTGAGCGGCTGGCAGGCCCGCACAACGTGTTCGACAAGCGATCGCCCGCCCGCCCGGTGCAGCACCTTGGCTCGCGCGGATTTCAGCCGCGTGCCCTTTCCGGCCGCCAGAATCACAATTGCAAAGTCGGGATTTGACATGCCACTATTGTCGGCTGTTCGCCGGGGTTTGACAATCCAGGGGAACCCGGCACGCTGCGAATCGAATACTTATAGAGAAACACAAGGGGGATGGACAAAACGCTCCGCTAATTTCCTGCGGGGGCCGTGGCCTGCAGGGGGAGAGGCTGAGGTTGCTCGAGGGCCTCGTCGAACGTTTCGGTCCACAGCGTGGGGTCGGCAAGCAGGCGCGTAACCAGTTGCGTGTGCAATGCGTGGCCCGCCTTATAGGCTTCGACGCGCGCCAGCAAAGGACGTCCCACCAGCGCCAGATCGCCGATCAGGTCGAGCGCCTTGTGCCGCCCGAATTCATCCGGAAAACGCAGCGGGCCGTTCATGACGCCGTTTTCGTTCAGCACGATGGCGTTTTCGAGAGACCCTCCGCGAATCAACCCCATGCGGCGCAATCCTTCGAAATCCTTCACGAACCCGAAAGTTCTCGCGGGCGCCAGCATTTGGCTGAACGATTCGCGCCCCACGCGCAATTCGACTTCCTGGGCCCCCACCGCCGGGTTTGCGTACTCGACATAACAACGGACCTGAAAATCTTCCGCCGGGTAAATCCCGATCCGCCGCCCGCCATCGGTAAATTCCAGGGGTTTCACGACCTTCAGGTAGCGCCGCCGCTTCCTCAACCGGCGAATCCCGGCCTGCCCGAGCATTTCAATAAACGGCTGGGACGACCCGTCGAGGATGGGCAATTCCAGCGCGTCCAGCTCGACGTAGACGTTATCCACGCCGCAGGAATACAGGGCTGCAAGTATGTGCTCCGTGGTGGATAGCAGAACGCCTTTTTTCATCAGGCTTGTGGCGTAGCTGACGCGCGCGACGTTGCGCACATGCGCTTCAATTTCAAAATTGTCCAGGTCCACGCGCCGGAATACGATTCCCGTATTGGCCGGAGCGGGCATCAGCCGCAAATGCGACTTCACGGCCGTGTGCAGGCCTACGCCTTTCGTGGCAACTGGCTTCCCAATCGTCGTCTGGTAGGTCATGGAGCGCCCTTATGGTAGCATCTTGCTGGCCGTCGGTTAATCTCATTAATCCAAATAAATGAGTTAGATGCAGCTAAACGATTATTTGTGTGTGGTCAAAAAGCCACAAAACGATACGTTTCCTGTGGTCGAATTGCATCAATCCTTGGTATCCAGCCCACCACTTCTCCAGGCAGGGTCAAGGCAGGGAGAGGCACAGGCGCTCTGCTCTGGCAATACCTTGTGTACCGCCGGTCCTGCGCTTAGAATGGTTTGCTGAGATTGCAACGATGGGTACTCCATTTCATATCATTTCGAACTCCGCGTCAAACCCCGCCTCTGGCCCGGTGGCCGGGGCTTCGATGGATCCTGCCGTACATCCGCGTCCGGAGTGGCTGCGCGTCAAATTCTTCAATGGACCGAATTACCAGGAACTGAAACGCATCATGCGCACGCTTGCGCTCAACACCGTGTGCGAGAGCGCGCGATGCCCGAACATGGGCGAGTGCTGGGAGCATCGCACGGCGACGTTCATGATCCTGGGCAACACCTGCACGCGCGCCTGCGGCTTTTGCGCGGTGCCCTCGGGAAAACCTGCCGAGCCGCCGGACGAGCAGGAGCCGGAACGCGTGGCCGAGGCGGTGGAGCGGATGGGCCTGCGCTATGCCGTGGTCACTTCGGTGAACCGCGATGACCAGCCCGATGGCGGTGCGGGAATATTTGCGCGCACGATCGCCGAAATTCGCAGTCGCGTTCCGAGTTGCAAAGTCGAAGTTTTAATCCCGGATTTTCGCGGCGACTGGCGGGCGCTGGAAACTGTGATTGCCGCGCGCCCGGACGTGCTCAATCACAACACGGAAACGGTTCCGCGCCTGTACCACGAAGTGCGCAAGGGCGCGATCTATGGCCGGTCGCTCGAACTGCTGCGCCGCGCGAAATTGCTGGCCCCGGCGATGCCCACCAAAACCGGTTTGATGCTGGGCCTGGGCGAAACGCGTGAAGAAGTGCTTACCGCGATGCGGGATCTGGCCGCGCAAGGCACCAACATCCTCACGCTGGGACAATACATGCAGCCCACGCGCGAGCATCTTCCCGTCGTGCGGTTCGTTCCTCCCGGTGAATTTGCCGAATACAAGACGCTCGGCGAGCAAATGGGTTTCTCGCACGTCGAATCGGGCCCCCTGGTGCGTTCCTCCTATCACGCGTTCGAGCAGGAAGCCGCCGCCCGCGTTTAGCAGGAGGCCCGGCAACGTGTTGCGGGCGTTTCCGCCGGAGCAGGACAGGCTTCCGCCTGTTTGCCATTTGAATTTGCAACCCCGAAAACCATGGTCTGGGGAACCACCGTCTGGCCACATATCCTCTCCCGGCACGATTCGTATGGATCCGTATTGACATAACCATTCAATACATGCATAAATGTATTTTCTGGAGGTGCCGATGCGCTCCGACGAACTGCTCAACCCGCGCGATGCCGCGCGGGCCCTGGGCATCAGCTATCCCACACTCAAACAGTGGATCTACAAGAAAAAACTCCGCAGCGTGCAAACCGCCGGAGGACATCACCGCATTCCGGCCTCCGAAATCGAGCGGTTCCTCCCGCGCACCCAGGAAAAAGATGTCCGGGCCGGGCGGCGCAGCTTCCGCCGCATCAGCGGGCGCAATCAACTGATCGGCCGGATCGTCGAAGTGCGCTACAGCGGATTGCTGGCCCAGGTGAAGATTTCCATCGCCGGGCAGCGCATCTCCTCGATTATTACGGCGGATGCCGCGCGTGAAATGCGGTTGGAAAAGGGACAGACGGCGGCGGCGCTGATCAAATCCACCGAAGTCATGATCGTGCGCGTGTGAGCGAACAAGGGCCGGATATGAAACGGATTTTCACGCGATTAGCATTTTTTCTCGCCGTGCTGGCGCTGGCTGCGCCGTTTTCAGGCGCCCGCGTGGCAGCGCGCCCCGCCGCGTCGCCTCCGCCGCAGAAGCCGTGCGGCACGGTTACCGTGGCCGCCGCGTCGGACCTGTCGTACGCCATGGACGAAATCGCCGCGAATTTCAAGAAGGCCACCGGTTGCGCGGTGCGCGTGAGTACGGGATCTTCCGGGAATTTTCTGTCGCAGATCGAAAACGGCGCGCCCTTCGACGTGTTTTTCTCCGCGGACATCGCCTACCCGAAAAAACTCGAAGCCGAAGGCCTTGCCGCGCCGGGCAGCACGTATCTTTATGCCGTCGGCAAAATCGTATTGTGGGTCCGGAAGGATTCCCCTCTGGATGTCGGCAAGGGGCTGGCGTTGCTGCGCGATCCATCCATCCGGAAAATCGCCATTGCCAATCCGGAACACGCGCCGTATGGCCGCGCGGCCGTACAAGCGCTGCGCAGCGCGGGCGTGTATGACGCGGTGAAGGGCCGCCTGGTTCTGGGCGAAAACATTTCGCAGGCGGCGCAATTTGTCGAATCCGGAAACGTGGATGCCGGAGTGCTCGCGCTTTCCCTGGTGCTGTCTCCCGCGCTGAAAGATAAGGGACGTTCCTGGAATATTCCGGAAAAGTTGTACGCCCCCATCCGGCAGGGCGCCGTCGTTCCGCGCGGTTCGCCCAATCCCCAGGGCGCGAGGGAGTTTCTCGACTATATCAAGACGCCCGCGACGGCCGCGTTGCTGGAGCGATACGGATTTGTGCTGCCCGGCGGGGGGAAGAAGCCTTGAACTGGCAGGCAATCGCGCTTTCGCTGAAGCTGGCGGTTTCGGTCGCGGGAATTCTCCTCGTGGTGGGGCTGCCGATTGCGTACTGGGTGACGTTCTCGCGCTGGCGCTGGAAATTTCTGGTCGAAGCGGTGGTCGCGCTCCCGCTGGTTTTGCCTCCCACGGTGCTTGGTTATTACATTCTCGTGGGGCTTGGCCCGCGAAATCTTCCCGGCAAAATCTGGCAGTCCTGGTTCGGACACACGCTGCCGTTCACGTTCGGCGGCTTGCTGGTCGCTTCCGTCCTGTATAGCCTGCCGTTTGCCGTGCAGCCGTTTTCCGCGGGATTTGAAAGCGTGGACCGCCGGTTGATCGAAGCGTCGTGGACGCTCGGGGCCTCGCGCCTTTCGACGTTTTTCCGCGTGATCCTCCCGCTCTCCGCCGCTGGAGCGGTGACCGGAACGGTGCTGAGTTTCGCGCACACGATTGGCGAATTCGGCGTGGTGCTGATGGTCGGCGGAAACATTCCCGGCGTGACGCGCACGGTTTCCATCGACGTCTACGATCAGGCGCTGGCCGGAAACTACACGGCGGCAAACCAGACGGCCCTGCTCCTGCTCCTGTTTTCGTTTCTGGTCCTTTCCATTATTTACGGAACCAACCGCCGGGCCATGAGCCTGTGGCGGAAACAATAAGCCAAGGACTGCGAAAAACCGTGTCGCTCGAAGTTGCCATCGAAAAAAAAGTGCGGGATTTCCAGCTGGCCGTGGAGTTCACGGCGGACGGCGCTCCGCTCGGCTTGCTCGGCTCGTCCGGCTCGGGCAAGACGATGACGCTACGCGCCATCGCCGGCCTGGAGACGCCGGACCGCGGGCGCATCGTGCTCCACGGGCAGGTGCTGTTCGATTCCGAGCGCGGCATCAACGTGCCCGCGCGCGCGCGCCGCGTTGGATTGCTGTTTCAGAATTTCGCGCTGTTTCCGCACCTGACCGTCGCCGAAAACGTGGCGTTTGGATTGCGCGGCCTGGCGGCGCAAGAACGAGATCGCCGTGTGGACCGGCAACTGGCCGCGGCGCGCGTGGACGGCCTGGCCAATCGCTATCCCCCCACGCTATCCGGCGGCGAGCAGCAGCGCGTGGCCCTGGCGCGCGCCTTGGCCGTCGAGCCGGCCGCGTTGCTGCTCGACGAACCATTTTCCGCGCTCGATACGCATTTGCGCAGCGCGCTCGAAAGACATCTCCGCGACACGCTGGACGGCTATAAAGGATCGGCGCTGTTCGTCAGCCACAATCTCGAAGAGGCCTACCGCGTTTGCGGAGACCTGGTGGTTCTGGCCAAGGGAAACGTGGCGGCGCGCGGAACCAAGGAAGAAATCTTCCGGCATCCCCCGACATTCGAGGTCGCGCGCCTCACCGGATGCAAAAATATTTCCCGCGCGCGCCCCGCGGCGGATGGAAAAATCGAAGCGCTCGGCTGGGGCTGCGCGCTCCGCGTGGCGCAGCCGTTCGCGAAGACGCCCGCGCACATCGCCATTCGCGCGCATCACGTTCGCGTGCGTTCGGCGGACCGGGCGGCGCCGGAAAGCCGTGAAAACACGTTTTCCTGCTGGCTGGCCGCCATGACGGAAACCCCTTTCCGCGTCACGCTCGATCTGCGCATCGGCGGACCGCCCGCGCATCCCGGGGATTTTCACGTGCAAGTCGAGGTTTTCAAACGGGAGTGGGAAGCATTCCGCAATCACCCGCAGCCATGGCAAGTGGAGCTCGCGCCCGACCGTGTATTCCTGCTGCCCGATTGAAACATTTCAATTGTTTTGTGGCGCGCGATTTTCGCAGGTCGCGAAGGAAATCTTTTTCGCCCGTCATTCCCCGGTCGCCGTGGCGGCTTGCATTCAGACTTAGAGAATATTATTTTAATTGCAAAGAGCGGCGCACCGGCACGCGATCTTCAGCTAGCTCTTGCGCTGGCAAATCCCTCGCTTATTGGACGCCTGGGTTGGCTACCTTTTGGATTGCCGGACAGGTTTCTTCCGGGCCGCACTGTGATGCGCAGGTTTTCCCCAGTTCATCATCCCTTGTACGGCTTCTACGGGCCAGCGGAAGGGCCGCTCTTCACAGTGGTAGTTTTCTGCCAGGTTTGCATCGCCGGTGCCGTTGTAAACGGGAATCTGGGGATATGGGCACATGGGAAGGCTGCGGTCTACGGCACCGTTGGTAATATGGGAGGCGATGAGTTTTTCCGGGGCCACACCGTCTTCAACCCATTGGTCGAGTGCCATGACCACATCGTGCTGCGCGTCAGCTTGCGGAGCTAGACCCTGAGAAGGACCCCCGAACACGTTAGGCCAAAGCTCATGTCCCAATCCGCAGTGGTGCATTCCCGGAGCCATGAACAGACGAACGAAGCCGGTCACTTGGGCGGCATCTTCAGATCCTGGCGTCTGGTCTTTCCCCAACATATCAATTACTTTTGCATAGTATTCAATCGTGCGCAGGGGAGTAATCGAATGGTCCGCCCAGCCATGATAGAGAATCAGCTTGCCACCGTGAGCTTTGAACAGTGACAGATCGGGATTCGCATTGTCCTGGGCTGGCGCCAGAGGCGCAAGGGCGACAGGATCGCGATCCAAGTTGAACTGCTTCACCGAGTCGAAGCTCATACCGAACACAAACTGCCTCATGAATATATCCTGCAGATTCCATGAGGAGGATGGCTCGGCATTTTCTTTTCCGCTTCCGGTGATGTATTGCGAATAGTCTTCTTCGTGGCCCGGCACGAATCCTGGATGAAGCTGCACGCCGGCGGAATTGACCGGTCCGGTCAAAATCTTATGAAGCGCCTGTACCTGACCGGCGGTCAGACAGTTGGGGCCGTCGCCGGACGGGCACATAATGGTTTTGGGATCAAAGCGACAACGGCCCGGAGTCATAATTAGCCCATTAATCTCGTCGCCGCTTTGACGGCACGCTTTCAGCGTGGCTTTTTCAATCACCGGAATCTTGCTCGGGGGGATCGGCGCAGGCGCCAAAGCTTGGGCATCCCAGGCAAACTGCATCATGAGTATTGTCCGGTCAATCACCGGATCGCCAGCGATCGCCCCATCGAAATCGTCCGGATAGCGCTGGACTTCCGCCAGCGCCATTTTGCCGCCATTCGAGCAGCCCACAAAATAGGAGCGCTGTTCTGTCTGCCCGTAGAAGTCTCGCAAAATTTGTTTTCCGAGCAGGGTCACCACGTGGGTGGCCAGGTAGGCGTAATTGTTTTGCGCGTCCAGATTATTGAGCGCCCACATCTTGTCCGACGCTTTATGTCCGGTGTCGGAACCAGCTGCGGCATACCCTTCTTCGAGCGCCTGATCGAGGTTCGGAATCGTCCCATTGAAGCCGCCGCCGCCGGCAACAAAGTACTTTCCATTCCACTTAGTTGTCGGCAGCGCAACCTCGAACAGGATCGTCGAGTGTCGGAGGTTGTGTATACTTCCCAGAACTTTACAGTACTCCGGGACAAAGCCCGTCGCCGGAACGATCGCCGCCGAGGTAATCGTCGTGTCCTTTAAAGCCAGGTGCGTCAGGCTTGAGCAGTCCGCAGCTGCCGCTGGCCGCGCGCCCGCCACAAGCAAGGCGAGCAGCAGCGCCGCCAGGAATGCACCTCGAATGAAAAGGTCTTTCACGAGAAGCTGCAATAATTTAGCTCTGCTTTCCCTGGGAGTCCCGATCACGTTTCTCCTCTCGATGATCCGTTTCGGCGCCCACTTTACTGGATCACAATGGTCCGCAAGCATATTGCCCCGTGGCGCCAGTTCAAGCTCGGATTAAGCGGCACATGAGCGAATCTTTGCAAGCTGATCAAATGATTCATAAAGTTCAAACCATTTAAATCATTTGAACGATTCAAACTCTTCACGTAGTTCGAATGGTGCGGAGAAAGCTACTCCAAAACTGCCCTTAAACCGAATTTCCGATTTGGAATTCCAGCTAGCGCACGATACACCTCTCCTGGTTTCCGACTCAACGAATTTGTCGCCAGAATATGCCCTTGGGCGAGATTGCGGGATTCCGACTAAACCCTTGGGCCGTCCGATGAGCCGCAATTGCTGCCGCGTGATTAATTTTTCAGACACTGCTCGCCTCCTCATCAGGCACCATCGGAGGTCACTCCCGATCCCTGGAAATCGACTTTCAGGCAAGCGTTGAAGGAGAGCTGGAAGGGCTGATTTTGTGTCTCACCCATTGGGTTTGCACCCCCAAAGCGTGTTCATCGCGTTGAAACCCGCATAAAAACAGATGATGGTGCACATCTAAAGGTTCGTTGGCGAGGCTTCAAATTGAAAATGTGGGCTTAGACCCCATCCCAACACTGTCGCCGCGCGGGCGTTGCCCTTTACCGGGTTGCGGATTAAAGGTGCGCGCCACGGGATTGCGGGCGCGCTTACTTTTGCAGATTCAAATATTCCGTCGAAGGCGTGCAGCCGGACCCGGCGCCCGCGCAGGTATCTCGCAGGAAAATTCCCGATGAATTGACGTACGCCGCCGGGTCCAGGTTGGTTGCCGAGGAAACAAACGTCACGAAGCGGCCGTCGGCGCTGATGGACGCGGACGTGCTCTCGCCATTGGCCTGCGTTCCATCGGAGGCCACGGAAATGCGCTGGGTGGAAGGCGAGCACCCGGACGCGGCGCCCGCGCAGGTATCTCGAATGAAAATATCATCGACGGCGTTGGTGTCGCTATCCACCAGATTGGCAGCCGAGGAAACAAACGTCACGTAGCGCCCATCCGCGCTGATCGATGGAGAAATACTGTTTCCATCGGCGGGGTTGCTGTTGAATCCGATGGATTCCAGCGCGGTCGAAGGCGCGCAGCCCGACGGAGCGCCTGCGCAGGTGTCGCGGACGAATATATTTTCCGTGGAACCCGGCGTCTCGGTGATGCCGTCGGTGGAAGCCAGCACGAACACGACGTAGCGGCCATCCGCGCTCGTGCCCGGCAAAGGCAGCGGGCCGGCGGAACTTTCGGCCGTGGAGCCGGAGGACTCGGCGATCGGACCCGCCTGTGCCGTCGGGGAAGCCGTGGTGAAAATCGTAAACGGGAACTGGTTTGATGTGCCGCCGCCTCCGCCCGCGGTCAGCGTAAACGCGGTGACCTGGGCTGTTCCCGGCGCGGACACATCGGCCGCGGAAATCGCCGCATTGACGCCCGTGGTGCCGACGAAAGTTGTCGTCCGGCTGCTGGCGTTCCACTCGATGACCGTGCACGGCGCCAGATTCGTGCCATTCACCGTCAGCAGAAACGCCGGCGCTCCGGCCGTCGCATTCGCTGGAGAAAGCGAGCTGATGGTCGGCGTGGGAAGTGGCGACGTGGGATCGGTCATCGTGAACGTCAGCGAGTTGGAGCTGACCGCGGAACTGGAGATCGTAATCGTGGCCACTCCCGGGAAAGCCGTGTCCGTGGCCGAAATAGCGGCGGTGAGTTGCGTAGAGTTCACGAACGTCGTCGGGCGCGGCGAGCCGTTCCAGTTCACGACAAGCCCGCTGGCGAAGTCCGTGCCGTTCACGGTCAGCGTGATGCCGGTCGGACTGCAATAGGGTGTGGAGGGCAATGCCGTCGTGGACGAGGAAAGCGACGTGATCGTCGGAGCGACAATCGGCACTGCGATGGCATTGGACGTGCCTCCGCCACCGCCCGATGTGAGATTGAATACCGTGACCTGGGCCGTTCCCATCGCGGCGATATCCGCCGCCGAAATGGCCGCTTGCAGGGTTGTCGCGCTGACATAAGTTGTCGCGCGGGCGCTGCCGTTCCACTCTACGGCCGAGCAAGGAACAAAGTTGCTGCCCGTGACGCTCAGGCTGAACGCCGATGTTCCGGCCGTTGCGCTAGCGGGCGAAACCGAAGTGATGGCGGGCAAAGGAAGCGCCGTGGAAGGGCCGGAAACCGTAAAGGGAACTGCGGCGGAGCTAACCCCCAAATTGGACACCGTAATCGATGCAGACCCCGCGGAAAGGATGTCCGCGGAGGAAATGAGGGCGGTGAGCTGCGTCAAGTCGACAAATGTCGTCGGACGCGCCGAACCGTTCCAATTGACCACCGATCCATTCACAAAATTCGTGCCGGTCACCGTCAGAATGAATCCGGAAGTGGTGCAGGACGGCGTCGAGGACGACGAAGTCGTGGATGACGAAAGCGAAGTAATGGCCGGAGGCAAAATATCGAATGTAATTCCGCCGGATGTGCCTCCGCCCGGCCCAAGCGTAAACACGACGACGTGGGCGGTACCCGCGGCAAGCAGGTCCGCCGCCGGCAGGGTCGCGCTGAGTTGCGTGGGACTGATATACGTGGTGGCCAGCGACGATGTGACGCTGCCGCTGTCCACCCACTGCACCACCGAACACGGGAGAATGTTGCTGCCCGTGACGGTCAGCGTGATTGACGGGCTTCCCACGGCAGCACTGGTTTGAGAGAGCGAAGCAATCGCCGGCGCCGCCAGGTCCGTGGCGGGCACTACCATCGTGAACGACAGGCTGTTCGAAGTCCCTGAGGGACCGGAGACGGAAACCACAGCGGTGCCGGCAAATGCTGTGTCCGCCGGCAAAATTTCCGCCGTAAGCTGCGTCGAACTCACAAAAGTGGTTGCGCGCGCCGAACCGTTCCAGTTCACGCGCGCATCGCTGGTGAAATTTGTGCCATTCACCGTAAGCGTGAGGCCCGCCTCGCCGCAATACGCCGCGGAGGCTTGCGATGTGGTGGACGCCGAAAGCGAAGTGACCGTCGGCACCTCACCCGCACTGGCCTCAATGGTGAAATAGACGATATTCGACACCTCGGTGGTCCTCGTCGCGCTTGTGCTGGAAGTTCCGGAAGTAGCCGAGCCGGGAATCTGGACGGCCACCTGCACCGACCCGGCGGTAGTGATCAGGGAGGCCGGAACCGGAGCGGTCACCTGGCGGCTGTTCACCAGTGTGGTCGTCAGCGGGGTTCCATTCCACAAGATGAGCGCGCCGGAAACGTAGCCAGCGCCATTGACCGTGATCGTGAAGCCCGGCCCTCCCGCAGTCGCCGCGGCGGGGCTGATGAACGACACGATCGAGGAAGAAGTCTGGATCGTGAGGTTCGTGTTGTACTGGGAACATGCGGACAGCAGCCCGCACGCCACCAATGCCACGATCAGCCACTTACGCGAACACATCCGAACACGCTCCTCGCGAGCCACCCGGCGCAAACCCAGGCAGACAAAAATTTCATGAGAACAATCCGGGTGCAGAGAAAATCGGCGACGATCCACAAGAAATTAGGAAGAACCCCCACCAAACCGGCCTGATTCTGATACCACCAGAGGACGGTCAAGTCAACTCGCACCGGCCCCTGAACACAGCTTACAGCAGGACTCATGAGATGCACAGCGCCCGTTACCCTGTTGCCCGTGGGGGATGGAAGAAAAGCTTTGCTTCCGCTACTGCTTCCGCTGAGGTCCAAGGCTGGCCAGCGCTTCTCGCGCGAGTTGATGCATGCGCTTGGCGCAAGCAGCGTCTTCCCACTGAGCGGCGGCCGCGGCTTGAAACCTCGCCGCCGCCTGGTCCTTATGTCCGAGTTTCTGTTCGATATCTCCGGCCAGCAGCAGAAAAATCGGATTTTCCGGATATTCCACCGTGAGCGGGGCGGCGGCTTTCGCGGCGCGCGCGTAATCGCGGTCGTAATTGCGCAGATTCTTGGCCATATTGAAGCGCGCCTCCAGTTGGGTCAATTCGCCCTGCGTGGAAGCGATTTCCAGCTGCCGCAAACCTTCGCGCTTGCTGCCGCCGGGAATACCCATGAAAAAGCGCAAAATCTTCGCCAGGGTCGAAAGCGTATCCACGTAGTAGTTGTAAAGCCCCAGGCCCAGGTAGGCATCCGCCATATTCGGGTTGAGTGCGAGGCAGCGCAGCAAATGCTTACGGGCCTCGACGCCGGCGCGTGCGACCGGCATTTTCTGGTAGCGCAGTCCCAGCACGCGGGCGCGCGCGGCGTATCCTAACCCCGCGTACAGCTCCATTTCGGCCGTGTCGGACTTGGCGATGCTGGCCTCGGCCAGGCGCGTCGCTTTGTCGGCGAGCGCAAGCTCCGCGTCATCGTCGGAGTCGGCGGGACGCGTGTGGCTCCAGGCGTCAATCGTGTTGTATTTTCGCTCCGACCACTTGCAGTAGATTTTCCACCAGAGGATGTCGGCTTCCACGAGATAGCCCAGGGGATAATCGGGGCGATCGGCTTCCAGTTTGCGGGCCAGCGCGATGGCCTGATCCGTCTTGCCTAGATACATCAGGTGGATGGCCTGTTTTGCGTCAGGCGGAACATTGAGTTGCGCCCCCCGCGCTTCGCCCGCTGCGAACCCGGCAATTGCCAGGCAGAGCACCACTCGAAATGGAAGACCTGGCGTGCGCACCGGGCTAATCCTGATACTTCTTTTCGGCGATGTACTTGCGGCTGAACAACCACCCGCCGGTCACGTACATCGCAAAGCATTCTAGCGCAAATACAGGGAATGCCAGATAGCCCGGCGCGGGCATCTGAAAAATCTTCCATTGCCGCCCCCCGCCGAGAAATGAGGGAAACGTGTAAATCCATCCCGCCCGGGCCCAGTAATTCCAGAACTCCCACAGCCAGCCGCACACCCAGCCCGCGGCAAGAAACGAGTACAGCCGCCCGCGATGCCCCCGCGCCAGATCGCCTTCAAACGAAGGCAAGTGGAGCCGGTAGTTGACCGGTTCGAGCAGAAACAAAAAGCCAAGCCACACCATGCTGAACAAATACGCGCTGACGCGCTTGGGCACGGCCAGCGGCACGGCCAGCAGCACGGCTCCGAGCGCGATCAAAGACGTTTCGGCCGCGCGGCCCAGGTGCAACGGGCGCGATTCGCGTTTGAACCACCCAAAGGATTCGATCAGCCCGGCGGTCATGAAAATTCCCGGCGTGATCGTTGCAAAAGCCCATGCGTAGCCGAACCATCGCTCAAGATGGCCATTCGGCAGGCCCACGTACGCCCAGTTCGCCAGTTTCAGGTTATAGGCTTCGAAAATCAGCCACAGCGGGATCGAAAGAACCGCCATTTTCAGCAGGCCGCGGGGTTCCTCGCGCAGCCGCGAGTGGCCGGAGATGGCAAACGTCGCGGCATCGGCGATCAAGATGTATGCCGTCCACGCCACCGGACTGAAATAGGTCGCCGCCGGCTCGATGCCGCGAAACATCAGGTACTCCGCGCCGGCTAGGGCAAACAGGCCGAGCCATCCGTGCGCCGGGAATGGCCTGCGCCGCGCGCGGAAATATTCCACGACGAGGATCGTCACGGTCGCGGCTGTCAGGATAATTCCAAGTTTCAGCATGCGTGCGGTTGACTCCGGCAAGATTTTGCATCATTTTTCAGCCATGTGTTTTCATTTTTGCACGAAGGCCGCCAGGACTTTCTGATCCCGGCAAGTTCGGTTCGGTTCGGGCGGCAGGCTCGTTGCGCACGTGAGAGCGAAAAGCGTAAGATGCATCGTTTCAGTTTGCAACTCGGAGATTCGGGATGAAGAGGTTGGGAAAAGTTCTGTTGTGGATGTTCGCCGCTCTGGTGGTTCTTGCGGTCGCAGGAATCTCGCTGACAATCGGATGGAGGCCGTTTATCGGACCGTCGGCGCGCGCGCTGACTTCGCGCAAGTTTGAGAGCACGCCGCAACGTTTGGCCCGCGGGGATTACCTGGTCAATCATGTGGCCGACTGCATGGGCTGCCACTCCCCGCACGATTGGACGGCGCATGACGCGCCGGTGTTGCCGGGTATGCTGGGCGCGGGCCAGGACATGACCTTCCTTAAGGGATTGCCCGGGAAGGTGTACGCCCCGAACATCACGCCCGATCCGGAAACCGGGGTCGGCAACTGGACCGACGACGAACTGGCGCGCGCGATCCGTGAAGGAATCGGCCACGACGGACGAGCGCTGTTTTCGTTCATGCCTTATCCGTATTTCCGATCGCTGTCGGACGAAGACCTGGCATCGATTGTCGTGTATCTGCGATCGCTGCCTGCTGTGCGTAATCAGTTGCCGCCAACCGAGCTGATTTTCCCGGTGAAATACCTGATCCGCAGCGCGCCGGTGCCGCTGGACGCGCCGGTACCGGAACCCGACCTTTCGACTCCCGAAAAGCGCGGAAAATACCTGGTGACGATTGCGCATTGCGAGGATTGCCACACGCCGCAGGACGCGCATGGGCAGCCGCTTCCGGGCATGGCCTTCGCCGGAGGGCTCATTCTCGACGGACCGTGGGGCCGCGTGGCCAGCTCCAACATTACGCCCGGCCCGACGGGGATTGACGGAGCCATTTTCATGCAGGCCCTGCTCACCGGTTACGTCGGCCAGCGGAAGCTCAACCAGATCATGCCGTGGCACGCTTTCCGCGGGATGACGAGCGAGGATATCGCCGCCATGTTTGCCTATATGAAAACGATCAGGCCCGTGCAACACCACGTCGACAACACCCTGCCGCCGACCTACTGCAAGCTCTGCCTACAAATGCACGGCGGCGGCGATCAGAACTGAAGGCCGGCGGACCGGCTTTTCTCCGGACTGGGAATGAATCCCTCCTCTAGATAGTTGAAACGACGCAGGACCATGGCGGAAGCCATAACTCCCATATAACTCACAGCGAATGAATCACTTGCGTTGATCGCCCCACGCCGTTCATGGGTGCTCTTTTGGCCGTGTTGCGAATCCATAACGTGCCTTTATGGGACAGATGTCCCAAATTGGGATTGCTCAACACTGCGCAACCCTGCCTAATAGATACGCAAAACTCATTTTTCATATATGAGGAAGTGTCTTATGAGGAGGAGCGGGATGAGGAAACTATTGATTGGAAGCTGCCTGGCGGTGCTGATGGTAATGATAGCAGGGCCTGTCAGGGCGGATGATTTCTCGGGTTTCTATGTGGGCGGATTCGCGGGCGGTGGATTCAATACCTCTCATGCAACCACGAGCACGGTCTATGCAGACACTGGATACTTTTTTGAACCTGACATAGCGCAAGTCGCGAGCGCCGGTGCGCAGAGCTTGACTCCCAAGAGCTTCTCCGGGGGTGGCGAGGCCGGCTATAACTCTCAATTCAAGAATGTGGTGATCGGGGCGGAAGTGGAATTTGGATCGATGCGGGTGAATGGCGCCGCAAGCTCCACACTGTATTATACGGACCCGGGCTACACGGATTACACCCTTACGGTTAACCAAACGATGCATACCACCTGGTTGTTTACGGCGCGCCCGCGTATCGGTGTGGTGATGAATCGCTGGTTGCTGTATGGCACAGGAGGTGTAGCCGTCACCAATATTAATTATCAGTCCGTTTTCACCGACGATTATGCCCCTGCGCAAGAGAATGGGGGCGTGATGGCGAGGAAAACCGGTTGGGCCGCCGGGGCTGGCGTCGAATACCAAGTCAGTCAACATGTGACGCTGAAGGGCGAGTACCTGCACGCCGGCTTCGGCAAAGTCGCGACCACCAGCACGAATCTAGTGGCACCGGATGGTTATCCTTACCCCGAAAACGTGTTTACCCACTCAGCCGATCTTCGCATGAATATCGTGCGCTTCGGCCTCAATCTGCGATTCTAAGCCGTTCGCGGGTCAGCAGGGATGGGCGAGTAGCCCATCCTTGTGGCCTGTGCAAGTGTGGATTTTTTGACGGAATTCGCTTAGAAATGAAAACTCCGATGAAGAGTCCTGCCCTTGCATATCGTCCAGGATAAGGGCGCCCGGAAACCGTAACAGCGCGTGAACGCGACCTGCAATTTCGATAAATCGGTTTTAGAGCGCTCCGCGGCGTCCCACGCGCCAGGAGTTTTCGATTTCCTCCAGCGTGCGTCCTTTGGTTTCCGGCACCAGGTAGTAAGAGAAGATCCAGGCCGCTACCGTGAGCATCCCGTACAACCAAAATGTCTGACTCGGCCCGAACATCTGCACGAGCGTCAGGAACGTGAGCGAAACTATAAAATTGGCAACCCAGTTGGCGCCCGCCGCGAGGCCCTCCGCTCCGCCGCGAATCTTGAGCGGATAGATTTCCGCGATCATCAACCAGAAGATGGGTCCCAGGCTGATGGCGAATGAAGCGACGTAAACCATCAACGTAATCACGGCGATCTCTGAAATCCCTTCGCTCCGCGCCGGTAAATGGAAGACATACCCCAGCACTGCGAGGCTGATCGCCATCCCCGCGATCCCCGTGAGCAGCAGCGGCCGCCGTCCAGCCCGGTCGATCAGCCACATGGAAACCACGGTCATGATGACGTTCACCAGACCAATTCCCGCGGTGGCCAGAATCGCGCCGGAGGCGGAAGGGATGCCCGCCGACTGAATGATGGTCGGCGCATAGTAAATAACGGTATTGATCCCCGTAACCTGCTGAAATACCGCCAGCCCGATCCCTATGACCAGCGCGGGACGAACTTCGGGCAGTAGCAGGTCGGAGAAGCGGCCGCGCTCGTGTGCCTGCTGCAAAGTTGCCCGGATTTCATCCAATTCCGCATCCACCTCTTGCGTTCCGCGAATCCGGACCAGGATGCTGCGGGTCATCTCGAAATTCGCGCGTCGCGCATACCAGCGCGGCGTTTCCGGAAGGAACAGCATCCCCAGAAACAAGATCGCCCCCGGCACTGCGGCGAGACCGAGCATCCATCTCCAATCCGCGGTTTTTGCGAATGCGAAATCCACCAGATAGGCGCTGAGAATTCCAATCGTAATCGCCAGTTGAAACAGCGATACCTGCCATCCGCGGGCGTTTGCCGGAGCGACTTCCGAGATGTAGAGAGGAACGGTGGAGCTGGCAAGTCCGATTCCAAATCCCACAATCGTCCGGCCAATGACCAGGGTGGTGACCGACACGGCGAAGGCGCACAATACGGCCCCAGCGATGAAGATCAGTGAGGTGAGGAACAGCATTTTGCGGCGGCCAAATCGATCGGCCAGGCGGCCGCCGCCGAGCGCACCGATGGATGCCCCGACTAAAACAACGCTGACAACGATTTCCTGGTGGAAGACAGAGAGGGAAAAGCTCTGCCGAATGAAAATCAAAGCGCCGGAAATGACCCCGGTATCATATCCAAAGAGCAAACCGCCAAGCGCCGCGAAAACCGACGCGATGTAAACGAAGCGCGTGCTGATCGCCGCCGTGTTCCCAATTTGCCCGCTGGATCCCCCCATCGGAAACCTCCGAGCGGCGAATATACAGTGGCACGTTCCGCGGGAACAATGGAATTCGAGGACGTATGAACGCTTTCGATTTTCTCGAATGCGATGTCGCCCTCTCCCCTGAGACCGCCATCAACTTTCAGCTTTCAAATATCAAGGGCAGAATCCGGCGATCACGATCCGGCTGAATCGGAAGGTTCGGCTTTCGTGGGCTTCGTGGCTTTTTTGGAAACGGGCGGGTTTGGCAGCCAGGTCTCACCCGGCTGCAGGATGAAGGTATGTTCGAGCGAATACCATTTGCCCGTCACATCGGGGGCCGGGGCAGGCTCGTTTTCATGGGCGACGTAGCGCCCGATGAGCGCGCGGGTCACGCCGAATTGCGCGTCGCTCTCCAGCAGAGGATCGTCAGGGGAATAAATCTGCGACGTGATGGTCTTAAAGCCGGGCATGTAAACCAGGAAATGCAAATGCGCGGGGCGAAACGCGTGGCGTTTCTGCGCATGCAGCAGAGCGCCCACCGGACCGTTCACCGGGATCGGATATCCCGCCGGCTTGATGCTGCGGAAGCTGAATTGCCCGTTGGCATCGGTCGTGAATTTGCCGCGAAGGTTCATTTCCGCCTGCTCGGGGTCTTGATTCTCATACAGGCCGACTGGAGACGCGTGCCAGACATCCACTTCGGCTCCGGCAATCGGTTTGCCTTCCTGATCGCGCACCCAGCCCTTAAAAAATAGAGCCGGCCCGGGAGTCGGAGACCTGAGCAGGGAACCCCCGTTCGGGGTTCTCGGTGAATCGGCTCTCCAAAACGGCCCCAGAAGGTTTGCGGAACTTTCCGTTGCGGCCGTGGGGCCGTTATTCATGAGGCAAACCAGTGTGGAGACGCCCAGCGATCCCGCCATTAGCCGGACTTCGTTGTGGCTCCCGGTGGTGAGCTGTCCCAGCGCGGCGACCAGATCGAGGGCCTGATCGAACTCCTTTTCCGTGAGGCCGGCTTCGCGCACGAACGCGTGCAAGTGGCGCACCATGCATTCCAGAATGTGTTTTGTGCGCAGGTTCGGCGTGCGCCGCATCTCATCCAGGACGGCATCGGTCACTTGTTCCAGGTTTTCGATTATCATTGACGTCGTTCTCCGAAAAACGGCAGGCGCTGCGCGCAACAGCGCAGAGGATGTTTATCTCGCGGCCGCGCGGGCCGTTAATTCTCCCCGCACCAGCGCTGCGCCATCGACCATCGCTTTCATCTTTCCAAAAGCAACCTTCCGCGGCAAATACTTGAGACCGCAATCCGGCGCCACGATGATGCGTTCCGGATTGACGAACGGCAGGGCGCGCCGTATCCGGGCGGCAACCGTCTCCGGTGTTTCGACCTCATGGGTGGAAAGGTCGAGCACGCCCAGAATGATTGTCTTTTCCGGAAGTTTCTGCAGGACAGAGCAATCCAGCGACGACTGCGCCGTTTCAATGGAAATTTGATTTGCCGAAGATTCGGCCAGTTCCGGCAGGAACGAATATCCCGCCGGGCGTTCATGAATGATAGCGGCATATCCGAAGCAGAGGTGCACGGCGGTGGTTCCGGTCACTCCCTGCAAGGCGCGGTTCAACGCGGAAATGGCATACAGCCGGGCCTTCTGGTGGCGCGCCTGCATGTACGGCTCGTCAATTTGAACCACATCGGCGCCGGCCGCGAACAGATCCTTGATTTCCTCGTTTACAGCCGCCGCATAATCCTGGGCGAGCTCTTCTTCGCTCGAGTAATAATCGTTCTGCGCTTGCTGGCTCATGGTGAATGGGCCGGGAACCGTGATCTTGATCTTGTGGGTCGTGTTGGCGCGCAGGAATTGCACATCCCGGACCTCCACGGGATGCTTGCGGCGAATCTTGCCGGTGACGCGCGGCACGGGATTCGGATGGCCGCTACGGTCGAGCGCGGTTCCCGGGTTGTCGATATCGACGCCCTCCAGCGCGGTGGCAAAACGGTTCGAATAGCTTTCCCGGCGCATCTCACCGTCGGTAAGGATGTCCAATCCGGCTCGTTCCTGATCGTGAATGGCCAGCAGCGTCGCGTCATCCTGCGCCTGATCGAGCCACTCCGGCGCAACGCGCCACAGTTCCCGCGCGCGAACCCGCGGGGGAAATCGGCCCGCGAGTTTTTGGCGATCAATCAGCCAATCCGGCTGCACGTAGGATCCAACCAGTGTCGTGGGGAGCAGCTTGTTTGCCATAGGATTTCCTCAATTCTGGACAATTTTCAGATGAAATTCCTGGACCGCCGGGACGCGCACTTTTATACACCCGAAACAATTCCGGGCGGACGAAATTGTTTTGTGCCGCGGAAGCGCCCATCGCGAGAGGCCACCGGCCCGGTTTGCGCTCCGCCTGGTAAATTTCCGGCGAATTCCCTGCAAATTCCCTTCAAATTCATTGTGTCGCGAAACAGAGAAAGGTAGGATGCGCGAGATAGTTTTTCCAAAACTGGGAATCATGTTTTATTTTTGCGGGGCGCTTTCCGTGAGGGCTCATCATGCTGAATGAATATGCATTTGAAATGGCGACCACCGCCATCCGCTACGGTTTTGGAGTCACGCGCGAAGTCGGCCCGGAACTGGCCGACCTCGGCAGGAAGCACGCCCTGGTTTTCACCGATCCCGTTCTTCGCGCCCTTCCTCCCGTGGCCGCCGTGCTGGAATCCCTGGAAAATCAGAAGATTCGCTTTTCGATTTTCGATCGCGTTCGCGTCGAGCCTTCCGACGAATCCTTTCGCGAGGCCGCAACCGCCGCGCAGTCCGGGGATTTTGACGCCATCGTCGCGGTGGGCGGCGGCTCCACGATGGACACGGCCAAAGCGGCGAATTTGTACAGTTCGTATCCGGCCGATTTTCTAGATTACGTGAATCCGCCCATCGGCCGCGGCCTGCCCGTTCCAGGCCCGCTGAAACCCTTGATCGCAATCCCCACCACCGCGGGCACGGGCAGCGAGACCACGGGCGTTGCGATTTTTGACTTTGCCCCGATGAAAGCGAAGACGGGCATCGCGCATCGCCGCCTGAGGCCGACCCTCGGCATGGTAGACCCGGACAACACCCGAACTCTGTCGCCGGCCGTCGCCGCATCTTCGGGCCTGGATGTCTTGAGCCACGCGGTGGAGTCTTACACGGCCATTCCCTTTCGGCAGCGCCCGCGGCCCGAGCGGCCCATCCTGCGCCCGGCATATCAAGGCTCAAACCCCATCAGCGATTTGTGGAGTCTGGAAGCGCTTCGGCTTGTGGGGACCTACCTGCGCCGCGCGGTCGCCGATCCGGGCGATGACGAAGCCCGCGCCAGCATGCTGCTCGCCGCGTCCTATGCGGGAATCGGATTTGGAAATGCCGGCGTGCACCTGCCGCACGGGATGTCCTATCCGGTTGCGGGCCTGGTGCGGAATTACCGCCCGCAAGGCTATGTTGCCGATCATCCCATGGTGCCGCACGGCATTTCGGTGATCGTCAATGCCCCGGCCGTCTTCCGTTTCACTTCACCAGCCTGCCCGGAACGCCACCTAAAGGTGGCCGAAGTTTTGGGCGCCAAGGTAAACGGCGCGAAGCGGAAAGATGCCGGGAAAATCCTTGCGGACCAGATCGTGAAAATGATGCAGGACTTGAAAGTTCCCAACGGCCTGCGGGAATTGGGCTACCAGTCCGCGGACATCCCCGCGCTGGTCGAAGGCACGCTGCCGCAGCACCGGGTGACCAAACTTTCTCCCCGGCCCGCCGGACCTGAAGAATTGGCGCGCCTGTTCGAGCAGTCCATGACCATCTGGTAGCGGGTTTTTTTCCTGCAGCCGGTCCTTCCCTTCGCTCAGGACAAGCCCTGTGGGCTGCGGTGGATCGCGCCTCCGGCGCTTTCAGGAACAATGAATTAGGAATTAGCTCGCTACCCGTCTTACCGGGAAGCTTTAGCCTCTCGCACGCATCTGATATGCTTTGGCCGTTTTACACAAACTTATGTCCACACCTTTGCCAGAGGATAGGCTCGAACGAGGGCTCGGCCTGACCGAGGCCGTCGCCCTGAACATGAACGCGATGGTAGGGATTGGTCCCTTCATCGTGATTCCGCTGGTCATTCAGGCGATGGGCGGGCCGCAATGCCTGCTGGCGTGGGTGGCGGGAGCGGTGCTTTCGCTGCTGGACGGGCTGGTGTGGGCCGAACTGGGCGCGGCCATGCCGCGTGCGGGCGGTACGTATGCGTTTTTGCGCGAAGCGTACGGGCCGGGGCGCGGCGGGCGGCTGATGTCCTTCCTGTATATCTGGCAGACGCTGATACAAGCGCCGCTGGTGGTGGCTTCGGGCGCGATCGGCTTTTCGCAATATCTGACGTATCTGGTTCCGCTCGGCACGTACCAGCAAAAAGCCGTTTCGGCGGTGCTGGTGATCTCCCTGATCGTGCTTCTGTACCGCCGGATTACCGCGGTGGGCCTGATCTCAAAACTTCTCTGGATCGGCGTCGTGGGCACGATTCTTTGGATGATCTGGGGCGGCGCGACGCATTTCTCGGCGAAGATGGCGTTCGATTTTCCGCCGGGGGCATGGAACTGGTCCTGGCTGTTTTTCGCGGGGCTCGGTTCGGCGACGGTCAACACGATCTACACGTATCTGGGCTACTACCACATCTGCAACCTGGGCGCGGAGATTCGCCAGCCGGAGCGCAACATCCCGCGCGCCATCCTGATTTCCATCGCGGGCATCGCCGTGCTGTACCTGGCGATGCAGACGAGCATCCTGGGCGTGCTGCCGTGGCGCGAGGCGCAGCATTCGGAATACATCGTGAGCACGTTCGTCGAGCGGCTCTACGGGACGCGCGCCGCCACGTTCGCCACGGTCATGATTCTGTGGATCGCGTTTGCGTCTCTGTTCACCACGCTGCTGAGCTATTCGCGCGTTCCCTTTGCCGCGGCGGAAGACGGCAATTTTTTTCCGATTTTCGCGCGCGTGCATCCCACCAAACATTTTCCGCACGTCTCGTTGCTGTTTTTGGGCGCGGTGTCGCTGGGGTTCAGCGTGCTGTTTCGCCTCTCGACCGTCATCAAGGCCATCATCGCCGTGCGCATCCTGGTGCAATTCATCAGCCAGGGCGTGGGCGTGATCATTTTGCGCCGCCGCTGGCCTCTCTCGCGTCTTCCCTTTAAGATGTGGTTCTATCCTTTGCCGGCCGTGTTTTCGATTCTGGGCTGGGCGGCGCTGTTCTATTACACGGGATGGGCATTTATGATTGGAGGGCTCGGCGTGATCGCTTTGGGTATCCTCACGTACATGATTCAGGCGCGGTACCGGCGCGTGTGGCCGTTCGGCGCAGCCGTGGGGGCGCAACAGTGACCGTAAGAAAGGTTTGGCTGAAACTGGCGCCGCTGGCGCTTCTGGTAGGGCTGGCCATTGTCGCGCAGCCTGTCGTGACGGCCGTCTTCACGCGCGTGGCCGCGCAGCAGGAACCAAATGTGCCGGGACGCGGCCAGAGCGTCGCGGACACGCTCGAAGCGATCCAGAAAGCGCGCGTGGTGACGCGCGTGCTCTTCACGGTCGCGCATCCCGACGATGAAGCGTCCACGCTGCTGACCTACTTGCCTCACGCCCTGGGCACGGATACGACGCTGCTCACGCTGAATCGCGGACAGGGCGGACAGAACGCCATCGGCCCCGAACAGGGCGCGCAGCTCGGAATTCTGCGCAGCGCCGAGCTTTCCGCGGCGATGAACGTTGAAGGACCGCGCCTTTATTTCACGCGCGTCACCGATTTCGGATTTTCAAAAACACTCAAAGAAACCATGGAAAAATGGCATGGCGTCGAACTGGAAGACATCGTGCGCGTCATTCGCACTGTCCGCCCGAACATCGTCATAAATGGATGGGCCAACCAGAAAACCGGGCACGGCAACCATCAGGACTCCGGCTACCAGACGCCCCGGGCGGTTAAGGACGCCGCCGATCCCGCCAAGTATCCCGACCAGATTGCCGAAGGATTGAAGCCGTGGCGCGCGGAAATGATTCTCAATCCGGTGCGTCCGCGTAGCCGCCAGGACACCCATGTGGACTACAGCGGTTCCTGGGTTGTGCCCGCCGATGCGATTTCGCCCATTTGGGGCCGCAGCTATCGCGACATTGCCCTGGAAGGTTACCTGCATCACCGCTCGCAGGGCGTGACGGCATTCCTGAATTCTCCGTTCTTGCGCCGCCCGTACGGGCTGAAGCGTTCGACGGGCGGGGCGCCCTCTCCCGCGGATTTCGCGCAGCCGATCACGTCGCTGGCCGGAGTGATTCCCGTTCCTGCCGCGCAACCTCTGGCCGCCGCCGACCATGCGCTGGACCAGGCGCGCGCGGCCGCGGAAAAGCTCGACTGGCCCGGCGCCATTCGCTCGATCGCCGATGCGGGCAAGCAGATTGCTTCGCTGGAAGATCAGGTAAAGCACTCGCAGGATCCGCGCGCGGCCAACGCCTTGTGGGAACTCGGGAAGGTGCGCGAACGAATCAATTACGCGCTTTCCGACGCCGCCGCGATCAAAATTGTTTCCAACTCCGACCGCAGCGACCTGGTCGCCGGAGAGGATTTTCATGTGCGCGTCCAGGTGTCTCACCGGACCGACGCGCAGGCCACGTTCTCAAAGCCCGGCTTGACGTTGCCATCGGGATGGAAGATCGAGAAGGAAGAAGAAAAGGACGGCTCAACGAATTTCAGCGTCGCGGTTCCCGCCGATGCGAAAACGCCGCACACCCCAGGCGACTTCATGTACCCGTTTCCTCCGCCGCTGGTCCGTGCGCGGACGCATGTCGAAGTCGAAGGATACGCGTTTGATTTCAGCGAGCCGGTCGAAAGCCTGCATTCCTCCACCGTCAGGATACTGAGCTACCCGCTGCGCATCGTACCGCCGGTGGCGCTTACTCCGGAGCCCGAGCAATACGTGGTCGTCGAATCGCGCCAGCCCAGGCAGTTCGACATCTTCGCGCGCGTGCGCTCGTTTGCGGTGACGCCGTCGAAGGTCACCGTGGGGATTGAAGTGCCGTCCGGCTGGAAAGCGCCGGCGCCGGAAGCTGTCGAATTTTCCGGCGCGGGCGACCGGCTGGTGCACCTCACGGTCGAGCCCCCGGCAAATATCGCGGCAGGAAATTACCTGCTGAAGGCCTATGCGAAACGCGGCGCGGAAACGTTCGAAACTTCGCTGGAGCCCCTGCCTTCGCTTCCCACCTACCTGTGGAGCGCGCCCGCCACGGTGCCCGTGCACGCGTTCGCCATCAACGTGCCGGACCATCTCCGCGTGGGTTACGTTGCCGCGGATAACGATCCCATACCGGACTCGCTGCGCCGGCTGGGGGTCGAAGTCGACATGCTCGATGCGAAGGCGCTGGCATTCGGCGATCTCAGCCGGTTCGACGCCATCGTGCTCGGCCTGCGCGCGTATGAATTGCGCCCGGACGTCATCACTTCGAACTCGCGCCTGCTCGACTACGCCTCAGGCGGCGGCACGCTCGTGGTGCAGGACCAGCGGCCCAATAATTGGGATGCCCTAAAGCCCGCGCCGTTCCCTGCGACCATCGGTTCGGGCCCGCGCATTACCGACGAAAACGCGGCCGTGCATTTCACCGATCCCGCCAGCCCGCTGCTGAATTTTCCGAATAAAATCGGCGCGCACGATTTCGACGGCTGGGTGCAGGAGCGCGGCCTTTATTTCTGGGAGAAGTGGGCACCGCAATATCACACCGTTCTCTCTATGCACGATCCGGGGGAAAAAGACCTTCTCGGCAGCCTCCTCTGGGCCCGCACCGGAAAGGGCGTCTACATCTATACGGGCCTCTCGTTCTCGCGCCAGTTGCCCGACGGCAACCCCGGCGCCTTCCGTTTGTTTGTCAACCTGATCAGCCAGTCGCGCAAGAAGTAGGACAGGCTTCAGCCTGTCTGCATTTTGAGCGGGTAAAATCTAAACCGGACAGGCTGAAGCCTGTCCTATTTTTTCTTCCCCGGATATTTTTCAATCGATTTTTTGACCATGTCGTCCAGCTTGCCCTGAATTTTGGCAGGGTCGGTCTTTTGCTCGCTGGCGATGGCGCGCCAGACGAGGGAGCGCGTCCCCGGATCGCGCAGATCGATGACCAGAGTGCCTTCGGCGTAGGGAACTCTCACGGCGCGCGTGCGCAGTCCGCGCCAGCCGGCCGGGTACCTCTCGACTTGCACCCTGCGGGCGGCGCCGAATGTGTATTGCACGTTAAGGTCGGATGGGCCGGAGACTCGCTCCAGGCCCCGGGCCGTCAGGTCACGCTCGATGTCGGCTTCAATCTGTTTTTTGATCAACGGGCTGTTCAGCGCGGGGTTTCTGCTGTTCAACCGGCCCCCGCGGATGTTGAAGGTGTGATACATGCTGAAATCGGTGGAATGATCGAATTCGACCGTTACCTTCTGCGCCCAGGCGGCGTGAGCGGCCATCAAACCGAGGACGAGCACGGCGAGCGCTTTCATCGCACACGTTACGGAAGGCCGGAATTTTGGATGGAAGAATTTGAACACGAATCACCTCCCCGTGGATTTGCGGGTAGTGTACCAAGATGGGCGATGGTAGGACAGGCTTCAGTCTGTCTGCATTTGGGGTTGGCGAATTCAAAACCAAAAACCAGACAGGCTGAAGCCTGTCCTACTTTTTCATGCGATCGACTGTGAACGTAGGCGGGACGAGGACGGATGTTTTCTGATTTTTTGCCCCCAAGCTTATAATTGACCGTGCACAATTTTGACCCACCCCGCGGCCCATTTTCCGATCCATCGCCCGATGCGTTGAGTGCCGCACGCCTCGCGATGGTGGAGCAACAAATTCGCCGGCGCGGTGTTTCATCGCCGCGCGTTCTCGCGGCCATGGCCAGGGTTCCGCGGCACGAATTCGTTCCCGCCGAATTCAAAAACGATGCGTATGCGGACAAACCGTTGCCGATTGGCGAGGGTCAAACCATTTCGCAGCCGTACATGGTGGCGGCGATGACCGAAGCGCTGGAACTCACCGGTTCGGAACGCGTGCTGGAAATCGGCGCCGGATCAGGTTACCAGGCGGCCGTGCTTTCGCTGCTGGCGCGCGAAGTCATCACCGTCGAAAGCCACGCGCCGCTGGCGCTCTCCGCGCAGGAATGCCTGACCGATCTGGGCTACACCAACGTGCACGTGCACAACGGGGATGGCTCCGCGGGCTTTCCCGACGCCGCGCCCTACGACGCGATTCTGGTGACCGCCGCGGCCCCGGAAATTCCGGCCGTGCTTGCCGGGCAGCTTCGGGAAGGGGGCCGCCTGGTGATTCCGGTCGGCAGCCGGGAAAATCAGGAGTTGGTGCAGGCGAGGAAAAAAAACGGCGAGCTGAAATCCCGCGCGCTGTTCAACTGCCGGTTCGTGCTGCTGCTCGGGCGATACGGCTGGAAAATGCCGGAGCGCAATCATTCCTGAGACGAGTTTCCGAGACCAGCGTAGCTCCCGCCCTCCGGCGGGCATCGGCTCGAATCCTTGAATCGAGGATGAAGGTCCTGAGCCTGCTGTGCGACTGGCCGGTCAGAGGGTTTGTCGAGAGCAACGGGACTATCCCATTGTTTCCCATCTGTGCGGTCACCCCGGTTTTTACGATCTCTCTTTACTATCACTAAAGACATAACAATAAAGTTACGCACCCGGGTGCACAATGGTATATTGACGTTAGGAAACAATGGCAAGGGCAAGGGCAAAATCGGTATCCAAGCCACACTCTTCTCTCCCTGGCTGGTCAGTGCGCATCGAAAGACTCCGCAAAACTCTTGGTCTGAGCCGGACACAGTTCAGTCAACAATTGCAATACTCCCCCATGGCAATTTCGCGTTGGGAGCGTGGCATCCAGGAGCCTCCGGCGGAGTGCTACATAAAACTTGGCAAGATGGCTGCGGGCCAGGACCGGTGGTTTTTTTGGGAACGGGCCGGACTGCGTAAAGAGGATCTTCAGAACAAGGGGCAGCGGCCCAAGCAGGTCTCTGCTGATTTTGACAGGGTGGTTGCGGGGAGTGGCGGGAAGAAACACCTTGCCAGAAGACAAAAACTCGTTGCCTTACCCTTGTTAAAAGTCCGCGCAGGCAGTCACGGTGAAGAAGGGGATGTTGTCTCTGACCTGAACCAGAGCCCGCCGGAACAGGTCATTGCTGCGCCTGCAGAGTGGTGCCCTCATCCGAACACAACGAGTTGTTTGCGAGTCAAAGGGAGATCCATGATTCCCCTGATATACGATGGCGATATTCTGGCCGTCGACAGCTCGCAGACGAAATTCGTCGACCTGAATGACAAGCTTATCTTGGCCTCGCACAAAAAAAGGGGTCTATGCGTCTCAAGATTCAGGCACATCGACGGTATCGACTTGCTGGAGTCTGACAATCGAGACTACCGTCCCATTGAGATTTCTCATGATCGAAACTGGCAGATCGTAGGAAAAGTCCTGTGGTTGATCAGGCAAGCCCCTTGAGAAAATCCTGTGAACCCCCATTTTGCTGCCTGAGAAGGCGCCTGAGAAGGCGGATGATCGGTCTTTGGCTAACGAACATTTCAGGACCGCGCTAGCAGTCCCTGTGCAGGGTCATATCGCGCTGGCGCGCTCCCGTGCTCGGGCGAACGCTTTTCGCAGGACGCGGGTTGCTGCCACGGTTAAATCGAATTTGGCCAGGTCCTGCTCGCGTACCCAGGAACATTCCAACGCGTCGCTTCGGGCGGAAGATGTTCCGCCGCGAATTTCGCAGAGATAATCGAGGACCACGAAATGGTACTGCGGCCGGGCGGCGTTTTCGGGCGAGCTGTCCGCGTTCTGCGGAGCGGGAAAAATCAGTTCGATTACCTCGATGAGCTCGATCACGTTCACCTCGAGACCGGTTTCTTCCGCGAGTTCGCGCGCTACACCCTGTTCGAGCGTTTCTCCGGCTTCCAGCATGCCGCCGGGGATGGACCACTGGCCTTGCAGTGGCGGGCTGGCGCGCCGGATCAGCAGGGCGCGGCCGTCATGAATCACCACGCCGCCCACCCCGACCACGGGGTGTTCCGGGTATTCGCGTTTGGGTGTCATTGTAATTTTGGCCGCTTCCCTCCCGGCCCGCTTCGCGTTATATAATACTTCAGCAGCACGTGTGTCCGAATATCCCCTAGGAGGTTTTCGCCGTGGTCCGTTGTCCCAAGTGCGCCACCGAAGTTGATGTTGACGAAGACGAAGTCGAGGAAGGCGAAATCCTGACCTGTCTCGAGTGCGAAACCGAAATGGAAGTCGTGCAGATACATCCCGTCAAGGTCAATGCCATTTCGGATGACGATGACGAAGAAGAAGAGGACGAGGAATCTGACGATGAGGACGATCTGGATGAGGATGACGACGAGGAAGACGAAGAAGAAGAGATTTGACCCTCTCTTCAAGATCTTCCGGCATCCCCTCCCTCCTTTCGGTCATCTTACCTGCATGTCCTTGTTGATTTGCCTGCTGGCCTTGACTTGGCCGGCGGGAGCGGCTGCTGTTCCGGCAGCGGCCGGGGCCGCCCAGTCGCATAGCGGTTCTCACGCGCACGACTTTGTCATTTTCGTCACGGTGTTCACCGACCAGGGGTTCGCGCTGCCGGGCGCCAGAGTGCGCGTTCGCCGCGCGGGGGAGCGAAAATTTCGCTGGCAGGCCAGGTCCGACCGCCGGGGTGAGCTCGCCATTCGGGTCAAGCAGGACGCCGAGTACGAAATGACGATTGACGCGCACGGCTTCCAGCCGCAAACGCGCAAAATCGACGCTCGAGAAGGCAATCGTGAAGATCTGACGCTACAAATGGAGCCAATCGCCGGAGGAAAACCATGAACACGTCCAAAAAGTTTGCTCTCGTCATGCTGGTGACCATGGCCGCCACCGTGTTGTACGCGCAGGGAAGTTCCAGGGGCCGGGAATCCGAGCTGCGGACCGTGCGTGGCACGGTCGTGAACAAAGACGAAAATCCGGTGGATTCGGCCATCGTCTATCTGAAGAACATGCGTACCCAGGACATCGTGACCCATCTTTCCGATTCCGACGGCAAATTCCGTTTCAGCGGCCTGGACCTCAACGTAGACTACGAGATTCATGCCGAACGCGATGGCTGGGCCTCGTCTTCGCACTCAGTTTCCAATTTCGATACGCGCAAGGAATTTGTCCTGACGCTGAAACTCGACCGCAAGAAAAACAACAAATAAGTACCGGATTCTCACTCCTAAAGCCGCGTTTTGCAGTAATATTTCCCCGTGCCGGTCCGGGCACGGGCAGCGCGATTCCCTTCCGGTGGCACGCATCCCGCTCGCGCGGTGCGGCGATATTTTCTTTGCTGGAGGCTTCGCATGGCAATCAAATTTACATTAAATGGGAAACCGGAATCGGTGGATGTCGATCCGAACATGCCGCTGTTGTGGGTCTTGCGGGACACCCTGGGCAAGACCGGCACGAAATTCGGCTGCGGCATGTCCCTGTGCGGCGCATGCACGGTGCATGTTGACGGCAACGCCACCCGCTCCTGCGTCACCCCCGTTTCGAGCGTGGCGGGAAAGAAAATCACCACCATCGAGGGGCTTTCTCCCAACCGCAGCCATCCGGTGCAGCGGGCGTGGATTGAGATTGACGTGCCGCAATGCGGCTATTGCCAGTCGGGACAGATTATGACGACGGCGGCGCTGCTGGCCAAGAACGCCAGCCCCAGCGACTCGGAAATCGATGACGCGCTGAGCGGCAATATCTGCCGCTGCGGCACCTATCAGCGAATTCGCGAGGCGGTGCACCGCGCCGCGCAGTTGCAAGGCGCGTCCGGGAAGAAATCCGCGCAGCTCTCGCAGGAGCAGGCTCCTGCAGAGGCGCGAAGCGAGCGGACTTTGGAAGTGGGAGGTGCGGCATGAGCGCGGGAACCACATCGGGAATCGATCGTCGCAGCTTCCTGAAGACGGGCGCGGCCGGAGCGGCCGGCCTTGTGATCGGATTTTATCTGCCCGGTCGTCATGAAGTGCTTGCGGCATCGCCCGCCGCCGGGGAAGCGCCGGCGTCTTTGAACGCCTGGATGCTCATCGCCCCGAACGACAGCGTAACCATCATGATCGACAAGTCGGAAATGGGCCAAGGCATTCTGACCGCACTATGCCAGCTCGCCGCCGAAGAGCTGGAGTTCGATTGGAAGAAGATCCGCACGGAATTTGCCCCGGCCGCGAAGGAATATTACAACCCCGCGTTCGGAATGCAGGGCACGGGCGGCAGCTCGAGCGTGCGTTCCTCGTGGGACCCCATGCGCAAGGCCGGCGCCGCGGCGCGCGACATGCTCCTGCAGGCCGCCGCGCAGAAATGGGGCGTCGATAAATCCGCATGCCGTGCCGAAAACGGCGTGATCTTCCATGACGCCAGCAAGCGCAAGCTCACCTACGGCAGCGTGGCCGAAGCGGCGTCGAAACTGCCCGTCCCGGCCGATGTGCCGCTCAAGGATCCCAAGAAGTTCCGCGTGATCGGCCAGCCCATCAAACGGCTGGACACGCCGGACAAAGTGAATGGCAGCGCCGGGTTCGGCATTGATATGCGCCGGCCCGGAATGGTGTATGCGGTCGTGCTGCGCTGCCCTGTGTTTGGCGGGAAAGTCGCGAGCTTTGACGCGGCCAAGGCCAAGGCCGTGCCCGGCGTCAAGGACGTGATTCAGATTTCCAGCGGCATCGCCGTGGTGGCCGACAACACCTGGACAGCCATGCAGGGGCGTCGTGCGCTCGATGTGAAGTGGGACGAAGGACCGAACGCGGGCGTCTCGAGTGACAGCATCAGCAAGCTTTTTGCCGATCGAACGATGCAGCCCGGAGTGGAAGCGCGTAAGGAAGGCGACGCCGCTGCCGCGCTTTCCGGCGCGGCAACGAAAATCGAGGTCGTGTACGAGGTTCCCTATCAGGCGCACGCCACGATGGAACCGCAGAACTGCACCGCGGACGTTCGCGCGGACCGCGTGGACGTCTGGGCCCCGACTCAATTTCAAACGGTTGCGCAGGCAATGGCTGCCAAGATTTGCGGTTTGCAACCGGAGGCCGCGTTTATCCACACGACGTATCTGGGAGGCGGCTTCGGGCGCAGAGGCTCCAACGATTTCGTCATGGAAGCGGTGCAGATCTCGAAAGCGGTGGGCGCGCCCGTAAAGCTGACGTGGTCGCGGGAAGACGACACGCAGCACGATTACTACCGTCCCGCCTCCTACGTGCGCATGGCCGGCGCGATCGGTGCGGACGGCGGGCCGGTTGCGTGGACCACGCGCATCGCCTGCCCTTCGATCATGGAAGCCCAGTTCCCGGGCCGGATCAAAAATAATTTGGATCCCACCAGCGTCGAAGGCCTCGCCAACCTGCCCTACGCGATTCCCAATATTTATGTGGATTACCAGAGGACCGAACCGGGCATCCCGGTCGGCTTCTGGCGCTCGGTGGGAAGTTCGCAAAACGGATATTTCAGCGAAAGCTTCATCGACGAGCTCGCGCATACGGCCGGGAAAGACCCGTACGAATTCCGGCGGCGCCTGCTGGCCAAGGCTCCGCGCCACCTTGGCGTTCTGGAGATGGCCGCGCAAAAAGCGGGCTGGGACAAGCCGCTGCCGGCCGGGCGGTATCGAGGAATCGCGGTGCTGTTCGCGTTTCAGAGCTATGCCGCGCAGGTTATCGAAATCTCGGTGGACCGCAGCGCGCGTACCTTGAAAGTTCACCGGGTGGTGTGCGCGGTGGACGTGGGGCGCGTCGTCAATCCGGGCACGATCGAGGCGCAAAGTCAAAGCGCGGTCGTGTACGGCCTGTCATCGGCACTGCACGGCACGATGACGGTCGACGGCGGCCGCATCACGCAAACCAACTTCAACAACTACCCTGTGTTGCGCTTGAACGAAATGCCCGTCGTCGAAGTCCACATCGTATCCAGCGAGGAGAAGCCCACCGGCGCGGGCGAGCTTTCCGTGCCTCCCGTGGCGCCCGCGTTGTGCAATGCGATTTTCGCGGCCACGGGCAAGCGCATTCGCCGCCTGCCGATTCGCCCGGAAGATCTGGCGTAAACGTACTGGCGGCGCCGGCGTCTCGCCGGCGGTTTTGCAATCTGTGGGAGAACTGAGAATCCGCTGGCCCCTCTGTTGCTTCGGGACAAGCGAGGCGTCGGCGCTACAACGCAGCGCGCGGCCGCTGGTGTCATGCGCCCATCCAGCGGCCCGTGGGCTTCCAACCCTCCACGTGGTCGCAAATCACTTTGATCGTGGCCGTGATGGGGATCGCCAGAATCAGTCCGATCGCGCCCCACATCCATCCCCAAAACAGCAATGCGACGGTTACTGCCAGCGCGTTCAAATGCACCCGGCGTCCCACAATCGCCGGCATTAAAACGTTCAGGCCGATAATGTGCAGCATCGTAAGCACGGCGGCGACCCCCAAGTATGGGCCGATCGTATTCCATTGCGCCATGCCGATCAGAAACGGCGGTATCCATGCCAGAACCGCGCCGAGGTATGGCACAAGGTTCAGCAGGCCCGAAACCGATCCTGACAGGAATGGGTAGTCCAGGTGGATCGTCAGGAAAAAAGCCCAACTGGCAAGCATCAGGATCAGCGCCACCAGAGCGTTGCCCGCGACGAAACTCCGAAGCATGGCGCTGACCTGATCGAGCGCTTCCTTGACTTGCGTCCGATTTTGTTCGGGGAATAATTCCATCGTCGCCTTCCAGATGCGCCGCTTGGCGGCCAGCATGAAAAACACCAGGAACGGAACGAACGTGGCAACCAGCAGAATCGAGTACAAGGAACCGACGCCTCGGAACAGCCACTCGCGCACGGCCGGCGTTTCGATGGCGCGTTCGGACGTGCGCCCCCCCGCCGCGGGCGCAATGGCCTCGACCTGCCTCTGCACCGTGGATAGCTGGCGGTTGAAAGCCGTTGTAGCGTGGCGCAGGACCATACTGTACCGCGGCCAGGCGGAAGCAAACTGTTCCGCGCGATCGGCGATCAAATAGCCGATTCCCACCAGCATCGCCGTGACCGCCAGCAGCGCCAGCAACGCTCCCAGGGCGCGCGGGATATGGATTCGTTCCAGGCTTCCGACGACGGGGTCGAGAAAATAAGCAAGCAGGACGGCGAGCAACAGGGTGATCACGATATTTGATGCGAAGTAAAGAAATGCGAAGACGATTCCCAGAGCGATGATGCGCTGAGAAGGATTAGACCTTGCCGTGAATTTGACTTCTTCGGTTTGCATTATTCAACTGTTTTCACATTAGCATACCCGCGCAGAAGGACAAACTGCGGCTTGCTCAGGACGTCAAGGCTGGGATACCGTAGAAGATAAGAAAATGTTCGCCGGCACATTTCCTGTGACGCCACTGTCGCGCCTGGACCTCCGGGCTGCGCTGGATATCCTGATCGTCGCGACGCTGATCTATTACCTGCTGAAATTGCTGCGGGGAACGCGCGCCGTGCAGATGCTTGTGGCCATCGCGCTTCTTGTTTTTTTCTACTGGGGCGCGCGGTGGGCGCGGCTGGAGATGGTGGAATGGCTGCTCACCACGCTGCTGCCCTACGTGGCCATCGCTCTGATCATCCTGTTTCAACCGGAAATCCGCAGGGCCCTTTCGCGCGTCGGGCGAAATCTTTCCATGATGAAATTCGCTTCGCATAACCCGAAAGATACCTACGATGACATCGTCATGGCCGCCGAGTATTTCTCCCAGAATCGCATTGGCGCGCTCATCGTCGTCGAGCGGCAGGCGGGGCTGAAAACCTACATCGAAAGCGGCATCCCGCTGGATGCCAAGCTTTCCTACGATTTGCTGCTTTCGATTTTCCGTCCCGGTTCGCCGCTGCACGATGGCGCGGTGATTATCGAGGGATCGCGCGTCGCGGCGGCCGGCTGCTTCCTGCCGCTCTCTTTGAACCCCTTGATTTCAAAGCAGCTGGGAACGCGGCATCGCGCCGCCATCGGGATCACCGAAGATAGCGACTGCATCGTAGTCCTGGTTTCCGAGGAAACAGGGTCCATGTCGGTGGCCTCCGGCGGATCGATCGAAACGAATCTTTCCCCTGAGGAACTCGGCGACCGGTTGAGCGAAATGCTCTCGCGCCGGCGGACGGCCGCGCTGCCCGCCGCGCTTTCCAATGTCCGTACAACGGTCCGGAGATAGGATAGATGGTGCGATTCCTGCGCAAATATATTTTTGCCAATGCCGGATTGAAGCTTCTGGCGCTGGCGATTTCTTTCATGTTCTGGTCGACGTATACCGCGGAGCCGTTTGCCGAAGTCGGCTACGAGGTGCCGCTGGAATTCACCAGCATGCCTTCGCATCTGGAAATTACCGGCGATGTTCCCACCGCCGTGCATGTTCGGGTACGCGGGCGCTCCGCGCTGCTGCGCCGCATGATTGCGGCCGACCTGAGCCTGAGCCTGGACTTGAAAGACGCGAAGGAAGGCACGATTACGTTGCGGATCAGGCCCGACATGGTGGGCGCTCCTTTTGGCGCTTCGGTCGTCCAGGTTTTCCCTTCGGTAATTCACGTTACTCTTGTGCCACGCCGCGGTCCTCCGCCTCCATCCGAGTGATGCATCGTGTGCTAGACTCAAAAATCCGGGGCTGAGTCGAATGCCCCGGCCATTCTGACTCCACGATGACTAAGGAACTGTTCGGCACCGACGGTATTCGCGGAATTCCCGGCACCTATCCGCTGGACGACGCAACCCTCTATGGGGTCGCGCGCGCACTCGGAAAATATCTGCTGCAAAGCGAGCCCATGCCGCGCGTCCTGATCGGCATGGACACCCGCGAATCCGGGCCGCACATTGCCTCGCAGCTTGCCGCTGGCCTGGCCGATGACGGCGTAGCGGTGGTTTCCGCAGGCGTCATCAGCACTCCCGGCGTAGCCTGCCTGGTGCGGCAGAAAAAATTCTCCGCCGGTATGGTGATATCCGCTTCGCACAACCCGTTTCACGACAATGGAGTGAAGCTGTTTGCCGGAACGGGCATGAAATTTCCAGACGAAGTCGAGGAACACCTCGAAATCGAGATTCATCAGCATAAGGGCCGTGAGACGTCCCCGCATGGCATCCCTGTTTCTACGGATCGTTCGCTCGATGAAGAGTATCTGGCATACCTGCGCGGACGGATGATCCCTGGCGCGAAACTTACGGGAATGAAACTGGTCCTGGACTGCGCCAACGGCGCCGCCAGCCAGCTTGCTCCGGCGCTGTTCAGTTCCCTCGGCGCTGAAGTGATTGCGATTCATGATCAGCCGAACGGGCGGAACATTAATGACGGCTGCGGTTCCCTGCACCCGGAAAACTTGCGGAAAAAAGTGCTGGAGACGCGCGCCGCACTGGGCGTGGCGTTTGACGGCGATGCCGATCGCGCGATCTTCGTGAGCGCCAACGGCCATCTTGTGGATGGCGACGGCGTCCTGCTGGCCGCGGCGCGGTATTTGAAATCCGTTGGGAAATTGCAGGGTGGCCGCGTCATCGGAACGACCATGGCGAACCTGGGCCTGGAACGCGTCCTCGAATCGGAAGGCTTGCGCCTGGCCCGCGTGCCTGTGGGCGACCGCTACGTGCTCGAAGAAATGCTGCGCAGCGGCGCAAATCTCGGCGGCGAGCAGTCCGGACACATTATCTTTCTCGATGACGCCACCACCGGCGATGGCTTGCTCACCGCACTGAAGATTGCATGCCTGGTAGCGTTGTGCGGGCCGCTCGATGAGCTGGTATGCGGCTTGAAGGTGTTTCCACAGACGATCGTAAACGTGCCGGTGAAATCCAAACCCCCTCTCGAATCGCTGCCGATGGTCTCCGCCGCGATCGATCAGGCCACGAAAACACTAGGTGCCGCCGGGCGTGTCGTGGTGCGCTACTCTGGCACTGAGCCCAAAGCGCGCGTCATGGTCGAAGCCGAGCACGCAGAGGATGTGACCCTGTGGGCCGAAACCCTGGCCTCCGCCATCCGCTCCGCCATTGGCGCCTAGGTTTTGTTTCCGCTGCCGTTCCGGGGACCACAGAAATGGCGTGGGGAGGAAGGTATCGGCCTCAGATTTATCCAAAAGACTGTAATGTCCAGGGTCAAATAATGTGAAAAACTGTATATATTTGGATGCTACGGATCACCAAAATCCGGACCTTTTGCCATAAATCTTGTAATATCAGCGATATGAAACGAAACCAAGATATATTTCCCATCTGGCATATGACTTGCACTAGTAGAGGGCAAGTGGTTTTTAATTGTCCCGGGGTGGTGGACATGTTCCGGCTTTGTCCGGGACGGGGTGAACTGGGGTTTTGCTGGAAGGGGCTCGGGGTCGAGCCCCTTTTCCTTTTTTAGGGCCTGCCCGGCGCCGTTATCGTCCTGCCGCACCTGCTCCTCGTTCTCTGCATCATCCATTAAATCAGTAAGGATTCAGAAAATCGCAGCGGGGCGCAACATGGGGCTCAGTGTGCGCTGTTTTATCTTCAGGGACAGGGAAGAGTGCCCAGCCACCGCACAAAAATAAAGGGCACGGCGAACCGTGCCCTTTGCAAGAATTATGCTGGTCGATCGGACTAGCTGCAGCCGGAGGTCCCGCCGCAGTTCTCGCATTTGTAGCACGCGCCGTTTGGCGTCATGAGCATGCCGCACTCCGAGCAAGTCGGCGCGCCATCGAACATGGGGCGCGCCATCGGGTCGGCGGAGGAACGATCGTTCTCGGACGCCGCGGGCAGCGCGGGAGGCGCCGCCGGGGTGACCGTAACCGTTGCGGCGGGCAAAGCGTTTTCGCCGTTGTGCGTGAGGTAGTCGGGAGAGATAAAACGCCCGCCGAGCCATCGCGCCAGGTAATCGAGCACCGACTTGGCGTACGGGATGGCCGGATGGCCCGTATAGCCGGAGGGTTCGAAACGCGTGTTGATGAATTTATCCACCAGCGTCTTGAGCGGCACGCCGTATTGCAAGCCGATGGAAACCGAAAGCGCGAATCCGTCCATGAAGCCGGAAAGTGTCGAGCCTTCCTTGGCCATCTTGATGAAGATCTCGCCCGGCTCGCCCGTTTCGTACAGGCCGACGGTGATATAGCCTTCGTGGCCGCCGATGGAGAACTTGTGCGTGATCGAAGAGCGCTCGCTGGGCAGCTTGCGGCGTCGCGCGCGCAGGAAGAGTTCGCGCTGCTCGGCCATGGGAGAAATGATCTCAGCCGCTTTCGCCGCGAGATGGTCCTTTTGGGCGCTGTCCTTCTTATCGCCCGCCGCTGAAAGCGGCTGCGAGCCCTTGGAGTTGTCGCGGTAAATAGCGACGGCTTTCACGCCGAGCTTCCAGGATTCGATATACGCCTGCATGACGTCTTCAATCGTGGATTCCTCGGGCATGTTGATCGTCTTGCTGATCGCGCCGGAAAGGAACGGCTGCACCGCCGCCATCATTTTCAGGTGGCCGCGCCAGGCAATGGAACGCCCGCCCACCGTTGCCAGGGAGCAATCGAAGACCGGCAGGTGTTCCGGTTTGAATCCCGGCGCGCCCTCGATCTTGCCGTTGCGGTCGATGTAGGAAACCATCTGCGAAGTCTGCTCCGGCGAATAGCCCAGACGCATCAGCGCCTGCGGAACGGTGTTGTTCACGATCTTGATGACGCCGCCGCCGACAAGCTTTTTGTATTTCACCAGCGCCAGATCGGGTTCCACCCCGGTGGTGTCGCAATCCATCATGAAGCCGATCGTGCCGGTGGGGGCGAGCACGGTGACCTGCGAATTCTTGTAGCCGTACTTCTCGCCCAGGGCCAGCGCGGTGTCCCAGGCGGTCTGCGCGGCGCTCAGCAGCGAGGGCTGCACGTTTTCCGGTTTGAGCGGGCGAAGCGCATCGCGGTGCATTCGAATGACGTCGAGCATGGGTTCGCGGTTCACGGCATAGCCCGTGAACGGGCCCAGGCGCTCGGCAATGCGCGCGGATTGCGCGTAGGCTTCGCCGCACATCAGCGCGGTGACCGCGCCGGCCATGTCGCGGCCGCCGTCGGAATCGTACGGCAGGGCCATGGACATCAGTAGCGCGCCCAGGTTGGCGTAGCCCAGGCCCAGCGGGCGGAACTTGTGCGAGTTTTCGGCGATTCTCGGCGTGGGGTAGCTGGCGTTATCCACCAGGATTTCCTGCGCCGTGATGGTGATGTCCACGGCGTGGCGGAAGGCTTCCACGTCGAACGTGCCGTTCGAATTCAAATACTTCATCAGGTTGAGCGACGCCAGGTTGCAGGCCGTGTCGTCCAGGAACATGTATTCCGAGCAGGGATTGGAGGCGTTGATGCGCGCCGTGTTCTTGCAGGTGTGCCAGCGGTTCACCGTGGTGTCGTACTGCATGCCGGGATCGCCGCATTTCCAGGCGGATTCGGCCATGCGGTGCAGGAGTTCTCGGGCACTGTATTTTTCGCACGGATTTCCGTCGTTGACGTTGCGCGTCCACCAGTCGCGATCGTCCTGGACCGCCTGCATGAATTCATCGGTGACGCGGACGGAATGGTTTGCGTTCTGGAAGAAAATCGAGGAGTACGCCTCGCCGTCAATCGCGGGATCGTAGCCCTGCTCGATGAGAACCTGCGCCTTGTGCTCCTCTTTCATCTTGCTGTCAATGAATTCGACGATGTCCGGATGATCCACGTTCAGGATCACCATCTTGGCGGCACGGCGCGTTTTGCCGCCGGACTTGATCACGCCCGCGAACGCGTCGAAGCCCTTCATGAAGCTGACCGGTCCGGAAGCGATGCCGCCGCCGGAAAGCGTTTCGCGGCTGCCGCGCAGCGTCGAGAAATTCGTGCCCGTGCCCGAGCCCCACTTGAACAGCATCCCTTCGGTCTTGGCCAGGTTCATGATCGATTCCATGTCGTCCTGAACCGAGTTGATGAAGCAGGCCGAGCACTGGGGTTTGGGCTGCACGCCGACGTTGAACCAGACCGGCGAATTGAAAGCCACTTTCTGTTCGACCAACAGGTGCGTCAATTCGTCGCGAAAGGCGTCCCGCGCGGCAGGGTTCGCATAGTAGCCGCCCTGCTCGCCCCAGCGGACAATGGAGTCCACGACGCGGCCGATGAGCTGGCGCACCGAGTTTTCGCGCTTGGGCGTGTTCAGTTTTCCGTGAAAATATTTGGAGGCCACGATGTTGGTGGCCGTTTGCGACCACCCCTTCGGCACTTCCACGTCTTCCTGGCGGAAGATCGTCTTGCCCTTTTCGTTGCCGATCAGCGCGACGCGGCGCTCCCATTCGACCGCGTCGAACGGAGCCGTGCGCCCGTCGGTAAAGTATCTTTGGAACTCGAGGCCGGTGCGGACTTCCACATCCGCGGGAGTTGTCGCATTGGGCTGGTGTGCCGTCTTTTCGTTAAGAGCCATTTTCGAATGTGCCATCGTCGCCTCCGCGCAGGTAGGCTCCCCCGCGCTGAGGGAACCCTGTTATTTTACTCCCGAATGGGTATGGGGAGCACGCGGCCGCCCGATTCTCAGCAGGCTGCCGCTCGACTCGTTTTCAACGCCCGGAATGCCTCTATCAGCAAAAAATAAAAAAGCCTCCCTGGAGCAATGCCATAGCCGCTTGCGCGTCTAAAGAATTGCACACGCCACGCCGGCAGCGCTGGGAGCGGCGGCGGGGAGTAGAAGGGAGCCTCCTCAATGTTTCTGATGAAACCGGGTAGGTTGCGTCAGACGACGTAGCGGTGATGCCGTGATGATGGGGCCAGCCGCTCGCCGAATCACGTTCCCTGAATCTGAGGGCGCAATGTAATCAAGAGTGAAATTTCTGTCAAGGGAAAATCAGGGTTCGAAGCACAAAATCTTGTTGCTTCGTGCCTAACTTGTCTACCCCTAGTGGTGATGTTTCAACCAGGCACAAGAGCAAAACAGCCCAAAATGCCGGAAAATTCACGCCGCGCGCCAGCCCGAACCATAACACATTGCCGTGCGGAGTGGAGAATGAATCCGAGGAAAAAACATTCTTCCACAAAATCTTGACCAGTTCGTATTCCTGTTCGGAGTCTGCAGTTTTAGGCTGGTGGCAGGTCAGGCCGGGCAACAATGAAGGCCCGCACTATGGGGTGCCGCAAACGGCGCACGGCGGCCATTGCTTGCTCCTGGGTGCAACCTCCTCGCGTAAAATACCGTGCAGCGGATCAACGGCCAGAATAGCCGGTCAGCAGAAAAAATCGTATGAGAGTGCTTTCTTTCCTGGAGAAGCCATTACTTCCCATTTGCGTGCTGGCGGTGTTTCTGTGCTTGGGAGTGCAGAGCATTTCCAGCCGGCCAACCGCTCCACAGCAAACTAGTCCACCAGCAGATGTCCATGTGGAAGACGCCGAGCAACGCGCCGGACCATTTGCTATCGGCGAGCGGAACTATACTGTCGTACTGCACGAGAAGCGCCTTGCGAATGTGAGCGGCACAGGGCAGGCGCAGACCCTGGCGGGTATGGACATCATTGACGCCGCCGGAAATGTGTTCTACCGGAACGCTTTTTCGTACCCCAT
Source organism: Terriglobia bacterium (assembly GCA_963746945.1). Taxonomy (GTDB): domain Bacteria; phylum Acidobacteriota; class Terriglobia; order Acidiferrales; family UBA7541; genus Palsa-360. The sequence goes on along the minus strand of CAVVDG010000004.1, from coordinate 936,124 downwards.
CGAGCAAGGACGCTTCCTGCACAACCTTTCGGCCTCCGCACAGTTAGCCTCCGGAAAAACCGGCGCGGGCCTGATAATCCACTACCGCGAGGAAACTGCAGCGTCCCTGACCAGCGAGTTCTGGCAGCTGTTTGGTTTGGTGAACGGCAAGCTCGCGCCGCTGGGCAAGCCCGCGCCCATTGGCGAGGCCGTGGCGGGCAGGCCGTTCATGGGCGTGATGATGAGAGCGGCGAACGGCACTGTCTCCGTGATCAGCCAGCCCGACACCATCCAACTGCGCGCGTGGACGGGGAACTTCTACATATTTGTTCCGCTGCGAGTGGATTGGAACCATGGCGGGCTAACGCAAGGCCAGCGCTGCATGGAGATGCTCGGCGGCGGCTTGCAGGAAATAGGCTGCGACATGCGCGTGGAAGCGGTCCGGAAGCCGCCCGCCGATGAATACACATTCGCGCGCCTGTTCGTCGAAGCCCGCGAAGACATGGGCATTCCCGAGCACGTGGTGATGCAAAAGAATTCCAAGATCGAAATCCTTGGGGCCAGGGCCATCACGACCTGGAATGAAAACGGCAAACGGATTCAGCCGGTCTTCTCCGACCTCTGGCTGCATGTGCGGATGGATCACCGCGCCGGATGGATCCACGGCGAGGAAGATTTCGCCGCGGTCGGTTTGCCCGCCGGGAGCCCCTCGCCATGAGAACTCTTGGTTTTGCGGTCATGGGCATGTTGGTCGTTGGTGCGGGCGCGTATGGATGGCATGCGGTTCGTACTGGTGTGCAATCGCAAATGGCGGCGCCCTCCGGCACGCAGCCTGCGAACCGGCAAGCCCCTTCCGCAGCCGCGTCCGCGAGCGAATCCCACACCCGCCTTGGCCCGTTTTCCATCGCAGGCCGGGATTATACGGTTGAGCTGCAGACCAGGAAAGTTCGTCCCGGTTCCAGCGATGATGCAGGCGACACGGTGGTCGGCATGGAAATTCAAGATGCGGCCGGAGCAGTACAATTTCGAAGAGCGTTTCCTTATGTGGAAGGGACGGCGGACTATTTCGAATCCTGGTCGGCCTCCGCGCAACTGCTCACCGGAACAAATGGAACGGGGCTGCTTGTAAATTACAACACCTACTCCGAGCCTTCCGCGCCGGAGCAGGAACCCACCGGATGGTTTCAGGTCTTTGGAGTGTTGCATGGAAAACTCGTGCCTTTTGGCACGCCGCTTGAAGTTCAAGGTGGATTGTTGGATGAATACGCCGACGGTCACACCTACAAGGCTGCACAGCCCCTGGGCCCCCAAACGGACGAGGTGGATTTCAAAGTATGGACCGGCCACTGCAGGTTGATCTATCCGGTTCGCGTGGACTGGAGCCAGGGAAAATTGTCGCCGGCACAGGAATGCATCAAGTCCGCCGGTGGGCTGAGTGCCGGCTGCCAATATAAAGTCGTTCCCGAAGATGAATTCTACCGCCAGGACATCACCTTCGTGCGCCTCTGGCCTGATCCCGGCGAAAAATCAGGCCAAGCCGTCAAAACAGTTGTAAAGAAAGATTCGAAAGTAGATTTACTGACGGCGCTGGCCGCCACCCAGTGGATGGACGGCAACGCCGCCGGCACGTCGGCCGACTCCAAGGGCCCCATGAACGACGCGGGAAATTTCGGCGTCATTTCCGGCGGCGATTTGTGGCTGAAGGTGCGCATCGACGGCAAAGAAGGCTGGATGCACTCCGAAGAGGATTTCCATACCCTCGGCTTGCCCGGGGACGAGTAGGAGCACGGCAGCCGGCTCACCGATCGATGGACCGGAACCGGCGAGCCTCGAGGTATCAGGAACAAGTACGATTTAAGGCAGACTTGGAAAAGCTTGCTGTTTTCGTTGGGAGTATTTCTGTGATCGATAAAGAAAAGGTCATCGCCCAGATTCGGGAGGCATTCGGCTCTAACCCTTACCCGGGCGACGCATTCCTGCAAGGCTCACACGATGGTTGTGAGCCTTACGATGAAGTCAGCGCTTTCTTCGGGAAGACCGATTGGAAAGCGCTTGATTCCGCGATGCTGGACGGCCACTACTGCGCGCTCAACTTTTTCTCGGAGGCCGGTTTTCGATTTTTCCTTCCCGCCTACCTGATCGCTGACCTGCGCGAGGAACTTCGGACAGCGGACCCCTTGTTCCACTTGTGGCACGGTTTTGCAACCGTTTCGGCTGAGATCTCCGTGGAGTCAAAGACATCGCGTCGCGTTTCCGGCGGGAAAACTCTCGTGAATCCCAACCGTTACGGCGCGATGACCTGGAGCGATTACGCGCGCTACCGTTTATCGGTATTCACGCGCGAAGAGGCGCAAGCGATCGTCGCCTACATGACCTGCAAGCGCGAGCACGACGCTATGGGTCTCGACACCCCACGAATTGACGCCGCTCTCAACGAGTTCTGGCTGAACCGCATTGAAACGGCACCGACCTGCGGGGACTTGGAAGAACATCTGCAACAGGAAGAGCGGTTCGTGGCCGAACTCGAACGACGGCGCGAAGGGAAACGGTAGCGATGCCGGCCAGAAAAATTTCGATCATTGCTCGAGGGATCAGCTTGTTGACGGACGAACAGGGCCAAGGCCCCGCGGCGGTCAAAGGCGACCGTGTAACGTTCAACATGAAGATATGGCTCAATCGTGGCGAGGAGGTCGCTCTCAACACGGTGCAGGCGCAACATCTGCCCAGGGAGATGATCAGGAATATAGGCGGCGAGATCCTGATCGACCGTGCCATTACTCTCGGGAAGAGAGAGGCCATTCCTGGCGTCGAGCGCAGCCTGCTGGGCATGAAGGCAGGAGGGTATCGTAAGGTCCGAGTAAGTCCTCATCTGGCGTACCGCGAAAAGGGCCTTCCTGGCTTGATCCCCGAACGCGCCGTGCTCGAAATCGAATTATGGCTGAGGGAAATACAGACCCGCTAGTCGGCCGGTGCTGCAATCATTTGTCCAGCATCTTGAGGGGCACTCGGAATGAAGAAAGGAAAGATGCGTGAAAATCATAAGTAGAATATGGTTGCATTTTTTGCCTGTGATATCCTCGCGCAGTGAAAAAAAGGTGTGAGGACATAGCAGGGCGATCCAGAGTAACCGAATAGGTGCAGTGAGGACGCGTATTCATGAAGACGGACCATCTCATTTTCGCAGGCGTGTGCGACTGGGCAGGCATCGTGCGCGGCAAGGCGTTTCCCGAAGCGGATATCGATGTGCGGTTGAAGAAAGGGGTAGGGCTGACCCACACCAACATCATGATGTCTGCCTTCGGACCTATCTACACGACGCCGTTCGGCACGTCAGGGGATCTGATCATCCGACCCGATCCGCGGATGCGGATTGAGGTGCCATTCGAGGATGGCACGGCGGAGCGTTTCTATCTTGGAGATATCGTGAACACGGACGGCAGTGCCTGGGATTACTGCCCGCGGACGTTTCTGGCGCGGGCGCTGGAAGCGCTGTCAAGGTTCGGGCTCAGGGCAGTGGCCAGCTTCGAGCAAGAATTCGTACTGACGGGGGTGGAGGATCGGCCGGGAGCAACCTATGCACTGGATTCCTTCCGGCGGCAGGGGCGCTTCGGCGAGACGCTGATGGCAGCGATGAAAACAGCGGGATTCACGCCGGACAGCTTCCTGCCCGAATACGGGCCGCGACAATACGAGGCAACGGTCGCGGCTGAGGAGGGCGTGCGTGCCGCGGATGCGGCCGTAGTTCTGCGCGAGTTGGCACGCGCGGTCGCCTGGCGCACAGGACAACGAGCGATTTTTACGCCGATGCTGACACCGGGCGGAATCGGCAACGGCACCCATATCCATTTGAGCCTGTGGGACAGCGAAAAGCCAGTGACACAAGATACCAGTGCGCCATATGGGATTTCGAAGCGGGTGGCGCCGTTCTTCGCGGGCGTGCTTGCGCATCTACCCGCAATTTGTGCATTTTCCGCGCCCTCCGTGCCCTCTTACTATCGCCTTACGCCGAATCGCTGGGCACCGGTGCATGCCGATCTCGGCGTGCAAGACCGTGGCGTGGCGCTGCGCGTTGCGCCGGTGTTCCCGACATCGCCGGAGGAGCCAGCGCGACAGTTCAACGTGGAGTTCCGTGTGGCGGATGGGTCGAACTGCCCCTATCTTGCCCTGGGTGCGATCATTTGGGCTGGGATAGACGGGCTTGCGCGAGAGCTCTCATTGCCACCGCAAGACCGGGAGGCGCCCTTGCTGCCCCGCTCGCTGGAGGCGGCGCTCGCGGCACTCGAGGCGGACGACGAAACGGCTTCGTGGTTCACCGCCGGGGCTAAGTCCGCCTATCTCGACTTTAAACGGGCAGAGATCAAGGCGCTGGAGGGGATGACACCAGAAGAGATCTGTACTCGCTACGCGGCGGTTTATTGATCACAGGTGATTCCGCAGACAGGAACGGACTGCGCAGCGCACCAGACACAAGTGGATGTGGCGAATTGGGAGGGACATGACGGATTTCGGACTATCGCGCGACGTGCCGGTAAAGCGAGGGGCGACGGCAGTGCTATTCGTCGATGTGCAAAACTATTCGGCAGCGGGCGGGAGCAAGTATGCGGGGCTGGCGCAGGAGGCCATCGACGCACAGTACGGATATTTTTTCCGCGAGATGCGGGAACGGGTAGTGCCGAATATGCAGAGACTGCAGCGGGCCTGCCGAGAGGCGGGAATTGAAGTGATGTACACGGTGATAGAGTGTCTGACGCAAGACGGACGGGATATGGGGCTTGACTACAAGATCTCCGGACTTTTTTGCCCGAAGGGATCGCGTGATGCGTGCGTGATCGACGCGATCGCACCCGAAGGGGATGAGATCGTGATCCCGAAAACATCGTCCTCCGTCTTCATTTCGACGAACATCCACTACGTACTGGGCAATCTCGGCGTGAAACACCTGATCGTGAGCGGGTTGCTGACCGATCAGTGTGTCGATTCAACTGTGCGGGATGCTTGCGACTACGGGTATTTGGTGACGCTGGTAACGGATGCGTGCGCGACATTGAGCGAAGAGCGTCATGCGACGTCGATTGCGAACAACCAGGGATATTGCCGGCAACGCACAACGGACGAGATGGTTGAGGAGTTGGCGGTCCACGGATGAGCAGGCCGCTTCTGGCCTGGCCCTGATGAAAAATTAGGCTCACCCGAAAAGACCGTTGTGAAATAAGGTTGGATTTACTGACTGCTTCCGTGGCGAAGCAGTGGACCGAATTGAGAGCGGGATTCCATTGCCAGGTAAGACGCTAGCTGCCATTGCAGCCAAGTCGGAGTCTCTTCGCTGGCCAACAGCGCTACTGTTCACTCTGGATCCCGTCTCCGGGCAGTTGATCAAGCAGTAGCCGCACCCTTGAGGCGGGCGCTATCCTGACGATTAGCGTTCTGGATTATTGCGATTACTTCTTTGCGATCTGATGCAGTTGCCTCCACGGAGTGAATATCGTGGGGCATAGCCGGCAAGATGGCATGCGTACAGACGTGGCGATGAGCATCAGCGGCCACAAAACGCAGGCAATCTTTTCGCGGTACAACATCACGGATACTGCGGACATTCGCGAGACGCTGATATAAGGTTCGTCCGGCGGTCTGTGTGAGGGTTATTGCAGCGCGGCGATAGCTGTATGAAGTTCGCGATGGATGGGAATCATTGTGCCCACGCCGCTCGCGGTCAAGACTTTTTCGACCAACTCGTTTGGGCCGAAGAGAACCATCTTGCCCCCTCGGCGCTTGATCGCTTGCGCTGGAGCTACCAGTGCCCGAAGCCCCATCGATCCGAGGAACGAAACCTTCTGCAAGTCAACGAGCACGGCCTTTTTGCTGCCCGCAATCACGTTCATTTGCAAGTCCACGGCGGCGGCGCCCTCGATATCCAGGCGACCTTCGAGAATGACCCTGGTGATGCCCCCCGCGAGCTCTTCTGAAGAAATGGTCATTTCTTCACGTCCTTTGCGAAGTCCCTTGTAGAAGTCTTCTTTCGGGCGTTGCGCCTGCCTGCGCAATGCACATGAAATGATACTCTGCCGAGTGTTACAGGATCATGAAAGCCGCACCCCCGCTCAAACTAAGGATTTTGAGGGTGACAGGCTTACGGATCGTAACGCAGTGCGAGACTACTGATGTCTTCTGATTGCGCCTGACCAGTCGCCTGAGCGTCGACAGCTCCGAAAACGCCCTGTCCTTCGCCAAGATTCTGTCCGTCTGCAGTTTCAAAGGGATACAGGTTTGTGTTCCACAAGCAAAATACCATAACAACCCCGTATCCTGTTGAAATCACTAGCAGACGGAAACTTGGCAAAGGGAAGTCGTAGGTCTATTAGCCAGCTGTTGACCTTCTGGCGACTCTATGCTACGCATACCTTGGACCCTATAATTTAGGCGTATAATTTCATGCCAACAGGTTTGTTCGTCTGATGGCATTTATGCACATAAAAAACCTCGCGCCACACTCGTTCGCCAAGCTGGTCTATATAGTTGCGCTCATTGCGTTTGGACTTACTGCCGCCGGCTATGCGAATGCGGGACAAGCCAAGACCGACCCGCCGGCCGTGCATGTAGGTGGCGACATCAAACCACCGAAGAAGATCAAGGACGTAAAGCCCGTCTATCCCGATTTGGCACGGAATACTCACACGCAAGGTGTCGTGATTCTGGAAATAACGATCGGAACGGACGGGAAAGTAAAGGCTGTGAAAGTTCTCAAGTCGCTGCCCCTGCTCGAGGCGGCGGCCATTAACGCGGTCAAAAGATGGGAATACAAGCCGACACTGGTGGATGGAAAACCCACGCCAGTCATGATGGCGATTGCTGTGAATTTCAGGCTTGACTGAGCTGCGGGCGTGTTTGTTCGCAAACCATTAGGTCGGGCTGGCAAACCAGGGCAATCATTCGCGTTACACCGTAAGTCAAAAAGGAGCACGATCACACGATGCTGCGTTCTCTGAACTTAAACTGGCATTCCACGACCATCAAGACGCGGCTCATTTTGCTTGTCCTGGTGGCCAACGCGGTTAGCCTTGGCGTGGGCTATGACGGGCTGCTCCAGAACCAAAAGAGCAAGGCTGCGTTTGAAGCCATTTATGAAAACCGGGTGGTTTCGACCGGATACTTGAAGGATATCGAAGCGGCGTATACCGTCAACATATATGGGGCCGCCGTCAAATGCGCGGATGGTCTCATCAGTGGCGAAGAGGCCTCAAAGGCCGTCGCTGACGCCAGGGCAAGCATCGCGGAAACTTGGCCGAAGTTTGTCGCTCGCCAGAAAACCGACGTTGATATGCAACTCACGCAGGCGGTGGAAGCGCTTAAAAGCGACGTCGATGGCAACCTGGATGCGCTCCAAGACGTGTTAAAGAAAGGGGATCGGGCAGCCATCCGTAAATACCTCCAGGAAACCTGGTACCCATCAGCCGATCCTCTCGCTGACCAATTGACGCAACTCTACGACACCCTGCAAAGCGAGGGACGCAACGATTTTGCCGATTTGACGGCGGCGTATACGCGCGGGCGTAACGTGCAGTTTTCGATTATTGGCCTGGGTCTGGCGATCTCTCTTTTTCTGGGCTGGACTGTCTTCTGGACCATCACGCGGTCGCTCCGGCGCGTGCGGGAGCAGCTACACGAGCTATCCGCGGGGGAAGGTGATTTAACTCGCCGCCTGCCGACGGGTCGGGACGAAGTGGGGTTAATCGCACAGGAAGTCAACGGCCTGATGGAGAAGCTGTTCGGACTGGTGCGCCGAGTGCAGGAATCCGGCATCCAGGTGACCTCTTCGTCGACTCAGCTTTCAGCTTCCTCGAGGGAGCTTGAAGCCACGTCTGGAAGAGCAGATTGCTTCCACCAATGAGGTCGTTTCTTCCGCCAAACAGATCTCCGCGACTGCCCAAACGCTGGTCAGGACGATGGGCGACGTAGCCACGCTTTCACATGACGCAGCGCGATCGGCGGACCAGGGACAAACAGGACTCGCGCGCATGAGCTCCACGATGGAAAAAATGGAGGATGCCTCGACCACCATCGCCCAGAAGCTCGCGGCGATCAACGCGAAGGTGGCCAACATCACCAGCGTGGTAACGACCATCAACAAGGTGGCCGACCAGACCAACCTGCTTTCGCTCAATGCGGCCATCGAAGCCGCTAAGGCGGGTGAGTTCGGGCAGGGCTTCGCCGTGGTCGCACGGGAAATTCGACGCCTCGCCGACCAAACGGCGGTGGCAACCCTCGACATCGAGCAAATGGTTAAGGAAATGCAATCCTCGGTATCCTCGGGGGTCATGGGCATGGAGAAGTTTGCCCAGGAAGTTCAGGGAGCTGTCCACGAAGTGAACGATATCGGCAGTCAGATCGCCCACATCATCGAACAGGTACAGAGCCTTGGCCCGCGATTCGAGTCGGTGAACGAAGGCATGGAATCGCAGTCGATCGGCGCGCGGCAGATTTCGGAAGCGATGGTCCATCTGAGCGAGGCAACCCGCGCTACAGCAGAATCCCAGCGTGAAGCCGCGCGCGTGATCCAAGTGCTGGATCACGCGGCACGCACGCTGCATCAGGAGGTCTCACTGTTCCGTGTTGACGGGAGCAAGCCTGTGTCCGATTCCACTCAAACGTCCCGCCCTGATAAAGCTGTGGACGCTGTGGCGGCCCTTTGAGTGCCGGGGCCATGACCGCACTGCTGTTCGGAGTCGCGGACCAGGGCTACGCGCTTGATATTTCGCACGTCATCGAGGTCGTACCGGCCGTGCGCCTTCGGACAATTCCGGGCGTACCTGAATACGTGGCTGGCGTGTTTTGCTACAAGGGAAACATCGTACCCGTGCTCGATTTGAATCAGATGATCTGTGGCGCGCCCGCCGTGAATCGTTACAGCACCCGGATAATCCTGGTGCGATACACAGGCCAATCAGAATCTGAACATGTGCTGGGTCTGCTGGTCGAGCGGGCGGATCAAGGTCTCACTGACGCTCTCGGGGACCTGCTGCCATCCGGCATCGCAACGCCCGATGAGCCCTACCTCGGGAAAATCGCGACGCGGGATAAGGAAACAATTCAATTTGTTAAGATTGAGCAGCTGATCCCGGATGGACTGCGTGAGCAACTTTTCGCCGAGGAGTGACCGCGTGGAAACCGCCGCTCTTGGCGAGTTGCTCGCCGCAAAGCTTGGTCTCGACGCTGAGAATATGGGGCCGTCGTTCCTCGGCTCGGTTGCTCGTCGGATTCTGCATCAGTCCGGCTACGTTGATCTCCGAACATTCATCCAGGCGGCGTCCGCGGGGGGAGAGCCCTGGGAAAGGCTCGTTGAGAACGCGGTGGTCCCGGAGACATGGTTCTTTCGGGACGGCGCGCCTTTCGAGTACATCGTGAACGCCGTGCGGGAGAATTGGCATGGCCGTGGCGCCCACGCAGTCCGGGTGCTCAGTTGTCCTTGCTCGACCGGGGAAGAGGCCTATTCGGTTGCCATCGCGTTGAGCGATGCCGGCCTGCCGCCGGACGCCTTCGCCATCGACGCGGCCGACGTGAATCCGAAATCCCTCAAGACGGCGCGGGCAGGTGTATTCCGGCCCCGGTCATTTCGCGGCAGCCACCGTATCGCGCGCGCGCGTTATTTCCACCATGATCGCGAGGCGCAGCGCTGGCGAATCAAGCCGGCGTATCGTGCCATGGTGCAGTTTTGGTCCGCGAATCTTGTCTCCCTCCAGGGTCTTGAGAACGCTCGGCCCTACGACATCGTGCTGTGCCGCAATCTCCTCATCTACCTTCACGACCGGGCGCGCGCTTCGGTCATGGCGGCGCTTCGAAATCTGCTTACCGAAAACGGCATCCTCATTGTCGGCCATGCCGAACCGTCCATTGCCAGGGAATACGGATTTATGGGCGTCGGCGACCCTGCGGCCTTCGCCTTTGTCAGGACCGCCGTTTCCAAGGCCCGGAAGAAAGCGCTCGCCGACCTCAAGGACGACCACACGCGGAGAGGCAAATTGACGCTTCGCGTAGCGCCAGCCGCGACCGCTGGTCGCCGACGTTCGGACTTGGCGGCTGCTGCCAAGGCCGCACGGTCGCTCCAGACCGAGCCCACGCTCCAGCGGATTCGCGTGCTGGGCGACGCGGGTCACATGGAGGAAGCCATCCTCGCGTGCCGCAATTATGTGCGGCGGGTTCCCGATTCGGCGGACGGATATTTCTTGTTGGGCGTGCTTTGCAGTGCCTTGAAAGATGATCCTGCGGCGGAAAACGCGCTGCGCCGTGCGCTCTATCTGCAACCGGATCACGCAGGGGCTCTGATGCATCTCGCGCTGATCCTTGATGCAAGAAATGATTCCGCGACCGCTGCGCGGCTCCGGGCGCGCGCAAGCCGGAACGCTGCCCGGGGGAATCAACCATGAATCGCGGCGCGCCGGAAGCGGCTCTCCCGCTGCGATGTTGGGGGGAGATCGGAGTATGGGGCGACGGCTCGTGCGTCGAGTTGCCCCGAGTCGGACACTGCCGCAATTGCGAAGTCTACATTGCGGGCAGCCGGGAGCTGCTGGAGCGCCCGGCGCCGGACGACTATATTGACTGGTGGACCGGGTTGCTCGCGGGAAAAAAGAAGGATGCCAGGTCCGCGACAGCTTCTCCATATCTCGTATTTCGTGTCGGTCATTCCTGGCTAGCGTTGCGCGCCGTGGTTCTGCGCGAGATTACGCAACCCGGAGTCATCCGTTCCCTCCCGCACCGGCGCTCGGAAGTGCTGATGGGCCTGACGGTGGTTCGCGGCGAGATCTATCCCTGTGTTTCTTTGCACGCACTCATTGGTGATGCACCGCTCAATGCGGCTGCTCCATCCACCCGGTATCTCGTCGCCCGCCACCAGGGCGCGGACTGGGTCCTGCCGGTCGATGAAGTAAGCGGAATCCACGACGTCCCTGAAACGTCGGTTGAGCCGTTGCCCGCGACTCTGGCGCACACCGGGAGCATTTACACCACGGGGATTGCCCAGTGTGGTGATCGACCAGTGGGGCTGGTCGATGCGGACCTCCTGTTCAGCACGCTGGAGCGGAAAATCGCATGAGCGACCTCGGCGCGTTCTCCATGTGGGACCTTTTCCGCGGAGAGGTCGAGACCCAGATGCGGGTGTTCACCGACGGTTTGCTGCTCATCGAGGGCGGTGCGGCCCCGCAAGAGCATTTGGCGGCTACCATGAGGGCCGCACATTCAATCAAGGGCGCCGCCCGGATCGTCCAGCTTGACGTCGTTGTCCGCCTGGCACATGTGATGGAAGACTGTCTGGTGGCGGCGCAGGAATCCACTCTCGTGCTGAAGGCGGCGGATGTCGATGTGCTCCTTGCTGCCGCTGACCTGCTCTCTCATCTGTCTTCCGTGGACGAAGCCTCAGTGACGGGGTGGATTGAGGAACAGGGGGTTGAGATTGAAGAGCTGATCAACCGTCTTGGACAGGTCCGAGCCGGAAGCTGGGGAGGGCCCTCAAGTGCTCCGGTTGCTGGACCAAAATCTTCGCCCGTGACCTCCCGGCCTGCAGATCGTCCCCCTTTTGCCCCATCGTCGTCAGCCACCCCGTTAGCGAACACCGAGTCTGGAATCGGTGCTCCCCCGCCCGTTCCTGCCGCGGAAACTTCCGCTGGCGCGTTGCCTGGGGCGGAAAAACAGGCCGCCAACTCTTATGGGGTCAGGATGAATGACCGGACGATAAAGGTCGGCGCCCATACGCTGAACCGGTTAATGGGACTGGCGGGAGAGTCCCTGGTCCAAAGCCGCTGGTTTGAACCATTTGCCGAGTCGCTCCATATCCTGAAGCGCCGCCAGCACGAAATCGGCGAAATCCTGGAGGTGTTGCAGTCGCGGCTGGATCACGCGCCTGGAAATACGAGAGAGCTGTTGGACTCTGCCCGAACGAAACTCGAAAACGTGCGGCAGGCGACCACAATGCGTCACGTGGAGTTTGAGACGTTCGCATTGCGCTCGTCCGGACTCTCGGACCGGCTGTATCGAGAAGTGGTAGCCACCCGCATGCGCCCCTTCGGTGATGCGGTAGAAGGTTTTCCACGACTGGTCCGAGACCTGGCGCGGCAATTGCACAAGCAAGCGCAGATCACGATCCTGGGCCGGCAAACCGAAGTTGACCGGGAAATTTTGGACCGGCTGGAAGGCCCTCTCAACCACATGATTCGCAACAGCCTCGATCACGGCATCGAATCCCCCGAGGAGCGCGTGGCCGCCGGAAAACCTCCCTCGGGTACGATCCGAATCGAAGCACGTCATCGCGCAGGTCTCTTCGTGCTTACCGTGTCGGACGACGGGCGCGGGGTCGATCTCGATCTCTTGCGAGTCAAAGTGATTGAGCGTAATCTCGCCACCGCCGAGATGGCTGCGAATTTCTCGGATGCTGAGCTGATCGAATTCTTATTTCTGCCGGGCTTCTCGACGGCGATGACGGTAACCGATATCTCGGGACGCGGCGTCGGACTCGACGCGGTACATGAGATGGCGAAGTCGGTGGGCGGCGCGGCGCGAGTAGCCACCAGCGCAGGCCACGGTCTAACCCTGACGCTTGAGCTGCCCTTAACGCTCTCGGTTGTACGAACACTGGTCGCGGAGATCGGCGGTGAGCCATTCGCCATTCCGCTCACCAGGATAGCCAAGACAGTCGCGGTTCCGTTCTCTGAGCTGGTATCGCTTGAGGGGCAGCAGTATTTCACGCAGGACGGCGAACGAGTTGGGGTCGTTCCCGCGCATGAATTGCTGGGCATGTCCACGAAGCCGGCCTGGGGCGCGGAAATCCACATTCTCCTTCTGGGCGACCGGTCTGAACGCTATGGACTTGCTGTTGACCGCTTCCTCGGCGAGCATGACATGGTGGTGCGGCCGCTGGATCGCCGCCTGGGGAAAGTGCAGGACATCAGCGCGACTGCGCTCATGGAAGATGGTTCGCCGGTGTTGATTCTCGATGTGGAAGACTTGATTCGCTCGGTCCAAACAGAGCTGCAGAAAGGCCGCCTGCGCGGACTGGGACAAGCCACCGCCGCCGCGGCCAAACGTCGCCGAATCCTTGTCGTGGACGATTCCATCACAGTCCGGGAGCTCGAGCGTTCCTTATTAAAGACCCGCGGATATGATGTCGAGGTGGCGGTGGACGGCATGGATGGCTGGAACGCGCTGCGGTCCGGGAGCTACGACTTGATGATCACGGACGTGGACATGCCCCGGATGACGGGAATCGAGCTGGTCGCCCGGCTAAAGGCTGACCCGCATCTTCACGCGATGCCCGTGATTATTGTGTCCTATAAGGATCGGGAAGAAGACCGCCTTCGCGGCCTGGAAGCGGGAGCCGACCGTTACATGACCAAGAGCAGTTTTCACGACCAGACGCTGCTCGCCGCGGTCCTCGAATTCATTGGTCCTCCTGAATGATGCGCATCGCCATCGTCAATGATGTCCCGCTTGCGGTGGAGACCCTGCGCCGAGTTGTCAGCAGCGTGCCGGGCTATGAGATCGCCTGGATTGCCGAGGATGGCGAGGTGGCTGTGCGCCAGTGCGCCGCCCATGTACCCGACCTCATTCTGATGGACCTGATGATGCCTCGGATGGATGGGGCCGAGGCCACGCGAATCATCATGCAACGATCGCCGTGCGCCATCCTGGTCGTCACGGCGACGGTTGGAGGGCATGCCGCCAAAGTTTTCCAGGCGATGGGCTGGGGCGCCCTCGATGCTGTCGATACCCCGGTGCTCGGCCGGTCGGGCGACCTCTCCGGCGCAAGTCACCTGCTGGCAAAGATTGCAATGCTCGCCCGGCTTATCGGCAGGTCCCGCCCCGTCACGAAAAAGTTTTCTGAATTCACCGCACGTGAGGCCGCTGCGGATGCGCTTCCTCTGGTGGCAATAGGTGCATCGACGGGAGGCCCTGGAGCGTTGGCCCGTATCATCGGTGGCCTCCCGCGAGACCTGGGTGCGACAGTGGCCCTGGTGCAGCACGTCGACGCGCAATTCGCGCCTGGGCTGGCATCATGGCTGGCTGTCAAAACCAAGCATGACGTGGCGGCTATTGTACCGAGCGACCGTCCGGAAGCAGGCCGCGTTCTATTGGCATCGACCAACGATCATCTTGTCCTGACGCCAGAAGTTACCTATCGCTATACGCCGGAACCGGCGGATTATCCTTATCGGCCTTCGGTTGACGTCTTCTTCCAGTCCATCGCGCAAAATTGGCCCGGCCCGATAGTGGGAGTGCTCCTCACGGGGATGGGTTCGGATGGCGCGCAAGGCCTGCTGGGCCTGCGTCATGCCGGTTGGCACACGATCGCGCAGGACCAATCCACCAGCATCGTTTACGGCATGCCCAAAGCGGCCGCCAAGTTGAATGCAGCGGTCGAAATTCTGCCGGTCGATCAAATCGCGACAGCTATCGCCAAAGCTGTCCGTGGCGCACAGCCACGCCGTCATCGCAGGAGGAGTCACGTATGACAGATGCCATTCAACATCCGCTAGCCGTACCCGCATCCCGCTACTCGATCCGCGTCCTGCTTGTCGATGATCAAGCCATGATCGGCGAAGCCGTCCGGCGGATGCTTACGGCGGATCCCGACATCGAGTTCCGCTATTGCAGCGATCCGACTCAGGCGATGCAGATTGCCGCGGATTTTCAACCAACCGTGATCCTTCAAGATCTGGTCATGCCGGAAGTCGATGGGCTCACCATGCTGCGGTACTATCGCGCCAACCCGGCCACGCGGGAAATCCCCACGATCGTGCTGTCCACAAAGGAAGAGCCGAAGGTGAAGGCGGAGGCGTTCATGCTCGGCGCGAGCGACTACCTGGTGAAACTGCCGGACCCCATCGAACTCGGAGCGCGCGTGCGCCTTCATTCCCGCGGGTACATCGCCCAACTGGAACGCAACGAGGCGTACGCCGCGCTCAAGCGGAGTGAAGAACGGCTTGCGGAAGAACTCGCGGAAGCGGCGAAATATCTGACCTCCTTGCTGCCGGAACGCTTGCAGGGGGAACTCTCAACCGATTGGCAGTTCATTCCTTCGGCTGAGCTTGGCGGCGACACGTTCGGGTATTCGTGGCTCGATGCGGATCACTTCGCCATGTACTTGCTCGACGTCTGCGGACACGGATTGAAGGCCGCGCTGCTATCGATTTCCGCTATGAACGTGCTGCGCAATCAGACCCTGCCGGCCACGGAATTCCGATCGCCGGCATCCGTCCTGGCGGGCATGAACGAAGCATTTCAGATGGATCGTCACAACGACATGTATTTCACCATGTGGTACGGCGTTTTCGACAAACAAAAGCGTCAACTTACGTTTGCCAGCGGCGGCCACCCCGCAGCCATCCTTTTGGCCGGCAAATCCGGAGAGACGGCCAAACCGATTGAGCTGTCGAATCCGGGGATGATCATCGGCGGCTTCCCAGGAATCAAGTATGACGAGATGACTGTGGACTTGCCTCCGTTCAGCCGCTTGTACATTTTCAGCGACGGCATCTATGAGATCACCAAGCCGGACGACTCCATGCTTACCTTTCAGGAATTCATCACCATCCTTGCCGGTGGACCGCGCGATCGCGGAGCCATTCCGCATATGATTGACATGATTCGCGCCGTGCGCGGGCCGCGCAGCTTCGAAGACGACGTGTCCATCGTCGAGGTAACGCTTTGACAGGGCGCTGCGTGCAGCCTGGCGAACGGGAGGCCTGAGTGGATATCGCTGTGTCCTATCCGGAAGGAATCCCCGTCCTCAAGCTCAGCGGACGCTTCGACGGGCCTGGGGCCAAGGCGTTCGATCAGAAGGCTCTCGAAATTGATCGCGAAGTGCCCTACCGCGTCATCGATTTGTCCGGCGTGAATTACCTGTCGAGCGTGGCCGTACGGTCCCTACTGACTCAAGAAAAACAACTGAAAGTTCTGGGCGGTGGCATCGTGCTGACCGGGGTGATGGACTTCGTCCGGCAAGTGCTTCATGTTTCCGGCCTCGATGGGTTGTTGCGTGTGTCACCGAACCTGACGGATAGCATTGCGATGGTTCGAGCCGCAATTGCTGCGGGCCCTATGGTCACGCACGAATTGGCTGGAGGTAGCGCGAAGGTTCGGCACCTGCCGGGAGCCGGAAGTACTATCGAGTGGTGGGGGCCCGCTGCGGAAAACAACTCTCCTGCCAATCTGCTCATTGGCGTGGGTGTGGAAGATCTTGGATTTGCGTTTGGCACTGCGCTTTTCGGTGAAACTCCAGCCGACGCTGGCGCGGCCCTGGGACCTTTCGTCAGCACTCCCTATTTTGCGGGCATTCTCAGCGCTCAAGCGGGCGGTGTCAGTGACTTCGTCGTCGGAGACGCCTCCCGATTGGTTCCGGTGCAGGTGCAGATGGCATTAGGTTTGAGCGGCTCGCCAGCGTGCCTGGTCGAGTGGAATGCGCATGAGTCGTTCTCGCTCGTTGACGCAATGGACGGATCTTTTCAAGTTGTGGCCCAGAAGGGCGTCCCGCCGGTACTTGGCTACGTGGCCGTGGCCCAGGAAGTTGATAGCCGGCAGGGCATGCTCGTCACGGGTGTGGCGTTTGATCCCGTGATGGCGTGCGCGATCGACCGCGATGCCCGCCTGGAAAAATGGCCGGGGCAAATTCCGCTCTCCTCGGGCCGAAGAATCATTGGCGGCGCCGTGACGCTCGAAGAAAGTGGAAACATTGGAGACCGTACGGAATTGGCGGACGCGATTCGCTCCCGGGCGACGCTCGATGTGCTTCGGAATGTAATCGGTCTCCAAGAATGCGGCCAGGTGTCGAGGGCGCTCATCTGGGTGTTCGTGCCGGCCGCCGTCCTGAGTGGCGCACAAAAACTGCTGCAAGTGAGCGTCGAAGCGGGGGGTGAATGGCGAGCTGAGTGGGATTTTATCGTCCGGCGGCTGTACCACGATTGCCGCTCGGTCACGCTCACGCCTTTGCACGGAGGGTACATGTCAAAGACGTTCCGCGCGGTGGCCTATGACCGCGACGGGCGCCGAACGATACCGACAGTTCTCAAGATTGGACCGACTGCGCTGACGATTCGCGAACAGCAGGCCAACCGCGACTATGTGTCCCGCTTTATCCTGAATAACGGCACGACAGTCCTGGGAAGCGAGCAGCAGGGTGAATGGGCCGGGCTGCGGTATAACTTCCTCGGGATCAACGGGCCTGACAGTGATCTGGTCTGGCTGCGCGAACACTACCTGAAGCGGCCCGTGCCGGAAATGCTGGGGCTGCTCGAACGCCTGCTCACCCACGTTCTCAAGCCCTGGTATGCGCAGCCGAAGTGGGAACAGGTGTCGCTGTACCGCGACCACACTCCGCTGCGGCTATTTCCCTCACTGATCGATGTGGCCGAACGGGACCTCCACGTGTCGGCGGATTCGCCGGATTTTGACTGTCCGGAACTTGGAGTCCGACTTCCAAACCCGTTTCACTTCCTGAAACACGAGTATCCTCGCCGAGCCGCCGAGTCCCGCCCATGGTACACGGCGATTTGCCACGGAGACTTGAACCTTCAGAACGTTCTGGTCGACGAGCGCGACAACCTGTACGTCATCGACTTTTCCGAGACCCGCCCGCGTAACGTTGTGTCGGACTTCGCCCGGATCGAATCGATTCTAAAATTTGAGATGATGCCCCTCGATTCGGAGGAAGACCTGCGGCGGCTGTTGGAGTTTGAGGAAGGCCTGACGAGCGTGACGCGGATCGATGAACCTCCCCCGTTCCGTTATCGTGGCGACGATCCCCTGGTGGAGCGCGCGCACGCAGCCATCACGTTCCTGCGCCGTTGCGCCGACAAGGCGACGCTATTCGAGCAGGACATCGTGCCCTATTGGATCGCGATGCTGGAATGGACGTATCCAGTGATCTGCTATTCGCAGGTATCTCTGCGGCAAAAGCGCTACGCTGCATGCAGCGCGGCGCTCATCTGCCGGTCCATACACCAGCTCGAAGGTGCCGGTTAAGTCGCTCACCGCTCCACGAAAACGCTGGAGTTTGACCGGAGATCAGAGCCGTTTTATTCGTTGTGTCTCATTCTAATTGGAGATAAACTGCCCCGCGCAATACTCAACTTTTTAGACGCAATCAGGGAGTCATGGCGCAACCCAGCATCATTCAGATCCAAGGACGGATAGACAATGTCACTTCGAGCGCCGTCGAGGCGAATATAGGCTCCGCGCTCGATGCGACGCCGTCGGCGCTGGTTCTCGATTTCAGCGAAGTGAGCTTCGTGAGTAGCATCGGTCTGCGGGTACTGCTGATGGCGGCAAAGCGCTGCCGCAAGCAGAACGCGCACCTTGTTTTGCATTCCGTTTCTCCACAGATCGTCGATTTATTCGGGGTGAGCGGCCTCAAGGAGTTCTTCCCAATATATCCTACCCGTGAGGCCGCGCTGGCGGCCATCGACTAGATCGGAACCTGGGGGAACTGGGGAGTCGTGACTGACATCGCGCAGCTGACGAATTTCATTACATACCTTTACCAGAAGCATTGTTCGAATCACGTATGTCAGGTTTCAATCTGCACCGACCCTTGCGTCATGGCGGAACCTTCCTCGAAGAAGGTGCATCGAGCACGAACGTAACAGTGGAGTCTTGATCGTCGTGGGTAAATCCCTCAGCTTGCACGTGCGTAACACGATGGATGCGATTCTCCCGGCTACCGAAGCCGCGGAAACGTGGCTGGGGGAACAAAAGTCGTCGCCAGAGGCCACGTATCTGGTTGGCCTGGCCATCGAGGAATTGGTCACCAACTGCATCAAGTATGGGTACGACGACCCCGCCGAGCACATCATCGATGTCGAACTTTCTGTGGCCGATCACAGATTGACGATGATCGTTATTGACGATGGGCGTCCATTTGATCCGCTGGCTGCGCCGCGGCCGGACCTGTCCCTGGAGATCGAAGACCGGCCGATCGGGGGCCTGGGAATCCATATGCTGAGAGAGTTGGCCGACGACATGACCTATGAACGTCGTGACGCGACCAACCGTGTCACGCTCACGAAATGGATGCCCTGAGCAATTCTTACGACAGGCGCAAAGTGCCACGCGCATAACGGGCCAGTTTTCCGGGAATTTGCTTGGAAGTGCGGATTCTTCGACCGGCGGCGGGCGCACCGGGCGAGTCCGGCGGGGGCGATCAATCTTTGCCAGCAAGTGTGGCTCGTTGCAGGCCACCCGGCTGCGAAAAACAAGTCAACCAAATTTTGGAATCTGTTGTAGCATGTGAAACTCATGACCGGGATGCGCCTAGCAACAGACACCCGTGGCGACTGGCACGTGATTAACGTGCAGGGACGCGTTGATAGTGTGACCGCAAGTGAGTTGACTGCGGCGCTCCTCGCCGCCGTAACCAACCATTCCCAGATCGCAGTGGACTGTTCTACCGTGGAATATATTTCCAGCGCGGGACTCGCTTCCCTGATCGAGGGAGCCCGTGCCGCCCGCAACGCCGACAAACAGTTTAGGGTCTGCTCACCGAGTCCTCGAGTGAGGCGGGTGTTCGAAATCAGCGGCGTGTCGAATCTACTCGACATCCACGAGGGGCTTCCTTGCTGACCTTACTCGAGGAGATCGTGCTCCTGACGATTAATCCCCGGACCGGATGCCTGGGAGGAGACAACGATTATGGCGTGCGCTATGCGTTGGCCGGCGCCGTGCTATTCGACCTGGCGCTTGCCCAACGCATCGACACGGACATAGATACGGTCACCGTCATCAGCAGCGTGCCCACTGGCAATCCCATTCAGGATGAACTGCTTGCCTCACTGGCGAAGGGAACGGGTTCGCACAAGGTCCGCGACTGCGTGGAGCAGATTTTCTTTCAGCGCAAGAATCTCGAAGGTGACGCGCTGGGGCTGCTGGTCAAGAAGGGGATTATCCGTAAGGAAGAGTCCAAATTCCTTTGGGTGATCGACGTCCAGAAGTTGCGCGTGGTGGACGGAGCGCCACACCAGGGAATTACGGCGCGTCTCGCGCAGGCCGTCCTCGAGGACGAAATCCCCGAGGTCCGCGACATCATGCTGGTGAGCCTTGCGAACGCCTGCGGGCTGCTGAGCGTCGTGCTGGCGCCCGGTCAGATCGAGCTGCGGGCCGAGTGGATCAAGACTCTCTCCAGGATCGAAACGATTTCGCGCAATGTCAGCTCCTCAATCGCAGCATTGGTGGAAGATATCGCGCGCAGCTCCACCGGGTTTGGGCTCGCCAGCTCGATTTGACCGGGATCCGAGCTCCGGCCCGCTACATCATTAGTGAATAATGAATTCTCTTACCGCCATCCTGAAAAGCATAGGCCTGGGTCTGCTCCTCATTGCCGGAGCGGCGGGGATCCTGCTGTACTCCGATTTAGGTTCCCGCAACCGCGACGCCGGTAAACGCCCGGAAGCGGCACGGACCTTGCGAATCGCCATTGTGCAGCACAGTTCGATCCCGGTGCTCGACGACGGGGTCACCGGCGTGTTGGCGGCGCTCAAAGAGCGCGGGTATGTCGACGGAGGCCGAATAACCGTGCGCAGTTACAACGCGGAAGGCGACCTTACCACTGCCAACGCCATCGCGAAAGAAGTCACCAGCGCGGATTACGACCTGATCATTTCGGTTTCGACCCTGACCATGCAGACGATCGCCAACGCCAACCGGTTCGCCAACCCGCCGCGACGCCATGTGTTCGGCCTGGTTAGCGATCCCTACGGGGCAGGGGTAGGAATCAGCAGTAAGAATCACGCAGTCCATCCTCCCTACATGACGGGTGTAGGTAGCCTGCCTCCTGTCAAAGAGGCCTTTGAACTTGCCAGACAATTGCGACCTGGGTTGAAACGGGTAGGACTGGTCTGGAATCCCACCGAGGCCAATTCCGTTGCCGCGACGAACCTGGCGCGTTCCGCCTGCTCTGCATTGGGTATCACGCTCCTGGAAGCCAACGCGGAGAACTCCACTTCAGTGGGGGAGGCCGCCGCATCGCTGCTATCCCGCGGCGTGGAAGCAATCTGGGTGAGCCCCGACCAGACCGTAACTCTCGGTATAGACTCGATCATAAGCGCCGCAAAGCGGTCACACGTGCCGGTGTTCACCTCGATTCCGGGTAACATTAAGAAAGGCGCGCTGTTTGATCTCGGTGCGGACTATCTGGCGCTGGGCCATGTCGAAGGCCTGATCGCGGCGGATGTCCTCGATGGCCGTCCGCCGTCACAGATCCCGGTTGAGAACATGACGCCCGTTCGGTTAGAGGTCAACCGGCTGGCTCTGAAGGGTCTTCGTGTTCGCTGGGAGTTGCCCGATTCGGTGGTGCAGCGCGCG
The DNA here is from genome assembly GCA_963746945.1 of Terriglobia bacterium. GTDB lineage: Bacteria > Acidobacteriota > Terriglobia > Acidiferrales > UBA7541 > Palsa-360. Next base: position 914,812 of record CAVVDG010000004.1, on the reverse strand, counting down.
AGCGCCGTTTTGGACGATTCGGGGCTTCACCTCAAAGATCAACCAGCCGCCCCCGCGGATGATTCGGGTAAAACAATTTCCAATACGGGGCCGACATCGCGAAAGATGATGGTGGATCTGATCGAATATGTGGACTCTCCGAATGACGAGCTCGCTCGTAAGGGTGTGATGGCCGGGCTGGCCAAGTCGGGCTTGGTGCTTGGGAGGGATTTTGAACTTCGTCGCCGTAACGCGCAGGGTGACATCGCGACGCTGAGCAGTATTATTGATACGGCCATTACGCAGCATACGGACCTGATGATCACCGCGAGCACCCCGACTCTGCAGAACGCTCTCCAACGAGCCCGTGGGACACCCGTTGTATTTACACTGGTTTCGAACCCGTTCATTGTCTCGGCCGGAAAGAGCGATACGGATCATCTGCCGTTTGTGACGGGTTCTTATCTGGATCAGCCCTCCAAGGAATTGCTGGAAGAGTTGAAACTCTGTCTGCCCAACGTGCACCGCATCGGAACACTCTTCACCCCTGCGGAAATCAACTCTGTCTATAACAAGGAGCAGCTCGAGAAAGCTGCCAAGCAGGCTGGTCTGGAATTCGAAGCGGTTGGGATCAATACCAGCAGCGATGTGAGTAATGCCGCGGATGCGCTGTTCAGCCGCCATATCGGTGTGATGGTCCAGATCGTCGACAACCTTATCGCGTCCAGCTTTCCAGCGGTCATGGATGCAGCCAAGAGATCCCATGTTCCGGTTATCACGTCCTCTCCCACTGCCGCCGACTTGGGACCGCTGTTTATTATTGCCCGCGACTACTTTGACAACGGCTTCCAGTCTGGTTTGATTGCGGCGCGCGTGCTCCGAGGCGAACGAACCGCGGACATTCCTTTCGCGCCGACCCTTAAACTCGGCTACATCGTTAATCTCAAAGTCGCGGATGCTTATAATATCCGGATCCCTCCGGAGTTGGTGTCCAAGGCCACCAGGGTGATTCGCTGATGGAGATCACACAACATCCCGGCGCCGACCTGCTCGAGTTGCGCCTCACGGGTCGACTGGATGCCACCTGGGCCGAACATGTCGGCAACGCCATCGAAAATGCGGTGCGTGCCGGGTCTCATCAGATCGTACTCAACTTCGCCGGCGTGGATTACATCAGCTCGCTCGGGATCCGCGTGTTGCTCAACCACTACAAGCGGTTGAAGTCCGTTAATGGCAGTCTTTCCATCAACCATCCGAGCGATGCCACACTAACCATATTGAAAGCCGCCGGGCTGGCCGGGCTCCTGCTGAGCACCGCGGCCGAAACGACGGCCACCGCGGCTCCGACATCCGCGGCTCAGTTGACGCGGGGAGGCGCGAGCTTTCAGGTGTATCCGCAAGCCGTATCCGCGCCGCTTTCCTGCGCGGTAATCGGCCACCCCGAGCGGCTGGGATCGACCGGCTTTTCAGAACAGGACTGCCGGTTGTTGTCCTTTCCCAGCGGAACGTTCGGCCTCGGGCTTGGCGCGTTCGGGGAAGGCTTCGCCGATTGCCGGAATCGATTCGGCGAATTTCTGGCGGCCGGGGGTTGCGCGATCACGCTGCCGACGAACGATCCACATGCGCTGCCAGATTACGTCGTGGAAGAGGGAGTGCTCATTCCGCGCGTTGAGACGCTCTACGCGCTCGCTGGGAAAGGTGATTTTTCCTTGATGGTGCGCTTTGACTCGATGGCCGAGGGCCCCGGCAAGATCGGACTATCGGACCTGGTCGACACGCTGATGGAACTATCCGGAGGAGAAGCCGTCGGATTTGTAGTTCTCGCCGAAGCCGCGGGTCTGGTGGGCGCTACGTTGCGAAAGTCGCCGGCGACCGCACCTGTCTCCCTTGGGGTGCCTGAAGTGCGCGACTGGCTGTCGTTCACGACCGAGCGGACCAGCGAGCGGAGTCTTGCCTTGCTGGTCGGCGTAGCGGCTCGCAAAATTTCGGGCGAGGCCGCCGGATTCCTGCGTCCCTTGAAAGTTGACTCGGCAGTGAAAGGACATGTCCACGCGGCGATGTTTCCGTATCGCCCGGTTCAGCGTGGGCAACTGCCGTTCGGAAAAACGGTCGCGGAAACCCTTGCAGCGTCGACGCCAAGCACCGTCATACATCTGATGGCGGACACGCGGCCTTTTGAAGGCGTAGGCGAAACCGACCTCGTGCGCGGCGCCTGCTGGCTCGGCCCGTTGCAGACCATCTCATTGGAATGAGGGAGCACACGGCATGACCTTGCTCATAGGGGCCTTGACGCTTGGACTTATTCTCGGGCTGCTTGCTCTCGGGACGTATGTAAGTTTTAGGATTTTCAACATCCCGGACATCACCGCTGAAGGATCGGTAACGCTTGGCGCGGCGGTCACTGCAGCGCTCATCGTAAGTGGGCACGGCTCTGTCCTGGCAACCGCCGCCGGCACGGCCGCGGGGATGGTCGCCGGCGCGGTCACAGGCGTACTTGCCACGAAATGCAACATCAATAAGCTCCTGAGCGGCATTATCGTAATGACCGCTCTCTATTCCGTTAATCTCCACGTCATGGGAAAGAGCAATCTTCCGCTGCTGAATGAGACGACGCTGGCGACGCATGCGGAACAGTTTGGCGGCAAAGTATTCGGTGGCGCGACCGATTTGAACATTGCCGGATGGGAAGTCGGGGTACGCGATGCTTCGATGCTGCTGGGCGTTCTGCTCTTCATCATCGCCACCTGCATCCTCATGTACCTGTTTTTTCGGACCAACCTCGGCACGGCCATGCGCGCGACGGGGGACAACCCGCAAATGATCCGCGCGCTTGGTGTGAGCGTGGACGCAATCACCATCTTGGGCCTGGCAATATCTAACGGTCTCATCGCCCTGAGCGGCGCCCTGGTCGCGCAGTATCAAGGTTTTGCCGACGTGCAGATGGGCATCGGTATCGTCGTTCTGGGGCTGGCCAGCGTCATTATCGGCGAGGCGCTCGTCGGCACGCAGGCCGTCGGGCTGCTCATCACCGGCACGGTTATGGGATCGGTGCTGTACCGGCTGCTCGTGGCCATCGCGCTGCGCTGGGGACTCAATCCGAACGACCTCAAGCTCATCACGGCGATGTTCGTGTTCGTCGCACTGGTGATGCCGGACCTTGCGCGCCGGCTGCGTGCGCGCCGCCAAGCTTCCCTGAAGGAGGCCTGACCGATATGCTGGAAATTAAGCGAATCTTCAAGACGTTCAACCCCGCCACCTCAAACGAGGTTCGGGCGCTGTCCGACGTTTCGCTGCAGCTGAACACGGGTTCGTTCCTGATCATTATCGGGACCAACGGGTCAGGCAAATCAACGCTTCTCAACGCGATCGCGGGTTCGTTCATCGTGGACACGGGCAGCATCGAACTCGCGGGCCAAACGATCACAAAATGGCCCGAGCACCGGCGGGCGAAGCTGATCGGGCGCGTGTTCCAGAACCCATTCAGCGGCACGGCGCCGACGATGTCCATTGCCGAAAATCTGGCGCTGGCGGCGAGGCGGGGCAAGAGCCGCGGCCTTGGCTGGGCCGTGCACCGCCGCGGGGCCAAAGACTTGCGCGATCGGATTCGCTCGCTCAACATGGGCCTTGAGGATCGGCTCGACAATGCCATCGGCAGTCTGTCGGGCGGGCAGCGGCAGGCGCTCACGCTGCTCATGGCGTCGTGGCTCAAGCCGGAGTTGCTTCTCCTCGACGAACATACCGCGGCGCTCGACCCAAAGAGCGCCGATCAGGTGATTCGCCTCACACACGACATCATCGAGCGCGACAAGCTGACCACGCTGATGGTCACGCACTCGATGCAACAGGCGGTCAACCTCGGCAACCGCATCATCATGATGCACAAAGGGCGCATTCTTCACGACCTCCAGGGCAGCGAAAGGGCACGGGCTCGCCCCGAAGACCTGCTCAGCCGTTTCGAGGATGTCCGGCGCCGCGAACAGATGGACGCTTCCGTTGCCGAGATGCTGCATCAGAGCTATGTATAAATAAATCGCTCGCAATGGGCCGCTCGCAACGAAATCGACAGCGTCTGCAAGTGTCCTGGCAAAGAACAGCCCTATGCTACAATCCGCCGAGGCGCCTGAACCGGAAGCATGAACACGTTGACCGTTGACGATCTGCTTGGCACCGAGTTCACGCCGCTTTTTGCAAAGATGCACTCTATTCATAAGGATGGCATCCCATGACGATCTCGCTCATCACACGGCGGCAATGGCTTCTGCAGGCCGCTGCGGGAGCAATCACGCTCGCCGGTTGCAGCCGCTCTCCTTCCGGCGGCAACACGAATGGCGGAGGCGAAGGCGGCTTTAAGATTGGCCTGGTTTACTTTGCCCCGGAGGAAGGCGCCGACAACTGCATGAAAGGGCTGTTCGATGGTCTGAAAGACCGGGGAATTGAGCGCGGCCGGAATCTTGAAGTCATGAGCGCTCACGCGCAGGGTGAAATCTCGAATATTCCCTTGCTCATTCAGAATTATGACAGCCAGCATCTCGATGCGATTATTACGCTGACCACGCCGTGTTTGACCGCGGCCTGCAGCATGGCGAAGAAGACTCCTGTCGTATTCACGTATGTGTATGACCCGATCGCCGCAGGCGCGGGCAAGAGCTTTACGGACCACCTCCCGAACATTACCGGGGTGGGCTCGTTTCCGCCGGTCGCGGACACCGTCGATCTGATTCAAAAGCTCGTTCCGAACGTGAAGGCGGTGGGGACCGTGTACAACTCCTCGGAGGCGAATTCGGTCAAGGTGATCAGTGTGGCGCGCGGCATTTTCCAGCAGAAAGGTATAAAGCTCGAGGAAGTGATCGCGACCAACACGAGCGAAGTATTTCAGGCGGCGCAGGTGGTGTGCTACCGGAACGTCCAGGCACTTTGGGTGACAGGCGACAACACCGCACTCCAGGGGTTTGACGGGATCGTCAGGGCATCCCGCGACGCCAAGCTTCCCCTGATCATCAACGACCCGGAATTCACCACGCGCGGGGCGGTGGCCAGCGTGGGCCTCGGATGGTACGAAGCCGGCCGTGCCGGCGGCGTCCTGGCGGCTCGTGTGCTCCACGGGGAGAGCACCCGGAATCTGCCCTTCGAAGAGGTGGCGATTAAGAAGATTGTCCTGAACCAAGATGCCGCGCACCGCTTGGGGCTGGTATTCCCGCCGGAGATTGTGAAAGCCTCGCAGGGATAACGAACTTTTGGCAAAATCTGGTTTCCACAAGATTCACGACATGCATCCGGCTCATGGCGCCGGATAGGTGTGTTCGGCAAGAATTCGATGGAACCGTGGGAGCACGCGTTTATTACGGTTTCAACCTCTGTCCTTCGCCAAATGTCCTTCGCCGAAATTCCGCCCGCGAGGGGAAATAATTCTCGAGCTTAAGACGTGCTTCCACAAAGCTGTACGGTCGGCTGGGATTCATCACATCCGAATCCATGATTTGCGTCATACGCTTACGACAAGATTCATTCGAGCTGACGCCGGCATTGTGACCGTGCAGAAGTTTTTAGGGCACTCAAAAATTACTATGACGGCGCGCTATGCCCATTCGCGTGCAGATGTTAAAATAGCCGCCGCTAGCAAGGTGGATTTTGCTGGTGTTTGTTCGGTACCGGACTCTAATCGGACTCCGACCTCTCTTGAGGCGGTATCCGATATAGAATCTAATATAAAATCTAACCGGTTTGCTGCCTTACGTTAGGCCCGTAGCTCAGTTGGTTAGAGCGCTACCTTGACACGGTAGAGGTCTGCGGTTCGAGTCCGCACGGGCCTACCATCTTATTCCTGTCATTTCGATGGGCTTAGCGGTTTTCTGTTGCCCGCGTTGCAAAAATTGCGTACCGCTCTCCGTACCGTTGAAACTGCTGATCCAGTGGTTGCGTGGTCTGGAGTTATCGGTAGGAATCTGGTACGGCGACGTGAAAAGCCCATTCTCTCCATTATCGCCTTCAGCGATTTGCCGAGGATGGGTAGTCTGGATGTTCATCCCAAAGTGTCAACCCGCAATGGCTGCATTTCTTACGCGGCACGTACGGGAACCACCCGCGGAATCGACATCCACAACGAGGACAAGGCCAGGAGGAGAATTGCCATCCGTTATACGCATACCCGGCAAATGAGAGTGTGATTCCGCACGCGACGATCCCGAATAGGATTGTGCCTACTACCCCATTCAGACGTGTTCCCAACGTGACGACCAGTGCAAACATGGACAAAAGCAGCACCAAAGGCGTGACCACAAACAGAACGATATTCCTCCGCAGTCGTGAATACTCTTGCCAAGATTGTGCATATGCAGAGGCGATTTGAGGTGGTCTTGGCGGCGTTAGCTCCGCCGCCTTGTCTGTCAACGCAAATAAGACGAGAACTCCTCCCAATAATCCGCTGAGAAGCCAATGCAAGCCGAAAGACATGGCGACGCCTACAATATTCGAACACGCGACAATGATAGCAACAAGCTTGATTAGCCAAACGGTTCGCCGGGTATAGCGCGCAGTACCGCGTGTGATGGTTCGCAGGCAGCTTGTCGTTCTGACACTTAGCCAGGTCCAAGCCGCGCAAACGAGAATAGCTGCGAAATCGAAAATGAGATCGCGTGTCACCGGATACTCTCTTGCTCGTGCTGCTCAGTTGAATCGATCAGATTTTACAGCAACGGCATCCAAGATCGAGCGTGTTTACGATACGTCCTCATAAACGCTCATCGGTAACTGGCTTTTTAGAATCTGAGGGGCAAATTCCCAGATCTAACGGCACCTTCGCAGTCCCATTCGCGATCTATTCCCAGCAAATCTCGCTCTCGCCTTCCGGGTCGGCTGTTTCAGAATCGCGTTCAGCACTGACTTTTGTGCCGCGATTCGCTGCGCCATCGGCGACTGCGTATAGAGGTCCAGCGTCGTCGCGGAACTGCTGTGGCGGAGAATGTCCTGCGTCGTGCGAACGTCCGACTTCTGCCCGGTGATGAGAAGACTGCTGAGCGAATGCCTCAGGTTGTGAAATCCGAATCGCTGCCCCGGCTTGAAGTTCACCCTGGCCTTAGAGGCAGCGGGCCGTGGACGATCGGCCACTAACACATTGGATCACACGGGCGAATAAGCGCCGGGAATATTTTCCGGCGCGGGAGCGACCGGCACGGGGCGATGGATTGAAAGGCCATGCCATGCCGCATCAACGATATCCTGGATGCCGAGGCCGTATCGGCTGAACAGAAATTCGCGACTCCCGGATTCCGCAAAAACATCCTTGATCCCGACGCGGTGCAATCGCGCCGTTACGCCCGCTTCCGCGATCGCTTCGGCTACGGCCGAACCCAACCCGCCGAAAACGGTGTGATTTTCGGCGGTGACAACGAATCGGCTGTTTCGAGCGGCTGCCACTATGGTTGCCGTGTCCAGCGGCTTGATGACCGGGGCGTTGATCACTGTAGTTTTCACGCCATTGTCTTCGAGCGTGCGTGACGCGGAGAGCGCCGTCGGGATCATCATTCCCGCGGCAATGATACAGACGTCCGACTGCTCACGGCCCATAAGGATCTGGGCTTTGTGCAACTCAAACCGGTGGCCGTCATCGAAGATGGCCGGAATTTCGCCGCGCTTGAGGCGCAGGTAGACAGGGCCAGGATGGTCCGCCACGGCCACAACGGCTTGCGTGATTTCCAGCGCGTCCGCCGGATCGACTATGGTCATGTTCGGCAACGCGCGCATCAACGCTACGTCTTCGATGGCCTGGTGACTGGGCCCGCCCGGGCTCGACAGGCCCGGCATGAACCCCACGATCTTGACGTTCAGATTCGGGTATGCCACAGCCATCGCAATCTGGTCGTAGCATCGCCTCGTGCAGAAGACTCCGAACGTGTTGACAAACACCGTGTGTCCGGCGCGGGCCAGTCCGGCGGCAATGCCGATCATGTTTGCCTCGGCCATCCCGGCATTGATGAACCGCTCGGGAATGGCGTCGCGAAAAATATCGGTTTCCGTTTGCCGGGTGAGATCCGCCCCGAGGCACAAGACTTCCGGGCGCTGCCGCGCAAGCGCCAGCAGCGCCTCGCCGTAAGGTTTTAGAACCGTCTTGTAAGGAGGCTCACGCAAGGGCGGCCTCCAATTCGCTTGTGATGGCGCGCTGCAGATCGCTATCGAGCTTGATGAAGTGCCCGTCCGCAGCAGGTGGAATCGATCGCATCCGGCCGAATATATCGGTTCGGGCGATTACAACCAGCGGCTCACAGTCTGTTGAGCGGCTGGCGTACGCGCTGGAAAGCGCTCCCACGTCGTGACCGTCAACGTCGAGCACCCGCCATCCAAACGAGCGCCACTTGTCCGCCAGCGGCTCGATGGTGGCAACCGACGTGACCGGACCGTCGACCTGCGAATTATTTGCGTCAATCACGGCAACCAGGCGGCCCATCCGGTGGCGATGGCGGGAGGCGAACATCGCCGCTTCCCAAACCTGCCCTTCTTCCATTTCTCCATCGCTCATAAATACGAATGTTTCGCGATCTTCACCCGCCAGATGGCTCGCCAGCGCGAAGCCGATCGCTCCCGAAAGCCCCTGGCCCAAAGATCCACACACCAGATCCACCAGCGGCGTTCGCTCCGTACCGATCGCTTCGAGCAACGCGCCGTCCTTGCCATAGGACGCAAGTTCTGCAGGGCTCAACCTGCCCAATTCAGCCGCCACAGCGTAAAAAACGATGACGTAGTGCCCGGGTGACAACACAAAGCGATCCCGGCCGGCGCGAATAAAACCGCCACCGAACAGTGCGGCAAAAATCTCCGCCGAGGACAACGCCTGGCCGAGGTATCCGAACCCCTGAATGGCAACCATCTTCGTTGCATGGAGACGAATACTCGCGGCGAGCCTGCGCAGGTCCGATGGTCTTTGGTCTTTCATGCGATCACCTTTCGAGGACTTATCCCCACATTTTTTGTTCAAATGTTTGCACAGAATAACACGTGGTTGGCTTTTTCTGGTTTCTTCGGAATCCTGGACGGGCCTCCGCGTACTTAGGCAGTTCCCGGCGCTTTTCAAGTTGTTGGAAGAACGAGTCCGCGCGGGGCTGCCACTTCATTGCGAGGGACTGAACCACGTTTTCGCCACCGCGTTTTTGGTTTTTGCATGCCACCCTTCGTACCGATGAAAGTTTTCGTTCGTCGTGTAATTTAAACCATCCTGATTTTGTTACGTGGCCTTTTCCATGTTCCGGCCTATTGGTAACGCTCGCTCTGCTTTACCTCTCCTTGTCCCACGTGTGTGCATGGCCGAAAGAATGTCTGTTTTGGTGAGGATACCTTCAAGCTTCCCCGCTTCGGACGTGACGAGTAGCATATGCGTCCGGCGCTGGGTAGTCAGTAGCCGCAGTGCCTCCCGCAGGTCGCATTCGGGTGGCACGCATGTCACGTGATGATCCGTCAGAGTGCTCACCTTAGTCTGGTCCCATTTTTCTGGCGCTACCTTGCTGAGGGAACTCACAGAGATAGTGCCCGCCAATCTCCCATCTTCGTAAACGGGATATGCGGCGTGTGCATATTGGGACCCCACACGATTGGCAAATTGACGCAATTGCACAACCCCCTCTGTTGTGATGACATTCTTCTGCATCACGTCGCGGATCATCACCTTTGAAAGCTCTGCGACTTTCACTCCTTCGTGCAAGCGCTGGTCTCCGGAAACTGAAGCCTCACCCGAGACTGCGTAGGCTACCGCTGCGCCAATCAGGGTGGGAATGATGTAGGCGTGCCCGCCCGTCGCCTCTGCTACGAAGACCACGGCCGTAAGCGGAGTCTTATATCCTCCTGCGATGAAGGCTGCCATGCCTACGGCCGCATAAAGGTCGAGCGAAGGGCTATGCACGATCGATTGCGCAAAAGCAGTTCCGAATGAACTCCCGGTGAGAAATAGCGGCACGAACATGGCACTGACGCCGCCTGAAGCCAACGAAAACAAAGTGGCGGCCAGTTTCAGAATTCCGAACGCCAGCAGTTCCATCGAACTATGTGCCTGTTGCAGAATTTGCGGCACCGCTTCGTAATTTGGGCCGATCGGGACCAAAGTGCCCTTGAATATCGAAACGAACATCAGGCCGCACGCGCCTGTTAAAGCTCCGCCCAGTGCCATCTTCGCCCAATGTGGATATGAGGCATTCACGCAAAATGAGCGAAGGCGGCGAAACGTGATATCGAAGGCCATCGTCACAAGCCCGCAGACGAGACCAAGAGCTGCCGACCACGCGAGGTCCGCCCGTGCGTACGATGCATCCCCCGCAAAGTTGAACAGAGGTTGAGCCCCCAGGAAAGCAGCCATTGTGGCATAGGAAGTCACCGAAGCGATCAGGGACGGCAGCAGTGCCTCATGCGCCAAGTCGTCTTTGTAGGGCATCTCCAGCGCAAAGATAATTCCTGTCAATGGCGCGCGGAAAACGGCCGACATCCCCGCGGCCGCCCCACTGATCAACATGATCCGTCGATCTTGCGATTCTAGCCCCAGCCACCGCAATTTGGTCCACATCCAGGAGCCGATGGCACCGCCGCCATAGATGCTCGGCCCCTCCAACGCGGCGCTTCCACCGCAACCTACCGTCGCAATTGCGGCCAGCAGCTTCGGCAGGAATGGCCGCATTTGTATATCGCCCTGATGTTCGTGGTAGGACCGGATAATTTCTTCGGTCGAGTGCTCGTCCGGGTCGGGTGTCAGGTATTGCATGATCAAGCCTGCAATCACGAATCCAACAATCAATCCCGGGATCATTATTAGATGATGTGCGAGATAAAACCGGAGGATGGGCGGCCAGATCCATTTTAGGATGACCTTCACGATCAGCGTAATCAGAAGGCCTGTCGTCACACCCAGGATCGGCGCGATGATGAGCCATCGGTGCAGGTCGCGCGAATAGGTCGACTTCAGATCTTCACGCATCAGCGCAGAGTATTTTGAAATCAGCGGGTGGCTACGCAGCCATGTCTTGGTTTTCATCATGCGGGGAGCCTGCTCGACACTCCGTTCACAATTTCTTCAATCCCAACGGCAGCCTGCCCCACTCGAATCGGGCCAGCTCTTTCCGGTGCAGGTCCGCAAGCTTCAGCAGGACTGCGCGCCCGGCAGGCGTAAGCATGACGCGTATGAATCGGCGATCGCGGGCCACAACCTTTTTCCGGACAAGCTTTGCCCGGCAGGCTCGATTCACCAGAGTGACAACCGCGTTGTGCCTTTCCTGCAAGCATTCTGCAAGCTCGGAAATCGTCGCCCATCCGCGTCCGGTAAACCCGGCGACGCCCAGCAATAATTGATGCTGTAGAGGTGTGATGCCGGCGGCGCGCGCCGCCTGTTCGCTGAATCTCAAGAATCGACGGAGCTGATATCGAAACTGGCTAAGCTGATGCAGAACAGGTAACTCCGCACGGCGCCTCGCACTGTAGGATGGTTTGCGGCGGGTCATCAGCTGCAAATTATATCACGATGTGATATATTCGCAATCTGGCCGTCACCCCGAGATTGCATTTTCTCAATGGGCTTCCGCCTTAATGGCGGTGGGGCGCAGATGATCAGGCGCAAGCCTGTTGCCTATGTGAGGCCTCAGGGCGATTGTTCGCACCCGTAATTTCACTTGGATGAAGTCCGGCTTGGCCGTATCTTCACGATCTTAGGCAGTCCCCGACGCTTTTCAAGTTGCTCGAAGTACGTGATCGCTGTCCTTTGACACGGTAGAGGTCTGCGGTTTCCCTCTCCCGCACAGCGGGATCGGGAGGAACGAGTCCGCACGGGCCTGCCACTTCATTGCAATGGACTGAACCACGCTTTCGCCACCGCGTTTTTGGTTTTTCCGTGCCGCTTTCGGTGCCGTTGCAACTCTCGAAATGGCGTCCGCAACGGTCCAGGGATGGCGAAATCTATCCCTGAAAAGCCCGCACCTGTCGTCAAGAAAAAGTTTTCGAAGATTCAAACGCCTGTTTCGGATTCGTTTGCGATCAGTAGCCCGTGGCGGATGCCGGCGCGTGGTCGGAGGGGGACGTGAGCAAAGGCAATGGCTCAACCGGAAGGTGCTCGTCCGCGTCCGGATGCTCGAAAATTTTGCGAATTCCGTAAGTCGTGGAACGTTCGGCGGGGATGCGCCCAATGGACCGGATCAGGGCGCGGAGTTCGCCGGGAGAGACATACTCACCGAAATTTGCTCCCGCCGCTTTCGAGATGCTCTCCTCCATCAAGGTTCCGCCGAAATCGTTTGCCCCGGCTTCCAGACAAGACAGCGAGCCCTGATAGCCCAGCTTGACCCAGGAGACTTGAACGTTGGGGATGTAGCCATTCAGCAGGACGCGGGCGAGGGCATGAACGATCAGATCCTCGTGGACCGAACGCCCCGCGCGGGCTCCTCCGCTCTGGAATAATCTGGTTTGAGAATGGATGAATCCCAGGGGAACAAACTCGGTAAATCCTCGCGTTTCCCTTTGAATCTCGCGGAGCAGAAGCATATGCCTGACCCAATGTTCGGGAAGCTCGGTGTGGCCGTACATCATTGTGGAGGTTGTGGGTATGCCGAGGCTGTGCGCCGTGCGAATGACTTCGATCCACTGCCGAACTTTCAACTTATTGGGACTGAGCGATCGGCGCACATTGTCGTCGAGAATTTCCGCTGCCGTTCCCGGAATACTCCCCAAACCCGCTTCTTTCAACATGACCAGATACTCGCGCAGGGGCAGGCGCGTTTTTTCGACGCCGTAGACGATCTCCATGGGTGAGAAGGCATGCACATGAAGTTCGGGCATGCGCGCCTTCAAGGCGCGAAGAAGTTCCACGTAGTAATAGCCGTCGAGGTCTTTCGGCAGGCCGCCCTGAATGCACACTTCGGTGGCTCCGATCTTCACCGCCTCGAGCGACTTGGCAACCAGGGTTTCCGTGGAGTGGAAATAAGCGTCCGGTGAATCCGCGTTCCGGCTGAACCCGCAAAAAGCGCAGCCGACGATGCAGACGTTGGTAAAATTCAAATTCCGGTTCACCACATAGGTGATGCGGTCGCCGGCCACGCGCCGCCGAAGTTCGTCCGCGACTTTCACCAGAGCCACAAGGTCGTTTCCGTCAACCTTTGCCAGCGTCATCCCCTCTTCGAAATCCAAATCATGGCCCGCGAGGACTTTTTCCAGGGCGGTGGCGACGACTGGGCTTGCCGCGGAGAGTGCTTGCTCCCAGGAGACATCCTTCCAATCAGGGTTTAATGTTTTCAACATGGGCCAATCTCCCTTCGAGCATAACCGTCCCCGCCAACGAGCTTTTGAACGTAAGGCCGAAGACGCGCATTTACGAATTCCGGCCGCGAGGAAAATTCCGGATAGACCGCCAGGCGTTCGCGCAAGACGAATCCCGCCGAGGCGGTTCGCGCGGCGAGCGAAGAAATCTGCGGCCATGCGGCTTCCGGGTTGATGAAATCTTTTGTCACTGGAGAAATTCCTCCCCAGTCGTTGATGCCGGCTTTCAGCAGATCCGGATAATCCTTCGAGAGCAGATTGGGCGGGGACTGAAGATTCATTTCGCCGCCAAGAATCAGGCGCGCGACCCCAATAGTGCGCAGCAAATCGTCGCTCGAGGGCTCCGGCGCGAGAGCCATGGGAATATCCGGCTTCGCGCGAAACGGCTGCACGATGACCTCTTGAATGTGGCCATGCTTTTGATGGGCGGAGCGGATCGCCAACAGAGCGTCCACGCGTTCCTCGGGCGTCTCCCCAATCCCGATCAGGATGCCGGTCGTGAAGGCCATTGACAATTGTCCCGCATTCTCGATGGTCCGCAGACGAAGCGAGGGAACTTTGTCCGGCGCTTTCCAGTGCGGCCCGCCGGGACGCCCCAGGCGAGGGCCGGTGGTTTCCAGCATCAGGCCTACGCTGACATTGGTTTCGCGCAGGCGGCGAAGATCCTCCGCGCTCATCAGACCCGGATTGGAATGAGGGAGAAGGCCGGTCTTCTCCAGTACCAGCTCGCTCATGGCCGCAACATATTCGAGGGTGCGCTCGAAGCCCAGGCTTTTCAGAAACTCCTTCGCTTCGGGAAAAATTCGCTCGGGCTGGTCGCCGAGGCTGAACAAAGCTTCTTTACATCCGGCAAGGGCGCCCGCTTCGGCCACGGCCAGCACATCGTCGGGAGTCATGTAGGGCTGCACGCCGGACTGGGGATCCGCGCGGAAGGTACAATAGCCGCAATAGTCGCGGCACAGATGGGTGAGTGGAATGAAGACTTTTTTGGAATAGCTGACCGAATCGCTTTTGAAGCGGTCGCGGACGGCTGCTGCCGTCCGGAGCAATACCCCCAAGGGGGCCTCTGCCATCAACGAAAGAGCATCTTCGCGCGATACACCCCGGCCTTCCAATCCCCGCTCCAGAGCGGCATCCACATGGTAAGGAACAACGACATTTGGCATTGAGGGGCCTTTGACTAAACCTTCCCGCTGCAAATCCACTCAATACAAGGATATGCGCAGCCCTGGTTGGTGTCAATAAAACGGGAGGGAGTGGGTCGCCAGGGAAAGAACGGTGCGAGAAACGCCGCGATTTGAGTAGAATGTGGGCGAATGAAATTGTTGTCCTGTGTTGCGACTCCATGATCCATTTTCCCACTCATCGGACCGCTGATGGCTAACGCCTTGACGGCTGTTCGCCTGTTTCTGGTCGTCCCCTTTGCGTACTTTATGGTCCGGGGAGACGCGCGCTCCGCGGTTTTCGCTTTGGTGGTGTGGGCGGTGGCGCTGGCAACGGATTTTCTGGACGGGCCGATTGCCCGCCGCAGGGGCACGGTGACCCCGTTCGGCGGGACGTTCGATCACACCACTGATTTTCTTTTTGTGACCAGCGGGCTGTTTGCCGGGGCCTACCGCGGGGTTTTTCCGTGGATCCTGCCGGCGTTGATCGTCGCGGCATTCGCGCAATATTTCATCGATTCCTACTGGATTCACCGGCATAGAAAACTGCGGGGAAGCAAACTGGGCCGCTACAACGGCATGCTTTACTTCGCGCCACCCTGCATGGAGATTCTCGTTCGCCTGGGCGCGCGGCTTCTGCAGCCGTTGCTTACGATGCTGCTGTGGACGCTGGTTGTGAGCACGCTGGTATCCATGGGCCAGCGGCTTTGGTTGAGCAGGCTACCCGAACATCTCGCGGCTCGCTCGCCGGAGAAATAGCAGGCCGATTCCCGCGTTGAAAAGAATAAAGAAATTGTGCATGACGAAACCGAACGCGGTCATTTGTCCAGGCCTGTCCGGAAACAGCAGGACCCAGAAAAGAATGGCGACCGAGTGCATCGGTCCGGGCATGGCCGCTCCAAAGAAAATCACCGGCAGGTATCCGAGCATTTCGCCGAAGCCGACCGTACCGCCAAACAGCCTCAACGCCAGGGTATAGATAATCACGCCGGCGATCACCAGCGGCGCGCGCATCAGAATCACCGCCCCATATTGCCAGACTTTCGCCAGGCGAAACGCGCGGAAGATCGGGCGGTCGCGCAAAGCGATCCCCGCGCCGATTTTCCCGCTGAAGAAGAGATGAAAAAACACGAAGAAAATTATGGCGCCCAGAGCAATCCAGGGGATGATGTGAAAGACTTCCTGAAAGTTGCTCCACTGCAGCATCACCCCGAGAGACGCCCATAGAATCAGGCTGTAAAATTCGCAAAACATCAGGAAAAGCATGCTGGAGCCGATCTCCCACCCGGGCACGCCGTCCCTGCGGTTCAGGTAGACCGCGATGGCGCCTTTGCTGACCTGCTCGTTCACCAGGGAGAGAATGTAGGCGCTGGCGCGAATGGGCAGGATATCCGCATAGCGGATTTTTGCGTTGAACCAGTTGATGACGCTATACACCACCAGGCTGTCAATCAGGAGGTACAGGAAACAGTACGGAATCATCAGGGCCAGCCAATGAAGCCAATTGACGTTCTCAAAACTTTTTACGAGATAGGCGACGAGGGTGGTGCCTTCGGCCGCGGCGGCGCTTCTCAGACGCGTGTAGAGATAGGTGAAGCAGGCTGCGGTAATCAGAAACGGCAAAATTCGCTGCCATGGTTTGCCCTTTTTGCCCGCCGTGGCGGGGGTCGCGCTCGTGGATGGAACGGTTTCATTCATTTCGTTGTCCTTGGACCAGGCTGTTTTTAATCATTTCGTCGATTCCGGTAAGTTCGATCCCGAGGGCGCGCGCGGCAGGTTGCGGATCGATTTGCGTGTCTGCCGTGATGACCTCGAGAGCGTCGCGTGAGAATCCGGGCTTGCCGATCAGTTGGCGGATGGCCAGCAGCAGAGAAACCCAACGCTTCGGAATCGATCCGATCCGGATTTCGCGGCCCAGCAGGCGGGCGGCCCGCTCGACCAGTTCCCGGTCCGGCAGGGAAACCGGGCCCACGAGATCCAGAACGAGGTTCTTCGCCACCGACGGCTGTGCGGCAATCACCGCAGCCCGCGCCAGATCATCCACATAGAGGGGCTGCTGAAGATTGCGGCCCCCACCGATCAGCTTTGCCCGGCTTTGGCTGATGTATCGCTTCAGGGCAGCTCCACCGGCGGTGCCGGGACCCAGCAAGAGCGGAGCGCGCAACACCGTATAACACAATCCCGAAGCGCGTACCAAGGACTCCGCCTGGCCTTTGGTGCGGTAGTAGCGGTTGGCGGATGTCTCGTCGGCTCCCGTCGCGCTGACCAGGACGAATTTCTGGACCGCGATTCGCTTCGCGGCTTCCACGACGGCGCGAGCCGGCGCCACGTTTGCCTGCTCGTAGGTCGAATCCGGCCTTTCGACGAGAATTCCCGCGAGTTGGATGACGGCGGAGGCTCCTTGAAGCGCCGCGTCCAGACTTCCGGGGTCCTCGTAGGAGATCTGAACCACGCCGTTGGCAATGCCGAGCTGCGAGCGGATCTGCTCCGCAGCACGGGCAGAGCGCACAGCAGGAACAAATGTGGTCGCCGCGCCGTCGTGTTCCGGTCCGCATCGCAGGATGGCCTGACCGACGGCGCTATTGGCGCCGGTGATGACTACCTTCATGTAGGATCCTAATCACCCGATGACGTGAAACACGCGAACCGTCGCATCCGGCGGAATTTTCAACTGAGGGTATTTTTTTGCCCTCGCCTGCAGTACGGCCTCCTTCTCGGCCGGATCGGTGACCAATACTAGCGATCGATCATACAGGTTGTTCCCGACTTTGATACGGACGTGCGGGTCACGCATCACGTTTTCGTTCCAGCTCCGCGACTCTCCCGGGGGAAAAACGGAGGAAACGTAAAGCTGGCCATTATAAGAGAGGCAATTGATGGTTACCGAGTGAGGGAGCAAATACCAGGTCCGGGTCTGCACCTCGACATGCGGGACACTCTCGGTGAACGACCAGTCCGCGACAGGAGTGGTGACCAGATTTCCGGTCAGCCACAGGCCGGGCATTCGGTCATGGGGGTTCAGGCCCGTGATGCGCAGCACCACAAGCGCCAAAACCAGACAAACAAATATCCCAAGGACAATCTTCAATAACGTCTTCATGGCCCACTCCTCGTGTCCGTTATTGAGTTTTCATTCCATGATAACGCAAGACACCAGGCTCGCTATTGCTTTATTAACTGGCCGGAGGCGCGATCGAGAGTGAACAGCACTGCCGTCGGCGCACCTTCAGGTGTCCAAGTTTGAACTGAAACACTAGTGGCCCAAATGTGCAGTCGCCGTTTTGCGTCGAACTCGCCGTTTTTCGGGGAAACCATGCTGTCGGGGGGAGATGAAATCTCGCTGGGAGGAGTTTGGCCGGTGGCATCAATTCGGTATACGTGTCGAGCAAACGGAGTGTCGCTTGTGGCGCCGGAGTGTCCGAAGATTTCGGCGTAGCATTCCGAACCGTCGATCGACCAGCCCAGCATGCGAACACTGAACCCGCTGCGGATACCTGGCGCAGGGTGAATCGTGCCAACCAACTTCTGGGCGCGCGATTCTGTGTCGACGATATATATGCTCGCACGCCGCTCGACGGTCTTTGCACTGCCGCCATCCGGAAATTGAGCGATGAATCCTTCCGGCCAGCGAAGGGCCTCGGACTTGACTGCGATGGCAGCCACAGTGCTGTGGGGCAGTGGAATCCCGCTTTCGATTTGATGCTGCCAGCGGGGAGCGCTGTAAGAACACCCTGTCAGTGCAAAGCAGAGAGTGAATGCAAATTGCCAGGATCGCATTGCAACGTGATTCCGCCGGCCTATGCAGATACTCGCCAAGATTGGAAAATTATAGCTCTCCTCTCTTTTTTATCGTTACTTCAACCGTCGTTTATACGACCACTTGCCACGCTTCATCGGATTACGGCCATCTGTTCGTGCCTGCGCTCCGGCTTACATTCGAGTGAAAGTCAAACTGTACCGATCGTTCCTTCGCCCCTGTCCACCTACCTGTCCTCGTGGCCAGCTTTGCGGGAAAGACACAGGTGATACCCTCTGGCGGATGAAGATGCACTGCCCGTGCTAGGTTTGGACCCAGCCAAAGCTGGCGGTCCCATTCCATTGGATACCGCTTGCTGGAGGAATTTAGTGCCAATTCGTTTATTAGGCACGAAACACCGTCGAGTCCGGAGGGACATCCTGCCCCGGTTCCTCGGAGCTTTGCTGGTGCTTAGCGGATCCCTGCTCGGTGCAAGCGTGGCCCGCTGCCAGATTTCGCCCGGACCTTTATCGAAGGCGCATCAATTCCTCAGCGGCACAACCCAGTGCACGACCTGCCACCAATTCGGGACGAGCACGCCAACCTTCAAATGTCTTGATTGCCACAAGGAAATTTCTCAGCGGCTTGGTGCCCATAGCGGATACCACGCACGGATCGGAATAAAAAATCCCAATGGCCGGGATTGCGTGCGGTGCCACCTGGAACACAATGGCGTGGATTTTGACCTAGTTCATTGGGAACCGTCACTCAAACAATTCGATCACAAGCTGACGGGCTACCCTCTGGTGGACAAACACGCCGCAGTCGCTTGCGAGAAATGCCACACCCCCGCTCACATGGTTCCCGCGGAACGCGCGCTGATTCAAAAAAAGGACCTCGCCAATTCTTTCCTGGGACTTTCGAAAGACTGCGTTACGTGTCACACCGATCCCCACAAAGGCCAGCTCGGCGGAGATTGCCAGCGCTGCCACAATTTCGTCGATTGGAAGCAGGCCCGGAAGTTCGATCATTCCAAAACAAAATACCCGCTCACCGGTCTGCACGCCCAAGTGGCGTGCGACAAGTGCCACTTTCCCTCCGGACCGAATCGGACCGTAAAGTTTACGGGAATCAAGTTTGCTACCTGCACCTCCTGCCACACCGACCCGCATAAGGGCGCCTTCCCAGCCGCCTGCGAATCCTGTCACACGACAAACGGGTGGAAGAAGGTCCACATGTCCATCCAATTTGACCATTCGAAAACGAAATATCCACTTCTGGGCATGCACCTTAAGGTGAGCTGCGGCGACTGCCACGCTGGAGGCGATTTCAAGCGCCCGCAGGCTTTTGCGAAATGCTCGGATTGCCATTCTCCGGATCCCCACAAGGGGCAATTCCAGGCGCGTGCCAGCAAGGGCGAATGCTCGGAATGCCATACCGTTAACGGCTGGAAGCCTTCTCTATTTGGCGTGAAGGAGCACGCAACCTCTCACTATCCACTGGAAGGAAAACATGCAACTGTCGCTTGTGAGAAATGCCACACGCCCGCGGGGAAAGACACAATTTACAGAGTGAAGTTTGCCGCCTGCACGGATTGCCATCAGGACGCGCATGACAATCAGTTCGCCGCCGCGCCGTACCGGAATCGTTGCGAAGACTGCCACACGGTGAAGGACTTCCACCGTTCGACGTTTACGATCGAGAACCACAGCAACACTCGTTTCGCCCTCACTGGAGCTCATGTCGCAGTATCCTGCGCGGATTGCCACAAGGCCGGTCTGGCCGGCAGGACTGATAAGATTCTTCCTTTCCACTTTAAAGATCGTACGTGTGCTGCCTGTCACGCCGATCCCCACAAGGGGCAATTCCAGGATCGCATGGCGCAGAAGCGCCCCGATGGAACTTCACTGGGGTGCGAGGCGTGCCATAACACGCGATCGTGGATCGATGTGCGAAACTTCGATCATTCAAAGACGAATTTTCCTCTGCTGGGGGCTCACCGGACCGTGGCATGCGCCGGCTGTCATAAGCCTGTTCAGGGCGCGAGCGACATACAGTTCAAAAAAACCCCGCGGAATTGCGAGGCCTGCCACAGCGATTCGCATGGCGGCCAGTTCGCCGCGAAGGACGGCATCACAAAGTGTGGGGATTGTCACGTGGTCCAGAGATGGACGCCTTCGACCTTCGATCACGACAAGCGCACGGAATTTCCACTGCAGGGTGGGCATGCAAACGTCACATGCTCTATGTGCCACCAGTTACAGCGCGAGGTTCAAGGAAAATCCGTTCTGTTCTATAAGCCTACGCCAACGAAATGCGTGGATTGCCATGGGGCGAACGTCCGGCCCATTTAGGATTTAGGGAAGAGGCGAGGCGTAGCGCATCTGTTCAATTCTGTAAAATCTTAAGGTTGCCCCCATCTTGGCCCCTGTTTCTTTGTTGCCCTGGGGTCATAACCGGTCCTGTCCTATAACTGGCCTCAGGATCAGTTGTGAAGCGATTGCCAGAAACGCTAGTGTCTGGAATGGAAAAGTGCTGCGCTAGGGTGGGCGCGCAGCTAAAGCGTTTGGGGGCAATCATTTCGAGAGGATCCCAAGTCCGCCGTTGGTTCGTATTCCTCACTCTGGCGTTCGCCTTTGTCCGCCCGGCACTCGCCCAGCGGGAACCCAGCCGAAGCCCGCACGGTCCCCTTAACATTGCTTGCGAAAACTGCCACACGAACACGAGCTGGACCCCGATTCGCGCCGTTCCCGAGTTCGATCACGACGCAACGCGATATCCCCTTCGCGGCATGCACGAAAACGTGTATTGCACTGAATGCCACCTCAAGCCGGTCTTTACTGACGTGGGAAAAAACTGTGCCGATTGCCACGCGGATATTCATCGCCGCCAGTTCGGCGCCAACTGCGCACAATGTCACACTGTTCTGGGCTGGCAGGCATCGGTTCAATCGATTGAGCAGCATTTCAACCGATTTCCGCTTCTCGGAGCGCACGCTGTGGTGCAATGCCAGGAGTGTCACAGGAACGCCGCCGCCGGACAATACCTGGGACTCTCGACGGCCTGCTCCTCCTGTCACCTGGCGGATTTTCAGAAAACCACCAATCCCAATCACGTGTCCGCAAATTTCCCGGCCACTTGCGAAACCTGTCATTCTTTTGACACCTGGTTGGACGCAAAGTTCGACCATAGCACCACCGGTTTTCTGCTGACCAACGGGCATGCCAATGTGGCCTGCGCTTCCTGCCACATCAACAACAATTACAATTTGACGACCGCGCCGACCGACTGCGGAAACTCCGGCTGCCATCTGGCCACGTGGCAGCAGACCACGAATCCTGTCCATCCAACCGCTGGACCGGCTTTTGCACTTACGAACTGCGCGACGTGCCATACAACGGTAAGTTGGACGACAGCGTCCTTCGATCACAGCGCGACGGGGTTCCCGCTCACTAATGGGCACGCGAATGTGCCCTGCACTTCCTGCCACATCAACAACAACTACTCCTTAGCGACCGCGCCGACCGATTGCGGAAACTCCGGCTGCCATCTGACAACCTGGCAGCAGACCAACAATCCAGTGCACTCCACATCCGGAGCGGCTTTTGCCCCGGCAAACTGCTCCACCTGCCATACGACGCAGGGGTGGGACGCGGCATCGTTCGATCACAGCGTCACCGGATTCAGTTTGACGGGAACGCACATGTCCCCGACGCCGACACCTTGCGCCGCCTGCCACATCAACAACAATTACACACTCAGTTCGGGGGATTGTTACGGGTGCCACCAGGCGGCTTTCCAGAGCACCACGACGCTTGGTGGCGCGGTACCGAATCACGTCACGGCGGGGTTCCCGACGACAGCTTCGGCGTGCGCCACTTGCCACCCGATCACGACGTGGGCCGCGGGAGTATTTGATCACAACGCGACGGGGTTTCCGCTGACCAATGGGCACGCGAATGTGGCCTGTGCCTCCTGCCACATCAACAACAACTACTCCTTAGCGACCGCGCCGACCGATTGCGGAAACTCCGGCTGCCATCTGACGACCTGGCAGCAGACCAACAATCCAGTGCACTCCACATCCGGAGCGGCTTTTGCCCCGGCAAACTGCTCCACCTGCCATACGACGCAGGGGTGGGACGCGGCATCGTTCGATCACAGCGTCACCGGATTCAGTTTGACGGGAACGCACATGTCCCCGACGCCGACACCTTGCGCCGCCTGCCACATCAACAACAATTACACACTCAGTTCGGGGGATTGTTACGGGTGCCACCAGGCGGCTTTCCAGAGCACCACGACGCTTGGTGGCGCGGTACCGAATCACGTCACGGCGGGGTTCCCGACGACAGCTTCGGCGTGCGCCACTTGCCACCCGATCACGACGTGGGCCGCGGGAGTATTTGATCACAACGCGACGGGGTTTCCGCTGACCAATGGGCACGCGAATGTGGCCTGTGCCTCCTGCCACATCAACAACAACTACAATTTGACGACCGCGCCGACCGATTGCGGAAACTCCGGCTGCCATCTGACGACCTGGCAGCAGACCAACGCCCCGCCGCACGCCGCGGCGGGAACCACATTTGCCGCAGCGAACTGCTCCACCTGCCACACGACGGTGACCTGGAACACGGCGACGTTCAATCACAGTACGACCGGGTTTACCTTGACGGGAATGCACGTTTCCCCGACGCCGACGCCCTGCATTTCCTGCCACGTCAGCAACAACTACACGCTCAGTTCCACAGCCTGTTACGGTTGCCACATCGCCGCCTGGCAAAGCACCACGACGCTCGGCGGGGCGGTGCCGAACCATATTACGGCAGGGTTCCCGAACGACTGCTCGATCTGCCACTCCACCACAAATTGGACGAGTTCAAGTTTCAATCACAACACGACAACCTTCCCGTTGACCGGCGCGCACACGGCTGTGGCTTGCGCGTCGTGCCATGTAAATAACAACTACACCACCGTACCGACCGATTGCTACGGCTGCCACACCGCCGCTTGGCAAAGCACCACAACGCTTGGCGGGTCGGTGCCTAATCACATCACTTCCGGTTATCCAACCACATGCGCGTCATGCCACACGACAACCTCCTGGCTCGGCGCGACCTTTAACCACAACGCAACCCCATTCCCGTTGACCGGCGCGCACACCACGGTGGCCTGCAACCTTTGCCACACCAGTTCCACCCCGCCGCCGACCGATTGCTACAGTTGCCACACTGCCGATTGGCAAAGCACCAGGACGCTTGGCGGGTCTGTGCCAAATCACATCGCAGCCAGTTACCCAACCACCTGTGCGACATGCCATACGACAACTTCCTGGCTGGGCGCGACCTTTACGCACTCGGCGTTCCAGATTCCTCACCACAGCGCAACCTGCGCCAACTGTCATATCGATTCCACCAATTACGCGACGTTTTCGTGCACAGCAAGCTGTCATGCGAAATCGGGCACCGATTCCAATCACCGGGGCGTCTCCGGGTACGTTTATGCGCCCACAACCTGCTTCAACTGCCACAAACGATGACGGGGGACCTATTCTGTTGCGCCGGCTCTTACTGATTCTCGCCTTGTTGTTCGGGGCTGTTTCCTCGCCCATTCACGCGGCGCAGTCTGCTCAGACCCAGTCCGTGCCGGCGCCCGCGCCCGCGAGAAATGTTTTTCACGTTAAGTACATTTCCGACGAAACGGTTTATCTCGATGGCGGGCGCAACGCCGGATTGGAAGTGGGGATGCTCCTCCATCTGGTGCATGCCGACGCCGGCGGTGGAACAACCGACGCCGTGAGGTTTCAGGGCCAGGAACCCATTGCCGATGTGCGCATCTTTTCCGTGGCCGACTCATCCTCCGCTGCCGCAATCATCAAATCGCGGAAAGACCTGGTGGTGGGAGATATTGCCTATCTGGACAGCGATAGCATCCACATTCGGGAAACCAAGAACAGCGCGGTTGAATCCGAAAATTATCCCGTCGTCGTCACTTTTTCATACGGGGATCCATTGGATGAAGAAGTCCGGGCAACGACCGTCTCGCGAGTGGCGACTCCCATTGACAACCAGATGCGCGGCCGCTTTGGACTGGATTTGGGAAATCTTTCAGAACCCGGAGGCTTCAGCTCACGGCAAGTCGGGTTCATGTTGCAGGCCGACATGAGCCGTATCGGTGGCACGCACTGGAATTTCACGGGCTACTGGCGTGGCCGTTTGAATACGCAAAGCGCAGGCGCCTCCGGCACGGCTTCGCCGGTTACGCTGAGCGACCTGATTAACAGAACGTATCATCTGGGACTGTTTTACCAGAATCCCGATTCCGTCATCACGATGGGTTTCGGGCGCCTCTATTTGCCGTATGCGCCCAGTTTGAGCACGATTGACGGCGGCTATATTGGTCGAAGGCTCACGCAAAATATGACTTTGGGCGTCTTCGGGGGCTCGACTCCCGACCCCACATCCTGGAGTTATAACGCGAACCAGCAGATCGCCGGAACTTTCTTCAACTACGAAAAGGGCGACTTCCAGCACGCGCGGTTCGACAGCACGCTGGGACTGGCCATGACCGGCATCGGGTGGCATGTCGCGCGCGAGTTCGTTTTCTTCGAAAATACGGTTTCGCTGAGCGGCACTCTTTCCGTTTACAATTCGTTGCAGGCGGATGCGTCTCGGACCACCCCTGCAGGCGTTTCCTACGCGGCCGGAATAACCCAGAGTTTCACGAGCGTGCGCTATCAGCCCGTCAGGATGCTGACCTTCAATCTCAACCATAATTATCTGCGAAATTTGCCCACCTTTGACCCGCTTCTGATCAGCACGGGTCTGCTGGATCAATATCTTTTCCAGGGTCTCAGCGGTGGGGTGCGCCTGGAATTTCCGTATCGCATTGCGGTATCGACAGACATCGGTCACAGCAAGAGCAGCACCGATACGGCACCGTCCTGGAATCAGATGTACGGCGTTACGTTTGGGCGAATCCCGGGCACGGGATTGCAATTGGACTTGCGGTACACGAAATTCAACAGCTCCTTCGGACGGGGAACGTATGAGTTTGTCTCGTTATCCAGAAATTTTGCCGAACGTTTGCATGTTCAGGTGCAAGGCGGGATGCAGCATCTGCTTTCGAGTCTCAGCTCGAACTCAAGTTCGAGATTTGTGACCGGAACTGTGGATTGGACCATTGGCTCACGCTACTTTGTGGAAGGTTTGTACAGCTGGAACACAGGCACGTCCATGAGTTACCGCCAGATGAATCTGACTTTCGGATACCGGTTCGGAGGATTCCGCCCCCGATGAGACACAGCGTCCGCCAGACCCGGAAATCGTCCCGACCCAACACTGGGCCGAAATGGTGTTGCGCCGTGGCGCTGGCAATTGCGTTCGCGGTCGCGTGCGGCCCGTGCGCAGCGCAAGCCCCCGCGGACGATGTTTCCGTCTCCCACTCGCTCGATGTCCTGGCGCGCGCGCGGCAAAAAGTTCAGGAATATTTCGAACGGTTTTCCGATCTGACCTGCAAGGAGTCCGTTACGCAGCTCGTATTGAACGGGAGCGGCAGAACGATCTACCGGGAGAACGCGGCCTACGATTATCAATTGCAAACAATCCGGGAGAACGGCAGTTGGAAGTTCAAGGGAACGCGGGAGACTCGCAGTCCCGCCTTCCGTGATCCCGCCCGGACGTTGCTGGTGACCACCGGTTTTGCCAGCCTGCTCCTGGTCGCGCATCCCATGTACGAAGCCAGCTATCGGTTCGAACCCGCCGCCGCCGAAACGATCGGGGGAAAGTCCTACCTTCGGATTCGCTTCCAGCCTATTCCCGGCGCATCTTCACCTGCGGCATTGCGTCTGCGCGGGCGAAATTATCCGTTGCCCTTATCCGGAACACTTTGGATCGACCCCCAATCGGGAGCCATCGTGAAGATTGAGGCCACGGTAGGTTCCAGCTTGAGCGATATCGGGCTTTCCGGCATGCACAGTGAAGTTCATTTTGCGTTGCATCAGTTCAACGAGAAGCATGAGTCCGTGTGGGTTCCGGAGTCCGCCATTATTGATGTGGAGACTCCGCGCCAGCACTGGCGAAACATCCATCACTTCACGGACTACAAGAGATTTGAAGTCAATATTCATGAGGAGATCGGTCAAAACCCATGAGTCAATCAGCAACAGTACAAGCCGCTATTTTGAGCAGGGAAAATTCCGAGAGAAAACACCATCGTCGTCTGCTGGCCGGCTGGATTGTGGCCATGACCTTCGTCGCCGCATTCGCCATCTATGGATTCGATTACTACACACTAGGCTCGAGCGAGAGGCCTTTTTCGCCCAAGCATGCCTTGCTGCGGCCCAGCGGGGCCATTGGAATAAATCTGGGCATGCTCGGAGTGCTTCTGTTTTTCCTCATCTATCTCTATCCTTTGCGCAAGCGATGGGGATGGCTCGGCCGTCAGGGAAATTCGCGCCACTGGCTGGACTTCCACGTCATTCTGGGGACGGCGGCGCCGATGGTGATCGCGCTGCATTCTTCGTTCAAATTCGGCGGGATCGCCGGAATGGCTTTCTGGATCATGACCGCGGTCACGCTCAGCGGTTTTATCGGGCGCTACCTGTACTCACAGATTCCACGAAGCTTGAACGCCGCCGAGCTTTCGATAAAAGAGATTCAGGAAATGGAAGTGAAGCTCCGGTGGGATGCCGAGGATAAGCACGAAAAAATCGGAACGTACCTCATCGATTTGTTTGCCCTGCCATCGGCGGCGCAAATCGCCCGGACTTCGATGGTGACCGCCCTCTGCTGGATGATCTGGCTCGATCTCAAGCGGCCGTTTCAAGTCTCCTGGCTGCGCCTGCGAGCCGGAAGCTTCAGTGCATGGCTTGGTTCAGTGTTTGGGACCTTGCCGACAAGCAATCCCCAATTGGAGCGCGCCATTCAGGTTGCACGGAGGCAGGCGGGGCTGTCCAAGCGCGTCCTCTTCCTCTCCCGCACGAAGCAGGTTTTTAATCTGTGGCATGTCGTTCATCGTCCATTCAGCTATTCGTTCGCCATACTCGCCATCCTGCATATTCTTGTGGTGCTGGGGATGGGGTATAGGTGAACGTTGGGCCCAAATTGGGCGGGAATCGGTTTAAGGGCGGCAGGTTTGGTCTTCGAAAGGAGTTCAGCATGAAGCGCACGGCATTTTTCTTCACGATCCTGGTGTTTCTTGTTTTCTTCGCTGGCTGCAAGAAACAGCAAAGCGACACTGACGGAATCCGATCGGGCATTAACGAGCATCTGACTGCTTTGAAAACCCTGAACCTCGGCGCGATGGACATGAATATTCAAAACGTCTCCATTCAGGGCAATCAGGCGCAAGCGCAGGTGGAATTTCTCCCCAAGACGGGCGCGCCACCGGGAGCGGGAATGCAGGTCAGTTATAAACTTGAAAAGCAGGATGGCAAGTGGGTTGTGCAAGACAGCCAGGCTGCCGGAGGAACGATTCAGCATCCCGCGCCGGGCCAGAATCCTCATCTCAATTCGACGTCGCCGTCGCCGGCCACCCTGCCCGACTTCAGGAATCTGGTGAATTCCGGGTCTGGCAGTTCACTGCCGACGGGACATCCCCCTGTGAATGCGAAGGGAAGCATGCCTGCCCAGTAGCCGTTTTCTTTCCTTTGAACTAGCTTTGCCGGGCCGGGGTAGAACTGCGGACAGGTCAGGTGTGAACCAAAAGGCGCTGCTTTGCTTCGCTGCTTCCCTCGGTGGTCATGTCACGCATGCCAATCTTGACGCCGATCTTCTTCAGAAAGGCCGTGGGAGGTTCTCCGCCCGCAAAAATCCAGACGAAGTCGTTGGGAATTTTCTGCAATTGGCCGCCAACATCGAGGATAGCGGATTTTTCAGTAAACTCCACAGGGTTGGAGTTGAAGATCACTCGGATCTTTCCTTTCCGAATGCTCTCCTCTACGCGCTTTTCATTTCGGTCCTTCAGCCGGGTAAAACATTCCTTTCGATAGGAGATTGTGACCTTGTTGCCGACCTGGTTCGCAAGACCCAAAGCGGCCTCGACCGCGCTGTCGCCTCCGCCAACGACAAGAATGTTCTTGTTTACGTAGTGGTCGGTTTCGATCAGGCGGTACATTACCTTTGGCAAGTCTTCTCCCTTGACGCCAAGCTTGCGCGGACTTCCGCCCTTGCCGATCGCCAGCACCACGGTACGAGATTGGTACTTGCCTTTCGTGGTCGCAACTTCAAAAACGCCATCTTCGCCCTTCTTGATCTCTTGCACCTTTTCGCCGCTGCGAAACTTGAAGTCGACTCTCTGAAGTACTTCCTTCCAGACGGACAACAATTCTTCCTTTGAAAGTTCCAACCTCTTGAATTTTCCGTAAATCGGGAGTTCAACGGGGCTTGTCATAACCAATTTCTGGCGCGGATATTTTGCGACCGTGCCGCCGATCTCGCCTTCATCCAGCGTAAGATAGTTCAGCTTATGTTCTATGGCGCGCAGTGAGGCGCTGATCCCCCCGGGGCCCGCGCCAACGATCAGCGCATCGAGAACTTCCGAACCGGGTTTCCCGGCCCGTAAACCGGGAACGCGCCCTGCAACCGTATCGATACAATCGCGCCCCTGGTTTATCGCATTCTTGATCAAAGCCAATCCTCCAAGCTCGCCCACAATAAACATATTCGGAATGCTGGTTTCATATTCGGGGGTCAGCTGAGGCATATCCGCTCCCATGCTCGGGCTGGCCAACACCATCGTAATGGCTCCCACGGGGCATGCGTCCGCGCACAGGCTGTGGCCAATGCACTTGTATCCGTTGACGATGACCGCCTGGCCGGCAAGCATGGCCAGGACGTCTCCCTCGGGGCAAACCGTTGTACAGGTCGCGCAGCCGATGCAATGGGTCGTGTCGATGTGAGGATGCTGCGATCGGGGCCCATCGGAACGCAGGCTCCCCTTTTTGGCGGCCTCCCGTGCACGGTTCTCTCTCAGCTTTTGCTGCTTGAGGTACCGGCTCATGAAAAAGCCTGTCACAATCGCTGCGATGACAAGACCAATCAGGTTATTCACGCTTATATCTTCTCATGGCGGCAGGTGGAAGTCAGAAATGGCGTCTAATGCTGTGCCGAGACGTGTAAGGAAGATTTGCATAAGCCGTGCTAAGGTCGATTTCTCACATGAATTTCTCCACCGCGACGCCGGACGAGAACGGAGAGGTGTGGAACGGGGAATACCAATTTCGTGGACGCATTCGTGTCCAGCCTGGTTCTCGCTCACCATCCGGCTGGCACATGTCATACGAGCCGGTAAGTTTATTTCGAGACCATTGTCACCCATTTGCTTCCAAAACCAGCCCCTTTGCGTTATTTTTCGGCCCTCAAGAAAACGCAAATGCAAGTGAGGCGAAGGGATTTACTTATCGAAGCCCAAAATTGACACGGTAGAGGTCTGGGGTTTTCCTCTCCCGCACAGCGGTATCTGGATGAACGAGTCCGCACGGGCCTGCCACTTCATTGCGATGGTCTGATCCACGTTTTCGCCGTCACTTTTTCAGCGATTCCGTTCCGGATTCCGTACTGCTAAAACTTTTCGATCCTGGGGTTGAGGTGGCAGCGGTTTCCGTTTATCTCGTTCCGGCTGTACGCGTTGCTTTCTTACGAATTGTTTCGGCTTGAACGGAGTCCTTTTGATCTGGAGGCCGCATGCAAACGCAATTCGTGGTTGAGATTTTGGAGTCGCACATTATGATACAAGCAATAAATGAACCTGCTGACCTCGGAAAGTTCAATGATGAAGAGGGACTAGTTTGATACCCGACTCAAGGAATCATGTTATTGGCGACCTGGTTGACCATTGGGCAAAACACACGCCCGAGGCTAAGGCGATTTCTGCCCCGGGCCGGGCGTCGCTGACCTATAGTCGATTGCGTTATCAGGTCGATGAGGTCGCCAAATTTCTGAATGCCTTGGGGCTGAGTCGGGGCGACCCCATCGCGGTCGTGCTTCCCAATGGCCCGGAAATGGCGGTTTGCTTTCTGGGCGTCACGCGCTGCGCCACCTGCGCGCCCCTGAATCCCGCATATCGGACGAATGAGTTTGAATTCTATCTTTCCGACATCGGCGCAAAGGCGCTCATCGTCCTGGCCGGGTCCTCGTCGGCAGCGGAAGCGGTGGCAAACGCGCGTGGAATCCCCGTGCTTCGTTTATCGCCGAAATCCTCCGCAGAGGCAGGAGTATTCACTCTGGAAGCGGACAGCGCAACAAATCCCTCTTCGGCTGACTTGGCAAAACCAGAAGACGTTGCCCTGATATTGCATACCTCAGGCACAACGGGGCGTCCCAAACTTGTGCCTCTCACGCAGGCCAACCTTCATGTTTCCGCCGGGAATATCAAAACGTCCTTAAAACTTTCCTGCGTGGATCGCTGCTTGAATGTGATGCCTTTGTTTCACGTTCACGGTCTGGTCGGCGCTCTGCTGTCGTCCATGGCGGCCGGTGCCCAGATCCTGTGTACGCCTGGGTTTCATTCGATTGAGTTTTTCCAGTGGATGGAAGAATTTCAGCCCACGTGGTTTACCGCTGTGCCTACGATGCACCAGGGGATACTGGCGCGCGCCCGGCACCAGGAACGAAGGATCAATAAAGGTTCACTGAGGTTCATACGGTCCTGTTCGGCTCCGTTGCCCCCGCAGCTCATGGCCCAGCTGGAAGATCTTTTTAATGTTCCGGTGGTGGAGGCCTATGGAATGACCGAGGCCTCCCATCAAATCAGTATTAATCCGCTGCCGCCGGGGAAGCGGAAACCCGGGTCAGTGGGTGTGGCGGAAGGTCAACAAGTCGGGATCATGGACGATGAGGGAAACTTGCTCGCGGCCGGGTCGGCCGGCGCGATTGTAATTCGCGGTCCCAATGTCATGCGTGGCTACGGGAACCAAACACCGGCCGAGGGAGAAGACAAGGGGGGCGGCTGGTTTCGGACAGGGGATCGTGGGTATCTGGATTCGGAAGGGTACTTGTTCATTATCGGGCGCATCGGGGAGATCATTAATCGGGGCGGGGAAAAAATTTCGCCCCGCGAAATCGATGAAGTTCTCCTGGAACATCCGGCTATCGAAGAGGCGGTGACCTTTGCGGTCCCGGATGCCAGGCTCGGACAAGAGGTCGGCGCCGCCGTGGTTCTGAGAGCGGACGCGCGGGCGACGGAGATCGAACTGCAAGAGTTTGTCGCACTGCGATTGGCCGATTTCAAGGTGCCCCGGCGCGCGGTATTCGTGAAGGAATTGCCTAAAGGGGCGACGGGCAAGCTGCAGCGCGTCGGTATGGCCGAAAAGCTGGGACTGGCCGACGCCGGCATCCCACCAAGCCCGAAAGTAATACCTTATGTCGGACCGCGCACTCAAACGGAGCAGCTTCTGTCAGCGATCTGGTGCGAGGTGCTGCGTCTTGAACGCGTCGGCATCAATGATGATTTTTTTGACCTGGGCGGGGATTCCCTGCTGGCAACGCAAATATTTTCGCAAATCGGACAAGCGATGGAACTGGAATTCCCGGTGGTCATTCTCTTCCAGAAGCCCACCATCGCTCTCCTGGCAAAATGGCTCGATTCCGCGGACGCGGTTTCGATTGGCCGGAGGGCGCTTGTCATCGACCCCGTGCAGAGAAACGGCGAAATTCCACTTTCTTTTGGCGAGCAGAGAATGTGGTTCCTGGCGCAATACGACGATGACACCTCCGTTTACGTTACTCCCAATGTTTTTCGTCTGGAAGGCGCATTGGATGTGCAGGCATTAAAGAATAGTTTGTGCAAAATCGTGGACCGCCACGAAGTATTGAGGACAACTTATCAAAGCCGGAAGGGCGCGCCATGCCGGGTGATTTCTCACGAGCATGCAATGCCGCTGCCGACCGAGGATGTCAGTAATTTGCCTGAAGGTGAGCGCCTTTCCAAGGGCCTGCAGTTAGCTGAGGAGCGATCTCGGCGCCCGATTGATCTATCGCGAGACCTGATGCTCCGCGCCGGTCTTGTAAAACTCGGTGTGGACGACCACCTGTTATTCCTTGCAATGCATCACATCGCTTCGGACGCCTGGTCCAGGAAAGTGTTTTACCAGGAGCTTGCCGAACACTACGGCGCGGAAATCTCGAAGATGCCGCCCCACCCTCGTGATTTGCCGATCCAGTATGCGGACTATGCCTGTTGGCAGCGGCAGAGGATGCAGGATGAGAAATTAGAGGAAGAGGCGACTTATTGGAAGCGACAGTTGGCCGGGTCAAAGGTGTTGCAGCTTCCCACGGACCGTCCCCGGCCAAAGCTGCAGACTTACAACGGCAAGCGAGAAGCTCTGGTTATACCGGAACCCTTGTCGCAACTCGCGCGGGAACTCAGCAAGCGGCGAGGCGCAACGCTGTTCATGACGCTGCTGGCAGTCTTGCACACACTTCTGCACCGGCACACGAATCAGGACGATATCAGCGTGGGAATCCCAGTTGCAAATCGGACGAGAGTGGAGACGGAGGGGTTGATCGGATTCTTTGTCAACACACTGGTGCTGCGCGTGGACCTGTCGGATGATCCGTCTTTTGCGGCTTTACTGGATCGCGTGCGAAATGTTGCGCTGGAAGCGTACGCTCACCAGGAAATGCCGTTTGAAAAAGTGGTCGAAGTGCTGCAGCCGGAGAGGAACCTCAGCTTCAGTCCGCTGTTCCAGGTGATGTTTGCGTTTGACGGGGCGCCCCCGGAAAGTCTATCGCTGCCAGGGTTGACGGTTCGCGATCTGGACATAGATAGCGGCACCGCGAAATTCGATTTGACATTTTCGCTTACCGATACGGGCAAGCAAATCGAAGGGTACATCGAATACAACACCGATCTGTTTGATGCCGCGTCGATAGGCCGGATGGCGGGTCACTATGTAAGGTTGCTCGGAGGAGCGACAGAGGACGAAAAACAGCGGCTTTCGCAATTGCCTTTGCTCAAGGCCCGGGAGCGGGAACACCTGGCAGTGAACAGCAACGCTACGTACTGTGAATTCCCGCGAGAATTCGTACATGAATTATTTCAAGCACAGGCAAAGCAGAACCCTGACACGGTGGCAGTCGTATTTGAGGACCAAAAAATGTCCTACGGAGAACTGGACCGCCGCGCGAACCAGTTGGCCAACTACCTGCGAAAGCTTGGCGCTAAACCCAACGTATTGGTCGGAGTTTTTGTCGAGCGGTCTGTGGACATGATTGTGGCGCTGCTGGGTGTGTTGAAGGCCGGGGGAGCCTACGTTCCGATTGATCCGCTGTATCCGCCGGAACGAATGGAATATGTATTGGCGGATTCCGGCGTATCGGTTTTGTTGACACAGAAAAAACTGGCGTCCAAGCTTTCCACGGCTCGCGTTCCCGTCGTTGCTCTCGATGCGGACTGGAATGAAATAGCCCGGGAGAGTGTTACCGTCCCCGGTGGAATCGTTTCCGCACAGGATCGGGCGTACGTGACATACACCTCGGGGTCAACTGGCAGGCCCAAAGGCGTCGAGATTCAACACGGCGCCCTGAGAAACCTGATCTGCTCCATGCGGGAGAAACCGGGCCTGTCATCGCAGGACACTTTTCTGGCTGTGACCACTCTTTCGTTCGACATCGCGGCGCTGGAGCTATTTCTACCACTGTGTGTCGGGGCAAAAATTGTGATCGCCAGCCGAAAAGACATCTCCGACGGCAGGCAACTACTCGCGCGCCTGACCACTTCCGGCGCTACCGTCATGCAAGCGACGCCTGTCACATTTCAAATGCTCGTTGAAGCTGGATGGAACGGGGACTCAAAACTGAGGATATTTTGCGGAGGCGAGCCATTGTCGCGGGCACTTGCGAATCAACTTTTGACTCGCTGCGCCTCGCTCTGGAACATGTATGGCCCAACCGAGACCACGATCTGGTCTTCCACCCTGCAAGTCCAAGCTGGACCCGGCGCGGTTCCCATCGGGCCGCCAATCCACAACACACAGTTCCACGTGCTGGACCGAAAGGGCCATTTGCTTCCCATTGGAGTTCCTGGGGAATTACATATCGGTGGACTAGGCCTGGCATCGGGATACTTGAATCGTCCAGAACTGACGGCGAAGAATTTCATTCCTGATCCGTTCCGTAGCGATCCAAGCGGCCGCTTGTATAAGACAGGGGATATAGTTCGTCGCTTGCCTGACGGTAAGTTTGAATTCCTGGGCCGGATGGACAGCCAAATCAAACTGCGCGGTTTCAGGATCGAATTGGGAGAAATTGAGTCTGTGCTGAGCGAGAACCCCGGGGTACGGGAGTGCGTCGTCGTCGCTCGCGACGACTCCAACGACGAAATGTGTTTAGTCGCCTATATTGTTCCCGAGGATGTGCCGGCGCCTTCGACCAGCGACCTGCTTGCTTTTTTGAAGCGGAAGTTGCCCGGTCCTATGGTGCCTTCAAAGTTCGTTCTGCTTGAAACTTTACCCTTAACACTGAATGGGAAGGTGGATCGCGCTAAATTGCCTGTGCCGGAACAGGCGCGAGCGGAGACATCTCCGGCTCCTCGAGATGAGTTCGAATCCCGGCTGGCGATCATCTGGGAAAAGTTGCTAGGCGTTCGCCCGATCGGCGTGAGAGACAACTTTTTCGAGATCGGGGGGCATTCGCTGTCTGCCGTACTGCTGCTTTACCGGATTGAGGAGAGCTTCCACCAGGATCTTCCGGTCGCTGCGCTGTTCGAGGGACCCACGATTGAAGATTTGGCCAACCTTCTAAGGAAGAAAGGACAGTCGGAAGAACCGTCCGCGCTTGGTGCGCTTCAGACAGGCGGTTCCCAAACGCCTCTATTCTGTGTCCATGGGTTAAGCGGAGAACTATTCGACTATCTCGAACTGGCCCGCTGTTTTGGTCCCCACCGCCCGGTCTACGGATTGCAGGCTCGCAGGAAGAACGGACAGCCGGTTTCTCAGAGCTTGAAAGATATGGCAGCCAACTACATTCAGGAAATCCGCGGCCGTCAACCCGAAGGTCCCTACCTGTTGGCTGGACATTCTTCAGGGGGAACGATTGCATTGGAGGTCGCCCAGCAACTACAAGCGGCGGGCCAGAAGGTTGCACTCGTGGCCGCGCTGGATGCCCTCTATCCCAATTACTTGCGGAAGTGGCCTTCCCGGGCATGGACTTACCGAATTGGCTTTCACCTTCGCCGCCTTGTCCGACTCGGTCCCCGAGAGTTGCTGGATTACTTATGGCAGAGGGGTCAAACAGTGAAAAGGAGGGCCCAGAGAAAAATCTGGGAACTGCGATTCAAGTTCTATCAAGCCGAAGGGCGGCCACTGCCCGGTTCTTTAGCCAAAGTCGATGAGATTCATCGGCAGGCAATCAGGGAATACAACCCTAAACCGTTCGACGGCCGGGTGGTTCTTTTCCGGTCCTGCGCACGCAGCGTGGTGGATTCGGATCTGGCGTATGATCTAGGGTGGTCCGGCGGGGTGACGGGCAGGCTGGACATCATCGAGGTCCCCGGTGACCACGTAACCATGCTCGTAAGCCCACAGGTCCAGGAGTTGGCCGAAAAATTGGAAGTCTGCCTGCAGGACGCTTGCGCAGTTCATAGCCCTCCGGACCGCAGACCTACCGCTTAGTCCCGGTGTCCGCTAATCTCCATGTTTCGGTGAAATGTTTTAGACCCCCTGACGAGATTTTGAACTGTTTGTTAACATGCAGCCCCATGAAGAAAATACTGATTATTAAAGGTCATCCTAGAGAAGACTGTTTTTGCAATACGCTTGTTGAAAGATATATCGCAGGAACGAAAGCCAACAATGTTGAGATAAAAATCCTAGACCTTAGAGACCTGGAATTGGAACCGTGGCTGAAATACGATTGGGACCGCAACCACAATTCGATCCCCACATCCGAAGATCTGGAGCGAGCAAAAAAGTTGGTCGCGTGGGGAGACCACCTCGTATTTGCCTATCCAACGTATTGGGCTATGCCGCCAGCCCTGCTTACCTTGTTTATCGAAATGATCATCGTTTCTGGTTTCGCGTTCAAATACCACAAACCTCTTTTCGGAACCATCCCTCAGTGGGATAGATTGCTTAGAGGGCGCACAGCAACCATATTGTCCACAATGGACTCTCCTCCTATTTTTATGGCACTGCACGACCAAGACCCGGGTGGAAAGATGATGAGGGATGTTTTGCGGTTTACGGGAGTAAAACTGAAGAAGAAATATTACTTCGGTTCGGTTGTGCTCTCTACCGAGGAGCACAGGAAAAAATGGTTGGACAAAGCGTATGCGATTGGCAGGAAGGATAGCCATTGATATAGAAGTGGAAAACTAAAAACCCGGAACCAACACTTGTAAACGCGAGGCGGTTGGATTACACAAGTACGGCTTAGGTTTCAAAACGGAAATCCTGGTTTAAGGAGAATCCACATGTCTGGTTCCTCCATCACGCGTAGGCGGTTCGCCCTGGGTGTCGCCGCGGTCGGCGGAGTCCTTCTGGCCACCCGGCGCGCCCCTGCCGTCGATTTTCCCATGCGCCAGTACCACAATCAGCCCACCGATAGCCCGCTGCACAAGAGGCTGACGCAAATGTGGGACGCGGTCAAAGTCGAAACCAACGGCCGCGTTCAGGTGGAAATTTTTCCGGAGAACAATCATTTCAAGGATGGCGATCCCAATCCGCTCAATTTACTGCTCGACGGCAAGCTCGAGTTCTGTACGATTGCCGGCAATGGGCTGGCGTCGCTCGTGCCCGCGGCCAACGTGCAAGCTACGCCATTCGCTTTTCACACCCAGGCGCAAGTTTACCAGGCGATGGACGGCGACATCGGGAAGTACCTCCACGAAGAATTGCTCGCGAAGGGCCTTTACCTGGTTCCGCGCGGCTGCTTCGAAAACGGATTTCATCAGATCACCTGCGCGACGCGGCCCATTCGCCACGCCGGCGACGTCGAAGGCCTGAAAATTCGCTCGCCGGGAAACGCGAGCTATCGGGAATTCTGGAAAACACTGGGTGCGTTCCCCGTGGCCATGAACATCAACAAGATGTATGAAGCGTTGAAGTCGGGCGTCGTCGAAGCACAGGAAGATCCGCTCGATGTCGCCGAACTGTTTCACCTCTATGAAGTCCAGAAGTATATAAGCATGACCAACCACAACTGGTCCGGATACAACCAGATCGCCAACCTCAAGATCTGGCAGGGGCTGCCCGCCGATGTGCGTCAGTCCGTTGAGCGCAATACAGTGAAATTCGCGCGCCTGCAAAGAGCGGATACCGCTTCGCTCAACGGCGAGTTGCGTCCGCGTCTCACGCAGCAGGGAATGATCTTCAACGATGTGGACGTGGACTCCTTCCGCGCTAAACTCGGACCGTTCTACGCCCACTGGAAGCAGGCCATAGGCGCTCGCGCTTGGTCCCTCCTGGAAGCTCACGTCGGGAAGTTAGCCTGAGCAAGCAATGTCAAAGGTGCCCGTTTTTTGGCGGGCATCTTTTTATTTCGTCGAGTATCCGTCCGAATGATCCGAGTTCCGGAGGGCTTCGTCCTCGAACCGACCGACATTGCTTGGCTTGGTAGCGAAAAGAGATCTAATGACGTCTTCGCAATCCTGTCTTTGAGTTGTTCCGCGCCAGTCTAATTATTGTGTTCATGCGGGCTTGCTTTCGAGATCCCGCACCGAATGTTTCCGCAGCAGGTAGAAAAGCACCGGTGTAATGATCAACGACAGGACCATTGATATCGCCACGCCGCCGATCACTGCAATGGCCAACGGTTGCAATAGCTGCGCGCCGGAACCTACCCCGATCGCCAATGGCAGCATTCCGAAAATCGCCGCAAGGGCCGTCATCAGAATGGGCCGCAACCGGCGGCGGCCGGCGTGGTAGATCGCCAGTCGCAACTCATATCCTTGCTGGGTATAGTGCCGCTCGGAATCCAGCATCAGAATACCGTTCTTCTGCACGATACCAATGACCATGATGATCCCCATGAACGAGGAGATGTTCAGTGTTGTGTGAGTGAAATACAACGCCAGCAGAGAACCTGACGTGCACAGCACGGTGGCTCCGAGTATTGCGATGGGGTGCGAGAAGGATCGGAACTCGAAAACAAGAACGATCAAAATCAGCAACAAAGACATCAGCAGCACTTTTTCCAATCCGCTGAAAGACTCTTGTTGGATCTGATAGAGTCCGCCGTATTCAATGTCCGTGCCTGCGGGGATGGCAATCTCCTTGGGCAGGCGCGCCTGAATCTCCGCCATTGCCGAACCAAGATCGCGCCCCTCCAGCCGTGCGGTGACCGCGCCCAGGGGCCGCAAATTCTCGCGGTGAATCTCCGTTTGACCTTCCTCCGTCTCCGCATGTACCACGCTGGATAGCGGCACGGTCTGCCCGGTAGGCGATGTGACCAGCAGGCTCTTGAGTTTCTCGGAACTCGACCTGTATTCGGCCGGATACCGGATGCGCAGGCCGATGGATCTGTCTCCCCGGATCATGTTGGACGCAACTTCGCCATCCAGTATCGCGGATTCCAGGTCCGCAACGTCCTGGACGCCGAACCCGGCGCGGCGCGCATTTGCGGGGTCAACTCGAAAATTGATCGCCGGCCCGATCACAATATTTTGATTCACAACGTCCACGACTCCTTTGACCTTCGGGAGCCACTCTTCCACGGCAACGCTCAATTCCCGGAATTTTTCTGGATCGTCGTTATAGATCTTGATTTCGATGGGTTGAGGCGACCAGACGAGATCGCCGACGAGGTCTTCCAGAATATGCGGGAATTCGACGTCGATCGCGGGCTCCGATCTCGCAATCTTACGGCGAAGCTCGGAGGTGACCTCTTCCAGCGATCGGCTGCGTTTCGGTTTCAATTTGATCAGGAAGTCGCCGGTATTCGGCTCGGCGATTGCCAGAGCTAGCCGGGCTCCCGTGCGGCGTGAATAACTATCGATCTCCGGAGTTTCACGAATGAACTGCTCGATATGGTTGAGCACTCGATTTGTCTCAATCAGCGACGTACCCGATGGCATGACGTAGTCGAGAATGAACGCGCCTTCGTCCATATCCGGAAGAAAACCGTTGCCCAACTGGAGATATACGAAGACGATGACGGCCAGCACCATCCCAACGAAGACTAGGACGCTCTTGGTATGCGTCAGCGCCCACTGCAGGACATGTTCGTAGTGAACGGTCAGCCATCGGAGAATTCTTCCTTCGCTTTGTTGCTCTGTTTGTTCATAGTCAGGCTTTATGCCGGTTCCCGGATCAACTTCACCCGGGGCAATTGGCGCGCTGGACTTCAGAAACACACCCGCCAGAACGGGCGTAAAACAGACCGCCAGCACCAGGGAGGCAAAAAGCGCGGTGACAAGGGTCATTGCCAAAGCGCGGAAGAATACCGCCGTAATTCCTCCCAGGAAAACCAATGGGACGAACACGACGATCGGAGTGAGCGTCGATCCGATCAAGGCGGGTGTAAGTTCCTGGATGGCGCGCTTGGCCGCGGTCCTGGGCGGCTCGCCCATGGACAAATGCACCATGATGTTCTCTACCATCACGATCGCATCATCGATAACGACACCAATACAGGCGGCGATTCCGCCAAGTGTCATCAGATTGAAGCTCATGTGAAAGATCTGCATGAACACGATTGCGATGAGAACCGCAATCGGAATCACGATTCCGGCGATGATGGTCGTTCTCCAGCTCTTCAGGAAAAGGAAGAGAACCACGATAGACAGCAGCAAGCCGATGATAATGCTTTCCGTGACCCCCGAAATGGATTCACGAACAAGAATGGATTGGTCGTAGTAGGTGGAGAGATGAATGTCCGGCGGAAGAGTTTTCTGCATGTCGCGCAGTTCGCGATTCACCGCGTCGGCTATCTGTACTGCGTTCCCGTCCGGCTGTTGCATGACGTTGACCAGGACAGCCGGCTGGCCGTTTGCCGTCACGATGTTGTAAATCGGCTGCTCTGCTGGAATGACTTGCGCGAGATCCTTGACCAGAATCGGGGTGCCTTTTACAACATCCACGACCGTGTTTTCGACCTGGTCCTTGTTGTTGAGCAATCCGGTCACGGTGGTCAAATACAGGTGGTAGTTCTCCTGCGTCATTCCCGCCGGTTGAATGATGTTGCTGCTGCGGATGGCCTCGACAACCTTTGTCAGCGGCATGCCGTAACTGTTCAGTTTCGCGGGATCAACCACGATGTGGTACTCAGGCGGACGCCCGCCGACAATGCGGGTCTCGGCCACGCCGGGAAGACGATAAAGCCGCGGCGCCAGAGTGTAGTAGGTCAACTCCCAAAGGTCCGACAAACTCCTCGTGGGGGAGGTAACGCTGAAGCCGACCATGGGAAACACGGAAAAGGTAAGCCTGTTTACATAGAACCGCACGCCCGGGGGCAAATTGGGCGTGATCTGTGAAATCCGGCCCTGGACCAGATGTAGCGCGTTCAAAATATCCACATCCCAGCGAAAAAACACATTGATTTCGGTTGAACCGCGGGCCGTGACCGAGCGCATGGTCGTAATGCCCGGCACAAGACGAATTGCTTCCTCCAGAGGGCGCGTGACCGTCAACATCTGAACGTTGACAGGGGCGATTCCGTTGTCGACGAGGATGACAACACGCGGGAAATCCGTTTGTGGAAAAATTGAGATTGGAATCGTCGGGATCATCACCGCGCCCGCCAGCGCGAAACTCAAGATGACCAGAACTAACCCGCGGCCATGGGCCTGGACAAAATCTGCAAGACGGCTTGTCACTTGGCAGTCTCCATCAAAGTTACGTCCGTGCCTTCCGGTAAGCCATACCCGCCCTCGGTCACAATGGTCTCGCCGGGCTGAATCCCCTGAACGACTTGAACCCGTCCACCGGTAATCAGGTTTGCTTCCACTTCCCGAATGTGCGCGACGTGTTTTTCATCGACAACGACAGCGGTGCCTTGCGTGCTTCCTTCTTTGAACAGCACTGCGGACTCCGGCATTACGACTGCATGCTCCGCTTTTCCAACCGAGACGGTCACGGAACCAAATACCCCCGCTCGCAGGATTCGCTGAGGATTCGGTATTTTGCACCAGACCTCGACGGTTCGCCTCGCCGGGTCCACAACCTGACTCACCACGGAAACACGGCCGGTGGAGCGGCGATTCGGAAAATCCGTGCTCTCAAACGAACACGATTGTCCACGCCTGACCGATGCAATCTTGTCCGCGGGTACTTGCGCTCGCGCCACGGCTGTCGCTAAATCCATCAACGTGAAAATCGGAATGTCGGGCTTCGCCATGTCGCCGGGATACATAAACTGTTCCGTGATGACTCCCGCGAATGGGCTGTGGATTTCAGCGAACTCCAGTTGCGCATTCAGATACGCGGTCTGCCCCTGGCTACCTGAGCCGCCGGCGGCGTTTGACGCCGAACTTTGGAGGAGGTCGAGATATCTGCGCGCAGCGTCATTGGCGGCCTTTGCCTGGGCGGCCTCCGTCTGGCTCGCGAGCAGTTCCTTGGCCGTAATCGCACCCTGGTTGTAGAGGGTTTGCCGGCGCTCCAGGTTCTTCTGCGCCTGCGCCTGCGCCGCTTCGGTTGACGCGGCATCCGCCCGCGCTTTGTCGAGAGCTTCGGTGCGCTGCGCGACCAGATCGCGGTTTGCAAGTCGAGCGATCACCTGTCCCGATCTCACGGTGTCTCCCTTGGTCACCAGCAGGGTCTCGATCGGGGCCGTAATCTTGGCCGCGATGCTGGCCTGTTGCAGGGGATAGATGGTGGCCGGCGCTACGACGGTCAGCGGCACATCCGCAACCTCGGCTTTCACTACTTTCACCTGGACAACAGGCTTCACTTCCGGTTCCTGTTTTTCCGCGGCACAGCCGATCAGTAACAAAATACTTGAGCATGCAATAAGGATTCTCATCGTCCGGTAGCGACCTCCAAATCAGCAAGACCGTTCCAATAATCGGCAATTGCCGAGAAATAACTGATTCGTGCTTGTGCCAGCTGATTCTGCGCTGTGACTACGTCCAAAGCGGGCCCTTCGCCGCCTTCAAACCGCACCCGGCTTAACCGCAGATCTTCTTCACCCAGTTGCGTCTGCCGGGCTGCCAGCGCAATTTCATCGATCGCGTTTCTCACGCGTGCCTGGGCCGTTTCATACTCGCGCGAAAAGGTACGCTCCGAAATGGCTCGTTGCGTATCGATCTGATCCGCACGCGTGCGAAATTCACGCGAAGCGTTGAGCGTACGCATCCAATCGAAAATCGGCACGTTCAGGTTGATAAACAATGCATATCCACGATCTCTCGCGCGCACGGCGGCCGAGTCGAGTCCATATTGAAACCCCACACTCGCCTGCGGATATAACGTCGCCCTGATTCGGCGCGATTCCGCGAGGTAACTTCGCTTCTGTGCGTCAAACAGGTCAAATTCGGGTCGGTTCGCAAACGGTCGCGCAAGGCCCCCGGCACTCTCGGTAGCCGCGCCAGGCGTGTTTGCGAACACATCCACGACCGCCAGAACGTCATTTACAGACGTTGTCCAGAAGGATGCCAGTTCCTGGTTGGCGATTCGGGTATCCAGCTGCGCCTGATTCAGCGCCAGCCGCAGTGCCGCTGTTGCAGCCGAAGCCTTGGCAAGATCGGCCTGCGAAGCTTCCCCATGATCAAGTTGAGTCCGAGTGCGCTGTTCGAAACTTTCGGCATCCGAAATGGAATCGCTGAGCGCCTGGGCAATGTGGCGAACAAGCAACAATCGGTAGTAGGCGACGCCAACCGAGCGCTTCAGATCACGCTGGGAAATAATCTCTCCCACTCGCGACGCGTCCAAATCGGCGCGCGCGCGCTGTTTGTCTGCGCGCAGCCGGCCGGATAGATCCACCTCCTCGCTTGCCCCGACCAGGAACGCATATTCGCGTATGCCATTCAGCGGCAGGAAGCTCTGGATCGACCGATCATCTTTGAGAGGACTGTTGTAGATGAATGCGCTGTTGCCTTCTACTTTGGGCAGAAATGCAGCTTGTGCCTCTTTAACAGCCAGGTTCGCAATCGCAGTCTGGTGCCTTGCCAAAATCACAGTGGAGGGCGCTGATTCCGCCAATCGGACGCAGTCGTCAAGCGTGAGCGGTGTGGGAGGCGATTGCGAAAACGCCGGTTGTGAAAGCCAGAGCCCCCCAAGGACCACAAGAACCCATAGACGCCGAACGAAAGTCATCTTGTCACTCTCCCTGGAACAGAACTTGGCCTTTTCATTGTTCGAATTCCCATAGTCAAGTTTCATTGGAATCAGCAGGGACGAATTCGAACGATCATTTTCATGACTCCTTCAGGACACTCTCTCGAATCAATTAAATTTTCATTTGCTATTTGGCATCCCAGGCCAGGTTGCGCGAATCCGGCATGTCCTGATCTCGTGCCGACCATCGACACGACCGCAACTGGCAGAGTCGTCCCTGAGGACTGGCAGTTTCGAGAAAAATTAAGGCGGCGCTCCGTCGCCGTAAAGTGGTGGGATTATACTCAAGAAGGCAGCATTAAGATAGGGACAGCGAGTAAAACATGACCGTTCAGGCGCTCATCCTGCAGCGGTCCGTCGCCGGCGCATCAATCGCGTCATCGCCGCCGAGTCTCCGCGCTCACGAAGTCACAGCTCCCTCATTTTGTCCGTCTTTTCACTACGATCCGGTCGCCGATTTCTATCGTCATCAAATCTTCGCTGACGATTAAAGGCCCCGAGTAGAATTTCCGAGCTTCGGCAAGAATCGCGGGGCTACCGCCATGCGCGTACACGGCCAGGCGCGGCTTTACGCGGTTGAAAACCTCGGCCGTCTGATCCGCTGTGGTATGCAGTTCCCTGACGATCTTTTTTTGTTGCGCGCGTTCACTCGCGGATAATTTCGGATCCGGAGGAAAAATCGGGGCCACTTCATGAATCAACAGGTCGACCCCTTGGGAATGTTGGATCAGGTTTTCTGAAAAACGCGTGTCGCCGGACATTGCTACCGAGTGTCCCGCGTAATCGACCCGATACCCGAACGCGGGCTTCACCGGGCCATGATCGACGAGGAACGCCGTCACTTTCACGCCGTTTTTTTCGTAGATCACTCCCTCCTGAATATCCGTGCTGGAAGTGCGAATTCCGGCTTTGGGAAGCCGCGGGTCAAAATCGCTCCGGGCCCGGATATCGAATGCGAACGTTTTGCCCATGTCATCCATCATGCTTTTTGTGCCTGTCGGTCCCCATACCTGTAGCGGAGTCTTTCGTCCTCTGAGCCAGCCGATGAGCAGCAGGTCGGGGATGGAAAGGATGTGGTCGGAATGAAGATGCGTGAGGAAAAGTTTATCGACCGCTCCCATGGAGACGCCGTATTCGGTCAGGCGTACTGCGAAGCCCCGGCCACAGTCGAACAGAAGCTTGTCGCCCATCGATGTTTCCACGAGAATGCTGGGGCCAAGACGGTGAACATCCACCCTCACACCACCGCCGGAACCAAGAATTGTGACTTTGAGCGGCGGCTCAGCCGCGGGAGCCGCTTTCGTGTCCGGCGTTTGCGCACGCAGCGAGACACAGCAGATCAGCATCATTGTGATTGTGGCGAGCCAGGTTTTGTTCATATGGACCTCGGGAAAGATTTTTGAGAACGAGCCGC
Source organism: Terriglobia bacterium (assembly GCA_963746945.1). Classification (GTDB taxonomy): domain Bacteria; phylum Acidobacteriota; class Terriglobia; order Acidiferrales; family UBA7541; genus Palsa-360. The sequence continues at coordinate 870,038 of CAVVDG010000004.1, read as the reverse complement.
CCCGGACCACGATTTCGCCGTTCTGGTTCCGGAAATCAAAGGCATAATGAATCGCGCCATTGTAATCTATGGAGTGTACCGGATATCGCGAGCTTTCAAATCGAATCCAAGATACAATATCGGCGTATTTCTTCTGCCCACCCCACCCGGGCATAACCAGTACGCTCGTAAGCCGTCTTACCGGTATCGAACCAACTTTGAAGAACAATTTCACTGACTCGATGATCGGATAGCCGATGATGAACCCCGAACGACGCCACCAACCTCGAACAAGGCTGGATCAAATCTCCCCTGTACTGATCGAGCCGGACAATGGCGGGATTATCATCGATTTGTCCGAGGGAGGTCTTAGTTTTCAAGCGGTCGCGCCAGTCCACCACATGGACCAATTACGCATTCGGTTCTCTTCGCGGCAAAAGGGGCACATCAACGCTTATGGCGAACTGATGTGGACCGACGAAACAAAGACCAGGGGCGGTCTGAAGTTCTTGCAGCTTTCCGAAGAGGGTCGCCAGTTTATACAGGAAGTTCTTACTCCACCCGACAGGCCCGTTGAACAGGATCAGGATTCCACGCCAGCGGCAACCGCTACAACAGAAACGAAAGATAAATTTAAATTCACAGCCCTGATGGCCGACCAGCTGCGCTCCAGTGGTGGGGATGACCGCAGCATTCCTCCCGTGCCGGTTACAGATACTAGTCCCCTGAGACCGAGTTCCTCCCGCCAATCCGATGTGGCCAATTTCCTCCACTATGACGAATCTGTCCCGTCCCAGCGCACACCGGCAGTGCTCCCACGGACTTTGTCCTATGAAGGCCATGAGCCTCAATTAAGCATTTCCGGTCCGCAGGAATCTTCGACTCACGAGGGCCGTCAACACTATCGCCGGGGCTTGCTCACTGGAATCGCGGTTTCCGCTCTGGTTGCTATCGGAGTGTTTGTGTTCATTACTTACCGTGGGCAGATTGGCGACTCCCTGATTCACGACGTGAGGCAGCCAAGTCCGGGACGTGAAACACAGACGCCGCATGTTATTGAGCCCCCCGCTATTTCGACGCCAAACGCTTCGGCAACGTCACCCGCAGGCCAACCTGCTGGTGCTCTTGGCGCCCACGACGAATCTGGTCTGCAGGCTGCGCAGAGCAATGCCACCGGCCAATACGAATTGAACATGGCGGAGCGACTGTTGAGCGGGTCCAATGTCCCGCCAAACGGCCGGACCCCCGCACAATGGCTCTGGGCCGCAGTAGAACAGGGCAATGTCACCGCAGAGGTTGTGCTATCGGACCTCTACGCTACAGGGAACGGTGTGGGAAAAAATTGTGAACAGGCGCGCGTGCTGCTTCAAGCCGCAGCCAATAAGGGCAACCCCGAAGCTGCAGCGAAATTGCGTAATGTGGATCAAAATGGGTGCCCCTGAATGACTCCTTCCCGAATCTTCTCCTGGATTTTCCAGGTCTGATCGCGATCTTTCGCGTTTTCAACAACTGCGGGTGCCCCTGTCTTCGCCCTCGAAGACTGGGACATTTCGACGCGATCCTCAGTGGCCTGGACCAAGTTCCAACTCCAAGCGTTCTTGGCGCGGCAATCTACCTTGACAGTAAAATTCTGCGGCGATAGCATCGGCTCATTTGCTACCGCGCTGGTTGACATAAACACCCAGGATTGCTACACAAAGCGAATGCATATCCCTGATGGCCGGCAGGAACCTGGCTCGGGAGGCAAGAACGATGGGCAAGATCGCAGCGTTCCTCTACGGACTCATCGCATACCTGATTTTTTTTGTGACGTTTGTCTACGCCATTGGCTTTGTCGGGAACTTCTTCGTTCCCAAAACCATCGACTCCGGTGTGGGCGAATTTTCCATCGCGGCTTTGGTAATCGATGCGTTATTGCTGAGCCTCTTCGCGATCCAGCATAGCGTGATGGCGCGCCAGTGGTTCAAGCGCACATGGACGAAACTGATTCCCCATCCGATTGAACGCAGCACGTATGTCCTGTTCGCCAGTCTGTGCCTGGATTTGCTCTATTGGCAGTGGCGGCCCATGACGGCAGATGTGTGGAACGTCCAGAACGCCGCCGGCCAGTGGATCCTCCTCGCTCTTTTCGGGCTTGGTTGGATCACCGTTCTGGTCAGCACGCTCCTAATCAGTCATATGGACCTTTTTGGTTTGCGGCAGGTCACCATGTACCTGCGCGGCCAGCGCTATGAGCCGGTTGAGTTCAAGACGCCAATGCTTTATCAAAGCGTTCGACATCCCATCTACGTTGGGTTTCTCCTCGCTTTTTGGGCCACTCCCAGGATGACTCAGGGGCACCTGCTATTTTCCATCGCCACGACGGGCTACATCCTCCTGGCAATTCAATTTGAAGAACATGACCTGATTACTTTCTTCGGAGACGCCTACAAGCAGTATCGCCAGAGCACTCCGATGCTCATTCCATTCTGGAAGCGCCGAACATAAAGAAGATGATCCGCCCGGCCCGGTAACCGGCAACACGCGGAAGTGGCTTCGGTGCGCTCTCCAGGAAACTAACGCACAAGCCGTTTTATTTTCTTCCATCACGGACGGCGTAAAACGCCGTTATCTCCCCGCAATCTCACCCGGGATCCTGTTCTGGCGCCATATTTGTTGCGGAGGGAGTGGAACAGTTGTATCTTGCGCGAGCCGAAGCTCTAAATCGGAAATTCCCGGACCTGCCCTTACCCGCGATAAGGAAGGGCACAACAGGAGATGGTCAATGTCGAACATGATAGACAGAGTTCCTGAGAAAACCAGGTGGGAGATTGCAACGAAAGGAATGACCGGAGCATACATCGCAATCTCGAAAGCCTTGAAGGATGCTGTAGGACTGAAGAAATTTGAGGAGTTCAATGGGCCGCTCTGGCGTGAAGCGGGAAAGGGAGCAAAGGAATTTGCCGCTACCCTCGGATTGCCTGCTGAGAACGCCCCGGAAATCGAAGAGGTTACACATCTGCTTGCTCAAGCGGCCATGGGGCCGGAGTTTGTGTTCGAAATTGTTGAATCCAGCAAAGACAGATGCGTGGGAAAGACGACTCAGTGCCCCTGGCACAAGAGGTGGAAGGAGCAAGGCGTTGACTTCGATACTTGCGGCGCTGGGCATCAAAACTGGGGTGATGGAGCTGTCGAAAGTTTAAACTCGAATTTTACGTTCAAACTGACCAAGAATATGCTCCATGGCGACTCGCATTGCGAGTGGGTGGTTGAGCGGAAGAAGTAGGGGCAAGGTTTTGGCGCCAGGTATTCGTTTCCTCGTTGAACTCGGCGAGTTGGAAGCGGGCTGCCGGGTTCCACGAGTCGAGGCGGATTGCCTTGGGAAATGCTCGGGCGCTGCTCCGGTGAGCCTCACCTGGAAATGGGACTGAACTGTGTTCTTGTTGTGGGAGCCCCGTATTGGCGAATTGCCTGCGCTGGATCAACGAACTCGTAGCCCAGCTCGCGCAATCCATCGACATACCTGCGCACGTCCTCAATCGTAACGGTGGATGGGTGCAAGAATCCAGCCGCCACGCAGCTTTGGCACACTAATATCTCCTTCGCTCGCGCCAGCTGGTCGGCAACCGTCCGGGTTCGATCCAGAGAGACGTAGCCGAGATCCTCGGGCAGCAGCAGCGTGCCGTACTGATCGCGCCGGAGCACCCAGGGCAGCCATCCAATCGGCTGGCGCAGTTCCCACGACGCCCTGAAAAATTCCGAGACGACTTTATAATCCGCGGGAGAGGCCGAGTAATGCGGGGTCTCCCACATTTGCGGATGCATGTTCATCGCGGTTTCATCCGCCAAACCTTCGGAAATTTTGAAACGCATCCACGCAGGGGAATCATACGAAACCGGGGCATTGCGGTGGCCATCCCAAAACTCATACCCTTCAGCACCCTCGGAGGAACAGCAATGGTTCACACCGTGCAAGATGGTCGTTGCGCCGTGACTTTCGGCCCAACCGATCACCTTCCGCAATTCATGGTTGTCACGAAGGGAACCGACAGACTTACCTCTCACATGCAAGTCGGGTATGACCCCGATGCCATAGGGAACGTGCGCCGCCGCGAGATAGCGAACGATGGAATCCAATTGCTCCACCGGGGTCAGCGCCGAGACGTCCTCCAGCCGCAGCATCGCCCGAGGGCGCAAAGGCAGGGGATGTGCGCCAAGGAACCCCGTCAGCGCGTCACAAACCGTAAGCATCGCCCCGCGGCGCGCCACGTCGCTGGAATAGAACGAGATTTCTCCATTCACGAACAGAGCGTCTCCATCTTGAACGATATAAGGAAGGCTTGTTCGGCCCGGAAACGCAACCCGGTAGTCGGAGATGACCAGGGCCGGCCCTATGATGCCGAAAGAAAGAAAATCGGGCAGGGAAGATGGGAAGCTTTGCCCTTTATAGCGAATCGTTGTATGGGGCGGGGCGGTGATGTCCTTGCCGCCCACCGTATGCTGGAAGGCAATTTCCGCCGCGCGCAACTCCTGAAGATGATACCGGGAAACGATCAAACGATGTGCCGCGCGCAAGCGAGCCAGCGCTTTGGAGGATAGCGGATCATTTCCGTTCAGGCCGAGAAAGACCACCGCAGCGGCGGATTCCACTTTGTCCATGGGCTCGTCATCCACAGATCCCCATGAGGTTTGAGTGGAGAAATGGCGCAAGGCGATGGCGACTTGCTCGGCACGTTGTTCCGCGTAGGCTTGTTCCCCCGGCAAACGATCCACAAGCACAAGGATTAGCCCGACGTCAGCGGGCAAAACCAGCGGAACGGTCTGGACAGGGACAACAGCTTTGGAACACCCCGAGGTCAATTGCAGCAGGGCGAAAAATGCCGATGCCAGAGTGATGAAGTTGATGAAACGCTTCATGATCTCAGCCGGCATTCCGCATTCCGCTTTTTTGCATATGCCGGGCCTTTCTATAGATTTATGGAGATCAATGGAGATCTATGGTGAATCCATGAAAACACTGCGTGGAAGGGGTATAGGCGGAAAGTGACAGCGCTTCCGCTCTTTATTAAATAGCCGGCAACCAGAGAGGGAAATGCAGGAAACGTTCAGCTTCGTCAGTATATTGCAGAAACAACGCTGAGTATTTGGAAATCATTCCTCGATTTCCGATCTCGCACCCCCAGGCTGGTCAGGCCGGATCCTAGAGCGTTGCGGAATTGCTGCGGAGGAAAATGTCCTGAATGGTACGGACGTCCGCTTCGTCGGCGCTGAAGCTCCGACCTTCGGGAAATTAAGCGACACCAGGAAAATTAGGACCCAGTCAGGGGCCGCGCCTTATTGACGGGTTGCGTTGTCTGGCTTAGACTCTCCTGCGGTAATTCGTGCGCACGGCAGCCCTAAAGTCCGGTTTCTTGCCCGCCATTTCGCAGGCAGCGGTTCCCTGGACACAAATCAAGAGTGCAACACCCGAGAATTCCCTTCCGGCCCCGAATCGTGTTCCGCGCGCCGTTGCAGGGTGAGCGACGTCATGACCATCGATATCCATCCTCATGTAATCAGTACCGACACCGTGCGGTATCCGAACGCGCCGGTCGGCGGTCATAAATCGAACTGGTCCCGCGAAAGACCCGTAAGCGTGGAGCAGATGATCCTTGCCATGGATGAGGCGGGCATCGCGAAATCGGCTCTGGTGCAGGCTTCCACCTGTTACGGGCACGATAATTCCTACGTCGCGGATGCCGTAGCCGCCCATCCGGACCGGTTTACCGGCGTTTTTTCCGTGGACCCTCTCGCGCCCGACGCGCCGGAGAAGATCCGCTATTGGGCGGGGCGCAAGTTGACGGGAATGCGTCTGTTCACCGCAGGCAGCACGATGCCAAACCAGGCGGGCTGGGTTGACGATCCGCAATCCTTCCCCGCGTGGGATTGCGTCAGCGAACTGGGAATCCCCGTGTGCATGCAAATGACGACGAAAGCGATCCCGCAACTCATTCACATTCTGGAGCGTTTCCCGAAAGCCGTAGTTATTTTGGATCACCTGGCAAAGCCCTCCCTGTCCGACGGGCCTCCTTACACCGGCGCGGCCGACGTATTTCGGCTGGCGGATTATAAGAATCTGTATTTGAAGGTTAGCCCGCACACCGTTGCGGAGGCGCAGAACGGCAAGGCCACGCACGCGACCTTCTTTCCGCTCCTGGTATCAAAATTCGGAGCCTCGCGGATAGCGTGGGGATCCAACTACCCGGCATCCAAAGGGACGCTCGCGGAAATCCTGCAGGTTTCCCGGGCGGCTTTGTCCGCGGTGTCCGCCGAAGATCGCGATTGGATTTTCGCCCGTACGGCGCTGACCCTTTATCCCGTGCTGGCCGGGAAGTAGAGACAAAGAAGCAGAGTCAGGAAAACGATGCCCGAAACCCACACCCCGCTGGCGCTGCAGACACTTCTGGCGGCGCACCCGAACACCATCGCCGTGAGAAACGGGGAACTCCAATCCCCGCTCGTAAACTTTATTTTTGCGGACGTCAAAATCGTGAACCGGGCGTTCAAAGCCATCGTGCGGGAGCAGAAATTCGACCTGGCCGAGATTGCCATCGTAACGTTCCTGCAAGCGAAGGCCTACGGGAAGCCGTATATTCTGATGCCTGCCGTGATTGTCGAACGTGGCCAGCATCACACGATCTTTTACAATCCGGAACGCGGCCATCTGAATCCCGGCGATCTGAATGGCCGCAAAGTGGGTGTCCGCGCCTACACGCAGACGACCGGCGTCTGGGTCCGGGGCATCCTGCAGGAGGACTACGGCGTCGATTTTCGGAGCATTCAGTGGATCACTTTTGAAGAGCCGCATGTCGCCGAATACACCAATCCGCCCTGGGTGCAGCGCGCGCCGGAAGGCAAACAACTGCTGCAAATGCTCCTCGATGGAGAAATTGACGCGGCCATTTTCGGAAGCAAAAATCCCGAAAACACGCCCGTCAAGCCTTTGATCCCGGACGCGGCGGAAGTTGCGGCGCGCTGGGCCGAAAACCACGGCGGCATGCCGATTAATCATATGATGGTGATCCGGGAATCCATCACCGAGGCTCGTCCGGATGTTGTCCGCGAGGTTTACCGCCTGCTGAAGCAGAGTGCGGCCGCCGCTCCCGCGAAGGGCCCGGGCGCGCTGCGATTCGGAATCGAGGCGGCGCGCAAGTCGCTGGAAACGATCATTCGATTTTCCGAACAGCAGGGCTTGATCCCGCGCCGCTTCTCGGTCGACGAGTTATTTAACGACGTCACGCGCGCGCTCGACTAGGAACGCATGATGCCAACGCCCGAAAAGCGCGACGCGAACCGAGCCAGCCAGGGCGCAGCGGTTCGTCGTGCGCGTCCCTGGTACAAAAATCTAGCCATCCAGATCCTGCTGGCGATGCTGCTCGGCGTCGCTGTCGGATACGTGCGGCCGCAAAACGCCGAGTCGCTCAAGCCCCTGGGCGACCTCTTCATCAAGCTGGTGCGCATGCTCGTGGCGCCGATCATCTTCTGCACCGTGGTGCACGGGATTGCCAGCGTTGGCGAAGCGAAGAAGGTCGGCCGCGTGGCCATCAAAGCGCTCGTCTACTTCGAAGTGGTGACGACCATCGGCCTGGTCCTGGCCATGGTTCTGGTCAACCTCTGGGCGCCCGGCGCCGGAATGCACGTGGACCTGAGTACACTAGCCGGAACCGCCGTGAAGGCGCCTGCAAAGCCGGTCAGCTTCTCTCAATTTCTGCTGGGCCTGGTGCCCTCCAGCGCCGTGGGAGCCTTCGCCAACGGCGAAGTCATTCCAGTGCTCTTCTTCTCATTGCTGTTCGCCTTCGGATTGCTCGCCCTGGGGCCGAAGGGCAAGCCTCTGCTCGATGGGATTCACTACATCGCGCAGGTGCTCTTCAAAATGGTCGGCTTCGTGATGTGGATGGCCCCGCTCGGCGCGTTCGGAGCCATCGCGTTTACGGTCGGCAAATTCGGGCCGTCGACGCTGCTGTCGTTGGGCAAGCTGCTCGGCGAGTTCTATGTTTGCTGCGTGCTTTTTGTGGCGCTCGTGCTGGCGCCGATCGCCTGGGCCGCTGGCATCAATATCCTGCGGTTGATCCGCTATTTCGCGGCCGAACTGATGATTGTTGTCGGCACCAGTTCGAGTGAATCTGTGTTTCCGTCGGTCCTGGCCAAACTAGAGCGGCTGGGAGTGGAGGAATCGGTCGTCGGCCTGGTGCTGCCGGCCGGTTACTCGTTCAATCACGACGGCACGTGTTTGTACTGGGCCACGGTTACGGTGTTCCTGGCGCAGGCTGTTGGAATTCATTTGTCGATCGGGCAGCAGTTGGCGCTGCTGGCGACGATGTTGTTTACGTCCAAAGGCGGCGCGGGCGTGGCCGGTTCGGCGATCGTCATTCTCACGATGACACTTTCGGCCTCCGGCGTGATTCCCGTCGCCAGCGTGGGACTGATTCTCGGCGTTCATATTCTTCTGTCGGCCGCATTCGTGCCGGTGAACGTTTTGGGCAACTCGCTCGCTACCATCGTGATGGCGCGCATGGAGGGAGCCGTCGATTTGCCGGCGCTGCAGGCAGCGCTGCGAAACGGCCCGGAAGCGGCCCTGCAGGCGCCTGCACAGAATGATTCGAGTGCGCCCGCACCGGAAGCGGCATTGGAAGGGGAAAGCGAATGAATCCCCCGGCGCACTCACATTCCCTTGTGCGACATTGCGGTAGGAAAGGCTTCAGCCTGTCTGGTTTTGCCTTCTGGCAGCGCCGCAAAAATCAAACCCAGACAGGCTAAAGCCTGTCCTACCTGATGGCCCATTCCCCATTACTTGGCGCTCAGGGCCAGCGCGCCGCCGATCACACCCAGCGCACCAGCCAACAGGCCTCCCATCCCCACAAAAAAGTTTAGACCGGAAGCAACTAAGACGAGTAGGCCCCAGCCTCGGCGTTGCCGGGGTTTGACGTAAAGCATGACCGCGCCAATCAGCACGGCGATTCCGGCGAAAATACCAAACCAGGGCCCGAACATCCCAAAATTTGCCATGCCGCGCCCATACATCCAACCGCCCATGCCGCCTCCCCACATCGCGCCGCCCATGCCGCGCGAACCTCCCATCATGTTTCCCTGGCCGATACCCCCCATCATGCTGCCGGCAGCCAACATCCACAGGCCCGCCAGCAACGAAAGCACAAACGCCACCGTGGGTTGTTCACTTGTTTGAATCTGTTCGTCCGGCATATTGGGGACCTCCATGCCAGAGTCTAACCATGTCTGCTCACTCAAAGATGTGACATAGAGCACTGGCCGCTGTGGGCAACGCGTGACAGTGAGCCTGCGGGACACCGGCCTGAACTGGCCTGTACGAACTGTGGGGGAGGAGAATCAAGACTTTATGCGGGAACCGGGTCCTGGTTAAAGCAAACGCCCGTCCACCGTGGCGGACGGGCGTTTGCTTGATTCTCAAATGCCTCCGAAGCGTGGCGCTACAAATATTACGGCGCGAGCGAAGCCAGGTAGGCCGTGATTGCCATGATGTCGTCCTGAGTCAAATCCTTGACGACGGGCCGCATCAGCTGTGTTCCAGGGCCGTTGCGCGTGTATTGCTGAATATCATAGAGCTGGCGTCCCAGATAGCTGGGGGAACGGCCCGCCAGTGGCGGGAAGTTGTCGTTGCCTTTCAGATCATCGCCGTGGCATGCGGCGCACGCGACGGTCTTGCCGTTGCCGCCTCGAACCACCAGGTCTTCGCCTTTCTTGAGGGTGCCGACGGGCACGTAGACAATCCACGGGGCCTTGGGGCTGTGAAGCTCGGTAGCTTCGAGATCCGTGGGCATTTCCAGGAGTTGATCACCGATGGGCACGGTCTCGTTTCCTTCCGAGGGAGCAAAAAAGAAACCGTTCACATTGTGGTACTTCGGAACGGTATTGGTCTCGACCACCTTGATCCATGGGGTCATCTTCAGGGAGGAAAAGTACTTGGCCGCGGCCAGGGCCTCTTCTTTGGTCAAGCCCGCCGCGTTTCCGGCCATGGTCGCTGTGTTTCCCTTCCCCGGATCCGCGGATTTTCGCGCGCCATTCTTGAAATCGGCCAGTTGCTCCAGGATGTAACCCTCCGGCAGACCGGCGAGGGGAGCGTTTTCAGGGCGGCCCAGGCCGTTGGGCAAGTGGCACCAGGCGCAGCTGCCAATCCAGGGATTTGGGCCGGGGGAACGGCGGTGGGCCACGATTTCAGGCATCGGAGGATGCTCGTTCGGGAACCAGTCGAGGACGTTGGCGCTATTGCGAAGCTGCTTCCCGGTATAGGACACGCTGCTGCCCGGGAGTTGCGTAACCGCTGCATCCTGTTCCGCTGTCGGGGGCGCGGGTCGCGGAGGAGGCGGGCCCACACGCACGGCGTACGCCCATGCCAGCGGGTGTTTGGCAGCATCATTCTGGTTTTGTTGTGGAGGCGGCTCTGCAATTGCCGCCGCGGAAAGCAGCGTCACCACACCAAACATAGCGAGGACATGCGGCCGAAAATAATTCGCCATAAACCCCTCCAAAAGTTTTCTGCCCAGTAGCTAGCGCGACGCAGGTTCTCGCGAGGTTGCCGCGGCCGGTTTCGCGAATTTATCCGCCGCGATTGCGGCGTTCGGCTTCACTTCGGTTAATTCCGTGGTTGATTGCCCGTCCACCCAGGTCACCGTCCACTGAAAGGGCATCTTGACTCCGGAGACGGTGCGATAATCGGAATAATCAACGTGCACGGGGATCAGGCCTACAACCGTGTTGATAAAGCGCGCCTGCCGCACCAGCAGTCCCGACTGCTTGTCAAAAAACAACTTCACGCGAGTTCCTTCGGGAGCGGTTCCTTCAACCACTTGCAAGGTTTTGCCGTCGATTGTGACGGGCGGGAATCCAACGCGCCAGTTGCTCAAGCCCTGTTTGAGCTGCGCGGGAAAGGAGAGTTCGGCGTCCAGCCTGGCGGCGTCCAGATCCCCTCCGGTCAGCAGGATCAGCGGCACGGGTTTGTCCGCCGAGGCGATCCAAGCCTCGTTGCCGTCGTAGGTCGTCGTGCTCTCACCCACGGATAAATGATTGGTTACGGACAGCTGATTCGGAGCTTTGGCGTAAAGCTCCTCCGCGACCTTTTGAAAATCCGTGTCGAAGCCCGAGTAGGTTCCCTTCGCGGTAAAGCTGGTCAGCTTCGACAGTTGCTGCGCGCCGCCAACGGCCTGAATAAATCGGTCAAGGATTTGCTCGGCGGTGCCAGGCGCGGCGGCAGACCCTGGAATCGGCCGCACCAGATCCGGATCCTGCGGAGGCGGAGGCCCGTACTGTTCCATCAGACTGGGGATGACCTGGGGGATCTGGATGCCGCGATGGCAGGTGTAGCAGGTCACCTTCCGCATTGCGCCGAAGTCGGCCCGATTGATGAGTTCCTCCATCAATACCATCCTGCGCGTGGTCTGTTTCAGCGGGGTGTCGTCGGCGTAGCGATCCCAATTGCCGGCGCTTTCCTTGACGTGGCAATCAATGCAGTTCATGCCCAGGGAAGCGGAAAAGAAACCCATCGTTCCCATGAATTCGTTCACGGGAATTCCCCGGAGCACCTGAACGTTTTTGAAGACGTCTTCCGACATTTGCGGCTTCTTATTCTTGGCCGCGTTGTCGGCTTGGCTGCGTGCGCTAGAGATTCCCAGGAGGCACAAGATCATGGTTCCCAAGGCACAACGGATCGCCCGCCTGGATCCGAACTTCATAATGCCTCCTCCTTGCCGTGCGCAAAAAGTGCGGAGTCGTGTTGCCATCGAACCGGCTCGGGCCTGGGGCGCGCTCATCGCGCCCACACGTTCGGCCGCGCATATCGGTCTGAAAAATCACTCCGGGTGGTTCAGTTCGGCGACATAATACCCCTGCCCGCTTCCTCTTGCAATACCAAGTCCGCATGATGCGCAGGCGCTGCTGCGATCCGGAAACTTTACGGCGCGCGCCGTAAAGTTGCGGAGTGCCCGCAACGTGTGGCAGCGGCTCATTCCCGGGCAGCGCCCCGCGAATTCAAATTCCCGCTAGGCCGGCGGAGCGATTTCTTCCGCCAGGTGGCAGGCGACCAGATTTTTTCCGATCGGGCGCAGCGCGGGAACTTCCAGCGCGCAGCGCTCCACGGCGTAGGGACACCGTGTGCGGAAGACGCAGCCCGAGGGCGGCGAAATGGGGGAAGGCGGCTCCCCGCTGAGGGCTTGCGCCGGATGGGCGCGCGCACGCTGCGGGTCGGCAACGGGGACGGCCTGGATCAGCGATTGCGTGTACGGATGGCGCGGCGCGCCGTAAATTTCGCCCGCCGGCGCCAGTTCCATGATTTTGCCTAGATAAAGGACCAGCACGCGATGGCTGATGTGGCGCACCGAGGCCAGGTCATGCGCGATGAACAGCAGCGAAAGGCCGAACTCGGCCTGCAAGTCCGCGAGAAGGTTCACAATCTGCGCCTTGATCGAGACATCCAGGGCGGAAACGGGCTCGTCGCAGACCACCACTTCCGGACGCAGGATCAAGGCCCGCGCGATGCCGATCCTCTGCGCCTGCCCTCCGGAGAATTCGTGCGGGTAGCGGTTGATCTGGTCGGGCAGCAGACCTGTGCGCTGCATGATGGCAATCACTTTGGACCGGCGCTCCTCGGCCGACATCCGAGGAAAAAATGAGCGCAGCGGCTCGCCGATAATCTGGCCCACGGTCATGCGCGGGTCGAGAGAAGCCAGCGGATCCTGAAAAATGATCTGGAGATGGCGCCGCTGTTCGTGAAACTCCTTTGGAGCAAGCGTCGCCAGATTCACCCCGGCAAAGCGCACCTCGCCCGAAGTTACCGGAACAAGGCCCAGAATCGCGCGGGCCAGCGTGGATTTGCCGCAGCCGGACTCTCCCACAACGCCCAGCGTCTCGCCGGGATCCAGGTCGAAACTCACGCCGTCGACGGCGCGCAGAATTTTGCGCCTGCTGAGCCATCCATCGTCGTGAAGCGTGAAGTACACGCGAAGATCGCGCACGGAAACAACGGGCTGATTCATGCCGGGGTTTCCCCCTGATCTTCCTGATATTTCAGTTTGCCCTGGTAGATGCACGCCTTGGCATGAATCCCGCCAACCGGCTCGAGCGGCGGAACGTCACGCTCACAATTTTCAAGGCGGTAAAAACACCGCGGGGCAAATGCGCAGCCGGGAGGAAGATGAGACGGGTCGGGAGGATTTCCTTCGATCGCCACCAGGCGAACCAGCCGGTCCTCGGAGAGCTGGGGAACCGAGCGTTGCAGCGCCTCCGTGTAGGGGTGGCGGCACCGATAGAAAATATCTTCTGCTGTGCCCTTTTCCACGTTTCTCCCCGCATACATCACGTTGACGCGGTCGGCCAGCTCCGCGACGATGCCCAGATCGTGCGTCACCAGGATCACGGCGGTGCCAAACCGTTCCCGAATCTCGCGCAGCAGGGAAAGCACCTGGGCCTGCACGGTAACGTCGAGGGCCGTGGTGGGTTCGTCGGCGATCAGAATTTTAGGGCCGCACATCAGCGCCATGGCAATGGCCACGCGCTGGCGCATCCCGCCGGATAGCTGGTGGGGAAACTGGTGCATGCGCTGTTCGGGTTCGCTCATGTGCACGGCCCTCAGCATTTCAACGGCCTTCCCGGCGGCGGCCGCTTGATCCATGTTCTTGTGCACGCGCAGCGGCTCGGTCAATTGCAGCCCGATAGAGAGATACGGATTGAGCGAAGACATGGGGTCCTGAAAAACGAAGCCGATGCGGTTGCCGCGAACCTGGTTGAGCAGGCTTTGCGGGGCGCCCACCAGTTCAGTCCCTTCAAAGCGCACGCTCCCGGTGACGCGGGCGTTCCGCGCCGTCAGTCCCAGCATCGCCAGCAGCATCTGGCTCTTGCCCGAGCCGGACTCTCCGACAATGGCGAGCACTTCGCCCGGAGACAGGTCCATGTCCACGTCGGAAACGGCGTGGACCACGCGCCCGCGCGTGTTGAATTCCACTCTCAGTTGTCGCGCCTCGAGCAGAGGGGCCTCGGCCATGTCAGCGCTCTTTCGGGTCGAGCGCGTCACTCAGCCCGTCACCCAGGAAATTCAGACAGTAAACGATCAAGGCCAGAAAAACGGCCGGAACCAGCAGAAGGAAAGGATAGGCTTGCAGCTCGCTGGCGCCGTCGGAAACCAGCACGCCCAGCGAAGTCATCGGCGCCTGCACGCCCAGCCCCAGAAAACTCAGAAACGCTTCGAAGAGAATTACCGATGGAACAGTGAGCGTCGCGTAGATGACGACGATTCCCAGCAAATTGGGGATCAGATGGCGCGTGACGATGCCCGTTCCGCGCACCCCCGACGCCCGCGCCGCTTCGACGAACTCCTTGCTGCGAAGCGAAAGCGTCTGCCCGCGCACGATGCGGGCGATGTCGAGCCAGGACACCGCGCCGATCGCCACAAAAATAAGAAACAGATTTCTGCCGAAAATCACCACCAGCACGATCACGAAGGGGATGAACGGGACCGAATAAAGTATGTCCACCACGCGCATCATGATGGAATCGGCCGTGCCTCCCAGGTATCCCGCCGTGGCGCCCCAGAATACGCCAATGACCACGCTGACGATGCTGGCCACGACCCCGATCATCAGCGAGACGCGGCATCCCCACATCACGCGCACCAGCAGGTCCCGGCCCAGGTCGTCGGTTCCGAAAATGTGTCCGCCGTGCAGGTTGGGCGGCATATCCAGCTGAGCCCACTGCGGCGTGTAGTAATTGTAGGGAGAAATCCATGGAACGATGATCGCCGCCAGAACGATCAGCGCCAGGACCGCGGCGCTGGCCATCGCCGGGCGGTTGTGCGATAAGCGCGAAAAAGCGTCGCGCCACAAACTGCGGCCGGGCGGCGCGGAAAACACGGGCGTTGCGCCGGCATTCTGTGCTCCGCTGGCTGGGGTCAGGCTCACTGGTAGCGCACCTTGGGATCGAGTATGGAATAGGTCAAGTCCGCCAGGAGGTTGAAGACCACGATCAGCACGCCGTAGAGAACCGTGACTCCCAGCACCAGCGTGTAGTCCCGGTTCAGCGCGCCATCGACAAACGCCCTGCCGATTCCCGGAAGACCGAAAATCGTCTCGATCACGATGGACCCGGTAATCAGGCCCACCACCGCCGGTCCCAGAAAGGAAACCAGCGGAATCAGCGCAGGTTTCAAGGCGTGGCGCAGGACCACGATGCGCTCCGGCAAACCCTTGGCCCGCGCCATCAGAATATACGGGCTGTTCAATATTTCGGCGGTACTGCCGCGCATCAACCGCGCCACGTATGCGATATAAGGTAGGGCCAGCGCCACGGCCGGAAGAATGATGTGCGACGGCGCCCCGTTCCCCCATTCTCCCGCCGGCAACCAGCGCAGCGAGACGGCGAACACCAGAATCAGGATCGGCGCGACCACGAACACGGGAACGGAAATGCCGATCATGGCCAGCCCCATCAGCGAATGGTCCCAGAACGTGCTGCGCCGGACCGCGGCGATGATTCCGATCGGCAATCCGATCAGCAGGGCGCCGAACAGCGCCACCCCTCCAATCGCCACGTCAATGGGAAAACCCTGGCGGATGATTTCGTTCACCGTGGTGTCCCTGTACTGGTACGAGGGCCCGAAATTTCCCTGCAGGATCTCGCCCAGGTATCGGAAATATTGCTGATAGAGCGGCTCATCCAGGTGGTACATGCGCTCGATGTTCTGTTTGATTGCCGGAGGAAGCTGCTTTTGCGCGTCGAAGGGTCCTCCCGGCGCGGCGTGCAGCAGCAGGAAGGCCAGCGTGATGATGACCAGCAGCGTCGGGATAGCGCCCAGCAGGCGGCGCAATGTGTACTTTAGCAATTCAGCTCTCCTGGTGCGCCAGAACGTACATGTAGCGGGACAAGTTCCTGTCCATGACGTTCGATTGCCAACCCTTCACGTAGGGTTTGATCAGGTGCCCGCTTTCATAAAAGTAGGCCGGGAGAAATGGGGCGTCTTCATTGAGAATTTCACCGGCTTGGTGGAACAATTTGTAGCGTTGCGCGGCGTCCACGGTATTGCTGGCCTGATTCACCAGCGCGTCAAACTTGGGATTGTCGTAGGAGCCGTGATTCATCCCGAAATCGCTCTGAAAAAGCTGCATGAAAGTGAACGGATCGGGGAAATCGCCGATCCATGCAAACCAGTAAAAGGTCGGCTGCTTCATCTGGACGTTCTGCAGGAACACTTTCCACTCGACGTTGTAGATTTCCACTTTCGCGCCAAGATTGACCTGCCACATCGCCGCCAGGGCCTCCATGAACCGGCGCACGGACGGCCCGCCGCTCGGATACGTCAGAACGACTTCGAGCGGGTGGCTTTCCGAGTAGCCGGCTTCCTGATAGAGCTTGCGCGCCAGGGCGTGGCGTTGCTCGTCCGGCATGTGCGCCCAGGCGGGTTCCGGCGGATCGTACCCGGGCAACGGCGGCACCAGATTGTATGCGGGGACTCCGACTCCGCGCTGAACGTATTTGACCAGGGTTTCGCGATCCAAAGCGATATTCAAAGCCAGACGCAATTTTGGATTTCCCGCGAAGGGAGGTTTTGCCAGGTTGTAGCCGAACATCGCCGTGCCGAAATACGGAGCGAACACGACCTGATCCCCCAGCGTGCGCTCCAAATAGTCTTTTTGCGATAGATTTACGGAATCGCTGAAATCGAGGCTTCCGGACAGGTATTGCTCGACGGCCGAATTGGAATCGGAAATGATGACGTAGGTTACCTTGGACAGCCGCACGTGGCTGGCGTCCCAATAGTAGGGGTCCTTAAGCATTGTGATATGTCCGTTGATCACGCGGTCGGACAGTTGAAAGGGCCCATTGGAGACCATGTGCCCGGGTTTGGTCCATGCGTCGCCCCACTGCTTCACGGCTGGTTCGTATAGGGGATAGAGATACGTGTTGGTGAGCAGCGCCAGCAGGTAGGAAGTCGGCGCGCGCAGGTGAACGACCAGGGTTTGCGGCCCCGCAGCTTCCACTCCCAGGCGGCGCGGGTCCATCTTGCCGGCGACAATGTCTATCGCGTTTTCAATGGGCATGAGCGCCTGGGCATATTCCGACCCGGTGTTGGGATCCACCTGCCGCCGCCAGGCGTACACGAAATCGTTCGCCGTCACGGGCTGGCCGTTGGACCACTTCGCATTTTCCCGCAAATGAAACGTCCAGGTCTTTCCGTCAGCGCTGGTTTCCCAGGAGGTGGCCACGCCGGGAATCAACTTTCCGTCCTCGCTCAGCGAGACCAGTCCCTCATACAAATCTTCCAGGACATTGGAGCCCACCACATCGGTCGCCAGGGATGGGTCCAGCGTTCGAGGGTCGGCGCTGAGCTGGCGCGTGAGGACCTGCTCCGCCGCCATCTCCGATCCGACGCGTATCTTAGGACTGGCAGGAAGCAATTGTTCCTGGCTGCCGCAGGAAATCAGGAAGAAAGCGAACAGGAGCGCAGTCGCGGCATGGCGCCACGGCCGGAACAAGTTGTCGCTGCGGCAGGTGCGAAGCAAGCGTGCTTTCATAGGTGTCATAGGTGGCTGCACGCCATCTTAGCAACGATCCTGTTCGAAAAGGCTGCCGGTTTCGACGTCACAAACACTCCAGGAATCTAATGTTAATTGTCTCCCGGGCCAGGGGTAAACCACAAACCGCGGCAGAAGTTACGGCGGCACCATTGTGGCATCGGCAATGGCGCCAGGATGGTTTCGTTCGAATTGCGGGCGCAAGCAAGCGCGGCGAAATGGAGATGGCCGCGGCGCAGGATTAAATTTTCAGAATTTTCGCGGCCGTTCCGCCCAGAATCATTTTGTGCTGCTCGGAACTCAGGCGAAGTTCCTCGACCACTTGCACGGGCCGGTCGTAACCCACCGGGTAACAGTAGTCGCTGCCCAGCATGATGCGCTCGGCGCCGACCTGGGAGATGACGTATTCCATCAGCGGCCTGGAGTGAGAGATGATGTCGTAAGTGAAGCGTTGCAAATAGGCGCTCGGCGTTTGCGCGCATGTTTTGGCCGCAGGGATTACTTTCCATCCGTGGTCCAGACGCCCGATCAGATTTGGCAGCACGCCGCCGGCGTGCGGCAGGGTGACCTGAAGTTTCGGATGGCGGTCCAATACGCCGCCAAAAATCAGGTGGCATGCCGCAATCGTTGAGTCCATGGGGAAGGCCACCAGATTCGTCAAGGAATAGGGCTGCAGGCGCTTGCCGCCGACGGCGGGCATCAGCGGATGCAGGAACAGCGGAAGGTCGAGCGCTTCAATTTTCGCGAAAACGGGCTCGAACATCGGATCGTCCAGATCACGCTCACCGATATGGGTGCCCATATAAACGCCGCGCACGCCGGGAAGCTTGCTGACGCGGCTGAGTTCGTCGACGGCCAGATCGGGGTCGCGCATGGGAAGGGTGGCCAGCACGACGAAGCGGTCGGGATAGGCCTGGTGCGCCGCGACGGCCGCGTCGTTCCACGTTTGGCACAGCTGCAGAGCGAGTTTGCCGCGCATCCAGTACGACATCGGCCCGGTGAGTGAAAGCGCATGGACCGTCACGCCTTGCGCGTCCATGTCCGCAAGGCGTTGCTGAAGATCGATAAATTTGGTGGGCAAGGGCCCGTAGTTTTGCGTGGGAGTCTTGAAGTAGAAGCCTTGCTCGGTCATGCGGAATTCCGCGTTGAATCCCTGCGCGTTGAACAGGTCGAAGTAGGGCTGCGGGAAGTAGTGCGCGTGGATATCAATGGTGCGCGTGCCGGTCTGCTTCTCCGCTTGTTGCGCCGGAGCGGATTGCGCGAGCGCCTCTTTCACCCCGCCCGCCGCGCCCACGGCCGCCACAAGGCTTCCCTGCAGAATTTCTCTGCGCGATAATTCGTGTCCGCCGATATTTCCGATTTTCAGCTTCAAGGAACGCCTCCCCAGAAATTATTTCCGAAAATCGCGTACCTGTATGCAGTCGCCGCTGAAGTTAGTGCCGGGGTTGCGCCGTGTCAAGCGCAACACGTGAGAGATGGGTGTCAGGCGGAAGGCCGGAGAATAAAATTGCCGGAAGCCATCTCACAAATGGGCGGCAAAACAAGCTGGAGCGAACCGCGGGGGCTAAAGAGTCTGTGTGAGCACTCGGAAATGTTTGCGGGTCGTGGCTTCAGCCACGACATTAGGCCCGCAAAATCAATCCGGCTTTAGCCGCTGAGTTTCGAATTTGTGGCACAGACACAAAAGTCCAATTTCTTGGACTTTTGAATGTCACCGCTGAAGTCGAAGACCAAATTTCTAACCAGCTTGTGGAAGCACGGGATTCCAGCGTTTGGTACGGTAGGGGTCTGTGGTTTTCCTCGACAAATCGCGGGACCCGCAAGTTCGCGCGGGCCGGGCATTTCCTTGCGCTGAAAATCGTCATTTGGCGTTACACGCTCAGATGCGCGCGAACGACGTCGTCGGTCAGCTCGCCGATCGCTCCCGCGGCGCGGACCAGGCCGTGCAAGCCCCAAGGGTCCGGCGGGTGTGCGAATCGCAAAAGATTCTTCCTGCCTCGGCTGGACCGGCCGGGGAGCCGTGGAGATTCATGCAAATCTCCTGAAACTATGGCCGCGGCGGTGCGTATATACAAACAGCCGGCCCATCGTCGGCCGAAGCATGGCGTGGTTCGTCATATTTTAATTCAGTGGAGGTAGTTTGATGCGAGCGACATGGCGGTTTGTTATTGCAGGATTATTACCATCTATTTTGCTGATCTGCGGCGCGGCTTATGTGCGTGTGGCGGCTGCCGGTGCTCAGAGTCCCGGCTATCACCAGGTCAAGAGAATCACCTTGGGCGGGCCGGGCCGCTGGGATTATTTCGAGGTGCAGCAATCCACGCATCGCATATTTATCCCGCGCGGCACGCATATGATGATCTTGAACCCCGACGGCAAATTATTGCAGGACATTAAGGGCCTGGAAGGCACCCACGGAATCGTCTTCGCTCCTAAACTCAAGCGCGCATTCACGACGAACGGAGACGCCAAGTCGGTGACCATCTTCAATACCGATACCCTCAAGCCCATTCAAACGGTCAAACTGCCGGACCGCGCTCCCGACGGCATTCTGTATGACGCGGCTTCGCAGCGCGTCTTTACCATGAATGACGATCCGGCCACCGATTCGACGGCGGTGGATGCCAGGACGGGCAAGGTTCTGGGCAACATCCCACTGCCCGACAAAGCGGAAACCGCGCAAGCCGACGGCATGGGCCACGTCTTCGTCAACATCGAAGACAAGGGCGAGATGACCGAATTCAACTCCAAGACGCTCAAAGTCATGCGCACCTGGTCGCTGGCGCCTTGCAAGATTCCCACCGGGCTATCCATCGATCTCGCTCACAAGCGGCTCTTTGCCGGCTGTCGCAGCGGCGTGGTGGCGGTGGTGGATTATATCAACGGCAAAGTGGTTGCCACCTGGCCCATCGGCAAGGGTGTGGATGCCACGCGCTTTGACCCGGAGACGCAGCTGGTGTTCGCTTCCTGCGGAGATGGCACGATCACGGTCGCTCACGAAGACACTCCGGACAAATACACCACGGTCCAGACGATTAAGACCGAGGAGGGAGCGCGCACCATGGCGATGGATTATGGAAACCACAACGTGTATACCGTGACGTCGGATTTCGGGCCGCGGCCGGCACCCACCAAGGACGAACCGCATCCGCGTCCCAAGGTGATTTCCAGCACGTTCCGCTTCCTGGCCTACAGCCGCTAGCGCGATACCCTTGCGGGAGAGGCGGGAAGGAATTTGAAACGCTGGAATTTTTTCAAGTTCCGTCCAACGAATGAATATTGGCCGCCTCTCCACGCCAGGGGTTGCAACAGAAAAATGCTTATCGCACGCGCAACCTGCGCGCATCGCGTGCCCAACGAAACAACCCCCGAAACAACTCTCGGCTGAAAAATCTTTGTGAGAAGCGGGTCCTGGTCCATCTAGCGGATGTCCGGCGCGGTGTACGAGTATCGGCTGGGTCCTAAAATGCCACCCTGAAGGGTGGCGCTACAGTCCGCTGACACAACAGCAAGATGCCTCCCGCCGGGCACAGGCATGAAATCAGCGGGACCCATGCGGCAGATGGGTCGAAACGAAGCGACGATATGCCCGCAAAAGAGCCACCGCGCCCAAAAATTCTGAAAATGAAATAAGATATTAGTGGAATGCGAACGAACTCCAGTTGGGCGTGGATCGGTTCGGGAGCCATCGGCTCGAGAACCGGTTATGAAACGATTCCCGGTCAACACCTGTGGGCAAGGCGCTACCCGCTCTGGATGTGGTGGAATCTTCTGAGCCTGGATGCGCCAACGGTGGTTTGCCTTTGGGCGCTGCTTTTTGCGCAGGCGGTTCACATTTCCTTTCCCCTGCTGGAAGTATCGGTGCTGACGGTCACCGTATGGATTATCTATGTGAGTGACCGGATGCTGGACGTGCTGCGAACGCCTCCCGGGTCCGCTCTTTCCGATCGCCACAATTTCTACGCGCGTAATTGGTACGTCGTACTCGGCTCATTGCTGCCCATCGCTTTGGCCACCGCCTGGGTCAGCCTTACGAAGCTGAGCAGCCAAACCAGGATTGTGGGGCTGATGCTCTGCGGAGCCGTTCTTTTCTATTTTCAAATTATTCATGTATTTTCCGATCTTGCGGTCCGCCGGGTCCCGAAAGAGCTGGTCGTCGGAGCGATCTTTGCCGCAGGGTCCACGATTCCCGCCTGGACGCACACGGCGGGATCTCGAACGCTGCTCATTCCACCGGCGCTGCTTTTCGCCGCATTGTGCGGGCTGAACTGTATTGCCATCGAATGCTGGGAACATCATCGCGGAGAGCGGCAATGGAAAAAGACGCCCTACTGGCTGATTCGATGGGCGGATCGCCGCATTGTGCCGATCGCCGCAATTCTCATCGTGTGTGCGGGAATGATCGGCATCTTCGGACCGCACGCCGCCGGGCAAGCACAGCTGCTGGGAGCGTCCGCGATTTCTCTGGCGCTGATTGCGGCTCTGGACTGGCAAAGCGGGGCGCTGTCGCCGCAAGCCCTGCGTGTACTTGCGGACGCCGCGCTGTTGACCCCGGCATTGTTCCTGTTGAAGTCGGTGCTCTGAACGCACATGAAAACTGCTGCAACCAAGATGAACTGCGACCGGATCGCGCGATGGTATGAGCCCGCCGAGCATTTGAGTTTCCGCAGGGCCCTGGAGCGTCGGCGATTCGCGTATGTGAACCGGCTCAGGCAGAGCCGGCGGGCGCTGTCGTGCGGCGGCGGCGACGGAAGATTTTTAGCTGGATTGCTTCAGGCCAATCCTGCCGTGGAGGTCACGTATATCGATTTGAGCAGGGAAATGATGCGGATTGCGGAACGCCGCATCACGCGCCTGGGTGACAGTTACAGAAGCCGCGTGCAGTTTTTTTGCGCGGATGTAATGACGTTTGTTCCCCCGCATCGCGATTATGATCTGTTCGCGACACATTTCTTCCTGGATTGCCTCACGCGCGACGACGCCCGGAAACTGATTCTGCAAATGATGGAATGGTCGCGCCCGGAAGCGCAATGGGTCCTGTCTGAATTTCATTACTCACAATCCGCGTTCGGGAAGCTCTGGACGGGCGCCATTATCCGCGCGTTGTACGCGGCGTTCCGCGTGACCACCGGGCTGCGGGTCAATCGCATTCCTCAGCACGAGGCTATTTTTCTTTCCGCCGGTTTCCATCGGCAAGAGAGCCATATCGCAACGGGCGGCCTGTTGATTTCGGAGTTGTGGGAATCTCGACAAGCAATCCTCGACCCATCTTCCTGAGCTTCCCGCGTGGCCGCTCGCATTCCCCGGACATGATTCGTGCCGGATATCCAGCGCAATAGTTTCAAATGTTTCCGGAACGGCGCAGCTCAATTATTTCTTGCGTCACCGCAGCGCATGGCCTTCTGTTAAGCTGGTTAAGAACCGCTCTGGACATGGCTGGCTGTCCCTTGATCCTCATTTGGGGAAAGGTCGCGGGACGTGCAGACATCTTTCGTGCCACAATCCTAGATCCCCATGACGAATAAGAACCAATCTTCGACCATTCTGCTTCCCAACCCGGAAGAGCCGATACGTTCCGAACTGTTCAGTCTGGAACGGCTCGAGCAACACGCCGAGAGCCTTGCCGCGGCGCAGGCCGTCACCCGCGAATTGAGCCGGGGGCGCCCGCTGATCCCCAGGGTCCTGGACAACGGCCGCGTGCTGCTGGATTGCTATCGATCGATCGCCCGCGCCGTTCAGCAGGAGCATTCCATCACGCCTGCGGCCGAGTGGTTGGTTGATAACTTCCATATCGTGGACGAACAGCTTCGGGAGATTCGGGACGATTTGCCGGCCGGATACTATCGCATGCTGCCCAAGCTTGCCTCAGGCCATTTGCAAGGCTATCCGCGAGTGATTGGAGTCGCGTGGGCATTTGTGGCGCACACCGATAGCCGTTTTGACCCGGAGGCTCTGCGGCGTTTCGTGGAGGCGTATCAGCGCGTGCAGCCGCTCACGATCGGCGAGCTTTGGGCCGTGGCCATTTCACTGCGCGTGGTGCTGGTGGAAAATTTGCGCAGAATGGCGGAGCGCATTGTACGCAGCAGAACGGCCCGGCGCGAAGCCGACGCCCTGGCCGATCGCCTGCTCGGTCCGGGAGGACAACTCGCGATTCTTCCGGCCCTGAAACTTCTTGAGAAAGCGCCATTGGACCTGGCGTTCGCCGTGCAGCTGGTCCGGCGCCTGCGAGATCTGGACCCAAAGGTCGGCCCCGTTCTGCAATGGCTCGACCAGCGCCTGGCCCTGGCGGAAACGACCGCTGACGAAATTGTCCGCGCCGAACACCAGGAGCAAGGGGCCATGAGCGTATCCGTGCGCAACATCATCACCAGCATGCGCCTGATTTCCGCATTCGACTGGCAGGACTTTTTTGAAAGCGTCAGCCTGGTGGACAAAATTCTCCGCGAAGACACACACTTTGCCGACATGGATTTTTGTACGCGGGATGACTACCGCCACGCCATCGAAAACCTTGCGCGTGGATCAGAACATTCGGAAATTGAAGTTGCAAGACGTGTCGTGCGGCGCGCCCGGCAGGGAGTCCGCGGTCCGGGCGAAGATTCCCCCCATGATTCCAGCAGTCCCGTCGAGGAGCGCCAGACAGAGCCCGGCTATTACCTCATCTCGCGCGGGCGCCCGGCTTTCGAGCGCGAGCTGGGTTTTCATCTCTCCTGGAAACATTGGCTGCTCCGTTTATACGTCCGATCGGCCGTGCCGGGCTATCTGGCGACGATTGTCGTTATGACCGCAATGATCCTGGCCATACCGCTGTTGCGAGCCCGCACAGCGGGCATGACCACGGGAGGCCTTTTCCTGCTCGGTTTGCTCGCCGCCGTGCCGGCCTCGGACCTGGCCATCGCGCTGATCAACCGCGCCGTCATGGGTGTGCTGGGGCCGCGCAGGCTGCCGCGAATGGAGTTGCGCCGGGGCGTCCCGGCGGATTTGCGAACAATAATCGTCATGCCCACGCTGCTGACCACCGGGCAGGAAGTGGCAGGGCTTGTCGAACAGTTGGAAGTGCATTACCTGGCCAATTCCGATGGAGACCTGCGCTTCGCGCTGCTTTCGGACTGGTTGGACGCGCCGAGCGAAACCTTGCCCGGTGATGATGACCTGCTCGCCGTTGCCAGGGACGGGGTCGCTCGCCTGAACGGGAAATATGGCCCGGTTCCCGGCGGCGGCGAACGCTTTTTCCTGTTTCATCGAAAGCGTGTATGGAACCCGTGCGACGTCAAATGGATGGGATGGGAACGCAAGCGAGGAAAGCTCCATGAACTGAATCAGCTCCTGCGCGGCTCGACCAGCACTACATTCCTGCCGATCGGTGTGGGTCCCCCCGGAAACCTTGCGGGCGTTCGTTTCGTGATCACGCTGGACGCAGACACGCACCTGCCACGGGGCGCTGCCGCGCGTTTGGTCGGTACGATGGCGCATCCTCTGAACCGGCCAAGGTTCAGCGATCGCGAAGGGCGCGTTGTCGAAGGCTATGCGATCGTGCAACCCCGCATCACCCCTTCCCTTCCGATCAGCCATCCCAGTTCGCTCTCGCAAAGAGTTTTTTCCGGGCCGGGCGGCATCGATCCTTATTCCTCGGCCGTTTCGGATGTTTACCAGGATTTATTCCAGGAAGGCTCCTACACGGGCAAAGGGATTTACGACATTGATGCTTTTGAAGCGGCGCTGGCGGGCAAGGTGCCCGCAAATGCGCTTCTGAGTCATGACCTGTTTGAAGGCATTTTCGCGCGGGTCGCCCTGGCCACGGACATTGAGCTGTTTGAAGAATTTCCGTCGCGCTATGAGGCCGTTGCGGCGCGCCAGCACCGCTGGGCCCGCGGAGACTGGCAACTCCTGCCCTGGCTTTTCGGGCGCAGCCTGTCTGCGCCGGGAAAACGGAATTCCGCCGGAATTCCCATCATCGGGCGCTGGAAAATTCTCGACAACCTGCGCCGCACGCTGTCCGCCCCCGCCGCATTTCTTACATTGGTTGTGGGGTGGGTTCTGCCGCCCGCTTCCGCCTGGTTATGGACGTTATTTATTCTCGCGACCGTTGCGATTCCGGCAATCCTGCCGTTTCTCATCGGACTCATTCCGCGTCGAAAAGGGATTTCCCTGCGCAGTCACTTTCGAGGCGTGTTCTTCAATGACCTGGCGCTGGGCATGGCGCAGATCGCCTTGTTTTTCACATTTTTGACGTACCAGACATGGCTGATGACGGATGCAATTCTGCGGACGCTCGGGCGCCTGTGGATCACGCACAGGAATCTGCTGGAATGGGTGACGGCGGCGCAGTCCAGATTTTTGGCCGAATCCAGACTGCCCGCGATTTACAGGCGTATGGCTGGCGGGGTTGTAGTGGCCGTTGTTCCGATTGCGGCTTTGGTTTATGGACGCCCCCAGACTTGGGTTGTGGCAACTCCGCTCCTGGTTCTTTCGGCTGCGGCTCCTGCCGTGGCTTTTTGGATTAGCCGCCTGCCGAAGTCTCTCGGGGCAATGCCATTGTCCGCGGCCGACACACAGGTTTTCCGCTTGATTTCCCGCCGAACCTGGCGCTTCTTCGAGACTTTTGTCTGTCCTGGGGACCACGCGCTTCCTCCCGACAATTTTCAGGAAACGCCCGACCCGGTCATCGCTCACCGTACCTCGCCCACCAATATCGGGCTCTATCTTCTTTCCACGGTTGCCGCGCGGGACTTCGGATGGCTTGGCACGCTGGAAACGGTCGAGCGCCTCGAAGCCACGCTGGGGACCATGAGTCACATGGAACAGTTCCGCGGGCATTTCTACAATTGGTATGACACCAGCGATCTTCAGCCGCTCGAACCCCAATACATTTCCTCCGTGGACAGTGGAAATCTCGCCGGGCATTTGCTGGCCCTGGCCAACAGTTGCCGGGAACTTGCGGAGAAACCATGTGTTGGACCGCATCTGCTTGCGGGATTGCAGGATACGGGCCGGCTGCTGCACGCCGAGCTGGCCAAAAAAACGGATACGCCACGCAAACACGTCGTCGCGCGAAAGCAGCTCAGCAATGCCGTCGACGCCTTGCTGGCCTCGCTGGATTCGTTGCCCGCCGATTCGGTGGATTGCTCGATCCGTTTCAAGGAATGGTTGGCTCATGCTCAGACCGTGGCCGACATGGCTCAAGCATTGGCGCAAGAGCATGGAAAAGACCCCGAACCCGCCTTGCGCATCTGGGCGGAAGCGTTCCAGGCTTGCGTTGATAGCCAGGTCCGGGACGTGGAAATCGTGATGCCGTGGGCGCGCCTGGAGTCAAAAGATATGCTGGGATTGGCCAGGGATCTTCGCGGCCAGCCGCCCGAGGGCGCCGCCATCGAACAATCCCTCCGATTCATTCCCACACTGGCGGATGCGCCTGACCGGTTCGACTCCATCCTCTGTGAACTTTCCGGGTTGCGCGCCCGCATGCGGAACGCCCTTTCTGAATCCAGCGAGGCGATCACGCGAATCGATGCTTTGGCCGAAGCGCTGCGGCGTTCGGTGGCCGAGGCGGGTGCGCTTATTCGGCGTCTTTCTGCCATCGCTCAGACGGCCGAACAAATGGTTCAGGCCATGGACTTTCGCTTTCTATTTGACGATACGCGCAAGCTTTTCTCGATCGGTTATCGCGTGGCGGATGGCAGCCTGGATTCCAACTGCTATGACTTGCTTGCCTCGGAAGCGCGCCTGGCCAGTTTTGTCGCCATTGCGAAAGGGGAAGCCCCGCCGTCGCACTGGTTTCACCTGGGCCGCGCGCTCACTCCGGTGAATCGCGGGTCCGCCCTGATCTCCTGGTCGGGTTCGATGTTCGAATACCTGATGCCCGTGCTTGTGATGCGATCCCCGGAAGCAAGCCTGCTGAACCAGACCTACGAACTGATTGTGCGGCGTCAAATCGAGTATGGCGCGGAGCGCGGCACACCCTGGGGGGTTTCCGAGTCTGCCTACAACGCGCGCGATCTCAATCTTAATTATCAATACTCCAGCTTTGGCGTGCCCGGGCTGGGCCTGAAGCGGGGCCTCGGCGAGGAAATGGTCATCGCGCCCTACGCCACCGCGCTGGCGGCCATGATTGATCCGGCCGCCGCCCTGCAGAATTTTCGCCGCCTGGAACACGCAGGCGGAAGCGGAGACTACGGGTTTTACGAAGCGCTCGATTACACCGCCGCACGCCTGCCCGAGGGCGAGGCGGTTGCCGTGGTACGTACGTTCCTGGCGCACCATCAGGGAATGTCATTGCTGGCCATCGCGAACCTGTTGAACGATGGCGCGATGCGCAGCCGCTTTCATGCTGCGCCCATGGTGCAGGCCACCGAATTGCTCCTGCAGGAGCGCACGCCGCGCGACGTGCTGGTTGCCCGGCCACGCGCGGAAGAAGTATCCGCGGCCGGGCAGGTGCGTGATCTCATCCCGCCATCGATGCGGCGGTTCACCACACCGCATAGTTCCATCCCGCGAACTCACCTGCTTTCCAATGGCAGATACGCGGTGATGCTGACCACCGCGGGTTCGGGCTACAGCCGTTGGCGGGACATTGCCGTCACCCGGTGGCGCGAGGACGCCACGCGTGATTGCTGGGGCAGCTATATTTTTCTGCGCGACGCGCAGACCGGCGAAGTCTGGTCCGCGGGCTATCAGCCGAGCGGCGTGGAGCCCGACGCGTACGAGGTTTTGTTTCATGAAGACCGCGCCGAATTTGGCAGGCGCGACCGCTCGTTAACGACGACGCTCGATGTCGTCGTATCTCCCGAGGACGACGCGGAAGTCCGGCGTGTCACGATCACGAATCTGGGGGCGCGCGCGCGCGAAATCCAGGTGACTTCCTACGCCGAGCTTTGCCTGACGCCGCAGGCGGCCGATGTAGCCCACCCGGCGTTTTCGAACTTGTTCGTTCAGACTGAATTTCTCCCCGATGCCAGCGCGCTGCTGGCCACGCGCCGCCCGCAATCCGACACGGAGACTTCTGTCTGGGCCGCGCACGTGGTTGTGGTGGAGGGTGAAACCGTCGGCGAATTGCAGTTTGAGACGGACCGCTCGCGGTTGATCGGGCGCGGGCACAATGTGCGCAATCCCCTATCGATCATCGATGGACGGCCGCTTTCCAATACGGTTGGCTCCGTCCTTGATCCGGTGATCAGCCTGCGGCGGACGGTCCGCCTTCCCCCCGGCGCCTCAGCTCGTATTGTTTTTTCCACCATCGTCGCCCCGAGCCGGGAACAGGTCATTGAACTTGTGGATAAATATCGCGGGCCCGCAACCGTGGAACGCACACTGGCGTTAGCCTGGACGCAGGCTCAGGTACAACTCCATCATTTGGGTATCGATCTCGACGAAGCCCATTTATTCCAGAGGCTCGCAAACCACGTGCTCTATTCGGACGCTTCCTTACGGCCGTCCTCCGATGTCCTCAACCGCAGCACCCTGGAACGGTCCGCGCTGTGGGCCCATGGAATCTCCGGCGATTTGCCGATTGTTCTGGTCCGCATCGATGAAGAGGCGGATCTTGAAATCGTGCGTCAACTGTTGCGCGCGCATGAATACTGGCGCATGAAACAGCTCTCCGCCGATATTGTCGTCATTAATGAAAGGTCCTCCTCGTACGCACAGGAGTTGCAGGTCGCATTGGAGGGGCTGGTGCGCGGCAGCCGATTGCGGCTCTCTCCGGACACCGACAACGTGCGCGGCAGCATTTTCCTGCTGCGGGCGGACCTCATCTCTCCGCAGGAGCGGGCGCTGTTTCAGACCATTGCGCGATGCGTGTTGCTCAGCCGGCGGGGCACGTTGTCCGAGCAAGTCATTCGATCTCAGCGCGCGGAAGTTGCGGCGCCTGTTCCCGCATCGCGTCAGCGGCGCGCGGCCAAACATCTGGATGTGCTGTTTTCTCCGCAGGACCTCGAATTCTTCAACGGCCTCGGAGGATTTGCCGATGGGGGGCGCGAATATGTGACTGTTCTGAAAGAAGGTTTGCGGACGCCCGCGCCGTGGATCAACGTCATCGCGAATCCTGATTTTGGTTTTCTCGTTTCTGAATCCGGATCGGGTCACACCTGGTCGCTCAACAGCCATGAAAATCAGCTCACGCCGTGGTCCAATGATCCCGTCACGGATCCTCCGGGAGAAGCGATCTACATTCGCGACGAAAGCATCGGCGAAGTATGGACTCCCACGGCGCTGCCGATCCGCGATGAAGCCGCGGCCTATTCTGCGCGCCACGGCCAGGGCTATAGCCGGTTCCATCACTCCGCGCATGGAATCCTGGCGGAACTGCTTCAGTTCGTGCCGGCGAAAGACCCCATCAAAATTTCCAGGCTCTCTCTCAGGAATAGTTCCGACAGCGTGCGCCACCTCTCGGTAACCGGATATGCCGAATGGGTGCTCGGCAGCTCGCGCAGTGTTGCGGCGCCCTACCTCAGCACGGAGATGGATTCGAAGACGGGAGCAATCTTCGTGAGTAGCGTGCTGGGGGGAGAATTCGGAGGGCGCATTGCCTTTGCAGATCTTGGCGGCAGGCAGGTTTCGGTCACCGGCGACCGAACGGAATTTCTGGGTCGCAACGGGGGGCTGGAGTGTCCCGCCGCGCTGGAGCAAGGAGGCCCGCTTTCCGGAAAGGTAGGAGCAGGCCTGGATCCTTGCGCGGCATTACAGACTTTGATTGAATTGCGGCCCGGCGCAACCGTGGAAGTCGTGTTCTACCTGGGCCAGGCGGAAAATCGGGAGCAGGCGCGGGAATTGCTGGACCGCTATCGCTCGGCAAACTTGAATGCGGTTCTTTCCGAGGTTGTGGGCCAGTGGAACCACCTCCTCAACACCGTGCAGATCACCACGCCCGAGCCGGCCATGGACATTGTCATGAATCGCTGGATGCTCTATCAAACCCTGGCGTCGCGCATCTGGGCGCGGGCGGCGTTTTACCAGTTGAGCGGTGCGTATGGTTTTCGCGACCAGCTCCAGGACGGCATGGCGCTGTGTATAGCCAACCCCAAAATCACGCGCGAGCATTTACTGCGCGCGGCCTCACGGCAGTTTACCGAAGGCGACGTTCAACACTGGTGGCATCCGCCTTCAGGCCGCGGGGTGCGCACCAGAATCTCCGACGACCTGCTCTGGCTGCCATACGCCGTCGTTCACTTTATGGAAGCGACCGGCGAATTGGCCGTGCTGGACGAAGTCGTACCTTTCCTGGACGGAGCGGAACTGGCCGAGGGGCAGAACGAATCCTATTTTCAACCGCGTGTGTCGGAGAATCACGCCACGCTGTTTGAGCATTGCGCGCGGGCCCTGGACCGAAGCCTTAACGTCGGCAGCCACGGCTTGCCGCTAATGGGCACAGGCGATTGGAATGACGGCATGAACCGGGTCGGCGAACAGGGGAAGGGAGAAAGTGTGTGGCTCGGCTGGTTCCTGCACACGATTCTTTGGGAGTTTGCCAAGGTTGCCGATGTGCGCGGTGAACACAAGCGCGCCGAGACTTGGCGTCTCCACGTCAGCGCTTTAAAGGCGGCGCTGGAACGCGATGGCTGGGATGGCGAATGGTACCGCCGCGCTTTCTTTGATGACGGCACGCCGCTGGGGTCCGCCCAAAACCAGGAATGCAGGATCGACTCGATCGCGCAATCTTGGGGAGTCATGAGCGGCGCTGCCGAGCCGGGCCGTGCGGCGCGCGCCATGAGCGCGGTGAGTCGGCAGTTGGTGCGGCGTCCCGAGGGGTTGATTCTCCTGTTCCAGCCTCCGTTTGAAAACACGCAGCACGATCCCGGCTACATCAAAGGCTATGTGCCCGGCATCCGTGAAAATGGCGGGCAGTACACCCACGCCGCTGCGTGGACGATCATCGCCTTTGCCGAGCTCGGCGACGGCGACCAGACTGCGGAATTATTCCGCATGCTGAATCCAATCCTCCATGCCTGTTCGCGCGCCAGCGTGCAGCGTTACCGGGTCGAACCGTATGTGGTTGCGGGCGACGTCTATGCCGAGCCGCCGCACGTGGGGCGTGGCGGATGGACCTGGTACAGCGGTTCGGCCGGCTGGTTGTATCGCGCCGGCCTGGAATGGATTCTGGGATTCCGCGTACGTGGCACGATGCTTTCCATCGATCCCTGCATCCCCCGCAACTGGCCCGGCTACTCCATCCAGTTTCAATATCACTCGGCCACCTATCAGATCCGGGTGGATAATCCCTCTGGTGTTTCCCGCGGCGTCGCTTCCATCACCCTGGACGGCAATGCACTCCCCGATCGCGCAAACATTCCACTGGCCGACGACGGCGCCGTACATCAGGTCCAAGTGGTGCTGGGTTAGCGGAGTTGCCGGCTGGATTGCGCCGCGAATGGTGATGGTTCTTCCGTTCGATTTTCCTTTCACGCGCCTCGACCCTCGATGAAAAATTTAATTTCCCGGGCAGGCCATAAAAACCAAAATACGCCGAGTATCGCTGGAAGAAGAGGCGTCGGCAGGGGGGATACTCTTAGGAGGTTACGGTTTTGTTTATAACTTGTACTGAAAACATTTGAGACCCATCATAGTAAGTGAACCCATCACGCTAATCTTCGCCTGCCCGGAACCTGCGAAAAGAAAGCGGTCATGTTTTTAGCCGATACAGCCCTGGTAGGCTCCTACGACTTTCGCCTGGTCGCTCTTTCTGTAGTCATCGCCACATGTTCCGCATATGCGGCACTTGATCTTGCCGGCCGGGTGATGGCTGCCCGCGGCCGCGCTCGACATGCTTGGCTGGGCGGCGGTGCCGTGGCTTTTGGGCTGGGCATCTGGTCGATGCACTACATTGGGATGCTGGCGTTTCATCTGCCCATTCCAGTTCGATACGACTGGCCCACCGTAGTGGTATCGTTACTGGCCGCTATTTTCGTATCCGCCGTAGCCTTATATGTTGTCAGCCGGCCGCGGATGGGTCCATGGAGCGCCATTGCCGGAAGCATGGTCATGGGCGCCGGGATCGCTGCGATGCACTACATCGGCATGGAGGCGATGCGGCTTGCGGCGATGTGCCACTACGACCCCTGGCTGGTAAGCCTGTCGATTATTCTCGCCATTGCTATTTCATTTGTGGCTCTGTGGCTGGTGTTCTACGCGCGGGATGACAGGAAGGAAAATTTCAAAAGGAAGCTGGCGAGCGCCGTGGCGATGGGAGCCGCGATCCCGATCATGCACTATACCGGGATGGCGGCCGCTTCGTTTACCGCTTCGAACGCCCCTCCCGACTGGTCCCATGCGGTGCGGATTTCCACGCTCGGGGTTGCCAGCATCATCATCACCACGTTCGTCGTGCTTGCGACGGCTGTACTCAGCGCTTTGTTTGGCCGCCGGTACTCCGCGCAAGCCCTTGCTCTCAAAGCCACCGAAGAACGCTACCGGCTGCTGTTTGAGCGCAGCCTGGCCGGGGTGCTTCGCACCGATCTGAACGGGTGCGTCCTCGATTGCAATGACGCGTGCGCCCGAATTTTTGGTTTCCAGTCACGGGAAGAAATGATGGGAACCTTCATGAGTGACCGATACGCAGACCCTGAGACCCGCAAAGTGTTTCTCGCCAAATTGACCGCATCGAGAAGCTTGATCAACTACGAGCATTGCCTGCAGCGAGTGGACGGAAGCCCCGTGTGGCTGTTGACTTCCACCAGCATCGTGGAGGGCATGGGAGACGCGCCCGCGGTGACGGAAGGAACCCAGATCGATATTACGGAACGCAAGACCGCGGAAGAGAACTTGAAGAACGCAAAGGAATCCGCGGAAGCTGCCAACCGCGCCAAAGGCGAGTTTCTGGCCAACATGAGCCATGAAATCCGCACCCCGCTCAATGGCGTCATCGGCATGACCGAGCTGGCCCTGGATACCGACCTCACTCCGGAACAGCGCGAATATCTGGAAACGGTGAAACTTTCCGCGGATTCCCTGTTCACCGTAATCAATGACATCCTCGATTTTTCCAAGATCGAGGCGGGAAAGGTGGATTTGGAGGCCGAGGATTTCAACCTGCGCGATTGCCTGGAAGAGACGCTGAAAACGCTGGCGTTCCGCGCCGATGAAAAGGGGCTGGAGCTTCTGTGCGATATTGCTCCCGCAGTTCCGGAAGTCGTACGAGGCGATTCCCACCGGTTGCGACAAGTCATAATCAATCTCTTGGGCAACGCCATCAAGTTCACAGATCGCGGCGAGGTGGCATTGAATGTTCACCTCGCGGCGGAGGACGGTGACGACCGGGTTTTGCAATTTACGGTATCGGATTCTGGAATTGGAATTCCTCCCGAGAAACTGGAATTGATCTTTCAGCCGTTTTCCCAGGCGGATGCCTCCACGACGCGGAAATACGGCGGAACCGGCCTGGGATTGACCATTTCGGAGCGCATCGTGGGATTGATGGGCGGAAAAATGTGGGCGGAAAGCGGAGCGGGGCGAGGAACGCAGTTTCACTTCACCGCGCGGTTTAAAATTGCCGCGAATCCCGTGGAAGAAGGGCCGATGGTCCCGTCTGAGATCTTGCAGGACGTCAAGGTTCTCATCGTCGACGACAATCGCACGAACCGGCGGATTCTTGAGGGCATGCTGAAACACTGGGAAATGAAACCGGCCTCCGTGGAAGGCGGAGAAGAGGCCCTGGCGCAACTGTCCTTGGCGCAGGACGAGGGAGAACCCTATGCCCTGGTGCTGACGGACATGCACATGCCGAATATGGATGGCTTTGATTTCATTGAAAAAATCCGGCAAAGGCCGGAAATATCCACGGCTACCATCATGATGCTCACCTCGGCCGGGCATCGCGGGGATGGAGCCCGATGCCAGAATCTGGGCGTGGCCGCGTACCTGTTGAAACCCATCCGGCAATTCGAGTTACGCAAGGCCATTGCGCAAGTGGTGGCAGCCCAAAGGCAAGACAACGCAATTTCCCTGGTTACTCGACATACGCTGCGCAATACGCCTGAACTTAAAGCTTACTTGCAGGTGCTGGTGGCGGAAGACAATCTTGTAAACCAGCGGCTCGCAACTCGATTGCTGGAGAAGAGGGGGCATCGAGTCGTGATGGCCTCTAACGGCCGCGAAGCCCTTGAGGCGCTTGCGAAAGAAAGTTACGACCTCGTCTTGATGGACGTGCAGATGCCTGAGATGGACGGGCTGCAGGCAACAGTCGCGGTCCGGGAAAAAGAGAAGGAAAAGGGCGGCGGGAATCACCAGCCCATTATCGCCCTGACGGCGCACGCCATGAAAGGCGATCAGGAACGCTGCCTGGCGGCGGGGATGGACGGCTATCTGGCGAAGCCGATTCGAACGCCGGAACTCGACGCGATCCTGGAGAAGTACGTGGTTTTGCGGGCGGAATTGGCGAAAGCATCCGAAACATGCCAGGTGCGTCCATGAGCGGAACCTGCTTTCCCGGAAGGCCATGTTGTGGCATGGCCCGCGCACACTCCCGCACACTCTAAAATCACGACGCAGCGCTATCCGGCATGAGATGCAGGGGAGAAGCATTGACACAACAACGCGACGCCTCTTCACAAGCTGCCGTAAATCTGCCCGACGGTAAAGGGGCACGCTGCAGTTCCCTTCACGGAATTCCGCATGCGCCGAGTGACGCGTCCGTGCGATAACGACCCAGCCAAAACACCGCTGCCGAAATACCCGGATTCAATTCTGTACGATTATTTTACATCTGCAGTATCATTCCATTCGTTCGACAAAATAGAATTAGGATCGCTTCGGCAGAAATCAGTGAGCGAAGGGCGGCGCTTCGGGCATTCACGAAAGCATACTGCCGGCGGCCTGGTGAAGGAGATAAAAGTGAAAAAATCTAAAGTGAAGCGAACCGCAAAGTTGCCGGAGCAAACCGGCGAAAACGGTTTGCTGGACCGGCGCGCGCTCCTGCGAGGCGCGTTGTTCTCCGCGGGGCTCGCGGCGGCGAACGTAAGCATCGCAAGAGCTGACGACAGCATCGGCGCAAACGCCCCGGTATGGATGAAGACGCCAGGCCGGTCATTTTCCGGCTACGGGATGCCGGCGAAATCGCAGGCGAATGTAAAGCGCATTTTCACGGTCGTTCCGGGACACGCGGGAACCGGCTCTTCGCGAACGCCTCTGCACCTGCTGGAAGGGACCATTACCCCGAATGGTTTGCACTATGAGCGGCATCATAACGGAGTTCCCGCTATCGATCCGAACAGGCACGAACTTTATATTCATGGATTGGTGAAACGCCCCCTCGCATTTTCCGTTGACGCCTTGATGCGCTATCCCATGGAAACGCACATCCGCTTCATGGAGTGTTCCGGCAACAGCGGCGTGATGATCGCCAAGCAGCCCCTGCCGGCCACGGCCGGCGAGTTGAACGGGCTGCTCTCCTGCTCGGAATGGACCGGGGTGCGGCTGGCCACGCTGCTTGGCGAAGCCGGCGTCACCCCGGAAGCGAAATGGGTCATCGCGGAAGGCGCGGATTCGGCCGCTATGAGCCGAAGCATACCTCTGGAAAAATGCCTCGACGATGCGGTAATCGCCCTGTTTCAAAACGGCGAAGCCATTCGTCCCGAGCAAGGTTTTCCTATGCGCCTGTTGCTCCCCGGTTTCGAAGGCAATATGAACGTGAAGTGGCTGCGCCGCTTGAAGGTAACCGATGGACCCGTGGATGCCAGGGATGAGACTTCGCACTACACCGAATTGCTGCCCAACGGCAAAGCGTATCAATATATGTTTCCCATGGGCGTGAAATCCCTGATCCTCAAGCCGTCCTTCGGAATCGATCTGAAAGGGCAGGGACTTTACGAAGTGTCCGGGCTGGCATGGTCGGGCGCGGGCGTCGTTTCAAAAGTTGAGGTATCCGCCGATGGCGGAAAAAACTGGAGGCAGGCGGAGCTCAGCGGGCCGATCCTGCCAAAGGCTTTGACGAGGTTTCGCCTTCCGTGGAAATGGGATGGGCAGCCCGCCATCATGATGAGCAGGGCTACCGATGAGACGGGCGCCGTGCAGCCCACACGGTCCGATTGGCTTGCCCGGTACGGGCCGGGCCAGATCTACCACTTCAACGCCATTCAGGGCTGGGGAGTCAATGCCAATGGGACGGTGAAAAATGTCTACGTCTAAATCCATGTCTAAATATTTCTTTCTCGTTCCGGTGGTGGCATTTGCCTTCCTGCCTTCCCTGGTTGCCGCGCAGGGACCCAACCTCGGGCGTCCGTTGACCCCCGAAGAAATTCGAAACATAGACATCACCGTGGCGCCCGATGGAAAGGGACTGCCCGCGGGGAGCGGTTCTGTTTCGCAGGGCGCGGCAGTGTATGCGAAAAACTGCCAGGTTTGCCACGGGCCAAAAGGCGAGGGCAAACCCTTCGACCAGCTCACTGGCGGCATCGGAACGCTGGCCTCGGCCAAACCGGTCAAGACTCCGGTGAGTTACTGGCCGGTCGCCACCACGTTGTTCGACTATATCCGGCGCGCCATGCCCCTTCCGGCGCCGGAGTCGCTTACCAATGATGAAGTCTACGCCGTGACGGCTTACCTGTTGTCCATCGACGGAGTTGTTCCCAAGGACGCTGTCCTGGATGCGAAATCCCTGCCGAAGGTCAAAATGCCGAACCGTGACGGTTTTGTGCACTGGCATCCAAAGCCGGCGCACTGAAATACTGTCACAGGGAAAGAGGAAGCGATTTTTGTGATCGGCTTCCTCTTTTTCATTTTTTAATTTAAATAACTCCTCGCGATGCAGTTTCAGTTCGAAGGACGCGTGCGCGCCTGCACTTTCATCCTCTAATAAGTGTATATCCCGCCTCAAAGGTTGCGTCACGCCTTTGGCACGATGGGTCGCAAAGCGCGACACATCCGGCATGACTTGTGTCCTAAAGCCCTGTGATGGGTGTCACATCTTAAGGCGTAAAGCGAAAGCAAAATGGGGAGCAGTTAAATAAGGGCTGCTCGGTGCCCACGAGGGGGAGTATCATCGTGAAAAACTCACAAAAGTACACTGTTCTTTGGCTTGTTGCCGTCGTCTTGGCCTTGGGCGGTTGCGCCTCAACGCAACAACCCGCTCCCGCTCCGGCGGACACGCACGTGCAGGATGAAGCCGCCGTCCGAGAGACGGCACAGGAATGGGGCAAGGTTATCGTCGGCAAAGATCTCGACGCAACTCTCTCTTATTATGCCGACGATGCCTGGGTGAATCCGCAGAACGCGCCGATTGCAAAGACCGCCGACGAGCGGCGAAACGTCTGGGCCAAATTCTTTGCGACGCCCGGGCTTTCCGACATGCAGGGGGATATTACCCGGGTCGAAGTGGCGCGCTCGGGCGATCTTGCGGTCGAATACGGCACCTTTAACATGACCATGGATGAGAAGGGCAAACCGACACCGGTGGCTGAGAAATACATCGTTGTCTGGAAGAAACAACCGGACGGCAAGTGGAAGGCCATCGGCGATATCTGGAACACGGACAAGTAGAGGAAATCCCGGCGGGCCCGGTGCGCTACCGGATCAATGACAAACGATGAATGAATCATGACGAATGATTCGCCATGATTCATTGACGATAAATCATTGACGATGATTGGCGATAGATGTTGAGCGAGTGCGGTTTTTCGATGTGTGGGGCGCTGGAAACGACGCGGCCTCAGTAGGACGGCCACGAGTGGCAGGTCTGGCAATCGGTTGGCGCGTTATGTGCCTGGTGGCAATGGAGGCAAACGGCCATCGTCTTGACGCTGGTTACTTCGGACATGGCCGCCATCTGCGCAACCTGCCCGTGACACGTTTCGCATTTCAACCCGGCATCGAGATGTTTGCGATGTGTCCAATTCACTCCCGGAAGCACCCTGTAGACGCGCACCCACGGGATGGGCTGCCGGGATTTTGAAAACGAAGCAAGTTTCCGGATCGCGGGCTTGTTTTTGGCAACGGAAAGATGGCAGGACATGCAGGTAGTGGTCGCCGGAAACGTCATCAGTTTTCCAGGGGCCGGATTGGTGTGGCAGGTCGAACACTGCAACCCGAGCGCCAGATGGGTCTTGTGGCTGTACGGGATCGGTTGCACAGGCGGCGCATGTTCGGACGGGTTTTGGGGAACATCCGGTTTGGCCTCGGGCGGCGCAACCGGCTGTTGAGCCTTGACCTGCAGCGCCACGCAAAATGGCGCCGTAAACGACAAAGCGGCCAGCATCACGACTATCCTTCCGGCGTTCCCTCTCAAACCATACCTCCTTGGCAGGCGCGTGCGGGCAGCAGACGCATGTTCAGGATGATTTGCTTTCTTTTTTGCCGACGACTTGCTCAATGCTGGTGCCGAGATCGTGGAGCAGGACCGCGGCGGCGGCCCGTCCGGGCCGCCCGGTGACGGAACCTCCGGGAGCGGTGGTCGCGCCGGTCTGATACAGCCCGGGAATGGGCATCCGGTAATGCGACCAGCCGGGCATGGGGCGCATGGCCCCGGATTGCGATGGTCCTGAATCTCCGGCATGGCAACTGCCGTGCCAGTTGTGCGGGTTCATGCGTTCCAGGTCGAGCGGGCTATGGACGACGCGCTCGAGAATTTTGTCGCTCGTCAGATACGGGCAGAAGCGCTGGAGGTATTTCAGGTTCGCGTCGGCGACCTGTTCCTTGATGTTGTCCCAGTGCCGCGGACCTTCTTTCAAGTCGTAGGGCTGATACGCAACGACCTTGATGGTATGCATGCCCGCCGGCGCGCGCGTCGGGTCGACGACCGTGGTGCAGATGATGTGTTGCGGCGGGTCGTCGAGATTCACTGCCCCAATGTTGTAATCGTAGGCAAAGCGCAAGGCGCGTTCCGGGCCCGACAGGATTTCGGAATGCACGGGCGAAATTGTGCCGCCGTCGACCGGATACTCGATGGGCACCGTGGTGGCGTAATTTGTGCTCATCAACTGGTATTCCGCCTGCCACGTTGCTACGCCATCGATGAAGTCCGGCCCCCACAACTCCCGCGGAGCCATGTCGATCAGGTGCTTGATGTGAATGGTGGAAACCACGGCCTTGTCGGCGCGGTAGGAGCTTCCATCCACGCACTCCACCCCGGTGCACTTGCCGCTTTCGATGATCAGCCGCGCGACGGGCTTGTTCGTGAGGATCACGCCGTTATGTGCTTCGATGAAACGCGCCAGGGCATCGGTCAATTTCCCCGACCCGCCCTTGGGAAGCGGGCGGCCGAGCCGCTGCTGGTTGAAAACGGAATAGGCGATGCGGCCGGTCATCGGATATTGCGCCGGATGCTGCGACCACGGACAGGCCAGCAGGAACGTTCGGCAATGATCGTCCTCGAAATTGTCGCGGATAATTTCCCAATGCGACATGGCCAGGCGCCGCTGCCAGAATTTCGTGTCGGGTTGAATATTCTGGGACTCTTTCCACATGCGCCAGAAGGCGTCGCCGTCTTTTTTGGAAAATTTGGCGAATTCCGCGCGGGTGCGGTCCACGTCACGCCACTGCGTGAGGTACGCGCCGTCGAGGAACGGCATATGGAAAACCGGATCGGGGAAAATATATTCCAGCCCGTAATCGCCGAGGTTCAGTTCGTTGTCGCGGATCAGCGGGTTGTCCTGAATGCCGGTGTGCGCGGCCGAGCAGGTATCGTGATGGAAACCGCGCAGGGTCAATTCCGCCGATTTGACGTCGCCGCCCACCGTGGGCCGCCCCTCCAGCACCAAGCAGCGGAAACCGGCCTTCGCCAGATAGGCCGCGGTGATCAGGCTGTTATGCCCCGCGCCGGCCACCACAATATCGAAACGATCCGGGCGGCCCGTTTGCTGACCCGCGGCGGATAGCGGGGTAAGCGCCAGGGGCGCCAGCGCCGCGCCTTTCACGAATCCGCGCCGTGTGATTCCGCTCATCCCGTGCCTCCTGAAGCGACCGGTCTGTGGATGAAACCTGGCTTTTCGGTCCAGAGCTTCATGCGGAAAGATTATTTTGTCAATCCACTTTGCTCAAAATTATGGCCGGCCGCGCCCTCGCACGATGCATTGCTTCCGGGCGCTTCCGGGCGCGATCAGGCTCTCAAAGAAGTTTTTAATGTTTCCTTAAGAAATAGGGAGTACATTACCTGCACTTAAACTTTCAATCAGGACATCATTCGGAAATACAATGCGCCGAACCTGCATCCCGGCAACCGGTCCGGTTCGCGCAGAGGCCGAATGGCAATGGCTGGAAGCAAGATGACGTGACCGGGTTCGAAAATTTGGGTACAGGAGTGAAGCGATGCGAAAAATGAGTTGGGCGGCCATGTCTTTGATTTGCGCTGTCGCGTTTCTGCTGCTGGCGACGCCTGCGGCGCCGCAGAGCCCGAATTATAAGTTGTTGAAGAAGGTCACTTTGGGTGGCGCTGGCGGATGGGACTATCTCACCGCTGATCCGGTCACCCATCGTGTGTTCATTTCACACTCCACGCATGTGATCGTGGTCGACGCCGAAGGCAAAGTTGTGGGCGACATCTCCGATCTGCAGGGAACCCACGGCGCGGTAATCGTGCAGGAGTTTGGCCACGGGTTTACCAGCAACGGCGGCTCGAACTCGGCGACCATGTTCGACCTCAAGACACTCAAGGTCCTCAAGGAAATAAAGTTGCCCGACGCGGACCGTCCCGACGGATTCATGTACGATCCGTTCTCCAAGCGCGTTTTCTTTTTCAATGCGCGCAGCCACAACACCTCCGCAGTGGATGCAAAGACGGGAGAGGCCGTGGGCACGATCGACCTCGGCGGCAAGCCCGAAGCAGCGCGTACCGACGGCGCCGGCCACGTCTGGGTGAATATCGAGGACAAGGCGCAACTGGTCGAGTTCGATTCGAAGCAGCTCAAGGTGCTCAACACCTGGCCTTTGCCGGATTGCGAAGAACCGACCGGGATGTCCATCGACCTCGCTCACCAGCGGCTGTTCATCGGGTGCCACAGCAAACAGATGCTGGTGTCGGATTATCAGGGCCACATCGTTTCCAGAGTGCCGATCGGAGAGGGTGTGGACGCCACCGAGTTCGATCCCGCTACCGATCTGGCATTTGCCTCCTGCGGCGATGGCACGATCATCGTCGCGCACCAGGATTCGCCGGACAAATACACAGTCGTTCAAACGATTTCCACGCAGCGTGGTGCTCGCACGATGACTCTCGACACGGCTAATCACAATCTCTACACCGTAACTGCGGAGTTTGGCCCCACGCCGGTCGCGACACCCGAAAATCCGCGTGCGCGCCCTCCCCTGATTCCCGGTACGTTTACGCTGTTGATCTACGGCCGATAGACGGGGAGAGCCGGGAGGGATTTTTCTCCTCCTCCCGGCGAATCAGGTAGGGGTTGTTCGAGCGATGGCCCCGCTACCTTTTGGCGTTCTCATAACGGAAAATGGAAACGAACGCAGGGCAGCGGGGACGGTGGCGCTACACTACAACTCTCATGGAATCAATGTATTGCGAGCAGGCAGCTGCTTTTCCTGGTTTTCCACGCATTTCCACAGGCCCTGTTTCCACGCGGCTGGACCCGCTCGAGTGATTTGATGGTAGGATCAGGTGTCCCCGGAGACCTGAATCGTTCCTTTGCGAGGTTCAAACATGACCATTGAAACCGAGCGGCCAACTTTTCGCGGAGTGGTATGCCTGTATTGCACGGCCCCCATTCACGTACCCGCCATTGTAGGCAGCGTGGACGCGTCCGCAAGTGAGGGAGAGGAATTGTCGCAACGAAAATCCAAGGTCTTCAACATCCGCTGCCCCGTTTGCCATAAAGAGAAGCCTTATCGGACCA
The DNA here is from genome assembly GCA_963746945.1 of Terriglobia bacterium. Taxonomy (GTDB): domain Bacteria; phylum Acidobacteriota; class Terriglobia; order Acidiferrales; family UBA7541; genus Palsa-360. The sequence continues at coordinate 827,746 of CAVVDG010000004.1, read as the reverse complement.
GTGAGATCCTGGAATTTCAGGAAGAGGCGTAAACGGCGCCGCCTACCGCGCTGTCCGATTTGACGCGCTGACCTGCTCAAGCGTTGATCTGATCCAGATGGAATGGTGAAAATGGGGGGAGGGGGAATTCCTTCTTAAGGCGTTCCTCATTGTTCTTGTTCCTATTAACGACGTGCCAGCTGGAATGTGCTTTTGATTTCCCCGCGACACTGCCCCGGCAGGTAATGTTTCAAGACGCTTCCGATCGTTTCCACACAGTTGTCTTCTCGCAAGACCGGCATTTTCGTCCACTCCCCGGCCGTGTGCCTGCGCCGTTCATTCCATGATGGAAGCAATCACGAATTAGAATGGATGCAAAACGTCTCCCCAACCGGCAGTGATGTAAACTCTGATCCTCATCGAACCGGGAGCCGGCGCGCGCTTGCGTGCGGACTCCCGGCGGGTTTTCCGGGAAATGGGAGGGGTTTGTGGGCCGATTCTTCAGTACCGTTCTTGGAGCGCTCCTGCTTTCGGGCTGCCTTGCGAGCCCCCGGCCGGCCCAGACCGCCGCTCCCACTGCTGTGCCGGCCGCACCCATCCGCGTCAAAGTCGTGGTCGTGACCATGTTCGAACGAGGCGAAGATACCGGGGACGTTCCAGGCGAGTATCAATTGTGGGTGGAGCGCGAACATCTGGACCAGATTTTTCCGATGCCCGCGGGATATCACCACGTGCGGATGAACAAGGACGCCGTGCTGGGGATGGTGACCAGCGTGGCGACGGCGAAGGCCGCGGCATCGGTGATGGCGCTGGGCCTGGATCCGCGCTTCGACCTCACGAAAGCGTACTGGTTGGTCGCCGGCATCGGCGGAGGCGATCCGGCGGATGTATCGCTAGGGTCGGCGGTCTGGGGGAACCATGTGCTTGACGGCGACCTTGCGTATGAGATCGATGCGCGCGAAATTCCCCCGGATTGGCCGACCGGTTATGTGCCGCTGCGGAAGACCAGGCCGTACGAGCAGCCGGTAAAGTCGCAGCTGGAAGGCGAAATCTACACGCTGGACCAGGGCCTGGCCGCCTGGGCATTTCAACTCACCCGAAATATTCCGTTCGCCGATTCGGAGGCGATGCGCGCATCGCGCGCGCGGTTCACCGGCTTTCCGAACGCCATGAAGCCGCCGTTTGTGACGCGCGGGGATACGATGTCCGGCGGCACATTCTGGCATGGCACGCTGATGGACCGCTGGGCCAACGATTGGACGCGGTTCTACACGGGTGGCCAGGGGAATTATATGGTTTCGGCGATGGAAGACTCGGGCACCATGCAGGCGCTCACATTCCTGAGTCAGGCCGGGCGTGTGGACCTGCAGCGCGTGCTCGTGTTGCGCACGGTGAGCAATTTCGACCGCGAAGCGCCAGGAGTGACGCCCGCCGGAAGCCTCCGGAGCCTCTTTAACAGGAAATACTCGGCCTATATGCCTGCTCTGGATGCCGCGGAACGTGTGGGCGACAAAGTGGTGCGTGACATCGTGGAGCACTGGGCCGAACGCGAAGCGACGATCCCTCACGCGCCGCAATACAATTCTAAGGACTGAGAAAATGCTCTGCATGAAAAATTCCTCGATGGGCCGCCTCCTGCCGGCCGGCGTTGCGCTATTTCTGTTTTTCCCGGGTGTCGTGCACGCTCAGACGGCCGCGAAAAAAGCCGCGGGAAGATCCGGAACTCCCGAACAGCGAACGGCCCGCGCCTATGAAGCGGCCCGCGCGAATCCGCTGGACCTGCGCGCTTTTCTTGCGCGTATGCCCAAGGGAGCCGACCTGCATTACCACTTGAGCGGAGGAATTTACGCGGAGACCTGGATTCGGGACGCCGCGGCAGACGGGATATGCGTGGACCTCGCCCACCTTTCCTTTGTCCGTCGGCAATCCGCGGCGCGGCCCGCGGGTTCGCAGACCGCATGCGGCAACGGGCAGGCGCCTGCCGCGAAGGCCTTCACGGACCAGAATTTCTACGACGCGCTGGTTGACGCATTTTCCATGCGCAGCTTCGTCGCTTCGGCGGGAGTGAGCGGGCACGACCACTTCTTCGATACGTTCGGAAAATTTGGAGGCGCCAGCCCGCGTCACGCCGGGGAATGGCTCGATGAAATCGCCGCGCGCGCCGCATCGCAGAACGAGCAGTACCTGGAATTGATGCAGACGCCCGATTTCAGCCATACCGCGCGGATTGCCAGGGAAGTCGGGTGGATCGATGATTTCGGCCGGATGCGCGCGGAACTGCTGGCGCGCGGATTGCGCGATGACATTGCCGTGGCCAGCGCTGCGCGGGATGCGGCCGAGGCTTCCCGCCGGAAGATCGAACACTGCGACGAACCCCAGGAGGCACCGGCGTGCAAAGTCACGATCCGGTACCTGTACCAGGTGCTGCGCGGTTTTCCGAAGCAGCAGGTGTTCGCGCAGACGCTGCTGGGTTTCGAAATCGTTTCGGCCGATCCGCGATTCGTGGGCATCAACTACGTCATGCCGGAGGACGGCGCAACGTCGATGGCCGATTACGCGCTGCACATGAAGATCGTGGGATATCTGCACGCCCTCTACCCGAAGGTGCACATCAGTTTGCACGCCGGCGAGCTTGCCGAAGGCCTTGTGCCGCCCGAAGGACTGTGCTGCCACATCCGGCTTGCCGTGGAGGATGCGTACGCGGAACGCATCGGCCACGGCGTGGACGTGATGTACGAAGATCGTCCCTATGATTTACTGAAAGAGATGGCGGCGAAACACGTGATGGTGGAAATCAACCTCACCAGCAACGACGTGATTCTGGGCGTGAAGGGCAAAGATCATCCGTTCCCGATATATCGCAAATATCACGTTCCCGTGGCGCTTTCAACCGACGATGAAGGCGTCTCGCGCATCGACTTGAGCCATGAATACGTGCGCGCCGCCGATACCTATGCGCTCCGCTATGCGGACCTGAAACAAATGGTCCGCACCGGCCTGGAACACGATTTTCTTCCCGGCGCGAGCCTGTGGCGCGTACCGGACGCGTTCACTCGCCCGGTAGCGGCTTGCGCGCGAGGCGAGGTGGGCTCGCGGAAAATTTCCCCGGCCTGCGCCGCTTTTCTCAAATCCAGCGAAAAGGCGCGGCAGCAATGGGAACTCGAACGCCGCTTTCGCGAATTTGAAGCCGGCTTTTAAGGCACGCGCGGCGATCGCATATTGACCGCATATTTTTTAAATCGGATTGCTTGCTTTGCTCCTTAATGACGATCGCATCGAATGATCCGTGGTAGAATCCGCGCCATCTGGAGGAACAACCGATGACTGAACCATTGCCGGAAAAGCAAAAAACGCAGTTGGTGGTTCGTTCTCCCCTCTCCACCGACGGATTCGTCTCGATTTATTTTTCGAGTCCGGACGGAAGGCTGATGAGCGAAGAGGAATGGTGGAACCTGCGCCAGCTCATCGAGCTGACCAATAAGGTGTGTGTGAAAGAACGGGCCCAGGCCCAGTCGGCTTAGCCGCGAACCTTGCAGTTAAATTGTGCGGCCTGCGTGATTATGATGACGAGGACGCCGTGCCGCGCCCGGCGCCATACCGGAAGGCCGCCACGCGGTCCGATCGTGCGCCGTAGGGATCGGCTTGCTGGTCGGCTCCATCCATCGGAATTTCTGCGTTCCACATCAATTTGAACGTCCCTTGCCGCGTCAGCGTGTCCGCGCAGCCGGGATTGACGTACAACAGGTCCACCAGGCCCGGGCCCGCGGCAGCCGCGACACCGAGATTGGCGGCCAGTTGCTCCACCAGCGCGCAGTCGAACGGATTGTTCAGGTAAACGAGCAGCGGGGTTCGCGGCCAGCGAAATTCCGCCGCGTCTTGATGGATCACGCGAATGTTCGCCCGCGAATGCGTAACGCGGGCCCAGACGGCGACGTTTTGCCGCGCGATGCGCGCCAGGTCTTCGTTCAACTCCAGGCCAATGATCTTGCGAAAGGGCAATTCCGCGGCGAGCAGCAGCGCGCGGCCCTTGCCCGCTCCCACGTCCGCGAAGGTGTGCGCTTCGATGCGCGCGACCGAGGGCGGCAGCGTTTGCCGCCAGCGCCGGCACGCCTCGCGAAACACTGATGGAGCGACGGCCGAATAGCCGTTGTTCATCGCGTCGCGAGCGTGGCCGCTGCGGAGTTCGTCGGGGCCCAGATAGCCGGCCGTGTCCGTGCCATATTTCAAATCAAATGGGTGCGCGGCATGCCGGTTCGGGGCGATGTTTGCAGCTCTGGCCAAGGCGGCTCCTTGTGCGCGGGCTCAATTGCGGTCGTTGCGGTTCCTGAAAGAGTATCCAGGAAAAACCCGCCACTTTAGGTGAAAAGTTTTGCGCTCGGCGAGCCGGTTGCCTTTCCACGGGCCTCTGCCTCGCTTATTCGAATGAGCTTCCGGCGCGTCCCATGGCATCAAAATTGCCCCCTTTATCATCCAATATATCAAAGTCTCTCGGAGGGACGCGTTTATGGACGACAAGGAAACCAGCCAAATCCAAATCATAGATGAACATCGAGCCGCGGTTCTGCTGGGCCTCGCGCTGCCTGATTTACGCTGGTTTTCCCGCTTGCTGGGACTGGGTCACAAGCAGGAAATCGAAAACGCGATGCGAACTGTTTTTACGTTTGAAGAATTGAAGCGATTGTCGTCCGCAGCCGCCGCCTCGGCAAAGTAACAGTTTTGTTCCCCACCCCTATCCCGTCACCCTGCCGGCTGGTCTTCCTTCCGGTTTGTTCGTCTTTTCAGCACCTTACAACCGCCCCGAGCATTCCACCGGTTGGACCCAGGTACCATTAAGGATAGTTCTGCCGGAAAAAAAATATGACGCTCAGACGATATGAAACATCTCATCGTACATGTCGTATCATTATAGAGTTGCGAGCACATCCCCATAGGAAGCGATAGGAGATCGATGTCCCGTCCGGGAAAGCTGTTTGTCTGGATATTCGCGTCGTCCATGGTTTTAGCCGGTTGCGCGAAGAAGGCTGCGCCGCAGGTGGAGCGCCCGCCGTCGCCGGTGATTGTGGCGCCAGCGCTCACCCGTGCCGTGCCGCTTTATCTCGATGAGGTTGGTCGGTGCGTGGCACGGGAAGTTGTGTCCGTGAAGCCCCAGGTGTCCGGCCGGATCACGCAGATTCACTTCACCGATGGCGCGGATTTGAAGAAGGGCGACCCGCTTTTTACGATCGATCCGCGGCCGTTCCAGGCGCAACTGGATTCCGCCGAAGCCAATCTTGCCCAGGCCAAGGCGGCATTGGATTTTGCCAAGATTCAATTTGCGCGCGTGCAGGACCTGGTCGAGTCCAAGGCCATCGCGCGGCAGGATTATGACACGCGGAGAAACGCCGTCGATGTCAGTGAGGCGCAAGTCAAGCAAAACGAAGCCGCGGTGGAATCCGCACGCCTGAATCTGGAGTACACGTTGATCCATTCGCCGATCGATGGCCGCGCCGGACACCGCCTAGTGGACATCGGAAACGTGGTAACCGCGAATACGACCGCGCTGCTGAATATCGAGCGGCTCAACCCGATCTATGCGGATTTCACCGCCACCGAAAATGATTTCTCCGCCGTGAAGCGCAACGCGGCCAGCCGAAGGCTTCGGGTGGAAGTTCGCTTGCCGGACGAGCCGGACAAGCCCCTCATCGGACAACTTACGTTCCTGGACAACACGGTACAGACCAGCAGCGGCACCGTGATGCTTCGCGCCACCGTTCCCAACGGCAACCATCGCCTGTGGCCGGGCCAGTTTGTGAACGTCCGGCTTATCCTGGAGACATTGCCGAAGGCCGTGCTGGTTCCCGCAGCCGCGCCGCAGGATTCGGCGAAAGGCTCGTTTGTTTACGTCGTCAAAGACGATTCCACGGCGGAATTACGGCTTGTGAAGCTTGGGCAGCGGCAGGGTGATATGGTCGTCGTCGAACAGGGGCTCCAACCCGGCGAACGGGTGGTCATCACCGGACAGCTCGGCGTGTTGCCGGGCGGCAAGGTTCGCGTGGACAACGGTTCACCGGCGGCGCCGGCGGCAGGGCAGCGATGAACCTTTCAGAACCATTTATCCGGCGGCCGGTCATGACCGCCGTGCTGACCGTGTCCGTGATCGTTTTCGGCGTGCTCAGCTATTTCCGCCTTCCGGTCAACGATCTTCCCGTCGTCGACTATCCCGTGATTTCCGTGCAGGCGAATTATCCGGGCGCAAGTCCCGACACGGTGGCCAGCAACATCGCCACGCCGCTCGAGCGGCAATTCATGAAAATTAACGGGCTGGAACTGGTGACCTCGCGGAGCACGCAGGGGCATGTGAGCTTCACGCTCCAGTTCGCTCTGGACAAGAGCATTGACGCGGCCGCCACGGACGTACAGACGGCCATCTCGCAAGCCAGCGGCAATCTGCCCGTCGACTTGCCGTCGCCGCCGACCTACACGAAAACCAATCCCAACGACCAGCCGATTCTGTACATCGCGCTCACCAGTGATTCGGTTACCCCGGGCAAGCTCTACGATTACGCGAGCACGCAGGTGGGCCAGCGCATCAGTATTTTGCCGGGCGTGAGCAGCGTGAACGTGTTCGGCACGAAGGCGGCCGTGCGCATCAAGGTCGACCCTTCGGCGATGTGGGCGCGCGGCATTTCCGTGGATGACCTGGTCGCGGCCGTGAAGAACGGAACCAGCTATACCGGCGCGGGCCAGTTTGACAGCCCCTCGGGTACGGCCCTGCTCCGGCCCAACGGCCAATTGGACAATGCGCAGGACTACGGAAATCTGATTGTCAGCAGCACCAATGGCGCGCCCGTGTATCTCCACGACATCGCCAAGGTGGAAAACAGCGTCCAGGACGAGCGCATCAAGATGAGGTTCTGGGTGCGCGGGTATCCCGAGCCGGCCTCCACCGTGGTTGTCGCGGTCAACCGCCAGGCGGGTTCGAACGCGGTGGCCGTAGCCAAGAGCGTCCGGGACCTGCTGCCCGTGATTCGAACCGAACTGCCGGCGTCGATTCGCGTCACCACGATCCACGATCAATCCCAAACCATCGTCAATTCCATTGACGACGTGCAGGTGACTCTGCTCATCGCGTTTGTCCTGGTGGTCGCCGTGATCTTCGTGTTCCTCGGCAGGGCCACCGATACGCTGATCCCCGCGGTGGCCTTGCCGCTGTCGCTGCTGATGACGTTCATGTGCATGCGGCTGCTGGGATACAGCCTGGACAATCTTTCATTAATGGCTCTGACACTGGCCATCGGATTCCTGGTGGATGACGCCATCGTGTTTCTGGAAAACACGGTGCGCCTGATGGAAAAAGGAATGAAGCCGCTCCAGGCCACGCTGGAGAGCGCGCGCGAGATCAGTTTTACGATTCTTTCGATGACCATCTCGCTCGCGGCGGTATTTTTTCCGCTGGTTTTCATGTCCGGCCTGGTGGGACGCATCTTCCGTGAATTCGCCATCACCATCGTCATTTCGATTTTCGCTTCGGGGCTTGTTTCGCTGACGCTCACTCCTCTGATGTGCGCGAGGCTGTTGAAGGTGCGCGGGGAAGGCATCAAGCAAAATTGGATCGAGCGGGCCACGGGCCGCGTGGAGCACAAGGTCCTGCATGTGTATGGCAAGTCGCTCTGGTGGTTTCTCCGGCACCGGTGGGTCTCGGCGCTGCTGTGGGCCGCGTGCATGGCCGGCACCATCCTTCTGTTTACCATTATTCCCAAGGCCTTTCTGCCGGTCGGGGACAGCAGTTTCATCTGGGGAGTCATGATCGGAAAGGAAGGCTCCTCGCCCGTGCAGATGCGGGCCCTGCAGGATCAGGCGTCCACCGTCCTGCAGCAGGAACCCAGCGTGGGAGCAACGTTCACGCTGACCGGCAACAGCCAGTTTCTGGCCTCCAATCAGGGGTTGCTTCTGGCGTTCCTGGAACCCCCGCAGGTGCGAGCGCCCATCCAAAACGTCGTGGGACGTTTGATGGGCCGCCTCAGCTCCATTCCCGGGCTTTTCGCCTTCCTGCGGCCCATGCCGGTCCTGAACATCAGCACCGGCGCGACGAACCAGAATCAGGGGCAATACGCCTACGCGCTTTCCGGCGTCAATTCCCAGCAAGTCTATGACGTGGCGGACAAATTGATGGCGCGGCTGCGGCAGTATCCCGGATTTGCGACGGTCTCCTCGGACTATTTCCACAACACGCCGAATCTGGAAATCGACATCCGGCGCGATCAGGCGCGCACGTACGGCGTCTCGGAGACGCGGATTCTGACGCTTCTGCGAAACGCGTATTCGCAGAATTATCTCTACCTGATCAAGAAGCCGGAGGACCAGTACCAGGTCATTCTGGAGGTCAAGGATTCCGACCGTTCCAAACCCTCCGACCTCTCGTTGCTCTACATCCGGTCGGACGATGGAAAAACTCTTGTGCCGCTGAACGCGCTGGTGACGTGGAAGCAGACGCTGGGGGCCCAGACCGTCAATCACTTGAACCAGTTCACCAGCGTGACGATTTTCTTTAACTTGAAGCCGGGCGTCTCAATCGGCGACGCGACCGACTTCATCGACCAGGTCCAAAAGGAAATCGTTCCGCCCACGGTGCGCGCCAGCCTGCAGGGCGAAGCGCTCACTTTCCGCCAGGCCGTGCGCAACCTGACCATCCTGATGGCGCTCGCCGTGTTCGTCATGTACGTGATCCTGGCCATTCTCTACGAGAGCTACGTGCATCCGCTGACCGTGCTTTCGACGCTGCCGACCGCGCTGGTGGGCGGGCTGCTGACCTTATTTATTTTTGGAGAGCAGGCCTCGCTCTACGCGTTCGTCGGAATGTTCATGCTGATGGGAATCGTGAAGAAAAACGGAATCATGATCGTGGACTTCGCGCGCCAGCGCGTGGACGCGGGCGAAACCGCCGAGCAGGCCATTCATGACGCGAGCATGGACCGCTTCCGGCCCATCCTGATGACCACGCTGGCGGCGGTGATCGGGGCTGTGCCCATCGCCGCGGGGTACGGAGCGGACGGGGCCTCGCGCCGTCCACTGGGCATGGTGATCGTCGGCGGCCTGATCGTCTCGCAGTTCATCACGTTGTACGTCACGCCAGTCATTTATCTGTATCTCGAGCAGTTCCAGGAGAAGGTATTGAACCGCACGTCGTTCTTCCACTCGGGACACTCTCAAATTCCTTCTTCGCGCGGATCCGTGGCGGCCCCGGACGGGGTGGGAGACTAGACCCCGATGAGAAGACCTGCCTGCCGCTCGATTCATTTCCGTTTTTTTTTCCGCCGCCTGTTTTGCCGCGGCTCTTTTTCTTGCCGGGTGCGCCGTCGGTCCGAATTACAAGAGGCCCAACGTCGATGTTCCCGGCGCCTACCGGGGACCGGCGGGCCCGGAAGCGGCCGGCGCTGCTTCGCTGGGCGAACAGAAGTGGTGGGAAGTTTTTCAGGACCCGCAGCTGCAGCAACTGATACGCACGGCGCTGCAGCAGAATTATGACGCGCGCATCGCGGCGACCCGCGTTCTTGAGGCGCAGGCGCAGCTCGGGGTTACACGTGCCGATCAGTTTCCCACCGTGACCCTCAACGGCAGCGGCACGAATCTGCACACTGCCACGAATGGCCCCATTCCATCCTACGGCCTCACGATCGGCCGCATTACCGGGAACGCGGCCTGGGACCTGGATTTCTGGGGCAAGTATCGCCGGGCCACCGAAGCGGCGCGCGCGCAGTTGCTGGCCAGCGACTGGGCGCGACAGGAAGTGAACGCCACGCTGGTGGCGAACGTCGCCGCCGCGTACTTTCAGCTTCGCGAACTCGATCTGGAACTGGATATTTCTCAAAAGGCGCTGGCGTCGCGCAAGCAATCGCTGGACTTGACCAATACGCTCGAGGAACACGGCCTCAATTCGATACTGGACGTGCGCCAGGCCGAACAGCTCGTGTACGTCGCCTCGTCGAACATTGCGAATATCCAGCGGCGCATCGGCCAGCAGGAAGACCTTCTCAGCGTCCTGCTCGGAAATAATCCGGCGCCGATACTTCCGCGCGGAAAGGAACTCATCGATCAGCCGCACGCGCCAAAGGTGCCTGCCGGGCTACCTTCCGCGCTGCTGGAGCGCCGTCCGGATATCCGGGAAACCGAACAGCTGCTGATCGCCGCCAACGCGCGCATTGGCGTCGCGCGGGCCGCCTATTTCCCCGATATTTCGCTCACCGCGGCACCCGGCTTCCAGAGTTCGTCCCTTTCCAATCTCATCAGCGGCTCTTCCGGGTTGTGGTCGATTGCGGGAACGGTCTCGCAGCCGATTTTCAATGCGGGCAGGCTTCGTTCCAACGTTCGTTTGGCCGAAGCGCAGCAGCAGGAAGCGCTGCTTACCTACCGGCAGACGATTCAGGGAGCGTTTCGCGATGTTTCCGACGCCCTGATCGCCTATCAGAAGGATCAGGAGTTCCGCGCGCAACAGGAGCAGCTCGCCAGCGCCGCCGAGGACGCCGCCAAGCTTTCCGACATGCGTTACCAGGCGGGAACGACAAATTATCTGGAAGTCCTCACCAACCAGACGAATTACCTGAATGCGGACCTCGGCCTGGCGCAAGCTCGCCTCAACGAACTCCTCGCCCTCGTGCAACTCTACAAAGCACTCGGCGGTGGGTGGCAGCCGTAGGTCGCACAGAATGGCGCGGCCTGCTTGGACGGACTTCATCCGGCATTTCCGGGCAACCCCTTTCTTCTGAATGATCTTTTGACCCTTCCATTGGCCGCGCGCCGGGCAGACAATCTGCCTGCAAGAAGGCGCACGCGTCAACCGGCCCACACTTCGCCCGGCTTTCCGCTCCACCGCTTGCTTGTGTGCTCCAATTGGCTGTAGCATGCCAGAAGAGTTGGTTCGGTCTGGCGGCTGGTGAAACGGCGGCGGCCTGCGCGCCGTCTACTTGAGAGCTATGCGATGAGGCTCCTGGCACCCAATTCGGCGCTTCTGCTTCTTTCCGGGGCGAGCACCGGTCTGCTGGCCCTGCAACACCGCGGATACCGTCGAGATGAGTTTGGGTCCGCGCGGAGATACCACGGGTACTCCTCCGATAGCTCGAACGTGAAGGCCGAGTATTCCTGGTCGCGGGTGCGGTATTCGCGAGCCGGCGGCGGTTTTGGAGGCTACGGGTACGGCCGCTTTGCCAGTTGGTCCAGGGACTACCCGAAGGCAGACTGCCAATTCCTGATCGCCCTGCGCCGCCTCACGCGCATCAATGCGCGTCCGGTTGAGCAGGCCGGGGGCCTCGATAGCGACGGGCCATCGAGCATCGAAAATTATCCTTCCCATCGAGGACCTGAGCGACAACGACGAGATTTTTCACGAGCTCTACGATCTGAGAAAGCGCTTTCAACTGCCTGGAGAGCAATGCGTAGCCACGGGCAGAACGTACGAGAAGGATGGTTACATCCCGGAATGGCGCGGGATTCGCGATGATCGGGGGCGCGTGATGGTCGCCATTTGTTTCAACATGCACTTGGGTGACGCCTGGGAGTGGGCCGACGATCCTCGCTATCCGGAGAAGTTCGCGTCGCTGGCGTTTCGGCTGGGCATCAATTATGTGATGTACGGAATGACGCACTGACGATGAACTTCGGGCCGCGATTCTAGCTCGTATTTCTTACAGGCACGCGCCAATGGAACCGGCCATGATCGGCGGCCAATCGAAACGTGCGGATTTTCCCGGTTGTGAGAAACTGCATCCTAAGATCCGGATATGTTCGAATTCCTGTTTAAGTATCCACGGGCTGTTTTTTCCAAGGGCGACCTGGTGCTCCTGGGCGCATGGCCGAAGTGGGTCCTGGTCATTTTTCTGATCGCCGCGGCCGCGGGCCTGGCTTGGCTGATCCGTTCGAAACTTCCGCAGGCAGCGCCGCAGGTTCGCAACTGGAAGGCATGGGTCATCTGGCTGCTGCAGTTCGCGCTGGTGGCCCTGGTGCTGATCCTGTTGTGGCAGCCGGCCATCCTGGTGGCGGAACTGCGGCCTCAGCAAAACATCATCGCCGTCCTGGTGGATGATTCGCGCAGCATGGCCATCGCGGACACTGGCGCAACGCGCGAGGCGCAGGCCGAGAAAGCGCTGGAGGGCGGCGTGCTCGACCAGCTGGCAAAGAAATTTCAGGTTCGTCTCTACCGCGCCGACGGGCATCTGACGCGCATTTCGAAGCTGGACGATTTGAAGACCATGCCGCCTGCTCCCGCCACGCGCCTTGGCGACGACCTCCAGCAACTGGCCGGCGAAGCGGCCGACCTGCCAATCGGCGCCGTCGTATTGCTCAGCGACGGCGCGGACAATTCCGGCGGGATCGACCTCGATACGATTTCCACATTGCGCAGCCGCCGGATCCCGGTGCACACCGTGGGATTCGGCCTGGAACAGGTACCGCACGACGTGGAAATCGACGACGCCGTGATCTCGCCGCGCTCTCTGGCCGATTCGCGGCTGGCTGCCAAAGTCAGTTTTCATCAGCGCGGCTACGCCGGGCAGAAGGCCATGCTGACGGTCCGCGATGGTGGGAAAGTCCTCGCGGGCCGCCAGATTACTCTTACCTCGGACGGCACCGCGCAGAACGAGACGCTTCTGTTCAATGCCGGCCAGGCCGGCGCCAGGACGCTCCAGTTTTCCGTCGATGCGCTTCCGGGGGAGAAAAATCGCGACAATAATTCCGTCTCGCGCCTGGTGAACGTCGAATCCGCCAAACGGCGCATTCTGTATATCGAAGGCGAGCCTCGCTGGGAATATAAATTCATCCGCCGGGCCGAACAGGACGACCGGATCGTCAGCATCGTCTCCATGCTTCGCACCAGCGAAAATAAAATTTATCGCCAGGGAATCGAAGATCCCAAGGAACTCGCCGACGGATTTCCGTCCCGCGCCGAGGATTTGTTCGGCTATCAGGCCCTCATGATCGGATCGGTCGAGGCCAGCTACTTCACAGCGGCGCAGAAGGAGCTGATCCAGCAGTTTGTGGACCGCCGCGGCGGAGGGTTGCTGTTTCTGGGCGGCCGCGCTTCGCTGGGCGATGGCGGTTGGGCGTCTTCGAGCCTGGCGGATTTGCTTCCTGTCGTTCTCCCCAACAAGAAGGGAACGTTTCACCGCGATCCGGCTACTGTTTCGCTCACTCCCGCCGGGGCCGAGAGCATCATCACGCGGCTTGAGGAAGACCCGGCGGCCAACGTGGAACGCTGGAAAAAGCTGCCCTACCTGATGGACTATCAGGAAGTGGGCACGCCGAAGCCCGGCGCGGTGGTACTGGCCGAAATGACTGCGGGAAACCGGAAATTGCCTCTGCTGATCACGGAAAATTACGGCCGCGGACGCACCGCCGTGCTGGCCACCGGCGGCACTTGGCGCTGGCAGATGAGCCAGCCACTAAAGGACCAGACGCACGAGGAGTTCTGGCAGCAACTGCTGCGCTGGCTTGTGACCGACACGCCGGACCACGTCGTCGCTTCGGTCCCCAGCCAGGTGCTGCTCGACAATGGCCACGTGCAACTTTCCGCCGACGTGCGCGATACCAATTTTCTTCCCGCCGCCGACGCCCACGTCGAAGCGCACATCCTGGGGCCGGGCGGCACGGCGGCGCAGATCGAGATGACGCCCGATCCGAATACTCCGGGCACATTCCATGCCGACTGGACGGCGGATCTTTCCGGGTCCTATCTCACCGAAGTGATCGCCACGCGCGGCAAGCAGGAACTGGGCCGAGACGTTTTGACGTTTGCGCGCACTGACGGCGTCGCCGAAAATTTCCATACCGGGCAGAATCGCGAACTGCTCGAAAAACTTTCCGATCAGACCGGAGGGCGCTACTGGACGCCGCAGGACGTTTCTCGGCTGCCCGGCGAAATTTCGTATTCCGAAGCGGGCATCACCGTGCGCGACACCAAGCCACTCTGGAATATGCCGATCGTCTTCCTGATCCTGGTGCTGTTGCCTTCCACGGAGTGGCTCCTGCGTCGGAGGTGGGGAGTGGTATGAGGGTTCGGGAAAAACTCATGAGCAGGGCCGCGCTGCTGATCGTTTTCAGCATGGCGGGTGCGACGCTGACCGTGCGCCCCGCGCAGGCCGCGCCCTATTACGTTACCGTCGCGGGCCTTGGCGGCGAGCCGGACTACGAGCAGCGCTTTGCCGCGATGGCCAAGGACCTCGACAAAATTTTGAAGGCCGCAGCGAATGACGCGCACGTCTACACGTTTTCCGGAAGCGAGGCCACGAAGGCGCGCCTCACCGACACGCTGGCTCAGATTGCGCGGGAAGCCAAGCCCGACGACGAATTCACTCTGATCCTGATCGGTCACGGCTCCTACGACGGCGAAGAGTACAAATTCAACCTGCCCGGGCCGGATATTTCCGGCGATGAGCTGGCGGTGCTGTGCGACCGGATTGCCGCGAAACGCCAGTTGATCGTGAACACCACCAGCGCCAGCGGCGGCTCGATCGGCGCGCTGCAAAGGGCCGGACGAATCGTGATCGCCGCGACCAAGTCGGGCACAGAAAAAAACGCCACTGTGTTCGCCCGTTACTGGGTGGAGGCGCTCAGCGACGCCTCCGCCGATCTGGACAAGAACGAAGCCCTCAGCGCGCTCGAAGCGTTTGAATTCGCCGACCGGAAAACAGCTTCGTTTTACGAAACGCAAAAGCGGCTGGCGACCGAGCACGCCGTGATCGAAGACACCGGTAAGAAGGAGGCCGTTCGCGCCGCCTCGGCGGAAAACGGCGAAGGCCTGCTGGCCGCGAATTTCGTGCTGTTGCGCCTGGGCGCGACGCAATTGGCCGCCAATGACCCGGCCAAGCGCGCGCTGCTGGACAAGAAAGAAGACCTGGAGCGCAAAATCGATACCCTGAAATACCAGAAGGCCGCCATGTCCTCGGCGGACTACAAAAAGCAGCTTTCCGACGCTCTGCTCGAACTGGCCAGGGTGCAGGAGGAACTGGACAAGTGAACCGGCAAGTCACACGCCGCGCGCGGCAAATTTTCCTGTGCGGCGTGGTGTGCGCGGCGAGCTTGGCGGGCGCAAGGGCGTCCCGCGCCGCGACGCCGGACGATTGCCACGCCCTGCGCAAGCACGGCCACCGCGCCGAAGCGCAGAAGTGCTATGAATCGCTGACTACCGCGCGCGATCCCTACCTGCGCGCCGAAGGCTACTGGGGCACCGAACAGTATCAGGAGGCCAACAACCAGTTCCGCATCGCCGTGGCGCAGTCTCCCGCAAACGCCATGTACCGGGTTCGCTGGGGCCGCCTGCTGCACGAGCGCTTCAACAATGTCGATGCCGATAATCTGTTCAAGGAAGCTCTGGAACGCGACCCGAAAAGCGCGCAGGCCTATTACGGCCTTGCGCTGGTCAGCGCGGACGGTTTTGACAGCAAGGCTGTTACGTACATCAACAAAGCCCTGGAGCTTGATCCGAAGTTCGTGGAAGCCCATGAACTCAAGGCCAATCTGCTGCTCGAAGACTCGGACGAAGACAAAGCCTCTGCCGAGGCGGACGCGGCCCTGAAAATTTCTCCCGAGGCGCTCGACGCGATGGCTATCCATGCGGCGATCGAAATTCTGGCCGACCGCTCGCCCGATGCGTGGCTGGAAAAAATTCGCCAGGTCAATCCGGTGTACGGGGAAGGTTACGCGCTCATCGCGCATCACCTGGTGCTCAATCGCCGCTACGAGGATGGCATCGCTTACTATCGCAAGGCGATTGCAGCCGACCCGCGGCTGTGGTCGGCGCACTCGCAGCTGGGCATCAACCTGATGCGCCTGGGACAGGAAGACGAACCGCGCAAGCAGTTGGAATTGAGTTACGACAACGGTTACCGGAACGAAGTGACGGTCAACAGTCTTCGCCTCCTCGACAGCTACAAGAATTTTGTCACCTTCAAGGACTCCACTACGATCCTCAAACTGCAGAAGAAGGAAGCGGACCTTCTTCGCCCCTACTTTGAAGCCGAGTTGAAGCGAATCATCGCCACCTACAACAAGAAGTACAAGATGACGCTGCCGGGTCCCGTGCAGGTGGAGGTCTATCCCGACCACGAAGATTTCGCCGTGCGCACCATGGGCATGCCGGGTCTGGGCGCGCTGGGCGTTACGTTCGGTGAAGTCATCGCCATGGACAGCCCGTCGGCCCGGCCTCCCGGACAGTTTCTCTGGGCCAGCACGCTATGGCACGAGATGAGCCACGTGTACGTCCTCACCGCCACCAATCATCGCGTGCCGCGCTGGTTCACCGAAGGGCTGGCCGTGCACGAGGAAACCCAGGCGTCGCCGGAATGGGGCGACCGCATCACGCCGGACATCGTTGTCGCCATTCGCAACAAGAAATTGCTTCCGGTGGCCGATCTGGACCGCGGATTCATACGCCCCGAATATCCCAACCAGGTGCTCGTGTCCTATTATCAGGCGGGGCGCATCTGCGACTACATTCAGGAACGCTGGGGCGCCGATAAATTGCTGGAGATGGTGCACTCCTTTGCCGATCATACAAGCACGCCGGACGTCATCCGGCAGGATCTGGGCATGGCTCCGGAAGCGTTCGATAAGCAATTCCTGGCCTGGCTGAATCAGGACGTTGGAAAAACCGTCGCGAATTTCGACAAGTGGCGCGCCGGCCTGAAGGATCTGGCGCAGCAAGCCAAGGACAAGAACTACGACGCGGTCCTCACCGAAGGCGAAGCGGTGCGCCGCATGTACCCGGACTACATTTATCCGGCGAACGCCTACGAATTCATGGCCCAGGCGGACATGGCGAAGGGCGACAAGCCGGCCGCCGCGGCGATACTGACGGCGTACGAGAAGATCGGCGGGCACAATCCGCCGGCGCTGAAACAGCTGGCCTCGCTCGAAGAACAGCTCGGAAAACCCGGCGAGGCCGCCGCCACGCTCAACCGCCTCAACTACGTCTATCCGATGGATGAAGAACTGCACCGGCGCCTGGGCGATTTGTGGTTTGCGCAGAAAAATTATTCCGGCGCGATTCGCGAATACACCGCCGTGATCGCTTCCAACCCGATCGACAAGGCGTCCGCGCAATTCCATCTGGCCCGGGCGTATTTCGCGGCGGGCCAGATGGACAAAGCCGAGGACCATCTGTTCACGTCACTGGAAGCCGCGCCCGATTATCGCCCGGCCCAGAAGCTGCTCCTGCAGATGAAGGATTCCAGCGAAGAAAATCAAAACGAGGGAAAATAAACCATGGCTTCTATCGCACAGCTCGATCCGGATTCCGCGGAACTGAAAAAGCGCATCGAGCGCTTCCAGACCGTACGGGACAACATCCTCGGCCAGGTCCGCCAGGTCATCGTCGGACAAGAGGAGGTGCTCGACCAGATCCTCACTTCGCTGTTTGTCGGCGGCCATTGCCTGATTACCGGATTGCCGGGCACGGCGAAAACGCTGATGGTCCGCACGATTGCCCAGACGCTGGGCCTGGTGTTCAAGCGCATTCAGTTCACGCCCGACCTGATGCCCTCCGACATCACCGGAACCGACATCATCGAGGAAGATCCGACCACCGGGCACCGCCGCTGGACGTTCGTGCCCGGACCGATCTTCGGCAACATCGTGCTGGCCGACGAGATCAACCGCACGCCGCCGAAAACGCAATCGGCGCTGCTCGAGGCCATGCAGGAACTCTCCTGCACGGTGCGCGGCAACCATTACAAACTGCCCGCGCCCTTCTTCGTGCTGGCCACGCAGAACCCCATCGAACTGGAAGGCACCTATGCGCTTCCCGAAGCGCAGCTGGACCGCTTCCTGTTCAACGTGATCCTGGATTATTTGAGCGCCGCCGACGAGTTGAAAGTTGTGGATTTGACAACCACGACGCGCGTCGCGCAGATCGATACGGTCACCTCCGCGGAGGAAATTCTCGATTTTCAGCAACTGGTCCGCATGGTGCCAATCGGCGAATCCCTGGCCCAATACGCCGTCAATCTGGTGCGCGCGACGCGGCACAACAGCGGCTCCGCACCGGACTTCGTGAAGAAGTACGTCAATTACGGGGCCAGCGTGCGCGCCGCGCAATTCATCGTCCTGGCGGCGAAGGCCCGCGCCCTGGCCCATCGCCGCTACCATGTCGCTTACGAGGATATCGTCGCCCTGGCGACCCCGGTGCTGCGCCACCGCATTTTGCTGAACTTTCACGCCGAATCGGACCGCATCGATTCGGACGAGATTCTGCGGCAGCTGCTGGCCTACATGCCGCCGCCGGCAAAGGCCTGAGTAAGACGGAGAAAACTGGATGCTGCAACGCTTTTTAGATCCATCCGTGCTCGCCGGAATTTCCGGTCTGGATCTGGTGGCGAAGACCGTCGTTGACGGGTTCGTTGCCGGCCTGCACCGTTCGCCGGATTTCGGTTTCAGCCAGGAATTCGCCGAATACCGCGCGTATTCGCCGGGCGACGACCTGCGCCACGTGGACTGGAACGTCTTTGCCCGCACCGAGCGCGCCTATTTGAAGCGCTATCGCGGGGAAACCAACAGCCAGCTCACCGTGCTGCTCGATGCCAGCAATTCCATGAAGTTTTCCTCGCATGCGGTCAGCAAGATGGACTACGCGCGCTTCACCGCGGCGGCGCTGTTCTACCTTGCGATTCAGAACCAGCGCGACGCCGCCGGTCTGATCGTTTTCGATGACGAGATTCGCCAGTACATCCGGCCGTCCACGCGACAGGGGCAGCTCCACCGCCTGCTCAGCGGCCTGGAACACGCTGAGCCGCACGCGCGCACCGATTTCGCCAAGCCGCTCGACCATTTCCAGCAGTTTCTGCGCCGCCGGGGAATCGTCGTCTTCATTTCCGATTTTTACGATTCTCCCGAGCTCATTGTGCGGACGATTGAGCCGCTGCGCTTCCACGGCAACGAAGTGGTCCTGTTTCACATTCTCGATCCCCGGGAAATCCGGCCGGAATTCGGCGAGCCGGCCACGCTGGTGGATCTGGAAACAGAGGATCACATGGAAATCACTCCCGAATACGTGCGCGATGAATACCGGCAGAAATTCGACGCGCACGTCAAGGAGTTGAGCGACCGGGCGCGCGGCGCGGGCATGGATTATCACCTGCTCGTCACCGACAAGCCCCTCGATTCCGCCCTCCGGGAATATCTCTCGCTTCGCCAGGGGAGGGACTGAGTGGGCCTGCTCGCTCCATGGTTTCTGGCGGGGGTGGCGGCGCTGGCCGTGCCGTTCTACGTCCATTTGCTGCGGCGCCACACGACCACGCCGCGCCCCTTCAGCTCGCTGATGTTTTTCGAGCGCCGCACGCAGAGTTCGATCAAGCATCGCCGTCTGCGGTACCTGGCCCTGCTGTCGCTCCGGGCGCTGCTGCTGCTCCTGCTCATTCTGGCGTTCGCCAATCCGTTCATCAACCGCTCGGCGGCGAACATGAGTAGCGAAAAACTTGTGCTGCTGGTGATCGACCATTCGTTCAGCATGCGCGCGGGAACGCGCCTGGCCGATGCGCGCCGCGAAGCCCTGGCCGTGCTTTCCTCGCGCAAATCCAGCGACCGCGCGCAGGTCATGGCGCTGGGTTCGCAGATTCAGGTGCTCACGCAGCCGACACAGGACGCGGGCGCGCTGCGCGCCGCCGTCGAAAGCCTGCAGCCCGGAGACTCGCGCGCAAGCTACGCCGAACTGGCGCGCGCCGTGCGGTCGGTTGCGGAAACGATTCACACGCCCATCGAACTTCATTTTTTCAGCGACATGCAGAAATCCGCGATGCCGGCGAGTTTCTCGGAACTGGCGCTGCCCGCGAATGTTTCGCTCATCCTGCATTCCGTCGCCAGTGGCGCCGCGCCGAACTGGACCGTGGAAAGCGTCAGCGCGCCGGGCCAGGTGTGGAACCCGAAAAAATCGGCCGTGCAGGTGGTGGTCGCCGGGTTCGGCACTCCCGCCGCCACGCGCACGGTGTCCCTGGTCGTGGGCGGGAAGACGGTCGCCACGAAAAAGGTTGACGTGCCTGCCGGAGGCCGCGCCACCGCCGAGTTTTCGTCCCTCGATGTGCCCTACGGCTTCACCCGCTGCTCGGTGCGCATTGATTCGGCGGACACTTTTCCCGCCGACGACGTGGCCTGTTCGCCGTGGAGCGCTCCGATCCCCGGCGCGTGCTGTTCGTTTCCGATGCGGGCGACTCGCGTTCGCCGCTTTATTTCCGTTCGGCGCTGGCCTCGGCATCGCAGTCCGCGTTCACGCTGGAAACGGTAAGCGCTGGCCAGGCCGCGGGCATGCCGGTTTCGAAATATGCGTTTGTCGTTCTTTCCGACCTGATTTCCGTGCCCGCATCCTTTGAAAGCGAATTGCACCGGTACGTCCAGTCGGGCGGCAGCGTTTGGATTCTGGAAGGGGCTGCGGCGGCGCACAGCACGCGCGTGCCCCTGTTTGGCGGCAAGGTTCTGGAACCGCGTTATTATTCCCGCACCAGCGACCTGTTTTTGAACGTGGGCGACGCCGACCCTTCCTACCCGTCCATGGAAAAGACCGACCGCTTCGCCGGAGTGAAATTTTACTTTGCGGTTCGCGTGGATCCCGGCGATGCCCGCGTGATCGCGCGGCTGACCGATCAGACGCCGTTGCTGCTGGAAAAGCAAATCGGCGAGGGCCGCGTGCTGCTGTTTGCTTCCGGCCTGGACAACATCACCAACGATTTTCCGCTGCATGCGGTCTTCGTGCCCTTCGTCGAGCAGACGGCGCTCTATCTGTCCGGAACCGAGCGCCGCAGCGGCGCCCGCACCGTCGATTCGTTTCTCGAGTTGCGCACCTCCAAGGAAGAATCCGTCGGAGTCGAGGTGATTGATCCGGACGGCCGCCGGCCGCTTTCGCTGAAACAGGCCACGTCCGCGCAAACCTACCAGTTGACGCGCGCCGGATTTTACGAAATCAAGCTTGCCAGCGGCCGCCAGGACGTAGTCGGCGTGAATCCGGACCGGCGCGAATCCAATCTGGAAGCCATTCCCGCGGATACGCTGGCTCTGTGGCGCGGAAATGCGGGCACCGGAGCGCAGCAGGCGGCAGCGGGGCAGGCGGCAACGGAACAGACACAGCCCTACAGTTTATGGTGGTATATTATGATTCTAGTATTTGTCGCAGCCATCGCGGAGTCCCTGCTTGCGGATCGATACTTAGGCGTACAAAAGCAGGAGGACGTATGAGCCTTCGAGACCAGCTCAACTCCTATATCAAGCAACTGGAAAAACGCCTGCGCCTGGGCACCCTGTTCCGCGGGGCCGCCATTTTGACCTCCGTGGCCCTGGGGGCCACGCTTGTCCTGGTACTGATCACCAACGCATTTGCCTTCTCCCGGTGGAGCATCACCAGCGCGCGCGTCGTGCTGATTTTCGCGATCCTGCTGGCGGTAGGTTTCGGCATCGCGATTCCGCTGGCCGCGCTGAACCGGCGGCGCGCCGCCCGCCAGGCCGAAGCGATTTTTCCCGAATTTCAGCAGCGCCTGGTAACGTTTGCCGAACGCGACACGCAGGCGCGCGGGCCTTTTCTCGAACTGCTGGCCGCCGATACGCTGAACGTCGCGCAGACGGCGGAGCCCGCACAGTTGGTTTCCGGCCGCAAGCTGGCGGCGTTTGTGGGTGTGGGCGCGGCTTCACTGTGCATTTTGCTCTGGATGATTCTGGCCGGACCGGGATATCTGGGCCACGGCGCGGCATTGTTGTGGGCCGCCACGCCGCCCGATGGTGCCGCTCCGTTTTATGACATCCAAGTGACGCCCGGCGATATTACCGTGCGGCGGAATTCCGATCAGGTGGTGACGGCGCAGCTCATCGGCCTGCAAACCGATACGGTGCGCCTGTACGCCCGGTATCAGAGCGCGTCCAAGTGGGATCAGGTAGCCATGCGCCCGCAGCCTGGAAGTCCGGGCTTTCAATTCATCTTTGCGGGATTGCCGGAAAACGTCGAATACTACGTCGAAGCCGGGCCACTCAGTTCAAAGCATTTCACGATCCGCGTGCTGGATCTTCCCAGCGTCAAGAACGTCCGCGTGACCTACCGCTATCCTTCGTGGACGCACCTGCAGAACGTCGTCGAGGAGCGCGGCGGCGATCTTCGCGCGGTTGCAGGCACGCAGGCGGACCTGGAAGTGCAGACCGACCGGCCGCTGCGTGACGGCGTCCTGGTCCTGAATGCTGACCAGCAGATTCATCTCACCGGCGGCGAAGGCAACGTCTACAAGGCCACTGTTCCGATCGAAAAGGACGGCGTGTACCACGTCGCCACCCTCGACCATGGACAGCCCGTCCGCCTCTCGAACGATTTCTTTATCGAGGCGCGCAAGGCGGAGCCGCCGAACGTCATCATCGCGCGTCCCGGGCACGATTACCGCGCAAGTCCCATCGAGGAAGTCACCGTGGCGGTGAAGGCGGACGATGAATTCGGCCTTACGGGAATGGCGCTGCATTATTCGGTGAACGGCGGGCCCGAACAAACCGTCGATCTGCTGAAGCGAAAAGGGATCAAGCAGGCCGACGGCTCCACCACGCTTTCCCTGGAAAATTTCAAGCTGGTGCCCGGCGACCTCGTCACCCTGTACGCGACGGCCAAGGACTCCCATGCCGAATCCCGCACGGACATTTCCTTCGTGCAAGCCGAACCCTTCGAGCGGGAATTTTCGCAGTCCCAGGCGGCCGGCGGAGGCGGTGGGGGCGGCGGGCAGCAGAGTCAGAACGACATTTCGCAGCGCGAAAAGGAAATCATCGCGGAAACCTGGAAGCATCGCGGGGATAAGACGGCGACGCGGCAAGCGTCGGCCGAAGCGGCCAAGTTCCTTTCCGAGGTGCAATCCAAGCTGAGCGCGCAGGCGAAATCGCTGGCCGGGCGCATGCAAAGCCGCGAGCTGTCGCAGGAAAATGATGAATTCGGCAACTTCGTGAAGGACATGAACGCGGCCGCGGACGCCATGGGTCCGGCCGCCGACAAACTGAAGAAGCAGAAATGGCAGGACGCCCTTCCCGACGAGCAGAAGGCCCTGCAGCACTTGTTGCGCGCCGAGGCCACGTTCCGCCGGATAGAAGTGGCGTTTGGCCGGGGCGGGGGCGGCGGAGCGGGCGGCGGAGCGGGCCGCGACCTGGCAAGCCTGTTTGACCTGGAACTCGACACGGAAAAAAATCAGTACGAAACGGCGCAGACGGCCAGTTCCGCAAACCAGCAGCAAAAGGACATCGACGAAGCGCTGCAGAAACTGGATCAGCTTGCGCGCCGCCAGGAAGAACTTTCCCGGCAGCAGCGCAACGGCAATACCCAGACCTCCGAGCAGCGCTGGCAGCAGGAAATGCTGCGCCGCCAGGCGGAGGAACTGCAGCGCCAGATGGAGCAGCTCGCCCGCAACAGCAGTCAGGGCAGTTCGCGATCCAGTTCGCAGCAGGGTGGCGCGCAGGGAAATTCCTCCTCGGGCTCGGGGGGGCAACCGGGTTCGGGCGATCCGCGCGTGCAGCAGTCCCTCGACCGGCTTCGTCAGGCGACCGACGACATGCGCCGCGCTGCGTCTTCGCAGCAAAGCGAAGCCGAAGCGCGCCGCGCCGCTGACCGCTTGAAGCAAGCCACCGATTTGCTGGGCGGCATGCGCCGGCAGCAATCCTCCTCGAAGGTCGATGCCCTCGCGCAAGAAACCAAGCGTCTGGCCGAACAGGAGCGCGAGCAGGCCGACAGAATTCGCCAGATGTTCGGGCAGGGCATGGGATCAAGGCCGGGAATGCAGGATCTCCGGAAAATGGTCGGCGATCGCCAGAAGCTGGCCGAAGATCTTGGCGGGCTGGAAAAGGATCTGCAAGAGACGGCTCGTGAACTGGCCGTCGGCAAACAGAACGCCGCCTCCACCAAATTGCGGGAGGCTTTGGGCGATATGCAGCAGTCCGAGCTTCGCGCACGCATTCAACGGGGAGCGGATTGGATGCGTCGCGGCATCAACCCCAATGCGAATGGCATGGAGCCGGAAATTGCCGCTGGCATGCAGCGCCTCGAACAGGGCGTGCGTGACGCGCAGCAGGCTCTGGGCGCTGCGCCTCAGCAGGGTAATGATTCGCAGCAGGGACTGGAAACCGCTCTGAATCGTATCCAGAGGTTGCGCAGCCAGATGGGAGCGCTTTCCCGTGATGGCCAGGGACGCCAGCAGGGACAACAGGGCCAGGGGCAAGGCCAAGGCCAGGCGGGCGGACAGCAGGGCCGGAATGGCGGGGGTCCCATCGGCGGGCCGGGCGCTCGAATCGGCGGCGGCGCCTACGGGGGAGGTTTCCGCAATAACCCCGGAGGCGTTGGCGACGTGTACGGCAATTTTGACACGGGAAATAACACGCCGCGCGGAGGCTCTCCGGTGCAGCCGGACAATTCCGGCATTGCTCCGCAGCGCGCCTACAATAACGGCATGCGTGAACTGAACCAGCTTCGCCAGGCCGTGCGAGAAGACCCTGAAATGGCAAAACAGGTTCAGGATTTGATCCGCCAGATGGAGCGCTTGGATCCCAGCCGTTTTCCCGGCAATCCGGCGCTGATCGAGCAACTGCATTCGCAGGTGCTTGCCGGCGTGGATAAGCTGGAGCTTCAAATCCGGCGCCAGATGGACGATCAACAATCCGGCCAGGTGCGCAGCGGCGACACGGCAACGGTGCCGCAAGGTTACGAGGAATCCGTCGCGGAGTATTACCGCCGCCTGAGCAAGAGCAAATAAATGGCTCGCGCCGCCCTCACGCTGGGAGAGCGTTCTGCCGAGGTTCAAAACGGGTTTCATCAGGCGTGGCGTGCGGATCTGTCCGAATGCATGGTCATCTGATGTATGTTGGTGTATCAATGATGCAGTAGGTTGTACTTACCGGGGGCGATGGCCGTGGCGCGAATCGATTCGTTGAACATCAGTCCGCGCCTGCCGGTGTTTTTCCCCTTCCTGGAGCCTGGTTCCGTTTTCTTTAGGCCCATCGTCCTATGGGGAAATTCGTGACCGACAAAACGACCAACGCGCAAGACACGCCCAAGCGCCGCCATTTCCTCGAATTATTTCTCGGCACCAGCGTGACGGCGTCGCTGGTTTCCTTCATTTATCCCATCCTGCGCTACATGATTCCGGTGCAGACCGCGGAACCCGCCACCGACACGGCACAGGCCGGACGCGTCGGAGACTTGAAGCCCAACACTGGAAAGATTTTCCGCTTTGGCAACCGTCCCGCACTCCTGATTCTCACCAGCGATGGGAAATACCATGCGATGTCGGCGGTTTGCACTCATCTGAATTGCACCGTGCAATATCGCAGCGATCTGCGCAGCGTGTGGTGCGCCTGCCACAACGGAATGTATTCGGTGGATGGCCGCAACATCAGTGGCCCTCCGCCGCGGCCTCTGGAAACGTATCAAGTCATTTTGAAAGGCGATGAAATTTTCGTTCGCCGCGATGGGAACGCTTGAAATGGCCGCGTTTCCCCAAATCAGGCAATGGTTCGACGAGCGATTCGGCTTGAAAGAGCTGCTGGCCTTCGCCCGGCACAAGACCGTTCCGCGCCACCGCTATTCCTACTGGTATTTCTTCGGCGGGATGACGCTGTTCCTTTTTGTCATCCAGGTGCTTACCGGGATTCTTCTGCTCCTGTATTACCGGCCCAGTCCGAACGAAGCGTTCGAGAGCGTGCAGTACATCATGACGCAGGTCCGCTTTGGCTGGTTGATCCGCTCGATCCATTCCTGGAGCGCCAACCTGATGATCTTCATGGCCATCGCGCATATGTTCAGCGTCTTCTTCCTGAAGTCCTACCGCAAGCCGCGGGAATTGACCTGGTTGAGCGGCATGCTGCTGCTGTTTATCGTCTTGGGGTTTGGCTTCAGCGGATACCTGCTGCCGTGGAATACGCTTTCGTTTTTCGCGACCAAGGTGGGGACCGACATCGCCGGTCAGGTGCCGCTGGTGGGGAAATGGATTCTTGTTTTTCTGCGCGGCGGGGAAGATGTTTCCGGCGCGACGCTGACTCGCTTTTTCGGTTTTCACGTCGCCGTTCTTCCGGGGCTCGCGACCCTCTTGATCGCGCTGCACTTGTTTCTGGTGCAACGCTTTGGAATGAGCGTGCCGCCCGCGCTGGAGGCCGAATGGGCCGCCAAGCCTCCCGAAGAGCGCGAAATGCGGTTCTTTCCCAATTTTCTCCTGCGCGAATTGATGGCCTGGTACGTGGCCCTGGCAATCCTTGGCGGCCTCGCCGCGTTCCTGCCCTGGGAATTGGGCACCAAGGCCGATCTGTTTGCCTCCGCGCCGCCGGGCATCCGCCCGGAATGGTATTTCATGTTCATGTTCCAGACGCTCAAGATGCTTCCGGGGAAAATCTGGTTTCTCGACGGCGACCTGGTGGGCGTGCTGGGATTCGGCGCCGCCTTCCTGGTGTGGACGTTGCTGCCCTTTTTCGACCGGGGAAAGAGCGGCCGCCCGGCGCGCCTAATCACGGGCCTGGGCATATTTGCGCTGACGTATTTCGTGGTGCTGACCGTGTACGGGTACGCTGTGAAGTAGGGCGGGCGATTCGTGCGATTGGAAAGGCGGGGCAATTTGATTCGCGTGGCAGGGGAAGAAAAAAAAAGGCGGGGCGGGCCTCCGGTGCGTTGGCGCGGTAGGGCCGCGCTGGTAGTGTTTCTGGGCCTTTGCGCGTTCCTGTTGCCCGCCGCAACTCCTCTGAACGCGCAGACCACCGATCAATGCCTGCAATGCCATGCGCAACTCGATCCGCCGCTTGGCGTGACCCGCGATGAATATGCAGCAAGCATCCATGCGCAGAAAGGCCTGACCTGCACGAGTTGCCACGGCGGGGATGCGTCCAGCGACGACATGGACCAATCCATGGGCAAAGCGGCGGGTTTCAAGGGTCACATCGAACGGGCGCAGATTCCGGCCCTTTGTTCCAAGTGCCATTCCGACGCCGCTTACATGCGCGGGTACAACCCTTCGTTGCGGACCGACCAATTCAGCCAGTATCAGACGAGCGTGCACGGAAAACTGCTGGCCAAGGGAGACACGCGCGTCGCGGTCTGCACCGATTGCCACACTGCGCACAATATTCGCCCGCCGAACGATCCACGATCTTCGGTCTATCCGGTAAACGTGGCCAGAACGTGCGCGAATTGCCATGCGAATCGCGATCACATGAAGGGATACAACATCCCGACCGACCAGTTCGCGCTCTATTCGACCAGCGTGCACCACGATGCGCTTGTGGTGAACGGAGATTTAAGCGCCCCGACGTGTTCGACGTGCCATGGAAGCCACGGCGCCGCGCCCCCGGGCGTGGCATCGGTTGAGCGCGTCTGCTCCACCTGCCACGTATTTCAGCAGCAGCTGTTTGACTCCGGCCCGCACAAGGATGGATTCGACGCCCTGGGTCTTTCCGGCTGTATCACCTGCCACACCAATCATGGCATTCAGCATCCGACCGATGCGATGATTGGGACAGGCAAAGGCGCAGTCTGCATGCAATGCCATTCTTCGGGAGAACCTGCCTACGATGCCGCGGCCGCCATGCATGACGGATTGCAGCATCTGGATCAAGAGATCGCGCGCTCGGACGAAATTCTCACCCGGGCGGAGACATCTGGGGTGGAAGTGGGGGGAGCGAAACTCGCGCTGTCGGAAGCGCAGGACGACCTGACCAAAGCCCGTGTTACGATTCATAGTGTCCGGGCCGAGGCCGTGAATCAGAATATTCAGGCCGGCTTGCAAGTGACGAAGAAGGCGTACCAGGCTGGCCTCGACGCGCTGGCGGAATTGAAATATCGCCGCGAGGGCCTGGCCGTATCCCTGGCCGCCATCGTGCTTGTGTTGATTGGTCTGGCGTTGCTGATCCGAAAAGTGGATGCGCAAAAACCGGAGTCCTTCAGGAGATGAAACGATGAAAAATACAATGCTGCTGGCATCCTTGCTGGCATTGATGATTTCTCCCGGCGTATTTGCCGCGGGAAATGCGGACGCGGGCAAAGCCGTTTATATGAAGCGCTGCGTCTCCTGCCACGCGGCGGACGGGAACGGAAAAGAGAAGGTGGCCAAGATGATGAAGACGACGATTCCGCCATTGCCTTCCAAGGAAGTGCAAGCGCTCAGCGACCAGGAAATGCACAAAGCGATCATTTCGGGGAAGGGCAAAATGAAACCGGTGAAGAATCTGAGCGCCGAGGACACGGAAAATGTGATTGCCTTCGTTCGCAGCCTGGCCAAGAAGTAGCGGCCCCTGCGAGCTGAGTTTCAGCGTTTCGGCAGGGGTTTGCGCGGCAGCAACTGGTCCGCGTTGGCCGCCTGGTAGACGAACGTCGCCACGATCACGGCCATTTGCTTCAGGTCCGCTTCCTGGATGCGTTCGTATACATCCATATTCGTGTGGTGCGTGCGGGTTTCGTATTCGATGGGATCCTGGATAAATTGGAAGCCGGGCAGGCCCACCTCGTCGAACGAAAAGTGATCGGTGCCGCCGACCGAGCGGGGTGCAAGCGTGGTCATGCCCATGGATTGGAACGGCTCCATCCACTTCTCGAAAATGGGGCGCACCGCTTCGTTGCCTTGGAGGTAGATCCCGCGAATTTTTCCCGTGCCGTTATCCATATTGAAGTAGGCCGAAAGCTTGGCGTGGCCGGGCAGGAGCCGCATGTTTTTCCGGTCCGCAAAATGTTCGTGGATATAGGCGCGCGACCCGAGCAATCCTTCCTCTTCCCCCGTCCACAGCGCGAGGCGCACGGTGCGCCTCATTTTCAAATGGGACGCTTTCAAAATGCGCATGGCCTCCATCATCACGGCGGAGCCCGCGGCGTTGTCGGTGGCTCCGGTGCCGCTGGCCCAGGAATCCAGGTGCGCGCCGAGCATCACCAGTTCATCGGCTTTGTCCGTGCCCGGGATGTCCGCCAGAATGTTGAAGGAATTGAGATCGTCGTCATAAAACCGGTTGTCGATGTTGATCCGCAGTGTCACGGGAATATTTTTCTCGAGCATGCGGAGGATGCGCCCGTAATGCTCGATGGCCACGGCCACGCGCGGCAGCACCATGGGGGCCTTGGGATCGCGGGAACCGCCGGCGGTCACGGTGATCGTGCCTCCATCGTGCGGTGAAGGTTCCAGCCACGCAGCCGCGCCTTGCTCGGTCAGGAAGCGCAGGAGTTTTTCGTTGAATTCCCGTTGCTTACGCCGGAGGTCACGCGCGGCCCGGTCCAGGCGCGGTGGTTTCGGCGGTTGCGCCAGCTTCGCGAGTTCCTGATCGGTGAAGCGGTGGCCCAGCGCCTCAAAATGCGCCTTGACCGGGCGCATCGGCGCGGTCAGCACGAATTTGCCTTTGAGTTTTCCCCGGTACGTGCGGAAATCCCCTTCTTTTTCAATTTTTGCGTACACCGCTTCGGCGGTCACGGGCCCGTTCGTTCCCGGAGTCCACGCTTTGGGGAATGCGATCAGCGGAAACCGACGCGGGGCAATCTCATTGGCTTCAAACAATTCGCTCGACCAGCCGCGCCCGAATGGACCCCACGATTCCTCGCGCACGTTCGACAGGCCCCACGAATCCAGCGTCTTGACGGCATATTCACCGGCTTCGCGGATGTTCGGGGAATTGGTCAGGCGCGGGCCATACACGTCCGCAAGGTAGCTCATCACTTCCATGACGTGGGAGTGCTGCAGTCCCTCCTGTTCGAATTTGCTGACCACTGCCGGGTTCGGCGCGGACCAATCCGACTGCGGGGCGGCCACCCAGGTCAGCGCAAACGTCAGCACCAGCAAAGCCGTCAGTTTCATTGACTTGCGCAAGCTTTTCCTCCTGTGCCTCATAGGATTCTACCCCAGGAATCTTTCCGTATGATGCTCGGGCAGATGACGGGGTTCCATCCGGAATGCCGCCAAACACGCCGCCGGTGACGGAAACGCAGTGCTGTGGTATTCTTAGGGTCTCGGATGCACTTGTAATTCCTCTCGGAATCGAACGTGGGGGCTGCAAGGTGGCACTTGCAGCGCTTCTTGTTTGCATCGCTGCACCGAAATGACTCTCAAAGAGAAAGTAAGGTTTTTATGCCGCAAATTCGCAATATCGCCATCATTGCCCACGTGGACCACGGAAAAACCACGCTGGTGGACGCCATGCTCCACCAGAGCGGCGTCTTCCGCGACAATCAGGTCGTCGTGACGCGCGTGATGGACTCGAATGACCTCGAGCGCGAGCGCGGCATCACCATCCTGGCGAAAAACACGGCGCTGTTTTACCACGACACGAAAATCAACATTGTGGATACGCCCGGGCACAGCGATTTTGGCGGGGAAGTCGAGCGCGCCCTGAAAATGGTGGATGGCGTGCTCCTCCTGGTGGACGCCAGCGAAGGCCCGCTGCCGCAGACGCGCTACGTCCTGCAGAAAGCACTGCAGGCCAAGCTGCTACCCATTATCGTGCTCAACAAGATCGACCGTCCTGACGCGCGCGCGGCCGCCGTGCTCGACGAAATCTACGACCTCTTCATTGACCTGGAAGCCACCGAAGACCAGCTCGATTTTCCCGTGCTCTACACGAACGCGAAGACGGGTGTCGCGCACCGGAAATTGGACGATGGATCGACGAATCTCCAGCCGCTGTTTGAAACCATTGTCTCCGCGATCCCCGAACCGAAGGGCGATCCGGACGGCGTGCTGCAGGCGCAGGTCATGAACCTGGACTACAGCGATTTCCTCGGGCGTATCGCCATCGGGCGCGTCTTCAACGGCACGTTGCGCCGCGGCGCCGATGTGGGCATCGCCAAGCGCTCGGGCGAAATCGTGCCCACGCGCATCACCAAGCTGTATACCTTCCGCGGCCTGGATCGCGACGAAACCGAAGCGGTACCCTGCGGCGACCTGGTCGCCGTTGCCGGAGTCGAAGGGATTGAGATCGGCGAGAGCATCACGGACGTCGAAAATCCGGCGCCGCTCACGCCGCTGGTAATCGACGAGCCGACGCTGGCGATGAATTTCACGATCAATACCGGTCCGCTCTCCGGCCGCGAAGGCCAGTGGGTGACGTCGCGCGATCTGCGCGCGCGCCTGCAGAAGGAACTGCTCACCAACGTTTCACTGCGCATCACGGACTCGGAAACCACCGACGTGTTTCGTGTGTTCGCGCGCGGCGAATTGCAGCTCGCGATCCTGATCGAAACGATGCGCCGCGAAGGCTACGAGCTGATGGTCGGCAAGCCGGAAATCGTCGTGCGCGAGGAAAACGGCAAAAAACTCGAACCGCTCGAGCGCCTGGTGGTCGATTGCCCGGAAACGTTTGTCGGCGTGGTGATGGAGTCGCTCGGACGCCGCCGCGGCGAACTCGGCAAGATGGTGAATCACGGTTCGGGATGGGTGCGCATGGAGTTCACCGTCCCTTCGCGCGGCCTGATCGGTCTGCGCGGGCAGCTGCTCACCGATACGCGCGGCACGGTGCTGCTGCACGCGCTGTTTGAAGGCTGGACCGAATACGGCGGCGAAATGGCCACGCGACCCACCGGCGCTCTGGTCGCGGATCGCTCGGGACACTCGACCGCGTTTGCCCTGTGGAATCTGCAGGAGCGCGGCGAACTGTTTATCGGCACGGGCGAGGAAGTTTACGAAGGCATGATCGTCGGCGAAAACTCGCGCGACGCCGACATGGACGTCAACGTCACCAAAGAAAAGAAGCAGACCAACATGCGCGCGTCCAGCGCTGATGAGGCCATCCGCCTGATCCCGCACCGCCAGCTGAACCTCGAACAGGCCATCGAATTCATCGCGGACGATGAACTTGTCGAGGTCACGCCAAAATCCATTCGCCTACGCAAAAAAATTCTCGACATGAAGAAACGCCCGAAACGCTGGCAGCAGATCCGCGCCAACGCCGAGGCGTAGGACAGGCTTCAGCCTGTCAGATTTTCCTTCAAGCCCGCCCACAGCGCGCGGCTGGCTTCAGCCTGTCTGATTTTGATTAACGTTTCTCCACAAAACCCGGCGGTTTGAAGCCTGTTTGATTCTAGTCATCATCCATTCACAAAACCCGACAGGCTGAAGCCTGTCCTACTAAAACCGTCCGGTCACTCGCCCAATTCCGCGACACGCTGTTCGAGGTTGTGCACGATCTCCTGCGGGTCCGGCGCTGCGGGAAATTCCACGGGCTTGCCGATATGGATCTGTATGCGCCCGGGGCGGTTGAACAGCCGATGCGCTTCGCGGATTTCGTACGCGCCGTCGATGCGCATGGGCACAACTGGAAGCTTCAGATTATCGGTGAGCAGGCCGATACCCCCGCGAAACGCCTGCAACTTGCCGTCCGGCGTGAGTTCGCCTTCGGGAAATACGAGGATGCTCCAGCCGCGGTCGGCAAGTTCTCCGGCAAAACGGAAACTTTCGCGGAAGCCGGAACTCTTGGGCAACGGAAACACGTTGAACAGCGAAACGACCAGAAAATAATTCATGCAGTGCAGCCAGCGCCGCAGAAAAAACCATTCGCCCGGCGGCTGGCGCATTTCCGCCAGACGCTCCCCGCCCATGGCCACTGCCAGGCGATGGCGCAGCCGCAGAGGCAGCGCGGCCAGCACAAACCCCACATCCAGATAGATCACGTGATTGCAGATCACCAGCACGGGGCCTTTCACGCCACGCAAATTCTCGCGCCCGAAGACGCGGGGATGAGCCATCAGGTGCGTCGCAGGCCAGGTCAGCAGGTAATAGAAAAATGCGCGAATCCACGTCACCGGCCAGCGTTGCGCCCAGCGGGAAAATGTGAATTCCGAACGAACGGTAGAGGATTCGCGCACCAGGCTCTCGAGTTCGCCCACGGTTCTTGCGGAGGTAAACCGAGTTTCGTTCAGGTCGACTTGGTAGCGGTCTTCGAGGGCGCCCAACAACTCGACACGATCGAGCGAACTTAGGTGCAGGTCGTTTTCGAGATTTGCGCTGGATTCAACTTCCTTGCCCTTGCCCTGTATAGGGCCCTGCATCGGACCCTGCATCCGGCCTTGCATCTGGGCGATCAACTCCGCGATGCCGCCGGTGGTGCCCGGCCGGCACGCGGCGGCGTTTCCAGTTTCCCATTGCGCGTGGACGGCGGCGCGAATTTCGGCCAGTTTGGGTTTTCCGGTTGCCGTGCGCGGAAAATCCGTCTCGGACCACAGAAACCAGGATCGCATCTTCTGATATTCCGCCAGGGATTGGTTCACGCGCGTGACAATCTCCGCCGCGCGGTCCGGCAGCTTCATTTTTTGGCCGTCGCGCATCAATAACACAGCGCAGGGTTCGGCGTTTCCTCCGCGTTCGATTCCCACAACCACGCAATCCTTGATTTCAGGTTCGCGGCGCAACCGTGCTTCCAGGTCTTCCGGGTACACGTTCATGCCCGCCGGCGTGACGATGACGCTTTTCCTGCGTCCCTTGAAATACAGGTTTCCTTCCGCGTCCAGGGCCCCCAAATCGCCCGTGCGGAACCATCCCGCATCCTCTCCCTCGGCGGCCATCGGCCGAATGCCGCTGCCCTCCCAGTAGCCCGCCGCGATATTTTCTCCGCGCACCAGGATTTCGCCGTTTGCATCCAGTTTTACTTCGCGGCCTTCCAGAATTTTCCCGATCGATCCGCGCCCGATCCGGAACGGATGGTTCACGCTCACCAGGGAAGTCGTCTCCGTCATTCCGTAACCCTGAATCGCGGCGAACCCGATGCGCCCCCAGAACAATTCCGTCTCTGCGTCAAGCGTCGCGCCGCCGGAGATCACCGCCCAGAATTTCCAGCCGAACCGGCGATGAATTTCCCTGAACCGCCACATGCGGCGGAGAAAATTTTCATTCGCCGAGCGGTCGAAATCCTTTTGAAATGTTTCCAGTGTCCCCGCAGCTTCCAAATCGCGCTCGATCTTGCCCCGGAGCGCCTCCAGCACGCGCGGCACGGCAATTAGCGCCGAAACGCGCTCGTGCCGGATGGTGGAAATAATTTCCGCAGGGTTCAGCGCATCCTGGAAAATAACGGTTGCCCCCAGCAGCGGCGGCACCCACACGCCCATGAATTGGCCGAAGATATGGCTTAGCGGCACCAGATCCAGAAAGCGCAGAGGATGGACCAGGCGCTCCCACTTGAGGTAGGGCTGCATGGCCGCTTCGAGCGGCTCGAGATTGGCGAGGATGTTCCCATGAGAGATGACCACGCCCTTCGGTTCGGCCGTCGCCCCGGACGTGAAGATGATCTGCGCAATGGACTTACGGTCCAGTGGAGGGGAAGCGTACGGTTCGGGACTGTGGCGCGAGACCGCCTCGCGCAGCGAATCAAGGGTTATCGTGGGGCGCTGCTCGCCCGCTCGGGCATTCTCCCGCGCGGTGACCAGAAGCTTGGCGCCGGCCTGTTGCGCCACGCGCTCGGCAAAGTCTGCCGTCGCTCCCTGATCCAAAGGAACGACGACGGTGCCGCGCATGAGGCAGCCAAAAAGCGCGGCGATCCACTCCGCCGAGTTGTGCCCCCACAGTAGAACCCGGTCGCCCGGCTCGATTTTTCGGTTTTCCAGCTCCCTGGCAAATTGAGCCGCCACCCCTGCTACGTCGCGATAGCTCCAGCGCACGGTCCGGTAGCCGGAGCGCTGAACGAAAGCAACGTCGTGGCCATGCCGGAAGGATTCGCCAAGGTACTCGATGAGGGAGTGGCGGCGCATGGGTGGGACGTTTCTACTCCTTGTAATACGGCCAAGCAGAAAGAGTACGCCCATTGGCTGCTGCACGAAAAGGCCAAGCCGCAGATTGCCACGCGCACAAGTTGCCCGGGAGCATCATCGGCAGGCGTAGGGAGATGGGCTGGCGCGCGCTTATTTTTTGTAACATATTGAAAACAGATTAGTTATGTTATGGTGCAAGGCCCTGCAAGCGCCCCTTTTGCAGGCGGCTTGTATCTGGACAACAAATGCCTCATTTTGGTAAAATTACATTGCGTTTGTTGCTCTTGCGATTCCTTTTAACTCGTTTAACTAGGCTGCAAGGCCAATCTTGCGGCCATTTGTTTCTACGGGATAGAGGCAGTCGAGGACCCGCCCCCCGCCCCGCGAGGTGCACAGGTCAGAACGAGAAGCTCAAATAGCTTAATGCGAGGTAGTCGCAGTGAAAGAACAAGGAGTAGTGAAGTGGTTCAACGCCAGTAAGGGCTATGGATTCATACAGCGGCAGTCCGGCGAGGACGTGTTCGTCCATTTTTCAGCAATTCAAATGGATGGATACAAATCGCTGAACGAAGGGCAGGCTGTTGAATTCGAGGTCCGCAACGGCCCCAAGGGCTTGCAGGCGGAGAACGTGACCGGCCTCTAGGTGGACAAACGTGGGTCCGTCCCGCAATGCCGGGGCGGACTTGCTCCTCGCAGGAATTGCTCCGAAGTTGCCAGTATCAAACAAGGAGGCAGTTGTGCAGGTTCTCTCCGAAGGGCAGTGTGTCAAGCATGAGCAGTATGGATTTGGAATCGTGGCTGAATCCGATGGTGAACGCACGAGCATCGATTTCGACAGCGTTGGCCTTAAAAAGTTCGTCACCGGCCTGATGTCCATGGAACTGGTCGGCGAAGCTCCCGAACGTCCCACGAAGCCCCGGCGTCGCAGCAAGAAGGCCGGCGCAACCGCGGCCGCTCGCGTAGCGGCTGGCGCGAAGTAGATCGCGGCAGCAAACATCAACCCAGCTTAGCGATTTCACTTCATGGCAGGGGTGTATGCGCTTGCGCGGCGCCTGAGATCGGCTGCAACTGGCCGCCGCGCAAGGCACGGACGGTACTTCCTGGATCCGTGCGGCGCTTACATTTTTTTCATGTTTCCCATGTTTTTCATGCCGGAACGCTGCGCGGAAGGCGGGAGAATCCCGTTCAGGCGCAGATAAATCGCCATCGTGCCGTAATGATCGAACCAGTCTTCCCCCAAAATCACGATCGCTCCGCCCCGGGACAGGTTATTCGGCCCCAGCTTTCCGGCGGGTAGTCCCAGCGTCGAATCATCCAGCCCGTTCAGCGCTTTCGTGCAGAAATCAAACGAATCTTTGATTGCGGCCACCAGCGCTTCCTTGCTGTCGGTATCCTTGAGGTTCTTGATGTCGGGAGCCGTCATGCCCGAGACGCGAGCGCACATCATGTCGTTGAATTGCGTGACATGCACGATGAGTTGCGCGAACGTCCTGGTTTCCGGCGTGCTGCTGAACGTGTACTTGTTCGCCGGCATCGCTTCGGCCGCCTCGACCTGAAATTTTCCGTAGCGTACCACCTGCTGTTTGAGCAGCGATGTAATCGGATTGGGTATCGATGCTGCATCTTGCGCATTCGCTGCAGCCGGCAACATCAGGACCGCGAGCGCGAATATTCCCCATGCTTTCATGAAAGTTTGCCTCCTTGGCAATATCGATGAAGGATAACGCCTCCTGCCGCACGCGACAAGCTGGATTCTCGGGAACCCGGCCGCAATACCGCCGCAATCGGCGGCGATCGCCGTGCGCTCAGCTTTCGTATTTTCGTGCAGGTATCTTTGACGGTAGGTTGGACGCCAGGTTGGAGGCTAAGTTGGGTGCTAGGTTGCCGGCGCGAGTGTCCCATCCAGTGCCAGACCCAGCCGGACGGCCAGTTCCTGGCGCGCGCGCCACAGCCGGGCTTTGAGCGTGTTGCGCGAAACTCCCAGTACTTGCGCCGCCTCTTCCGCGGAAAGCCCTTCGATTTCCCGCAGCCAGAACGCGGTCCGCAGCAATGGAGAAATTTCCGCAAGCTTCGTGCTCACGCGGTCGCGCAATTCCGTTCCGGCATAGATCTGTTCGGGATTCGGGCTTTCATCGGCGAAACGCTCGGCCAGTGGCACCTCGCCATCCAGCATACAGTCATCCAGCGAAATGGCCGGGCGCGAACGCTTGCTTCGTCGCCGCATCAGCGCCGCGTTGATGACGATCCGAGTCAGCCAGGTCGAAAATTGTGATCGCCGCTCGAATCGCGGCAAATTGCGGTACGCGGAAAGCAAGCCTTCCTGCAACGCCTCTTCGGCATCTTCCGGATTGCCGAGCACGCGAAGGGCGGTTTGATACAACGCGCGCGTATTTCGAGTGAATAGAATGTCGAGGGCTCGCGCGTCGCCTTGCAAGCCGCGCTCGATTAATTCTTCCTCGCTCTGTTCGCTCAGATTCAGCTCTGCATCCACGCCCATTACAGATTCCCCTGCCGCAAAATGGCGTTCCTGATTCATGATTCCTTCCCCCTTCTGCCGAACAAACCCGCTTATAAATTGAGGCCTTTACTTTTATGAATCCCGGGCGTTTCTAATTTTCTAAAAAATTCCCAATGGCCATTTAGACGCGCGCGCTGCCGATTGGTGGGCAACCATGGACGGTCCCCATGGCCCGTCCCACCCTCTATCGGCATTCAGCGGGACAAATACAATGCCCATCGCAAGACTTGAAAAACTCTCGCCCCGTCAGCGAGCCCTTACGTCCCCCACGATCTCTTCCACCACGGCCCGGGTCATGCACCCGCACCCCTTGATTTCTATTCCCTGTTCGTGCATTTCCGTCAGTAACTGCTTTCCCGCTGCATCGATGTAACTGACTGCTTTGAGATGCACTTGGATGGCAATCCCCGGCTTGCCAGAGCCTTGCTTCCAACACCGCTCAAGTTCTTTAACCCATTCGCCTGAGAGTTTTCCTTCCAACTCCCAAATTTCAAGGGCATCTTCCTTGGTTACGGTGACCCTGAGCATTACCCCTTCTTTCCAATTGGATACCGACACAAAAATGCGGAGATACACATAATAGCATGTCAAATGCCAAAATGCCGATATATGGACACTTATTATAAGTACATTGTTTTCAATGTTATGGAATATTCATTCGGATATAAAAATTAGACTTGGAAGGAATGCCAAAAATGGAAAAGACGATATATGGGCATATGCCGATATGTCGGCATTAATTTCGTAATTCGTTCATAAGTCTAGCGACTGCGGACTACTCCGAGCTTTCGCATTCTCGATTGCAGTGTAGTCCGTTTCATACCCAAACGAGCTGCTGCACCGCGGGGACCCGCCAGAACCCAATTGGTCGCCTCCAGGGCCTTTACGATATGTTCGCGCTCGGCAGCACGCAGCGTGAGGGTGTCCTCGACAGGTTCCTGAGGAAGCTTTAATTCGCCCAGAGGCACGCGAAGCACTGGACCGGGTGAGACGATCACCGCGCGCTCAATCAGATTTTCAAGCTCGCGAATATTCCCCGGCCAGGCGTAGCGCACCAACACATTGAGCGTTTCGGCGGGAATGGTTTCGACCGC
Source organism: Terriglobia bacterium (assembly GCA_963746945.1). Taxonomy (GTDB): domain Bacteria; phylum Acidobacteriota; class Terriglobia; order Acidiferrales; family UBA7541; genus Palsa-360. The sequence continues at coordinate 789,513 of CAVVDG010000004.1, read as the reverse complement.
GCGGCTCATGCGGCGCGCGTATTTTTGAACAAAATACCGCACCAGCGCGGGAATGTCTTCCTGCCGCTCGCGCAAAGGCGGCAGGACAATGGGGAACACGCGCAGGCGGTAATAGAGATCGCTGCGAAAGGCGCGCGCGGCCACCATCTCTTCCAGATCGCGATTGGTGGCGGCGACCATACGGATATCCACGCGAACCGAATGCGTGCTTCCCAGGCGTTCGAATTCCTGTTCCTGCAGCACGCGCAGGAGTTTGGGTTGCAGCTCGAGCGGGATGTCCCCGACTTCGTCCAAAAAAATCGTTCCGCCGTTGGCAAGTTCAAACCGGCCCAGGCGCTGCGCAATCGCTCCGGTAAAGGCACCGCGCTCGTGTCCGAATAATTCCGATTCCAGCAGACCGGCGGGAATCGCGGCGCAGTTGACTTTTACGAAAGTGTGTTCGCGCCGCGGACTCAGGTTATGGATGGCGCGCGCGATCAGCTCTTTGCCCGTGCCGGTTTCTCCTTGGATGAGCACGGTCGAGTTGGTGGGGGCCACGGTTTCCACTTCCTTCAGCACCAGACGCAGCGCCGGACTTTCGCCCACAATTTCCTCGAAATTCATTTCCGAGCGAATTTCATCCTCGAGGTACAGTTTTTCCTGGGCCAGTTTGTTCTTCAGCTCGCCGATTTCCTGAAAGGCGAGGGCGTTTTCCACGGCGATGGCCACCTGCCCGGCCACCTGCACGAGCAGGTCGACGTCGCCTTGCTGGAAGGCGGCGTCGCGCAGGCTGGCCAGACTGAGCGTGCCGAGAACGCGGTCATGCGTGAGCAGGGGCATGCAGACGACCGAGCGCACGCCTTCGTTCCGCAGCAGGCGCGAGGTGAGCGATTCAAATCCATCGATGCCCGCATGGTCCAGCACGAGCGGCTTGCGGCTGCGAAAAGCGTGGCCGGTGATCGAGCCGTCCAGGGGCACGAGCATTTCTTCGCGAATGAATCCTTTGCCCTGCGGAAAATCCAGGGCCAGGACCCGCATCTGATTCGTGGCCGGCTCGAACAGGGCCAGGCTCGTGTACTCATGGTGAATGACGCGGCGCAGGGAAGCGGAAATGGCGTTCAACAGGGCGTGCAGGTCGAGCTTGGAAACGACGGCGTTGTTCACTTCCAGCAAAACGCGCAGGTGATCGCGCTCCTGGGCCAGTTGCCGCTGGTAGGCCTGCGCGCGCTCTATGTTGAGCGCGTTGTCCACCGCCACGGCTACCTGCCGCGCCACTTGCTGCAGAAACGCGACCTCGCTTTCAGAATGCCCTTGCGGCGTGCCGTGTCCGAAGCTCAACACGCCCAGGCGTCGCTGCGCCGTGGTCAGGGGAACCGAGCAGGACGATCGCACTCCGTTTTCACGCAGAATCTGCAGCAGGGCCGGGAAACGCGTTTCCTGCAGCGTGTCGTCCACGACAAACGGCTGCTGCGTTTCCCAGACCCAACCGGAAGGCGTCTCGCCAATGGGGAATTCGGCTCCGGGCCGTATTTTTCCGGGTTTTTCCGCCTCGAGGATATGCAGGCGCATGACGTTGCGCGCGGCGTCGTGCAGGGTCATGCTGAGATAATCGAATTCCACCGCGCGATGCAGCCGCGCCGCCAGTTCGTGAAACAGTTCCCCCAGATCGCGATGCTGCGCGATCGCTTCCGCCACTTCCAGAAGCGCCTGGTACCGCGTCTCGGGGGAGGCATCGGCCAGCGGCCGGATGGGAGGATTGTTCATACTGCCGAGAATAACACCTCGGTTCGTCCGGGCTCAACTCGCTGCAATTTGTGGTGGCGCAGGTTTCCACTCGCGGAGTGTTAGCAGGGTCTTGACGCGTGGACAGATCTAAAATCCGCAGGCTAAAACCTGCGCTACTCAACCTGGATGGTGCGCGGAAGTGGGAAGATTGGCGGGATTGCGCACAATCTTGATCAAATTCTGGATCTCCTCGCGATCGGGGGCGAGAAATTTCCTGTTTGCGGCGTTGACTTCGCGCAAGCGAATTTCCAAGGGCGAAAGCGGATGTTCTGGAGCAGGGGTCGCGGCTTTGCCGGAGGCGGGTCCGAGCGCGGGGTTGGGCACGACGGATTCGACAGCCTCCGCGATGCCGCGATACGTGCGGGCATCGAGTTTCATCTCCTCTGCCACAATCTGATCCATCGAAAGCGCCACCCGGTTGGCTCGCTCCAGGGTTTTCACGTCGTCCGGAGTGGGGATGCGCCCGAAAGCACGGCCCGCAAGGATCTTTTTCGCGTCTTCCAGGGCCGTTTTATCGCCCGGCGCGGGATTTTTCACGCGCGCGGCGGCCGCGCGCATCACTTTCAGGTAAAGTTCCACGTCCTGTTTGGTCAAGGGATCGAGTTTTTGCTCGATTTGCTGGTCCAGCGGCGGTTCGGCGAGTTCGCCGGCCGGCGGCGGGCCAGCTTGCTTGCTGTTGCAGCCGGAAAGTGGCGCGGCGGCCAAGAGGGCGACGGCGAGCAGGGATTTCCAGGGGATTTTAGACTTGGGCACTGTCATCTCCAGGCGGCGGAATCTTACGGCGCGCGGCGGCGCGCGTCAATCTTGGCGGGCTTTGGGCGGGGTTTGCCGGGGCGGAAACGGTTCGAAGAAAATGATGGAACAATCCAAAATATGGATTGACAGCCACCGGATATCCTACGCATAATTATGCAGTTGTCTGTATAATCTTTAACGCATATGGGACTCAACGCACAAAAACGGTACCGGCAAGGACAGATCCTGAAACTCATCACGAGCGAACCGATCTCGAGCCAGGATGAGTTGCGCAAGCGCCTCTCGCACGTGAAGGTGCGCGTGACGCAGGCGACGCTGTCGCGGGATGTCTCCGAGCTGAAGCTGGTGAAGACCACGGACGGCTACAAGCCCCTCGCCAACGGCGAGGAAGCTGTGGCGCCTCTGCCGCCGCTGGGCCGCGCCCTGCGGGAGTTTCTGGTGGACCTGCGCCCCGCGTTCAACCTGCTCGTGCTGAAGACGCCGCCTTCGGGCGCGCAGCCGCTGGCCGCCGCGCTGGACGCCGAAAAGTACAAGGAAGTGGCGGGCACGATTGCCGGGGACGACACGGTTCTGGTGATTACGCCGTCGCGCCAGGCGCGCGTGGCCGTCCAGAAACGCATGGAGGATCTACTCCGATGAGCGACCCGCAACGGGTCGCCGTAGTCGGGGCAACGGGCTATGCGGGTTTCGAGCTGGCCCAAATCCTGCTGCGGCATCCGAAAATTCAAAAACCGACTTTTTATCTGCGCGAGAGCTCGGCGCACGTCAAGTGCCTCTCCGAGATCTTTCCGCGCTTGCGCGGCTGGGGCGAAGCGCCTTGCGCGACGTTTTCGGTGGATGCGGTGGCCGCAAGCGGCGCGGGCACGGTATTTCTGGCGACGCCGCACGAAGCCTCGCTGGAACTGGCGCCGCAACTGCTGAAGGCCGGGCTGCGCGTGGTGGATTTGAGCGGCGCGTTCCGCTTCCACAATCCGGAAACCTTCGCGCAGTGGTACAAGTTGCCGGCGCCTCCGAAGGAACTGGCGGAGGAAGCGGTTTACGGCTTGCCGGAACTCTATGCCGATCAATTGCCGGACGCGCAACTGGTGGCAAATCCCGGCTGTTATCCGACCAGCGTGATTCTCGGTCTGCGGCCGCTGGTGGAATCGGGCTGGATCGCGCAGGAGCGCGGCATCGTCTGCGATTGCAAGTCCGGAGCCACGGGCGCGGGCAAGGAACCGAAGCGCGAGATGCAATTCGTCGAGGTGGATGAAAATCTGCGCGCCTACGGATTGTTCTCGCACCGGCACACGCCGGAAGTGACCGACCACACCGGCATCGACGGCGAAGACATCGTTTTCACGACGCACCTGCTGCCGGTGGCGCGCGGCATCCTGTCCACTCTTTACGTGTGGTTTTCCGAGCCGCATACGGCGGCGGAAGTGGAAGCGCTCTACCGCAAATTCTATGCGGACCGCCCGATGATGCGCATCTGGCCGGCCGGGAAGCTGCCTGAGCTGCAGCACGTGGCGCACACGAATTTTTGCGATATTGGTTTTGCGATCGATCCCGCGGGGCGGCGCCTCGCGGTGGTGAGCTGTCTTGACAATCTCGGCAAGGGCGCCGCGGGCCAGGCTGTGCAGAACATGAACACGATGCTGGGCATCGAGGAGGCCACGGGACTCAGATGAGAATGGTCGTCAAAGTAGCCGGACAATTACTGGATGACGCGGCGGCGATGGAAACGCTGGCGCGGCAGGTGGCGCAGCTCGCTCACCAGGGCCACGAAATTCTGGTGGTGCATGGCGGCGGAAAAATTTTCACCGCCACGCTGAAGCGCATGGGCATTGAAAGCCGGTTTATCAACGGGCTGCGCGTGACCGATCGCGAAACGCGCGACGTTGCCGTAATGGTTTTGGGCGGCCTGCTCAACAAGCGGCTCGCCGGCGCGATTTCCGCCGCCGGGCAGCCCACCGTGGGCATTTGCGCGTCCGATGCCAGTTGCTTCCTGGCCGAGCCCATGATGCACGACGAAGTGGTCGGCGGCCTGGGTTTTGTCGGCTATTTGACCGGTGTAAATCTGGAATTCCTGGAGTCGTTCTGGAAGGCGGGCATCGTGCCGGTGGCGTCCTGCATGGGGCTCGGCCCGGACGGGGAGCTCTACAATATCAATGCCGATCACATGGCGGCCGCCTGCGCCGAATACATTCACGCCGACCGGCTGATCTATCTCACCGACGTGGCCGGCGTGCTGGACGGCTCGAAGGTCCTGAAGGTGGTTTCCACCGGCGAGGCCGAGGATCTGATCCGGCAGAATAAAGTTTCCGGCGGGATGATTCTGAAACTGGAAGCGTGCAAGCGCGCGCTCTCCGCGGGAGTTTCGCAGGTGCGTATCGTCGGCGGGTCGGTGCCCAAAGGGCTGCTGGCCGCGGCCAACGGCTCGCGGTTTCCCGGCACGCGCGTCACGCCGGAATTTCCCGCCAGCGCCGCGGGGGTTGCCCGGTGACAGCCAGAACGGTGAAACGCAGCACGGTGAAATCGAAATCCGCAAAATCGAACAAGAAGGCTTCCTTTGCCGAAGCCGCGCAGAAGTCCATCTTGCGCGACGCTTCACGCCATTTGATGAACACCTATAAGCGCTCCGACCTGATCTTCACGCACGGGCGCGGCTGCTACGTGTTCGATCAGCGTGGAAAGAAATATCTCGATTTTCTGGGCGGGATCGCGGTCAATGCGCTCGGCTATTCCTATCCGGACCTGGTGAAAACGATACGGCGCGAGGCGGGGCGCGAGGTGCACGTCTCGAACCTGTTTCACAACCCGTTTCAAGGGCCGCTGGCGGCCCGGCTGGCGAAATGGTCGCGCATGGACCGCGCATTTTTCACCAACAGCGGTTCCGAAGCGGTGGAAGGCGCGCTGAAGCTCGCGCGCATCGCCGCAAAGGTGAAGCCCGGCGGCGCGACCAAGACGCGTTTCCTGGCGCTGGAACATTCTTTTCACGGGCGCACGTTCGGCGCGCTTTCGATCACGCATCCGGTGAAATACCGGGAGCCGTTCGAGCCGCTCGTGCCGGGAGTGGATTTTATCCGCGTCAATGACGTGGCCGACCTGGAATCCAAATTTACCGACGAGGTTTGCGCGATTGTCATCGAGCCGATTCAAGGCGAAGGCGGAATTTATCCCGTCAGCGATGCGTTCTGGAAGCGCGCCCGCGAACTGGCCACGCAGCACGGCGCCGCGCTCATTGCCGACGAGATTCAGTGCGGCCTGGGGCGCACGGGGCGCGCGTTTGCCTACCAGCGCCTGACCGGGTTGCCGGACATGGTTGTCGTCGCAAAACCGCTGGCTGGAGGGCTACCGCTCGGCGCGTTTCTGGCGCGCGAGGAGTTTGCCGCTTCGTTTTCACCCGGCCTGCATGGTTCGACGTTTGGCGGAGGCCCGCTGACGTGCGCCACGGGTTTGACGTTCCTCGACACGGTCGAGCGGAAGCATTTGCTGGCCAACGTGCGGGCGCGCGGCGCGGAACTGCGCGCGGGCCTCGAAAAACTGGCCGCAAAATTTGATTTTATACGCGAAGTTCGCGGTGAAGGGTTGATGCTCGGCATGGACCTGGACGTGGAAGGCGCTCGGTACGTTGCCGAAGCGCTGCAGCAGGGCCTGCTCATCAACTGTACGCACGAACACATCCTGCGCTTTCTGCCGCCGTATATTTTAACCGCGCAGCAGGTGAAGGAAGGACTCTCGAAGATCGAATCGGTTCTCGCAAAGACCGAGCGGCCCGCCAAGTCGGCGGCCGTACCCTCTGGCACTGCCGCGGCCCTGACGCTTGCGGCTGCGAGGTGAACATGAATGCGCAGGCCCAAGCCTTGAGCCTATCTTCCGATCTTCTGACCGGCACGGAATGGAACGCCGCGCACGTGCGCGAATTGTTTCGCCTGTCCGCGGACGTCAAAGCGCATCCGGAGCGCTACAAGGACGCTCTGGCCGGCCGCTTCCTGGCGATGATTTTTGAAAAACCGTCGCTGCGCACGCGCGTCACGTTTGAAGTCGGCATCGTGAGCCTCGGCGGCACGGCGATTTTTCTCGATCACGCCGATATGCATCTGGGCGATCGCGAATCGATTCCCGATGTCGGGCGGAGCCTGTCGCGCTGGGTGCACGGGATCGTCGCGCGCGTGTTTTCGCAGGAAGCGCTGCAAATTCTGGCGGAGCATGCGAGCGTGCCGGTCATCAACGCGCTGTCCGATCTCTATCACCCCTGCCAGTCGCTCTGCGATTTCTTCACGCTCGAGGAAAAATTCGGTTCCGCGCGCGGATTGAAGTTCGCCTATGTCGGCGACGGCAACAACGTCTGCCATTCGCTGATGGTGGCCGGAGCGCGCGTGGGCGCGCACGTGCGCATCGCGACCCCGGCGGGCTACGAACCGGACGCAAAAATCGTCACGGCGGCGCGGCAGACTGCCGTGGCCACGCAGGGCACCATCGAATTGTTCCGCTCACCGGAGGAAGCCGTTGCCGGTGCGCAGGCCGTTTACACCGACGTCTGGGCCAGCATGGGCCAGGAACGCGAGGCCGAAGCGCGCGCCGAAGTCTTCGCGCCGTATCAGGTCAACGCCACGCTGATGTCCCAGGCCGCGTCCGACGCCGTATTTCTCCATTGCCTTCCCGCGCATCGCGGTTCTGAAGTGACCGACGAGGTGATCGAGTCGCCGCGCTCCATCGTGTTTGACGAGGCGGAAAACCGCCTGCACGTGCAGAAAGCCATCCTGTTGATGCTCCTAAGCTGAAAGGACACCCGGTGCCAAAGAAAGTAGTTCTCGCCTATTCAGGCGGACTTGATACGTCAATCATTATTCCCTGGCTGAAGGAAACGTACGGCTGCGAAGTGATCGCCATGGTCGGCGACGTTGGACAGCAGGAGGATCTGAAAGCCGCCAAACGCAAGGCCCTGGCCACGGGCGCCTCCTCGGCGACCATCGAGGACCTGCGCGAAGAGTTTCTGACCGAATACATCTGGCCGACGCTGCGCGCGGGAGCGGTCTATGAACACAAGTACCTGCTCGGCACTTCGATGGCGCGGCCGGTGATCGCCAAGCGCCAGGCGGAGATTGCCCTGAAAACCGGCGCCGACGCTGTGGCGCATGGCTGCACGGGCAAGGGCAATGACCAGGTGCGGTTCGAGCTGGCGTACAAGGCCATCGCGCCCAAGGTGAAAATCATCGCGCCGTGGCGCGAGTGGAGCATCAACTCGCGCGAAGACGCCATCGCCTACGCCAAGACGCACAACATCCCCATCGAGCAGACCAAGGCGAACATTTACTCGCGCGACCGCAATATCTGGCACTTGAGCCATGAAGGCGGCGTGCTCGAAGATCCCGCCAACGAGCCCGACGAAGCCATGTGGCAGTGGGTCGTCTCGCCGGCGAAAGCGCCGAACAAGCCGGCGGAAGTCGAAATCGGATTCCAGGGCGGCACGCCGGTATCGATCAACGGCAAGAAACGTTCCGCGATCGTTTTGCTCGATGAGCTGAACAAGCTTGCCGCGGCGCACGGCGTCGGGCGAATCGATCTGGTTGAAAATCGCCTGGTCGGCATCAAATCGCGCGGCGCGTACGAAACGCCCGGCGGCACGCTGCTGGTTGCCGCGCACCGCGAACTGGAAACGCTGTGCCTGGACCGCGAGACGGCGCACTATTCGGAAGCGCTCTCGCTGCGCTACGCCGAGCTGGTCTACTACGGCCTGTGGTTTACACCGCAGCGCGAAGCGCTCGACGCCTATTTTACCGAAGCGCAGAAGCGCGTGACCGGCACGGTCGGCCTCAAGCTCTACAAAGGCAATGTCACCGTCACCAAACGCGTTTCGCCCTATTCGCTGTACCGCAAGGGCCTCGCGAGCTTCGCCATGACGGGCTACAACCCGAAGGACGCCGAGGGCTTCATCAATTTGTTCGCGTTGCCGGTAACGATTCCGGAGGAAGCGAAAGTAAAATGAGCGCCGCGCCAAAAGAGCAGCCGCCGAGAAAGCCTGCCCGCCCGTCAGGCGGGTTGTGGGGCGGGCGGTTTGACCGCGCCCCCGACGAACTGTTCTATCAGTTTCAACGGTCGTTCTCATTCGACCGCCGTCTGCTGCCGTACGAGCTGGCCGTGGACCGGGTGTGGGCGGGCGCGCTGGTTTCGGCGGGAATTCTTTCCGTCCAGGAAATGAACGATACGCTGGCCGCGCTGGACAAAATTGCCGAGCGCGCGGTGAACGATCCCGCGTGGCTGGGCGGATCGCCCGCCGAAGACGTGCATCATTTTGTGGAAACGGCACTGGTCGAATACCTGGGCGCGGTCGGCTACAAGCTGCACACGGGCCGCAGCCGCAACGAACTGGTCGCCACGGACTTCCGCATGTTTGTGATGGAGTCGGTGGGGGAAACGCGCGCGGCCGTGGCGCGGTTGATTTCCGCGCTGGTGGGGCAAGCCGAAAAATTCATGGGAGTCCCCATGCCCGGCATGACGCACATGCAGCACGCGCAGCCGATTCTGTTTTCACATTTCCTGCTCGCGCATGCCGAGGCGTTTTTCCGCGATACGCTCCGCCTCGAAGCGGCTGCCGCGATGGCCGATGCCTGCCCGATGGGCTCGGGCGCGCTGGCCGGCTGCTCGCTCGATATCGATCGCGGCGCCATCGCGCGCGAACTGGGCTTTGCGCGCCCCACGGCCAACAGCCTGGACGCCGCCAGCGACCGCGACTTCGCGCTCGATTATCTTTACGCGCTGGCCGTGATCGCCACGCACCTTTCGCGCATGTCCGAGGATTTCGTTCTCTTCGCGTCGCAGGAATTCGGCTTCATCGTCCTGCCCGACGAATTCTCAACCGGCAGCAGCCTGATGCCGCAGAAGAAAAATCCCGATGCCTGGGAACTTCTGCGCGGCAAGACGGGCCGCGTCACCGCTTCGCTGCATACCCTGCTGACCACGATGAAAGGGCTTCCATCGAGCTACCAGCGCGACCTGCAGGAGGACAAGGAACCCGTGTTCGCAGCGCACGACCAGATCCTCGCCATGCTGACCGTCGCCGCCGGCGCCATCGCGGCCACGCGTCCGAACGAAGCGCGCATGCGCGAAGCGGCTTCCGATCCAGCGCTGCTGGCCACCGAAGCCGCGCATTATCTGGTTCGCCGCGGCGCGCCGTTCCGCCATGCGCATGAAATTGTCGGGCACGTGGTCCGCGAAGCCGAACGAGCTGGAAAATCGTTTTCCACGCTGCCGATCGAGACCCTGCAGAAATTTTCCCCGCTGTTCGCGGCGGATTTTTACGATGCGCTGAAGCTCGACGCCGCGCTGGCCGGCCCCGATGTACACGGCGGCACCGCGCCCGGCCGCGTCCGTGACGCCATCGCCGCGGCGAAACACCGCCTGGCCGCGATCGAGGCGAACCCATGAGGGCGCGCACGGCTCGAATCAGCGATGCGGCCGCGGTGCACCGCGTGATCGCGCATTATGCCGGCGAGGGCTTGCTGCTCCCGCGCACCGAAGCCGAAATCCGCGAACATATCGCGCGCTTTCTGGTGCTCGTGGAAAAGCGCGACGGTGAGGAAAAGGTGCTGGGCTGTGTGGCGCTGGAGCCTTACGGCGCCCATCTTGCCGAGATCCGCTCGCTCGCCGTCGCTCCCGACGCACGCGGGCATGGCCGCAGCGTTGGGGACCGCCTGATGAAGGCGGCCATGGACACGGCGCGCCGCCGCAAGATCGCGCGCCTGTTTGCCGTGACGCACAGGCCCGATTTTTTTTCCGTTTACGGTTTCACGCCCGGTCCGCGGCAGATGGTGCCGGAAAAAGTCGAGCGCGATTGCGTCACGTGCCCCAAGCAGCACAATTGCACGCTGGTGGCCACGGTTGCGGTGGTTTGCCCCGAACGCGATCTGCTCGCTGTCGTGAACGGAACGGAGAAGGCGCTTTCGGCGGTGTAGGGCGTCCCGGCGGGCTCGGGACGCCGGCGCCCGGCAACCCGAGCCAATCAATCGGAACGAAAAATTATTGGGGTGATGGAAAAAATGACTGGTCCTCTATCGTCCCGCGCCTTGCCGCGCGGGTTTCGTTTTTCCTCGGTGTCCGCCGGGCTCAAGAAGCGCGGCCATACTGGTTCGCTCGACGTAGCGCTGATTGTTTCGGATGTCCCGGCGTCGGCCGCGGCCGTATTCACGCAGAATCTGGTGCAGGCTCCGCCCGTGGTACTTTCCCGGGCACACGTAAAGGCGTCGGGGAATGCCATGCGCGCCGTGATCGTGAATTCGGGGAACGCGAACTGCTCGGTCGGCCCCGGCGGCATGGCGGCTTCGCGCGCCACAGCCGAGCGCGTCGCCAGGCTGCTCCAATGCCGCTCCAAACAGGTTGTCGTCTGCTCGACGGGAGTGATCGGCGTACCGTTACGGGTCGAGCGCATCCTGGACGCCGCTCCGGAACTTGCGACCTCGCTTGAATCGTCCCCCAAAGCTTTTGATGGGCTCGCGCGCGCGATCATGACCACCGACACGCGTACGAAACAAGCGACGGCAACATACACCATCGGTGGAAAGACCGTTCGTGTCGCCGGATGCGCCAAGGGCGCAGGGATGATTCATCCCAACATGGCCACCATGCTGGCGTTCGTCGTCACAGACGCCGCGGTGGCTCCCCGCGTTCTGGATCGCGCATTGCGCGAAGTCACCGGGCGCACATTCAATTGCATTACCGTCGATGGAGATACCTCCACCAACGACACGCTGCTCGTGCTCGCCAATGGCGCCAGCGGCGCCAAGAAAATTACGAAGGCGGGCGGCGCGGAATACGCGGCGTTCGTGTCCGCACTGGAAAAGGTGTGCAAGGCGCTTGCCCTGGGGATCGTGGAAGACGGCGAAGGCGCCAGGCATGTCGTTGAAATCGAAGTGCGAGGCGCGCCCAATGACGCCGCGGCGAAAAAAGTCGCGGAAACGATCGCCTTGTCATCGCTGGTGAAAACGGCGCTCGCCGGAGCCGATCCAAACTGGGGCCGTATTCTGGCCGCCGCCGGCCGCGCGGGCGTGCCGTTCCATCCCGATCGCGCGGAAATCTGGATGGCCGGAATGAAAGTGTACGGCCCGCCGAAGGGCAAGTCCTATTCCATCGCTTTGCCGCTCGATGAAAGCGACGCGCACGCGCGCCTGCTCAAAAAAAATGTTTCCATCACTGTGGATCTGCACCGCGGCCGCGGCATCGCCCGCATGTGGACCTGCGATTTCACCGCGGAATACGTGCACATCAACGCCAGCTACCGCACGTAATGAAACAAGTAGGACAGGCTTCAGCCTGTCTTCTTTTGACTTTCGCCAGTGCCGGTGCCGTCTGCCAGTACTAGCGGAAGTCAAACGCTTTCCTCCAGATAAAAATCCTGTCCTACCCGATTCGTGGTCTTGCCGGAGAGAACGCCGTCAGCTCTCCCACCGCCAATCGCTGAACTGCTCGCGCAGTGCCGTCTTGCGGAATTTTCCCACCGACGTGCGCGGAATTTCGTTTGCGAACACGAACGCGTCGGGCAACTGCCACTTCGCGAATTTCGCCGTCAGAAATTCGCGAAGCTCCGCGGGCTGCGCAGTAGCGCCTGGATTGAGCACAACCACCGCGAGAGGACGCTCTTGCCACTTCGGGTGCGGCACGCCGATTACGGCGGCTTCCTTCACCGCGGGATGTCCCATCAGGGCATTTTCCAGATCCACCGAGCTGATCCATTCGCCCCCGGACTTGATCAGGTCCTTGCTGCGGTCGACCAGCTTGAGGTAGCCGTGTTCGTCCATGTGGCCCATGTCGCCGGTGCGTAGCCAGCCGTCGGGCGACCACTTCCGCGCCTCTTCGGGCATGTTGTAGTAGGACGCCGCGACCCACGGCCCGCGCACTTCAATTTCGCCGACGCTCGCGCCGTCGTGCGGCGCCTCGGTGCCGTCGGGCTTCATGATGCGCACTTCCAGGAACGCAGGTGGGATCCCCGGCTTCAAACGCTGCGCATATTGTTTGTCTTCGCTCCAGCCATTCATGTAGGGCCGCAAAAGCGAAACCGTCGCGACCGGCGTCGTTTCTGTCATGCCCCAGGAGCACACGACGGTAATCCCGTGCCGGTCGAACCCGCGCATCAGCGCTTCCGAGGTCGCCGCGCCTCCCAGGTACATTTGCACCGGCCAGGTAAATTTCCATCGCCCCGGATTTTTTTCCAGCGTTTCCAGGACGCCGAACCAGACCGTGGGCACGCCAGTGGTTTTGGTTACCCGCTCCTGCACCATCAGGTCGAGCAGGCCCTCGCCATCGGCGAACGGCCCGGGCAGAACGACCTTGGCCCCGGCCATCGCCGAGGTGAAGGGAATTCCCCAGCCATTGGCGTGAAACAGCGACGTGACGGGCATCACGGTATCCCGCATCGAAATGCCGAAGGAATCGACGCCGGCGCAATTCATCGAATGGAGCACGATGGCGCGATGGGAATAGACGACGCCCTTGGAGCGTCCCGTCGTGCCCGAGGTGTAGCACATCGCCGCGGCTTCATTTTCGTCGAGTTGCGGGTAGGTGAAATTGTCGCTCGCGTTCGCCAGCAGTTCCTCGTACCCCTGGCAGCCTGCCGGTGTTGCGCCGCCGCCAAACGGCACCACGATCACGCGCTCGAATTTCACGCGGTCGCAAAATTTTTCATAGATCGGAAACAGCACGTCGTCGACGATCAGAAACCTGTCTCCCGCGTGATTGGCGATGTACGTGATTTCGTCCGGATGCAGCCGCGGGTTCAGCGTATGGAGGACGCCGCCGGCCGACGGGACGCCCAGATAGGCTTCCAGATGTTCGGATTGATTCCAGAGCAGCGTGGCCACGCGGTCGCCGCGGTGAAGACCAATCCCGATGAGGGCGTTGGCCAGGCGGCGCGATCGGCGGTAGACCTGGCCCCAGGTGGAGCGCGCCACGGAGCGGTCCGGCAGGCGCGTCACGATTTCTACCGGGCCGAAAATTCCTCCCGCGCGTTCCAGCAGCGCCGGCACCACCAGCGGAAAATCCATCATCAATCCGCGCATGGAAATGAAAAACTCCTCAGCAGGGATGGTGCATCCTATCATCAAATCGCTTGATTTTGCTGGCTTCGCGGGGCCTGCCGGATGATTTGGAACCTTGTATTGCACAGATAGTTAAACACATATCTTTCTGTTGACGCAGATGCGAATTTGGAGCAAGATTCGCCCGGAGTCGAAGCGCGTCCTTCGTCGAATAGATACGGGCCTCGGCCCGATGCCCTCCTCGATTTCGACCCTGCCCTCTTCACTCCCAGGTTCCGTGGGTCCGTATCGCCGCGGCCAGAAGGAGTCTTGCATTGAAGAAACTCTACGTCGGTAATCTCCCCTTTCAGGCTACAGAAGAGCAGGTCAACGAGTTGTTTTCTCAGACGGGAGTCACTGCGGCAAATGTCACCTTGGTGCGCGACCGTTTTTCGGGGCAACCGCGCGGGTTCGGATTTGTCGAGGTCAACAGCGACGAGGAAGCCGACCGCGCCATACAGGCATTGAATGGCCAGGATTTCATGGGCCGTAACATTGTCGTGAACGAAGCGCGTCCCCCTCGCGAGGGCGGCGGTGGCGGGCGGCCCGGCGGAGGCGGTGGACGTGGTGGCGGCCGGCCTGGCGGAGGTGGTGGGCGTGGCGGTGGTGGAGGCCGCGACCGCGGCGATCGCGGCGGCGGTGGCGGCGGACGCTGGTAACCTCTCTCAACAATCAAAAAACAAGAAATCAAAAAGCCGGATCCAATCGGGGAGCTGCAACAGCTCCCCGATTGTTTTAGGTCCGCATTTTTGGCCGGCTGGACCGCGACTGTTTCGTTTGAAAGTTCCTGGAAGTGATTTGACTGGCTCACACCGCGGCGGACTTGAACGATTCCACTTTTTCGACGCGACCGGCGGCGTAGCGGTAGCGCTCGATAGCCATGGTGTCGATCGCCTGGCGGACCAGGCCCTCGATGTTCAGGGCGTTTTCGGCCTGGTCGAGTTCTTCGATGGAGGCGTGCAGCGCGGGGTTGCGCGGCATGAAGATGGGGCAGCAATCGTGGAACGGTTCGGCGGAGATGTCGTGCGTGCCGATTTTTCGCGCGGCATCCATGATTTCATTTTTATCGTCGCCGACCAGCGGACGATACAGCGGCAGGCGCACGGCGTAACCCACGGCGGCCATGTTGTGCAGCGTCTGGCTAGCCACCTGGGCCAGGCTGTCGCCCGTGATGAGCCCCAGGGCGCGATTAGAGCGCGCGATGCGCTCGGCGATGCGCAGCATCATCCGGCGATACAGCAGGATGCGGAATTGTTCCGGCGCGCGCGCCACAATCTCACGCTGGACCGGCTCAAACGGCACCAGACAAAGCTTCGCTGAAAATTGCCACGGCGTCAGGCGCTTCACCAGTTCCCGCGCTACGTGCACCGAAGATTCTCCCGGCGCGGCCCCCCCGCCCCAGAAGTGCACGAAGCTCAAATGCGCGCCGCGCTTCATCATCTTGTGCGCGGCGACGGCCGAATCGAATCCGCCCGAGAGCAGGCACGTCATGCGCCCGGCCGTGTTTGGCGGCAATCCTCCCGCGCCCGGAATCTTGCGGGCGTAAACCAGCAGGGAAGGTCCGGGCGGAACTTCGATCCGGCAAGTACATTCAGGATGGTTGAGTTTCACGCGGGCTTCGCGCCCCGCGGCGCGCAACTGGTCGACCAGGTATTGGCCGACCGAAACTTCGATGTCGATCGTGCGTTGCGGGAACGATTTGTCGCTGCGTTTCGCGCGCACGGCGAATGTCGAAAATTTCTCGCCGCGTATCTCTTCCCATGCCGCGCGCCCCAGCGCCGCAAGATCGTTTTCGCCTCCGCGCGGCACCACGCGCGCCACGGCACAAAATGCGATGCCGAATACCCGCTCGATGCGCGCCACCGCTTCCGTCTCCGAAGCCCCTTCGCCAAATTCGATGAGCAGGCGGTCGCCCGGCCGCAGAATACGCTCCACCGGCAGGCCTTCGAGGGCGCGCTTGAGCGCCATATGCAGCTTGCTCAGAAAGAAACGGCGATTTCCGCCCTTCAGCCAGAGCTCGTGATAGTGAACGACGATGACGAGTTTCGACATTTCCACAGATACCCCGGAGAGCAATCGGATCGCTGGATTATAACAGCCGCTGGAAGCGATTGCCCAGCCGCGTGAGGGCGGCAGGCCGCAGGCAGTCCCAAACGCATTGTGCACAACAGATTGGCGCATTGTTCCACGTGAAACGGGAGGTCGCGCGGATCGCCCGGACCCGAACGGCACCGCCGGGCCGATCCGGCACGGGATCCGATCCAACGCGATAATTTCTCTTTCGTAACGCGCCTGTAACATTCCCGAGTCTATGCTGGACGCCGCGGGCTTTGTGCCGTATACCGGACCTCTGACCAATGCCGGCCCGATTTCGAATCCGGGTGGGTGGCGGAAAGCGACCGCAAGGGTAGTTCGCGCATCACATGTTCAGAGCGTCCCGAATTCCCGAGACGCGGGAGCGAGCCATGTGGGACAAGAACGATTGGCATCAGTTCTTCGCAATCGCAAATCGGCCCTGGCAGCGGCGACGTCCTCCGCGACCTGTATATCCCAGCGGCAAGCAGCGAGTGCTTCCGGCGATCGGGTTCAGCCTTTCGGAACTCGATGACGCCGGCATCAATGTCGAAGGCGCCGAGCGCCTGGGACTCCCCGTGGATGCTGCGCGTATTGGCGCCTACGGACCCAATGTTTCCGCGTTGCGCGAATTCGTCCGCTCCGCGCGACAGCCCGGAAGACCGGGATAGACGTTCCTCCAGATTTTGAATTGCCCCTGGAGAACCAGGGGCTATCCCTGTCCCAACCCTCCCGCTTCCGGGGCGCCGCAAACAACCTCAAAGAATCGATTGCACCGCAACCCGCATCCAAAGGCCGTGTCGCAGGGAGCCCGGCGGCCGGATTGTCAAAATCTGCGTACGGTACAACCGTACCACTTGACGCCGAAGAAACTTCCGGTAAACTGCCCTTTCTATCCATGGACGCTGATGCAGACCGAAACCAACACGACGCTTCAAAACCCGGCCAACCCGGTCGAAGAGACATTCCACGATTTTGACTTCCCGCAGAGGGAAGCGGCCTTCTTCTATGGATTGTTCCTGCGCGGGCATTCCGCCGCGGAACTTCGCCGGGATATTGAGATTCCTCCCGCCGTGCTGCTCAAATGGCATCGCGAAGCGGAGCGCGAGCCCACGCTGCGCGACGTCTTCACCCGCATGGTCGAATATCGCCGGCACGTTCTCGCTATCTTTGAGGCTTTGCTCGACACCGAATCGCGCCCCCAGCGCGTGCAGTAATTTTTCTTCTCTCCATTTGCAAAGCCGTACCGGACGACACTGCCTTGCTCCCGTGTTAGACTTTGCCGGAGCCCTGCAGAATGCTGGACCGCGCGCGATCGGCAATTACCTGGATTGATTTTCTCTGGCTGGTCTTCCTCGGCGGCCTGGCGCTGCTGCCTCCGGTAAATGAGATTCACAAGCAACTCGTTCTTCTCGCGATCGTCGTTTTCCAGCTTTTTGATGGCAGGTTGATTGGGCGGCTGCCCAGGCGCGGCCCCGCCTATAGCGTAATTATCAAGATTCTGCTCGCGACGCTCCTGCTCCAGCATACCGGCGGCGCGGGAATCAACAGCAGCTACTACCCCATCTACTTTTTGCCGGTGGTGAGCGCGGCCATCTACTTTGGCCTCATCGCCACTCTGGCCTGGACCGCTCTCGCTTCGCTTGCCTACATCTCGCTGCTGATCCCGGCGCTGCAGCAGTACGAGCTGACTTCGGCGGGAGCGACGATTCTCACGATCCGCGTGCTGTTCTTTTTCATTGCGGCCATTCTGGTCAACCGCTTTGCCGTGGACAACCGGCGGCAGGTGCAGGGGCTGCAGGCTCTTTCGCAACAACTCGAACAGACCAACCGCCAGTTGCGGCACGCCGAAGCCGATGCGCGGCGCGCCGAGCGCCTGGCCGCGCTGGGGCAGCTTTCCGCGGGCCTCGCGCATGAGATTCGCAATCCGCTGGGCGTGATCAAAGGCTCGGCGGAAATGCTGAGCCGGAAAGTCGCCGGGTCGGAACCCCTGGTCGCGGAGCTGGCCGGCTATATTTCCTCCGAAGTGAACCGGCTGAACTCACTGGTCGTCCGGTTTCTCGATTTTGCGCGGCCCGCGAAACTCGATTTGCGCCCGGAACGCGTTTCCGAAATCGTAGATCGCGCGCTGGAAGCCGCCACCGCGTCCTTCCCAAACGGAAACGTTAAAATCGAACGCCACTACGCGCCGGACACCCCGGAAATCCAGGCCGACGGCCAGTTCTGTGAACAGGTTTTCGTGAACCTGATCACCAACGCGCTGCAAGCCATGCAAGCCGCGCCCGGCGCATCGGAGAGCCTGCCGGACGGCGCACCGGAAAAAACGCTGCGCCTGTCGATTGCGCCGGAAGTTTCAAAAGGAGTGCCTGGCGTCGGCGTGATTGTGGAAGATTCCGGTCCCGGCGTGCCGCCCGAGTTGCGCGAGCAGATTTTCAATCCTTTTTTCACGTCGAAAAAAGAGGGAGTGGGCCTGGGGCTTTCGATTGTCGCCAAAATCGTGGACGACCATCGCGGCACCATTCGCCTGGAAAATGGGGCTGCCCGCGGCGCGCGCTTTCACGTGTTTTTGCCCCGGGGCACGCCTGGTTAGCGGGGCGGGCCATCGCAATTTCTCGCAACCCTACTAAGCTTCCGGTGGCGGCCCGGTCATTTTCCTGTTTGTCCTCGCCTAAATCTGCGAATAGGCGGTGGGCGTCAGGATCAGGCTGGTGATATTCGAAACGATGGGTTCGAAGGCGTATCTGGGCTGCTTCGAGAACGTTTTCCAATCCTCGGAATCCCGGAACGCCGCCCATTGCTTGTCGCGCGCGGTGAGGCTGTCGAAGCAGAGCATGTAGGTCAGGCTCGGCAGGCGCGGCCCGATCAGCGTTTCGCTATAGAAAATCTGTTCGAACCCGTTCTTGGCAAAAATATCCGCTTCGCCCGACTGCATCATCTCCATCTTCCGGCGATGATCCTGGTCGGTGGCGCTTTCATAGATGCGAAGCTCGAAAACGCGCGGGCCGTGAGTGGCCGTCGCGGCGGGCAGAATGATTTTCGGCCATTTTTCAAAAGCCTGCAGCAACGCGCTTTCCATGCGGTCGAACGCAGGTTCCCGGGCGGGCACGTTCAGGAACGCCGCGGCGGCCTTGCTGTACTCGGCGTCCTGCGCCAGGTGAGTTTCCACCGTGGCCAGCATTTCTGCGGACTGCCCCGGCATCAGCACATACATCGTGGGTGTTTCCGGCCCGATCGAAAGGTCGAACACGCCGACCGGACCTATGCCCAGACGCGCCAGCGCCGGAATCAGAGCCTCGTGGAAGAAATCATTGCAGAGCTTTCGCTGCGGCCCGTTGTTGAGGTGGTATCGCCGGAGCTGGTAGAACTCCCGGCCATTGGTTTGCGGCGTTCCCTGCGCGGCTTCCAGCACGCTGCCCGGGGCGGTAACCGCCAGCGCCGACGCCGCCAGCGACGATGTCAGAAATGTTCGACGTTTCATGAAAAACCCTCCTGCGCGGCAGAGCCCGCTGCTGATTTGCCCGGTATCCTCACACAATTTGAGTGGAGTGTCCATCGCCGGGGTGGGCTGCCGGGGTGGACGACGGGCGGTCCCATTTCCTTAGTAGTGGCTTCGGAAGCGTTATTTTGATAGGGTCAGAGTGCAATCTTTGGGTGATTTCAACTATGAGTCTGAGAACATTCGTTGGTGAAGCCCTCACCAACTTTGATACGGTTGCGGCAATTTCGCCGAGTTCAAAATATCTGGCCACCGCGATGCTGGAACCGCTGGTATTGGGGAGGGCTCGCGTGGCGGTTGAATTTGGAGCCGGCACGGGCGCAATCACTCATGCGCTGCTCCAAAAGTTGCCGCCGCATGCGCAGTTGCTGGTCTTCGAGATCAATCCGCGTTTTTTTGAATGCCTCCAGCGAAGTATTTCCGACCCTCGCGTGATCCTGATCAATTCGAGCGTCGAAAACCTCGACTTGGAACTCCGCCGTCGGGGTATCGAGCAGGTGGACGCAGTGACGTCGTCACTGGGCCTGGCGTTTATGCCCGATCGCGATCGTCAGGCGCTGTTTGAACGGCTCTCGCCTTACCTGCATCCCAAATCCGTATTCACCCAGTTCCAGTACATCCACGGCTTGCAGTGCGTGGAGGGACGCTTATGCCGGTTAAACCTCCGGTCACTGCTCATTCGATATTTCGCTTCGGTCCAATCGAGAATCGTGTGGCGCAACCTGCCGCCGGCATTCGTCTTCACCTGCCACGCACAGACGCTATAGAAACGAAAAGCCGGACGGACGGGTGCCGGAGACCGTCCGGAATTTCTGAACACCCGTGCGGCATCCGATTTGCATCTTCCCAGCGGCGCGCGCGGGCTGGCACAATAGCTTCCAGCCCCCTGAAATTCACATGAACACGCAGAACGAAAAAGCGGCCATTCTCGTCGTCGAAGATGAAGCCAAGATGCGGCGGTTGCTCGAATTGCAGTTGGGCGAGGAAGGTTTTGTCGTGCACTCCGCGGCGGATGCGGAAGCCGGGCTGCAACTTCTGGTCCGGGAAAAGCCCGACCTTGTCGTGACCGATTTGCGATTGCCGGGAATGAGCGGCCTGGAATTTCTGCAAGCCGTGAAGCGCTCCAACGCCGCGCTGCCCGTCGTTGTGATGACGGCGTACGGCACGGTGGAATCGGCCGTCGAAGCGATGAAGGTGGGCGCGAGCGATTATGTCACCAAGCCGTTTTCGCTCGACGAACTCGTGCTTGTGATTCGCAAGGAACTCGATTCCCACCGCCTGCGCGAGGAAAACCGCTCGCTGCGCGAGGCCCTCGGACGCCGCTACTCCTATGACAACATCATCGCGCAAAGCGACAAAATGCAGGCCGTGCTGGCGCTGGTCGAGCGCGTTGCGCCCACCAATTCCACCGTGCTGCTGGGCGGCGAAAGCGGCGTCGGCAAGGACTTGATCGCCCGCGCCATTCACGAACATTCGCAGCGCGCTTCCGGCCCCTTTATCAAAATCAATAGCACCGCGATTCCGGAAACACTGCTGGAAAGCGAACTCTTCGGATACGAGAAGGGGGCTTTTTCCGGTGCTGCAAGCAGCAAGCCGGGAAAATTCGAGCTGGCCGACAAAGGCACGCTGTTTCTGGACGAAATTGGCGACGTTCCCGCGGCGATTCAGGTCAAGCTCCTGCGCGTGCTGCAGGACCGCGACTTCGAGCGCCTCGGCGGAACGAAAACCCACAAAGTGGATGTGCGCTTGGTCGCCGCCACCAACCGCGACCTACGCGCCGCACTTGAGGAAGGCACCTTCCGCGAGGACCTCTACTATCGTTTGAACGTCGTGGCCATCGACATTCCCCCGCTGCGCGATCACAAGGAAGACATTCCCGCGCTGGCGAATTTGTTTCTGGAGCGCTACGCGCAGGAATCTTCCAAACCGGTTTCAGCCATCACGCCCGCGGCGATGAAGAAGTTGATGGACTATCACTGGCCGGGAAACGTTCGCGAACTGCAGAACATCATCGAGCGCGGCGTGACTCTTTCCTCGGGCACCGTGCTCGACGCCGCCGATATTTATCTTGCCGATCCGGCCGCGCGCCCCGTTTCCGGCGCGCAGCACGTCCTGCCCCCCGGCATGACTCTGGAACAATGGGAAGACGAAACCATCCGCGAAGCCCTCCGCCGCGCCAATGGCAACAAAAGCCAGGCCGCCCGCACCCTCGGCCTCTCCCGCAACGCCCTGCGCTACCGCCTGTCGAAACTGGGCGTGCCCGATCCTCCCGAAGAATAGCAACTTACATGGCGGTCCCTGCATGGTTGAAATCCACCACCCGCTGCGTGAGAACCACCAGATTCCTGGCGAAATCCAACAAATCATGGGTGATATGCATTTTGTAAGCTATTGATAAAGATATACTTACTTAATTTTTGAAGACTGCCCCAGTTTGGCACCCGCCCTGCAATCATCCAATAGGCAGATGAAGATCGAAGCGTGTGCAGCAGTGGGAGGTCGGCCATGAAACGCTATCTTGAGGGTCTGGGAACAGTTCTTCTGACGGGAGTGCTTATCCTGTGCATGGGCGCGACGGCCGGGGCGCAACAGGGGCCGCCGGATTCGCAGCAGCCGGAAGAAATTCCGGCGTCGCAAAACAATCCGGGCGCGGCGCGCGTCAGCTTTATTCACGGCGATGTCGCGACGCAGCACAGCGATTCCACGGATTGGGACGCGGCCACGCTGAATACTCCGGTCGTGGACGGAGACCGCATTTCCGCCGGTGAGGATTCCCGCGCGGAAATCCAGCTCGATCACGCCAACATTCTGCGTATGTCGGATCAATCTGCCGTGAATGTTGTTTCCCTTTCCGGCAATCAGATCCAGGTGCAGGTCGGCCAGGGCCTGGTGAACTACGACATTTTGAGGAACAACAATATCGGAGCCGAGATTGACACGCCAAATGTTGCGATTCGCCCGCAGATGGGCGAGGGCAGCTACCGGATTCTGGTGAATTCCGACGGCGAAACCATCATTGACGTCCGCAAGGGCTCGGCGGAAATTTCCACGCCGCAGGGCAGCACGATCGTCAAACGCGACCAGCGCATCACGATTGAAGGCAACGCGGACAACGCGGAATACCAAGTTTCCGGCGCGCCTGGCCGGGACGATTGGGACAAGTGGAATGGCGACCGCGATCACATCATTGAAAGCGCGGCGAGCTGGCAACATACGAACCCCTATTACACGGGCACGCAGGATTTGGACGCCTACGGACACTGGCGCGATGTTCCCGACTACGGATCCGTGTGGTTTCCCGCAGTCGACTCGGGTTGGGCGCCATACCGCGATGGCCGCTGGGTGTATGAGCCTTATTACGGCTGGACCTGGGTTTCCTACGAGCCCTGGGGCTGGACTCCATATCACTACGGCCGCTGGTTTGTGTATGGAGGGACCTGGGGCTGGTGGCCGGGACCGGTTTACGCGGGATATTATCCGATTTGGGCGCCGGCCTATGTTTCCTTCTTCGGGTTCGGAGGAGGGGGCTGGGGAGTGAGCGTCGGATTTGGTTTCGGAAATGTGGGCTGGTTGCCGTGCGGCCCGGGTGACCGTTTCTATCCGTGGTACGGGCGCGGCGTGAATCGCGTGAATCTAGTCAACATCTACAACATTCGCAATGAACGAGGCGGCTATGCGCCGCTGCGGCGAGGCCCGCGCGCTTACTCCAACATCAATCGCGCATTCACCGACAATCATGTGCGCGGCGGCATCAGCTCGATGCGAGCCGATCGATTCGGCCACGGCCGCGTGCCGATGCGCCAGGCGCGATTCGATGCGGGATCATTCCGCCAGGCCAGAGTGCTGACCGGCGCGAATCCCATCTCGCCATCGCGTGAAAGTTTTCGTTCTTCCGATCGCCGGGTCAATCCCGGAGCGATTCCGAACCGGGCAAACCGCAACCAGCGCTTCTTCAGCAGCAACGCCCGCCGGGGCGCATCCGGCCAGGCGCAGCGTGGTCAGGGCGGGGTCAATCGAGGCGCATCGCCGCGAAGCACGCAGCCGCAGAGGAATACAGCGCGGCCCGGGTTCCGCAGCTTCGGGTCAAATAGTTCGAGCAATACGGGCAGCGTAAATCGTGGCCGCACACCCCAGCAGACGTCCAGGCCGTCTCAGCCGTCCAATCAGGTCAATCGAGGCGCATCTCCGCGAAGCGCGCAGCCGCAGAGGAATTCAGCGCGGCCCGGGTTCCGCAGCTTCGGTTCGAATAGTCCGGGTAATACGGGCAGCGTAAATCGTGGCCGCACACCCCAGCAGACGTCCAGGCCATCTCAGCCGTCCAATCAGGGCAATCGGGGACAACGCAGCTTCACTCCTCCAGCTTCGCGGCAGGCTGCTCCGAAACAATCTTCCAACCCCGGATTTCGCCCATTCACTCCTCAATCATCGGGCCGGCGGCAATCGAACGCTCGCGGGGGAGCAAGGGAAGGGCAAGGCGGAGTACAGCAGCAGTCACGTCCCAGTTCCTCTCGACCTGCGGAATCGCCCCAGCAATATCAAAACAATTCGCGCGGAAACTCGAACAACTACCGATACAGCCGGCCTCCACTCGTCATGCAGCAGCCTGTGGTGAGGCCGCGGAACAATCGATCGTATTCTCGCCCGTCCCCGCGCAGCGCCCCGAGTGGCGCTGAATATGGGCGCGGAGGAAACACCGGCGCAAGAAACAGCGGCGGAAGCAGTCGGGGACAATATCGCGGTAGTTCGTCGGGCGGCGGTTCTCGGGGCGGCTATTCCGGAGGTGGCTCGCGCGGCGGCTCGACTTCCCGTAGCGGTGGCCGGTCTTCATCAGGACACGGTCGTCGCTGAGGCTCTTCCTCTCGTCCCGCATCACACCTCACTCACCGTCAGGAGGCTCGAAGCCGAGCCTCCTGCCCACCCTCAATCGAGTGTTATTGCTTGCCCGGCTTCGGGGATGCAGGTTGCGGCTCCCCGGAAGCCGGAGCCTTTGTCTGGTCCGCCTTCTTCACCACCACAATATTTTCCAGATAGACGTCTCTTCCGTTCACGACCACGTCCGCCTTGATCTGATCTTCCGGCGCAACCGATTCCAGCAGGTTGGGATTTTTCACAGAATATCCCATGGTCATCGCCATCATGAATCCCGGAATGTCCGCGCCATCGACGACAATTTGCTGCTTCGCTTTTTCGACGGCAACCACGCGTCCGGTCAGCGTGTACCGGCGTGGGGCTTGCTCGGGCTGCGCAGGCTGCGGAGAGCTGCAGGCGGAAAGTCCGATCAAAAGCGAAATGCCCGCCGCGATGAGGGCGAAATGAAAAAGCTCGCGCGCGTGAAGCCGGTTGACGTGCCGCATGTGGACCTCCCTGAAATCCTGCGATTTTACAAATCCGGATTGGCTTGCCGATGTCTCCGACAGAATACAGAAAAAGTTGCCGCAACCATACTGTATTTCTTGGACCGATACGCCGAGCCGCTTCTGCAAGAGTCCGGCGTGCCCGAAATGCCCTTCCCACTTTGCGGACGACCGCGCCGCCGTCCGCGTGCTAACGAGGAACTATTCGCTATCTCCCCCGGAGGCGCCCGATTGCCGGAATACACCGGCTAGCGTAAACTCATTTTAACGCCAGGCATTACCGCCGGTTCCCCGGTAGCTCAACGGTAGAGCATTCGGCTGTTAACCGAAGGGTTGCAAGTTCGAATCTTGCCCGGGGAGCCAATTTTTTTTCTTGAACCAAATTCAGTTTCGTTTCAGCCTCACGGTTTATGACCGAGGGGATTTACAAATGATTTAAGCCTTCCTCCGTTCGATACAAGTTAATTCGTGCGATTAGCGAAACTTCACGTCACGATCTCTTAGAAATCTTCATACAAGCTGAAATTCGTTTCAGAGTGCCGATCTGGAACCCGCGGTCCATATAAGACCTTTCAGCCGCCAGCGCATTGGTCCTCACGCCCCCTTTGTCATTGAATTATCAACCTTTACGCGAGCAGGGGGAATGGTTTGCTGATTGCTTCATGGATATGGGAGCTGCACGCAGCCAGGGAAAGATTTCGACCGAGACGCTTGGGAAGTGTGCGCGAGGAGCGGGAGCAATGCATCGGGAACCTGTACGGGCCGGGCGCCCACGACCTGCCAGAATCAAGTCCAGGGTCAGGGGTGTTAGCAGCCATCCCGTCAAAAAAATAGTTCGTGTTTTAACGGTGTTTGGGACTCGTCCGGAAGCGATCAAACTGGCGCCGCTGATTGAGGAATTGCATCGGCGGCCAGGGATTCATTCGATGGTATGCGTGACCGGCCAGCATCGAGAAATGCTCGACCAGGTTCTCAAACTTTTTGGAATTGTTCCCGATCATGACCTGAACCTGATGCGGAAAGATCAGACGCTGCCGCTGCTGGCCGCTTCGGTTTTTCGGAAGCTGGCGCCGATTCTGCAATCGGAACGCCCTGACTGGGTGGTAATACAGGGCGACACAACGACGGCAGCCATTGCGGCCCTGGGAGCGTTCTATCACCGCTGCAGGATCGCTCACGTGGAGGCCGGCCTGCGCAGCCATGACAAATGGCAGCCGTTTCCCGAAGAAATGAATCGCCGCATCGCCGGGGTGGTTGCCGACATCCACTTTGCGCCGACCGAGCAGTCCCGGCAAAACCTGCTGCAAGAAGGCGTGCCGGAATCGTGCGTGATGGTCACGGGCAACACCATCATTGACGCGCTGCAGCGGATCCGGGCTTTGCCGTGGAACCCTCGGAGCCTGCACGGGACGCCCCGTTTCCTGAAACCGTCCTCCACCGGGAAAATGATTCTCGTTACCCTGCATCGCAGGGAGAACTTCGGCGAGCCGATGATCCGCATCTGCGGCGCCCTGCGCACATTGGCGGAGCGATACACGGATGTCGAATTTGTCTATCCGGTGCACAGGAATCCCCACGTCTGGCAGCCCGTGCACAGCCTGCTGGGAGGCATTGCAAACGTGTCGCTGCTGCCGCCGGTGGACTACCTCACTCTGGTGCATTTGATGATGCGGTCCTACATCGTGTTGACCGATTCCGGAGGGATTCAGGAAGAGGCTCCCTCGCTGGGCGTGCCGGCGCTGGTTCTCCGGGAAGTGACGGAGCGGCCGGAAGGTGTCGATTCCGGCAACGTCAAACTGGTGGGCAGCGACGCCCAGCGCATTGTCCGGGAAACCTCCCGCCTGCTGGATGATCCCGGCGAACACCAGCGCATGGCTCGCGCGGTGAATCCCTATGGAGACGGTCACGCTGCCGAGCGCATCGCCAGCGCGCTGGAGACTTCCTAAAGTGCTGAACGATATTTTTGTAATCTTGACCATAATCGTTTCCGTCAGCTTCCTGCTGAGCGGGATCGACGATTTCTTTATTGACACTTTTTATTGGGTCCGCCTGTTTTATCGCCGCGTATTTCTCCGCCAGAAAATTCGGCCCATCCGTCAACAGGTTCTTTGCAGCATCCCGGAGAAATGGACGGCGATCTGGATTCCCGCGTGGCGGGAAGCCGAAGTGATCGGCAAGATGATCGCCCACACGATCGAAAGCATGAACTACCGGAATTTCGACATTTTTGTGGGCACTTACCCCAACGACCCACCGACGCAGGATGCGGTCGACGCCGTAATCGCCCGCTTCCCGCAAGTGGAAAAAATCGTTTGCCCGCATCCGGGGCCGACCAACAAGGCGGACTGCCTGAATTGGGTCTTTCAGGGAATGCTGTTGGCGGAGAAGAGGAAGGGAATTCGCTACGACATCGTCGTGATGCACGATTCCGAAGACATCGCTCATCCGCTGGAACTCAAGCTTTTCAACTGGCTCATTCCACGCAAGGACATGGTGCAGCTTCCCGTGATCCCTCTGGAACGGCCGGCTCGGTATTGGACCGCCGGAACGTACCTGGACGAGTTTGCGGAAAATCATCTGAAGGATTTGCTCGTGCGCGAGCGCCTGGCCAAATCGATACCCTCCGCGGGCGTGGGAACCGCCATCAATCGCGACGTCCTCGATGAGATGGCGGTGCTGCGCAACAATCAGCTGTTCAACATCAATACCCTTACGGAGGATTATGAATTCGGCGCGGGGTTTTCCAGCCTGAAGCGCACCGGAATTCTGGCGCAGTTCAGCGTGACGCGGACACAGACGGTGCTGCGAGGCTGGTGGCGCAAGCGCAAAAAGATTCGCGTGGTGCGCGAGCGCGTCGCGGTTCGGGAATTTTTTCCGGACCGCTTCCGTCTGGCGGTCCGCCAAAAATCACGATGGGTGCTGGGCATCTCCCTGCAGGGCTGGAAAAACCTGGGATGGCCTCCAGGGGGCTGGGTCAAGTACATGCTCTACCGGGACCGCAAAGCCCTGTTCACCAACATCATGAATGCGCTGGGGTACGTCGTGCTTCTTTACTGGCTGATCAGCGTGGTCCTGCAGGGAGGAGGCCCCGGACCCCGCCTTGTGCGATCGCACTGGGTGTGGGATGTGATTCTGGCCGACACCTTTCTGATGGCGCACCGCCTGGTCCAGCGCTTTGTGGCCGTGGTGCGGATTTCCGGATGGGGGCAGGCATTTCTATCCATTCCGCGCTCGGTGGTCGGCAATGTCATCAACTTTGTCGCGACCGTTGCGGCCACCACGCAATTCTTCGGCGCGGAACGTTCGGGCTTGCGCGTGGAATGGAAAAAAACCGAACACGTCTTCCCCTCCGCGGCCCAACTCATGGAACACCGCAGGCGTTTGGGTGACCTGCTGCTCGAAAATCGCCTGATTACCCTCCAGCAGTTACAAAGCGCCTTGATGGCCCAACAGGAGGGCGGCAGGAAACTGGGCCGGGTGCTGACCGATCTGGGCTACATCTCGGAAGAAGATTTGCTGGCCGTACTGGGCCGCCAGCTGGGTGTGCCTTTCGGCACGATCGATATCCGGTCCATCAACCCGGCGATGCTTCGAAGATTTCCGCGCGAGACCGCAGAATCATTGCTGGCCCTGCCGCTTCGCGAATCGCGGGGTGTACTCGAAGTCGCCTGCGCGGACCCGGCCGCGCCCGGCATCAAGAAACAGATCGAAGATCTATTGGGCTGCCCCGTTTCCCTGCGCCTCGCCAGTGAGGCCGGCCTGCGGTTTGCCATCACCCGCGCCTATCTTTCGCGCGACGGCCTGGCCGGCCCGCTGCTCGGAGAATTGCTCGTGCAGGCTCACGATATTTCGCAGATCGATCTGGACCGCGCCTTGCGAATTCAGAAAGGTTCCGGAAGAAAACTCGGAGAGATTTTGCAGGACCTGGGGCTGATTTCGCCGGAGATGCTGGGCGAGGCCCTCCGAAAGCAGGAACTCGCGCACTCCGTAAACAGGGCGTGACCGCACAGGGTGCGGTTTCGTTCGGAACGCTCCAGCGGAAGCGGCGCCTGCATAAATCCTGTCAGGGGCCCATCGCGACATCAGTCGGGATACCAGCCGGGACAAGGCATATGGAAAAGTTTATGCGAACGTTCATGCAAACGACCACGATGTTCAGGCAAGCGAGGCGATTCGGCCTGGTTCTGGCCGTTTGCATTGCCGTGCTCTCGATTCCTTCGAAAGGCCGCGCCAGACCGCAGCAGGCGGAGGAGCCTGCGGGAACGGCAGCGGCCGACCAGGCGTACCGCGAGGTTGCGGCAAACAATTATGTGGGCGGGATCCGGGATTTCCGAAAGGCCCTCGCAGCGAATCCCATGAATTCGGTCTGGCGAAAAGACCTGGGATTTGCTTGTTTAGCCGCAGGTTTTCCGGAAGACGCCGTGGTCGAGTTCAAACAGGTTTACGCCGAACATCCGGAAGACTTTGGCTTGGCGCTGCAACTGGGATACCTTTCCCTGCAACTGCATCGGAACGAAGAGGCGCGAAAGTATTTCCGAGCCGTCGCGCAAGACGCGGGCCCGGATCTTTCCGTGCCGGCGCGGAATGAGCTGGCGGCTCTGCAAGCCTCCCAATTGTACGACCGCAAGCAGAGCGGATACGATTTGCATTCCCAGCACCGCGACACCGATGCCATTCAGGTGTTCGAAGAGGTCCATCGCGACGATCCTTCCGATATGAGCGTGGTCCTGCAACTCGGCTATCTGTACGAGGCCGCAGGGAGGACGGACGAGGCCCGGGAAATGTTCGCCTCGGCGGACAAGGGTGCGGATCCCGAAATTGCGGCGCAAGCGGCTGCCGGGCTCAACGCGCTGCCCCGCGAGTCGAAGCTCTGGTTCGCATCGTTCTACGCGGCGCCGTTCTACCAATCGCGGTTTTCAAATGAAATCAACGTGGCTACCGCAAAATTCGGATTGAGCCCCAGCCGGTATTTCCAGCCGTACGCCGGCGTGCGCTTCACCCGCGATGTGCGTTCAAAGGCGGGAACACTGCCCCAGATTTACTCGGACAATTCCATTGTCTTTTCCCTCGGCGTGCAAAGCAATCTTGCGAACACCGGAATCGTAGTTTACGCCGAGGCGGGCACGGCTGTTCATCTCACCAGCGAAAGGCCACGCGCGCGTTCCGATTATCGCGCGGGCGCCGCGTGGTATCAGGGGTTGGGGCGCGGAACTTCCTTCGTCAGGCACCGCCGGACGAGCCGTTTCTCTCACCGGCAGCGCCTATGCCGACGGCGGATTTTACAGCCGCTACGACAACAATGTGATCGGCAACGTGCAGCTTCGCGAGGGAATCAATTTGCCGGTTCCGGGCGTGCCCTCCATGCAGTTGCTGGCCGCCGTCAACCTGGTGAAGGATTCCAACGGGGATTATTACAACAACATCATAGAAGTGGGGCCGGTCCTGCGAATTGTGCCCCTGCGCCATGCGCCGAGCCTGGCCATTGAAGCCCAATACATGCGCGGGTTTTACTATGTTCACGATTCCATCAACCCCTACGGTCCCCGCTACGGTGATTTCCGTTTGTTCCTGATCTGGTCCAAAACGTTTTAACCTGCTCCCTTCACAATCCCGCCAATCATTTCTTCTTGCCTGCTCAATGCGCGCTGCGGCGGCCTGCGCCGCCAGTCCCCGCGCAATTCCGTGGTTTCCCTCCGACGAACTTTGCCTTGCTATCGCCTCAGGAAGTGTAAAATACAAAGTTTGGGGAGGTAGTGAAATGGAATTTCTTGCCGGAAGCTTGCTCGAACTGATTACCCAGACGTCCACGAATCTTCCGCCGGACGTCCGCGCCGCCATGTCGATCGCGGCGGAGACCGAAACGCCCGGAACGCAATCCTCGCAGGCGCTGGACATTATCCTGTCCAACGTGGACATGGCCAGCGACGACTCGGGGCCGATTTGCCAGGATACCGGGATGCCCACGTTTGTCGTGCACACTCCGGTGGGCGTGAATCAGATTCACATTCGGAAGGCGATCCAGGAGGCCATTGCGGAAGCCACGCGGCTCGGCAAGCTGCGCCCCAACTCGGTGGATTCGCTGACCGGCAAGAACAGCGGCAACAATCTGGGCGAGGAAACTCCCGTCATACATTTTGAGCAGTGGGAAAACGACGACATCGAAGTCAAACTGATCCTCAAGGGCGGCGGCTGCGAAAATAAAAACATTCAGTATTCCGTGCCCTGCACCCTGGACCACATGGGCCGCGCGGACCGCAACCTGGAAGGCGTGCGCAAGTGCATCCTGCACGCGGTGTGGCAGGCGCAGGGACAGGGCTGCGCGCCCGGCGCTGTCGGCGTGTGCATCGGGAGTGACCGTGCTCACGGTTACGATCTTGCCAAAGCGCAATTTTTTCGCACGCTCGACGATGTGAATCCCAACCCGGTGCTCGCGAAACTGGAAGCCGAAATCATGGAAGAGGCCAACAAGCTCGGCGTGGGCGCGATGGGGTTTGGCGGGAAGTCTTCGCTGATCGGGTGCAAGATTACGGCCGCCAACCGCCTGCCGGCGAGTTTTTTCGTTTCCGTGGCGTATGAATGCTGGGCGTTTCGCCGCCTGGGCGTGCGCCTGGACGCGGCCACGGGAGCGATCACCCGGTGGCTTTATCGCGATCCGTCGCGGCCCGTGGAACCCATGGCGCACGGCTCGGGATTCGCGCTGACGGGGCGGGAAGTGGTATTGACCGCGCCGTTGACTGAAGCGCAGGTGCGGTCTCTGAAAGTGGGCGATCTGGTCCTGATCAACGGCGAGATGTTCACCGGCCGCGACAACGTGCACGCGTATCTGATGAAAAATCCTCCTCCGTTCGATCTGCATGGCGCGGTGCTTTACCATTGCGGGCCCGTGATGATGAAGCAGGGCGACCAGTGGGTGGTGAAGGCGGCGGGTCCCACCACGAGCATTCGCGAAGAGCCCTATCAGGCGGACGTTATCAAAAAATATGGCGTGCGCGCCGTGATCGGCAAGGGCGGGATGGGGCCAAAGACTTCAGCCGCGCTGAAG
This sequence comes from Terriglobia bacterium, assembly GCA_963746945.1. Classification (GTDB taxonomy): domain Bacteria; phylum Acidobacteriota; class Terriglobia; order Acidiferrales; family UBA7541; genus Palsa-360. Next base: position 757,977 of record CAVVDG010000004.1, on the reverse strand, counting down.
GAATTTGGCGCCGTGTACTTGAACGGGATCGGCGGGGCCGCGCAATACTACGCGCGCACCGTCGAAAAAGTTCTGGGCGTGGAGCTGATGGAATTCGGCATTCCCGAAGCGATGTGGCGCCTTCGCGTGAAAAATTTCGCAGCCATCGTGACGATGGACGCACACGGCAACAGCCTGCACGCCGATGTCGAGAAAGCCACAGGAGAAGTTTTGGAAACGCTGCAGAAAGTGTGAGGTGGCTTCCAGTAGGACAGGCTTTTTATCCTGAGTGAAGGGAAGGACAGCCTGTCGGATTTGATTTTCATTTTCTCTATTCGCGCTATATTGGATTTCCGTCCGTTCGGCATTTTAGAAAACCCGACAGGCTAAAGCCTGTCCTACTGAACGCGCTCGAACTTTGCGGAGGTTTGCGGAATGAAAACTCATCGATCCACACTCGGACGTTTCCCCGCCCCTGTGATTTTCCACGTCCTGCTGGCGCTGGGACTTCTGGCGTCGTCGCCCGCATGGCTTCGCGCGCAAAACGATCCTGCCGAGCCGCCGGGCGGCAAGCCGGCCGCGAAAGAAATGCCCGCGCCGGCGGGAGCTGTGTCGCGCCAGGAAGTGGACGAGAAGTCGATGCGCGAGATGATCGGAAAAATGGTGGGCTGCGGCACGCGCCATTCCATGTCTTCTTGGACCGATCCAGCGCGCGGCATCGGGTGCGCGCGCAACGTCATCCTGGCGCGCTTGCGTGCCATCGCCAAAGATTCCGGCGGAAAGCTTTCCGTCGTCGATGATGTGTTTGAGACCTCCGCTCCGCGAACCAACAACAAACCGGTTCACATGGAAAATATCTATGCCGTCCTGCCCGGTTCTGACCCCGTCCTTTCGAAAACGGTTTTTATTATTTCCGGTCATTTCGACAGCCGCGCTTCCGACGTCATGAATCCGAACCTGGATGCCCCGGGCGCCGATGACGACGCCTCGGGCGCAGCCGTGAGCGTGGAGTGCGCGCGCCTGTTGAGCCGCGCGGGAGCCGGAACGCACGGGCCCTATCGGGCCACGCTGCTGTTCGCCACGGTTTCCGGTGAAGAACAAGGATTGCTCGGCAGCACAAGAATGTTCGAGTGGATAAAGCAGCAGGGATACACGGTGGGCGGCATGCTCGATAACGATATCGTCGGCGCGGATCCCGCGCCGGGCGGACCGCATCGCGTTCGCCTTTTTTCCGGCAGCGGCGACGAGGAAGGCGGCGACTCTCCCTCCCGCGAGCTGGCCCGAACGATTGAAGAAATCGCAGGACGCAACAATATCCGCCTGATCTTCAATGTTGACCGGCTCGGCCGCGGCGGCGACCATTACGTTTTTTATCGCGCAGGCCTTCCCGCCGTCCGCTTCACCGAGCCGCGCGAGGATTACCGGCACCAGCATCAGACCCCCCGCACCGAAAATGGAATCGAGTACGGGGATCAGATGAAATATCTGGATTTCACTTTTATGGGCAATGTGGCGCGCGATAACGCCGAAGCGCTCCGGCAACTGGCGCTGGCGCCCGCCCCTCCCACGCAGGTGACGCTTGGCGGAGGTATTACGCCGAATGCCCGGGTTGTCTCGGCCGCGAGTGACGATCCGGACCGCGCCGGGTTTGAAATTCTATGGCGCGAAACCACCGATCCCCGCTGGCAAGTTTATAATTTTGTTCCCTCCGCGGGGGAAACAGAGCTTACCGGTGTTTCAACGGACAACCACTATTTCGCAGTGCGCGCCGTGGGGAATAATGGCGCCCGTTCCATTGCCGTGCCGGCGGCCACGGGGAAAAGGCTTCCGCCAAGATCCGCAAGTTCACAAAAATAAAAATGTTCGGCAAGGCCGCGAAGGGCTTTGTGGGTTGCTGCCCCGACAGGGCCGAAATCCCGAACTTCAGCCACGAGGCCATTCACCGGCGATAGCTGGGCTTCGGATGTCTGTGCGATCGTTCGGTTTTGCTGTATGTAGCGCCCGCCTTCAGGCGGGCATCGGCTTGATTTTAAAATGCCACCCTGAAGGGTGGCGCTACAAAAGCCAAGACGGAGTTGTCACACAGCCCATTTAGCCCCTGAAGCGTCGAGCAAACTTCACCTCAGAAGATTTACAAAACAAGTTTCAGGAAGCGTTTTCCCCCGAAAATTCTTTTTCGATGAGTTCGCAGAGGATATGCCCGATTAAAATATGCTCTTCCTGGATGCGGGGCGTCTGGTCTGACGGAATGCGCAAGCAGTAATCGGCTGCGGCGGCAATGTCCGCGCCGTCCTGTCCGGTCATGGCGATGGTGACGAGCCCCATTGTTTTGGCGACGCGAATCGCGCTGATCACGTTGGGCGATTTGCCGCTGGTGGAGATGCCCACGGCGACATCACCCGCCGCGCCTAACGCTTCGATCTGCCTTGCAAACACTTTCTCGTACCCATAGTCGTTGGCCACCGAGGTGAGCGAGGAGGTGTTGGTCGTCAGGGCAATTGCGGCCAGGGCGCGCCGCTCGCGCCCAAAGCGTCCCACCAGTTCGGCGGCGAGGTGCTGCGCGTCGGCGGCGCTGCCGCCGTTTCCGAAAAAAAACAGTTTCCGGCGCGCGGCCAGCGCGCCCACCATTTTCTTTCCCACTTCGGCGAGCGTTTCGAGCAACTCCTTGTTCCCTAAAACCGCCTGCCGCACGACGAGACTTTCCCGGATGCGCTTCACGATCAACGAATCGTTTGTTTCCGACTGGCTCATGGCCTGCCTTTCCTGCCGGCTCTGCGGTGACGCGGCGCCGCTCTGTAGAGAAAGTTCTGGAATGCTCCCATTGCCATTTTCCGCCTTCATTTCTCAACAAATTCACGCGATCGGTTCGCAGATTATACTTCCGGGAAGCCTGGCCTTCCTAGCGATGCTTGCCGCGTTCCCGCGCGGCACGCCCACATATGCCTTGTAATGATTCCCCGATCCGGAAACAATTCGAAGATGGAACCTCGCGACTGGGATAAGCGTTACCGCTTGCGTGAACATGCGGCTTCTGATCTGGAAGCGCCGCCCACGCCGCTGGTGATGGAAACCGCGGCGTCATTATCTCCCGGCCAGGCGCTGGACCTTGCCTGCGGCGCGGGCCGCAATGCCCTTTGGCTAGCCGAACATGGCTGGGACGTTACCGCTGTGGACGGCGCGCCCACGGCCATCGAGATCCTGCGCGGCCGGGCCGATGAGCGCGGCCTGAAAATCAACGCCATCGTGGCCGATCTGGAAAAAGGAGAATTCAAGATTGTGCCTGCCCGTTGGGACCTGATTGCGATGTGTTACTACCTGCAGAAAAATCTGTTTGAACCCGCAAAGCGCGGGGTTGTGCCGGGAGGAATTTTAATTTCGATCGTACACATTGCCGAGCCGGGCGAGGAGCCGACAGGACATCGTTTGCGCCCCGGCGAGCTGGAGCAATATTTCGCGGGCTGGGAAATCCTTCATCGCTATGAGGGCCAAGCCAGCGACGGCGGACATCGCCGTCCCGTCGCCGAAATTGTCGCGCAAAAGCCTGTTGCGTTAACCGCCTAATTTTCCGGCAATCGCTTTTCCGGTGATCTCGGTGGTGGCCTTGCCTCCAATATCGGGCGTGCGCAATTCGGGGCTGGCGAGGACATCTTCAATCGCCTTTTCGACGGCGTCCGCCGCTTCGGCTTCCCCAAAATGGCGCAGCATCATCGCTCCCGACCAGATTTGCCCGATGGGATTGGCGATGCCTTTCCCGGCGATGTCCGGGGCCGACCCGTGCACCGGCTCGAACATGGAGGGAAGTTTCCTTTCCGGGTTCAGGTTGGCGGACGGCGCGATGCCAATCGAGCCGGCAATCGCGGGCCCCAGATCGGAAAGAATATCGCCAAACAGGTTCGATCCCACGACCACGTCGAACCAGTCCGGATGGCGCACAAAATGGGCCGTCAGGATATCGATATGAAATTGATCGGTGCGCACGTCCGGGAATTCCTTGCCGATGGCCTGGAAACGTTCATCCCAGAACGGCATGGTGTGAATGATGCCGTTAGATTTCGTGGCCGAAGTGACGTGCGACTTTCTGGTGCGCGCCAGCTCGAAGGCATAGCGCAGGATGCGATCCACGCCGCGCCGCGTGAAGATGGTTTCCTGCATTGCCATTTCGTCTTCCGTCCCGCCAAAAATTCTGCCGCCCACGTTGGAGTATTCGCCTTCGCTGTTCTCGCGCACGACGCAAAAATCAATTTGTTCCGGCTTCATGTTTCTGAGCGGCGTTTCGATTCCCTTGAGCAGGCGCACCGGGCGCAGATTCACGTATTGCTCGAAACCGCGCCGTATCGGAATCAGAAGTCCCCACAGGGAAATGTGATCCGGAACGCCCGGGTAGCCGACCGCGCCCAGAAAAATCGCGTCGAAGGGACGCAACTGCTCGATCCCGTCGTCGGGCATCATTTTTCCGATTTTGACGTAGGTTTCGCAGCTCCAATCGAAATGCTGGAAGGAATACTTCAGGCCGAAACGCCGCCCGGCGGCCTCCAGCACGCGCAAACCTTCCGGCACAACCTCTTTTCCAATGCCATCGCCGGGAATCACTGCAATCTTGTAGGTTTTCATCGGGATAATGTCCGCGCTCCGTTCTTTTGTTTTTATTTAATCGATTATTCGATCTTTCCGATTCGCGCCTTCCACAGCTCCCAGGGCCGTGAGACCACCGCGTCCACCGACACGGCCGCTTTCGCTGCTTCTCCGGGTGACAGGAACTTGACAGGGCCGAGCTGTGACGCCTCCAGCTGGAGCCGCCCGTTTATCTGCGTATAAATCGCGTGAAACACGGCTTGCGGAACCGAATTTCCCACGGCCACAAACCCGTGGCCGCGCATCAGCACCACCGCGCTTTTACCCAGCGACTTCGCAAGCGCGTCACCCAGCTGGTTGTTGCGGATTAGCATATCGGTATCGCCGGCCGCGTCGTGAATGTCGAAAATGGGCGCGCCGGATCCCAGGAACGCGCTCATATGATAGATGGGGCGCAGAACCGTTCCGGTCACGCTGAAGGGAATGATTTCCGGAGAATGGCTATGCACGATGGCCATCACATCGGGCCGCGCGCGGTAGATGGCCGCGTGAATGTACCGCTCGATGTATACGCGGCGGCCGCGCGGATCGATGGGCTCGCCATTGCTGTCGTATTCGAGGATGTCGCCGGAGGTGACCAGGCCAGGAGCCATGCTGCGCGCCATCAGGAAATGGCTCGGGTCCTCGCTGCTGCGCGCGCTCACATGGCCGAAGCCGTCCAGCACGCCCTGGTCGTACAGGATGCGGTTGGCGTAGACGAGGTTTTCGACGAGTTTTGCGTCGCTTGCGGGCGCGGCCGGCACTTGCGGCGCCCGGGTGGATGCAGGAAGAACGATGGCGCCGCACAGCGCGATGATGACGGCAATTCTGAATACCCACATGCTGCTCTCCCCACTGCAAGCATTTCCGTATTTCGCGATGAAGGCGCGATGCCAGTCTGTAGCGCATGGATTGTACCAAGAGAGAGGCGCGCGGTTGGATGCAATCTGACGCCGACGCGCGTGAAAATCCGTTTTGCAATCTCCCGATGCAACGCCCGCGGCTTCGAGTTACACTTCCCGGCGAGGATTTTCCGGAGGATGATCCATGATTACGCGACGCAACATCCTGAAGGGGGCGGCTGTGACCGGGGTGGCCGCACTGGTGGGCCGGGGAACGATTGCTTTTGCCAAAGCTTCACAGCCATCCACACCGGTGAATTTTAAGGTGCCCGCGGGCGCCTGCGATTGCCACACGCACGTCTTCGGAGATCCCGCGCGCTTTCCCTTCGCCGCTTCGCGCAGGTACACGCCCGAGTCCGCCTCGATTGAGGAAATGCGCGCAATGCATCGCGCCCTGCATATCGAGCGCGTGGTTGTCGTGAATCCCAGCATTTACGGCACCGACAATTCCTGCACTCTCGATGCACTGAAGCATTTCGGGTCCATCTCGCGCGGCGTAGCCGTGATCGGCGAAAGGACGCCGGATTCCGATCTGGACGCCATGGCCAGGGCTGGAATTCGCGGCATCCGGATCAACATGGAAACCGCGGGTCAGACCGATCCCGCGATTGGACGTCGGCGTTTTCAGGAGGCTGTCGCCCGTGTGCAGGGCCGGAACTGGCACATTCAGATTTACACGCGGATGTCCGTGATCGAGGCCATCAAGGATCTGGTTGCGGCGGCCCCCGTGCCGGTCGTGTTCGACCACTTTGGGGGGGCGCAGGCTGCGCTGGGAACCGGGCAGCCTGGTTTCGAATCCATGTTAAACTTGGTTCGAACGGGAAAAGCTTACGTCAAGATTTCGGCGCCGTATCGCATCTCCAAAATGCCGCCGGATTATCCGGATGTCGCGCCGCTGGCCAAGGCGCTCATCGCAGCCAACCCGCTCCGTATTCTGTGGGGCAGCGACTGGCCGCATCCGGCGACGCCCGTGCCCGGCCGCAAGATCACCGAAATCACGCCGCTGTGGCAAATCGACGACGGCCGCGTATTGAATCTGCTGCCCACTTGGGCGCCGGATGCGGGGCTGCGAAAGACAATCCTGGTGGACAATCCGGCCCAGCTCTACGGTTTCTGAAGCGGAACGCCTTGCACCTGCTCGTCAGTCCTGTGGCGGCCCGCCCGAGCCTCGCATCCCGCCCCGCCGGGGTAGGAAACAATTCTGCATTATTGCTATGATGAAACCGATCCAATGATTTCCATTCGCAGCGCCATTTCGAGTGATGTCGAAGCAATCGTCCGGTTGGTCAACGCCGCGTTTCTTGTCGAGCGGTTCTTCATCGAGCGCGACCGCACGAACCCGGAAATGGTTCGCGGACTCATGAAAAAGGGAAAATTTCTACTGGCCGAAGATGGGCCGAGCCTGGTCGGCTGTGTCTACGTGGAACTGCAGGGGGAAAACGGCTATCTCGGAATGTTGTCCGTCGATCCGGCGCGGCAGCGTTCAGGCATCGGCCGCCAGGTCATTGCTGCCGCGGAAGATTACTTTCGCGGTGCAAAATGCCGGTCAAGCGACCTGCGCATCGTCAACGTGCGCACGGACCTGCTGGCGCTTTACCACAAGCTGGGATACATCGAAACCGGCACCGCGCCGTACGTGGAAATCGTCGCCACCAAGATTCCGGTGCATTTTATCCTGATGTCCAAGCCGCTGCTGTAGGTTCGCGTCAAGCGCAGGCGAACGTGCGGCGCCCCGCCGGCAATTTCAGCCTTTTGTTTTGCTGAGCACGAAATCGTAATTTACGACCAGGAATGGTTTAGAAGAGATCTCCCCCGTGGGAGTCTTTCCCGCGGGCTGTGGTTTGAATTCCGCGATCAGTTCTTCTTTCACGCCGAAGACGACGTCCGAGTCGATATACCGCGCGCCTTTTCTAAATAAATGCGTAATAAGGGTCTCGTATCCGGGCGCGCTGATGTAAAAGTGAATGTGCGCGGGCCGGTAGTGTGAAATTGTCGTCTCCTTCAATAATTCGCCGACTGTGCCATCCATCGGAATGGTATACCCGGGAGGCGTGATCGTTTGGATCGCGTACTTGCCATCCGGCCCGGTATGAAATATGGCGCGAAGCAATGGCTCTTCCGAACCCAGCTGTGATTCGTACAGGCCATCGCCGTCCGCCTGCCAGACATCGAGCTTGGCTCCCTGGACGGGTTTTCCGTCCAGATCGCGCACCGTGCCTGTCAGAAAGCAGGTTTCTCCGCTAAGCCCCTCCGCGATGTCCGCTCCCATCGGCATTTCCGGCGAACCTTCGATATGAAACGGTCCCATGACGGTGGACGGCGTGGCGCCGGTCGGGAATCGGTGATTGATGGCGTCCACCAGCATGCTGATGCCGAGCACATCCGAAAAGAGGATGAATTCCTGCCGTTTTTCCGTACACAGCTTTCCGGTTCGCGCCAGCCAGTCCACGGCCGCGAGCCATTCTTCCTGCGTCACGTCTGTTTCCCGGACAAAACCGTGCAGGTGCTTGACCAGGGATTGCATGATTTGCCGGAGACGCGGCGAATTGCACGCTTCCCATTGTTTCAAGGCGAGATCGGTCAGATTTTTCTCAGTGGCGTAGGGCATTAGATTCTTCCTCCATTTCCGCGTTCGCGATTTTCTCGCCGCGGGCGTGCCGCTGTCCAATGCTTTCTGGGCAATACGTTTTGGTCTTTCCCGTCCGCTGCAAAGGCGCAACCCGGATTATGAAACAGTTCGCACAAAAACGCGCGGGCCGCTGTATTGTTCTGCCATAGTCACCCGTTAACATGGGGTATGGCTAATTCACTTTGAATCCTTGAACTTTCTTGCGTATTTCGTGGGGATGGAATAATAAGCTGGGAAAATTCGTGGCGATCCATGTGACCGGTGGATCGGGCTGCATTGGCAGCGTTACTGTCGAGCGCCTGTGCGCATAGGGCGAGTAAGTGGCGCTTTTGGACGTCCTGGTAATAGGAAGTTTCAGCCTGTCTGCATTTGAATTTTGCAGCACTGGCGGAAGTCAAACCCAGACAGGGTAAAGCCTGTCCTACGGGAGCAGCCAGCGCCGCGCAAGGAAATGTTTGTGCGACAACGCGGAAGGGAAAGGCTCTTTTGTTGAGCCGGGGAATGGGCGAGAATCAGCAGGGGCAGGGCTGAAGGAAACGATGGGCGCAGCCAGCGAAGGAGAGCGAGCGTGAAATTAGCGGTGATTGGATGCGGGTACGTGGGATTGGTGTCGGGGGCGTGCCTGGCGGAAGCGGGGCACGAGGTGGTGGCGACCGACAACGATGCGGGGCGCATCGCGACGCTGCAGGCGGGGAAGATTCCGATCTACGAGCCGAATCTGGACAAGGTGCTGGCGAGCGTGGTGCGGGAAGGGCGGCTGCGTTTCACGGCGGATGGCGGGGAAGCAGTGCGCAGCGCCGACGTGATATTCATCTGCGTGGGCACGCCACCGACCGAGACCGGGGAAGCGGACTTGTCGGCGATCGATAATGTGGCGCGGCTGATCGCGAAGCAGTCGCGCGGGCCGAAGTTGGTGATTGAGAAGAGCACGGTGCCGGCGCAGACCGGGGAGCAGTTGAAGAAGGCGCTGCAGGTGTACGCGAGCGATGCGGCGGCGAAGTTTCGCGTGGCGTCGAACCCTGAATTTTTGCGGGAAGGGACGGCAGTGGAGGATTTCTTTCATCCGGACCGTATCGTGATCGGGGTGGAGGAGAAAGAGAGCGAGGAGCAGTTGCGGGAGTTGTACCGTCCGATTCTGGAGGGAAGATTCCGCTGCCCGGTGCATCAGCCGAATTGTCCGCCGGCGGCGACGCCGGAATTTGTGGTGACGACGATTGCGAGCGCGGAGTTGATCAAGCACGCGTCGAATTCGTTTTTGGGGCTGAAGATCTCGTACGCGAACGTGCTGGCGGATTTGTGCGAGCGGCTGGGCGGGAACGTGGAGGAAGTGACGCGCGCGGTGGGTTTGGATCCTCGGATTGGCGGGCAGTTTTTGAAGGCGGGGCTGGGTTTTGGAGGGTTTTGCCTGCCGAAGGACATTCAGGCGTTCATCAAGCTGGCCGAAGGCGCGGGAGTGGATTTCGGATTGTTGAAGGAAACCGAACGGGTGAACAGGCAGCGCGTGGAGCAGTTGGTGGACAAGGTGAAGAAGGCGCTGTGGGTGATGAAGGGGAAACAGATCGGGGTGCTGGGGATCGCGTTCAAGCCGAACACGGATGATATTCGGTTGGCGCCGGCGATTGAAGTGATACGAAGGCTGCTGGCGGAGGGTGCGGAGGTGCGGGCGACCGATCCGGAAGCGATGGAGCGCGCGCGGGGTGTGTTTCCGGAGTTGATTTACGGAGCGGACGCGTACGAAGTGGCGCGGGGAGCGGATGCGCTGCTGGTGCTGACCGAGTGGGAACAGTTCCGGAGGTTGGACTGGAAGCGGATCCGGCAGGAAATGGCGCGCCCGCTGGTGGTGGATGGGCGAAACATGCTGCGTCCGGCGGAGATGAAAGCCCTGGGATTCGAATACATGAGCTTCGGACGCCCCGACCCGGTTGCCGCAAGGGAAGTTGTCACGCCCTTAGTTGAAATCTGAAAGAGGAAGTTGCGGCTTTCAACCTGGACTCGGATAACGTCCGGACTGCAGGGCGTCCGGGGAGTGATCGAAGTGGAAGTGCGAAGTCGCCTGCCCTGCGCGGCCGCAAGCGAGGCCATCGAAATAGCCTGGAAAACGCAGATAAAAGAGAAAATGGACTCCATTACCACTTGTTGGATAATCATTGCACTTTGAGAATCAACTAAGGCGTTTCATATTGGTGCAATGACACAGGTTAGACAGGATCGAGAGGCTGGTTACAAAATTGCATTACCTAGACAGGGCGGTGAACCGGGTCGCGATGGTCTGCGATGCAAGTTATCCGGGGGCCGGCTGTTATATTAAGAATACGTGCAATTCTAATGGAAGAATTGGTGCTTTCCAGGTCCGGGATGAGGGTTCGAATCTCTTCGCCCGGTGCAACATTTAATCAACGGCCAGTAATTGTGAGGTGAACCTGATGTCCATACATAGGTCACCAAAAGACTTGAGTGCGATGGCCATTTAGTGTTTTTGCCGAGGGCCGAGTAAATTTGAATGCTTGCCACGCTTCAGGATGTGGGGCATGACAGTTACGCAGTGGAGAGCATAGAGATGGTCAATTGTCGAACCTACTGTTTAGCATTGTAATCGCTTGTTACAACCAAGAAGGTTTTGTAAGGCAGACAGTTGAATCTGCCTTGTCCCAAGAGTATCCGAGCAAGGAAATTGTCGTTGTGGATGATGCTTCTCGCGACGGCACTGCGGACATTCTAAGCACTTTTGGCGAGTCCATCATTTTCGAGAGCCTCCCGGAGAATCGTGGAGCCGTTGCGGCGCGTAACCGCGGTGCATCTCTGGCAAGAGGGGAGTACCTGGTTTTTTTGGATGGTGATGACGTCTTGATGCCCCGGGCGCTTGAGGTCTATGCCCGCCTCATAGCTGCTCGCCGTCCCAAGTTTATTTTTGGTCGATGCGCCATCTGTTATGGGGAGATTCCTGAGGCGAAGACGGCTGATCCACCGTGCAATATTCAGTTCGTCGAGTATGCCAACTTTTTTTCCAAGGACAGGCCTTGTGTTTTTAATACCAGCACTCTGGTCATTGATCGATCCACATTCTGGTCCGCAGGCGGCTGGTCGCCAGATATTTTCTATCAGGATTTCCAGGATCTGGTAACTAAGCTGGGGGCATCGGGGAAGGTGATTCTTTTGCTTGCGCCGAATACCGTATGGTACAGGATGCATACGGCGAATGCGGTGAATAAGATCTTGCCCTTTATTGAGGGGATCTATGTGTTATTGGCAAAGGCGAAAGCCGGCTTATATCCCGGCGGGCGAGAACGCTGGTTTGACAGGTCAACCTGGTTTGGGGGGCTGATCTATTATTGGACCAAGACAGCGATGCGAGCCGGGCTTTATCGGGATGGATTCATTCTGTTGGTCACCGGCTGGTGGATGATTCTTTTTGCGGCAATTCGGAGGGGCACGGCAATGTTGGTGGGAAGAAAGTCCATAGAAATCTTACCTTTGGAGCATGATAAGCCGGTGAAGGCTTAGACAGCGGGACACTCTGATATGAGCACTATTCACTGGTTATCGCCTGACGAGCAGGGGGAGTGGGATGCCTTTGTTACCCGGCATCCGCTGGGACTCGTCTATCACCTCTCGTCGTGGCAAAGGGTACTTGAGAGCGCATTTGGGCACATCCGCGGACGATTCCTGATTTTGAGGGATGAAGGCGGACAAATACAGGCCGGTTTGCCCGTGTACTCCATAACGAGCTGGCTATTAAAAAACAGAACGGTCAGCGTCCCTTTTGCAACAATGTGCGATCCGCTTATCTCGACGAAGGAAGAGTTCGACATGCTGTGGCCGGCAATTGAGGACGCATCCAGGAAAAATAGGAGTAAGAGGATCGAGATTCGTACCAGAAACATAAGCACAGACTGCATCCCTGCTCTCTTAACGGCCAGCGCGAGATACAAGCACCATTACCTGCCGCTAGGCGAAAATACCGATGTGCTGCTACGTGGTTTCCACGAGTCCTGCGTGCGCCGACGGTTGGGGAAGGCCAAGCGTGCAGGTGTCGTCATTGAAGAGCGGCAGGATGAGCAAAGCCTGCGTGCGTTCCACGGCTTACTGGTCGCAACACGGCTAAGGCTCTCGCTTCCGCCGATGCCATTTGCTTTCTTTGAGTCGATGTATCGCTGTTTGAGTCCGGACCACGCCGCACTGTACTTGGCAGTGCACGCGGGCGAGCCGGTCGGGGGACTCCTGGTCCTGAAGTTCAAGGACATGTGGACCTCGGAGTATTCAGGAAGTGCGGACAACGCGCCCCCCGGCACCGATCAACTTATTTATTGGGAGACGATCCAGCGCGCCAAGAGCAGCGGCGCCGGATGCTTCAGCTTCGGCCGTACGTCGCTCGACAACACGGGTTTGCTTGATTACAAGAGGCGCTGGGGCACCGTTGAAGAGGATTTGACCGATTTCATAAGCCGCCCGGGTATCACGTCGGCTCAGGGAGATGCATCTCTTCAGGCGGTCAGTCATTCCCGGCATGTGACTGCGAAGCGACTCCTGCGATACGCTCCCGCCGCACTTCAGAAATCCTTCGGTGACTTCTGTTACCGTCATCTCGGATAGGTTTAAAGGAAAGCGGCCTGCGGGCGATCGACTATGTGTTTACAAGTGATTTTAGAAATTGTGGATACCATTGACACGGACACGCTGGAGGAGCGATGCGAATTGGGTTTGTAGGATGCGGCTATACTGGCGATCATTATCTCGACTCTCTTAAACGATATCCTGAGTTGGAGTTGGTGGCGGCGACGGACTGCGATCAGGAACGCGCTTCCAAATTTTGTTCTTTTCACTCCGTAAAACACATTCCGACTTTAGAAGCGATGGTGGCTGACCCCAACATCGACATGATCGTCAACCTAACTAATTCGAGTAGTCATTACAAGGTGACCAAGGCGTGTTTAGAGGCCGGAAAGCACGTGTATACTGAAAAGCCCCTGGCGACGAAATTTTCACAGGCCCAGGAATTAGTGGCGTTGGCGGAAGCCAAAGGTCTCTATTTGTCCGCAGCCCCTTGTTCTCTGTTGGGAGCATCGGCTCAAACTCTGTGGAAAGCCTTGCGCAACAATGAAATAGGGGCAGTCCGCGTGGTGTATGCAGAATTGGATGATGGTCCTCTTCATTTAGCGGACCCCCATCTTTGGCGCTCTACATCGGGCGCCCCCTACGCCTACCAGGAGGAGTTCGAGGTGGGCGTTTCGATTGAACATGCGGGATATTATCTGACTTGGTTTACGGCCTTCTTTGGACCAGCCAAATCCATCACGGCTTTTTCAGCTTGTTTATGGCCTGACAAGAGTGTGTCGCCCGATAAGCCTCTGATTGTGACGACGCCTGACTTCGCAGTTGCATGCATCACTTTTGAGTCCGGAGTGATCGCTAGATTAACATGCAGTTTAGTGGCACCTCACAACCACGTTATGCAAATGGTGGGAGATAAGGGAGTCTTATCGGTTGACGAATGTTGGAACTATTCTTCCCCGGTGCATCTCGATCGATATACCCAGCGGAGATTTCGGGCCGAGAGGTATCCGATCACCAAGACTTTCCCATTCATAAAACAATGGATGGGCTCCTATCCCAGGACCTATCCACCGGTAAAGAAATCCAGCTGGAAGAAGCAACAGGCCCGGTTTCGCCAGGATTATGCCCGAGGTGTTGCAGAACTGGCGCGAGCGATTACCGAACAACGTCCGGCTCGACTTCCGGCTGATTTCTGTCTGCATGTGAATGAACTCGTATGCGCCATCCAGAATCCCTCTCAAACGCCTTACCAGGTAACGACTACTTTTAAGCCTTTACAACCCCTGGATGACGCGGCTCTGAAGGAATTCCTCTCAATAAAATGGTAGATCGACAGACCTTTTTGGGGAACCGCTAAATTGGGCGCGACTGGACGCAACTGGAAGGGAAACGTGCCTGTCGTATGCGCCACACACAAACCGGCGGCTACTGTTCGTGCGAAGAGCAGTGGCCGACATTGCAGAATGCCACTAATCCGCCGCAATGTAAAAGGGCGCCCCTTTGGAGGTCTGGCCCTCAGTCCTTCTTCCAGGTTGATCTTGGGTTCCCACCCCAAAAGGCGGCGCTCTCTGCACCAAAACGGAACTCAGTTTTGGAAACGCATTGCTACATCTCAGCAATACTTTTCACTTATTACCCGTCGGAGAAGACAGGGAAGCCAAAAGGAACTACGAAACCGCTCTCTGCAAAAGAATAACCGCAATATTTTCAACGACTTGGCAAGACATGAATTAACAGATTGTTTCGAGAGGGTGGCGATAGTCTGGCAGACTGATTGCCTCTCATTTTGTGCGACTTGGTGTTGGTTTCCGCATCGGCGTGCCCGCAGCGTGCCGGACCAAAGGACGGGCTTCTGATAGCAGCCAGGTAGTCAGATAGACGCTCCAAGGGCCTGCAATGATAAGAATTATAAGGACTTCGGCCATTTGGTAGGAAGCAAAGGTCAAGGCATAGCTAGTACCGGCTGATTTTTTATTAAAGCATAGCTCTTTATGACTGAGGGGCAGGAGGGAAACCTCCCGGCAGCTTGGATTTGGGAGCATCTCAAATGGGAAGTTTAAGAGTCGTACATTCGGTAGAGAAGGAACCCGTCAAGGCTCCGGAGAAGAGTTATTCTCGTCGCCTGGACGTAACACCCGCTCCAGATGAGGCTGCCCTCACAGAGAGTGTCTTTCATTCCATGCTGACGCATGAGCGCCGGCGCGCGGAGCGCTCGCGAAAGCCTTTTGTTCTGATGCTGCTCGACGCGAACCTGGAAAATGGCGCGGCGGCGGGAATTCTGAAGCAAGGGCTTGATGTACTTGTGGCCTCCAAGAGGGAGACCGATCTGGTCGGGTGGTACAAAGAAAGCGCCGTCGTTGGAGTGATCTTCACGGAAGTCAACGTGGAGGGCGACCCTGCCGTCACTGATATTCTCCGGAACAGAATCGAAACGGGGCTTATTCGGCATTTGGGCCGGGAGAAAGCAGCCAAGATTTGCATTTCCCTGCACGTGTTTCCGGAAACCTGGGACAAAAACTATACCGGACGTGTGGCGGATTCCAAGCTTTATCCCGATCTCCATCGAAAAGTTTCACGAAAGCGCCTGCCTCTTGTGATCAAGCGCGCGATGGACATCGCAGGCAGCGCGGCATTGCTGATCCTATTGTCGCCCTTGCTTGCGGCCATCGCCGTAATCATCAAGTTGACCTCCAAGGGCCCTGTCATTTTCGAACAAGAGCGCCTGGGCCAGTATGGCTCCCGGTTCAAGTGCCTGAAGTTCCGCACCATGTACACGAATAACGACCCAAAAATTCATCAACGGTACGTCCAGCAATTTATCGCGGGCGAAGGCGGATTGGATAAAGGGATTGCATCGAATCTTCCAGTCTATAAGCTTACCGATGATCCGCGCGTGACCTTCATTGGCCGATTCTTGCGGAAGGTCAGTCTGGACGAAGTTCCTCAATTCTGGAATGTTCTGCGGGGTGAGATGTCCCTGGTTGGCCCGCGGCCTCCGGTTCCTTACGAGTTCGAAGTCTATGAGATCTGGCACCGGCGAAGGGTGTTGGAAGTGAAGCCGGGTGTGACGGGTTTGTGGCAGGTGAGTGGCCGGAACCACACGAAATTCGATGAAATGGTGAGATTGGACCTGCGTTACACCCAGACTTGGTCATTGTGGTTGGATCTGAAGATTCTTTTGGCCACCCCCCGTGCAGTTTTCACAGGGGGCGGCGCGTGTTGAATTTGGAGTTTATTCTTTCCACCAATTGATCAATCTCGCTTGATCATTGGGAATTACTGCCGGCGGACGCCCCCAAGGTACCTAATCTCCCAATCAGGCGTGACTCGCAGCTTCCCCTTTCGTAAAAAACAGCTTTTTGAGGTGGCTTCGGACGAGAATCAGCCTTGGAATTCGACTCGAAGCGGCCCATGGGATTTGGAATTGAAAGGGAATCATGAGCCGAATTCACGAAGCGATAAAAAGAGCGGAGCAGGAAAAAGCAGCCGGGAGGGGTAACGGAGCGCCGGTCGAGCACGCTGCAAGTGTCGGCGAGATGGTGGGGGAGGAGCCGCGGGCGGTCAGCGCATCGGAGCCGGCAAAGGTTCCGGAGTTGAAGGCGCACGTTCAAACCGGGGTCCTGAGCTATGAGGACGTGCGGGCCAATTGCGCCCAGCCAGGATGGAAGCCGGACCCGAAATATGTGGTATTCAGCAATTCCAATCCATTTCATCCGGGGGCCGAGCAGTTTCGGACGCTGCGGTCGCGACTCTATCGAATGCGGGAGAGCCAGCGATTGCAGACGGTATTGATCTCCAGCGCGATCCCGGCGGAAGGCAAGACGCTGGTGGCGACCAATCTGGCCCATGCGATGGTGAGACAGCAGGGGTGCCGCGTACTGTTGATAGACGGGGACTTTCGATCGCCTCGGGTGCACGTGTTGCTGGGAGCGCCGGGGACACCTGGGTTGGCGGATTATCTGCAGAATGGGGCCGAGGAGCTGGAAGTGATCCAGCGGGGTCCGGAAGAAGGGTTTTGCTTTGTGCCGGCGGGCCAGCAGGTGACGCATGCCTCGGAACTGATATCCAGCGAGCGGATGAAGCAGTTTCTGGAACGAGTCAAGCCGGCGTTTGACTGGATCATTATCGATTCTCCTCCGGCGCTTCCGGTGGCCGACGCCAGCGTATTGGGGGGCTTGTGCGACGGGGTGCTGCTGGTGGTGAAGGCGAACTCGACACCGGCCGAAGCGTCACAAAAGGCGTGCAAGGAACTGCAGGATACTCACCTGCTGGGAGTCGTGCTCAACACCGTGGAAGAAAACATCGGATACGGCTCGTATTACTCAAATTACTCAAACCGTGCATACGGGCTTGCGCCTTCCGGGTACGCGCGCAAGTAGTCATTTACACGTCCATACGATCAATCCCTTATTCTTCCCCCTCGAACGCGCAGTGCAATGCTTTGCGCCAGTCCATCAATTGGGCGCCGAAGGTTTGCCGGAGTCGGGTGTTGGATAGGACCGAGTAAGGCGGGCGCTGCGCCGGAGTCGGGTACTCCCGCGTGGTGATCGCAATGACACGGCGCGCAATAAAAGGTTTGTTCCCCGTAGCCCGAATCATCCAAGGTAAATCCTGACGCGCGGCAGCCGCCTCTTCCAGAATCGCGCCGGCAAATTCATGCCAGCTGGTCTGTCCAGACGCCGTCATATGGTACAGGCCGCGGACGTCGGACATGGATGCAATGCCTTGCGCGCAGATCCGCCTCAATATGGCAGTTGTGGTAAAAGCGATTTCCAAATTCCATGTGGGGGCGCCGATCTGGTCGCGCACGACCCGCAATTCTTCTTTCTCCGTGGCGAGTCGCAAAATGGTCAACAGGAAATTGTGTCCCAATCTGGCATAGACCCATGCCGTGCGGAAAATCAAATAGGGGACGCCGGATTGCTGAATGGCGAGTTCCCCTTCCAGCTTGGTTCTGCCGTAAACGCTGGCCGGGTTGGGCGTGTCGGTTTCTTCGTAGGGAGACGTTTTTGAACCGTCAAACACATAATCGGTGGAGTAGTGGACGATGGATGCCCCGATCTTTTTCGCTTCCTCCGCGATAACGGCGGGAGCGCGAGCGTTGACGCTTCGAGCCGTGGCTTCGTGCGTTTCAGCATTGTCCACCGCGGTGTAGGCCGCGGCATTCACAATCAGACTGGGCCGGAATGTTTGGAAGGCGCGGCGAATTTCGTCAGGCTTGGACAGATCCAATTGTTGCCGGTCCAGAGCCGTGACTTCGCCGATTTGCGGGAGCAGGCGCTCCAGTTCCCGCCCGACCTGGCCGTTCTTTCCGGTGAGCAGGATGGCAGGTTTCATTTTGTTGAGAACTGCGGCAAGAATTCCCGTGGTATCGCCGCCAGGGTTGGATGCCTGGCGTCTTTCTCCGAGATCAGAGGATTGGAAACACCCCACGAAATGGACAGATCGGGATCGCTCCAGAGAATGCCGTGTTCGTCGTTCGGATCGTAGAAGTCGGTGCACTTGTAAAGGACCTGGACCGACTCGGTCAAGGCTGCGAAGCCGTGCGCAAATCCCGCGGGAATATAGATCTGATTTTGCTTGTCGGCGGAAAGCAGCACGCTCGTCCATTTTCCGAACGTCGGCGAGCCCAGACGGATGTCCACGGCGACGTCCATCGCCTGCCCCTCGACCACGCGGCAAAGTTTGGCCTGCGCGTGGCGCAATTGATAATGGAGCCCGCGCAGAGTCCCCTTCGAGGATCGCGAGTGGTTGTCCTGGACGAAGACATCGGTAATGCCAAGATCGGCGAATTTCTTCTGGTGGTAGGACACTGAGAAAAAGCCGCGCGCATCACGGAAGATGGCCGGCTGGAGTTCCCAGACGCCCGGAAGAGAAGTTTCAAGTCGCTGCACGCCAGTCCATACCTCGCGAAATCGGATCGCGGTTTTACCCGCTTCGAACAATGAAAATACTGTATCAGAATTCGATGCTGGATGGCCGCGGCCGGGTTGAATTTATACGGATTGTTTTGGCTTGGCCGTCGAAAGGGCGTGCAGGGACGAATCGCGGTTTTCGTAATATTTATCGTAATACGAAAGATATTCTCCGCCGCGAACCCCGGCCATCCATTGCTCATTGGCCATGTACCAGTCGATCGTTCCCCGCAGACCCTGGTCCAATGGGACCGCCGGTTTCCAGCCGAGATCTTTCTCCATCTTGTCGCAACGCAGGGCATAGCGCCGGTCGTGACCGGGGCGATCCTTCACGTAGGAGAGCAAGGTTTCCGGTTTGCCGGTCAGTTGCAGGAGTTTGCGGGCAATCGTCAGATTTTCTTCCACATCGAGACCGCCGATATTGTAGGCCTCGCCGATGTGTCCGCGCTCGAGAACCGCCAGAATTCCGCGGCAGTTGTCTTCCACATGCAGCCAGTCGCGCTGCTGTTTTCCATCGCCGTAAATCGGCAGCGGCTTGTCATTCAGCGCGTTGGTAATCATCAGCGGAAGAAATTTTTCCGGAAATTGATAGGGGCCGTAGTTGTTGGAGGAACGCGTAATGATCCCGGGAAATCCATACGTACGCACATAGGAGAGGACCAGCAGGTCGGAAGAAGCCTTTGAGGCCGAATAGGGACTGCTGGGCTGCAACGGCGAATTCTCATCGGCGAACGCCCCGGGGGCCATGTCGCCGTACACTTCGTCGGTGGAGATGTGAACAAATCGTTCGATGGGAAGCTTGCGGGCCACTTGGAGCATCACGAAGGTTCCCGTCACGTTGGTTTCGATGACCGGCGTAGGCTCATAAATACTGCGATCCACGTGGGATTCTGCGGCAAAGTGCACTACCGCGTCGCAACCGCGCATGGCCGCTTCCACTGCCGGGGCGTCACAAATATCCCCCCGGACAAACAAGTAGTTTGGATTTTCCGCCACCGATTTGAGATTCGCAAGGTTCCCCGCGTACGTCAGCTTGTCGTAATTGACGATCGCGTATCCCTGATTCAAACCGAGGACGTGCCGTATGAAGTTGGAACCGATGAATCCGGCTCCTCCGGTGACAAATATTCTCATCGGGCCACTTTCTCCGGGACGGTTCCCGGCGCCACCGTCTGGTGCGCCATCTTGTTCGCGCCGGTTTGGGCCACCAGGGCATTGGCGCGGAGCAGCGATTCAAACGTGCCGGCATCGGTCCACCAGCCGTCCATCATTTCGTAGGTAAGTTTCTTTTCGTCGATGTAGAAATTATTTACGTCGGTAATCTCCAACTCTCCGCGTCCGGAAGGTTTCAGCCGGCGAATCTTTTGGAACACGGTCTTATCGTAGAGATAGATTCCGGTCACCGCGAGATTGGATTTTGGCGCCTTGGGTTTTTCCTCGATGCCGACCACAAGTTCGCCGCGGATTTCCGCCACACCAAATCGTTGCGCGTCAGAAACTTCCTTCAGCAGGATCTTCGCGCCTTCCCCCTGTTTCTTAAAATTTTCCACGGCCTGGCAAATGTTGTTCTCGATGACGTTGTCTCCCAGAACCACGCAAATCGAGTCGTTGCCGGCAAAATACTCGGCCAAGCCCAGGGCTGCTGCAATTCCGCCTTCCCCTTCTTGATACGTATAGTTGATATGCTTTAGGCCGAAATCGCGGCCGTTCCCGAGCAGGCGCAGGAAGTCTCCGGCATTCTTGCCGCCGGTCACGATCAGAATCTCCTCAATTCCCGCATTCACCAGGATTTGGATCGGGTAATACACCATCGGCTTGTCGTAGATGGGGAGCAGATGCTTGTTCGTCACCTTCGTGAGCGGATTCAGACGGCTACCGGTCCCGCCAGCCAGCACTACGCCTTTCATAAGATCCTCGTTTTCTTCCCGGATCAGGGCGTACGTTCCACCCTAATTCCTCGCGCCTTTGAAATTTTTGACCAAATCCAAACTACTTAAGGATCACTGTGCCTCAACAAATAACTCAAGACACCAGGGCAAGCGACCGCCTTTATCCAAAAAGACAGCACTTGGAATGCCATCTAATGCCTCAAAAAGTTAAGTCCTGTTTACTGTTCTTTGGTCGTCTTTTAAAGCTTCTATTTGTAATTAGTTACGCTGGATCATGAAATCCTGCAGCAACATGTTGAGTTTCGTTTGCAGCAATATGCGAGGTATATTTCAACAAAGCTATTCACCCCCAGGCCTGCTTCAAACGACCTTTAATCCATTTAGAATGTGCAAAATTGATTTATTTTCGCGAAATGCTTGCCTCGCTTCTACGATTGCCCCTTTCTGCAGCTCTTTTGGAAGCCCAATAGAACATCATGGTAATGGTTTTCTCTTTCCGGCGGCGCGCCTGGCAGCACCGAATGTGCGGGGGATCTAACCCTTGGAAGGATTTTAAATAAAGACTTTATATTCAAATATTTAGATAAATTAAAGCCATAGCATGATTCGTGGATGCGTCCTGGCAGTCTGATTGCGAGTTGATTTCCGAGTTGATTGGTGTAGTCCGAATTAGCCGGAACCCTGTGAGGGCGCGTACAGCAAACTCCACGGCAACGGGAGCATTGCGGGAGCATTCATGGAAATCAGCAATTTGAGGGTTCCATTTTTGGCAGAACGGGGCAAGGCGCGCGCCACAGTGTCTGAGCCTTCTCGGTTGCTAGATTCTCAAATCGTACAGGCCGAAACGGCCCTTTCCGAGAACATCTTCCATTCCATGCTGAAGCTTGAGCATCGCAGAGTGGCGCGCTCCAATAAGCATTTTGTTTTGATGCTGTTGGACGCGAATCTGGAGAATGGCACAGCGCTAGGAATTCTCAAACAAGCGGCTGAGGTCGTTATCGTTACCAAGCGAGAGACCGATCTGGCTGGCTGGTATAAAGAAAATGTTATTCTGGGCGTAATCGTTACTGAAGTGAGTATGGAGGAAGGTGGCCTGATCATGAAGACTCTTCGGAAGAAGATCGAGACCGCCCTCATCGACCACTTGGGGAAGGAGAAAGCGGCTAAAGTCACTATCTCACAGCATTTGTTTCCGGAGAGCTGAAACAGACATCATCGCAAGCAGGCACGGGCATAGCGAACTAACATGTCTATTATCAGAGTATTGTATCAATAGTTGTGCTGAGCAAATAGTTTCCACCAAATGGAAACAGATAGGACAAGCAAGGGCGCGTTTCCGGATCAAGAACTTCCCGAAGTGGTTGTATCTAACAGGAATGATTGCATTTATGAATTATTTTTGTCCTGGCTGTCGAATTGCACTAATTTCGTTACTCTAGGGCCTTTCGCTCATGTTAGGGAACCTTGAGCAACCGATGTTTGAGGTGAACAAGAACAAATGCTGCATCAAGAGATAGGCCCAAAAGATGTCATCACTATTCTTCGGCGCCATTGGCTCCTGATAAGTGTGCTTGCCGTACTGGGAGGCGTAGCGGGATATGTTACGTCTCGCGTTTTGCCGAAACGCTTCACCTCGCAGACTCTGGTGCTGGTACAACAGCCAGCGGTATCCTCGCAGGTAATCACGACGGTGGTTTCGGACAACAGCAACCAGCGGTTGGCCGCCATGCAGCAGCAAATTCTGAGCCGGTCGCGCCTCGAACCTGTGATTCGGGATCTCAACCTGTACCCGAACGACATCAACACCGTGCCCATGGAAAAATTGGTCGATCGGTTGAGGAAAGCCGTCACGGTCACGCCCATCCAGCCGATGGCGGAGACGCGCGCCCAGAATCTTCCTGGGTTTACCATCAGTGTCATATTTGGAGACGCTCAAACCGCCCAGCAGATTTGCGCCAGGATCACTTCGATGTTCATGAAAGAAAACCTACAGATCCGCACGGGCGAGGCGAAAGAGACCACGTTATTTCTGGATCAGCAGGTCGCGGAAGCAAAGGCCAAGCTCGATGAGCAAGACGCGAAACTTGCCGATTTCCAGCGGCGTTACCAGGGATCGCTTCCCGATGAGAGTCAGGCCAACTTGAATCTGTTGACGGGATTGAACGCCCAACTGGAAGCCTCCACGCAGGCTCTGAACCGTGCCCAGCAGGATAAGAGCTTTGCCGAATCGATCTTGTCGCAGCAATTGGCCTCTTGGCGGGCATCACAGACCGGGCAAAGTCCAGAATCGTTAGAACAACAGCTTGCGGCCCTGCAATCACAATTGGTTTCCTTGCGGTCCAAGTACACCGACGATCACCCGGACGTGATCAAGGCGAAGAATGACATTGCCGCACTGCAACAGAAAATTGCCGATAGCGAGTCGCAGAAAAAGAATGCGGTGACGAATAAGGTTCCGAAAGCAGCCGGCGAACCGGCTCAAATCGTGCAATTGCGAGCCCAGATTCACCAATATGATCAGGTCATCCGGGATCGATCCCAACAGCAGGCGGAAATTCAAAAGCAAATCAAGTTATATCAGGCTCGAGTGCAAGCCACCCCTGCGGTGGAACAACAATACAAGCTCTTGACTCGTGACCATGATGTGGTACTGGCGTCTTACAACGACCTGCTGAAAAAACGGGATCAGTCCGCGATGTCGCAGGATCTGGAAGAAAGCCAGAATGGTGAGCGTTTCCAGGTTCTCGATCCAGCGAATCTGCCCGACGTTCCATCCTTTCCGAAACCTCCGCTTTTCGCCGGTGGCGGGTTGGCCTTTGGATTGGCCCTGGGACTCGGTCTCAGTCTCTTGATCGAGTTACAAGACACTTCCATGCGTGTCGAGCACGATGTCGAAGCCGCTCTTCGGTTGCCGGTCCTCGCAATGATCCCGATCATTTCGCAGGATTCACATGCAGAGAAGGCGCAGCTTTCATTTTCGAAATCAATCAAGGGCAGAGCGGAACTCAAGGCCTGAAACATAATCGATCTGATGTGTATCGTGGGTAAAACAAATTCATGAGCCGAATTCACGAAGCGATAAAAAGAGCGGAGCAGGAAAAAGCAGCCGGGAGGGGTAACGGAGCGCCGGTCGAGCACGCTGCAAGTGTCGGCGAGATGGTGGGGGAGGAGCCGCGGGCGGTCAGCGCATCGGAGCCGGCAAAGGTTCCGGAGTTGAAGGCGCACGTTCAAACCGGGGTCCTAAGCTATGAGGACGTGCGGGCCAATTGCGCCCAGCCAGGATGGAAGCCGGACCCGAAATATGTGGTATTCAGCAATTCCAATCCATTTCATCCGGGGGCCGAGCAGTTTCGGACGCTGCGGTCGCGACTCTATCGAATGCGGGAGAGCCAGCGATTGCAGACGGTATTGATCTCCAGCGCGATCCCGGCGGAAGGCAAGACGCTGGTGGCGACCAATCTGGCCCATGCGATGGTGAGACAGCAGGGGTGCCGCGTACTGTTGATAGACGGGGACTTTCGATCGCCTCGGGTGCACGTGTTGCTGGGAGCGCCGGGGACACCTGGGTTGGCGGATTATCTGCAGAATGGGGCCGAAGAGCTGGAAGTGATCCAGCGGGGTCCGGAAGAAGGGTTTTGCTTTGTGCCGGCGGGCCAGCAGGTGACGCATGCCTCGGAACTGATATCCAGCGAGCGGATGAAGCAGTTTCTGGAACGAGTCAAGCCGGCGTTTGACTGGATCATTATCGATTCTCCTCCGGCGCTTCCGGTGGCCGACGCCAGCGTATTGGGGGGCTTGTGCGACGGGGTGCTGCTGGTGGTGAAGGCGAACTCGACACCGGCCGAAGCGTCACAAAAGGCGTGCAAGGAACTGCAGGATACTCACCTGCTGGGAGTCGTGCTCAACACCGTGGAAGAAAACATCGGATACGGCTCGTATTATATGAATTACACGAATAGCCATTACACCTCTCCGAATTCACAGAAGTGAGGATTCCGCTCGTCAGACCTGACATTTTTCGTCACACTTCACAATTTTTGTCTGCCGGAGTTATATCCGGCAGGGCACTGAATAGCAGGAAAGCGCTAATTCCAAGCCGGTGAACAAGCAATCCGCGTGATTTTAACCTTCTCCCTACGCCAGAAGTAACCAAATTCAGTCATCTTGGAAAGCTAGTGGCACATTGTGGAAAGACTTTTCTTTGATACACGGACCGCTTCCAACAATAAGAGAACAATTCCATTCTGGTTCCCGCCATTCAATTCTATCTCTTGTGTTATGAGTGACTTGAATACAGTTCCTATCAAGAACCTTTAATCCGAGCTTAATGTAGTTTGGGCCTTTGATTGCGACTAGCAGAGTGCAAGTCCGGGATGGATATGGGGGCTTTATGGCGGTAGCTTGTCTGTCTCTTAATTTTAGGAGGCTCAAGTTAGATTTTCAGGAAATTAGGAAATTTTGATGCTCATGAGTCAAGCCACTGAAAACAAAATGCATAGCTGGTTTGCGCTCCAGATTCGATCCCGCTGGGAGAATACAACGGCAGGATTGCTGCGGGGTAAGGGTCTGGAAACGCTTCTTCCTACGCATATGGTGAAGCGACGATGGTCTGACCGTTACAAGGTTGTCGAGGTTCCCTTGTTTCCCGGGTATGTTTTTTGCCGTTTCGATGTTCACAATCGTCTTCCGATATTGAGTACTCCAGGGGTTATCTCTGTTGTAGGACGTGGGAAGACCCCCATCGCGGTGGATGAGACCGAGATACAAGCAATCCAGGCGGCGATTCGCTCCGGAATCCATATGGAGTCCTGGCCGTACCTGGAGATCGGTACACGAGTTCGAATCAAAGACGATGTTCTGGACGGCATGGAAGGAATCTTGACCAACTTCAAAGGTGGCCATCGAGTGGTCATTTCCGTGACGCTGCTCCGCCGATCCGTAGCGCTTGAAATCGATCGCGCGCGGATCCTGCCGGTCGCTACGCCGCAAGCGGCGCCGGCAAGGCCGGCCGGCGCGCGGCCCATGCTTGGGGAAGTCGGCGCCTGAATCCAGGCGGAATTCCCTGCCGGGCGATTGTTTGTTCCAGAGTTTGGTAAAGAGATGTGCTGAGGGTTGCAACCGGGATCCCATCCGCAAACTTGGAATATCTGACGGTTTCAACGCTTTACCAAATTGCAGTCGTGCAGCAGATCCACCGAATACCACAGCTTATTTGAAACAGTGCACGAATCCCCCGAACCGCAGAGCGGGAATGATTCGCAAAAACAAAATCAATCCGGAAAAGATTCATAAGCGGCCTCTCCGGCGTGGTTCGGGAGATAGTATGAACTCAAATGGAAAGTCCAACGGGTTAAATTCAGGAATGATTCGCGTGGGTGTAATCGGGTACGGCTATTGGGGTCCCAACATTGTCCGGAATTTGAACGCGGGGGATCACACGCGCGTCGAAATGCTCTGCGACACGAACCCGAACGTGCTCGCACGCGCCAGGAAGACTTACCCCGCGCTCGCGGTGACGACCGATCCCGAAGAGATTCTCAAGTCGCCCAAAATCGACGCCATCGCGGTGGTCACCCCGGTCTGGACGCACTACAAACTGGCGAAGGCCGCTCTGGAAAACGGGAAGCACGTTTTCGTCGAGAAGCCGTTCACGTCTACTTCCGAGCAGGCCGAGGAACTGATCCATCTGGCCGAACGGAAGAATTTAAGAATCATGGTGGATCACACTTTCTTGTTCACGGGCGCCGTCCGCAAAATACGCGAGCTGACAGAAAGCGGAGCGCTCGGGAATTTGTACTACTACGATTCGCTGCGTGTGAACCTGGGACTTTTCCAGCACGACGTCAGCGTGATCTGGGACCTGGCCCCGCACGATCTTTCGATCATGGACCATGTGATCAAGAAAGAACCGGAAGCCATCGTGGCCACGGGGGAATGCCACCTGAACGGCGTGGAAGACGTGGCCTTCATGACGATCTATTTCCCGGACAAGGTGATCGCACACATCAACGTGAACTGGCTCTCCCCGGTCAAAATCCGCATGACGATGATCGGCGGGCAGAAAAAAATGCTGGTCTGGAACGATCTGGTCGCGGATGAAAAAATTCGCATCTACGATAAGGGCGTGAAGATTACTTCGGGAGACAAAGTCCGGGAACTTCTGGTGAACTACCGGTCCGGAGACATGTGGGCGCCGCAACTGGAACAGCTGGAAGCGTTGCGCGTGGAACTGGATTACTTCGCGGAGTGCATCCTTCATAACAAGACCCCGATCAATGACGGCCATGCCGGCCTGCGCGTGGTGCGCATGCTGGAAGCGGCCGACCGGTCCATCAAGCAGCGGGGAGAATTGGTGCGCCTGTGAATGAATTCTGCTCTATCGCGCCGGATGTGAAACTCGGCCAGGGCGTCAAGCTTTCCAAGTTCATTAACCTGTACGGCTGCGAAATCGGCGACGAAACGAAAATAGGCGCGTTCGTGGAGATCCAGAAAAACGCCACGGTGGGCAAGAACTGCAAGATTTCCAGCCACACCTTCATCTGCGAAGGCGTTTCCATCGAGGACAACGTCTTTGTCGGACATGGCGTCACCTTCATCAACGATTCCTATCCGCGCGCCACAGCCGCCGACGGCCAATTGCAGACGGAAAAGGATTGGAAGGTCGAACGGACCTGTGTGAAGAAAGGCGCCTCGATCGGTTCCGGCTCCACCATCCTCTCCAACGTCACCATTGGTGAAAACGCCATTGTCGGCGCGGGCAGCATGGTGACCAGGGACGTGCCGGCGAACGCCATCGTGGCCGGAAATCCCGCCAAGTTCCGGCGATTCATTTCGGAAGAGAAGAGAGAAGCCCAATGACGAACACAACAAAAATCCCATTCCTTGATCTCATGGCCCCCCATCAGGAGCTGCATGCGGAGCTGCTCGATGTGGTCGAGAAGGTTCTGAGCAATGCCGGATTCATTGGCGGTCCGATGGTCGACGCGTTGGAACGCGAGTTTGCGAAATTTTGCGGCGTCCAGCATTGCGTCGGCGTGGGCAGCGGCACCGACGCGCTGCGTTTTGCTTTTCTGGCCGCGGGCGTTGAGCCCGGCGGCATCATTGTCACCGTGCCGAATACGTTCATCGCCACGACCGAGGCGATTTCGCAAACTGGCGCGCACATCGCTTTCGTGGATATCAACGAGTCCACCTATACGATGGACCCGGAAAAGCTGCGCGAATATCTGGAGACGCGCTGCGCATTTGATAGCAAGACCGGAAAGTTGATCGAGCGGGCGTCGAACCGCCCGGTTTCCGCGATTGTTCCGGTGCACCTCTACGGACAGACCGCGGACATGGATCCGATCCTGGAGTTGGCGGCGCGCTACAACCTCATCGTGGTCGAGGATGCCTGCCAGGCTCACGGCGCAGAATATTTCTCGAAACGCGATAACGCGTGGAAAAAAGCGGGTTCGATGGGACATGCCGCTGCGTTCAGTTTTTATCCGGGAAAAAATCTCGGGGCGTGCGGCGAAGCGGGGGCAGCCACCACAAATGACGAAGCCATGGCGCAGCGCATGAGGATGATTCGCGATCACGGCCAGGCGAAAAAGTACTATCACGACATCGAGGGCTATAACGGTCGTCTGGATGCGCTGCAGGCCGGAATCCTGTCGGTGAAATTGCGCCATCTGGCAAAGTGGAATGAAGCGCGCCGCGACCTCGCGCACCGGTACCACGAGCTCTTCGCGGAAGCCAAAGGCTCGGTCGTTGTGCCGCGCGAAGCGCCGTGGACCAAGGGCGTTTATCACCTCTATGTCGTGCGCGTGCAGGATCGCGAAGCGCTGCAGTCCCATCTGGCCGCTGCCGGAATCGGCACCGGCATCCACTATCCGATCCCGCTGCACCTGCAAAAAGCGTATCAGCACCTCGGCTACAAAAAAGACGACTTCCCCGTCACCGAACGCGTCGCGGCGGAAATTGTCTCGCTGCCCATGTTTCCGCAGCTCACGGCCGATCAGCAGAAGGATGTCGTCGGCAAGGTGATCGAATCCTTTACAGCAAACGTGGGTGCGTCCCGCTAGATTCATGGGGCGCAACCGAGGACGCCGGGTGAGTACGGACAGCAAGTGCACACGACGCCTTTGACCCTCGCGCAGCGAACTTATTTAGTCGCAGCATGCCGTTCGGCCAGTTGCCATATTCCCAGTTGCCATATTCTTTAATGTCCCGGAATGGACTCCAGATGCCTCGCTTAGATCGCCTGGCCACACTGTATCTCGGTCATCCGTTCATGCGGATCTTCGGGAGGAATGCGAAGAACTGCGTTCCCATCCTGATGTACCACAGCGTCTCGGACAATCTCTTTGCGAAGTCCCACCCGTACTACCAAATCAATACGTCGCCAAATATCTTTGCGCGGCAAATGAGATGGTTGCGCCACAACGGTTACAGGACTATGGATTTGACGGAGATGCTGGCAGCGATGGAGGTCGGCCAGAATCTTTCGAAAGTGGTTGTGATCACCTTTGACGACGGTTATCAGGATTTTTATACCGATGCATTGCCGGTGATGAAACAGTGTGGTTTTACGGCAACGATCTTTCTGGCGACAAACCGCATCCAGGACGCCGCCATGCGGATCGAGGGAGCGGATTATCTGACGTGGCGCGAAGTTCGAGAATTACATGCCGAGGGAATTCGCTTCGGCTCGCACACGGTGACTCACCCGGACCTGCGCTCGCTCGGACCGGAGGAAATCGATTACGAGCTGGGCTGCTCAAAAGAAACGATCGAACAGAACCTTGGCGTTCCCGTCGAATCGTTCTCCTATCCGTTTGCATTTCCGGAAGAAGATCACGATTTCACGCGCTTTCTCGCCGATGCCCTGGAAAATCATGGTTTCAAGAATGGGGTCTCAACGATCCTCGGCCGCGCGTGCCTGGGCAAAAACCATTTCTACCTGCCGCGCCTCCCGGTAAACTCCTGGGACGATCCAGAGTTTCTCCGGGCAAAACTGGAAGGCGGTTATGATTGGCTGCACTGGCCGCAGAGGTTTCACAAGCTCGTGTACCACAATGTATCTCTGATGCAACGTTCCAGCCGAATCGAATCCGAAATGGCGCAATCCAGCCCTGCACTTTCTAAACAGGGCAGGACAGGCACCTGGGAATAATAAAAACGTCGTAAAATGCCTGGAAATACCTGGCCGAAGATCTTAGATCCTATGATTGAAGATGGAAGACCGAAGATAGGGATGAGGCCGGAACAGTCCATTCTCGGCCTTGGCCACGAACCCACGAACCAATGTTCGGTCCTAACCTGTATGGTGCTTATTTCTTATCATTTACGATGTGTCATATCTATTTGAGCGTGAGAAGCCACTCGATAAACCCCATCCTGGAAGGGTCGCAGGACAACCTGTACCTTAACTGTCCTTTGATACAGTGGACGTGTATTGCAGTACTCTCATACCCTGAGTCTAGGTAAGGAAGCCACTGATCTGAGGTCAGGCCAGATTTCTCCGTCGAGAAGTTGCTTGCATCTTCGGACTCATTGTTTTCCTTACGATGCCGATGGTCTGAGTTGATGGGGGACACGATGCGTAAGCTGGTTTTCATGATGGTTGGATTCTTCTTCTTTGGCGTTATTTCCGCTAAAGCTAACGACATTTACTTGGCGCAAAATGCGGCCGGTTCGGGCAACGGCGCCAGCTGTTCCAGCGCCTATGCTGTCTCGTGGTTCAATAACTCGGGAAACTGGGGCAGCGGCACGGCTAAGATCGGGCCTGGAACGACGGTGCATCTGTGCGGAACGATTAACGCTCCGTCAGGAGCGGACTCTTTTCTGCGATTTCAGGGGAGCGGCACTAGCGGCAATCCTATTACGCTGTTGTGGGAGACCGGGGCGATTGTTCAATCGCCTGTGTTCTCAGCGGCGCATGGCGGGATAGACCTCAATGGGAAATCCTGGGTCGTGCTGAATGGCGGAACGAACGGTATCATCCAGAACACCGCAAATGGCACGAATTTGTCGAATCGCTCGGCGAGTACCCTCGTGGGAAATTTTGGAAACAACACAACCATTGAAAACCTATCCATGCTGAACGTATACGTGCACACCAATGGTGATGGTAACGGCGACTCATCCTATGGGATGTATATTCGCGGGGCGTCCAATACCCACATCGGGCCGAATAATACGATGACGCAGGGTGATGTATGCCTGCTGTTTATTTGGGATGGCGGCGAATCGAACCTGGTGATTGACGGCAATCACTTCTCCGGCTGCAATCAGGACATTGAAATGGGTACGGCGAACAACGGCACGACCAGTTTCACCAACGTGACCGTTTCCAACAACGATGCTACGAACTGGGTCAACTGGGATGAGCCTGGAAACGGCTACCATCATAATTTCTTTCATCCGTTCACCAACCGCGCGGGCTCGTCGCTGGTTGGAAACCTCTACATTTACGGCAACAACGTGCACGGTGACATAGGTCAACACTCCACTTCGTTCATCTTCATCGAGAATAACAACGGTGGGACGGGCGGCTCGATGGGAACGTGGTACATCTTCAACAATCTGTTCCACAAAACCAATCACGTCGGAACCGGCGGAAGCGGGCTGGTTGCCGTGCTTTCTGATAACGGGTTCCTTCTGAACAACACGTTCCTGGATGATGACACATCGTCAAATTCCTATGTCGCGTTCCATCCTTACGGGAGGGGCTGGACTGCGGAGAACAACATCTATAAACAGAACGGATATTTCGTCACGGCGGACCAGTCACCAATCACTGCCAATAGCAACGTCTATTACTCACCCGGACAATCGCAGCCGTGGGCCTATGTCCGCAGTTACGCGTCGTCCATTTCTGCGTGGCGCTCGGCATGTGGTTGCGACGCCGCATCGGTCACCACCAACCCCAATTTGAATTCTGATATGACTCTCGCATCCGGGTCACCCGCAATTGGATTCGGAATGAATCTGACCAATTTGGGCATTGCAGCTCTGGACAAGGACAAGGCGGGAAAGACGCGCCCATCTACCGGGGCCTGGGACGCGGGGGCATATCAACTCGGCAGCGGCACCACCAGCAATCAACCCAATCCGCCATCGGGACTTACAGTCGTTGTGCAGTGAGTGTCAGACGTGCCAGGCGCCAACAGGAGCGGCCTTGGCGATAAATTAGAGAAGTTCGAATCCCGAAGCTTCACACAACCTCGTAGGGTTGCCGCCAACCCTGCGAGGTTGTGATTCTTTCTAACCGCGCCGCTCGATCCAAAACTTTTTATTAGGGATGCCCCTTCGATGGTCGTGGCATAATGTGATCCAGCCCTTGGAAGCGCCAACGACAACCAAACCAGGCGACAATCAGGCACCCGCAATCAGTCACGGGGCCTCGATAGGGAAGAACACACTATTCGGCATCCTTGCAAGTGTCGTTCAGATCGCTACAAGGCTTGTCGTGGTGCCAGTTACCGTTGCCCACATTGGGCTAAACGGGTACGGGATCTGGTCGATCATCCTGATGATGGCGACCTACATGCAGCTAGGAGGCATGGGAGTAAAATCGGCATTTCAAAAATACGTGGCCGAAGCTACCGGCAACGGAAATTATGAAATGGCCGCCAAGCTTCTGAGTACGGGATCGGTAGCCGTCTTTGTGATCTCGGTAGTGGCTTTGATCCCCGCGTCGATTTTTTCACAGGAAATCGCCAGTGCTGCAGGCGTTCCACCTGAGTTTTTGCTGTCTTCCGCCAGGGCGATTTCCATGCTTGCTCTGGTGATGGTGCTTTCGAATTTGGCGGCTGCGTACGAAGCAATCATCATGGGAGCGCACCGCATTGATGTCGTCCGGATATTTGACACGTGCCTGTGTGTTGTGGAAGCGGTGGGTTTTGTCTATGTCCTCCGCCGCGGGTACGGCATATTTGCGATGGCTGCCGTCATGGCCGCCTCCTCGGTGATTTATGTGATTTGCATTTTTATCGCTGCTCGTCGAATCGTTCCTCAGATTCGGCTCGGAATGAGCCATGTGACGCGCAGCGTCGGTCGTGAGCTGGTACGGTTTGCCGGGAGCTACCAGCTGCTCAGCATATTGCAGATGGTGTACAGCGCGGTCGCGCCCATCGCGATTTTGCGCGCCTATGGAGCGAGGCCGACAGGCGTGATGGCGGTCGCCAGCCGGTTAGTGTCGCCCGTGCAGATGTGCTTGTACGCGTTCGTAGTTCCAATCCTGTCGCGTACCGCCATGGTTTACGCTTCAGGCTCAATGGAAACGATGAAATCGCTTCTCGCGAAGTCCTTCAAGGCTACGCTGTATTTGACACTGCTGCCGCTTGCGCTTATTTCGGCGTTCGGAACCTACCTGATCACGGCATGGGTCGGCCAGACCGATCCACAGTTTCAGGCTACCCTGGTGTTGCTGTCCGTTGGGATGCTCTTCCAGGCATTCGCACTGCTTGGACTGGTGCTGTACAGAGCCTCGGGAAAAACCGTGATGGACAACCTGAGAGAAGGCATACGAATTACGGTGATTCTCCTGGTCGTGGTTTTCGCAAAGAGGCTGGGATTCCTGGGGGTTCTTGGTGGGATGGCCACCGCGGAGTTTTCCGGCATGTTATTCATGTTGTTTGCGATCAGCAGAACGTACAAGACATTTGACATAAAGGGGCTGCTCCGGGAAACCCTGAAACTGGCGACGGCAACGGCTGGGATTATTGCCGTGGGGGCGCTTGCCACCTATGTACCGCTTCCCCTGGTTACCAACGAGAGAGCAAACGCGCTTATAAGGCTCGGTGCAATTGGCCTGCCGATTCTTATATTTTCATATCCCATTTTATATTTCACCGGCGCGGTTACACGCAGTGACGTTCGCATGGTCCTGGATGCTTTTGGACGAAGAACGAATGCGTCGGCGCCGTCAGGCTCCTAGACGACGACTGGAACGCGGGCTGAGTCCTGCGGGAAAAACTGCCGGCTGGGTTTATAGCGTGGTTGTGTGGTGCTGGCCGAATGAATTGGCAACTGGTCGCAACAGTATTATTGGGGCGACCCCCGTTGTGACGCGGAGTTTTCCTCCCTTCAGCGTTATCGCCGGAAATCCGGCAAAGCTTTTGCGAACCTACGATCTGCAGGCAGGAAAGTGGGTCAAAACTCATGAGTAGCATACAAACGAAAGCGGATGACAAGGCAATGAACCAGACGGAAACCGCGCTACAGGCGCGCGTGGGCTCCCTTCAATGCCCACTCTGCGAAAGCAGTCAAGTGTCCGAATTCCTGTCCGCTCCGGACAGGTTTCACAGGCGGCACGTGTTATACCAGCTCATGCGCTGCGCCTCCTGTTCGTGTGTCTGGCTGAAGGACCCGCCGAAACCGGAAGAAATGGGGCCTCACTACGATGAGGAGTACCACAAGGCTATCACGGCCGCGGGAGAAGGGTCTGCCTCCATTCGATGGAAAAGACAGAGGGAGACTATTTCGAAGCACAAGTCAGGCGGCGCGATCCTCGACATCGGTTGCAGCTCGGGGGGATTCCTGAGCACGATGCAGGGCCCGACATGGAAACTCCACGGGATCGAGATGGAAGAATCCACCGCGGAAAGAGCGCGGAAGATTACTGGGGCGGAAGTATTCGTCGGCGAAGCTCTGGACGCCCCGTTTGCGCCGGAAAGCTTTGACGTGGTGACCACCTTCGATGTCCTTGAGCATGTTTACCAGCCGCCCAAATTTCTGGCAAAGATCAGCGAATGGCTGAAACCCGGAGGGATCTACTACACGATGCTGCCAAATATTGAATCCTGGGAAGCCCGGATGCTTGGCAGCTATTGGTACGGCTTGGAACTTCCCCGGCATCTGTTCCACTTTTCGCCACAGTCGCTTTCGAAAGTAATGGCTTCGCTGGGCTTTATCGACGTGAGCATCAAGACTATGCCGACATCTTATCTTGAGCG
The DNA here is from genome assembly GCA_963746945.1 of Terriglobia bacterium. GTDB lineage: Bacteria > Acidobacteriota > Terriglobia > Acidiferrales > UBA7541 > Palsa-360. The sequence continues at coordinate 723,558 of CAVVDG010000004.1, read as the reverse complement.
CAGCGCCCACTATTTGAACATGGCCGTCCTGGAAAAACTCGGGGCTTCGCCGGCCTGGCTGAAGTCTTTGGATAGCGAGAAACGACCCAGTATTCCGGAGAGGGCTGTGCGCAAAGCCTTGCGCTTGTCCGCGGTAATACCATTTGGGCGGATGGCGTCAGCCGCGGGCTCCGGCGCCAGCATGGAAGCTGTTTTCGCAAAGCCGGCACGGTAGCCAAAGCGGGCCCGCGCTGGTTCTGAAAAATACTTTATCGAGTTCATAGGATTGGGACACGGCCTCTGGCCGCAGAGCGGCAAACATGTTATTCAGGGAGATGTGGAACGGTTCTCAGAGGACATCACCGGTAGAGGCGCTTGCCTCCTAAACTGATATGCAAGAATCCATATACGATCCGGGAATTGTAGCGTTTGGCGGGGGTTCCACCACCAGTGTCCTCCATCCGCTGGTGTTGACTGCCATCATCGTGATCGCGATCCTGACGTTCACGCTGAAGCGGAAATATATAATTGTTCCTTTGCTTCTGGGGATCCTGCTGATTCCCTATACGCAGAATTTGTATGTCGGCGGGTACCATTTGTACATGACCCGCATATTGATTCTTCTGGGCTGCACGCGTGTTGGAGTCTCACGAATGTTTTCATCGGAAAAACTCCTCCCCGGAGGATTCAATATCCTCGATAAGTTATTCATCGTTTGGGCGTGCTATCGTGCGCTGGCAATGATTCTGTTGTTTGGAGAAATGGGCGCGGTTATAAGTTCGGTTGGTTTCCTCTGGGATGCCTTGGGGGGATATTTCCTGTTCCGCAGCCTTATCCAGGGCGAGGAAGAAATCTTTCGGGTGGTAAAAGTATTTGCTGTTGTAGCAGTCATTGCCGCAGTGGGGATGATCTACGAACATGTGAAGCTGCAGAATCTCTTTGCTTTTCTGGGGGGAGTCTCCATTGCACCCGAGATCCGCGATGGACGAATAAGGGCAGAGGCCTTTTTTGGGCACGCACTTCTGGCGGGAGCTTTCGGCGCCACTACGTTCTGTCTCTTCCTGTGGCTTTGGAAGCAAGGCAAGGCACGCCTTCTCGCTCTGGCCGGAATGTTTGCAAGCATGATTATGGTGTATGCAGCTTCGACCAGCACTCCACTTATAGCGTTTATGTGCGGAATTGTTGCTCTTTGTCTCTGGCCCATCCGTGACAGCATGTGGATGCTTCGCTGGGGAATGGTGAGCGTGTTGGTGGGACTTGACCTTGTGATGAAGGCGCCCGTGTGGTTCCTGCTGGGCCATATCGATCTTGTGGGCGGCTCGTCCGGATATCATCGAGCGATGTTGATCGACAATTTCGTCCGCCATTTCGGTGATTGGTGGTTGATTGGCACGAATAACTACATGAACTGGGGCTGGGACATGTGGGACCAGGCCAACCAATACATTCTGGAAGGCGAACATGGCGGGCTCGTTGGAATTCTTTGTTTCCTTGCGATGTTCTACATTTGCTATCGCTGGATCGGGAATGCACGGAAAGCCGTCAAGGGTGACAGGAGAAAAGAATGGCTATTCTGGATCCTGGGGGCCGCGTTTTTCGCGCAAACCATGGCCTTCATCGGAGTTGATTATTTCGATCAGACGAAATTCGTGTGGTACATGTTTTTGGTTATGGTTACGGTGAGCACTCAGTTCTCACGCGATGCAGTCGCTTCGGAAGAGCCGGTTCTCACTGGCGCGAAAGAGGGGGAAATTCTAAGGCCCTGGGAACGGCTTCCGGCCCATCGCTCCATGTCACCGTCCGATGCAGTTCGCCCCCTGGATAAATGGAAGCTTCGCCCTCACAAAAGCTGAGTCAACGGACGCAACTCGCCAAAACAAATGGACACTAAATCCGTGAAGTACGTCGTCATTACTCCGGTTCGAGATGAAGAACGATTCATCGAGGAAATTTACCGTGCCATGACGAGCCAAACCGTCCAGCCCGCCGAATGGATTATTGTGGACGATGGCTCTTCCGACCGCACCGGGTCCATCATCGACCGCTTTGCAAGCGAGCATTCCTGGATTCGCGCGGTGCACAGGCCCAACCGCGGATTCCGAAAATCCGGCGGCGGCGTGGTTGAGGCGTTCAACGATGGCCTGGAAAAACTGCAATGCACGGATTGGGAATTCATCGTCAAATTCGACGGAGATCTGGTCCCCGAGCCGGATTATTTTGAAAGGTGCTTTGAGCACTTTCTCCAGGATGACCGCCTGGGAGTCGGTGGCGGAACTATTTATCACAACCTCGATGGAAAAGAGCATGTTGAACCCTGTCCGCGTTTTCATGTGCGCGGCGCGACGAAGATTTATCGCCGGCAATGTTGGGAAGCCATTGGCGGATTCTGGCAGGCCCCCGGTTGGGATACCATCGATGAAGTAAAGGCACAAATGTTGGGGTGGACGACGGAGTCCTTCACCGACGTTAAACTTCTCCACCAGCGCCAAACAGGAACAGCGGAAAGCCCTTGGGCGGACGCGGTAAAGAGCGGCCTGGCACGCTACGTAGCGGGCTATCACCCGCTGTTCATGCTGGCGAGTTGTAGCTTGCGATTTTTTCGTAAGCCGTATGTCACTGGATCAACGGCGCTGCTGTTGGGATTTTTGAAAGGCTACGTAAAACGAGTACCGCAGGTGAGCGATCCTGCCTTGATCCAGTTTGTGCGAGAACAGCAAATGAGACGCTTGATGGGAAGGAAGACGGTCTGGAAATACAATTGACCCTCCCTGGTCTTCGGGACCTCCGGCGAATATTTCGGGACGTGCGGGGCGCTGCGTCTTTGCCGGGCAAATGCTGCTTGCGACTGCCATTATGACCGAACTTTCCATCATTTTCGTGAACTGGAATTCGACAGCATACCTCCGCCAGTGTCTGGAGAGCCTGTATGCCCATACAACGGGCATCAACTTCGAGGTGATTGTCGTTGATAATGCCTCGCCCCAAAATGATGTTGGCGTCCTGAAGGAGCAATTTCCCTCCCTTCATTTGATCATGAGCAAGGAAAATGTTGGGTTTGCAGGCGGAAACAACATCGGTTTTGCCCACAGCACTGGGGAATATGTTCTTTTCCTGAATCCGGATACGAAACTTCTGAATCCGGCAATCAACACGATGTTGAGGCATTTGAAGTCACTTCCCGATGCCGGCATCGTCAGCTGCAGGTTGCTGAACGCGGATTTGGCGACTGAGCCGGAGTCCATTCAGCCATACCCCACAATTCTGAACCGGCTGTTCGACGCGGAAATCCTTTCCGGCCTGTGGCCATTTCGCACGCTGGGGGGACGCGGAGCGATATCGTCTGATTCTGTCGAGCCGGCCGAGGTGGATGTGGTTCCCGGCACCTGTATCATGCTCCGCCGCGATACTTTCGACCGAGCCGGCCGGTTCAGCACGGCCTATTTCATGTATGCGGAAGATGTGGATTTGTGTTACCAGGTCCGGCAACTGGGGCTAAAGACCTATTTCCTCCCCGATGCGGCGGTAATTCACTATGGCGGGAGCAGCAGTAAGCAGCGCGGCGGCCCATGGGTCGCGGTGATGCAGGCCAAAGCAATCTTGATCTTCTGCGAGAGAACGCGCGGCCGTTTGTATGGCGCCGCATTTCGGGCCACGACTGGCCTTGCCTCCGTCTTCCGTCTTGCGGCGATCACCCTATTGCTCCCTTTTTCAAATTTCTCATCCGGGCTGAAAAACCTCCATTTTTCGTTCAACAAATGGCTCGCGATGCTGAAGTGGTCTGTCGGTTTGGTGCGGTAAGTTTTTACGCTACGTGTAGATCGGACAAATTACAATGTGCGGGATTTGCGGAAAAGTCGAATTTCACAGAGAAGCCAAAGTCTCCGCTGCTCTGATTAAGGCAATGGCAGACACGATTGTTCATCGTGGGCCGGATGATGAGGGATTTTACGTTTCGGGACAGATTGGATTGGGCTTTCGCCGGCTTGCTATCATCGACCTCCATACCGGCCACCAGCCAATTTCCAATGAAGACGGAACTGTCTGGATCGTTTTCAATGGCGAGATCTACAACTACCTGGAACTCAAGCAGGATCTGGAGGGCAAAGGCCATGTGTTCAAGTCCCGGACGGACACGGAGGTCATCGTCCATCTTTACGAGGAGTTTGGCGAGGGCTGTGTCGAGAAGCTCCGGGGGATGTTCGCCTTTGCAATCTGGGATGATCGTCAGAAACTTCTGTTTCTGGCTCGCGACCGGGTTGGCATAAAGCCTCTCTACTATCATCTTGGCAAGCACAGCCTTACTTTCGCTTCCGAGGTCAAAGCCATTCTGGCTGATCCGGAAGTGGAATTCCGCCCTGCCCCGGCCATGATCGACAGGTTTTTAACTTTTCAGTACACCCCCGGCGAGGAAACTCTTTTCCAGGGCATTCTGAAGCTGGAACCGGGATGCTGCATGACAGTGCGGGACGGCAAACCGCGGACCAAACAGTATTGGGATCTGCATTTTTCCTCGATCGAGCGCAGCCAACAGGACGCAGAAGCGGAACTGCTGAGCATGCTGGAAGAGTCTGTTCAGCTACACATGATCAGCGATGTGCCGGTCGGATTTCTGTTGAGCGGGGGCGTGGATTCCACCGCCATGCTTGACTTTGCATCAGGGAAAACACAAAAAACGATCAGCAGTTTCACAATTGGATTTTCTGATGCAGGCATTACCGATGAACGGCCCTATGCACGGCTGGCTGCCAACCGGTACGGAGCGAAGCATTACGAAATGTCCATTGGCGCCAGGGAGTTCGCGGACTTCATGCCCTCCTATGCCTGGCATATGGAGGAACCGGTTTGCGAGCCCCCGGCCGTGGCTTTGTACTATGTGTCGCGTCTGGCGAAGGATTACGTGAAGGTTCTGATATCGGGAGAGGGTGGTGACGAAGCGTTTGCCGGATACCCCAATTACCGTTCGGTGCTCTGGCTGGAAAGGCTGAAGCGTGTGTTCGGGCCGCTGAGCGGGCTGCTGGCCGGAGGACTTTCTTTCGCGAACCGATTTATTGAATCAGAAAGCCTGGGAAAATACATTCCGTTGTTCAATGTGCCTTTCGATTCCTATTATTACAGCAGGACTTCCGGCCCCCAGAGTTTTTTCAATCAGCACGCGGAGCAGCTGTACACCAAAGAGCTGGCCCTTTCCAGTGATAAGCGATATTCCTTGAGCGCAGCAACAAAATATCTGCACAACGGCGCGGCCAGCGATGTTTTGAGCAAGATGCTGTATGTGGACACCAAGACCTGGCTTCCGGATGACCTGTTGATCAAAGCGGATAAGATGACTATGGCCAACTCCATTGAGCTGCGCGTACCGCTGCTTGATCATAAGATTCTGGAATTTGCGGCTTCGCTTCCGGGCCGGTTCAAAGTGCATAATTTCACCACGAAATATATAGCCAAGGAAGCGCTCCGCCGCCGAGTTCCCCGGGAAATTGTGAAGCGCAAGAAAACCGGATTTCCGGTTCCCTATGACGCCTGGATGCGAACGGAATTGAAGGACTGGGTTCGTGGAATCCTGCTCGATCGGGAGACAGTGAACCGGGGGTACTTTCAGAAAGCCGCTGTGGAGCGCCTGCTCTTGGAAGATGCATCCACCAGAAAACATGGGAAAGAGATATTTTCGCTGGTAACGCTGGAACTGTGGCATCGCGCATTTTCGGAGAGGAAGTTGAATTCAGAAAACCAGGTATCGTCAGACCTTTCGTATCAGGTGAGATCGGAGAATTGAGCTCGATGGAGCGCAGGATTTGATCCTGGCTCTATTACAAAGTAGTGAAATAGAAATAGTTGTGAGGGAGAAAAGGAAGTCAGGCTATGAATCGAGCGCTTTTGGATCATTTCCGCTGCCCTGAACAGTTTGCGGAAATTGGTGTACGCGAAAATTTGTCCGAAGATTCAGGCTTTTTCCAGTTCGGTAACGGCGCGGTCTGTTTTGGTCAATCCGCCGACTGCTTGCCCTCCGAACAGCTCACCCACAGCCTGCCGGACGTTTCTCAAGGGGTTGTATTTGAAGGGGGACGGCTGTGCTTGCCGTTTGATCTCTCCCAGGTTGTCGAGAACCTGCATTATGAACGCTACAACCTAAATCCCGGACACTCCCTCCAATCTAGGGCCTGGCAAGGTATATCAAAAAGAATTTATTATTTAATCCGTCCTCTACTGCCCGTACCGGTGAGGAAGCATCTGCAGAAAATACGTCTTCATGGACGGGAAAAGATTTTCTTTCCTCATTGGCCAGTGGATTTTACGATCGAAGCCTTGATGGAACGCTCGCTGGAACAGATTCTCAAGCATCGCCAATTAGAAAGGATTCCTTTTATCTGGTTTTGGCCGGATGGCGCACGCGGCAGTGTGATGATGACGCATGACGTAGAAACTGCTGCTGGGCGCGATTTCTGTGGCCAGCTTATGGACTTGAATGACTCCTTTGGCATCAAGTCGTCTTTTCAAATTATTCCTGTGGGGCGATACACAAATTCGGAGGAGCTTTTTGAAGGTTTCCGCACCAGAGGCTTCGAAGTGAACGTCCATGATTTCAATCACGACGGACGGCTTTTTGAAGACAAACAGGAATTTCTCCGTCGGGCAGCGCAGATCAATCAATTCTTGAAGAAAATGAAGACCCAGGGCTATCGTTCCGGAGCCATGTATCGAAATCAGGAATGGTACGACGCCTTGGAGTGCTCCTATGATATGTCGGTGCCGAATGTCGCCCGCATGGAGCCGCAAGCAGGCGGTTGCTGCACCGTAAAGCCCCATTTCATCGGGAAAATTCTCGAGTTGCCGTTGACCACGATTCAGGATTACACTCTGTTTCACATCCTGACCGATTATTCAATCGGCCTGTGGAAACAGCAAATTGCATTGATTCTTGAGAGAAATGGCCTAGTCAGCTTCATTGTCCACCCGGACTATGTCATCGAGAAGCGCGCACGCGACGTATATACGGAGTTGCTGGCGTATTTGGCGCAGTTGCGCAAGCAAAGAAATTTGTGGTTTGCTCTTCCGGCGGAGATCGATCGCTGGTGGAGAAACCGCAACGAGATGAAGCTGATTCCCGACGGTGATACCTGGCGGATCGAGGGGCCCGATAAAGACCGGGCAAGAATCGCTTACGCAAGCCTGGAAGGCGACCGTCTTGTCTATACACTGGATGAAGCGCATGAAGGCTGTGAGCTGAATGGACTGGGGCGTCACTGATTGTGCCAGGTAGATGAGGCTATGAATTACTCGTACATATTCAATCAGAAGGTATTCGATGCCGAAGGGTGCGTCCTTGCGGTACTGATATATATAATGTCAAGATACTAGTTTTCCATAGATCGAGATGTAGTAATTTCCGGAGAGATACGAACTTGGGGTATTGTCCGATCGGAACATTCGAATGCTGCTATTTGACTTGGTCTTATCCAGGGCGTAAATGGGCCCGCACTCTTCTGGGGCAATGCTGATGAAAGCTTGCATGGTTGCATACACGTTTTATGAGAATGATAACCGCGTCCGCCGGTATGCGGAGACCCTTGCAAGACGGGGGGACCATGTCGATGTGGTGGCGCTGTGCAAGGCAGGAAAATCCTCAAAGGAAGTCATAAACGGCGTCTGCGTTTATCGAATCCAGCGCCGTGTCTTCGATGAGAAGGGGAAATTCACGTATCTTGGGAAGCTTCTTCTTTTTTTTCTGCGCTCATTTGTTTTTTTGACCTGGAAGCAATTGCATGGACGTTACGATCTGATTCATGTCCACTCCATTCCGGACTTTGAAGTATTCGCTGCCATTTTCCCGAAACTCACGGGATCGAAAATCATATTGGATATTCATGACATGGTCCCTGAGTTTTATCTCAGCAAATTCAATTCATCTTCGAATTCGCTGATGTTTAAGTTGCTTGTCGCCGTGGAGCGTATGTCCGCCACCTTTGCCGACCACGTGATCGCGGCGAATCATATCTGGCTGGACAGGCTCTGCGAGAGGTCCGTTCGAAGTGCGCATTGCACAGTTATCCTGAATTTTCCCGATACGGACATTTTTCATCTTCGGGGCCGGAACCGGAATGACCGCAAGTTTATTATGGTGTACCCGGGAAGTCTGAATTATCACCAGGGCGTGGACATCGCAATCCGCGCGTTTAAGCGGATCGCCGATAAATGTCCAGAAGCGGAATTTCACATTTATGGCGCCGGGGACCAGGTTGATTTCCTGAAGGGTTTAATTGCACAGCTGGATTTGCAGGACCGTGTGTTTCTGAAGGGCGTCCGGTCATTTCCGGAAATCGCGGTGATTATGGAGAACTCCGACCTGGGGGTTGTTCCCAAGCGGAATGATGGATTTGGCAATGAAGCGTTCAGCACGAAAATCTTCGAGTTCATGTCTCTGGACGTACCCTTAATTGTGTCCGAGACGGCGATCGACCGCTATTATTTCAACGATTCCATCGTAAAGTTTTTTAAGTCCAACGACGAAAAATGTTTGGCCGAAGCGATGCTGCAGTTGATCACGCACCCGGAAATGCGGCAAGAATTGGTTCGAAACGCGCGCGAATTCATCAAGGACTACGTTTGGGACAGGAACAAAGCTATGTACCTTGACCTGGTGGACTCACTCGTTTCGCCTGCCCACAGTCAAGTCACCGGTACGGAAACTCTGAAGAAAGGTTGATTTTCGCGAGACGGATGTAAAGCCTCGGGGGAAGCCGTCCAGCGAGGCCGTTACGTACGCGCTGGGTAACATCACTCCGTCGTCGGGCACAGCAATTGCCTGAGCATCAGAAAAAGTTTCACCCGAGTGCAAGTTGTGAACAGCCGCTTGGCATTCTTCCGCAGTCCTTAGTAGCCCACCCTCGTAAAACCAAGTTTCAGCGTTATCTTCGCCCACGCGGGCTAGACCTTTGACCGCACCCGCTGCTTCGTCCGTTTCCCCACTCGTTTCACTTCATTGATGCACTCCCCTCACCTGACCGGTCCCCGGTTTCCACGCACTTCACAAGACAACATCCGTGTGGCTGATCGCTTCGTTGGCAGAATCGCCGGCACAAAAAGACGCACTCCCGGCATCGGTGAAGCGGGGTACTCAAAATGGAAAGTAAGTTCACATTTCCTGGCAGTTTTTTCTGCTGGATATGGCGAAGTCCAGTTATTTCTTGTAAATGAGAGCCATTTTTTTGGTACGGAAAATGCAAGCAGTGGATGGCGTGGGTCCTTCGATCATTTCTGGTCCAGTTGTACCCTTGTTCGTCGATGGGTGTATGCATCGCCTATTTGAGGAACAGGCGAGCCGCACGCCGGATGCCATAGCGGTGTGTCATGAGGATGAGCAACTCACCTACCGCGAGCTCAATCAACGCGCCAATCAACTCGCAGACTACTTGCGAAGCTTGGGCGTAGGTCCGGATACGCTTGTCGGCGTTTTCTTGGAGCGTTCTACTTCGATTTTGGTGGCATTGTTGGGAACCCTCAAGGCTGGGGGGGCCTATTTGCCGCTCGACCCGATATATCCGCCCGAGCGCATCGCCTTCGTACTGGAGGACGCGGGTGCGCCGATTCTTCTCACCCAGCAAAAGCTTCTCAACGAGCTGAAACCGATGTCGGCACGCCTGATCTGTCTCGACAGGGACTGGTCCGAAATTGCTCGCAAGAAGACGGACAATTCGCAGGTCAAGGCGCGCTCCAATCAACTCGCCTATGTCATTTACACATCGGGATCCACGGGAAAACCCAAGGGCGTGCAGATCGAACATCGCGCTCTGGTCAATTTTCTCGCTTCCATGCAGCGCGAGTTTGGGCTCAATAACCAGGATGTGCTGCTGGCTGTCACCACGTTGTCCTTCGACATTGCCGGGCTGGAACTGTTCTTGCCTCTGATCAGCGGCGCGTGCGTCGTCATTGCCCCCTCGCAAACGACAGTGGATGGAGCGGCGCTTATCCGCACGATCGAGAAACGCAAGGTGAGCGCGATGCAGGCGACGCCGGCGACCTGGCGGCTCCTTCTGGAGGCCGGCTGGCAGGGTAGTCCAAACCTCAAACTCCTCTGCGGGGGCGAACCTCTGCCGCAGGACCTGGCCCGCCAGTTGCTGTCCCGGTGTCGCGAGTTGTGGAACATGTACGGCCCCACCGAAACCACCATCTGGTCCACGTGCAGCCGGGTGACCGATCCCGACGACATTCATATCGGCCGCCCCATCGACAACACCGATCTCTATGTCCTCGACGAACAAATGCAGCCGGTGCCCATCGGCGTTCCCGGCGAACTGCTCATTGGAGGAGAGGGCCTGGCGCGTGGGTACTTCAACCGTCCGGAATTGACTGCGGAGAAATTCATTGTTCATCCGTTCAAGCCTCATGCCCGGCTCTACCGCACCGGTGATCTCGCCCGTTGTCGGCCCGACGGAAACGTCGACTGCCTGGGCCGTTTGGACTTTCAGGTCAAGATCCGCGGCTACCGGATCGAGCTGGGGGAAATCGAAGCGGTCCTGCGCCAGCATCCGCAGGTCAAGCAAGCGGTGGCAACGGCCCGGGAGGACGCGCCCGGTAGGAAGCGCTTGGTGGCCTATCTGGTCACCCAGGACGCCAGCAGCGCCGACCCGGAGAAACTGCGAGAATATCTCCACGCTCAGCTGCCCGACTACATGGTTCCGACCGTGTTCGTCACGCTTGAGAAGATACCGCTAACGCCCAACGGGAAAATAGACCGCAAGGCGCTACCTGCTCCGCAGAGGATCAGGCCGCACCTGGCCAAGAAGTGTATTGCTCCGCGCACGGTCCTGGAAAAGCAACTGGCCGATTTGTGGTGCGAGCTTCTGCAGTTGGATGAGATTGGCATTGACGACAATTTCTTCGATCTGGGTGGACATTCTCTACTGGCCATTGTCTTGTCGAATAAAATTGAACAAGTGGTGGGTACGCGGCTGCCCCTGGCCTCCTTCATTCAGGCGGCGACGATCCGCCAGTTGTCGCAACTTATCGATTCCATGCAACAAGACGGTGGAAGATCGGAGGCGCATACCGTGGCGTTGCCGCTGGTGCAAGCCGCCCCGGAAACCCGCTATGAACCATTTGCGTTGAATGATATCCAACAAGCTTACATGGTCGGCCGCTACGATGGAGTGGAACTGGGCAACGTTCCGTGCCAGTACTACTGCGAAGTGCACGTGGAAAATTGGAATGCGGAGCGGTTTGAAACCGCTCTGCAGAAAATGATCGAGCGGCACGAGATGCTGCGATGCATTGTTCTACCTGAAGGCCGCCAACAAATCCTGCCAAAAGCTCCGAAATACAGTGTGGAGATCTATGATCTGCGCGAACTCGATCCAGCCGCGATAGCCTCACGCCTGGCATCCACGCGCAACCAAATGATACGTCAGGTTCATGCGCCGGACCAATGGCCGCTGTTTGAATTCCGTGCTTCCCGGCTGGACGACAGCCGTACGTGCTTGCACATCCGATTCGAGCTGTTAATTGTGGACGGCCGCGCCAGGGAAATCTTTTTTGAAGAATTGATGCAACTATATCAGGATCCCCAAGCGGCCCTGCCCCCGCTGAATCTTTCGTTCAAAGACTATATTACGGCTCTCCAATTATTTGAGAATACGGAGGAATATCGAAAATCCAAGAAATACTGGGAGGAGCGCATCCCTTCGCTGCCACCCTCGCCCGATCTTCCTTTGGCCAAGAACCCCGCGACGATCGCCCAGCCCACTTATAAGCACCGAAGCGCGCGCATCGACGCCGATATTTGGCGCAGCTTGAAGGCCAACAGCAACCGGTTCCGTGTTACACCCTCCGGAACTTTGCTTGCTGCGTATTCGGAAGTGCTGGCTATTTGGAGTAAGAGCCAGAAGTTTACCGTGAATCTCGCCTTGTTCAACCGTTTGCCGTGGCATCCGCAAGTCAATCAGATTATTGGTGATTTTACCTCGGTGAGCCTGTTGGCCGTGGACAATTCGGTGCCGGAAAGTTTTGCTCAACGCGCAGAGCGCCTTCAAAAACAACTCTGGCAGGATCTGGATCACCGTTCCTTCAACGGGATCAAAGTGATGAGGGAGTTGAGGCGGCTCCAAGGCGTGGGCCCATCGGCCATCATGCCAATTGTGTTCACGAGCCTTTTGAATCTCGACGAGCATGGAGAGGAATCCAATTCGGTCTACCGATTGGGTCAGCAGACGATTGGCCAGTCGCAGACGCCTCAGGTATACATCGATCTTATTATCGAGGAGGATAAAGGAGTTCTGATCCTCAACTTGGATTCGGTGGATGAGCTGTTCGAAGACGGCATGCTCGATGACATATTCGAAAGTGTCCAGCGCCTTCTCTTGGACCTGGCAAGCGACGACGCGAGTTGGAACCGCAGCCTCTCAGACAACATTCGCCGGTTGTTGCCTGCCAATGAAATGGAAATGCGGGAGCGAGTGAATTCCACGCAAGCTCCGCTATCCGACGAACTGCTCCACACGGCGTTTCTCAAACAGGTGACGGACCATCCCAATCAAGCCGCAATCATCACGCCCACCCGGCGCCTCACCTACAAGGAAACGTACCGGCATGTCTGCCGGGTCGAAAAAGATCTTCTGGATCTCGGCGTGGAACCAAACCAGATGGTTGGGGTCCTCATGGAGAAGGGCTGGGAGCAAATCGTTGCCGTTTTGGGAATCCATTTTGCTGGTGGCGCCTACCTTCCGATTGACTCGGACCTTCCCGTAGAACGCCAGAAGTATTTGATGGAGCATGGTGAAACGAAAATCGTTCTGACGCAGTCACAACTGCTCGCTCGATTGGACGTGCCTGCAGGCGTCACGGTTCTGGCCGTGGATCAGATGGAACCCCTTGATTCAGACATCCAGGCGCCGCGTCGTAGGCAGAAACCGGAAGACCTCGCCTACGTCATTTACACGTCAGGTTCAACCGGCTTGCCCAAGGGTGTAATGATTGACCATCGCGGTGCCGTGAACACGGTGCGCGACATCAATCAACGCTTCCGCATCGGCCCGCAAGATCGCGTTCTGGCGGTGTCTCGATTGAACTTTGACCTGTCTGTGTATGACGTATTTGGCCTGCTGGGAGCGGGCGGGGCCGTGGTGATGCCGGCTGCCGAACTCGCACAGGATGTGTCTCACTGGATGGATCTCATCGCGTCGGAAAAAGTGACTGTTTGGAACACCGTGCCGGCCTTCCTGCAGTTGTTCGTGGAAGATGCGAAAGCCATTAAGCAGATTTGCCGGAGCCTTCGATTGGTCATGATGAGCGGGGATTGGATTCCGATTAACTTGCCGGACCATATTCGGCGCGTGCTGCCCAGATCGCAGATTATCAGTCTCGGGGGGGCAACCGAGGCTTCCATCTGGTCGATCCTGTACCCCATTGAAAAAGTGGATCCAAACTGGAAGAGCATTCCCTATGGCAAGCCGATGCTCAACCAGACTTTTCACGTATTCCATCAGGATCTCTCACCCTGCCCGACATGGGTGCCCGGCCAGCTCTACATCGGAGGAATCGGGTTGGCGAAGGGATACTGGCGCGACGAACAGAAGACCAACGCGAGCTTCATCTTCCACCCGGTCACCGGGGAGCGCCTCTACCGCACGGGCGATCTCGGACGCTATCTCCCCGATGGGAACATCGAGTTTATGGGACGAGAGGATTTTCAGGTCAAGGTGCAAGGTCACCGGATCGAACTCGGGGAAATTGAAGCGCGGATGCAGGAACACCCGGGAGCCGACTCGTGCATCGTAACCGTGCGCGAGGATACTCACAAAGAAAAGCGTCTGGTCGGGTACGTAGTGGCAAAGCCGGGGATGGTGCTTGAATCGGCCGAATTGCAAGTGCATCTGAGAACTAAATTACCGGAGTACATGGTTCCTTCCACGATCGTACTAATGGATTGTTTTCCGCTGACACCGAATGGAAAAATAGACCGAAAAGCTTTGCCATCTCCCACGCGGCCGGTTGTAGGAGCGATCTCCACTACGACGGCGGCGCGGGATTCCCTGGATTTGCAACTGCTTAAGCTTTGGGAAAAGGTTCTTCGCGTCGGGCCGATCGGATTCCGCGATAACTTCTTCGATCTTGGCGGGAATTCACTGATCGCCGTGCGGCTGTTTTCAGAAATGCGAAAATTGTTCGGCCGGAGCTTTCCCTTGTCCGTCCTGATCCATGCGCCTACGGTCGAGAAGCTTGCCGATATCGTGCGAAAAGATGGTTGGTCGCCCCGTTGGGTGTCTCTGGTTCCGATCCAACCCGGCGGGAACAAGCCGCCCTTCTTTTGTGTTCACGGAGGAGGAGGGAATGTCCTGATTTACAAGGATTTGGCCAAACATCTTGGCCAGGATTATCCCTTTTACGGTCTGCAGGCTCGTGGGCTTGACGGGGGCGGCGATTACTTGACGACCGTTGAAGCCATGGCCGACAGCTACCTGCGCGAGCTTCAAGAATTGCAGCCGGAAGGGCCCTATCATATCGGCGGATTTTGCATGGGTGGACAGATCGCCTTTGAAATGGCACGGAAGCTGGTCCAGAATGGGCAACATGTGAATTTGCTGGTCTTGATCGACTCACACAATTTTAACGGAATGCCCTTTCAGTTGACCCTGCGTGAAAAAGTCCAAAACGCGAAACGGAAGATCAAGTTTCATTCTTTGAATATCCTGAGATTGAGCCTCAGGGAACAGCTAGTTTATTTCCGGGAAAAATCACGATTCGCGGCTCTGAGAATAATGGGAAAATTGCGCATTAAGATCAATCACATTCTCAAAATCAATCCTCATCGGGATGTCACGGGCCCCATCGAAGAGTTTATTGAAGACATCAACGATCGCGCATACTTCTCTTACGCCCCCGGCGTCTACCCGCATCAAGTGACGCTGTTCCGGCCTCAAGACAATTTCAATTACTTAATGGATCCGCTGAATGGATGGGGAAATGTTGTCACCGGCGGAGTGAAAGTGTTTAACCTCTCCGTGAATCCCGGCGGTATTTTCATCGAGCCGTACGTGCAGTCCCTGGCGGAGAAACTCAAAAAGCTCATTGATGACAGTGATTCGGAGCGTGGGGAATCGCAAAAAGAACTGAAGCCTGAGATACGAAGTCTGGTAGGTGTTTGACAAGTATCGGAAATAATCGCAAGCGATCTCATAAATGTTCCTTGCGGGTCGAGGCCCTGGCAAGGCCGGGGCCTTCGAGTTTAGCCGCGACATGCAAACGCCCGCAAAACAAGGGCTGTAGCCTCCGAAGTTCAGTTCAGCTTGTTTCGGTGCCCATTGGGGAGATGGCTGCTGGAAGAATTGCTCGTCAACCGCGTGATACATTTTCATCGTATTCGACAAAGTCCGTCTAATCTCCCAATCCTCCGGCAGATTTCATGGCGGCCTGCCGATCACTTCCAGTATGATTTCACTCGTGCCGGCGTACACTCGTTGTGCGCGACTTTCCGTGCGCGTGCGGGCGAATGGCGCGATCTCCCAAATCCGCAATGCTGCGTCGGGCCATTCGTTTTGGCCGAGGATTTGCTTTTTACAAAATGCCCGGGGGCGCAGCACCCGTCACTTCCAGGACACCGGGCCCGATTCTGGCGGACGAATCTTAATCAACGCTATTATTCTGGATAAGCAGGAATGAACCCAAGATTTGTCCGGCTCGAATTTCGGTCGTAAATTGTGGCGTAATGAGCGGTGCATGACAGTCCTCCCGAGAAATGGATCATGATTCCAGTCACGCCAGAGGCTATAGATTCGCCAGCAGGGGAACGAGTGAAAATTGTCGTGCACCAGATTGACCCGCTTCGGGATTCACGATGGAACCGCCTCGTGGAAGGCCATCACATGGCTTCCATTTTCCATACGCGCGGGTGGCTCGAGGCCTTGCGTCGCACCTATAATTACGAAGCAATCGTTCTGACCACGTCCGGCCCTGGCGAACCGCTCGAAAACGGTCTGGTCCTGTGCAAAGTCGCCAGCTGGCTGACCGGGAATCGTTTGGTTTCTCTTCCGTTTTCGGATCATTGCCAGCCCCTGGTCGACGATCCCGCCGCGCTACGCGCATTTCTCAAGCATCTCGAAGCGCAAGTCCAGAACACGAATTGCAGGTATGTGGAGCTTCGGCCGCTGGTGGCATTCGATCCTGAAATCGAAACGGCGAGCCATGTCTCGATCGACGATTCATTTTGCATGCATGGGCTCGATCTTCGGCCGCCGGCCGATGTGCTCTTCAAAAACTTCCATAAGAACCATATCCAGAGGAAAGTAACCCGCGCCAAGAAAGAAAATCTCAAGATCGTGGAAGGACGATCTGAGAAATTGCTTGAGGACTTCTACCGCCTCATGATCATGACTCGTCGCAAGCACAGGCTCCCGCCCCAACCCATGTATTGGTTTCGTAATTTGATGGAATGTCTGCAGGAGCAAGCTGTCATTCGCGTCGCATATAAAGATCAGATTCCCGTTGCAGGCATTTTCACATTGGGTTTCAAGAAAACAATGGTGTACAAATACGGCTGTTCCAATTCCGCTTTCAATAATCTGGGAGGCACACCGTACCTGTTTTGGAACGCGATGCAGGAGGCCAAGAATCAAGGGATGGAAGAATTTGATTTTGGCCGTTCAGAGCTGCGAAACGAAGGTTTGGTGAATTTCAAGGATCATTGGGGAAGCACACGCACGAACCTTCACTATTACAGGTATCCCTTTTCTCCTTCCACAGAAATGCGCCAGAGTAATAATTGGAAAGCAAGGGTGGCCGAGCGAGTTTGTGAACATCTTCCGGATTCCTGTCTCGCCCTGGCAGGGAAATTATTATACCGGCACGTCGGTTGAGATGCGCCGCCAGGAGCAGTTCTGGCAGACTGCGGAAAAGGTCTGATTTTTCTGTGGCTGGGGCGGCGTTGTCCGCGAAAGCCTGGAAATTCACCCGCTGCCGATTGATCCGAAGGGCGTGCGGATTGAGCTGTTCTCCGCCGTGTTGGCGGAAACTTGGAAGCTGTGCTTGTAGAAGGCATGAATCCCGAGGGTGCCGCATGCCGAATCGCATGCCTAATATTGGCCGGCCCTGTGCAGGGGTCCCGTCACGTCGCCCCGACCGCTGAATGGATTGATTGCAGCGCAGCCAACCGCTGATAATCTAGTCAAATGCCCGATCCCATCATTTGGTCCGCCCCGCCAAAGCAGTTGGCGCTTTCGGAGGGTGAAATTCATATCTGGCGCGCAAATTTGGCACTCGGGCCGGAAGTCCTCCATCGTCTCAAGATCACGCTAGACAACACCGAACAATCCCGTGCAGCACGATTTCATTTTCCTCGCGATCGGGATCACTTCATCGCATGCCGTGGTATTTTGCGGGAATTGCTGGGAAAATACTTGGGCAGCGCGCCTGGTTCGATTGAGCTTTTCTACGGAGCCCATGGGAAACCCGCTCACCATTCGGGAGATTCCGGACCGACCATGCGGTTCAACATTTCGCACTCTCATGGTCTCGCCGTTCTCGCCTTTGCTCGCAACCGCGAAATTGGAATTGACCTAGAGCCCATTCGCCCGGAATTCGCCGGAGAGGAGATCGCCGAGCGCTATTTTTCCGCACAGGAACTCGCGGAATTGCGCGCCCTGCCGGCGGCCTTAAGGCCCGAGGGATTTTTTCTCTGCTGGACTCGCAAGGAAGCCTACGTGAAGGCGCGAGGTTTGGGCCTGCAAGTGCCCTTGGACAGTTTCAGCGTGTCACTTACGCCCGGCCAGCCGGAGATACTACAGAGCGTGGACTCTGCTCGATGGAGCCTGCGATCGTTCGCGCCCGCGCCGAATTTTGTTGCGGCGATTGTTGAGGAAGGCCAGGACTGGCACCCACGCTACTGGAATTGGGTGGTCTGAGAAGTATTCCCCGGCAGGATTTTCCCGCAAGATGTCCCCGCAAGACCTCCCAGCAAAATCTCCCATCAAGATCACAATGGCGCGCTATGGATTTGGAATTGTGGCTGAAGCTTGGGCCGAGTGCGCACTTTCCGCGCCTGTAGAAGCGACGGATGTGGCGGCATAGTAATAAGTTTGTCCGGACAGCACGGTGGAGTCCGTATACGAGGTCGTCGTTACCGTGGAGGAATTCAACTTTGTGAAGGGCCCGCCGGAAGCCGTGGAGCGGTACACATTATATCCCGCCACGGCGGATGTGCTCGCCGTCCAAGACAATGCCACCGAGTGTGCACTGGCTTGGATGCCCGTCCCGGAAAGTGAAATGACCGCTGGAGAATTTGTTGCGTTGCTGGCCACGGTGACGCTGCCGGTCAAAGTCCCAGATGTGGATGGGGAGAAGCTCACTTGCAAGGTGGCATTTTGCCCGGGCGCCAGAGTCAGTCCGGTGGAAACGCCACTGGTTGTATATCTTGCGCCTGCAACGCTGACACTGGAAACGGTCACATTGGAATTTCCTGAGTTCCTCAGCGTAACGCCCAGGACGCCGCTGGCTCCGATGGCCACGTTTCCAAAGCTCAAGCTGGAAGGGCTTGTGTTGAGAAGCGCCGAGGCAGTTACCCCGTCTCCGCTGACCGAGACGACGCTCGGCGCACTGGAAACATCGCTCATCACCGTCACGCCTCCGGAAACGGCCCCTGCGGCTTTGGGTGAAAACACAATGCTGAATGTGGTTTGTTGGCCGGCGGGAATCGTCACAGGAAGAGAAGCGCCGGTAATCTTGAATCCACTCGCCGCAGTGCTTGCCTGCGTAACGGTAAGATTCGACCCTCCATTATTGGACACGGTGACCGATTGAGAAACGGTGCTGCCAACCGCCACAGAACCAAAAGGGACCGATGCCGGCGACAGGGAAATGGCGGCGCCCCCGGTGGAGCTTGTGCTGGACGGTTTTGGCGCACCAGAGATACCGATGCAGCCGGAAATCGAAAGCAGTCCTGCCAGCAAGAGAAGCATGGAAGCCAGGCGCGCCATGCTTGTGATAGTGGAGATCTCACGCGCGGCAGATTTTGCTGCGCCTCCACAGGTTTCGCGAATGGGTGTGTTCTTCAACCCGATGATTGTGGGTTAAGGGGAATGTCACGCACCACTGTCCCGACGTACAAAGAAAGGACAGGGGGGGGGACCTGTCCCTGCCGGGCAGGAATCGAGGAGGTCAGCGGAACGCAGTCCGAATACGTAGAACGGTGCCCCGAATCGCGTGCGGGCTCCACGAGGAGCCCGCAGAACTTGGAACGAACAATCCCAGCTTTTAATCTTCCCCTTAATCCTTAGGGTGTGGGAATCGTTGCCGATTTCTCCACCGAAAATGCGCTCTCGACATTGCTGAAGTCGACGGAGGTGACCACGTAAAAATACGTTTGGCCGGATTGCACGGTCGAGTCCACGTAGGATGTTGTTGTGTCCAACGACGAATTCGCTTTGGTGTACGGCCCGCCGGAAACCGTGGAGCGATACACGGTGTAGCCGGATACCGTCGAGGTGCTGGCGATCCAGTTCAGTGTGACCGAGTGTGAAACCGTCTGCACGCCAGTCCCCGATAGAGAGATCGTTGCCGGAGAGTTGGCGGCGTTGCTGGTTACTCTGACGCTTCCGGTGACGCTTGCGGTCGATGAGGGAGAAAAACTCACATGGAGCGTTGCGGTTTGCCCGGGCGTCAAAATCAGTCCGGAGGAAACGCCGCTGGCGGTGAAACCCGCGCCCGAGATGGCGACGTTGGAGACGGTGACATTCGAATTGCCGGCATTGGAGAATGTCACACTCTGGGTGCTGGTGCTGCCAATATTGACGCTGGAGAAGCTCAAACTTGTCTTGTTGGCGTTGAGAACGAATGTCGCAGGATTCACCGTCAACGTGGCGGCGTTACTGGTTACGCTGCCCACACTGTTGGTGACGGTGACGGTAAACCGCGCGCCGTTATCCGAACTTGTCGTGGCCGGAGTGGTATACGCTGCTGCGTTGGCCCTGCTGATTGGCGATCCATTTTTCTTCCACTGGTAGGTAAGCGTCGCTGCGCCGGCGGCGGTCACGAAGAATGTGGCGGTTTTTCCGGCGATGACTGTCCTATTCGCTGGCTGTGTTGATATTGTGGGAGGCGCATTGACGGTGAGCGTGGCGGCGTTACTGGTCACGCTGCCCGAACTGTTGGAGACGGTGACGGTAAACCGCGCGCCGTTATCCGAACTTGTCGCGGCCGGAGTCGTATACGACGCCGCTGTTGCTCCGCTGATGGAGGTTCCGTTCTTCTTCCATTGATACGTGAGATGCCCTATACCGGTCGCAGCCACGTTAAAGGTGGCTGTCTGTCCGGACGCGACGCTCTGGCTAGCCGGCTGTGTGGTGATTGAAACCGAGGTCATGCCCGCTCCTGTGAGTGAAACGTCGAGAGTAGAATTCGTCGCGTCGCTGATCACGGAAATGCCGCCGGTTACGCTTCCGGCTGCTTGTGGAGCGAATTGGATTTGAAATGCATGGTTCTCCCCAACCGCGATGGAGACCGAAGACATCCCCCCCACGACGCTGAAACCGGCGCCGGTTATGGCCGCGCTGGTAAGCGTAATCGGCGCTGTGCCGGTATTCGTCAGGGTCAAGGTCCGGGTGGCATTTGAACCTACGGTCACGTTTCCAAAACTGAAGCTTGTTGCGTCTGCCGCGAGTGTTCCGGATGTCCCTGAATCTGACGTTGCATCGGGCGTTCCCGCTCCGGCCAGGCCAATACAACCCGAAAGCGATAAGGCCACGATGAAGGTAAGAACAATCGTCAGTAATGTGAAGGGTGTGCAGCGACTCGCGAAAGCATTGCCGTGCGTGAGAGAGTCCGCATGCGGTTTCATAATGCACACAGCTTAGAAACCGGACCCGCAGGATCTCTACTGGTCAGCCGAACGAACAAAGGACAGGCGTTTTCACTGTCCAGGTGGGCATTTTCCATCTGAATTCTTCATGGACTTGTACTGGCCGCGGAGGACGCCGATTGGCTTGTGGCCAGGGACGTTTCGCAGCATGCCTTTCCCTGTCAATCTCGGCGCACGTGCCTTCGACCCACGTGCAGAACGGGATATGCTAAAATCCTTGATTCTCGTGCTGGCGCGGCGCTGAACTCATGAATATCCCGTCTTCCCAAGAACAACCGTTTTCCCGCTGGTCCAATCGAATCCTGATCCTTTCCTTGCTGGGCATTGCTTACCTGACTCTTTTTCCCTTTCGGTTTGGTTTGGCGCCCTGGCACAGGCTTCATGCTTCCGTCTTTCTTTTGGGAAGGTCCCACAAAGTCGTTTCCTCCGTTCTGGATTTCCTTCTCAACGTCCTCTTATTCGTTCCCTTCGGCTTTGGTCTGATGACCCGGGTGCGAAGGTGGAGAGGGAGCCGGTGGCGCTGCTTTATCCTGGCGCTGGCTGCGGGGGTGGCGGTCTCCTACACGGTGGAATTGCTGCAGCTGTTCATTCCAACTCGCGATTCAGGATGGAATGACGTAATTTCCAATTCGACGGGGTCGGTGGCGGGTTTTTTCCTGTTTGAGTTTTATGGCGGCGCGATCCTGCGGATGGCGCAAAAATACGAAGATGCAGTGGAAGCCTGGTTTTCACCCCGCCGGGGCGTCTTGCTGCTGCTGGTTTATTTCGGAATCGCCTTTGGAATTTCCGCCCTCTTGCAGACGGAAACGCGCCTGAGTAACTGGGATCCGCAATGCACTCTTCTTGTCGGGAATGACGCTTCCGGCCGGAGTCCCTGGAAGGGGCAAGTGTTTCTTCTGCAAATCTGGAATCGAGCGCTCCCGGAAAAAACGATTCGCCAGATGGTCGGCCGGGAATCGGCGGATGATGCGGATGAGGGCTTACTCGGATCCTATGACTTCGCCAGTTTGCCGCCGTATCAGGACCGGGAAAAATTCCTGCCGGCGCTCGGATGGACTCCGGAACAGCCGGTATTCACCAACGCCCGGGCATCCCAGCTGGACGGCAGGTCCTGGCTGAGCACGAAGGTCCCCGTGGGAAATCTCACTCGACTGATTCGGGGATCGAGTCAATTTTCGGTCCACATCGTCTGTGCGCCTGCGGCAACACAAAACGCGAACGGACGCATCGTCTCCCTGTCACAGTCGTATCAAAACGTGAATTTTCACCTGCGGCAGCAAGGAACAAACCTCGTGTTATTTTTTCGGAATCCGCTGTCGGAGACCCACTCCAACCTTGCCTGGCGCGTGCCCCGTGCTTTTGAGGCCGGAAAAGTGCGGGACATCGTGGCGGTTTATGATGGATCGGATGCGTTTCTGTATCTGGACGGCAAGCAGGTGCCGCGGGCGTACCGCCTGACCCCGGGAGCCAGTTTCGCGCACTACTTCTTTTTCATTCGAACCCCGGATCTCAATGGGTACCTTATTACGTATGAGACGCTTCTGTTCCTGCCGGCAGGGCTGTTGATCGGAATTTTAGCGCGCAAGCGCTATGGACTCAGCCGTTCCGGCCGATGGATGCTCGCTGTCGATCTGGTCCTCCCGGCGGTGCTACTGGAAATTCTCCTGGTCCTGGTGAGCGGGCGAAGAATCTGGATTGAGAATATCGTTTTCTCCCTTTTTTTTGGGCTGGCGGGGATCCTGCTGGTCAATGCCGACCTGCGCGGCCAATCTGCACGCCAAAATTCTTCCGGCTCCGTTAAGAACTCCGCATGAAGCGACAAACGCATTGAAAACCGTGGCCCTGCTGCGCGTGGCGCGTTCGCGTTCCGCCTTCAGCTGGAAGCGGCCGTGGACATTCCCCACTTATTACGAATCGAAGCATCGAGTCTGCGGAACACGACGCCGTCCACAACATAACCAATCATCGCGATCAACGCCATGACGGCGACAACCAGATTGATGTCATTCAAATCCCGCCCGGTCATCAGGAGCTGGCCGAGGCCCAGCGAGATGTAAATCATTTCTCCGGTAATCAAGGAGCGCCACGCAAACGCCCAGCCCTGTCTCAAGCCATCCATTAAGTACGGCAGGCTTCCGGGGAGCAGGACGTGCCAGAACAATTGCGGCCCTTTCGCTCCCAGGTTGCGTCCCGCCATGGAAAGAATCCGCGGCACATTGTCGAATCCCGCTTTCGTCGCTTGCGTGACGGCGAGCAGGGAACCCGTGATGGTCACGAAAATAATCGCCGTTTCGCTCAAGCCGAACCAAAGCAGCGCGATGGGCACCCAGCAGGCGCTGGGCAGGCTCTGCAAACTCAAAACCACGCGTCCCAGCGTGTCTTCCAGGAATTTGTTGGACGCCAGCAGCATTCCGATAAGGATTCCCAGGACCACGGAGATCGCATATCCGATCACCACCCGCCGCAAGCTGACCCCGATGCCGATCCAGAAGCTGTGATCCTGGAAGCCGGTCCAGAACGACTCCGCGACCCCCTGCGGCGTGGGAAACAGATAGGGCGGCCAGAACTTCGCCAAGGCCAAGCCTTCCCAGACCACGAAGACACCGGCGGCAAAAATCAGCTGGTTAAGACTTTTTTTCACGCGAATACTCCGCATTGAAGGATCGGTCAATCTCTTCTCGAAGCTGCCCGAGAATTTCCTTGGACATATGGGCGACGTCGGAATCCTCGACGTGGCGGGGCCGCGGCAGGTTGATCCGAAACTGGGTCTTGATGCGTCCGGGCCGGAAACTCATCAGGAGCACGCGCTCGCCTAGGCGCACGGCCTCGCGGACGTTGTGCGTGACGAATACGATTGTCGGCGCAGTCTCTTTCCAGATGCGTTCCAATTCGTCGTGCAGCATGTCGCGCGTCTGCGCGTCCAGCGCCGCAAACGGCTCGTCCATCAGAAGAATTTTCGGACGCAGCGCCAGCGACCGCGCCAGGGCCACACGCTGTTTCATTCCGCCCGAGAGCTGGTGAATGTAATGATCCTCAAAATGGGAGAGGTGAACCATGCGCAGAAACACGCGCGCGCGGTCGCGTCGTTCGTCGCGCGGCACGCCGGCCATTTTTAATCCGAATTCCACGTTTTGACGGACCGTCAGCCAGGGAAACAGCCCCAGTTCCTGGAACAGCAGAATTCTGTCCGTCCCGGGTCCCTGCACGGGACTGCCATCCACGGTGATTTCTCCCGTGGTGGGTTGGTCTAGGCCCGCCAGCAGGTGCAGCAGCGTCGATTTCCCGCATCCCGACGGCCCGACGATGCAGACGAATTCGCCCTGCTCGATCTCCAGGTCAATGTTCTGCAACGCGGGCATGAATGTGCCTCGCGAATTCGTGTAACTTCGGAAAACTCCGCTCAGCGAGATGCTTTCTTTTCGGGCGGGCGGTTGCGCCTCCGGAATTTCCAGAGCGATCGACGCATCGCTCTTGGGTCCGTCAGGTTCAGACAGCTCTTCGTATTCCGGGGGCACGTGGCCTCCTCCCATAGAACGGTGAATCAGGTCCAGGACGTAATTGGTCATTGCACGGGCCTCAACTTTTTTTCTTGAAGAACTTGATTCAACAACCTCAAGTCATACAGGCTGGATATATCCGGCTGCGTTCTTCCCAAAAAGCCTTCAGCAAACGCCTGCCGGGTGGATTGCAGCAGGGACGCCCGAATTGGATCGCAGGTCACCTGCATCCTGGAAAACGCGTCGTCCAGAACGTCCGCCGCCAGCGGCTCGCCGGCATCTTTTTGCAGCTGCCGGTTCAGGATTTGTTTTGCCTGTGCCGCGTTTTTGACGATCCAGCCGGTGAGTTCCACGTGGGCGCGGAGAAAATTCTTCACGACGTCCGGATGTTCCTGCAGAAACCCGGGCCGGGCGATAAGCGTGGTGATGGCGAATTCACGGTTCGGCCACAGGTCGCGCTCGTCCAGAAAAATCCGGCCGCCGCCTTCATGAACCAGCCGAGACGCCCAGGGTTCCGCCGCCCAGGCGGCATCGAGTTGCCCCTTCAAAAACAGCGTGAGCTGGTTCGCGCTGTTCATCGGGAGGACCTGAACATCGCCGCCCTTTTCCCGCGCTTTCAGGCCGTTGGCGCGCAACCAGGCGCGCAGCGCGACGTCCTGGGTATTGCCGAATTGCGGTGTCGCAACTTTTTTGCCGTGAAAATCGGAAATCTTCCGGATTCCTGAGCCTTTTCGCACCACCAGGGAAGCGCCTCCGCTAGCGGCTCCGGAAATCACGCGCACCGCTTCCCCGCGGGACCGCACGTATCCGGTCACCGCCGGATTGGGGCCGATATAGGTCATATCGATGGCATTGGCAAACATCGCCTCCATTGCGGACGGCCCGGCATGGAACGCCTTCCATTCAATCCGCACGCCCGTGCCGACAGCCTTGTCAAACTGGCCATTCGCGCGCCCCACCAAAGCCTGGGCATGCGTGATATTCGGGAAATAGCCCACGCGGAGGAGAATGGGTTTTTGCTGGGCCCCGGCTGCCGACATGGCGGCGAACAGAACTGCCATCCCCATCCCGGACAGCCATGACTTTGCGATCCATTTTCGGAAGAGCGGCCGGGCTATGAATGTTTTTTTCACCATGTTCGATCCGTGTTCGAAGCCGCCAAAACCGCGCATGCGGGCCGCCATTTTTCCGTGCGTTCCAATCTGCATCGCCATTCGGTTCCTGAAAAAATTGTCCCTGAAAACAAAAATCCCACCGTCAGGGTGCTCCTGGCGGTGGGATTCTAGAATGGCTCGTTATGATTCTAGAGTATTTCGCCCCCGGGGCCAGAAGACACACACATACAGCAGGTACAACAGAGGCAAGCCTGCTTGGTCTTCTGGACGTCAGAAATCATGTCACAAAGGTACAGAACCGGGCCAGTTAAGTCAACGAGCCATTCGCCCTCGGGTGCATTCACTTGGCCTGCTCCTCATGAATCCAGCATCAAAGCCTTGTTGTTCGCAAAGATGCCAATTGAGCCGGGACGTTTCGATGCGCGCTTGGTTTTCCAGTCGGCGCACCATCCGGCTTGGAAGCAGGCTGTGATCGATAATCCCGGAATGGCCAGACATCGGAATCGCCCACGTTTGTTTCGATGGCCAAGCCGGGCCAGTTTCCGATAAGTCCGTTTATCAGGCCCTATCCGGTCCGGTTGGGGGATTACTTCCGGTTTGCCCGTCATCCACGAGTTATCTCTTCCTTGGTCGGCTACGAAAGCCGCTGGCTAGCGCGTCAACCTGCTCTCCCAGACGCGGAATAGCAACTCTTTGAGTTGGGCGAAACGCTTGGGCCCAAGCTCAACGCTCCATTCGTGCTCGATGTCCCGGAGAATCTCGTAAATCTTCGCATACGCGGCGCGCCCACGTTTGGTAAAGCGGATAATTCGTGCCCGACCCTCGTTGGGAGCGTCGTACCGGACGATATAACCGAGAGCTTCCAGGCTCCGGAGCAACTGGTTCATGGCCTGCTTGCTCATCCCGGCGCGCTCGGCGAGAGTACCGGGACGAACCCCGTCAGGACCCGGAAACTGTAGCACGGGCATATGCGGTTCGCGCAGGTCCGCAAAACCCGCCGCGTTGAGTTCCTTGATAATGCGGCGATGGATCGCTTGCGCTGGAACGCGCAGCAACGCCCCAATTAGCATATCCTCAGTTTTCATTGATTCTGACATTCCCCCCCTTGACAATATCAGTAAACGGAGTTTACAGTCTAGCAGAGTAAATAGAGTTTACTACAAGGAGGAACATACATGACACAGCAGACCATCAATCTCCACGTCAATCCTTCCGACGAGACCATCCGGCTCGGGCCGCTCGCGGTTCGCTTCCTGATCACGGGAGAGAACTCCACCGGCAGCATTGCAGCCTTCGAGGTCATGGTCCCGGCGACGCAACGCCTCGCGGCTCCGGCCCACTGCCACGACCATTATGAAGAGACGATCTACGGCATCGACGGCGTGCTGACCTGGACTGTGGACGGAAAACAAATTGACGTCGGGCCGGGGCAGGCACTCTGCATTCCGCGTGGTGCCATTCATCGGTTTGACAACAACGGCAGCCGGGACGTGAAAGCACTCTGCGTAATCACACCAGCCGCGCTCGGTCCGCAGTATTTCCGCGAGTGTGCCGACGTGATTCGCGCGGCGGCGGGTGGTCCGCCAGACCGAGCAAAGTTGGCGGAAATCATGCACCGCCATGGTCTAACGCCAGCTCCGCCTCCCGCTCAGGCGTAGCACTGAGCGGCGTGCAACTAAAGATCAACATCAAGAGGAGGACGAATGTTTCACATCCTGAATCGTCGCGATCAGCGGAAAGGCGCAATCGCCGCAGTCGAGTTCGAAGGCGAGCCATACGGTGCAGGCATTTCCTTCTTTCAGGGGAATCTTCCGCCAGGGAAAGGCCCGGGAATGCATAAGCATCCCTACGCCGAAACTTGTATCGTGCTCTCCGGCCAGGCGGCAATGGTCGTCGATGGGGAAGAGATCGTTGCTGGGGCCGGGGAGATCGTTGTAATCGGGCCAGCAACGCCGCACCGCTTTACTGCCATCGGTGACGAATGGCTCGCCATGGTCTGCGTTCACGCCTCCGACCGCATTGTTATTGAATGCCTCAGCGACGGGACAATGACGAAGCCGGAGGCGACTTAGTCCTTCTGGCTTTTGTGATTGCTCGGTGATAAGGCGGGCGAGTTCCGCAACGGCGAGACTTGATTTGCATCGACATTTTTTCGCGGCCTGTGCTGTCATGCACACGGCTGCGGACATGGCGGGCAAGGCGGTCGTGATGAAAGTCGATACCGAAAAATATCCTCAACTGGCTGGGCGCTTCGATGTTCGCGGTATACCCAACTTTGTCGTGCTCTTTGGTGGCCAGGTGGTGATGCAGCAGGCGGGGTTGGTAGACCATGAGCAGATGGAGGAGTGGCTTAGGTCCGCGGCCCCCATTAGGAGCAGCGACTAGGCAGCAAGAAGATAGGAACAGCGGCCAGTGGCGGGTGCAGTCCGACCGAGATGATCGGTGCGTCGAAATTCGGGGAAATACCCTTGAGGAGGACCAACTCAATGTTTAAATTTGTCATCACTGCCGCCTTGGCTCTCATCGCCGTCCGTGCGGTGACCGCCAAGCAGAATCACGACCAGCACGTTCAGATGATGCAGCGCGGCGCTCAAGTAATGGGCTTCGATCAAGAGAAAACGACGCACCACTTCTACCTCTACACGGACGGCGGCGCGATTGATGTAACCGTGAACGACGCGGCCGATAAAACCAACCTCGACGCAATTCGTGCGCACCTACCCCACATCGCCATGCTATTCAGTGAAGGCAATTTCCAAGCGCCGATGTTGGTCCACGATACGAAGGTCCCTGGCACAGCCGAGATGAGCAAAATGAAGGATCGCATCACGTACAAGTATGTCGAGATGCCAAAAGGTGGACGTATGAACATCATAACGACCGATACCGAGGCGCTCAAGGCCGTCCACGCTTTCCTCAAGTTCCAAATCGCCGATCATAAGACAGGCGACTCGCCGGAGGTGGGGAAGCGGGCGCATAGGTAGCCTAGCCCACAGTCCGAGAAGCCCGTTTCACAGGACTTGGGAAAAATGCCCCGTGTATGGAGGCACTCTAGCTTTGCGTTGTCATCATTTTTGGGCCTGATTAGGCAGCTCGTAGATGTTTTGGCCGAAAAGCACGAAACCGCCCTTAAAGCTGATTCGGAGCGTTGGGTCTAGAAGGGCCATGTTCTGCCGCCGAGGGTCTGTGACATCCTGAGAAGTCAAGATTGCTTCATAGCTGTTAGCATTCCAAACTGTGAACGTGCGATCAATGGCCTCATCGAACGGAACCATATCGCCCCAATCGAATCCGGCTTTCATTTTACCTGTATACGCCGCGACTCGATTCCCATTTCCAGAAGCCGAGACCGCATAACGCACTCCGCTTCCGCGACCCGAGAGTTCACGCAATCGTTTGCCGGTATGAAGGTCGAAGACCTTCATTTTGGGTGCATGATTCACGAAAACACCAAGACAGTCAAAATCCACTGCCCATACTCGGTCGTCTGGAGTGACTGCGATTCCACCAACTAATAAGCCTGTAGTCATCTCCACGGAAATAGCTCCAGTCAAAGCGTCAACAACGAAGAGGTCAGGTTGATTCCCCGGCTCCATGCAAGGGAATGAGTTGGGTGCGGCGATAACGAACCGCAATCCGTTGGCCTCCCATTGCAATGCTTTGGGGGCAAATATTCCGACACGTCGGTCGCCAGTATTCCATTCGTTCAACTGCTCGCCGGAATCCAAGTCGTATACTTCAACCTGACTGGACAAAAAGCCGCGCGTCCCAAATTGCGGCTACCTTGTGTCCCACAGGAGAAACTTCAAATATCTGCAGATTCGGCTTAATTACAAAGGGGTGAACCCCTGATTTGTCTTTATATGAACGAACTTCTTCGGCGGGGCCACTCATTGGGATCTTTCGCAATTCGCGCAAATCGGTGCCACTTAGCACGTACATGGTGTGATCGAGGTAAGCAACAAGAATCTTTCCGTCCCCGGTAAACCTTGTAAATCGTGGCGTGGAGTAATCCTGCGAAGGATGATCTTTGTCCGTCACGACTTCCGTAAGGGGCGCTTCGGCAACTAGCCGATCTTGCCGAAAATCCCAAAGCTGCACTAACTCCAGAGCTTTATTCTTCGATGGGTCCTTCGTGGAATCCAAGCGCGTTATTTGAGTTGCAACTAATGTTTCGTCTGGAGAAATATCCGCTGATCGAACGTTGCCGTTCAACGCGTAGGTTTTCAACTGACGTTGGGGAGGACCGGATTCCGCGACGCTTGCAACCGACACAACCAGAAATATCAAGAATATTATTGCGGAATTGAAGTAGATTCTCTTCATCCAAGGCCCGTAATGATGTCGGTACGAATGGCACTCATTGCGCCTCTGATTGCCAATTCCGTCTTAAACTCAATATCCAGTCGGGTTTCAACGCTCTTTGCTTACATGCGCCGGAGGTTAGCACGTCGGCCAAGTCCTGCAAAGTCGGCTTCTCGGAATGTGGCTTTTGCGGCTACCAGGGGCAGAATCCCACATTCCGATAAGGCCGTTTCCCAGGCCCTATCCAGAAACTTCAGGCCATCGCTCAAGGACCAAATCGAGTAAATCCCCCTTTATCTTGGCATTTCCACTCAATAAGGTCGCCTGACGGCATCTTTTCGCGTACTGCTTTGCAATGTCAATTTGACCGTCTTCCATTGCAGCGTCAGCCAATTCGTACAGAACCCTCGGACTTTCAGGACTGCTGGCCAGAAATTGCTCATAGTAGTGTTTCGCAAGAGAACGGTCACGCTCCGCACCATTTAGTAGGGCTGCGTGGTCTATCAGTACAATTGCAGTCAATTCGTCGCCTTCCTTGATGGCCTCAGCGATTACTTCATCTATGAGCCGAAGGGCCTCCTGGAAATTACTCGTTGAAAGTTTGGAACTGTCCATAAGTGCGTTATGTAGTCGCTCGTTTTCCACGTTCGCTTCCAGCTCAGAATCCCCGTTTATCAGGACTTGGCTCGCACAATGGTCTTTGCTGATTCTGGATGACGTTTAAAAAAGAGTACCGAAGCTGTTGTGCAGACAATCAGGAGAACCGGACCGACAAGCATGCCCACCAGCGGAACATAGTCACGGAACTTAATAAATCCCTGAATCTCGGTCCAAGTTGTAAAGGGTGTAGAAAAGCTGATGATTATCAAGGGCGCATAGTAAACCCACAACAGGAGTGAACCCGCGAACCCAAGCGCGGCGGCAACGCGTGGTCGAAACCGAACGAGCATTGCGGCTCCTGCGAGCGTCACAGAACCAATCAGAGCGGTAAAATTCAGAAGATTAAGCGGAGCACCATTCACCATCTCCATAAGCCAGTACAGGTTGTGCAGCCCCGTTACCAGAGCCGTGAGAACGTACAACGTTACCGCCTTCATGCCAGCATTTAATCACAGACGGACCGAGTATTGGGTTTCTAAGATTCCCAAGTCTTGATAAGTCGTCTTATCGGTATCTGGCTTTCGCGCCGCGTCTCCGTCTTGCTTGTAGCCACTCCTTAGGCACCCAAACACGGGCAGCGACCCAAGCTCCGTCCGGGGACACTTGTACCTCAGCATCCTGCCAGTCGAAGTCTACTGTTCCCTTAGTGAGAGCTTTCCGAGTCATGCGTCTTTTTGTATACTCCTGCGCAAATGAATACTCATATTCTGCAATCGCTTTTCGGAGATAGCGCCTTTTTAAGCGCATAGTCGTTTCATGGTTGCTTGATTTCACGCCCGTACCCTCCTATGCATCTTCACCGAGAGTGTAGGATGCCTTGGAAGCCCAAGTCCCGTGAAGTCGTCTTATCGGAATGTGGGGCGGGTGGCCCATGCTTTTGAGTGATTTTCCATTTCAGGGTGTCCCATCCTTGTGGCTGTGCAAGGGTGGGGCTTTTAGCTGACCTATCTGCTTAATTGAAACGATCTAGACACGAAAACTCGTACCAAGAACGCCGCCCTTGAAAAACGTCAAGGATGGGCCACCCGCCAACACATCTCCCGTGTGAAAAGCTTCAGGCTTTCTTCAACAGCCGAGTGATCCAGACCAGAATCACCGCGCCAATGAAGGCTACGATAATCGAGCCGATGATTCCTCCTCCCGGCCAAATACCGAGCATTCCAAAAACCCAACCTCCAACGATGCCGCCGAGGATGCCAAGGATAATGTCGACCAAAACGCCGTAGCCGCCCCCTTTCATTACTTTACCCGCAAGCCAGCCTGCAATAAGCCCAACAAGGATCCAATAAATAAGTCCCATTTCCTCAGCCTCCTTTTCCTTTTCGTTGCTGTCTTGAGCCGAAGTCAGACCAGGTGGGTTCGAGTACGATTTGCATCTTCCGCTCAAAAAGACTCGATTGCAAGCTGGATAACGTCCGCCATCGGGAGGGGCCAAGCCCAGTGAAGTTGACTTATGAAATGTATGGTCCGCCGCAGAGTTGCAAGCGAAAAGTGTTCGATGGCAGTTGGTCTGCGCCAATGTAATCGGCCTCTATCTGTGTGAGAACTCGACATTGAGAATTTTTGTAGCGCCACCCTTCAGGGTGGCATTTTGGACTCGAGCAGGTGCCCGCCTGAAGGCGGGCGCTATATGGACCAGGACCGAGTTCTCACACCGGATATGCAGTCCCGGCTTACCAGGGAATTCAGCCGCACAGGTAACTATTTATTCGGGTTTGCTCACAGGGGCAGAGGGAAGGAACCAGCCAGGTTGCAGAAACGGCAAAAATTGGAGGCGCGGGGCGGGATCGAACCGCCGATAAAGGTTTTGCAGACCTTTGCCTTACCACTTGGCGACCGCGCCTTTGACGCGAACCCATTCTACCAGACTGTGCCCCGGCACGACCCTCTCTGCTACGCCGGGCGATGCCGGGATCCCAGGCCTGAGGGAAACTCAACCTGGCGGGCAGAACTCGCCCTTACCATAGCAGCTTCCATCCGATTTGGAATTGCCGGGAGGGGTTCGTTGTTGAAGTCATCACTCCAAAGGATTTTCAATTGGGAACTATGGAATTTGCGGAGAAAATTTCAAATGATTCAAATCGAAAATTCCTGGTTCAATCTCTTGCCGCTCGCCAGCGGCAAGCGCACGCGGAACGTTGACCCGCGTCCGGGCGAACTCTCGACTTCAATTTTGCCCGCATGAGTTTCCACGATCCAGTGCCCGATGGACAGACCCAACCCGACGCCTCCCGATTCGCGGGATCGCGCTTTATCGGCCCGGTAGAAGCGTTCAAATACATTCGGCAAATCAGCTTTTGCGATGCCGATGCCCGTGTCGCGCACCTCCACCACCGCGTAGCCGTCGCTTTCCTGCAGGGACGCTTCGACGCGGCCGTTGGCGGGCGTGTATTTCACTGCGTTGTCGATGAGGATCAAGAACAGGCGCCGGAGCGAGCCGGCGTCTCCTTGAATCCATAAAGGCTTGCCGGAAATCTGCTCGTGAAACGCGACCTGTTTGGCTTCCGCCAGGGCGTTTCCCTGATGGCAGGCCTCGCGGAGTATTTCCCCCACGTTTGTGGGAGCGAACTGAAGAGATTCCACACCGCAATCAGCCCGTGCGAGAAACATCAGTTGCTCGATCAAATCCGAAGTCTTTTCCAGTTCGGCGTGAATCTGCACGATGTTGTCCTGATATTCTTCCGCGGACCGGGGCTTTCGCAGGGAAAGCTCCGCCCGTGTCCGCATCACCGCCACCGGCGTGCGCAATTCGTGCGAGGCGTCCGCGGTGAATTGTGTGATTCTCCGGAACGCGTTTTCCAAACGCTCCAGCATCCCGTTGAGCGTTTCCGACAGCCGCTGCAACTCGTCGCCGGTCCTGGGTACGGCCAGGCGGCTGGACAGGTTCTGCGCGCTGATGCTTCTTGCGGTCAGCGTAATTTCATCCACCGGTGCCAGAGCCCGGCCGCTGATCCAATATCCCCCGGCCGCCGCGCACAACAGCAGCAAGGGAATGGAGACGAGCAGCAGGACGGCGAAGCGGTGCAGGGCTTCGTAAAAATCATCCATTTCAAATGCGACCTGGACCAGGTAGGACCGGCCTCCCGCGCTGACATTCTCGCTCAACACCCGCAGGGGAACCTTCCCGCCCATCACGTTGGAGATGGTCGCCTCAAGGTTCACAATCCGGGGGACGTCATAATTTTTCATGACCGTCGAGCGATAGACCCAGTTGCCTTGCTCGTCAGACACCTGCAGCAGGGCTCCTCCCGCGCGGGGTTCGGAATGTTCCCGAAGCTGGTCTTGCAACTGGTCCGCGCCGTGTGGAAGCGCCTGCTCGATGAGCTGATGGACTCCGTCGGCGCGTATCTGCAGCTCTTCATCCACGGTTCGACGAATGCTGTGACGCATCTCGAAATAAGCGCCGAAGCCGAACAGGGACAGAACGATCGCGAGAATCGCGAAGTACCAGGCGGTCAGCCGGAGCCGGATGGGAAATTTCATGATGCCTTCGCGGGGTCTCGTATGGTGTAGCCCATGCCTCGAACCGTCTGGATCAGCTTTTGCCTGTGGTCGCGATCCACTTTGTTGCGCAATAAACTGATAAAGGCGTCGAGCGTATTCTCTTCGACGTCATCGTCCTCATTCCAGACGGATTGAACGATCATGGCTCTGGTGACGACACGGCCCGCGCGCCGCATCAGGAATTCAAGCAGCCGGAACTCGGTCGGGCTGAGGTAAATGTCTTCGCCGCCCCGTGTCGCCACGTGTGTGGCCGGGTTCAGGACCAGGTCCCCCACGTGCAGAAGAGTGGGGCGGGGGGAAGTGCCGCGCCGCGAGACCGATCGGAGGCGCGCGAGGAATTCCTCAAAGGAAAACGGCTTGGTCATGTAGTCGTCGGCCCCGATGTCGAGCCCTTTCACGACGTCGGGAACCGTGTCGCGCGCGGTAAGCACCAGGATCGGCGTTTCGTTCCCGCTTTTCCGCAGGCGCCGCGCAACTTCGAAGCCGTCGACTCCCGGAAGCATCAAGTCCAGCACGATGGCGTCGAATTCAAGTGACTGAGCGATTTCGAGAGCTTCGCGGCCATCAAATGCCAGACGGACCGAATGATTGTCCTCCTCCAGCCCCTTCTTGAGCAGGCCAGCCATCTTCTTCTCGTCTTCCACGATGAGGACATGCATGGACATACTCCTATGGGAACATTACAACCTGAAAATGGTCTGAAATGGCCTGTATTTTGATTTTAGGCTCTTTCTACCACTTGTTGAAGGAGTACGTATATTTGATGGCGAAACGCGTCTCACGAGTCTGCTGCAGGTTGGTCGCGGCCAGGCTGGCAAATTGCGTTCCCACGTTATAGATGATGTAAAGGTCGCTGTCAGGCCGGTAGTTGTACCGGAGCCGGAGGTTGGCGCTGACGGCCTGATTATTCGCCGTATTCATTTGAATTACGCTGCTGAACGTCAGGAAGCGGGAGAAGGAATAGTTTGCCTGCAAGCTCGCCAAATCCACGGAAAAATTTGCCACGGGCAACCGGAACCGATTCCAGGTTTGCGTAGCGGTAATCGAGAATTGCGCGTTCGGGCGGTAGGTGGCTCCCACGCGGGATACGTTCAGGTTCCCGCCGTAGTAGCCGCCAAACTGGTCGTACAGGTTGAACGTAACGCGGTGGTCGGGTGGGGAATGGAACGAAAACTGGTGCCGGGAGAAATGGTATACCCCTGCCGGAACGTACACGTCCTTGTAGATGCGCAGGGGGTTGGCGAGCCGCTGCGTGGTCACATCCATGATGTCGTTATCGGCATAGGCCCCGTTGTTGAGCATGATGCGGAACGTGTTGTACCACTCCTGCGTGGACACCTGATTCTGCGTGTCGGGGGCGTGAAGAATTTGTCCCTCAAATTGAATTTCGCGGATACCGCCCCGTTTCGGCCGGACCTTGAACGTCAGCACGCCGAGCGTCTCATTGGAGTCGGTGCGCTCGATGAATCCCACTTCCGGGTTGAAGTTGGGACCTATTTTCCTGCGTTCGATGGTGCCGTCCAGCCAGTTGGACTTGTAGCTGAGGGCGGCGCCCACATCGCTGCTCCCGCTGGGATTTCCCGGCGACCGGGTGCCCGCGACATGCGCGTCCACAAACAGGTTCTTGAAAAAGACCAGCCGCATATCAATCCCGCCCGTTTGGTTGAAGGGATCCAGACTGCTGCCTGAACGTTTGTCGATTCCCATCACGCCGATGTAGGAATCACCGAACAGGGCGCGCTTCACCCGCACGACCGCGTAGTTGCCGTAAGGATTGGTGCCGCTCGGCCGGGTCTCCACCTCCAGAATGCCCAGTTGAAATCCGCCGAGGGTTCCGGTGAGTTTCGCGCCGCCATTAATGGGGACCTGCTGGCCGGTCACCGAATCGATCCCGATCTGGCGCGTGAAAAACAACTGATCCTTGTCGCCGATATCGAAATTGAAGATGCCCGCGTTTTCCAGGAAGAACTGGCGCTTTTCCGGAATGAAGATCTTGAACGGCGTCAAATTAAATTGCTGCAGGTCCACGTCCGCGTCGGCGAAGTCCGTGTTTCCCGTCAGATTCAACACCAGATCGGAACGAATGCCATATTTAATGTCCAGGCCCCCCGTGAACGGAGTTTTGAGGGGTTGCCCTGTCAGCCTGTCATAGGATGCCAGCGCGTACGGTTTCACGACGAAAAGTCTTCCGCTTCCGATGTCGGTGATGCCCCGGAGTTCCCCGGCTTGGGAGACCTTGGTGATTCCAAAGGTTCTCTGATACGCGCTCCACAACGTCTCTTCATTTTTGCTGCGAATGAAGCGGACGAAATTCAAGCCCCAAACCACATCCTGGGACTTGGTGAAGTTCAGGCTGGAAAAGGGGATTTCCACGGTTGCCGTCCAGCCGTCCGCGCCAATATGGGCGTCCGAAGTCCATACGCCGTCCCAGCCGGAGTCAAACTCTAGTTCCCTGCCGTAAGGGCCGCCGGGCCCCTGCTCATTTATGATCAGGCCGTCGTTTTGGGTGCCCAGCGGATTGATCTCAAAAACATAACCGTCGCGGTGATCGTGGGTTTCGTCGATCAGAATTTCGAAATGATCGTCCAGGCTCTGGTCCGCATCGCGCCGCAGTTCCGATGCGACGATCCGTGAGGGGTCGGAATCATAGCAATGAATTCCAAAATAGACGGCCGTCCGCGTGTAGAGAATGCGAACCTCTGTTTTCTCCGTGGCGGGCTCTCCGGTGCGGGGTTCGCGCTGGCGAAAGTCATCGATGGGCTTGGCGCTCTGCCACAAAGGGTCGTTGAGCGTTCCATCGAGGGTGGGCCGGCGATCGACACGAACCGCCTCGGCCACCGGCGTGGGTTCCTGCGGAGGGGAGGAAGCGGGTTGCGCGGCAGGCCGGGCGCTGGCGCTCGGGAAAAGGGAAAGCAGGATCAGAAGGAACGCGCCACACGCCAGGGGATGGGAAGAAACTAAAATGTCATTTTTCATGGATCGAGTCGCGGCATTGTAACCTGAAAATGCCATGAAGTACCCTGCGTTGTGATTCCAGGGCCTTCCCGAAACCTGTAGAGAGAATGTGCGCGGAAGGGCTGGAAGGTACCGTCTGAAAAAATGGGATTTTCAGTTTTCGCCCGGACTTGGGTCTGCTACCCTGCAGCGCATTCGCGACTTCCAGGGAAGCTTGCGAAAAGATCCGGCTAACCTGGTTCGGAGAAAAGAATGAAACGCTGGCGCGCATCCCTACTCATCTTCATCGCGATTGCCGTTCTGGCAGTTGTCTACGGGACGTCCGTGATCCGGAATGGATTCAGCGCCGCCGATCAGCCATCCGCCGTCGAGAGCGTCCTGGCGCGGACGGTGCGGAACCTGGGGATTCCGCGAAGCGCGCGCAATGAAAAA
Organism: Terriglobia bacterium; assembly: GCA_963746945.1. Lineage (GTDB taxonomy): Bacteria > Acidobacteriota > Terriglobia > Acidiferrales > UBA7541 > Palsa-360. The sequence continues at coordinate 686,275 of CAVVDG010000004.1, read as the reverse complement.
AATCCGTGGACCGCGACTCCCGATACGTTGCGGGAAGCCCGGGAAAACTTCACCAATCATTGCGCGGGCTGCCATGGCGAGAATGGCGACGGGCGATCGGGGATTGGACAGAACCTGTATCCCCGGGCGCCGGATTTGCGCCGGGCCGCAACCCAGAATCTTACCGACGGCGAAATCCACTACATCATCCGGAACGGTGTGCGCCTTACCGGGATGCCGGCGCTGGGAAATCCGCATGCCGGCCAGGACGACAACACCGCATGGAAGCTGGTTCTTTTTGTCCGCTCCATTGCCCAGACGACGCCGCAGGAAAAAACCGAACAGGGCGTTGCGGCCGCTTCAGCGCGCTACGTGGGTTCGGCCGCCTGCCAGAAATGCCATGCGGAGATTTACGAGCGCTGGAAAAAAACGCCCATGGCCAATGTGGTTCGCGATCCGCGCGAGCATCCCGACGCCATCATTCCCGATCTGGCCGGCAACACCGTTAGCCCGAAGTTCACGAAGGACCAGGTTGCCTTCGTGTACGGCAGCCTCTGGAAACAACGCTATTTCACGAAGATCGGCGACGATTATTTTCCCGAGCCCGCGCAGTGGGACGTGATCCACAAGAAGTGGCTCCCCTATTTTGTCAAGAAAGGCGGGGACTGGTGGGAACCGTTTTATCCGCCCGACAACATGAAACGCCCCACGGGCCCCACGTGCGACGGCTGCCACTCGGTGGGTTACAACATCCAGACCAAGCAAGTGGCGGAGTGGAATGTAGGTTGCGAGCGCTGCCACGGTCCCGGCAGCGATCACGTCGAGCACGCCACGCGCGGCAACATTCTGAATCCGGCGCGCATGGATTACGTCAGTGCGAACGATTCGTGCATCCAGTGCCACTCGCAGGGGCGCCCGCTCACAAATCCCATCGAAGGAAAATATTACGATTGGCCGGTTGGCTACCGCGTGGGGCTGCCTTTGCGGGATTACTGGCAGCTGGAAGACCACAACCTGGGCGAGCTGACCTTCACCCATTTTCCTGACGGCACCGCTCACAAGAACCGCATGCAGGGAAACGATTTCGTGCAGAGCGTGATGTACCGCCGCGGCGTCACGTGTTTCGACTGCCACGACGTGCACGGCACGAAAAATTATGCGCAGCTGAAAAAGCCGGCCAACGAAATTTGCATGGATTGCCACGGACCCGGTTCGCGGAACGGCCCGCGCGAGCCGACGCTGGCCGAGCACACGCATCACAAGGAGGGTTCGGCGGGCAGCTCGTGCGTCGCCTGCCACATGCCGAAGATTGAGGTCACGACTCCCGGAATTTTCGTGAGTGCGCACACGTTCAAGTTCATCACTCCGGCGATGACGGACAAATATAAGATTCCCAATCCGTGCACGTCCTGCCATACGGATAAGACCACCGCCTGGGCCGCCGAAGCCATCCGGCACTGGCCGGAGCAATCGCCCTGGCGGATGCAATAAATTTTCCAGGCAAGCGGACCGGTGGGTGCAAGGCATAGCTGTGCCCGGCAGGGCATCCGGCGCGGTGTATCCCTTTTTTCCTTACAGACCAGGTTTCTTCCACGACACTTTGTGGCTTGAACCGGGCAAACCCGGATCGCACCGGCTATAATCACAATCCGCCCCCAGGGCGACAGGAGGAATCTCCACGCAACGCGTGCAGAACTGAAAATGGAAGATTGGTTACCTAGGTCGATTTTATGCCTGAAGGATTACAACGGGCGAAAATTCGGCGCCGACGTTCTTGCGGGAATCACCGTAGGTCTGGTCGCGCTTCCGCTGGCCATGGCGTTTGCGATTGCGTCCGGCGTCACGCCGCAGATGGGATTGTATTGCGCGATCATCGCCGGCTTTCTGATTTCGGCCCTGGGAGGATCGACCACACAAATCGGCGGGCCCACGGGCGCGTTTGTGGTCGTGGTGTACGGCATTGTCGGGCGCTACGGCCTGGACGGCTTGTTCATGTGCACGCTCATGGCGGGAGTATTCCTGGTGATCCTGGGCGCCACGGGTTTGGGCGCGGCCGTGAAATTCATCCCCCGGCCCGTTGTCGTCGGCTTTACGAACGGGATTGCCATACTCATTGCCAGCACGCAGATCAAGGATTTCTTCGGCCTCAAGGTTGCCAAAGTCCCCGGCGATTTCTGGGCGCGCATGGAAGTGCTCGTCCGTAATTTCCGGACGTTTTCACCGCTGGAGACGGGGCTCGCCGTCCTTGCCCTGATGGTGATTCTGATTTTCATGCGTTTTGTGAAACGCGTGCCGGGATACATCGTGGCTTTATTTGTGGGAACCACGCTGGTGATACTGTTCCGGCTGCCCGTGGAAACGATTGGAACCCGCTTCGGCGGCATCCCCTCCGGTTTTCCGGCTTTGAAGATTCCGCAGTTTCGGGTCGACCTGCTGCGCCCTCTGATTTCCCCGGCGATCACGGTGGCCATGCTGGGCGCGATTGAATCTCTCATGTCCGCGGTGGTTTCCGACCGCATGAGCGGCACCAAGCACAACCCGAACGTGGAACTGGTCGGCCAGGGCGTCGCCAACATTGTGTCTCCCTTGTTCGGTGGCTTGCCCGCCACCGGCGCGATTGCGCGCACCGCCACCAACATCCGCTCGGGAGGAAAAACTCCGGTCGCAGGCATGGTTCACTCGCTGACTCTGCTGGCGATCGTGCTGTTCGCCGCGCCGCTGGCGCGATTTATTCCGCTCTCGGTTCTGGCGGCGATTTTAATGGTCGTTTCCTACAACATGGGAGAGTGGCGTGAAATTCCCGAGCTGTTGAAACTTTCGCGGCTCGAAATCGGCACGTGGCTGGTGACGTTCGGTCTGACGGTTTTCGCGGATCTGACCGTGGCCGTGGAAGCGGGAATGATCCTGGCCGCCCTGGTGTACATCCGGAAAGTCACGCTCACGACGACGGTGTCACAGGTCACCGACGAGTATCTTCAGGAAGGCCACCTCCATATCCTGCAGCATAAGGAGATTCCGCCCTACGTGACGATTTTCCGCATTCATGGGCCTTTTCTGTTTGGCGCCACCGATAAAATTGAGGAAATCATGAAACGCCTTGCGGTGCAGCCTCCCATCCTTATCCTTCGCCTCCGGAACATGACGGCAATTGATGCGACCGGCCTGCAGGCCCTGGAAAGTTTGGCGGATGCGGTGCACGAATCCGGCCGGGAGCTGGTTCTTTGCGGCGCGCGGGAGCAGCCTGCCCGCTTGATGCATCAATCCGAATTTGAGGAGCACGTCGGAGCCGGAAACATCTGCCTCAATATTACCGACGCCCTGGAGCGAGCCAAGGTCCTGCATCTGCAGAGGGAGCAGCATAGCCTCCAAGGGGTGGGTGGCCCCGCAGGCGGCGCCGGCGGAGCGGGCTAAGGAGAGGTTTTCAGCTTTAGTTTTCTTCCAGGGGTCCGACCGGCGAAGGAGCGGTTGGCCCGGGCTTGGAATGATTTTGAACTGGCGGAGACCCCCAGTCTTCGGCTTTCCCGAAGGCTGGGTTTTTTGATTTGATGTGTCCCCTGTCTCCACGAACTGGATTCGGTGAACGTGGCGATGTGCAGTTGATTTTGCCCGAACAGCGCAGTAATTCTTCAGCGACCGGAACAAAGATCAAGAACCCCGGCTCTCGTCATGGTTCACCGGGAGCGTTCTCCGTGAACGGCGAGGACGGGGCACCTCAACACCACAATCTTAGCTTAGGGTTTACATATCGTAGTAGTATTACGCCGTGAAGCGGGGACGGCAGTTTGAAATTCGAGAGGCCCTGCCACCCGCCATTAGTTCCCATATGTTTGGGCGCCGATGAGATTAAAACGGATTCTCGTTTGTGTTTTCTTGTTAAGCGTCACTGCGTTCGGTCAGGAACCTCCCCGAACAATGACAAGGCTTGTAGTGCGCCTTCAAAGCCCCGACGCTCCAGAAGGAAGTTTTGCGGCAAAACCGAAAGTCATGTTTCGTTCTGGTTCTCGCTTCTGCCGAATCGAAGAGGCTGCGGATGACGAGCATGGAATCCACGGACTGCTTATAGTTAACGAGCCGGATGAATGGCTAGTGAATCTTCTACCGAAGACCGCCCGGCATTTTATTGATCCGGGTCCGACGTTCAACTGCCGAATGCCGATTTTCGTATTTGGCGAAGATATTAAGTCGGCGGCTGATCTGAAAACACCACTCATGGACTTGGAGTTTGGGCGGGAAATTGCATTTTTTGTGAACAACGGCGCCACGCCCAGCGACGGTCCTAATCTTCAAGGCAAGCCCACCAAGGCATACACACTGAATGTTGCCGACTCCCAACTGTTTTTATTTACGAACGGCACACCTGAGCGACCTGTGGCGATTGCACGGCAGCATGGGGATGTGCGTCAAGTCTACTGGTACGGTGATTACACAGAAATTCCTTTTGACGCCAAAATCTTTGCCCCACCGGATGGTGTCAAGGTCGAAGATGTCAAGCCGTCGCCTTAGTCGTTCCCCCCGCACTGACTCGCGCGATTTGCATCCGAAGGCCGAAAGGAGCAAACGTATATGTCGTGGTTCTACGAAATCTGCAGTACCGATAACTCCGTGCTGAAACGCGACGCGGTTTTGGCGGGTGGCCCTGCGTTTGAATCACCGAGAGGCCCGGCCAGTCGCCACAATTCCGAAGAGACGTAAGGGAGTGGTCAGATACACCAATGCAATGGAGTCGAAACAAACCTCCGTATGGCGGGCCACTGGTCCAGTCCCGCAAACAGCGCGATTGATTTGAACAATTGAACTAATGAACTAAATGAACTAGCGCGAAGTTTCCACCTTTAGTTTTCTTCCAGGGGTCCGACCGGCAAGCGCCCGGGTTCCGGCGCGTGATTGACGTACGCCGTCTTTCCCCCGTTCTCCGCATAAACCCACAGGGAATTCCCGGGCAGCTTTTTGCGGACACCGTCTATGTCTTCGTCCGAAACGACCAGAAAAACGCGGCCGCTGCCTTCCCAGAGCTTGGGAAAATCCTTGTCGGTGTAAAACACCTTGGGCGCATCGGGATAATGCGAGCCGAATGTCAGGTTGCTTCCGGTCGCGTCATATAGCAGGACGTGCCTGTGCGTATAGAACGCGATGCCCGGCGCAACGCGAATATCGCCAAACAGGGCGATCTTGTCGTCTGGCTTCAGCGTATGAGAGATGTCCATCGCCAGAGCCTTGGAAGAAAGAGTCGGGTTCAGCACGACGTGCGCAATGTGCGCCGCAACAATGAATCCGGCCATCCCGAGCGCCATCGCGATCGTCGGAAGCCACTGAACTCTGCGCTCGCGCAAAATCCATGCGACAACGAACGCGATCAGAACCGAAACCGAGGAAAGAATGATGGGGAGTCGCAGGTCGGCGACCGATGCGGGTGTCAGGTCCAGCAAATGGACCATTCCGGTCAGATAATTTTCCGGGCTGCGCATATCCAGATGGCTTGCAACATCGCTGGCCGCGCGAATGTGCATCGTGGCGATCAGAAAATAGGCCGCCACAGAGGCGAGGACCACCGACAGCGCCGCCAGGATCCGCTGAGGCCCCCGCAGCCATTTCTGGTCCGTTTCCTCAGCATGGGCGATGCCCAGGCCCAGCAGCATGCACATCGCGGGCCACGCGCCGAAGCTGTAGTATTCCAGGCGCGATCCGCTTTCGATCGTGAAGAACACCAGGATCACCGCCGCCCACGCAAACAGCAATAACCGCGCCTGAGTCGCCGGATTCTTATCCTCGCTCCACTTGCGCATGGGAAGAGGCAGTTCCCGAAGCGCGAGCAGGAAAAAGAAACTCCACGGGAACAGCCACACCAGGTGCGCGCTCCACCACGCCCACAGCGGGACGGCGCCGTAATCGTGCGGCAGGCGTGTGCCCAGTGCGCGGTTGATGTGTTCGTTGATGAAAAATGCCCAGAGAAAGCCCGGCGTGCGGATGGCGGCCAAAATGTGCCACGGCGCCGCGAGGGCCAGAAAAACCGCCGTGGTGGAGAACAGGCGCAGTTCCCGCCAGCGGCGCCAGCCATGCGTGATCGTAAGAAACAATACAATGACTGCCCCTGGGAAAAGCAGCCCGATCAGCGCGCGGGTCAGTACGGCGACGGCGCAAAGCGCGGCGGCGCCCCAGTAGCCCACTCGCGGATCCAGGCTTCCGGTCCACGCGCGCAGAAATAAATAGAAAATTCCCTCGAACGCCAGCGTGTAGATGGCCTCGGGAATCATGTTCCGCGTATAGATGAACATGCCCACGCTGGTAGCCACAGCGAGGGCGCCGTAGAGCCCCGCGCGCTGGCCGAAAAACCTCCGCCCAAATTCAAAGCTCAGCAGAACCATGCACACCACGGCCAGGCCGACCGGAAGCCGCGTGGCGAATTCGGTTTGCCCCAGCAATGTGTAGCTGGCGGCCACCAGCCAGAAATGCATGGGGGGGCGAATCAGGTATCGCAGGCCGTCCATGTACGTGACCACGTAATCGTGGCGCAGCAGCATTTCCTGCGACACCATGGCATGCGCCGCGTCCACATCCTCGTCATCCAGCGCGGGTTTTGCCGCCGTGCCGATGTATAGTCCGGCGGAAAGTACGAGCAGGCACAACGCCATCCATCGAGAGCTGATTGTTACATTTCGCATCAATAATAATTTCCTAAAAAATATCCTGAAACGCGCAGGAAAAACAAAAATTGTAGCACAGCGGCAGAGCCTTCCAGGGGCATGGGTCTCGGGGCGTGCTGTTCCAATTCTGTCCGCTCGACCAGTTGGCTTTCTCGGCCCTTAATTCTAGCCTTCTCTGCAGGGTTTTAGCGAATCTCCCCGCCACGGCTTGCCAATCCGCCGCGGGGCCTGCACCGGCTCTCATTTTATCGCGGAGGGTTCCAGCATGATCCAAATGGAAGCATTCCAGGAATTTCGCGCGGGACTCGCAAATCTGCGCGGTGGTGATGCGCACAAGGCCCTGCCGCATCTCCGCAGCGCTCTCGATCAGGAGCCGGACAATCCATACTATATTTCCTACGTGGGTGTAGCCCTTGCGGCAGCCGAACAGAAGTGGGCGGAGGCGGAAAAGCTTTGCCACTCCGCGATGCGCATGAGCCGCCGCCAGGCCCAGCTCTACCTGAATCTCGCCGAAGTGTACGTCGGCGCGGACCGCAAACAGGATGCCGCCGATACTCTCGCCCGGGGACTGCGCTTTGCGCCCCACGACCAGCGCCTGAAATTGGCTCTGGACCGCCTGGCGATGCGCAGGCCGCCCGTGCTGTTGTTTCTTCCCCGGCAGCACGCGATCAATCGCAATTTGGGCAAGCTGCGACATCACGCGCTGCAGGTTCTGGCCTCGCTCTAGTCCAAGGGAGTAGCGACTCCAGTACGCCTGCCGGCCGGGACATTGCGCCCGGAGATACCCGGCGCTATCATCGCTCACCAATGAGACGTGTCCTGGGATTGTTCGTTTACCAGTCTGAGCGAATCTGTCCGCTTTGCGGGAGCGAACACGTGCACCGCACCAAACGCGGACGAATCCTGGAGTTTTGGATTTTATACTTTTTGCCCGCGCGTCCCTACCGGTGCGGCAAATGCCGCCAGCGTTTTTACGGTCCGAAAAATTTTGCTAAAATAGATCGGCCGGGCAAAATTGACCATGCCGCTGAACTTGCCGAAGAGGTCGAAGATCGCGTGTGCGTCCCGCGTTCCCGCACTTAGCGCGTTCTGACCGGCGTCTGTTTTCGCGCGACACACTCTTTCCGGCATGGGAGATGGCTGTCTGTATAATGTCCGGCGATGGACATCGATTTCAGCGCTTTGGCGGAGCGGTGGTTCGGTCCCCATAGGGCTTCTCCGGGTTACCTGTCGGCGCGGTGGCTGTTTCTCCGCGCGCTCGGTTTAATCTTTTTTTCGGCGTTTTATTCGCTCGTCTTCCAGATTCGCGGGCTCATCGGCCCCCACGGAATCCTCCCCGTTCAGGAATATCTCCAGCAGGTGGCGCGCATTCTTGGCGGCGCGCGCTTCTGGTATGCGCCCACGGTGTTTTGGTTTTTGGCGAGCGACCATGTCCTTCTGGCGGTCTGCATTGTTGGAATGATCGCTTCCTTGCTATTGACGCTGAATCTGTGCCCGCGGGGCGCTCTGGTGATTTGCCTGATTGCCTTCCTGTCATTCATCGCCGCGGCGCAGGATTTCGCGAGTTACCAGTCCGACGGCATGCTGCTGGCTGCCGGCTTCCTCAGCTTGCTTTTTGCGCCCTCCGGATGGCGCCCGGGCTGGGGAATTTCCGAGCCACCTTCGCGCGCCAGCCGGTTTCTTCTGGTCTGGCTGCTGTTCCGAATCTATTTCGAATCGGGGATTGCGAAAATTCTGGGGCACGATCCGGAATGGCGCAATTTCACGGCCATGGACCAGTATTATCAAAATGGCCCGCTGCCCACCTGGATCGCGTGGTACGCGCAACACCTGCCGCATGGCTTTCACGCGGCCACGGCCGCCTTAACTCTGGCGCTCGAACTGGTCTTGATCTTCGCCGTGTTTCTGCCGCGGCGCTGGCGCATCGTGCTGTTTTTTATCGTCACGCCCTGGCAGATCGGAATCATCCTGACCAGCAATTACGCTTTCCTGAACTATCTCGTTTTGATTCTCGGAATTTTGCTTCTGGACGATAAATTCCTGGCGCGATTTTTTCCGCAACGCCTGCGTCTTGCCCAGCCTCCTGCGGACAATCTTGTGCCCATGACGCCGGAGACCCCGCGCGGCTGGCACCTCAATTTCCGCATGTGGGTGCAGGCGTTTGTTTTGACGTGGATTTTCTACGCCACTTCGGCGCTTCTGGTCTTCATGGTGAATCCGCGCGCGCCTTTGCCGCGCTATCCGGTTCGCGTTCTCGAGCCATTCCGGATCGCCAACCAGTTCGGGTTGTTTGGCGTGATGACCCGCGCGCGCTACGAAATCGAATTTCAGGGATCGCACGACGGCCGGACGTGGACGCCCTATCCGTTTCGCTATAAGCCGCAGGATGTGCACGCGCCGCCCCGGATTTATGCGCCCTATCAGCCGCGATTCGATTGGAACCTCTGGTTCGCTTCGCTGGGGAACTGGCGACAGAATCCGTTCGTATTGCAAGTCGAGCAGCGCCTGCTGGCCGGTGAGCCGGATGTCCTGGCCCTGTTCGCCGGAAATCCGTTTGCCGGGCGTCCGCCCGAGCAGATTCGCGTCGTACTCTGGCAATATTGGTTCAGCGACTGGACTGAAAAGCGCGAGCAAGGCCTCTGGTGGCGTCGCCAGCAGATTGGATTGTACGCCCCGACGCTGGAGCGAACGCCGGAAGGCAAAATTGAAATCATGGAGTGGCCGCCAGATGCGCCAGGCTCGACCGGGCCATAAAGCGTTCAGGGTGCACCATTTACAGTCGGGAAGCCTAAGCAGGACGTCCAGCCGGGACGGCAAACCAATGGAAAAACCGTGTGATTTTGTCATCCGGTAAGTTCTAGGACTTTCGTCCCAACGATTTCAGAACCACCGAGCCATAGCCTTTCCCCACTCCCATTCATAAGATAGCCTCACGTTGCAGGGAAGCCGCTCCACCGAAACCCCCGCAGCGCACTGAGGTGAAAAAAGTGTTATTTGCCGTCGCCGCACTCTTGTTCCAATTGCAGGTTGCTCCGCAACCTTCCTTCTCTGCAGTGAATGCCGCCCGCGTTTCGCCGGCGAGCGTTGCAATATCGGCCAAGCCAGTGGCCAATGAGCCAGTGGCGAACGAGCCGGAAGCAAACGAGAAGGCCCTGCCATCCGCACCGGTCGCTGCCGACACATCGTCCCAGCTCGTTGCCGAAGCGAATTCCGATGCTTTGCCCGACGCTCCCGTGCCGGTCTTGAGGGTGCATGCCGCCCCGATAGCGTTCATAAATCCGGGCAGACCCTTCATCGTGTCCGTCGGTGAATTGCAGTCTGAGAATCGTCAAAAACTGCGCGTGTGGAAAGGGCTGGCCATTGCCTCGCACGGTGCAGCCACGTTTGACGCCTGGACCACGCGCCACGCCATCGGCACGTCGGGGGCGCATGAGTTGAATCCCATGCTCAGGCCGTTTGCCGGCAACGCTTCGTTGTATGCCGTGATTCAGATTGGCCCGGCGCTGATGGATTATGCGGGTAGAAAAATGATGTATAGCCAGCACACCTGGGTACGCCGCCTGTGGTGGGTGCCGCAGAGCGCGAGCTTTGTCAGCTCGCTGTTTTGCGGCGCGCACAACCTGAGCGTTCAGTAACCGCGTACACCGTACCGGGTAGACGCAGCTGTTTATTCCCTCTGAGAAAAACACGGCCGGGATTTTCCTCCTCCCGGCCGTGTTTTTTGCTTCTTCGCTCACCAGCAAGCCGCCCAGGTCCCGCCGTTGCGGCATTTTCCAGGCTGCTGTACTATCCCCGCCAGCGGAGGAACCCCTCATCGCCACCGCCGAAAACATTGCGGCGCCCGCTTTTTCGTCCTGCTGATTCTTGTGCTGCTGTGGCCGCTGCATCGAAAAGGGATTTTGATTCGGATTTGAGGCAAGCGGAAGATACAGGCGCTGCAGGGGACGGCGGAACATGCCCGGCAGGCAAGGAATGGCGAAGCCGGGCGTTTTCATGCCATTTCGGGAGATGCGAGCGGAGCGGCCCTTTTTCATCCATTCGTAACATTGGCCTGCGTTCCAGGCGTGTAAAATGAACTGCTTGGCGGCCCGCGAAAAATGGACCCCGGCAAAGAGCAAGTGAAAGAGAATCGATGAAACGAGTTCTGCTGATCGAAGATGATCGCGACATTGTCGAACTGGTTCGCTACAACCTCGAGCGCGAGGGGTTTCAAGTCACCGCGGCTACCGACGGAGCGGTTGGCCTGGCACAGGTCCGCAAGACGCCTCCCGATATTCTTCTTCTCGACCTGATGTTGCCGAAACTTTCGGGCCTTGAAATCTGCCGGGAAATTCGCCGCGACCAGGCGCTCAATCGACTGCCGATCCTGATGCTGACGGCGCGAGGCGAGGAAGCCGATCGCGTCGTCGGCCTGGAAATGGGAGCGGACGACTACGTCACCAAGCCGTTCAGCCCGCGCGAATTGGGGGCACGCGTGAAGGCCCTGCTGCGGCGCACTGAGCCTGCCGGAGAGACGCTTCGTGTGATTGAGACGCGCGGCCTGACCATTGATCCTTCCTCCTACCGCGTGACGCATGATGGCGACCCGGTAACGCTCTCGACGCTGGAGTTCCGCCTGCTGTATTATCTGGCCGCGCGCCCGAATCGCGTCTTTTCGCGTGATCAGTTGCTGGATGCCGTCTGGGGCACCGAGCGTTTCGTGACCCCGCGCAGCGTGGACGTCTATATTCGCCGGCTCCGCGAGAAAGTCGAAACCGACGCCGACCATCCTGCCTTTCTGAAAACCGTGCGCGGCGCCGGTTATATGTTTGAAAGCGCGGGCCAATCTGCAAAACAGGAGTAACTCCTTCTTGCGCGTAAGCCTATTCTGGCGGCTGGGCTTGATCTACCTGGCGCTGGTGGCCGCAATTCTCATTGCGGTCGAAGTGGCAGTGCCGGGAACCCTGCGGAGGATCTGGCCCGTTCTGGCGGTCATCCTGCTGGTTGCGGGGTTCGCCACGATCCTCTATTTGCGCTCCATCGCTTCGCGCATTCACCGCCTCAGGCAGTTCGCGGATCGCGCCGCGGCCGGCGGTTTCGCTCCGCTCGGCCGTGAATATGGCCGGGACGAAATTGCGGATCTGGCCGAAGCATTGGGCCAAACCGTTGCGCAACTTGGGCGAACGATTCACACCCTTACCGATGAACGCAATCGCTCGGCGGCCATCCTCGGCAGCATGGTTGAAGGAGTGGCCGTGGTGACCGGGGACGAGCGAATCGCCTACTGCAACCACGCCTTCGAACAAATTCTCGAATTGCCGGAGGGAAGCTCGCAAGGCAAGAAACTCGTGGAAGCCTTGAGACAGGTCGAGCTGGTGAACGCCGTGCGGCAGGCTCTGCCGGGAGGTGAAGGAGAAGGAGGAGAAGAGGTCACCGGCGAAGTGGAAGTCGGCACGGTGCGACGGCGCAGTTTCAGCGTTACGGCCGCGCCCGTGCAGGGTGTTGGGGCCAAGAGCGCCGTGCTGGTGCTGCATGACATTACCGAATTGCGCAGGCTGGAGCGCGTGCGGCGCGATTTCGTGGCCAACGTGTCGCATGAATTCAAAACGCCTTTGACGGCCATTCAAGGATTTGCCGAAACCCTTCTCGGCGGCGCGCTCGATGACAAAGCCAACCGGGCGCGCTTCGTGGAAATTATTCGCGAGCATGCGCAGCGATTGACCCGCCTCACCGACGACCTGTTGAAACTCTCACGCATTGAGGCCGGGCGGCTGGAACTCGAAATGCGGCCGGTCCATGTGCAGGCGCTCGTGAACGGTTGCGTCGAGACGGCGCGTTTTAAAGCGGAAACGAAAGGCCTGCGCATTCTGGTCGATTTGCCCGATGGTCTTCCCCCGGTTTGGGGCGATGGCGCGCAGTTGGGCGAAGTTTTGCAGAATCTGCTCGACAACGCGTTGCAATACACGCCTTCGGGCGGGCAAATTGTCGTCAGCGCCCGCTCCAATGGGCACGAAATCACGTTTACGGTGTCCGACACCGGAATCGGAATCCCCGAATCCGAACTCGAACGCATTTTCGAGAGGTTTTACCGGGTGGACGCCGCCAGATCGCGCGAGGCCGGCGGCACGGGCCTTGGGCTGGCTATCGCCCGGCACATCGTGGACGCACACGGCGGCCGCATCTGGGTGGAGAGCGTTGTCGGGCAGGGTTCCAAATTTCATTTCAGTATTGCTTCCGCCAGGCAATCCTGAATCCGAACTGAAAACAGAAGAAGTTGCGACGAAATTGCTCATCTCCGGGACGCCCTGAACGGCGTCCTGCCAGGCGCGCCGCTGCGTAAAAACCATACCCCGGACCACTCACCTGGAGAATTGCATGCCGGCCGGAATGGGGTGTAAATTAGCAGTCGGCCGGTAAGCCAGGATGGGCACTGCAATCATCCAAACGCTTTTCTCCGCCCGTGCGAACTGACGAATCAGGAGGATATTCATTATGAATTTACGAAAAAATCTTTTCTCTGGAATAGTCGTGACGATCGGTTTGGCCGCGTTTGCAACCGTAGCCGCGGCGCAGATGCAGGCCCCACCGCTGAAGGTGATGCCTTTGACCGGAGGCGTCTACTGGACGTCGGGAGGGGCGGGCGCGAATACGGGGTTCATTGTTGGAACCAATGGGGTCATTGTCGTTGATGCGAAGATGACTGCGGCCTCGGCGAAGGAAATGCTTGCCGACATTGCCAAAGTGACGCCCAAACCCGTGACCACGGTGCTGCTCACGCACAGTGATGGAGACCACGTCAACGGGCTGGCCGGTTTCCCCAAGGGCCTGACGATCATCGCCACCGAAAACTGCAAGAAGGAAATGGAAGAATCCGAGAAAGGGCCGAACCCGCAGATGGCCGCCCCGAAAGATTATATGCCCACCCGCACAGTGACAAAAAACGAAGACGTCACCATCGACGGTGTGCATCTCCGCTTGCTCCATTTCGCACCCGCGCACACCAGCGGCGACCTGATTGTGTACCTCCCGGACCAGAAAATTGTTTTTACGGGCGATATCCTGACTCTTCAGTTTCCTTATCCCCTGATCCATCTGGCCAAACACGGTTCCTCGGAAGGTTGGATCACAACCATGAAAGGAATGCTGGCCTTAAATGCCAACACGTACGTCCCCGGGCATGGGGGAATACCGACAAGAGCCGATCTGGAGAAGAAACTGACGGATTCGATAAGCAGGCGCACGGAGATTCGAAACCTGGTGGCGCAAGGCAAAACCCTGGATCAAGTCAAAGCGGCCCTGGGTGAGTCCACGGCCCCGCCAGCGCAAGGCGGTTACCATCCCCCGTCCTTTACCGATGTCGTGTACGAGGAACTTACCAAGAAATAGTGACTGGTAAGGCCTGAGTTGTGTCGGGAAAATCTTCCGGCGGGCGGTTCGGCTTCTGATTTGGGATTTTCAGGGGTCCCGCCCGCTTTTATTTTCTCCGCAGTGATTTCCCCGCATTTGACTTCAATGTGCGGCAGGGTTTGATCGCGCCTCGACCGGAAACCCAGGACGCCTACCTGCCTCCCGTTTTCCTTTCCGTATCGCTACCGGGCGGCAGGAAACCTCGTTCGTTGTATATTCATCCCCGTTTCATTTTCCTTTCACATAGCCAGGGTAGCCTGATTGCGCCGGAAGGTTTTCTTCGGCTCAAGGTGGACCGATGGCGACCCCTACTCCAAGCGTACAAACGATTTACGAGGACGTGCTGGCGAACTACCTGATTTCCATGGCTCGTACAGTGGAGATCAGCGTCGAATCCGCCCTGGACGGCTTGCTGCGTCCGAATCGTGAAGCGGCCGAGGCGCTCTCCAGCAAAGTGTTTCTTACCGAGCCGCGCATAAACGAAATGGAGATCCTGATCGACAATCACGCCGTGCGCATGCTCCGGACCGGGCTGCTCGATGATGAGGAAATACGGCGCGTGGTTTCCTCTCAGAAAATTGCCAATGATCTGGAGCGCATCGGCGACCTCGCCGTCAATATTTCCGAGCGTGTGATTTCCCTCGCCGGAATGAACGTGGCACAGACGCCGCGGGACCTCGAGCCCATGAGCGGCGCCGTCCGCGGCATGCTCGGACGCAGCCTCGGCGCGCTGATCTTTCGCAACGTCGTGCTGGCCGGTGAAGTGCTTGAGGCCGACGATATCGTGGACCATTACCGGGATCAGATCTTTGAGCATCTGCTCGCCGGAATGGCCGAAGAACCTTCCCAGGTGGCGCCGCACATGCAATTCGTGCTGGCGACCCGATACCTGGAACGCATCGCGGATCACGCCACCAATATTGCCGAAGACATTATTTTTTGGGTGCGTGGCCTGGATGTGCGGCATGGGGGCGGTCGAATTGCCGTGGAAGAAATGAATTATCCGAAAAAATGAATTTGAATCGCGCTTCCCATCCTTGTGCGAAACACCGAACTTCGCGTTGCATCCCCACTCCGGGCCGATGCTCCCCTGGCGTCGGCCCACCCTTCTTTTTTTGGCAACTTGCACAAATTAGGGCAGTTGTATGAAATTCCATATTTTTTACCGGTAAGGCTTTCTTGTAACACGGCTGTAACAATTGGGAGTCAGAATTCACTTGGAAAAACAGGAGAGATGATGCGAATCGTAAAAGTACTAAGCATGCTCGCGGCCCTGCTCGCGCTCGGGACCGTGGCCTCCGCACAAGGCGGAAAAGTTCTGTTGAACGCTGCGGGGGCAACCTTCCCGTATCCGATTTATTCGAAGTGGTTCGACCAATATCATAAGGAACATCCGAATGTGCAGATCAACTATCAGTCGATCGGCTCGGGCGGCGGCATTCGCCAGTTGACGGACAAGACTGTTGATTTTGGCGCCTCCGACGGGCCGATGACGGACGCGCAACTCAAGCAGGCTGGCTTCGCGATTCTTCATTTCCCGACGGTTTTGGGTGCGGCCATTCCCAGCTACAACATTCAGGGAGTTGGAGGGGACCTGAATTTTACGCCGGAAGCGCTTGCGGGCATCTATCTTGGCAAAATCACGAAGTGGAATGACCCGGCGATCGCTTCGGTAAACCCGGGCGTGAAATTGCCTGGCGACGACATCGTGGTTGTGCACCGCTCCGACGGCAGCGGCACGACCTACATCTGGACCGACTATCTCTCCAAGGTCAGCCCGGAATGGAAGTCGAAAGTCGGCCATGCGACCTCGGTAAGATGGCCAGTGGGCTTGGGCGGGAAAGGGAACGAAGGCGTAGCCGCACTGGTTCAGCAAACACCCGGCGCAATCGGCTATATCGAATTGATTTACGCGATTCAGAACCATATTCCGTACGGAAAAGTGAAAAACGCGGCGGGAGTTTTCGTGAAAGCCGGTCTGCCGGGCGTCTCGGCAGCCGCGGCGGCCGCGTCAAAATCCATGCCGGATGATTTCCGTGTTTCCATCACAGATCCACCGGCAAACAAGGCGGCCTACCCGATAGCCAGCTTTACGTGGCTGTTGATCCCGCAGAAAATTGCCGACCCAGCCAAGCGCGGCGTGATCAAAGATTTTCTCAAGTGGATGATGACGGACGGGCAGCAGTATTGCGAGGCCCTTGCTTACGCCAAGTTGCCGAAGGAAGTCGTTGCCAAGGAAATGAAGGCGATCGCGAAGGTCCAGTAGAAGATCCGGTAAGGGTGCGCCGCGCGCAGGTGTTCGCTGCGGCGGCACAAGATGGACTGCGGGTCACGGCTCTGCAGTTTGTGGAACAAGATGATTGCTGGTGATGGCGGGGCAGGCTGCCTGCCCCGCCATCACCATACTCTTCACTTTTCCGCAAGCTGCCCGGCCGCCGGGTCTCTGAATCTCCGGTTGCTGTATAGGCTTGAGGGCCGGACCAAACAAAATGGCCACTACACCCAATGCCACAACGCCCGCGGACTTCCGTTGGAGTCCGCGGGCATTGTGGCGACGCCTGCAAGGTGCCGATGAGATCGCGCATCTCATCACGCTGATCGCCGCGGGAGTCTTGCTGCTGATCACCGCGCTGTTGGCGTATCAACTCTGGATCCATTCGGCGGAATCCCGGGCCAAATTTGGTTGGAGTTTTTTCGTTACCCGGGTCTGGGACCCCGTCGCCGGCGATTTCGGGGCGCTGCCGTTCATCTACGGCACGGTGGTGACGTCGTTGGTGGCGCTGGTGATTGCGGTTCCTCTCGGTGTGGGCGGGGCCATCTTTCTGGCTGAACTGGCGCCTCCAAAGCTTTCCTCTTCCTTGACGTTTGTCAGTGACCTGCTGGCGGCCGTCCCCAGCGTGATTTACGGTTTGCTGGGCGTGTTTTTGCTTGTGCCCATCATGCGGACCACCGTCCAGCCTGCCTTGAAAGCGACGTTGGGCTTTTTGCCTTTTTTTACGGGCCCCGCTTACGGCATTGGTTTGCTGACGGCGGGGATTGTTTTGGCGATCATGGTCGTGCCATTTGTCCTGTCGGTATCGCGCGAAGTTCTGCTCGCCGTACCTCGCGATCAGCGCGAGGCGGCCCTGGCGCTGGGCGCCACCAAATGGGAATCCACCTGGAAGGTAGTGGTTCCGGCGGCGCGCGTGGGCATCTTTGGTTCCGTGTTCCTGGCTTTGGCGCGGGCGCTGGGAGAAACGATGGCCGTGACCATGGTCGTCGGCAACGATCCCCGGATTTCCGCATCCCTGTTTTCGCCGGGGTATTCGATCGCGGCGGTGCTGGCCAATGAATTTTCCGAGGCCACCGGCAACTTGTACTTGAGCGCGCTGATTGAGCTGGGGCTGGTTCTGTTTCTGCTGACCTTCGTGCTCAACGGCCTCGCGCGCCTGTTGATTGTTGTCACCACCGAGCGTGGCAGCGGAGCCCTGCCGTCATGAGCGCGCGCCTGATCTGGAGAAAGTCGCTGAACATCTTCATGCTTTCGCTCACGGGGCTGTGCGCGCTGCTCACGGTTTCGGCCCTGTTTTTCATTCTTGGCTACCTTGTCTGGAACGGCGGCAAGGATTTGTCGTGGAATTTCTTTACCAAGCTTCCTCTTCCGGTAGGCGAAGTGGGGGGAGGCATGGCCAACGCCATCGTGGGTACCATGAAGCTCTTGTTGCTAGCGGCCCTGTTCGGGGTTCCCATCGGACTGCTGGGCGGAGTGTATTTGGCGGAATTTGGCGGACGGGTGATGCCGTTTATCGTGCGCTATACAGCGGACCTGCTGAACGGGGTTCCGTCGATCGTGATCGGTATTTTCGCCTACACCATGATTGTGATGCGCATGCATCACTTTTCGACACTGGCCGGCGGATTCGCACTGGGCATCATGGTGATTCCGACGGTGCTGCGCAATACGGAGAGTTTCCTGCGCGACGTGCCGCCCCCGCTGCGCGAAGGCTCCTTTGCCCTGGGCGCGAATAAATGGAAGATGATCGCGACGGTCGTGCTGCCGGCGGCCTCTCGCGGCATTCTGACCGGAGTCCTGCTGGCGCTGGCGCGCGTTGCGGGGGAGACGGCCCCGCTGCTGTTCACCGCCTTCGGCAACCGCTTCTGGAGCCCCGGGTGGAACCAGCCCACCTCTTCGCTCCCGGTGGTGATTTACACCTATGCCACGGGCCCATACGAAGACTGGCACCAGCAGGCGTGGGCCGCGGGACTCGTGCTGCTCGGGCTGGTTTTGCTGACCAATATTACGGTTCGCGCATTTCTGTCGCGTGGGTCTGCCTATGAGAGGTCTTGATGATGAATGTAGCTTTTCCACTCATGTTGAATTCGGGGGCTGCCACAGCGGCATCTTCCTCAGTTAAGATAGCTGCTCAGAATCCCGCTATGACCACACCTGGCGCCAGCCCGCTGCGAATGAAAGTCACGAACGTCAATTTCTACTATGGCAAGAACCACGCCCTGCACAATGTCTCGATGGACGTGGCCACCAACCGCGTAACGGCCATGATCGGGCCGTCGGGATGCGGCAAGTCCACGCTGCTGCGGACGCTGAACCGCATGTATGAAACGCTTCGCCAAACGCGCCTGGAGGGAGAAATTACCCTCGACGGCGTGAATATCCTCACCCTGGATGTGACCAAGTTGCGCCGCATGGTGGGCATGGTGTTCCAGAAACCCAACCCGTTTCCCAAATCCATCTTTGAAAACGTGGCCTATGGACTGCGGATCAACGGCTACAGCGGGCGCCTGGACGACGCGGTGGAAAAGAGCCTGCGCCGCGCCGCGCTGTGGGACGAAGTAAAAGACAAACTGCATAAATCCGCGCATGCCCTGTCCGGCGGACAGCAGCAGAGACTGTGCATCGCGCGTGCGCTGGCGGTCGATCCGGAAGTGCTGCTGCTCGATGAGCCGTGTTCCGCTCTGGATCCGGTGAACACGGCCAAAATCGAGGAGCTTCTGTTTGAATTGAAGCCTTCGTGCACCCTGGTCATCGTCACCCACAACATGCAGCAGGCCGCGCGCGTCAGCGATTCCACCGCGTTTCTGCTGAACGGGGAACTGATCGAGTTTTCGCCCACAGGGACGATGTTCACCACTCCTTCGGACCCCCGCACCGAGGCGTACATCACCGGCCGGTTTGGATGATTGCTCCCTGTGCCTCGTGCAACGAAAACGTATGATAGATTTATTGCATCGCACTTTTGAGGGGAAACGCGACACACTGGAAAGCAGCCGGGAAAACTTTTCGAGAGACAATTTGAGATTGAGAAACCGGGGCGAGAGGCGCGGCAAGGCAACGGCAGAAAAGGCGGTTTTAGGACCGTTCGCAGAGAGGGTTTGAAAAATGGAACGTCATTTTGAACGCGACCTCGAGGAATTGAAGGAGCGGCTGATCTGGATGGGCAGCCTCGCCGAGCGCGCCGTGCATCAGGCCGTCCACTCCGTGCTCGATGCGGATGAAAAACTCGCGCAGACCGTCCTCAAGGAAGAAAACACCATCAACGAACTGCAGATTGAAATTGACGACCGCGTCGTGCAGTTGCTGGCGCTGCAGCAACTGATGGCCGCGGACCTGCGCTTCGTGCTGGCCATCTCCCGCATCAACAACGATCTGGAGCGCATCGCCGACCAGGCCGTCAACATCGCGCATTCGGCCACGCGCATCGTGCGCCACCCGCGCGTGAAGCCTTACGTGGATCTCCCCCGTATGGGCGAACTCGCCGAAAAAATGATGCGCGACAGCCTCGATTCCCTGGTGCGCCGGGACGTTGATTTGGCGCGCTCGGTTCTCTCCCGCGACGATCAGGTCGACCAACTCCGCGATCAGATCTTCCGCGAATTGCTCAGCTACATGATGGGCGATTCCTCGCTCGTGTTTCCCGCGTTTGAATTGATCCTGGTGGCGAAGAATCTCGAGCGTGTCGCCGACCACGCCACCAACATCGCCGAAGACGTCATCTACATGATTGCGGGAAGCGACGTCCGCCATCCGACGGTGGACCGCAGCACCACGTAACGGTTGTAACCGGACCGGGGCCCGGTCCCTGCCGGGCGGCCAGGCTTACAGCAATTTTAAATTTGCGCGTGCCTCACGCTTTCCGGTGTTTCGCGGGGGCGTGGTTTTCATCTTTCTGCGCTGCTTACCCTCAGTTGACCGGATCGGCGCGAATTCAGCCGAGCGCGCCATCTCTCGCCAAAAAAGCGCAGCCCTCGCCTAGGGCAGATCGAGGAGCAAAAAATCCAATGCGACATTTTCCTTATTGGGTTCCGTATTGGGTGCGGCGGAAAGTTGCAATTCGCCCTCGCTGGTGACGCGCGCCTGATCTCCCGCGGCGAGGGTTTCGCCATTCATTTTCAAATTTCCGGCAATCACGAAGAGGTAGGCGCGGCGGCCTTCGGCGAGTGTGTGCGTGGTGGACTGGCCGGGCGCAAGCAGGGAAGTATAGATCGTGGCGTCCTGATGAATCTGAACCGTTGTGGAATTGCCGCTGCCGTTGTTTCCGGCGGGTACGGCAATGGGCAGTAATTTTCCGGACCGCTCGGCCAGTGAAAAACTCTTCTGTTCCCACGACGGCGCCAGATGCTGCACCGCGGGCAGGAGCCAGAGCTGTACCAGGTGTACGGGATCGGTTTCGGAGTGATTGTATTCGGAATGACGCACGCCGGTTCCTGCGCTCATGCGCTGGATTTCGCCGGGACGTATGACGCCGGTATTGCCCATGTTGTCTTTATGTTCGAGCGCCCCCTCGATGATATAGGTCACAATCTCCATTTCGCGGTGCGCGTGCAACGGGAATCCGCCGGCCGGGGCCACCACATCGTCGTTAAAGACGCGCAGGGGCCCGAAATTCATGTTGTTGGGGTCATGGTAATGGTCAAACGAGAAGTGCCAGTAGGTACTAAGCCAATCAGTTTCAGCGTGGTAGCGATCCTTTGAGCGAATGATTTGCATCATGGGGAAATCTCCGGGATTTTCCAGGTTTCGCAGCTCTTTTTATGTCTCTGCAGTGCTTTAGATGCGGTGGGCCCGCATTCGACGCAACCTTCCCGGGCGCGCACGCGCCTTCCTAATTGAAAAAAAATCGATGGGTACCTCTCCCGTAAAACGCAAAGTTAGTGTAAATTCTTAGTGGGCTGCTGCGTAGTGGAGTGAAAGCCGCCATGAATCCAATAAAACCTGAGACGCAGGTTAAAGCCGAAGGGACCACCCGCATGAGCCGGGATACTCTTTCCATTACCGATAATCGCACAGGAAAAAGCTACGAAATTCCGATTCAGGACGACACCGTCCGCGCCATGGATTTGCGCCAGATCAAAGTGAAACCGGATGATTTTGGCATGATGAGCTATGACCCGGCCTTCGGCAATACGGCCCTGTGCCATAGCAAGATAACGTTCATCGACGGCGAAAAGGGCATCCTGCGATATCGCGGATATTCCATCGAGGAACTGGCCGAGAAGAGCACCTATCTGGAAACGGCCTATTTGCTTCTGCACGGCGAATTGCCGACCCGCACGCAGCTAGACGAATGGACCTACCACATCACGCATCACACGTTCATCCACGAGTCGGTGAAGAAGTTCCTGGACGGATTCCACTACGACGCGCACCCCATGGGCATGATGATTTCCGGCATTGCGGCGCTTTCGACGTTTTATCCCGAGGCCAAGGACATCTTCAACGCGGAATCGCGCCGGAAGCAGACCTACCGGCTAATCGGAAAGATGCCGACGCTAGCGGCCTTCGCCTACCGGCACAGCCTGGGCATGCCGTTTGTCTATCCGGACAACGAGTTGAGCTACCCCGGCAATTTCCTGAACATGCTGTTCAAGACGTCCGAGCTGAAATACCGTCCCAATCCCACGCTGGAGCGCGCGCTGGACATCCTTTTCATTCTGCACGCGGACCACGAGCAGAATTGTTCGGCGAACGCGATGCGCTGCGTCGGCAGTTCGCAGGTGGACCCGTATTCGGCGACCGCCGCGGCGACCGCCGCGCTCTACGGCCCGCTGCACGGCGGGGCCAACGAAGAAGTTCTTCGCATGCTGACGGAAATCGGCTCGCTTGCCAACGTGCCCGCATTTATCAAGCGCGTGAAGGCCGGCGAAACCAAACTCATGGGCTTCGGCCACCGCGTCTACAAGAACTACGATCCGCGCGCGCGAATCATCAAGCGCGTGGCCGACGGCGTCTTCGAGATCATGGGCCGCAATCCGCTGCTGAATATCGCTCTGGAATGCGAGCGCATCGCCCTGGAGGACGAATACTTCGTCAAACGCAAGCTCTATCCCAACGTGGACTTTTATACCGGCCTGATTTATCAGTCCATGGGCTTCCCGGTGACGATGTTCCCGGTGCTGTTCGCCATCCCACGCACCAGCGGCTGGATTGCCCAGTGGCAAGAGATGCTGCTCGACCCCGAGCAAAAGATTGCCCGTCCCCGCCAGGTCTTCCAGGGCCACGATCTGCGGCCCTACGCGGCTCTCGACCAGCGAGGCTAGCCTTGCTGGCTTTCCATTTGTGAATTCGCACTCCCGGCGCTCTCCCCTGAGGGGGGAGTGCAGGGGGTGTATTTGACACTGTCTCCGGTGGCTTGGTTCTTGACGTATCCCCGGCATTGCACGAGACTCGAATTCCCCTTCCAGAAAGTGAATTTCCTTGTTGGCTTGTTCCCTTGGCTGTCCGGTCGCATAGCGTTTCCTGCTGTGCAAAGACCTACCATTTACCGCTAATGGTGTCGCTTCGGTTGGCCGATATCCGGGATGTGGGCGGTAGTGTCTTCCGTGTGCCTCTGCGTTTAAACGCTCGATGAATCTGGGGTTGCCATTGGCTCATGGGGAACTGGGATGCAATTTTTTGGGAAATCATATTCGGCAGCGGATATTGCCATGCGAATTCAGCTGTGCGTGGGCTTCGGGCTTGTGTGTCTGCATGTCGCGCGTGACGGTGAATCGGCGCCTTCGCGGCAGATCCCGAATGAGTGGATGGAGAAACCGGAATGAACCAAGCCACCGCCAACCCACACTCGACCACATTGTGGAATCCTTCCGCGCCCCTGCGTTTGCTGATGATCGAGCGTTGCATGGCTGACGCGGAACTGAATCTGCATGAATTGCGGCGGGCTGGATTTCGATGCCAGCCAAGAATTATAGGTACGCGCGCCGAATTTCTGGATCAGTTGCAGCGTTTTCCCTATGACGTGGTGCTGGCCGATTACCGGCTCCCGGAGTGGACTGGCCTGGACGCTTATTCCGCGATGCGCCTGGCCGGCCGCGACGCGCCCTTCATTTTGGTTACCCGGACGCTGGGGGAAGAAATGGCCGTCGAATGCATCCGGCAAGGCGTCACCGACTACGTTTTAAAGGACCATCTGGCGCGCCTATCCGTCGTGGTGACACGCGCGCTGGAGGAAAAATCCCTTCGCGACGCGCGCACCTTAATGGTGGAGGCGCTCCGCCAGAGCGAGGCCAACTCCCTGTTTCTGTTCGCGCACAACCCGCTTCCGATGTGGGTCCTGGAAAGGGAAAGCCTGCAAATCATCCAAATCAATGACGCGGCGATTCGCCACTACGGTTATGACCGCATTGAATTTCTGCGAATGAAATTCAGCGACCTCCATCCCGGCGAAGAAGTTCCGAGACTGCTGGCGGCATTTCAAGGGGACTCTCCACAAATAGTGCAGACCGGCCAGTGGCATCATGGGAAGAAGGACGGGTCGGCAATCGACGTGGAAATGTTTCTGCACAAGATGGATTATTCGGGAGCTCCATCCGCGCTCGTGGTGGCGCAGGACGTTACCGAGAGAAAACGCGCCGGGGAGGAAAGACAGAAATTTTTTACGCTGGTGGAAAACTGCCGTGATTTCATCGCAGTGGCGGACCTCCACGGCCATGTCGAATACGTGAATCCGGCGGGCCGCGCCCTTCTGGGCATCGAAAATGAGAAGGCCGTACAGGGAACAAGCACGCGCGACTATATCGCCATCGACGATCAGGCCTTGTTTCGCGACACGATTTACCCGGCGCTCCAATCGGCCGGACACTGGGAAGGTGAATTGCGATTCCGGCATCGTCGGACCGGCCAGGCCCTCCCCATGGATTTCGTCGGCTTCCAGGTCAAGGATCCGCAGACCGGCGAGCCGCGTTTCGTCGCCACCGTTTCACGGGACATGACTGAACGCCACACCCTGGAACAGCAGCTTCAGTATGCGCAGAAATTTGAGGCCATCGGGCAGCTGGCCGGCGGCATCGCGCACGATTTCAACAACGTGATCGGCGCGATCCTGGGTTGGGCGGAGTTAGGCGAGGAGCAAGCCGCTTCGCTGGGGGGCCCCTTGCCCACCTATTTCAAAAAAATACACGTGCAATGCGATCGCGTCACCGCGCTCGTCAGCCAATTGCTCGCCTTCGCCCGCAGGCAGATTCTCCAGCCTCGAAATTTCAGCCTCAATCAGACCGTTCAAGATGTTCTGAGCCTTCTGGACAATGTGATCGGCAGGGACGTGGAGATCAGGACCGATCTGGCGAAAGATTTGTCCGCGGTGCGAGCCGACCCCACGCAGATCGAGCAAGTGCTCATGAACCTCTGCATCAATTCGCGCGATGCCATGCCCAAAGGCGGGCGCCTCACCATCCAGACGCGAAACGCCGAATTTTCCGAGGGAAAATGCCGCGCCTGCCCAGGCTTTCAGGCCGGGTGTTATGCCGAGCTGTGCGTCAGCGACACGGGCAGCGGCATGGAAGCCGGTGTGCGCGAGCGGATCTTCGAGCCTTTTTTCACGACAAAAGGAACAGGAAAGGGCACCGGACTGGGACTTGCAACCGTCTATGGAATTGTCAAACAACATGGCGGATTTATTCATGTGGAAAGCGAGCCGGGACGCGGCAGCACGTTCCATGTCTTTCTCCCCGTAAGCAAGATTTTGACGAAGGTCGAATCTTCCCGGGCCATTGTGGAAGAACTGCCGCTTCGAGGTGGCTCGGAAACGATCCTGATTGCGGAGGATCACCAGGGCATCCGGGAAATGGCCGAAACCGCACTTAAATCGCTGGGCTACCGGGTCATGCTCGCCAGCGATGGAGAAGAAGCCGTCGCCATGTTTTCCGAACACAGCGGCGCCATTTCGCTCGTCCTGCTGGATGTGATCATGCCCCGCCGCAGCGGCCCGGAGGCTTACGCGGCCATCACGGCGTTGAAGCCCGGCATATCCGTAATCTTTGCCACGGGATACACCAACGAGAGGGCTGCCCTGGCGGAAATTCTGGAGCGCGGCGTTTCCGTGTTGCAGAAACCTTACAGCCCCTCGGCGCTTTGCCGCCGGATCCGCGAGGTTCTGGACCATGCCGCGGCCGTGCACACATTGCAGGCATGAAACCGCCACTCAAAGATTCGCCACTTGCCTCCTGATCGGAGTTTGGGTCCTGAATTCAGGAAATAAGGTCCTGTGGAGCGCCACATTTGGTGATTGACACTGTACGAACCGTATGCTATTTGAAGAATGAGCTAAGTTGGGACGAGTTTATTTTCAGTCTTTATTGAGTTTACCCAGCAACACCCCACCCCACCCCGGGAGGTGAAGACCAACAAGTCCTCACCTCCCTTTTTTTTGCGTCAGGGCGTTTTCTTCCCGTCTGCTGCGCACACACGGAAATCTTCAGCAGTCCTGAAGTGATTGTAACCCGCTGATTCTGTTTGATTTTCTGTAAATCGTCAAAATGAGGGGCAGGGCGCAATGGCGCGCGCCGCTGAAAACTCATGGAGTTCTATTGGCGTGCATACGGCGCGTAGACCAATCCTCGGGAGGGAAGTTGATATGCCAAAAATTGGGATTGGGATTGGTAAATTCCAGAGCCACGTTGAATTTTCCCGGATCGCCGGGAGAAACGAGTTTGACTACCGACTCTTGCTGTTCATTCGTCCGGAGGTTTCGCAGAATCAGTGTTTGGCCCTGGTCAAGCAGCGTGCTGGATTCCACGAGCGCGCCATGCGCATTTACGACGAGGGTACGAGTCGTCTCCGAGAATTTAGGCTCATTGCCCGGTTGCGACTCGACGACGACCGGTACTTGAATAAACAGGCGCTGGCTGCGCCTTTTATCGGTGTAAATTGTTTTCACTGAAGCAGCCACAAAAACAAAGTCATGGAGAGGCCTCAATTCCTGGTCCAAACAACTCTCAAAAACTCTCAACATCGTAAAGCAAGTTCGTATTCCGTGTAACCCATCCTGTGGGTTGTATTGTGCGGAGGACGGTATCAATGAATCTATGACGTGCCGATTTCCGCAAATCAGGGATGAGGGGAAACCTTCGGCGGCGGCCTGCTGCGGGAGACGGGTGGGGATAGAGGTGTCTTGCCTAGCGGACGGCCGAGGGCTCCTGCACGTTTAATTTCCCGGAGCGTTTTTGCGCATACAGAGTGCGGTCGGCGCGTTCAAGAAATTGTTCAATCGTTTCGCCCTTTTCGTATCCTACCCAGCCGGCCGAGAAGCAAATCGGAATTTTCTGTCCGGCGGATTCAATCTCCATGGGCCGCAACCGTGCCAGAAGACGCTCAACCTGGTTGGTCGTGCACTCCGGCAACAGCACGAGAAATTCATCGCCGCCCATGCGCGCGGCAAAGTCCGACAAACGAATCGCCGATTGCAGGCGCGTGGCAAATTCCTTCAGCACCAGATCTCCCGTGGGATGACCATACGTGTCATTGATCTGTTTAAATTTGTCCAGGTCCAGAGCGACCACGGTCATGGGGTGGCCATAGCGCTGCGAACGGGAAGCCTCCGAGGCCAGACGGTTCTCGGCGACTCGCCGGTTGCTCAGTCCGGTGAGTGGATCAATCAACGCCAGCTTCTGGAATTTATCCGCGAGGAATTGCAGATTTTTCATTTCCTCGAGCTTCGTGGAAAACTGCCGGCGCAGCCGTTTCACCATCACCTGCTGATAAATGGTGTACGCATTGAAGATCAAGACCAGCCCAATCAAGCCCCGCACCGCCCGGTCCAGACTGGTTTGAAAGAACGGATCATCCACCTTGAACAATTCCGGAAAGCTCATGGTGAAAACCGCGAAGGTGAGCAGGAGCATTACGATGACCGCCATGCTCCAGAGCCACCAGTCACGCCGTTCCACCTTCCGAAGTTCTTCCTGAACCTCGGCGAGACTCGCTTCCACGGAGGGGTCGGACGGCGGCAACATCGGCGATGGCGAAGTTAGATTCATAGTTAGCCTTGACTGGCGAGCCTGAAAAAGCCTGAAAACAGGCGCTCGTCCAATGATTATAAATCCGGCCGGCGATCATGCCCCAAGAAAATTGGGCGAGGTAGCGGATTGTGACACTCCACTTTGGTACAGAGGGTGGCTTTCCTTCTTGTTGTAATGGGATGCCCCATTTGGAACTCCGTCCATTGCCGCGATTCGCTTTCCCAGCGGGTGCGTGAGGGTCGCCTCCTTACAACGACCCGCGGAATGCTGCACCGGGGCAGCGGTGATGAGCCCGGTTATGAGCCTTTCTTCAATTCGGCAAGGACCAGTCTGGCGACTTCGCGCAAGGTTTCAAATACGCCCTCACCCTTGATGGCGACGGCCTCCAGCACGGGCTCATTTTTCACCTGGAGTTGTTTGGTGAGTTCTTCGACGGAGAGGATCCCCGGAAGGTCGCGCTTATTGAGTTGCAGCACGTAGGGGATCGTATCGAAATCGAGCTTATGTTCCTTCAAATGCTCGCGCAGGTTGTCCAGCGTTTCCAGATTTGCGTCCAGGCGCTCTTCCTGGGAATCCGCAACGAATACCACGCCGTCCGCGCCTTTTAAAATCAGCTTCCGGCTGGATTCGTAAAATACCTGTCCGGGAACGGTGTAAAGATGAATGCGGGTTTTAAATCCACGTACCGTGCCGAGATCAATCGGCAGAAAATCGAAAAACAGGGTGCGGTCAGTTTCCGTGGCCAGGGAAATCATCTTCCCTTTTTGAGCCGACCCCGTATGGTCGTAAATCCACTGCAGGTTGGCCGTTTTTCCACCCAGGCCTGGCCCGTAGTACACGAGCTTGCAGTTAATTTCGCGAGCAGGAAAGTTTATAAAAGGCACGGTTGTCCGGACTGGCCGGGATTCTTTTATAGCATAGGCCAGAAAGCAGGCCAATGCTCAAACCCGGACGTGTTGCGCGTCAAGCAGCAGGGGGGTGAGGACACGTTTTTCCCTATGGACCTGGTTTCTTGCCCAGGGGGTGTATACCATGCGTTGTCCTTTTACCCGCCGATGTGGATGGGGGGGGGTGAAGAGGTACGGAAGAAACCTGTGAGGAATCTGTGGCGTCGTCTGGCGCGACTGCATAGAATCGACGCCTGATCGCGGATGGGCTTGCAGCAAAGGCAGTTCGTGCAGACGTCGGGGCGGCGAAGCAAGCCTCGCCGGTATTTTCGAAACGTAATCGAACCGAACCATGCCGGCCCGAACCCTGTTGGTCCGCATCCTGGAAAAATCGGGCGAATATTTTCAGGAGGTTTTTCGTGAAACGGTTGCTCCATGTTTTCTTCCTGTTGTTTGCACTCCCCGTCCGAATTTACAATCTGGCCCGGAACGGAAAAGTCCTGGGCCATGGAGTATTCGGCAGGGCGCTCAAAGAGTTCGCCTGGCTTCCTGGATTCACAGGCCCAACCGAAAATGATCTTTATGCCGCTGACAATTCCAATCGGCGGGTGCGGAAATTGATTCTGCACCCGGAAAAGTAACTCCTCTGGCCGCCACACGAGTCCCGCTTACCGCAAACCAGGTCCGCAGTTTCTGGGCGGCCTGGGGCGGGTGGGTGCTTGACGGGATGGACTCGTTCATCTACGCGCTGGTTCTGGTACCGGCGTTGCGGGAGCTATTGCCCAAGTCTGGAATTCCCGCCACCACTGCAAATATCGGATATTACGGCGGGCTGCTGTTCGCGCTATTCCTGATTGGCTGGGGCATGGCTTTGCTCTGGGGACCGGTGGCCGACCGGTTCGGGCGGGTTCGGACGCTGATGCTCACGATCATTTGCTTTTCTGTTTTTACTTTTCTGAGCGCCTTTTCCACGAATATCTGGATGCTTGCCGTGCTGCGGCTTTTCGCCGGAATCGGCATTGGCGGGGAATGGTCGATGGGCGCGACCCTGATCTCGGAAGAGTGGCCGGAATCGCGCCGCACGATGGGCGCGGCATTGATGCACACGGGGTATTACTTCGGATTTTTCCTGGCCGCATTCGCGAATTTTTTTGTGGGAAGCCGGTATGGCTGGCGGTGGATGTTCATCGTGGGCGGCGTGCCGGCGCTGCTGGTAATTTTGATCCGCAGAGGCATGCACGAGCCGGCGCGCTGGGAAGCCAAGCGAGATCAGCTCGGCCAGAAATGGACTCTGCGCCGGACATTTCTGGAAATCTTCTCGCCCAGATACCGCCTGCGCACGATGCTCAATCTCATGTACCTGCTCGTTTCCACCATCGGTTTGTGGGCGGGCGCGGTATACGTGCCGGCGGCCATCTCGTATCTGGCGGCCAGAGCCGGGCACACGAGCTTCGAAGCCGCGCGGCTGGCATCCTATGGCACGGCCATTCTTTCGGTCGGAACGATTCTGGGAGCGCTCAGCGTGCCGTTTATCGCCGGCCGGCTGGGACGCAGGGGAAACCAGGCGGTTTTCTACTCCTTGATGCTGGTGGTCATCGTCGTCACATTCGGGTATGTTTTTTATCTGCAGACCGACGCGCTGAAATGGTTTTTCGTCTGCCTGTTTTTTCTGGGGATCGGCGGGGCCAACTATACCGTCTATTCTTTCTGGTTGCCGGAACAATACGAAACTGAATGCCGCGCCAGCGCGCTGGCTTTTGCGCAAAATGTGGGCCGTTTTGCCGGCGCCGGCGCTACTTTTCTTGTCGGCGCGGGGATACGCCACTTTCAGACTTTAGGTTTCCCTGTGGCGCTCACAGCAATTGCTTTTGCCGTCGGGCTTATGCTCTTGCCCTTCGGTGTGGAAACCAGGGGCAAGCCTTTGCCTTTCTGAACTCAATCGCGAGGAGTAGGGGATGACGCGGGAACACGATTCGCAGGCAAAAAGTGAAGTCCGGGACGGCATGAGGATCGATTGGGACGCGCCTATCGCCATGGACGACGGCGTGATCCTGCGCGCGGATGTTTTCCGTCCCATCGGCGAGGGCCGCTATCCCGTGCTTCTCACTTACGGGCCTTACGCCAAGGGGCTCGCCTTTCAGGATGGGTATCCCGACGCCTGGCGCATCATGGTGCAAGAGCATCCGGATGTCGCGGCGGGTTCGACCAATCTGTATCAAAACTGGGAAGTGGTGGACCCGGAGAAATGGGTGCCCCATGGCTACGCCTGCGTTCGCGTGGACAGCCGGGGTTGCGGACGCTCCCCCGGCTACGTGAATCCATTTTCGCCGCGCGAGACGCTCGATTTTGCGGCGTGCATCGCGTGGGCCGGTGAGCAGCCCTGGAGCAGCGGCAAGGTGGGCCTCAACGGGATCTCTTATTACGGAATCAACCAGTGGCAGGTGGCAACGCTGCAGCCGCCGCATTTGACGGCCATGTGCGTCTGGGAAGGCGCGGCGGAGTGGTACCGCGACACCTCGCATCACGGCGGAATTCTCTGCACGTTCTGGAAGCACTGGTACGACGTGCAGGTCAAGAGCGTCCAGCATGGCTTGGGAAACCGCGGGCCGCGCAGCCGCGCGACCGGCGACCTGGTTTGCGGGCCCGAGACGCTCCCGGAAGCCGAGTTGGCCGCCAATCGCACCGACTTCGGCGCCGACCTGCTCGCGCATGCGCTCGACGATGAGTACAGCATTTCCCGATCTCCCGACTGGTCCAAAATTACCGTGCCGTTTCTCTCCGCCGCGAATTGGGGCGGGCAGGGATTGCATACCCGCGGCAATTTCGAAGGCTTCATGCGCGCGGCCACGCCGCACAAGTGGCTGGAAGCGCACGGGGACGAGCACTGGACGCATTTCTACACCGACTATGGCCGCGAAATTCAGAAGCGCTTCTTCGATTATTTCTTAAAGGGCGAGAAAAACGGATGGGACCGCCAGCCCCGGGCATTGCTGCAGATCCGCCACATCGATCGCTTCGAGCAGCGCGCGGAGCAGGAGTGGCCGCTGGCGCGCACGGAATGGACAAAGTTCTTTCTCGATTTCGCGAACGGCGCTCTGACTTCGGAGCCCGCGGCGCAGACCGCGGCCCGCTCGTTTGACGCCATGGGCGCGGGCCTGACGTTCATGACCCCGCCGCTCCCGGCGGAAACGGAAATTACGGGCCCCTCGTCCCTGAAATTGTTTCTTTCCTCAACCACCGAAGACGCCGATGTTTTTGCCGTGCTGCGCGTTTTCTCGCCGGACCTGCAGGAAGTGGTTTTTCAGGGCGCGATTGACCCGCACACGCCGGTCGGCCAAGGCTGGCTGCGTGCTTCGCATCGGAAGCTGGATCCCGTGCGATCCAAGCCATGGCGGCCGTATCACACGCATGACGAACGGCAACCCTTGCAGCCGGGCGTGCCGGTTGACCTGGACATCGAGATCTGGCCCACCAGCATCGTAGTTCCCGCGGGCTACCGCGTCGCACTTACGATTCGCGGCAAGGACTATGAACACGCGTTCAGCGGGGGGAAACTTTCGAATTTCAAAAATGAGCTGCGCGGTTGCGGACCGTTTCTGCACGACGATCCCATCGACCGTCCGGAAAAAATATTTGGAGGAAAGACCACGCTGCATTCTGAAAAAAATCGGCAGCCTTATCTGTTGTTGCCGGTGATTCCGTAGTCCGGATTGCTCGTCGCAATCCTGACCGGTGGGGCGCGGCCTGTATCATTTCCCGGGAACGAGAGTGCAGAGAACGAGGGTGACGAGAACGGGGGGTTTTGCAATGCGTGGGAGAAACCAAAAGCTTGCGGTCCCGCCGGCAGCGGAAACATCCAGAAGCCGGCATTACAATCCGCTCGCAACTGTTTGCCATTCGGGCCCAGTCATCATCGCGAGTCCGTCGAGAAAGGGGTTTACCAGTATTCGTGATTCGAACTTTCTGAATTATGCGCAGCCGAAAAATACCTATTTGGATTATACTTCCAACCCGCATGGAGGAGAAAACTTGTGAAGAGCTTCCTGATCGGCATTCTGGTGGGCATTTTGCTGTTGAGCGGTTCCGTCTATTACTATTTTGGTTCAGGCATGGCTCCGGTTGCGGCAAGCGATCCGCCAATGCCGTTTGAGCGAACAATGGCACGCCGCGCGCTTAACGCGCACCTGGACAACCAGACCATTCCGGCGCCTGCCGTTCCCGCGGACGAGCCGAATCTGGTTGCCGGCGCAAAAGTTTACGTGGCCCATTGCGCCGTTTGCCATGGTCTGCCCAATCAACAGGCGCCGATGATCTCCGACATCATGTTTCCCCACGCGCCCTTGCTGTTCAAAGGCAAGGGTGTGACCGATGATCCCCCGCAGGAAAGTTATTGGAAGGCCGCGAATGGAATTCGCTTGTCCGGGATGCCGGGCTTTAAAAATGCGCTGTCGGATACGCAGCTTTGGCAAGTGGCGCAACTGGTAGCCAATGCGGACAAGATTCCCGATTCCGCGAAAGCCGTTTTGGCTCCGCAACCTCCACCGGCTCCATCTGCGGCCCCAGCCGCTATAAAGAAATAGGTTGAAATGCCGGGGAGAAGCGGGATGCGTGCTTCTCCCCGGCACTCGGCTGGCTCGGCTGACACTCTGAAGACAACTCGGCGGTAGCGTTGACGGCGTGGTGCGCCTCTGCTAGACTCGCCGAAATGGCTCGCACCGGAAAAACAAAACGGGGCAGTAAGCGGAAATCAGGCGGAACTTCTAGGAAGTCTAAGGTATTGAAAAATAAGGCTACTAAGTCCGTCGCAGCCCATGCCGAAGCCGTTCGGCAAATGGTGGACCCGCAGTTCGAGCAGCAACTAAAGCACTACGAACATGCCGTTCAAAATTTCCATCAACAAAAACTCAGCAAGGCCAAGGAACTGCTGGAAAAGGTTTTGACCGGCCCGAGTAAAGAACTTGCCGATCGCGCGCAAATCCATCTGCGCATTACCGAACAGCGAATGGCCAAGCAGGCCGCGCCATCTTTGCGCACGCCCGAGGAACATTACCAGGCCGGAGTGGCCATGATGAATCTGGGCCGTTGGGACGAGGCGCGCGACCATTTGCTGAGGGCGCGCAAACTGGCCCCCAAGGCGGATTTCGTTTTTTATGCCATGGCGGCGCTCGATTGCCTCACCGGGGAGACGGAATCCGCGATGGGAAATTTGAAGACCGCGATTCAGTTGCGCCCCGAAAATCGATACCATGCCCGCAACGACGAAGATTTTGCGTTTCTGCAGGAAGATCCTCGCTTTACAGAATTGCTCTATCCCGAACGTGAAGCATCAGGCGGCTGAGTTCTGCGTGGCGGCAGGCTCCGCAACATCGCGATGCGATTCCGATGAAACATAGTTCGAAGCGGCGGACCAGGACCCTTGGGGTCTCGCTCGGAGTGCGTGTTGTGGCGATCGGCGGCGGCACCGGCCTTTCGACGCTGCTGCGCGGATTGAAGCATTTCGTAGCCCGGCGCCGCCAGGAAGCCGACCGATATCCACTCAGCGATCTCGCCGCGGTGGTCACGGTGACTGATGATGGCGGAAGTTCCGGCCGTTTGCGGCGCGAGCACCGGGTCTTGCCGCCCGGCGACATTCGCAATTGCATGGTGGCGCTATCGCAGGACGAGGCGCTGCTGGGCCGGCTGTTTCAGTACCGCTTTGACGCGGGCCGCGGTTTGAAGGGGCACAGCTTCGGGAACCTGTTCTTAACGGCGTTGTCCCACGTGATGGGGGATTTTGCCGAGGCCGTGCGTGTCAGCGGGAAAGTCCTGGCGATCCGGGGGCGAATTTTTCCCACGACGGTGGAGAACGTTTCATTGGAAGCGGTGATGAGCGATGGGAAGATCGTCTCCGGGGAAACGCGCATCGCTAAGAGCGGAAAGAAAATCCGGCGTTTGCGATTGCACCCGCGCCGCGTCCGTCCTCTTCCGGAAGTTCTGGAAGCGATCGCACAGGCCGACCTGATTTTGATCGGTCCCGGCTCGCTCTACACGAGCATTCTGCCGAACCTTCTGGTTTCCGGCGTTGCCGAAGCGATTGAAAAATCCTCCGCCACGCGGGTTTACATCGCCAACCTGATGACGCAGCCGGGGGAAACCGATGGATTCTCGCTCGCCGATCATGTGCGGGTCATCTACAGCCACACGCGGCGAAAGCTATTTGATTGGGTTGTCGCCAGCAACCAGCCTGTCTCCCTGGAGGTGGCGCGCCGGTATAAATCGCACGGCGCCGAGCCGGTGCGCGTGGATGTCGCGGAATTGCGGCGCATGGGAGTGCGCTGCCTGCTCGATAATCTGCTGGAGGAATACGCCGTCGTCCGCCATGACGCGGCCCGATTGTCGCAGCTTCTGATCGAGGAATTTGTCGAGCGCCAATCGCCGCGCGACTGACCGGGAGCGGCGCGGTGTCCCCCGCAGGCATTTCCGGTTTCCTCATCCTTGCGCCATGTAGTTCTGGTTCGTATACTGGCCGCGACCCGTTTTGTTGCGGATTTTCCTGGGTCAAGGCCGGCACGGGCGCGTGGGCTTGCCGGGCCTGAAGGCAACGGGAACCATGCAAAGTTCCGAGGACCCATTTCGATGGCCGCGCTCGCGTTGAAAAACGAATTCAACATTTACGAATCCGCCGAAGCGCGTTTTGAAACCGCGGCGCGAAAATTGAACCTCAACGATGGCCTGTACCGCTTCCTGAAATATCCCAACAAGGAAATCACCGTGTACATCCCGGTGATGCTCGACAGCGGCCATCTGGATGTGTTCATCGGTTATCGCGTCCATCATTCCATTGTGCGGGGACCGGGCAAGGGTGGCATTCGTTTTTCTCCCGAGGTGACGCTCGACGAGGTTCGCGCGCTGGCCAGCTGGATGACATGGAAATGCGCCGTGGTCAATATTCCCTTTGGCGGCGCCAAGGGCGGCGTGATCTGCGATCCCGCAAAACTTTCCCGCGGGGAGTTGGAGCGCATCACGCGGCGTTACACGGCCGAGCTGATCGAATGGTTTGGTCCCGAGCGCGACGTGCCTGCGCCCGACCTCGGCACCAACGAGCAGACCATGGCCTGGATCATGGACACCTACTCGATGCACATGCGGCACACCACCACGGCCGTGGTCACCGGCAAACCGATTGATCTCGGCGGATCGCGGGGCCGCCACGAAGCCACTGGCCGGGGCGTGCTGATTGTCTGCGACCGCGCGCTCGCCAAGTTTCACATGATGCACATGAATGCGCGCGTCATCATTCAGGGATTCGGCAATGTGGGTTCGATGACGGCGAAACTCATGCACCAGGCCGGTTACAAGATCGTCGGCGTCGCCGACATTCACGGCGCGCTCTACAACGAAAACGGCTTCGATATCCCGAAATTAATCAACTGGGTCAAAGACCAGGGCCAACCGGTACCGGATTTTCCGGGCGGCGGCGCGAAGATGAGCGCCAGTGAAATCCTTTTCCAGCCGGCGGAGATCGTCATTCCCGCGGCGGTGGAAAATCAGATTACTTCCGAAAACGCGCATCGCTTGCAGACTCGCATCCTTTGCGAGGCCGCCAATGGTCCCTGCACGGCGCTGGCGGACGAAATTGTGGACCGCAAGGGCATCTTCGTCATTCCGGACATTCTGGCGAATGCCGGCGGCGTGACGGTCAGTTATTTCGAGTGGGTGCAGGGCCGCCAGGGATTCTTCTGGAGCGAGGTGGAAGTGAACGAGCGGCTGAAAGACATCCTGGAACAGAGCTTCGACCAAGTTGTCCGCTACGCGGGAACTCATAAAGTGAACAATCGAGTCGCTGCTTACATGCTCGCGATCGACCGCGTCGCCTTCGCTCTGAAAGAGCGCGGAATTTATGCCTGATAGGAGTAGAATGCCGCGAACCGTCCGGACGCCCTGCGGCGATCCATCGGAGAGTTCGATCCGAGGCGGCAGAGAGGATAGAGCCGGTCGATCCTAACCCATGCATGCGGAATCCATTTCACCTGGTGTAATCAAATCCGAGGACGTACACCGTCGCGAGATCTGCACGGCCGGCCGCTGGATTCACGACCGCTCGTTTGTCGCCTCGACCGACGGCAATATTTCCGTGCGCCTGGATTCGCGCCGTGTCCTCACTTCGCCCACGGGCATCAGCAAGGGTCTGATGACTCCGGACGATCTGGTGATCACCGACCTCAAGGGCCGGAAACTGGCCGGGCGCCGCGAACCTTCTTCGGAACTGGCGATGCACCTGCTGATTTACAATCGCCGGCCCGATGTTCACGCCGTGTGCCACGCGCACCCGCCCATTGCCACGGCGCATGCCGCCGCGGGACTCGCGCTCAATAAAGCGCTGCTGAGCGAACTGGTGATCGCGCTTGGATGCATCCCGGTTGTGCGGTACGGCACGCCTGGCACGCAGGAACTTTCCGACGCCCTCGAGCCCATGGTGCAGGACTACGATGCGCTCCTGCTGGCCAATCACGGCGTAGTGACCTGCGGCCCCGATTTGCTGACCACGTTTTTCCGCATGGAAACGGTCGAGCATTTTGCGCACGTATCGCTGGTGACGGAGATGCTCGGCAAACAAGTCTTGCTTTCTGGCCGTGATGTGGAAAAATTGCTCGCGGCGCGGGCCCGCTACGGCACGACCACGGCGTCCACGGTGAGTCCGGGCTGCCCGGTCACCAGCGACACCGCCGCGCAAGCCGCGGGCAAGTCGGAACGCATTTCGGTTACGCGTGAGGAACTGGAAAGTTTGATTGAAGAAGCGTTGCGCAAGGATCGCGCGCGCCGTTGAGTTTGCGCGCATCGTTGCAAAACGTTCGGATCGTTTGAAATTGCAAATCGGTGCGCTGGCCGTGATTTTTCGATGGTCGGGCATGGAGGATGAAGCATGGGCGAAGCACTCGGCATGATCGAGACCCGCGGTTTGGTCGCGATGATTGAGGCCTCGGACGCGATGGTGAAGGCCGCCAAGGTTACTCTGGTGGGCTGGGAAAAAATCGGCTCCGGCTATGTCACCGCGATGGTCCGCGGCGATGTCGCCGCGGTGAAAGCCGCGACCGATGCCGGTGCAGCCGCTGCGAGGCGCGTCGGCGAACTAATCTCCGTCCACGTCATCCCGCGGCCACACCAGTCGCTCGAGGACGTGCTCCCCATCGGGAAGACGGGCGTCGCCGCCGGGCACTAGGCGCGTCGAACCTGTTCGCGCGCGAACCCGTGGCGACAAACGGCGGCGCGCCGTGGCGCGCTTCACCGGCGCCCTCCACTGGCGCCCGATGCCGCGTTTCGGATTCGCCCTGAAATTGTCGTCAGAATTTCTGTAGGAGTTCTTGCATTGCGCTTGACCGGTACCCCATGATCCTCGCCCGCATCGTCGGCACCGTCGTTTCCACGCGCAAGGATGCGCGCCTGGAAGGCAAGAAGCTTCTCATCGTCAAACCGATTTCTCCCGAAGGCGCCGATGAGACCGGCTACCTGATCGCCGTCGATACCGTGGACTCGGGGTTTCGTGAGACCGTGCTGGTGGTCACCGGAAGCTCCGCGCGCAACGCCGCCGAATGCAAGGATCGCCCGGTGGACGCCGCCATTGTCGGTATCGTCGATGAAGTGAAGCTCGACGCGCTGCATGAAGCGGAGCTCGCTGCGGCGAGGAAGAAATAGCATGCTGCTCGGACGCATCATCGGCAACGTCGTCTGCACGATGAAAGATCCCGCCCTGGGCGGACAGAAACTCCTCATCGTCCAGCCGCTCGACCGCAAAGGCCGAGACAAAGGCCGCCCCATCGTCGCGCTCGACGCCGTCGGCGCCGGCGCTGGCGAAACGATTTACTGGTGCCGCGGCAGGGAAGCCAGCTTCCCGTTTCTGCCCGTAAATTTGCCGACCGAAGCCACTATCGTCGGCATCGTCGATTCCGTGAATATTCCGGGCAATTAGATTTCGTCCCGCTGTTGCCGGCCCAACTCGGATTCCCAATTTTAGGCTTTCAAGTGTCGTCTTTCGACTCTACACTGTCCCCATGCTGATTGGCCGCGTCATCGGCGATGTGGTTGCCACGCAGAAAGTGGCGTCGCACGAAGGGCGCAAGATTCTCGTCGTTCAACCGCTTCATCTGGACGGCACGGACCGCGGCGACCCCGTCCTCGCTCTCGATGCCGTGGACGCGGGCATCGGCGAGCGCGTTCTGCTCACCACGGAGGGGTTTTCCGCCATGACCGCCGTGGGACGCCCCAACTCTCCCATCGACTCCGCCGTCATCGGCGTAATCGATACGGTTGACCTGCACGGCGAGTGATTCCGGCGCCTCGCGTTGACACCCCGGCGTTGCGCCGCCATAATCGCGTGCGGGTTGCCAAAAGATGATTGCTCAGCTTCGCGGAACGCTCGGCGACAAACGCCCCAACCAGATTCTGGTGGATGTGGGCGGCGTCGGCTACCTGGTGCACATTCCACTCTCGACGTTTTACGCGCTGGGGGACCTGCATTCCAGCGTCACGCTGTTGATCTACACCCAGGTGCGTGAGGACGCTATCTCGCTCTACGGCTTCCTGAGTTCCCGCGAAAAATATCTGTTCGAGCTGCTGATTTCCGCTTCCGGTGTAGGACCGGCGCTGGCTCTGAAAATTCTTTCCGGCATGAGCGTGGACGATCTGGTGCCCGCGGTGCGCGCGGGAGATCTGGTCCGCCTGACGCGCATTCCCGGAGTCGGCCGCAAGACGGCGGAACGCATCGTTGTCGAGCTGCGCGACAAACTGGCCGCGATGGAAGTTCCCGAGGACGCCCGGCAGCCCGTCGCGACGTCGGGCACCGCGGGCGACGTTGTGTCCGCGCTGCTCAATCTGGGCTACGAGAAGCGCGTCGCCGAACAAGCCGTCGAGCGCGCCGGAAAAGACGGCCAGCCGGAAACATTTGAGGCGCTTCTGCGCAGCGCCCTGCAGCAATTGACGGCGCCCGCGCAAACCGGCGCAAGGGCCGCGCGATAGGAGCGCCGCGGCTGCGCCATTGCCGCCGGCAACAAATGGCCACGCCTGAGGGACACGAAAAATGACTTCCGGTGCGGGAAGCGAACCGCGAATGGAAAAACCTACACAACGCATTATTACCGGCGCGGCGCTGGATGAGGACGCGCGCATTGACGCCAGCGTCCGCCCCAAGCGCTTCGCCGACTACATCGGCCAGTCGCGCGTGAAAGAGAACATCGAGATCGCCATCCAGGCGGCGCGCAGCCGCGGGGAAGCCCTCGACCACGTGTTGCTGTACGGACCTCCGGGCCTGGGCAAAACCACGCTCGCGCAAATCATCGCCAGCGAACTGGGCGTGGTCATCAAAACCAGTTCGGGCCCGCTGCTGGAGCGCAAAGGCGACCTGACCGCGATCCTGACTTCCCTCGAACAGAAAGAAGTATTCTTCCTCGATGAAATTCATCGCCTCGTTCCTGCGATCGAGGAAGTTCTGTACCCCGCGATGGAGGATTACCGGATCGATCTGGTGATCGGGCAAGGCGCGGGGGCGCGGATTCATCCATTTATCCTGAACCGCTTTACGCTGATCGGGGCGACCACCCGAGCGGGGCTGGTGACCGCGCCGCTGCGTTCGCGCTTCGGGATCGTTCACCGCCTCGAATTTTATACGCCGGAAGAACTGGTTGTGATCGTGCGCCGGTCCGCGTCGATTCTGGGCATTGCCGTGGACGACGACGGCGCGTTTGAGATCGCGCGCCGCAGCCGCGGCACGCCGCGCGTCGCCAACCGGCTGCTGCGCCGCGCCCGCGATTTCGCCCAGGTACGCGCGCAGGGACACATCACGCTCGGCGTCGCCAACGAGGCGCTGCACATGCTTGGCGTAGATGAGCACGGCCTGGACGAAGTGGATCGCACGCTCATGCTCACTATCCTCCAGAAATATTCGGGAGGCCCGGTGGGGCTCAGCACGATCGCGGCCTCCATCAGCGAGGAAGAAGACGCCATCGAGGAAATCTACGAGCCTTACCTGATGCAGCTCGGCCTGCTCGACCGCACGCAGCGCGGCCGCGTCGCCACGGCCCTGGCCTACAAGCATTTCGGCCTGGAGCCGCCTCGCTCGCAGCACGGGCTGTTTTGAAGCGAATGGCCCGCCGCGGCGGGTGATCTGATTTTTCTTCTATGAACGGCGGCAAACTTATTTACCTCTCTCTCGGCTCAAACCTCGGAGACCGCGCCGCGAACCTGGAGCGGGCCGTCGCGGCGTTGCCCGGGATTGGCGTGCCGGT
This sequence comes from Terriglobia bacterium, assembly GCA_963746945.1. GTDB lineage: Bacteria > Acidobacteriota > Terriglobia > Acidiferrales > UBA7541 > Palsa-360. The sequence continues at coordinate 645,895 of CAVVDG010000004.1, read as the reverse complement.
GCTTCGCCGTTCTTTGCTTTACGAAACCGAACCGGTGGATTTTCTCGAGCAGCCCTGGTTTTTGAATTGCGCTGTCGAGGCGGAAACCGATATGCCCCCCGTAGAGTTGCTCGATGCGCTGCAGGGAATCGAGCGGCATATGGGAAGCAAAAAACTGATTGCGCGCGGCCCGCGAATCATCGATCTCGATGTTTTGCTCTATGGCGGGGAAATCGTTCGCACCGCGCAAGTGGAAATTCCGCACCCGCGCATGGCCGCGCGGCGTTTCGTGCTCGTGCCGCTCGCTGAACTGTCCCCCGCGCTTTGCCATCCGATTCTGCAGGTCACCATTGCCCAGCTGCTTGCCGGCACGCGCGACAAAAGCACGGTCCGGGTATGGAAGCCGCATCCCAACGAAGATTCTTCGACTTCGAATTGATTGGACTGGAAGGCGCCGTACCTGGCGGAATTAGTAGCGGTTTTGCTGCAGTTTATTCTTTTTTTTCTGTTCCCGGCTTTCGTTTTCCGATCTTTCGTATTCCGCGATTTCTTCCTCGGTCATGACGTACTCCCTGCGATTAGCGAACATCCCCGTATCGCGCCGATTTTCCCGGCTGGAGGATTCGTGGCCCGCGCGGCTCTCATCCCGCTTGCGTTCGGCGGCGGTGGCATCATGACGCACGCGGCGGATGGGCGAGTCGAGCGCTTCGGTTTCCATCAGCAGGTCGCTGACCTTTTCGAGCAGGTCGTGGAATTGGAACGGCTTGAGCACATAGGGCAAACGGTCCTTCTCCAGCACCGCCTGCGCTTCTATTGCAGACGCCTCCGGCAGCAGGAACAGGACGCGCGCCCGGACTTTGCCCTCTTCCAGGGCGGGAGCCAGCGCCAGTTCCTTCAACGTGAGGTACACCGGTCCCGACAGGCCTGTCATCGCAATATTCAGAATGACCAGGGACCATTCTCCGCTCGACAATTCGGCGAGCGCCTGGCTGAGAACCGGCACGATCCGCACCTGCCAGCCTTCTGAATCCAGTATTTGCCGCAGTGCTGTCTGGCTCGATTCATCGTCTTCGATGATCAGGATTCCGATCTTGGACATACAGGACTCCGAGGTACTTCTTGAGTATAGGCCTCGACCCAGCGCGGCCGAACAATGCCTTGCGCGCGAGAGTCCGAAGCGTCACCGGGGAGGAGTCACCGCCCGGCGACCCTGGGGCAATAGGCTTATGAAAGCGAATAAAAGGCGAATATAGTTCTTGACATAGCGAATAAAAGGCGAAATAATCGCGCCGTGCTTCGCGAGACGGGTGATGGCGACTGCAACCACGATTCCTTCGGCCTCTCAGTACCCTCCTTTCAACAAGAAGAAGAGGGTTCTGCGTGGCCGCAGGAGCGATCCCACACCCACCCTATTCCCCGACGCCCCGGCCATCCGGGGCAGCGGGCCGGGCGCCCTGCTACCACCAGGGTCCGTGCCCGAACGCGTCGGCATCGCACGTCTCGCCTTCTCCTCCCCTCGCGCGGACGCCAGGCGCGGCACGGAATATTTTTTGCTGCCTGTGCGCTCGATCCTCAATCACTGTGATTCCGCGCGCGTGCCGTTTTCCTGGACGGTGAATCCCTACCGCGGCTGTGAATTCGGCTGCCAGTATTGCTATGCGCGGTATACGCACGAATTTATGGAACTCGACGGGTCGGATTTTGAGCGGAAAATTTACGTCAAGCGGGACGCCGGGGTGCTTGCGGCGCGCGACCTCGCCACGGAAAAGATTCGGGATGAGCACATCGCTATCGGAACTGCCACCGATCCCTATCAGCCGGCCGAGCGCGAATTCGGCGCTACGCGCGCGATTCTCGAGCAGATGGCCGGGCGCAAGGGGCTGAGCCTTTCCATCACCACGAAATCGGACCAGGTCCTGCGCGATGTGGATCTGCTGCAGCGCATTTCTGCGCATTCCAGCATTGCCGTGAACTTAAGCGTTACAACGTTGCGCGCGCGGCTGGCGCGGATGCTGGAGCCGCGCGCGCCGCGTCCCGATCTGCGCATGAACGCGGTTCGCGAACTGCGCCGCGCCGGTATTTCCGCGGGCGTTTTCGCCATGCCCGTGCTGCCGGGGATCACCGACCGCGAGGAAGACCTCGACGCGCTGGCCCGGGCCGCGCGCGATGCCGGGGCGCAATGGTTTGCCGCCAGCGTGCTGTTCCTGATGCCCTCGGCGCAGAAGCAATTTTTTCCTTTTCTGGATGCAAAATTCCCGAAGCTCGCGCGGCGCTACCGCGAGTGGTTTTCGCGGACCAGCGATGCTCCGGAAACGTATCGCCGGAAAATATCCGCTCGCGTCGCCGCTCTGCGCAGGAAATACAACCTCGGGGCACGCCCGATAGAAACGTCGCATCCCGGCGAAAGCGGCCCGCAACTCACCCTCGGCCTCGAATTCGCCGCCGCACCCGCAGGACAGGCTTCAGCCTGTCGCATTTAAACCGGGGCTGCCAATGCAAACCCGGCAGGCTGAAGCCTGTCCTACTAAACCCTGGAAACAACGGGCTGTACTGTTTTTGGCGTGAATTATACGGCGTGCCCTACGGCATGATAATGCGCGGTTCCTGCTTGGGCGCGTCCGTCTCGGCCGGGAACTGCGTCTTCAAAAATTCAACGAATGCGCGCGTGCGCGGCCGCCCGTTGGACCGCAGCCGGCCAAATCGGAGAAAGAACACCAGCAGGTGAAAGATTTCCACGTCTTTCGGGGGTGGGAATTCCGGATGTTCGGTTTCAGGCTTCTTTTCGTTTTCGATGAATTTCCCAAGGGCGGCGTAGAGACCCAGCGCTACCGGAGAGTCAGGCGGTTTTTCATAGTAAATGCCGGAGAGCAGCGTGCGGTACGCCTCGGCGAGGGCATGGGTTGCGGCGAAGACCTCGGCGTCGGTGAGCGAGCGTTGCTCCCGCGCGTACGTCGTGACGGTGTATCCAATGCCGGACAGTGTTGTCTGCCGCGTGTGAACCAGATCGGAGGGGAAAGATACGTCCGGAAATGGAATTTCGTTTTCGGCGAGGGATTTCGGATGATTTTGTTCCCAGCGATGCGCGGCCAGCAGATAGGAGCAATCGCCCGGGCAATCGATGGTGACTTCGCGTCCGGTTCCGCAATCGATTGCGCAGATTTTCTCGCCCATGGCGGGGCAGTACCGCTCGGCGCGGCGTTTTTTGCAAATGGGACAGATTGAATTTCCAGCCAATGGCTTCGCTCCCGGAAAATCGGATGCCTTGCAAAGAGGTATGGCAAAAAAATCGGTGTGGCCGCCACATGCACCGCGTCCAGCCTAGTCGAACCGTTGCCCGGGCGCAAGTTGGGGCGCCCGAGCCGGCCCCCACAGCGATTTCACACACGTGCGCCCGCCCGGGCGCCGCGTCTTTCATCCAGGAATGCGGCGTCCGGGATGAAAGATGCGGCGCCCCGCAGCGGGCGCGGAATTACTTCAGTGACTGGGGGTCGGAAAGGTTCTTGGGAGACTTTCTGTTGAGCAGGGCGACCATCTTCTGCGCCGACGGCGGCACCGCAACCGCGCCTTCCCTCACAATTTGCGTGGCGGTCACTTTCTTTCCGTAAATGCTTTCGTTGGCATTATTATCCGGCCGCAACGTCGAACCTTCCAGCGATATGCCCGCGAACAATCCGCGCGAGCGCGAATACGACAGAATTTCCGCGCGCAGTGTGGCATCGGTATTGGCGGAGGCGTTGCGGCCCTTCGGCCCTGCCGCTGCCGCCATGTCCGCACCCAGCTTCACCTTGCTGCTCAAAATGGCCGTTGCCCCGCGCGGGTTCATAATCAGCAGGACGAAATCGGTTGCCTGGCCGCCCAATTGGAATCCAAGGCTTCCGCCCTCCAGCGCCGCCATGGAAGGCGCGCCCCATGGGCCGGTGAAATGTTCACCACTGCGGCAAATCATCGCGCCGCGGCCATAGCTTCCCCCCAGACCGATCGCAAATTTCAGCACGGAAGGGAAAATGACGACGCATTCCGCCTTGTCCAGGAGGTCTTGCGGAATGTCATCGGGGACATTCAAAATTTCAGACAGCACGACGCCGGCATTTTCCAGCCGGTCAGTTTCCTTGTTTGGTGCGGCCAGCATGGGAATTGATGTAAGAGCCAGAGCCATCAGCAGCGAAATTATTTTCCTCATGAATTCCTTCCTCCTCGAAATGGAGCCGAACATGTCCTGGGCCGGATGCCTTTGCCATCATAAAGCCTCTCCCATCCACGCGCAATGAGGGGGGAACCGGAAATCGATATTCGCTGCGAGTTCCCGCGAGCGTGTGGACTATAATTGTTTTTCCTCGCGAATTCTCCTTGGGAGCGGCTGGATGGCTTTATCTTTATACCGAAGACGACTCATACTTTTATTTGGATGCGCCGTTCTCGGCATGGTTGTCTTTCTGTTCGCGCCGAAAATCGCGGCGCAGGCGCGGCCTGCGCGCCCCGTGATTTCACGCGCCGAACCTACTGGAGTGAAACTCGCAAAGCGCCCGGACGCGGCGCGATTCGCCAGGCGAGTGGCGGCCATCCTCGACGCCTCGGGCCCGGACAAGGGATCGTGGGGTGTGCTCGTGACCGACGCCGCGACGTCGGAGGTTTTGTATGCGCGCCATGCCGACAGCTACTTCACGCCCGCCTCCGACGCCAAACTGTTCATCACGGCCTTGGCGCTGGCAACTCTCGGGCCGGACTACCGCGTGAAAACCACCGTCGCCTCCAGCGCCACACCCGATGCAAACGGCTTGTTGGACGGCGATCTGGTTCTGATCGGGGCAGGGGACGCGAATCTTTCCAATCGGAAATTTCCTTTCGGCAAAAAAGAGGAACGCGAAGGGCCGCCCGAAAAAGTTCTGGCCGAACTTGCCGACGGAGTCGCGGCGCGCGGGGTGCGGGAAATCACCGGAGACGTGGTTGCCGATGACAGTTTGTTCCAGCACGAAAAATTCCCCAGCGGCTGGACGGTGGACGACACCCTATGGTCCTACGGCGCCGCGGTTTCGGCCATCGCCGTCAACGACAATACGTTCGCACTCACCGTGCGCCCGGGTCCCCGTCAGGGAGAGCCTGCCCTGTATGATCTCGGCCTGGCGGATGGTTTCTATACCGTGGAGAATTCGACTCGCACCGGCGCGCGCGGCAGCGAGGAAAAATTGGCTGTGGCGCGCGATCCCGGCTCGCGGGTGATTCGCGTGAATGGCGTGATGCCGCTGGGCGCGCAGCCACGCAGGCTCATGATTGCCGTCGAAGAACCCGCCGAATACGCCGCCCATCTTCTTGCGCGCTTGCTCCAGGCCCGAGGCGTGAAGATCGACGGCCGCCCGCGTTCCCGCCACGCCGGTGATCCGGGGATTGCGGGTGTGCCGCCTCAAAACATCCTGGCGGAGCACGCTTCCGTGCCGCTCGCCGACGATATTCGCCTGACCAACATGAATAGCGAGAACCTGCACGCGGAACTTCTCTTGCTGCTCGCCGCACATGAAGAGACGGGCGCCACCAGCTACGAAGACGCTTTGAAAGTGGCCGCTGATTTTTTCAAGACGGCGGGCATCGCCGATGGCGACGTCGTGCTCCACGACGGATCGGGACTCTCGCGCAAGGATATGGTCACGCCGCGCGCGATCGTGCAGATGCTGCACTACGCTTCCATGCAGCCATGGGGCGAGGTGTATCGCTCCTCGCTCCCGGTGGCGGGAGAAGACGGCACGCTCTCGGACCGCATGAAAAATACGCCCGCCGCCGGGCGCATCTCAGCAAAAACGGGCACCATCGACCATGTGAATTCACTTTCCGGTTATGCGACAACGGTTCGCGGGGAGCGCCTCCTGTTTTCGATTTTGGGAAACAATAACAACCTGCACGCGCATGACGCCAACCTCGTGCTCGACGCGATCGCCGTGGCGATGGTGGAAGATTTCGGCCCGGCGCGCAAGGCCACGAAAAGGAAGTCGAGGAAATAACGGATGTCGAACGGCGATCTGGTAGAGAAAACAAAAATCATCACGGTGTTCGGCAGTTCCCGTCCGGAAGACGGAAACGCGGATTACGTGGAGGCTTTCGAATTGGGTCGCGCGCTGGCATCGGCGGGGTTTGCCGTCTGCACGGGCGGCTATGGCGGCGTGATGGAAGGGGTATCGCGCGGCGCGCGCGAATCCGGCGGGCGCGTGATCGCGGTGACGTCCAGTGCTTTCAGGTCGCGCGTCAACCGCTGGGTGGACGAAGAAACGCGCGTGGCCACCTGGCAGGATCGCCTGTTCGAACTGGTGCGCCTGGGTGACGGCTATGTCGCGTGCAAAGGCGGCACGGGCACGCTCGTCGAGCTTGCCGTGGTCTGGGAAATGCTCAACAAGAAAGCGATGGAACACCGGCCGTTTGTCGTGCTCGGAGATTTCTGGCAGCCGATTGTGGAGCGCGTGTGCGAAGTGGAGCGCGAGCGCGCGTCCCGATGGGGCGAATCCAGCGACGCGCTGGTGCACCAGGCGCCCACGCCCGGCGAAGCCGCCAGATTTCTTGCCGCGCGACTCGCGCGCGCCGGCCTGCACCGGGAAGGGAAGTAAAACAGCGTGTCGCGCACCGCGGAAGATATTCTCGAATTTGACCGGCTGCGCGAGCTGCTGCGCCTCCGGACCACGTGCGCGCCCGGGGGCCGCGCGATCGATGCGCTCGCGTTTTCTCTCGATCGAGCCGCGCTGGACGCCGCATTCGCCTTGATTGCCGAAGCGATCGCATTCCGGCGCGACGACGCGGAAATGGGATTCGGATCGCTGGCCGACCCCGAGCGGTGGCTGGCGGAACTCGAATCCCCTGTGTCCGTGCTCGCGCCGCAGATGCTGCTCGACGCGGTTTCCCTGGCCGACACGGTCACCTGGCTGCGCGATAGCCTGCGCGACACTTCGCGCGAAGGTCTCCGCGATTCCAAGGGCAAATTCCCCCTGCTTATCGCGCGCGCAGGCGCTATCGCCGATCTTCGTCCGCTTGCGGCGGCAATTCGCCGCGCCGTGCTGCCCAACGGCGAAATCAGCGACGACGCTTCACCGGAACTGAAGCGCATTCGCGGCAGCATGGGGCGCGCGCGCGAAACGATCCGGAAATCGCTCGAGCGCATCCTGCGCGCTCGCGGCGGCGACTCCGGAGAAGACTACGTCACGCTGCGCAACGACCGCTTCGTTATTCCCGTGCGCGCGGCCGAGAGGAAAAAGGTGCAGGGCGTCGTGCACGCCGCCAGCGCCACCGGGCAAACGGTCTTCGTCGAGCCGTTTGAAACCATCGAATTCAACAACCGGCTCGTGCAGCTTTCCGAGGATGAGGCCGCGGAAATCGCGCGCATCCTCGATGAATTGACCCAGCGCCTGCGCGCGAATCTCGGACCGCTGCGCTTTGCGGTGGAAACGATCGCGGAACTCGATTCGGTGTTCGCGCGCGCGCGGTTTGCCCGCGAATTTGATTGCACGCTGCCGGAATTCACCGCGGGCGATGCAGCGGACCGGCCCCTGCCGGAATTACCCTTGCTCGAATTAAAAGGCGCGCGACATCCGGTCCTGGCCGATACGCTGCGCGCGCACGGCCGCAGCGTCGTGCCCATGACGCTTGCCCTGGGCGCTCGCTCGACCTCCCCCGGCGGGCCCGCGGCAAGCCGCGAAACCGTGCTCGTCATCAGCGGCCCGAATACCGGCGGCAAGACGGTGGCGCTCAAGACCGTGGGCATCGCGGTGCTCTCCGCGCAATCCGGCATTCCCGTCGCTGCGGAGATGGCGCGGCTGCCGCTGGTCGATCGCGTGCTCGTGGATATCGGCGACGAACAATCCATCGCGGCGGACCTTTCGACATTTTCCGCGCACATGCTCAACGTGCGCGCGATGCTGGAAGATGCCACCGCGGATTCGCTCGTGCTGGTCGACGAGCTGGGCACGGGCACGGCTCCCGAGGAAGGCGCGGCGCTCGCCGTGGCCCTGCTCGATGAATTCCGCGCGCGCGACTGCCTGACGCTGGCGACCACGCACCACGATCGGCTGAAAACGTACGCTTCGACCACGCCGGGCGTGCTCAATGCCGCCGTTGAATTCGATGAAGTAAATCTGCGCCCCACGTATCGCCTGATGGTGGGCGTGCCGGGCGGATCGAGCGGCATCGACATCGCGCGGCGGCTCGGGCTGCCCGCGAACGTCATCGACCGCGCCCGCGCGCAACTTTCGCCGGAAGCGCACGAAGCCGCCGCGCTGATCGCCTACCTGCATCGCAGCCGCGACGAGCTGGAAACGCTGAAGCGAGAAGCCGCGCGCGCCGCGCAGGATTTTGCCGAAGGAAAGAAGAAGTTGCAGACGGAGTGGACCGCGCGGCAGCGCGCCCGCCTGAAAGAACTCGAGCAGCAATTCGCGCAGACGATTGAAAAACACGAGAAGGAAGCCGCCCGCGCCGTCGAAGCCGTGAAGCAGCGCGAACTGCGCGCGCAACTCGAAAAGCAGACGCACCGCAAACTCGTGAAAGCGCGTGGCGATGCCCGCGAGGAAGCCGACGCGGCGACGGTTGCGCATCTTTCCGATTCGCAGGCCGATCTGGGAATCATCGCCGCGCCATCCGCGAAACCCGTCGCGCCGGGCGACCTGGTTGCCGGCGCGCGCGTCCGCGTGCGCGGCCTGCCCACGGCGGTAACGATTCGCCGCTGCGACGATGCCGGCGCCGAAGTCGAAGCGGGTCCGTTGCGCATGAAGGTCGCACTGGCCGACATTCTGGAGATCGTCGGCAACGTTGCGCCCGCCAGGCCTTCGCTGCCGCGAGGCGTTACCGTGACCACGCAACCTTCCGCCGAGCCCGCCAGCGAAGAAATCAACCTGATCGGCTGCACGGTGGAGGAAGCCACGCGCCGCGTGGACAAATTTCTCGATCAGGCAGCGCTGGCGGGCTCGTCCCAGTTGCGTATCATCCACGGCCATGGCACGGGCGCGCTTCGTCGCGGCCTTGCCGAATTCCTGAAAACGCATCCGCTGGTCGAAACGATCCATGCCGAAGCCGAAGACCGCGGCGGAAACGCGATCACCGTGGTGGAGCTGAAAGAATAAGGCACAAATACTTCGAAAATGGTGTCTACTTTATAATGAAAAGAACGCTTCTCCTGCTTTCCATCCTGTCGAAAATCCTGTTTGCCCTGCTTTTTGTCGTGGACCTGTTGATTCTCGTCAAATTGTCAGGTGAATTTGCAATGCATGGGATGCGTGGAGTGCGGAGCTGGATCCTGCATAGGGGAGCAGGCATCACGGTGCCGTCCGGGCCAGGCCTCTTCGTCGTTCACGTTCCACCACCGGGCCCTGTTTTTCGCGAATTTTTTATAATGTGCGGCGTGCTCCTGGTTCTGACTCCGTTGAGCTTTTGGGCGGGACGTTTCTTTGGCAGGAAAGCGCGCCAGGCCGGCTAATTTCCAGCCGGTTTCGCCGGCACCAAACCGCTTTTCTTGATTGCCGCATAGGCCGCGGGTGACGCCAGCCACTCGATGAACGCCTTGGCCGCCTGCGGATGCGTTGCCGTTACCGGAATGCCCGCGGCAAACAACGTGACATGTTGTGCGCCGGGTGGCAGTTCTCCGACGATGTCGATGCCCTTCACGGGACGCAGTTCGCTGATCTGCTGGAAGCCGATCTCGACCTCTCCCTTGGCGACCACCCCGCCAACCGGAACGGCTTCGATTTTCCTGGCCGTGCCCTTGATCTGGTTGGCAATCCCCAGCTTCGGAAACAATACGGTGGAAAGATAAACGCCGCTGGCGCTATCGGAATATCCAATCGATTTTGCCGCCAGCAGCGTGTGCTTCAGCGCGTCTACCGTGCTGATGTCCGGCCTGGGCGCTCCGGCCTTGACGGCCATGCCGATGTGGGATTCGACCAGGTTGACCCGGCTACCCGCGCGAACCTTGCCCTGCCTGATCAGCCCGGCAAGCGCGGGCGCGGCCATGATCACGACGTCAATCTGCTCGCCCCGTTCCAGACGCACCGGAATGGCGTTGTGCGTCGTGCCCATCGAAGGCCCGAACTCGGTCACAATCTTGTTGTGCGTGGCGCGTTCATATTGAGGGGCCAATTCCAGATAGGCGGCCGAAAACGCTCCGGAAGTCACGACTTTAAACTCGTCCGCTCGCGCAGGAGTTGCGGTCAGCAGCCCGCCGCTCAATACCAGGGCGGCGAATGCGGTAAAATTTCTTCTGGAAATTGTTTTCATGGCGTCCTGATTCCTGATTCCTGAGCGCTATCGGCATCGCCGGGTTTTTTTCACGCCGGGAATGTATCATACGCCCGAGTCTTGAGACACGGATGAATCGCCACCCACCTGGAAACAGGATCACGGCGCTGGCTGGTGGTGGACCGATTCCTGGTTGTCCGGAGAGTTCCTCCGGCACTTTCCGCAACACGGAATTCGCCCGCTTCCCTGGTTCCTGCAGGCGACGCCGCAGCGCCGCCCCGTGTACAATACCGATTCCGGCACTCCCATCGTGCGCGTATGGCTGAAGCGGGCTCATTTGCGGATCGTGTGAAACAGCAGGCGGACATTGTCCGCGTGGTGGGGGAATACGTCCGTCTGAAAAAGTCCGGGCAGAATTTCACGGGGCTGTGCCCGTTCCATTCCGAAAAGACGCCGTCGTTTGCGGTGCATCCGGTGAAGCAGATTTATCACTGCTTCGGGTGCGGCGTGGGCGGCGACGTTTTCAAGTTCGTGATGGAGATGGACAAGCTCACGTTTCCGGACGCGGTGCGCTCCGTCGCGGAAAAATGCGGCATCGCCATTCCGCGCGCCAGGGAACGCACGCCGGAGGAGCGCCAGCAGAACCAGCAGCGTACTTCGCTGGTGGAAATGCATCGCGAGGCCGCGGCGTTTTTTGCGCAGCAGTTGAACGGCACGCCGGAAGGCCGCGCCGCGAAGGCTTACCTGCTCGACCGCGGACTGGACTCCGATGCGATGGCCCGGTTCGGCATCGGCTTCGCGCCATCTGGCGGCGAAGCGTTGCTGCGCGCGATGAAGCAGAGATATCCCGAAAAAGTTCTGGAAGTTTCCGGCCTGTTCAGCCGCGACGCCAACGGACGGCTCTTCGACCGCTTCCGGCGGCGCGTGATGTTTCCGATCGCCAACGATTCGGGAAAAATCGTCGCGTTCGGCGGGCGCGCCCTGGGCGACGACTTGCCGAAATATCTGAACTCACCCGAGACGCCCATCTATTCCAAGAGCAACGTCCTCTACCACCTGGATCGCGCGAAGGAAGCCCTGCGGCAGCGCGACTTCGCCGTGCTGGTCGAAGGCTACATGGACGCGATTGCCGTGGCGCGCGCGGGAATTTCCAACGTGGTGGCCAGCTGCGGCACCAGCTTGACCGAGCCGCAGGTGAAGCTCCTGAGCCGCTTCACGCGCCGCATCATCGTCAACTACGATCCGGACACCGCGGGCCAGGCCGCCACCGAGCGTTCGCTGGCGATTCTGCTCGAGCAGGGCGCCGAGGTGCGCGTGCTCGCCTTGCCCGGAGGGAAGGACCCGGACAGCTTCCTTCGATCCGAAGGTGCCGCGGCGTACACGAAATTGCTCAACGAAGCGCCCACCTATGTTGATTATCTGATTTCGCGTGCCCGGAAAATGGACATGACCACGGCGGAAGGGAAGCTTCGCGCGGTGAATTTCCTGATGCCCTACGTCCAGCGCATCCCGGATCGCATTCTGCGCTCGGAGTGGGCCTCGCGCATCGCGCAGCAGTTGCGCATCGAGGAGCCGGTGCTGCGCGAATCGATGCGCAAAGCCGCGAACGAGCGCCGCAGCGAAGTGAAAGCCCGCCCGGAACTGGTAGGCCGCGCCGGAAAGCCCGCCGAGCGCCGCCTAGTGCAGATGCTGATCGAAGCCGATGAGTTTCGTGAGCGCCTGGCGCGGGAGATTCACGCCGAGCAGTTGCACCACGGGCTGGAAATTGAGCACATTCTCGCCGTGCTGGTGGAGGCTTGCGCGTCAGGGGAACGCCCGGACGCGGCCGCGCTGGCCATGGCCCTGGAAGATCGCGACCGGCGGCTTCTGTTTGAAATCGCATTCGAATCCGCCGCCCCGCCCACCTGGGAAGAAGCGGAAAGCTGTCTGGCGGTTCTGCGCCGCCGCCGTGCCGACCAGGAGCTGGCAGCCCTCATGAGGCAGATCGAGGAGCAATCCGCAGCCAAAGGGGCGAGCGGCGAGATGGTCCGGCTGCTGGAGCGAATGCAGGAGTTGCAGGAGCTACGCCGGCGGCTGGTTCCGCCAACGCATTAGCCTTGCGAAATTCCCGGTGCCGGTCCGTGCGCGCCTCCAACATTGCAGGACACGCGAATTCGTTGCTGGCGCGCGATTCATTCTCGCCTTGTTCAGGATTTCCGCAAGACGTTCCTGATTTTCCTGCTGTTAACCCCCAAGAAACAAAATGATTGACGCGTTTGCCCGCCGCCATGTAGCGTGATGAAGTTTCCACTCGGCGGGAAATGTAACGGGCAATGGGCGATTTGCATCAAAGGTTTTTGTGGGGCGCCCCCTGCGAAAATGAAGGGCATGCCGGGCCGATGGCGACGGCCGCGAAGCAAACGGTCACGTCACCAGTGGACTGGGATTTTCAATTGGAGCACCCATTACGCACCCGTTACGCAGTCGTTGCGAAAGATGCGCGGCAACGTGAATTTCGTTGTCCGCGGTTTTGCCGATCGGCAATCGTTTTTGCCAATCGGCAAACCCAATCGGCAATCTGGGACTCGTGGCGGGGTCCCGCAGCTGTGCGGTTGACGGTTCGCGTTTAACTTGGGGAGGGTCCCTTGGCGCTGGCTATTGAAGAGAAATACGACCAGGTAAGGCAGCTCATTGCCATGGGCAAGGAGCGGGGCTATCTCCTGTATGACGAAGTAAACGACATTCTGCCCGCCGAAGTGCATTCTTCGGAAGAAATCGACGATCTCCTTTCCACGTTTGAACGTTACGGGATTGATATTTACGAAGACCTCGCAGCGGCGAAGGCCGCCCGCGCCACCGCCGATCCGGCCGTCACCGAAGCCCCTGAAACGCGATCTAAGGACGAACTCCCGGTAGCCGAAGAGAGCGAACTCGACCTCACGCCGGGGATGCTGGAAAAGACGAACGACCCGGTTCGGATGTACCTGCGCGAAATGGGCACCGTGCCGCTGCTGACGCGCGAAGGCGAAGTCGCCATCGCCAAACGCATTGAGCGCGGACAGTTGCTGGTTCTCAAGACGATCACGCGTTCCCCGATCATCCTGAAGGAACTGCTGACCATCGGCGAGGACCTGCGCAGCGGCACCCGCTCGATCAAGGAAATTGTCCAGTTCGACGACGAAGAACTTACCGAAGAGAAGATCGAAAACAAGACCAGGAAGACGCTCAAGGTCCTCGACAAGATCGCCAAGCTGTACCTGGAATGTCTGAAGGAAGCCGCGAAGCTCGAGCGCATGACGAAGTCGAAAAAGCGCCCGTACCTGCGCGCGAAGTATCGCGTGGCGCGTTTGCGCATCGAAATGTCGCAACTGGCGCGCTCACTGGAATACCACCTGTTCGAGAAAAAACGCCTGATCGAAAAAATCCGCCACACCGTCGAGCGCCTGCAGTCCCTCGAACGCGAAGCCGGCAAGCTCGAGCGCCGCGCCGACGCCTCCAAGGGCGATAACGCCGCCGAGGCGCGCAAGGAACTGCGCGCGCGCCGCATGGAACTGCGCGAAATCGAAATTTCCAGCGAAACCGGCCTGACCGACCTGAAGCGCATGCTGCAGGTGATCCTTCGGGGGGAAGCGGAAGCCGAACAAGCCAAAAAAGAATTGATCGAAGCGAACCTTCGCCTCGTCGTTTCCATCGCGAAAAAATATACCAATCGCGGTCTGCAGTTTCTGGATCTGATTCAGGAAGGCAACATCGGCTTGATGAAGGCTGTGGACAAATTCGAGTGGCGCCGCGGCTATAAGTTTTCCACCTACGCGACGTGGTGGATTCGCCAGGCCATCACCCGTGCCATCGCCGATCAGGCCCGCACCATCCGCATCCCGGTGCACATGATCGAAACGATCAACAAGCTCATTCGCACCAGCCGCCAGCTCGTGCAGGAGCTGGGCCGCGAACCGACCTCGGAAGAAATCGCCAAGCGCATGGAAATTGCCGTGTCGAAGGTGCGCAAGATTTTGAAAATTGCGCAGGAGCCGATTTCCCTGGAAACGCCCATCGGCGAAGAGGAGGATTCGCACCTCGGCGATTTCATCGAAGACAAGGCCGTCGTTTCCCCTTCCGACGCCGTCATCAACCTCAATTTGAAGGAACAGACCTCTTCGGTTCTAAAGACCCTGACGCCGCGCGAGGAAAAAGTCATCAAGATGCGCTTCGGCCTGGACGACGGCTCCGAGCACACGCTCGAGGAAGTCGGCCAGTCGTTCGCTGTCACGCGCGAGCGCATTCGCCAGATCGAAGCCAAGGCGCTGCGCAAGCTGCGGCACCCGTCGCGCTCGCGCAAGCTCCGCGCCTTCCTCGAAGGTACTGCGCGCGATTATCTCTGATTGAAATCGGATTTATTTATATTCTAGTTCAGCCGGAAGTTCGATGTACGGCGGGCGCGCTTGTGGCTCTGCCGGCGGATCAAACTCCCGCGCCCCGCGCTTCCACCGGAACAAGACTGCAAACGCCTACCCTGCGGCCTCGGTCGGAAACCCATCCGATGAGAGGGACTTCGCGCGCAGCGCCGCCACCACCGCGCCGCCATAAATCGCGCCGAGAAGCAGGAATGCCGCGGAAAGTGTAACGTTCTCTGCGAACCATCCGAGGGTGAAGCTCATGGTTACCTGCAGAATTGTGCTGATCATCGAGAACGCCGATTGCGTTCGCCCCATCAGGTGCCGCGGCACGATGCTCATGATTGAGGATTGCGTCAGCACGCCGCCCAGCGCGCGGCATACGCCGAACAGCGCGTTCATCGCCACCGCCACCGCCAGCAGCCGGGCGTAGGGAAACAGCGTGTGGCCCACGGCCAGCGTGGCCAGCGCCAAGATCAATGTGCTGTAGGGGCGATTTCGCGCCGCCCTACCCGCAATCAGTCCTCCCACAATTGCCCCCACCGCCCAGCCAGCCTCGATGTACCCGTAGCCGCGCGCTCCCGCCGAGAGCAGGTCCTTCGCCAGCGCCACCACCAGCACGTTGGCGCTAATCACTCCGGCCATCATGCAGGCGTAGGTGATTCCCAGGGCCAGCACGCGCGGCTGTTTTCGCAGGTAATCGAGTCCTTCGGCGATGTCCGCGATCACGCTCGCTGCCGTGGATACCGGCTCTTCGGGTTGCGCCAGGAATGGTTCGGACATTTCCGGAGATCCCTCAATGGTGGGGGCTGCCGACAAGAGCCGAATGTTGTGAACGCGATGCGGAGCGTAATATCCGTGCCGCATCAGGAGCAGACAGATTGCCGAAATCAGGTACGTTGTGCCGTCAATGCCAAGAATTCCCCCCAGGCCCGAGCGCGCGTAGATGAATCCCACCAGAGCCCCCGCCATCGCCATTCCGCCCTGCACGGCGATCAGCACGGTGGCATTGGCGGTGATCAGCTGTTCCCGCGGAACCAGTTCCTGGATCAGGGCGTTTGTGGTGGACCAATAAATTGCAAATCCCACGCCCAACAGCAGAACCATCGAGTACAGTTCCCACAATGCCAGATGGCCCGCAAACGCCAGCGCGGCCGTTCCCAGAACGACTACCGCGCGCGCCGCGTCAATCGTGATTCCCAGGTATCTCCGATCCACGCGATCGATTAACACGCCGCCGAACGGCGGCACCACCAGCCCCGGCAGCGTCACCAGGATGACGATCAGGCTGACTTTTACGGTGGAATGCGTCGCGCCCAACACGTACCAGGTGACACCCGCAAAATTCATTCCCGTGCCAAACAGCGATATGAACATCGCCAGAAAGAAAAATGGGAATCCGGGAACGCGGAACAACGCCTTCCAATTCAGGGCTGGTTGAGTTTCCGAGGACATTTCAGCAGCAAGCCATTTGTACCGTCCTGCATCCTGCAGTGTAACGGCATTTACGCAGCAGGTTCAATGACCAATGGATGCACCTTTGTGCCATTTTGGGACTAATGGATGATTCACTTACATTTCTTTAGCTTTGTGGGGCTTAATTAGGACAGGCTTCAGCCTGTCAGGTTTTGGACTTTCCGTCCGTCCGCAAGTGCGACAAGCCTCACAGTTTGGGGAAAAACAAAAAAACCGTCATTCCGACGGAATGGCGGGCAAAGGGATTTTTTCCGCAATCTATTCCGCCTGCTTTTTTCAGTTTTTCTTCATCCCGAAGGGTCGAAACCGTATTTTGTTCTTCATCACCAGGACGACCAGAATCGCTGGAACGGTGGAGAGGACACCGAGCAGGGCAAGAACGGGCATATTGGCGTGGCCGACGAAAACCCAGAGAACCAGCGGCGTGTCGAAAATAATCACCAGCACTGGCAGCAATCGCAGAAATAAACGTGTCTGCCTGTCCGCTTCTTCGCGATTCCACCCGCACTGCGGGCAATACGTCTTGCCCATGGCGCTGGCGGTGGGCATGTGACATCGCGGACATTCCGGGAATGGTGTGGCGGGGCCACTTGTCGTTGTCGGCAATGTTCCTCCAATCGCTTGTCAGCGCTCAGGGCCACAATTCTTAAGCGCGAAGCTCGGTATTCATATTTCGCATTTTCCTTCGAAGATATTTCTCGCTTGCGCGCGCCTGACCCCGGGAACGGAAAGCCATTCTACCGAGGTTATGCCCGGTGTCCCACTATTCCTTTCTGCCCCGCCGCGCGAAATCCGTCTTATGATGTACCGATGCCTCCGTTGATCGAACTGCGCGGACTCACCGTGGAAATTCCCACGCCGGCGGGATGGATTTGCCCGGTGGATGACGTATCGTTCACATTGCAGACGGGCGAGTCGCTGGGCCTGGTGGGTGAATCGGGCAGCGGGAAGTCCATGCTGGCGCTGGCGCTGATGGGTTTGCTGCCGCCGGGAGCGCAAGTGCGCGGGGAAGTGTGGCTTTCAGGCGCGAATGGCGCTGCTGCTGCACGTGTAAACCTGCTTACGATGTCCGAGCGCGAACGGATCGGCGTGCGCGGCCGCGACATCGCCATGATTTTTCAGGAGCCCATGACTGCGCTCAATCCCGTGATGCGCGTGGGCGCGCAAATCGCGGAGGCGGTTTGCGCGCATCAGTCCGGGCTGGGGCGCGGCGAAGTGAATCGCCGCGTGCTCGCCGCTCTGGACCGCGCCGCAATTCCCCAGCCCGAGATGCGCGCGCGACAGTATCCCCACCAGCTTTCCGGAGGCCTGCGGCAGCGCGCCATGATCGCCATGGCGCTCGCGGCGCATCATTCTTCGCCGGCGAGCGCGTCTGGTGAACCGCGTTTGCTGATCGCCGACGAGCCCACGACGGCGCTCGATGTCACGATACAAAAACAAATTCTGGATCTGCTCGCGCAACTGCGGCGCGATCTGGGCCTCGCGCTTCTGTTCATCACGCACGATCTGGGCGTGGTCGCGCAGGTGGCGGATCGCATTGCGGTCACCTACGCCGGGCGCATCGTCGAGCAAGGTCCCGCGCGTGAAGTTCTGGAACGCCCGCGCCATCCCTATACCGCGGGGTTGCTGCGCGCGTCGCCGCAACTGGTGCGCCAGAAACTCGAGCCGATTCCGGGCACGGTGCCGGCGCTCACCGCGTTGCCTCCCGGCTGCGCGTTTGAGCCGCGCTGCCCGCTGCGCGTTCCCGAATGCACGGCCGCCATGCCGGAGTTGCGCGCCGCAGGTCCCGATCATCGCGCGCGCTGCATCCTGGTTGGCGAGTCGAACGGAGCGGATGTGAGATGAAAAAGACGTGAAATAAATTTGTTCCTGATTGCGATCCCTATTGGAACGCGGGTGGTAGAGGTAGGACAGGCTTCAGCCTGTCAGGGGTTGGTGGAGAACAAAAGCGACAGGCTGAAGCTTGTCCTACTTAAAGTGGAACGAGAAAAACACCAATGACGAACGATTCCAGTCACCTCGACAAAATTCGCGAGCGTTTCACGGCTACCGCGGATGTATTTGCGCAAACCGTACGCATCACGCGAGGGGAGGAAGCCGAGCGGCTGGCCGAACGCGCCACCGCCGGGCTTGCCAATGCCAAAAAGTTGCTGGCGATCGATCTGGCCTGCGGTCCCGGCACGTTCACGCGTCCGCTGGCCTTGCGCGTCCGCCACGCCATCGGCGCGGACCTGACTCCGGCGATGATTGAGAAGGCGCG
The DNA here is from genome assembly GCA_963746945.1 of Terriglobia bacterium. Classification (GTDB taxonomy): domain Bacteria; phylum Acidobacteriota; class Terriglobia; order Acidiferrales; family UBA7541; genus Palsa-360. The sequence goes on along the minus strand of CAVVDG010000004.1, from coordinate 627,610 downwards.
CGCCGAAGCCGCGCGGGACGCCATCACCAACATCGAATTCGTCTGCGCCAATATTTATGCGCTGCCCTTTGCCGACGGCGCGGCCGGGATTGTGTCCTGCGGCTACGCGTTTCACCACATGACCGATCCGGCGCGAGCGATGGCGGAAATGGCGCGCGTGTTGCAACCCGGCGGCCGCATGGCGATCACCGACATTATCGTGCCGGAAGGTTGCGACGCCGGGCTGCAGGATGAGATCGAACGGGCGCGCGATGCTTCCCACACGGTCACGCAAAGTGTCGCGCAATTCCGCGCGCAGCTGAAAAGTTTGGGGCTCGCCGTGCGCTCCGAAGAACTCCACGAGTATTGGCTGGATTTTGACCCTTGGATGAAAAATGCAGGGAACGTTCCAGGAGATCCGGCTTACGTCCGGACCCGCGGCATGATGGAGAGATGTATCGGGAACGATCGCTGTGGCTTTCATGTGGTCCGCTCGGAAGCATCCGCCGGCGGCCTCAAGTTCAAGCATACGATGCTGGTGCTCGTCGCGGAGAAGCCGGAATGAATCCTTTTGTGGCATACAGAGGCGGCCAACGCTGATGCCTGGCCCGCTACTGGAAGCTCGCAATCTGCGGAAGATGTTTTCGGGAGTCGCGGCCGTTGACGGCGTGAGCCTTGAACTGGCGGCGGGCGAAACGCTCGCCGTGGTCGGCGAATCGGGCAGCGGAAAGACGACGCTCGCGCGCATGCTGTTGCGCCTCATCGAGCCGGACTCGGGGGAATTGCGCGTTGAAGGCCGCGATTTTCTCGCGGCGCGCGGCGCGGAACTTCGCGGCCTGAGGCGCGAAATGCAGATGGTATTTCAAGACCCATTCGCTTCGCTGGATCCGAGAATGCGCGTGGGAGCGATTGTCGGCGAGCCGCTTGAAATTCATGAGCCCCGCCTGCGGCGGGCGGCGCGCCGCGAGCGCGTCGCCGAGACGCTGCGAACCGTGGGCCTTGGGGAAGAGGCGCTGTCGCGCTACCCGCACGAATTTTCCGGCGGCCAGCGCCAGCGAATCGGCATCGCACGCGCTCTCGTGCTGCGCCCGCGGCTGGTGGTGGCGGATGAGCCGGTCTCCGCGCTGGATGTTTCGGTCGGCGCGCAGATTCTCGAACTGCTGCAGAATTTGCAGCGGGATTTCGCGCTTACCTATCTGCTGATCTCGCACAGCCTGCCCGTGGTCGCGCAGCTGGCCACGCGCATCGCCGTCATGCAGGGCGGTCGCATCGTCGAAACGGGCCTCGCGGCGCAAATACTCGGCACCCCAGCGCATCCTTACACGCAGTCGCTTATCGCCGCGATTCCAGCGCTGCCGGCGGCTGTTGAATAGGACTTCCGTTGTGGCGCACGGCATGCTGGGCCGCTTCTAAGGGACTCCGCTCGGCAATGGCGAGTGGGCCTGCTAAACTCGTAGCAATGGATTTTCATTTTGAAGTCCTGAAAACCGATCCGACGGGCGCGCGCCTGGGACGTCTCACCACGCCGCACGGCGTGATCGATACGCCCGCATTCATGCCGGTCGGCACCGCGGGCACGGTCAAAGGCCTCACCCAACAGGCGCTCGGTGAGCTGGGCATTCAAATCCTGCTCGGCAACACCTATCATCTGTATCTGCGCCCCGGCCACGAAACGATCCGGCGATTAGGCGGCCTGCATCGTTTTATGGCCTGGCCAGGGGCGATCCTCACCGATTCGGGCGGCTTTCAGGTGTTCAGTCTCGCCGATCTGCGCAAAGTCACCGATGAGGGCGTGGTTTTTCGATCGCACCTGGACGGCTCCGAACATTTTCTCACCCCGGAAAAATCCATCGAGATTCAACAGGCGCTCGGTTCGGACATCGCCATGGTGCTCGACGAGTGCATCGAATATCCCGCGGACCATGCGCGCGCCGCGGCTGCCATAAAGCGCACCACGCAGTGGGCGCAGCGCTGCCGCGACTACGCCCAAACGAACGCGGGCGCGTCAACCACGCCCGGACAGGCCTTGTTCGCCATCGTGCAGGGCGGCACGCACGCCGATCTGCGCCGCGAAAGTGCGCGCCGGCTTGTGGACATGGATTTCCCCGGCTACGCTGTGGGCGGACTCGCCGTCGGCGAGCCTCACGAGCTGTCCTGTGAAATGGCGGCTGTGGCCGCCGCGGAGCTTCCCAAGGATCGCCCGCGCTATGTCATGGGCGTGGGCTTGCCCGAGCAGATCGCCAACTTCGTTGGCTGCGGCATTGACATGATGGATTGCGTGCTGCCGACGCGCAACGCCCGGAACGGCTGCCTGTTCACCAGCACAGGCCGTGTGAATATCAAGAACGCGATTTATGCCGATGATCCGCGGCCTTTGGATGAGCGCTGCTCCTGCATGGTCTGCCGAACGTACTCGCGCGCCTACCTGCGCCACCTGTTCCAGGCGAATGAAATCCTGGCTTCGATTTTGAACTCCCACCACAACGTTGCATTTTTCCTTGACATTATGAGCAAGATTCGACAGGCTATCGCGTTCGGGGAACTAGCGGAATTCTCCTCGGAGTTCCAAGCGCGCATCCAAGTGGGTGAACCCTGAAGCGGGCCGGTCGCGAAGCTGGTTGGGATCGCGCGGTTTGCCGGTGTCAGGGCGTAAAAGCGGGTGCGGCTTCTACAGGATGCTGAGCGCCTGGGTTCGGGCGCGGAGCCCGCGGGAATCATTATCCGCGTCAGCATGTTTTTGCGAGAAAGTTGCCGGAGGGCGGGGTCGCAGCGATGTTCTTGATTTCATTGCCACAAACTTTGTCATTGATGGCCCAGGGTACCGGCGCGGGAGGCATTATGGCCTTCGCGCCCCTGCTCATCATCATGGTCATTTTCTATGTGCTGTTGATTCTTCCCGCGCAGCGCCGCCAGAAGAAAACCCAGCAAATGATCAACGCCCTGAAAAATGGGGACAAGGTCATCACGTCGGGCGGTTTGTTCGGGACGATTGTGGGTGTCGAGGGCGATTCCATCCAACTCCGTATTGCCGATCAGGTGAAGGTGAAGCTCCTGCGCTCCGCGGTGTCCGGCCTACAACCAGATAGCAAGGAGGAGTCGTAAGGCCGGGTTAACGATCTGCTCCATTCATTGCCGCGAGCTGCCCTGGGGAACCCAGGGTAAACAAGCGCAGCCCGCATCGGTGGAGTCCTGAGCCAGTCCAAGCCATGAGTTCAAACCTCAAGTGGAAAGCATTATTTATCGTTGGCGTCATCCTTGCATGCGTGATTGGCTTGGTGGGCCGGCCCGATTTTCCTCCCAAGTCCTGGGCCGAAATCAAATCGAATTTCTCCAACAGCATCAAACTGGGTCTGGACCTGCAGGGCGGCACGCACCTGATTCTGCAGGTGCAGGTGCAGGAAGCCATCAGCCAGGAAACCGATCAGACGCTGGACCACATTACAACGCTGCTCCGCGACAAGAGCATCCGCTACGACGAGATTCGCAAGCTCAGTGACACTCAGGTTCTGGTCCACAATATCGCTTCCGAACAAGCCGGGGCCGCGCGCACCCTGATTGCCGACCAGTTCCCCGATTGGGATATCGCTCCAGCGCCTGGCGAAACTTCCGGCTACATCGTGACCATGAAGCCATCGAGAATGGCAAGCATCCAGGCGCAGACGATGACGCAGGCCGAAGAAACGATTCGCCGCCGCATTGACGCGCTGGGTCTGACCGAGCCGCTGGTTGCCCCTTATGGCCAGGGAGACAACGAAATCATCGTCGAGCTCCCGGGAGAAGGCGATCCCAATCGCGCCAAGAGCGTGATTCAGGCGGGCGGTCAACTGGAATTGCACCTGGTTCTGGACTCCATGCCATACGCGTCGGAAGCGGCCGCCATGGCCGCGCACGGAGGCGTTTTGCCGCCGAACGCGCAACTGGTGCAGGGTAAGAATTCGGCGTCAGATTCCAGCCAGCCCGGCGCAGAAAGCTGGTACGTGATCGACCGCGTGCCCGTCGTGACGGGCCGCGATCTGCGCAGCGCCACCGCCGTGCGCAGCACGAAAAACATCGGCTACTATGACGTGGATTTCACGCTCTCGACCGAATCGGGGCGCCGCTTTGGGCCCTTTACCGAGCAGAATATCGGCAAGCAGCTGGGCATCGTTCTCGAGCACCGGCTGCAGACCGCGCCCGTCATCAACGGACGCATCGACGATACGGGCGTGATCGAAGGCCAGTTCGGCGAACAAGAGGCCAAGGATCTAGCCCTGGTCTTGCGTTCCGGAGCGCTTCCCGCATCGATCAAGTACCTGGAAGAGAGCACCGTCGGCCCATCGCTGGGCGCGGATTCGATACGTCACGGCGTGCAGGCGTCGGTTGTCAGCCTGTTGGTCGTATTGATTTTCATGGTCGTCTATTACCGGTTAGCGGGGGTGAACGCGGTCGTCGCGCTCTTGCTGAACCTGGTCATTCTGCTTGCGGCGTTGTCTTATTTTGGCGCTGTTCTCACTTTGCCGGGCATCGCGGGCGTGATTTTAACGATAGGTATGGGCGTCGATTCCAATGTCCTGATTTTCGAACGCATCCGGGAAGAACTGCGTGCGTCGAAAGCCCCTGTTTCGGCCGTGGACGTCGGTTTTAAGCGCGCCTTTTTGACGATTATCGACACACACGTCACAACCATTGTTTCTGCGGCGTTCCTGTTCGTATTCGGAACAGGTCCTGTGCGCGGGTTTGCCGTCAGCCTGGCGGTTGGTCTGCTTGCCAACCTGTTTACGTCAGTCTATGTGTCACGCGTGATCTTCGACTGGCACCTGGCAAAGATGCCTCGTGAAGCGGAGTTGAGCATTTAGTGGGTGTGGGCTATCCTTAAGTTAACCCTGAGTATCCGGGAAGGGCCCGCCAAGGTAAGGCATTTTTATTGGGAGATTTGTATTTTCGGGAACAAATCTGAAATGGTTGGTGTCTAACTCTAACGGGTTCGAGTGAGCATGGAATTTTTTAAACAAGCCGAAATCGATTGGATGGGCAAGGCGAAGTACTTCTATGCCCTGTCTTTGATCCTGCTCCTGGTAGGACTGGCTTCCTTGATTTCCAAGGGGGGTCCCTATTACGGAATTGATTTTAAAGGCGGCACTCTGGTTTACGTACGTTTTGCCGGCCCCTCGCCCGTGGACCAGCTTCGCAGCGGTCTGGTAAAGGAAGGCTTGGGCGAAAGCGTGATCCAGCCCATTAGTGACATCTCCAGTCCCAGTTCGAACGAGGTCATGATTGGACTGGAACAGAAGGGGCAAGGGACCGAAGCTCTCGACGCAGGGAAGACAGCGATTCTGAACGCCCTGCATGCTACATTGGGCGCTGGAGAGGCTGGCAAGCAGGATTTCAATGCCACAGACCCAGCGACTGTTTCAGCCATTTTGACGCGCAAGGACCCGCTGGGTTTGGGTGTTGCCGCCGGTGACCGCTACGCCCAGCTGGGACGCCAGCTCATCGCCTACCGCGATAAGGATCGCGGCGGCATCATCACCAATTTCAATGATTTATCGGCCGCAGGCGCCAGCGCGAGCGTGATCGCCGCCTTGCGCGATTCCTTCTACACCAGTAACTTCGCAATCATCAACGTGGAAATCGTGGGGCCCAAGGTGGGCTCGGAACTTCGCCGGCAAGCCGTTTTGGTGACCCTGTACGCTTTGGCCGGCATGCTGGTTTATATTGCATTTCGGTTCGAGTGGGTGTACGGTGCTGCCGCTGTATTGGCCGTGTTTCACGACGTTCTCATTACGCTGGGTCTCTTTTCCATCTTTCACTTTGAGATTTCGCTGACGGTGATTGCTGCATTGTTGACCTTGGTCGGTTATTCGATGAACGACACGATTGTGATTTTCGACCGCATCCGTGAGAACCTGCGACTCATGCGCCGTGAGCCGTTTTCTGTCATCGTGAACCGTTCCATCAACCAGACCCTTTCCCGCACCATCCTGACCAGTGGCCTGACGTTTCTCACGGTCCTGGTTTTGTTTCTGATGGGCGGACAGGTTCTACGCGCTTTTTCCTTTGCGCTGGTCGTAGGAATTCTGGTAGGAACGTACTCCAGTTTTGGAATTGCTGCGCCTTTGGTTGTGGCCTGGAACCGTTGGAGGGGCCAGGGCGCGGCGGTAGTAGCGTCCGGAACCGCAGCCGGAAATAAGCTCCGGAAGACCTAGGGCGTGACCTTTCGGTAGGAGGGTGTTTATGTTTGACGATTTAGTCGAATCTACATCAGAGAAGAAGAAAACGAATAAGGGCTGGGCGGTTATCGTTTCTGGCTTGGTGCAGGTGGTGATCCTGGGGATTCTGGTTTTGATCCCGTTGATCTATACGCAGGCGCTCCCCAAGGCGATGCTTTCGACCTTACTCATCGCCCCGCCTCCCCCGCCGCCACCGCCGCCTCCCCCTACGGTTCAGAAGACCGTGGTCAGGCCGGTGGCCCGCTTGATCCAATCCGGAAAACTGATGCAGCCGCGCGCGATCCCGAAGGAAGTGGCTGTGTTTAAAGAAGCCCCGCTTCCCCCGGACGTCATCACCAACACGAATACGGGCGGCGTCTTCGGTGGAATTCCCGGACAAGGGATCATTGGCGGTGCAGGGGCTCCGCCCCCGCCGAAGCCGGCGGCCCCTTCGCGCATCAAGCAGGGCGGCAACGTGACAGCGGCGTCGCTGATCAACCAGGTTCGGCCGATTTATCCCCCGCTGGCGCGGCAGGCGCGCATTCAGGGGAGCGTCGTGCTGCACGCGATTATTGACAAGGAAGGCAAGGTTGCCCAGCTCGAGGTTGTGTCGGGGCACCCGTTGCTGGTGCAGTCGGCATTGACCGCGGTGAAGCAGTGGCGGTATAAACCCACACTGCTCAACGGCGAGCCTGTGGAAGTCGATACAACGATTACGGTCACGTTCAGGATGGGTGGTTAGTGCAGGACGGCAGCCTGGGGATCAGGTTCGATTCAGAGCCTGCGCCATTAGGGCCGCCAATCAGGGAGTCGGCCGGGCCGGCAAAATGCCAGTTCTGGCTAGTCAGATTGAAACGAAATAAAAAGGAGCGAATCACATGCTTGGGAATCTAGCCGTTTGGGCAATGAACCTGATCATCCTGCAGGGCCAGTGGGACCTGAGGACGATGTGGGGCAACATGAGTATTCTCGCGAAAGCCGTTGTGGCCATTCTGTTTATTTTGTCCGCATGGTCTCTCGGCGTCATGATCGACCGCGTATTGATGTACAGTGCGGCGCGCAAGCAGTCCCGCGTGTTCGTGCAGCAAGTTGCCGGTGCGCTGCGGGAAGGCAAGCTGGACGAAGCCATCTCCATCGCCGAGCGCAACAAGAAGAGCCACATCGCCAAGGTTGTCGCCACAGGGCTTTCCGAGTTTCAGTCCGCTTCCGCGCAGGTCGAGGATATGGAAGTGATCGAAGCCGCCAAGCGCGGTCTGGATCGCTCGGTCGCTATCGTGCACGCCGAAATGAAGCGCGGCCTTTCCGGCCTCGCGACCATCGGTTCGACCGCGCCATTCGTCGGACTGTTCGGCACCGTGGTCGGCATCATCAACGCGTTTAAAGGCATTGAGTCGACCAAGGCCACCGGGTTGTCGGCCGTCGCCGGCGGTATTTCCGAAGCTCTGGTCACCACCGCACTCGGTTTGCTGGTAGCCGTTCCCGCCGTGTGGGCGTACAATTACTTTACGAACAAGGTCGAGGCTTTTGACGTCGAAATGGACAACTCCTCGATGGAGCTGGTCAACTACTTTATTACGCGCCGGGCAGGCGGAAAGAAGTAAACCATGGCATACAAGCCTCAAGCTGGACCACAGATGTCGGCTCCGAACGTTATTCCCATGGCCGACATCATGCTGGTGTTGCTGATCATCTTCATGGTCATCACGCCCATGCTCTCTAAGGGCTTGTCGGTGCAATTGGCGAAGGTTAGCAATCCCAGCGACATGCCCGACGCGGACAAAGATGACGCTGTGATCGTCGGCATCTCCGCGGATGGACGCATCTACCTGGGCAATACACAGACCGACATCTCACAGATCGCTGACCAGGTCCGTGACCGCATCGCTAATAAACTGAACAAGACCGTTTTCATCAAGAGTGACGGTCGCGCCAAGTATGGCGATGTCGTCAAAGTGGTGGATGAAGTTCGCGCGGCGGGAGTGGATAACGTCGGATTGCTTACGGATAAATCCGACGCAACTCGCCGTACGGCTCCGCCGCCACCGGCCGACTAAGTTCGGGCCAGGTAGCGGAACTTTCCAGTTCCGCTACCTGGCAATATTTCAGGAACACATCCGCCCCGAGGGTGTTTCGAGGGGCGCGGAATTTCGAATCACGGAGCTACGACTATGGGAATGGAAGTTGGACAAAAAAGTGGCGGGACGATGATGTCGGTGAACGTCGTGCCGTTGATTGATATTCTCCTGGTGTTGATCATTATTTTCATGGTGATCACTCCGCTGACGCCAAAAGGTTTGGACGCGCTGGTACCGCAACCTGCGCCGCCCAACCAGAAAGAACAGACGCAGACTCTTCAGAAGACAATTGTCGTCCAGCTTCTCGATAACGGGAATCTGAAGATCAACGAAGAGGATGCGACCTGGGACACGCTCGGACCGCGTCTTTCGGATGTTTTTAAAGAGCGCGCCGAAAAGGTGGCCTTCGTCAAGGGAGATGATACGGTTCGGTTTTCCGATGTGGCCAGAGCCATCGACATCATGCGCAATTCCGGCATCGATAAAGTCGGCTTGATCACGGCAAATCTCGAGGCCGGGAAGTAAGCTTCCGGCCATTTCGCGGCCCGTCTTGCAGATAATGGGTGGCGTTGGTTTGTCTTCATCTTCATTTTGAAGATTTTGAAGATAAAGATGCTTTGATCTAGGGCGATGGTGGTGTAGAGTGTGCGGCTGTGGCCTGTGAAGCACACCTCGTGGGTCGCGCGGGTTCTTGGAAGACCGGCATGGGTATCGCAGGATGGCCGGTGCAAAGGTTGGAAATTTCATTGCCCTCTCGGGGGAATACAAAATATTCGCGGGGACGGATTGTTTGCCATGAATCCTTTTGCGCTTTCTAAGCGTTCCAACAACAAAAATTCCATGGTGCTGTTCGCCATCACCATGATCGCAGTAGTTTTTGGCGCGACCGGCTGCGCCAAGCTCAAGGCTCGCGACCTGCTGAACAAGGGGGTTGCCGCTTATCGCGATGGCAAGTTCGATGAAGCCATCGAAGACTTCAAACAGGCGAAGGCAAACGATCCCACGCTCACCAACGCGCGCCTGTATCTTGCCACGGCCTACGCCACGCAGTACATTCCCGGCGCGCCGTCGGACGAGAACATTCGCATGGGCCAGGCAGCCGTCAAGGAATTCCAAGACGTCTTGGCCAACGATCCGTCCAATATCTCCGCGATCGATGGCATCGGCTCGATCCTCTATAACATGGCCGGAACCCCTTACACGAGGTCCCGGTTTGAGGAATCGAAGAGCTATCACATGAAGCACATCGCCCTGAAGCCGGAAGATCCCGAGCCGTACTATTGGGTCGGCGTTATCGATTGGACGCTGACCTACCGTTCGAACCTCGAAATGCGCGGCCAATGGCGCCTGGCGCACCGCACGGCCAAGACGCTGAAGGACGACGATCCGTTGCCGCCCGATGTTCGCGAAGCGTACATCAAGGAAAACGGCCAGCTGATCGACGAGGGCATCGCCAACCTCAAGAAGGCCCTCGAACTGCGCCCCGACTACGACGATGCCATGGCCTACCTGAACCTTCTGTATCGCCGCAAGGCGGACGAAGCTGCCACTCCTGAGGAGCGTGCGGCCCTGCTCAAACAGGCGGACGAACTCGTCGACAAGGCCAAGGAAATCAAGCGGAAAAAGATGGAAGCTCCAGCCAAGTCCTAGCGGACGCTCGGAACACTTCCATTGGATTTCTGAACCGAAAAGCGGCCCGATCCAGGGCCGCTTTTCTTTTGCGGCCGATCAAACGCATCCATACATTCTCCAAGCCACGCGATGCTCCCGATCTTAAGACCGGTTTTGGTGGGCGCCCTCGCGGTTATAAGCCCCGCAGCAGCAATCCGTTATTAGTCCCCCCAGGCATCCCTTGGGCACTCCGGGAACTCTTTTCTCCCTGCCGGCATCAAATAGACATAAAATACAGGTCAATGTCATCGCTGGAAAATCCGGTAGGGCTGCCCTCACTGGTTGGCGGCAAGATGGAGCGCACGACGCGGGTACTACAGTCGCGTTTCCTCGAACTGGTGGAAAAGGTGCGCCAGACGCGCCCGGCAAGCGATATCGAGCTTCTGCGGCGCTCGTTCGAATTTGCCGCCGAGCAGCACCGCACGCAGTTGCGCAAGTCGGGTGATCCCTATCTGTCGCATCCCCTGGAAGTTGCGCACATCCTGGCGGACATGAAGCTGGATATCACGACGCTGTGCGCCGCGCTGCTGCACGACGTGGTCGAAGACACGCGCATTTCCTCCGAGCGCATTGTCGAGCGCTTCGGCCCGGACGTCGCGCGCCTGGTCGAAGGCGTCACGAAAATCAGCCGCCTGGACCTGCTGGCCCCGGAAGCGCGCCAGGCCGAAAATGTCCGCAAAATGCTGCTCGCCATGGTGAACGATGTTCGCGTCGTCGTGGTGAAGCTGGCCGACCGGCTGCACAACATGCGCACGCTGGGGTTTCTTTCAGGGGAAAAACAACAGCGCATCGCGCGCGAGACGCTCGATATTTACGCACCCATCGCGCACCGCCTGGGAATGGGCCTGATCCGCGGCGAGCTGGAAGATTTGGCCTTCAGCTACCTGGAGCCCGAAGCCTACCAGGAGTTGCAACGCACCGTCGTTTCCAAGCGCAAGGAATTCGAGGCGTTCCTCTCGGAGCTGAAGGCCACTATTCGCAAGCGCCTCGAGGAAAACGGAATCGCAGCCGAAGTTGACGGCCGCGTCAAACGGCTCTATTCCATCCACCAGAAAAGCCTGCGCCAGCACCGCACGATCGACCAGATTTACGATCTGCTGGCCGTGCGCGTGGTTACGGACACGATTCGCAACTGCTACGCGGCGCTGGGCGTGATTCATCAGGTTTGGCGGCCCGTTCCCGGCCGTTTCAAGGATTACATCGCCATGCCGCGGCCCAACCTGTACCAGTCTTTGCACACGACCGTGATCCATGCCGGGCAGACATTTGAAGTGCAGATTCGCACGCAGGAAATGCACCGCATCGCCGAGCAGGGCGTCGCCGCGCACTGGAGATATAAGGACGGCAAGGATGTCTCCGACGCGGACGATCAGCGCATATTGTGGATGCGCCAGCTGATCGAATGGGTCAAGGAAATGCAAGAGCCTTCGGAATTCATGTCCACGCTCAAGGTGGACCTGTACCCCGAGGAAGTGTACGCGTTCACGCCGAAGGGGAAAGTGCTCGCCCTGCCGCGCGGCGCCACGCCGGTCGATTTTGCGTATGCGGTGCACACCGAAGTCGGCAATCAATGCATCGGCGCAAAAGTGAACGGGCAAATCGTGCCGCTGCGGCATCGCCTGTCGAACGGCGACGTGGTCGAAGTGCTGACGCAGAAGGGCCACGTTCCCAGCCGGGACTGGCTGAACTTTGTGCGCACTTCCCGCGCGCGCAGCAAGATTCGCCATCACATCAATTTTATCGAGCGCAGCCAGGCCACCGAAGTCGGGCGGCGCCTGCTGGAACGCGAGGCCCGGCAGGCCGGGCGCAGCCTGAAGAAAATTCCCGAAGCCGATCTGTTGCGTGTGGCCGGCGAATATGGATGCGCGAAACTCGAGGACCTGTTCGCAGACCTGGGATACGGAAAATTTTCCGCGCGGCAGATTATTTCAAATGCGCTGGGCGAACCGATGGCCCCGTCTAAGCCCGAGGCTCCACCGCAGGAAACCCCCGCGCGCCTGGTTTCCACCGTCAAGCGCATGCTGCGCGTGGGCGAATCGACCTTGCGGGTGGGCGGGCGGGATGACCTGATGGTCTTTCGCGCCAAATGCTGCAATCCGATTCCGGGGGATGAAATCGTGGGTTACGTGACGCGCGGCCGCGGCGTTGCCGTCCATTCCAAATCGTGTCCCAACGTCCAGAATCTGCTGTATCAGGTGGAGCGGCGAATTGATGTGGAATGGGGCGGCGCAGCCGGGTCCACGTATGCCGTCACACTGCTGATCCGGGCCCAGGACCGGCCCGGCATGCTCGCCGATATCACCAGCGTCATCAGCGAAACCGGTTCGAATATCCGCACACTGGCCAGCCATCCCGATAATTTACACGCCCGTATCGATCTCACGCTGGAAATCACCGACCGCAAGCAACTCGAGCGCATTATCGCGAATATCCGCAAGATTTCCGGCATATTCGGCGTCGAGCGTCTTTTTAAAGTCTGAACCCTCCGGTCGGACTTGTTTGGAACAAGTTCTGTTCCTCCACACGGCGGGTTAATCTTCGCGGCACATGCGACCGCCAATTTCTTCCTTCGCGGGTACAATAACTACATGTTCTATTTTCGTCCAAAAACTGCGCCTGGCGCTTGGCGTGTTCTGTTCGGATCGCTACTTTCGGTTGTATTGCTGTTTTCCGCGTGCAAAAGCGCGAAGCAACCGGATCCCCAGGCCGTTCAGGCGACGATGTGGTTCGACGACGTACCCGAACTGCAATCCCTGAATGTTTCCAGTACGGAGATGATGGACCTTTTCAAGGCTCACAACGCCGGCCTCAGCGACCCGGCTTGTTCCACTCTCATCAAACTGGCGCGCAGCCGGAAGGTGCCTTTCGCGGAAGGACAGTCCATCGCCGATTTGTTGTCCGCAGGCTCCACGGAACAAACCGTGCTGGAGCTCGGCCGCCTGAATCAGCTTGGCCTCTGGGCCGGGCAGGCGCGAGCCCTGCGGCTCGCCGGATTTTCCGACAAGATTATCCTGGCCATCGCGCGGCGGCAGTCGAAGGGCTTGCCCGTACTGACGGGAGAAAGACTCGGAGAGCTGAAAAACGCCGGGGCTAGCGACGCGGCGATCCTGCACATGGTGGAATCGGGCGTCACTGAGAAGGAAGCGTCCGCCTACATCGCTCTGCGCGAGCGCGCCGCTGGCGGCCATGGATTTGTCTACCAGAGACACTCCCGCAATCGATAATGACCATTGCATGATTCCGATTCTGCCGTAAGGCCGTACGCGGGTATTGATTTGTCCTGATTGAATTCCCGGAAAAGCGCGCATCCGTTCCGGCTGTGCGCGGAAATTGCGGGCATCGTGAAACTTGAAATCGTGCAGGTTGGAAATCCGGTCTTGCGGCAACGCGCGCGGGCTTTGCGCCTCGCGGAAATTTCCAGCAGGCAAATCCGGGACTTGATCAAGTCCATGCGCGTGTGCATGCGGGAAGCGCCCGGCGTGGGCCTTGCCGCCCCGCAAGTGGGACTCTCCCTGCAACTCGCCGTCATCGAGGACCGCGAGGAATACCACGAAGGCGTTCCCGAGGCGCAAATCCGGGAACGCGAGCGCCGCCCGGTTCCATTTCACGCGATCATTAATCCGAAAATCACAAAATTGGGCAACGAAACCGCGGAGTTCTTCGAGGGATGCCTGAGCCTCTCCGGTTTTTCCGCGCTGGTTCCCAGGGCGCGCAGCGTGCGCGTGGAATGTCTGGACGAACATGGAAAAGAAAAAATAATTGAAGCGTCCGGATGGTATGCGCGGATACTCCAGCATGAGATCGATCACTTGCAGGGCGGATTGTATATTGACCGCATGCGATCCAGGTCGTTTACTTCGCTGGAAAACCTGGCGCAGTATTGGAAGGGCAAGCCCATGAGTGAAATCCGCAAGGCGCTGGATGCAGGGCCTGAAGAAACCGCTTCACGCTCCCGGTAGTTTTTGACCCGCAACCTCCGCCCCGGTAGAATCAATCATCTTGGACCGGGGAACCTGCTTTCGCTTCTTTCTTCCCGCCGCTGTTTGCGCCGGGGCGCTTCTGACGGCCGGTTGCGTGCAGCCGCTCGGTCCCGGCTTCCACTTTGAGGGCCGCCAGGCGGAGATTCGCGCCTCTGTCGGCTCGCCGGACAGGCTCCACATTCGCGTTGTCGACCATATGGAAAACGACGGGAACCGCACGCTTCGGTCGCTGGAAGTGCGGTTGCCGGAGGGGCCGAACTTCGGAACGCAAAATCTGCACCTCACGGTCGATGGCAAGCCGGCGCCGCTGAACCACAGTTCGACGACCGATCCGCGGATGATGCAGGCGACGTTCGATCCGCCGTGGGAGCAGCAGCGGCCGCGCGACGTTGCCACTCAATGGGACTTGTTCCCCGGCGCTTCCGCCCGTGGCACCGTGGCCGTGTCCGCCAACGCATTTTATATTGCGGACCAGACGGCGCTGCCGCTTTGGCAGGCGCCGGTCGGCGTTTTTGCGAAAGGCGGTCCGGTCCCTGACGACGCCACGCTGACGGTGATTGCGCCGCAGGATTTTCGCATTCTTGCTCCGGGCAAGCCGCTCAAGGGCGGCATCGAAGGGAATCTGGCGACGCATCGGTTCCGCATCCGGCCGGACAAGGATTTTCTTCCCTACGTTGTGGCGGGCCGCTATCAAGAACAGGTGATCCGCGCACGCCACGTTACCGTGACATTTTGGACGTTCCGGCCGCTGGCCGCTTCGGAAGCGAAAAAAGCCGGCGCGGCCCTGGCGTCCTCGATGGATGCCTTCGTGGATTTTTTCGGCGCTCCATCGAAAGGGAAGCCTGACGTGCGTATCGTGGAAGCCCCTGGTGATTTACCCGCCGAATTCGGTGATAGCAACGCCTCGGGAGGAACTTCTTTTCCGGAAGGGGTGTTGCTCGATTCGCGCGCCATCGCGGAGGGTGTCGGGAAGCAAGCCGTGTTACAGCTTTCCGAATACGAGCTGGCGCGAACGTGGTTTGGATGGCGTGTTCGGCCAATGCCGGAAGCACAGCTCCTCATGGGCCGCGGCGTGGGGCTGTTTGCGCTGGTCGTGGCCGCCGAGTCTCGCGGACCGGATCAGCGCCGCAGCATGGTTATCTCACTGCTTGACCGCTACGATCGGGCCAGGAGCGTCTCCGCCGACAAGCGGTTGATGGAGCCGCCGGCCGGATATTCGCGGGCGGAGCGCATTTCGACCGGCTACCGCGGGGCGCTATTTTTGGTTGCGCTCGACGACCTTTGCGGACACGATCAAATGCGCGCGGCGTTTCGCGAAATCGTGCGTTCCCGTTCCGGGGACCAGACCGGCTATGAAGAGTTGCGCTCCGCGCTGGAATTGGCATCCGGGCGGAACCTCGCCGAGATGTTTCGCAATTGGCTGATTCGGCCCGGCGTCCCGGACGATTTTCGCGCACGCTATACCGGTTCGCCGTCCGCTGGGGACGTATCTCAATAGCGGGCGAGTCGCGCCTGTCGACAGGCGCAGTTCAATCTTCAGGAGGAACGCGTGATCGAACCAGTTGCAACTGACCGGGGGCCAAAAGCGATCGGTCCCTATTCCCAAGCCGTGCGGGCGAACGGATTTGTTTTTCTTTCCGGACAAATCGCATTGGACCCGCAGACGCAGCAAATCGTTGAGGGCGGCGTCGCGCAGCAAACCGAGCGCGTGCTCGAAAATCTGAAAGGCATCGTGGAGGCGGCGGGTTCTTCCCTGCAGCACGTCGTCAAGACCACCGTATTCCTCGCCGACATGGGTGATTTTGCCGCGATGAACGAAGTGTACTCGCGCTATTTCGTCACGCATCCGCCGGCGCGCTCGACCGTCGAAGTCTCCCGCTTGCCACGGAACGTCCGAGTCGAAATCGATTTGATTGCATTGCTCTGATCTTCTGATCGGTTGATTGGTTGACCGGTACTGGAATCTGCCCGGAGAAAGGCTCGCCAGCGGCAGCGCCGTTGCACCCCAGGTGCCCGCTGGCCGACCCGGATTCGGGCGAAAACCGATGTTTTGTGCCACCCACCCCTTCCCGCGCGCATCTAAGATAAGTGGGTATCGCCCTGCCGGTATATCCTTGTGTCGATCAGGTCCTGCTATGCCGCGTCTCATCCTGTTCGATCCAGACCTTTTGTGGAATTTGTTTGGGAAGCGTGAATCTTGGGGTAGATTGGTAGCAGCAAGTACCCTCGCCGAATCTTTGGGGGCGGCTTCCTGTGATTTTTCGAGAGAAAATAAAACGGGCATCTCTCGGGCTTGTTTCCGGGATGGCCTTCTTCTCCGCCTTCCGAGACGCCTGGGCAGGAATTGTTTCGGGAAAACGCCCGCATCGCCATGAGAACCAGGCTTCCCTGCGGCAGGACTTTCCGAAGCAGGACTTTTCTCCCGATCTGCACGCGCCGATCGACATTCTCAAAGCCATCCGCCGCAGGATTTTGGCCAACACACTGCTGAGTGGCTGGATGGCCTGGTCGAGTTGGATTTTGATCGGCCTGATCGCGGTGGGAGCACTCGCCGCAAAGCTGGCCGTGTGGACCGCCCTGGCAATGTCGATGGCCGCCCTTGGCGTGATCGCCATCCTAGTTTGGGCGTGGCGCACGCGCCCTTCCACCTACGAGACGGCGTGCCGCCTGGACGCAGCTGCTGGCCTTCAGGACCGGATCTCCACGGCGATCTACCTGGGCGGCACCAGAAGCCCGGACGGCATGATCCAGCGCCAACGCGGGGATGCCGTGTCCCGGCTGTCGAGAGTGAATCCGAACGGACTATTTCCGGTTCGGATGCCGGCTACAGCGCGCCGGACGCTTTTGCTTGCTCTGGCCGTGGCGGGACTCTTCACATACCGGATACACCACAAGGCCCCGCTGGTCGCACTGCTGCAAACGACGGCGCGTGCCCCTCTGGTTCAGTCGATCCTTTCTCCTCTCGCGCAGGGCATGCAGAAGGATTTGCAAAGGGCGATTGCCCTGGTTACGTTTCAACCGGAAACTTCCGCCGAGCAATCCCAGGACATCGAATCCAGAACGGCGAGTGACGATCTGTGGCAATCCAGCGACAACCATGGCGATGAGGCGACTGCAGACCAGCAGGATGCCTCCGATGTGGGCGGAATGCCGCAGGACCAACGGCAAGGACCGGGCGATCAAAATGGACCGTCCTCCACTGCATCCAAACTGGACGAAAGCAATCAACCGCAATCTCAGAACGGCAAGAACGGCAACGCCGGCAAGTCCGAAAATTCTTCAAAGCCATCGGACGCGCAGGGAGCGGGCAACGGAAAGCAATCGCTGAGCCAGTCGCTGATTGACGCGCTGAAAAATATGATGTCGAAATCGTCGAGCCAGCAATCGAATCATGGCGGAAGCCAGGCGCCGCGCCCCCCATCGCAAGGCGCCCCCCCATCGGGGAATTCCCACCAGTCCGGAACGTCGGAAAGCAACCAGAAGGGCGGATCGCGAGGCATTTCCGACGCAAAAGATAAAGCGTCGCAGACGGCCGGCAATGGCGCCGGAAGCCAGCAGGGAAACAAACAGATGGGCAAGGGTCTGGAAACGCATCCGGTGAAAGCGGTGCCGGAACGCGTCGCCCTGGAGGCCAGCGGCTATAAGGATCGGATCCGCATGCGGGTCGACCCGGGGACCGGTGCGGCGCGGCTGGCCGTGCGGGACGTCTCGCCCCAGGCGGAGGCCGTCATCAACGGCGCTGAGCAGGAAAATATTCCCGCGCGGTACCGCTTGTACGTGCAACGTTATTTTGAACACGTGGATAACGGAAAGCAGTGACCCGAATGTTCGGAAAAAACAATATGCCAATTCCAAGGATGGGTTCATGACAGGTTCGGTGGGTACGGAAGGTAAGAAGAGCGAGCAGCCTCTCGGCCAGCAGGCTGAATTTCTTGCCGAAAAAATGAGTGAAGTCCGCCTGGAGATTTCCAAGGCCATCGTGGGCCAGGGCGAAGTGGTCGACGGCGTGCTGATAGCGCTGCTGGCAAGCGGCCACGTATTGCTGGAGGGCGCGCCCGGCCTGGGAAAGACCATGCTGGTGCGGACGCTGGCGCAAGCCGTGGCTCTGAAATATTCACGGATTCAATTCACGCCGGACCTGATGCCGGCCGACGTGATTGGAACTTCCGTGGTGCAGGAAAATAGTGAGGGGAGAAAGTCCCTCGGTTTCCAGCCCGGCCCGGTCTTCGCGAACCTGCTGCTGGCGGATGAAATCAATCGCGCCACGCCCAAAACGCAATCGGCGCTGTTGGAGGCGATGCAGGAAAAACAAGTCACCGTGGCGCACACTTCGCACCAGCTGGAAGAACCGTTTTTCGTGATGGCCACGCAAAATCCCCTCGAAATGGAAGGAACGTATCCGCTGCCGGAAGCGCAGCTGGACCGCTTCCTGTTCAAGTTGCGCGTGCCGTTCCCGGGGCGCGAGGATTTGAACGACATTCTGGACCGCACCACGCAGGGAACCGTCGCGGAAGTGCGGCCGGTGGTGAATGGCCCGCAAATTCTGGAAATGCGCAAGGTGGTGCGCACGGTTCCCGTGGCCCCGCATGTTCAGGAATACGTGGTGAAGCTCACGCTGGCGACGCATCCGGAAGGCCGTGAGAATCTTCTCGCCTCCAAGTACATCCGCTACGGCAGTTCACCGCGCGGCGCGCAGACGTTGATCCTCGGCGGCAAGGTGCGCGCCCTGCTGGACGGCCGCTTCAACGTCAGCCTGGAAGATATTCGCGCGCTGCTGCTGCCGGCCATGCGCCATCGCATCATCTTGAACTTCGAAGCCCAGGCGGATGGCCGGACGACCGACGACCTGCTGGAAGAGATTGCCGGCAAGATCAGCTAAAACCGCGGGGGGCCGGCAGGAATCGCATAATGCGGCATGGTGGTTTGGCGCGTGTGCTGCCGGGAGCTTTTTTTCTTTTCGCGTGGGACCGCATGGCCCGGATCGCTATGAATTCTCCACTTTTACTCGACCGCGAGTTCTTAAAAACCCTCGAAGAGGTCACGCTGCTGTGCCGCACCAACCTGGCCGGCAGCGTGGGCCCCGAGCACCGCTCCCGCACGCGCGGGCCGGGAATGGAATTCGCCGATTACCGCCGCTACGCCTCTGGCGACGATCCGCGCTCTCTCGATTGGAGCGCGTATCTCCGCCTGGGAAAACTGTTTCTGAGAATTTACGAGACCGAGCAGCACATTCCCGTGCGCATCCTGCTGGACCGCAGCGAATCGATGGATTGCGAAACCTCCGGGGAATCGAAATTCCTCTACGCGCAGCGCCTTGCGGCCACGTTTGCCTATCTGGCGCTGCTGCATCTGGACACCGCCGCCGTGATTCCGTTCGCGGACCGTTTGAACAAACCCCTGGTGGTTTCCGGCGGACGCGACCGCCTGTGGCCGGTGCTGCAGTTCCTGAGCGAACAATCGGCCGGGGGCGGCACCAACCTGTTCGGTGCGGTGAAGGAATTCATGGAAAATTTTACTTCCCGGGGAATCGTGATCCTGATTTCCGATTTCTTCGACGAGCACGGATGCGAGCGGGCCGTCGAAATGCTTCGCTCGGCGGGGCACGATTTTGTGTTGTTGCAAGTGCATAGTGCCGAGGAGCAGCGGCCCACGGCGTCGGGCGAATTCATTCTGGAGGATGCCGAAACGGGAGCGCAGCGCACCGTGCAGTGTTCGCCGCAAAGCTCGGCGCTGTACGAACGGAGATTTCTGGAATTTTCAGCGCGCTTGCGGCAGATGGCGCTGCGCAACGGCGGAAGGTACGCGCGGGCGGTAACCGACATTCCCTACCAGGAATTCGTGCTGCGGAGCCTTCGCGGCGGGCAGGTGCTGGCATGAACTGGCTGGCGCTGAGCCCGCTGGAAGTCGCCGCCGTGTGGACAGGGCTGTCTGCGGTGGCACTGTGGCTTTATCTGCACCATCGGCGTCTGCAACACCGGAAAGTGTCCACGCTGCGCTTCTGGGCCAGCGTGCAGCCGGTCGCACAGCCGCGCCGGCGCAAGCTGCGCGAACCCTGGGCGTTTGCGGCGCAGGTTCTTTTCTTGCTGCTGCTCGTCCTGGCGCTCGCGAATCCTCGATGGGGCGTCACGTTTGAGGGTCGCAGCGCGGTGATCGTGTTCGACACTTCAATCTGGTCGCAAACGCACCCCGAGGGCGAAGCGGCATGGATTGACCGGGAACGCAACGAAGCTTTGCGCGTGCTGGACTCGCTGCCGGCGGAGGACCGTGTGCTGCTGCTGCGCGCCGAGCCGGATGCGCCGCCGATCCTGCCGTTCACCACGGACCGGGCGGCGCTGCGCCGCGCCATCGCCGGCGCGCAACCTTCCAGCGGCATCGCGGATGTTCCGCGCGCCCTGGAAATGGGGAAGGCGGCGCTGGCGGGTTCGCGACGCGGTCTTCTGGTGTATGTCGGTCCCGGCATTGTGGATGCCGGGCAGGCGCGCAGCCTTGAGGAGTTCCGAGCTGCGCTCGAAACGCCCGGTGAAAATGGCGCCCAGCCGCAGTTTCTCGCGCGGCTGATAAACGGCAACGCGGACATTCAGGACCGCGGCATCACTCGACTTTCCCTGCGGCGGGATGCGGCACGGCCTGACCGCTGGCGCGTGCTCGCGCAGTTGAAAAATTACAGCGATGCCAAAGCGGACGTTGTGCTGAAGCTCTCGGTGAATGGCCAGCCGCTCGGGCAGAGAACTGTGGCCATGGCTCCCCACGAACTGGCCAACGCCGAAAACGATTTCATCTGGGACAAAGGCGGTTTCCTGCAGGCGGAAATCACCCCGCCGGACGCATTGGACGCGGACAATCGCGCCGCCGTCCATCTGCCAGCCTTCCGCACCGTGCGCGTCGCCGTATTCAGCGGCAAACCTTCACCGTTCGCGGCGGATTTGCTCAGCGTGCTCTCCAGCAACCCCTATGTACAGGCGAAGATTGTGCCTCCGGGAACGACCCTGGACGTTCCGCCCGACGTGGCCATTTACCAATATCAAGAGCAAGGCGCAAATTTGCCGGAGCAGCCGGCCTACAATTCCATTTTTTTTCTCAGCGGGCCATCCACGGCGCCGCCGCGTTCTTTTCGCATTACACAATGGAACCCGCAACACCCGGTGACGCGATGGGTCCGCACGCATGACGTCAGCGTGCGCAATCCGGCGACCCTTAAGGTGTTGCCCACCGATACCGTATTGGCCTATACGGAAGGGAATCCCCCTGCGCCGCTTATATTGGCTCGGCAACAAAATGGACACCGGCTTCTGATCGTCGGGTTCGATCCTCACAACTCAAATTTTCCGCTGGAATCGGGTTTTCCGCTGCTCATGGCGGGGAGCATGGAATGGATGACGCATTCGGTGGAGGAATCGGCGGACTCGGTATCCACCGGCGAATTGAATTTGCCCGGACCGGTCACTCGCATTGTGGCTCCGTCCGGCAGAGATGTACCCTTCGCACGCAAGGGCGGAGACGTTCAACTGATTGCTCTGGAAACCGGAATCTACCGTGTCATCGCGCCCAGCGGGGAAACCCGCATCGCCGTAAACACTCCGCTATTGCCGGCACAGCGCATGGTGGCGACTCCCGCGGAAGCGGCAGGCGTGGAACCAGAACCGCTGCAGCCGCAGACTTGGGACCTGTGGCGCTGGCTGGTGCTTCTGGCCAGCGTCGCGCTGTGGCTTGAGTGGTGGCTCTTTTATTCCTCGCGCGCGCGACAGCGAGCCGTGGAGATGCAGGAATTGCCCGCGAAGGACGCGTTTCCGGGATTGGATCGGGAAACAACAGAGCCGGAGAAATCCGAGCTTCGCAAACCGAATTTTGTGGCTTAGGTGGCTGAGTGACATTCGACCAACCCATATTTCTGCTGCTGCTCTTGCTGCTGCCCGTCCTGTGGATCTGGATGCGCAGGGCCCCGGGGGCATCGATGGCGTGCCTGGCGCTGAAGTGCGCGGCGTTCGCCGCTCTGGCGATTGCGCTGGCCGATCCCTGGGCCGCGATGCGCGTGGAAAAACTGGCGGTCACCGTGCTGGTGGATACCTCGGCCAGCATGCCGCGCGAATCGCTGCAGCACGCACAGACCATGCTGCGCGATCTGGTTCGCAAAAATTCGGGCGCGGATTTGCGGCTCATCACGTTCGGCGAACATCCCAGTCTTCGCGCCGTTCCCGCGCAGGCCGATCAGGTCAGCATTCCTCTGGGAGTCGATCCCCGGCAGGGCATGGCCACCAATCTGGAAGATGCTTTACAACTGGCCCTCAGCACGTTTCCAACCGAGGGCGCGCGGCGCGTTCTGCTGATCAGCGACGGCAACGAAAATCGCGGGCACGCGCTTACCGCGGCGCTTCGGGCAAGGGAACGCGGCGTGGTGGTGTACACGGCGCCCGCGGGCGGCACCGTGCCTTTGCCCGTCCAGGTGGAAAGCATCGCTTCTCCGCAGGACGTCTTTTCAGGGGAACATTTCACGGTGTCCCTGCGCCTGAATAGCGCGGCGGATCTGACAGCGCGGGTATGGATGACCTCGCAGGGTCAGGAAATCGGGTCCACGACTTCGGAGTTGCGTGTGGGCGGCAACGTGGTGAATGTTGAATCGCGAATCGCCGAGAGCGGCGTCCGCCTGATGGAAGTGCACATCTCGAGCGCCGGCGCCGAACAGGTTCTGGTATCGCAGGCGGTGACGGTGCGCAGGCCGCGCGTGCTCTACGTCTCGGGCGGCAAGGAAACGTCCGCCCCGCTGCTGGAAACGCTGAAGCGCGCGGACGTGGATGTGGAAAAAGTGACGGCCTTCCCGTTGCGTCAACCCGCAAAGGACTGGGATTCGGTGTTGCTGGACAACTACCCCGATCATGAACTCTCTGCGGACGAGGATTCGGCGATCGAGAGATATGTCTACGCCGGCGGAGGGCTGATTTTCATCGCGGGAGACAGCAACGCCAAGCTTGCCCGGGAGCCAAAAACGCCGTTTGAGAAGATGCTTCCGGTCCGCGCCGCGCTGCCGCCGGAAAAACCCACTGCGGTTGTGCTGGTTCTGGATAAATCCGGGAGCATGAGCGGGCCGAAGATCGTAATGGCTCGCGACGCGGCGCGCTCCAGCATCAAAACGCTTCGCCCGATCGACTTGATCGGGGTGCTTTCGTTCGACGAATCATCCAATTGGGTCATTCCGCTGGGGCCCGCCGGATCGCTCGAGGACAAGAGCAAACTGATCGACAAGATCATGCCCAATGGCGGCACCAAAATTTTTCAGGCGGCGGAATCCGCCTTCGAAGCCATCGTGAAGGAAAAGGCCAGCCACAAACACATCATCCTGCTTACCGACGGCGTTTCCACTCCGGGCACGCAGGAAGATTTTCCAAAACTCGAGCGCGAGGCGCTTGCCAATCACGTCACAATATCCACCATCGGCGTGGGCGATTACATCAACCGCGATCTGCTCGAAGAGTTGGCGCTGAAGACGCACGGAAGATCGCATTTCGTCGAAAACGCGGAGTCGATCCCGGAAATCATCAACGCCGAAGTGAAGTCCACCGAAGATCTGGCGATTCAGGAGCGCCCCGTGCGCGCGGTTCGCGTGCGCCCGGTGGAATTTATCGATGGCATCGATTTCACCAAGGCGCCGCGCTTGCGCGGCTTCGTCCAGGCGGAGGCCAGGCAAGGCTCGGAAACCATCCTGCGCGTGGATGATAACAAACCGCTGCTGGTGCGGTGGCACTACGGCCTGGGCCGGGTGATCGCCTTCCTGTCCGACGCCAAGAGCCGCTGGGCGGCGCCCTGGGTCCGCTGGACCTCGTTTGGAACCTTGTGGCCGCAAATGGTGCGCGACGTTTCTCATCGCGACCGCACCGTGCGCGCCGGCGTGCGCCCCGGAAGCCGGGAGGGCGAAGCGATCGTGTATTACGACGTGCTGGCAGACACGGGCGATCCCGCAGGCGAGGCGCTCAGCAGCGCGGCCGCGCCGCATATTCTTGTGGAGGCGCCCGGGCAGGCGCCCCGCACAATTGCGCTGGAGCAGACGGCGCCAGGACATTTCGAGGCGCGCATCCCGGTCGATCAGGGAGGCCTGTACCGAATTGTTTCCGGCAACTCGGCGTTGACCCTGCCCGAGGCCGGGTTCTACCGCGAATCGCAAGAGACCAGGCCTCAGGCGGTCAATACGGCGCTGCTGGCCGAGATCAGCCGCGTGACGGGCGGGCGAATGCATCCATCCCTCGAACAGATGCTGACCGACAAGGGCAGCCTGGTGCGGGAACGGAAAGCCCTGTGGCCCTACTGGCTCATCCTTGCGTTGTTGTTGAACCTGGCGGAAGTCGCGCTGCGCAAGGGATTCTTCGAGCGCCTGGCGTCTTGGTTGCGCCGGCAATCGCTGCCTGGCTGGCGCCGGCAACCGGCGTGAACAGTAGGACAGGCTTCAGCCTGTCTGGTTTAGATTTTCCACGGATAAAAATCAGACACGCTTCAGCCCGTCTGGGTTGCGTCTTCCACGCATAAAATCTGACAGGCTGAAGCCTGTCCTACCGAACTAGTGCGGTATCCAAATCGCGTGATTGGTGAAAAGCCCGTCGACGAAGCCGATCTGGTAACACAAGAACAATCCAAAGCTGACGCTGAGCAGCCCGGAAGCCATCGCCAGGCCATGATTTAACCGCACGAAGGTTCGCACCGTGTAGGCAAAGGGAATCGCGATCACTGCTGTAATCAGCATCATTCCTGCAACGGTGCCCAGCCCGAAAACCAGCAGATAACCGATGGCCCACGAGGTCCGGCTGATCGTCGCCAGCACCAGCAAAGCCACCGCCGCCGATCCCGCCAGGCCGTGCACGATTCCCACCAGCAGCGGACGCAGGGCGTGAAACACCCCCAGCTTCTTCCACGACTGGGGAAGCCAGCCGAAGCCGGATTTCACGGGCGCCGGTTCGCCGTCCTCATCGTGCGTGTGCACCATACGCCGCCCCATAATCACATGCGAATGCGCGTTGGGGCCAAACCCGCGAGCCGTGATCCATTCCATGGCGCGCCGCATCACGCCCGTCAGGTTCAAAAGACCCAGCAGAATCAGCATGAATCCCACGGACAATTCCATGGTCAGGCCGACCCTCACGGGGATCGTCAACTTGAACAGGATAATCGCGGAGCCCACCACGAGAATCGTGAACGTGTGCCCCAATCCCCAAAGGGCGCCGATCGCGGCCGCGTGCAGTATGGTGCGCTCGCGGCTCACGATCGTAGTCACGGCTACGACATGATCCGGGTCGGTGGCGTGCCGCATCCCGAGAAAAAATCCCAGCAGCACGACGGCAAGCATGGTGGCCATAATTCTTCGTCCTCGAAAATCCTTCCGGCGCCCTAGTAGGACAGGCTTTTTATCCAGAGCGAAGCGAAGGACAGCCTGTCCGGTTTATTTAAATGCCACATCAGCGAAACGCAGTCAGGCATAAGTCTATCCCACTGCGAATTGTTATTCTCAGTACTTTCTGTGATCAAAAGCGGGAAGCTGCAGTAGGATCTCGCGCGACGCATCCCACAGTTTTCTGTTCATGCGGGTCATGTCCGAAGAGGAGAGCGCGAGATATCGCACCAGGCAGCCGCCTCGGACGCGTTTGCTACTTTCGATGTGGCCGGGCGAGGGCCTTTCGCGACCGGCGCGGGTTGTTTGCCATGCGTTCGAGAACGGCGCACACCACCCCGGTGTCTTCCGCGCCGTGGCCCATGGCCATCGCCGCGGTATAGATGGGCGCGCTGGCCGAAAACAGCGGCGTGGGGCAATCGATCTTTCGCGCGTAGTCGCCGATGATGGTCATGTCCTTCTGCCAGACCTGCATTTTCATCGTGGCATCCGAGTAATCTCCCT
Organism: Terriglobia bacterium; assembly: GCA_963746945.1. GTDB lineage: Bacteria > Acidobacteriota > Terriglobia > Acidiferrales > UBA7541 > Palsa-360. The sequence continues at coordinate 601,845 of CAVVDG010000004.1, read as the reverse complement.
TCACCATCATGGGGCCGCGCACCTGGAGCATGCGCGAGCTTCCCGCGCCATCGGCGATTACCCGGTACACCATCGCTGGGTCGAGCCCCGATTTCATGGCGAGCACCATGGCCTCGCCGGCGGCCACGTTGTGAATCGCCACCAGAAGATTCGCGACATACTTCATTTTGGAGCCGGCGCCAAACGCGCCCACATAGTAATGAGCGCGCGCAAAACCATCCAGCACCACGGCGACGCGGCGGCAGGCCTTGCGGTCACCGCTCGCGTACACCACCAGATCCTTGGTGCGCGCCTGCGCCCCTGTTCCGCTGAGCGTGCAATCGAGCAGAATCGTGCCGCGCTTCGCGAGCAGTTTGCGCGCTTCTTCCTTTACGGCGAGGGGCAGCGTGCTGGTCTCGATGAAGATTTGATTGGCCCGTGACACCTTGGCGAGTTCCGCGGCGGTGTCCAGCAGCGCCGCGGAAGATGGCAGCGAGGTTATGAGGATGTCGCAGCCCTTGGCCACGTCCCGGCAACTGCGCGCGACGGCGCCCCCGGCCCTTCGAAGGTCCTGGCGGCGCCGTGGGACCAGATCGTAGCCCAATACCTTGAAGCCCGCCCCAATCAGGCTGGACGACATTGCCGATCCCATAATTCCAAGTCCGATCATGCCTACTGCCTTTGACTCCATGTATTTCCTCCCCATTTGCTGTCGCAGCGGTACGGTGAAGCTAAACTTTAGCAGAATGCGCCGCTGCCGGAAGGTGGCGAGCCGTATTTTTCGAGGGAGGAAAGGAAAAAAGTGGTGGTGTCCGGGATTCCTTATGGTGGTAGTGTATGCGTTTGCGCGTATCGTTGCGACTTCCCAATCGAGGTTTGTGGCCCATGACAAAAACGAATGACAAAGTAACGCTTCAGGACATTCACGCTGCCGCCGAACGCGTGAAGAATTGGGGACGCTGGGGCGCTGACGATGAAGTCGGCACGCTCAACAATATTTCGCCGCAAGACATCATTGGCGCGGCACAACTGATCCGCAAAGGAAAGGTATTTTCGCTCGCCCTCAATTTTGACAACGCCGGCCCGCAGAACGGCCGGTGGGGCAATCGCTTCAATCCCATTCACACCATGCTGACCACCGGAACCGACGCAGTCGCCGGCCGCCAGGAGTCCATCGGACTGCGCTATGCCGACGACATGGTGACCATGCCGCTGCAATGCGGCACGCAGTGGGACGCGCTGGGACACATTTTTTTCGGCGACAAGATGTGGAACGGCTACGATGCGCGGCTGGTGGACGGCAGCGGCGCGCAGAAGAACGGCATCGAAAAGACGAAAGATAAAATGGTCGGCCGCGGCGTTCTGCTGGATGTGGCCCGGCACAAGGGCGTGGAATCTCTTGACGACGGCGCCGGCATCGGCACTGAGGACCTTGAAAAATGCGCCGCCGCGCAAAAGCGTGGAGATCCGCAAGGGCGACTTTGTCATCGTCCGCACAGGGCACATGGAGCGCTGCCTCAACTCAGGCTCGTGGGGAGGCTATGCGGGCGGCGACGCCCCCGGCCTGCGTTTTGAAACCGCCGACTGGATTCGTAGCACCGATATTGCCGCGATCTGCGCGGATACCTGGGGCTGCGAGGTCCGCCCCAACGAATCCGACGTCGCCAGCCAGCCCTGGCACTGGATCGTCATCCCCATGATCGGGATCAGCATGGGCGAGATTTTTTACTTGAAGGATTTGGCTGCGGATTGCGCGCAGGACCACGTCTACGAATTCTTTTTCTGCGCCCCGCCCCTGCCGATTACACGGGCTGTCGGTTCTCCCGTGAATCCCATCGCGATCAAGTAGGAATAGTGACGGCGCACTCGTTTTCTGCCTTTTGGTAGGACAGGCTTCAGCCTGTCTTCTTTTGATTTCTGCCGGCTTCATAAAAGTCAAAAGACACAGGCTGAAGCCTGTGCTACCAAAACCAGCAAGACGATTGCCGCCAGCGCATGTCAGGCACGTGCCCCATGGTTTCGCTCTGTAAAATATAGAAAATTATAGAAATGGAGCGGCATTAGCGGAAAAATTAACGGGCCCTGGTTGACGATCTTGGAACTCTTCGTCCAACAATCCAATTCGCTTAGAACCAGCCGGTATCCGCTCCCGACGCACAGGATTTCCGCTCTTTTCCTGCTAGGCCAGTCCGGGAGATCGGGAGATAATATTCCGGTTGCGCATCGGAAAATTGTAAGTGCATCGAATTCATCGGGCATGAAAGGAAAGTCTTTCGCGCCCGCAGGGAGCTGCGATGAAGATTTTTTTGAAGATTTTGGGTGGATTGGTAATTTGCATACTCGTTCTGCTGGTAGTGTTCAGAATCACGGGGTTTGGGCCGCATGGCAGAACCCCCGGCCTGTGGTTGAAGGGGAATCTCGTCACCACCCCCGTGAACGACTGGACGTGGACGGACAAGGTTCCCACCATCCAGCTGCAGACCGAATCCTGGTATCTGCTTCCCCACTCCGTAAATATCGATTGCATGACCCTCAATGGCCACCTCTATGTGTCGTCCGGCTATCCTCCGCAAAGCGTTAAGACCTGGTACAAAAACCTGGTGCGCGACCCCCATGTCCGCATTCGGATCGGGAATAATTTGTACGACCGCACCATGACCGAAGTGAAAGATCCGACCGAAGCGGCCGCTGCGATGAAGGCCAAGTACACCAAGTACCCGACATTGAAAACTCCGTCGAACTTCATCATTCACGTGTTCCGCGTGGACCAGTGAGGGTTCGGTAGGAAGGTCGGGGTTCGATGGTTGTTATGCTCGCAAAGACGCTGGGACAGGTTTTCCGTGTGGCCCACGTAGAAGCGGCCCATGGTCCGGCTCTGCAAAACGTAGAAATAGAACGGCATTAGCGGAGGAATTGGTGGGCCTGGGTAGACTTGAACTACCGACCTCACCCTTATCAGGGGTGCGCTCTAGCCACCTGAGCTACAGGCCCAACTCGGAACAAATACGCCAAACTCGTGAGAAACATCATAACGGGCCGGTGATAGAAGGGTCAAGTGAAGAGGCGTCTGTTCTGCTTGAGGGGTTGAGGCCGGGTAGCGTATGATGCGGCAGCACGGATTGTCGCAGTTCGGCGCATAAAAAAACATGATTACACGCAAAATTGGCGAAGGCGGCCGCTGGCTGCTCGAAAAAATTGTGCACGTGATTGCCTCCACCGGGATCAACCCGAACATGCTCACGTTTTTCGGGCTGCTGGTGAATGGCTGGGCGGCCGTCCTGTTTGCGATGGGGAATTTCCGCTCCGGGGCCATGGTGATTTTCTTCGCCGCTTTTCTGGATATGCTGGATGGGCAGGTGGCGCGCCGCGAAAAGCGCGTAACCGCGTTTGGCGCGTTTTTTGATTCCACGCTGGACCGTTACTCGGACATGGCGCTCTATATGGGTTTGCTGGTGTATTACGCGCAGGCGGGGCGGACCTCCTACGTGATTCTGGCGGCGGTGGCGACGGCGGGTTCGGTGATGGTGAGCTATTCGCGGGCGCGCGCCGAATCCCTGATCCCGCTTTGCAAAGTGGGATTCATGGAGCGCCCCGAACGCATGGTCCTGCTGATTCTTGGCGGCCTGTTTAACCGCATGGCGCCGGCGCTGTGGGTGATCGCCGTGGTTGCCACGCTCACCGTGATTCACCGCATCGTTTTCACCTGGCAGGAAACCAAGGCCGGGCGCACGCTGCCCAAAATTCGCCTCTCGCTGTAACTTATTTCCGCGATATTTCCTCAATAATGAATGAAATCAGTTTTTTCGCGGGGCGTCGTGGGTCCCGTCGAACGCTTCGTCGAGCGCCCCGTCGAGCGCCCCGTCGAGCGCTTGATCGATCGGCCGCGCAATGATGGCGTGAACGCGGTCGCGCAGCGCCGGGACATCTTCCTTGCGCAGGTCCTTCGTTTCGATCACGTCGTGCAGATACACCGTAACGGTTCCCGGCCGGAGCAGCCAGCTTGTCTTTTTGTTGAATTCAAACGCGCCGACCACGCTGACCGGAATAATCGGCGTTCCGAACTGCAATGCCATGCGGAACACGCCGTCCTTGAACGGTCCCACGCGCCCGTCGAGCGTGCGTTGCCCTTCGGCGAAAACTGCCAGGCTCACGCCGGAATCCAGCGCGGCGCGGCTCAGCCGCCACATGCGCTTCAAATCGGACGGGCGATTGTTGTCCGGAACGGGAACGTTCCCAAAACGCTTCATCATCCAGCCGTAGACGGGAATGCGAAAATGCGATTCCAGCTCCAGGCCGCGGAAAAATTGCGGCACCGTGGCGTAGAGCACGAACGGATCGAACAGATTGACGTGATTGATCAGGAGAAAGCAGGTGCGGTTGGGATCGAAGCCCGGCGCGCGCCGGACAACGAGCTTCGCTCCTGCCAGCTTCATGGTCGTGCGGCAAAGCATGCGCTGCGCACCGTCATTTTTGCGCGGATCGACGAAAATGCCCAGCAGCACCAGAAAGCTGCACACGGGAAAGAAATACGCCGCGCAAAGCAGCCAGTGAACCGAGCTGCGCAGGATGGCCCAGACGCGGCGCGCGCCGTGCGCCTCGGACGACCCTTCCGCCGCGGGAACCGAAATGTGCTGTTCGCTTTCGCCGTTCATACGATTACATCCAGCGCTCCGGGGAGCGCTTCGAGCGATTCCACCTTGAGTGTAAGCACTTCGCCATCCACAACCACGTCCACGGGTTCCGGGAGTTCGAAGTCGATACGTACCGCGGTGCGCCGCGAAGCCATCGCGTGCTTCATGTGCGAACCGTCAAACAGCTTCGGCAGGTTACGCACTAGGCCGAGGCGCCCGATCGGGCCCCAATGCACGTATTCGATTGCTCCGCTATCAATGGCCGCGTGCGGCGCGATCATCATCTTGCCGCCCGTATACTTGCTGTTGCTGAAGGCCACAAACAGGCAGCGGCGGTCGTCGCGTTCGCCGTCGGCCCGCAGCGGGAACGGCCGCCGGCGAAGCCGCGCCAGCGATACCAGCACGCCAACCAGATAGCCGAACTCGCCCAGGAATTTTAACCGCCGATTGGTCAACGTGGCTACATCCGCCGCAAATCCCATGTTCAGCGTGTTGATGTAAAAAAGGGAACCTCCGGCGTGCTCCAAACGGATGACGTCGCAGGATCGGCGGCGTCGGGCGAGGATCGCTTCGATGGCGTATTCTGCGCCGCGACCTGTGAAATCGCGCAGAAACGAATTGCCCGTGCCCAGCGGGAGAAATCCGAGCGTCGCACGCCCCTCGGTCAGAGCGGCAGGGAACAGTCCGTTGACGATTTCGAAGCCCGTGCCGTCTCCTCCCACGCCAATGAAGTTGCGATATCCCCCGGCATACGCGTCGCGCGCAAGAGCCGTGGCTTCGCCCGGGGCGTGCGTCTCGCGCACTTCGAGATCGAAACCCGCGGCGCGCAGACGATCGAGGGCGCGCGGCGCCAGTTTACCGCAGCGCCCGCCGCCGGCAGCCGGATTCACGATCGTGAAATAGCGCTCGCTCACAGTGCAACCACCGTGTCGCGGTCCAGCCGCTTGCCGATCCGCTCGGCGAGCACGGCGCGCTTGATTTTCATCGAGGCCGTGAGCGGAAAGTCCTCGTCCCACACGGCGTAACCGCTGATGCGTTTGTAATTCAATAGCCGCGCATTGCGGCGCGAGATTTCCGTCCGCAGCGCGTCATCGACTGTTTTTCCGGGCTCGGGATGCAGCACGAGCACAAGCTGCTCGCCGGCCATGGTGCGCTGTGGCCAGATGTAATTGGCCGCAAAGACGCAAAACTCCTTTACGGGAAGCCCTTCAAACGCGGTTTCAATGTCTTCCGGATAAATATTTTTCCCTTCGGCCGTGACGATCATGTTTTTCTTCCGGCCGAGGAGCTGCAAATGCCCCGCGGCGTCCATGCGGCCAAGGTCGCCGGTCATCAGCCAGCCGTCCACGATGGTTTCCGCGGTCAATTCCGGATCGTCAAGATAGTGCGACATCACGGTTTTGCTGCGGATCGCGACTTCGCCGACTCCCTCCGCGTCGGGATGATCGATGCGCAGTTCCACTCCCGGCAGCGGGCGTCCCACGGTATCCGTGCGGACCGGATTGAAATCGTTGAGCGTAACGGCGGTTCCCGCCTCGGTGAGGCCATAGCCGTTGGCAACCGGGATGCCGAGATCGTAGAAAAATTGCAGCGTCTGCGGCTCGGTGAACGCGCCGCCGACGAACAAGGCGCGTAGTTCGCCGCCAAACGCCTGATGAACCTGCTTGAGAAGACGGCGGCTGAGGGCGAGATTCGGGCGGCGGCGCGTGAGCGCCTTGTTCAAGCCGACCAGCGCGTTAAACAATTTTCGCTTAGCCGGAGGCAACTCGGCAAAGCGGGTCTGCAGACCTTTTTGCAGATTCTTGAGCACCAGCGGAACCAGGCTCATGTACGTGATCTTGTACCGCGTGAACGCCTCGCGCACAAATTCGGGCCGGAGCGTTCGCAGGTGCACGACCGTCGCGCCGCAGGTGAACGGCCCGATGAATCCCACCATGAAATCAATCGCATGATTGGTGGGAAGAATGCTGAGGTATCGCACGCCGGGCCAAAAAGGATAAAGCGCCGTGAGCGATTTGCACTGCTCGAGATAATTGCCGTGCGTCAACACGCACCCTTTTGGCCGCCCGCCGGTTCCCGACGAATACACGATGCAGGCCGTATCTTTTCGCGTGCGTGGCCGAAATTCCGGCGCGTGCGCCGCCTGAAATTTCTCCCAGCGCAGTGCGCCCGCCAGGTCCGCGTTGGGCGGCGCCTCGGTCACCAGAATCGTTCGCAGGCGATGCTCGTGGAAACCAGGCGCTTGCGTGATGGCCCGCCACAATGGGTACTCGACGAACAGAACTTTTGCCTTGGAGTGCGCGAGCAGCTGAAGATGTTCGCCGGCGGAGAGCTTGTAATCCAGCGGAACGACGACGCCGCCCACGAAAAACACGGCGTACGCCGAAATCAGCCATTTCGGCTGATTGGTCATGATGATTGCGGCGCGGTCGCCTGCGGCAAATCCCGAATCTTCAAGGGCCGCCGCGAGCGGCTCCGCAATTTCCCGAAATTGCCGGTACATGAGGCGGGAGCGCTCGCGATCGCGGTCCGCCTCGATCAGGCACACCTGGTCCGGCCAGCGTTCCAGCGCGTCGCGCAGCGCCGCTCCCAGCGATTCGTATTTTGTCAGGTCCAGCATAAAGAAAGCCGCAAAGTCGCAGACACACCCGGAAACACAAGATTATATGGGGAATTCACAGAATGAATCGTTTTATTCCGTCGTATCGTGCTCCGCGGAGCGCTCAGAGCCTTGCCTGGATGCGCGTGGCGAGGGTATGGAAGTCGCTGACGCCCTGGACTTCGTAATCCGGAAGCTCGACGCCGAAATGATTTTCCAGGCGCGTGAGCAGTTCCAGCGCCTGCAGGCTGTCGATGCCCAGCTTCTTGTAGAAATCGTCGCCGGGATCGAGTCCGGCGCGCGGCACTTTGAAATGCGTTGCGGCCAGATTCAGAATTTCGTCGGTTGTTTGTTCGATGGTTCTCATGGGTGCATCCATTTTACAAGAACACAGGCTTTTCCGGCCATTGCTTCCGGATTATGGCAGATACGGATGCGCTCCGGTGTCTTCGACGAACTTGCGCAGGCCCTCCATCACGGCGGGGCGCGTGAAGAGTTCGCAGAAAATGTCGATTTCGCGATGAAGCTCTTCCGCGGGAAGCGGCTTGATGAAGCGTTTGGCCGCAGCGGAGGTGCCACGATCGAATTTCGTGACTTGCGCGGCCGTGGCGCGAGCCACGCGCAACGCTTCGCCCTCGGCGGCCACCTGGCTGGCGAGGCCCACCGAGAGCGCCTTGGTGGCGTTAATGCTGCGTCCGGTGAGGAGCAGGTCGCGCACCACGGCGTTGCCGATGTCGCGCTTCAGCCGGGGAATTCCGCCGAAGCCGGGAATTAGTCCCAATCGCAATTCGGGAAAGCAGAACCGCGCCATTTTGTCGGCAACGATCAGGTCGCAGGTCAGCGCCAGCTCGAAGCCTCCGCCAAAGCAGACGCCGTGAACCGCCGCGATGGTGGTCAGCGGCGACGTGTCCAACCGGTTGAGCGCCGCATGAATTCGCTCGAGAAATTCCCGGACGCCTTGTACGGCGGAGGACATCTCCATCTTTTGCGCCCGCGTGTAGAGTTCGCGCAAATCCGCGCCGGCCGAAAAGCCCGCCTTCTGTTCGCTGTAGAGAATCAGCGCGCTGGCCCTGGATTCCAGCGCAGTCAGCGAGGAGGCGAGGTGTTCGAGGTCGGCCAGCATGGCCAGGCCGATTTCGTTGGCCGGGGCGTGGTTCAGCGCCACTTCGATGACGCCATCGGCGAGCCGCCAGGAAAGCGATCTTCCTTTGTACGCGTCCATTGTATCCGTCAATTCGTTCAGCCTTTTGTCAGGAGGACAGGCTTCAGCCTGTCTTCTTTTGACTTCTGCCGGTTTCACGCAAATCGAAACCAGACAGGCTGAAGCCTGTCCTACTCTTGACTTCTGCTGCTTCCACAAAAAATCAAATCAAAACAAAACAGGCTGAAGCCTGTTCTACTCAAACCGGTTTCGCATACATCCCTTCGATCTCGCCGGCGAAGCGCGCGGCGATGGCGTCGCGCTTGAGCTTTCCATTGGCTGTGAGCAGGCCGTTTTCGATTGTCAGAAGCTCCTTCGCCGCATGAAACATGCGAATCTTCCGGTAATGGGGCAGTGTAGCGTTCAACCGCTCCAATTGCGACTCGATTTCCGCGCGAGCAACTTCACCGGTAACGATGGCCGCAAGAAAACTCCGGCCGTTGCCGACCAGCACGACGTGCTGCGCGCCCCGAATGGCCCGCAGCAGTTCTTCCTCGATGGGTTCCGGGGCGATATTGTGGCCGGAATTCAGAATGATCAGGTTTTTCAGCCGCCCCGTGATCCGCCAGTTCCCGTTCGCATCCATGTCGCCTTGATCGCCGGTGTGGAACCAGCCGTCGCGCAGCACTTGCGCGGTTTGTTCCGGGCGACGCCAATAACCGGAAAAGATATTCGGTCCCCGGACAAGGATTTCCTCGTTTTCGCCGATTTTCATTTCAATGCCGGGAATAGCGGGCCCGACGCGTCCGGGCTCGATTTGTCCCGACTTGATGTGCCGCGGATCGTCCATCGTGCAGATGGCTGTGGTTTCGGTGAGGCCATAAACTTGCAGCACTGGGATTCCGAGCATCATGAAAAAAAGCTGCGTTTCGCGAGCCAGAGGAGCGGACCCGCAAATCAGCGCGCGAAGATTCGGGCCCAGCCGTTTGCGGATGGAAGGGAAGATGAATGTGCCCGCCAGACCCAGCCAGAAAAAATCCCATGGACGGGGCGCGTTCGCATTCAGGCGCGACCATGCCGCCCTGGCATGATTGAAAATCTTTGCGACCGCCCCGCCGCGTTTGCGAACGTTGTCTTCGACGCCGGTGCGAATACGCTCCAGCAGCGTCGGCACGTTCAAGAAATAGTTTGGCGCTGCGTTGCGGAGTTCGTCGGCAAGTTTTGCCAGGTCCATGGACATGGTGAGGACGCTCATGCGCGACAGGCACGACAGCAGAAGAATCCACGATCCCGCAAAACAAAACGGCAGGTAATGGAAGACGCGATCCGGCACATCGCGAGCGCCCATCAATTGATCGAGCCGCGCCGTGGTGCAGGAAAGCATGTGGTCGATGTTTCCCACGGTGAGCATCACGCCCTTGGGTTCACCCGACGTTCCCGACGTGTAGAGAATGGCGACCGTATCCTGCGGCGAGAGGGCCACGGGCGCGGCGGGCTCATCCTGAGCGGGTTGCGGAGGCGCGCCAAAAATGGCGTCGAACAGCACGAGGCGCGGCGCGGCGCCCCAGGATTGCTGCCACGCGGCGCCAATCGCGTCCCGCAACGCGGCATCGCCACAACAGATCAAGCCGGGCTCGGCGTCGCGCAGCATCGCGGCCAATTCCTCAGGGGCCTGGCGAGAGTACATCGGCACGGCGATGAGCCCTTCGGCCAAAATCGCAAGATCGAGCGCGGCCCACCGGATGCTATTCGGCGCGACCAGGGCGCAGCGGTCGCCTTTTGCCAGGCCGCTGGCGCGCAGATAGCCGCGAGCAATCTGAATCTGCTGGAGCAGGTCCACGCCGGTTGCGCAGGCATCTCCGCCTTCGCGCGCTTCGGTCAACACGACGCGGCCGGCGGCGGCATGCAAGCGCGAGAAGATGTTTTCGAGAAAGTTCATTGCGAATGTTATGGCCTCGCCCGCATTGCCGATCAAAAACTCTGTGGAGTTTTCAAGACAATTCCGTCGCGCATAGTAAGACAGGCTTCAGCCTGTCCGGTTTAGATTTCACACGAGCAAAAATCAGACAGGCTGAAGCCTGTCCTACGGAAGTCTATTCCCGGCGGCCGCGGTCGCCGCGCTTTCATGATTTTCCAGCAACCGCTCGAGATTCGGGCTGAGGGGCGGAAGATATTCTTCCCAGCCGTGCACTCCCGATCGCACAGGGAATTCCGGATAGCTTTTGTGCACGGCGCGCTCCAGGTACATTCCCATGCGCGCCATCGTCTTGAGGTTGCGCACCACCGAGCGGGCGATGCCGTCGCGCACGGCATCAGCGTCCGCCGCGAGGCGCTCCATGACGACAAGCAGCTTCGCTTCCAGGTCGGGATCGTCCACGGTGAGCAGCAGATGTTCGTGGCCGCGTTCGCGGAGCAGATTGCGGATGCGCTCGTCCATGGTGATACCGGCGGAGGGAACCAGCCCCGGCATGGACGTCACCATGGCGTGATAGCGCGAGGAAACCATCAGGCTGCAGCAGCGCAAGATGCTCACCAGTTCGTACATGTCATGCGCATCGGAGGTGAACACGGGCGCCCCGCCTAATTGCGGCGCCAGCGCCTGGCAGGCACGGGCGTCCAGGCGCTCCATGGCCACAAGGATCGGAAACACGTTGTGCGTTGCGCGAAATGCTTTTACGGCCCCTGCGATGGACTCGAGATATTTCTTGTAGGCGGCGTCCACGGCCGGTCCGGAATTGTGGAAGTAGATGGAGCCGTAGTGGCTTTCCTTATACGCGCCGAAAGCATTGCGGGCAATCCATTTCGACACAGACGGCCTTACGGGCCACCAGAAGGGATTGATAGGGCACAGTGCGAGAACCGGCGTATGGCCGTCCCATCCCGCATCGGATAGCGCCTTGCGCCCGTGCTCGGGCGGGTGCGGCTCAAATGTCCACGCCGTGTCCGTGCCGAGTTCGGTAGGCACGCCGAGCTTGCTCAACACCGCCTGCGATTCCTCATTCCTCGTGATGATGAGCGAGCGATGGCAATAATGCGCGCACATTTTTTCGAGCATCGGGTCCATCGTGCCCGCCTCGCCGCCGTAGCCGACCGAAAGTTTGTTTCCCGAGGAGGCGATGCCCAGGGCGCCAATCGTCATCGTCGAAAGCACGTTGGTGAACTTGCTCTTGAACATCGAACCTTCGCACGCAATCACACCGTCGTACTTCCGCACTTCGCGGAACAGGAACGGCGGAAAGATCATGGGGAGCTGGACCTGCGTGGTTCCGGAGAAGTATCCGCGCGAACGGTTTGGATCCAGCGTCATCACGCTGAGAGCTGTGTTGTTTTCGCCCAGCACGCGCCGCACCTGGCGCAGCATTTCTTCGACGCGCACATCCGATCCCGTATTGCGCGTGCCGTTGTATCCGGCGAAAAGCAGCTTCAGCGGTTCGCCGGGCTGCCAGGGCCGTCCCGCGCCAAACATCCAGAGCACGCGGGACATTTCGATCAGCGAACTCGTCCAGGCCTGCAGGACGAAATCCATCATGGGTGCGATCCTTGCGCGCGGCCTGCCCCGGCGACCGCAACGTCCTCGCGAACCGGCTCGGCCGCACCGGGCCAATCCAGGTACGGATACGCGAAATGGTGGTCGCGGCTGAATCGAAGCAGCGGATAGCAATACTTGGAAAACGGTTCCGGCGCGCGTCCCATTTCCGCCACAATCCGCGCGTTCTCGAAAACCGTGTCCCATACCAGGTAGGGCATGAAAACCTTCAGCAGCAGGGCGCTCCGCCCAATTCCGCTGCGGTAATGCGACAACCAGTTCACCGCGGAGGAAAACGGGCGTTCCAGCCCCGGCCAATAGAGCGGTTCCATCTTTCCGGCGGCTTCGGCGAGCGCATGAGTCAGCTGGCCGAACGTCTCGGAACCGGTTCCCGAAGAAAGGTGGTAGATCTCGTGAAGCGGATTCGCTTTCTGGTGCAGCAGGACGACCGATTCCGCCACGTAGTCCACGGGAACGATATCGATGCGGTCGGTTGGGCGAAACGGCAGAAACGGCAATCCCGCTAAAAACACGAACGCGCGAACCATGTCGAATTGCGTTGTTTCCGGGCGGCGGCTGTCGCCCAGCACGATGCTGGGGCGAAATACCGTCCGGGAAACTTCCGGGAGAAGTTCCCGCACCATGTGCTCGCAGAATTTTTTTGTGCGCGCGTAGGGATCGTAATCCGAGCGGTTCCAGTCGATGGAGGCGTCCTCGGTGACCACTTCATGACTGCGCTCGCCCGCCACGGCGACGGTCGAAACCTGGCTGAAGCGGCGCAAGCCGTGGGCATCCTGCGCGCGGCGGGCCAGTTGCGCGACTTCCAGCGTGCCGCGCAGGTTCACGTTCAGGCAGCTCTTTTCCGATTTGCGGTTGAGCGAAGCCGCGCAGTGGATCACCGACTCGGTGGTTCCCACCAGGCGCGAATATTCGGCGGCGTCCAGGCCGAACCGCGCGTCGGTGAGGTCCCCGCGATAAATGGAAATACGGGAATCCAGAGCGTCGGCGACCTGGGGAAAATCCAGATGCAGTTGCAGGGCGTGCCACAGGCGCTGTTTGGCCTCGTGTTCGGTTTTCGCGCGCACCAGCAAGTTCAGGCGGTCGGTGTGGCGATCCAGCAGGATGGCGGCGATATGCGCGCCGATGTAGCCGGTTGAACCGGTCAGAAAGATGGCCATGGATTAGTTTTTTGTCCCTGCGCCTGACGCCGCCCCCGCGTGCGGCAGGCCTTCGCGGTTTTCGGCTCCATCACGGGCGCGCTGTGGAGAGAATACACGGCGTGGCCGGGATTCCGGCGCACGCCCCTCGATCAGCGGGTACACCCAGCGCCGCAGAGCCGGAATATGGATGTTGATCCAATATTCCCACCAGTCGATCTCGGAAGGATCATAACCGAATGCCGCGCGTTCGTCCTGCGGAATAGCCGCGGAAAGCAGCTGGACGTTTTCGGATTCGAACACCTGCTCGTTGTGCAGGATGAACGGCTCGTAGAGCTCGATGAGCTTCTCGACGCGCGCCAGATCGCGTTCCTGCCGGGCCAGGGGAGGCCGTTTCATCTGCAGGGCGGAAGCGGCGCGGTTGATGACTCTGATCAAGGCTTTCTGCGCGGGAACCGAAAAATTTTCGTAGCGCGATTTGGACACGGAAATCGTGTCGAACTGCATGCGCATCCAGTTTTCCATGCTTTGCTGTGCCCGGAAGTGCTTGCGGTGAGCCAGACCGGTCAGTTCGATGGAGCGGCCCATGTTGCACGGATTGCTTGCCGACGTGGCCAGCTGATAGATCCGCTTGTGGCGGCGCGCGATGATGGCCGCGGCAATCAGGGTCATCCCCCGGCAAACCATGTCCACGGGTATCACGTCGAGGCACTTGCGTTCGTTGGAGGGCAACTGCCGGAAATACGTGCCCAGCAGATAGGAAAGCGGGGCGGACGTGTTGATGCCCTCATTCCAGCCCGGGAAGGGCTGGTGGGTCGATGTCTCGACAATCGAAGGCCGCACGATCGCGATGGGCAGCCCCGCGCCGTATCGCACGATCAGGGATTCGGCGAGCGATTTTGTCAACGTATATGTATTGGGCCAGCCCAGGCGGCGCGCCCTGCGCGTGCCCGCGCGCGTCAGCCGATTGCGCAGCCAGCGCATGCGGTTCTTCCGGATTAAATTTTCCAGCTCGGGGCCGGAAGGGATCTCGCCGCCTCGATGCTTTCCCAGTACTTGCCGGTGCAGCGCAGCCGTGATTTCGAAGCTCTCCGCGCGGGATTCCGCATGCTGCACGACTTCCAACAGGGATTTCCATTCGCGCTCGGCATCGAAATCGGGAACGCCCAGCGGCGTGTAGTTGGGAACGACCTCTTCGTTGACCCGGCCGTCCCTTGCTCCCACAACGTAACACGTGGAGAGATGCAGCAGCCCCGCGTGGTCCGAAGACCGCAGGAAGTCGATCAGGTGAATGACCGGGGCAACATTGCTCGCCAGCGCCTCGCGAAGGTCCGGATTGAAATCCGTCAGCCCGGAACTGTTCACCACCAGGTCCACCGTGCGGCTCAGATGCTCGCGGATACCAGGGGCCAGGCCCAGCCCCGGCTGGCTGACGTCTCCTTCGACCACTTCGACGCGCTCGGCGACGAAGTCCGCGAACTTTTCCCCCAGACTCTCCTGCAACTGGTCGAAGACCGGCGATTCCTCGAATATTTTCTCAAAGCGCCGCTGCGCGGTGGTGGTGCGTTGGCGGCGAATGAGCAAGTAAATTTTCCCGATCTGCGGAACTTCACTCAAAAGCTGCGCTACCCAGACCTTGCCGATGAACCCGGTAACGCCGATTAACAGGATGTTTCTGCCCGCCAGCGTCCGGCGCACAGAGAGGGGTTCGGCAGATTGGTCCGCATCAAATGTGACCAGGGCGCGAGGAGCCGCCATTTTCGGCCGTCCGGCGGGCAGGATCGCCCTCTGGAGCAGTTCCGGACGCGCCGTAAAGCCCAGGTTACGCAACAGCCGGTCTGCGGGCACCGTGCCGTCGGCGCCGCGCTCCAGGGCCCATCCAAGGGGGCTGCGAGGGCGTATTACGGGGTCCAGCAGGCGTCCCGTGGCGATCCCGTCGCGAAACTCGATCCGGTTGGACACGAGGCGCGAAACGCCCAGGTACTGCGCGAGGGGGCGCATCACATGGTCGAGCCCCTGGCTGACCAGCACCACGTTCTCAGCGCCCTTTTCCCGGATGCATTCCCTCAGGCGTTCCACACCTTCCGGTTTGAGCTTTTTCTTCAAGACGTATTCGAAGTATTCCTCGCCCAGCAGGTCCAGGCGGTCCTGCGTGACCCCGGACAACAGGGTATGCAGCACGCGCGTGGCGAACACGCGGTGGCTGGCATACAGAAACGGCCGGATCAGCGCCAGCAGGAGCATGCCTCCACGGCGCGCCCACCGCCCCGCGAATGTTTGGGAGTTCCAGGTGAAATATCCCACAGGGCGGACGGCACCGAGGTCCGCCAGGCTGCCTTCCACGCGCCAAAACGTCAGGGCGTGGAGATCCGTCTGCTCGGGAACTGAAACTCTGCTCCCAGAAACGTGGTGGCCGTTGTTGGAATCGAATTGAGAGGGCTGATCACTCAATGGTGAGTTCCAATCCAGTAGTAGAAAAGAATCACCCAGGTCTGACCAGGTTGAAACTACCATTCTTGGGGTCTGATTCGCAAGGGCTTACCGCGTATCTGCCACGGTGGGAGAACTGTAAAGCACGGCCCTCGGGTCCCGCGGCTGAGTTCAGGAAATTGGTTTGCGCGTTCAGCTATGCCCCGGAACCCTGGTGATGTTGTTGGGCGCGTGTCGCACCCATTTCCGCGAGCAGCCGCTCGCCAAATTCGCTGCAGCCAACCCGGATTGTGCCCGGTTCGAAGATGTCCGGCGTGCGAATTCCATTCAAAAAAAGATGGTCCACCGCCGATTCGATCCATTCGGCTTCGCGCAGAAGCCCGAAACTTTCACGCAACATCATGCACGCGGAAAGAATCGTGCCCACCGGGCAAGCGACATCTTTTCCCGCCAGCGACGGCGCCGAACCGTGAATCGGTTCGTACAGCGACGGCCCCGGCCCGCAGCTCATCGAGGGAATCAGGCCGATCGAGCCGACCAGAGCCGCACCAAGATCGCTCAAAATATCACCGAACATATTGGAGGTGAGGATCACGTCAAACTGCGCAGGAGCCAGCACGAGCTGCATCGCGGCATTGTCCACGTACAGGTGTTCGAGTTTCACGCGCGGATGATCCTCGGCCATGCGCGTCACCGTCCTGCGCCAGAGCTGCGAAGTGGATAGCACGTTGGCCTTGTCGACTGACGCGAGTTTCCACGCCCGCGTTTCCGCTCGCGCAAAGGCGTATCGGGCGACGCGTTCGACTTCCGCGGTGTTGTACGCAGCCACGTCGGTGGCGCGCTCTCCGCTGGGGTCGGCTTCGACGCGGTGCTCGCCGAAATAAATGTCTCCCGCAAGCTCGCGCACGAAATCGATGTGCACGTTCGTGGCTCGATCCGCCTTCAATGGGGTAAGGCTCTGCAGCGATGCGCGCAAATCAATGGGACGCAGATTGATGTACAGGGCGAGCTGCTTGCGCAACGCAAGCAAGCCGCTTTCCGGGCGCTTGCCGATGGGTTGCGCATCCCATTTGGGCCCTCCGACCGCCCCAAGCAGGATCGCATCCGCCGCGCGGCACGCCGCCAGCGTTTCAGCGGGCAGCGGCTCTCCCGCGGCGTCAATGGCGCACCCGCCGAAGGGGAACTCGTTAAACTCAAAATGATGGCCAAACTGGCTGGCGCACTGCTTCAATACGCGCACGGCCACTTGAACGATTTCGGGGCCGATGCCGTCTCCCGGTAAGAGAACAATTTTCTTCGTCTGACTGGTCATGGTTGTGGTTGTGTCCCGGTTTGAGCCTGCGAGCTTCTCCGCGCAGCGTGAATGACCGCTCTATTGTAATCCTGCGCGTCCCGGTCGGAAAGTATAGTCGGGATTCCCGATCTTGTCAGTTCTTGTCAGTTTATGTCGGGCGCGAGGATGTTTGGAATCGGCAGGGCGGCACGCTTTTTTCCCCATAACAAAAAAGGGGAAAGCGTTTTCTGAAAAACGGTTTACTCGGCAGCGACGGCGGTTTCCGAGCCGCGTTTGCGCATCACCTTGTGCGCAATCGCCAGCAGATCGCGCGTGCTGACGTTTTTGGATTCATCGGCCAGCGCGGAAACGCGTTTGTAGCATTCGGCGAGTTCCTCGGGCGATGGGTCGTAACCGATCTCCACCAGAGCGACGCGTAGCGCATTGCGGCCCGAATGCTTGCCGAGGACCAGGGACCGCTTGGGAACGCCGACCGCTTCGGGAGAGATGATTTCGTACGTCAGGGGATTCTTGAGGATGCCGTCCTGGTGGATACCCGCCTCGTGCGCGAAGGCATTGGCGCCTACGATGGCCTTGTTGGGCGCTACCGGTACACCCGTAATCTCGGAGAGCAGACGGCTGGTCGCGTAGAGCTGCTCCAGGTGAATATTTGTGGTCACGCCGATGGAGGCTTGCCGCACGCGCAGCAAAACGACAACTTCCTCAAGCGCTGCATTGCCGGCTCGCTCACCAATGCCGTTGATCGTTAATTCGAGTTGCCGCGCGCCCGCTTGTACGGCGGCCAGGGAATTGGCCACGCCCATGCCCAGATCGTTGTGGCAGTGCGCGCTTAGCGTGATTCCGTCGGCCCCGTCCAGGGACTCGATGACGCGGCGGAACATCGCTCCGTATTCCTCGGGCACCGCGTAGCCGACCGTGTCCGGGAGATTGATGGTCGTTGCTCCGGCGCGGACCGCCATGCCCACCGCTTTGCACAGAAAATCGATGTCGGTGCGGCTGGCGTCCTCGGCGGAAAATTCAACTTCCGCGCAGTGTTCGCGCGCATAACGCACGTTCGTGGAAATCGCTTCCAGCGCCTCTTCGCGCGTCAGGCGCAGCTTGTAATGGAGATGGAGGTCGGAAGTCGCCAGAAACGTGTGCAGGCGGGGATGCGCCGCTCCGGAAAGGCCGTTGAGCGCGGCGTCAATGTCGTCACGTCGGGCGCGCGCCAGCGCGGCCACGGTGCAACCGCGGATCGCGCGAGCTACCTCGCGCACGCCTTCCAGGTCTCCGGGCGACGCGATGGGGAAGCCGGCCTCGATGATGTCCGCGCCGAGGGCTTCCAACTGATGCGCCATGCGAAGTTTTTCCGCTACCGTCATGGAAAAGCCGGGGGACTGTTCTCCATCCCGCAATGTTGTGTCAAAAATGCGTACGATATCCATGGCAGCCTCCTGCACGCTCTATTTCACACTGGAACGGCAAGCAGATCAAATTTATAATAGTTGGGTGTCCTATAAGGAATCATTATACAAGTGCCGCAAGCATTTCGCGGCGGAAGCAGGACAGGCTGTAGCCCGTTCTGCTGGAGGGGATTCATGGATCTGTCCCAGCTGCACGTCTTTTTGACGGTCGCGAAGGAACAAAGCTTTTCCCGCGCCGCAGAAAAGCTCTACCGCACGCAGCCGGCGGTGAGCATCGTCATCCGCAAGCTCGAAGAGTCGGTCGGACAACCGCTGCTGGTGCGTGGCGCGCGCCAGGTGAAGCTCACCGACGCGGGCGAACTCCTGCGCGACTATGCCGAACGCCTGCTGAACCTGCGCGACGAAATCCAGAAGGGAATGGAAGACCTCAGAAGCCTGGGCCGCGGCGAACTCACCCTCGGCGTGAACGAAAGCTCGATCCACGCCCTGCTGCCGGCCCTGGCGCGATACCGGAAACTGTATCCCGGCGTGAAGCTCATCATGCACCGCACGCTGTCCCGCGACATCCCGCAGGAAGTCCTGAATTACCGCCTGGACCTGGGCGCGGTATCCTATGTGCCGCAGGACCCGAAACTCACGGCCGTGGAAATTCTGCGGGATGAGCTGGCGTTCGTCGTGCCGCCCAAGCACAGGCTGGCGCGCCGCCGCTCGGTGGACATCAAGGAATTAGGCGAGGAAGCGTTCATCGCGCACAACGTCGAGTCGCCCTACCGCTCGCGCGTCATTCAGCTGTTCGAGAAGCACCGCACACCGCTGCATCGCGACATCGAAATGCCCACGATCGAAAGCATCAAGCGCTTTGTGCAAATGGGCATGGGCGTAGCCATCGTGCCCAGAATGTGCGTCCGCTGGGAAGTAGAAAGGAAACTGCTCGCCGAAGTCCGCATCCGGCAACTCAAGATGCCGCGGTCTCTTTATCTGGTGTCGCGCCGCGGCGCGCGCCTTTCCCACGCTGCGGTGGGGCTGATGCGCCTGCTGCACCGGTGACGCCGGACTCGCGCTATTTCTTGGGCTTGTACCCGTTGCCGGGAAGCTTGTCGACGTTGCTGATGCGTTCCTCGTACTCCCGGAGCGCCGAAAGCGTGCAAGGATGCGCGTCCAGCACCCAGGTGGGCTTCAGCTTGTAAAAGTACGTGATCGACCAGGGCTTCGCGTACATTTTGGGATCGTCAAATGTAAAGACGATCTTCAATGTGTCATGATCCACCCGCTGCCAGCGCTCGGTCTGGTGCATGGACGGGCTGAGCGGGAAACCTTGCCAGGTGAGAAACTGCTTGCCGTTATAATCGCGCGATTCCACGACAAACGTGTTTCCCTCCCACTTGCCGATCGAATACCCCATGAAGTCGGGTTCCAGATCGTCCGGGAAAGTCCGTCCATCGGTCCAGATTTCTCTCCAGTTGTCGTAATACTCGAAGTGCTGCAGGAGCCGGTTGCGGGTTGGAATATTTTCAAATGGCCTTGGCGTAAAGAAGTTGCGCGCCGTGCCATAGGGGTCGCAATCCAGGACCGCTCCCCTGGCAATGAACTTCTTGTTCGCCTCGTACTTCGCCAGCCCCTCCGGTGAAAAAGGAGGCAGGGGATTCGGGTTGCCGCCAAGGTCGAGCGGATTGACTTCGCCCTTGGGTTGCATGGCCGGTGCGGGATTCCAGATGCCGGAAAAGTCATGCGGGTCGTAGGCTTCCGCTTTGGCGCTGGTCTTGGTCACACCGATTTTCTGGGCGGTCTGCGCAATCGTGCCCGCCGGGAGAACAAGTACTGCCGCCAATGCGGCCATCAAATAAATTACGCGGCTTCGCATTCCCAAACTCCTTTCGCGGCTCACATGCAGCATGTGAACCATAAGCGAAATCACAAATCGCACGTGCAAAAAATGAGGCTCCGCTTTGCCACAACGGTTTCGCGATATCTTATGGTTGTGGCTGCGTCGGCGGGTCGCCGGCAATGGATCCGCCTTTTAATTCCTCGCCGTTTGCCAATATAATTTTGCGAATCATCCCGATCGGTGTGCCCCGTTTGCTTGGCGCGATCGTGACCGTGACCTGCTCCCCGGCATGTAAGGTTTTAGGACTCCAGCCAGCCCTCTTCAGCACGGCCGGAGCGAGGGTTTCAATGCCCCAGTTCACGACCTTCCCGGCCTCATCTTTCACGTCGACATAAATCTGGCAATGCGGGTTGGCCCAAACGAATTCCGTCACGGTTCCTTTCAGTGTAATCAGGTGGTTCGAGTCATACTCCGACCCGCCATGGTGCGCGAACGCCGGCGCGCTAATCATCAGGAGGCCGACAGCCATGGCGAAGATTGCCGCCAGTCTGCTTTTCATGTCATACCTCTTTCATCGAAGAATTGCCCTCGTGAATGGTTTGCCCAACTGCCCGATTGCGTGCATGATCGAAATGGTTTGGACAAGCCATGGGTTGTTTAGGATTAAGATCGCTGCCGGGGCGAGGATATCACACAGCCGTTCCGGATTGAATAATCTTGCAATCGGTTCGATCGGCCGTCCTTGCGTTTCACGGGGCGGCCTGAGGTTGACACTGCGGCGCGATAGGCATAGGGTTTTGCCCAAAGTGGAGGCGAGGAGGAAAAATGAATTCCGCGCGGATTCGCGAGGGCTGTGACCAGAGCGACGACCGGAGAGACGCCAGGAGGACATTTTGCCTGCATCACGCCCTGGTCTTCGCGGCGCTGGTGGCCGTTCTCTCTGCAGGGGTCGCACACGCGCAGGTGCCTGCGGATATCGAGGCCAAGCTGCAGAAAATCGGGCCGATCGTCGATCCGGGTTGCACGGCCAAGATTTACCGGCCGCTGATGCCGCCGGAAGAGGTCGCGGACCAGTACCTGGAAATGGAAAAAACGGGCAAGCCCAGCAATCAGGTTCCTCTGTATCCGGGGATCACCATCGAGCGCGACGTTTCCTTTGGTCCCGATCCCAATGACGTCGTGGATATCTTCCATGCCGAAAATGGTCCCTCATCGCGCACTGTTTTGATTTACGTTGCCGGGGGACCCGGCACCAAAATCGAAATCCAAAACAAGGAAGCCAACGCGTTCAACGACAACATCGCGCGCTGGGCCACGAAAAACGGAATGGTCGGCGTCCTGATGCAGCGGCACGGCCTTGCCCCGGGCGCGCCGCCGGATTTTTACGCCGGCGCAAAAGACGTTTCCGCCATGCTGCGGTGGGTCGAGGCGAATATTTCCAAATACCAGGGGAATCCCAACCGGATATTCATCTGGGCGCATTCGGCGGCGAATGGTCCGGTCGGTATCTATGCCGGGCATCCGGAATTGTACGGGCCCAAAGGCATCGGCCTGAAGGGCATCGTTTTCATGTCCGGCCAGTTCAATATCCTGCGCCCCGACGGCAGCAACCCCGTTCCCCCCGCTGCACCGGACCAGGGAAATCCTCTATCCGGCATGGGGGCCGCTTGCGGCGAAGGTCCCAGCACCGCCAATAGCGGCGCGCTTCCCGGTAAGGCCCCGGGGCAACCCGGAGGTCCCGTCCTCATGCCGGAAGGAACGGTTCGAGCGGGGAGAGCGCCGAAAGTTTCCCGGGCCGAACGGATCAAGCGCTCCAGCCTGCCTGGATTGGAGAAGACCGGCGCCAAAATCTTTCTGGCATCGGCCGAGTTCGATCCCGGAGTTGTGAACGGCCAGCCCAGCGCCTTCAACCAGGCTTTGCACGATGAATTGTGCAAGCTGGATGGTGCGAAGGCTGTGGACGGGAAAGGGCATTGTCCGATGCTGGTGGTGATGAAGGGCGAGAGCCACATGTCCGAGCCATTTTCTGTGGATTCGGGCGACAAAACCGTTTCCGCACCCATCCTGGCGTGGATCAGAAGCGTTCCGTAGTTTTCCCGACGTGATATGGATGGGCGTTAAGGGGATATTTTCAGACTGTACGTTCAGCCAGCGGTCAAATTCGAAATCACAAGGAGATTCGATCATGCCAATTCGGCCGGCCGGGATTTGCTCGGCACGTTTTCTGTTCATTGCTTTGGTGTCTCTTGCAGCCGCAATCCCGTGTGGCGCACAGGCACAACGACCCGCCACAAAAAGCGTGGAGATTGTTTTCCTGGGAACGGGGAAGCCGACGCCCGTTGCCTATCGCCAGGGACCCGCGCTGGCGATCATTGCGAATGGGAAGGCGTACATGGTGGATGCCGGGACCGGCGTGATCCGGCGGGCCGATACGGCCTTCCGGCGCGGGATTCCCGCTCTCCGGCCACGCGATATCGACATTGCGTTCTTGACGCACCTGCACAGCGATCACACGCTCGGATTGCCTGACATGATTCTCACTCCCTGGACCGCTGAACGGACCAAGCCGTTGCGCCTGTACGGACCGGAAGGCACGAAGGAAATGGCCGAACACATTCTCGAAGCTTATAAAGAAGACATTCGTATCCGCACAACCGGCCTGGAGGAAGGCAACAAGACGGGTTACAAAGTCGAGGCGCACGATATACAACCCGGAAATATCTATAAGGACGAAAACATCAGCGTGAAGGCATTTCTTGTCCATCATGGATCCTGGAAGGAAGCGCTCGGCTACCGCTTCGACGCGGATGGCAGGTCGATCGTCTTTTCCGGAGACACTTCACCCACCCAGTCGGTAATCGACGCCTGCAACGGCTGCGACGCCCTGATTCACGAGGTGTATGTGGGGAGGGGTGTGCCCGGCAACAAAGCTAACACGCCGGTGGATAAGTGGATGAAGTACGAAAGTGAATTTCATACCAGCGCAACCGAGCTGGGAAAGATTGCCACCAAGGCCAAAGCGAAAATGCTCATTGTGACCCATTCGAGCCTCCTCGGAGGTGATTCGGAAGAAGATCTGGTGCACGTTCTCCGCGAGAACTATAACGGCCCGATCGTTATCGCCAACGATCTGGACGTGATTGCCCCCTGAGCGAACAGCGAAGAACATTTGCAGGGGCGCGGCATGCCGCGCCCCTGCAGTGCTTCATCCGCAAACCACCCCAGCTCCGTTTTACCGGTCGCGGTCGCGGCGGCGGTCACGGTCGCGGTCACGGTACCGGCGTTGCGGACCGCGAATCCTCTGGTAGATAAGGCCGATGGCGTCCAGATAGTTTCCCGAGCGGCCCACGAACCCCGCAACCTGGTTTCCCTCCGGGATGTTGATTCGATATTCCCTGTCCCCGCCATTCCCTCCAAAAAGCCGCGAAGTACGCCTGTTGGTGTGTATGCGAACCGAGTCCACATAGGTGCCGCAGCGGCCGGAGATCCCGACGATGTATTCACCCGGCGCAAGTTGGAATCTCGCGGGGCGGCCTCCGTTTCCGCCGTGCCTGTCCGCCTCGAGCACGCGGCCATCGGGGATGTTGTAAATCATTTGAATCGAATCGATGTAGCTTCCCGAATGGATCCGCACCTCGACCACACGGGTTCCCGCGGGAACATCGCCGTCCGCAAAGGGGGTGCCGCCCGAGCCACCCGCAACGGACGTTTCGCCGGGCTGCGGCGCGCCTCCGGGACCCGAGAAAATTCCGCGGCGCATGCGGACGAATGTCAGGCCGATGGCGTCCAGGTATTGCCCATCGCGCCCGGCAAAACCCACGACCCGGGTGTTGTCCGGAACTTCCACCTGGAAATCGCGATTGCCTCCGTTCCCGCCGAACGTGGGGGAAGTCCGCTTGTTGGTCTGGAATTCGATCGAGTCAATGTAGGAACCCGTACGGCCCGATACCCCAATGAGATATTCGTCGGCATCGAGACGAAACACGCTGAGGTTACCGCCATTGCCGCCGTGCCGAGGGCCCACGACGGAGTGCCCGTCGCTCAGCATATAGACCAGCTGCACCGAATCCACGTATTGCCCGGAACGTACCCGCACCTCCACCACGCGAGCCCCCGGCGGAGGCGCCGCATCCAAAAAGGCGCTGCCGCCCGGACCTCCGACGATTTCCGTGGCGGGCGCCTGCTGGGCCCATGCCGTCCCGGCACCGCATAGGGCGGCCACAATCGTAATCAGCCCCGCAACCAGGGTTGTAAGGAACAGTCTGTTTTTCACGGCAATCACCTCAGCGGAAATTTGTTGCCATCTATTGTAGTGCGAAACGCGTGGTTTGCGACATGAGGTTGATGCGAAACTGCGGGGCACAGGTCCAGAGTCATCGAGAGTGCCCCCCCCCCCGTGATGCAGATCATTCTGTGGACAGGGGCTCTACAAGGGGGAAAACCCGCGCTTGAAAAATCGTCGAGGACTGGACATCCGGAAACTCGAGCGAATATCGTCACGTGGGTGTAAGTGAGTGCTATGATCCAGCCGTGCGTCTGGGTGCATCCGGATGAAAGCTGGCATATGGAATACGTGATCGGCGTTATTCTTTCGCTGGCAGTGCTCGCGTTCGCGCTGGTTGCCGGGCTCGACCGTGATCGTGTTTTCTACCCAACTGTGCTGGCCGTCATTGGCACCTACTACATCCTGTTTGCCGCCATGGGGGCCTCCGCCCAGACGATATGGATCGAATCGCTTGTTGCGGGTTGTTTCCTGGCTATTGCTGTGGCGGGATTCAAAACCAATCTCTGGATTGTAGTCGCGGCTCTGGCTGGACATGGGGTTTTTGACTTTTTTCACCATCTGCTCATCGAAAATCCCGGTGTCCCGGCGTGGTGGCCCGGTTTCTGCCTGGCGTTCGATGTTATCGCCGGCGGTTTCCTTGGCGTGCTTCTGATCAAACGATCTGACTTTTCACGGGCGGCCGCGATGCCGCGCCGCGTTTCTGAATGAAGTGGGCTCTGAACGCTGACCCTTATAAACCACAGGATCGGCGCCCGAGAAGCTAAAGACCCTGCCACCCGCCGTTGGATCCTGATCGGCAATGCCAAGCCGGAGGACATGGTGCGGGAAATCAGGGAAAACTATAGCGGCCCGATCGTCATCGCGCGCGGCCTGGACGTGATTGTTCCATAGGCCGGAAAATGCACGCCCCAATCGTCCGTACCGGTTGGCAATTTCAATCGAAGGCTATTTCTTTTCGGGGCCGGAAACCGAGGCGCCGCTAACGGCCTTGTTGTATGCGGCTACGTCAACGGGCGAGCAGCGCAGTTCCGGAATGTCGAAGTCGTCGGGCATGCGGTGAAGGGGAAACTTGTTCAGCGCGACCCAGGGCTCACTGTACATTTTGGGGTCGTAAATGGTCAGGGTGAGCTGCATGTTGTCGCCGTCCACGCGGTGAAAGCGCTCCTCAACGCGCAATTGGTCGCTGTGCGGACGGCCGGCGTGATCGAGCCATGTCCGCTCATTGAGTCCCGTGGTTTCCACCACGAACGTGTAGTCGTCCACCCAGTGACCCACGGAGTAGCCGTAAAAGCGCGGATCGGGATCCTTGGGCAGTTCGCGGCCGTCCGTCCAGATCACGCGATGCCCTCCATAGTACTCATTCAGGTAGACCACCTGCTTGGGGGTCTGGACCAGCTCGATGGTTCGCAGTTCGTACATCTCCATATATGGAAATCCCGCCGGATCGCATACGGCGAGGGGGTCATTGGTTTCCTCCACCGGAACCTGCCTTACGCCGGGGCCGGATGGCTTGTTCAGTTTGAGCGCAGCGAGTCCTTCGGGCGTGTACGGCAGCGGATGGACGATGCCGGTCTCATCTTCATGCCCTCCAAGCGTGCCTCCGCCGTACTCATCGGGCCGCCTGCCCCGGTTTTCCTTCATTTCTTTGCCGGGCGGATACAAGGCGAGATGCTCGATATTGCCGCTGACCTGGCGCCCGCCGTCGGCTTCGGCGGCATCCCAGATCCCGGAGATATCGCGCTTGGGCGCCGGCTCAGGCTTCCACGTGGCGTAAGCGGATTTGAGTGGGGGGATGCTGTTCCAGAGCGGCCAGGCGTGATCCTGGGTCGTTCTCTTTTGCGGAGAGCCGGATTGCGCCGCCAAATGAGGCGCGCACGGCAATACAACGGCCAGCACCATGATCGGAACCGCGAAGCACTTGGTCATTTCCTGAACTCCGTCGCTTCGATTTTCGCGCCCACGCAAAGCGCCTTCTCACCCCGAGCGAGCGCGCCTTTCCTCACGACGAGGGATCCGCTTTTGCCGTTCGATGGTGGGATAGGGATAGTCCTCGCGACTCCCGCACCCTCACTGGAACCGCTTGCCGTTAATCACGATGCGCTTGCGCGGCGCCGTCGTGCTTGAGCTGCCCAGAAAACCAACCGGATTGCCGCTCTTGGACGGCATGCAGTCGATCTCCACCTGGTCGCCCGGCTTGAACAGAGTCCGGCTCCAGCCAATCGCCATCATGGACACGGGATTCTGGCCCTCGATGACCCAGTGCTGGATGTCGCCGTTCTCGCCCTTGGCGTCGACCTTGATCAGGATGTGCGGATTCGCCCAGATATAGGCCGTTACTGTGCCCTTCACCGTAACCGTCTTGTTCGGGTAAAAAGACGCGCTGCCATGATGCGCGAGCAGCGACGCGGGGATCATCGCCAGGAAAACGGCCATCACGGAAACAGCGAAAATGTTTCTTCGCATAGACACTACCCTCCCTGCGCCTGCTCAGAATGTGTCGCTTCCTTGCTATCGGCTGAGACCAGCCGCCTCATTTCAGAGCAGATCGAAGTATCGGTTCAGGACGGCAGGCTACCGGCAGAATACACCTGCCGCGAACCCAAAGCAATGGTGACGCAAAGGCATGGCGACGCAATGGCGCACGCGCATAAGCGGGAATCGGCTGGAAGCCATCCAATAAATAATCTTTGTGCGTCGCGGCTTCAGCCGCGACATCAAACCTGCAGCAAAAACCGGGTTTTAGCCCCTGAAGCAGGGAATTTCAGGGAAACGGCCCAAGTAAAGATCTCTGTCGTCGCGAAGGATCGGTCCGGCATTTCCACCGTCGCGGACCGGGCATCGGGCATCCGGCCGGATGTTCAGAAGCTTCCGTGAATCTAAATCCCGCCCCTTCGAAGGCCACGAAGAAGCGGGCACCCGCAAATTCAAAGG
The DNA here is from genome assembly GCA_963746945.1 of Terriglobia bacterium. GTDB lineage: Bacteria > Acidobacteriota > Terriglobia > Acidiferrales > UBA7541 > Palsa-360. Next base: position 574,644 of record CAVVDG010000004.1, on the reverse strand, counting down.
CTGGCGTACCCGGCAACTCCAAGTCCCCATATATGAGTGGTATCATTTATCCTTAGTGTGTGTTAATCAGAAAGGAAATCGCAACGGTGCGCCACCCGCCAAAGATTGAGGGATTACCAGGTAAGATATCGGTGGGACAGCTTAAATTTTTAGTTAGATGAGGTGGAGGCAATGGCTATTCCCGACTACCAAACTTTAATGCTGCCTTTGCTAAAGATTGCCGCTGATGGAAGGGCGCATCGAGTCGCGGACGCTATAGACAACCTTGCTACACAGTTTGGATTGACAGAAGACGAGCGGGAAGAGTTGCTGCCAAGTGGTCTTGACCGACTCTTTCGTAACAGGATTGGATGGGCACGCACCTACCTGAAAAAAGCTGGATTGATTGTTTATCCTAAACGCGGATATTTTCAAATAACGGAACGAGGACAAGGCATACTCGCTCAAAATATCCCGAGAATCGGTATTGCCTTCCTTAAGCAATTTCCTGAATTTGTTGAATTCACCACAACAAAACAGCCAACGGGCACCTCGAACGCCACAGAGTTAGAAAATTCGGAAGTGTTGAATGATACGCCAGAGGAAACTTTGGCCACTGGATACCTAAAACTTCGGAAACAGATCGAGTCCGATCTTCTAGAACGCGTCAAGGCGTGTCCACCGGAATTCTTTGAACGGTTGGTCGTAACACTTCTAACTACAATGGGATATGGTGGCTCACTCGCTGATGCGGGGCGAGCAATTGGGAAAAGCGGCGACGGCGGAGTAGACGGAGTAATCAAGGAAGACAAACTCGGGCTGGATTTGCTCTATATCCAAGCGAAGCGCTGGGAGAACACCACGGTTGGAAGTCCCGAAATTCAAAAATTTGTGGGCGCACTTTACGGAAAAAAGGCAAAGAAGGGAATATTCATAACAACATCGAACTTCTCGAAAGCTGCTGTTGATTATGCGGCGGGATTAGACAGCAAAATCATTCTGATAGACGGTACTCAACTTGCGGAACTCATGTTTGATTACGGGGTGGGAGTTTCAACAGTAAACAATTACGAGGTTAAGCGTATTGATTCTGACTTCTTTAGCGAAGAGGAAGAGCCTCTTGGTATAGCCGAATGAGGCTACGATGTGGCTTGAGCGTGGCCTGTTGGTTTCGTGATGTACCATGCCCTCTAATTCTCGCGTGAAAATTAGGCAGTGCTTAACTCTATATGGCAAGCCCCCCGCTTCATTGGCAGTAATATACATTTTGAAGTTTAGAAAAACAAAAAGCCCACCGATTTCTCGGCGGGCTTTCGTTTAGGTAAGCCTTTGAAAACTGGGCAGCACACATTGAGTGTGCGTTTGAAAAGATGAGATCTGACAGAACCCGCTCGACGAAGAATCGTTCGAGCGATTACCTCGGATCCCCGTGAGAGGGTCCGAAGCTTGGGCACTTCACCTGCACACCTGCACAGGATCGGTTGCCGCTATGTTTAGAAAGGAGGTGATCCAGCCGCAGGTTCTCCTACGGCTACCTTGTTACGACTTCACCCCAATCATGGGCCACACCTTGGGCGCGTGCCTCCTTGCGGTTGGCTGCGCGACTTCTAGTACAGCTCACTTTCGTGATGTGACGGGCGGTGTGTACAAGGCCCGGGAACGTATTCACGGCGTCGATCTGATACGCCATTACTAGCGATTCCAGCTTCATGCAGTCGAGTTGCAGACTGCAATCCGAACTGAGCACGGTTTTCTCCGATTAGCTCCCCCTCGCGGGTTCGCAACAGTCTGTACCGTGCATTGTAACACGTGTGTAGCCCTGGACATAAAGGCCGTGCTGACTTGACGTCATCCCCACCTTCCTCTCCGTTATCCGGAGCAGTCCTCGTAGAGTTCCCCCTTGCGGGTGGCAACTACGAATAAGGGTTGCGCTCGTTGCGGGACTTAACCCAACACCTCACGGCACGAGCTGACGACAGCCATGCAGCACCTCTACTACTGTCCCTTGCGGGAAGACGATATTTCTACCGTTGGTCAGTAGCGGTTCAAGCCCAGGTAAGGTTCTTCGCGTTGCGTCGAATTGAACCACATGTTCCACCGCTTGTGCGGGCCCCCGTCAATTCCTTTGAGTTTCAGTCTTGCGACCGTACTCCCCAGGCGCAGAACTTAACGCGTTAGCTACGGGACGACCCACCTACGCGGGCCACCCCAAGTTCTGATGGTTTAGGGCTAGGACTACCAGGGTATCTAATCCTGTTTGCTCCCCTAGCTTTCGTTCCTCAGCGTCAGTTGCGATCCAGTCAGCCGCCTTCGCCACGGGTGTTCCTGCAGATATCTACGCATTTCACCGCTACACCTGCAATTCCACTGACCTCTCTCGCACTCGAGCACGGCAGTTTTGAAAGCAGCCTCTGGGTTAAGCCCAGAGATTTCACTCCCAACTTGCCGCACCGCCTACGAACCCTTTACGCCCAGTAATTCCGAGCAACGCTGGCCCCCTACGTATTACCGCGGCTGCTGGCACGTAGTTAGCCGGGGCTTCTTATACCCGTACCGTCAAACCCTTGCGGGTCATTCGTCCGGGTCGAAAGGGGTTTACACTCCGAAAAGCTTCATCCCCCACGCGGCGTCGCTGCGTCAGGCTTTCGCCCATTGCGCAATATTCCCCACTGCTGCCTCCCGTAGGAGTCTGGACCGTGTCTCAGTTCCAGTGTGGCCGGCCATCCTCTCAGACCGGCTACCGATCATAGCCTTGGTGAGCCGTTACCTCACCAACTAGCTAATCGGGCGCGGGCTCCTCCTCAGACGGCCTTGCGGCCTTTGAATCCAGAAACCGAGGTTTCCGGAATGTCATGCGGTATTAGCTCGCCTTTCGGCGAGTTATCCCCCATCCGAGGGCAGATTGCCCACGTGTTACTCACCCGTGCGCCGTGCGCCCACTTCCTGTATTGCTACAGAAAGCTGCGCACTCGACTTGCATGTGTTAAGCACGCCGCCAGCGTTCGCTCTGAGCCAGGATCAAACTCTCGTTTGAAAATGGCTGCCTGAAAAACAAAAAAGCCCGACTCCCATTTCTGGATGTCGGACCTAAAGTTTCTCAAGCGAACTTTTTTATCGCTCGATTCACTCAATCCCCTGGCACCTAGATGCCAAGGTCAATCGAACGGGTTCTGGCACATCTCATCTTACCCAGTTTGTCAAAGAGCATTTCCCCCTGTCCAGCAGGCGGGCTACTGTCTAGCCCAACGATAGTAGCATCGGATTCTCAAATGTCAAGGATTAGTATCGAGGGTTCCGGCGCTCCCAGCCGGCTTCCTTTTCTTTTTACCGCCCTGGTAAGTTAACTTGACAATTAAATTTAATGAAAGGTATAGTGCCCCCCTCATTCATTAACACGTCCCCCAAGCAGTAATTGTGCAGTCCCAGGTGGTGTCGTATGACGCGTCGCCGACATGCCCTATTCCCTGGTCCCACCCTATATCTGATCCTATTGAGTCTGATCCTGCTCTGCTCTGTGCCTGCGGGAGCCCAAGTTGGCCCGCTCGTGGTGCCAAGCCATCTTGGGGACCTCGTCGCTGAATCGCAAGTGGTGGTGCAGGGAACGGTCACAAGCGTGGCGCTGGAGCCTCATCGGCAGTTAAGAAACCTGATGACCGTGGTGGTGACGGTGCAGGTCGAAGACGCCCTGAAAGGCAAACCAGGCGCCACGTATACATTTCGTCAGGCGGTAATTGATCCCAGAGATTTGCGGCAGAAAATGGGTTACAAGACCGGGCAGCATGTTCTGCTCCTCATGATGAAGCCAAGCACGTACGGCTTGACCAGTCCCGCAGGCTTACAGCAAGGCCGTTTTCAAATCGAAGCCAGAAGCGACGGGAAGCTGCAGGCCATAAATGGTGCGGGGAATGTGAACCTGTTTCGTGGCTTGAGCCAGCAGATGCAGGCGAAGGGTGTGCGCTTGGCACCCGAAGCGCAGGCCCTGGTGACCAGAACGCAAGGCGGACCCATTCCCCTGGATCAATTGAAGAGCCTGATTCGGACCCTGGCCGCTCAAAATTGACAATGAATGACATGAACAAAAAGTCGCCGCGGTGGAAACTGGCAGTCGCCGTCCTGCTCAGTGCGCTCCTGGTCCCGCAAACCGGCATGCTCGCAGGAGGTCCACTGGTGGTGGGCGGCCCGTCATTCGGGATATCCGGCGCTGCGTTCGTTTGGGATAACACCGTGCCCATCCGATACCGCGTGGATGGCGGCCCGCTGAGTCAAGCCCCCAACGGTGGCGCTATTGTGATCGACAACGCGGCCGGAATCGCGCGCGTAAATCGATTATTCGGGAATTGGGCGGCTGTGCCGACGGCGAGCTTGTCTTTTTCGAATTCAGGCGGCATCCAACCGGTCGGGAGTTTCACCGGCGGCGACGTCAAGACCGTGCAGGAGTTTCTCGATGTGCGGGGGGATCTGTCGGGACAAACTGCGCCGGATCCGGCCTCCTGTGAAGGGGGCGGGCAAAGCCCGATCATTTTCGACGCGGATGGCTCCATCTTTGACGCGCTGGGACTTGCGCCCGAAGTGATCGGATTCGCGTTCGAGTGTGACCTCAATCTGACGACCGGGAAAATAGTTTCAGCGGGCGCCATCCTGAACGGAAGATTTCAAGACGGCGTTAGTAATCCCTCTCCCCTTAATTATGAGCTGACTTCCCCGGAATTCGACCAGGCTTTCACCCATGAATTTGGGCATTTCCTTGGACTTGGCCATTCGCAGATCAATATTGATGTGGTCGAAAAGCTGATCGCGGGACAGCAAAACGCATGCAGCAATGTTGAAGCGGCGGGGATGCCGCTGATGTTTCCGGTATTGGGGGTTTGTCCCGCAAAGACCAGTATCGGCCTGCCGATCCTTGCTCCGGACGACAAGGCGTGGATTTCCAAGCTTTACCCGCAGCCGACGACCGCTTCGGGAAAGAAATCGTTTGCCTCCGCGTACGGCACGCTCAGCGGTACGGTTTATTTCTCCGATGGGATCACGCCCGCCCAAGGTGTGAACGTCATTGCAAGAAATGTGGATTCACCCATGGCGAATGCGGTGTCCACGGTTTCCGGCTTCGAGTTCACGGGAAACCCGGGACAGACCGTGACGTGCCAGGACCCGAACAATCCGACGCCCCAGACATGCTCCAATTTAGGATATCCAACCGGTTCTCGCGATACTTCCCTGATCGGGCATTTCGAGATTCCGCTTCCCCCAGGAACGTGGACCCTCAGCGTGGAATCGGTATATCCGCAATTCACGGGAGGGTCGAGTCTCACGCCTCTGGATCCGCCGATTCCCATCCCCGGGACATTTGCCACCTCGGATCCCATAAGCGTGACTGCAGGCGGGCAGACGATTTTCAATATTACGCTGCAAGGGACCGCGCCACGGTTCGATTCGTTTGAATCTTCGGCGTTCGTGATTCATGACCCGCTGATCGCGTGGCTGCGGTGCGAGGAATCACTCCTGGAGGGACTCATCCGGTGAGGGGGAGTCGAAACTGCGCTCTCGCATTGCCTCTGGCCGTCGCGATGTTGTGCGGTTGTGGCGGGGGATCGAGCGGCGCTTCATCTGTAACTATTCCGCCTCCCACATCAAATCCTACGACACCACCCCTTGCCCTGGTTCCGACGACACTACCTACCGTCGTTCAGGGGCAGGCGATAAGTCAGGTGCTACAGGCGACCGGCGGAAACCCGCCTTACACCTGGAAGCCCGGCACGATATATACTTTCCCTCTCCCCCAGGGGCTGAAGCTCAGCACGGACGGGGTCCTCAGTGGCGCCCCAATTTCTGCCGGCTATGTAGGCGTGAACGTCCAGGTGACTGATTCGAGTACTCCGGCCCTAACTGTTAATGGAATTCTCACATTGGATGTAATCGAGATGTTGCGGCTGAATGATGTGACCATTCCAAGCCCCACGAATGTCGGAGTTAGCTATGTGTTTAATTTGAGTGCGAGTGGGGGCAGCGGAGGTACAAGAAGATATGCATGGAGTTTGCAAAACGGTTCGGGGCCCCTTCCCGATGGCATTCTCCTGGACGCCAGTACCGGCGAACTCTCCGGCACTCCTACCGTACCGGGCTCTTTCAATTTCACCGTGCAGGTTAACGATACCGGGCCCCCGCAACAAACGGCCACGCGGGATTATTCATTGCAGATCACAAATAATGTAATTGTTCCGAACCAATCCTTTCCGGTGGGGGTTGTCAACAGGCCCTATCAGGCCACTTTGCATGCTATTGGCGGCGTCGCTCCCTACACCTGGAGCTTATACGGCGGCAACGCATTGCCTGCCGGCCTGCAACTCGAATCCTCCACGGGCATTATCAGTGGTACACCTGCACAAGCAAGCAGCAGCGGCGCGAATTTTCAAGTTACCGACTCCTCTTCGCCCCCGCAGACGGCCGTTGGGTTTGTTTCGTTGCCCATCAATCCCGTACTTGGCTTCACCAGTGACACGCTGCCTTATGGGACTGTTGGAATACCATACACTCAACCCCTTCCCATGCAGGGTGGGCTTTCACCTTATACAGTGCAAATCGTTCAAGGAGCGCTTCCCGACGGAGTTTCTCTTCCGACTTCCACCGCGCAGCAAATTTTCATTTATGGGAATCCCACTTCTGCAGGCACCTATGCCTTCACGCTTCAAGTCAACGATGCGGAAACTCCGCCCGTGTCCATTCAGAAAGCATTCAGCATACGTGTGGATTCACCGCTGGTTGTCCAGGCGCCCTCTGCCTTGCCGAACGGGATTGAAGGACAGCCCTATTCTTATACTTTCCAGGCGACTGGGGGACTTCCGCCGTATCACTGGACTTTTAGCAGCTATCTTGATTTCACTGGATTATCAATCGATTCCGCAACCGGCGTTTTGAGCGGAACGCCCGCGGTATCTTTCAATGACCGTGCGCTGGTCTACGTCCAAGATTCAGCCAGCCCTACTCGTTACTTGAGTGTTGCTCCTTCGTTCACGATCTTTGGCAAATTAAGAATCGCGACTTCGGCGTTGCCTCCAATCGCCCAGGACTCCTCAACGAATATTCAGCTATGGGCGTCGGGAGGAGCGGGTCAATACACGTGGTCCATCGTCTCGGGCTCCCTCCCGCCGGGTTTGACGCTTGATCCGGTTGCGGGAATGATATCGGGTCAGGCAATACAAAGTGGTGCATACACATTTGCTGTTCAGGTCAGCGATGCGGGTCTGCCAGCGCAAACTTCCGATCCCGCAACAATGCACCTTACTGTCGGAACGAGCCTTGGCAGGAACAACTCGATAGCCACGGCGACTCCTCTTTCGTACGGAGTCTACATGGCTTCGATCAGCCCAATATCTGATCCACCCAATGGCGTAATGAATCCGGACAGTGACTTCTACAAGCTAAGCGTCGATCCCGGGACGATCATCAACATAGAGACCACGGCAGATCGATTGCCTTCGCCGAGCCCGCTGGACTCAGTCCTGGAAATAGTAGATGGAAGCGGTGCGCGGCTCTCCTTTTGCGGCCATTTAAATGCGCTTGGTCCACCCTTCAACCAAAGTTGCCTCAACGACGACCTGAACTCTTCCACCCGCGATTCCGGGTTGTCGTTTCAGGCCCCACCCGAAAGCGTCGCCCCGTCCGTCGTGTATGTTCATATCCTCGACTTCCGTGGCACCGCTCGGCCGGACATGGTCTATCAACTCAGTATCAAAGGGATTCTAGGTACTTTGAAAATTGTGCCTCCATCGTTGAGCGCAGGCGCGACGAGGGGAGTAAATTACCAGCAACAACTGCTGACCACGGGAGGAACAGGAGACATCACCTGGACCGTCTCCTCTGGAACGCTACCTCCCGGGTTGTCTCTGAATGGTTCGGGACTCTTGAGCGGAGTTGCTACGGTAGACGGTACGTATAACTTCACGATCACCGCGCACGATGATGGCAACCCGGTTCAAACCGCCCAAATACAAAGCACCTTCGTGATTGCCGATCCCCTCGTCATCACAAGCCCTGCCCAATTGCCTGATGCGTGCGTGGGCCAACCCTATACTTTTGCTGTTCAAACATCGGGTGGCGTGCCGCCATTGTCATGGAACTTGGGCTATACACCAGGGATGAGGCTAAATTTGGACCATACTACTGGGGTCCTCAGCGGAATTCCATGGGAGGTCGGGACTTTCACCGGCCGTGTGAACGTCGGTGATTCAGCTCAACCGCCATCCGTTCAAGGTCAATATATCACCGTGAATATTCTGAATTGCCCCTAATTCCTCGTGGCCTTAGATCTGCCCCCCGTTTCCGCACACGTCACACTACGACATCCGGATTGCGACCTGCCCCTACTGCTTCGGATGCAGGATCAGTTTCTGCACGCGCCAGTTCAGCAGTTCGCCCACGTAGAGCACATTTTCCGACGGGCACGCGATTTCATGGATCCACCCGAACTGTTTGAGTTGCTTGCCCGACTCGCCGAACATGCCCAGAACTTTTCCGTCCAGGCTGAGCTTGTAAACGCGGCCCGGGAACGCGTCCGAGGCGTACAGCACCTGATGCGGGCCCGGCGTGATGCACACCGTCCAGGGAGCGCCCGGAGACATGGTTCCCGTGGCGTTGGGGCCGGGCTTGTTGCCGATGGCCGGAAGGGCATGCTCGTAATCGAACGGCTCGTTGATCTTGATCTGGCGGAGATACTTGCCATCGCTGTTAAACACCTCGATGCGGGCGTTGCCGCGATTGGCCACGTAGATGTTTCCCTGATTGTCCGCAGCGATGCTGTGCGGCGTGTTGAGCTGCCCGGGGCCGCTGCCGGGCTCGCCGAACGACTTGATCCAGCGGCCGTTCTTGTCGTATTTCGCGACGCGTGAATTGATGTAGCCGTCGCTGATGAAGCTGTCGCCCGCCGCGTCCCAGGTGACGTCGGTGACCTGCCGGAATCTTCCATCGACCGGGGGCAGCGGCGGATTGGGATGGCGCAGCGGCTCGGTGCCCTCGTCGGAAGCTTCCTGCTTGCGGCCGAAGACCATGACGACCCGGCCCTGCGGATTGAACTTGATGACCATGTCCGAGCCCTTGTCGGTGGCCCAGATGTTGTCATCCTTGTCGACGCGCACCATGTGCGCGAACGACCACGCATACAGATTGTGGCCAATCTCCCGGAGGTAATTGCCGTCTTGGTCGAATTCCAGAAGCTGCGCGGCGGCCGCCCCGTAGGCTGGACCGATGCTGTTCCCGCGCGAAAACACGAAGAGATGTCCCTTGGAATTTACGGCCACGCCGGAAACTTCTCCCAGATACAGGTTCGGCGGAAGCTTCAGAAAGTTGGGAACGGAATCGAACGGAATGATCGGGGCGGCCTTCTGGGCCAGCAGGGCCAGCGGCGCACATAGGAAAAATGCCAAAGCCAGCGCTAAGCGTTTCATGGGGATCTCCTCAAAAAATCCTTTCGCGTCTATCTGTGTGCGTTGATTCGGAACTTCCCGAGAATATATCGCGTCCCCCGTCGAACGCCAATGGAAAAACCCGCACGCGCAGAGTTTGCGGGGAACGGATGACAGGGGATATAAGATGAAGATCGAACGCGCATCGTGGAGGTGGACTTTCGTGTCTCTCGACTACCTGCTCAAAACCGAACCTTCGGAATATTGCTTCGCCGATCTTCAGCGCGACGCCGCGACGCTGTGGGACGGTGTGTCGAATCCCGCCGCCGTGAAGCACCTGCGCGAAATGACCCCGGGAGCGCGTTTGATCATTTATGAAACCGGGGCGCGGAAAAGCGCCGTGGGGACCGCGACCGTTGTTTCCGTAAACGTTTCCGATCCCAAAAATCCCAGGGTCAAGATCAAGGCGGGCAAAGCGATCGCCAAACCGGTTTCTCTGGCGGAAATCAAGGCCGACAAACGATTCCAGGATTCCCCGCTGGTCCGCCAGGGCCGCCTGTCCGTCGTGCCACTCACGAAAGAACAGTACAAGGCGCTCGCCGGCGTTTAGTCCGGGAATTTCAGAACCAATCGCCGGTTGCGTTTGCCCCCAGTTCAAAGGTGCCCGCGATCCGAGTAGAACAGGCTTCAGCCTGTTTGCCTTCTTGCATTCGCAAATGCGAAACCCAAACAGGCTGAAGCCTGTTCTACTTCGGGGAGCCGGCCAAGCGCCGCAACGACTCGGCATACGGCGCGCGGGCCACGCCCCGCTCGCAGATGATCGCGGAGACCAGGCGCGCGGGCGTGACGTCGAACGCCGGATTTGCGACGGCCACATCCGGGGCAATGCGCACGCCGCGCAGATGCGTGACTTCGTCGGCCGAGCGCTGTTCGATGGGAATCTGTTCGCCCGACGAAATTGTGAGGTCGAAAGTGGAAACCGGCGCGGCCACGTAAAACGGGACGCCATGTTCGTGCGCCAGCACGGCGATCTGGTACGTGCCGATCTTGTTCGCCGTATCGCCGTTGGCCGCGATGCGGTCCGCGCCCACCACGACCGCGCCGACCGTTCCCGTCTTCATGAAATGCCCCACCATATTGTCGGTGATGAGCGTCAGCGGCACGCCGCCCTCGTGCAGTTCCCAGGCCGTCAAACGCGCGCCTTGCAGGTAGGGCCGCGTTTCCGGAACGAAGACGCTCAATTTGTGTCCTTGCTCGACGGCAACGCGAATCACGCCCAACGCCGTGCCAATCCCCGCCGTCGCCAGCGCTCCGGCGTTGCACTGCGTCATCACCTGGCCGTCCATGGGCATCAATTCCGCGCCGAACTTGCCAATCGCTTCGTCGGTGGCGCGCTTTTCGGCGTGCACCGCGCGCGCTTCCTCCACCATCGCCTGCCGGATCGCATCCAGCGGGGTATTTTTCGTCGCGAGTTGTTCGAATCGCCGCTGCATTCGTGTAATGGCCCAGAACAGGTCCACGGCCGTGGGCCGCGTTTCGGCCATCGTCCGGCAGATGCCGGGGAACTCGGCGCGAAGCTCCTCGATCGTGCGGGCCTTGGAACGCTCGACGCCCAGCGCGACGCCCATGGCCGCGGCCACGCCAATCGCCGGCGCGCCACGGATCACCATATCTTTGATCGCCGCCGCGACTTCGCGATAGTCCGTGTACGTGTGGCGAATCACTTCGCCGGGCAAGCGGCGCTGGTCGATCATGATCACGCCATTGCTGGTCCATTCAATCGGCTGTGCGACATTCATAACGCTGGAAAAGTTCCCTCCATGAGATTTTTGTCTCGAGTAGGACAGGCTTCAGCCTGTCTGCCTTTGACTTTGCAAATGCAAAAACCGGACAGGCTGTCCTTCGCTCCGCTCTGGATAAAAGCCTGTCTCAGTGTGTGTTAATGCCGCGCGCCGCTGACGAGAAAGACGAGAAATCCGACCAGTTGCAGGCCATTGTAACCGAGGTGCACCAGATAGCTGGCTGCTACCGTTCCGGTGCGCGCGCGCACCCAGGTCAGCACGATGCCCACCAGGATCAGCAGCGCGATCTGTCCCCACCCGCCCCAAAGCTGCGCCGCGTGCATCAATCCGAAAAGCGTTCCCGTGATGGCAATGCCGGCGGCAATTCCCAGGCGGCGCGCGATCACCGGATACAGAAAACCTCGAAAAATCGTTTCTTCCACCAGCGGCGCCACCAGAACGCCCAGTATGGCGAACAGCAGCATGCTTACTCGCGCCTTCAGAAGCTCTTCGATCGGCAGAGTTTGCTTCGAATTCAGAAAACCGCCCACAAACGTGACGACCAGGGCCAGCGCTGCGCCGCCCGCCAGAAAATGAGTCGCCGAGTTGCGTAGTGTGCCCGTGCCCGGGCGCATTTCGCGCCAGCCAATCGACTTCCAGAACGGCGCGGGCGTTCGACTGAGCAGCATCAGGTAAAGATACAAGATCGCGCCGGCGTCCAGCAGCGCCTGGCTGACCAGAACGATCACCGATTTCGCCGTGCTCATCGTATTTCCGAACACTGCGGTCGAATTCACGCCGAAGATCCACACCGTCACTTCAGCCAGTCCCCGAGTGACCACGACGCTGCCAATCACGCCGAGAATAACGAACAGCGCCACTTCCGGCCATCCCCACGGCACACGCAAGTCATCGGGAATTTCCGCGCGGATTTCCGCGCGCTGTTGTGGCGGGGACGGAGGATCTTGCGGGGTTTGCCAGGCAGGCGGTGGCGCCTCACCCTGCGCGCTGTCCTGTTCGGGAGCCTGCGCGTCGTTGGATCGGATGGGAGCGGCGCCTGCCGGTTTGTGGTCGTCGGAAGTCATTTTCGCACAGAGGCGCATATGGACACGGCCCCGGAGGGCAACAAAAGCCCTGCCAGCACTGTAGCGGCAGTTTTCCCCGCGCGCAAGTGCGCGGCGTCACCCCCTGCTACCGCCCCTGCGCTGGTATTGCAGATGTGAAGATATCTTCTTCGAACAATTGGCCGCCGGCGCAATTTGTGTTCCGCCATCCGGGTTTTCGTAGGACAGGCTTCAGCCTGTCGCACGTGTAATATATCTGACAACTTAAGACCAGACAGGCTGAAGCCTGTCCTACCTAAACCCTGCGGCAGGATCAGCTACCCATGATTTCCGTTTGCCCCGTTCAACACGCGCGCCAGCACTTGCCCGGTATACGATTTTTTCACCCGCGCCACTGCTTCGGGCGTGCCTTGCGCGACGATACGGCCGCCGCCTTCGCCGCCTTCCGGGCCGAGGTCGATAATCCAGTCAGATTGTTTGATCACGTCCATGTGGTGCTCGATGATGAGGACGGTATTTCCCAAATCGGCGAGGCGGTTCAGGACGTCGAGCAGTTTCTTTACGTCGTCGAAGTGCAGGCCGGTGGTGGGCTCGTCCAGAATGTAAAGCGTGCGGCCGGTCTGGCGTTTGGAAAGTTCCTTGGCCAGCTTGATGCGCTGCGCCTCGCCGCCCGACAGCGTGGTGGAGGATTGCCCAAGCTGGATGTAGCCGAGACCCACGTCCACCAGGGTTTCCAGCTTCACGCGAATCTGCGGAATGTTCTGCAGGACTTTCAGTGCGTCGGCGATGGGCATGTCGAGCAGGTCGGAAACCGAGAAGCCTTTATACCTCACTGCCAGGGTTTCGGCGTTGTAGCGGCGGCCGCGGCACACTTCGCAGGTCACATACACGTCGGGCAGGAAATTCATTTCGATGCGGCGCAAGCCGTCGCCGTGGCACGCCTCGCAGCGCCCGCCCTTCACGTTGAAGCTGAAGCGTCCCGGGCGGTAGCCGCGTTCGCGCGATTCGGGCAACATGGCAAAAAGTTCGCGGATGGGAGCGAACACGCCGGTATAGGTCGCGGGGTTTGAGCGCGGCGTGCGTCCGATGGGCGCCTGATCAATTTCGATGACTTTGTCGATCTGCGTGGCACCCTGGATTTCGCGGAACGCCCCGGGGCGCTCCATCGAGCGGTACAGCGTCTGCGCCAGCGCGCGATACAGGATGTCGTTCACCAGCGTCGATTTTCCCGAGCCGGAAACGCCGGTGACAACGGTGAGCAGGCCGAGCGGCAATTCAAAATCCACGTGTTTTAGATTATTGGCTTCGCAGCCGAGCAGGCGAATCATTTTGCCGTTGGGCAAGCGGCGTTTGGCCGGCACATCAATCTTCAGGTCGCCGCTGAGGTAGCGCCCGGTCAGCGAATCGGCGTTGCGCTCGATTTCTTCCGGGTGGCCTTTTCCCACCAGGTAGCCGCCCGAGTTGCCCGCGCCGGGGCCCAGATCCACCACATAGTTTGCGCGGCGAATCGTTTCTTCGTCGTGCTCGACCACGAGCACGGTATTTCCCAGGTCGCGCAACTGTTCGAGCGAGGTAATCAGGCGGTCGTTGTCGCGCGCGTGCAGGCCGATGGAAGGCTCGTCGAGCACGTAGAGCACGCCGCGCAATTGCGATCCGATTTGCGTGGCCAGGCGAATGCGCTGCGCCTCGCCTCCGGAAAGCGTTGTCGCGGAGCGGTCCAGGCTGAGATAGCCGAGGCCGACGGCGAGCAGAAAATCCAGGCGCGCGGAAATTTCAGCCAGCGCTCGCCCCGCGATGTCGGTCTGGCGCTGCGTCAGGCCCTTGCGGATGTGGTCCACGGCGGGGCGCGCGTCGGAAATTGCCAGCGCGGTGAAATCGGAAATCGAGTAGCCGCCCACTTTCACGGCCAGGCTTTCCGGGCGCAGCCGCCGCCCGCAGCAAACGGCGCAGGGCACCGGCGACATGTACTGCGTGATCCACTCGCGGTAGGAGTCGGAACCGGATTCCTCGAAGCTGCTCTCCAGAAAACCGATCACGCCCTGGAAGTGCAGGCCCGGAACGCCCTTCGCGCCCTTCGCCGAGGACGTTCGAGAAGAGGGGCGCTTTCCGTTGGCCTTGCGCCCGTTGCCCGGCGCATTCGAGGAGGACGCATTCGAGGGCGGATTGCCGTAGAGAATCAGGTTTTGCGTTTCACGCGGAAGTTTTTCAAACGGTGTCGAAAGATCAAAGCCGTGCGCGAGCGCGCCCAGTTCCAGGCTGCGCTTCAGGAATACGGACCCAGCGCCGGGGCCCAGGCCGCCTTCGAATAGAGGCCGCGTCCAGTCGACGATCACTTTGGCCGGATCAAAATCGTATTTCGAGCCCAGGCCGTTGCACGCGGGACATGCGCCGTACGGCGAATTGAAGCTGAACGAGCGCGGCTCGAGTTGCGGCACGGAAATGCCGCATTCGCTGCAGGCCATCTTCTCGGAATACACCTGCTCGATGCCGCCCACGACCACGACGGTGACCAGCCCCTTGGCCAGCTTCAACGCCGTGGCGATGGATTGCTCGAGCCGCGCCGCGATGCCCGGCTTCACCAGCAAGCGGTCCACAACAATTTCGATATTGTGATTTTTGCGCTTGTCCAGGCGCGGGGGATCGTCGAGCGGGCACAGATCGCCGTCAATGCGCGCGCGCACGAAGCCGTCGCGCGCAAATTTCTCCAGTTCCTGGCGGTACTCGCCTTTTCGCCCGCGCACGATGGGCGCGAGGATCATGATGCGATCGTCGGGCCCGGCGAGCTCGCCCTGCAAAATGGAGCGGACGATCTGGTCGGTGGACTGGCGCGAGATGGGCTGGCCGCAGTTCGGGCAATGCGGCGTGCCGATCGAGCTGTAGACCACGCGCAGGTAATCGTAAATTTCGGTGATCGTGCCCACGGTCGAGCGCGGCGAACGCGTGGTCGTTTTCTGCTCGATGGCAATCGCGGGCGAAAGCCCTTCGATGGAGTCCACTTCCGGCCGCTCCATCTGATCCAGGAATTGCCGCGCGTAGGCGGAAAGCGATTCCACGTACCGGCGCTGCCCCTCGGCGTAAATGGTGTCAAAGGCGAGCGAGGACTTGCCCGAACCGGAAAGCCCCGTAATGACGGTCAGGGTGTTCCTCGGAATATCGAGGTTGATGTTCTTCAGGTTGTGCTGGCGCGCTCCGCGAATGACAATCTTGGTCAGGCCCATGTTCGAGAGACCGCCCCCACTACCGGCTCGGCACACTGCGGGTAAAATTCGCCCATCGTAACCTTAAAACCTAGCAGCCCGCAGCGTGTGCGTCAAGAATTGTCGGTAATGGGTATTGGACATCCAACGTAACTTGGAGGCCCGGGCGGACTTTTTCCACAGGGCAAGAAGCAGGGGTCTTCGAATTTTTGAGGAATATTTCAGCCATATTTCGCCTGGCGTGAAGTCTGGAGGAAGTCCGGAGAAAGTATGGAGAAGGATTCAGCGGGGATGCGGACTTTCCATCGCGTTGAAAGCGGGTTTCTAAGGGCCTTGCGTGCTGCTTGGAAAGCGCCGCCGGAAAAATTTCCCGCAGCATGGCTTTTTTACCCATGGTGCGCGGATGAAAACATTGAGTTTTCAAGGCGTTATGTTTGGCCTACCGCGTGCGTTAAGAAAGATCCGAAGGGGGAAGACGCGCCGAGGATCCCTTTAGGGGATTGAGGGCTGGGCCGGCACGATCTTCCCCCCGACCTGCTTCCGCCAACTAACCCATCACCACACCGAACGGACGATACCGATGGGCGGAAGCACGTCCGGGTTCCTGCGCATCACTCTCATACGAAGACAAAGCGAATTCAGTAGGGCAGGCTTCAGCCTGTCTGATTCAAATTCTTGTGGGGGCAGGCAGAACGGAAAAGAAGACAGGTTTTCCTGACCCCTTTCTGGTTTTGATTTTTGCGGGCGCAGAGCGCAAAAGGGAAGTTTGGCTGGGGCGAGAGGACTCGAACCTCTACCATCCGCATTAACAGTGCGGTGTCCTACCGATTGGACCACGCCCCAGCGGGCTTAAACCGTCTATCGAATCCCTTAAAGATAATGGTTGCGGGCGAAAGAGGCAAGGGCACGGCAAAAATTTATTATTCCGGTTTTTCGGTGGGAAAACCCGCAGCGGTCCAGTGGCGCCATCCGCCATCCATGGAAATGCAGTTCGTGTAGCCCATTTTCTGCAGGTTGTCCGCCACCAGAGCGGAGCGGTAGCCGCCTCCGCAGTATAAAACCAGCGTCGCGGACTTGTCCGGCACCGACGTTTCGATGTCGCGCTCGATGATGCCCTTGCCGAGGTGAATCGCACCGGGCAAACGGCCACGCGCCCATTCGCTTTCTTCGCGAACGTCCACCAGCATGAATTTTTCGCCCGCGTCGAGGCGCTGCTTCACTTCCTGAAAATCCCATTGCTTCACGCGAGTCTTCGCGTCATCGACGATGGCCAGAAATGCCGGCGAATGTTTCATGGGAAAATCCTCCCTATAGCCGCGGAATCACAGAGGCAGAGAATACCACACGGAAAAAAAGCAGGAAATCCTCGATCCGCGCCAAATTGCCTGGGATTTTTATCCATGAAGGCTTATCATCCCGGTGAGTGGCCCGCAAATGGCCTGCAAATGAATCGGTTCGAGGTGCATATGAAATGGGCCACGGCGTTCATTTTATCTTTGGCTGTGCCCGCAATCGGTCTTGCGCAGAACGCAAAACCCAACCGCGAAGCGCCTATGACATCTCCTTTGACATCCCGCATGACCTCTAACGTCCCGAAGTCGCGCGTCACAATGGAAGAAGTATTCGTGCCGGCGAAAGATCCCGGCATCCGGATTTACGTTCGCAATAAGCATCTCGCGGGCATGAGCCGATTTACGCCCGAGAAAACCGTGCTCTTCGTGCACGGCGCCACCTACCCGGCGGAGACTTCCTTCGATCTGGCGTTAGGGGGCTTTTCCTGGATGGATTACATCGCCGAGCGCGGCTACGACGTCTACCTTATGGACGTGCGCGGCTACGGCCGCTCCACGCGTCCTCCCGAAATGGACGCGCCCGCCGACCAGAACGCGCCCATCGCCGACACGGCAACCGCCGTGCGGGACATCGGCGCGGTCGTGGACCATATCCTCGCCCGGCGTCACTTGCAAAAACTCGATCTGATGGGATGGTCCTGGGGCACCTCGACCATGGCCACCTATACGGCGGCAAATCCAGGCAAGGTGGAGCGGCTCGTGTTGTACGCGCCGATCTGGCTGCGTGAGACGGCTTCACTGATTGCGCAGAACGGGCCCATCGGCGCCTACCGCACCGTGGTCCGCGACGCGGCCCTGAAACGCTGGATGACCGGCGTTCCCGAAGGAAAACAAGCGGACCTGATTCCTGCGGGCTGGTTCGATCAGTGGTGGGGTGCGACGCTGGCGACCGACCCGCAAGGCTCGAAGCAGAATCCTCCCGCGCTGCGCGCCCCCAACGGCGTCATGTTTGACGTGCAGCGGTTCTGGTCCTCCGGAAAACCGACGTACGATCCCGCGAAAATCACGGTGCCCGTTCTGCTGATCCAGGCGGAGTGGGATCAGGACACGCCGCCCTACATGTCGCGCGCGTTGTTCCCGCTACTGGTCAACGCGCCGGAGAAGCGTTACGTCATGATCGGCGAGGGAACGCACACCGTCATGATGGAAAAGAACCGCATGGGATTGTTCCGCGAGGTCCAGACATTCCTGGACGAAGATATTTCGAATCCTAAGCAGGAATGAAGCAGGAACGAACCGGGGGCGCGAGAGTAATAAAAGCCGTCGCATTGGCAAAATATTGGCCGCGATTACCAACCCATCTGATCCATCCGCTTGAGGATAATCTCGCTGTAGTTATTCATGCGCTCGGGTCGCCGCTTCAGGGGAGCCGGCAGAATTGCGGCGAGCCGCGCCGCCTGTTCCCGACCGATATTCCGGGCTGCGGTTTTGTCGTAGTAACGGCACGCCGACTCCGCACCATAAATACCAGGGCCCCATTCGACCACGTTGAGGTAGATTTCCAGAATGCGCCGTTTGCCGAGGACGAATTCGGCCACCGGTACCAGTGTGGCCTCTGCGCCCTTGCGGAGGATAGACCGGCCCGTTCCGAAGAATATGTTTTTTACGAGTTGCTGCGTAATGGTGGAAGCTCCGCGAAGGCGATCGCCTTCCAAATTCCCTTCGGCAGCGATTCGGACCTCGTGCCAATCGAATCCATGGTGCTGGTAGAAGCGCGAATCCTCTGCGGCAATTACAGCGTGCTGGAGGTTGGGCGAGATCTGACCGAGCGGCACGAATTGGTAGCGTTCGCGATACGGCGTGTGGTGAATCCAGGCCTGCAGGTGCCGCTGGATGTGTACTGCGGTTGTCGGCGGGTCGATCCACCGGCCGGCCACAAGGACCAGCGCGGCAAGCGACCAAACAAACACCACGCCGATGACAAGCCATCGAATAAAGCGCCGGAGGTAGCCCGTCCGATGCCGGGTCCTGATGTGTGTGTTCGGCATTCCAGTCACATTTCAGAATCATAGCCCGGGCGGTTTGCCGCTGATGGATGATCTTGTGCACGCGAACAGGCCGAGAAACGCGCTTTGGGATAGCTGCCTTTCTTCCAAACCCGGGCGCCGCGTTCCTTACATACCAAAGAACCAGCCGCCTGGAACCCAACTCTGCCTCATGTCGCGCCAGTTTGGCCCGACCTTGAAAGCCGGAGCGGAAAACTGAGGTCAGGTCATTTTTCCGGCGCAGCGTCGCCGTTCTTCTCCAGGTCGATTTTCATCCGGGATTTGGTGCTCGCGACGGCATCGATTTGTGTCTCGTAGGTCCGGTAGCCGTCGAGCGCGACCTTGAGATGGTGTTTGCCGGGGCTGACGAGCATGGAATGAAATCTGCCTCCAAAATCGCTGCCATGGCCCATGTAGCTGTCGTCGACGAAGACGGCTGCGCGCTTGGGCCGGATATCCAGGCGCAGCTCGGCGGCATTGCCGCCCGGATAAGTCATCTTGGGATTTTCTTCCAGCACCACGGCAACGGTTTGGATCTGATCCGCAGCTACAACGATCTTCTTCGTGATCTCCTTGTATCCGGCCTGCCGAATGGAAATCTCATGTTCTCCGGACGGTAGCGTAACCTCCCGGTCGCCCTTGAGCTCCTTTACATAGCCCGCATATTTTCCGTCGACCCACACGCCCGCGTTTCTTTCCGCTTGATTGTCCGCGGTGAAGCGCACTTTGCCCATGCTCTGGTTTTGCTGTGCGAACAGGTTGGCGTACGCTGCGAAACAGAGAACCAGCACCGAAAATCCAAGGAGCCGCCGAAAAGCGTGTGTAAACGTCATTTTTCTTCCCCCGGCACATTATATGACTGTGGCCGGTTGCACCGGCCTTGTTTTTCCGTGTTTATAGTTTCTAGTGGAGTTTTTGGTTGGTGCCAATCCTAAGCAAGAATAAACAGGGGGCGCGAATGCCCGCCCACCCGCAGTCCGTATTTTTTGCTGTGGGGGATACCCGCAGAGTCGCCGAGGCACGGAGCAAAACAAGAACGGGCAGGACGTTTTCGGAGAGAAACCAGCCTTGCGAGTCAGTGTGCGGCGGGAATCGCCACGGCCAGCAACAATAGCAAGCAGTGCCGGGTGCGAAAGGGGGAAGCGCGACAGGGGCCGAATCATCCTTTTATCGCGCGCTTCATTTCGCCCTGAGAAGAAGAACGGGCACGCTGATGCTGTGCTGGACTCGGCTGGCTGTGGCGCCCAGAAATATATCCGCAACGAAACGGTGTCCGTGCGTGCTCATCGCCACCAGGTCGCAACCCTTCTGCTGAATCCATTTGATGATCTCTTTGACCGGTTCGCCGTAGGCAAGTTCGGCCTCGGCGGGAATGCCGGTGGCTTGAAATTCTGCCCGGACTTTTTCCAGGTATGAAGTATCGGCGGCGATTTCGGGACTGACCGCGTCCGGGCCATAGGTTCTAGCTGCCCATCCATCGGCAACATGAAGCAACACCAAGCGGCTGTGCGCGAGCTTTGCGAGGTCTTTCACGTGTTCGATAATCGCCCGATCGCTCGAAGTGCCGTCCAAGGTCACGAGAATCTTTTCATACATGGGCTGTTCCGTTTCTGTCGTATGGGCGTCACCCGCCCATGATGACCTGCCACGCCGCTCTTAGCGAGTCCGGCATGCCGTAAATGTCCATGGCGGTAATCAGGATTGCGCTAATCCAACCGGCAATCAATAGAAACCAGCCGTTCTTCCATTTTCCCATTCGCTTGCGGGAACTGGTGAAATGCAGGAGAGGAAACATGGCGAGCGGAAGCTGCAGCGCCAGCACCACTTGACTGAGAGTCAGCAGATCGGTAACGCTGCTATCGCCTCGGACGCCGATGATGAAGACCGCTGGCAGGATGGCCATCATGCGGGTAATGAGCCGCCGCACCCACGGCCGAATGCGCCAATGCATGAAGCCTTCCATCACGACTTGCCCGGCCAGAGTGCCGGTGACGGTGCTGCTCTGACCGCTCGCCAGGAGCGCCACCGCAAACAGCGTGCTGGCAACAGCCGTTCCCAACAACGGCGCCAAAGTCAGATAAGCGACCCGAATCCAGTCACTGTCGGCGCTGAACGTGACCAACCCGCCGCCGGCTACGGTCACAGTTTGCTTGCCGAAGAAGACCGTCGCTGCCAGCACCAGAATCGCCGCATTGACGAAGAAGGCGATGGTCAGGGCCACAGTTGAGTCGATGGTGTTGAACTGGATGGCGCGACGAACGGACTGGTCATCCTTCTGCAACTGGCGGCTCTGTACCAGGGCCGAGTGCAAGTACAGGTTGTGGGGCATCACCGTCGCGCCAATGATACCGATGGCGACGTACAACATCCCCGCTTGACGAAAGTGCGGCGACACCAATGCTCGTCCCATCTCCAGAAAGCTGGGTTGGGTCTGCGGGAGAACGAAAATCTCGATGAAATAGCACACGCCGATGGTCAGGATCAGCAGCAGGACGATGGCCTCGATGGTGCGTATCCCAAACCGTTGCAAGGCCAACAGTAGCAGCACGTCCAAGCCAGTGATGATGACCGCCCAAAGCAGTGGGATATGGAACAGCAAGTTGAGGGCTACGGCGCTGCCCAGCACCTCCGCCAAGTCGCAGGCGGCAATGGCCACTTCGCACAGCAACCAGTTGGGCCAGCGGGTCCAACGGGGATACCACTCGCGACAGCATTGGGCGAGATCCTTGCCCGTGACCACACCCAATCGGGCGGAAATGATCTGCATGAAGACGGCCATCAGGCTGGCCACCCCAACCACCCACAGTAGCCCGTACTTGAACTGAGCGCCGCCTTGCAGGTCCGTCCCCCAGTTGCCGGGGTCCATGTAGCCGACGCTAACGAGAATCGCCGGCCCGACGAAAGCCCGCCAGTGCTCCCAGAAGCCAGCCTGATGGTGCGGCACCTTGACGGTGCCGTGCATCTCCTCTAAAGACTGGTGGTTATCCTGTGGAACTTTCGTTCCCATCTTTTCCTCGCATTTTAGCGTCCGTATAGTACCACGGGTTAACTGCAGCTAACTATGGATTCGATGCTGGAATTAACGGAGGGGAGAAACCCAGATTTTCTCTGCTGCGGGGCCGCCCAGAACAATGGCGCCCACCGACGTGTCGATCGAGAGGGTCTGATCGTAGTTGCGCGCGCGAAGATAGAGCTTGCTTCCAGGCCTGATACCGCGTCTGTCCAGCAACTCGCCCAACTTTGCATCCCTCTCATACACGCTGGTTACGGTATAGTTCTGGTTCGGTTGCGCTTCCGACAGTAGCTTGTACCCACGCTTATGCTTCTGCGCGGGACTATCGAGGATCGCGAAATTGCCGTGAGGACAAGCTCCGCCTCGCCCGAGTTTTTTGACCAGCAACGACTCGAACTCCGCTGAGACGGCGTGCTCCAACTTTTCGGCTTCGTCATGGGTGCGGTACCACGGCATACCGAATATCTCGGTCAGCATCCGTTCGATGAGGAGGTGTCGGACAGCGATGCGCTTTGCGATCCGCCGGCCTTGATCGGTCAACCGCACCCGGCCGTCTTTGCGCACAACTACCAGGCCATCGCGCTTTAGGCGGCGCAAAGCCATAGTGACTGCAGGCGGGGAAACGTTGAGCCAAGTCGCCAGTTTCGCAGAAATAACAGCCTCGCCTTCGCTCTTGGCTTCGAAAATCGCCTTCAAATAGTCTTCTTTGGAAACTGTGATCATCGCGAAACGCGATTATAGCTGGCCAGGCCAGCCCTTCCTAGTGCCATCACTCAAACGCCTGCTCCCCCACTGCCCGGAAAGTCGGCTACACGTAGAAGTTGACCTCGTTCGCAGCCGATTAACGGCGTCTCTCGGGATTGCGGACGGTTTACGGCGTAACCGGACAGAACTCGGGTTGATTCGTTCTTGCGCGATAATTTCCGGATTGCCGACCAACCGGGCACAATCCGAAGGACTCACGTCAAATGGGTTTGATGCAGGCGGTTGGCGGGGTTTCGGGCGTGGCGGCGCAACCTTTTGCGATTGCTGGAATGCAAAATGAGCTGGCAGCAAAATGGCGGCTCGCTTTCTGTGAACGCGAAACCGTCCCAAATCCTGAACCGTGCGGGCGCCCCTATGGAGAAATGAAGGGGGCACATTCCTTGTCCATGCACTCGGCTCGGTGCTAGACTGCGGCTACTGATCTAGGAGCCAGTATGAAAAAACCGGTAAAAATCGTTGGGTCAATAATCATTGGCCTGGTTGTGCTTCTGGTGATCCTGAGGTTCACTGGTTTCGAACCCAAGGACTGCCCACCCTTCAATCGATCCTGGTCATGCAAAGTGCCAGGGCTTTGGCTCAAGGGGGAACGCGTCACGAACCCGGTCACCGACTGGTCGTTCACGGATAAGATTAAACGGATCAAGATTCAAACCCAGACCCCGGTTCTGCTGCCTCACTCGGTGACGATCTGGTGCGTCGTATATAACGGCAATCTCTATGTGACGTCTTATCGCGGCAGACTGTGGGTGGAAGACATTATCCGCCATCCTCAAGTGCGCCTGAAGATTGCAGACCGGGTGTATGACCGTACCTTGACAATGATCAACGATCCAGCTGAAAAAGCAGCCGTGCTCCAGGCCAAGGGGAAAAAATATCCCGAATGGACGGTGCCTGAGGTCTCGACAGCCACTGTGTTTCGCGTAAATCCTGGGTAGTGCCGGCCATCCCGAGCGTCGAACCCTGAAACGGGCCACGCAACCACCGGCCCCGACACAACAGGCGAAAGTCCCTTGATTCGTTCTGGGGATAACTTCCGGGTTCGCGACCTTACCGGCAAAATCCAAAAAAAACCATTTCAAATAAGTCTGTCCAGGCGGTTGGTGGGATTTCGGCTGAAATTTCTTCAGTTACCGCTTTTCAGGCGGAGATGAGGAACAGTGGGTCGCCGAGTTTGCCGGTGTAATGCGGGCGGTAGCGCTTCGTATTGTAAAGCTTCTCGACATCCACCGTGCGCGGCCCCAGCGCCGGATCGGGCAATGGCGCTTGCGCGTAGCGCCCTTCGCGCACCGCCACCATTTGGCCGAACACGTTCGCCGCGATCAGGTCCAGAGCAAGGTTGGCGAACGTCGTGGCCACCACCTGATCCACTGCGTCCGGATCGCCGCTGCGCAGATCGTATGTCAAATCGCTCGTCATTGTTTCTTCCCCTGTTCGCTGCCGGAGAACTTCCGCGAGCGCGTGGCCGATATCGACTTTCTTGCGATGTCCGTACGCGTCGGACTCGCCAAAATCCGCCACTTTCTGTCCCGTCCACACCGCGCCTTCCGAGGCGATCACGAATGAATAGTGGCTCGGATTATTGCGCTTATCTTCCACCATCAGCTTCGTGAGCAGATCGAGATCGAAAGGATATTCCGGAATCAGGCAGCGGGCGGAAGTAACGTAAGCGGTGTATAGCGCCGTGAAGCCGGCGTCACGGCCGAAGATGCGAAAGATGCCGATGCGCTCGTGCGAGCCGAGCGTCGTTCGCTGCCGCGTCACCAATTCTTTCGCGCGTGTGATCGCCGTCGAAAATCCCACGCAGTACTCTGTGCCGCGGACGTCGTTGTCCATCGTCTTGGGAATGGCGATGAGCGGAAAGCCGGCGCCGTGAAGCATCGTGGCAAAGGATAGCGTGTCGTCACCGCCGATCACCACCAAACAACCGATCCCCAGACGCTCGAGATTCCGGAGAACTACCGGCGTGAAATCAAAGATCTCTCCGTCGCTCGAAAGCTTCGCGAGTTCGGACGGCGGCAGATGTGCCGGCAGGCTGCCTTTCTTGATGCGCAGCGGATTGGTCCGCGATGTGTGCAGTATGGTGCCGCCGCTGCGATCGATGGCGCGTGTGTTTTCGCGCGTTAGCGGCCGGATGTAGCGCGCGTCGATTTCCTGAGAGGGATTGAGATGCGTCAGGCCTTCCCATCCCTTGCGAATCCCGATCACATCGCGACCCATCTCGCTCGCGCGATAGACCACCGACTTGATCACCGAGTTCAGGCCCGGCACATCACCGCCGCCCGTCAGAATTCCGATCTTGCCCGCGCCTTCCAAGAATCACCCCGCAATGGTCTTCCGTTCTTTGTATGAGACCGACACGTGCTCTTCGAACTCCTGCTGTGAGGGAACCAAGGTGTGCCCGAAGAGTTTCAAAAAACCTTCTGCCCCGGAACCCAACTCCGTAAAGTCAGATACCTGAGATAGCAATCGCAACAAACACTGCGGCACTTCCTGATTATGCACCCATCAGCCCCACAGGTGGCTAACTCAAGTGGTCCATCTTGTCACTTTGTCGATTGTGCCTGGATCAGGGTGCATATGGAAGTAAATCACTTATCCAATATCCACGGCAGGCGCTCTGCCGGATACCTGCCGAGAAACGCTCTTCGGGGCGGCCGCCTTTCTTCCAAACCCGGGCGCCGCGTTTCAACCGCAGCAAAGATCCCGCCACCTGGAGCCTGATCCTTACTTCATGTCCCGCCAGTTCGGGCCGGCCTTTAAATCCGCGACGAGCGGGACGGCAAGCTGATGCACATTTTCCATAGCCTCGCGAACCAGAACGCGCAGGCGGTCGATTTTCTTGTGCGGCGCTTCGAACAGCAATTCGTCTGGGAATCCCGCAAATCCCAGATGACGACAAGACGACTTCACGTGGGTTGGACGAGCGTGAACGCGCCACCGGAGAACCCCTGTGCCCACTTTTTTGTGCATCCCCTCAAAATGAGTCACCACCCAGTGATACGCTGTGGTGCACGCTTCGTTCCGATTGCGCTATGATGCCTATACAGCTATTCCATGCACCATGAGGCTATGGACACTCCATCCGCAGTACCTAGATGCCCGGGGCTTGGTTGCACTTTGGCGTGAGGCTCTGTTGGCACAAAAGGTCCTTCAGGGCACTACGAAGGGATATCAGCATCACCCGCAATTGGCCCGTTTCCGGGCGGCTTCGGACCCGTCCGCTGCCATTGCTTCCTACCTTCATGGTGTCTTTGAAGAAGCCCAACTCCGCGGATACGCATTTGACGACCGGAAAATCCCCCATCTCCGGCTGTCGGGGCCGATCAAAGAAACCAAGGGCCAATTGCTTTACGAGTGGAGCCACTTACAACAAAAGCTCAGGGTGCGCGACCTCGTCCGGTATGAGGAGTGTTGTTCCGTAAAAGTTCCCGTGCCGCACCCGCTGTTCCAAATCGTCGCTGGCGATGTTCAACCCTGGGAACGCGTACAATAGCATTCGAGCCAGTTTCCGATAAGTCGGGTGATCTCAAGGGGTCGACGCAACACTTGGCTCGCAGTCCCTTTTGCTAGAGTTTAAAGGGTCTTATGGTCCTCAAAGCTAATTCAAAGAAAAAGCATCCCTGTTTAGGTCTAATTACGTACAACCCTGAAGGGTCAATTCATTCTGGAAGTATTGTTGGATGAACAGACTAGATGGTGTTGCATCGACCAGTTGAACCGGCACGACTTATCAGGATGTGGCGAGCCTTGCAAGGTGGCATCGGGGGCTGGTGAAGCTTTGGCCCTGGCTACCGCATCAAATAAACGCGGGGGCAGGATAAGGCACAGGGGGTAAAGCAATGGAAATGAGCAACGGAAAGCGCATGAGAACAGCCATTGAGGTTCCCGAAATTAGATCGACCGAACGGGCCGTATGTGAGCTTTGTGGCGATGTGATTACAACCACAAACGGAGGACGGCAAACCAGTTTAGCGTTTGTGCCATTTGAGCGCTTGCTCGACTTGCACATGGAACAGCGGCATCCAAACGTTTGTGTGTTGCCGGAACGAAGCGAATTGAGACAGGCAGCGTGAGAAGCCACGTTCCGGAAAGCCGACTTCACAGACCTATCCTCTTCCGACGCGGCGGTCGTCAGATTACGTAAGGAACGATTGCCTTCGTCACCCGGGCGTATGCGGCGTATTCAGGGTATCGCGCGCGAAGAAAGCGCTCCTCGAAGACAACTCGAAGTGCAGCGATGATTGCAACAAATGCGCCAATCGCCACAGTCCATAAGGACAGATGAGAGAGAATCGCCGCCCAAATGAACAGTAATGCAGCGGAATACATCGGATGTCGAATCAATCGGTACGGACCGCGGCGAATGATGGCCTCGGTAGATGGGGTCGCATCCACGCGAAATGTTTTCGCTGGAAACGAGCGGCGCGCCCACATCATGATACCGACCGCAAGGACCTGTGCGGCTATGACGATCACAGAAGAAGAAAAAAGATCGCCGGTGGCCGCGAGAAGAACGACCGCACCAATCACAAAGAGAAGCGCGTAGCGGGTAATGACTGTCGGCATTAGTCCCCCGTCTTCCGTGGAGCAGCCAAGCCTCATGCGTTGACGACCCTAATCTACAGAACAATACCACCGACTGGGCGCCAAGTCCTGTGAAACGGGATTATCGGTAACTGGTTCCCACATGACGATAAGACGACTTATCAAGACTTGGCGCGGACGGTTAGTCTGAAGGGGCTTCGACAACACGGTATTTCAGCATTTTCTCGGTTGCCTGAATGTCAAGAGCGATTCTCCCACAAAAACTCGTGGGCCGTCCTTTTACGACGTAGGGTCGAAACTTCCAATCTGACACCGAAACGATGACGCTCCCAATAATCAGCGGGTGGCCTTTTACGGCCTGTATACAGGTCACAGTGCCACGAACATCAACCGCTATTGCTAACACTACTATGCCCTTGATGCGCAATTGATTAGAGAGAGCAGGCCGCTCAATTGGTTCGGTCTTCCGCAACAGCGATTTCAACTGTCGAGGAGACAATTTTGCTGAGTTAGCGCCGCAACAATCTGGGACCGGCTTTTCTTGACCGGCCAGAGCATCTGATGCTGTGAACGCAAACGCCAGTGTGAACAGGAGGAGCGACACTCGCCTCATATCTACAGTAGACACCACCAGTTGAGAGATTGTTCCTGATTCTGCCCATAATGCTTGAAAAACGGCCTTATCGGTAACTGGCCGGGCGCAAAAAGCCACATTCCGATAAGACGACCTACCGGGACTTGGCACGAGTTGTCTAGGGTCCGAGAATTACTCGCGGTTTGTCGGCCATTCGTCCGAAAATCGAGTCGGGCGCGAAGTGCAAAACGCGATACGGAAATGATAGGCGTCGGCGGCGTCACCGTTAAGTGTCTGACACGTAAAGCCAAAATAGTTGCCAGAATTGCAATTAGTTTTGTCGCAGCCAGTAGCAGTGAGATAATGTAGCTATCTGCGTGAATTACCCAAGGGAATCGCCTTGAAACCACTAAATCCCGAAGATGATCTGGCGGCGGCAGAAGATTTTCGACGCCAAGTACAAAAACGACTCAGGGGAAAGGTGCAAGTTAAATCACGAAAAAAAGTACAAAAATGGTTCGAATCCGATCTCGGAATGCTCTTGGACATAGCGACCAAGACTCTTGGCCACGCAAACTATGAAAGCATTGTCGAGGATCTTAAGAAAGAGGTTGGCGCGATTGAATTAGTCTCGCCTCACGACGAGCCGTTAACTCGCACGATTCTTAAAAGTCTCTGTGAAGAGGTAGAAGCGGCATGCCAAGAGCAAGGAATTTCGCTGAGGAGCGGCGTCGCTTATGGAAGTACCGCGTCGATGACTGCAGAAGCAGCCCGATATCCAGTTTTCTTCACAGAAGCAAGCGTCATAACATTCAGTCTTGGTTTCATTTGTTTTTGCAGCCACGCAAGCAAACTAATCGCAATGAGTCTGCCTCATGACGCAGATGGCAATTCGATTCATGTTTGTTTTGATCTTGACAGCGTCTTCGCACACATCAATGCAAATAAAGACCTAAAGCGCCAATGGACAGAGCTGATTGGAGCCTATGCGTACGGTTCTGGGCCAACGATCGTTCCGTCGCAGCAAATATCTGGCGCACCAGCGCTAACGCGAATGCAGCTGCTTGCATCAATGGAGCACTTCGCTATTGCTCACGAATATGCTCATCACGTGGCTGATGACGGAAAGCGTGAAGCGGTAAGCACCGAAAGTGATCAACTCGGGGAATTCGAGGAATACGGGGCTGATTTCATTGCTGTACGCATTTGCCGTTATCTCGAATCAAAGGGCGCCGCCTGCAATTTTCACCTAGCGTCTGGCACGGGAGCGGTGCTGCTCCTGAAGTGTTTGGAGTGCGTGCGTCGTGCTCGACATATATTGATTCACGGGGACGACATGATCGTGAGCCAAAGCCATCCTGAAACTTCAGCGAGAATTTGCGCATTTGATGTAATAGACGAAGTTTTACGCGAACCAAATCAAAAAGTATATAAACACGCGAGAGACAGCTTTTCCCTGATTATCGACCGACTGTGGCGGGGACTGCGGCCATTGTACGTGCAAATGCATAATTCGGGCCTAAGGCCACTTTGAAAGACTCACCGAATCCGCCACGACTCCGAAGGCCTTCGACGCCTTATCCTCGTATCCAATGCGGGGCTGCGAGCCCCAGGACTGGATGACGGCAACCCGGAAGTTATCTCCCATTCGGACCGGATAGGGCCTGATAAACGGTCTTATCGGAATGTGGCTCGCGCCAAAGCCCTTGAACGATTTGCCGGCCGTGACCTGCGGCCTGAACCCTACTTCATGTCCCGCCAGTTCGGCCCCGCCTTCAAATCCGCGACGAGCGGGACGGCAAGCTGATGCACGTTTTCCATGGCCTCGCGAACCAGAACGCGCAGGCGGTCGATTTCCTTGTGCGGCGCTTCGAACAGCAATTCGTCGTGGACCTGGAGAATCATTTTCGCCTGGAATTTTTGTTCCGGAAGCTGGCGGGCGATGGCGATCATGGCGAGCTTGATCAGATCGGCGGCAGTGCCTTGCAGCGGCGTGTTGAGCGCGGTGCGCTCGGCGAAATTGCGCAGGTTGAATTGCGTTGACGTGATTTCCGGGACGGGCCGGATGCGGCCGAACAGCGTGCGCGTCACGCCCGTCTTGCGCGCTTCGGCAAGGGACTGTTCGAGATACTCTTTCACGCCGCGATAGCGCTGGAAATAGGCGTTGATGAATTTCGCGGCCTCTTTGGTGTCGATGCCGAGCTGCGCGGCGAGGCCAAAGGGAGTTTGCCCGTAGATGATGCCGAAATTGATGGCCTTGGCGGCGCGGCGATGCTCGGCGTTTTGCGCCATGGGGCCCACGCCGAAAACTTCCTGCGCCGTGCGCGCGTGGATGTCCTGCCCGGTCCGGAACGCCTCGACCAGCACCGGGTCCTCGGAAAAATGCGCCAGGATACGCAGCTCGATCTGCGAATAGTCGGCGGAAAGAAGTGTGTTGCCGGGGCCGGCGGTGAACGCGGCGCGAATCTCGCGGCCAAGTTCCGAGCGCACGGGAATATTCTGCAGGTTGGGGTTCGAAGAACTCAGGCGGCCGGTGGCCGTGCCCGTCTGGCTGAAGCTGGTGTGCAGGCGGCCGGTTTCGGCGTGCATCAATTTCGGCAATGCGTCCACGTAGGTGGATTTGAGTTTGCTGAATTCGCGGTATTCCAGAACCTTGCGCGGCAGTTCGTGCGTGAGCGCCAGCTCTTCAAGCACATCCGCGGCGGTTGAGCGCGGTTTTCCCCGGCGTCGGCCGCCCAGCGTCAAACCCATTTTGTCGAACAGGATTTCGGCCAGCTGCTGCGGCGAATTGACGTTGAATTCCGAACCCGCCAGCTTCCAGATCGATTTTTCGAGCGCGCGGATTTCGCGCTCCATCGTTTTGGACATGGCGTCGAGGGCTTTGTGGTCGACGCGCACGCCGTCGCGCTCCATCGCGGCGAGAACCGGCGCGAGCGGCAGGTCGATTGTTTCGTAAAGCTCGGCGAGGCCCTGCGCCTCGACTTCCTTGCGCAATTTCGGCGCGAGCCGCTGCAGGTGGTCGGCGCGTTCGCCGGGAACGCCTGCGAGCGTGACGCTTTCCTGGCGCAGCACCACGTCGTCCAGGCTGTGTTTCGACGTTGTCGGGCGCAGCAGGTACGAATACAGCATCGTGGCGTGATGAATTCCAGCCACCGGTCCGGCGAGCAATTCGACGAGCTTGGGATCGTGGACGATTTTGCGGCGCGCGGGATCGCGCAGAAATTCTCTCAGCGCGGCGAGCATTTCGCCTTTCGGATCGAGCCACGCCGTGCGGGAAACGCCCGCCTTCGGTGAAATTTCGACGGCCACGACGGGCGTGCCGAACCCGTTGGCTTCGCGCTCGCCCTCGGCCAGCGTCAGCCACACGGCCACCTCGGCGTTGCGCGCAAGCCCGCCCAGATATTTCTTGAGCGCGGCGGGCGATTCCAGCGCTGCCGAATCGCTGGCCGCAACGGCGGCGGTGGACGCCGCGGGAAGATCGCGCAGCAGGGAATTAAAACCCAACTCGGCGTAGAGCGCGCGCAGGGCCTCCACGTCCGGGTCGCGCCGCGTGAGGTCGTCGAGCACGAGCTTCACCGGGGCGGCCGTGTCGATCGTCGCGAGCTGCTTGGACATCACCACGGCGTCGCGGCTGTTCAGCAGGGCCTCGCGGTAGCGCTTGCCTTCCACTTCGGCGGCATGTTCCAGGGCCGCTTCCGCCGAGCCGAAGCGGCGTATCAGTTCCTTCGCGCCTTTTTCGCCGATGCCTTTCGCGCCGGGAATGTTGTCGATCGAATCGCCCATCAGGGCCATCACGTCGGCGACTTTTTTCGGCGGCACGCCCATGATTTCCTCGACCTTGGCTTCGTCGACGACCAGGTCGGTCTTGTCCGGACCCGCGCCGGGCCGCAGCACGCGCACTGCTCCGCCCACCAGCTGCATCATGTCCTTGTCGCTGGTGACGATGGAAACGTCGAGGCCTTTTTTCGCGCCTTGCCGGGCGAGCGCGCCGATCACATCGTCGGCCTCAAAGCCGTGAAACTCCAGGATGGGCAGGCGCATGGCTTCGCACATTTTCCGGACGTAGGGCAGTTGCACGGAGAGGTCCTCGGGCATGGGCGGGCGTTTTGCCTTGTACTGGTCGAAGAGCTTGTCGCGGAACGTCGGTTCCTTGGTGTCAAACACCACGGCGAGGTAGTCGGGCTCGTGCTCCTTCGCCAGCTTGCGCAGCATGCTCGAAAAAAGATAGGGAACCTTGGTCGGAATCCCCGCGGGGCTGTTCAGCCTTCCCATGGGCGCGAAATACGCGCGGAAGATGAACCCCATGGCGTCTACCAGGAAGAGCTTTTTCGCTGAGGTGTGCTTGGCCATCGCCGCGAGTATAGCAAAGCGGCGCGCGGTGCCGGGGTGTGCTATTTTATCGGTTCGCGGTTTTTGAGAAGGTTCCCGCGCATCCGGTGAAGGATGGCGGCGAACCCCGCCCGCCCCACAATGCCCAAACGAGTCAAGAAAAACGCGCAGAAAGCGGCCGAGATATCGGCTCGGCCCGGGGTGTCCCCTGTGAAACCGGCTGGCGAGCCGGCGGAGCCTCAGCCGGCGGGACATGCGCCGGTGCAACCTGCCTGGCCGAAAACTTCCTCCGCGAAACTCGATTTGATGCAGCCCGAGGACGCGGAGCCCACGATTGCCGAAATTTTCGGTCCCGGCGGCGCGCTGGAAAAATGCATGCCCGAGGGCTACGAGCACCGGCCATCGCAGCTGGAAATGGCGGAACTGGTGGAATCCGCGTTTGCGGAAAAGCGCCACCTGATCGTCGAGGCGGGCACGGGCACGGGAAAAACGCTGGCGTATCTGATCCCGGCGATTCGCAGCGGACGCCGCGTGGTGATTTCGACGGCCACGAAATCCCTGCAGGAGCAGCTGTTCGAGAAGGACATTCCATTTCTCCAGAAATATTTTGCGCCGAAGCTGAAAGTGGCCGTCATGAAGGGCCGCGGAAATTTTCTGTGCCGCGAGAAGGTTTACCGGATGGCCGACCAGCCCATGCTGAAGGGCCTGGACGAGCTGGACTGGTTCCACCAGATTCGCGACTGGGAGAAAGTGACGGAAACGGGCGACCGCGCGGAACTCAATTTTTTGCCCGACGATTCCGACCTGTGGCAGCGCCTGGACGCGCGCCGCGACGCCTGCTCCGGCTCGAAATGCCCGGAATTCAACCGCTGCTTCCTCACCGCGATGCACCAGCGGGCCGCCGAGGCGGACCTGATCATCGTGAACCACCACCTGTTTTTTGCCGATCTGGCGCTGAAGCAGGACGACTTCGGCAGCGTACTGCCGGAATACGGCGCGGTGATCTTCGATGAGGCGCACGAAATCGAGGACGTGGCCAGCGAATATTTCGGCCGGCAGATTTCGAATTACCGGTTCGACGAACTGGCGCGCGATGCCGAGGTGGCCGTGCGCGTCACCAAGGCCGGCGGCGCGGGTCTGTTAAAACACATTATGCGGATGCGCGAGCGCTCCCGGAGTTTCTTCGAGGTGTTCCCGTCGCGCGAGGGCCGCTATTCCTTTGACAAGGGACAGCGCGCGGGGTTCGTCGAGCAGAATCGCGAGGCCTACGACGCCCTGGTGAACGCGCTGAAGAGCGTTGAGGCGGAAATCGCCTCGCTGCCGGCGAAGCCCGAGGAACTGCTGAATATCGCCCGGCGCGGCATGGAACTGCGCGGCGAATTGAAATTTCTATTCGAATCGAGCGAAGGGAACTTCGTGTACTGGTTCGAACGCCGCGCCAAGGGCGTGTTTGTCGCGGCCACGCCCATCGACGTGAGCACGCTGCTGCGCGAGCGCCTGTTCGAGCCGTTCGAAACGATTATTCTCACTTCGGCGACGCTGGCGGTCGGCGGGCGCTTCGACTTTTTGAAACAGCGCCTGGGCGTGCAGATGGCCGGCGAGCGCGTGTTGCCCTCGGAATTCGATTTTGCCGAGCAGGCCGTGCTTTACGTTCCCGCCACGCTGCCCGATGTGCGGGACGCCTCATTTCCCCAGCGCGCGGCGCAGGAAATTATCCGCCTCCTTGAGATTACGCAGGGGCGGGCGTTTTGCCTGTTCACCAGCTACAGTCAGATGAACGATCTGTACGAGCGCGTGCGCACGCGCATCCCGTTTCCGGTGCTGCTGCAAGGCTCCGCGCCGCGTTCGGCGCTGCTGGAAAAATTCCGGAACACCGAAGGCGCCGTGCTTTTCGCCACGTCGAGTTTCTGGCAGGGCGTCGACGTGCGCGGCGAGCAGCTATCCTGCGTGATTGTGGACAAGCTGCCGTTCGCCGTGCCTTCCGACCCGATTGTATCCGCCCGCGTCAAGGCGTTGCAGGAGGACGGGCACAACCCGTTCGCCGAATATCAGGTGCCCGAGGCGGTGCTGGCGCTCAAACAGGGCTTCGGGCGGCTCATCCGGTCGCGCACCGACCGCGGCGTGCTGGCCATCCTCGACAACCGCATTCAGCGCATGCAATATGGTAAAATCTTCATGGAATCGCTTCCGGCGTACGCGACCACCAGGGACATCGCCGCAGTCGAACGGTTCATGCGGAAAACGAACTGATCGGGTGATGTGTCGCCGGAAGATTGCAACATCCACAAATTTAATTCCAAAGGAAATGGGTGCGCGGGCTCTGTTTTTGCGCGGAACGCCCCGATGTATCGGGGCCGGAAGCCCGCCGGAAAACTAATGTTTCAAGTGAGCGTTGACGAGAGTTTTTCCGCGGGGCACGCCCTGCGCGGATACAAAGGGAAGTGCGAGAATCCGCACGGCCATAATTACAAGGTGCGCATCACGCTGGAGGGGCCGCAGCTGGATACCATCGGCTTGCTCTGCGATTTCACGCAAATGAAGCGCGTGATTCGCGACATTATCGAGGGCGTGGACCATAAATTCCTGAACGATCAGGCGCCATTCAATGCCATCAATCCTTCGGCGGAAAATCTGGCGAAGTATTTTTTCGACGAAACGATGCGCCAGATGCCGGCCGCGCCCCAAGGCGCGCGCATTACGTCCGTCACCGTTTGGGAAACCGACACGACTTCAGCGACCTATTGGTCCTGACCGGCTGCGCGGGACAAGGGGCGGACGTCACGAGCGGCCCGCCAGATACAAAAGAATATGAACCGTTCATTCCTCATCGTGATTTTGCCCGCCGTGGTGGTCGGGATCGGGTACGTCCTCGTGCTTCACTGGCTAGGCCTTGCCCTGGAGCCTTTTCGCTTCGTGATCGCCGGATTTGTCACCCTGGTCGCCGTGGTTCTGGTCCACCGGCACCAGCGGCGCAAATCTTCGCGCAAGGACCGTTAGCGCCATGACTATCACCGAAATATTCCGGTCGATCCAGGGAGAAAGCACGCGCGCGGGCTTGCCGTGCATTTTTGTGCGCCTCACCGGCTGCAATTTGCGCTGCTCCTGGTGCGACACGGCGTACGCGTTTCACGGCGGCACGAAAATGACGGTCGACGAAGTCCTCGCGCGCGTCGAGGTTTTGTCTTTTTCCACGGGCGAAAAACCATCCGGCCGGGAAGTCATCGCGCACAAGTTATCTCTTGTGGAGTTGACCGGCGGCGAGCCGCTGCTCCAGCCGGAGGTGATTCCACTGTCGCAAAGGCTGCTGGACAGCGGCTATACGGTGATGATTGAAACCAGCGGCGAGCGCCCCGTCGCGCCGTTGCCGCGTGAAGTGATTAAAATCGTGGACGTGAAGTGCCCCGATTCGGGCGAGCCGGACACCTTCCTTCTGGAAAATCTCGACGCGTTGGACAAGAAAGACGAAATCAAGTTTGTGATTTCCAGCCGCCGCGACTATGAATTCGCGCGCGATTTTACCGTTCAGCACGAACTGGTTCGGCGCGTTCGCGATGTGGTCTTTTCTCCCGTGCACGCCGATCCCGAAGGCGCCTGGCCCGGTATGAATTCCCGTGAACTGGTGGAATGGATCCTGACCGATGGCCTGCCGGTACGCCTAGGACTGCAATTGCATAAATTCGTCTGGCATCCGGCCACGCACGGCGTATAGACTTCCTAGGCCGAATGAGCATCTAATGAAACAGGGGAAAGTGAAGCAAAGCAAAGCGGCTCCCAGCAAAATGGGCGGGAAGCCCAGGGCAGTGGTCCTGGTAAGCGGCGGGATGGACTCTTGCGTGGTCGCGGCGATTGCGAACGAAACGCATGATCTAGCCGTGCTTCATGCAAGCTACGGGCAGCGGACCGAGCGCCGCGAGCGTCGCTCGTTTGAGGAGATTGCGGATTTTTATGCGGTGCGCGAGCGGCTGGTGGTGCAACTGGACCACCTGGCCCAGATCGGCGGCTCAGCCTTGACGGATGCCAGCATTGCGGTCCCCGAAGGCGATACAGAGTCGCCAATTGGCGGGAACGAAATCCCCGTCACATACGTCCCATTCCGTAATGCGCATTTTCTTGCGGTTGCGGTAAGCTGGGCCGAGGTGATCGGAGCGACCGCCGTCTTTATCGGAGCCGTTGCGGAGGACAGTTCCGGCTATCCGGATTGCCGTCCTGAATATTACCGGGCGTTTCAGCAAGTGGTGCGCGAAGGGACGCGTCCCGAGACGCAAATCGAAATTGTCACGCCGGTGATTGGGATGCGAAAATGGGAAATTGTGCGGCGCGGGATGGAATTGGGCGCGCCGCTGGACCGAACCTGGTCCTGCTACCAGTTTGAGGATGCGGCGTGCGGTGTCTGCGACAGTTGCCGGCTGCGCCTCAACGCGTTTGGCCAGGCCGGAATGAGCGACCCTATCGCTTATCGGGTTCGAGTTGAGAGATAATCAGTACACCGCAGGGGGAATCCCGGCGGATCTGCTTTGCCAGGAGGCAGTTAAGATCATGAACCGAATGATGAAATTCAGAATGGCAGTTGTGCTCGCGCTAATCGCCGTGCCGCTGGCGGCGTTGCTGGCCACTGCCGCCTATGCGCAGGCAACTGGCATGGTTTCGGGGATAGTGCTCGACTTGACCGGAAAACCCTATCCCAACGTAACCCTTATTTTCACAAGCGTCGAAACCAATATGGTGACCCAGGCCGTGACCGATGAAAAGGGCCACTACGCGATGACCAATCTTCCGGGCGGAACCTACAACATCGACTTAAAGGCCAAGGACAAGGACGGAAACGAAGAGCTCATCTATCAGGCCGGGGCTAAGCTTGCCGCCGGCGCCAACGCCAAGTTCGACGTCAACATGATGGAACTCAAGGCGGAGGGAAAACTCGCTGCCGTCGAAGAAGTAAAGAAGCGTATTGCGGCGGAAAAGGCGTTTGAGGCCCTCAAGACCCACTACGATGCCGGTTCGAATGCCATCACTGCCATGAAGGCCGCGCAGGCCGAACTCGCGCAAATTCCCAAGGATCAAAAGGACAAGCGGGATGCCGTCCAGCAGAAGATCATGGCGGCCGGCGGCACGGCTCAGACCGAACTCTCCGCGGCCCTGGGCTTGATGAAGCCGGAGGATCCGAACCGGCCCATCGTTCTGTCGCGTCTGGGTGAAGCGTACGAGAGCATGAACAAGTGGCAAGAGGCGGCTGATACCTATCAGAAATCGATCGCCTTGAAACCCGACGTTGCGGCCAATTACAACAACCTCGGAAACGATTTGGCAAAGCTGGGGAAGGTCGATGAAGCCCGGGCGGCGTATGAGAAGTATGTGGAATTGGACCCAAGTCACGCCGCGCTCGCATGGAGCAATTTCGGAATCGTGCTTTATCAGGCCAACCGCATGAAGGAAGCCATCGAGCCCCTGCAAAAGGCCACCACGCTGGATCCAAAAAATGCGCAGGCCTGGTTATTGCTGGGGATTGCCATGGTCAACACGATGCAATTCAAGACCGAGGGCGACAAAATCACTCCCGTGATTCAGCCCGGCACGGTCGAAGCCTATCAGCATGCCATCGACCTGGACCCGAACGGTGACATTGGCGCGCAGGCCAGACAGGGACTGGAATCCCTGAAGGCCATGGGCGTCGGAATTACCACGAAGGTCGGAGAGGCGCCCAAGAAATCGAACTCGAAGAAGAAGAAGTAAATTCGAATTACCGGTCGCACCGCCGGGGCAGCGATGCTGTCCCGGTGGCGCGGCCATCTTTATTTATTCCAGCGCCCTGTTCCGGACAATAAAACCGCACAAAGTGATTGCGAAACGCCCCGCTAGAAATGCGTGAGCGTGCCCGTGATTTTTGTCCGGCGCAGCGCCCACGAAAAAACGGCAAACGAGACAGGCAGCAAAACCGCCGCGAAGACCAGCAAACTCGCAAGCGAAGGCCACAACTCGCGCAGCGTGGCATGCCCCAGGATCGCTGCCCGCATTCCTTCCAGGGAATAGGTGACTGGAGTCAGCCGAGACCCCAGTTGCAGCCACTTGGGCAGCACCGATACCGGGTACATCATGCCTCCCACCAACGAGGAAACTCCAATAATGGCCCAATTGACCGGATTGCCGCGCTTGAAGATGAGCAAGTAACTGGCGCTCAGGATGCCCAGACCCACGAACGACAGCATGGACGCCCCCAAAATCAGCAGTGCACCAAACCAGTTCGCCTGGTGGACGGGGAAACCAAACAACACCGCTCCCCAGCCGAGATAGATCAACGTGCGCAGGGACATCAGAGCGAAGGGATATAAACTCGACCCGGCCAGGATCACGGAAAGGGAAGTTTGCGTGACCAGCAGATTTTCGAGCGTGCCGTTTTCCCTTGCTTCCCGCAGGCTTCCGTCGAAAGTGTGCAGCGCAATGGTTAGATAGTCGAAAAACGCGACCCCCACCAGGGCGAATGAAAAATAGGTGGTTCCCTGCGGAAGCGATCTCTCCAGAGTGGGGCTGGCGATAAATCGCGAAAGAAAATAAAAGCTGGCGGCGCCCAGCAGCGCCTGAAACAGTTCGATCACGAATGCAGCCCGGTAACTCTGGGCGATGGCCAAATCGCGGCGAAACAGGATCGCCAATTTCCGCAAGGTTGTGTAAACGTAGGCCAGGCCCGTCATGACGTTTCCCTGTCCCGATGGTGCGTCATGATTTCCAGGGATCGCTCCAGGGTCTCGGCGCCCACGGCGGATTTCAGGCCGGCCGGCGTGTCGCAGCCAAGCAACCGGCCGCCATCGAGCACGGCGACGCGGTTGGCCAGCTGTTCCACTTCCGCGAGCGTATGGGAGGCAAACAACACCGCGGTCCCGTGCTTCCCCACGAGCTGCTCGAGCAGAAAACGCCGGAACTCGGCGGCCGCGAACGGATCCAGGCTCCGCGTAGGCTCGTCCAGCAGCAAAACCGAAGGCCGGTGAAGCATGGCCCGCGCCAGCCCCAACCGGTGAATGTTTCCGGTGGAAAGTGTGCGCACTTGCCGATCCAATATTGCGCCGAGGCCAAATAGATCGGTGAGTTCGGAAATTCGCCGGGAAGTCTCATTCTGGGAGAGGTTGTTCAATCCGGCGAACAGGTTGAGATTCTCCCTGCCGGTCAGGCGCGCATAGAAGCAGGCGTCCGCCCCGGTATGGTATCCAATCTGTAACCGAACTTTCGCGGGTTCCCGGGCAACGTCGAATCCGCACACATAGGCGTGCCCGCGTGTGGGAATCAGAAGTGTCGTCAGAATACGCAACAGCGTGGATTTTCCCGCGCCATTGGCGCCGACCACAGCCAGAACCTCGCCCGGTTTGACGTCGAAGGAAATTCCGAGCAGAGCGGGCACAGTCAGCCGCGTCACCGGATGCAGCAGCGCCCGCCATCCGGAGGCGGCGGGCGGAAAATACTTTTCAACATTTTCGACGCTAAGCGCGCTGTTTTTCACCAACTGTCCTTATATCCTTTCGACAGCCCCGATACAACCCCGATACAACGTTGATACAAGGCCATCCCCACGACACGCCAGGAATCGAATGGCGGTTGCTGTTGTGGGTGGAAGCCGATACAATTTTGCACGTCGGCCGCTGCCGCGTTTTCCCGAGCGAGCGGCCGGCAGGATTCGAACGCAGCCCGGCGCGCGAACTTCCGGAAAATAGACAGCAAGACGCTGAAGTGAAGGGGAAGAGGGGGATGCTGATGAGTCCGACGTTTTCCGATCGATCTATCGTCGTAGTGGTAAAAGACCAGGTATCCTGCGACCTTGCCGGGGAAGCCGCGATCCTGAACATAAAGAATGGGCTCTATTATGGACTGGATCCGGTGGGAGCGCGCATCTGGACGCTGATGCAGGAACCACGGGCGGTTGCCGAAATTAAAAAAACAATCGTCGGCGAATTCGATGTTGAACCGGAACGCTGCGCGCAAGACCTGTTAAGCCTGCTGGAAAAGCTCCTCGCCGAGGGGTTGATCGAAGTGAAAGAAAGTTCCGCCGCATAGTCCGCCCTCGTTGCTTGTATAATCCGTGATTGATCCAAACTTGATCCAAAATGAACGGTTCATCTTTGGGAATCACGGAAAACAAGACACTGAAACAATCCTTGAGCCGAATCTTTCGCATCGAAAACCTTGGCGAAGTGCTGGCGGTTTGGCGTGATTCCGGCCGGAGGGGCGCGGATTGCGGCATCCATTGCGTCGCGCGCTCGCATTCCGGCAAGTCCGCTGAAACAGGGATGAGATCCCGATGAGACTTCGATGACTGCAGCGCGCGAACCATTATCGGAAAGATGGCGCAGATTCCGAATGCGGCCCCGGGAAGATCGCGCGCTCATTCTGCGCGCCCTGGTGCTGCTGCCTATGACGGAATTGGGTCTCCGCATTTTCGGTTTCCGGCGATGGAAGGAACTGCTCGAGAATTTTTCATTTTCGACGCGCCCTCCGCGGGCGCTCGAGCCGGCGGCTAAAATGGAAATCGCGGTTCGCGCGGTTCGTGCGGTTCGCTCGGTCGAATTGCACGGCCTCTCGACGCCCAACTGCCTGGAGCGATCGATGACGCTCTGGTGGCTGCTGCGGCGCGACGGCGTCGCAGCAGAGCTGCACATCGGTGCGCGCATGCAGGGAGAGCGCTTTGAAGCGCATGCCTGGGTTGAGCTGGCCGGAGTCGTCTTGAACGACACCGCGGAAGTCCACAATCACTATTCGCGTTTTGACGCGCCCATCGCCGCGGAAACGGGTTCGCGCACCTCCGGCAAGGCCGATTCGCATGCCGCCGGCAAGGCGAATTTAAATTGACCGGGTTTGTCGGGAATCCTGCATCCGGGCGGCGCTTCGGCCGATCGCGCGCCGCTCGACATTAGTACAAATTTAGAGATCAAAATTGCGCTGGCGTGAGCCGGCCCG
The DNA here is from genome assembly GCA_963746945.1 of Terriglobia bacterium. Taxonomy (GTDB): domain Bacteria; phylum Acidobacteriota; class Terriglobia; order Acidiferrales; family UBA7541; genus Palsa-360. The sequence goes on along the minus strand of CAVVDG010000004.1, from coordinate 533,728 downwards.
CACTCCACAGAATATTTCTCCGGCTGGACCCGCGACTCGATCTGTTTTTAATCTTACGTCCTGGCATTGCTTGCACCGTATACGGGGGGATAATTTCTCGCGCGAAACCTCGGAAATCTTGCGAGAATGAGGGCGATATCCCCCACATCGATTCGCGGGTACGGCGGACAATCCGTGGACTGAAAAGCAGGGGAAGTTTTTCAATGTGGATCTGACGATTCTTTGTTTCCGCGGGAACGAATTGCAAGAATGGGCGGCATGACGAAAGAAATGGGTTTGCGGAACTGGTTGGACGCCCTTCGTCCTGAAGAGGAGATCGTTCTGTGCTGCGCCCGCGCGCAGGTCGATCCCGCGGCGAAAGATCGTGTTCGCGCCCTGGTTGGCAGCGGCCTGCATTGGCCCGATGTGGTGGCGAACTCGATCCACCATCGCCTTTCGCCCATTGTCGTGGAGAGCATCGCGGCGTCGGCGCAGGACCTGGTTCCCCCGGCGCAGATGCGAGTGCTGCGCGAGGCGGCTGGAACTTGTGCGGAAAACGGAATGTCATTTCTCCTGGAACTGCTGCGCCTTTATCAATTATTCGAGGAAGCGCAAATTCCAGTCATTCCCTATAAGGGGCCGGTGCTTGCCTGGGTCGAGTATGGAAGCCACATCCACCGCAATTACGGGGACCTGGATTTTGCCGTTCCGCAGAAATACATTCCGGAAGCGGCTGCCGTTATGAAGTCCGCGGGATACCATCCGCAATTTGATGCGCGTGAAGCGCACGCGGGGGAGAGCAGCTTCGCGCCGGGGCAATATTCGTTCTGCTTGAGTCCGCAAAATTTCCTGGTCGAATTGCACTCGGAACGTACCCTCCGATATTTTCCGCGTCCCCTCGACTTTACGGATTTGACCGGCAGGCTGATGAACGTTGAAATCGCCGGAAAGCGCCTGCGTACCTTTTCGGTGGAAGATACCCTGGTGATGCTGTGCGTGCATGGCGCGAAGCATTTCTGGGAGCGATTGGCCTGGGTTCTCGATATCGCAAAATTGGTCACGGTGCGGGAAGTGAATTGGAGCCTGCTCCTGCAGATCGCCGAAAAGATGGAGTGCCGCCGCGTGCTCCTGCTGGGACTTTATCTTGCGCATGATCTGTTCGGGGCATGGTTGCCACCGCATGTTTTGGAACTCGCGCGCGGGGACCGCAAGGTCCGGAAGTTGGCGGAAAAAGTGTATGAGCAGTACGCGGGCGCATCCGACCGCAGCATGGGGATGTGGCCCCGCCTGGTATTCCGGCTTCGATCGCGTGACGCAATCGGGCCGGGGTTTCGCCACATGTTCCGCCTGGTGTTGAGCCCGACCGAAAGCGACCGCCAGACGGTGCGCTTGCCTGGTTTACTGGCGCCACTTTATCTTTTGGTGCGGCCCTGGAGGCTTCTGCGGGAATACGGTCTCGGTTTGAAGCGCAAGGTAAAGCCGGACCTTGCCATTTACCTGCCGACGCCCCCGGAAATCGTGAATCACATGCTGCGTTTTGCGGGGATCTCGCCCGGAGACGTTCTCTATGATCTGGGATGTGGCGACGGAAGGATTGTGGTGGCGGCCGCGGAGAAATACGGCATTCACGCGCTGGGCGTGGACACCAATCCCAAGCGGATCGCCGAGGCCAGGGCCAACGCGCGGCGGCATGGAGTAGAACCGTTGGCCGAGTTTCACCAAACCGATGCCAAGAAATTCAGCGTCGCCGGTGCCACCGTGGTCACGATGTATCTGGGCGCCGACGCGAACATGCGGCTGGTCGAGAAGTTACGTTCGGAGTTGCGTTCCGGCGCGCGGATTGTCTCGCGGGATTTCAAGATTTACGGGTGGCCCGCGGATCGCACGGAGACCCATGCATTGCCGGATGGGCAGATGACCTCGCTTTTTTTATGGACCATCAGGAAAGACGAAGAGGAAATTCAATTTGTGGAGCGCGCCGCGCCTGAGTTGCGCGAGTTTCACAAGACCGAGGGATGAATTTTGCGTTTGCCAGATCCGCGGTGTAGCATTCAGCGAAGCAGGAAGCCGATGTGAGGAGGGCCAGCGAGATGATTCAACTGACGCGTCACGGCATGGTCTTTTCTGGGTCGGTGACTGACCTCCGGGCGCTGCGCGCGCAATTCCAGCGTGACCATTACCTCATTTTGCCAAAGCTCATTGAGCCCGAGCTTTTTCAGACGATTCTGAGGCGCGTCGAGGCGGCGCCCTTCCAGCAGGTGGAATTTGACGGAATTACTTGTCAGTCCATCATGAATGATCCCATCACGTATAATCTCCTGGTGTTCCTGCTCAGCGTACCGGAATTTCAGCGCACGGTGCAGCGCATCACGGGGTGCCGCAGGGTCGCCGATTTCGATGGGCGTGTCTACCGGATGAGTCCAAGGACGGACGATCGCATCCTGTGGCACACGGATGCGTGGAATCACCGGATGATCGCGCTTTCGCTAAACCTGACAACGCAGGCTTATCAAGGCGGGGCTTTGCAGATCCGGGACCGCGGCTCGGAGGAAATTCTGCACGAGGTTCGTAACACGGGCCTGGGCGACGCTCTCCTGATGCGTATTTCCAACAAGCTGTGTCATCGCGTTTTACCGGTACAGGGGAATGTTCCCAGAACCGCGGTTGCGGGATGGTTTCGCTGGGAGAAAGTGGATTATCATGCCCGCCTGCGCGCGGCACCTCAAATTTCGGCGTCTGTACAGGAGCACAACGCCGCTGATTTGACCGCGTCAGCGACGCGGCGGCAGTAATTCAAAATTATTGTTCTGTGATGGCCGTGGCTGCTCAGGATTCCGCGCGATCACCGCGAGACAGGAGTCGAGCCCTGCACGGCGGGTTACGTGACGACGGCGATGTTGAACTTCTTTCCGAAAATTCTTTCTGAAAACCGCATTTGCAGGATGGTTCATGGGGAGGATTTCCTTCCAAACTTGCGTGTGCGGAGGAATCGTCCGGCCGTGAAACTGGGAAACGATCAGCCGGGTGGGGGAATTCCGGTTTCTGCCAAGCACCAATAAGCCGCGTTCGCCCAGTACCCAATGCGGGACGCATCCCAGTTTTTATGGTTTTTATGGGTTTTCAGTTGCGCTCAGGCACACATTCGTAGCAGATTATCGGCGGATGTCCGAGGGATTCGCCAATCCTGCCCGGCGCTGGGTTGCTGCTGCCATTGTGATCGTGGCCGCGGCGTGGCTTTGCTACGTCGGTGTGATCCATGCGCTGGCAGCCCATTACTTTGCGTCATCGAATCGGGAGGAATGGGTCCGAGGCTTGCGCATCGAGCCTGCCAATCCGGAAAACTGGTACCGGATGGGACGATACCGCCAGCTCGACTTCGATCACACGGATATTCCCCTCGCCATTTCTTATTATCGCCGCGCCGTTGCACTCGATCCTCAATCCCCCTTTTACAAACTCGATCTCGCCAGCTCGCTCGAGATGGCCGGGAACAATACGGAAGCGGATAAATATTTTCGCGGCGCCCAGGACAACTTCCCCATATCGGCGGAAGTTTCCTGGAAATACGGAAATTTTCTTTTGCGGCAGCAGCGCTTGCCCGAAGCGTATGCGGAAATTCACCGCGCGGTTGCCGTGGACCCCACGCTCATACCCCTTGCCGTATCGCGCACCTGGCGCAGTAATCCGGATGTCCATGTGCTGCTCGATCAGGTTTTGCCGGACACCGTCACGGGGGACTGGGATGCGCTTGCCTTTCTGGCCGATGCAAAACAGGCTTCGGCCGCCCTCACGGTTTGGCAAAAGCTCCTCGCCAAAAAGCCATCCATCGATTCGAAGGATTCGAAGAAGCTGTTTGGATTCATCGAACTGCTGGTGAATCAGGGGCGATTTGATGACGCGGGAACTGTTTGGCGCCAGGGCATGAGCCTGCAAGGTGGCATCTCCCCCGCGCCGGACGGAAATTCGCTGGTTTTTGACGGCGGATTTGAAAAGGATATTCCCAACGGGGGATTCGGCTGGCAACAAAAGGATGTCTTGGGCGCCGATATCGAATTCGATACGGAGGTAAAACACTCCGGCGAGCGTTCCGCGCGCATCAGGTTCGATGGAACTGCAAACCTGACCTACGCAGACCTGTTTCAATTTGTGCTGGTCACTCCGGGAACAAACTATCGTTTTCGTGGGTACCTGCGTACGGATCAGCTTTCGACCGACAGCGGAATACGGTTTGAAATTTTCGACCCGCAGGATGTGAAACAGTTGAATGTGGTGACACCGAATGAGACGGGCACGCTGCCTTGGACCCTGGAAGAGGCCGATTTCACGACCGGCCCGCAGACGCATATGGTCCAGATCCGATTATACCGCTTGCCCAGCCAGCGTCTCGATAACAAGATCAGCGGCACCGTGTGGGTGGACGATGTGGGCGTTTTTCCGATGGGACCAAAGCAATGAGAGTGATCCGCGTCGGCATCTGCGTGCTGGTGGCGTTTGCGGTGCTCGCGCACGGCGCGGTCGAACCGTGGTCGGAGGGCGTTCTGGAGGTTGGGGCTGCGCTTTTGCTGCTGGTCTGGGCGTGGAAAGTCGTGACGGATGCGGACCTCCAATTGGCCTGGAATCCGCTGCTGTGGCCGCTTCTGGGTCTCTGGCTGGTGGTGGCGCTGCAGTGGGTAACCGGCATTACCGTGGTTCCGTTCTTGACTCGCATCGAACTGCTGAAATATTCCGCGCTGCTGGCGCTATTTTTTCTCTGCGTGCAGTCGTACCGAACGCGGGCCCATTGGCATGCATTTGTCTGGTTTTTGCTTAGTTTTGGATTTGCGGTTTCGTTGTTCGGGATCTTGCAGCATTTTACATTCAACGGAAAATTGTATTGGGTGCGCGAAATGCGCTATGGTGGCATTCCGTTCGGTCCCTACGTCAACCGCAACCATTTCGCCGGCCTGATGGAGTTGCTGATCCCGCCAGGTGTGGCCATCCAGGTTTTGGGCGCGGAGCGGCGCGACCAACTGCCGCTGGTGACCTTGTTCACCATGCTGCCCATCGGGGCGCTGTTTCTGTCCGCCTCCCGTGGCGGGATTATCAGCTTCGTGGCGGAAATGGCCTTTCTCGTGATTTTGATTCTCCTGCGCCGGAGGGAAAAAAAAGTGCTTGTGGCCGCGGCGCTGACCTTGAGTCTGGCGGTGGTCCTGGTTTCATGGCTTGGCATAGGCCGCGCGCTGGATCGTTTTGCGTCTTATAAGGGCCTGGAAGTCAGTGAAGGCCGCCGCGTGGAGATGTTACAGGGAAGCTTGCGCATATTTCTCGATCATCCCGTGATCGGGACTGGCCTGGGCACTTTGCAGGATGTTTTTCCCCGCTATGACACGATGTATGATCATAAGCTCGTCAATCACAGTCATAACGATTACGCGGAGGCTCTTGCGGAGACCGGCGTGATTGGGGGGCTGTGCTGTCTCGCCTTTCTGATCATTCTTTTCCGCAATGCTTGGAAAATCCTTGCCGTCGAGCGGGAAGCAAGCAACTTTGCCTATCATGCGGGTGCTCTCGTGGCCTGTGTGGGGCTGCTTGTCCATGCCACAGTGGACTTCAATTTTCACATTCCTTCGAACGCGCTCATTTTCCTGCTGCAAGCCGCACTAGCGACCGCCGTCTTTCCTTTCCCGCCTGAGCGGGTGCGTTAACTCTTCTGGATCTTCTGCCAACCTGCCAGGGGTAAGGGAAAGACTATGCGGATGGGTGTTCCTGGCGTTAAAGTCCTGGTGGGATGCCCGCCCGCAAGGGCAATTTGGGATGCCTCGAGCAGGCAAGTTTCGGACACGCGCTTCCGGGGTGGTGTACCATTCTAGAACACTCGTTTTTTTTGAAAACAAAACCACTTGACTCGCGGAAAGTCTCTGTATAATGGCAAGCGCGTGGGGGGAGTATCTATCTTGATGACTCAACAAGAGCAGGGCGTAATTCGCCCGGCGGCGAATTATTTCATCCGGGTGATGATTTTAGTGCTTCTGGTTGTCCCGGCAGCATTTTCTCAGCAGCAAAATCCCGTACTTACACCGAAAAGCGAGGAAGTCGTTCAAACGAATGACCGCCTTGCCCAACTCGCCGCTGCCTCAGCAGTGAAGCAGACCGATTATGTGATTGGGAGCGGTGATTTATTGAGCGTTGAGGTATTTGATGTGCCCGAACTTTCACGCGAGGTGCGCGTCAACGAGACCGGCTACATCTCCCTGCCTCTGATGCCTACCAAGGTGCGCGCCAGCGGTCTTACGACTTTCCAGTTGCAGGATAAGATTGCCGAACTGTTGCAGTCCAACGGCCTGGTTTCGACCCCGCAGGTCGATGTCACCCTGAAAGAACAGCGGAGCCAGCCCATTACGCTGATCGGCTCGGTCAAGCAACCCATGGTCATCCAGGCAACGCGCCAGACGACTTTGATTCAGGCTTTGTCCCAGGCGGGCGGCATCGCCCCTGATGCCGGTAACACGGTGATCGTCACACGCCCCCCCAAGATATCCAGCGATCCCGGCAGCCCGGATGGGGCAATGAACACGTCAGAACCTCAGACCTTCACGATCCGATTGAGCGATCTTTTGGAAACGGGGGACTCGAGATTCAACATTCCCGTTATTGGCGGTGATGTGATTTCCGTACCGCGCGCCGGAATTATCTATGTGGTGGGCGCCGTGAATCACCCCGGCGGTTTTGTTATGCAAAACGATCGCGACCGCATGACCACTTTGAAAATGTTGTCCCTGGCCGGCGGAGCGACGAATACGGCGAAGATAAAAAATGCCATCATTCTTCGCAAGAACCCGGAGACCGGCAAGCGGGACGAAGTTCCCGTCGATTTGAATAAAGTCATGCACCTTCGGACCGAAGATGTCACGTTGCAGGCCAGCGACATTCTCTACATTCCGGACAGCGCGGGGAAGAGGGCGCTGCACCGCGCCGGTGATGTGGCTTTGTCGCTGACCACGGGCATTGCAATCGTAACGGCCGGCAAATTCTAATCCGGCGCAATCCAGGATGGCTTGATTTGATCTATTGGAGTGAATGACGACCTTATGGACGAAACAAATAATCTAGCTCCGCGCGAGCGCTCCAACATGAATCCCACGGAAGCGATTCAGACCCGTTCGCCCTTCTTGCCGTTGGATATGATGCCGCGTGAGCCGCACCTGCTCGACTACCTGATTGTTTTGCGGAAACATCAATGGCTGATCGCATTTTTCCTGCTGGCGGTCGTATCCATCGTGACCATCGCCACGTTCCGGATGAAGCCGGTCTATGAAGCCACCGCCCGGGTCGAAATCGATCGCGAGAACGCGAATGCGATCCGCTTTTCCGATTCCGACCAGTACGACATGTACGAGGATCTTGATAATTACATCACCACGCAATCCAAGATTCTGACCAGCGAGACGTTGGCGATGCGGACGGTCAAGTCCATGGGGCTGGATCGCCTGCCTCAGTTCGGCGGCCAGCCGGGAAAAGCGGTCAAAGCCGAGGCGCCCGGACCGGATTCCAGCCTGAAGCGCCCCGCGGCGCTCGGCGCGTTCCTCGGCTCGCTGAGCGTCAAGCGGGTGCCCAATAGCCGCCTGCTCGACGTCACGTTTGAGTCGACCGATCCCGTCCTTGCGGCGCGCGTCGTGAACGCCCATTTGAACAATTTCATCGAACAGAATTTCCGAAGCCGGTATGAAGCGGCCACGCAAGCTTCGAACTGGCTGGCCGGGCAATTAAATGAGATGAAGATCAAGGTCGAGAACTCGGAAGACGCGCGTCTTGCCTATGAGCGCGAAAACCAGATCTGGACCATCGGCGAAAAAGGCGACATCAGCTCACAAAACCTGGAAGACCTGAACAAGCAACTGACCGATGCCCAGGCGGACCGCATCAATAAAGAAGCCGTCTATCGGCTGGCGCAGGCGGGCAATTATGACGCGATCGCGGCCGTGCGCAACAGCTTGGTCATTCAAGATATTCTCAAGCAGCAGACCCAGTTGAGCTCTGAATATGCCGACGCGGTCAATCAGTACGGCCCGAAATTCCCCAAAGTCCTTCGCATCAAGGCGCAGATGAACGACCTCGATCAGCTCCTGACCCGCGAAAAAGTGAATATCGGCAATCAAGTGGAGGCCGATTATCATGGCGCGCGCCAGCGGGAATTGCTCCTGAAGCAGGCGCTGGACCAGCAAAAGCTGGAAACCAATAAGACTGCCGAGAAACTGGTGCAGTACAACATCCTGAAACGGGAAGCCGAGGCGAATAAGCAGCTCTACGACGGCATGCTTCAAAAACTGAAGGAAGCCGGCATCTCGGCGGGGTTGCGATCCTCCAACATTCGCATTGTCGATCCCGCCCTGATTCCAAACGGGCCGTCCCGTCCGAATAAGACGCGGAACATCATGTTGAGCGTAATGGTTGGGCTTCTGGGCGGAATCGGCTTGGCGCTTCTGCTCGAATATCTCGATAACACCGTGAAAACTCCGGACGACATCGAGACGCTGACGCGGCTGCCTTCGCTTGCGGTTGTCCCGGCCCTGTCCAATACGAATGGGAAAGGCCAAGGCCGCTTCTCGAAACTGTTAAGAGCTCCCGTGGTGGCTTCCAAGGAAGGCCGCGCCGAACTGATTTCGCACAACATGCCTCAGTCGCAAATGTCGGAAGCGTTCCGCGCCTTGCGGACCTCCCTGCTTTTGTCGCAGGCAGATCATCCGCCCCAGGTGATCCTGATGACCAGCGCGTTGCCGCGCGAGGGCAAGACCACCGCCGCCGTCAACCTGGCCGTGACGCTCGCGCAACTCGGCGACAAAACGCTTCTGGTGGACGCCGATTTGCGCAAACCTGGCATCAACCGCGCCTTGAGTCTGGTTGACGGAAAGCACGCCGGATTGAGTTCTTATCTTGCAGGCGTCTCCTCGCTGGATTTAATCACCGTGCCGCATCCGGCGATCACCAATCTTGCGGCGATTCCGACCGGACCGATCCCGCCCAACCCGGCCGATTTGTTGTCTTCCCGCCGGCTGACGGAGCTGATTTCCGAACTCCGTACCCGCTACAAATTTGTCGTCATCGATTCGCCCCCCATTATGGCGGCGACGGACGCGGTCATTCTTTCCGTTCTGGTCGATGGCGTCTTAATGGTGGTCCGCAGCGGGTCGACCCCGAAGGAAGCGTTTACCCGGACTCGAGATCTGCTGGCCGGCGTGAAATGCCACATGCTCGGAGTGGTTCTGAACGCCGTCGATGCCAGCTCTCCGGACTACTATTACTCGTATCGGTACTATCCCTATTCTTATGGCGGGTACGGGCGGGAAGAAGACACCAAGAAAGCACGCAAGGCCCGACGAGCGGAGCAATCGGAATCTCAACTGGGACAGGATTAACCCTCCAGGAGGACTTTCTTTGATCTGCTTAATTACCGGCGGCGCGGGTTTTATCGGTTCCCACCTGGCCGAACGCCTGCTCGAACGAGGGGACCATGTCCTGCTGATGGACAATCTTTCCACCGGCAGCATGGAGAATATCCGCCACCTCAAAAAGTACGACCGCATGCACTATTTTCTGGAACCGCTGGAAAACCGCCAGCTTCTTGCGGAACTTGTGGACGAGGCCGACGTCATTTTCCATCTGGCCGCTGCAGTGGGCGTCAAGTTGATTGTCGAGAGCCCCGTGCGCACGATTGAAACGAACGTCAACGGCACGCAGTTGGTTCTGGAAGCCGCCTGCAGGAAACGAAAGCTGGTTTTCGCGGCATCGACTTCCGAAGTGTACGGAAAAAGCACGAATTTCCCTTTTCAAGAAGACGCCGATTTGGTTCTCGGTCCGACGAAAAAGGGCCGGTGGAGCTATGCCGCCTCGAAGGCTTTGGATGAATTTCTGGCGCTGGCCTATTGGAAGGAAAAGGGATTGCCCGTCATTGTCGCCCGGTTCTTCAATACCGTGGGGCCGCGGCAAACGGGCCGTTACGGCATGGTGCTCCCGGGTTTTGTCGGGCAGGCCCTCGAAGGGGCGCCCATCACGGTTTATGGGACGGGCCAGCAATCTCGATGTTTTTGCGATGTGCGCGATGCCGTCGAAGCAGTTCTGCGATTGATTTCCACGGATCAGGCCGTCGGGGAAGTCGTCAACGTTGGCAACGATTTTGAGATTACGATCGAAGGTCTGGCTCGCATGGTCAAGGAACGTACGGGCAGCTCTTCCCCCATCGAATTCGTTCCCTATGACCAGGCGTATGAACCCGGCTTCGAGGATATGTTCCGGCGGGTACCTTGCGTGAAGAAGTTGGAGTCGCTGACGGGCTTTCGTCCTCGGACTCCGTTGCCAGAGATTGTCGACCGCGTCGTGTCTTACCAGAGCGACAAACGGACCGGGGCGACGCCCGTGACGTTCGATATCTCCTCCGCGAGAAATGGCGGTGAAACGCGCCACGAACCCGTTCGATCCAGACGATAAGGATACGTGAGCTGCCCGTGAACCCGACCACATCACTCTCGGTCATTGTCCCCGTCTATAATGAGCAACATCTCGTCGTGCCCAGTATCGATCGCCTCCACTTGCTCGGCGAATCTTCCTTGCTCGATCGCGTCAAAGTGATAGTCGTGGATGACGGCTCCTCCGACCAGACGCCCGCAGCTCTGGAGAAATACGCTCGTGCGCTTGAAGATGCTCCCGCAACGAAGATGGAGTGGGTTTTTATCCGCCACCCATCGAATCAGGGAAAGGCCGCGGCGATTCATACCGGACTCGCGCATGCGGACACGGAGTTGACCGTCATTCACGATGCGGACCTGGAGTATCATCCGCAGGACCTCATCAAGATGGCCGGGGTTTTCCTGCAGGAACCCGCCGACGCCGTGTTTGGCTCCCGTTTTCTGTCAGGCGAATACAGGCGTGTGCTCTTATTCCGGCATGAGATCGGCAACCGCTTGCTTACCCTGATGAGCAACATCGTTTCCGACCTCAATCTGACGGACATGGAGACATGCTACAAAATGGTGCGGACGGAGTTGCTGAAAAGCATTCCGCTGGTGGGCCGCGGGTTCGAAATCGAGCCCGAAATCACCATCAAGCTCGCCAAGCGGCGCGCGCGAATTTTTGAAGTTCCGATTCGATATTCCGGCCGAACCTATCAGGAAGGGAAAAAGATAGGTGTGAAGGACGGTTTTCGCGCCGTCGGAGCGATTATCCGCTTTGCCTGTTCCGATCACATATATGCTGAAGATAAATACGGCAGCCAGATTCTGGGAAGGTTAAATCGCGCGCCGCGCTTCACGCAATGGATGGCCGATGTCATCCGCCCGTATATTGGCGAGCGGGTTCTGGAAATTGGTGCGGGAACTGGCAATTTGACGCTCCAATTGATTCCTCGCAAACTCTATTATGCCAGCGACATCAACCCGCACTATTTGACCTATCTGCAAAACCTGATTCCCGATCACCCCTATCTGCGCGTGGGCTATACCGATGGCGAGAAACACGACTCATATCCCTCGGAAGAAAAATTCGATACGGTCATCTGCTTGAACGTGGTGGAGCACCTGGAAAACGATTACGGTGCGCTGCGCAATATCTGGGATGCGCTGGAAGAAAACGGGCGCGCCATCGTTCTGGTGCCCTGCGGTCCCGGACTGTTCGGCACGCTCGATGAGGTTCTCGGGCATTACCGCCGCTATACGAAAGCTCAATTCACGGAACTTGCCACCCGGGCAGGTTTTCGTCTGGAAGCTCTTTTGCCATTTAACCGGGTGGGTTCTCCCGCCTGGTGGCTGAATGCGCGCGTGCTGCGCAGGAAGACCTTCGGGCTGTGGCAGATCAAGGCTCTGAATTTTCTGACACCTCTGTTCCGCGCCATCGACAGGTTCTTGCCCCTCCCGCCACTCTCCATCATCGCTGTGCTGAGAAAGTCAGTGATGGAACCGGTCCGCGTCACCGTAAACACCGCCTGGCCGGAATCGGCTATGCATGAGGCGGCTAGGTAGGCATGGCGTCGACCGTTCTAGTAGCAGACGAGAAGAGCGGTGCTGTGGGTGCCCGGTTTCGCTATCATCTGCTCATCTTGACCGCCGTTTTTGTCGTGACGCTGCCTCTTATTAATCCTTTAGTGCACGGGGACGGCATCGGCTACTACGCCTATCTGCGCGCCCCGATCATCCAGCACAACCTGCGATTTGAACAGGATTGGCTCCATGGCAACCCGGGTTTCGTGCAGCAGCGCACGGGAGTGGGGGACCGACTCGCTCCCGATCAATACACCGAAACTGGCTATATCAATAATCACTTCACCGTCGGGCCCGCAATCCTTTGGGCTCCTTTCTTTGTGCTCGCGCACGCGACGGTTCTGCTTGCGGACTGGTTTGGCGCCAATATTCCGGCGGATGGATTTTCGCTGCCCTACCGGGCCATTGTGGCTTTCGGTTCGGCCTTTTACGCATTTTGTGGCTTGCTGCTTTCCTACGTGCTTGCCCGCAAGTATGTAAATGCCTCCTGGGCGCTGCTGGCCACGCTCGCCATTTGGGGGGGCAGTTCCTTGCCCGTGTACATGTATTTCAATCCATTTTGGTCACACGCCCATTCAGTATTTGTGGTGGCCTTATTCCTCTGGTATTGGGACCACACTCGTCCAAGCCGCAAAATGGGGCAGTGGTTCCTGCTGGGTCTGATCTCCGGTTTGATGCTGAACGTTTACTTTGTGAACGGCGTGTTTCTGACTGATTCCCTTGGTCGAATCCATTCAGATTTACGTAAGACACCTGCGGTTGAAAAACATGCCCGCCGTAATGCGCGAGTTTGGCGTCAACCTGATTTTTCTTGCGACGGTAGCCATTGCGTTTTTGCCAACTTTCATTGCGCATAAGATCATCTACGGCGGGATGCTGCGCTTCGGTTCCTACACCGCCTACCATTGGGACTGGAGTGCTCCATACTGGTTTTCCGTTCTCTTTTCTTCCGAACATGGCTTGCTCACCTGGACTCCACTTCTTGGTTTCGCCCTGCTCGGGTTAATTCTGCCTTTCAACAAAGGCAGACGGATCAAATGTTATTTGGCACTTGGAGCAGTGGCTTTCTACTATGTCATCTCGTGCTATCCGTACTGGCACGGGACATCCTCATTCGGAAATCGTTTTTTTATTTCTTTGACCCCCATCTTCGTTATGGGGCTGGCGCTTCTGCTCGATCGAGTGGGCGGCCTCTTCCGCTCTCTCCGATTTGCCTGTGTTACGCAGGGCCTTGTGCTCGGACTATTTGCGCTGTGGAATCTCGCATTCATTTTTCAGTGGGGCATCCATCTGGTTCCTGCGCGCGGGAAGATTTCATGGAGTGAGATGGTTCACAACCAATTTTCCACCGTTCCGTTGCGGCTGACGCATACCATGGAAACATATTTCTTGCATCGAAAGGACCTGATGCAGCAGATTGAGCAGGAAGATATCGAGCAGCAAAAATTCAAACAAATACAGACAAAGTAGGAATTTTTCGATGTCAGCGACTCACGCTCCAGCACCGGCAGCCGGCCAGCAGTACGAAGTACCCGTCGTGCGCATTGCAGCGCGGCGCGGCTGGCTGGCGCTCGACCTGCCGGAATTGTGGGCGTATCGCGAACTGCTCTATTTCTTTGTCTGGCGCGACATCAAGGTGCGTTATAAGCAGACGGTGATCGGCGCGGCCTGGGCGGTTCTCCAGCCTGTGCTGACCATGCTTGTCTTCAGCCTGTTTTTCGGCAAACTGGCAAAAATTCCTTCCGGTGGCTTGCCCTACCCGATTTTCTACTACTGCGCGCTGCTGCCGTGGATGTATTTCGCCACCGCGATGCAGGGTGCGACCGGCATCGTTGTGGAAAACCAGAGGGTCATCACCAAAATCTATTTCCCGCGCGTGGTGCTGCCGATTTCATCCGTCCTGTCCGGGACTTGTGGATTTCGCAATTTCATTCGGCGTGTTTCTGGTCATGATGATCTATTACCATATTGTTCCCACGAAGGCCGTCATCTGGCTTCCCGCTTTTACTCTTCTTGCGGTGCTGACGGCGCTCGGTGTGGGCTTGTGGCTTTCCGCCTTGAATGCATTGTATCGGGATGTCCGGTACGTCGTACCGTTCCTAGTGCAGTTTTGGATGTTTGCCTCGCCGGTGGCTTACCCCAGCTCCCTGGTCCCGGTAAAGTGGCGCTGGCTTTACGGGTTGAATCCCATGGCGGGCGTCATCGAGGGATTTCGCTGGGCTCTCACCGGACACGGACAGCCGCCAGGTATCCTGCTCGCGGCGTCCTCGGCTGCCGTTATACTGTTGGTATTCAGCGGCCTGGTGTACTACCACGCCGTCGAAGGCACCATGGCGGATGTGGTCTGATGGAGTCGGTCTAAACGATGAGTAAAGTTGCCATCCACGTGGAATCGTTGGGCAAGCGCTATCGCATTGGAGCGCGCGAGCGGTACCATACTATGCGCGACCGGCTTACGAACGCTCTGACCGCTCCCGCGCGCTGGTTCCGTTCGAATCCGGCGGGAGCCCCAAGCACCGGACCGAATCACTTCTGGGCTCTTCGCGATGTTTCCTTTGAATTAAAAGAGGGCGAAGTGCTCGGTCTGATCGGCCGCAACGGCGCGGGGAAGACCACTCTGCTGAAAATTCTCTCGCGCGTCACTCAGCCCACGGAAGGCTGGGCGGAAATCCGCGGTCGCGTCGGCAGCCTTCTCGAAGTCGGGACCGGGTTTCACCCGGAACTGACCGGCCGCGAGAATACCTATCTTAACGGCGCGATCCTGGGGATGGGCAAAAAGGAAATCACGAGGAAATTCGATGAGATCGTGGAATTCGCCGAGGTCGCCGATTTCATCGATACGCCGCTCAAGCACTACAGCTCAGGCATGCAGATGCGGCTTGCGTTTGCGATTGCCGCGCATTTCGAACCACAGATCCTGCTGGTGGACGAAGTCCTGGCCGTGGGCGACATTGCCTTTCAGAAGAAATGCCTCGGCAAAATGGGTGAAGTGGCACAGGCCGGCCGCACCATTATCCTCGTCAGCCATCACATGAACCAAATTCGACGTCTCTGTGAGAAAGTGATCTGGATGAATGGCGGCACGATCAAACAGGCGGGGCCGACGGCGGAGGTTGCTGGCGCCTACGAGGCCGCCATGACTTCCGGAACTGCATCGAGCGAGGCGGATCGCGGCCAGAAGGCGCGCTTCCTCGGTTGGGAGATATTGGAGCCACGCGAAGAATCTCCGCACATGCTGACCGTTCTTGGCCCGGTCACGGTGCGATTTGTGGCCCAGGTCAATCAGCTGGTGCGTCGCGGGCATCACGGCGTTGCACTTTTTACCATGGACCGCCAATTGATGTGGGCTTGGGCAAAGGATGATGTTTACATGGAGCCTGGCATTCACTCGTTCACCTACACGTTTCCAATGCTCCCGCTCCGCCCAGGTGCGTACGCGTGGCAAGTAAGCCTTTGGGAAGACGGGAAGTTGCTGGACATGTGGGATTGTCTACCCGAAATGAATATTGCGACGCAAGTCCATCAGCATGCCAGGGATGAGTGGAACGGTGTTTTGAACGTGCCGTGTGATTTCACAATTCGCAATGCGGCGGAGGCCCCCGTTTCCACAAAATCGAGTCTCTAATGCACCACATTACTGGGTTTGGGCCAGATAGAATCGTAGGGGTGCGGGAGACCGTACTGCGTGGAAAATCCAGTCGGGATTAGAACGACTTGGGATTTCGGATGACGTGGGAGCAGTGATACGAAACGCGTCCTCAATGAAATCATCGGAAAGACGGGCCATCCGCGCTTGCGAATTTGAGGTAATTTGGTAAAACGTTTCATTCGACGGCTACTCTCGGCAACTTTCGGTGAGGAACGCTTCGACGCCTGGCTTGGCGCCTTGGATTTTATTTTCCACCGCCAGCCAGCGACCGGATTTGGCGGACCTATGAACGGATCACCATCTCGCTTGACCACATTTGACCAATTGAAACAGCAGTGTCCCTTTGACGCAATTGTTGAAACCGGCACTTATCGAGGTGAAAGTACCCTATTCTTCGCCACTGCCGGATGTCCCGTCTATTCCAGCGAAGTGAACCCGCGATACATGGGCTATGCGCAGGCGCGACTTTGGTCCCGGTCCAACGTAAGTCTCTTCCGCGGGGATAGCAGGGAGTTCCTTCGTCGTCTGATCCAGAATTCGAATGTATCTAAGGATAGGGTATTCTTTTACCTGGACGCGCACTGGCACGATGACCTGCCCCTACGGGAAGAAATCGACTTGATTTTTCGCAATTGGACCCGGCCAGTGGTGATGGTAGACGATTTTCAAGTGCCGGATGATTCCGGTTATCTGTTCGATGACTACGGCGAGGGAAAGAGGCTGTCCCTGGAGTATTTAGATTCTGTCGCCCATCTCGGGTTCACCCCATTCTTCCCATCGTTGCCGTCATCTGAGGAAATCGGGTTAAAACGCGGATGGGTAGTTCTGGCTGGTGATGACTTCTCCATTGGTCAGTTGCGCGCGGTCGCTCAACTTCGCCAATGGCGATATCCGAAAGGTGAATGTTGAACGCACAAATCTTTGACCGAGTGCCCATCGAGAAGGTCCAGAATGACTCGATGCTGCTAGAGCCCTTCTTGCAGTTCAGCAAGGCCATAACGCGAATCGTTTACAATTTCCCGAGACCGTGTTGCGGCTGTCCTTGCCAGATTGGGTGAATGACAATAAATTACGCCAGATTCGTTGGAGCCTGAGGAGCGGCACAGTGAAGCCCTGGAAAATCCTGGTAACCGGGAGCAGCGGACTGATTGGCTCGGAAGCCGTCGAGCATTTTGACCGGCAAGGCCACCAGGTCGTCGGTGTGGACAACAACATGCGCCGCGTGTTCTTCGGCGCTTCCGGCGACACGCTCTGGAATCTCGAACGGTTGAAGCGCAGCACAAAGAATTTTACGCCCACATTTCTCGATATACGCGACCGCGAAGGCGTGATGGCGCTGTTCCGCGAGAATCGCTTCGACCTGATCATCCATTGTGCCGCGCAGCCCTCGCATGACAAGGCTGCGGACATCGCCCTGCTGGATTTTGAAGTGAATGCCATGGGCACTGTGAATCTGCTGGAAGCCACGCGCCAGCACTGTCGCGACGCAGCATTCGTGTTCATGAGCACCAACAAAGTGTACGGCGACGCGCCGAACGAAAAACCCCTGCGCGAGACCGAAACGCGCTACGACTATTCCGAGCCGGCCGATTATGAGGGCATCGACGAAACCTGCCGCATTGACCAAACCCTGCATTCGCTGTTCGGCGCTTCCAAAGTTGCCGCCGACATTTATGCCCAGGAATATGGCCGTTATTTCGGAATGGGAGTGGGAATTTTTCGTGGGGGCTGTCTCACGGGCCCGTCCCATTCAGGCGTTGAACTTCACGGCTTCCTTTCGTACTTGCTCAAGGTTGCCTTTTCCGGCAAGCCGTACACGGTTTTTGGCTACAAAGGTAAACAGGTCCGCGACAATATCCACAGCCTTGATGTAATTCGGGCATTCGAGGAATTTGCGCGCAACCCACGTTCCGGAGAGGTGTACAACCTTGGCGGCGGACGCCAGAATAGCGTCTCGATGCTGGAAGCCATCGAGCGGATCGAGGCCTTGACCGGACGGAAAATCAACTGGACGTACTCGGAGCAATCGCGGAAGGGCGATCACATCTGTTATATTTCAAATTTGGCAAAACTGAAAAGCCATTATCCCGGCTGGAGCTTGACTCGCAGCTTGGACTCCATTTTCGAAGAGATGGTTGCCGCCGAACGCGAGCAGAGCCAGAAGGTCGGAAACTAGCGTGCTAAGAAGAGGGGATAGGCAACAACGATGATTACCTTCTTCACCACTCCGAAGCCATTTATCGGGCATATCGGAGTGATTCAGCGTAACGCCATCGAGAGCTGGAAGCGTGTTCATCCCCAGGCTGAAATCATTCTTTTTGGAGATGAAGAGGGCGCGGCGGACACCGCTCGCGCGCTCCGGATCCGGCACGTCCCGGATGTGAAGCGGAACGAGCACGGAACCAAGTATCTTTCGCCTATTTTTGACAGCGCCCAGGACCTCGCGCACCACACCTGTCTGTGCTACGTCAATTGCGACATTATTCTTCTCTCCGATTTTCGCGTTGCGGTCGAGCGCGTGCTCGCTTTGGGCGGAAAATTTCTGATGGCCGGACAGCGCTGGGATACGGATATCACCGCGCCCGTGGATTTTCAAGCCGCGGATTGGGAAGCGACCGTGCGTCGCCAGGCGCTGGAAGCCAACCAGCAGCGTCCGCCGCAGTGGATCGATTACTTCGCGTTTTCGCGCGGCCTCTACTACAAAAATACTCCGCCGTTCGTCATCGGGCGTCCTGGGTGGGATCCTTGGCTGCTGTGGCATGCGCGGCATTCCGGCGCGCGCGTGGTGGACGCCACCGCCGTCGTCCAGGCCGTGCACCAAAACCATGATTATTCGTATCATCCGGACGGTGAAAAAGGGGTGTGGGAAGGGGAAGAGGCGCAGAAAAATATCGCCCTTCTCAATCATTGGAGATTGTTCCGGACGCTCGAAAATTCCACGCATCGGATGACGCAAACGGGGTTCCACCGAAACTACAGGCATTGGTGGGTGCTGCCAAGGACTCAGATGACCAGGACGTGGGATCGCGCCTGGTTCGGGCTATTGAATTGGAGCCGACCCCTCCGACGTCGAATCGGCCTGTATCAGAAACCTCCCGCAGCTGTTTTACCCCAATCGCGCAGCCGGGAGTCTGGAAGATGAAGGTGGGAAACCGCGCGTGAGCAGAGGAATGCGATGACTCCGCCAGCGATCAAGAAAGTGAGCTCTGAAGCGTCGGGTCGAACGAGCGCCTTTGGCCCCAGGACTTCCATGAATGCCGTCCAGACTCCGGTGAATTGCCCTGTTTGTGGCGCAAGACTCGGCACGTTATCTCCGCTTCGACAGGCTGGAAGCTACCGCCTATTTGAGTGTGGAGCTTGCCGCATACAATTTTGGGATCCTTTCAAGAGGATTGGGTCGTCCTGGTACGAGGATTTCTACATGGGACGCCTACAGAATATTCCACCCCTCGAAGCGGGGCATAAGTTTTTTCTAGGCGATCCTCGCGCTCCGAAGAATGGCCGCCTGTTTGATATTGGCTGCGGAGTGGGGAACTTCATGGCTGCGGCGCGTGCAAAAGGTTTTGACGTGACCGGAATTGATTGGGATACCAAAGCGATTCAAATGGGGAAGGACGTTCTCGGTTTGGAGACCATCTTTCCTTTCAGTATTGAGGAATATGCGGAGAGAAATGCCGGCGATAAATTTGATGTTGTTTCTTTTTTTGAAGTACTCGAGCATCAGGACGATCCCGTTTGGTTTCTATCGCAAGTGCGGCAGCTCGTGAAGCCTGGTGGCTATATTGCATTGAGTGTTCCGAACCGCAACCGCTTCCAGAAGGGTTTGGACACGACGGACCTTCCCCCGAACCATTTGACGCGATGGAACCCTGAAGTTCTGACGACATTTCTTAGGCGGCAGAGATTTGAAATAGTATCCTGCCGCGAGGAGCCACTGAGTTTGCGCCACACGGCAACGATGTTAAGCGCAGCCATGCCAACCGGCTTGGCGCGAGCGGTGCTCGGTGGGGCGCCGCCAAACACCACGGAAGTGGCGGAGAACCCTCAGCAAGCGCGTGCAGCGTGGGAAAAGCAATCACGGTTTGGGAGAAACCGCATCGCTTCGGTACTTGTGCGGTGCAAGAAGAAGGCATTTTTCTTGCCCGCGCTTGTGTGCTTGCCCTTGCTTCGCGCGAAGGGCTATCCGGGGATCTATCTCTATTGTCTCGCACAGCGGAAAGACTAACGAAAGGTCCGGTAACCGAGCTCGATCCACGAGTGACCCGCCGGAAATGGAGCCGGGGTTTTGAAAGTCACTGTCCTCATCGATACTTATAACCACGAGCGCTTTATCGAACGCTCCATCACCAGCGTCCTCGATCAGGACATGCCGCTGGACGATATCGAAATTCTTGTGGTAGACGACGGATCGACGGACCGGACGCCGGAGATCGTTCGCCGTTTTGAGCCGCGCGTGCGGTTGCTGCGAAAACCCAATGGTGGCCAGGCGTCTGCATTTAATTTCGGCTTTGCGCAAGCCCAGGGAGAAATCGTAGCGACGTTAGATGGGGATGACTGGTGGGCCAAGGAAAAGCTTGGGCGAGTGCTTGAGACTCTAGAAGCAAACCCGGAGGTTGGTATTGTCGGGCACGGCCTTTATGAAGAGTATTCCGACGGGCGTTCCAAGGGACTGATTCTTCCGGGGCGTCCTTACCGCCTGGACCTGGCATCACTGGAAAATGCCAAATTATTTCGCCATGTGGCTGGGTTTTTCGGTACCAGCAGAATGACGATTCGAAAGTCCGTTCTGGATCGGATTCTGCCTGTCCCGGAAGAATTAACAATTGAGGCGGATGAATACATTTTCACGTTGGCTCCGGCCATCGCCTCGGCCATAATTTTGAACGAACCTTTGTGTTACTACGGGATTCACTCGGGAAATCTGTTTCAGTTTGGAAAGTTTGAGCCTGCGAAGGCGCGGCGCAAGATGAATGTCCTGCAAGTGTTGTTACGCGAGCTTCCTGCAAAGCTCAGGCGACTTGGGGCGACAGAAGAAATCGTCAACGCGCTGTTCTGCGGCACCGAGGTGGAAGTAGGCCGCATGCGTCTCAGTTTGGATGGAGGGAATCCCTTTGAGACGTTTTCGGTTGAACGAGCCGCCTTCAAAGCTGCATACCGCGATGTAACGTGGCGCTATCGATTATTTCGCGCGTTTGTGCTGATGCAGACTTTGCTATTGCCGCCGCGCGTCTTCTATCGCTTCCGGCGGTGGTATTCGGAGAAAAGCCTTTCCCGCCTCAGGAGTTGGACGGGGGAGCCGGTCCCGGTCGTGCAAATCGTGGAGCGGCGGCCCGGATGAGACTATGAACAGCAGGCTTGTTGAAATTGTTGCTCGCGTGCTGGGTACCCTTCGAATGGGCCGTCAATCCTTGCCGGGCCAAGGTCGTTTAGTGGACGGGCTTGGCAGGCTTGCGGGTTGGATGAATGCAGACAAGGCGGTGGTGTTGCCGTGGCGTGGAGTGCGGTTCGAAACGGATCTGACTGATCGAATTCAAAGGCAGATGTGGGCTGGTACCTATGAGCCGCACGTTCGGGAATTTCTCAATGCGTTGCTGAATGGAGGTAACGTATACGTTGATGTTGGCGGACACATCGGCTACCACTCTGTGTTTGCCTCGTACAAGGTCGGCAAAACCGGACAGGTATATGCCTTCGAAGCCGATCCCGGCATGTTTGAACGATTGGCCGGGAATCTCGGTCAGTTTCCATGGGCGCATGCCACTCATGCGGCCGTCTGGGATTCAACGCAAGAACTCGCCTTTGAAAGATCACAAGTCGATCATGAGTCCGGCTGGGGGACTGTTTGCAAGGTTCGTGATTTGGGTGTCGGCGAACACCTGAATGTCCGCGCTATTTCTCTTGATGATTGGTTTCGTTCCATGGCCTGACGCGTTGGGATGTCACGAAATTAGACGCAGAGGGATCCGAGTTGGCGGTCCTTCGGGGGGGGCGGAATTCATTGGTGGAGTTCTCCCCAATTCTTGTTTTGGAGATCAATGAGGTGCTCCTCCAACAAGCGGGCACTTCCGCCTCCGAAGTTGCGGATTTTCTGATCGAGTTGGGCTACCGGTTGTTCGGTCTTACCTACCGCAAGCTTTCGAATTGGAGCGCGTCTCGAGTGAATGATTTCAGCGAAGTGATTGCATTGCCGGGTCTCCCGGATGAAGCAAGCTCTGGAACGTCTGGGACAAAGGGGATTTAAAATCGTAGACTGATTACGCGGAGCGGCGCAAAGGGCAATGATCACACTGGGCTACAACTATTCACAGATGCATGATTCTTCGGCGTGCATTGCGCGGGATGGCGAACTGTTGTTTGCCGTCGCCGAGGAACGCATCAGCCGGATCAAGCACGATGCCGGCTTTCCGCGCATGGCGATTCACAGCGTGTCTTGACTTTGCAAATGTGCGCACGGATCAACTGGATTTCGTCTGTCAGGGTTGGCAGGCTCCCGGCAATGTGTTTGCCGCGGATCTGAAGTGTTTTATGCGCGGTCAATATCCGATTACATACCTAAATGTTTTGAACTCCGCGCGGCATTACGCCAGCATGGCGCACCAAAACGGAGGTTTCCGGCGCTTCACGGACATTTTCGGGCCAACCCCGGCCCAGATGCGCTTTGTGGACCATCATCTTGGCTCATGCCATCAGCGCCTATTCCTACTCCGGTTTGGACAAGGCCGCGGTCGTTGTGATTGATGGGCGCGGCGCCTGGGAAGCCAGCTCCATCTGGTACGGCCACGATGGACGTCTCGATCACGTGCTGACGATTCCGTGGCCGAATTCCCTCGGTCTTTTCTACGCCCAGTTTACGAAGTATCTCGGGTTTGTTCCCAATAGCGACGAATGGAAGGTCATGGGCCTGGCCCCGTACGGGCATTCGGGCGTCAACCTGAGTGAGTTCCTATCGGTGAATCACGAATCGTATCGCGTGAACGCGTCGCTTTTATTCGAACGCAAGAACGGGACATCGGCGATTGCCAAACGTCTTGGTCCGGAGCGAACGCCCGAGAGCGAAATCGACGATAGTTTCAAGAACGTCGCGTTTGCCGTGCAGGACGCCTGCGAAGTTGCCATGCTGTCGCTGGTCGAGCTCGCCATGCAGAAGACGAACTGCCGCAATGTGTGTCTGGCGGGCGGCGTGGCGCTGAATTCGAAAGCGAACGGAAAAATCCAGGCTTCCGGCATGGTGGACAACATCTTCGTCCAGCCCGCGGCTTCCGATGACGGTGTGGCGCTCGGCGCCGTGTTTGCTCCCTACCTGGATAACGGCGGCCGGTTGCCGATGAAGCCGATGCGCCACGCTTATCTTGGGCCGGAATATTCCGACGAGGAAATCGAAAAGGCGCTGCGGACCTACAAGTTGCGCGCGACGAAGCTGGAAAACGTCGCTGCAACCACCGCCGACCTGCTGGCCAACGGAAAGATCATCGGCTGGTTTCAAGGACGAATGGAATTCGGGCCGCGCGCCCTGGGTCACCGCTCGATCCTGGCCGACCCGCGCGATCCGGAAATGAACGCTAAAGTGAACAACGCCGTCAAATTCCGCGAATGGTGGCGCCCGTTTGCTCCTTCGATGCTGAAGGAAGTCGCGGCGGAGTATCTCGAACATGCCTGCGATTCTCCGTTCATGATTCTCACAAATCCTGTGAGGCCCGAAAAACGCGACGTGATACCGTCGGTCACGCACGTGGATGGAAGCGCGCGCCCGCAAACCGTGGAAAAAGACGTGAGTCCGTTGTATTGGAACCTGATCAACGAGTTCGGCAAGCGCACGGGCGTGCCCGTCCTCATGAATACGTCGTTCAATCTGCGCGGCGAAGCCATCGTGAACACTCCGACCGATGCCGTTCGCACGTTTTTCAGCTCCGGCATGGACGCGCTCGTGATTGGTTCGTATCTGGTGGAAAAATAGCATGGCCGCGACGCGCAAACGGATCGGCTCTTTGATACTGGGACTGCCGGCGCCATTGCGCTCGCTTCGGAACGTGCCGATTCTCGGGAATCTCGTCCACCGGTTGAGCCACCGCATTCTTCCATCGGACGAAAAAATATGGGCGCGCGTCGAGCGCGGCCCGGGCCAGGGACTGTGGATCGAGCTGAATCCCCGCACCGGCCAGCACTATTTGCACGGAGACGTGGAGCCCGCGGTCCAGCAGGTTCTGGCGGAGAGGCTCAAGCCCGGCATGGTGTTCTACGATCTGGGCGCGAATATCGGTTTTTTTTCGCTCCTCGCGGCGCGATTGGTTGGAGCAACCGGAAAAGTATTCAGCTTCGAGCCGGATCCGGAAATTGCGGGCCGCTTGCGCCGCAACATTGCGCGAAACGGTTTCCGCAATGTGCAGGTGGTCGAGGCGGGGGTATGGTCGGCGAGCGGTAACATAAATTTCGTCGCTGCGGATGTCTCTTCACCAGATCGAGGACTCGGAAAGATCGTCACGGGCGAAGGTGCCCCGTCGGCGAGGCCTATTCGCTGCGTGGCATTGGATGAATTTATCCAGAGTGTGCCACCCCCGGATGCCATCAAGTGCGATGTCGAAGGCGCGGAAATCGAAGTGTTCCGCGGCGCGGAAAAGCTTGTCGCAACGCGGCATCCCCTCATCCTTTGCGAGATGCATTCACAAGAAAACGACAAGTTCTTGCGAGAGCATTTTTGCCGGCTCGGATATCTGCCGGAATCCGTGGATGACCTGCACGTCTTGGCCGTGCCGCAAATGGCGGCAAAATGAGCTCAGAAACCATTGTTCTTCTTCGGGGACTGCGGGATCACCCCACCGACGGCGTCGTGGACTATTGCGACCATCTCCGCGAAGCCGGCGCTCCGCGCGGGCTTTGCTTCGAATCCGTGGAAGTGCCTTGGGCCAGGCTGGGATGGCGCGCCGCTCTTGCGGAGTTGCGCGAGGCGGCCGGTGGCTGGCGCGATCGCTGGGTCCTTTTGCAATATACGACGCTGGCCTGGTCGCGCCGCGGGTTTCCATTGCGAGCGCCTCGCGTTCTGGAAATTCTCCGGCAATGCGGAGCCCGCCCCGGAGTGGTTTTTCATGATTGCTTTCCGCGGGCAGGAAAGGGAATGATTGGCGCTGCGCGCGAGTACTGCCACCTCCACGTGCTTCGCCAGCTTTACGCGCGGTCGGATCTCTCCATTTTTACGATTCCCGTTAAGAACATCCCATGGCTTCCGGCCCGCCGCGAAAAGGCCGTATTCATTCCGATCGGGGCGAATTGCCCGGAATTGCCCTCCGGTAATTTCCGCGGAGCCCGGGAAACGAAAACCATCGCCGTATACGGTGTGACGGGGGGAGAGCGCACGCAGTCCGAGTCTGCCGAGATCGCATTTGCGGTGAAACATGCCAGTGCATCCGCGGGATCGCTTCGCCTGGTGGTATTTGGCAGGGGTTCAGGGGAGGCGGAGTCCGCTCTGCGTTCTGCATTGGCAGGGGCGAATGTGGAAATCGATGTCCTTGGCCTGGTTTCACCCGAGCAAGTGGCTGAAACGCTCGCCAGAGCCGACGTGCTACTCTTTGTGCGCGGACAGATTTCGGGCCGCCGCGGGAGCGCGATTGCCGGGATTGCCTGCGGTTTGCCGATCGTGTGCTACTCCGGACCGGAAACGGACTGGCCCATCACCGAGGCGGGAATTCTCGCCGTCGATCCAGGGGACCGCCAGGCGCTCGCCAGCGCGCTTGAAAACGTGTTGAACGACGGCACATTGCGAAACAATCTGAGTAGCCGCAGCCGCAATGCCCTGGAAAAATATTTTTCATGGGCGGCAATCACAATTCGGTTCTTCGAGGAGTTTCGGCCGGAGAAACCCGCTTCGGATTCCATCCGGGGCGCCAGGACCGATGCCATTGCGCAAATTTGAATCATGGAGTCGGGCTAACATATGGATTTGAAATCTGTCGAATGGCTACGCTGCATCGGATGTGGCTCACCACTGCAAGTGGACGCGCCGGAGTCTGCCCGAAACAACGGGAACATCGAAGAAGGCAGCCTCGCCTGCGTCTCTTGCGGCCGCGTCTTTCCCGTCGTACGTTCCATGGCCAGATTTGTTCCCAGTGAGGACTATGCGCACAGCTGGGGATACCAGTGGAACCTGTTTGACAAGACGCAGCTCGACAGCCACTCGGGAAACAACCTGAGCCACGAGCGTTTTTTTGCCACAACCCGGTGGCCGGCAAAAATGGAAGGGCAAATGATTCTGGAAGCTGGTTGCGGGATGGGTCGGTTCACGGAGGTCGCGCTCGAGACCGGCGCCGAAATATTTTCCTTCGACTTGAGCAACGCCGTGGAAGCGAATTTTCGGAATAACGGCGAATCCGATCGCGTGCATATCTTTCAAGCCAGCATCTACGAAATTCCCTTGAAGAAAGAATCATTCGACAAAATATTCTGCATGGGCGTCCTGCAATATTGTCCCGACGTGCACAGAGCCTTTATGAGCTTGGTGCCGTTCCTGCGGCCGGGCGGCGAAATCGTGGTCGACTGTTATGAGAAACATTCGGGGCTGTTTCCACCGTTGAAATACTGGGTTCGGCCGTTGCTGACGTGGATGGGGCCCGAAGGGGTTCACAAGTTTCTCTCCAGGACCATTCCCCCCGCCTTCTACGTCAAAAAGGGGCTTTCCAGGATACCCTTGATTGGCAAAGCCATCGGCAGGCTCATTCCGATCGGGCCTATATCGCACTCGCCACGGCTCAATTTCACCGACAAAGAATTGATTCAGGTGAAAATCAATAGCGCCCTTGGCTGGTACTCGCCGGTGTGCGACAACCCGCAAACCAAGGAAACGATCCGCCAGTGGTTCTCCGAGGCGGGGCTGGTCGATGTTTATATTGGCAACGGATTCAACGGCATCAACGCCAGGGGAGGGAAGCCCTGAAGTTTCTGTGAGGCGATACATTGGCAAATCTATCGGGTATTCCTCAAGAAAGTCTGGTGGGCGAGCTGTTAAGGGCTCCGCTCCGCCTGATTCCCCGGAGTACCGTTGTCCCGATCCTGCAGGGGGCTCTTCGGGGGAAAAAGTGGACGGTGGGATCTGCCACTCACGGCTGCTGGCTCGGAAGCTACGAATATGAAAAGCAGAAAGCGCTCCAGCGCGAGATAAAGGCGGGTCAAGTCGTGTACGATATCGGCGCAAACGTGGGCTTTTACTCGCTTCTTGCCAGCGTGATCGTGGGAGAGACCGGCCACGTCTATTCGTTTGAACCGTTCCCCGACAATTTGCGGGAATTGAATAGACATCTGGAAATGAATCACATCAAGAACTGCACTGTAATTGGCGCGGCGGTAAGCTCCGCCGAAGGCCAAGCGACCTTTGACCCGTCCGATAACCGCTGCACCGGTCGCCTCGCCGCGACAGGAAGCATCCACGTACGGACTCTTACCTTGGATGGATTGGTCTTGCGGAAGGAACTACGTCCTCCCAACCTGATGAAAATCGATATCGAAGGCGCCGAATATGAATGCCTGCTGGGAGCCTCAGACGTAATTCAAAGATTCCAGCCTGTGATTTTTCTTGCCACACACGGGCAGCAAGTCCACAACGCTTGTTTTCAATTCCTCGCGAGATGGAATTACCGGGTGACATCCTTGGATGGCCGGTCTGTAGAAGCGACTGACGAACTGATCGCCTACCCGGAGCGAAAAGTCTGATGCACTTAGCAGAAAGGAAATCCGTGTTGTGGGGCTTAGTACGATGATGTATGAAGTTTTTGCCGCAGGGGACGTCGATCCGAAGTGTGAGGCTTCAGGCGCTGCTGTCCTTCGACATCGACTCTTGATGGTCGGGTCTCATGTGGTCCAGTATTCCGCCGCCACCTTTCGACAAATGGCTTTGGACCCGCGAATCGATCTACTGGTCGCGTATTGCAGCATGCAAGGGGCGGAGCCCGGTGTGGACCCCGGCTTCGGAGTCGAAGTGTGCTGGGATACCTCGCCGCTCAAGGGATATCCCTGGGTTCATGTTCGGAATCGCGCTCCCCGGCCGGGCCTGGGCGGCTTCTTCGGACTGATCAATCCCGGCTTGTGGAAACTGATCCGCGATGGGCATTTTGACGCCGTTTTAATCAGCGGCTATTTTTACGCAAGCGCCTGGATCGCCATTGCGGCAGCAAAGTGGTATGGGGTTCCAATTCTTTTCATCACGGATTCGCATGATCTGCGGAGCTGGAGAGTTCAATCCGCCTGGAAGCTTGGAATCAAGAGGAGGTTGGTGCGGCGGATTTTTTCACTCGGAAGAATCATTCTGGCGTTGTCATCCGGCGGAGTCGAATATCTAAAATCACTGGATATTTCCGACGATCGAATTGTTCTGGTTCCCTATGTGGTCGACAATGCCTGGTGGACCGAGAAGGCCGCGAAAACAGATCGGGAAGCTGTTCGCGCGGCGTGGCAGATTCCAAAACGCGCAGTCGTAGCGTTGTTTTGCGCTAAACTTCAGCCCTGGAAGGGGCCGTTGGACTTGCTCGAGGCTTTTGCCCGCGCCAATGTGCCGGATTCTTATCTTGTCTTCGCGGGTGATGGTCCTCTGCGCAGCAGCCTCGAGCGGAGGACCGCGGAATTGGGCTTGACGGACCGGGTCCGATTTTTAGGCTTCATGAATCAATCCCAACTGCCGTCCGTCTATTGCGCATCAGACCTGCTTGTGCTTCCCTCGTACTATGAGCCTTTTGGGCTGGTAGTGAACGAAGCAATGCTCTGCGCTCTTCCCGTGGCGGTCAGCAATCGCGTTGGCGCCAGATTCGATCTGGTGCGTCCCGGTGAGAACGGCTACGTGTTCCCTGCCGGGGACGTAGAGGAATTAACTTCGATTCTTCGGCAAATTCTGCCGGATCCGGAAAAGCGGGCGTTGATGGGCGCCGCGGCTCGGCGACGCATGGAAACATGGTCCCCGCGTGAGCATGTGGACAGCATCGTAAGAGCCGTTACTTTGGCGGCCAAAGGGACCAATATCGTGTCGGAGATGAAGGAAAAGATATGAGGACAAGCCAAGTCCAAAATCGCGGCTTGAAATACCATCTCAAGGAATTGCTGCTTCCTTCCGGTTCCGCGCGACGAACCATTCGAAGCGGAATTCTCGCGGGCGTAGCGATGGAGCTGGATTTTGCCCATCACACGCAGCGATGGCTGGGATTGCAGGAAAGAGAATTGAACGCCTGGTTCCGGCTTTTGTCGAAAGATATAGGCACGGCCATCGACGTTGGTGCTAACGATGGAATGTATACACTCTATTTTCTTGCAAAAAGTCCAGCCCGGAAGGTGTTTGCCTTTGAGCCATCGGAAGTCAGTCTGTCGCAAATGAGGAAGAATCTCGCATTCAATGGCTTCGAGAACGATTCCCGCATCAAAATTGTAATGCAAACCGTTGGTACGGTGGCCAATGGTCAGGATGTGGCTCTCGACTCATTTTTCAACACGATCCAATTTCCATGTCTTATTAAAGTGGATATCGACGGCGGAGAGCTTTCTTTATTAGAGGGTTCGCGCCAATTGCTTGCGTCGCAGTGCGTACGTTGGATTATTGAAGTTCACTCGGTCGAACTACAGGAAAAGTGTCTCGACGTTCTCCGGGCTGCAAACTACAAGACCTTTGTTGTGCGGAACGCTTGGTGGCGCCGCATTATTCCCGAACTCCGTCCTGGTGAATTGAATCAGTGGATTATTGCAATGCCGCGTATGTCTGCATAGATTGTTTTTTAGAGGCGAAGTTGCAACCGATGAGCATGAAATGTTTTGCCATGTGCGGCATAGTCGTCGGCTTGGATGAATGTGAATGGAATTCACTACGGAGCACAACTCAAGTTTTACTTCCATCGCAAGAGTGGCAGCAGGGAAGAAAGCTGTGTTTAGCGATTTTGCTTTTCTGTACGCCCTGCTTTTCTCCAAGGGCATATTTGCCGGGAGCTCCCGAAGTGAGGGGGGGCACTACAATTACATGCCGCAGCTTCATCATGTAAAGGAGCATCTTAGCTTATTCCCCAGTGCTAATGCTCTTGCTTGGTTTGCACGACCCGGCGGGAAACCTGCAACCCGGTGCCCGGCACCTGTTGTATGCATTGGCAATCGGGCAGTTGATCCTGGCGTATGTTTACTTCGTGGCGGAGTTTACCGAAACGCGCAAGGCCAGTGTGAGGCGACGCCTGCTCCAGCCGAGGATGCCTCAAGCGAAGGTACCCGTTCCTTGACCGGATGGGCGACGATCGTAAAACTGACTCCACGCTTCGTCGTTGCGGAGATCTTAATAGGCAAGCATAATCGCGAGGGGCAGCATGTCCGCAAAGGGGAAGGATGCAGCTAACAACCACCGGAAGAGTGAGCGGAAACAGGCAGATCAAGGCCTTGATTATGGGCCTGGTCATCCTTGGCGTTATCTGGGTGTTGGCTACCTGGATTGTCGCGGGCGCCGACAGAAATTTGACCTATTTTGGGTTGAGTCTGCTCGTGATTGCGCTCGTTGTTCATATATTGAATGATTGGCGTACCGGGGTTCTTGTCTTCCTGGCGTGGCTCTTGTTTGAAGACCTCGTGCGTAAGTATCTCGGCAACAGCATGACGGTGTATTTCGGTAAGGATGTTCTGGTCGGCATCGCCTATCTTTCCTTTTATCTGGCAAAACGCCGGCGTCAAGTGGAAACATTCAAAGCTTCTTTTTTCGTGCCCCTCGGAATTTTTTTCGTGTTTGGAATAATTCAGATTTTCAATCCTTTTTCGCCGAACATTCTCTATGGCCTGGTGGGACTGAAGCTGTACTTTTACTACGTTCCCTTGATGTTCCTGGGCTATGCCATGCTGAATCGTCCCAAGGATTTGGAACGGCTCCTTGTGTTTAGCATGGTTCTGGGCATCGTGATCGCGGGCCTGGGAATCGCGCAGTCCGTTCTGGGAGTGAGTTTCCTGACCCCGGCGGATACGACTGCTGAAATTTATAAGCTGACACATCTAACGCGGTATGCGCCGATCACCCACCAGGCAGTGTTTGCGCCAAGTTCGGTCTTCGTAAGCGCGGGCCGCTTTTCCTATTACCTGATTCTGCTATGGATACTGGCGATGGGGATGCAGGGATATCTTTTGCTGGCCCGCCTGCCGGGCGCCAAATACGGATATCTTGGGATCGGTGTCGTTACTGTAGCGGTCATGGTCACCGGAACCCGCACCCCATTTGTTTTTGTGCTGGGGAGCGGTTGCGTCATGGCATCCGCTTTTCTGTGGGGTGCTCCTTGGCGCTGGGGACAAGGGCATCGCATGGTGAAGGCGCTTCGCCAAGCTGCCCTGATTGGGGGGATTGGACTGATCCTGATGGTGGAGGTATTTCCTACCGTCATCGGAGGGGACTGGGCGTTCTTTTCGGAAACCTTGTCCTTTAACGGACCTGGTTCCGAGCTGGTAGGCCGGTCCTGGAGCTACCCGATGCAGAATTTCGAGGCTGCGTTTCAGTCCCCACGCTGGCCGTACGGGCATGGAATCGGGGTCTCTTCACTCGGCATCCAGTACATCTCACAGTTTCTTGGCGAACCGCCGCCGGAGGTCGGCGTCGAGAATGGATATGGGGTACTGGTTGTTGAATTCGGCATTGTTGGCCTGGTCCTCTGGTTTTTTTGGGTATCCGCGCTGCTTTGGTCTGGCTGGCGGGTTGTCAGGAGGCTCCGGCAAACCGTGTACTTTCCGATCGGTTTCGCAATCTGGTGGTATGCCGTTGTGATGCTGGTTCTGCTGATGCATTTGGGCATGCAGTCCTACCAGAACTTCGTCAATAATGCCTATTTGTGGCTGCTGGTGGGTGTGCTGTTCCGCTTGCCGAAGCTCGCTCAGATGCCGCTGCCGGTTCCAATCCCCAAGTACGTGCGCGGCCTCGCACGTTGGCAACAAGCAGCGGCCTGGAAGGTGCAATCCACGAGGCCGTGACAGGTTCTTGAGTTTACTTGGATTTCTGCTCGCACCGATCCGCGATCCACCTTTCCGATCCCCGACTGAGTTTCTTTTCTTCCATCACTGTCGGATTTGCCGAGGCGGAATTCGATGAGAGCGGCATTACCCGCCGCACGGCCGACGCGCTGGGCGTTCCACTGCAGACCGTGACCCTGGATGCGCGCCGCGTGGAAGCGGACCTCGACCATGCCATTTGGGCACTCGACCAGCCGTCGGTGGACGGACTGAACTCCTACTGGATTTCGAAACTCGGAGCAGAAGCCGCATTAAGTTGCCCTTTCAGGCCAGGCGGCGATGAATTATTTGGCGGGTATGAATCGCTGAAATGGTTCGAACGCTTTCATACAGTCGCGCGCTGGCCCGCCGCTGCCCACCATGCCGTTTGCCGCCTGCTCTACCAGCGAGCGTTTCCGTTTCGCTGTCGCAAACTTTCCTACTTGATCGGCGCCGATGCTCCGTTTGTGTCCTCACAACTTGCCGTGAAGCTGCTTTTCCTGTACCGTGACGTGGGTGAGCTGGTTTCGCCTTCGTTTTACCCCCATTTCCATCTGGAAGGGCGATCCACGAGGCCGTGACAGGTTCTTGAGTTTGGATTTGTTCTCGCACCGGTCGGCGACCCATCTTTCCTATTCGCGAGTGAGTTTCGTACGCCGTGTCACAAATCATACCGATGATCAACCGATGAAAGCGTAGCGCCAGAGTAACACTTGACTCATTATGGACAAGACCATGAGCGCTGACAGGCGTGGCAGAGTGAGTCGCGGCAGCAAAGCGAACGCAATCAGCCCCAGAAAGGGTGCGATCTGAAGAACATATAGTTCATAAAACGGAATGTTGCCGCTGACTCCGGCCTGTTCTGCGATGAAGAACACAACCGCCAGTAACGCGAAGACCACAGGTGGGCATGAAAACCAAGCAGCCCGCTTCTCCCATAAAAGATGACCTAAGGAAACGGCATTGTAGATCATGGCAAATGCGATCAAATCAAAAAAGATGATTTCCCCGGCAGGCATTCGCCTAGCGACATGGGCCAGTGACTGCAAGGGACCTGGTTGCAGAAGGGATGACCTGAACAGACCCGTTCCTATCCCACCAAGCGCAGCGATAAGAAGAACTCGCGGGCGGAGCGCCGACCGCAGCCGGAGCATGGCCGGGAAGGTTAGCGGAACAATGTAGAGCGCCGTATAGAAAGTGGCAACGATTGGCCGGAAGAGGTTCAGACCAACCTTCGACTCCCAGGTCCCATAAGACGCACCGGAGACCATGGCGGGACTTGAGAGACCTTTCCATACCAGCACCAGTACAAGGACAGGGACGATTGCGGCGCTCAGCGAAAGAATGACGCTAACGAACCAAAGCGATTTTCCTTTTGAGCCTCGTCTCCGCAATTGGTATAAGGCGAATAGTCCCGCCGCCGGCAGGAGCGCCAGATAGTATTGTCGGCACGTAATCGCCAGTCCCATCGACAGGCCGCCGATCATGCCAAACAGCACGCGGTGCGGAGTGACTGTTGGCCCGGTCATGGATTCCACCCAGATCAGAGCGCCCATCATGGCGAAAAGCATCGCCGGTCCCTCCGTCAGCACGGTGGCAGTTGCGGTAAGTGTGTGAGGAAAGACCAATGTGACCAAGAGAGCCGCATACCATAGTTGAGGAAAACTGCTGTAGCGACCTCCGATCAATATTCCTATGCCGAGAAGCAGCCAAGCGAAGAGAATAGCGACCCGCGCGTCTCGCAGTCCGTCTCCTCCAAACATGCGTACCGCCGCAGCCATCCAAATGAAGCTCGTTGGACCGGTCGGGTTTCGATGAAGTCGGATCGTGCTAACGGAGACGCCTTCACTGGCATAACGATGAACGTCCGGGAAGTTATTCGGATCATCGAAGACGGGGCGGTTCACCAAGACGATAAACAACAGTGCTGAAATTGCATTTAGGATAAGCAGGACGATGGCGAACTGGAGGCATCTCCCGCTCCGGGCCTGTCCGACCTGATCTGTTTGGCCCGTCGATGGTGATGCCGCTCCGAGAATGGGATTAGTGTTTGGAAGGTGCATTGAAACCGTCTCGCGTCACTCGCTCATTCCTATTGAACAGGCCAAAATTAAGCTTTACTCCAGATCCCCAAGATCGACTTTCCAATCAGGTACAATGTCAATGGGTCCAGTAATCGAGAAAAAGGCACTAGAAAACGGTCCCAAAAGAGAATTTGTTTCAGATCGGGCATGGCTTGCTGCAGAAATAGCCGGTTGCCCGTTGATGCGAGCATGCCGGCCGAATCCAGATACACAAGCCTTTCGATCTTGCAGCCGCTGGGTGAACAAGAGGACAGGCTCGCTTTATCATACCGCCGAAAATGGCCGATAGAGCGGTCGAAAGGCGTATACAGCCATGGATGAGCAGGGGAGAGAACAACAATTCTCCCACCCTTCCGCAACAGGCGGGAAGCCCGCGTCATTTCTTCACGGTCGTTTTCTATATGTTCCAGCACGTCGATGTAGAGGATCGCGTCAAACTGGCAATCGGACCCCAGCGTCTCCGTGGTCCCTGTTTCTATGTGGCAATCCACCAAGGATGGCTGCGCCATGAATCTTTCGCGCATCCGAGGAACCAGTTCAGGATCTGGCTCGATGCATGTCCATGAGGAAGCGCGGCTGGACTTGAGAAATTCGGTGTTTGCACCCAGGCCCGCGCCCACCTCGAGGACATCGCCAGCCAAGTACGGACGAATTTCCGATGACCAGTACTTTTTCCAGTTAACCGCGTGCGCGAATACATCCAATTCCTTTCCAACGTAGGGTAGATGACTCATCGCGTGTAGATCGTCCCAACGGAACGGACAAAATAAGTGTAGTCCCGGATTGGCAAGAAACCCAGTTGGCTGCGATTCATCATGATCGAAAAGACCAGCATGAAAGACGCGATGACAGACTGGCTGACCAAGATGAACAGAAGTCCTACCGTATTCGTAGCCCAGCCGGGGATCGCAAGGTGCGTGAGAAGTTTCACCCCGGCCACTAAGCCGATCAGCACGAACAGTCCCACCATCATGAGCATGTTCAAGAACAGCAGGCGCGTCCCCACAACTTCTTGATTGGCAAATAAAGCCGATAGCCCATGGACAACAAGGCTAACGAAATCCATGCGCGATTGGCCGGCGAGCCGGCCAGCACGATCCGAACGCACTCGAACATAGGGCAGTCGTGACTTAACAAGGGTTGCCGCGTAGTGGTTCCATAACTCGGGAAACACGACGAGGCTATCGAGATGGGACCAGGGTAAGACGCTGAAGTTGCCGAATCGAATATCTCGCCCCGTGAAGAGCTGGTGCAATATACGGTAGCATTGATAAAACATGCGGAACTCCGCGTTTTCGAGGCGCTTACCGCGCTCGGCAAATACCGCGGTTGGATGCTCGGCATTCCTCATTGCGCCCACCAACAAAGGGATGTCCTCTGGTCGATCCTCTCCATCCGCGTCCATCACGACGACCGCGTCTCCTTTGCAATGCTGTTGGATATAGGCGAGCGCTATTGCAATCGCCCGCTGATGTCCCAGATTGCGCCGCAGCTCTAAAATTGAGATGTTTTCGATGGCTTCGGGACGGAACGGGATTTCAAGCGGGGGCTTGCTGATTGTGGACCCATCATCGACGAGAAGGAGACTTACACGCAGGGATTTCTCTTCCCGAAATACGTAGTCAATCTTCTGGCAAAGAGCAATCGCCGAATCCCAATCCTCGTAAACTGGCATGGTGATGATAATTTGCATATGTACTCTATGAGGATAGATACAGCTTCAATAGCTGCTCCAGACCATATCGATTCAATGGGTTAGTCATCCGAGAACAATAGATAATATACAGGCGGGGATACGACCCGAAGTTTCTTTTTTGATTTCCCGGCCGACTGATACGCTACACCAGCCTCCCGAAGGATGCAACGACCCCGCTAGGCGTATGTGTGTATGCTCTTACCGATGGACGCGGGAAAATCCTAAAGCCAAGAACTTACGCGTCCTCACGCCATTTCCTAGACGCATTTTTCTCCCCAGCTTTCCTTGGTTCGGGAATTTGTTTCGGTCATCCGATCGCCAACCCGGCTGGCGATGGGAATGGAGAGATCCACTGCAGCGCGCCATCTCTTGTGGTTCCTTCTAGCCCTGATTCGCTATACCAAGCACGCTTTAGAATTCGCTTACTCTTGAGGCCGGCGTCTTTATGTAAGTATAGAAGTGGGGGTGGAGAAAAGTTAAAGTAATGGGCTCGGAGGGATTGCAGCAGCCAAGCGAGGACTGGTCGCGCATGGGGAGACTGTTGGTTCTCCAGAGCTGGTGTGAACTCATGCAGGTCAGTCCTTAGGGAGCGATCCACACACATGAAGCCAGTCCGAATTGCGGTTGTTTCTCCCTTCATTGACAAGCGGCACGGCACCGAGCGGCGCATCGCCGAATGGGTCGCCCGCCTCCAGCAGGACTACGAAATCCATATTTACAGCCAGCGCGTCGAGGATGTGGACCTCACCCGAATGACCTGGCATCGAATTCCGCGCATTCCCGGCCCCCATATCATCAATTTTATCTGGTGGCTCGCCGCCAATCACCTCTGGCGCTGGTGGGACGCGCATTTTCGGGGGATTCGCTGCGAACTGGTTTACACGGCCGGCACGAATTGCTGGGACGCCGATTTGATCTCGGTGCACATAGTGTTCGCGGAATTTGTCCGCATGGCGGCGGCGGAGTTGCGGCTTTTGGGCAATCCGGTCCGGTTTTGGCCCAGGCTGATCCACCGGAGGCTCTACTACCGGCTGATTATTTTTCTCGAACGCCGCATGTACACGAATCCCAAAACCGGTTTGATTCTGATCGCGAAAAAAACAGCCGACGACCTGAAACGTCACTATGGAATCGCAGGTCCCTTGCCGGTCGTCTACATAGGTCTCGACCACAAGATCTTCAACCCGGACCGGAGACTTCAAAATCGGCCCGCGGTCCGTAAACAACTCGGATTTCATGACGAAACATTTGTTCTGGTGCTGGTCGGAAACGATTGGAAGAAAAAAGGGCTCGTGGCGCTGATAGAATCGCTGGCGCTGCTGAAAGATCTGCCGCTGGTCCTGGTCGTTGCGGGCAAGGATGACCCGGCTCCCTATCAAAGCCGGCTCCGGGAACTGGGGCTTGAGGGGAAAGTGATCTTCCAGCCTTCTCGCGCGGATGTGCAATGGTATTACGCCGCCGCGGATGTGTACGTCGGGCCGTCGCTGGAAGATACGTTCGCGCAGCCACCTACCGAAGCCATGGCGTGCGGCCTGCCCGTCATCACCACCGCCACCAATGGAACCGCGGAGATCATGACCGACGGTGTTGACGGCATGGTGCTCCAGGATCCGAACGATGTGGCGGGACTTGCGGACACAATCCGGCGGCTTTATGAGAATCCGGCGCTTCGCGCGAGCATGGCCGAGCAAGCTTCCCGAACTTCTCAGGCTTACACTTGGGATCGCAATGGCGTCGAGATGCGGGCAATTTTTGCCGGCGCACTGCAGCGCAAGCGGGGAAATTCTCCCGAAGCGCGTGCGGACCATGCCTCGTCACTGGGGCCGGCGGACGAATAAGAACTTTCAAAATATTTACAATTAAAGAGCGGTGCGGGTCCGGGGCGTGCAAATTCGGAATTCCGTACTAGGCGCGCTGGATGGGAGCAGCGGCGCGGTACCATGAGACAAATTTCCTGAGGCCATCTTCCAGCGACGTTTTCGGGTGATAGTCCAGCAGGCGTCCCGCTTTGGAAATGTCCGCCCAGGTCAGAGGAACGTCGCCCGGCTGCATGTCTTTGCGCTGTATGTTGGCTTTTTTTCCGGTCGCGTCTTCCAGCAGGCGAACCAGGTCCTTGAGTTTCACCGGCTGCGAGTTGCCGAGGTTGAAAATTTCGAAGGGCACGCCGCTGCCGGGCGAAAATTTATAATCGAGCGATTCGAGGACGCCGGTAACAATATCATCCACATACGTGTAATCCCTGCCCGTTTCGCCGTCCCCGAAGACCGAAATCGGCTCGCCCCGTTCGATTCGAGCGGTAAATTTATGAATGGCCAGGTCGGGACGCTGGCGGGGACCGTACACCGTGAAGAATCGCAGGCAAACCACCGGCAGCTGATAGAGATGCGCATACGTATAGCAGAACAGCTCTCCCGCCAGCTTCGTCGCGGCGTAGGGAGAGATGGGACGCAGGTCAGGCTGCTTTTCGGAAAAAGGAGCACGGCTGCTGGTCCCATACACGGAGCTGGAAGAACCGAAGATCAGCCTGGAAACCTTAAATTCCCTGCAGAGTTCAAGTAAATTTACGGTGCCGGCCACGTTCACATGTTCGTAGAGGCGCGGGTGCTCGATCGAGGGGCGCACGCCCGCGCGCGCCGCCAGATGAATGATGATATCCGGACGAACATGAGCGACGGTTTCGCTCATGCGGTCCAATGAGCAAATGTCGTGCTGAAAGAAGTCGAAATTTCCAACGCTCCGGATGAAATCAAGATTCGCTTGCTTCCATGCCGGGGAATAGAAGTCGTCGAGGTTGTCGACGATGGTCAATTGAACATGCTGGCGGAGCAGCGCCTCGGCCACGTGCGAGCCGATAAATCCCGCTCCTCCGGTCAGCAATATGCGTTTCGGATCTTCACCCACGCCTGTTTTCCTCCCCCCCGACCCACAGGAACCCGCCAGCGTAGCAGTAAATTGCCCGTCCGGCTAGGGTGCCAAAGCGTCTCTGTAATATGCGGGGGGGGGGGCGAAGTCCATTCTTGTGTAAATACTTTCTCACCGATAAAAGTATTGTTTCGATTAGAATATGCCGATTAATCATGTTTTTCGAATGCGCCAATTTTTTGCCCCGAAGGCTTACGGAAAGAGAAAGCTTGAAGCGATCGATCCCGTGAAGTATCTGTGAAATTCTTTGGGATTTTATATGTTTATGCGTATCCAGGATCCATGTGGCAACAAATTCTTAAGACTTGGGGGAACGTTCCTAATGAGTCTAAAATTCGTCCGTTTTTGCATTTTTTCTTGCCTGATCTCTTTAGCTGCAGGATGCACAACCCAAGCGCCACCCATCAGCGTGGCCGTCAGCCCGCAATTCACAGCGGTCGCCACGGGCGAAACAGTCCAATTAGCGGCCACGGTGACAAACGACACGACAGGAGTCACCTGGTCGACCACGGTGGGAACGGTAGACGCCAGCGGCAATTACACCGCACCGTCTGGAGCGCAAAGCACGACCGCTACCGTGACGGCCACAAGCAGGAAAGATCCGGCCAAGTTCGCAAGCGCCACAGTACACGTGGTAGCGCCGGGGCAGGTGTCGGCGACGGCCAACGACAACCCGCAAGTGGCACTTTACACGATTTCGCCGGCTTCGGCGGCGAACGTCTCGGTGCAGTTTGGAATCGATACGAACTATCGACAGACGACGTGGGCACAACCAGTCCCGCAAGGCGGCGGTCCGGTGAATATACTCGTCGCGGGAATGAAGGCAAACACGCAATATCGCCTGAGAGGAGTGGTGCAGTTCGCGGATGGGGCGCAATTTACCGATGCTGATCAGATGTTCCTGACGGGAAGTTATCCTAGCGCGCAATTGCCGAAGCTAACAGCCACGACGACGCCAGGCATGACACCGCAGAGTGGCGTCGAATTATTGGATCTGATCGGCTCTGCCGAGTCTCCCGCGGCCATGACAGATCTGGATGGCAATCTTCTCTGGGGCTATAACCCGGGACTTTCACTCCAAGCTAATCCAATTAAACTGCTGGCCAACGGCCATTTCCTGATCAATTTTAGCCGATGTCACCCCGATGGCATTGACTCTGTGTTACAGGAAGTGGACCTGTCCGGGGCTCTGATCTGGCAACTAACGGCTGCCGATCTCAACGCCGCGCTAGCCTCGGCAAAAGCCGCTGGGACATGTACAGGCTGCGATATCACCGTCATAGGAACACACCACGATTTTGTGCTGCTTCCCAACGGGCACCTGATCGTCATTGCATCCTTACAGAATTCGATATTCTCCCCGGGACAACGGTTACTGGGGACGCGCTCATTGATTTAGATCAGAACCACAAGCCTGTCTGGGCTTGGAATGAATTTGATCACTTGGATGTCAATCGGCACCCTATGTATTTCCCGGATTGGACGCACACCAACGCGGTCATCTATTCGCCGGATGACGGTAACCTGATCGTCTCCATGCGGCACCAGGACTGGTTGGTGAAGGTGAACTATGCGAACGGAACCGGCAATGGAGATATCCTGTGGAGACTGGGCTATCAAGGTGATTTCGAACTCCATGGTGGGACTGATCCGACGGATTGGTTCTATGCGCAGCACGGGTTGTCGTTTGCCAGTACAAATACGACGGGACAATTCTCGCTGGTGCTTTTTGACAACGGGAACCTTCGCACTTTCCCGTCAGGGGTGACCTGCGACGCCATCGGAGAGCCCCCTTGTTCTTACAGCACTGTGCCGATTCTCCAAATCGATGAGACGAGCAAGACAGCCACACTCGAATTTCACCCGCAAGCGCCTTACTATTCCTTTTTCGGAGGAAATGCAGAGATCTTAAAAAATGGAGATGTGGAGTACTGCGAATCGACCCCGGGAAATATTTATGAGGTAACGCACGATAACATCGCACAAACGGTCTGGCACATGACCATTCCGAATCAATATTCTTATAGAGGCCAGAGAATTCCGAGTTTGTATCCCGGAGTTCAGTGGTGAAAGCTAGCAGTTCGCTCAACGCCCCATAAACGCGCTGGCCGAACACATGGAGGACGGGAACGATAAATCTCCATCATCAGATTCAGGCGCATGATGGCGCATTCGGAAGAAAACCGTCTCCGCATATTCGTTACGCACTTTCCGGGTACTTCCCTGGGCCAAGCTAGCTGTGATTCCGGTTCAAGCCATTCAGCACACATGCGAGCACATGTCCCCTGTAGGATTTTTTTCGCGCAGGCAACTTGCTCAGGCATGCCTTGCGCGACGCTGCGGTCGCGGTCTCGACCGCAGCGTAAGGTTCATCTACGTTTTACCACAGAAAGCGCGCCACCTGATGTGCTGGGATGGGGACTAACCCGGTCCGCTGCAGAGCATTGTTTGCACGCGTACCGCGGTGCGCAGCTCCCTCGCATCCTTCCCATGGTTTGCGGTGAGCTGCAGCCCACGGGGCAACCCGCTCGCAATCGGCATGGCAATGGAGATGGCGGGTGTTCCCACTAAAATGGTCATCCACGCTCAGGGCTCTCTATGGCAGGCTTGAACGTGATAAGAAATGAGTTCGACATTACTGGCGACCTGAGGAAAATCGAATTTGGATTGCCAAGTGAATAGCCGTGAGTCGTCAAGGACGCAACACCACTGCCCCTCTTCTAATCAGCCTCAAAGGACACCGATGGGGCTATCATTTGGCCGGAAAGTGGTTCGCACGGTCCTAATATATATGGAATTTCTGAATTCAGTGGAAAGGGGTGTGAATTGAGAGCGGAGCTAAGCTACAGAATCTGAGCTAACGGGTTCACCTGAACCAGCGCTAGGATGCGCAGAAAGAAGGGTGAGCCATGAACGAAGAGTTCGCGAGGAAGCAAGAACCAGAGGAAGAGACAGGAACAGACCTGCCTGAGGGCAGGTCTGACGGGCGCCGTGGTGAGACGGCACGACTGTTAATTCGCCGCGCCAAGCAGGCCAGCCGCCGGAGATTCCCCGCAGAAGAGAAGATCCGTATCGTGATGGAAGGGATACGCGCGGAGGTGTCGGTGTCCGATCTATGCCGCCGCGAAGGAATCTATCCGACGATCTACTACAAGTGGCTGAAGGACTTCATGGAGGCGGGCAAGGGACGCCTACGTGGGGATGCCAAGCGCGAAGCGACCAGCAATGAGGTGCAGGATCTGCGGCAGGCGAATGATCGGCTGATACTTCTGGTAGCGGACCTGAGCCTGGAGAATCTAACGCTGAAAAAAGCCAGTATTAGGGGTTACTCCTTCCTGCTCGATAGCAAAGGCACTTAAGTATACAATTTCCCTAGCATGTGCGATTTGTTGGTGGGAATGTGGTGCACATTTTGGTTCACACTTATCTTGTAATCCACAGCAAAGCGCAGTAGTCGCTCACGCCTCATAACCATGCTGGAAGCCGCATAAATAGAGGCTAATCGCACAGCATAGCGAATTGCAGTAGAAGCCTCTCCCACGCTTTGCAAGCAGGGGGTCGCAGGTTCGAGCCCTGTCACGTCCACCAAATTTCTCTTTACGTGTCATGGTTTTAGCCTGTGTATTTCGTCGTTTGGTCTCTCTGCCCCATTTTCATTGTGCCCAATTTTGTGCCTACCCCCGAACCGATCCATAGCTTCGAGTACAGTATCTTCGGAGGGATGAACGTACCGGGAAGAAATTCGAATTGAGCTATGTCCGGCAATTCGGGTGAATAACTCTCGCCTCCAGTTTTCCGTACCGAGCAATCCGGTCGGGCGCCTTTTGAGCGTTCCCGATCGCGCGTTGGCCGACAGATCAAAGCAATCTCAACGTTAACTCCCATTTTCTGGATGTATGACGAAAAGTTCAACCTTAATTGTCAATTCTTGCTTTGTGCCGCTGATGTTGATTGATTTACTCCGCATCCCTCTCAGTGCCGGTGAGCGGCCCCGGTATTTTTGATCCACTCCTAGGGTTAGTTTCCGGCAACATCTATTCCTGAAAAGGGGGATTTGCCGTGAAGCAGAAGCGATTCAACGTCGAACAGATTGTTGCCGTCTTAAAGCAGGCCGAAGCTGGAGTGCCGCTGGCGGAGTTGATCCGGCGAGTGGGCATTTCTGAACAGACCTTCTATCGATGGAAGAAACAGTATGTCGGGCTGGAAGTCGATCAGGTCCGACAGCTCAAGCAACTCCAGGAAGAAAACACCCAGCTGAAGCAGTTGGTGGCCGACCTGACGCTGGACAAAGCAATGTTGCAGGATGTGCTATCAAAAAAAATCTAGAGCCCTCGCGGCGCCGGCAGATGGTCCAGTACCTGCATGGCAGCTACCGGGTAAGCGAGAGGCGAGCATGCAGGGTAACCCATTTGAATCGCGGGACGTTCCGCTATCGCGGTCACAAAGATCCACGGACCGCGCTTGGGATGCGCATCCGGGAGATCGCGCAAACGCGAGTCCGATACGGATACCGGAAGGTCCGCGTGCTGCTGAACCGCGAGGGCTGGAATGTGGGCAAATACCTGGTAGAGAGAATCTATCGGGAAGAGGGATTAACGCTGCACCAGCGGCGAAAACGCCGGCGTCGAGTGGCAGAACATCGGCGGGAACGCTTTCATCCGACAGGGCCGAATCAGGTGTGGGCGATGGACTTTGTGGCAGATCAGTTGGCGGACGGAAGAAGATTTCGTTCGTTGACCATCGTGGATATCTATACCCGGGAATGCTTGGCGATCAAGTCAGAACAGAAGCTGAAAGGCGAAGATGTGGTGATGACGCTGAACCGAATTAAAATCCAACGGGGAGTTCCGAAGTTTCTTTACTGTGAC
Organism: Terriglobia bacterium; assembly: GCA_963746945.1. GTDB lineage: Bacteria > Acidobacteriota > Terriglobia > Acidiferrales > UBA7541 > Palsa-360. The sequence goes on along the minus strand of CAVVDG010000004.1, from coordinate 490,565 downwards.
AACGGAAGCGAGTTTTCCAGTCAAGCGATGGATCTGTGGGCCTATCAGAACGGAGTGCGCATGGCATTTTCACGGCCAGGAAAGCCCACTGATAATGCCTTCGTGGAATCATTCAACGGAACGTTCCGGGCAGAATGTCTGAATGCGCATTGGTTCACATCCTTGACGGAGGCCCAACAGATCGTGGAGACTTGGCGTGCGGAATACAATGAGAGTCGCCCTCACCGGGCTCTCGGGGAGAAGACGCCCAACGAATTCGCCAAGGAAATCGCGGCTAGCCGCGATTTCCTTGGGTTACAAACAGCCGAAAACTCACCTTGAAGTTGGTACAAAAGAGCCGGGCCGATCACCGGTGCACTTTTTGGTGACAGCCAGTACAAAGAGTTATCAAATTGGATTCGATATCATCGCCCTGCCGGTTGCGCGGCTGAATGTGATGGACTTGAAGATCTTCCATGCGCCCGCACGTTTGGCAATGCCAACCATCTCGCTCCAGGACTTCACGGCAGAGTTGGCTATAGGCTTCAGGGTCAAGTCTCAAGCGGGGTCGCCTGGCACGGATCTCAGTCAAAGCAGCACCTGCACTTCTTCAATGAGTTGCTTCCTCTGTGGCTTCGGAAGGCCAATGACCAGACGGGTGAGGCAAGGTAATAAAGCATCTTGATTGCCTGCCTCCAAACATACTCCTGCCAAAAAATCCGCACAGATCATCTCCAAGCAGTACCCCCGCGACTTATCACTCCCGAGCATAAGACCAGCTGTTTCTAAGGCCCGCTCGATGACGGGCAGTTGGCTCTTGTACGCCTTGAAATAGAGGATCTCCCACGGCTCCGTCTCCTTGCCGGTCAGATAGCGATCAACTTCACGCTTGAATTCCTCCCGGGGCATTGTGTTGGCTTTGTGCACCCAGGGTGCACAATCGAACCCCTGTCTATCCCGGCGTGCCACCTTGGCTAGCTCCCTCGCCTTGGTCCAGCCGATCTGTTCCAGTTCTTGCTTCCGGATTGGGGGCAGATGTTCGTGGATAGCCATCAGGTAGTAGGCCTTGCGTCTGGACTCCGGGAATTTCCTCTCCAGGAACTCATCGAACGAACGGACGTTGTCCACTCTCCAGTATTGTCCTGCCCGAACCTCGCAAAGATAGCGACCGAGTTCGACAAACTTCGAATCCCGTTCGCGGTCGGTGGCTTTCTCCCAGGCTAGGATCTCGTCGATCCTCGACAGGACAAACACGGCACGCCGGCGATTGAGCTTGGGAGCCACCAGTCCCCTTCCATTAGTCGTCAAGCACGTCAAGCCAATCAAGGTCGCTCGCTCCTGGTTGACGAATGAGTTTGGTTTCTGCCAGTGGCTGGTTCCCCAGGCACAGCCCGAGGTGCGCGCAGCTGACGCATCCGTTCTGCGGGAAACGGATTCCAGGGTGGGAAGGGAACTGGGCAGTTTCAATTTGGCCGACCGTCGCATCAACCAGCTGGCCAAACTCCTGGCGTTGCTCGTCGGTAATTGAAGCCAGCAAATACTGAATCTCCGGAACGCGTTTCCTCACAAAAGCCACTATAGCGACATCGGAGATGCCAGTGATCCAGGAGTAACAGACCAACTGAAGATCAAGCGAGGTCAGCCCTTCGGGTTGCTCAGGGTAACGCGCGCTGGTTGTCTTCCATTCAAGCAAACGCCTCGTGCCATCCAAGTGGCCGACGGCATCGACATACGCCACGAATTCGTTGCCATTTGAGAGCGAGCGGACGAGTTTCTTCTGCATGTTGCGCTTGGGTTGACGAATTCGGATGCGGTGATCTCGGGCGAACTGCTCGAGCAGCCCAATCCCCTGCCGAAGCAATCGCTCCCAGTCATCTCCGTGGGAGTACTCGAGCGGAACATCGCGGTACACTCCCCATTCCTTAAACAACACTGCTCCTGCATCCTTACGTTCGAAGAACGCCGCCAGAGCTTTCTCAAACGAACGGCCAAAGCACAGCGCCGCCCGAGACTCCCTCTCCCTCCAGCCGTCCAGATACCGGTAGCGGTAGCTCCTCGGGCAGCGCAGATACTGCGAAATCTGCGTGTAGCTAAACGTCATGGCTCACCTCCTGTCGACTGACTGCCTGTTGGCTCACTGCTGATATGGAGAGCTCTTCCCACTCACTGGCTGGGGCAAACCCGCCGAGATTGAGAAAACAGCGACCGTTTAGGGTCGTATGGGAAATTCGTACGATCCCTCGCAGGCCGGGCAGCATCTTTTCGTCGATCTCGTCGCGTCCCATCAGATCAGGGTCATAGCCGAAGTCCCGTAGGAACCAGCGAAGTTTCCAAAGTGCCTTTGGCGTGCAGTAAAGGCGACCTTCGAAGGAATGGCCCTGATGTTCATTCGGTTCGATGATGTTGAATCGCAGGACATAGAACGGACGTTGCGGATGCCACCGGTAGAAAGCACGATCGACACGGACCAGGAAGATGCCTTCCAAAGTGTCATCACTTTTACGCTGCTCACAATGCAAACCGGGGATATGACGTTTCATAGTGCGACCTCCTGTGCTTTGGCATAGCTATTGAGCTGACAGATCAATCCTGGACGGTCCTTGGCAGCCTGCTCGGCAAGATCATTGATGAACGCTTCGACCAGATCCCGGCTGGCATCTCGAAGCGTGGCAGTTCCGCAGTAATCCGCCGCATAGGCTTTCACCAGACCAGCATCCAGTTGGTACTGGCGAATCAAGAGGCAGAGGCGATCGCGGAGGCGAGGCTGGCCGTTCTGGTTGCCACTATTTCCGTTCATGGAGGTCTTAGCCTGATCAGGCGGTCGGGGTGCGTTTGATCTGGGGGCCCATCCAAGCTCCTCGACTGAACAGAGGCCGATGCCGTAGGCCTTGCGGAGGGCGCGATTGACGGCACGAGTCTCAGCCACACGCATCTCGGCGCCATGGACTAAGGATGAAGTGTTGGAGGGATCGGCGTCGCCGTAGCCGACGAAGCCCTTCGGGAGCGGGGCAGATTTGTATACTGTTGCTCTGAAGACCCATCGGCTAGATGAGGGATCTGAAGGCTGCTTTTCCAAAGTGGTCTTTATGGCCAGAGCAACGTTGCGTTGGGCTATTCGGAGCAAGCCAGCATGGGTGACATACCATCTGCCATCAAGTAGCCTCAATATACCTGCAGCGACCGACAATTGAGTTCTTCAGTCAGGCATTAGACATACTCGTTGATCGAGGGACACATCCCAATTTTTACGCGCAAAGCGAATATTTTTTCCAAACGACGCATTCGTTCAAAGCCAATTCGCTTACTATGGGTTTTGCGACTCATAAGCACCTCCGTATTTCTTTCGTTGCGCGGTTGCTCGATAGAATGAAAAATTCGCGAGCGAGATTCTGACAATTTACCGCCCTTACTATGTCCTTAGATATACATATGTCAAAGACATTCATAAGTCAAGGCTATATGTGCGCTGCAAGACTGGCTCGTTCGACTGGGAGAGCGTCGGTCGCAGGATTCGACAGCTTCGAGGATTTCAAATGACGCAGAAAGATTTTGCGAGAAGGATTGGTGTGAGCCAAGGGCACTTTTCTTATATCGAGCGTGGCAAAAGGAAATTGGGGCGGAGATATTGCTGAGAATCAGTCGCGAGTTCGGGAAATCAATCGAGTGGCTTCTTACTGGGGAAGACTAGAGGTCAATTTGCCAGGACTCGTGAGAAAAGCCATTGTGCTGACGCCACCGCATCTAGACGCGGTGGCTCCGATTTGCAAGCAAGGTCCGCAATACGGGCATCAGTCGCAAATATATTTGCTCCTGCATAAGGTTTGACACCTGTTGATTGATCTTAGCATTCAAATCCATTTTCCCTTACCTAAACATTCCGACCACGAGCCTCATGCTGAGGCGACGCGGAAGGGGTGGGAAAGCTCGGCTCCAAAAGCTAACACCTGAACGACGTAGTGAACTTGCTCGCAATGCAGTTCTCGCTCGGTGGGCTAAGCATAAGAAGAAAGAAGAAGACTAAGACAAGCATGGTTTGCTTTGGTCAAAATGAAACTCGGGTGCTTTTACAATCCGAGCGAATGGTCAGTTCAGATTTCCTTCTCTAGATTGTTCCCGCATTGCCCTCTCATACCCTGGAGAGAGTTCTCTCCCACCCTTCAAACTAAATGCAGCCCAACACCTTTGGCACTCAGGCTCCGATATGAGTGAGAAGAATACGCAGAAAGTTCTTGACAGTTTTCGATTTTGGAGTAGCGTATGGCATGCAGTGTCAGAGTCCGGAATATATACATCTATTGGTTCTGGACCGGGGCGCATGACTTTGAAGGGCGAGGCGAACGTAAGAATGCACACCTAATCCGGAAGAATTGAATGATCACGAAAAGGATCGGATTGAGGTGGGCAAGCGCGTTCGTGCTTGCCCCTTTTTATTTAGGGGGGGGATATGGAGAAATCATGCGGACGAAATCAAAAAAGCAAAAATCGAATGCAATACCGAAGAGCGATGGATCTAGCATATTTCAAATAGAAGAAGGAGAGGTGAGACCGTTAAACGGCGATCAAGAATCCTGTCCGCCAGTCCTAGGCAAAGTTGACCAACAAGGTGAGAAACCCCCGTTCCAGCAAGTCGACCGGCCCGCGAACTCCTCAAGGAAAAAATACGAGTTCCCTTAATGCGAGAAAGCATGGGATTTTCTTGTCCAAGCCATTTCTTCTCGAAGGCGAATCGTCCACTCAATATAACGCGCTGCTAAATGGCCTGTGCCACGATCATCAGCCCGTGGGAACTATAGAGGCAATGCTCGTCGAGATGCTTGCGATTAATTTGTGGAAAATGCGCCGCGTCTTGAAAGCGGAACGGGCGGAGATCACCGAGCGAATAAAGTGGTCCGGACATCGAATATGGACTTAGCGCAGCAAGCCGAGGCCTGGGATCAAGCGCGGTTGGGAGGAATATCACCGGGGATGCTTCGACCCACTAGCAATGTCTTCGTGGTGCGAAAAAATATAGAAATACTGTGGGAGATCCGCCGCGAATTGGAGATTCGTGGCTTCGAGCGCCCTGAAGAGGATCCCTGGCTTTTTCGAAAACTTTTTGGAGTTGATCAGGACGGCGCGATACCTTATGGCCCTTTCAAACTGTACAGGGCCTACAGTAGGATGGCAGCAGAGGCTGCGACAACCAAAGATACCGCCACGATCGATCGGTTGAAACAGGCCATGCTTGAATTGCTCGACGCGGAGATAGTAGCCTTGGGGGAAAATGAGAACGCACTGATCACCTCACGCAAATTGCGAAGCGAACTAAAGCGCGACCAAGTCCTCATTCCACCGAACAACGACTCGGACCGGTTCTTGCGCTACTGGAAATTCTTGAGTCGAGAATTAAGCAACTTATTAAGTCAACTCGAGCGCTTGCAGCGGATGCGCAAGGGTCAGCCAGTTCCAGCTACAATCAAGGTCGAGATCGATTCATGACGAAGGCACCGGTGACCTGACGGCTTGATTTAGTCAATCGGGAGTGAGAGAAAATCCTCCCCGAGTGGATCGCAGTACTTACTTAATAGTAAGTATACTAATACACTTTATATATAGAATTGCGACCATTTGCGGGCAATCACATTCCTTAACATCGAGATTATTAAGCCCATGAGAGACTATCTAGAAAGCACTTTTGACCAAACGAACTCAGCTAAGTTTAACAAAGGATGGATCCTATCCATTTCTAATTTCATCTAAAAACCTCGATTTCCATCCGTATGCCCAGCATTCAGCCAGTCCATCCGCCGGCTTGGATTCCGAGATATTCTTCAAGATCAGCAGGCAGCTCGAAAAATTGGGCAAATCGCTGCTTACTGAAGATCTCGGTACCATGCTATTTCAATTGTGCGCGCTACTGCGCTCTGGTAATCGTGGCGCTGTGAACGAGTTCAAGATAGAGTAATCAGGAATGGAGCGAATCTGCCGCACTATCCAAATTGATCGCCCGGGCAAAATAACGCAGGTCAGTCCATTGAGCGGCGCCGCTGCGAGCCTGGATTCCTAGAATGAGTCTAATCGTTGGGTTATTCACGAACATGCTTTCCACTGGCGGTGTGCAGCGCGCCAGCCGCCATGTTGCCGCCGTCACAGGGAAATTCGCTTCCGAACGCGGCCTGGCTTGCCGGTTCCTGAGCCTGAACGATCCCCAAGGGCTGCACACCGTGCGGGTGGGGTCCAGCGAATTTTCGGTGTCCGGCTACGCTCGCGCTAAATCCCAGTTCGTGCTTGCGGCAATGCGCTCGGCGGGACGCAAGCCCGTGCTGGTGATTGCCCTGCACCCGCATCTGGCTCCGGTGGCGTGGGCGATGCGGGGGCGCTCGCGGAAATTCCGGTCGATTGTGTTTGCCCACGGAATCGAGGTGTGGCAACCGCTCGGGTGGACGCGCCGCGCGGCGCTCCGGCAGGCGGATCTGGTCGTCGCGCCCAGCGAGGACACCGCGCAACGCCTGATTTCCCAGCAGGGAATTCGTCCCGAAAAAGTGAAGCGCCTTCCCTGGGGACTGGACCCGGAATTTGAAGCTCGCCTGCACGCAAACATGCATTCCGCGCTCCCTTCCGGCTTTCCTGAAAATAGCAAAATCATTCTTACGGTTGGCAGATGGGCTCCCGAGGAGCGGTACAAGGGGGCCGACACTTTGATTGCTGCTTTGCCGCGAGTGCTGCAGTCGGCGCCGGATACTTTTCTGGTGCTCGTCGGAGATGGGGAAGACCGTCCCAGGCTCGAACAACTTGCGCGGGATGCCGGTGTTTTGGGTCGAACGCGGTTCTTGAGCAGTTTGACGCAAGACGAACTGTTTGCCTGTTACGCGGCGTGCGACGTCTTCGCTCTTCCCAGCCGGGGAGAAGGATTTGGCCTCGTATTTCTGGAAGCCATGGCTCACGGCAAACCGGTGATCGGCGGCGCGCACGGCGGCATCCCTGACGTGATCGAAGATGGCGTCACCGGCTTGCTTGTGCCTCATGGCGATGTCGAACGCCTCTGCCGCGCGCTCGAATCGCTGCTGACCGATCCGGCGCGTGCCAAAGAAATGGGCGCGCACGGAAAGGACCGCATTGCCCGGACATTTTCCTTCGAACAGTTCCAGGCGCGTCTCGCCGGCTTGCTGGAGGATCTTCTTGCCCGGAAAAGATAGTGGCACGTGGGAATGCGGAAGTTGAACTCCAGAATGGAACGCCGGAGTATAATTCGGAACCAGGGCGTGATTTTCTTGGATTTCTTCTCAGGTCGATCGGGGCCCGGAACCCTCTTCCTATGCGACTGCTGAATGTCACGCAATCGTACTACCCATTTTTGGACAAGGGAGGCCCCACGGTCAAAGTGAGGGCGCTGGCCCGTGGCATGGCGTCTTTCGGGCATTCCGTTACGGTCTTGACGGCCGATTTCGGTCTCGATGCGGACAAAAGAAAAGCTATGAATGCGACGTCGAATCGCTGGGGATATGAAGCCAAAGAAGATGGTGTGGAAACCATATACCTTCGGACCCGCGCCCAATACCGCGCCCTCACCTGGAATCCGGGCGTCGCTGGATTCTGCAGGGAGCGCCTTGCCAGCTTTGACCTCGTCCACATCTTCGGTCTGTATGACCTGATGGGTCCTCGCGTTGCCGGGGCATGCCGCCGGATTGCGCGGCCATACGTTTTGGAGCCGATGGGGATGTTTCAGCCAATCATAAGAAATATTCAGTTGAAGCGTCTCTATCACGCCGTGCTCGGAGGCCGCATGCTCCGGGGAGCCAGCCGCGTCATCGCAACCTCCGAACAGGAGCGCCAGGAATTGCTCGGCGGGGGCATTCCGGACAGGAAGATTGTCGTCCGCCGCAATGGAATCGATGTTCCGGGAGAATTTCCTCCGCCCGGAAATTTTCGCAGCCAATGGGACATATCCACGGATGCGAAAGTCGTACTTTTTCTGGGGCGTCTTGTGTCCAAGAAGAGCCCGGACATGATGCTGGAGGCATTCTCGCGGTGGGTTCGCCGCAGCAAGCAATCCCGGGGCTCGGTGCTGGTTGTGGCGGGGCCGGATGAAGGCGATGGCTTCCGCCAGCACCTGGAAAAATTGGCCGTGCGCATGGGCTTGAACGGAGGAGTGTTGTTTACCGGGCCTCTCTATGGAGATGCGAAGTGGGCCGCGTATCGCGACGCCGATTTGTTCGTCCTGCCGTCACAAAATGAGAATTTCGGAAATACCGCCGCGGAAGCAATTGCCTGCGGAACCCCGGTGCTGGTTACGGACCGGTGCGGAATTGCGCCCATCGTGGACCGGCGTGCCGGAGTTGTCGTGCCGCATGATTGCGCCGCCCTGGAAGAGGGGCTCGGACAGATTCTGGACGATCCCGCGTTTGCCGCGCGTTTGCGCGCGGGTTGCGAAACGGTAGCGCGTTCGCTGGGATGGTCCGAGCCGCTTGCCGAAATGGAATCCTTATATCAAGATGTGTTACTGGAGGAGCGCCCCGCATGAAGAAATACCCATGGATTCGGGCGTGCTGGTATTGCATCAACGTGCTGCTGATTGTTTCTTTTGTGGCCGTTCTCTACAGCGCCATGTGGGAATTTTCGACGCGCAGCTATTTGAAGGGCTTTTCGGACGCCATCGTCCCCTCGACGAATAATCCGGAACAAAAAGTCGAGGCCATTCTGGCTTGGATGTCCCAGGGTCCCGAGCGCAATATCTCCAGCGATCCGGGCTCGCTGCCCACGCGTGACCCGGAACATACGCTGAATTCTCAGCAGCTTCTTGCAGTGTGCGGCACGGCGACCAATGCGTTCGTGAATCTCGCCCAGAACAGCGGGTTGCACGTGCGGCGACTTCTCCTGCTGGATGATAGAAGGAGTGCCAAACATGTCGTCGCGGAGGTCTTGATCGATGGCCGCTGGATCATCGTCGATCCGTCTCACCGTTTCATACTTCGGCTTCCCAACGGCAACATGGTCACGCGAGAGGAACTGCAGGATCCTGCGGTTTTCCGCGCGGCCACCGAGTCGTACCCCAACTATCCGCAAAAATACACCTACGAACGAACCGTTCATGTTCGCTTGAGCCGGATCCCTCTGTTCGGGCTACCCCTACGCAGGGCTTTGAACTTCATCTGGCCCTCGTGGGAAGTAGCGATCAATTGGACCTTGCTGGTGGAGCGGGAATCGTTTGCCGTGCTGGTTGCTTCCTGTTTTCTGTTTGTTTTTTTTCTAGCTGTCCGAATATTGTTCGGGTGGTATTGCTCCTGTCGCCTGGGAATCGCTCGCGTGCCCCTGCGAGACCGGATTGTGCGGGTGGGGCAAGTCCTGGCCGGCAATTTCCAGTAGTCGTACTGACCCCTGCGTACACAACACCCGTCAGGTAAGAGTGGAACTGCGGACCGGTTCACGCTAAAGTAGCGTGGAATGTGTGGAATCTGTGGTGTCATCGGAATGGAGCGCTCCGAAGCAGGCGAAGCGATTACTCGCCGGATGATGGAGGCGCTTTGGCACCGCGGCCCGGACGAAGACGGTCTGCTGGCCGCTCCATCCGCATCGCTCGGCATGCGCCGCCTCAGCATTATCGATCTTCCCGGAGGACACCAGCCCGTATTCAACGAAGCAGGGGATGTCGGCGTTGTCTTCAACGGTGAAATTTATAATTTCCGGCAGTTGCGCAGGACCCTGGAAGAACGCGGACATGCGTTCCGCACCCATTCGGACACCGAAACGATCGTTCACGCCTATGAAGAGTGGGGCGAACAGTGCGTGCGCGAGCTTCGTGGCATGTTCGCATTTGCCATCTGGGACGCCCGTGCCAGCGGCACATCGGGAGACGTGGCGCGCCGCGCGCGCATTTTCCTTGCTCGCGATCGGATGGGGATCAAACCGCTGTATTACGCCTGCGTGGATGGCGCGTTTCTGTTTGCCTCGGAAGTTCGCGCGCTGATCGCCAGTGGCCGCGTTGCCCCGCGCATTGCCCCGGACTCGCTGGAAGCCTATCTGTTGTTTGGTTCTGTCGCCGAACCCTCGACCCTGGTGGAAGGCATAAGTTCACTTCCTCCCGGCCATTTTCTTTCGTTGTCCGCGGATGCGCCACCCTCGAAGCCCGTGCCGAAGCGCTATTGGGATTATTCCGAAGCGGCGCGGCAATCCGGCGGATCGCAACCCAAGCTTTTAACGGATGCGGCAAAGCAATTGCGCCCGCTGCTGGAAGAGACGGTAAGCGATCACTTGATCGCGGACGTTCCGCTGGGCGTATTTCTTTCCAGCGGGCTCGATTCCACGGCCCTAGTGGCGTTGGCCAGCCGTTCGCAAAAAGATCTGCGCACGTTTACGGTCGTATTTCCCGAACAGCGTTTTAGCGAGTCCGGGATTTCGCGTAAAACCGCGAAGCATTTCAAAACGCGCCATCAGGAAGTTCTCCTGACCCCGGATGATATGCAGGCGCAACTGGGCGACGCCGTCGGCGCGCTGGACCAGCCCACCATGGATGGCCTGAACTCTTATTTCGTTTCGCGGGCGGCGCATCAGGCAGGGCTTAAGGTGGCTCTGTCGGGACTGGGAGCCGACGAAATTTTCGGGGGCTACTCGACCTTTGCAACCACTCCCCGGGCTGAGCATGTGGCCGAACTGGGGCGTTGGATCCCCGGCCCGTTCCGGCGCATGAGCGCCGCGCTGGCCGTCAGGATTGTGAAGGGCGATGCGGTCCGCAAAGCCGCTGCGACTTGGAAGTCGCCCGGCGATTTTCCTCATGCGTATTATTTCACTCGAATCCTGTTCACGCCTTCCCGCGTGCGGCGTCTGCTCGCGCCGTACTTTGAGTCCGACGGCCGTCCGGATACAGGCGGCTCCTTATGGCGCCAGAGGATGCGGGAAACGACGCGGCAGGCGAAAAGCCTGGATTCTTTTTCGTCCGTATCCTGCTTTGAGCTGCAGTCCTATATGGTGAATACGCTTCTGCGCGACACTGACGCCGTCAGCATGGCGAATTCCCTGGAGGTCCGTGTGCCGTTTCTGGACCACCGGCTCGTCGAGTTCGTCGCCCGGTTGCCAAAGGGTGCAAAATACAGGCCGGAAATGCCAAAATCGTTGTTGGTCGAAGCGTTGCGCGACGTATTGCCGGAGGAAGTGGTGGGCCAGTCCAAGAGGACGTTCACTCTTCCGTGGGAAGTTTGGCTCCGGGGACCGATCGGCGTGCAGATGTCTCAGGAACTGGAGGACATGCCGCCGCAGTTGCAGCAATACATGAATCCGCGCGCCGTGCGCGGCGCATGGCAGAATTTCGTCACCGGTCACACCAACTGGTCGCGCCCTTGGAGCCTCTATGTGCTCAATCTTTGGGTGCGCCGCCACATGAGTGTCCCGGAGGCGGGTCAAGGGTCCACATCCACGGCAACGGCCGTCCGCCCGGCCGCCATAGCGCGTGGGGCGACGAATCCAGGTTCTTAGGCCAGGGAGAAACGATTCCGGATGCACATACTTGGGATTAACGCGTATCACGGCAACTCCTCCGCGGCGATTGTTTCCGATGGCCGGCTCATCGCCGCTGTCGAGGAAGAGCGCTTTAACCGCGTAAAATACGCAGCGGGATTTCCTTCGGCGGCGATTCGCTACTGCCTGGACGCCGCCGGGATCACGCTGGATGAAGTGGACCACATCGCGATCCCGCGCAATCCCTGGGCGCGCCTGGGAACCAAGCTTCTGTACGCCTTGAAGATGCCGAGCTTTGCGCGCGACCGCGCCAAAGTCCTGGCCCGCTTTGTGGGCATTCCGGAGGCGCTCGCGCAGGCCTTTGACATGGCGCCGGAAAAAATTCGAGGGAAGTATCATCGCGTCGAGCATCATCAGGCGCATCTGGCGAGCACCTTTTTCGTTTCTCCGTTCGATCAGGCCGCGCTGCTCTCCGCCGATGGCCTGGGCGATTTTGCCAGCACGATGTGGGGAACCGGCCGGGGCAACCGTATGCATATCGACGGTGCCATCGCTTTCCCGCATTCGCTGGGCATGTATTACACCGCCGTCTCGCAGTATCTGGGATTTCGCAAGTTTGGCGACGAATTCAAAGTCATGGGCCTGGCCGCTTACGGCGAGCCCGCTTACCTGGACGAGTTCCGCAAAATTGTCCGCACCAACGGTGGCGTCGGCTTCCGCCTGGGCCTGGAATATTTCAAGCATCACCGCACGGGCCCCGAGATGACCTGGAAAGACGCGGGAAAAACTCCCGAACTCGGCGCGATGTACTCCGATTACATGGCCGAGCGTCTGGGACCCTCGCGCGATCCCGCGGCTCCCATCGAAAAGGTGCACCGGGACGGCGCCGCCTCGCTGCAAGCCCGCCTGGAAGAAGTTTTGTTCGAAATGCTCCGCGCCTTGCATGCGCGCACCGGGCAAAAGGCCGTCTGCCTGGCCGGGGGCGTCGCGTTCAATTGCGTCGCGAACGGGAAAATTTTTGACCAGACGCCGTTCGAACAGATTTTCGTGCAGCCCGCCGCGGGAGACGCGGGACTCGCCGTCGGCGCCGCTTATTTCGTGCACCATCAGATCCTCGGCCAGCCTCGTTCGTTCGTCATGGAAAATGCGTACTGGGGTCCGGGGTACACGCCCGCGCAGGTGCGCTCGGCGGTTGCCGCCAGCGGCCTGCTGGACGAAGGCATGGAGATTTCCGAACTTCCCGAGGAAGCGATTGCCAAGGAGGCGGCGAAGGAAATCGCCGCCGGAAAAATACTCGGCTGGTTTCAAGGGCGGGCGGAGTGGGGGCCGCGCGCGCTGGGAAATCGCAGCATCGTGGCCGATCCCCGCCGCGCCGATATGAAGGACATTTTGAACGCCCGGATCAAGCATCGCGAGATGTTCCGGCCGTTCGCCCCTTCGGTCCTCGCGGAGGCGACGGGGGAATATTTCGAGAAGTCCTACCCGTCGCCGTTCATGACGCAGGCCTATGCGGTGCGTCCCGAGAAGCGCGATGCCATTCCCGCGCCGACGCACGTGGACGGCACTGGGAGGCTCCAGACGGTCACGCAGGAGGCCAACCCGCGCTATTGGCGGCTGATCCGCGAGTTTGGAAATCTTACCGGCGTGCCCGTGGTGCTGAATACTTCGTTCAACGACAATGAGCCCATCGTCTGCCGCCCCGAGGAGGCTATTGCATGCTTCCTTCGCACGAAGATGGACGTGCTGGTTCTGGGCGACCTGCTGGTGCGCAAGCCGGGATCTTCCGAGGTGCCGCGCTGATGCGGCATGCCGCTTCGGTGCATCCCGATCGTGTTCCAACACTTTTTTCTCTTCCATTCCGGATGATCCCGTGCACATTCTTCTGCTGAACGAATATTTTCCGCCCGATACCAGCGCCACGGCCAAATGCGCCGTGCAGGTGGCGGAGGCCCTGACCGGCAAGCACCGCGTCACCGTGCTTGCGGGCCGGCCCAGCTACGATCCCACCGAACATCATCCGCACTATCTGTTGCGCCGCGAAGTACGCGGCAATCTGGCCGTCGAGCGCGTGGGCTCGACGGCCTATCCGCGTTTCCAGATGCGCCGCCGCGTTTCAAATTACCTGACGTATCTTTCGCTGGCGATCCCCAGGGCCCTCTCCATTCCCTCGGATATTGTTCTGGCCATGACCGATCCTCCCATCGAAGGCATCGCGGGCGCGCTGGTGGCGGGCCTGTCGTCCCGTCCGTTCGTTTACAATATCCGCGACATGTATCCGGACATGGCCGTGGGCGGCTCGATTGTGCGGCCCGGAAGTTTTACCGCCCGGTGGGAAGCCATGCACCGGTGGGCGCTGCGCCGCGCCGCCCGCGTCATCGTTCTTGGCGAGGACATGCGCGACCGCATTGTCGCGAAAGGGGTCGATGCGGGGCGGGTCGTCATCTCGCGGGATGGAATTCACATTCCCGAAACCTTGCCTTCACCGGATAATCCGGTGGCGCGGGAGATTCGGGGCGATTTCCGTTTCGCTCTGGTCCACGCGGGAAATTTGGGGTTCTACGGCGCCTGGCAGACTCTCATTACAGCAGTACGGATGCTTGAGAACGAAGGTGTGGGTCTCGTGTTTGTCGGCGAGGGCGCGATGAAGCCGCAGGTGGAGGCCATGGCGGCCGGATGCCGCGCCGTGCGTTTTCTGCCATTCCGTCCGGCAAGCGAAGTTCCTTTCGTGCTTTCTTCCGGGGACATGCACGTCGTTACGGTGAAGCGGGGCCTGGAAGGCGTCGTCGTTCCGAGCAAGTTGTATCCCACGCTCGCTGCGGGGCGCCCCGTACTCGGGGTCGCGCCGGAAGCATGTGACGTCGTGCGGATCATTCGCCGGTCGGGTTGCGGCTTGGCCGCCGATCCGGACGATCCAAACAGCGTCGTGGAGGCCGTCCGCGGCGTGTTGCACGACTCGGAACAAATACGAAACATGGGCCTCCGCGCACGGGAGATCGCATTTTCTTATGATAAAGTGAAGCAGCTCAAAATCTTCACAGACACACTTGAGGAGGTAGTTCGCGAATGACGCAGGCCGAAACGATGTGGACGGGAAAGACGATTCTGGTCACTGGAGGCGCCTCCTTCATTGGTTCGACCCTCGCCGACCGGCTCATTGAACGCGGCGCGAAAGTTCGTGTCGTAGACGATCTGACCAGCGGGCACCTGGGCAACATTGCCGGACAGATCGCTTCCGGGAATATCGAGTTCATTCGCGCCGATTTGCGCGAGCCGGGCATTGCCCGAGGCGCGATGCAGGGCGTCCACACCGTTTTTCATCTGGCTGCCGACCACGGCGGGCGCGGCTACGTGGACCTGCACCAGGCCGGGCCGGCTTCGAATTTCTTTCTCGACGGTTTGATTTTCTGGGAAGCGGTGAAAGCCAAGGTTCAAAAAGTTGTTTTTGCCTCCTCCGGCTGCGTGTATCCCAATTTTCTTCAGTCCGACGTGAACAAGGAAGTTTTCCTGACCGAGGACCTGACCAAGGGGCCGAACGACGCCGATAATACCTACGGCTGGGCCAAGCTGATGGCCGAATTCACCCTCCAGGCGTACCACAAGGAACACGGCCTGAAAGCGGCTTCCTGCCGGTACTTCACGGTGTACGGTCCGCGCGGCGTGGAAAATCACGCCGTCATCGCCATGATCGCCCGCGCGTTCCTCAAGCAGGATCCGTTCGAGGTGTGGGGCGACGGCTCGCAGATTCGCAATTGGACGTACATTGACGACATCGTTGCCGGCACAATCGCGGCCGGCGAAAAAATCGATGACGGCACGGCCATCAACCTCGGCACGATGGAACGCGTCAAAGTTATCGACGCCGTCAAAATGGTCATGGAGATGACCGGCCACAAGGCCGAAATCAAATTTCTGCCTAACATGCCGACCGGCCCGCTCAACCGCGTGGCGGATAATTCACTGGCCAAGAAGCTGACCGGCTGGGAGCCGAAGGTGCCGTTCCGCGAGGGCCTGAAACGCACCATTGACTGGTACTATAAGGACCGGGATCGCGCGCACGTGGAGGCGATTTTCAAGCGCATGCTCACCGAACGATGATGCCGGTAATTTCATGAATACGAGCTTGATCGCGTTTGCCGTCGGATTGATTGCTTCTCTGGGACTCACCGTTCCGGTGCGGCAACTGGCGCTGCGCGTGGGGATGGTGGATCATCCCGGACCGCGCAAAGTGCATGTCCAGCCGATGCCGCTGCTCGGTGGGCTGGCCATTTATTTCGGCGTTCTAATCGCGCTTCTGGTTTCGATGGACGGCCCTGCCCTCCAGCAGGTGATTGGAATCTATCTGGGCGCGACGCTGGTCGCGGTAGTCGGCATCCTGGACGATCGCGGCCTGCTGCATCATCAGATCAAACTGTTCGGCGCCATGCCGGCCGCGGCGGTCATCCTGCTGCTTTCCGGCATTCGCGCACAGGTGTTCTCGGCATATTGGCCGGGGACTGCGGCAATCTGGGCTGATACTGCGCTGACGCTGGTTTGGGTTGTCGGCATCACCGCATCCTTCAGCATCCTGGACCACATGGACGGTCTTTGCGCCGGCGTGGCCGCCATGGCGGCGCTCTTCTTCGCTATTTTCGCCATCGAAAGTGGACAAATCCTGGTCAGCACCATGGCTGCCGCGGTTTTGGGCGGCGCCGCCGGATTCCTGCGCTGGAATTTCAAGCCCGCAAAAATTTTCATGGGGGATGGCGGGGCGATGTTTCTCGGCTTCCTGATGGCGGCGCTTTCGCTGAAGTTGCGACCGGTGATGTCCGGCGGTCACAGCGCCGCGTGGCTGATCCCGCTGTTTATACTCGGCGCGACCATTTTCGATACCACGCTGATTTCCATTTCGAGGTCCCGCAGGGGATTTATTCCTTTTACCACTCCCGGCAAAGACCACACCGCCCATCGCCTTTCGAACGTGTTCGGCAGCCAGCGGGGCGCCGTGCTGGTCATGTATACAGTTGGCGCCGTGAGCGGTCTGCTGGCCCTGGCGATCAGTCACCTGCCGGCGCGCCCTGCATACGCCCTGGCCGCACTTTCCGCCATTGCCGGCTTGGGCGCCATCGCGGTCCTCGAACGTGCGCCCTACGAACGGCAAGCGCCCAAGAACAAGGCGATAGGCTAACACTTAGACCTGTGATCCCGTTCCGGTCGGATTAAGGCATCTGGCGGAAGTCCTCCCGCCAGGCCGCCGCAAGATATTCCACGCGCAAGGCGCGCTCGATCAATTCGTTCGAACCGGGTTCCCGCAAATAAATGCGTAGGGCGTCGGAAATCGAAACGCGGTTTTCGTCGTGCCGGGTCCATGCAATTTCGTCGCCCGGGCCGACTTCTCCTTCCTGCAGAACGCGCAGGTAGAATCCGGAGCGGCGGCTGGCCAGAAATCGCTTCAATAGATCGTCGCGCTGGAATTTTAAATTCAGCTTGAAGCAGGGAATTCGCGGCTGCGTGACAACCACTTCGGCTGTGCCGATTCGAAACTGATCTCCCAGGCAAACGTCGTCTTCCAGCAGGCCCGCCGTCGTGAAGTTTTCGCCAAATGCCCCCCACGGAAGATCGGTTCCGGGCAATTCTTTTTTCCAATAGGAATAATGCTCGGAAGGATAGGCGTACACTGCCTTATCCCGCCCTCCATGGACCGACAGATCGGCCTGCCGGTCCCCTTCGAGGTTCAACTGCCGCAGGCGAATCCGCTTCTCAACCGGGAATTTGAAAATGCCCGTCGCGACTTCTTCCTGGCCCCGAAAAACGGTGCGGGGGGTTCCGATTTGTACGGAGATCAGCACAGGGGGCATGAACCATCTCTCATCTTCTGGCTCCCATTTTCTGGCTCTAATCTTCTGGCGCCGCATCGCGATGCGTGCGTCCCGGTCTACAACCGAATATCGCTACAAGCGAATCATATCGAATAGTAGTCGGGTTCGGTCCCCATGAGCAACGAAATGGAGCAGATCGGTTATTTTCGGCTGGCCTCTCCCTTCCGCTTTGCCAATCGTCCGGGTTTGGCTATACTTCTGTCTCTATATTTAGGCACCCTACCGGGATAGCCGTGGAGTGGAGTGGCTTGGGGGATTTCCGGTCAAACCGGGATGTGGACTTGCCGCTGCTCAAATCTGCCAGTGACCGCTATTGAGTTGCCGAGGCGCTTTCATGTCGATGCGCTGCTTGTGCGCCATAAGACTTTGAAGCGGGGGGAAGGGTAAACTGCAACAAGAGATCGATAAGGGCCGCGGCGGCAAGTCGGGCCGTCAAGTCGCTGTCATTGGCGGCTCCGCATCGGGTTTTTTCACTGCATCTCTTCTGGCACGCGCCGGTTGCGCGGTGGAAGTCCTGGAGCGTTCCGAGCAACTCGACCCCACGCCCCGCACGCTGATCGTTACCAGCCACATGCGCACGCTGCTCGGGGAGGTCGGCGAGCGCGCCATCGTCAACGAAATCCGCAAGTTTGAGCTTTTTACCGACGGCCGCACGGCCCAGGTTCCCCTGGCGCGTCCCGACCTGATTATTGAGCGGTCGAAACTGATTCACGGCCTGGCGGATCAGGCGCGGAGCCGCGGCGCAAAGGTTTCGTTCGGCAACCGCTTCCAGTCGCTGGAAAGCAACGGAACCGGCTTGCGTGTGGGCGTCGAACGCAGCCACGATGGCCGCGCGGAAGAGTTGCACGCCGATATCGTGGTGGGGGCCGATGGCGCGCTTTCCCGGGTCGCCCAGGCGGCGGGATGGCCGCGCCAGCCGACCGTTCCCCTGGTGCAGGCGATCGTGAAAATACCGGCCGATATGTCTCCCGATACCGTGCGCGTCTGGTTCGTGCCGGACGACACGCCGTACTTCTACTGGCTGATTCCCGAGTCGCGCGAGCGCGCAGCGCTGGGGCTGATCGGCGAAGATGGCCAGGAAACGCGCCGCTGCCTGGAACGCTTCATGGAAAAGCGAGGTTTCACGCCGCTGGGATTCCAGGGCGCGCGAATTCCCGTGTATGACCGCTGGACGCCGGTCGAGCGCCGCGTGGGCGCGGGACGCGTGTTTTTGGTGGGCGATGCGGCGGGGCAAGTCAAGGTTACGACGGTGGGCGGAATCGTCACCGGGTTTCGCGGCGCCATCGGCGTCAGCGAATCGATCCTGAACAGCGGGGAAAGCCGCGAGCTGCGTTCCCTGCGCCGGGAACTCAATCTCCATCTGCTCATCCGAAAGACAATTCATCAGTTCAAGCAGGCGGACTACAGCCGCCTGGTCGATCTTATGAATGCCTCGACGCGCCGCTCCCTGAGTCAATACACGCGGGACGAGGCCGCCCGCGTTCTCTGGCACGTCACCCTTAGCCAGCCGCGCCTGCTTTTGCTCGGGCTTCGAGGCCTGCTCTCCGGCGCTTCCATCCTTCCCAAAAATCGCACCTGATAAGCGCATACTCGTGGACGCACGCGCTGTCCGCGCGTAAACTCCCCGATATTGCTCACCATACTGTTTCACCGGTGCGCATCAACAGGGGACGCTTTTGAATATCCTCGGGCTTTCCGGCCTCGCTCATGATTCCGCTGCGGCGCTGCTCTCGGACGACGGCATCATCGCCGCCATGGAAGAGAGCAAGCTGGTGCGCCGGCGCACGGTTGCGGGAATTCCCCGGGAAGCCATCCGATTTTGTCTGCAACGGGCCGGGACCGGATGGAGTGGCGTCGAGTGCGTCGCCGTGGCCAGCCGCCCGGTGCGCGCGTGGGTCCGTCAAGCGTGGATGAGGGCCAAGCGGACGCCTTTCGCGCCCGTCCCCAGCGGCTACTACCAGACGAAAGCGCTGGGTGAGCTGGGGCGCGAACTGAACAACGGTCGCCTGCTGCACATGCTGGGCGAATCACCGGGCTTGCGTGTCCTGCATCTCGAGCATCACCTGTGCCACGCCGCCAGCGCCTTTTATGCCTCGGGGTTTGACCGTGCGCTGGCGCTCACACTCGATGAGCAGGGTGACGGCCGCTCCGGCTGCGTGGCGCTCGGCGAAGGCTGCGGTCTGAAAACGATCGAGTCCATTCCGTTCCCGCATTCGCCCGCGTGGTTTTTTTCACAGGTTTCGGATCTGCTCGGTTTCGCCCCTCATGGAGACGAGCACAAAACGCAATGGCTCGGGCTGGACGGCGATCCCGTGTTTGAAAAATTATTTCTGGAGATTTTGCGCCGTTCGCCGGGAAAACTCCCGCACCTGGCCAGCGATTACTTCAATGCGGGCCTTGCCGGACACATCGCTTTTTCACCGAAATTCTATCGTGCCGTCGGCGTGGACCCTGCAATCGGCAAAGCCGCCGAGGCGGGCTCGCCTCGCCCGCCGATTTCGGAAAGTTTGCGCAAGCAGCTTGCCGCAAGCATCCAGCAGGCGTGTTGCACGGTTGCCGCGGAACTGGCCGAGCGGTACCGGAAACAGACCGGGGCGAAGTCGCTGTGCCTGGCCGGCGGATTGTTTTTAAATCCCGTCGTGGTCTCGCATGTGGAGAAGAACACGGGATTCGAACGAATTTTCGTTCAACCCGCGGCGGGAAATGAAGGCACGGCGCTGGGCGCGGCGTGGTACGTGCGCCACCACATGCAGGGAAAACCGCGCCAGGCGGCGGTGGAGCACCTGGCCTGGGGGCCGGGGTATTCGAATCAGGAGATCAAACAGGTTTTGGAAAATTGCAAGGCCCGCTATCGATTTCACGTCAGCGATGAGCAGCGGCTGGAAGAAACCATACAATTGCTCGCCGCCGGAAAAATCGTGGGTTGGTTCCACGGCGCCGCGGAATTCGGTCCCCGGGCCCTTGGCAATCGCAGCCTGCTGGCGTCTCCCTGGGCGCCTTTCGTCAAAGAGAACCTGAACGAGTATGTGAAGCACCGGGAAGGGTATCGGCCGTTTGCAATTTCGGTGACAGCGGAACGCGCTGCGGAGTTTTTTGACTGCTCGCCCTCCTCGCGCTTCATGGCCACACTTGGATTTGCCAGGCCGGAAGCGGCCCGCCTTCTCGACGGATTTCTTCTTCCCGGCGGGCGCGTGCGTCTGCACGTCGTGGAACGCTCCGCGAACCCGCTTCTCTGGCGGCTGCTCGACCGCTTCGGGCAAGTTGGCGTTGCCCCCATGCTGGTGAACACGTCTTTCAACCTGTTCGGCGAGCCGCTGGTGGTTTCGCCGCGCGACGCGGTGCGGAGTTATTTCTGTTCCGGTGTGGACGCCCTGGTGATTGGAAGCTTCAGCCTGGCGAAGATGTGAGGCCAGGGAAATGGGCTCTTAGTAGGACAGGCTTCAGCCTGTCTGCATTTGAATTTTGCAGCACTGGCGGAAGTCAAACCCAGACAGGGTAAAGCCTGTCCTACGGGAGCAGCCAGCGCCGCGCAAGGAAATGTTTGTGCGACAACGCGGAAGGGAAAGGCTCTTTTGTTGAGCCGGGGAATGGGCGAGAATCAGCAGGGGCAGGGCTGAAGGAAACGATGGGCGCAGCCAGCGAAGGAGAGCGAGCGTGAAATTAGCGGTGATTGGATGCGGGTACGTGGGATTGGTGTCGGGGGCGTGCCTGGCGGAAGCGGGGCACGAGGTGGTGGCGACCGACAACGATGCGGGGCGCATCGCGACGCTGCAGGCGGGGAAGATTCCGATCTACGAGCCGAATCTGGACAAGGTGCTGGCGAGCGTGGTGCGGGAAGGGCGGCTGCGTTTCACGGCGGATGGCGGGGAAGCAGTGCGCAGCGCCGACGTGATATTCATCTGCGTGGGCACGCCACCGACCGAGACCGGGGAAGCGGACTTGTCGGCGATCGATAATGTGGCGCGGCTGATCGCGAAGCAGTCGCGCGGGCCGAAGTTGGTGATTGAGAAGAGCACGGTGCCGGCGCAGACCGGGGAGCAGTTGAAGAAGGCGCTGCAGGTGTACGCGAGCGATGCGGCGGCGAAGTTTCGCGTGGCGTCGAACCCTGAATTTTTGCGGGAAGGGACGGCAGTGGAGGATTTCTTTCATCCGGACCGTATCGTGATCGGGGTGGAGGAGAAAGAGAGCGAGGAGCAGTTGCGGGAGTTGTACCGTCCGATTCTGGAGGGAAGATTCCGCTGCCCGGTGCATCAGCCGAATTGTCCGCCGGCGGCGACGCCGGAATTTGTGGTGACGACGATTGCGAGCGCGGAGTTGATCAAGCACGCGTCGAATTCGTTTTTGGGGCTGAAGATCTCGTACGCGAACGTGCTGGCGGATTTGTGCGAGCGGCTGGGCGGGAACGTGGAGGAAGTGACGCGCGCGGTGGGTTTGGATCCGCGGATTGGCGGGCAGTTTTTGAAGGCGGGGCTGGGTTTTGGAGGGTTTTGCCTGCCGAAGGACATTCAGGCGTTCATCAAGCTGGCCGAAGGCGCGGGAGTGGATTTCGGATTGTTGAAGGAAACCGAACGGGTGAACAGGCAGCGCGTGGAGCAGTTGGTGGACAAGGTGAAGAAGGCGCTGTGGGTGATGAAGGGGAAACAGATCGGGGTGCTGGGGATCGCGTTCAAGCCGAACACGGATGATATTCGGTTGGCGCCGGCGATTGAAGTGATACGAAGGCTGCTGGCGGAGGGTGCGGAGGTGCGGGCGACCGATCCGGAAGCGATGGAGCGCGCGCGGGGTGTGTTTCCGGAGTTGATTTACGGAGCGGACGCGTACGAAGTGGCGCGGGGAGCGGATGCGCTACTGGTGCTGACCGAGTGGGAACAGTTCCGGAGGTTGGACTGGAAGCGGATCCGGCAGGAAATGGCGCGCCCGCTGGTGGTGGATGGGCGAAACATGCTGCGTCCGGCGGAGATGAAAGCCCTGGGATTCGAATACATGAGCTTCGGACGCCCCGACCCGGTTGCCACTGCGGACAAGCAACTGGTCAACTCGTAAGAGCGCGGACCGCACAAGCAGGACAGGCTTCAGCCTGTCTGATTTTGATTTTTTTCGTGCTGACGAAGACAGAAGACAGGCGATCCTTCGCTTCACTTGGGGTAAAAGCCTGTCCTGCAGGAATTACTTTGCCTGGGCTTCGGCAAACTGTTTTCGGAACGACTCCAGCGTGATCTTCAGCCCTTCTTCCAGGTTGATCCTGGGTTCCCATCCTAAAAGGCGGCGCGCTTTGGAAATGTCGGGGCAGCGCTGTTTGGGATCATCCTGGGGCAAGGGCTCGAAGACGATGGGAGATGACACGCCAAGCAACGTGCGAACGCGCTCGGCAAACTCTAGAATCGTAATTTCCTGCGGGTTGCCGATGTTGGTGGGTTCATGTTCGTCGGACATCATCAGGCGGTAGATGCCTTCGATTAAATCGGAGACATAGCAGAAGCTGCGCGTCTGTTTCCCGGTGCCGTACACGGTGATGGGCTTTCCCGTCAATCCCTGATAAACGAAATTCGGAAGCGCGCGGCCGTCATTCAGGCGCATGCGCGGCCCATAGGTGTTGAAGATGCGGACGATGTGCGTGTCCAGGCCTTTGGCGCGGTGATAGGCCATCACGATGGCTTCCGCGAAACGCTTGGCTTCATCGTAAACGCCGCGCGGGCCGACCGTATTCACGTTCCCCCAATATGTTTCCGGCTGCGGGCTCACCAGCGGATCGCCATAGCATTCGGACGTGGAAGCGAGAAAATACCTGGCGTTCTTTGCCAGAGCCAGGCCCAGCGTATTGTGCGTTCCGAGCGAGCCCACTTTCAGCGTCTGAATGGGCAGCTTCAGATAATCAACGGGGCTTGCGGGCGAGGCGAAGTGGAGCACGTAATCCACCGGGCCCGGCACGTCGATAAACTTTGTGACGTCGTGCTGCACCATCCGGAATCGAGGGTGATCCACAAGGTGGCGCACATTGGCTAGCGTGCCGGTCACGAGGTTGTCAATGGACAACACGTCCCAGCCCTGGCCGAGCAGATAATCGCAAAGGTGCGATCCGAGAAATCCCGCGCCGCCCGTGACTACTGCGCGCATCGTCCCAGCCTCATCATCGCCTCATCATCGTATGTGGTATGTATTCCCATGCTTGCGATCCGGATTTTCGGTCACCCGGTATTGTAGCCTTCACTGTCCCTGGCACAAAGGCCGCTTCCAAATAGCAATCACTTTCTAATAACTGCCAAAATCCGGGCAGGGTCAGCGCGAAGTTCCGGCGGAGCGACCTGCCCGGGCTATGATTGACCTCAAATGATGGGCAGGTTAGGATTCCAAGTCTGCAGATCGGACATGCCACTCACGCGATTCCATTTGCTGCGGTGCTGCCCGTCTTGCAACAGTCCGGGCGTGCGCTGCTCACACCGGCGCGGGCTGCTGGAAATGGCCGTTCTCCCATTTGTCTTGTCACGGCCATTTCGTGGCGAAAACTGCTCCAGGCGTCATGATAATCGTTTCTTTGCCCGGGGTTCCAACCAGCCCGAGGGCAAGGATTACCCAAAGCGCCATAAAGCGCAGGGATTCGGCGCGCACGGCGCCTTTCTCTAAGGTTTCCTGCGTGAGGATGAGGCTGGATTGTGATGGAGTCGAAATCGAAAACGCGGCGCCGGCTAATCCTTGCAGGGATCTTCATCGTATTGCTGGCCGCAGGCACAACGGTGTTCTTCACCATCGGCCAGTGGCTGGTCATTCAGGATCCACTGTCCCATGCCGACGTGATCGTCGTCTTGAGCGGACGTCTTCCGGAACGCGCGATTGAGGCCGCGCGGCTGTATCAGGCCGGGTATGCGGAACAGGTCTGGGTCTCTCCGCCGACTTCTCCCGCAGAAGAGCTGAAAGCCATGAATATTTTCTATCTGGGGGAAGATTTCTACAATGAAAAGGTGTTGCTGGCCAAGGGGGTTCCGGCGGACTCGATTCGTGTTTTGGATCGGCCCAACGCGAATACGGAAGAGGAAGTGCGCCAGATTTCCGAAACGCTTGGCAATGACAATTATCATCACGTGATCATCGTCACGTCGAAAGCACATACGCGCCGCGTGCGCACGATCTGGAACGAGCTGGTGGGACCGGACCCGCGCGCGATTGTGCGCTATGCGAATGAAGACCCTTATGACGGAGCGCACTGGTGGCGCCATACGCACGACGCCCTGGACGTCGTGCGCGAAACGCTGGGATTATTGAACGCCTGGGCCGGTTTTCCGCTGCGCCCCAGCCAATATTGAACATGCCGGCTCGCCATCGCAACCCGAACCGATTTGCCCAGCAGGTCATGCCGGTCCTGCTGCTGGGCATTGGCCTGGTCGCCTCAAATAATTATGTTACATTTGTCGACGATGAAGTCCGGACGTTGGACGCCGCGGCGCAGCCGGCCCGAACTTTGTTCGCCCAGTTTCTTTCCGGCGGCGGGCAACATGACATGCCCGCGCTCTACACCATTCCGCTTCATTTCTGGCTGCGCTGGACGACGGGGAACTTCGACTATCTTCGTGTCCCCGCAATTATTTTCTTTCTTGCGGGGCTGTTGCTGCTGGGCCGCGCGGCCCGCAGGATCGGCGGCCCGGCCAGCGGCATCACCATGCTCTGGCTGGGCATCCTTTGGCCTTTTGGCTTCCACTACGGCCGGTTGGCGGCGCCGTACTCGTTTGTATTTTTTCTAATCGCTGGACTGACGCTCGCTTATCTGCGGGTTCTGGAAGAGAAGAGTTTCGGGAGCTGGGCCGCGCTATTTTTATTTGGCACGGCCCTGCTATGGACGAATCTTTTCGGCTGGGCCGTGTTGGCATGCCTGGGAATCGACCAACTCTTGCGGATTCGCGCCGGGGAGCGCACGGCATCGGCGCGCGCGATAGGGCGCACCGCGATCCTGTGGATCGTCGTGTGCATTCCCGTGTACCGCCCGCTCTACAGGGATTTCCTTGCCGGCATCCATATCCACCAGAGCTTCCGAACCGTGATGACAAGCTGCGCGTTTTATATTTACACATTGTTTGTGAGCGAATCGGTGGCGCCCTGGCATTGGCAGATGAGCGTGCCGGCAGGATTGGCGATCTTGGTTTGCATCGTCCTGGTTGCCTTGCGGGGGTCGGGACCTGCGCGCCGCTTTCTGGCCTACAGCGCGGTCCTGTTCATCCTCATGGCGGCGACGGGCATGTTGTTTTCCCGGCGGTTGTTTTTCGTGGCTCCCTGGCTCTTGTTGCCGATCGCCGTTGCCATCGGATCAATCCAATCCCGCTGGACGCGGCCGGTTTTGGCGGCCATGCTCTTGATTGTCGCGGGCGTGGGGTGGACCGGAATCTATGCGCGGCGCTACTATTCCGCGCCACAGTTTCTGGAGCCCTGGGTGCAAGTGGTCGGCGACACCGCGGGAAAAATTAAGACCGGCGCCACCGTGATTTCCAATAGCCGGCCATTTTTCCTCTACTTGACCTATGTGCTTCATCCGCCCACACGCAGCGCCGGATTGCAATTTGAAGGGTTCTTTCCCGATTCCATCCATCAGCCCGGCGTGAACTCCGCCCACCAGTGGCTTTCCTCCGGCCATCCCATGGCCCCTGTCATGATCTGGATTCACGGTGTGTCCGATCCTCTAGCCGAGAAACCGATGGAGGACGCCGCGCACGAACTCGATCAAAGTTGCGGTTCGCGCGTATCGCGCTTGATGACGCGCGATCAAGGCTATGAATGGAAGCAGCGATTCCTTCCCGCAATCGCCGGGTCACAATGGCGGATTGAGGTCCGCGAATACGATTGCGGACCAAACAGCTCACAGCAGATTTTCCCCATCCCGTCGCATTGATCCTCTGAAAACTGCTGCGGAAGTTTATGGATACGATGCCTGCCGCAGTCGCGATATCTTCCACGCCCGAATGGTCCCTCAAAACTTCTAGTACGTTGGGTCCATTGCCTCATCCAGTTTGAAGCGGGAGACTGTTTTGGTGGAGGGAAGTCCCGGGTGTTGACTATCGCCATATTCGGTATGTCGTCCTTGGCCCTTAGGAATTTCATCCTCTACTACTGGCGCGCCATGACAATGGCCGTGGCCAGATCGACTCAGGCCCAGACTTAGGCCCAGATCGTTTAAGGTGAAGATATGATTGACGATTGTGAAGGATCGGCTAGTACTCGTGATGCTCTGAATTGGTACGGGAGATCCATTGCCTGTGCCGCTTAGGAAAGAGAAACTACAACCTGAGGTGGATTTGAGTTGATTGCAGGCATCATCTTCGCGGTCTCGATCGTCGCCTTCGCCCAGTTTGGGCTGTACTACTGGCGCGCGACGATCTCCGGCGTGGCCTCCCAGGCCATCTCGGATCGTATCCGTATCGCCGCAGGTATTTCTGCCACTGACATTGGGGCCAAGGATTTTCGAAGTATACTCATTCTAAAGGACTTGTCTCCAGACCTGCGCGGCCCAGGTGGAAGTTTCAGGATGGTCCGGGCATACTACTCAGTCATCGAAACGCTCGGCAAGATCATCCCCGCGATGGCCAACTGGTCAAACGCGGAAATGGCCACCTGCTCGCGCTACGTTGCGGTGCTGATGGATCAACACCTGGAGCGCAACATCGCTTGCGCAGCCCAGATGCGCGGGATGTAGGCCCTGGAATGAGGGTTTCAATCTTCTGTCAAACGTTCTGGCCAGGCTAGAGCGTGGAGTTGGGGAAGGTAACGGTCCTCGCGCAAGAATTGCTGAATCTCAATTGTTGAAATCCAGCGGAAGAACTCAATAAGCCCAGCGAAGCAGGACCCCGCCGGCGGTATACCCTGCGCCCACTGCAACTAGGAGCACGAGATCGCCCTTTTTCAATCGGCCCTGCTCGACGGCGTCGCACAATCCCAGGGGTATGGTTCCGGCAGTCGTGTTTCCGTAACGCTCGATGTTGACCATGATTTTCGAGTCGTCCACGCCGAGACGTTCCTGCATCGCGCGGATGATCCGCAAGTTCGCCTGGTGAGGCACGACCAGGGCGAGGTCCTTGCTGGTGAATCCGTTGCGCTCGAGCATTTCGCAAGCCAGTTCGGCCATGCGGCGTACAGCGTACTTGAAAACCTGCGCGCCTTCCTGGTGGATGTAGTGCATTTTCTGGTCGACCGTTTCGTGGGTGGGCGGATGAAGCGAGCCGCCAGCGGGCATAAACAGATATTTTCCTCCCGAGCCATCCACGTCATGCACGAAGTCGAGAATCCCCTCGTCGTCCCGATCGGTCGGCTCAAGCAGGACCGCGCCCGCGCCATCGCCGAAGAGAACACATGTTGCCCGGTCCTGGTAATTCAGGATCGATGTCATGACATCGCTGCCGATCACCAGGGCATTTTTCTGAGTTCTGGCGCCGACAAATTGCGCGCCCACGGTCAGCGCGTAAATGAATCCGGAGCACGCCGCGGACAGGTCGAATCCCCAGGCGCCTTTCGCGCCCAGATTGTTCTGGACCAGGCAAGCGGTTGCAGGAAACATCATGTCCGGGGTCACGCTGGCCACAACGATCAGTTCAATGTCCGATGCCGGCACATTCTTGGAGGTGAGGAGTTGCCGTGCGGCGGTAGTGGCCAGATCCGACGTGGCCACCCCCTTTTCCACGACGTGGCGCTCGCGGATGCCGGTCCGTTCCCGGATCCAGGCATCGTTGGTTTCCACCAGCTTTTCCAATTCGGCGTTGGACATCACCCGGGGTGGCACATACCCGCTCACACCGGTAATTTTTGCAGCGATACGTCTGGGCATTCAGGCTCCGTGAGGCTTGTATGATTCACTGGCAACAAGAAGAAACGTGATTTTACGCAATCGAAGGCGGCGAAACAAGCCCGCTTTGCCGCAATCCGCTTAGGGGAGCGTACCGGCGCGCGCAACCCTCAGGCTGTGGGCTATTGAAGGACTTTTTGGCTTTCTTCGATGGCGGGATTCACGATCAGAGGACTCGGCAGTTTGCGCAGGCGCGACACGAAGATGCGCACAAGCTCAGGATCAAACTGCGCGTTTCCGCAACGCTCCAGTTCCAGGAACGCTTCCTCCGGCGTCCGCGCGTTCTTATACGTTCGCGCGGACGTGATCGTATCGTAGGCATCGGCGATGGCGATGATGCGCGCTCCCAGGGGAATTTGACTGCCGGCCAGCCCATCCGGATAGCCCGAACCGTCGAAGAATTCGTGGTGATGGGCGACCATTCCGCGAATCTGTTCGGTGCCACGGAGAGGTTCGAGCAGCTTGCCTCCATATTCCACATGGCGTTTCATCGTTTCCCACTCATCGGGATTCAGCGGGCCGTTTTTGCTCACGACCGATTCCAGAATGCCGACTTTACCGACGTCGTGCAGCATGCCGCCCAGGCGGATTTCCTCGATTTGCGAGGCGTCCAGGCCGATGGCCTCGGCAATCAAGACGGCGTAGGCGGACACCTTCTGGGAGTGGCCCTGCGTGAACTGGTCTTTGGCATCGACGGCCAGCGCGAGTGAAGTGAGCGTATCCATGACGATGGGAGGCAACGGCTCGAACGGAATGGCTTCGGAAGATTTCGATGCGTTGTTTCCGCTGAAGTTTGTGCCTTCGGTTTCGGCGAGGGACCTGGCAAACTGTTCGATCCGGCTGTAGATTTCCATGAACGCGTCGGGACCGGTAGCGAACAGGCGCTTCAGCGTCACGCCGAGATACGCATCGAGCACTTCGCGTTTCCATCGCCTGGAATCGTCCTGATTGTAATGATCTGCGATGGATACGGCGTTGCCGCCCTGATGTTTGGAGAGATACATGGAGGCGTCGGCGACTTGAATCAGCTCTTGCGGCGTCGCTCCATTGAGCGGAAAACTCGCGACGCCAAAGCTGGAGGTGACGTTTTTCTCGCGAAGCACCGGATCGGTGCAGACCATCGAGCGCAGCTTTGTCGCCTGCTGATGGCTTTGCTCGGCGTCAGTTTCAGGCATCAGAATGACGAATTCATCGCCGCCGTATCGCGCCACCACGTCCGAGCGCCTGCAATTCTCTTCCAGAATACGCGCCATGCGCTGGAGCACCAGATCGCCGTCCAGGTGCCCGTAAAAATCGTTCACGAACTTGAAGTGGTCCAGGTCCATCAGCACCAGCGAGAACGACCGGCCGGCGCGGGTAGAGCGTTTCCATTCGCCCGAAAGAGCTTCCATGAAGAACCGATGGGTTTTCAATCCGGTGAGGCCGTCGGTGATCGCTTGTTCCTGCGCTTTTTGGAATGTGAATGCGTTATGCAGCGCTCCGGAAATCAGGTCCGCCAGAGTGCCGAGAAATAAAATCTCTTCCTGCGGGAAGTCCGAGGTCTCATCGGTCTCCACGTACAACACGCCGTACAGCTGGTCCGAATAAACAATCGGAAGCGCAATGGCCGAGACGGAACCTTCCAGAACCGGTTCTCCCGGGGAGTCCAGTGAATCGTAGGCCACCATGGCCATCTCTCCGGTGCGCGCGACACGCCCCACCACGTTGCCGTCCAGGTGCAGGCGGTGTCCCAGGGCGCCCTTGCGGCGCCCGGCCTCGGCCTGGATCACGATCTCTTTGGTGGAGTAATCCAGCAGCCCGATGCCGATATGCGAATAATCTACGCCTTGTTCGAGTTCCTCGCCGATTCGGGAGAGCATTTCGTCGGGGTTCAGGGTCACAATGATGTTACGGGAAATATTGTTGAGCAGGGTCAGGTGGCGTGATTTTGTGCGTTCCTCGCGGAACAGCCGCGCGTTTTCCAGCGCGATCACGGCCTGGCTGGCCAGCACGCGCATCATTTCCAGATGGCCCGAATCCAACGCGCGTTCCACGGGACTTTGCACGGCCATGGCGCCGATGGGCCGCTCGTACAGCAGCAGGGGCACTCCGCAAAAGCAACCCTGATGCGAATTCATGGGCTCCAGGCCCAGCTTGCGCATCTCTTCCAGATAATTTTCACGGATCAGGATCGGCTGGCGTGTCCGCATCATGTATTCGCTGGCAAAACGGTCATCCATCGGCCGGGAACGCTTGGGAAGCAGTTGGCCGTCACGTACATCGATTTCAAGCCTCATTTCACTGCGGGCCGGATCGTGCAGCGCCACAAAAAAGTGATTGACGTCGAACAGGCGCTTCATTTCCGTGAGGATGGTTTCAAACAGGGTGTCCGGATCCAGCGCGGAGCTCAGCGCGCGGCCAATTTCGTTGAGCATGTGGAGTTCTAGCGTGCGGCGCGAGGTCTGCTGAATCAGGTAACTGTTCTCCACGGCCATCCCGATTTGATGTCCCAGCGCCAGCAGCAAACGAAGTTCGGCTGCTGCAAACCGCCGGCTATCCGGGGTGCCCAGAAACAATACGCCGAACGCCTTTTCCTTTGCTTGCAGGCTGATCCCCACGACGGTATGCAGATTCTGGCTGATGGCCAACTGCCGGAACCTCCGGAACGCCTCTTCGCTTTCCAGTGCCGTCCAGGCCGCATCGCGCCCCAAATCCCGGAATACCACCAGTCCGCCCAGGCGCGCGACCAGATCCACCAGATGATCGTCCAGCCCCTCTTCCTGGGAAATGGCGCAGAAATTTTCTGTCAGCCCGACGGCGACCACCGAGGTTGGGCCTTCCGGATTGCCGTGATGCAGGAACAGCGCGCCCGCGGGCATGCGCACAACACTCAACACGCGTTCAAGCGCGTTCGAAAGCATTTGTTGAATTTCCGCGCCCACGAAACTCGACGTTGCCAGGTTTACGTTGGACAGCGCGAGCATGTTGTGTTCGATGCGCCGCTTTTCTTCCTCATACAGTCCCATCACCATCAGGGCCGCGGCAAACAGTTGCGGAAGAATCTCCAGCGCATCCAACGATCCCGCGACGGTCCGGGGCAGCAGCGTTTCGCCGATCAAAATTGCGCCCCATGTCAGGAAAGAAATTGCCAGCAGCAGATCCACAAAAGTCTCGTGGCGGCGGCTTTCCTGATAAAAAGTCCACGCGACGCCGCCCAGCACCACCGCGACGCCCAGTTGCGGTGAAATGCTGATGTCGCCCATGTAATAGGCGGCGGACCAAACCAGGAACACCGCTCCCGCGGCAATCTGCGGGCGTACCCATGGAGAGGATTCGGTATACACGCGCGCCGTGCTGAAAAATAGCAGCGCCGCCGCGCCCAGCAGCCATTGATTGACGGCCGATTGCCACGGCGCAACCGCCATCCAGGGTTGGAGAGCGGGGCTGAGGTAATGCAGCGCTAGCAGGCACCAGCCGGCGCTCCACAACATCAGGTAGGCCTGGCGCCGCAAGCTGTGCATGTAGGCGAAGAAACCCGCAGTCAATGCCGAGGCTGTCAGCAGGGTGATTGCAATGATGCTTTCAGAATTCATTTATTCTGCCACACCACCCAACAGAAAAGTCTCCTCCCGATTTTAAAAGGCTGCGTTTGCCTGCCACGCAAAATTATGAAAACACAACCTCGTAAAAGATATCCGAGCCGCCTCTTGTCAGCGGAAAGTGGAGCCGTCTGCCACGATAAATTGCACCTGTGCCGTGAAATTTACTGGCTTTTGCGACTATAAGGGACGCCTTTCCAGGCGGTCAAGGGTACGGGGGTACCAGTCGGGAACAAGTTACGTGAGGCTTCGGACACACCTGAAAAAGTATCGATTTCCATTGTGTGCGAAATCATAATCACTGGATTCATTCGCCCGGCTGGCTCGCGTTCCTGCGCTGGTTCGGCTAAGATGAATTGTTTTTTCATCCATGGGAGAGATGAACAAGGCGCATGTCCACATCTTCGAGTGCGGCGGGAAATTCCTCCGGCGGGGTTCGCGTGCGATTTGCGCCCTCGCCGACGGGCTATTTGCATGTCGGCGGGGCGCGCACGGCTCTGTTCAACTGGCTGTTCGCCCGGCACCTGGGCGGCACGATGGTCCTGCGCGTCGAAGACACCGACGTCGAGCGCAATCGGCCCGAACTGGTTGAGGGAATTCTGGACGGCCTGCGATGGCTCGGCGTCGATTGGGATGAGGGCCCCTATTATCAGTCGCAGCGCCTGGACCTGCACCGCGCGGCGGCGGAAAAGCTTGTGGCTTCCGGCGCAGCCTATTTTTGCGACTGTCCGCCGGAGAAATACGCGGGAGGCGACGCGGTCGAGGAAACCGAGGACGCCAAGAAAGAAGCGGGGCCGCGGCGCATCACGCGCTGCGCGTGCCGCGAGGGAAAGCCCGGACTGAGCGCGCAGAATGCTGCGATCCGTTTCCGCGTTCCGCAGGGCGCCATCACGAAATTTGAGGATGCGGTCTTCGGCCCGCGCGAAGTGGAGAATGAGGAGATCGAGGATTTCGTTCTTCTGCGTTCTCCCAAGGATGGCCAGCCGCATGGTGCGCCCACCTACCAGCTCAGCGTCGTCGTGGACGATATCGACATGCGCATCACGCACGTGATTCGCGGCTCCGACCACATCTCCAACACGCCCAAGCAGGCCTTGCTGTATCGCGCGCTGGGCGTCACGCCTCCCATTTTTGCGCATGTACCGCTGATTCTCGGGCCGGACCGCACGCGGCTTTCCAAACGCCACGGCGCCACCAGCGTGGGTTCCTACCGCGAAGAGGGATTCCTGCCCGAAGCGTTCCGTAATTTTCTTGCGCTGCTCGGCTGGTCGGCCGGGGATGCCGAATTCATGCGCACCGCTGAAATCATTGAACGGTTCACGCTGGAAGGCGTGAGCCGCACCAACGGCGTGTTCGACCGCGCCAAGCTCGAGTGGTACAACACGCAGTATCTGCAGAAGCTGCCGATCGACGACTTATTGCCGTCTATTCAGGGCGAACTGGAACGCTCGAAACTCTGGCAGCCGGAATGGGCGGGCGAAAAGCGCGAATGGTTTTCGAAAACCGTGGACCTGCTGCGGCCCCGCACGCGCCTGCTGCCGGATTTTTCCACGTGGGCCCGGGCATTTTTCAGCGACACGTTTGAATACAATCCGCAGGCCCGCGAGAAATTCTGGAAGGATGAACGCCTGGGCGCGATGCTCGCCAAGCTGGCGGATGCCCTGGCCGCGCTCACCGGCTGGGATCACGATGCCTGCGATCACGCGCTGCGCGAGCTGGCCGCCGCCGAGGGCGTCAAGGCCGGATTGCTGATCAACGCCACGCGCGTCGCGATTGTCGGGCAAGCCGTGGCGCCGCCGCTGTTTGAAACGATGCTTGTGCTTGGGCAGGAGCGCGTCGTGCGGCGTCTCCGCAAGGCCGTCGAAACCCTCGCCGCGCAGTAAATCCGTTGTAAATCACGCGCCGCTCCCCCCCATTAAAAATCCCCGCCTGGAACGAGGCGGAGATTTTTCTTTTTGTGCCCCGAAGGGGTATTCAGGGCCGCGCGGGAGTGAAAATGTTTGTATGGGCCGGATGCGCAGGCGTGCCCGCGGCGGCGATTTCCAGCTCGGCCGTCGCCGGGAGTTTTGTCGGCGGCAGGCAGGCGTCTTCATTGCAGGCCTGGTAGGCAATCGTGAGGCCGATTTTTTGAGGGCCGAGCGGAGCGGCGCCATCGGCCCGCAATTTCATCCGCACGGTGAACGTGCCGTCATAAACGCGCAGCGCCGTCTTGGAAAAACGCAACGTGCGCATCACGCCAGGCGGGTATGCCGTATTCACCAGCGCGATCCCGGCGGGAAGTTCCGCCGTCACCTTGGTCGGTATCAGATATTCTTCCGAGGGAATATGCGCGTTGACGTGAAATCCGGGGGTGATTTTCGCCACCATCGCCACTTCAAACGTTTTTCCCCGCGGCACGGGTTGCAGCGAAACGTATGCTTGCGGCTGCAGAACGCTGGCCGCGCGCGGGATTGCCCCGTTCTGCGCCGAAGCGATTCCCGCGAAGGCTGTCAGCGCGAGAAACGCGAAACTCACCGGCCATCCCGGCAAGCATTTGCCGCCATTGTCCGCGGCCCGGATTGCCCGCCGGCCCGAATCCCTCGAAACATTTCCAGAGTTTGTTTTCATAGTCGGTTAGACGCTCACGGGGCTGCCGAGTTGCTCGGTGAGGATGCGGCTCATGAGCTGCATCAATGTCTCACCGGTTTTTTCCAGGACGAATGTGCCGGCCGTCTCCGACCACGAGAGTTTGAAACTGGTGGTCAGCGCGGAAATCCAGATCTGGCGCACCGGCGTGTTCGGGCTGATGACGAATCGGGTTTCCTCGGGGTCATCGAACGAGACTTCCAGTTTTCCACTGCCGCCTTCAACTTCAAATCCGTGCACATCTTCCAGATCCAGCAACCTGCGGCGAAGCTCTTCAAACGCCGCGTCGCATCGTTTCTGAAAATCCTTCTCATCCATCATCTAAACAGAATACCGCGAAGCGATGGGACGGGCAAGGATGACGGCTTATTCCTGACAGCAGAGCAGTGCCTCCTATTTGAGGCTCCAGTGCAAGGTATGTCGAAATTCCTCGAAGCATTCCTTACAGACCCATATTTTGGCATCTGGTTTCGCCATGACTTTTCGTCCTTGTTCTTGCCATTGTTTGATGAACTCCGGCACTTCTGCATGTTCATTACGGATCTGGCGTATTGTGAAATATCCGCTGTGCAGAATCTCATATCCGTCAAAGTCCGCGAATTTGGCCGCGCAGCCCTCGCAGTGATCGTGGTCCCAATCGGCGCTAGGCGCAGTGTAATCTGCCAACTGGAAGGACAATCCCTTCAGTCGCGTCAAACGATCAAGTTTGTGTTGCTTCCACTCTTCGCTGGAGCTCATTCGAATCTTCCGCTACAAAGACGAGCAAGCTACTCATACCGCAGCGCCTCGACCGGATCCAGGCGCGCGGCTTTCACGGCGGGGTAGATCCCGAAAAACAGGCCCACGCCCAT
Source organism: Terriglobia bacterium (assembly GCA_963746945.1). Taxonomy (GTDB): domain Bacteria; phylum Acidobacteriota; class Terriglobia; order Acidiferrales; family UBA7541; genus Palsa-360. The sequence continues at coordinate 455,434 of CAVVDG010000004.1, read as the reverse complement.
GGAAACCAGGACGCCCAGAGCGACGGCCCACAGTGGCACGCTCGAAGGCAATCTCGGCAAAAACACATTGATGAGCAGGCTGATACCGATGCCCAGCGCCACGCCGATGACTCCGCCCGCGCCGGTAAGTACGACGGCCTCGGTGAGAAATTGCCAGATGACGTCGCGCCGCCGCGCGCCAATGGCTTTTCGGACGCCGATTTCCCGCGTGCGCTGCGTCACCGACATCAGCATGATGTTCATGACGCCGACCCCGCCCACCAGCAATCCGATCGAGCTGACCACGGCGGTCAGCAAGGCGACCGAGCCGGTGATCTGCTTGAACTGGTCGGCAATTTCCTTGGCCGTGGACATGCCGAAATTGTCAGGGGCGGAATACGGCACATGGCGCCGGCGGCGCAACACGCCGCGGATTTCATCCTGCGCTTCGGCCATTTTGCCGGGAGCCGCCACGGCGCCGATGAAGTGCTCGTCATCGGCGGGGTGATGTTTGCGGTAGGTGCGATAAGGGACGACGACCTGTTTTTCCGCGGCCGGATTCTGGAAGAGCTGGCCCTTGCGGTGCGCGAACACGCCGATGACGCGATAAGGAAATCCTTCCACGTAAATCATTTTGTTGATCGGGTCTTCGCCGGTGAAAAATGCTTTGCCCAGGTCGGAACCGATGACGGCGACGTCGGCGCGGTGCAGATTTTCCGCTTCGGTGAAAAATCGGCCCACCTCGGGATGAATGTTGAAGACATCTTCATACAGGATGTCCGCCCCCATGTAATCCAGGCCGCTGACTTCCTTGTCCTTATATCGCGCGGTAATCAGCGGCGGGCGGTTGACGTCGTAGACGCGCTGGAACACCGTCGCGGACACCTCCAGCAGCGCCGGGCACTGCGCGCGAATCGCCTCGGCGTCTTGCAGCGTCAACGGTTTGCGATTGCGTTCTTCCGCGGTCATCCGCCCGGTGCTCGCGCCCGGCGTCACCTTGAAAATCCAGATCGTGTTCGGGCCGTAATCGTTCAGATACGCGGTAACATCGGCGTAGAATCCCACCAGGATGGACGCCACCGTAATGAGCGCGGTAATGCCGATGACCACGCCCAGCACGGTCAGGAACGACCGCACTTTGTTCTGGCGCAGCGTGTCCAGCGCCATCTTCGCGTTTTCGCCCAACGGCATTCGCATGGGTCCGCCGTTTCCCATCAAACTTCCTGCCGCATGGCATCGATCGGATTCAAATTCGCGGCCTTATGCGCCGGGTACAGCCCAAAAAACACGCCTACGGCCGTTGAAACGACCAGCGCGATGACCACCGCGGAAACCGGAACGTGCATCGGAACCGGCGTGTAGGCGGCCACGATGGCCGAGAAGATGTATGCCAGAATGACGCCGATCACCCCGCCGATGCTGGACATCACGGCGGTCTCGGTAAGAAATTGGAGCAGAATATCCGATCGGCGCGCGCCCATGGACTTGCGCAGACCGATTTCGTGCGTGCGTTCGGTGACCGTCGCGAGCATGACGTTCATGATCACCACGCCTCCAATCACCAGGAATACCGCCACGATGCCGATCATGGACGCCGCCAGCGCCCCCGTAATCCGCTTGAACAGGCCCACGAGCGATCCGCTGTCGAGAATGCCGAAGCTGTCGAGCTCGTTCGGCCTCAGGTGACGCCGCGCGCGCATCAACATCCGCGCTTCCTCTTGTGTGCGCGACATCCAGTCGCCGCCCCGAGTTTGCACGTTGATGGCCAGGCTCGTTTTGCTCGTCGAGTAGTATTTCAGCCACGTCTGAATCGGAATGTAGACGAAATTATCCTGGGAGCGTCCCAGCACCGTCCCGATGGGTTTGCTGACGCCCACCACTTCGTACGGGCGTCCGTCCACGTCCAGCTCCTTGCCAATCGGATCAGTGCCGGGGAAAAGCTTGTCGGCAATGTCCGAGCCGATCAGCGCGACCTGCGAGCGGTGCTCGTTGTCGGTGTCGGTGATGTAGCGTCCCGACGCGGGCCCCTCGGTTTTCATGTCGCCGATATTGGCCGTCACGCCATGGATGGTGGTGTCTTCGACGGTTTGCCCGTTGGCCTTGGTGCGGCCCAGCTGGTTGGCCTGGGCGCCGACGCGGACCGCGAGCTCCGAATTGTCGCGCAGAAACAGGTAGTCGTCCCAGGTGAGCGGCTTGTTCCGGCGCATCGCCTTTACCAGTTCATCCATGTCCGTAATCATCGGATAACGTAGAACTAGAAACACGTTCGACCCGAGATTGGCGATGCGGTTGGCCACGTACAGGTTCACGCCGGAGATCAAGGCGATCACCATGATCAGCGTGGAAACGGAAAGCACCACGCCCAGCAGCATCAGGAAGGCGCGCATCTTGTGCGTGCGCAGCGCTTCCAGGGCGACGAAAATGGGCTCGCGGAGATTGATTCGAGTCTTCATCCGTTTACGCCGGCGATCTGCTCATTGCCGCGCACAGAACCCCGAAAAGATTCATCGGCCGGGACCTTGCAACGCAGCGCCCCGCACGGTGCGGCAGTGTCATGGATTGTCGCACACCGGTGCGCCTGTTACTCGCGGCGCGCGTCCCACAATAGAATTTAGAGTAAACAGCGAAAAGGTCCAGGCCAAGAGGCGGAAACCCGTAATGATGCTACAGCAAGCCCTCGATCATCTTGGCAATGTCATCATGATTGACCAGGCCGACGATGGTCCTGACCTTTTTGCCGTCGCGGGAGTAGACCATGCTGGTGGGCAGGCCGATGATCCCTCCGAATTTTTCGGCGATGGAATCGTTGCCGAGCACGATCGGATAGTTCATCGCTTCCTGCTGGCCGCCCACGTCGAAGCGCTCTTTGTCGAGGAAGGGCTGCACGGCTTTCTTGCCGCCCTCGTCCATGGAAACGCCCAGAATCGTGAATCCGCGCGGGCCGTATTTTTTCTGAAATTCGATCATCCAGGGGATTTCCACTTTGCAGGGCGCGCACCATGTGGCCCAGAAATTCACCAGGACCACCTTCCCCTTATATTGCGCGAGCGTGACGTCTTTGCCGTTGAGGTCCTTGAACGTGACGTTGGGAGCGTCCACCGGGGTGGTAGCCACGGTTGCCGAGGGCGCGTTTCCCGCCGGGAATTTCTTGTCCGCCCACCACATGAGCGTCAGCAACGCCACAACGCCAATCCCTACTAAGATGCCCTTTTTCATTGGAAAAACTCCTCTATAACGCGAACCTGTTCAGAAATCCCAATTTTCCGGATAGCCAGGTCAGCCGGTTCATGAAAATCAGTCCACCGACAAACAGCAGCAGCACGCCGCTCAAAACTTCCACGGTGTGCAGATGGCGCCGGAAACGCTGATAGAAACGGAGAAATTTGTTGATTCCAAACGCCGTGAGCAGGAAGGGAACTGCCAGCCCCGCCGAGTAGACCGCGAGCAGGAACACGCCGCGGGAAATCGTCTCCGTGTTCGCGGCAAGCACCAGAACGGCTGCGAGAATCGGGCCGATGCAGGGCGTCCAGCCAAAGGCGAAGGCGAAGCCGAGCAGAAAACCGCTGACCATGCCGGAAAATCTGCCGCCGGATTTGACCTGTTCTTCGCTCTGGCTGCCGAGATTGTGGAAACGCATGTCGCGATTGAGCCAGCGCGTCATGGACGGGCCGGCCAGGAAAATCAGCGCAACCGAAAGCAGCTGCACCGAGCCGAACAGTCCGCCGGGGCCCATGGCTTCGGTTCCCGAACGGCGCCAGAGAAGCGCCGCTCCAAAGGCCAGCACTCCGCCAATCACCAGGCCGGTAGTGATTGGAATCTTGATCAGCCAGCCCACCAGGTGCAGACCAAACAGAACGATGACGGCTCCGGCGATCGGCCCCATCAGGGCCTTATGCTGCAGCAGGAATTGGCCCACGGCGCTCGCCGAGGCCCCGAAACTGATGAAGACCACCGAGAACCCCGAGACAAACGCCAGCGAGGAAGCCAATAAACTGTTGCGCGCCGGTTGGCCGGCCCGCAGTTGCTCGACGCCCACACCGGAAAGCATCGAAACATATCCCGGCACCAGCGGCAGCACGCAGGGAGACAGGAACGAAATGATTCCCGCGACAAAAGCGTAAAGGATCGATACTTGCATTCAGCGAATGATCTCCGGTAAAGCACCCACTACCAGCCGGCAACGCCATCCATCGCCCACTCATAGCTTAGACGGCCGAGGACTTTGCAAAGATTCAGCTCATCTGAGTATATTCCCACATCTATGCGCCTGTCCGGAAGAAATCTTGGCGGCGCAACGTCTGTTTGCCATCCTCCGCATGCCATCCCTGCTGCTTGTGCCTGCCGATTGCCGTCAATCGAGGCGCGGGTGGCGCGCGCTCCAATCCTGCGACCGTTCATAGGTATACGCGATTCGAAGCAGCGTGGCTTCGTCAAACGCGCGTCCGACGAATTGCAATCCGACGGGCAAACCACTTCGCGTAAAGCCGCAGGGCACTGAGATTGCCGGGAGCCCCGTGAAATTTGCCGGTCGGCACATCCCGACGATGGCGGGGCGCACGCCGATTTGTTGGCCATCGATCTGAACCGACTCCGCGCCAATCCGCGGCGCGGGAATCGGGAGCGCGGGCGCCACGATGGCGTCCACGTCCCGGAAGGCTGCGTCGAAATCGGCCCGCAGACGTTTTCCCACGTCGAAATCGGCCAGAAACTTAACGGCCGGGATTTTTCCGCCGGCATCGATGCGCTGGCGCACTTCCTCGCCGTATTCGTCGGCGCGCGCCGGGAAATACCCGGCGGCTTCATGTACATAGAGGGCTTCGGCGAGCGAAATTTCCGTGGCGGCGTCGAGCGATTCCTTCACATGCGGCAGGGAAATTTCGCGGACCGTGGCGCCGCGTTTTTCCATTTCGCGGACGGCTGCATCGGCCGCGCGGCGCACCTCGCCGTCGAGTTTTTCCCAATAGTATTGGCGCGGGCGGCCCAGCCGGAACTTCCTGAGCGGCCGATCCAGGGCGCCGCGAAAATCTTCCACGGGGCGCGAAGACGATGTGGGGTCCAGGGAATCGCGCCCGGCGATCACGCCGAGCAGGATGGCGGCGTCGCGCACAGAGCGCGCGAGCGGGCCGACGTGGTCGAACGACGGTGCCAGCGGCATGGTGCCGAAAACGCTGACGCGCCCGAAAGTCGGCTTCAACCCGACGATTCCGCAAAACGCGGAAGGAACGCGGATCGATCCGCCCGTATCGGTGCCGATCGACGCGACACAAAGTCCCGCGGCGACCGCGGCGCCCGATCCGGCGCTGGATCCGCCCGGAATCCGGTCGTGCGCCCACGGATTGCGCACCGGGCCGTAATGCGCGTTGCCGCCGGTAATCCCGTAGGCAAACTCATTCATATTCATCTTGCCGACAAGGACGGCGCCGGCGCGAGCCAGTTTTCGCGCGGCTGTGGCGTCGGTTTCTGGGATGAAATCGCGCAGGATTTTGGATCCCGCCGTGGTGCGGATGCCGCGCGTCCAGATGTTGTCTTTCAGCGTGATCGGAATGCCGAGTAGCGGACGGTTTCCGGCGGGAGATTTGCGGGTGCGCAAAAATTCCTTTTCCGCGTGGCGCGCCGCGGCCCGCGCGTGTTCCGCGGTGACAGTCAAAAACGCATTGAGCACGGGATTGTGCCGCTCGATGCGTCGCAAAAACAGTTCGGTCAGCTCGACGGGCGAGATTTTCCGCTTCGCCAGTAGAGAGGCAAGTTCCTCGATGGTGGTAAACGCGAGGGGCTCGATATTCTTCATCGCTAGAAGATCTTTTCCTGCCGCCGGAGATTTCCAAGCGTTCCGATGTTAGCAATGATCAGCGCCACGCGAAATTGGTTTTCCGTGCGGATCGGGCCGAGAGCGAGGCGGCGATACTCGAATGCGATCCCGCAACAGGAGCCGTTGTAGCTGACTTGCATGAGCTGGCTCTGAAGGGTTTGCTGCTCCATGTCGTAACTGAATCCGAACGAGGCGTTCCACCCGCGGCGATTGATGCTGCCGTAGCCGACTTGCGCGCGAATCTGGTTTGCCAGGGGTTGCAGGATGGCGGTGTTGTCGATGGAAAAATGGGCCACGGTGAAATTAAAGTTCTGGTACGGGCGCAATTGCAGCAGCGTCCCCGCCGTGGTCAGCTTGTGGCGCAGGGTATCGTACTCCAGGCGGATTTCGGCGTCGTATTCCCCGCCGGGCGTGATGCGCAGGTCGCTGTCGATCGGAGAAAAACGGCGCGGCACATCCGCGAAGGCGAACGGCGTGATCGAATCGAGCGCCTGGAAAACGTTGCGCGTTCCGGGAACCAGCGCGCCGTGGAAGGTCGGATCGAAATAATATTTTTGCGCGATTTTCCAGCTGGCGACCTCGTCGGCCTGGGCGTCTCCGGTGCGGTGAAACAACCGCTGCGTGACCGAATACATGAATTCATTGGTGTCGGTGAGCGTTTCGTCCTCGTCGAAGCGAATGAAGTGGTCGAACGGATTCGCGCCCCGCACGAAGTTGTATTCGATTTCGGGGTCGATCGTGTGCTTCCATTTCCCGCTCCCGCTGGACCAGACGCGTTCCAGGGAAGGCGGCCGCAGGTCAATGTTCAACTCGCCCGTGGTCCGGCGCAGGGGAGTATCCACCTGCGCGCCCGCGTCCATTTGCGAGCCGTAGCTGGTGGTCCGCACGGTATAGCTGGTTGTGACGCCCAGCCAGGGGCCCCAGCGCAGCGGCACTACCACGCGCGGCGCAAATTCCGAGCGCTCCACCGCCGCCCCCGTATCGATTCCGGGAGCCACGGTTTGCACTCCTGTCGAAGAATTCGTGGTCAAATGCACATCGCTGCGATGCACGGCGCCGGCGAACGCATCGCCTCCGAAATAAATCGGCAGGCGCTTCCACGGGGCTTGATCGACCGAGGCGAAACGCGCCTCCGGGGCGCTGCGCAGATTGACGGCGACTTGCGGCCGGGCGTTCAGAAAGTTCTCATAACTGTTCGTAGCCAGGTTGGCGCTGAACCCGTGAAAGCTTTTTGTAAGAAACGCGGACGTGCGCACTTCCGAATTCACCGCCTCGCCAAAGGTCGGGGCAAACGCCAGCTGGAAGGTCAGCGAACTCAGCTGATTGAGATCCGCCACGGCGCGCCAGCCGCCGCGAAGTTGCGCATCGAACTCGAATTGCGCGCTGTGGCCACCCTGCTTCACCAGTTGCTCGACGAAATTCCCGGAGGAGTCCCGGACCAGGGCGGGCAACCCGCGGTCGATTACGCCAAAGTATTTCGCAGAAATTGTCACGTGTTCCCAGGGTTTCGCGCGAAATTCCACATTCTGCTGCCATCCGCGGCGGCTGAGGTAGGCCGCGCCGAGCGTGACATCGGTCCAGGTCCTGGGCGCCCAGTAATAGCCTTCCCCCAGAACGATTCCTTTGAGCGATGTATCGCTGAATTCCGGCAGCAGGAATCCGGACTGCCTCAGATTGCGTCCCGCGGGCGCGGTGGCGTAGGGCAGATAGATTAGCGGAATGCGGAAGAGGCGGAAGTTGGCGTTGACCAGGGCCACCGAGCGGTCCACATGGAGCGTGGCATGGGATGTGAAAAACTTCCAGTTGGGCCTGTCGGGCTCGCAAACGGTTAGCCAGGCATGGTCGATGGAATAAGTGCGCGCGTCGAGCCGCCGGATTTCCCGCGCCTCGAAAACCAGGGGATTCGGCGAAACCAGAACGTACGGATTCGGCCGGTGTACCGCCATGACTTCGCCGCGCACATGTTCGAAGCGGCCCTTCCCACTCTGTACGTTGAACTCGGCGGAATCCGCCTGGAAGTGCTGCGTATCCACGTCGAGCGTCACGTTGCCGCGGGCCACGGCCAGGTACGTTTTTGCGTTGTACTGCACATGATCGGCACGCAGCGTCAGATTGCGGTACTGGATGACGACTTTGCCGTCGGCGAAAAACACATCGCCTTGCTTGCGCTGCTGCTGCGCTTCCAGGCGCACCGTGGACTGGATTGAGGGCGGCTTGGTTTCCTGAGCCCAGGCCCCGCACACTGCGCCTGCGGAGACGATCAGCGCGCAGAGTGCGTGCCGCCAGTGTGCGTTGGCAACCTTTCCAATGAGGTCCATGAGTGTAAGCCGTTGCTTGCCTGCAGAACGCAGAGCCGGAACGCGCTCTGTTGAAAATAGCTCGTCAGCGTAGCATTCCCCTCGAATGCTTACAACAATTCACGCCGTTGCCTATAGATTCCGGTTTGCCCCCGCCGGGCTGCCCGGGGTATCCAATTCGCGACAATCCCCCGCAATCCTTTTCGCGGCGGCCGGGGCCTGCTAAACTGTCGTTGACTCCCGATTTCCGTTCGGCGAGACATCCGCAGCGCAAAACGGAACGGTGATAAAAACTTGCCAGCATTGCGGCGCCGTGAACGGCGATGCCGCTGAGATTTGTTGTATTTGTGATGCGCCCCTGGTGCAAGCCAGGCGGAAGGCGGTTCCGCGCCGTGCCGCTACCCCTACCGAAGGAAACCTGGCCGTCGAACCGGAATGGCGGCGCGAGGTTACCAGCAAGCTGCGCGCGTACCGCGTCCGGCGGTATGCAGACGCGGCTTCCGATCTGCAATCCGCGCTTCCTTTCGAACCCCCTGCTCCAGTGGAGGAAACCCCGGACGAGGAGGCGGCGTTTCATCCGCCCGCGCCTGCCGGGAATCATCGCGGGGAGCGCTTCGAGATTTCAATTCCCACACAGCAGACCGCGGCGGCGCCAGCCCATTTGGATCGGCCAACCACGTCCTGGAAGGGTGCGGGATCGTCGCCCGATGTCCTTTATCCCGTGGCATCTCTGCCGGAGCGGCGCCGTGCCGCGCTGCTGGATGCCGCGCTGCTTTTGTTCAGCTACGGCGGAATGCTCGCGCTGTTCGCCGCTTTGGGAGGCCGCATCGGCTTCGATAAAATCGACGCCATGGTGACCGGGGCCACGCTGGTATTGTTTTATGCGCAGTATTTCGCGCTGTTCACGATTTTCGGGGGCTCCACACCTGGAATGATGATGCGAGGCCTGCGCGTGGTCAGTTTTGATGGCAGCCTACCCACCTCCCGGCAGATGGCGTGGAGGAGTTTCGGATATCTCATCTCCGCAGGGACGTGTTTTCTGGGGTTCCTGTGGGCGCTGTGGGATGAAGATCACCTTTGCTGGCAAGACCGCATCTCGCAAACCTATCTCACGCCGACTGAGGCATTTGCCTACAATGACCCGCCCGCCGAAGCCTCCGGCAAGCACGGAGCTTATCGCTAAGGCAATGGCCCGAGAATCCTCGCATGGCCGTGCCTCCAGTCGTGCTATCATAATTAGGATATTTATACTGACATCCAGAGCCAAACCAGAGCCAAAATAGAAACAATACAGATTCAAAACACAGAGACAAACAAGAGACAAAAAAGATGAGCCGCCTCACCAGGATTACCGTCGTTACGCTTTCCGTGATCGTGTTCCTGTACGTCGGATTGGGCTACCTGCTCGGCAAGACCAACGACGACAAGTCCTACCGCTCGTTGACTGTGTACGGCGAAGTTTTGCAGCACATTCAGGAAGACTACGTCGACGAACCTAACATGGCCGTGGTGACCAACGGGGCCATGCACGGGCTTCTGGAATCCCTCGATCCCCTTTCCGGATATTTGAGCCCGCGCGAGTATGCCGACTACCGCGACCGCAGGAAGAGCGCGAAACACGGCGAAACCGGAATGACGGTCTCCAAGCGCTACGGCTACATTGTCGTCGTTTCCGTGGTGCCTGACGGTCCGGCCGAAAAGGCCACGCTGCGCAGCGGGGAGATTCTTGAGGCCATCGGCGGATTCAGCACGCGCGACATGTCCGTCAGCCAGGCGAACACGCTTTTGCAGGGCGCTCCCGGCACGGCTGTGAAAGTGGCTGTTGTGCGGCGGGGAAAAACGGAGCCGCAGAAAATCAATATCACCCGGCAGGTGATCGGCCCGCTGCATGTTGTGGCGGATCGCGTGGGCGACGACGTCGCCTACTTGCGACTCCCCGCGATGGATCCCCTGGATATAACAGAATTGCGGGATAAGCTGGTTGCGTTTAATCAGCAGGGCGTGCACAAGCTTGTTCTCGACCTTCGCGATTGCACGCGCGGGGAAGATCCGGACGGCATTGCCGCGGCTCAACTCTTCCTGTCTTCCGGCAAAATCACGTCCCTGGAAGGGCAAACCGTCGCGCACAAAGACTTCATGGCGGAAGCGGGCAATGTGGTCTGGAGCGCTCCGGTGGACGTCCTGATTTCGCCGAGCACCTCGGGTGCCGCGGAAATACTGGCCGGGGCGATCAAGGGCAACAAGCGCGGCGACGTTATCGGCGAACGCACGTACGGCTCAGCCTCGGAGCAAAAAATTATTCCGCTCGATGATGGCGGAGCGGTCATCCTCACGGTAGCGTTCTATTCGACCCCCGACGGCAAATCCATCGTTGACGATGGCGTGACCCCCACGGTGGAGGTCCACCCGCAGCCCCAGGATCTAACCGCGAGCCCCGATACCGAAGCTGCGCCGCCGCTGGGTCCCGGGGAATTCCCCAAGGCCGGCGATGATCCGGTCTACGACAAAGCTCTGGAACTGCTGAAGGGCGGCGAGGCCAAGAAGGCTGCCTGAAGTTTGAATCGCGAATCGAGCCGTCCGGGCCAAACCGCAAAGCTTTCCTCATTTTCCACCCTGCATTTTTTCATTCTTTTTCCGCTGGGCGCCGCCCTGCTTTGCGCGGCGGGCTGCGCGAGGAAAACCGCGCCCGTTACCGTTCAGGGGATTCGCGGCGTCACGCGGCAGTTTGTTTTCGCCGCGCGCAACGCCAGCCACGGGCGGGCGGAAATCGGAATGCGCCCGGAATATGCGCCGCGCCGGCCCGCCGTGGCGGGCCACCCCGGCAAGCCGCGGTATCTCATCGCCGACCGTATTTACATCACCCTGCCGCTGACCAGGAAGGGCGTCCCGGACCGCGCGGCACGCCAAGCCATCGCAAAAGAATTTGCGCGCGTCGCCACGTTGAATCATTTGACGCGAGTGGCGCGAACCGGAGCGCCGGGGATCGAGCGGTTCGACTATCTCCTGCATGGACGGCGCACGCAGTCGATTCGTATTGTAACGCCTATGGGTCCCGCCGGTGTCTTCGGGCGTTCCGTGTCACGGCATCCCCGCCTCGCGATCGTGATCGATGATCTCGGAAATAATCCCGCGCAGGCGGACGCGCTGTTCCGGCTTTCGTATCCGGTGACGCTCTCGGTCCTTCCGTACCATCCCGACTCAACGGAAATTGCCGAAGAGGCGCATCGACGCGGATACCAGGTGATGCTTCACCTGCCCATGGCCTCCAATGCCGGCAACAAGGAGGAACGGATCGAGCTGCATCCGGGCATGGCTTCTAGCGCTGTGGAGAAAACATTTTCTTCCATGCTGGACTCCGTGCCGTATGCCACGGGCGTGAACAATCACGAGGGTTCGCTCGGCACTTCCGATCAGAAGCTGATGGACGAGCTGATGCCCTTGCTGCACAAGCACAAACTGTTTTTCATCGACAGCCGCACGACCGCGGCTACGGTTGCCGAAACCGCAGCCCACGCGGCGGGAGTGCCCACCACATCGCGCAACGTGTTTCTGGACGATAACCAGTCAGCCGAAGCAATCCGCAGGCAATTTGCGCTGGCCATTCGCGACGCCCGCGAAAAAGGTTCGGCGCTTGCGATTGGCCATCCGCATCCCGAAACGCTGCAAGTGCTCGCCGAAATGATGCCTGTGGCCGAGCGACAGGGCGTTACGCTGGTGTTTGCCTCTGATCTGGCGCGGTGAGGGCAGGTGGCGCAGGCTTCACAGACGGCGAAAAATTCCCCGCCCGTCATTACTCGCTTCGCTCGGCTCGGAATGACGAGTAATGAAAAGTGTTCTGCCGGGTCTTCTGCCGGCGTCATTCCGGTTTCCGGTCACGCAACACGCCGTATCGGCGGATGGCTCGTTCGCCGCGCCGGGTTCATGCCAGGATTTCGGGCTAATTCAGGATTTCCGCGGCCAGGGAAACAACGCGATCGGCAATCGCCAGGCATGAGGTAAGTCCCGGCGACTCGATTCCCACAAGTTGAATGGCGCGGGGCGCGTGCGTGTCGCGGGCAATCACGAAATCGGCGAAGCCTCCATGTTCCGGAGGCACCAGCTTGGCGCGAATTCCCGAGTAAGCCAGTTGCAGGTCCGCGGCTTCCAGTTCGGGCAGCAACGGTTTTGCGCGGCGCACGAACTCCTCGATGGGCAGGCGATTGCGCTCGTAATCATTTTTTTCGGAGATGTAATCCGCCGTGGGGCCCACGAGCACGGTATCCCAAAGCGTGCGCGTCAGGTGCACGCCGAGGCTAAGGCCATCGGCGTGCGGAAGCGGGTAGACCAGGTTGTTCACCAGGTACGACTTCGCGCGCACCAGTTCGCAGTATTCTCCCCGCACGGGATAAATGCGGTAGCTGCGGTTTCCCATCATCGCGGCGACTTCGTCGGCGTAAAGCCCGGCGCAATTAATCACGCAGCGCGCTTCGATGGTCTCTTCGGTCGTTTCCTTAGCCGTTTCGTTGGCCGTTTCCTCGGCGGGGGGTTCGCCGGAGTGCCGCGCGCCGTCGCTTGCGCCGCCTTCGGCGAGCGTCACGGCGATACAGTCCTCACGCGGATCGAGCCGCACCACACGCGCGCGCGGCAGCAGGCTTGCGCCCTGATCGGTGGCCATGCGCGCCAGTGTCTTTACCAGGTCTTCGGCGGAAACGATGCCCGTGGAAGGCACCATCAGGGCTGCAGTGGCTGCAATGTGCGGCTCGCGGGCATGGACCGCGGCGCGGTCCACCAGGCGCAGGCCCTGGACACCGTTGGCGCGGCCGTTTTCGGCGAGATGTTCGAGCGCCGCTTCCTGTTTGGCGCTGTGAGCCACGACCAGCTTGCCGCAATTCCGGTGCGGTACATGATGCGCGGCACAGAATTCATGCAGCATCCGGTTTCCGGCGACGCACAGCTGCGCCTTGAGCGAGCCGGGCGGGTAATAGATGCCGGAATGAATTACGCCGCTGTTGCGTGTGCTCGCTCCCATGCCGAACTTCGGCATCTGCTCGACCAGAAACACGTCGTCCCAGCGCTGCGAGACCGCGCGCGCCACCGCGCAACCCACCACGCCGCCGCCTATGATCAGGATGTTCGCGCGATCCACACCAGACAGGATAGATGATTTGCGGCTGTCGCACCGCATTTTTGGTTTGAAATGGTGACGTAAGGGTGTAGAAGTATGCCTGACCTGAACACATTTCCGGATCAAGAAACACTGCGGGAGGATTCTGCGATGCGCCTGAAATCAGTATGGAAAATTGTTTTTGCCTTTATCGCGCTCCTTTGCCTTTCGGGAAATTTCATCGCCGTATCCGCACAGAATCGCCCCGAAGCGCCGCCTTTCGATGTCACCAAGATCACCATGCAACCGCCTCCTTCCGAGGGCCTGGCCATACGCGCCGGGCGCCTGTTCGATCCGCGAACGGGCATGAATCTGGCGAACCAGGTGATCGTGATCCAGGGCGACCGGATCGCCGATGTAGGCCCCGCCGGCAGCGTAAAGATTCCCGCGGGCGCGCGCATCATTGACCTGAGCACGGCCACCGTGCTGCCGGGGCTGATTGACCGGCACGTCCACCTGATGCAGGAGCAGCAGCCGAACGAGGCGCGCTCCGCCTATTCGGGCGAGCACTATGCGCTGGCGGATTTGTACGCGGGATTCACGACGCTGCAGGACATGGGTTCGCCGTTCACCTATGCGACCGTGGAATTGCGCGACGCGATTAACAAGGGCGTTATTCCGGGGCCGCGGCTTCAGGTTGCCGGGCCGCAAATCAATCCGCGGGCCGCGGCATACTATCCCGCTCCTTCGGAGGTGGGCGCGTTTGGCATGGGCCCAGGCGCGCCGATCTGGCAGCTTGCGCAAAACGTGAATTCGCCGTGGCTGGCGCGCGCCGCCGTCCGCGTGCACTCTCACTACGGAGTGGACTGGATCAAAATTTACGAAACCGAAGATTACGAGGGCGGAGGATATCCGGACCCTCCCGGATCAGGCGCGTTCACGCCCGACGGCAAGATGATCAACGTGCCGTCGCTGACGCTGGAAGAGAACCAGGCGATTGTAGATGAGGCGCACCGCCGGGGCCTGAAGACCACATGCCACGCGTATGGCGGCGAAGGCTTGCGCAACTGCCTTGCGGCGGGCGTCGATCTTCCCATGCACGTTATTGTCGGGGTGACGGGCGCGGCGGGACTCGATGACGAGACGCTCCAATATTTCAAGAAGCCCTTGGCCGACGGAACGCTGCGCCCCGTTATCCAGACGCTGTGGGATCTGGTCGGCCGGCTCGAGCAGGCGGATTTGCGCGCCACGGGCGGCAAGATTACGCGCCTGCGCCTGACCGAGATGAGCTTCAAGCGCCTGGTGGCCGCGGGCGTGACCGAAGTGTTCGGCAGCGGCGCCTACACCGTGGGACACGGCGTGCAGGCGTTTCAATTTCCCATGTACGTGAAGTGGGGCCTTTCTCCCGCGCAAGCGCTGCGAATGGCCACCAGCAACGCCGCCGAAAGCCTGAACTTTGAACTGGGCAAACGCGTGGGCTACATCGAAAAAGGCAGGTATGCCGACATCGTGGCCGTCTCGGGAGATCCGCTCGCGGACATCACCGAGATGCAGCGCGTGAAATTCGTGATGAAGGGCGGGGTCGTGTTCCGGAATGATTTAAAGTAGCGCGCTACTCGCTGGTTCCCAGCGGGAGAAAGTATTGCGTGCCCTTCACCGGCTCTTGCAGGCGGCGCAGAAGTTGCTGCAGGTCGGCGTTGCGATCGACGAAATCGATTTCCGACGTATTGATGACCAGCAGGTCCGATGCGGAGTAGCGGAAGAAGAAATGTTCGTACGCGCGGACAACTTCCTCGAGGTAGGCGCGCGAGATATGCTTCTCCGCGGGTGATTTTTTCTTGGCGATGCGCTCGCGAAGAACTTCGGGCGTGGCCTGCAGGTAAATCACCAGGTCGGGCGGCTTCAAGCCGGCCGCGAACATTTCATAGTAGCGCTCGTAGAGCTTCAATTCCTCATTGTCCAGATTGATATACGCGAAAATCTTGTCTTTTTCGAACAGGAAATCGGACACCAGGGGCGCGGTGTCATCCCGCTGGACTTCACTGAGGCGGCGGTGCCGCTCGATCAGGAAATACATTTGCGCGCGGAAAGCCGAGCCCGGTTTTTCCTTGTAGAACTCGGCCAGAAACGGATTGTCCTCGGGATCGAATATGCGCCTGGCGTGCAGGCGGTCGGCCAGGACGCGCGCTAAGGTCGATTTGCCGACGCGGATGGGGCCCTCGATGGCGATCGAGCGCGGCGGCTCGAACGCGGGGGCGGGTTGCGGAGCGGAGGAAGCAGGTCGCGGCATCGCGGGGAATTATAGCCGAAACTAGGGCGATTGCACGCCCCGTCCAATTTGCGGGGTTCCGGCGAGCAGCGATCAGGCGATTTTTGATGGAGTGCCTTGACTTCCCGGGTTGCCGGCCAACTGAGGAAATGCCACCGCGACGGCGGGCAGTTCCACGCGAAATGTCGCGCCGCCTTCCGGACGATTCAGGCAAGTGATCGTGCCGCCCTGGTCGTGCACCAGCCCGTAGCAGATGCTCAAACCAAGCCCCGTGCCTTTGCCGACGGGTTTGGTCGTGTAAAACGGGTCGAAGACAAGATGCGGATCGCGAATTCCCGGGCCGCTGTCGGAGAACAGGACGACGACATTGCCCTTTTCAAACAGCGTGCGCACGGTGAGCGTGCCGCCGCCCACTTCCTGCATGGCGTCCACCGCGTTATTTATGATGTTGAAGAAAACCTGGAGGAGTTGGTTTGCGTCGCCGCGCACTTGGGGAATGGCGCCGCCGGCTTGCACTTCGATGCGTATGTTCTTGCCGCGAAGATCGATGCGGCGAAACTGCACGGAACTGTTGATAATCGTGTTGATATCCAGCGCGGTGCGCTGCTCGCTGGGCACCTGGCGGGCAAAGCTGAGCAGGTTATTGACCAGTGTTCTGGTTCGCCGCGCCTGTTTGCGAATTTTTTCGGCTAGGTCGCGCGACCGGACGTCGACGGTGGGGCCGTCGGCGAGCAATTCGGCGTAGCCCAGTATGGCCGTAAGTGGATTGTTGATTTCATGCGCGGCGCCGCCGACCAGTTGGCCGATGGAGGCGAGTTTTTCCGACTGCACGAACTGCGTTTGCAGACGTTTGAGGTTATTGAGCGATTCCTGCGAGGCGCGCAATAACCGGAGGCGTTCCGTGTTCGTCATTTCATGCCGCAGAAACGCCAGAGCGCCCAGCGGCAAGACCGCGGCGAACGCGACGGTCATGCGGAAGTCACGCACCGCCAAGGGCGCCTGGCTGAACATCGCGCACCACAGGCCCATGATCGGTAGGGAAAGCAATGCGGCTCGCGCCGTGGGCGTTTCCCAGCCCGCTTCGTCTTCAGGATTGTCGGACGTAAATGTTTCGCTTTGGGGATTCTTCGCAGAAACGCTTTCCTCTGCCCTCGTCCGGTAAGCGAAGATTCCCGCCATGGCCAGCCAGAGAAGCCATACCACCAGCGGCAGGTTGCTCAGGCTGCCTCTGGAAAAGCTGTTTTGACCGGTCGAAAATTCGAGCAGAAACAGCCCCAGAATGTAGGTAGCGCCGGCGCCGGACAGAAGCGCGTAGATGTGTCGCCAGCGGCCCGTGGCCCTGACGGCAAGCATGGCGGCGCCGCCGACGAACACGATGTTTTCCAGGCCGGAGACGACATTGTACGATTGGATGTAGCGTTTCCCATCGACAACGATGTATTGCCACGGAATCACGATGAACGCGTAGAGAAACACCCACCAGCAGAACATCAGCGCGAAATCCACATAGCGGTGCAGCGTTTTTCGGCCGTCGTGATGCTTGTGCGGCTGCATCGCCAGCGCGGCGATCATGGGCACGGTGTGCAGGAAGAAAACAATATCGCCGATAAACAGCGCGGGGATACTTCCGTGCTGGTAGACCTCCATGTAGGTCCAGATCGATTGTCCCACCAGCCAGAGCGAGCAGCCCAGCGCCAGCAGCATCCAGAACGCGTTCTCGCGCCAGTCCGTGGTGATTGCGTTGAGTAGCAGCGCGCCATTGACGAGCAGCGGTAAGACGCAAAGAAAAATATCGATGAATGCAGTGCGCGTTTCTCCCACGGGAACCCATACCGCAACGGCGGCATAGCCCCCCAGGATCACAATCGAGGCGGCTGTAACACTCCATGTGAATGCAGAGTAACGTTTCATGTTTCGACCGATCATTCATCTTAGCTGGTGGATGAAAGGGGGGCGAAATCGGCGAGGTACAGGTATGACGAAAGCATAACAGGGACATTTGCACCCGATTTCGTCCATGTCCCGGAGCGTGGATATTCTGCTGTCAGTCCGGGAAAATTAAAACGATAGAACGCGTGGAAAATGGCGGAGGAGGGGGGATTCGGAACCGTCCCGCGTTTTGAAAACAAGCAACTTACAGAAAACCCTAGACGCTCAATACGTACGTTACTCAGAAATTGGCGATTCTTGGCACGTATTGAGTACACCGAAATATGGTCGGCCACTGTTCCAAAATTCAAATTCTGTCCGGATACCCCGTGACTCGGGCACAATCTCGAGAAGCACCGAGGGGGACTCGAAGGTTAGGAGATTCAGTATCTTTGCTGGATTGGTTACCCGCCGCAATCCGAGGTCGTGCTGCGCACGGCAAACAAGGGAGAGTTGTTCCCTGAGGCGGCCTTATTCACGAAGGCCTATCACTGCGTGGTGACATGGGATGTTGACGCACACCTGTGTTCAGCGTCACAGCATGGGAACACCGCAAGGAGTGAAACTATCAGTAGCCATAGGGATGTCCTTTGGCGAGGTCTATGACGCCGAAACCAGATCGGTCAAATTTCGCGACTGGCAATTCGGCCTGGGAGAATATCCAGAAACGAGAAAGCCATGAAGAACGCACATGTTCTGCTCACGATTTCCGCCTTTCTGTTAATTGCCGCTGGGGCAACCGCGCAGCAGCCAGCAGCCCGGCCGCAAGGGATGACGGGAATGGGACCGGGGATGATGGGAATGGCCCAAGATTCCGCGACGATGGCGGAGATGGGCCCCATCCACGAACTGATCATCAACCATGATCGTATTCAGCGTACCGTGACGAATCTTCCCGACGGCATTCGCACCGTCACCGAATCGGACGATCCTCAGGTTGCGCTGGCGATCAAAGAGCATGTCAAGAGCATGAATCAGCGGATCATCGCGCAGAGCGATCCCGGTTTGCCTGTCGAGAGTCCGGCGGCGCACCTGATCTTGCGAAACGGGGACAAAGTTCAGACGACAGTCGAGACGACCGCTAAAGGCGTCATCGTTATCCAAACATCAACCGACCCGGCTACGGTCGCGGCGCTCCAGCAGCATGCGGAGGAAGTAAATGATCTTGTCGGGGGCGGCATGGCGGCTATGCGGGCGGCGATGATGAAGAATCGTGGTGGCATGATGCAACATGGCATGAATGGCGCCAGGATGGGAGGCATCCCGCCCAGCATGCCGAGTCAAGATCAAACCTTGCCGGGCCATGACCAGATGCAAGGTATGGCGCCACAGCAGATGCAGCAGATGATGACTCAACATCAGGAGATGGGAAAGTTAATCGACCAACTGACCAAGGATTTTGCTGCGCTGGAGAACGAGAAGGACCCCGTACTTTTGAAGAAAAAACTGGCAGCGGAAAGGGCGTTACTCAAACAGCTACAAAGCAAATTCCAACAGAACTCAGAGATGATGGGCCACATGACCGAGCATTCCATGCTGATGCAGCATGGCGAAAAAACAATGGGTTTCAGCCAAACGGAAACGACACACCACTTCTTCCTGACGAAGGACGGAGGAGTGATCCAGGTGGAGGCTAATGACTCCAAGGACGCGCAGAACCGCGATCTGATCCGAACGCATCTAGCGCATATCTCCCATGCCTTTGCCGCCGGTGATTTCTCGGACCCGCTGGCCGTACATGACAAAGTTCCGGATGGCGTCCCCGTGATGCAGCGCCTGAAGGGAGACATCCGATATACCTTCGAAATGACTCCTCAGGGTGGCCGAGTCCTGATCAAGACAGCCAATTCTCAGGCCCTTGACGCAATTCATCAGTTCCTCCGCTTCCAGATCAAGGAGCATCAGACGGGAGACCGCTTGGAATTAAACTAGCTACTGACAGGTTGACAGCCATGGCAAGACAGACCGGCGGCGACTACTAGAACGCAAGCGACTGGAAACACAGGAGTCAGTTTGTTCCGCTATAATGGCGGAGGAGGGGCGATTCGAACCCCCGAGACCCTTTCGGGCCTTACGGTTTTCAAGTCGCGGGTTATTAAATCCGCCCTCATTCAATGAGACACTTCCGCACCTCACGCACGATAGACACACCGATACGAAGGGATGCGTTTAGGACCCGCTCCCCGGACGGTCCTCAGCATTCTGCCTGCCTTTAGCAGAAACCCTCTCGTTCCCGAGGTGCTACGGAAGAGAGTGTGACGCGATGGCGTTCACCGAAATCCTTGATGGATGAGGCATTATGATTTCACGGAGCCGCTCGGGGTACCCCTTGGGAGAACGGATACCAAGAATCGTTCTACGACAAATTCAAGGTTGACCTGGGAGATCCATACCGCATCAAAACGCGGGGGGAGCTAGTGGCGGAGATCTACCGCATCCTGTGGGACTACAACAACACGCGGATTCATTCCGCGCTCAACATGCCGCCTGTGGTATTCGCTAAACTGTATGCGTTAGTCGCATAAAAAACTCTCCAAATCGATGTCTGAAGAAATCAGTCCTTGACACGAGGAGAGTTCTGATGGGATTGCCGCGAAGAATCGAATCAAAGAGTCGGCAGGTCTATTCTTCGCTCCAAACGATTGGACGCTGGATGTTCGGCATGATATGAATACAAGGGCGTGCATGAAGGTCGAATTGGAGGACTGAAACCAGCCGCAAATGCCTCACAAGGACCTTTCGAACACATCGAACCCGACGGTTGCTGTCCTAGCGACCATGAACACCAAGAGCAAGGAGGCATTGTTCGTCGCCGACGTGCTTGCGGGTGCGGGGGCTAGGCCCTGGATCATGGATCTTTCGATGAAGTCGCACAATGTTCCCGGAGCCAATCTGTCCGGCGCTCAAGTAGCGGAGGCTGCCGGTTTTTCCTGGACGGACCTCGACGGGAAAACGCGCCAGCAAGCCGCCGCGGTGATGATCGAGGGGGGAACGCGAATTCTCCTGGAGAAGGTCAGCAGGGGTGAGGTCTCCGGGGCGATCGGCCTCGGCGGGGCGAACGGCACCGATCTGGTGTGCTCCATCCTACGCCCGCTGCCTTATCTTCTACCCAAGATCATGATTAGCGCGGTGGCCGGCACAGCAGCCGTGCAGTGGGTCGTGGACGAGAGCGACATCTGCATGTTTCCTTCGATTGGGGACGTATCGCTCAATCGCATCACCAAGGTCGTCATGGAGAACGGGGCGTGGGCTGCAGCGACAGAGGCCCGGAACTGGGCAATCCGGCCGGAATCGAAACTCTCTCCCGTCCCGCTGCTTGGGGTTTCCTCTTTCGGAGGCACGGCAGCCTGTGTCGATCATGTGAGCTATCGGCTCGAAGGCTTGGGCTACGAGGTGATTCAATTCCATGCCTCAGGCGTCGGCGGCAAATCGCTCGAGCGGCTGGCCTCCACCGGCGACCTAGCCGGGATCGTGGACATCACCACGCATGAACTTGCCGACCTGGTTGCGGGGGGAGTGTACTCGGCCGGCGAGGGACGATTGACCGCCGCGGGCACGGCCGGCTTGCCGCAGGTGATCGTCCCCGGTGCGATCGACCACGTGAATTTCTGGGCAAGTCAGGTACTGCCCGCGCGCTATCAGCATCGCGAATTCTTCCGCTACAACGCGCAGAACCTGCTCATGCGCACCAATGCGGAGGAGTTCGAAAAGTTGGGCGTGCTGATGGCGCAGCGGCTGAACGCCGCCAAGGGACCCGTGCGCATGCTGATCCCCTTCGAGGGGTTCAGCGAGCACACCAAGCTCCGCGCGCAGGATTTGCTTGGCCATGACCGCGGTCCATGGCGACGTCCCGAGGAGTACAGAATTTTCGTCAGTGCCGTTGAATCCAACCTCGATCCCGCCATCCCCGTCGAAGTACTTCCGCTGCACATCAACGATGTCCGGTTCGCGGATGCTTGCGTGGATGCATTTGAGGAAATCGCCAAAGGTTCAAGGCCAACCCGACCAATCCAATGAATCTAGACCGCACCGAGATTCCCATCGTGCATCAAAGCACGGACGTCCTGATCGTCGGCGGCGGCGCGGCCGGCACCATGGCGGCCTTTGAGTGCGCCGAGGCTGGAGTGCCCGTCATTCAGGTAACCAAGGGCCGGGCCACCAGCGGGACGACCACTGTCGCGCGGGGCGGATTTGCCGCCGCGATGGGCAAGGACGACAGCCCCGAACTCCATCTGCAGGATATCCTGAAGTACGGCGGCGAACTGATTGACCCCGAGCTCGCGCGGGTTTGGGTGTACGACATTATCGATATCGTGCATGACCTTGTGGCCTGGGGCTGCGACTTCGTCCACCGCCCGGATGGTGAACTGGACCTCAAGCTTTTTCCAAGTCATTCCCGCCCGCGGGCCGTCCACAACTACGATTTCACAGGAAACATGGTGACCAAGGCGCTTTCGAAGAAGCTGCGCGCCGACGACCGCATCGCGAAACATTCGATCACCGCCATCATGGACTTGATTCGGCGCGACGGCCGCATCGTGGGCGCCTGGGGAGTCGATTATCTGAATGGCGCCCTGGCCATCTACACCGCGCAGCAGACCATTCTCTGCACCGGCGGCGGCAGCGGGCTGTTCTACGTGAACGACAACCCGCCGCAGGTGACCGGCGACGGGTACGTTCTGGGGTTCCGGGCCGGCGTCCCGCTGCTGGGGATCGAGATGATCGATTTTCAGGCGATGTGCACCTCGCCGCGCGAATTGTTCGGTTTTGCGCCGCATCCCACCGGCTTTATCAATGCCGGTGCGGTATTCCGCAACCAGCAGGGCGAAGAGTTCCTGAAACGCTATTACCCGGAAACCGCGGAGGGATCCACGCGCTCTGAGGTCATTCTCGCCATGGCGCAGGAGATCCATGCCGGACGCGCGACCTCAACCGGCGGCATCTTTATGGATGCCACGAAGGTGCCGCTCGAGGTTATCGAGAGGACGATTCCGTACGTCTACAAGCACTGCCTGCACCAGGGCGTAGACATCACGAAGGTGCCGCTGGAAGTGGCGCCCGGCAGCCACACCTGGCTGGGGGGCCTGAAGATCGACATCGACGGCAGGACCCC
Source organism: Terriglobia bacterium (assembly GCA_963746945.1). Classification (GTDB taxonomy): domain Bacteria; phylum Acidobacteriota; class Terriglobia; order Acidiferrales; family UBA7541; genus Palsa-360. The sequence goes on along the minus strand of CAVVDG010000004.1, from coordinate 432,955 downwards.
AGTCGACGGCCTGTTCGCCGCCGGCGAAACCGCGGGAGGTATTCACGGCGGGAACCGGATCGGCGGTTCGGCGCTGTCGAGTGCGCTGGTCTTCGGCCGCAGGGCCGGCCGGCGCGCGGCAAAACTGGTGAAGGAATCTCGCGCCGACCTGCCGCGGATCGCGGACGATGCCATTCCGAAGGCGGAAAGCCAGTGGCTGGCAGATTTGATGGCGCGGGACAGCGGCCCCCTTCAATCTGACGTTCGCATGGAGTGCCGCATGCTGGCGCATAATAAGCTCGGCCCGATCCGCGAAGAAAAGACGATTCGGGAAGCCCTGGTAGAATATGAGCGCATCGAGCGTGAAGATGCGCAGACGATGCGTCTCGATGAGAAGGCAAGGACCTCAGACAAGGAGCGCGGCGGCGAGCTCGAAAGCGCCCTCAGTGTGCGCAATCTCGCCCTGCTCGGCCGCCTCCTCGCGACCTCCGCTCTGCGGCGGACCGAAAGCCGGGGCGCGCATTTCCGGCTGGATTATCCGAAGACGGATGAGGCGCACTGGCGGGTGGTCACGCGCCTGCAGGCTGGACCGAAAGGCGCGATTGAATTTCATACGGATCCGGTGAAAGAGGCGGCGAGCGCCGGCAAATGGTCCGTCGAGGACGACGAGTAGCTTTCGTCGGCCTCAAATCCATGAGGCGCTCCCGGGTTGCGACCGCAACGCGCGTACCGAGCGGTTTCGGATGGTGCACGGTTTAACCGGCTCCAGAAATTTTTTCCGGGGTGTTCTTGGCGGGCCCGCCTGGATTCGAACCTGGGACCGAAGGATTATGAGCACGAACTGATGCACCCTAAATCTGTGCGCTGCCGCTTTGTCACCGGGGCGTCACACGCCTGTCTCGGATTCTAAACTACAGCCTCCGCTTAAAGCTTGCACAGAGCTGTCGATTCAACCGTGCGCAGAATTTTCGATAAGCTCAGAAGCCGCGTCCAGCACGGCAGGAATCGCAATCCGACCATTTCGTGGGATTCGACAAATTGATGGCGGAGGAGGGGGGATTCGAACCCCCGAGACCCTTTCGGGCCTAACGGTTTTCAAGACCGCCGGATTCAACCGCTCTCCCACCCCTCCGTTTCTGATTGTAACCTGCAAGACAACTGCATTTACAGGCTGTTTGGGTGCCCTCCACCGAATATCTAATCCCATTCTCAAATTCTTCTCGCAGCTATAGCTTTTCAATAGTCTGTCGATGGCCTATCAAAAGTCTTTTGGGGAGCCTTCTGGTTCTTTTGGCTTTTTTGAGCAGGGCACGGCGTGACGCGCGAAACCTTTGTCGCGGCCGCTGGGATAGAAAAAGGCCGAGAGAAGATGTTCTTTCTCCCGGCCTCGGTTGACTGCCCGTTTAATTTAACGCTGCTCTACTTGGTCCAGGCCGCACGAATCGGCTGGCCCACCAGCACTGCCGGGTCAGCGCCTTTGCGCGGAACAAACTTCTGCGGACGGCCGGCCCACACCTCTGCGGTGTAGAGGTTGCCGTCCTGGTCCACGCTGAACTGGTGCGTTCCCCACAACCCGCCCGGCGCGGGGGTCATCGTGCCCCACGAATACAGCAGCTTCCCGTTCAGGTCGTACTTGTAGAATTTGAAGTTTCCGTGACCGTCCGACATCCAGAGGTGCTGGTCGGCGGCCATGTAGATGTGATAGGTCGCGGTGGGTCCGTCGCCCAGGTACCACTGATTGAGGAACTTTCCGTTCTCATCGAAGATCTCGATGCGCCGGTTGCTGCGGTCGTTCACGTAGATGTGGCGCTGGTTGTCGATGGCGATGCCGTGCACGGTATTGAAGTAGTTTGGACGTTTCTCCTTGCCGTCCACCGTGCCTCGTTCGCCCCAGGCCATCAGATACTTGCCGTTCTTGTCGAATTTCACGACGCGTGTTTCCTCGTAGCCGTCGGTGACGAAGAAGGTGCTGTCGGGCAGCCAGGCGATGTCGGTCTGGCGGCCGAAGGTCGCGTTGGAGGGGCCGGTCTTCTGGATGAACGACGGACGCCCGGTATTGCCGGTCATCTTCGCGTTCCTCTCGGTCGTCGTGTTGAGCGTGCCGATCGTCTGCAGCAGTTCCCTGCCGTCGTTGCTGAAGATGCGGATGACCTCATGGCCGTCGTCGATGGCCCACACGCGCTTTTGCGGATCATAAGGATTGATCATGATTTTGTGAACGCGTCCCTGGGACAACACGTTCGCGTGGTCGGGCTTGAACAGCTTATCCCACTGTGTCCACGCCTCTTTCACATTTCCCTGGCTGTCGTATACCGTAATGATGTGTTTCCAGCGGTAGTCCTGTCCCTCGATGCCCTTGTAGTCGTTGGAGGCTTCGCCGGGGCTGGCGTAGGGACCCACGGAAGCGTTCCGCGCGAACATCCCGCGCCCGGGGACCTGCAAGTGCACCGTCAGGCCGAACGCGGTCTTCATCGCAAAGTATTGGGGTTTCATGCCCGTCAGATCGGGCAACTCGCCTCGCATGGCCACGAAAATGCGATCCGGGTTCTGTGCGAACACTCCCTGGACCGCACCCCACGTCCAGCCCTTTTCTTCCGGGAACGACGTGGCCAGCGGTTTGGGCCAATTCGGGTCGACGCGATATGGGCCGTCCACCAGTTCGTCACTCGGGTTTGCCGGATCGACCCACAGACCCGATTGCTGCTGCGCAGCGATCTTCTTCGCGCCAAGCGAGTAGCTCACAAATGTCATGATGCCGACCGCCGCGCAGAGCATCGCTCCGACAACGATCTTTCGACCAAGCGTTTTCATGGGAATTCCTCCTGTAACTTAACCTGCCTTTTGAGTGCATGCCCGGATTTCGGGATAGTACACGAACCGGCTTGAATACGCTTCAATAATTGACAAAAAGTTACAGGCATCGGAAGTGAAGACGAAGCTTCTGAAATATGACGGGGCGCCGCCCCCGGACACCTGCAAGGTTTTTAACCGAAAAACTGAAACTGATTCTGAAATTCAGGTGGGGCGCGGTGCATCATATGAATATCAGTGAAGTAAAACAGAACAGGCGGAAGCCTGTCCAACCTGGGTCGTGCGACAGGCTGGCCTTTGCAGTCATCGGGCAAAAAACGGGGAGAAAAAACGCTTTCCCGGGCGGCAAATCCTTCGGGCCGGATGCTACGCCTTTTGCAGCAACGGGCGCAACTCGCGGATATTCTTCACATTTTCGAGATTGAGGACTTTCTCGATCAGCGCCTCGCACGTCGCTTTGCCGAGGACGGGTGTGATCAGTCCGCGTGATTTGGTGACGATTTCGGCGCGGGTCATGGGGTTACGCACCGTGCCGCGGACGGCCTCGACGTGTTCGGTGAGCTTTGTCCCGTCATTGAGGATGACTTCCACGATGGCCTGGCGGTTTGGCAGGCGGCGCTCGAGTTCCTCGTCGGGAACCAGTTGCACCTTGGCGCGTTCGCGGAGGATGGCCGGGTCCTGCATGCGCGCCTTGTCATGCGCCGCGGCGAACGATGCGGTTTTGTCGAGCAGCATCACGGCGACCATGTATTGCAGGCAGATGTCGGGGATGTCGCGGTTGTTCACGACGGAGGCTTCGCTGCTGGGCGAGTGCACGATTACCTGCCGCACCTGGGACGCTTCGAATGGGTGCTTCTTGCGAATGATTTCCAGCCCGTCCAGCGGCGCCTGGATGGGCGATCCCACCGTCCACTTCTTGATGTTGGTTCGCGTCACTTCGTAGCGCGTGCCGAGTTGATCGATCATGCCCGCGGGATCGGCATGGGGGTCGAGGGCCTGAAAAAAATTGTCGGGGCCGGAGAAGACGTCGTCGACGCCGGTCCAGCCGGATTGCACGAGCAGGGCGGAGGTGACGCCGGTGCGCGCTCCCATGCCGCCGAATGCGAATCCCTTTTCGATATGGTCCGTGTCGCGCTGCCACACGGCGATGCCGGAGCATTGCTGCGAAGTGTAGTCGAGCACCCAGCGCATCTGCTGTGCGTTCAGATTGGCGGTGCTGGCGGCGGCAGCGGCGGCGCAAAACGCGCCGGCGAAGCTGTGCGTGCTCCTGTGTTCCTGAAATTGATAGTGCGAGCCGCCCAGCGTCATCGTGAGGCGCGTGCCGACGTCGTAGCCGAGAGCGATGGCGCGGAGAAATTGCACGCCGGGCGTGCCGAATTTTTCGCCGGCTGCGAGCGCGGCGGGGATTGTCGCGCAGCCCGGATGCGAGAGCGAAGCAGGGTGTGAATCGTCGGTCTCATCGGCATGCGCCAGGTTTCCGTTCACCAGCGCCGCCTCGATGGGGCCGCAAACCACTTTCGAGCAAACCACGGTGGAAATTTTTTCGCCGCCATACATCCTGGCGAAACGCAGCACCACGCGTCCGGGAGGAAGCTGCGAGCCGGATACCATCGCGGCAATCGTGTCCAGCAGGTGCTGCTTGGTGACCTCGACGACGTTGTCCGGCAGCGCGCGATTGCGCGCTTCGCTCATATAAGTGCTGAGCCGGGCCATCACGGGGCTGACCGATTCTGCGGCCAGCGCTGAAACACGCGACAGCCCTGCGGCCGCCACGGCCCAGCCCGCGCTCTTCAGCAGCCCGCGCCGAGTCAAGTTCGCTCCGATGCCCGATGCCAGAGCGCCCGCAATTCTGTCCCGTTCCATACCCGGATCCCCCCCACCATAAACTTTTTTGCAACACCAGTGCTCGAAGATGACGACCGCATTGTAACTCAGATTTCTACGGTGATTCATGTGGGACAGGCTTCAGCCTGTCGCACTGTGGTCAGGCCGCAAATTTAAACCCGACAGGCTAAAGCCTGTCCTAACTTTAGGGCGTTGCGCGCTGGAGCAGTAATTTTCCGGACTGGAAAGCGGACGAACGAGGGCCAACCAGGTTGCGCGAGCAAAAAAAATACGGATTGGGTGCACCGTTTTGGGACACGGGAGGCGATTCCTCTTGACGCCTGCCACGCAGAGGAACACTGTTTAGTTGAGATCAATTTGGAAACTGCTCTTCGCAAGACGCCCCCTTCTTGCATTTCCCTCCGCGGTACGGCAGACGGTTCCCTTTGCGATTACTGAAACATTGCGGCGCTGCTTATAAGTGATCGCAAGCAGTCGTTCACATATCCGAAGATTTTTCTCTGGTTCGTCCGATGAAGATGTCCGACAGAAGAATGGCGCAGCGTTTCGCTCTCGCCATTCCGCTATTGATTCGGGAATGGAATACCCTGGCGCCCGAATGGAAAGCTGAATCGGTAAATATCTCCGAGTGCGGAGTGTATTTTGAGACGGACACGCCGCCGCTCGAAGGCGCCATGGTACATATCCGCTTAGAGATGCCGGAGGAAATCACGGGCGCGGCTGCGGCGGTATGGTGCTGCACCGGCAAAGTCATGGGAGTTCAGCCCGCCATATCGCCGCATGATGCAACGGGCGTCAGAGTGCGGTTTGACTATTATGAGGTCGTGAAGGCCCTGGGACCGTCACCGAAGCCGCCATTTCTTGGGTGACGCGCCGGTGGGAATTCAAATCGAGCGCCGGGCGATCGGGGAAAGCGAAGGATGGCAGGAAATTTTGTTGTCTCTCACAGTTGCTTCTGATTTTTGCTTTTCATTGCCGACGAAAGCCCCCGGCGGAAAATAGCAAAGGAACGCTATGCCGGGCGGACCGGAGCGGGCCAATCGGCGGGGACAAAATCAACACCCCAGAAATGCGGCGCGGGCGTAAGAAATTCGACGCCGACGCGCTGGCCTTTTTCGTTCGCATCGCCGAGATACACGATGCGGCTTTCCTGATCTTCCTGAGTGAACGGATTGGTGAGGGTGACGATCGCGTCCATGTCGAGCGGCTGGTTCAGATACATCAGGCCGCCATGGGCATTGATCACGATGGTTTCGCAGGCCTCGCGGAAGCGGCGCTTATCGGAGTTTTTCCCCGCAACCACCACGCGCACGCGCATAAAGACCCGGGTACTGCGTCGCGATTTGTCATAATCCGTCCCGGACATCGTACCTCCATGCTGCGACACTTCAATTTCGCCGTCAACGAAACTGTCCCGGCATGTGTCCGCTTTGCAACATGCCATGTGTCGCCTGCAGTTTCCCCACCAGGCGCGCGTTTCCTTGCGCCCGAAACCGCGGAACGCGTTATGATTCCACTGGTGATTCGTCATCACAAGCAGGATGGGGGGAGCGGCGCATGAACTTGACGGCATACATCGATTCCAAACACGAAGAACACCTGAACGATCTCTACGAATTTTTGAGGATTCCCAGCGTCAGCGCGCAATCCGAGCACAAGGCGGACATCGAGCGCGCCGCGATGTGGGTGGCGGAACGCCTGCGCGGCGCGGGCCTGGACAATGTCGAAATCCTGCCGACGAAGATGCATCCGCTCGTCTACGGTGAATCCCTGCGTGCGCCCGGAAAACCGACGATCCTGTTCTACGGGCATTACGATGTGCAGCCGGCCGAACCGCTGGACCTGTGGACTTCGCCGGCCTTTGAACCCACCATTCGCGGCGGCAACCTGTACGGCCGCGGCACGGCGGATGACAAGGGGCAGGTGCACATTCACATCCGCGCGCTCGACGCGATCATGAAAACTGCGGGGAAGTTGCCCATCAACCTGAAGGTGATGATCGAGGGAGAAGAAGAAGTGGGCAGCGTGAGCCTGTGGGATTTCGTGAACGCCAACCGGGCGCGGCTCAAGGCGGACGCGCTGGTTGTTTCCGATACGGGGATGCTGGCGGCGGGCGTGCCGTCCATCACCTACGGGCTGCGCGGCCTGAATTACTACCAGATCGAAATCACCGGCCCGGCGCAGGACCTGCACTCCGGTATTTTCGGCGGCGCGGTGCCCAACCCCATCACGATTTTGTGCGAGCTGTTCGCAAAACTGCATGACAAAAATTTGCGCGTCGCCGTGCCAGGGTTTTACGACGATGTGGCGAAATTATCCAAGGCCGAGCGCAAGGCCCTGAATTCGCTGCCATGGAAGGCGAGCGAGTTTCGCAAGACCGTAGGCGCGCCCGGACTTTCCGGCGAAAAAGGCTGCTCGATCGTCGAGCAGCTCTGGACTCGGCCCACGCTCGAATTGAATGGGATCTGGGGCGGCTACACGGGCGAAGGCGCGAAGACGGTGATTCCGTCCAAAGCCTATGCAAAATTTTCGACGCGCCTGGTTCCGAACCAGGATCCCGGCAAGATTACAAAGCTTCTGGAGCGGCACATCCGCAAGCTTCTACCCAGGACGGTGAAGTGGAAGCTGGATCTGCACAGCCAGGGCAAACCCTGGGTGGCGCCGTACACCCACCCGTTCTTCGAGGTGGCGCACGACGCCCTGGAGAAGGGCTTCGGCAAGCGCGCCGTATTTATCCGCGAGGGCGGATCGATTCCGTTTGTCACGCAAATGTACGACACGTTCAAGGTTCCGTGCATTCTTCTGGGATTCGGTTTGCCGGACGAAAACGCTCATGCCCCCGACGAACATATCTCTCTGGAAAATTATTTTGGCGGGATCAAGGCCGTCGCGCAGTTCTACGAGGGTTTGGGAAACTTGTAGAAGATTTTTTAGAAAAACAAAGGGGGAACCAGGGCATGGCAGCCTGGCTCCTCCCGCTATTTTGAACCCCGCTATTTTGAATTGACCCTTAGAGGGTCGAAAGAGACGCCTGCCGGCCGCGGGCATATTCTTCCAGCGCCGTATTGGCCGAGGTGATGACGCCCAACGCGTCGGAAACGGATTGGAGTTTTGCGCCCGGCACCACGATATAGATTTCGTCCGTGCCCAGGTCCGTGTAAACGCGATTGCCGATGCATCCGAGGCTGGAAACCGTGCCGTGCGCCAGCGCCGCAGGAAGCGCCATGCAGGAGGGGCGTCCCAGCAACGGCAGGGAACTGCTTGCGCCCGCGCGGATCGAAGCTTCGTTGAGCAGCATGGCCGCGGGTATCTTGCAGGAAAACAGCACCACGCTCGGGGCGACCGGCGTGTCGCCCAGCGGCGCGAACGCCACGGCCGCGGGTTCTTTCGGCAGCCGCGGGATGCTCGGCACCTCTTCGGGGCTTACGTAGCCCAGATTGAACATCATGCCGAGCGTGGCCTCGGCTTCCTCGATGCGCTCGGCGGGAAGCTGGATGTTGTGCGTGTAGGCCCCGACCGCGCAATTGAAGTGGTCGGAGGGGACCGTGTAAAACGTTTGTCCGGCGGCGGCCAGGCGCCAGAAACTGCACCCGGCGGGTTCGGCGCCGGAAAATTTCGGAATGCCGGCAGGTTCCGTGTCAAGGAATGCAATGGCGACGGGACGGTGGCTCATCGACAGCCGGGATGCAAATTGCGTTTCCATTTCCTTCCAATTGGACATGTAGGCTCCTCGCGAAACGGGAATGGCAAGAATAACACAGGAGGGAGTCCCGGATGGGGACGCATTGCTGAAAGCCGCGTCAACTCTGGCTTTTTGTATGTTTTTTCTTGCGTTGCACGGACGCACCCCGTATAGTGCTCGCCGTGCGTGGCCCGTACTCGTTGAGGCCGGCCGACGCGCCTGTAGCTTCAATTCTGAGGAGGAGAACGAAACTAGATGGCAAAACCATTGAGCAAGTCCAAGATCGTCGCGCACATGGCCGACAAAGTCGGGACATCCAAAAAGGTCGCAGCACAGTTCTTCGACGAACTGTTCAAGCTCGCGGTCAAGGAAGCAAAGGGCAGCTCGGGGAAATTTGTGATTCCGAACATCGGGCGCGTGGTAAAGGCGCACCGCAAGGCGCGCATGGGCCGCAACCCGCAGACCGGCGAAGCAATCAAGATCAAAGCGAAGACGGTTGTGCGTCTGCGCGCTGCAAAGGCGCTTAAGGATTCGGTTCTCAAGTAAAACGCGCTTCACAAATCGGATTTTTCGAAACGACGTGCGGGCTGGGTGTCTCGCCGTGATTCCGAAGCCATGCACGCGGCTGTCGGATGCGATACAGGCAGCGACGATACACCCTCCAGCACATTTACCAATCGCGCGGATGTTTCGTCCGCCATTTTCGCCCCGGGGCTCAGCCCTCCGGGGCCTTTTTATTTTTCTTGGGACATAATGGGGTGCAATTTCCCGGTAGGTTTTGAGGCCCTCTGCTTGTCGCTCTGGCGCCGGTGCCGCGGTTTCCTCCGACCTTGCGTCGCCAAACGAACGATCGCGCCGGATGCAGACGGTTTTTCATCCCCCTTGGCTGAAATACAGGTTCCCGATCGTTGCACTTAGCCGGATCGCCACCAGGATTTCACAAAATTCTACGGTTCGCCGCCCGGTTGAGTTATCTTGGATGTGTGGCCAGTGAACTTTCAAATATCGCATTACGATATGTGCAGAGGCGCGTCCTACTGCTGAGTCTTGTTCCACTCGGACTGTTGTTCGCGCTGACCGTCACTCTTGCCCGCACGTATCATGCGCGCGAGGAAGGGTTGGTGCAGGAGTGGTTCCGGCAGGGGAACCAGGATATGGCGGCGGGACAGCCTGCCAAGGCGCTCGAAGATTTTCGAAATGCGCTTTCCTACGCTCCGGACAATGACCTTGTGCAGCTTCGTCTGGCCGAAGCCCTGCTTGCCGACGGCCAACTGGCTGAAGCACGTTCCTATTTCGTGAACCTGTGGGATCGCAGCCCCGGATCGGGTCAAGTGAATCTCGATTTGGCTCACCTTTCGATGCGCATGAATGATGTGGAAGAAGCAATCCGATATTTTCGGAGTGCGATTTACGGGAGCTGGGATAAGGATCCGACCAAGCAAAGACAAACCACCAGGCTCGAACTGTGTGAATATCTGATCTCCCAGGGGCGCAGCGTCGATGCGCAAGCGGAGCTGGCGGGCCTGGCCGCCGACACTCCTCCCGAAGATGCGCTCCTGCACGTGGAGACCGGGCGGCTGTTCATGAAGGCTGGAGAGCCGGGCATGGCGCTGGCGGAATTTGAAGCTGCGCTGCGGAACAATCGCCGGCAGAGCCAGTGGCTGGCATATGCAGGCAATGCTTCCTTCGCGGCCGGCGATTATAATAAGGCGGAAACTTACCTGACCCGGGCAGTCCGTGAGAAACCTTCGGGTGAGGACGTTGCATTGCTTGGGACGGTCAGGGAACTGCTCAGTATCGATCCATTCCGGGCCGGACTGAGCGACGAGGAGCAGGCGCGGCGCGTGTGGCGCGCTTTTCAGTATGGAAACGAACGCATTCAAAAGTGTACGGAGGCCAATACGAAGTCACAATCCAACGGACAGGTTCTGGCGAACCTGCAAGCCCTGGCCCGTGATGCGCAGGGCTTGAAGAAACGCGTGAATCTACGCGCTCTTGGCAATCATCCCGAATTACGAAACGAAGCGATGCAATTCATTTTTCGAATCGAGAACGTTACGGCACAATCGTGTGGACCCCTGACGAGCACGGACCGGGCAATGAACCTCATCGAAAAGCGGCAGGCAGGTAGCAATCCATGAGCGATAGCGGGGCGCCCATCGAAGCGACACAGGTGCCGGCTGCGAGTATGGAATCTCCCGCCGCCGAAAGTGACGTACCTGCACACGGTTGGAAAAATCCCAATCTTCATTCCTTCACCCTTTCCGAGGGAAACCTATTTCTTCTTCTTGCGGTCATTATCGGTTTGTTCTCCGGGATGGCTGTAGTTTGTTTTCGCATCACCATCGAATGGGTTCGCATGACTCTGCTGGGATCGGCGCTGGCTCCGTCCCACATGCGGGTTCTGCTGGTGCCTGCCGGAGCCGGTCTGGTCGTCGCCTTTCTGGTGCAGCGATTTTTTCGCGCCGCCCGTGGCAGCGGCGTGAATCAAACCAAGGCGGCCGTTTACGTCTTTGACGGCTACGTGCCCTTTCGGACGGTGATCGGAAAATTTTTGACGTGCTCGCTGGCGATCGGGAGCGGGCAATCGATGGGACCTGAAGATCCGTCGCTGCAGATGGGGGCGGGCATTGCGTCCGCGCTCGGCAGGCGCTTGAAACTTTCCAGGGACAAGCTGAGGTTGCTGGCTCCGGTGGGCGCGGCGGCAGGCCTGGCGGCGGCCTTCAATGCCCCGATTTCCGCAGTGTTATTCGTGATCGAGGAAGTCATCGGCACGTGGAGCGCGAGCGCCCTGGGGGCCATTGTTCTGGCTGCGGTGTCCAGCGCGGTGGTGTTGCGGGCGTTTCTGGGCGGCGAACCGATGTTCCGCGTTCCGACGTACACGCTTGCGCATCCCGCCGAATTGCTTGTCTATGCCCTGTTGGGTGTCGTCGGGGGAGTGATGTCCCTCGGGTTCATGAAAATCATTCTGTATGCCCGGCCAAGGCTCCGCGCCCTGCCGGAATGGACCTATTACGCACAGCCCGCCGTGGCCGGACTCTTGATTGGGATCGTGGGTCTGCGCATGCCGCAGACGATGGGGGCGGGATATCCTTACATCGATCAGGCCCTGCATAACCAATACACCTGGGAAATACTGGCGCTGCTCGGATTTGCAAAAATTGTGACCACAAGTTTATCGTTTGTCAGCGGCACGCCCGGAGGCATGTTCGCGCCGACGCTGTTTATCGGCGCGATGGTGGGAGGTTCGATCGGCGGGCTGGAGCATCACTTTTTCCCCCAGATTGGCGCCTCGGTGGGCCCGTTTGCCCTGGTCGGCATGGGCACGTTCTTCGCCGGATTTCTTCGCGTACCGATCACTTCGGTTTTCATGGTCGTGGAAACCACGGGGAACTATTCCATCGTCCTGCCGGTCATGATTTCCAATACGATTGCCTATTTAATTTCACGCAAGTACCAGGAAGTCGGGCTGTTCGACGTCCTGGCCAAGCAGGATGATCTGGAACTGCCTTCCATGGAGGAGCAGCGCGAGCAGATCGTGCTGCGCGTCGAGGACGCCATGCGGAAATCCGAGTCCTTGCCCCTGCAGGCGGGCGATACGCTCGGTCGAGCCATGGAGATCGCCGAAACTTCCCCCGAAGACGTCCTGCTGATTCGTTTCCCTACAGGACGCTGGGCGAGTGTCACGAAAAAGGATTTGCGGGCGGCGTTTTCCAGCCGCCCGAAGGGAACGCTCTTGCGCGAATTGCTATCGACTGCGCGTCTTCCCGTCTTGCATCCCGACCAGAGATTGGATGACGTTTTGCGGTACATTCAGGGCCATGAAGTGTTGCCCGTCGTCAGCCGCGCCGGCTCGCGAAAGCTGGAGGGAGTGATTTCCCTGCCGGATATCCTGAAGGCCTATCAGAAAGCGACCTGAGGCGCGCCCCGCCCAGCCTGCTGGCGCCCCGATTGGCGGGGATGGCATAATGGGACGGCCGCAGACACCCGATGACTCCCGACCCCATGCACTCCGGACTTTTGACCGACCTGTATGAATTGACCATGGCGGCGGGCTATTTTGAAACCGGGTTGGAAGCCCGCGCGACATTCGAACTGTTCGTTCGCTCGCTGCCCCCGCGCAGAAACTACTTGGTGGCCGCGGGCCTGGATCAGGCTCTGGATTTTCTCGAAGGTGTCCGTTTTTCGGATGCAGAGATCGCCTATCTGCGGACCCTTCCCGTTTTTGCCTCCATCGACGACAAATTTTTCGATTATCTGGCACGATTCCGGTTTTCCGGCGATGTGTGGGCGATGCCCGAGGGCACGATTTTTTTTCCCGGCGAGCCGATACTGCGCGTCACCGCGCCTGTCATCGAAGCGCAAATTGCGGAGACCTTTCTGCTCTCGGCCATCAATTTTCAGAGCATGATCGCCAGCAAGGCCGCGCGAGTGACGCACGCCGCTGGCGGAAAGAACGTGATCGAATTCGGCACGCGCCGCGCCCATGGCGTGGAGGCGGGCATGCTGGCGGCGCGCGCGGCGGTCATTGGCGGCTGTTTGGGAAGTTCGAACGTGGCGTCCGGGCAGCGCTTCGGCATCTCCGTCTACGGCACGCAGGCGCATTCCTGGATCATGGCGCACGAAAGCGAAGAAGAAGCGTTCGGCAAATTCCTCGACATTTTTCCCGAACAGGCCGTATTGCTGGTGGACACTTATGATGTGCGCGCCGCGGTGGAAAAAATCATCGCGATGGGACGCAAGCCCAGAGGCGTGCGGCTCGATAGCGGGGAACTCGCCGCCGACAGCATCTGGATCCGCAATCGTTTGAACCATGTGGGCTGGAAGGACGTCATCATTTTCGCCTCCGGAGACCTGGACGAAGACCGCATCGCCTCCTTGCTTGCCGAAGGCGCCTGCATTGACGGGTTTGGTGTGGGCACCTCTCTGGTCAATTCCAGCGACTCGCCGACGCTGGGCGTGATTTACAAACTGGTGGAGATCGAGTTCGGCGGCGAAGTCCGCTCCGCCGCGAAATTCAGCGCGGAAAAAGTAACCTATCCGGGCATGAAGCAGGTCTTTCGCTTCCGGCGTCCCGACGGAAATTTCGAGAACGATATGATCGGCCTGGAAGAGGAAAAATTTCCGGGCGCCGAGCCGCTGCTGGAACTCGTCATGACCGGCGGAAAACGCAGCGCGCCGCCCACGGACCTGTTCGCTGCGCGGAAGCGCTGTCTGGAGCAGAGAGCGCAGCTGCCGCAGGGGTTGCTCGCCTTGAGCGGCGACGCGGATCCTTATCCCGTGAGGCACAGCGAGAAACTGGAGAAGTTGCTGGGTGCAGTCCGCCGCCGCATGGAGCGCGTGGCGCGCATCTGATCAAAAAAGAGGGGCACATGGTTTCGCGGTCGGCGATTTTCTGGGATGTGGACACGCAGGCGGACTTCATGCTGCCCGGCGGCAAGCTCTACGTTCCCGGCGCGGAGAAACTCATTCCGAATGTGAAGCGCCTGACCGATGCGGCGCGCCAGGGGCGCGTCTTCCTGGTCGGCGACGAATGCACGCATACCCCGGACGATCCGGAATTTGCGCGCTTTCCGCCGCATTGTGTGCGCGGCACGCCCGGTGCGGAAATCATTCCCGAGGCGCGCGTGGAAAAAGCGTTCCTGATTCCGAATCGCGCGGGAGTGGAAATTCCCGCGGACCTTTCCGCATTCCAACAGGTCATTCTGGAAAAGCAGACGCTCAACGTGTTCGACAATCCTCATACGGAGACGGTGCTGGAACGCGTCGCGAAATTCACCGACCCCGACGCGGAAATTTATGTCTTCGGCGTCGTTACTGAGTTTTGCGTGCGGCTGGTGGCGAAAGGTTTGCTCGAACGCGGGCGCCGCGTCGCCCTGGTGCGCGATGCCATCGAGACGCTCGACCCGCAAGAGGGCAGGAAGACAATCGAAGAACTGACTGCGCTCGGTGCGCGGTTGGTGACCACCGACCAGGCGCTCGCGGCGCTCGACCGGCCGCAATCCCATTCCGCCATTTCGTGAGTTGATCGTAATCGGAACCGTGAAAGGCAAACGCCGCGAAGGGAAACGCGCGCTTACCGGCGACCCTCGGCGGGCGGCGAGACGCTCACCGCGCGCATGACTTCCAGGGCTTGCGGATCGACGGGATTCAAATGCAGAGAGGTCTCCGCACCCTGCTGGGCCTACGCGATTTTTCCATCCTGAAAACGAACCATGGCGCGAGTCGACCACGCGCGCCAGTATCGGGGGGGGCTTCCGGGATCTCCTGGTTCAAGATGTCCAGGGCCGCATCGATGTGATGGGTCTGCGCCAGGACTTGCGCGTAATCGACGGTCATGGAATCGTAATTGGGATTGTTCCCGTCGCTCATGTTCAGCACTTCTTCCATCAGCGCGCCGGCGGCCTGGTAATTTCCAAGCCTGTACTCCACGAGCCCGTAAGACGATAGCGCGTCGGGATAATTCGGTTCGGTCCGCGGCGCGGCTTGATACTGCCGGCGGGCCAAGTCCAAATGATTGCGGGCCAGGTATTCTCCTCCCAGGTTGGAATGCATTTTCACGCTGGCCGGCGCGGCCCGCACGGCCGCCGAATAGAGAGTGAAATTATTTTTCCAGTCCCTGTTACGGATTACGGTGCGCACGGAGAGCATCAGGACCACCGCAGTCAGCATTGCCCATGCCACCGCCCGTTGCCGTTCCCGTAGCCAGTTCCAACCGAGCGCCAATAGCAGGCAAAACCCGGCGGAGGGGAGATACGCGAGCCGCTCGCCCATGATGGTTCCCGTCGGCAACAGGATGTTTGCCGTTGTTGCAAACGCCGCGAGATAAATGCCGCCGGCCAGAACCCATGCCCCCTGGCGTTTCCACGCCAGCCAAAGCAAGCCGGCCAGCGCCGCCACTGCCGCCAGCAGTGCCGCCGCAAACGCAGTGGCTTTTGCCTGCGGAAACGCCCCCAGAATCGTCAGCAAGAGCAGGTACAGCAGCCAGGTTACTCCCGCATGTAGCAGGCGATTGACCAGGTGATATCCGACGGGCACATTGCCACCCAGCGCCCAATTGAATGCGAATGTGGCGAAGGTCAAGGGCCGGAACACACCGGAAACCGGATTCACCGAAAACAGTGCGTGCAGCGAGGGGGCCGTCACTTGCGGGTTGTTGACGACGTACAGCCCATCGTCCATCGTGAACTGGTTGGCCAGCGTGTTGCAATAGACGATCACGATCGCGGCCAGGAGCAACCCGATGCGCAGACGCTGCTTCATACCAGGTCCGTGATGCAATTAAAGACGAGGGGGATCTGCAGCGTAATTCGGGGATTGTTTTCTTTTAACTACTCGTATGAATGCAACTGACGGAAATTCAGGAATTTAGTCTCAGGCCTCCGCGGCCGGCAAATCCGTTTTCACGAAAAATCGGTAGAACCACAGCAGCAGCGTTGTGCCAATACCGATTCCGGTGATGGCCCACCACACCTGTGCGGGGCGGTGCGCCACTTCCCCGTAATAATGGATCAGCCGCCCTCCCAGCCACCCTCCCACGAGCGATCCAATCCCGATGGGCAGGAATGCGAAGCCCATGTAGGTTCCTTGCTGGCCGGCAGGAGCCAGGCGCGAAATATACTCGTAATAACGCGGCGAAAGAATGATCTCGCCTAGCGCCACCACAAAAATCGAGAGCACGACGGCCCAAACGGCCGGATGCGACGCGACGATCAGCCACCCGAGCGCGGAAACCAGCGTCCCGATCGTGATGGCGCGGTAGGCGGGAATTTTCTGCGTCAGGTAAGTGGCCAGAAACTGCAGGCAAATCACCGTCACCGCGTCGGTGATCAGGATCAGTTCCACATCGGCGCGGGGATCGATGTACCCGTGAATATAAATCGGCAGGACGATGTATTGCTGCCAGAACACGATCCAGTAGCCGGAAAAAATCAGCAGGAAGAGCATGAAACGCGCGTTCCTCATCACCGCAAATAAATTCCGCGCCGTCACCGCCAGGCTGGCCGCCTGCACTTCGCCGGAGCGCCGAGGCTCCTTGAAAAACAGGAGCACGGCGAAAAACATCAGCAGGACGCTCAACGCGGAAACGCGGAAGACGTTTTCGACACCCAGGTGCCGGTGGGCCCACGACGCGACGTACGGCCCCGCCGCGCCGCCGATATTCACCAGCGTGTAGTAAATCGAATAGCCGATCGAGCGGACATTTTCCTTCGAGGCGCGCGCCGTGGTCCCCACCACGCTGGGCTTCACCATGGCGATGCCCAGCGCCGGAAGCACCAGCGCGAACGCCACCAGCCCCAGCAGTGGCACGGCGTTTCGCACCGGCGCCATCCACGCGGCTCCCAGCGATCCCAGCAGGAAATACGCGCAGCCCAGAATCAGGTAGGCCAGCGAAAGCGCCCGCCGGAAACCGAGCCGGTCCGCCACCGCCCCGCCCAGAATCGCCAGGAACCACACCATGCCCCCGAACAGGCCGGTCAGCGACCCGGTTTGCTCGGTGGAAATATTCAGCGATTCGTGGAGATAATTGGCGAGGGAGGAAAACGCGCCGTAATAAGCCAGGCGTTCGAAAATCTCGCTGATGTTCGCGACCCAAAAGGCGGGTTCGAATCCTTCGCGGATTTCCCGCAGCCTCTGGCTCACGCTCAACCGTGTCTCCTCTCCGGTGCGCGGGCAGGGCGGGGCAGCCGGAATGGGCGCGATTGTAGCGGAAGCGCGCCCGGCCCGCCAGATTTCGCGCCGGCCGATTGGAACATTTCAATTTCAATATTGCGGCTTTGAAAAACGGCGGTACATCGCAATGACTCCGGCGACGTTGAACAGAACGAATGCAACGATCGCGGACACGATGGGGATCACCGGAAGCCGCGCCGGAACCGTAAAATTGGCTCGCAGGGCCATCCCCATGGCAAACACCTCCAGCAGCAGAAAGGCGCAGCCATACCAGGAAAAGAATCCTTTGAAGTAGGCAAACGTCTCCGCGCGGCGCTCCGGGGCGAGCCAGTATTCCTTGTTGGGCAGGTTAAGCCCTGCGCCCGACTTTTTCGTGATCCTGGAGGGCATCCAGAACTCCAGGGCAATGGCCGGTAGAATCACGACAAGATAGGTGATGAAAAACTGCGATTTCGTCATCCAGCCGTTGGCCACGCCCGAGGCGGCGAAGTGCGAAGCCAGCCGGTCAGGCAGAAGAGGCAAATCATGAACGCACTGCAGAATCGCCGCAGCGAGAATGACAATAAATAAATTCCTGGGCACGCGTGTGTCTGACATTTTTGCTCTCTTGCAGTAGGCTACCGGGTGATTGGTGAGGACTCAATAGGATTTATGCGGAAACGTAACGGCAGGCTCCCTCGCCTGAGAAGGGGCGGCCGGTTTCCGGCGGCAGTGACTTAATCTGGCCGGCCGTCATTTCACAAATGAGCAACGAAGCAAGCTGGACTGAACTGTAGGGGCAAAAGACCGCGTTCTTCAAGGCGGATTGGGCGGAATTCAAATTACCTCACTTCCGTTGCCGGGTTGGCCTCGACCTGCCGCGCGTGTAGTGTTATTTTGTGTAACGCTATAATGATGCGGGATTCGGTCCGGCTTTGGTGCCAGGGCGGGCAAAACGGAGCGTGGGTGTCTTCCTCCGATGCGAAAGCGTTCCGCAAAACGCAGAAGGAAACTTTCGAGCACAAACACATGACGATTCCAGGACTTTACCGATGGTGACGCTTCGCTCGATCCAGGATGCCGTGGAACGCATCCGGGGCTCGGTAGTGGTTACGCCCTTCGTGCACTCCGAAAAATTTTCTCAGCAGACGGGAAATTCTATTTTCCTGAAGCTCGAAAATCTACAGATGACGGGCGCGTTCAAGGAGCGCGGCGCGCTGAACAAGATTTTATTGCTCTCCGCCGAAGAGCGCCGCCGCGGTGTGATCGCGGCATCGGCGGGAAATCACGCGCAGGCGGTGGCGTACCACGCCACCAAGCGCGGCATTAAGGCGCAAATCTGCATGCCGCTGACGACGCCGCTGGTAAAAGTGTCCGCGACGCGGGGTTATGGCGCGGAAGTGATTCTGGCCGGCGCGAATTACGACGAAGCCTGCGAGGAAGCGCTGCGCCGCTGCAAGCAGTACGGCCTGACGTTTATCCACCCATTCGACGATGAGGCCGTGATCGCGGGGCAGGGAACGCTCGGGCTCGAAATGCTCGAGCAGCACGGCAATCTCGACGCCCTGGTCATTCCCGTGGGCGGCGGGGGATTGATCGCGGGCGTGGCCTGCGCCGTGAAGGAGACGAATCCGAAAATTCAGATCATCGGCGTGCAATCCTCGAAAATTGCCTCGATGAAGGCGGCGCTGGAAAAAAATGAACTCGTCACCCTGCCCGCGAACAAGACCATCGCGGACGGAATCGCCGTGCGCTGCGCCGGTACCCTTACGTTTCCGCTGGTCCGCAAGTACGTGGACGAAATCGTGACCGTGGACGAGGAAGAAATCGCCAGCGCGATTCTCCAGCTGCTAGAAAAGGAAAAGATGCTCGCCGAGGGCGCCGGCGCGGCCGCGACCGCCGCCGTATTGAACAAGAAAGTACCGAATCACGGGAAGAAACTCGGCATTCTGGTGAGCGCGGGAAACATTGACGTGTCGCTGCTCTCGCTGATTATCGAACGCGGCCTGGTGAAGGACGGCCGCCTGGTGCGCCTGCGCATCCATTTGCCGGATCATCCCGGGGCGCTGCAGCGGCTTGCGGGAGTCATCGCCGACCAGAAAGCGAACATCGTGGAGACGAATTACGACCGCGCGTATTACGGCGTGGTGCTGGGCGACACGGTCATCGACATCACGATGGAAACGCGCGGGCCCGAACATGTCGCGGATCTGACCGCAGCCCTGGAGGCCGCCGGGTATTCGTTCGAGCGCGTCCAATAAGGCTTTCGATCTCCGATTGTGTTTGTAATCCCCCGGGGGAAAGACCTCTATGACCGCTAATTCCAATCCGCTTTCCTATCTGCACGACCAACTCGCGGACCTGGAGGCCAAAGGCCTGCACTTCCGGCTGCGCGTGCTCCAGGGCGAGCAAAAGCCCGTCGCACAGTTCGACGGGAAAGAAGTAATCAACCTCAGCTCGAATAACTACCTTGGCCTGACCACGCACAAGGCGCTTCGCCGCGCCGCCATCGAAGCCATCCGCACCCATGGCGTCGGCGCGGGTGCGGTGCGCACCATCGCGGGAACCATGGACCTGCACATGGCGCTCGAGGAGCAGATTGCGAGGTTCAAAGGCTCGGAAGCGTGCGTGGTGTTTCAGTCCGGTTTCACGGCCAATGCGGGGGCCGTCGCCGCCATTCTCGGAAAGGACGACCTGATCCTTTCCGACGAACTGAATCACGCGTCGATTATCGACGGTTGCCGGTTGTCGAAAGCGGCGATCCGGGTTTTCAAGCACCGGGACGTGGCCGATTGCGAGCGCCTCTGCAGGGAAACAGAAAACTGGCCCGGCCACAAGCTTTTGATTACCGACGGCGTTTTCTCCATGGACGGCGACATCGCGCCGCTGCCGGAATTGTGCAGCCTCGCCGAAAAATTCAACTGCATCATGATGGTGGACGACGCGCACGCCTCCGGCGTGCTGGGCCGCAACGGCCGCGGCACCGTGGATCATCTGGGCTGCCACGGCCGCGTGCACATTCAGGTGGGAACGCTCAGCAAGGCAGTGGGCGCGATGGGCGGGTACGTTTGCGGCTCGCGCGAATTGATCGATTTTCTATACCATCGCGCGCGGCCCTTTCTTTTCTCGACCGGACATCCGCCTTCGGTGGCTGCCACGTGCCAGGCCGCGTTCACGCTGCTGGATTCGCCGGAAGGCGAAAAGCTGATCCGGAAACTTTGGGCGAATACGATATTCTTCCAGCGCCGCTTGAAGAAACTCGGCTTTTCCACCGGCGCGACGCAAACGCCCATCACGCCCATTCACGTGGGGGAAGGCGCGAAAGCGTTTGAATTCTCGCGCCGCCTTTACGACGCGGGCGTGTTCATTCCCGCGGTTGGTTTTCCCACGGTTCCCGAAGGCAAAGCGCGGTTGCGCGCCATGGTCGCGGCCACGCACAAGCGCGCGGACCTGGAACGTGCCTGTGCAACGATCGCGGAAGTGGGGAGCAGCCTCGGCCTGGTCTGATTTCTTCTTTTCACCGCCAGCCAGGCGAAATCGTTCAAAAAGTGGAAATATTTTGGCTTCATAGAAATTTGTAGAAATTTCCCGGCCTGCCAATTTTGACTCGGTGGAGTTTCCCCTTTCGGATTCTTTCAGCTTTCTAAGTTATAGAAAATACGGGTCTTTCTATATGGGCGATGTGGACGCGAAATTGCTTTTGTTCCAGACTCACATGGATTCGTTTGCCCAAGCGGGCTGGACACGGCAAGCCGCTGCGTCGCTACCCGTTCAGACTAATCTGCGGGGGCAACTCGAGGGGACGGAAACAGGGCTGGTCCTGAATTTTGGGCTGGCCCGGGGGGCAGGAACTCTTTGCTCAACTCGGGCATGCAATTGCACGCCTGAAATCAACCCATGTGCTAGCCTAAAACTAGGGTGGCGGCACAGGATTTGCTGGCGCAGGTTCAACCGCCTGCGGGAAGAATACAGGGGACTATGTTTCGATTTCGATCCATGGGGATAATTTTTTTGCTGAGCGTTCTGGCGGCGATGTCGGGCTGCCGCAGCAATAGCATCTTCGGTTCACCGGGTTCAAACTCAGGGAACTCATCCGTGGTCCTGGCGATGACCGACACTCCGCCCTCGACCGTGAGCATTCTATCGGCCAAGGTGACTCTGACCGGCGCGACGCTGAATCCCGGAAGCGTTACGCTGTTTTCCGGCTCCACGACCGTGGAGTTGACTCGCCTGCAAACGGACATCGCGTATCTGGCCACCGCGCCCAATATTCCCTCGGGAAATTACACGAGCGTGACGCTGACCTTCGCGAATCCGGTGCTCACGATTGAAAACGATACGGGAAGCTCCATCGTTTCCGGAGCCACGACCTGTACCGTAGGTTCGATTTGCACGATTGCGCCGACGACGGTATCCAATCTGTCGGCGACCATCCCCTTGACGGCCTTCACTCTCGCATCCAATAGCAAGGCCGGACTTCTGATCGACGTCAGCCTGGACAATTTGCTTTCCTCAAAGATGGGCGCGGACTTCATGGCGGGAACGACGGTTTCGGCGTTTACTCCCGGTGGAGCTGGAGCGCCTCTGGTGGGAGCCGAAGACATTGTCGGCGAGGCCGGAAACATCAATGCTTCGGACAAGACGTTCACCCTGCAGAATGTGACGGGATCGTTTTCACTGAAAGTGGACAACACAACGTCGTTCTTTCAATTTCCTTTGGGCGCCTGCTCGACCCCCGGCTTTGCGTGCCTGCAGGCCAATCAGATTCTCAGCGTGGATATGGGCATCCAGCCGGACGGATCGTTGCTGGCGCGGAACATCGTCTTCGAGGATAGCGACAGCAGCGAAACGGAAGTCGAGGGCATGATTACCAGCACGAACGCAGGTCTGCAGCAGTTCGATATAGTGACGCTGGGCTTGTCCGCGACAGGCACGGGATTGAATATCGGCGACGTCACGACGGTGCAGTATTCGGTGGCGCCTCAAACTCCTTTTGATGTTGATTTCGTTCATGCGGATAGCGTTGCGGTGAGCACCGCCGGTTATATTTTTGCCGCGCCCGCGGACTTGACCGTGGGACAGCAGGTTTCGATCCTGCGGAACAGCAGTTCCACGAGCAGCGTGCTCGTCGCGGATCGCGTGCGCCTGCGGTCGACTCGCGTCACTGCAGCTATGAATTCGAACGCCTCGTCGGTGATCGATCTTATCGATGTCCCTTCGATATTTTCCGGTCACGGGGTGACGGATATACAAGTGCATGACCTTGCTGGGAACCGACGATTTTGTTCCGATAGCAATGGTGTTAAGCCTTGTTCAAATATCGGGCCACCGAGCGTCTTGGTTTCAGCGCGTGGACCCCTCTTTAACGTAAGTGGCCAGCGAACGATCATTGCTACGAGAGTTGTGGAGAAACCCTAGACTTGCGAGTGAGTTTGATTGAGGAAAAGAAACAGACGGGCCGGAACGTGCGTGTTCCGACCCTCTATGTTTTGATTTGCTCTAAGCGGGAACAGCCACATCCTGCGCGCGCGACATCCGGTAGAATCCCATCAAGACCGCGCCGGTTCCCCACAGCAGAACCACCAGCCACACGAACGAGCCAAGTACGGGGATGAGCCCCGCGACGTGCAGGATCAGGATGCCCAGCGCCATCCGGCCGATGGCCATGCTCACGACACTCGATTTCTCGCCCAGGATTCTGTTTCCGACCCATGCGCCGACAAAAACTTGCGCGACATAAAGAACCGGTGCGAGGGCCAGGGCGCTCGCCACTCCCGCGCTCACACCGACGATCAGCAGCAGGACGCCGAGAACCAGCAGAATTGTTCCCGTAATCAAGGCCAGCGCCCCGACTCCGATGGGTATGCCAATCGCGGCAGTTTCGCGCAGCGTTGTGCGGAAGAAGCCGGGGAAGATGACCAGAAGCAGAATCCCGGCCGCCAAAGCCGCCGCATAACTGAAAATTTCATGAAACACCCGGCGCACCGCCGACCTCCTGGACCGCCGCCGCTCCTGCGTAAATTCTGTCTGGATGGGACTCGCCAGCTTGGCTCCCACTGCGACCACAGGCTTTTCCTCTCCATGAAATGTGGCTGGTCCGCGAACCTCCGCGGAGGAAGCCACCGCGAGGCCACCCCCACGTAGCCATACCTGCCCGCCAATGAAGCCGTCGAGATCGGTCCTGCCGACGATTCCCCATAAGTCGCGTTGCATCTTGCCGTCCAGGTCCGCCCTGCTGGCTACGGCGATCATTCCTCCGCCCACGTTTGCTTTGGGCGTCAGATTGATCGAGTTCGAAATCGCGGTGATGTTCTTACCGATGATTCCCTGGAGCGTCACGCTTTGCGAGAGCACGCGCACATTTCCGTCCACGGTCCCATCGATCAGCGCCTGTCTGGCCAGGGTGATGACGTCACCGGTGACGTGGCCGGTCATAATGAGTTCTCTGGTGAAGACGATCAGGTCGCCCTCCACGGTGCCGTCAATGCGGACCGAGGGGCTGGTGACAATCAAGTCGTTGTGCACGGTCTCGGAAGCCGGGATGAAAACCGATCGTCCACGACGCACTTCGGCGGCCGAGGCGGGCTGCGGCAGGGCCAACACAAACAGCAGACCCGACAGGACAACGGCGATTGCCGTAGTACGGCGCAAGCGCCGCCGGACCAGGCCCAGCGCCACGATCACCACAACCAGCAAACCTGCAATTTGTATGAAGTCAATCATGCCACTCCATCCTTCCCAGAACGCTCCGCTGAACAGTATCATGGTCAACAAATCGGTTTCACCGAAGCCTGCGGTGCTCAATTGAGCGAGCCAGGGACTGATTCCATCGATCCACACCCAGTACGCGCCTGCCGCAAAAATTCCAAATGCCAGAGTCCATACCCAGGACGGCAAACTCCAGCCTTGCTCGCCGGCCAGGTGTGCGGGCACCGGTTCATTTTCTTCGGTAAGGGCGCCGGCAAGCATCTGCGATTCGCGTTCGAGCGCATGCAGCAGTTCGCGGCACGCCGCGCACTCGCCTGCATGGGCGGCCAGTTCCTGGCCGCGCGCGGCATCCAGCTGGCCTTCGAGGTAGAGCAGGCACGCCATTTCATCAAAATGAGTCATGAGGCGCCTCCCGCGGCGAGACTCGCGCCGCCGCGCCCTTCCAGAGCGTCGCGCAACTGGTGGCGTGCGCGCAGCAAGATCACGCCCACGAACGTGCGGCGCACCCCCAGCGTGTCCGCAATTTCGTCGTAGCTCATCTCCGCGTAATAGCGCAGCACAAGCGCCATCCGCGAGCGTGCCGGCAGGTTGTCGAGTGCGCGCCGCACTTCCTGGCTCGTGCGGCGCTCGATCATTTTTTCCAGCTGCCCGGGGTCAGGATGCTCCAGGGGCATGTTTTCCACTTCTCCACTCTCCAAGTCCTGCCGCAATTTTCTGCGGCGCAACAGGTCCCAGCAATGATTGGCGGCCACGGCGTACAGCCAGGCGCTGAACGGCCGGCTGGCATCGTATTGCGAGAGCTTCTGGCGGACTTTGATGAAAATATCCATGGTCGCGTCTTCGGCGTCCTCGCGAGTGGGCATGGCCCGGCGGCAGAAGCGGAAAATAGCGGGCGCGTGTAGCCGATACAGTTCGCCCCAGGCTTCCGCACTTCCGGCCTGGGCCTGAGCGATCCGCTGTTGAGCGACGGCCTGTTCCGCGGGGTTCATCCCTTCGGGATGTCTCCTCGCATCCATCAAGTATTACGCAGAAACGAGTTGAAATATTTCATCGGTGAGCCGCGCCCCAACCCCTGCGGGGCAGGGCCCTGCGGCGGCTTAAAGCACTGTATCAAATTCAAAGTGGCGCGTCGTGGCAAGCCTGAAGGTGTACACTTTCAGGCCGGTAGCCGAACCAGGACAATGTAAATTGGGATTGAGTTCGCGCCGCACCCAGGCGCCAGGGCAGCCATGCCCGGCCGGGGACCAGATCACAGCCAGATGAAAGCCAGAAAAAAGCCAGAAAAAAGGAGGACCTATGTGGGGTCGGGATCGCGTTTGGAAAGGGCGGGTCGCCGGAGTTGCGTTGGCATTTCTATTTGCCGGGCTGGGAGTCGCGCCCGCGTTTGCTCAGAAACAGGCGGAAAGCAAGAACATGGAGCTTGTCGGCTACAACGATCTGCAGGGTCGTTCCGCCTACCAGCCTACAATCCACAAGCAGGGCAATCGCTGGATCGCGTACGTCGGCCACCATGGCGGGTCGGCGCTGAACCCCTTGACCGGAAAAGTGGAAAACAACGGCACGTCCATTGTCGATGTGACCGACCCCAGGCAGCCCGTCTATCTGGCGCATATCCCGGGCGATGCGAGCGGGGCGCAGATGGCGCGCGTGTGCGATGGCAGCCAATTGCCGCGCGCCGACAAGAGCAAGGTGTACTTGCTGCGCTCGCGTGGTTCGTCATCTCATGAAATTTGGGACGTAACCGACCCCGCCAAACCCACGCGACTCACGGTTGTGGAATCCGGGCTGAACGACACTCATAAGAGCTGGTGGGAGTGCGACACGGGCATGGCGTTTCTGGTTTCCGGAGTGCCCGGGTGGCGTGCCAAGCGCATGGGACAGGTTTACGACCTGAGCGATCCGTCCGAGCCGGTTTTCATCCGCAATTTCGGCCTGCCCGGCCAGCAGCCTGGCGGTACCGGCCCCCTCGCTTCCGACATGCACGGCGTCATCTCCACCGGGCCGAAGGGCAACCGCGTTTATGCCGCCTTCGGCACCGGGGTGAACGGCGTGATTGAAATTCTCGACCGCGACAAGCTGATTCATGGTCCCAAGGACCCCACCGACGCGAATCTGGAATATCCCATGATTGCGCGGGTGAATTTGCCGCCGGATGTGGGCGCGCACACCACGTTTCCAATGCTCGGAATGGACCTGCCGGAGTTCGACAAGAACGCCACGCAACACAAACGCGACTTCCTGGTCGTTCCGGGAGAAACTCTCAAAAACAGTTGCCAGGATGCCAGGCAGATGCTGCACATCTTCGACATCACGACGGAAACCAGGATCCTGGGCGTTTCCACGTGGACCGTGCCCGAGGCCAGTGGAAACTTCTGCAGCCGTGGCGGACGCTTCGGGACGCATTCGATCAATGAAAGTATGTCGCCGATTTATTACAAGCGCATCGTGTTTGTCGCGCATTTCAACGCCGGCGTGCGCGCCGTCGATGTGCGCGATCCGTACAACCCAAAGGAAATCGGGTATTACATTCCCGCGATCACCGACAAGACCGACAAGCGCTGCGTGGGGACCGGCGCCAACCAGGTTTGCAAAGTCGTGATCCAGACCAACAACGTGGAAGTGGACGACCGCGGCTACATCTACATCGTCGATCGCGCCAACACGGGAATGCACATCCTCCAACTCACCGGCGACGCACGAAAAATTGCGAATTGGCCGTAAACGGTCAAATGTCCGGCTTGTGAAGCCTGTCGGGCTTTGTGCATTTGAATCCAAACCCGACAGGCTGAAGCCCGTCCTACCAAAACACTTTTTCCGCAGCCTGTTTAGACCGGGCCAGCGCCAGTAAGCCTTGCGCCTTCTGTTTCCGCGCCCGGTAGGATACACTGGAAGCTTCCGAGCCTCCCGTTCCAGGTTCGAAGTGTCCCTATTTATGACTGAAAAATTGCCTTCTGTAGTCATTGTCGGCCGGCCCAACGTCGGCAAATCCACGATTTTCAACCGGCTGACCGGCACGCGGCGCTCGATCGTGACCGACGAGCCGGGAATCACGCGCGACCGCATCTACGGCACGGCGACGTGGCAGGACCGCGCGTTCGAAATCGTGGACACCGGCGGAATCGTGCCGGACGACAAGGCCGCCATCCCGCGCGAAATCCTTCGCCAGGCGCAAGTGGCCATCGAATCCGCGTCGCAACTCTTGCTCGTCGTGGACGTGCGCGCGGGCATGACGCGGTCTGGATGCCGAGCTGGCGCGCCTGTTGCGCCGCACGGGCAAGCCGCTGGCGATTGTGGCCAATAAGGTCGACACGCAAATGCAGGAATCGCTGGCCGCGCCGTTTTACGAGCTTTCGAAAGATGTGTTTCCGGTTTCGGCGGAACATGGCTACGGCATTGACGAACTGATGGAGGCCATCACCGCAAGCGTAGAATCGGCGCCTCTGGAATCGGGAGACGTATCGCAGCAGGAGCCGGACACGCGCGAGGAGGCTTCCAGACAGATCAACGTCGCGATCATCGGGCGGCCCAATGTGGGCAAATCGACGATGCTCAATCGCCTGGCCGGCGCGGAGCGGGCCATCGTCTCCGACATTGCTGGAACCACGCGCGACGCCGTGGACACGATCGTCGAGCGCGGCGAGCGCACGTACCGCTTCGTGGATACGGCCGGGATTCGCCGCAAGGGCAAAACGAAACTTGTCGCGGAAAAATTGAGCGTGATCATGGCGCGGCGTCATCTGGAGCAGGCCGACGTCGCCCTGCTGATCGTGGACGCGAGCCTGGGCGTGACGGCCAGCGACGCGAACATCGCGGGCTATGCGGAGCAGTCTGGCTGCTCGGTGATCATCGTGATGAATAAATGGGATCTGGCGCTGGAAGCCGCCGCGGAGAAGGCCCAGCGGGAACTGGAAAGGCAGGAAACCAAGCCCCACGTGGTGCAGGCGCGCACCCGCAAGCACACGTCGGTGGTGCGCAGGAAAGCCGTCACGGGCAGAGTGAATTCCGCGCAGTTGATGGAGGACTACGAAAAAATCGTGCGCACGCGCTTCAAATTTCTGGATTACGCGCCGATTATTTTTGTCTCGGCGCAGACCGGCGAGCGCACCGAAAAATTATTCGATCTGATCGATCGCGTCGCCGACGCGCGGCGCCGGCGCATCTCCACCGGCGAGCTGAATCGCTGGCTCGAAGGAGTGGATCTGGACCGCGGCACTTCGCCCACCGGGCGCCGGGTGAAGATTTACTACGTTACGCAGGCGGCCACATCGCCGCCGACGTTTATTCTGTTCACCAATCAATCCAAGCGCCTGCATTTCAGTTACGAGCGTTTTCTCGAAAACCAGCTGCGCAAGACATTCGATTTCCTCGGCGCTCCCATTCGTTTCCTGCAGCGCCTGAAGGAAAAGCGCGAGCGCGGCGAACGCGGACGCTCGCCCGGCCGTTCCAAAGCGCGCGAGTGATTTTGTTTCTTTGTAGGACAGGCTTCAGCCTGTCGCACGGATGCTGCGTTACAAATCGAACCCGACAGGCTAAAGCCTGCCCTGCTCGGGGCTTTCCGGGGGGGCTGGTACGAACCGGAAACGTGGCGGATGGATCTCGATGTGGCAACTACGCGAAGGCGTTGACACGCGCTAGAATCAGATTAGGATGGGACCCATGGAAGGCAACGAACAACCCGGACCGGCGATTCCGGCCAAGAACTTGTTCCGGATCGGCGAGGTCAGCCGTCTGACCTCCACCAAGCCGTTCGTGCTGCGCTATTGGGAGACCGAATTCCCCATGCTCGAGCCGGTCAAGAGTCCTAAGGGGCACCGGCTGTACCGCCGCGAGGACATCGACATGGTCTTCGTGATCAAGCGCCTGCTGTACGACGAAGGCTTCACCATCGCTGGGGCGCGGCGCCACTTGCGCGACCTGGCCGCAGGTTCGAACGGTTCAAGCGGCGCCGCCGGATCGGCCCAGGACCACACCGGGGACTACACCGAACCGCATTCCGCGCAACCGGTTCAGCAGCCTGGCCTGGCGCTGAATCGCAAGATATTGCTGGACCTGCGCGACTCGCTCCGCTCATTGTTGACGGTTCTGGAATCCGAGTGATACGCTGAAGGCACAGTCGGGACGTAGCGCAGCCTGGTAGCGCGCACGCTTGGGGTGCGTGAGGTCGCTGGTTCAAATCCAGTCGTCCCGACCATTTTTTTCTCTCCTTGCTTGGCAAGCCGCTCTCCCGGCATTCTTGATACGCAATCCAGGAAACGGTTTTTCCCCTGCATCTTGTTGGGTCTCGGCTATTGCTGCTAGAGTATTCAAGTAGAGTGGGACGGACCTGAATTCAGGCTTTAGCCGGCGAATGCTGAGCTTTTCAAACAGGCCAGGGAGCATTTTTAAGGAAAGAGTTTTGCGTCCTCAATGATGCGGCCGCTCCCGCTCCTAGAGACATCCATGGCACACATTCTGATTACCAACGACGACGGCATACAAGCGGAAGGCTTGCGCGCGCTTGTCCAGGCGGTCGAAGGGCTGGGGACGATCAGCGTGGTCGCGCCGAGCCATGAGCGCAGCGCCGCCGCGCAGTCGCTGACGTTGCGGCAACCGATCTTCTGGGAGCACGTGGCGGAGCGCGAATGGGCGGTCGAAGGCACGCCGGCGGATTCGGTGATCCTCGCGCTCAACAAGCTGCTGCCCAACCGGCCCGATCTGGTGATTTCCGGGGTCAATCGCGGCGGAAACCTCGGCGAAAACGTGTTCTATTCAGGGACGGTGGGCGCGGCCATGGAAGCCGCGATCAATCGCATCCCGTCCATTGCCGTATCGATGGCGCACAAGGGCAGGGCATTCCGGTTCGAGCACGCTGCGAAATTCGCGCGGGATCTGGCGCAATTGGTGCTTGCCGACGGCATGCCGCAGGGCGTATTGCTCAATGTGAACGTGCCCCTGGCTTGGAACGGCAGCGTGCGCTTTACCAGGCAATCTAAGAAGGTCACGCGCAATATCCTGCAGGAAGGCACCGACCCGCGCGGCCGCAGTTTTTACTGGCTTCTCGAACAGGAGCACATTGAAGGGCTCGATCCCAAAAGCGATTACGCCGCAATTTTCGATGGCGCGGCCTCCATCACGCCCCTGCAACTGGATCGCACGCACGAGATCTCACTGAATCACCTGTCGCACTGGGCCTCCAAGCTGGAAGCCGCCCCGGAAAGCGCGGAACCCGTTTCCGCTACGCCTCCCCACCTCAAGTAAGCTGCATCCGCTACTAGCGGCATGGCCCTATTCTGCGGTGATCGGATTTCTTCCTGAAAAATTTGCTGGCCAGCACACCTCGCTGGCTCCATGATTCCCCTGTGAAGCGCCCGGCCGACAATTCCTTGCCTGCATTTCCTTCCGCGGTCGATTTCGGCCGTGAAATCTGCTGCGACCTTGCGGAAGCGGAATCGCGCGAATGGCTCGTGACCAACGGCATCGGCGGATATGCGTTCGGCACGCTTGCGGGTCACCAGACGCGCGGCTACCACGGACTCCTGGTCGCCGCCTTGCAGCCTCCCTTTGGGCGAACGCTTCTGCTGGAAAAACTCGAAGAGACGGCGCGGTACGCCGGCGAGCAATTTGCACTGGCCACAAATCGCTGGGCCGACCGAACCATCGCACCGGAAGGCTTTCGCTACATCGAACGATTTCGCCTGGAAGCAACCACGCCCGTGTGGACATTTGCCCTGGCCGACGCGCTGCTGGAAAAACGCGTTTTTTTGCAGTCGCGTGCCAACACCACATATATCGTTTACCGGCTCGTGCGGGCGAGCGCTCCGGTCGCGCTATCCATCAAAGCATTGGTGGACTACGGCCCGGAACATGGCACGACAACGGCGGGAAGCATGAAGATGGATGTCGTTCCGGTGGAGCACGGGTTGTGCGTCACGGCTTTCCAGGGGGCGGTCCCGTTCTACATCCTGAGCGATTCGGGAGTCGTCCGGCCCGCGAAGGACTGGTATCGAGGTTTCGATCTTTCGGCGGAACGCGCGCGAGGCCTTCGCGATCGCACCGACCACTTCTTCGCGGGCGAATTCACCGCCACGCTTGCCCCGGGAGAATCGCTCACGATTGTTGCGAGTACCGAAGCTTCCCCGCTGCTCGATGGCGAAGCCTCGTACGCGGCGCACCAAAAGGAATCGCGCGCTCTGCTCGAAAAGTTTTACCTGGAAAATCCGGGAGCCGCGCAAACCGCTCCTCCGGCGATTCCACAGCTTGTGCTTGCGGCGGACCAATTTGTCGTGGCGCGCCCTTTGCAGGGCGTGGCCGATACGCAAACCATCCTCGCGGGGTATCCCTGGTTTGACGACTGGGGCCGCGACACCATGATCGCTCTTCCCGGGCTTTGCCTGGTCACCGGGCGTGCGGAGATTGCGCGCAACATTCTGCGGACCTACGCGCACTTTGTCCGCGAGGGAATGCTGCCCAATCGTTTTCCAGGCGCGGGCGCGGCGCCCGAATACAACACGGCGGACGCGGCGCTCTGGTATTTTGAGGCCGTTCGCGAGTATTTCGACGCGACCGCCGATATCGAGTTGCTGCGCGAGCTCTACCCCGTGCTCGCCGGAATCCTGGAAGCGCACGTCCGCGGCACGCGCTACAACATTCATGTCGATCCGGCCGATGGCCTGCTTTATGCCGGCGAAACGGGCGTTCAACTGACGTGGATGGACGCGAAGGTTGGCGATCGCGTGGTGACGCCGCGAATCGGCAAACCCGTCGAAATCAACGCGCTCTGGCTCAATGCCGCGACATCCATGGCGCAATTCTCGCGCGCACTGGGACACGCTCCGGAGCGTTACGCCGGCCTGGCGCAGCGCGCCCGGGCCGGCTTTGATCGCCTCTGGAATCCAGGCAGAAATTTCTGTTTCGATGTGATTGACGGTCCTGGCGGAAACGGCGGCAGTAACAACGATGCGGCGCTGCGTCCCAACCAGATTTTTGCGGTTTCGCTGCCGGAGTCTCCATTGACTCCCGAAAGGCAGCGGGCGGTGGTGGACGTTTGCGCGCGCGAACTGCTCACCTCATTCGGGCTGCGCAGCCTGAGCCGCGCCGAACCCGGCTATCAAGGCCGTTACGGGGGATCTGTCGAAAAGCGCGATGAAGCCTATCACCAGGGGACGGTGTGGGGCTGGCTGCTTGGTCCCTTCGCGCTGGCTCACTTGCGCGTCTACCGGAACCCGGAGGCGGCGATGTCCTTGCTGGAACCGATGCTTCATCATATCGAAGCCGCTGGACTCGGCACGGCCAGTGAAATTTTTGATGGGGATGAGCCGTTTACGCCCCGCGGCTGCATCGCGCAGGCGTGGACCGTGGGAGAAACGCTGCGCGCTTGGAGGCGAATCACAGAAGCGCGAAACAGTCTGAATTTGAATCGCAGCGCCGGTTCGTGACCGTCGCTGACGGGCTAGCGACGGCGGCCTCCGCCACGGCGTCCAAATCCGCGGCCAAACCTGGGGCCAAAGCCGAAGCCTCGATAGAATCCAAAAGAAAATCCGCCCGGATAAAACCCGTACGGGTATGGATACCACGGATACGGATAAGCGTAATACGGCGGCGGATATGCAGCGCGGCGGGGAACCGCCATATGTTGCGGACGGCTGCCCGGTTCGCGGGAATCGTAATCTTCCTGCGTTACGGGGAGAAAGGCGAACTGGCTTCGCTCGGTGGAAATCGTAAGCGGCGCTTCCAGCCGGAAGGTAAGAATCGTTTCCGGAGAAATGACGGTCGCCTTCCCGCGCGTGCTGAGCACGCCGACAATTCCCGCGACAGCTCCCGCACCCGCGCCAATGGCCGCACCGGCGCCTTCATCCGCGATGGCGCCAATCACGGCGCCCACTCCCGTTGTGGTTCCGATGGCTGCGGCATCGCGTCCCTGTGAAGTGCCGGCCGAACTTTGCAGCAGTTGGGTCTGCAGAGCTAATTGCTGGCCATCGACCAGCGTTAATTCATTCAGTTGCACGCCCAACTGAGAAGTTCCTTTGACGCGCCCCGCTTTTTTCGCCTCGGTAACCGTGCCGGTTTCCGATTGGCCGCGTCGCGCGACCACCCATCCGTCCACCACAATCGGCTGATCCAGCGTGGCGCTGAAGGCGTCGCCCGGCAGGTTTCGATCGCTGGAAAGCCACTCGTCCACGCGCAGGCGAATCATGGTTCCAGCGGGCAAGGTCAGGGTTGAGGGGACTACCTGCTGCGGTTGGGCTGTCGCCTGAACATCGCCGGGTTGATCCCGCTGGGCCGATGCGGAAGTCGTTCCGAGGGAAAGCGCCAGGCCCAATCCCGCTATTGTGAGTAAATTTGAAAGAATGCCATTTTTGCTGCCCACCATCGTGCGGGTCATGTTTTCTCCTGCGCTCCCGGTCCAGGCCGGCGAATGCCGGGTTTTTTATCGAGTCTTTACACCCGGTTGGATGGCCGAGTCGCGGGACGGAGTTGTCCGGCGGAAGATGAATGGTCGCAGGTACAGCCGGGATTTACAAACTTAGGAACGAAGACCAGCAAGCACCCAAGACCAGGAAATGCGCGCCCATGCAGCCGTTACGATGCGGGTGACGCGGGCTGCTCTTCGATGATTTCGGCTTCCTGCGGACTTGGGGGAGATTTTTTCTGGAACCAGATATTCAGCAGGATGGCGGCGGCTGACAACACCGCAGGGACTGCTCCGGCCAGCAGTATCTGGCGCGGGCCCCAATCGAGTGTCAGCATCCATCCGCCAAGCAGGGGGCCAACAATCGAACCGACGCGCCCAACACCGAGCGCCCAGCCGATGCCGGTGGATCGGATCGAAGTCGGGTAAATCGTGGCGGCGATGACGCCCAGCCCGCCTTGCGCGCCCTGCACCACGACGCCGAGGACAAACGTGATCGCAATCGTAAGCGGAAACGAAATGGAATACGCCAGCGATGCGATGAGCAGCGCTGTGCATATGAATTGAGTGAGGAGGGCGCCGCCGGCGCCCCACCAGTTCATGAGGTACCCTTCTGAGGATGACCCGATAATCCCCCCGGCGCTGAACACCGTGATCGCTATAATCCCCGCGGAAACCGGCAGGCCGGTTTGCCGGAGAAGGGCGGGCAGCCAGCTCACCGTGAAATACAGGATCAGGAGATTCATGAAATAGGGAATCCACAGCAGAATTGTTCCGGGCGCGCGGCCTTGCGTGAACAGGTGCTTCACCGGGGATTTTCTGCGCCGGTCGTCCAGTGACGTACGCGACATCGGCGCATCGGCAAGCTCGGGCGAAATACGTGCCAGAATTTTCGAAATTTCCCGCCGGTCCGCTCCGGAAACTTCCAGATAACGGACCGATTCAGGAAGGATCGCGATCAGTAGCAGGGCCAGCGCGAACGGCAATATTCCACCCGCGTAGAAGACCGACTGCCAACCCCAGCGGGGAAGCATCACCGAACTTACCAGGCCGCCCAGCAGCGCCCCGGTGGGCATTCCACAATAAAGGATGCCTACAAGAATGGAGAGAAGGCGTCGAGGTGCGTATTCCGACAGCAGCGCCACGGCGTTGGACAACCCCCCGCCCAGGCCCAGGCCGGTCAAAAATCGGAAGGCGATCAATTCGCGAAACGTGGTGGCGCGGCCGGTGAGAATCGCGAACGTTCCGAACGTCAACGTACAAAATACGATCGGCCATTTGCGTCCCCAGCGGTCAGCGATGGGGCCGGCCGCCATGGAGGAGATCATCAGACCGAACAGCGCAGCGCCGAAGACGGGCCCGAACGTCTTCACCGGGATATGCAGGGTGTCGGCCATCGAGGGAGCGAGGAATCCGATGGTCTGGGTGTCGAAGCCGTCGAGCACGATGACCGTGCCGCACAGAAT
This sequence comes from Terriglobia bacterium, assembly GCA_963746945.1. Taxonomy (GTDB): domain Bacteria; phylum Acidobacteriota; class Terriglobia; order Acidiferrales; family UBA7541; genus Palsa-360. The sequence continues at coordinate 398,424 of CAVVDG010000004.1, read as the reverse complement.
CATCGTAACGATCTGAAAGCGGCTCAGGGGACGCCGGTCGATGGTTTCGCTTACCGTGGGTGCGCGCAACGTGCGATCTCCCTGGAAATTCCCTTTGCCATTTCCGTGCGGATCTCCGGGCCCTCGATTTTCGGATGAATGGCACTGGAACGCTAGCATATGGAGTGGAAGGCATTCAACAAAACTCCAGAGAAAATAAAGATTGTGTCCGCAAAACTGCTGCTACGGAAAAGGGAAGGATGTCGACGAAAAAAATTGCCTGGTAGCGGCGGAAAATAATTCGGCGGGTGGCTGCTTTTCCACGCCGGAACGAACGCGGGCGGGAATCAAGGTTTTTCCGCCAGAAGTTGCTGGATCAGCGAGGTATCTTCGTTTTCGCGCCGTATGTGCTCTTCACCGGTGGCGGCGCTGGCGAAGCCCGCGTGCACGGCCCTCACGCGGCCATCACGCCCGAGGAAAATCGAGGTGGGAAACACGCCAAAATTGACGAGTTGCGAAAGCTTCTTGGCGGCTTGATCGGGCGTGCCCGCCACCAGCATCGGATAGCGTATGCCGTAGCGCCGGATGAATGCCTGAACGTGCGGCCGGGCCTCGGCCAATTCGGGATACTGTTCAAAGAAGAGCCCGACAATGACCAGCCCGCGCGAAGCAAGTTTCTTGTCGAGATCGACCAGGAAAGGCGCTTCGTCGTGGCAGTTCGGGCACCAGCTTCCGCCGATTGTCAGCAGGACGACCTTGCCCTTGAATTGCGGGTCCTCATCGGAAACCATTTTCCCATTGAGGTCCAAACCGCTGAAATGGAACCGCTCGGTCGGATCTTTCACGCTCGTGAAGCGCGTTGGGTCGGGAGGCTCCGGGATATCCTTGGCGCGCGCCTCGGAGGTGAGCGCGGCGCGGTAAGTGAACCGGTGGTCCAGCGTGATATTGAGCGTGCCGTCCGAATTGAGGCGCGCCTCGAACAGCAACGGCCTTTCGCCGGCAAAATGACTCATCGTCAGCACGCCGTCCTTCCAGCGCCCGGTCAATGTGCCGGTATCGCCGGAAGTCCTCAGGATGGCGCCGGAAACGTCCGCGCCGGACTGGCGCAAGTAAAGCCTCCAGGAAACGTCCAGCTTGGAATTGTCCTTCGCTGTCCGGTGCAGGTCCCAACTTCCCGCGACGTTGGGCGCATCCGCCTGTTCCGGTGGCGGAGGAGTATATCGCCGGGCGCGAAACTCCAACGGAACGCCTTTGGGGCGGTGATTGAGATAAGTACCGTGCAGCTGGTCATCGCTGAAGGTGGCTTGCAGGGTGGTATTCAGAAAATCGTAGTCCAGCTTCAACATGTTATTTGAAAAACTTCCTGAAGTTGAGCCAACCTTGCGATCGCCCTCGAAGAAAAATCCCTGGACTTTGTTTCCGGAGATATCGATTTCGAAACGAAACGGGATTTCGACCTTATTCACGACGACGACGGCGTCCCACAGGCCGGCAGGCGAAGTGGCCGCGACGCCCGTCGCGGACACGGCCAGCAGAATCGCTGCCAGAGTGAGAATCTTTGACGTCCACCAGGAAATTATTCTCATCATGCGGTATTCAGTATCCTTTCGTCCCCAAAGAGAGAACTCGAAATCAATCCCGCCAAACACACGCGCCAAACCCGGTCGCAAATCCCATCCTAACTTGAACCGGCAGGCTGGCACAGCAACAATTTTTTAAAGCCGCGACGTTCAGCGGGCAGCGCTCGCACCCCCGTTTTTTTCTGTTGCACGCGCCAGACCTTCCACCGAAGCTGCGCGGTTGGGCATGCGCAGCAGGGCTTTTTCGAATGCGGCGACGGCCTGTGCCGGTTGGCCCGCGTCCAGAAGCACTTCACCATAAAACTCCGTGGCGGGTTTGATGGGGTCTGGAGGTCCGGAAGGCGCCGACATGGTCATCTCCACATCGGAGGCTTCCCTTGCCAGGCGCACGGCATCATCCTTCTGCCCGCGGGAGAGTTGCGCGGCCGCGCTGACTTCCTTTTCCATGATCGTGAACGGCTTGGCCGCATAAGGGTTGCCGCTTGCGGCAGCCCGTTCGGCCATGGCATGGAGTTGCGCGGCGGCTTGGTCGGCTTCTGCGGGGTTGCCCATCTTGGCGGCGCTGAATCCGGCAATGAAAGTCCAGGAGCCGTTATTGCTGAAGCGCGAAGCATTGCCGGTGGCGACGCCTATGCCGGGCACGCCGGCGCCTGCCGATGGAGTCGGCACGGGCAAGGGAATCTGTTCCCATTTCTGAGCTTCCAGGATATATCGCGCGCGCATGCCGAGATAGCTTTGCTGGATGGCGGCGTTGCCGGGATTGCGGTCGGCGGCCTGCTTTGCCCACTCGACGTTTTTTGCGGCGTCGTCAAACTTGCCCAGCATCAGGTTGGCATATTCGAGCCAGGCCAAAGTATGAAAATCCTCCCGTCCTTCCGGGGTGTGCAGCTGGGCAATTTCGTCTTCGGCAACTTTGTAGGCGGCCACATTGGAGGCCACCACGTCTTGCCACATGCCCAGCTGGACGAAAATGTGCGAGGGCATGTGCAGCGCGTGAGCCGCCGAAGGGGCGATAGACGCGTAGGCGCGGGCCGCCGGCAGTGCCAGGATGGCGTGGTCGGGATCATCGAAGGCATGGATGATGAAGTGCGCCGCGCCGGGATGATTGGGATTTTTCTGGAACAGTTTCAGGGCGATAGACGCCGCCAGGGCTTGGCGGCGAAAGCCGGTATCGCCGGGGCGGACCGTACCCAGAAGCGAAAGCGCGTAGAGAATCGAAACTTCATCATCTTCGGGCCACTGCGCGTGCATTTTGGCCATGGCCTTGGAATAGGTGACGTCGCGCGTCAGTTTGTCGCCGGGCGTGTAGAAAAGCTCATTGACCGCCTGCAGGAAAGCTTTTTCTTTGGGGGTTTGCGCTTTTTCGATGCGTCCATCCAGCGTGGGCGCCAGCTTTTCCAGCGACTTCCTGGCCTGGTCCACGTTTACCTCCGCCCAAAGGGGATGATTGTGGCTCATAGCTTCGCCCCAGTAAGCCATGGCGAAATCAGGATCGATTCGCTCCGCCTTCTGAAAGGCCACAGCGGCCTGATCGAACTGGAAGCTGTATAGATCCTTCACGCCTTCGACGAAACTGGGCTGGGCCGCCGCGGCGCCGGAGGTGGGGAAGTTGATGGAGCCGAGTTTCTGGGCCTGCAAATAAGTGGGGGCGCAAAATGCGATCAGGAACGCCATGATCAGCATGACCGGGACGACGCGAAATCGTGTGCTTGCCATATTTCCTCCATCTATCTCGTTCAGACCTTAATGTTGCCGCTCCGCCTGTTTCCAGACGAGCGGATCTTCTCCCGGGGAACATGCACGAAAGCCTTTCTCGAAAACTTTTTACTGGTCGAGCATCTCCACATAACCGAAATGGCCGGACAGCGTTCCGGTCCACCAGATGCGATTCGGGCGTGCCTGGTCGACCTCGATGCGTCGAAGATCGGTTTCCGCATAAGGAACCGCAAACTCAGCCCATTTCCCTGTCTTGGGATCGAAGCGAGCGAGCTTGTCGACGGCCTGTTCGCTCACCCACATGTATCCGTTCTTCAAATCCCCACAGGGGGAATACGTGCCCGGATGTTTGCTGGGAGGCAAATAGGTTTTCATGTCCGATGGATTCTTGTAGTTGATTTTCAGAAGCTGCCCGGTTTCATGCAGCGCGACCCAGATATCTCCGTGGTTATCGACGCCTACTTTTCGCGGCACCGAGCCTGCAATCGGCGACTTGAATTCGTCGATTTTGCCGGTTTCGATATCCAGGCGGCCTACGCCATTATTGAGGTACTCCGCAAACCAGATGCTCCCCCCACCGTCGATCGCAAACCCATATGGCCCAACGCTTCTGCCGGATTTAATTCCCTCCGGCGCCTGGTAAAGCGTGAACTTGCCGGTGGCGGGATCCAAACCTACCATCCCGTTTCCTCCGCCGCTGGCCACCCAGACAGTTCCATTGGGATGCTGGCGAATGGTGTTGCCGATTCCCGCTCCCTTGATGGAAGGGGGCACTGGGAAGGATCGGAACACCCCGGTCCTGGTGTTCAATTCGAGCCAGCGGTGGTTGGGACCGGCGTCGAGCATCCAGACCGTGTCGCCACGGCCATTGCTGATCGCGCCGATGCGGACCCGGGGTGAGCGCGAGGCCGGGGGAACAAATTCCTTGAACGCGAAGGTTCCCGGGTCCAACAGCCCCACCATCCCGCCGTTTCTTTCGCCGACCACGCCGTTTCCCTGGGCGTCGACCGTCATCTCGTGCGATTCGACTTCGATCCTGGGAATCTTGAAATCCACCACCACGTATTTTCTTTCGATGCCCTTGGCCAAAGTCCTGGGCAGGCGGCTGTTTGGATCGGGGCGCGGCCTGGAGAAGTGCGCCGCGAAATAATCGGTCAGCGTCTTGACTTCCTCTGCGGTAAAGTCCCTGGTCCCCGGTTTGGCGGCAATGTTCGTGCGCATGGAATCGATCAGGGCCGCCCAATTGGCGCGCTCTCCCCGGAAACTCGTAAACCAACTGGGTGCGTGGCATTGGCCGCAACGGGTGAGGGCCAGTTCTTTTCCAGGCCCGTCCGGCAGGTCCGGTATGGGATTTTTGTTCCACTCTTCACCGCCGCCGACGACCCCGGGCGTGCCCGGCCAACCCGGCGCCAGTTCCGGAGCGCGCTGCTCGCTCAACGATAGATCGGCAACCGCCGGCTTCGTTCCGGTAACATCCACCGGAGCGGTCTTGCTCTGAAAATCACCGCCAATCGCCTGCGCCGTGTATTTCCCCGTCAGCAGATTTTTGGCTGTATAGCGGCCGTGTTCCTGGGAAACAACCATGATGGTCAAACCCTTATCCGCGTCGATCAGTTTTACGTAGGCTCCCGCAACGGGCTGGCCGGCAGCGCTCTTCACGACTCCCTGAACGATTCCCGGATTGTCCGCCCAGACAACGCTGGCGCAGAGGACTGCCACCACCAAACCAGTGAATTGAATTACCGAGCGCATGGACCGGCCCCCCACCATTTCGTTCGAATCGTGACCTTATAAATACCGGTTGTTGCCAACTGAAAATGATGGCTTCGGACGAATCAGCCGTTTCCCGGGAACCTGCTCGGTCGGCATGCGGCGAGCATGTGGCCGTGAGCAGATCGTAAGGACCGGCATCAGGAGTATATTCAAAACGGGGGAAACGACAAGCAAATCAAGTCCGGCAACTAAGATTTGGATGTTCGATTTGTATGTTCGCATTGGATTTTATTTGCCTGTGCCCGCAGTCAAGCCCGCAACGATTCTGCGCTGGAAGACCGTCACCAGCAGTATGAGTGGAAACGAACTGGCCACTACTCCGGCGGCCAGCAATCCCCACGGAATTTCATACGTAAACGCTCCGCTCAACGTGGCCACGCCCACCGTTATGGTTTTGGAGGATTCCCGGTTCATGAAGGTCAGGGCAAACAGGAATTCGTTCCAGGCAAAAATGAAGGCGAGCATTGCCGTGGTGGCGAGCGCCGGCGCGGACAGAGGCAAGATGACCTTCACGAAAGTTTGCAGGCGAGAAAGCCCGTCCATGGCGGCCGCCTCTTCCATCTCGTACGGAATCTGCTCGAAATAGCCGGTGAGCAGCCAGATGGTCAGCGGAAGATTCAGCGCGGCGTAGGGCAGGATCAACCCCCAGGCATGGTTCACCAGGCCGGCCGCTCGAACCATCTCGTACAGCGGAAACAGCAGAACGATCGGCGGGAAAAAGGCCACCATCAACAGGCTGGACGTCGTGATCTTGCGGATGACGGAGCTGGTGCGGGCCAGGCCGTAGGCGGCCAGCGAGCCCACCGCTACGCACAGCAGGCTGGACAAAGCGGCGATGACAAAGCTGTTGGCGTAATAGCGTCCGAACGAACGCCGTGTGAAGAGTTCCCTGTAGTTGTCGAGGGTCGCGGCCCGGGGCCACAGCGTGGGCGGGATGCTGGCGAGCTCGCTGGAGGTCTTGAGCGAGGAGATGACATGCCAGGCGATGGGCGCCGCGGCAAGCACGCAGAACGCTACGATCAAAATTTTAGACAAGGTGCGCATATTGCCTCAGCAGCAACCGGTACAGCACGTAAGCGGCGGCGGCCAGAAGAATGACCACGGCTCCCACTTGCGCGGAGCCGTAGCCGATGTCCAGGTATCGCATGTACGTCTGATACGAGTAGACGGACACGGTCTCGGTCGCGCCGCCGGGTCCCCCTCCGGTCATCACGTACACCAGGTCAAAGATCGCAAACGCTTGGATCAGCCGGAAGACCAGCGCGATGAACACAAAGGGAAGCAAGAACGGCCAGGTGACATGCCGGAACTTTGACCAGGCCCCGCCGCCGTCGATTTCCACGGCTTCGTAAAGCTCCCGCGGCACATTCTGCATGCCGGCGAGCAGCACGAGAAAGACGAACGGCGTGGTTTTCCAGACGTCGGCGATGATGACCGAGGACATCGCGCTTACCGGCGAGGCCAGCCAGGCGATGGGCGTCTGGACGATATGCGCCCGGATGAGCAGCGCATTGAGCACGCCGTATTGATCGTTGAAAATCCAGGCCCAGAGTACGGCGACGATGGCTGTCGGAAGCGTCCAGGGAGCCAAAAAAATCGCTCGGATCAGCCCTCGGCCCCGAATGAAAGTTTCCGCCGCGAGGGCCAGAACAAGCCCGAGGACAAATTCCAGGACGACGGAAAGTACCGTGAAAGTTGTCGTGACCCGGAGAGCGTTGTGAAACCGGGAGTCCGAGAGCAGGCGGTAGTAGTTCCGCACCCCGGCAAATTCGGAGTGAAACCCCGTGGCCAGATTCGTCCGCGTGAAGCTCAGGAAGGCCGTGCGGGCTATGGGGTATACAACCACCAGGGCGAGCAACGCGGCGGCAGGCAGATAGAAAAATATTTCCAGGCTTCGTCCCCGGAGCTTCTGCATCGGATCTCTCACGATCGAGACACTTCCTGTCTGGCCCCTATCTGGCTAAGAGCAGCGAAGTTTCCTTCGCCGCTTCCTTCACGGCCTGCTCACTGCTGACGCGGCCGGTGAGAGCCGCGCTGATCCAACGCTGCAAAATGTCGGAGGCCTGCGCGTACTCCGGAATGGAGGGGCGCGGGCGGGCGCTTTCCACCACCGGAAGCATTTCCGGTGGAATCATGCTCGTTCGCGAGGGGATGCGTCCCTGCCGCTTCTGTACCTGCCGGAGCTGTTCCGGGCTCGTAATAAACTTGATGAATTGCCATGCCCGCTCGGGGTTGCGGCTGTAACTGGATATTCCAAAACCCCAGCCGCCGAGCGTGCCTGCGCTTTTCTGGCCGGGGGCATGCACCACCGGAGCGATCCCGACCTTCTCCTTCAGCGGTCCGTCCGAGTTCCGGATGAGGGTCCAAACGTACGGCCAGTTGCGCAGAAATACGGCCCGGCCGTTCTGAAAAATGATGCGGGTGTCCTCCTCGGTGTAGGTTGTAACCGCCGGAGGGGAGATCGTGCCAACCGTGCTTTTCAGGAAATTAAGGGCCTGCACGGCCTGCGGGCTGTCCAATTTCACTTCCCGTGTCTTTGTGTCGATCCAATCCCCGCCGTAGCCCCACAATACTTCCAGATATACGGTGACCAGCCCTTCGTATTGTTTTCCCTGCCACAAATATCCCCAGCGTTGCGGCGTCTGAAGGGACTTGGCCAGATGGAACAGTTCCTGAAACGTCTCGGGAGGCTTCTGGACCAGATCCTTTCGATAAAACAGGACGCCCGCATCGGTGAACGCGGGAATGCGGTACAGCTTGCCCCGGTAGGAACCGGCCTGAATTTCCGCGGGCAGGAAGGCGGCCCGATCGTCATCGGAAATTTTTCCGGACAGATCCCGCAACCATCCGGCGGCCGCGAATTTCGCCACCCAGACGCTGTCGCAATAAACGATGTCGTAGCTCGCATCCCCCGAGAGAAACGAAGTGGAATAAAGATCCTCGCGGGTGTTCGTGGCCGGTGGCCCTTCGATCAGGCGAACCGGAGGACCCGGGTACTCACGATTGAACTGGCGCACCAGATCCCCCCACACGCCGGTTCCGTCAGGCTCCATGAGAACCGCGAGCCCGGGCCCGCCTGCCGATTTCGAGCCCCGCAGGCTATAGGCCAACAGAATCGCGAGCCCGGCCCCGAGAAAGATTGACACCGCTGCTTTTTTCAAAGACATGCACATGTTCCGATTCAATTCGAAGATGCACGTCGTCGGAGGATGGGCGCCGCGCTTCGATCATGGTCAACGGGGTCTCTCCGACTCGTACTCCGATCAGATACTGCTCTCCCAGATGCTCCACCCAGCGCACCTGGGCGGGAATGCCGTCCTGGGCGAACGAAACATCTTTGGGACGGATGCCGATGATCGCCTGGCCCGACCAGTCCAGGGATGTTTTCACGATTTCCGGTCCCAGCCGAAACGCGCCTTGCTCCAGGTCGCGCTCAAACAGATTCATGGAGGGCGATCCGATAAAGGAAGCGACGAAGGAATTGGCGGGAGTGGCGTACAGCTCTTCGGGCTTTCCGATCTGCTGGACCTTGCCTTTATCCAGAACGATGATCCTGTCGGCCAGCGTCATCGCTTCCACCTGGTCGTGCGTCACATAAATCACCGTGGCATGAATCTTTCGGAACAGTTCCTTCAGTTCGTGCCGTACCCGCTCCCGCAATAAGGCGTCGAGGTTGCTCAGCGGCTCGTCAAACAAAAATACGTCGGGCTTGCGAATCAACGCCCGGCCAACCGCAACCCTCTGGCGCTGCCCGCCGCTCAATTCCCGGGGTTTTTTCTGCAGCAGATCTTCGATGGCCAGCAGGCGCGCCGTTTCGCGCACGCGATTCTCGATCTCCCGCGCCGGAACCTTCTTCAGGCGAAGATTTAATGCCAGATTCTCAAAACAGGTCATGTGCGGATAGAGCGCGTAGGACTGGAACACCATGGCGATGTTTCTCTGGCGTGCCGGAACCTGGTTCATGACGGCATCGCGAATCTCAATCGTGCCGGCCGTAGGAAAGTCCAGGCCGGCGATCATTCGCAACAGTGTAGACTTGCCGCACCCCGACGGTCCGACGATCGTCACGATTTCCTGCTCGTGAACTTCGAACGACACCCCGTCCAGAGCCCGCACATCCCGGGAATAATTCTTGGAAATATCGCGCAGTCGGATGTATGCCATTCTTGAGACGTGATCTCCCGGTTTTTCCCCGCTACAGGTGTCGGAACGGCTCCTTCGCCGGCTCCGCCGGGGGCTTGCTGGCATCGCGCTCCAAAGATTTGGTTACGAGTTCCTTGGAGCCCAGGCCAACGGCAAGCGCCAAAGAAAGCACGATGCCGCCAAAGAGAATGCCGAAAGCAAGTTCGACGATTCCCACGGCAATTCTGAGGTGCACCAGCGCCATGGCGATTGCCAGAACCATCACCAGCCACTTGGTACCCACACTCAGCAGGCGCGCATACCCCAGGTTCAGATTGACGGCCCCGATCAGTACGGTCCTGGACACGAAGCGGGATACGACCACTCCAACCAGCAGGACAAGCGTGGCGCCCAAAATGTTCGGAACATAAGCGAAAACGCTGCGCACCAGCGATGTGGTCAGGTCCGAATTGAAGGCCTCGATACCAATCAGCAGTCCGGCAACAATAATTAAGATGGCGACCACTTCCGACACCAGCAGCCCTGGACTTCCCCGCGGCCCCCATTCCGCCGTCGAGACAAGGCCCCAATCCGCCATCCGTTCATCGAATCGCATGCTCTTGAGCAACCGCCGCACCACGATCGCGACAATCCAAGCCAACAGAAGGGAAATGACCAGCGCCACGATCAGGGCGATGAGCCCCGGCAGCAGGCTGGCCAGCCGGGTGACGAATCCAGTCGTTGACAGTTGCAATGCTTGTTTGACTTGGTTCCACATGAACCCCTCCTTTGCATCTCCCTAAGGATTAAAGCGATCCGGCCAGCGCCATCGGGACACCAGATATGGTTTCCCGGCTTCGTAGGCAAGCGAGAGCCGCTCGAGCCGTTGTTCGACTTCCGGCGCTTCGGCTGTTTCCAGTTCACGCGTGTAGGAGGCAACCCACCCCAGATACAACGGCGTCAGCGAGCGCAGGAGATGATCGCGATTGATTGTCCGCAGGCGATACGCCAGCGCGAAATCGTAGATGATGCGCACCCAGAGTTCGTCCGGAAAATGGAACTGCTCCGGACTCAGGCGCGACAGTTTTCTGAGGTCTAATAAAGTAGCGGGCGGCAGCACCAGTCCCCAGATTTCCTGCAAATCCCGATTGCCCAGCTGGAATGAATTCAGCATCCGGTCGATTTCCACGGCTTCCATCGTCTGCATCACCGACAGAGTTCGTTGAGCGCGACCACCGGGCTGGTGGATCGCGTTCTTTGCCAGCATGCGGCGTTTTTCTCCATGGTGAGAAAAACGGGACCCAGAATCTCCGCAAGCAACGAACTCACGTCCGTCCAGTCCATGGGCGGATAAATCCGCGCCCCCAGATATGCCTGGCACACCAGAAGGTTCTCGCACAAGGCCAGCGGAACCAGCGATGCAAGCAGATGCATTCCGCCCCCGCCCGGCTTGCTGTTCCGGTCCCCCGCCAGAAGCCGTCCCAGGAGCCGTTGCGAAATCCCTAAGTCCGGCCCCATGGGATTCTGAATTCGCTTTCCGTAGAGGCTGCGCGTGAGAGGAGAAATGATGCCGTTATTCAGGAGCCCCTCGAATTTGCGGCGCGCGTAACACGGCGCGACCAAATCAAAGTCCGGTACCAGCAAGGGCTCGGTCAACCGCCGCACCCATTCTGAAGGTGCATGTTCCAGCTGGGAAGCGATGACGCAACACCCGCGCACCCCCAGCCTGTCGCTAACCGCGAAAATCGTTTGGTATGAGGCGAGCGCACTTTCCACCGGTGTCGCCGCCGGGTTCTGAGCTTCCAGAGGCCACGAAACCAGACTCAACAGGGAGTCCTGTGCGGCGGCCTCGGAAACGATCGGCGTTGCATTGGCGGCAGAATGGTTCTGCAGCACAACAATGCGCAGTTTTCCCGGAAGGGTTCGCAGGGCGTCGCACACTCCGGCCACTTCGTCCGGGCTTAATTCGGCGAGGATGCCGACCACCAGGTCAGCGCTGTCAATCTGCTCGATGCTTGGCCTCGCTTGTTGCGGGGCGGAGTCAACTTCCAACGTTCGAACCTCAAGCGTCTGATTTTTTCACAGCTTGCAGTCGTAGCCATCGCTCCCGAACACGCCCGGAGAAACTTGCAGGCCCCGAACGCCTCACAGCAGCGACATGATTCCCAGCAAGGGGATTCGAATCCAGTCGGGACGGCTGTTCAATTCATAAAGCACTTCATAGAGCGCCTTGTCCAGCAGAAACACGTTCAACAGCGCGCGAAAATCCTCGCTGCCGGCGGGCACAAATTCTGCGTTACCAACCGTCTGCCGGTAGGCGCGCAGGAATTCCCCGGAAACGGCGCGCTCCCAGAGATGCGCCCAGGGTTCCAGGCTCGCAAAATCGCCGGGATGTCTGGCAATGTAGCCCGTCAGGCTGGCGTAAGCGGCATAACTGAACGAACGCAACATGCCGGCGACGTCCTTCAGCGGGCTCTGCTTGGCGCGCCGGTAGGCCAACGGGCGTGCGGGTTCGCCTTCGAAGTCCAGAATCACAAAATCCGTCTTCACCCGCAAAACCTGTCCGAGGTGATAGTCCCCGTGAACGCGGGTGCGCTGTGCGCGCAGGCTCAAGTTTCGCAACTCATCCAGGCGCTGCATGATCCGGCGGCGCTGAATGAGCACGGGCGCGGCAATCTCGATGACGTCATCGGACAGATAGGGAACGCGCTCTTTTAGAATGTCGAAGACCGTCGATGCGTGCTGGCGAACATCCGCCAGCAGGGTTTGCAGTTCGCCGGTATCCAGCGGCTCGGGCAAAAAGGCGGGATCGTCCGTCGGAGATGCCAGCGCCAGATGCAGTTCCGCGGTGCGGCGCCCGAGTGTGGCGGCCGCTTCCAGATACATTCCCACGTGATCTTGCGCCACCTGCGATGGTGGAGAATCCGCAAGTTCCACGGAATTTCTGAGTTCCGCGCCGAGATTTTCGGGCAAGGGCAGAGGAGCGCACATTTCGAAGTAGCGATCGAGTTCCTCGATCGTCCACTTCCAGCCGTCGCCTTCGTTTGTGACCAGGCCCTGCAGAATGGCGAGTGTGGCGGGTTCGCCCTCCCCGGCCGGCGCGTACTCGATCGAACCGGCAAAGGGTGGGATCTGATCGAAGCCCACCGTTTCCGTCAGGTATTTCCCAATCTCACAATCAGGATTTATGCCGCCTTCCGGGCGGCGGAAAAGCTTCAGGATGAACCGGTCCCCGAACAAGATGGACGTATTGCTCTGCTCTGCCGAGCCTCGCCGCACAGGCAGAGGAGTTTCCGCGCTTCCCAAAATTTTTTGAAAGGCGGTGCTCCGCACTCCGCGGATCAAGCCATGGCGGGAAGAAATCTTATCGCCGTTTTCGATCAGCGAAAGCAGCGCCGCGCACGCGGCGTCATCCGAGGTGGCGTCATGAAGCAGGCCGGAGGATTCCCGCGTCATCACCGAAGCGATCACGGTGTTCGGCGCCGCGCGGCGCAACTCTTCTCCGTGCTCGCCCAGGGTCACTCCCAGCGGCAGCAGATAGGTATCCGGCGCTTCGCCGCTGTACTGCACTTCCACCAGAGCCAACGCCGAATTTGACGGTTCCAGAACCGCCCAGTCCAGTACCTGCGTGGATATAACCTGGCGGGACTTCCCGGCGAACCAGCGCTGCGTCGGCAGGTATTCGATCAGAAACCCGGTCTCAAAGCGGCGGCGTTCCTTTCCTTCGAGGATACTTTCCCAGGTGCCGGTATAAACCAGCGGCGAACGTTCCAGCAGGTCCACACCGACGGCGCTGGCCTCCGGCTTGGGATGCAGTTCGAGCCACAGGAAACCGTAGGGAGCCAGCGTCAGCCGGTAGGGTTGCCGGTCCACGGACGGAAATTCCACGTACCCCAGCATTTCAATGGGAACCATCCCCTCCAATTTCGACAGGTCCAGGTCCACCGGCTGCGCGAAGCGCGAAAGATTCGCGACGCACAGGATTTGCTGATCTCCGTCGGATCGCAAATAGGCCAGCACCTTGCGATTGGTGGAATCGAGAAATTCAATGCTGCCGCGCCCGAACACGCGAAAAAGTTTTCGCAAAGCAATCATGTTGCGCATCCAATTCAAAAGCGAGGATGGATCGCTCTGCTGGGCCTCCACGTTCAGCGCTTCGTATCCCCAGACCTGATCCATGATCACGGGGCTGTACAACCGCGCCGGAGTCGCGGAGGAGAATCCGGCGTTCCGGTCGCCGTTCCATTGCATCGGCGTTCTCACGCCGTTGCGGTCGCCAAGGTAAATATTGTCTCCCATTCCGATTTCGTCGCCGTAGTAGAGAATCGGCGAGCCCGGAAAGGAGAAGAGCAGGCTGACCAGCAGTTCGATGCGTCTGCGATTGTTATCCACCAGAGGGGCCAGGCGCCGGCGGATACCGAGATTGATGCGCATTCTGGGGTCGGCGCTATAGGCCAGGTACATGTAGTCGCGCTCATCATTGGTCACCATTTCGAGCGTCAATTCGTCATGGTTGCGCAGAAACAATCCCCACTGGCAGTTTTCGGGAATGCTGGGGGTTTGCGCGATGATGTCAGTGATGGGCAGGCGGTCTTCCTGGCGCAGGGCCATATAGATGCGCGGCATCAGCGGGAAATGGAAGGCCATATGGCATTCGTCGCCGTCGCCGAAGTAGGGCCGCACGTCCGTGGGCCACTGGTTGGCTTCGGCCAGAAGCATGCGGCCGGTATAATTCTCGTCGATCTCCCGGCGCAGCGTCTTGATGATGGCGTGCGTCTCGGGAAGATTCTCGCAGCTGGTGCCATCCCGCTCCACCAGATAGGGAATGGCGTCCACGCGCAGGGCATCCACGCCCATGTCCAGCCAGTAACGCATGATCTTGACGACTTCTTCGACGACCCTCGGGTTGTCGTAGTTCAGGTCGGGCTGGTGCGAAAAAAAACGGTGCCAGTAATAGGCCTTGGCGACCGGGTCCCATGTCCAATTGGATTTTTCGGTATCGGTAAAAATAATCCGCGCGTCGCTGTATTTCTGGTCGGTGTCGCTCCAGACATAAAAGTCGCGTTCCGGCGAGCCGGCGGGAGCCTGGCGGGCGGTTTGAAACCAGGGATGCTGTTCGGAAGTGTGATTGATGACCAGCTCGATCACAACCTGCAAATCGCGATTGTGGGCGGCGGTCAGGAAGGCCTGGAAATCTTCGACCGTGCCGTACATGGGATGAACGCCGAGATAGTCGGAGATATCGTAGCCGTCGTCCTTAAGCGGCGAAGGGAAGAAGGGCAAGATCCAGAGACATGTGACGCCGAGGTCCTGCAGGTAATCCAGTTTCTGGAGCAAGCCGGGAAAATCGCCGATCCCGTCGCCGTTGCCGTCCTTAAACGCGCGGACGTGCAACTCGTAGATGATCGCGTCCTTGTACCAAAGAGGATCCGCCGCACTGCCGCGCCGTTTCGCCATCATGCCCTTTCCTGAAAGTTCAGGGAGTGCTCCCAAACTGCGGCTTGAAAACGACCACACCGAGAGGCGGGAGAGTCATATTCAGCGAGAAGGGCCGGCCATGAATCGGGAGCGGGGCAGCCTCCAATCCGCCGAAATTTCCCTGGCCGCTGCCGCCGTAGAGAGCGGCGTCGCTGTTCAGAATTTCCTTCCAGGGAACATCCAGGGGAACGCCGACGCGGTAGTTTGACCTGACCACGGGCGTAAAATTGCACACGAAGAGCAATTGGTCCTCGGGATTTCGACCGTGCCGAATAAAACTGACGATGCTTCTCTGCGAGTCGGTGCAATCCACCCATTCGAAACCGGCCGCTTCGAAATCCAGTTCATAAAGCCCCGGCTCGCCGCGGTACAGCGTATTGAGGTCGCGCACCCAGCGTCGCATGCCGGCGTGCATGGGATTGTCGAGCAATTGCCAATCGAGCTGCGCGTCGTGATTCCACTCCGACCACTGGGCAAACTCGTCTCCCATGAACAGGTGCTTTTTCCCCGGATGCCCGAACATAAAACCGTAAAGAAGACGCAGGTTGGCAAATTTCTGCCACACGTCGCCGGGCATCTTGGCGATCATGGATCCCTTGCCGTAGACCACCTCGTCATGAGAGAAGGGCAAAACGAAATTTTCGGTGAAGGCGTAAAGAAGCCCGAAGGTGATCTGGCTGTGCCGATAGCTGCGAAAGACCGGGTCTTGCGACATATAGTCCAGCACGTCATGCATCCAGCCCATATTCCATTTCAAGCCAAACCCCAGGCCTCCAATGTAAGTGGGCCGTGACACCTGCGGCCATGAAGTGGATTCTTCCGCGATCATCAGCACGTCCGGAAACGCGGCGTAGACTTCTTCATTCAGCGTTCGCAGGAAGTGAATGGCTTCGATATTTTCCTTGCCGCCATACTCGTTTGGTATCCACTGGCCTTCCTTCCGGCCGTAGTCCAGATACAGCATGGAGGCCACGGCGTCCACGCGAATGCCGTCGGCATGATACTTGTCAAACCAGAACAGCGCGTTGCTGATGAGGAAGCTCTGTACCTCCTTGCGGCCGTAATTGAATACGAACGTGTCCCAGTCGGGATGCTCTCCCTGCCGGGGATCCGCATGTTCGTAAAGGTGAGAACCATCGAAGTAGCCGAGTCCGGTCTCATCTTTCGGAAAGTGCGCCGGTACCCAGTCCAGAATCACGCCGATGCCGCGCTGGTGCAGGTAATCCACCAGGTACATGAAATCCGAGGGGGTACCGAAGCGGCTGGTGGGAGCGAAATATCCAATGGCCTGATAGCCCCACGAGCCGTCAAATGGATGCTCCATGACCGGGAGGAACTCGACGTGCGTGAAACCCGCTTCATTCACGAAGTCGGCCAGCTGGGGCGCCATTTCGCGATAGGTCAGCCAGCGGTTGCCCTCCTCGGTCACGCGCTTCCAGGACCCCAGGTGCACTTCATACACGGAAATCGGGGAATTTTGCGCTTTGCGCGCCGCGCGATCCGCCATCCACGATTCGTCGTGCCAGCTATAGCTGTCCAGGTCCCATACGCGGGAAGCGGTTTGGGGGCGAATCTCGGCGGCGAACCCGTACGGGTCCGATTTATCGACGGTGTAATTTCGATAGCGGGATACCAGGTGATATTTGTAGATTGCCCCGGGTTTTACATCGGAGATGAAGCCATCCCAAACGCCGCCAGCCCTGTGCTGTAGCGCGTTGGCTTCCGTATCCCAATGGTTGAAGTCGCCCACCACGGAAACGCGCTCGGCATTGGGCGCCCAGACCGCGAACTGCACGCCCTGCCGGCCCTCGACTTCACCGAGGTGAGCGCCAAGTTTGCCGTATGCGCGACTGTGCGTGCCTTCGGCGAGCAGATACAGATCGAATTCGCTCAGAGCTGGTTGCAAGGCCGGACCTCCACTGGTTCGTTTTCCCCCTGTCGAGATGAAACCAAGTTGCCCCTGTCCCTACAGATAATAATCAAAATCGCGCTCCGTACGAACCCTCCGGCGCATGCACAGGATATGCGCGGGCAGACTTCCGGGCGTCAATTCCACAAAATTACGTTCACCTTGCCACAGGTAGCGCCCATCGCCAAGCAGGTCATGAGCCTGAAAGGCGTGTTCCGCGTCGAGTCCAATCGCCTTCAAGTCCAAATTCACCCATCCGGTCTGCGCATGGAAGGAGTCGAGATTCACGACGACAACAATGACGTTTGAATAATCATCGGTCGTCTTGCTATAGCACAGCAGCATGGGATTGTCTGTTTCGTGAAACCGCAGGGTGTGATCGCCTTGCAAGGCCGAATGTTCTTTGCGGATCTCGTTGATCCGGGTGATGAAGTCCTTCAAGCTCCACGGCGAATTCACGTCCCTGTGCTTGATCTCATATTTCTCCGAGTTCAGGTACTCCTCGCTGCCGGGAGCGAAAGGGGCGTTTTCGCACATTTCGAAAGCGGGCCCGTAAATCCCGTAGCTGGCTCCCAAAGTGGCCGCCAGGACCAGGCGGCTCATGAACGCCGGGCGGCCTCCCACCTGCAGGAACTCCGGAAGGATATCGGGAGTGGCGGGCCAGAGGTTGGGCCGGAAATATTCCTGTATTTCCGTCTGCGTCAGTTCGGCGAAATATTCCTCCAACTCCTGCTTGGTGTTGCGCCAGGAGAAATACGTGTAGGACTGGGAAAAGCCGAGTTTGGCCAGCCGGTACATCACGTGCGGCCGGGTAAACGCTTCCGCGAGGAAAATAACATCAGGATGCTGGTCCTTAATTTCACCGATGACCCATTGCCAGAAGGGGAAGGCCTTTGTGTGGGGATTGTCCACACGAAAGATGCGCACTCCCTGTTCGATCCAGAATTGAAAAACGCTTTTCAGTTCCTCCCATAATGCGAGAGGCTCCTCAGTTTCGAAATTCAGCGGGTAGATGTCCTCATACTTCTTCGGAGGATTCTCCGCATACTGGATGGTGCCGTCGGGCCGCTTCCGGAACCACTCCGGATGTTCGCGCGTGTAGGGGTGATCGGGCGAGCACTGGAACGCAATATCGAGCGCGACTTTCAGCCCATGTTTTCCAGCCTGGGAGACGAACCCGCGAAAATCCTGCAACGTGCCCAGTTGCGGGTCAATGGACTTGTGACCGCCTTCCGCCGATCCAATCGCCCACGGACTCCCCACGTCATCCGGCTGCGCCACCACCGAATTGTTCTTTCCTTTGCGATGGCTGCGCCCGATCGGATGGACCGGTGGAAGATAGACAACATCGAAGCCCATGGAGGCAATGTAGGGGAGCCAGGCCTCGCAGTCCCGCAACGTGCCGTGACGCCCGGGTTCGGACGAGCAGGAGCGGGGAAAAATTTCGTACCAGGCGGAAAACCGCGCTCTGGGGGGATCGACCGTTACGCGCAATTCCTTCTCGTAGCGGCTCGTGACGTCCGGGTCGGGATAGCGTTCCATCACCGGAAGTAATTCTTCTTCCAAAGCGATCGCTTTGCCCGACTCCTTGCCTGCGGCGTCACGCAGGCGGCGGGCCCATTCGCGCAGCGCCTTGCTGTCTCCGGCTGCAGCGCGTTTGGCCGAATCCGCAATGATGTCTACTCCGATCAGCAGTTCGACTTGAACGTTTTGTCCCGCTTCGATGCGTTTGATCAGGTCGCCGCGCCACGTTTTGAAGCGGTCCACCCACCCTTCCACCGTGTATCGGTACCGTCCGATTTTGGAGACATGAAATTCACCGCGCCAGCGGTCGTTGGTGAGCGGCGCCATCGGGGAGGACTGCGGCTCCTTCTCCGCTCCCTGCCAGTACAGGACGCGGCACGCGAGATGGTCGTGGCCATCGGCGAAGACATCGGCTTCCACAATGACGCTTTCTCCGATCACGCGCTTTATCGCAAACCGTCCACAATCGATCTCCGGACGAACCCGTTCAATGACTACCCGGCGTCGCGCCTCCGATTGCGGCTGCTCCATGTGTGGAAATCCCTCCCTGTGTGAAGAAGCAGGCGGTATTCCTGCGCTGCTGCAAACCGCTCTGTTCCGTAATTCCCCTTCTTTTAAATATACGCTTCCGATTACACGAGACAAAGATATATCCGGCTATTTCCCATCTGTGCTCGAAAAAAAATTACTACAACAAATGATTCAGTGTCATCAATCGTGGTGGCGCTTGGATGTGGGCCGGGACTCGGCTCGCTGACGCATCGGAGCATCGGCGCGGGTGAATTCGAAAGCTGCGTTCACAATGGAGATATGGGAAAGGGCCTGCGGGAAGTTACCCACCTGGCGCTTGGCCTTCGGGTCATACTCCTCGGCCAGCAAGCCGACATCGTTGCGCACGGCCAGCAGGCGTTCAAACAGACGTCTGGCGTCCTCGTTGCGCCCCAGCATTTTCAGCGCGCTCACCATCCAGAAACTGCAGGCCAGAAAAGCGCCTTCGCCCGCCGGAAGGCCGTCCACCAGCTTCTGCGTCCGGTAGCGCAGCACAAAACCGTCGGGCATCAGGTGTTTTTCGATGGCCTCGATCGTGCCACGAACGCGCGGGTCCTCCGGCGGCAGAAAGCCGACCATGGGAATCAGCAACAATGAAGCGTCGAGTTCCTTCGAACCGTAGTATTCGGTAAAACTTCCCAGTTGTGGATCGAACCCTTGCTGGCATACTTCCTGATGGATCCTGGCGCGCACCTCGCGCCACTTGTGGACTTCACCTTTCAGGCCGGCTTTTTCCGCGTTCTGAATGGCGCGGTCAAACGCCACCCAGGCCATGACCTTCGAATACGTGAATTGCTTTTTTCCGCCGCGCACTTCCCAGATTCCATCGTCAGGCTGTTGCCAGATTTTCGCCAGATGGTCGGTCAACGCCTGTTGCAAGGCGAGATCGGAGGGGTTTGTCGGTATTCCGCCCAGGTGGGCATGCAGCAGGGCGTCGGCGACCTCACCATAAACATCCAGCTGGAGCTGTTCGGAGGCGGCATTGCCGATGCGAACCGGTTTCGAACCTTCGTACCCGCAGAGCCAGTCCACTTCCCACTCCATCAGATTGCGCTCTCCCCGAATGCCGTACATGATCTGCACCTGGTCGGGGCTGCCCGCGGCGGCGCGCAATAACCAGTCGCGCCAGGCGCGCGCTTCCTCAAAATAACCCGCGTTCATCAACGCGAGCAATGTGAACGTGGCATCGCGCAGCCAGCAATAGCGGTAATCCCAGTTGCGCGGCCCGCCGATACGTTCCGGTAGCGAAGTAGTGGGAGCAGCGACAATTCCGCCGGTGGGCTGGTAGGTGAGCGCCTTCAGCGTGATCAGGGATCGTTCCACGGCATCGGCGTACTCCACCTCGGGCTGAAAACGTTTCGCCCATTTTTCCCAGAAGCGGATTGTGTCCCGCAGGCAACGCTCCGGGTCAACCGGCTTACAAGGCGGTTCATAGGAATGTCCGTAGGTCAGCACGAACGCCACGGACTCGCCTTCGCTGACGGTGAACTCGCTCACCGTTTTCATCTTCTCCCCGCGCAGCGGCGCCGTGGTATGCAGCATCACCATATCGGGACCGGCGACGGCTCTCATTGCCCCGTCCTGCATGCGCGTTACCCAGGGAACCGAGCGCCCGTAGTCAAAGCGCAAGACCAGCTGCATGGCCATCGAAACATGCCCCTGCACGCAGCGGACGATGCGAATGAGGTTGGATTGATGATCGCGAATGGGCATGAAATCGAGCAGGATCGCGTGGCCCTCGTCCGTCTGGAAGCTGGTTTCAACGATCAGCGTATGGTCGAGATAGCGGCGGGAACTTTGCGCCGCTGCTTTTGGCGCAATGGCCCAGTGGCCGTTGTCTGGCGTTCCCAGCAAAGCGGCGAAACACGCCGATGAATCAAAATGCGGCCAGCACAGCCAGTCGATGGAGCCTTGATGGCTGACCAATGCCGCGGTTTCGCAATCACCGATGAGGGCGTAGTCCTCGATGCGAGAAGACATTATTTTTTCTTTCAGTACCCGGGGGCGACTCGGCCTGTTTGCCGGGCGGATTACTTCGGCCAAAGCCGTCTGGCCTGAACTGATTATTTGACTCGACTACTGAGCTTGTCCAACTCCTGATCGGCAGCCTCGATCAGCTTGCCGGCGGATTGCCGGGTAATGAGGCCGTTGTGGACAGCCTCCTCCAGCGAGCTTTTTTCGGCGGCGATCAGTTTCATTTTCGCCATTTGCATTTCCGGGAGAATTCGGTTGGCGTCCTTCCCGTAAATTTCGGCAACCTGCGTTTTGGCCTGCTCGAAACGCTTCTCGAGTTCCTCGTTGAGCTTTTCATACGCGGGGCCGGAAATGACGTTGTTCCGGAATAAGTCGTCCAATTCCGCGCGAGCGGCGGATATGGAGATCTGTTGAACCCTGGCGACTTCGTAGGCGTCCTCTTGCGCAACGCCGATTCCCAGGTAGCCAAGCAGCGGTTTGATGGCGAACCCCTGAAAAACGATCGTCATCGCAACCACGCCGAACGTCATCGTCAGAATCTGTTCACGGTAAGGGAAATTTGAGGCGAGGCTCAGCACCAGGGCCAGCGACAACGCTCCACGAATGCCGCCGGCCACCAGAATGTGCTGCCAGCGCAGGGGAATCTTAACGCTGAACATGTTGCCGATCGATACCAGCCCGTACACCGAAAGCACCCGGCCCAGCACCACCATCGCCAGTGCCAGCAGGGTTGGGCGCCAGGAGCGCAAAAGGGTTCCGGCGTGCACCTGCATGCCGATCAGAAGAAAGACCAGTGAATTAACCACAAAAGAGAAGTATTCCCAAAAGGACCACAGGGCGATGCGTGTCCGGGGACTCATGCCGATTCGTGTTCCGACATTTCCCAGGGTGACGCCGGCAGCGACGGTGGCCATGACGCCGGAAACGTGCAGGGACTGCGCGGACAGGTAGGAGCCGTATGCCAGAACGGTGGTCAGTGTGATTTCGATTTGAGGCTCGTCGATTCTCTGGGTCAACTTGCTGAAGATGTATCCCAGCCCTCCGCCCAGAGCGATGCCCCCTAAAACTTCCACAAAAAAATTCTGAATGCCGGTCCAGATTCCGAGGCTGCCGGAAGCGACACCGGCGACCAGAATTCCGTAAAGCACCGCCGAAGTGCCGTCGTTGAACAGGCTCTCGCCTTCCACGATGATGGAAAGGCGCTGCGGAACCGATGTCTCCTTGAAGATGGACAGCACGGAGATGGGATCGGTGGCGGCGGTGATGGCGCCAAACACCAAAGCCACCAGAATCGGAAGGCCCAGAATCCAGTGCGCCGCGAATCCCGTAACCAGCGTCGCCGCCAGCACTCCCACGGTTGCCAGCAACAGAATCGGCAGGGCGTTTTCCCGCAGGTGCCGGAGTTGGAGTTTGAGGCTGCCTTCAAAAAGCAGCGCGGGAAGAAACACGATGAGCGTGACATCCGGCGTCAGCCAGTCCGGTCTCTGATTGATCAGATTCTCCACGATGGGTAAGTGGATGGTAGTGGAACCCAGCGCCAAGCCTCCCAGTACCAGCGCCACCGTGTAGGGAATTCTCAGTCGCGCCGCGAGCACGGCGATGACCGACGCCGCGATCATCATCCAGATGAGAAATTCGACTGTGAAGTTCGTGGACATGCTTTATCTGCGCACCAATTATTTATCTTATTCGCGCGCCCCCCCGCATGGAAAGGCCCCGCAGGGGAAGATCTGGACCGGAGACCCGGTCCGGCGTAGATCCCGTCTTACGTTTGGCCGTTGCGCGCGGAATGGACCGATTCTTCGGTCTCCGCATAAAGCAGGGCCACGGGAAAAGTTTCCAGCGCGCTCGCCAAAGGCAGGCGGCTTTGCCGGCCTCGGGCCCCTTTTGCTTTCACCAGTTGTCCTGTCAAAACGTTTTTCCAGGTCAGGGGAGCGCCGCGGGGAAGCAAGAGGCTGGTGGCGCCCCAGACCTCGCGGCCAACCGGTGGCTGCCCGGAACCGACCAGGCGCGTGAAAAAACGGGGCGCAATCGAAATCGCCCATCGTTTCCGGGCGCTCCTTGCAAACGCGCAGACGTTGTCCCCGGCTTTTCCCGTGGCCGGCAAGCGAATGTATTTGCCTTCCTCGAAGAGTTCTTTCTCCGCGCGGCGAAAATTCGCGGCTTTCCACGTCAGATACAGTTTGACGCTGCCATCCTGCCAATTCGCCGTTATGCCGGCGAGCAGGGCGGAGAGGTCGCTCCGCTCACCCGCTTTCAATTTATCCAGAAGTCTTGCGCGCGCCGCGAAGTCTACGGGCCGGCGATTGTCCGGGTCCACCAGGTTGAAGTCCCAGAGTTCTTCTCCCTGATAAAAATCCGGCACGCCCGGCGATGCGATCTTCAGCAGAACCTGGGACAGCGAGTTCAGCGACCCGTAATAGGCGATGTCCTTCTGAAAATGATCCAGGTCAGTCAAAAACCGGTTCTTGCCCTCCACGTGGAAGATGGCCTCCACGAAATCCTGCAGCGCGTCTTCGTGGTCTGCATTCGGATTGATCCAGTTCGTGAAGTTTTTCGCCTCGCGCGCGGCTTTGACCATGAACTCCTTGACCCGGTCTTTGAATTCCGGGATCTGCTCGTCATGCTGCGGCCACGCGCCCAGCAGCGTCTGATAGAGGAGCGCTTCCTCGCTGGGTGCGGGCACGGTGTGGCCGCCGACCATCTTCTTCCGGGAGTGGTTCCAACGGCTCCAGCGCACCAGAGCGGCTTCCCATTGGGTGGGGATTTCCGACAACACGTTGATGCGCGCGCGGACATCTTCTCCGCGCTTGGTATCGTGCGTGGAAGTGGCGTTCAGCGTATGAGGCCAGGTATCCTGGCGTTCCTGGTTGAAAATGTGCAGGGCCTCTACTTCCAGCGGGAGAGATTCGCGCATCGGATCTTCTCCGACTTCGTTGAGCGAGATGAGGCTGTTGTGCACGTAAGACGCGGTGTCTTCCAAACCCTTGGCCATGATCGGCCCGGTGAATTGCTGCCAGCGCATGGCAAAGGTCAGGTACGCCTCACGCTGGTTCTCCGCGTAGCCGGGCAGTTCCAGAAAAAGCACCTGCCGAAGGAACGCGAATGCAGCGTCGCTGACGTTCCGCGCGGGCGTTCTCTCCCGGGCCAGTTTGAGCGCCCTCTCGACGAAAACGCGGTCCCTGTCCGAGATGGTTCCCTCGCGCATGTAGGTGCGGTACACGGGCAGGCAGGCGGTTACTTCGACAAGAAGTTGAACCAGTTCGTAAAGGGGAAGGTCGCGGGCGTGGCGGTCCCGGGCGGCCAGGCCGGCCAGAAGATGCGTGAGCAGGTGTATTTCTCCGGCAAACAGCTGCTCCATGACCAGTTTGTTGCCGGCGTAGCTGACGCGCGCAAAGGGCTCGGACTTTCCCGTGAATCTGGCGTAGGCGCGTTCCAGCGAGGAAAGGCCATCGGGATCGATATAGATGGCGTTCGCGGCATTCAGGAAATCGTATCCGGTGGTTCCGGAGACCGGCCATTTTTCAGGGAGCGACTCCCGCTCTCCCAGAATTTTTTCGACGACGACGTAAATGTTTTTTTCGCCCGATGGAGATGTCCCCTGCGCCGCCCCTTGCTGCAGTTGCCGCAGGTAACCCAGCGGGTCGTACAATCCGTCGATGTGATCGACGCGCAGGCCGGTGACCTTGCCCTCGCGGATCAGCGAAAAAATGAAGCGGTGGCGCGCTTCGAAGACCCGCGGATCTTCCACGCGCAGCCCGACCAGGTCGTTAATGTCGAAGAAACGCCGGTAATTAATCTCCTCCAGCCCGATTTTCCAGTGTGCCAGCCGGTAGGACTGCACCGCCAGCAGGCGATCCAGATCATTGACGCTTTCCGGCTTCTGCTTCTCGCCGTTCCACCGGCGCATGGTCTCCTCGATCGCATGGCGGGCCCCGGCGCTGGAGGCATGCAGATGCCACAGGCTTTTTTTGATTTTTCGCGCGCAGGACTGCCTTAAACTTCTGTCTTCCGCAGACAGGCTGGAAGCGGGAGGCATCCGGTCGATCTCCGCCAAAACGCCGTCGAGTTCGGTGAAGACTTCGGGTTCTGTTCCGGCGGAAGTGCGCAAAGTTTCGGATATTGTTTCCACCAGCGGCCGGTAGGATTTGGGGTCCAGGGGAAATTTGTGCTCGAAATACCGGATGTGGAAGCCGCTCTCGTCCAGCTTCAGCGTCAGTTGCAGATTTTCCAGGACGCTGCCATACAAATCGCCGAGAACCGGCAGCAAAACCTTGTTTTCCTGCAGGAACGCGGCCTTGGTCGTCGCCGGATGCCAGTCGATATCGAAGAAGCCGGCGAACTCGGAACTGGGCCCGTTTTCCAGAACGTCCATCCACCAGGGGTTCTCATGCGTGGCCGCCATGTGGTTGGGGACGATGTCCAGGAGCATGCCCATGGAATAATGCTTGAGCTTGGTAACGAGTTCGTTGAATTCCCGCTCGGTTCCGAGTTCGGAGCTGACCTGATGGGGGTCGGTGACGTCGTACCCATGAGAGCTTCCCTTGCGCGCCTTAAAGCGCGGCGAAGCGTAGAGATCGGAAATTCCCAGTTCGTTGAGGTAGGGCACCAGCTCCAGCGCGTCGGAGAGCCGAAAGTTCAGATTGAATTGGAGCCGGTAGGTCGCAGTGGGAATCCGCAGGGCCGTCATTGGTCCACCCGCATGCGCAGTGCTTCGCCCAGCAACCGGAAGCGGGACGCCCAGTCCTGTGTGGACGCGCCGGCCTCGCCAGACTCTTCTTTTTTTGCCGGATAAATTTCCTGCAGCACCCGATAGTAGACATTCTGAACCTGCCAGAAATTAATCGGGAACGGCAGGACGTCGCCCAGTTCGATGGCTCCCTGCAGTTCCTCCAGAACCGTCATGTCTTCGGGATGTTCGTCGAAGTGACGCGCAATGCGTTCCGCGGTGCTGCGCAACGCAAATTCCAGCGTCGCGGCATCGAGCGTGATTCCCGCGTGCTGTGCCTCCGACAGGTGCGCCTTGATGCGGTTCAAATCCAGGTGTTCGGATTCCATGGCGCGTCTCAGGTCGGAATTCAGCGTGAATTCAGCCGCGAGTTGAAATCGCCTGGGGCTGGAGATTTTGAGGTCGGCCATAAAACGCATCAGGGGAGCATAGCTTTCGAAAATCCGGCGGTAGGTGGCCTCCGCATCCATCAAGGCGGAATCCAGAATGATGCGGAGGATTTTCCGCTGCTCGTCGCGGAAGAGAAGCTTCAGCGTGTAACTGCCCGAGCCAAAATGCTTGTCGACCTGGCGAAGGATCGCGGCCATGTCGCCGCGCTCGAACGCTTCCGTGATCTCCGCGCACAGTTGCGCGTACGATTCCTCTCCCTGAAATTCCCGCACGCCTCCGCTGATTTCGTGTCCGCCGAGATGCAAAACGCCAAAACTGACCGCCTTGGAATCGAGTAGAATTCGCGATTGGATGGTCGCGCGCCCCAGGGCCAGCCGGGCCTTTCCGCTGGAGAGCATGTGGAAATCTTCCCGCGACGCGCTGTAGCAATACACCGGCGTTTCGGTTCCGTAATTCTCAAACAGCGAGCTGACGGCGTAGTGAGCCCCCACCTTCTCCAGATCCACCATGGCCGGCTGGACGAACTTCTCGTATATTTTCCGGCCATCCTGGTGCTCGGCGAGGTTTGACTTTGCCCGTGCCAGCCGCTCCAGAAATTCATCCTCCAGGCCGCTTCCGAAAAGCTCCTCGCTGAGTTGCAGGGCCCGCCCGGCATACTGGATCACCTGAACGGTTTCGATGCCCGACAATTCGTCGAAAAACCAGCCGCAACTGGTGAACATCAGCATCGCGTGACGCTGCATTTCGAGCAGCTTCAACGCGTCCACCCGTTCGGAGCCGGTCAACGGGTGAGACTGGTGTTCGTTCAGAAACTCCTGCATGTTTTCAGGCGACCGGTTCAACAGCACGTTGACGTAACTGTCGCGCGCGCCCCAAGGATCCCGGAAGAGCGTTGCGCCTTTTTCTTCGAAACGCGGGATGAGCTGATCCCGCAGCCAGTTCAGCGCTTCACGCAAGGGCGCCCGCCAGGCCTGGTTCCAACCCCGATTCATCCCCGAATTGCACCCGCAGTCGTTTTGCCAGCGATCGATTCCGTGGACACAACTCCAGGCGGTGTTTTCCTTGATCACCACCTCCCGCAAAGGGGGCTGGCGTTCCAAATACTCCCCGTAGTTGGTGAGCTTGGCGAGATTCGTCGATTCGATGTGATCCAGGGCGTAGGCCAGCGCCATGTCGCCCCGGAACTGGTGATGCCCGAAAGTTTCTCCATCGGTCGCGATGTGCACCAGTTCAGGCCAATTCCGGTAGGCCGAGAACGCCGACGCGAGCCGGTTGGCGAGATACTCCCCGCGCTTGAGGAGCCCCTCAAATGCCACGCCGTGGGAGATGGGGCCGTCATAGAAGAAGAGCGCCAGGGTTCGCTTGGAAGGCAGCTTGATCCGGTAGGCGAGGGACGGATCGATACTCCCGTCCGACACGTTGCGCCACGATCTTCCGCCGATATCCCTGGCCCGCCATGCCTGAGTCGGTGAAAGAATCGTGAAACGAATGCCGTTCTGGGCCAACAGGTCGAGCGTCTCCAGATCCACCGCCGTTTCCGCCAGCCACATACCCTCGGGTTTGCGTCCAAAGCGGAATTCGAAGTCACGAATTCCCCACAGGATCTGGGTCTGCTTATCGCGCCGGTTCGCCAGCGGCATAATCATGTGATTGTAAACTTGCGCGATCGCGCCGCCGTGCCCTGAGAACAGCTTCTGGCCCGTCTTGTCTGCGTCGAGGATTGCCCGGTAGACGCGGGGCCTCTGTTCCGCCAGCCAGGAAAGCAATGTAGGACCAAAGTTGAAGCTGATTTTCGCGTAGTTGTTCGTGATCCGGACGATGCGTTCCTCGCCATCCAGAATCCGCGCCGCCGAATTGGGCGCGTAGCACTCCGCGGTGATGCGTTCGTTCCAGTCGTGATAGGGATAGGCCGAATCCTGGATCTCGATGGCCTCCAGCCAGGGATTCTCCCGCGGCGGCTGGTAGAAGTGCCCGTGAATGCAGATGTAGCGGTCCATGGATTTATGTCTCCGACACCTTCAGGAATAGTACGAAGGAACGCGGGGCAAAAGAAAGGTGAACTTCTCCTTTCGAGGTCAGGATTTCCGGTGCGTGGCCCTGCCGGCCGCCCCAGCAAGCGTCGCTTGAATCGAGCTGTTTTTTCCAGCGTCCCGCGGGTACCGAGAGGCCGAGTTCGGTTTCCGATTCCCCGAAATAAAAAACAGCAAAGGCCTGTTCCTGGTTGCTCCAGCGACGCAGAAATAAAGCGCGGGATTTTTCCAGGGGCACAGCTTCGAGGCAGTTCTTATCCTGCCGGGCCAGTGGCGGAAGTTCCCGGCGCAGACGCAGCAATTCGGTGTAAAGAGCAAGCAACTGGTGGTGTTGGTCCGACGCACGGGATTCCCAATGCAAAATGGACCGGCGAAAGGTCTCCTCGTCCTGAGGGTCGGGGATGCCTCCGGTCCATCCGAAATGAGAAAACTCCGCGCCTCGCCCCTTGCGGACAGCCTCAATCAGGTCGGAATCACCGTGGCTGACAAAGTATTCAAACGGGGCAGTCTCTCCGTATTCTTCGCCCATAAAAAGCAGTGGCAGGAAGGGAGACAGCAGAAGCACGCCGGCGGCCAGCTTGAGGCTGGGGAAGGAAACCAGCGCAGACAGGCGGTCGCCAAGCCGCCGATTTCCGACCTGGTCGTGGTTCTGGGCGAAAACCACGAATCGTTCGGCCGGAACCGCGAGCGAGGAGTTGCCGTACGTGCGCTGTCGATAGCGCGAATATTGTCCCGAATAAACAAAGCCTTCGGAAAACGAACGGGCCAGTTGCTCGACCGTGCCGAAGTCCTCGTAATATCCGTTCGTTTCGCCGGTGAGCAGGACATGCAGGGCGTGATGGAAGTCGTCATTCCATATCGCGTCCAATCCCGTACCGCCTGCTTCCGGTGCGGCGACCAGCCTGGCATTGTTGCGGTCGCTTTCGGGAATGAGAAAGACGTGCCGCTTCAGGCGCTCCGCCTCGCTGTGCACTGCGGCGCCCAGTTCCTGCAGGAACGGCCGTGCCGAAGGGTCAACGATCGCATGCACGGCGTCCAGACGAAGCGCATCGATATGGAATTCGGCGACCCATTCGAGGGCGTTCCCGATAAAAAAGCGGCGGACCTCATCACTCTGCCGCTTGTCGTAATTGATGGCATCGCCCCAGGGCGTATGGTAGGCGTTCGTAAAGTACGGGCCGAAATCCGCAAGATAGTTTCCTTCCGGTCCGAGGTGGTTATAAACCACGTCCAGCACGACCGCGAATCCCTGCTGATGGCATGCATTCACCAGTTTCTTCAGTCCCTCGGGTCCTCCGTAGGAATTTTGTACGGCGTAGGGAAAAACGCCGTCGTAGCCCCAGTTGCGGCTTCCCGGAAACTGCGCGATGGGCATCAATTCGATCGCAGTGATTCCCAGCGCCTTGAGTTCGGGCAGGCGGGAAATCACCGCATCGAAATTCCCCTCGGGCGTGAAGGTGCCGACGTGAAGTTCGTAAAACACATAATCGCGCAGCGCAAGGCCGCGCCACGATTCGTCCTGCCAGGCGAAATTGCGTTCGACA
Organism: Terriglobia bacterium; assembly: GCA_963746945.1. Classification (GTDB taxonomy): domain Bacteria; phylum Acidobacteriota; class Terriglobia; order Acidiferrales; family UBA7541; genus Palsa-360. Next base: position 369,127 of record CAVVDG010000004.1, on the reverse strand, counting down.
ACCTGCGAGGGCCCGTGCACTCCCTGCGGCTGAAATCGCGATACGGGATCGGGCCGCTCGATCTCACCGTCGAGCCGGTAGCGGTATAAAGTGCCGGGAACCGCGCCGCGGACGCGTGCGTGAAAATAACCGCGCGGCATGACGTCCATGGGGCAGAATCGGTCCTCGTTGCCCAGAATATGGACTTCGACTTTCTTCGCCCGGTGAGCCCAGACGAGAAAATCACATTCGCCATCGATCGAATATGTGGCTCCAAGCGGCAGGTCTGTGTAGCTGCGCATCAGTTGTGAGTTTCCTTGGAAAATAGTCTCTCTCGCTCGCGTCAATCGGGAACGCCAGGGTAAAACGCGATTCGTACTTAATAACTTTGCGAACCGTTCGAGGGCTATGCTGAGCCGTCCGCAGGGTGTTGGAGTCCGCAGCCGGGTTTATTCGAACAGTCTTTTCGATCTGACTGAGGCTGTCCGCAGATTCACAAGCTACTTGAATCTTCTATTGAGATAACACGCGTCCGCAAAAGTCTCAAGGCAGGTTTTCATTAAACCGCGGTTACCCTGTTCCTGTTTAAAACTTAAAAGTATGTTGCCCGCGCGATGAACCCCGTTTTGGAACCGCGGCCTTCCAGAGTAACAGTGATGTCATAAATAGCACACAACGAAGCTGGACCCGGAAGCAGTCTACCTGCGGAAACGAGCGGCAGGGCAGCAGCGCGTTCCGGCCGCGGAGCCTGACCTTTACAATGCCAGGCACATAGGCAGGACGATCAAGTGCCCGAGTTTTGGTCCCGGTAGGAGAGAGAGTTTACATTCAGGCTGTGAAGCCGGGCGCTAGTGCGTCATCGAGTAGATGAGATAGTCGATTCCCACGCGGTAAGCGAACGAAGTGAACTTCTCCGGATACAGCGGATCGTCGGCGTGTTCCCAGGAGTCGGCGAGATGCATGTTGTGGCAAATGGCCACCATGATGCGCCCCTGGTCGTCGCGGATGGCGCGCCAGTGCGGCTCGGTGGCGTTCGGCACGTAGGTCACGTAGGTCTTTCCCGTGGACTCGTATTCCGCCCCTGGAACCTGCATGCGCTGCTTAATGTCGTAAAGCGTGTGGTAGATTTCGTCGCTGGTCTGGAGTTCCTCGATGGGGCGATCGGGAAACACCTTGCGAATGCCGGCCATAAAGTTCTGCCAGGCATGGTCGCCATGGAAGTTATCCACCAGCAGGAAGCCGCCTTTGAGCAAGTACTCACGAAGGCGCCTGGCCTGATCGTCCGGCAGGCGCCAGAGGCCCACCTCATCGCCAAAAATCCAAGGCCAATTGAAGATTTCGTCGCTGGTCAAGTCCACGGTCTGGCCGGCTTGGCGAGCGTTGACGCGCGTCAGGCGCTGCACGCCCTCGGCAAAGCGCCAGTCGGCGTACGGCCAGTCTTCCGACCATGCGCGCATACTACGATGCGTCCTCGGTGGCCCAAAGTCGTTAAAATTCGAAAAGACCAGCCGGCCAAAGGCCCATTCCGTTTTCGTGTCATAGTCTGTGGGTGCACCTTCGCCGCGCCTGCCGTAACGTTGCGTGGGAATCCCGAAGTACGACGAGAGGCCACCCTGCGGATATCCCCGGCCTTGCCAGAAGCCACCGGGCTCTTGCGGGCGGCCCCGTTGCCGAAAGCCGCCGCCCTGCAGGGCCAGCAGTCCGCTGCTTAGCCCCACGAACAATCCCAGCACGGAAATGCGCCCCACCAGCGTCATGCAACCTCCAGGCGCTAGAATAGCAGAATCCCGATTCCCGGTGCTATTGCAGGTGAACAGGCAGGGTTCTTGATGGAGAAAAAATAGCAAGGCCTAGGCTGGCGGAACATTTGGAAGGAACATTTGGAAATTATTGAGTCGTTGTCCACTGACCGGAGCGGGACTTGACAGGACCGCTCACTTGAGGAACGTGACACGGCTGCTCGCGGCTGAGCAGCCGCTCGCACGTGTTCTATTCTGGTTCTCCACAACGAACACGGTGGAGTCAGCGTCTAGGGTGTCGGTTTTTTCTCCGGTGTGGAGAACTGCTGGAGACGAGGGGCTGAGGAGTTTAATGGACTGATTTGGCAGGGGTTGCCACAAAACGAGACAGCAAGACGCTCAAACTGAAGCGAAGCAATAAAACCCGCGAAAGATATCCGGACTTTTTCATTGCAGTCATTTGATTTGGGCGTTTTCAGGAATAAATATCAGGTATTGAGCACCAGTTTTCAGCGAGGCCTCCAGCCGCGTATGCCATTCGGACACTCGAGCGGATGTGCCCCGCAGGCACCCGGTCTTTTTATCTACAGTGCCCCGGGCGGTTCAGCAGCGCATCTCGCTTCCGACAAATCTGAGAAACCTTCTGCAAAATCTACGACGCCCCAGCCTATTCGGATGCAATGACACTTCGAGGAACGCTCAAAGAACTGATGCGAACATACGCGATAATGAAAAGGATCGCGAAAATCGGGTCGACGAGCGCTGTGCCGAGAATGTTGAGTTGAACCTTACCCGCCGAGTACAGAATCAACACCGGCACGGTGTAGGCAAACTTCTCCAAGACTGCAATTGGAAAGATTGCTTTGTAGCGCGGGGGATCGAGCGCGATCATAACGAAGATGCATTGCCACAGGAGAGTCACCCCCACAAATCCGTAGTAAAACTCCGGATGGCTGATCGCGGGCGGCGCTTGCTGGCCGATCGTGTTCATCAGGAAATACATCGGAATCAGCAAAATGAATCCGTAAATCGCGGCGATCCAGAAAACGATCTTCGTAAATTTCATTGCGTCTTCACCTCCACGACCTAATTTGCTGCGGGAGGATCAGCCTCCCGCAGCTTGCGGTAAGCATTCGAGAAGCGCGCCGGACACACGCTTTCAAACAAGTCGAGTTCAGTCATCCTGGCCTAAACAGTACTCGTCTTGAATTGCGCGAGACCTTCCAGCCAAGTCGGAAAACGCGGATGCCACGCCAGTTCCGCGCGCGCCTTTTGGTTTGAAAGGGGCAGGCGCATCGCCATCATGTTCGCCAGATATGGCGCACTCAACCGGATTAGCCAAAGCGGCACAGTCCGAGGCGGTCGTGCTCCAGCATATTCGGCCATCCCTCGCACGATCTCCGTCATGCTTGCTGGCTTGTCATCCACAATATCGTAAATACCGCCTGGTTGGCCGCGGTCGAGGGCCGCCACCGTGGCGCTCACCGCGTCGGCGACGTTGATCCAAGGCAGCAAGCTGCGATTGTCGCGGACAACCGGCAGCAACCGCCGCCGGACGAGCGAGATCATTTTCTCAGTGGCCGGATTCCCGGGACCGTAAAAGAGCCCGTAGCGCAAGACGATGCCTTCGATGCAACCGCTTCGGCTCGCCTCCAGAACTTGCGACTCCATGGACTGGATGGCCGCCAAGCCTGCTCGAAGGTCCTGCGGCGTATCGCGGCTGATGCCCTGCACAAGCGCGAACGAGCCCACGACGATGCGCTTTGCACCTGCCGCAATGGCTGCGCTCAGGAGATTCCTCGTTCCTTCGATCCGCAGGCGATTTGTGGGCTCCAATTCGCTGGACTTCCGCACGCCGCCGCTTGGAATTGCCGTAAGTTCATGGATTACGTGAGTGGGATGCGCTGCCTGCACCACCGTACGCAAGGTGGTACCATCAAGCGCGTCGGCAACGGCAGGAATGGCGCCGAGATTCCGTATCATCTGCTGCTTCTCAGGCGACCCCGTCAGCGCCGTCACCCAATGTTTTGCTTCCACAAGCGAGCGAACCAACGGAATGCCAATCGCTCCCGAGCCACCAGCTACGAACACCCTCATGACTGGCTCCTTTCTCGCGTGGCACACCACGCGGCGACAACCGATCCGAAAGACTCAGTTACAAAAAGAAGCAAAGCAGTCGTTTCAAATAACCCTTGCCGTGCCTCGGCTACATGGGTTACGTGATCGGGACCCAATATCAAAAAATGGTTTGCCAGGCCGAAGTAGAACGCTGCCGCTAACGTAGCGGCAATCACCCATGCACCCCCGCGCGGGTATGCCGTGCGCTGGATGATTAGTCCCACGACTGGGCCGATAAGAACAATCGTGAGGACGAACGACAGAGCTGGGCGTGAGAGTGTCACTTGTGCTTGCCAATGAGCTATCGCATGAGCCACGGTGACACCAAGATGAAGGACTATTACCACCACCAGCAGCATCTCGTTTAGTGAAAGGCGCTTCATGCCCGTTGTCCCTGCCCTCGTGCGAAGCTGCTCATCGATGATCGCGACATGATGGTTCCTGTTATTAAGCGGCATTCTCTCTTGACGCTGTTAACTTTTCGTTTTGGTGCACAACTGCATTTTCTGGATGCAAAGAAGCGACTTCGCCGACTTCAAACTTGTTCAGACGTGTTACACGCGCCTGTTTGCGCACGAGTGGTGGAACTGCCATGTGGGCCTGCTCTTCGCTCTCCGCCTCGATGACGACCCATCCAGCATGCACACCAGCTCGGCAACCCCAGTCGAAGTTGTTTAGATATCCCTGTGCATGAACTTCTTCAATCAAGGCCAAGCAATTCTCCGCGGTGTGCGGTGTTTCAATCAGATAGCGTTCCATTGGACTTGCTCCTCTCCGTGTGAAAAGTCTTTCAGAATTGCGGTTGGTACCCCTGTCGCCACCAGCTGTGTCCAACCGGTGCCGGTGCTGATAATCGTCGGGCCGATAGCCACGGTAACGGCCACCCTCGCCGCGCGTGGCAGCCAGCAGGAAGACGTTGAACAACGCCTTCGGAGGCATATTTGGCGAGCGTGCCGCCCACCCCAGGGATTCGTCATCAGGGTGGGCGGGCATGACCATCAACTTCAGACTTTGCATTAGCTTGAGCTCCGCTTAGGCGAACTACCTGTTGTATCGCCAATAAAAAGAGTTGCTATTCCGACTGCGCTCCTGCCTTTCCCGCACGGGGCGTTAGCACCGCGAGCACGAAAGCTATGAGCAACAAGGCAGGAACGTCGCCAACCAGATGTCCACGGTGTTGGGGGTAGACCAAGGATTGGGCCCCCATTATTCCGCTATGCACAACGCTCGACCAGACGGTGAACCAGATGAGACTCAGATGCTTGAGCGGGCTGCGGGCCGCAATTATCAGGAAAACTCCGAGGGTGGCATAAACCCCCTCGATCATCTCCAAATACATCGAGGGACCACTCATATGCCACGTCCATCCCGATGGCCAAACAATGGAAAGCGAATAGATACCGACGATAAAGATCGTCCCAACTGCCACCAGCGCCACGCGCAGGGGTATCAACCGATTGTCCGTATCCCCGAGGGCTTCTCGTTGCGTTCCGGCATTCACGTTTTCGATTACTTTCACTTCGGTTAACGGCATTTGCTTTCTCCTTCGGCGGCCAAATTGTGTTCATGTGTCTTTCGCATCCATGACCGTCTCGACGGTTCTTACGATGCTCCGCTCCCCTGGCGTGTACTTGACCGCGCGTCTGGTTCTCTTATCCGGATTGAGGTAGCATGTGAGGCAGTTGATCCATCGTCCCGGTGACTTTGCAGAGTGTCCGGCGATGGCGTCGGATCCCCAATGGATATCTTATCGACAGTCCTCAAAACCGTGAGGCTCGAGGGAGCGGTGTTTTACAACGCGGAGTTTTCAGCTCCGTGGTGTGTTCGAAGCCCGCAATCCTGCATGATGGCTCCGTACCTTTCTTCTGAGCCGAGGCACGTGATCATCTATCATCTTCTGACGCATGGCCGCGCGTACGCGAATATCGTAGATCGCCAGCGAATCCTTCTCTCAGCCGGCGACATTGTCGTCTTCCCACACGGCGATTCGCACATTATTGGGAATGGCCGGGATGTCGAGCCCAGGGACCATGGCAGGATCCTTCAGGAAATCTTGTCGCAGGGTCTCAAACTGGCGCAAATGGGTGGTGGCGGGGAGATTACGCGATTCATTTGCGGGTATATGACCTGCGATGACCGGTTGAGCAAAGCTTTTTTGGGTGGGTTGCCGCCCATGTTCAAAGTGAACATTTGCAACGATGGCCCTGGCAAGTGGCTGGAAAACTCTATTCGCTACTCTGTCGGGCAGGCGGCCGCCTTAAGCACGGGGAGCGAAGTCGTTGTCGCAAAGCTGTCCGAGGCGCTATTCGCGGAGACCCTGCGTCGCTATGTGCAACTCCTGCCCCCCGGCCAGATCGGATGGCTGGCCGGGGCTCGTGACCCCGATGTCGGCAACGCGCTCGCACATTTGCATGGGCAGCCATCCGAGCCTTGGACCCTTAGCGAATTGGCGAGGACGGTAGGAGTCTCGCGCTCCGTGCTGGCTGAGCGTTTCCGTCATTTCCTCGGCGTGCCACCCATGGCCTACCTCACACGTTGGCGATTGCAAGTTGGCGCGCAACTGCTCACCGCAACAAGCCATACTGTGGCGCAGATCGCTGACGAGGTGGGTTATGAATCCGAGCCAGCATTCAACCGTGCCTTCAAACGCGAATTTGGCTCGCCGCCGGCCCGCTACCGGCGCGTGGCTAGACATCAAACAGGAACGGCAGGTCAAAGAACGGACAAAGGGTAACAACTACGAGCCTTCTCATTTGGAAGATTTTCGGATCTTACACCACGCAGGAAAGACTTCCGCGTGCTGACTATTGATGAGAGGCTTCACCGAATCCGGTCGGATGTAAATGCTTTTGTAAACGGCAATGCACCGAACTTCATTGGAATCGTCGTTTTTGCTCAGGATTTGTCCTAGGTCAGGCTAGTTTTCGTTATTCCCGTAACCATATCTAGTTGAAATGAATGGTCGGGCGAGAGGATTTGAACCTCCGGCCTCCGGTCCCGAACCAGATGCCAAGACTTGTTGAAGTTTTTAGAACTTTGTGAATTCTAAGTGATTCTTGTTGAATCGGTGGCTGCCCGTTTTTTGAATTCTGTTCAAACTTAGCAAAACTTGGTGCTTTTGCAGTTACAAAATCATCTACTTTGTGTGGTGAAACCCTCCATTGAGATGCATCTCACATGTGTTCTTGTTTCCTGCCAAAGCCTGGGTGTGACCCTGATCTGTGTCTGATCCCAACATTCTGGTTGGTGAGCATAAAGAGGGCGGGATAGACTTTTGGCGAAGAGCAGAACTAGAAGAACCAGTACAAGAGATGTGAATAAAATCACACCGTAGTGGTTCCCTCAGCACGTGTTGAATCGACCCTTTTCTTGCAGACCCGAGTCGCGTATCTTTTCAATATGTTGAGTCCTCGAGACGGAAGAGGCGGGTGTTCAGCGGCCCAAATCTTTCAAATGAGACACAAATATTTTATAAAGTGAGCGAAATGCAAAAACCGATTCCGTTCCGCATTCGCGTTGGTGTAACAGGACACAGAGAACTTCCTCAGCCCGACACGATTTCCGCGCTGGTATCGCAGGTCCTAGACACTAGACTTGATGAACTCTTTGATGATGTTTCTCGTGACGCCCTTTGCCAAGTAAAAAATACGCCCGTTCTGGTAAGCGTGGTGAGCCCTCTCGCGGACGGAGGTGACCGCACAGTTGCTAAAGAAGTATTAAAGAGGGAAGGAGCCAGGTTGGAAGCAGTGCTCCCTTTGGAGTTGGAAGACTACCTCGAAACCTTTAGCAATGACGAATCGCGACATGAGTTTCTTGAAATGCTGGGCAAGTGCAGACAGCCTTTTTTTCTGAGGCGGCACCGATTAGATCAAGACTTTTCCGCAGAGCAAATCCCCGAGGCGCGTCGCCGGGCGTACGCAGAGATTGGGCGTTTTGTGGTGGATCATTGCGACGTTCTCATTGCCATATGGGACGGCAAGCCAGCGCGCGGCGTTGGCGGCACCGCCGAAGTAGTCAGCTATGCCCAGGAACAGAAACGGCCATTGATCCGCGTGTGGCCGGAGGATGCAGAACCTATCCAAGTTTTCAAAGGCAATGGCCTCAATGCAAAGTCGATTGGTCAAATTGATGAGTTTAATGGATACAGGGTGGAACCGGGATCAGAAGCGGCGTACATTGCCAGTCTCGATGAGGACTACTTTGGCAAACAAACTTGGCCAGGCATCAGTGACGCCACAAAGGACGCTATTCGCCGTATCTTGTTTCCGGCTTACGTCAGGGCCTCTCTGGTTGCGAAGGAAAATCAAAAACATTATCGGCGGGCTGGCACGTACGGGTACCTACTTCCGGCATTCGCAGTAGCGAGCGTGGCGCTTGGCGGCGTATTTGCGGGAATTGGTATCTGGACGTTTGTGGTTGAATTCACGTTGCTCGCGCTTGCGCTGGCAATTGTTGGCGCTGCGCACCGCCAGCGGAGGGTCGAGAAGTGGGTTGAGAGCCGCTTTCTGACAGAACGCCTGAGGGCCGCCACATACATGGCAGGGTGCGGGGTTGAAGTTGCAACCATCGTGGTGCCGCCCCACTTGGGAGAAAAGGAACAACCAGACGACTGGATGCTTAGGGTATTTGAGGAAGTCTGGAACGGCATGCCTCGGATGCAAGGATGTGCTGCGCAGAACTGCCAAGTGATGCGGGAATACATTGCCGAACATTGGGTCGAGGGCCAGATCAAATTTCACACGGACAAAACGAAGCGCGAGGGCAGCCTGGGCGCCAAGCTCTATTTGTGGGGAAGAATTCTGCTGCTCTCCACATTGGTTGCGGCGGCGTGCCACATCTTACTAAGGGCCATATCCCGCCACTCAGAAACGCTTGCCATCGTAGAAAGAGTCCTCACTTTCATTGCGCTTGCCTTCCCGGCGCTGGCCTCCGCTTTCGCCGGCCTAAGGTCACATCATGAGCACGAGCGCCTTGAAATCCGCAGCAGAAACATGAGTTCTCGATTGCGCCAGCTAAAAGGCCTCGTCCTGCGCACCACAAGCGCAACTGAATTTGAGGTCGTCCTCCGAAAGATCGAAGCAACAATGCTTCAAGAAACGCAAGATTGGCTCATGCTGATGCACACGGCCACAATTGACCCGACATGAGGCCTTGGCGCAACCACGCCAGAGACATGGAATCGTGATTGCCTGCCGCTATATCAAATGTTGAATTTGCACGTGTTCCAGCGCATATTCGCGGCCTATCTCCCGCAACATAGGAATCGCGCGAACCGCATCGATTTTGTTAAGTGTCGCGTCGTGCTGGAGCACCTGCTTTTCGGCTTGGCCCAGATAAGACTTGTCGTAACGAACGTAGGTGAACCAATCCCGCCCGGGAAGCGCGCAACCTTCCAGATTCCCGATTTCTGAATCCAATTCTTCTCCGTGAATGCATTGGCCAAGGCATCGGCACAAGTAGTCCTGCTCTAATCCGATCCCTTGAATCAGTGCAACCGGAATTCGAGGGGCGTTATATCCGACCCACATGCGTCGTATATTCTTTTCCTCCGCGGCCATGGAAAATCGTATCGTGCCTACGGAAATCAGCCGAATTTTGTCCGGCCCGGTTTCCCAACACAACCGGTAGCAAGGCAAGATTGCTGTTAACGCGGCGATGAGCGCCGGATTGTTGTACGGCGTAATCGCACCGTCCACAAAGACTTGACGCCGGTCCCCCAACATGATTTCTTCAGGGTCAAAATACACTGGCGCGGCGGCACTGGCCCTGACAAGTTTCCATAGCGGAACCTTCATATTGCAATCCGGGAGGTCGGGCTGGTTGTACTTTGCCAATGGATTGTTGGTGATCGGCCATGCCGAACCGGTTGAGTGGTTTCTCATAACCACCAACAAGAGCGTCCTCAGACGTTTGGTGTCCAGCAGGGCGGGAACTTCTCCTTTCCCGTCCTCCGAGAAAGTGCGCTGCAGGAAATCCGACAGGGGCTTGGCCTGGTAACGCGAAATCAAAAAACGTTTCACGGGGCGATACCAAGGCACCGGCTGAAAAATAGTCGTCGCATTCTGCACGTAGAGTCCGAGGATTTCCTCAACGGACATCCCCCAACTGAGGCCTGTGGCAATAATGGCACCCGTGCTGGTCCCCGCAAAAAAATTAAAATGGTCGGCCAACACAAGTTTTGGGGCTTTGAAGTGATCGCGCAGTAACTCTTCGATGCGCAGGAGGATTTCCAGGCTGAAAACGCCCCGAATGCCTCCACCGTCCAAAGAGAGAATATGTTTCATGCGATTATTTCGTAGCCTGTTTTTGATTCCGAATCAAAGATCGCCACTCAATCAACTCAGCCAAAAGAGCCCGTTCCACCTGTCCAGTTACGCGCAGCACGCTTGGCCATGTTCGCAACGCCTCCAGGTGCGCATCCCACGTCCCTAACTGTTCGTGCAAGTCTCGATAGCGTTGCTTGCGCCGATCGCAGTCATTCACAACGAGTAAGGCTCCCGCGACCGTCGCGATCTGGAAGGCAATCGAGGCACCCACCGCCAGCCATGATTTCCAGGATGCGGAAACAGAACTTCCGGTCAAGCGTGATGTCACGAACAGCCACACATCCACCGCCGCTGCCAATCCGATGCAGGCCCAGATCGTGATTCGATACCGGAGGGCCTCTGCGGTCGATTGTATTGCGTGGTCGAAAAAATACTTGATCTGACTTTTCACGCGCTCTTGCCGATACCGGCGCTTAAACTCTTCGAGAGACGCCTCTTTTCGCTCCTGATCCAGCATTTTTAGCAGATTCAATGACCTCAGCATACCCGATAGTTCCGGCACCACTTCCGGCCCAATCGCATCGTAGGGAGTGGGTGTGCTCCAGAACGCCAGGAACGAGCGGCACACTTCGGCCGCAGTTCGCGTACGCACCCAAAAGATTTGCCGTCGGGATAAACGCAATATGGCGGGCAGGACAGCGGCCATGATTCCAAGAACTGACCCGATTGCCAACCACGTTCCGAGCGCATGCGCCCAATATCCGGCCCCAGTAAACAGAGCTGCAGCGGCCGTGCAAATGATGGGAATCGCTGCCAGCCGCCGAAAAAGCGGTGCGGACTGGGTCGCGCTCTTGTCGACTTTATTAAACCATGCCTGGACCAGACCTTCGGTCATACTCGCGTCGACGTGCGCATTCGCGTCCGGCAATCGGTTCAGGAAATCGAGCTCCAGATCATTCCACAGTTCCTTTTTGTTTATTTCTTTAAAGTGCTGCACCTCTCCCGTAATGCTGTGCAGCCAAACTACCGGTTTGCCGAGCCCCTTCGCGAAGGAGACGATATCTTCAGTGCCGCCCAAGCCCTGTGATGGATCTCCATTCCAAAGTGCGAGTAGCAGCCGGCTTCGCTGCACGGTTTCAATGCCGCATTCGTAGTAGGACTCTTCGCGCGATTGATTGCCTTCTGTCACTTCAACGCAGATGGCCTTACTTAGTATCTGTTCCGCTCGCGACCAACTAACGTCGTCGAAATCCTTCCGAAACTCTTCCACCGGCAACGGTAAAAGGACGCAGAGCGGTAGTTCCAGTTGAATACAGCTTTCGGCGAATAATAAATCCCCTCCGGCTGCGACAGACGAGATCCCATACACGATTCCCGGAGTAGACGACTTTTGCTGTTTTAAAAACTCGAAAATCGATTTTCGGCACGCGGCTTCATCCTGGAGTGCCCGGTGGCCCGTAAAACCTATAGCCAGTGTAACCGGCAGCCGGATGGAATTCCTGTTGCGTTGGCCTCGGATATCAGGATTTGTGGTGGGAAGAGTGTCCACTTAGCTCATTTCTCGCGTTATTGCAATATCGTGGGCAGCGGGAACTTGGAAATGTCCACCGTCACTTGTGCGGCTATTTGGGAAATAAGACGAAAAACATCACGATTCCACGAATTATCTTGGGGGGTAATCGCATTGTCTGAGTCGGTTACCATATACTGTTTGGTTCCGTAGGTTAGTTGGACAAGCGGTTCTATGACTTTATCTTCAGAACTCCAAATTAAACGCAGAATTGGGCGCCGCTCGACAAGAGGGACGAGATCGCTGAACTTATTTACTTGGTCGACGGTTGGGTTCTTAATCAGAAGTTCGTCGAATCCCTCCTGTTCCTGGGCTGCGGCCGTCAACACGCCGATCATGGAACGCATCACAAGGTGAGCGGATTCAGTGCCCTCATCGCCTCCGGGTTCGGCCGAGCTGAAGGTCGGCTGAATTGTAAATCCCTTTTGAAGAATTGTGAGCATGGCTTTCAATGCCGTGACACCGTTAATTCCTCCCAGATTCAACTGCGGCATGTCCCGGATGATTTGAGTTTCATTGACCCTGTTCAGCCCAAACTGGGCTGTGACTTTTTCTTGCCCAATTAGCCATTTCCCATCCTTCTCATTCTTCTGGTACACAAAGTTTTTGGTCCGGGCGTCGATAATGTCTTTGGCATCGGGAGGTCTGTCGTACTCTAAGTTCTTCGCAAGCGGCACAAATTCTTTGTGGGGGCGCAGCAACAAGTAACCGCGCTGCTGCAGTTCGTAAGCCAGGACGCTGATTCGTAAGAAGCGCGTGTAGTCGAATGTGTTATCCGGCGCGGGCACGTTACGAATGACGTCCCAAGTTCCGTCGGGCTCACGAAACTCGATTCGATCCACCATCAGCCGGAAGAGTTGGTCCACTCGCCAACCCTGCTGATAGAGGCCGTAAAACAATTCGGAAGGGATTGGTTTCAGCAACAATTGGGCCGTGGCGTCATCATTCACCGGGATAAACTGGAATACCGGGTCTTTTTCAAAAGAGAGATTTGTTGCTCCTCCCCCGATGATGTTCGTGCCGATCGTCCCTTGAACGACTTTACTGCCGGTTCCATTGAGCGCCGTTAACATCTTGTAGGTCGTGGTGATCTGTCCAAGCTTGAAAAAGAAGGTCGGATCGTGTTGGTTCAGACGGGCTAGATTGAGCAGCATTTCCCGGTTGGCGGATACGGCGTAGGCGTTTTCATATCCCGCGTAATCCGTTCTCAATCGCCTTGCCGCGCATCCGGACAAACTCAGCAGCGCACAGCCCACAGCAAAAAGCAACGCATACCGTGCGGACGGGAGTGATTTCGATTCCATGGCGCGCAACGCGCGCGATTCTAGCAACACGTCTCGAAAAGTCAAGCTCGAAAACCCGGCCGCTTCTGCGCCTCCAGGCGTCAAAATCACGCAACTTCCGGGTTACCCAGGCCAGGCGCCCAACCTGATAGAAACGCAAGTTGCGATCGAGGAGACCACGTTGGCAGAGGCAGTGAGCTTCAATTGGACTGGGGTGAGAGCAGCTTGCGGATTCTTAGTATCTCCGGATTGGTGAGATGTTCTTTTTCGAATAAATCGAAATCGTCGAGAATAGCCTGCTCCCATTTCTTACCCGAATTCGTGGATACTTTCTCCCCGCGATGTTTAAGATAGACCGCCTCGGCTTCCGGAATCCGGCCGAGGAAGAGAAGAGCATGAGCAAGGTTCGTTTTGGCGACCAAATCGGCGGGTTCTAACTTTGTTGCCTGTTGGCTGGAAGCCAATGCCCCCGCGAAGTCGCGCGCGAAGAGTTGGTGCCACGAAAGCGAGACGTAAGCGCCCTCCAGAGTCTTGGACCAATCGTCGCCATGCTTGGTCGCGCGTTGAAGGAATGCGATCCAATTTTTGTCCGCGTCTACGGCTTCTCTGTAGCGCTTCAATCGGAAATAGGCTTGAGGTAAGGCCTGCACTGCGGCGGAGTCGTTGGGTTCCGCCTTGAGCTGCTGGATCCGCTCCTGAGCAAGCAAGTCAAGAATGTGATCGAAGTCCGGATTGCTAATGTTCTTGTTCTTGAATTCCGTGAAGTCTGCGCTAATTCGATCCTCCCAAGAGGTCGACCCGATCTTCTTACCGACGTCCGCCATGTAGGCGGCTTCGGCCTCCTGCGTTTGGCCGCGGAAGAGCAAGGCGTGAGCACGCATCCTGTCTGCTTGTAGATTGTCGGGCGCAATTTTCTTCCAGGTCTCCGCGGTAGCCAGCGCGCCCGCGAAATCGCGAGAGAACATTTGAGCGATGGAAAGCGAAAAATAGGAGTCCTGCAGGTCCTTGGCGCGTTTCGGTTTTTCCTTGACTTGGCGCTCCAGGTAGGCGGCTAAGTTCTTGTAAGCTCCTGCGGCCTCCTTCCAACGTTCAGCGCTGAAATAGAACGTCGCCAACCCATCCAGAGCAGTTTCATCGTTCGGGTTGCGCTTAATGCTGTCCTGCCACAACTCTTCCAATGTCTTTCGAACGCGAATTCCATTGTCAAAAATATCCACCGAAACGGATAGATTCTTTCGCAGTTGCATCCATTGCGGTATCGGAGGTGAGCCGTCCCGCGAAAGGTCGATGCTCATGTGGTCGAGTTCTCCGCCCAACTCGACGGAACCGATCGCACTCCAGTGTCCGTTCAGTCCCGCTTCAACAGCCAGAGGCCTGATTATTGCGGCGATGGCGTGACGTTCATTCGCCGCCGTGGACGAAAGCCAATCGAGATCGTCCACATCATCAACCAGTTTGAAACGGCCGTGATCCGCAGACTGCCACGACCCAAACCAGAAGTGCAAATATGCCGCGGCGCGAACCGGATTGTCGAGCCTGAGGTGTAAACTCTTGTTCAGTTGCTTGACCTGATCGGGCGAACCAACCAGCGAACCAACCAGGAGGAATTGCTGTGCTCCTTGCGAAACGTAGTCGACGATTCCGTCTTTCCCGTCCGCCGTTTTGATCACTGCTTCATAGAGGTCCGCACCATCATAGAAATCAAGCGGCAGCTTTCGGATTCCCTGAATCTGGCCGGTTTTCACTTTTTTATTAGCGACCGCCAGGAACTGACGGCGCGCCGTAGTGTACTCAGTTCCGCTGAGGAAGCGCCATGCGCCGGGGATAAGAGGCTTTAGAGCCGCGCCCGATGGCCCGCGGTCGGAGAGTAAGGCGGTTGGGTCTGATCCCTTGCGCAGTTCATCAATTCGATCCAGGAGCGATTTGGCTTGTTCAGGAGACAAATTGGCCTTTTCTGAATTTGCCCCCTGTCCGCTTTTGGCGGTGGGAAGGGTCGCGGCGGACTCTTTTTCGACATCATCTCGAAGCTTCTCAAGTTGGCCCCGAGAAAAATCCAGGTTGGAATTTAGCAAAGCATCCGCATAATTGGTCTGGAGCGCATCCCAATCCGTAGTAATTGCCTTTTTGAGCTCATCCAGGGCACTTTCATAATCGTGTCCTTTCAACGCAAGGTCCGCGAAGCGAGAGTGAATGACCGCGCTGTTCGTCTGGAAGTTAGTGTCATGAGGCGAAGCTCCCAGCGCCCTGTTTTCCGCTACATTCGCGAGGGTGTATTCCGAAGACGCTTTTGAGAAATCCTTCGCATCCCGGTAGGCATCTCCTAGCGTAATGTGAATCAAGGACAGTTCGTCAAAATTTTCGGGACTGGGCCGCGCCTTCGTGAGTTCTTCGTACGCCGCTACACATTCGCTGTATTCGATGATGGCTTTTTGTGGCTTGTTTAGATCGTGGAAAACAATGCCGAGGAATCGTGAAGCCAAGCTTCGCTTGAGATAGCCTCTATCCTGCTCTTGGAGTTGCTTTTGATCGGGTGTAGAGAGTCGAGCGCCTGCGTAAATAAAGCAAGCGCCTCTCTTTCCTGCCGATTGGCCTTTGCGAGAAGTTGTTTGTTTTGCTTCGCGACCCGCGCGTGTAGCTTTTGCTTCGACCGCTCGAAGATTGCCTTGGGCCCCGATCGACATGCAATCAGGTTAACTACGGCCAAGTCCTCGGGCGCAGATTTGATACTTCGCTGCAAAGTATTGCGGGCTTCGTTATATAACTTGGAAGCGGAATTAAAATAATCGATGCGGGAAACCTCTTTTTGCCCTGGCGCAGGTTTTTCCGGAGGCTGGGCGAATTTGGCCTCCTGGATTTGGCCGAGCGAAATCAGGACATAACTCCGGACTATTGCAGCGCGGATCCATGTCGGCTGGCCTTCGTTCAATACTTCGGCTATTGTTTCCGCGTCCTCCAAAGCACTCTGTGCGTCTTTCATCTCCCTCACATCTAGGTGAACCTTGCCCAACCCGCATTCAGCTTGCATCAGCATGAGCAGCCAACCCCAATTGTCGGGATCGCGAATTACAAGCTCTCGGGCCGCAGCCTGTGACTCCGCAAACAAGCTTTTCGCTGTGTCATATTGCTTCAACTGGTCTGCAGTGTAGCCCCAGCGGTATTCGATATCGGCATATAGCCTTTTCCAACGGGGGTTGCGGGGGTCTCGCGCCTTCAATCCCTGGACTTCATCGGCGGCCCGGGAATACCATTTCTCCGCTTCACGATTGTCCCATTGGCTTAGCGCGAGGCCTTCGAACGCCAGGGCCTTCCACCAGTGAACGTCATCTGTTTCGGGCTTCCTCGCACTGGCGAATGCCAGGGCCTCCTGGAAATAAGGGGCCGCGGAAGCCAGCGCCAGGCTCTGAAGTTCCACCTCACCGAGTCCGAATTTCGACAGAACGTAAATGTGCGCGAAGTCCGGATCCAAATCCTTGGCGGAAGCGGCGGGCACCAACTTCAAGGCTTCGTTGTAACTTGCCGCTGCCTTCGATAACTGGCCCGTTGCCAGATAGCCGGCGGCCTGATTATGAAGTGCCTCCGCACGCATGAGCTGCACATTACCTTGTAAGGAAGCCGGCCAACTTTCTTGATCGAGAACGGCAAGGGCCGCCTGCGCGTCCTTCAGGCCCTCCTCGAAACGGCCTACGTCATACAGTGCTTCGGAAGATTGGGTGAGGAAAACTACATGCCCCTGATCCAGTTCCAAAAGGTCGCCGGGTGAGATGCCCTGTCGCGGCAGACTGTCGTAGGACTCTCTCCGGCCGCCGATCATCTGCAATAAGTCTTTCGTCGGTACCCACGCACCCCCAATCTCGGAACTTTGCGAAATCAACTGTTTAGCCATCGCCGAATTGCTGGCACGAACCCTTTGTCCTTCTAGTTTCGTCTGTTGATTGTTGCGGATTACAAAGTAGAGCGAAGCTCCCGCACCGATCAGCAGGACAATAACAACCAGCAATGTGCCATACACAGCCGCTTGCCTTCTTGAATTTACGAGTTGCGCGGAAAGCTCGGCTTCGCGTTGCCTACCCGCCTCAGCCACGCGCCGCTGCTCGCGCACGGTGCGGCTTTGGGAAGCCGGGTCGGTGAGCAAATCATGTGTCAATTCCAGCCAGACCACACCCGCGCGCTCTTCGCGGTGAAGAATGCGGCGGTTCACGAGCTGATCGAACGCGCTTTCCGGCAGGCCGGCCTTGAGCGCGTCTTCGAGCGCGTCGCGGTTCCGGTAGCCGGAGGACGTGAGCAATTTGTCTTCGACCCAATCGCGAACGCGTTGAGGAACGCCATCGAACGCGCGGTCGTAAAAGTTCTGAATGATCTCCTCGCGCTCGTCCGTGAGGAGATCCACGGTGATCTGAGATTTACCGCGATCGATGCGGCGGCGGTTCAACTCATCGCAAACCACGCTTAGAAGCGCAGGCTCCACGTCGCGTTGTTCCATGGCGCGCGAGGAGCGTTCGCGCTTGGATTTGGAGACGAAATCCACAATTTCGTGGGCCGCTCCCTCGTCCAATAGATCGCGACCTCCGCGCTGGACCACGTCGAGCGCTTGCGCGCCGGTCATGCGCTCGAGCCGATACCGATTTGCCAGTAGCGACGGCATGTGCGCGCGCCACGGGTCAAGGTCCGGTAGAAAATCTTCTCGCAGGCTGATCACGAACTTTACGGACTGGCGATCCGGCGCGTAACGGGTCGCTTCGTCCGGATTTGCATCAAGGCGATTGCGCACGGCTTGCGGGGCGCGGTGCTCGACGACCGCTTCAAGTTCCGCGGCGAACTGCGCGACGCGGGCCTTTGATTTTTCGCTTCTCTGGCCTAAAGTGAAGATCTCCTCAAACTGGTCGAGGACAATGACAGGCGTGAGCAGGCGGTTGCGCGGCCCCCAAAAATCGATATCGCTGCGGTGAAAATACTCCCAAAGAGTTTCGTTCTGCGCGGGCCGCGGAGTGGAGCTGTTCGTTCGATCTAGTTCCGCGGCAATCTCATTCTTGATCTGCTGCGCAAGGGGAGGGGCGTCGTCACCATGATCGAATCGCACGCGAAGAGGAAGAAAATCGACTTGTTTCAAGTCGGGCAGAAGACCGGCTTGAAGCAGGGAAGTCTTGCCGAGACCCGACTGTCCATACAGCACCACGACCGGCACCCGTTGAACCAAATCGAACAGCTCGGAGGTCTCGCGTTTGCGGCCGAAGAAGAATTCGCGGTCGCCTTCGTTGAAGGCGCGTAATCCCGGCCAGGGGTTC
Organism: Terriglobia bacterium; assembly: GCA_963746945.1. Taxonomy (GTDB): domain Bacteria; phylum Acidobacteriota; class Terriglobia; order Acidiferrales; family UBA7541; genus Palsa-360. The sequence continues at coordinate 350,890 of CAVVDG010000004.1, read as the reverse complement.
TGTGATGTAAGTTGGGCAGATTCAGCCATGTCGATGTTCAACTGCGAGCTAATTGCTTACGATAAGCTTTTTGCGCGATGTCAAGCTGGCTGACAAGTTCAACCGGGGGGGACCCACCTGAGGCGCGCACGGCACTGCAGCTGAACACATCGCGGCGAATCGCGTTGATCTCACTGGAAGGCGTCTCGTCCACAATTACGGGAAAAAGGACATTACGGTTCGTTCCGGTAAAACGTTTGTTCAGCTCCTGCGCCTCACGCCACTCGATCCGAAAATAACGTCCGGGCCCGTCCTCGTTATTCGTGTTCCGGGAGAGTACGGCCACAAAAGCGCAGCACTCTCGGATGTGATAACTGATGTAGTCGCGGAAGCCGTCGCCAGGATTGAGGCGCCGATCCACCCACACTTCCAATCCTGCCTTGGTTAATTCGGCGGCAAGGTGACAGGCAGCGTCATGATCCTCGCTGGCATAACTGATAAACACTGACCCCGGGATCCACGGGGTTATTTCACCCGCGGGGACAGCCGCGGTTTCCGGGCCGGCCTTTGCAAACCAGCGCCGATGCATCTCGCGCACGAAGTCCGTTGACGAGCCACCTGGATAAATGGTTGATCTCGAAGTGCTAAAGTAATGCAGAAACCGCGAAAAATCCTCCCTCAAGGCCCGGGGGTCGGCGAAGACTTCCATGAAATCGCGGTAATCCCACAACGGATCCTTCCGCACGATACGTAGCAGGAAACGAGCTAGCCAATCCGGGAAATCGACGCCGAGGAGTAACAAGTGACTTTGTTGCAACTTGGAAATCAGTTTTGGCGGGCGCGCCCCGCTCGTCATGAAATCATGCATGTGCTCGAGTGTCTGCCCTTCGGTGACGGCAAATCGAGACGCGGGAAGAGCAAGGCCGAGAATGTGGAACACCAGGCTTCTGTCATTCTCTACAAGCGATTCGTCGTAGTCGAGAAGTGAGATTTCGGGTGGAAAAGTAAGTACGGAGGGTTTGACTCCTCGATCCGCTGTGATTGCGTCTTCGAGTAGAGAATCAATCGTGGTGCTGACGAAAAGTTTGAAATTCGGAATTTGGGCGAGAAGCTTCAACGGCTCCGGGGTTTGCACTTTCAGATTCGAAATGATGCGTACAACGGCGGTGTTCACGGCGGATCGGTCGCCGTTCTGTTCCTTGTACGCGCAGGCCACGTTATTCATGTCGAATTCCGGCGGAAGGCGTTCTACCGGGACCCTCAGTTGTGTGGCCAACTGCTCGGCTACAATCCTATGGAACGGGCGCGGCCCTTGTTCGGTGTTTACGATGAGCAGGTCGCGGCCGACAATCGGTACAACTTTGCCTACTCCAATACCTAATAGGAGATCTTCCCAGAACACATCGTCCAGAGGGGGCACTTGCGCAGAAGGATCGGTCAAGTTCATAGGGCAGACCCTAGAGAAGGGATCTCAATTATCTCTAATATTGGAGCGTCTTCTCTTCCGTCAAGTCCCAGCAAGCTGTGGGCATGCGGTTGGCTGTGCACGCGAGATTAATTGGCAATATTGCAGCCAAAAATCGGACGAACGAAACGCCAATTCGCACGCATGGAAGCGGCTGGGCTTGAATTCGGGTGCATTCTATCGGAGAAAGGAACGGATTGGCAAGGCGCAGGTCGTTTTCCGGGCTACATGTGACTGAAGAAAGCACTGCGGGAAGCGGGGCTGGTGCGTGCCCAACGCCAGCGCGGGGTACATCGGCGGCGGAGAGAACGGCGGCCTTTGCCGGGGACGCTGCTGCACAGTGATGGGAGCCGGCACCAGTGGCTGCAAATCGTTGGTACGACCTGCTGGTGATTCACCTCCAGTCCTTTTCTCCGGCCTAACGATAATGGTTTAATTTTCAATTGACTGGAGGGCGATGCTGAGCTAATAAGGCTCCAGAAATCATTGCGAGTGTAGTGCTATTCAGGCTATTTTCCATGTTCCTACAAAGTCAATTTTCTGGATTTCTTTTCGGGCTACGTTGGCCATTCGTAAGTAAGAATGTTGTAAATCGTCCGGACATTCTGAATAAGAGGCGGGCGAACAACGGTTAGGGTGGGAATAATTCATCGCAGAGTTCCGCTGGAGGTGCTTGCATGGTTAAACGTTCGCTGATCGCCGCCATCCTCGTAGTGGGATCAATATCGGCGGTTAGGGCCAACCAGCTCAAGCCGGAAGAAAAACGTGCGCTCGAAGCGAAACCCGCGGTTGCGCAGATTGAAATCGTGATAAGGAGCAAGTGGATACTGGGGGACCAAACCTACACGCCAAAGGCGCTACAGATTACCGGTACAGGTTTTTTCTTTCATCCAGATGGATATTTGGTAACGAACGGCCATGTCGTCCAGTTTGCTAATTTGAAGGATAGACAGTCGCAGGAGGCACTCCAAGCTTTTCAAGCGGACGAACTAATTTCTGACATTGAGAAGGCGACGGGCAAAACGGTTACCGAGGATTACAGGCGCAGACTGTTCAAGAACGCACGGGTCGGACTGTTGGCCCCGCTGACCATTACGGTGTGGCTGGCCAATGGCAAACGGGTAAATGCAGACATTTTGCAGTACAGCGCTCCCATGGATGATGGCAAAGATGTGGCGATTCTGAAGGTTCCAGGCTCCAATTATCCTACGGTGCCTCTTGGAAATTCTGAGAATGCGCACCTGCAAGATGCTGTCATGGTGATGGGCTACCCCGGAGTTGCAAGGACCAGCGCAGAATCTATCTTGGAATCATCGGCGACGAATGGACATATTTCAGCGGTGAAAGACTCGCCGATGGGTTTGCCGATGTTGCAAACCGACACTGCCATCACCCATGGTAATAGTGGTGGGCCAGCTTTTGATGAACAGGGGCAGGTCATCGGCATTGCCACCCTCGGAACTGACGTGCAGGGATTCAACTTTCTTGTTCCAATCAATACGGCCATGGAATTTGTACGGCAGACGGGTGTGAAACCGGCTCGAGGCACTTTCGACGAGCACTGGGACCGCGCGCTCGACCTGTACGACGTCGGCGAGTTTCGCAAAGCCATCGCAGAATTCGACAATGTATTGCAGTTTATGCCCGACCTCCCTGATGCCAAGAAATACCGCGCCGCTGCTGTCGTGGGGGAGGATAATCTCACTGCCTTACAAAAGCTGGTTGAAACCGTCGGAACCACAGGACTTTACACCGTCGCGCTGGTGTTCCTCGTAGGCGCTGCGCTGATCCTGTTGCTGCGAAAGTCCTCTCCCGCTCCGCAACCCGCCGTGGCGAAAACAATTGCGGGAGGCACAAGCGCGGCGGTGCCAGCGTCGCCTCCAATGCCAAGTCCTAAGGGCTTGAATGCACCGGTGATGGGCGAACTCAGTTATGGCAGCATCCAGTTCATTTCCGGGCCGCTTTCCGGCCGCACCTTCAAGATTACTAAGGATGGATTGTGGATCGGTCGCGACCCACGCTGCGGCGCCGTATTACCAGACGATACCGTTTCCGGTGAGCACGCCTGGATCGTCCCGGTAGACGGTTCCGTGGTGGTCATCGACAAGGGTTCCAGCAACGGCACGTATGTGAATTCGGTCGACTCCACGCGCATCAGCAAGGTAGGCCTGAAAAACGGAGACCGGATTTTCATTGGCAAGAAGGGACCGGTCGCCACGTACTTCGTGAATTGAAGAAGGAAACCGCCCGATTTACATAAGGAAAGTTGGAGGATCGTATGTCGAAATTCTGCCCGAATGGACATCAGTTGGAAGACTCCTGGGAAATTTGCCCTTACTGCCAGAAAACCGGGTACGCGGTGCCTTCCGCGTCCCTACCAAAAACACGGATTGAAACAGAGGCAGGTTCAAGTGGAGTCGGTGGGCAGTCCATCGCAGGAGGGCGCAAGACCGTCCTGATTTCCGCTAAGCGCAAGGCTCCAGTGGTGGGCTGGCTGGTCGCCATGAGCGGCGAACAGAAGGGCGAGGATTTCCGTGTTCGAGAAGGGCAAAATATCGTCGGTACCAACGCCGATGCGGATATTGTGGTGAAAGATGATACCGTTACGGGCAAACACGCCAGCATTCGATACAAAGACGGCAAATTTGTATTGACGGACCTCGACTCGACCAATGGCACTTACCTCAACGATGCGAAAGAGGCGATCGCACGCGAGGACCTCAAGGACAACGACGTCATACGCATCGGTGAGTTGATGCTGAAATTCAAATGTCTGTGACGCTATGGCATTCCCCAACATTCGACGTGCAGCAGAGCCGGCGCCGGAAAAACTTGCGGTGGATCTTAGCATGAAAATCCGTCCCGGCATCGAGCTGGGCAATCTTACCGATATAGGCTGCCATCGTTCACAAAACGAGGACTATTACTGCTACGCAGAGCCCGAAGACGAGGAGAAATTCGCTCGCAAAGGGCGCCTCCTTGTCATCGCGGATGGCATGGGTGGTCACCAGGGCGGTCAAATCGCCAGCGGCATTGCCATCAATTCCGTGCGTGCCGCATACCTGGGGAGCGATGCTCTGGCACCGGAAACTGCGTTGGTTGAAGCTTTACAGGCAGCGCACTTGGCTATTCAGGACTTTGTCCGCAAGCATCGGGAGTTCGAAGGTATGGGCACGACGTGTATCGCGGCGGTGCTTCGAGGCTCCGAACTAGTCTACGCTCACGTGGGAGATTCACGTCTTTACCTGGTGCGCAACGGATCCATTTTTCAACTCACACGAGATCAGACGGTGGTCAACCGGCTTTTCGAACAGGGATTGATTATCGAGCAGGAGATGGAGACCCACCCTGACCGGGGCGTCCTAACGACAGCCTTGGGAGTGGGCAATACTGTGTCCATTGAGGTTCCGGAAAGTCCTATCGTGCTTATACCATCGGATATTTTCCTGATGTGTACCGATGGCTTGCACGACCTGGTCAAGAGTGGGGAAATGGCATCTGCCGTGACGGAGAATTCTCCGGCGTCCGCTTGCCACACGTTGATTGAACTGGCCAAGTCGCGCGGCGGATTCGACAACATCACCGTGCAGATTCTCAAGTTCGAAGGGTTGGATGCAAGGAAAGGAGAAATACCATGATTGGGAAGCAAATCGGGAATTATCGCATTGTGGAAAAGCTCGGAGAAGGCGGCATGGGTGTGGTCTACAAAGGAGTCGATACCAACTTGGACCGTCCGGTCGCCATAAAGATGCTCAACGAGGAGCTTGCACATAATCCCGAGGTCGTTGAACGATTTCGTGCCGAAGCGAAATCCCAGGCAAACCTCAATCATGTCAATCTTGCCATTCTATACGCGTTTCTGGTGGATCAGGGAATGGCCTTCATGGTGATGGAGTATGTGGAGGGCGAGACCTTTGAGCAGATCATTCGCAATCGCGGTCCCATTCCCCCTGAGAATGCCCTGCCTTGGTTCAAGCAGGCCCTGCTGGGTATCGGAGCAGCACATCGCATGGGAATTGTGCATCGAGACATCAAGCCCAGCAATCTGATGCTGAATAGCCACGGCATCGTGAAAGTGATGGATTTCGGCATTGCCAAATTGATTGGTGCGCGGGGAATGACCCGCACTGGCGTACAGCTTGGCACTCCCGCCTATATGGCGCCCGAGCAGATTCAGAACCGGCCCATCGATGTGCGCACGGATATCTACGCGCTGGGAATCACGCTGTACCAGATGTTGAGCGGGCAGGTTCCGTTTGACAGCGGCAGCGATTTTGACATCATGAACGAGCACATCACCGCTCCTCCTCCGCCTCTAACGCGCATGTACCCTTATGCGCCCGTTCAATACCAAAACGTGGTCATGAAAGCCCTCGAGAAAAATCCTGATAACCGATTCCAGACAGTCGAAGAATTCGGGGCCGCGCTCGAACACCCGGAAAGTGTCCCTGGTTTCATTAACGCGCCTGCTGTTTCGCCGGGAGTTGGGCGTACAGTGACCGAAACCACTGGGTCGGCACCGGTTGCTGCGGCGCCCGTCATGCAGTCGCGGACCGCTAGTGCTCCTCCGCATTCAGTTCCTCTCTCCCCAGTTATGAACGGCCAGCCTGCGGCGAAAAAAGGTAGCTGGAATTCCCGATACACAATCGCGTCAGCGGGTGCAGGTGTTGCCATCATTCTGTTGGCGATCCTCGTATTTGCTCGAAAACCAGGCATCGTGGGAGTTTCGCAAGTGACGGCACCATCTGGAGGCTTCATAAATTCGCCGCTGGTGGAACATAAGGCGGAGATAACGACGGGTGATCCAGGCAACCTTGTGGCAGGGGCACCAGAAGTGGCACCTCCTACTGGTAAATCGCAACGCGATTCTGCAAACGTGGGGCACGGTGCCAATGGTGTGCCCGAGCCCTCCAGCCGGGTATCGAGTCGTTCCACCACACCAAAAAAAGTGAGCGCGCCCGTTGCTCCTACTCCCGCTCAATCGTCTGACACCGTTGCTCCCCAGCCGGCGCCCTCCACAACCGGAGGGATGAGCCCAGCGGATGTCGACGAACTCGAACATCAAATCGACCAACTTTCGAGCCGGGCTGCGGCTATAAACAATAGCCTCGACCAACTCCAGCGTCAGCAAGCAGCTAGCGGTTATGGCCTGCGAGGCGACATGGTGGCCGCACAGGCGAATATGCAGACCAACCTCTCGAAGGCTCAATACGCGATGGAACACGGCGACCCAGTAAAAGCGAAAAAATACGCAGAGCTAGCCTCCGCCAGCGCTGAGACCCTCGAACATTTTTTGGGACGCTGACTTGCAGTGAAGAGCGCGGGTATCATTTCAGTGACGCCGCGTTTTATCATCGGAAGGCGAAATACAGACGGTCGGCCTCAGAACTCCGCTTCCCTGAAGCTCGAAGCTAAAAACTTACCCCGTTCGCTGTAGCACTTGGATCGCGCGGGGGCACGTGCCACCACTCTTTTCGGTAGATGTGCTTCACCAACTTCTCAAAAAAGTGATAGCTCTTTTTCGTCGCAGTGATTATCGCCCCAATGCGTCAATCTGCGAAAGGGCTTATCCTGTCGGAAGCCCGGCGGGGTGGGGGGGGCGCGCTTTGCGACTCGACCTGTCTTTGTCTTGATGGTGGGAATATGAGGTTGAAAACTGACGGACTGGGAATGAAAGGGATTGACTATCTACAATTTTATCTACAGCACTGTAGACGAAAGACCAGAAGTTCTAGGCATCTCATTGAAAAGAATGGTCGGGGCGAGAGGATTTGAACCTCCGGCCTCCTGGTCCCGAACCAGGCGCGCTACCAGGCTGCGCTACGCCCCGACGGTACGCACTCGGGCGTGTGGAAAATTACGCCCGAATGGAACACTCAGAATAGCATAGCTCAGAGTCTGGACCTAGAGGCTGGGCGGAAGGTCGTGGCCTGATCTTGAATTTTTGCCGTGGCACGAGCGCCGGCGGGTCGGGGCTGAAGAGTCTGCGTGAGAACTCGAAATTGAGGGTTTTTGTAGCGCCACCCGCCCCAGGGTGGCATTTTGTACGCAAACAGATGCCCGCCTGAAGGAGGGCGCTACATGGACCAAGACCGAGTTCTCGTACAGATTCTAAAGTCCGGTGTCTTACATTGCTTCAATGTCCGAACTGAACTGCCCCTGCCTGGTCTGGGCAAGACGCTCGGACCGGCGAAGCAAGGTAACTTCCCAATCAGAAATCCGCCATCGAAATCGCGGCCTTCCCGGGCCGGGACATCGAGACTGTCTGCAAAATAAAAGCGGCCGCGCTCGACGGGCGCCGCGAACAGTTGCGACCAACCGCTGTGTTATAGTGAGGTTCGCAAAACAGCAATTCTCCGTGTCGAGCAATTCATTTTTAAAAATCGAGAGGAGCACGAACCTTCGTTCGTGCACAACCACATGGCCGACAACATGGCATTGATGGAACGCATCCAAAAAGACCTGACCGAAGCGATGATGGCCAAGGACGAACTGCGCCTGAGCGTGCTGCGCATGATCAAGTCCGCGCTGAAATACAAGGAAATTGAAAAAGTGCGTCCGCTGGAGGATGCGGAGGCGCTGCAGGTGCTGCAAACGCTGATGAAGCAGCGGCGCGAGTCGGTCGAGCAGTTTGCGAAGGGCGGCCGCCAGGACCTGGCCGACAAGGAAACCAGGGAAATCGCCATTCTGCAGGTTTATTTGCCCGCTGCGGCATCCGATGCCGATATGAACGCCGCGATCGAAGCGGCGATTGTCGAAACGAAAGCGAATTCCCCGAAATCGATGGGCCCGGTCATCAAAGCGGCCAAGGCGCTGCTGGAAGGCAAGTCGGTGGACGGCAAGGCGTTGTCGGAACGCGTGAAAGAGCGCCTTTCGAAGATGGGGTAGCCGGCAAGTCGAAAGTTCATCGTCGCGTGTTCAGAAGTGTTCCGCGAACCTCCCGCCTGCGCGGCTCTTTCCGACTTTTCGCTCGCGTATCGACATTTGAGTGTTTCTCCGCGTATCCTCGCCAGTAGCGAAAACCGATGCCGCTGCCCGAAACCATTCCCGTTCGCTACACGGAAGAGGAAGCCGGATACATTACCGTGCGGCCCATCGTGCGGCAAACGTTCCGCCGGGATGAACTCCTGGACATGATTTTGAGCGTGACGGGCAAGGACGCGGGGCGCGTCCGTCAAATTCTGCATTCGGGAACCATCGTTTATCATTTCTACCGCTACTCGTGGACCGGGTTTGACGCGGACGAATCGGAACTGGCCGTCGCGCTGGCGCAGTTTCCCGATGACGATCCTGCGCGCCCGTTCGCTGCCGGCCAATGCACCGTGGCGGTATTCGAATCCGGCGGGGTAAGCGCGAGACACTTGCTGGAACTGGATCGCGCCGCAGGATCGAAGCGCCGGATGTTTCGCCGGCAAGACCTCTGGGAGCGCCTGCTGGAAATCGCCGGAAATGAAAACATTTCGTACGTTGGATATTCTTACGGCCGCCGCGCCGATCTTTACCGCCTCACTCTCGATGCCGAAAATGTCGAGCAGATTTCCGGCGCTTTCAATCGCCTGGCGCCGCGCGGTTTGCGTGGCGCGCTGCGCGTGTTGCCCGGAGCCGCGAGTATTGTTTTCGTTTGCCCACGGACCGTGCTCCCACACTAGGCTCCCAAAAGAAATAGAATCGGACAGTTCCGTGATTTTGAAGCCCCCCGTTTCCGCTCCGGCTAAACAGCAAATTCCAGTACTGTTCCTCCAAACCTGGGACATGCCATTCAAAATTCTCTCTGATCGGAAACATTTTGGGCCATAATGCCGGGCGACCGTGTCGACGAATGTCTTTGCCGATTTTGCGAATTGGAAACGGGCGCGAACCGTGCTGACAACCTGCTTGAATGGGCGGCCGGGATCGCTTGCGGGGGTGTGTTTTGGCCGATAAACCCTGGAGTTCGACGGCGTCGCCTGGGGAATTTCGTCCCTACGTGGAAGCGTCGAGCAGCATAACGGAGTTCAGTTGGCGCGCGGTGATTCTGGGCGCGATATTCGGCGCGCTGTTCGGAGCGGTTTCGGTGTACGTGGGGTTGCGCGCCGGCTTGACGGTATCGGCTTCGATTCCCATCGCCGTGCTTTCGATTTCCATCCTGCGCGCGTTCGGAAAATCCACGATTCTGGAAAACAACATCGTGCAGACCACCGGCTCGGCGGGCGAGTCCGTGGCGGCCGGCGTCATTTTCACTTTGCCGGCGCTGATTTTCATGGGTTTTTCGTTGAACACGGAATACTGGCGCGTATTTTTCCTCGCGCTCATCGGCGGTTGGCTGGGCGTGCTGATGATGATTCCGCTGCGGCGCCAGCTGATCGTAAAAGAGCACGGGAAGTTGACCTTTCCCGAGGGCACGGCCTGCGCTGATGTGCTGGTGGCGGGCGAAAAGGGCGGCTCCTTCGCTGGCAGCGTGTTTTGGGGCCTCGGCATCGGCGGCGTCTACACCTGGCTGATGAACTCAATGCAGATGTGGCCGGGCCAGCCGGAATACCAGCCGAAGTGGCTGCCGGGCGCGTCGTTTCGCGCCGCGATCACCTCAGAGTACCTGGGCGTCGGGTACATCATCGGCCCCAAGACGGCGGGCACAATTTTCGCGGGCGGCGTGTTTTCCTGGCTCGTCCTGATGCCGGCCATGCGCTTTTTCGGACAAAACATGTCCGCGCCGCTGTATCCTTCGACGATTCCCATCGCCCAGATGACGCCCGACCAGCTCTGGTCCAGCTACGTTCGGCCCATCGGAGCGGGAGCCGTGGCCGCCGCCGGACTGATCACGTTGTTTCGAACGCTTCCGACGATTGTGAACGCGCTGACGGCGGGCCTGAAAGATGTGCGCGCGCGGCGCGCCGGGACCGCGGCGCAGGCCGACCGCCTGGAACGCGACCTGCCGATGAGTTTTGTCCTGATCGGCTCCGCGGTCATAGTGGCCATGATGTGGGCGCTGCTGACGTTCAAACCGATTCCCGGGGCAAGCACCGGACTTTTATCGAATCTGATCGCGGCGCTGTTCGTGATCGTTTTCGGGTTTTTGTTCGTGACGGTTTCCTGCCGCATCTGCGGGCTGATCGGCACGTCGTCCAATCCGGTAAGCGGCATGACGATCGCGACGCTGATGGCCACCTGCGCGATGTTTCTGGTGGCGGGCTGGACCGGCGGGGCGTACGCGGCGCTGGCCATCACGATTGGCGGCGTCGTCGCCATTGCGGCGGCCAATGCCGGCGCGACTTCGCAGGACTTGAAGACGGGCTATCTGGTGGGCGCGACGCCCGTGCGGCAGCAGATCGGTTTGATCGTTGGCGTGCTCGTGGCGTCGTTTGTGATCGGCCTCACGCTGATCGGGATGAACAAGGGCCTTGAAAAATACACGCCCAATGAGATTCCCATCAACCTCGCGCAACTTCCCGACGGCGTGCAGATTGAATCGCAGAACTACCAGCACGCCGGCAAGACGTACGTGCTCATCAACGCGCTGGGCTCGCGGCAGGTTCCCGACGGAAAATATCTCTACGATCCGGGGACCCGGCAGATTGAAATTCAATGGGTGCAGGGCATCGGCAGCGAAGCCGCCCCGGCCCCGCAGGCGCGTCTGATGGCCACGGTCATCAACGGCATCCTGACGCAGCGTCTGCCGTGGAGGCTCGTGCTGCTGGGTGTCTTTCTGGTCGTGACGATCGAGCTATTGGGCGTGCGCTCGCTGTCGTTCGCCGTGGGCTCCTATCTTTCCATCGCGACAACGGCGGCAATTTTCGCGGGAGGCGTGGTGCGCTGGCTGGTGGAACGCAATCAGCCGAAGACCGCCGAAACCGAAAGCGAAGTCAGCCACGGCTCGCTCTATTCCAGCGGATTGATCGCGGCGGGCGGCGTCGTGGGATTGCTGGCGATCGTCATCAAGCTGATGGAAATCCGCGGCTGGGTCAGGCCCGACAAATTCAACGTCGGCACAAAATGGATCGGCAGCCTCGCCACAAACGGCTGGCTGGGCGTCGTGATGTTCCTGTTGCTCGCCTCGTCGTTGTTCGTGTTCGCGCGCAAGAAGCTGGAGTAGCCCATAATAGGACAGGCTTCAGCCTGTCCCGTTTGGATTTTGAAGATGCGTAAATGAAAACCGCACAGGCTGAAGCCTGTGCCACATAAGAACTCTAGCAGCAAGGGGACTCTGAAAAGGCAGGCCATGGATTCCTCCATTTGTTTTATGAGCGCGGTCGAGATGGCCCGGCTGATCCGCGCGAAGAAAATTTCGGCGCGCGAAGTTCTGGCCGCGCATTTGAAGCAGATCGAGCGCGTAAACCCGAAGGTGAATGCCATCGTGACCCTGGTGGCGGAAATGGCCGCCGTCGCTGCCGCGCAGGCCGATGAGAGGCAGGCGCACGATGAGACTTTGGGGCCGCTGCATGGCCTGCCGGTGGCGCACAAGGATTTGCTGGAAACGCGCGGCATCCGCACGACGTTTGGATCGCCGCTCTATAAAGACTACGTCCCCGCCGAAGACGATATTGTTGTCGATCGGATGCGGCGCGCGGGCGCGATCACCATCGGAAAGACCAACACGCCGGAATTCGGGGCGGGATCGCAGACGTTCAACAAAATCTTCGGCGCAACGCGCAATCCCTACGACCTGGCGAAGACATGCGGGGGATCTTCCGGAGGCGCAGCCGTTGCGCTGGCCTGCGGCCTGGCGCCGGTGGCCAGCGGCTCCGATACCGGAGGTTCGCTGCGCAATCCCGCCGCATTCTGCAACGTCGCCGGTTTCCGTCCCTCCATCGGACGCGTGCCGAACCCCAAACAGGCGCTGGCGTGGTCCACGCTGAGCACCTCGGGATGCCTGGGGCGCTCGGTGGCCGACCTTGCCTATGCGCTGAGCACGATTGCGGGGCCGGATTCCCGCGCGCCGCTCTCCATCAACGAGCCGGGAGAACTTTTCGCGCGGCCGCTCGACCGTAGCTTCCAAGGCGTGCGCGTGGCCTGGTTCAAGGATCTGGGCGGCGCGCCTTTCGATTCGCGCGTGCGCGCGGTGGTGGATGGCCAGAGGAAAACATTCGAATCGCTGGGATGCATTGTCGAGCAGGCGGAGCCGGATTTTGCTCCCGCGGAGATCGCGTTTCGCGTGCTGCGAGCCTGGAATACGGCGAACACGTATGGCGGGAAATTCCATGACTACCCGGACGCTTTCAAGGACACACTGAAAGAGGAAATTGAGGAAGGGTTGCGCCTGACCGGCAGGGACGTCGCGCGCGCCGAAACCGCCCACGGCCAGCTCTGGCGCGGCTTTCAGGCATTCCTTGAAAAATACGAATACTTCGTTCTGCCCACCACGCAGTTGCCCCCCTTCGACCTCGACACGCCCTACCCCGCGGAAATCGCAAGCGTGAAGTTCGAGAATTACATCGACTGGATGAAATCCTGCTGGTACATCTCGGCCACGGGCAATCCCGCCGCTTCGGTCCCGGCGGGTTTTGCTCCGGAAGGACTTCCGGTTGGCTTGCAGATCGTGGGGCGCGACAAGGAAGATTTCAGCGTCCTGCAAATGGCGCACGCGTTTGAATGCGCGACCGGATTCGGCAAGCAGCGCCCGAAGATTGTGTAGAGGACGCGCGGCAATCGGCTTGAACGGGCAGCGCCTGTTGGCCAGGCTTGCTTGCTGTGCTCGCCGCGCCTGGTTCAGCGCCTGCTAATAATTCAGCACGTGCACCGGTTTTCCCGACCACCCCGCGTACATTTGCTCGATGGTCCGGCCGACACAAAATCCCCAGGAAAACTGGCGGAAATCCTTGTACTTCGCGGGCACAACATAGCGTTCGGTGGCTTCCTCCACCGGGACGCCGGCCTTGTATGATTTTTCCGCTTGTTCGGCGATGTCATCGAAGATGGCGCGCATCAGCGCGACCGCTTCCAGCCCGCAAATCTGGCCGTGGCCCGGCACGATGAGCGTTTCCTTATCGAACTTCGCGAACTTGGCCAGCGTGGCGCGCCAGGCGGTGGGGTACCCGTTGATGTTCGTGGGATACTGCGAGTTGACCACCAGATCGCCGGCGTACACGATGTTCTGATCGGGGACACGGAAAATCAGGTCGGTGTCGGTGTGGCCGATATGAGCTTCGATCACGACGGTGAGGCCGCCGAGGTCCACCTTCATCGGCATTTTCGCGGGATCTAGGGGATGGTTCGGCAGCGCAAGAACGTATTTGCTGACGGGCACGAACATGCTGGAGAGCCCTTTGATGTCGCTCTTGGCGTGCTCGCGCTGGCTTTCCGTTTTGGCTTCGCGAACGCGCTTCTCCCATGGCGCAAGGAACGTGGCGAGATCCTCGGCCTGCCACTTCGGGTATTGCTCCATGATCCGCGACGCGGCTTTGGCGTGCGCCCAGATGGGTATTCCCGACGCGCCATAGAACGAATTTCCCAGCGTGTGATCGAAATGGTAGTGCGTGTCCAACGCCGCGCGGATGGGTACCTGGGTGACCATGCGCAGCGCGTCGACTTGAAACGATGCGCCGGTGGGCGTCTGGAATCCCTCGACCAGCAGCGCCGCATCGCGGCCGATCATGAACCCGCCGTTGCAACGCGTCTGCAATCCTTTTGTGCGGTCGGAAATCGTGGCGTACACGCCGTCGCCGATCTTTCGAACCAGGGCAAAGCCCTTGTCGGTCAGCGGTTGCCGCGCGATGCGTGGATTGTCGGGCAAGGCCTGGGCCAGGGCGGGCAGCGGCGCGAATTTGGCCGTGGCGTAGAGCGCGCCGAGCGATGTCGTGCCCGCAAGGAAACTGCGCCGGGAAAGCGATTTCGAAAAAGTGTTCATGGGATCTCCCTTACGATTTGCGGAGCATAGTGGATTCGGCGTTGCCGAGCAATAAGCTTCTACGTTCCGGAGGGTTTCTGGATGCCGACGTAGCGGGGGATGCAAAGCGCGACCGGGACCCGCCCCGGGCATCCCGCGGACCGGTTCAGCCGCCTCGGCCGGCGATCCGAAATGTCATCAATTTCACGCGGAGCCGCCGCTTTGCATTGCAAGGATGAAATACAATTGGGCAAGCGCTTCCGAAAAAACGAATGCCGGTCCTGTGCTGTCCTGATAATATTGCTTCACCGCCCAAACTGAACAGGAGAGTCAACCATGAAGTATAAAAGCCTGAGTCGGTACCTCGTCATCGTCAGTGTGCTTGCGCTATTTGGTTGCGGAAGCTCGTCCACCACATCGGATTCGAGTACGGCTGGAGGGAACTCAGGGGATGCCGGAGGGTCCAGTTCGTCCGCGGCAATGCCGGCTCCCGCACCTCCGGTCGTGGTTGGCGCCGGAAAAATGATCGTGGTCACCGCCGACCAGTCGGTCAGTTCGAAGACCAGCAACCCTGGAGATCATTTCGACGCTTCGCTTGCGGCGCCGGTAATGGTGGACGGCAAGGAAGTGATTCCCGCGGGCGCAAAGGCGACAGGAACCGTAACCGACGCCAAATCCGCCGGAAAATTCCAAGGAAACGCCGCAATCACCGTCACGCTCAGTTCGATTACGGTCAATGGGCGGAATTATTCCGTAAAAACAAGTTCGGTCACCGAAGCCGGTAAAGGCAGGGGCAAGAGAACGGCGGTTGGCGCGGGAGGCGGAGCAGCGGTCGGCGCAATCATCGGCGCAATCGCTGGAGGCCGCAAAGGCGCGGCCATCGGGGCGGGCGCCGGCGCAGGTGCGGGCACGGCCGGAGCGGCGTTCACCGGCGACAGGGACATCACCATTGGGGCCGAGACCAAGCTCAATTTCAAGTTGGCCGAGCCTCTGGAGATCCCCGTACAGTAGTCTTAACCCTTTCCTTGTCTGGTAGTTGTCTGGTCGTTGTCTGGGGCTGGACCGATGTGACCTGTGCGTTATCTTACGCGGGTTCATTCGGTCCAGCATTTCCAGCAGGGTTGTGGTATACTCCCCCTGCGCTTAATACATCGGTTGTTTGGTGTGGTTGCTCAGGTAAGACAGTTGGATTAGAGAAAACCCCGCCTTTGTTCTCCTCCGTAAGTCATTCAGCGTAATTTAAACTAGGACTGGCCCTGCCAGTTGTGTGTGTGCGCACCGGCTGCGGGCTCGATTGCGAGCCTGCTGGAAAAAACCGTGTGTGCGCGCAGCGACGGCCCCTGCCAGCAGAAAAGACAAGATAGAAACATGCAGAATTTCTCAGAACTACAGATTTCCAAGTACACCAAGGAGCGGCTCGCGGCAGCGCGATTCGTAACGCCGACCCCGGTGCAAGATGCGGCGATCCCGCAAGCGCTCGAAGGCAAGGACGTGCTTGCGACCGCGCAGACGGGAACCGGCAAAACGCTCGCGTTCCTGATTCCGATCATCGAGCAACTGCTCCAAAATAAAGCGCGGGGAATCGAAGCCCTCGTGCTCGTTCCCACACGCGAACTCGCCATGCAGGTAGTGGAGCAATACAACGCGTTGCGAGGCAAGCAATTGCCGGCGGCAGCGCTTGTGGTGGGAGGCCTGCCCGAAGCCAAGCAGCTCAGCGCGATTCGCGCCGGAGCCCGGCTGATCGTGGCTACTCCCGGACGGCTGGAAGATTATCTCAGCCGCAAGCTCTTCAATTTCAAAACGCTTGGCGTGCTCGTCCTCGATGAGGCCGACCGCATGCTGGACATGGGTTTCCTTCCGTCCATTCGCCGCATTGCGTCGGTGCTGCCGAAGGATCGCCAGACCATGTGTTTTTCCGCCACGCTGGAAGCGTCGGTGGTTCACCTGGTAAACGATTACATGCGAAGCCCGGTGCGCCTCGCGTTCGGTTCCACACTCAAGCCTTCGGAAAACGTGCGCGTGCAGGCGTTTGAAGTTTCCAGCGACCGCAAACAGCAAATGCTGCAGCACCTGCTTTCCAAGGAAACGGGCCGCTGCCTGGTCTTCGCGCGCACCAAGCGCGGAACCGAGAAGCTGGCCAGAAATCTGAGCCGCGAAGGTTTTGCGGCCACCATGATTCATGGCGACCGCTCGCAATCACAGCGAAACGCTGCTCTCGCCGGATTCCAGCAGGGCCGCTACCGCGTCATGGTCGCCACCGACCTGGCGTCCCGCGGCATCCATGTGCAGGACATCGCGCATGTCATTAACTATGACCTGCCGGAAATTGCGGAGAACTTCATCCACCGTGTGGGCCGTACGGGCCGCGCGGGCAAGATGGGCGTCGCTTCCACTCTTTTCGGCCGGGATCAACGGTCGGAGTTGCTTCAGCTCGAGCGCACGCTCGGCATCCGGATGGAGAGGGTGCAGGCGGATGGACAGCTTCCAGCCGTTGTTGTGAAACCTCAACCCACCCAACTCGAATTGGATCGCATGCATACGAATTCCGCGTCGAGGATGGCCCGGCTTCCGGGTGAAGTCCTGCAGGCGCATTTCGGAAACTAAACCAATATTCAAAATCCGCCGGCGGCCTGAACCATTCGGGCTGCCGGTTTTTTTTTGCGGTCCATTAGGACAGGCTTCAGCCTGTCTGGTTTTTTTGTCTGGTTATTGCCGCACTGGAAGAAATCAAAATCAGACAGGCTGAAGCCTGTCCTACCAAAGCGTCACTTTGGGTTAGCCTTTTCCTTTCGGCTCGCCAAACAGATCGATAAACTCAACCTTCCAGGGGGCGTGGTCCAGGCGGATGCGCGCCACGGTTACGGGCAAATCGAATCGCCGGGGTCCCGCGCTGCCGGGATTGAGGAAGAGGACGCCGCCATGCTCGGTGCGGCTGTGTTTGTGCGAGTGCCCGCTGACGACGACGTGAAATCCCGCGGCGGCTGGATCCAGGTCGAGCGCGTGCACGTCGTGAAGAACGTAAATCGTTACGGAGCCGGTCTCGACGACTTCGGTTTCGGGTAAATGTTGCGCCCACGGCTGTGTATCGACGTTGCCGCGCACGGCGAAAACCGGCGCCAGTGATTTCAGCGCCGCAATGATTTCCGGGTTTCCCACATCGCCGGCATGAACGATCAGGTCCGATCCTTTCAGGGCATTCAGAGCTTCCGGGCGCAGCAGTCCATGCGTGTCTGAGATCAGGCCAATCGTTCTGGGTGTACGGCTCACGGGTTTTGCAGGCCCCCCGGCGCGAAGCGTCTTCTCCGTAGCCTATAGTAAATTTTTGCGCCGCCTTTTGCCAGGCAGGGGATCCACCGCCGGGCAATTTGAGTGGAGTCTGAACGTGTGCCGGTTTGTAGCCGGTGGCGGCTAGGGAATGGCAAGCTTTGGCGTAACGCTCACCAGAACTACGGAAGCGCCGATGCGGAATTCGGAAAGGTGTTTGAGTTCGGCGACGCGCACGCGTTCGTCGGCGAAATACGTGCCGTTGGTGGATTCCAGATCGCGCAGGCGGATCACGTCATCCTTGATTTCGATCGAGCAGTGCCAGCGCGAAATTTCCGGATCGGCGATCAGCACGTCCGAATCCGCGCGTCCCAGCACGATGCGGGGTTTGCACAAAGTGTAGACAAGACCCCGGGCCGGCCCGGCGATCACCGAGAGCGCGATGGTCTTTCCCTCAGGCAGGCGCAACGTGCTGGCTTCCCCATTCCCGCTGCCCGCGAGCCTGGGCGCGCCCGCGCTGCGCGCAAATTGCGGCATGGGCGACAGGACATGAGTCGCATCCGGATTCTGTTCCACATCGACGATCGTGCTCTTCCCGCACTTCGCGCAGCGGAATTGCACGCGTGTATGGCCTGCCAGTCGCGCGTCCGGGAGGGAGTGATTCGCGCCACAATGCGAACAAGTTACTTTCATTGGCCTCTGTGGTTCCTGGCCTAATCTAACACGGGCATTGCGCGTGATGAGTCGTCCCCCATGCGGATGTTCCGGCGCGGAACCTGTCCCGCCGGACAGGGGGCCGCGAGGAAGCGCGGAAAGTTCAATCACGCGGCGAACCGCGCCGCTTGAGTCTGGGCATGCCGTCATTTGGCGTGTCCGGCTCCAGCGTCGAAGGTCCCGCATTCTTCTTGAAATTCAGCTGCGCGGCTTGCACGGCCGCGCAGCTGAGATAGGCGGGCTGGTCCAGCGTCACCGTGAATGGCGTCCCGGCGGGCAGGTACAAGTCCTGCCCGCGGCGCGACATCAGGATCAGCACAGCCGCGGCGGCTCCCGCGCCGGCGCCGATGCCCGCTCCTTTTGCGCCGCCAATCGCAGCGCCCAGAACCGCGCCGCCTGCCGTATCGACCACCGCGCCGCGCGCATCGCGGGAAGGCGGCTTGTCGTTTGCGAACTGCCGCTGGCCCTTGTGGCCCGCGGAATCCAGGTGCGCCGCGATGTTCGTTTCGCCGCCGGGGCCGAGGCGCACGCGATCGACGGCCAGGTGAATCACGCCCTGCTTGCCAAAATGCCCGGACCGTTTTACCTCGACAATATGCCCAAGAATTTCCGTGTCCGGCGGAATTTCCAGGCCGTTGCCGAGCAGGATCGAGTAGGTGAGGCGAAATTTCACAACTTCGCCCTGCTTGGAAACGAGCGTGGAAACAGGCGTATATAGAACGACTGGAATCGGCTTTTTCATGGGAATGGCAACTTGCGCCGGCAATTCAGCGGGCGCGCGCGAAGCTGGAAACCCTCCCACCTGCGCGGCAGCTGTGATTGCGAACAAAAGCAGGGAGAGCGGAAGCAGCGTGGTAGGCCAACCACTGCGGAGAGGCCTGGGGCGATCGCCCGGCGTGATCCGCCGCATGACGCACCTCGTGCATATCTTCATTCGGTGCGGGGGTGGCGGGAATGTTGCCATTGGAGGCTCTTGCATTTGCATTGGGACGCATCCCAGCACATGCATTTTAGCAGAAGGATGTGTTTCCCGGGTCTCAGAAGGACAGGCTTCAGCCTGTCTGGTTTTTTTGTCTGGTTATTGCCGCACTGGCAGAAATCAAAATCAGACAGGCTGAAGCCTGTCCTACTTTCTACTGCACGAAACCCACGCTAGGCACGGGCATGGGCTCGGGAGCCTCGCGAATGGGGCCGAACTGCGCCTCGTAGCGGCTGATATTTTCTCCCAGCGCGCGCAAAATGCGCTTGGCATGGGCAGGGCTCACAATCGCGCTGGATAGAAGTTTACCCTGCGGCACGTTCGGGAAGACATAGATGAACTGCATCGTGAATTCTTCCGCGTTATGATGAAACATCACCAGGTTACAGAACTGTCCGACCAGTTCTTTTTCGTCCGCCTTGATTTGCACCTGCACTTGTTCGCCGCCGGCCTGGGCCATGTTTTCCTCCGTTCACAGAGAACGTTTTCGTTGAACTAATCACTTTCCAACCTGTTTCCGACACTACCATATTCCTCGGGATCGCGGCATGCGGTTTGCGCATCCGGTTTCCGTCCTTCGTTGTACGGAGAAGGGCGGGTTGTATTTTCGCGCCGTCCAGGGAGCCTCCGATTGACTCGCCGATTCATTAATGCGAGTTTATTTGGAAAATTTATCTAAGTTAACTATGGACGTTCCACCCTCTTCATCCGTCACGCCTGCCACCGATCCGGGCGGTGACAACCAAAACGGACCGGATCCCGCAACAAAGGGCAATTTGCGCGAACGGGGAAGTACCCGTCGCTGCCCGAGTCTTACCGCAGCATCCCCATTCTCGAAGGCGCTTCTTTTTTCCGGAAAATGATCGCTTTTGCGGGCCCCGGCTACCTGGTGGCCGTGGGGTACATGGACCCGGGCAACTGGGCGACCGACCTGGGCGGCGGCTCGCAGTTTGGCTACACCCTGTTGAGCGCGGTCCTGATTTCCAGCCTGATGGCGATCTTTCTGCAGGCGCTATCGGCAAAGCTCGGCATTGCCACGGGCCGCGACCTCGCGCAGGCCTGCCGCGAACATTATTCGCCCCGAACCACAGTGGTTCTGTGGGTTCTGTGCGAAATCGCCATCGCCGCGTGCGATCTGGCGGAGGTTCTGGGGTCCGCGGTCGCATTGAAACTGCCTTTTGGCATTCCGCTGCTGGCCGGCGTTCTGCTCACGGGCCTGGACATATTGCTGATCCTCGCTTTGCAGGGACGCGGTTTCCGTGTGCTGGAATCCCTGGTGATCACGCTGATTTTGACGATCGCCGGATGCTTCGCCTACGAAATCTTTTTTGCGCGCCCGCTGTGGATCGAAGCGGCGCGCGGATTTCTGCCCACGATGGAAATCCTGAGGAATCGCGAAATGCTCTACCTCGCGATCGGCATTCTCGGGGCCACCGTAATGCCGCATAACCTGTACCTGCATTCCAGCATCGTGCAGACGCGCGCCTTCGCGGAGGACGCCAAGGGGAAGCGCGAAGCCATTCGCTTCGCCACGCTGGATTCCACGATCGCGCTGGGTTTTTCCCTGTTCATCAATGCCGCCATCCTGGTTCTGGGAGCCGCCGCGTTTCATCAGCGGGGCATGACGGGCGTGGCGGATATCGGCGAAGCCTATCAGTTGCTGACGCCGGTGATGGGCGCAAGTCTGGCCAGCGTGCTGTTCGCCGCCGCCCTGTTGTGTTCCGGCCAGAACTCGACGCTGACGGGGACGCTGGCGGGGCAGATTGTCATGGAGGGGTTCCTGCACTGGCGGCTGAAGCCGTGGCTGCGGCGGCTGATCACGCGTTCGCTGGCAATTGTTCCGGCCGCGATCGTCATCGGGGTCATGGGCGATGGGAGCGCCACGATGCTGCTGATTTTGAGCCAGGTGATCCTGAGCTTCCAATTGCCTTTTGCCGTAATTCCCTTGATTCAATTTACCGGCGACCGCAGCAAGATGGGTGAATTCACCAACAGCCGCCTGACCGCTGTCTTTGGCTGGACCATGGCCGTGATCATCATTGTCTTGAACGCAGCCCTGCTCTGGCTTACGTTTGGCGGGAAGATATAAATCACAGGGAAGCCCGCAGTCCTTCGGCAGTTCTCAGAGTGACTGATCGTGAAGCGTTTAGGGCTGTATCTAGGTTGCCGGCGCCCGTTGCCAACGCCCGTTCCCGGCGCGCGTTGCGGTATCCCCGAGCATCGCGAATGGTACCCATGCAGGCGCGGCGCGCATCCAACCATGTGACAGGATTGGCAAAGGTTTAGCAATGGTTCGGCAAAGGTTTAACAGGTGAAATGGGGCTGATCTTGTGGGAAAATTTAGTAGCTTTCAAAATTCCTATCCAAAATGGAGTCACCGGAATGAGTGGATGGAACAAGAGTAACTCGCTATGGTTGGGCCGAGTGTTGGGAATCAGTCTGGTCCTCGCTTTGGGCATTGTTATGCCAGGGCGTGTGACGGCGGACGATGCGCCGAAGCCCTGGGTTGTGCCCGCTGCTGCGAAGAAAGTAAAGAATCCCATCCCGGCGACTGCGGCAAGTCTGGCGGCCGGGAAAGCGACATTTGACGATAATTGCGCGCTTTGCCATGGGGATCAGGGCAAGGGAGACGGCCCTGGCGCCGTGGCGATCAAAGTGAAGCCCGCAAACTTCACCGATTCAAAGCTGATGAGAGCGGAGACCGACGGTTCGATTTTTTACAAGATGAGCGAAGGCCGGGGCCCCATGCCGCCATGGAAGGACGTTTTGTCCGTGAAGGAACGCTGGCAGCTGGTGAACTATATTCGAAAACTCGGCAAGGATGCTGCCAAGCACTAACCAGACGTAAATGGGCGTGCGCGGGCCCCGCAGTTGGGCCGGTGATCGAACCAAAAAGAAAGAAAGCCCGGCTGAGTTCGGGTGCAGCCGGTTTTTGAATTGAAAGTGAAAGGGCGCGGGTCTCTCTCTGGCGAAAGACGATGCCGCGCCCTGCCTTTCCGCCTGGCATCACTTTCTTGCTTCCATCTCCCTACTTGACTGCTGCAAGAGCCTGCGCGACTTCCTTCATGTCCGGTACCTCGGGGAAACCATAATTCTTGAACCAGGCAATGTTTCCCGCCTTGTTGATGATCGCGATGGCCCTTCCAGTGATGCCTTTGTCGGCGTGGTATACGCCGAATTTGTCCGCCACGGCGCCCTTGGGATGAAAATCGGCAAGCAACGGGTAGGTAATTCCCATTTTGTCGGCGAATGCCTTGTGCGCCCAGACGCTATCCACGCTCAACCCCAGGACTTGCGCATCGAGCTTCTCGAATTGTTTCATGTCGTTGACAAAACAGGCATGCTCGTTCGTGCAGATGGGGCTGAAATCGAGCGGATAAAAAACGAGGACCACGTTGCGCTTGCCCGCAAAATCCGCAAGCTTGATTTCCTTTTGCGACTGGTCCTTCAGTGTAAAATCTGGAGCGGGCTGTCCCACGGCAATCGGCATGAAGCCTCCTCGGATTGGAAAATTTGAATCATGGCTGCCACGACTCGCGGGTGCGCGGCGATTTGCAAAATGCGACAAAAAAAGCCTTCGACAATTGTCATTCCACTCTTTGCAATGACAGGTCAGGGGCGTCTTCCGCAACCTGCAGGGCCGGAAGCCCCGATGCGAACCATCCATGATAGCGGATTTGGTCGAGAGGTGCGCCGCAATCTGGTAACATCGCCGCGATATGGCACGATTGGCATTGGATCAGGCGTATCCCGGAATTTCATTTCGCCCGCGCTCGCGAAGGTGGTTGGCGCGGCTGATGCGGTGGCCCCCGGAATGCATTCACCTGGAGATGGAACACTCGTGGATAGCCACGTTCATTCCCGACACGTTGTACCTGCGCGGCAAAGCCACGCAGCGCCGCGATCCCGTGCGCCCCGATGTGTCGGTGTGCCTGGATTGCCTGACGGGATTGCTCAAGTCTGAACTGGCAGCCTTTCCAGGCCGCGTGGTTGCATTCGAGCCGGATGGCGAAGTCTTCACGCAGTATTTCTATGTGGGCCATGACGATTTCGAGGCCGCGGGCTTGCGGCCGGAAGTGAGTGCCGCGATCGAAGCGCGCATGAAAGGCGTTCAAGGCGCGTGCAGTGATTGCGGCCACCGCGCCACGTGGCTATGGATTTCCAGGCGCGAAGTTTCCAGCCTCGATCAGGCCGAGCGCATCGAAAAGACTCCCGGCGCGCTGTATTGCGCCAAGCATGGCGCAGCAAAATTATGCGAAGCGCTCGGCAAAGTGGACGAGGCAAATCTGTTTTACGTCAACGCGCCTTATGGGGAATCCGGCGCGTATGTGTGGATCTGAGGCCATGAACCTGAAAGAAATCGTCGAAAAATATCTGGCCGTCGCCGGCGGTTTCGCGTTCCTCGCCCCACTTGCGGATTTTGGCCCGGACCGCAGCGAGGTCGAGCGCGTTTTCGGCGCATTGGACGAGGATTACCACATCAGCCGCTTCCTTCACTTTTCCCGGGTATCCGGCCCCGCCTACTCCATCAACGGCTTCGAGCAGACGCACATCTCCATCGACGCGGAAATTCAGTCCGTCCTGTAGGGCTGGCCGGCATTTTTCCGGGTCGTGCGGCGCACGCTGTGAAGCCTGCGCCGCAAAAAGCCATCCCGCGCAAAAGCGACGGCGTAATGAGTAAGCATGGCAATACAATTTTGATTCGTAACGCAGAATTACGGAAGGAGAGGGTTACGAGTGGTGGCGGTAGAGCCAGCAGCCGAGCCCGGCGATCAACATCAGCGGCAGCGAGCTCATCATTAGCGTCATTCCGAAATAGGTGCTGGCCGTCTTGGGATCTCCAACCATGCATGACGAGCAGGCCCATGCCGCGCCGGGAGCCATCGAAGCAATTCCGGCGGCGAGACTCAGTCGAAGAGCGGTTTTTGCCATTCGAAACATTTTTAGAAAGTACATCCTCACAGATACACGCGCAAGTAAATTATGGGCCAAATGACAACGACAAAATACCAGAATACCTGAGTCGCCGTAAAGGTTGATGGCGAGGCCTTTCCGCGGCGCATCAGAATGTATACCCACGTCAGGGCCAGAATGGCGACCACCGCATGAAGCGCATGCGTGCCGACGATGAGATAGAAAAAGGCGCCGTGGTTGCTCGACGTCATCGTCAGGCCCTCGCGCAGCAGCGCCACCCACTCCACGCCTTGCAGCAGGACAAACGCGATTCCCGCCGTGATGGCTCCGGCCACATAGCGCAGGGCCCGCTCGGGTTCGGCGCTCATGCGGCGGTTGCCAATCCACAGCAGCAGGCCGCTCAGAAGCAAGATGGCCGTATTGAAGGCGGTTCGCTCCACGGGCAGGCGCGGCTGGCCCGCTGGCGGCCATACTCCGCCCAGCGCTGAGGAGCGCGCGATGGTGTCCGCGCTTATGAGCGCGGCGAAGAACATGATTTCGGAAGCGACAAAAATAATCATGCCCAAAACGGAGTTCGGAAGCCGTTTGTTGCCTACTTCGCCGGCCGAGGGCAAACCGCGTCCGATTGTGGTGGTTGGGCTACTCATGGTCTGGCGGCGTGCTCTGCGATCCGGACTCGACCGCGTGTTTCGCTGCGTTATTTTCCCAATGCAGCCCGCTATGGTTCATCACGTCGGGGGCGACGCCCGCAAATAAGATCGCGACGAAGGCCAGGCAGACAATCAAGAGATACGGGATCCATTTTTTTTCGACACTGACGTGCATGAAATTTTTTGCCACCAGGTAGGCCTTGACCAGAGCGACTCCAAAGGCCGCGATGAGAACCGCCGCGCGAATGCTGGACATCGATCCCAGCACGCTCAGAATCAGGAGCACAACCAGGGCGGCCCAGATCTTGACGTAATTGGGATGGTGAACGTGCGATTCGGTCGTCATGTGCTCCTTCCCCTGGCCTTCACTTGGCGATGTACAGCAGTGGAAACAGGAAGATCCAGATAATGTCGACAAAATGCCAGTACAGGCCGACGCATTCGACGCGCTGCAATTCCTGATTCTTGGCGGCATCGGCCGCCACGAAGAGCATGATGATCGCTCCTGCCAGCACGTGCAATCCGTGCAGGCCGGCGAGCGTGTAGTAATACGACCAGAAGCCGCCGGAAGACAGCACGAATCCCTCGTGAATGTCGTGCGTCCATTCAAATCCCTTGATGGTCAGGAAGAGCAATCCGCCCAGAGACGTCAGGCGCAGCAGTTTGGCCGCGCGGGGCCCGTCATGCGAGTCGGCCGCCTTGAACGCCAGGACGGCGAACAGGCTCGAGGTCAGCAGGACGAACGTATTGAACGCCCCCGCATAGGTATTGGTGTGCTCGGCGGCGGCTTGCCATTCCGGGTGGCCGATCCGGTGCATGATGTAACTGGCCAGCAATCCTCCGAAGATCACGATTTCCGAAGCAATCACCCACCAGGTAATCAGGCGCGCGGACGGAATGCCGCTCGCGCTGCGTGTGTTGGCGATTGGTTTTGACGCTGTGCTCATGGTTGTCGCGTTCTCCGCAAGGCCTAGCTGGGAACGTCCTGCGGCCAGTAATCCTGCGCGCGGCCCGGCAGGGCATATTCATAAGGGCCGCGGTACACGGTGGGCAATTCGGCGAAGTTGCCGTGCGGGGGCGGCGAGGAAACCGTCCACTCCAGCGTATTGGACTGCCACGGATTGGCTTCGGCGCGCTTGCCGTTGCGCATGCTCCAGAAAAAATTGATCACAAAGACCACCTGAAACGCCAGCATCACCAGCAGCGCAATCGTGGAGATCGTGCGAAGGTGCTGCAATGCGGGCCTCATCTCTTCGGCAAACTGGGCGTAGCTGTAAATGCGGCGCTGGTCGCCCGCGACGCCGGTCATGAACAGCGGAATAAAAATCACGTTGAACGAGATGACCGTGCCCCAGAAATGGATCTTGCCCAGGGTCTCGTTGAGCATGCGGCCGAACATTTTGGGATACCAGAAGGTGAGGCCGGCGAACATGGCGATAATCGCGATGGGCACGAACGTGTAATGGAAATGTGCGATCACGAAATACGTGTCGTGCAGATAAATGTCCGTGCCTGACGCGCCCAGGAAAATTCCCGTTACGCCTCCGATCATAAACTCGGCGATGAACCCCAGGGCCCACAGCATCGGCGTTTTCAGGCGGATCGACCCGCCGTACAGCGTGGCAATGTACAGAAACACCATTTCGGCGATGGGAATCGATATCAGCAGTGTGGTCACGGTGAAGATATTCGCCATCCGGGGGTCGATGCCGGCCACGAATTGATGGTGCGCCCACACGACGAAACTCAGCACGCCGGTGGACCACGCCGTGTACAAGATTGTCTTGTATCCGAACAGTTTCTTGCGCGCGAACACGGTGATGATTTCGGCCACGATCCCCATGGCCGGAAGCAGCACGACGTACACTTCGGGATGTCCGAAAAACCAGAACAGGTGCTGCCACAGCAGCGGATCGCCGCCCCGCATCGGATCGTAGAAGCCGGTCGCCATCGTCTGATCGAACAACAACATGATGGCGCCCGCGATCAGAGGCCCCGCGGAAGCCATGAAAATGATGCTGGCCAGAACAATCATCCACACCACGATCGGGATGTCGTACATCTTCATGCCCGGCGCGCGGCCGTTCATGGTGGTCACCGTGAAGTTGATGCCGCCCAGCAAAAACGCCACGAATTCCAGCGCTACCGCCAGCAGCCACAGCGTGGCTCCCTCCGGCGTCAGGTTATACGCGCCGTTCGCGGAAAGTGGAGGATACGCGGTCCAGGCGCCGCCGAATGCGCCGCCTTTCACGAAAAAGGACGCGAGCAGCACGACGATACTCAGCAGAAAAATCTGGTAGGACAGCCGGTTGATCCGTGGAAACGCCATGTCGTCGCATCCGATCATCAGCGGAATCAGAAAATTGCCGAATGCGGCGATGAGCAGGGGCATGGCTACCCAGAAAATCATGATGCTCCCATGCATGGTCACCACGGCGTTGTATCTTCCCGGCGTGACGATGCCGAAGCCCGGAACATTTTGATTGGGAAATCCCAGCTGCATGCGGAAGACATACGCCAGGTAGCCTCCGACCAGCGCCATGATCAGGCCCGTGAACAAATATTGCATGGCGATGACCTTGTGATCGGTGGACCAGCAGTACTTCCGGAAAAATCCCGGCTCGGCGGAATGAACCTGAGTGCTCATCGCCGCACCTCCGCCATCGCAGCTTGTTCGGGCGCGTGGACCGGGAGGGTCGCTGCCTGCGCCGCGGATGGGTTCGCTTCACTCCTCAGCCAGGCGGCATGCTGCTGTGGCGTCTCGACGATCACGTGTCCGGCCATCAGGGCATGCCCGATTCCGCATATCTGCGTGCACTGAATATCGTAGGTTCCCACGCGGTCCGCACGAAACCATCCCGTGATCGTGCGGCCGGGCAGGGCGTCCTGTTTAAGGCGAAACGCCGGCACGGCAAAGCTGTGCACCACGTCGCGGGACATCAGGTCGAAATGGTAGGTCGCATTCACGAGCACGTGCAGGTCACCCACGGTGCGAATGTCATCGGCTGTATCCATGACCCCGTCCGGGCCCGCCTCCTGGAAACTCCAGGCCCATTGCTGGGCGTATACGCGCACCGTGTGATCGGCCGGCGGCATGTTTTGCTTGATGTTGTACCAGACCATGATGGCGGGAATAATTATGATGATGTCGCAGAGGATCACCAGGAGGTGGGGAATCGTAACCCACCGGGTATGGCGTTTTTCTTCGCCGGTGATATGCTGCGACGGGCGGCCGTCTTTCTGGCGAAACGTGAAAATCAGCCAGAACAATACGCTTTCCGCAACGATCAGCCAGAATCCCACCAGCGCCGCAATCAACAGGAATAGATGATCGATGTTGTGCGCGTAGGTCGAAGCCTCTGTGAAATACCGCACCAGCATTAAGAACTCCAGCTACCGAATTAGAATGATTGCTGCAACCACAAAGCCGGCCGCGGCCAGCATGATGATCCAAAATACCCTGCTTGCGATCTGGTCGGGAGATAAGGTTGCGTGCTCCATGGGCTGTGCATCTCCAAAAGTTTATTGCTAAGGCTTCAGCGTGCCGATGTAGGCGACCACGTTCCGGATGGCCTCATCGTCGTGCAGGGTCCGCTCCATGACGCTCATCAACCTGCCCTGCCGGTCCCTGGGATCGGCGCCGCGAATTCCCCTGTTGAATTTTCTCAACTGCGTAGCCAAGTACCAGTCATTCACGCCGGCAAGGCGCGGAGCTTCCAGGGCCTGCTTGCCTTCTCCATGGACGCCGTGGCAGGTACTACACGCAGTGTAAAGAGCCGCGCCCGCCTTGGGATCTCCGGGAATCGACGCGGCAGGATGAACCTGCGGCATCGTTCCCACGTAGTGAGCCACCAGTTCGACGTTTTCGTCCGACATCAGGCTCAGGGCCATCGGACGCATGCGCATTCCTTCCATGTCGCTGAAGTGCATGCCGCGCGACCCGGCGCGAAAGTCCTCAAGTTCCGATTTGACGTACCATTCCTGCATGCCGGCAATGTTCGGGGCGCCAACCTCGGAGTTGCCCGCTCCGTCCGGTCCGTGGCACGGCGCGCAGGTTTGATACAGCTGCTGGCCTCGCGTGGCGGCGCTCATTTTCCCCAGGCTGCACCCGGAGAGAATCAGCCCGCCGGCTAAAAGCAACATCGCGCCGAACGCCATTCGGCGGGAAACGAATTGTGGAATCACTAACATGCCCTGAAATCCCGACTTTAATCGAGCGGATAGTAGCAGCGAGGGTAAACGAAGACAAGCTGAACTTGAATTTTTGCGCGGATTTAACGTGCGCGAGTAAGATTACTAAGTGCCAACAGTAAAAGAAGCTGCGATGACGGGAATACGAATGCCGCTTCTCTCTACGCGCGGCGCTTGGCAATCCTGTCTGCCGCGCAATCACCTGGCGGCGGAAGAGGCGCGTTGCAGCCGTTCGCCGAGATGCCTGTGTTCGTCTCGGATCTGGTCCGGCAGGCGTTCGCCGAATTTCGCGAAGAAGCCGTTCACGTCGGTGTGTTCCTTGAGCCAATCCGCGGGATCCACGCGCAACAATTCGTCCATCGTCGAGCGCGACACGTTGATCCCGTCCAGGGTAAGCGCGTTTGGCGCGGGAACGTTTCCGATCGGAGTTTCCGTCGCGGCGGCCCGGCCTTCGATTCGTTCCAGCATCCACTTGAGGACGCGGGCATTTTCACCATAGCCGGGCCAGAGAAACTTTCCGTCGGCGTTCTTGCGGAACCAGTTCACGTGAAAAACTTTCGGTGGATGGGGGATGCGAGCGCCCATTTCGAGCCAGTGACGGAAATAATCCCCCATGTTGTATCCACAGAAGGGCAGCATGGCCATGGGGTCACGCCTCGTAACGCCCACGGCTCCGGTGGCGGCTGCGGTAGTTTCCGATGCCATCGTCGCTCCCACGTAGACGCCGTGCTGCCAGCTGTTCGCCTCGTACACCAGTGGCGCTAACCGGGCGCGGCGGCCCCCAAATATAAATGCGGAAATCGGCACGCCGCCCGGGTCTTCCCAATGCGCGGAAATGGAAGGCGCCTGATTTGCCGGCACCGTGTAACGCGAATTCGGCTGCGCCGCCGGGCCGCTCGATGGCCCCCAGGGACGCCCCTGCCAATCCACCAGGTCCGGGGGGGCCGTGTCGTCCATGCCCTCCCACCAGGGTTCTTTCCGCGGGGTCATCGCCGTATTTGTGAAAATCGTATTTTTTCGCAGCGCGGCCATCACATTCGGATTCGTTTTTTCGTTTGTGCCGGGGGCCACGCCGAAAAAGCCGGCTTCCGGATTGATGGCGTGCAGGTACCCGTCCGGGCCGAGTTGCATCCAGGCAATATCGTCGCCCACGGTCCAGACGCGGTAGCCTTCATTTTCCAGCGCCGAAACCATCATGGCCAGGTTGGTTTTTCCGCAGGCGCTGGGGAAAGCAGCCGCCATGTAGGTCACTTTTCCGGACGGGGACTCCAATCCCAAGATGAGCATGTGCTCGGCCATCCAGCCCTGTTCGTGCGCCATCCAGCTCGCGATCCGCAGCGCGAAACACTTTTTTCCGAGCAGCGCGTTCCCGCCGTAGCCCGAGCCGATGCTCCAGATCAGCTTCTCCTCCGGGAAATGCGCGATGTAGCGGCGGTCAGGACTCAGATCGCCGAGGGAATGAAGCCCCGGTACAAAATCCGCGGAACTGCCCAAGCGGTCCATCGCCACCCGGCCCATGCGGGACATGATGCGCATGTTGGCGACCACGTAGGCGCTGTCGGTCACTTCGACTCCAAGGCGGCTTTGCGGCGACGCGGTCGGCCCCATGATGTACGGCACCACGTACATCGTGCGGCCCTTCATCGCGCCGTCAAACAACGCGCCCAGCGTTTGTTTCGCTTCGGCGGGAGCCATCCAGTGATTTGTCGGTCCGGCGTCTTCGCGGTTGTGCGTGCAGATGAACGTTACTTTTTCCGTGCGCGCCACGTCGCCGGGATCGCTGCGATGCAGATAGCAATTGGGGTATGTCTTGTCATTGAGAGGAACGGTGTGGCCCTCGCCAACCATCTGTTCCTGAATGCGTGCCGCTTCGTCCTCGGTCCCGTCGCACCAGACAATTTTCCCGGGACGCGTCAGGCGCGCAACCGATTCCACCCATTGTTCAAGGGGCGTAGACAAGAAACCTCCTCCGAAGATCTGCTCAACATACTGGCGGGGAACTCAGGGCTCAAAAATCCCTTCGCAACGCGTCAGACAGCAACAGAAGACAACTCGGAAAAGTTTAGGGGACGTTCGCGGTGAATGCAAGCTACTGCAAGATCGAATGTGCCGGAACAACAGTGTCCCGTGTGACTTTCGTCACAGCGAGCGCAAATCATAAAGCAACAGTTACTACGATTCGCTATTCTTCCATGGGGGGAGTAGATCTTCATTTCCTGCCTCCTGTGTTTATGGATGGTGTGGCGTGCGAGCGGAATATTCGCGACCAGAGCGGTTCAAAATTCCAGGACGAATTTTCCCCAACAAAGGTCGGCTTTCCTGAAATTCCGAACAGGCCTCGATGCCTAAAGACACAATGATCGTGACCTGCATCACATATAGATGTGACTTTCGGCACCGATTTGAATTTCGTTTCGCTGTGAAATTTCACGCGGTGCGATCGTTGCGTTGAAGTTCTTCGCAATTCTTTTTGGAGGAAACGATGTTCACGGCATTCATGAAGAAATACAGAGTTGGCGCAATCGCACTGCTCCCGCTCTTTCTGTTCGCAATCCCGCATGTGGTTCAAGCACAGGCTGGCAAGGCCGAAGAAGGCCATAAATTGTTCGATGCAAATTGCGCCTCGTGCCACGGACCCGATGGAAGCGGGAACACGGCGATCGGCAAAGCCGTGGGGGCGAAAGATCTGAGGGCCGCAGAAGCTCAAAAAATGACCGACGCACAAATCTACACGCAGATCGATAAGGGAAAAGGGAACATGCCTCCGTTCGGTGACAGCCTGGACAAAGCGAAGATCAACGATCTGATCGCCTATGTCCATCAGTTGGGCAAGAAAACAGCGGGGGCCAAGAAGCCTCATTAAGAGGCAGGGCCGATTTCAATGCCGTTCGTTTTCAGCATTGTGAAGCAGGGACAGCGGCCGGGACACGGTGAACGGCAGGACGCCGTCGAGTGGATCTGGTGTGCATTTCCCGAAGGGGTTGTGTCACGTCCGTTATACACGAGTACGATCGGAAAAATGAGGGGACAAAAATCATGAGCGATCAAGAATCATCTTTTCATATAAGCCATTTTGCAATCAGTGCGTTTGCATTGCTGTTTGTAACTCTGTTTCTCCATGTGCCCAAAGCCGCCGCCGTCCCAAGTTACGCGCGGCAGACCGGGTTCCCGTGCAAGTCCTGTCATTTGACGCCGCCGGAATTGACCGCGCTTGGCCGGGCCTTCAAATTGAACGGCTATACCATGGCCGGGAAGCCCACGGTCACATCCAAAGGAACGGAAAAACAAGGAGCGCTTGCCATCTTGGAGTCGTTTCCGCTTTCCGTGATGGTCGATGTCGGTTTTTCGGCGACGAAATCCCCGCTGCCAGACGGACAGAACGGCGATTTCCAGGTTCCCGAAGACGCCTCCCTGTTTCTCGCCGGTGCGTGGGCAAAGCACGTGGGCAGCTTCGTTCAGGTGACGTATGACAGCCAGGACGATCATTTCTCCTGGGACAACACCGACATCCGCTATGCCAATTCCACCAAGCTCTTCCAGAAGGACCTCGTTTATGGAATTACGCTGAACGACGGCCCCACGATTGAAGACCTTTGGAACAGCACTCCTGCCTGGGGTTTTCCCTGGGTAGAAAGCAGTTCGGCGCCCACGCCTTCCGCGGCGGCGCTCATCAATGGAACCCTGGGACAGGATGTTGCGGGCGTCGGCGGGTACGGCATGTGGAACAACCATTTGTACCTGGCAGCGTCGATTTACCGTTCCCAGCACATCGGGAATTCGCTGCCCAATACCGGGGAATGCTGCTCCATTAACATTCGCGGGGTCGCTCCCTACTGGCGGGTCGCCTGGCAACAAACCTCGACAAATAATTATCTGGAGGTTGGCAGCTACGGGATGCACGTCAAGTCAACCCCGAACGGCATTACGGGATTCGACGGCAACTTTGACAGCTTTACCGACTGGGCCTTCGATTTCCAATACGATCGGACAATGCCCAGTTTACGGGGCGACGTCTTATCGTTCCGTGGCACGTACATCCGCGAAAATTCCTCGCTGGGCGCCACATACGGTGCCGATGGAGCGGATTTCATCCGGCATCATCTGAATACCGTCCAGGCCAATGCGGAGTATCACTTCGGCGACCGGTACTCGGCGATGCTCGGGTTCTTCAACATTGACGGAACACCCGACGCTACACTGTTTCCGGCGAACCCGGTGGATGGCAGCGCCAACGGAGACCCGAGGAGCAC
Source organism: Terriglobia bacterium (assembly GCA_963746945.1). Lineage (GTDB taxonomy): Bacteria > Acidobacteriota > Terriglobia > Acidiferrales > UBA7541 > Palsa-360. The sequence goes on along the minus strand of CAVVDG010000004.1, from coordinate 317,685 downwards.
CGGGTATATTGCGAATATCTCGTGGTGGCCGGTGCAGAATATCCAGCTCAGCTTTCAATACACGGGATATACGCGTTTCAATGGCGCCGGAACAAACTATGACGGATCGGGACGCAGTGCCGGTGCAAACAACACCGCCTATCTGGTTGGCCGGTTCGTTTTCTGAAATGCTCGAAAGCAAGCAGGGGTTCTTCTAGGAACTGGTTTGCGGGTACAGCGGCGGCAGGACTCGAGGAGTCGTATCTCGGGTCCTGCCGCCGTCGCATTTTGTTCCGGGATTGTTGGGGAAGCAGCTTCGAATCTTTTTCGATACGCCCGATGCGCCGGGAGAGAGCGTAGCGCGTAACCCTGTCATTTCCTGCTTCGGGTTTTCTTGTCCTGCGCTGTGACCGGGGGCGGTTGTTCCTGGGTCATGTCCAGCGCCGCCAGGATTTTCGGCAACGCGGCTCGCGCGGCCGTTTCGCCCGCGGCGATTAATTCCGGCGTCCTGTCGAAATCGTCCCACAGGAATTCCTTCACATTCGGTTCGATAATGATGTCCGCCATGCGCCGCCACTCGAGGTCCGCATGCCGCTGCAGAATTGCAAAGGACAGCCCGATGACATCCACGATGCTCGAGGGCTTGCGGTTGCTGGCTGCTTCCAGGAACACGGCAATCACGATATCGGCGCCCATGACGCGCACGGCATCCACCGGAACGGGAGCGGCCAGAAATCCGTCCACGAATGTGTGTCCCTCGAATTCCACGGGCACAAACATTCCGGGATACGCGCAGGAAGCGCGCAGCGCGGGCCCCAGCGCTCCATGCGAGAAATAGGCGGGTTCGCCCGTTCCCAGGTCGGTCGCCGCGATGACCAGCGGGATCTTCAATTCCTCAAACGTGCTCACGCCGAGAAACTTCCGGGGGTAGTGTTCCAGCCTCTGGTTGGAAGCAAGCCCCAGCCAGGAAAGTTTCCAGCTGCCAAAATCCTTGAACCGTGTGGCCTTGGCCTGCTCCACGATTTCGTGAATCGAGTGGCCGCTGGCGTAGGCGATGGCCAGCATCGCTCCGGCGCTGGTTCCTCCCAGGAAATCGACGGGAATATGCGCACGCTCCAGCACGCGCAGCACGCCCAGGTGCGCGATTCCGCGCGCGAAGCCGCCACCCAGCGCAACGCCAATGCGCGGGCGCTCCGCAGGCCCCTTCTGGGGCTCGGTGTAGGCAAAATCACGAACGCGTTCGATCGCGTTCTGCAGCCATTCCGAAGATTTCTTTTCCTTGCGCTTTTTCATTTCCGGTAAGACATAACGTACCCTGTAAACGGGATGTCCGGCATTTCTCGTTGACCAGGGATTGTCGCTTCTGTAACCTTCATGGGCAACCCGCATCTGCCCGGATTTGACTCCGTCTGGAAAAGGAACGATTCCACTGGGAACCGTATTATGAAACGATCCATCGAAAAAGTCGTGGTCTTGGGCGCGGGAACCATGGGCGCGCGAATCGCCGCGCATGTGGCCAACGCGGGCGTCTGGTGCGCCCTGCTCGATATCGTTCCGCAGGAGCCCACCGCGGAGGAAAAGAAACGCGGGCTCACCGTCGCCAGCCCCGAAGTCCGCAACCGCATCGTGCGCGCGGGCCTGGCCGCCGCTGCAAAATCCAAACCCGCGGCTTTTTTCACGCGCGGCCTGGAAAATCGCATTGTGACCGGCAATCTGGAAGACGACCTGAAACTCTGCGCCGAAGCGGACTGGATTATCGAGGTCGTCGCCGAAAATCTGGAAATCAAGCGCGCCTTGCTCGCGCGCGTCGCCGAAGTTCGCAAGCCGGGCACGATCGTCACCACGAATACCTCCGGTCTGCCGGTCCGCAGCATTGCCGAAGGCTTGCCCGAAGAATGGCAGCAGCACTGGGCCGGCACGCACTTCTTCAACCCGCCGCGCTATTTGAAGCTGGTCGAAATCATTCCCGGCCCCGGAACGCGCCCCGAGGTGATCGAATCGCTCACCGAATTCTGCGATCACAGACTCGGCAAGGGCGTTGTCGTCGCCAAGGATACCCCAAATTTCATCGCCAACCGCATTGGAACGTATTCGATGCTGAACGCGATTCGCCTGATGGGCCAGCTGGGCATGACGTTCGAAGAAGTGGACGCCTGCACCGGGCCGGCGCTGGGCTGGCCGAAGTCGGCGACGTTCCGTCTGGCGGATATTGTGGGGATCGACGTGCTCCTGCATGTCGTGCGCAACATTTACGACCACATTCCGAATGACGAATCGCGCGAGCTGTACCGCGTGCCGCCCTTGATTGAGGAATTGGCGCGCCGCGGGTCGCTGGGAGACAAGACGGGCCGCGGTTTTTATCAGCGCGTGAAAAAATCCGGCGGCGAATCCGAAATCCTTACGCTCGATCCCGCAAAAATGGAATACCGCCCGCGGCAGAAGCCGCGGTTCGCTTCCATCGAGGCGGGCAAAACCGTCGAGGACACGCGCGAGCGCATCCAGATGCTGGTGGGTCCGGCGCTGGAAGGAAAGCAAGGCGACAAGGCGCAGAAATTCATCTGGGGCATGCTCTCGGAAATGTGCCTTTACGCCGCGCGGCGCGTTCCGGAAATTTCCGATTCGATCGTGGACGTGGATCGCGCCATGCGCTGGGGCTTCGGCTGGGAACTCGGCCCGTTCCAGACGTGGGACGCCATCGGCGTCGAACCCATGGCGAAGCAACTCGAAAAAGAGGGCAAGGCTCCGCCGCCGCTGGTCACCGCGCTGCTTTCCTCGGGGAAGAAATCGTTTTACGAGTCCGCGCAGGGGGAGACGTCTTACTTCGATCTTGCCGGCAAGGCTTACAAGCCCGTGCCGCAGCCCGAGGGCATTCTGATCCTGAAATCCCTGAAGGATCGCGCAAAGGAAATCGAGAAAAACTCCGGCGCCAGCCTGATCGACCTGGGCGACGGCGTGGTCTGCTGCGAATTCCACTCCAAGATGAACGCCATCGGCGGCGACCTGATCGGCATGATTCACAAAGGTCTCGCGCGTCTGCGCACCGATTTCGACGCCATGGTCATCGCCAACCAGGGGGTGAATTTTTCCGCCGGCGCGAACCTCATGCTCATTCTGATGACCGCGCAGGAGCAGGAGTGGGACGATCTGCACCTGGCCGTGCGGCAATTCCAGAACGCCACCATGGCCATCAAGCATTCGCCGAAGCCGGTCGTCGTCGCGCCGCAGGGCCTGGCGCTCGGCGGCGGCTGCGAAATCGCCCTGCACGCCACGCGCATCCATGCCGCGGCGGAAGCGTACATCGGCCTGGTCGAAACCGGGGTGGGATTGATCCCCGGCGGCGGCGGCACGAAGGAAATGATGATCCGCGCGAACGAGCGTGCCGAAGGCGAAGAGGATCTGGACCTGTTTCACGCGCTCAAGCCCGTATTCGAAAATATCGCCATGGCCAAGGTTTCCACCAGCGGGGAAGAAGCGCGCGGTCTGGGTTACCTGCGCCGTGCGGATCTGGTGGCGATGAATCTGGACCGCCTGGTTGCCGACGCCAAGCAAACCGCGCTGGGCCTGGTGCGCGGCGAATGGCGGCAGAAGGCGCCCGCGCCCACCGAACCGTCGATCCGCGTGCTGGGCGAGGAATTCAGCGCCGCGGCGAAGCTTGCCGTCTACATGATGCTGCGCGGCGAATATATTTCCGAATATGACGCGCAGGTCGCGCGCAAACTGGGGCACGTGCTGGCCGGCGGCGCGCTCACCTCGGCGCAACTGGTCAGCGAGCAGTACGTCCTCGACCTCGAAAGGGAAGCCTTCGTTTCCCTTTGCGGCGAACGCAAAACGCAGGAGCGCATCGCGCACACGCTCAAGACGGGCAAGCCGCTTCGGAATTGACGCACTGCGGCAGTTTTTTCGTTCCCGGGCTCGCATTGCCGCATCCAATGGTCTAGTCGGAATTCAGGAAACATTCGAGGTCTGTCATGAGAGAAGCCGTCATCGCAAGTTCGGTTCGCACGCCGGTTGGAAAGGCGTTCAAGGGCACGCTGCGCTCCACGCGTCCCGATGATCTTGCCGCAATCGCGATTCTGGAAGCGATTCGCCGCGTGCCGGGGCTTGATCCAAAAGAAATCGAAGACGTGATTCTCGGCTGCGCGATGCCCGAAGCCGAAGCGGGGATGAACATCGCGCGCATCGCGTCTCAGCGCGCGGGCCTGCCCTATGAAGTTCCGGCCATGACCATCAACCGGTTCTGCTCGTCGGGCTTGCAATCTATTGCCATGGCCGCCGAACGCATCATGGTCGGGCACGCCGAAGTGATTCTTGCGGGCGGCGCCGAATCGATGAGCATGATCCCCATGGGCGGCAACAAGGTTGCCCCCAACCCCTGGCTGGTGGACCACTATCCGGATGCTTATCTCAGCATGGGCCTGACGGCGGAAAACGTGGCCCGAAAATACGGCATCACGCGCGAGCAGGCGGATGAATTTTCATTTGGCAGCCACAAAAAGGCGCTGGCCGCGATTGCCGCCGGAAAATTCAAGGATGAGATCGTTCCTGTGGAAGTGCAGACGACCGTCGTCGCCAACGGTTCGAATGGTTCGCAAAATGCGCTCACCACAAGTGGCCATGCCGCAAAAACCAAAACGACTACGGCCATGTTTGAAATGGACGAAGGTCCGCGCGCCGACACAAGTCTGGAAGCCCTGGCCAAGCTCAAGCCCGCATTTCACGCGCATGGCCTGACCACCGCCGGCAACAGCTCGCAAACCAGCGACGGCGCGGCCGCGACCATCGTCATGAGCGCCGAACGCGCTCGCGCCCTGGGCGTAAAGCCCCTGGCGCGTTTTCTCGGTTTTGCCACCGCGGGCGTGCCGGCTGAGATCATGGGCATCGGCCCCGCGTACGCCATTCCGAAGGTGTTGAAGCTGACCGGCTTGAAACTCGACCAGATGGACGTGATCGAACTCAACGAAGCCTTCGCCGTGCAATCTCTCGCGGTGATTCAGCAGACCGGCCTCGACCCTGCGCGCGTGAACCCCAACGGCGGCGCGATTGCTCTCGGGCACCCGCTGGGTTGCACCGGGGCAAAGCTCACGGCGTCGATTCTGCGGGAACTCGAGCGCCGTAACGCGCGTTACGGCATGGTGACCATGTGCATTGGCGGCGGCATGGGCGCGGCGGGAATTTTCGAACGCGTCGCCTAGAGACTCGCCTGGCCGCGGCACTGCATGAGAGGAATCAGTTCCGACTGATACACTCTTCAGGGGGCGCGCAGTTTGCTCTCCCGCGTCAAGCCCGATACAATGGAGCTTCACTCCACGCTGCGTCAATGCAGCGCCAACGCTGCATCAATGCTGCTTCATCGCAGCGTCAATCCGTCCTGCTTATCGAGAAAGGAAATATGGCTTCCAGAACTGTCTGGCATTTTGCATACGGCAGCAACATGCACCGGGACCAAATGCTTTCCCGCGTTGGAAATATTTTGGAAGAACACAACGCCACCCTGCCGAACTTCGAGCTGCGCTTCAACAAGAAAGTGCGCGGCGGCACTGCGGGTGCCAATGTGCAACCCGCGCCGGGAAAAACGGTCTATGGTGTGTTATATAAGATCGAAGAAAACAGCTTTCGGAGCCTGGACCGGTACGAAGGCGTTCCCGATCACTATCGGCGCATCGAAATAAAAGTGACGCCCGACGGCTGGCAGCCCGTTCCGGCGCAGGTTTACATCGCGTCGAAAGTGGAAAAGGGCCTGCGTCCATCGCCGCACTATTTGCAGGCGATCCTGGATGGCGCGGGCGAACATAGCTTTCCCGTTTCTTATATTGGAGAGATCAAAACCGCCGCCGGCGCGGCCTGATCGTTCCGACCGATCGGGACGGCCCGCGACGGCCGTGAAGCGCTTGCGAACCAGGAGGAACCACATGGCCACAACGTCGTTGCCGCGTGCCGCGTCTCGCGGAGGCAGTTTTCTGGTGGAGTCCTGCACGCCCGAGGACATTTTTTCCCCCGCTGAATTGACCGACGATCAAAAACTTATTGGCCAGACGGCCGAAGAGTTCATGCACAACGAAGTCCTTCCCCTGATTCCCGACCTCGAACAGCACAAGCCGGGACTGCTTCCGGAATTGCTCAGGAAATCCGGTGAAATCGGACTGCTTGGTGGGGGCGTGCCCGAAGAGTACGGCGGCGCGGGGCTGGACAAAGTAGCGAGCGTGCAGCTGGCCGAGAAATTATCGGCGTACGCGTCGTTCGGCGTGAGCCAGGGCGCCCACTCCGGCATCGGGACGCTTCCCATTGTTTTCTTCGGCACCGATGCGCAGAAGAAAAAGTACCTTCCGCTTCTGGCTACGGGAGAAAAGCTGGCGGCGTATTGCCTTTCCGAGCCGCAGGCCGGTTCGGACGCGCAAAATTCGCGCACGCGCGCTGTGCTTTCCCCGGACGGCCGCTCGTGGATCCTGAACGGGCAGAAGATGTGGATTACCAACGGGGGGTTCGCCGACGTCTGCATCATTTTCGCGAAAGTGGACGGCGAAAAGTTTTCCTGCTTTATCGTCGAGCGCGGATTCCCCGGATTTTCGAGCGGCGCGGAAGAAAAAAAGATGGGCCTCAAGGGCAGTTCGACGTCGGCCATTTTTCTGGAAAACTGCCAGGTGCCCAAGGAGAATTTGCTGCACGAAATCGGGCGCGGCCACATCGTGGCCTTCAATATTCTGAACGCCGGAAGATTCAGCCTGGGCGCGTACTGCATGGGCGGAGCCAAGGGCATCCTGGAAACGGCGTCGAAATACGCGAAGGAGCGCATGGCGTTCGGCAAGCCGATCGGAGATTTCGGCCTGATCCGCGCGAAGCTGGCCGAGATGGCCATTCGCATCTTCGCGGTCGAATCCATGATCTACCGGTCGGCGGGATTGATGGAGCGCGCCATTGCCGCGGCGGGGCCTGACGCGGACACGTCGCAGGAATCGATGAAAGCGTACGAGGAATATGCGATCGAAAGCTCGATCAGCAAGGTGTATGGTTCGGAGCTGCTCGATTTCGTGGTCGATGAAGCCGTTCAGATTTTCGGCGGTTACGGCTTTCACGAAGATTATCCGGTGGCGCGCTCCTACCGCGATTCCCGCGTGAATCGCATTTTCGAGGGCACCAACGAAATCAATCGCTTGCTCATCATTCAAATGCTGATGAAGCGCGCGAACTCGGGGGCTCTCCCGCTGCTGCAGGCCGGCGCGAAACTGCGCGATGAGATTCTGGCCGGGCCGTCCTTCGAGCAGCCCGAGCCGGGCGCCTGGACCGCCGAAGAGCGCATCCTCGAGGGCGTGAAGAAAACCTTTCTGCTCGTGGCCGGCGCGGCGCTGGAAAAATACCGGGATCAGCTCGCAAACCAGCAGGAAATCGTCGCTGCGCTTTCCGATATCGTCATGCAGTGCTACGCGATCGAATCATCCCTGCGGCGCGTGCAGAAAGCGGAAGCGTCGCGCGGGGCGGAAGCTTCCACGGTGATGGCCGACGCGGCGCGGACGTTCCTGTACGACGGTGCCGACAAAGTCGAAACCGGCGCGCGCACGGCGCTTGCCGCCGTTTTTGAAGGGGACATGCTGCGCACGCAGCTCGCCGTGCTGCGCCGTTTCCTGAAGCGCGAGCCTGCCGACACCATTGCCATGCGGCAGCGCGTGTGCGCCGCCGTGCAGGCCGGCGACCGCTACCCGTTCGAGGCTCGTTAAGCCAAATGCCCAGGAACAATTCATCGAAAAATACTTCGAAATCGCGTTCCAAGGGCCGCCGGGCGGGCCGTTCCCCGGCGCGATCGAAGACCCATGCAAAACCCCTCGCGAAACGGAAAGCACAGCCGCGTTCGGGCGCCCTTTCCAAACCGCGGAAAAATACGCCAGACCATGCCTGGATCCGAACGCTCGCCACACCCTATCTGCGAGGCTACCGTGCGGTCGCCGAGTCGCGCGGGCCATTGCAGGGATACCGATTCGTGGCGCCGGGCAAGAAGGGCGCGAAGTCGCGAAGCGGATTTTTCGTCGGGTATCTGGTCGAACCGGAAGCCTACGAATTTCTTCAGCCCCTGCTCCCTGAAAGCATCGTTTTCGCCTTCCTGGAGCCGGCAGGCTCCGCATTCCACAGGCGGCTGGTGTCCCAGGAAGGGTCGCTGCTTCGAAAAACGAGGGAATATATCGGTTGGTTAACGCATCGCCCTCCACGATTTGCGTTTTTTGATGAACGGGATGTGGTGCTGGTCCGCCATTTCCCAATGAGGGTGTGGCCGCCCGAAAAGCACCAGCATTATTCCCGCAATTTCTTCATCGAAACGCTGGCGTGGCTCGTGCGCAGCGGCCTGGTATCAAAATTGGCGGGCGAAGCGCGGGCGAAACGATAGCGATTTTTTTCTCCATCACCCTAGTGGTTACGGCTCCGAAAAAGCGGAACCCCCGTTTCCAAATTCTGCAGGTTTGCTTCCCATTTCCGTACTGGCGATTCCATAACGAAAGCGCTACGCCCAATTGCACTCAAGTACAATATGAAAAAGGATGACTTAAGAATTAGATTGGAATCGTGTCCTGTGGACGGCAAATTGCATCCAATTGAGTGTTCCCGGAAAGGATTCACTCAAGTGAAGTTCAGTCAAGCATTCAGCGAGAAGAAAGCCCGAAAGTGGATGTGGATCGGGCTGGCCGTGATTGTTGCTTTGCAGATTTATTATATTCAGGAAATGCTGGCAGCGTTGCTGCTGTTCACGTGCGCATTCCTCATTGCAGCGATCCTCGCTCTGGTGTTCTATCTGGTGGATAGCGCCGGGGAGTGGAGCCTGGTCTGGGCCGGGAAGCACTCGCGCCCGGCGATTCAAATTGCGCGGCGTGGCCTGGTTGCAGTCGAAGAGATCAGTAAAAAGCAGCTCCACCGTCCACGTTCAGACCCTGTCCGGTGATCGCGCTGGCCTGCTCGGAGCAGAGGAAGAGCGCTGCCGCGGCGACTTCATTGGCAGTCTGGCCGCGTCCCTGCAGAATCGTATTGAGAAACCCCTCGAGTTGCTCCTGTTCCGATACTCCCAGCCGTTTGGCGAGTGTGTGGCCTAAATCCTTCGACATCTTCGTTTCCGTGACTGGGCCGGGGCAGATCGCGTTGATGCGTACGCCCTTGCGGGCGGCTTCCGCCGCAGTCACACGCGTCAGGCCGAGCATTCCGGCCTTGGCCGCCGCATATGGGGCTCCCCAGGGAAACGCGGACTTCGCCGACAGGCTCGATATGTTCAGGATCGCCCCTGACAGCCGCGCATACATTCCCGGAAGCACAAGCCGCGTAAGCAGATAAGCGCCGCGCAGGTGCGCGGCGATCACGGCGTCCCACTCGGCGGGGCTGATTTCCTCCACCGGCTTTACCGGACCATAGTCTCCCGCGTTGTTCACCAGGAGGTCGACCTGCCCGAACTGCGCCGTGGCCGTGTGGATGAGGTGTTCACATTGTTTTTCGTCTGCGACATCGGCAGGAACCGCCAGCGCGCGTCCGCCCACATCCCGGATTTCCTTCGCCACCGCTTCGATTTCCGATTTCGTTCGCGCCGCAATCACGATTGCCGAGCCTTCGCCCGAAAATTTCAGGGCAATGGCTCGGCCAATGCCGCGCCCACCGCCGGTAATGACCGCCACTTTTCCAGTCAAAAGCATGCACACCTCCGCAACGGTCTGGCAGGATAGCATCATGAGCCGCGCGCAGCCAAACACCGCAATTCAAACGCCAGCCCACGCCCGTGCGCGGCCTATGCGCGAAAAGATCCGAGGCAAGAGCGGTAATGTCCTGATTCCGAAGTAGGGATCAGATCCACCAGCGGCGAAAACTGCTCTGATTCTAAACGCTTTACGGCGATGCTAAAGCCGCGCCCTATGCCCTATAATGAATAATCGCGTGTGATCACACAGACACGGAAACCTCTACCTACCAGTGAGTTACGCAATACCGGCAATTTTCCAAATTAGAATACTGCCAAGTGAGTCAAAAGGTCGCGTAAGGGTGCTCGCTCGTGATAATCTAATACGGAATTTTTGAGGCTGCTGAATGAGCGTTTCGACCGATGCGATGGCTGATGGGAAAAGTCTAATTCGCGTGCGCCCCCGCGGTTTTTGCGCGGGCGTGGTGCGCGCGGTGGATATCGTGGAACTGGCCCTGCAGGCGTACGGGCCGCCCGTGTACGTGCATCACGAAATCGTGCATAACCGGTACGTGGTGGAGCAGCTTCGCCAGAACGGCGCAATTTTTGTCGAAACGGTGGAGGAAGTTCCGCTTGGCGCTGTGCTTGTCTTCAGCGCGCACGGAGTTCCGCCGACAACGCGCGAAGAAGCGCGCATGCGCGAGTTGCGCGTGGTTGATGCGACATGCCCGCTGGTGACGAAGGTACATCTGGAAGCGCTGAAGTTTGCGCGCGAAAACCGCACCATCATTCTGATCGGGCATCGCGATCACCAGGAAATCGTGGGCACTTCGGGAGAAGCTCCGAAACAGACGCAGGTGGTGGACAGCGTCGAGGCCGTGGACGCCCTGGAAGTGGCGGACCCGGACCGCCTGGCGTTTCTCACGCAGACAACGCTCAGCCTCTACGACACGCAGGAGATTGTTGCCCGGCTGCGCGAACGGTTTCCCACGATCCAGGGCCCCGCTTCCGACGACATTTGCTACGCCACGCAGAACCGGCAGGAAGCGGTCGAGCAGTTGGCGCGCGAGGTGGACTTGATCCTGGTCGTCGGCTCGCCCAACAGTTCGAATTCGAACCGGCTGGTGGAAGTGGCCAAGCGCTCGGGCGTGCCCGCGGAATTGATCGACTCCGCCAAAGATATTGACCCGAAATGGCTGCAAGGCATTCGCCGCGTGGGTCTGACGGCGGGCGCATCGGCGCCGGAAGTTCTGGTGGAGCAGGTTAGCGACCGGCTGGCGGGTCTGGGCTACACAAATCAGCGCGACCTCGATCTGATTCGCGAGGATGTGCGGTTCACGCTGCCGCCGGAGTTGACCAACATCGCTCCGATTTCCAAGTAGGGCCGGCGGGGGCTGGATCCCGCAAGCAAGATGTGACGAGAAAGTTATGCAGGTTGTGATTTTTCAGAGGTTTCGTTTTTCAACGACAGGAGCGCGACTTTGGCGGTCAAGATCATCCGTCAGCCGAGGAAAATTGCCCTGCTGGGTTCCCCCAGCAGCGCCGCAGCTCTGCGTGCGGGTCACGAGCGCGCGCCCACGGCATTGCGCGCTGCGGGATTGGCGGATCGCCTAGAATCCGCAGGGTTCGAGGTCGCCGACATGGGCGACACATCGACCGTTGTCTTCCAGGGGGATGACGAACACCCCCGCGCCCGGAATATACCCGCCGTACTGAAAACTCTCAACGAACTGCGTCCGCGCGTCGAAGTTGCCGTGAAATCCGGCGCGCTGCCGCTCATCCTTTGCGGGGATTGCATCTCCGTGCTTGCCACGATCGCCGGAACGCGGCGGTATCATCGCAACGTCAGTCTGATTTACATGGACCGCGATGCCGACCTCAACATTCCGGCCACGACGCCTTCCGGTTGTGTGGACGGCATGGTGATCTCACAGGTTATTGGACGCGGCGCGCCGGAACTGGTCCGGTTCTGGGGCCAGCCACCCCTGGTTCGTGAACCCGATGTTGCCTTGTTCGGCTTTGAGCGTTTGGACCTTCCCGAGGAGCAGTATCTAGTCGGGTCTATCTTGCGGCGGCACCCGGCGCTGGAGGTTTCCACGGTCGGCGCGGAAGTTGCCGCCCGCGTGGCGCTGGAGCGCGTGCATGCGGCAAAGCACGAATTCGTCCTCCATTTCGACGTCGATGTAATCACCAGCGAAGAGTTTCCCTGGACCGATTTCCCCGGCTCCGGCGGCCTTACGTTTGAGCAAGTCCGCGCGGCGTTGCGCGTGTTTGCCAGCCAACCGAATCTGGCCGCCATCGAAGTGGCCGCCTACAATCCAGACCTTGATCCCGATGGCCAGGGCGCACAGAAACTGATTGATTTGCTCGTGGATGTGCTCGCACCGCGGCTGGTAGAGCCCGCGCCAGTTGACGCAGAGGAAACGGTTCCTGCAACTGCCGAGGTTGCCGAGCCTGCGCCAGTTGTGGCAGAGGAGGCGGCCCCTGTAACTGCCGAGGTTGCCGAACCTGCGCCAGACAGTGCGGCGGAAGCGGCCCCTGCAACTGCTGAGGTTGCCGAGCCTGCTCCGCCAAGTGCCGCCCCGGCCGAAACCGAATCTACGGCCAGCGCTCCTGGCGACCAGCAGGATCCTCCCGCGACGGATTCCACCACGTCCTAAGCGTGAATCCTGCGCTCGCTCCTCTTGATCATTAGCGGTTGTTCTGCTCCGGTACTAGTTGCCTGGGAAGGCAAAGACGCGTTACCGTTATTTGCAGGCAGAGGAGGCCTCCGCCATGAGGGGTAAGCATCTGGCAGTCGCGGTTGCGTTCAGCTTGATGATCGTTGGAGCGGGACTGGTCCAACTCCAGCCGAAGGTTTTCGCAAGCGCGGATCCCAGCGGCGCGGAGCAGACGAACATGCTCGGGCCGACCGATCAAGGCGTTCCCTCCTACCATGCGTATGCACTGAGGCCGCCGTTTCCGGCCACGCTGAACCCAAAACAGTTTTCCGACGCGCTCAATCGCAACGTGTATGCCCTGGCGGCAAAGATCAAGCCTGTGTTGTTCCAGCAGCCGTGCTATTGCTACTGCGACAGGAGCGACGGCCACAAGAGCCTGCTGGATTGTTTCGCCGGCACGCACGGTTCCGAGTGCGACATCTGCCAGAAGGAAGCGATTCTTGCCTACCAGTTGACGCGAAAGGGAAAGACCCCCGTGCAGATCCGCGCGGCCATCATCCACGGGGATTGGAAATCGGTGGACTTGAACCGCTATTCGAAAAGCGCGGCCGCTCGCTGATCGTTGCCGTGTTCCGCTTCCGGATGGTTCGCTCGGCATTTCCCGCACCATTTCTTACACTTTGATTTTTCTTCGTAGTGCTTTCCAATCGGCGGAGTGTATTTGTGCCTGCCGGTTGCGTTACACTCCTGCCGATTTGTTGGCGATTCATCATATGCACTTGGAAAGGGGAGGTGGAGCATGTCCACTGGCCGCAGTTTTAGCCCGGAGAAGACGCAGGCGGCGATATTGGCGATTCGCCTGTCGGTTGGCGCCGTATTTTTCATGGAAGGAATCAAGAAAATCATTTTTGCCGAACAGTGGGGAGCGGGCAGATTTATTAGGATCGGAATTCCCGCGCCGCACGTGATGGGTCCATTTGTGGGCGGCGTGGAAATACTTTGCGGAATCCTCGTGCTTCTGGGTTTGCGGACAAGCCTGGCTTCGATACCGTTGCTGATCGTGATTTGCACGGCGATTGCCACCACCAAGATTCCTATCCTGATCAAGTCAGGATTCTGGGGCATGGAGGACGCGGGGCGCACCGACTACTCCATGTTGATGGGGCTGATTTTCCTCTTGTTTGCGGGATCGGGCAGTTTATCTCTGGATGCGCGCCTTGCGGGGAAGAAGAAAACGCAGGATGGTTGATCTGCATCAGAAGAGCCTTGCGGCAACTATGGGTGGTGGTGAGAAGGGTTCCCTCAAGGAACTGGCGCTTTTCTTTCTGCGCCTGGGGACGACGGCGTTCGGCGGCCCCGCCGCGCATGTCGCCATCATGGAAGACGAGCTGGTTCGCCGCAGGAAGTGGCTTTCGCGCGAAAAATTCCTCGATCTGCTCGGCGCGAGCAGCCTGATTCCCGGCCCAAGTTCGAGCGAACTGGCTATCCACATCGGATATTTGCGTGCGGGCTGGATGGGCCTGCTGGTGGGCGGCGTGTGTTTCCTGCTTCCGGCGGCATTGCTGGTTGCGTGCATCGCGTGGGCCTACGTTCGCTTCGGGCATTTGCCCGCGGTCGCAGCGGTGTTGTACGGCGTCAAGCCCGTTGTCATCGCGGTGATCCTGCAGGCGCTGTGGGGACTTGGCCGCACGGCGGTCAAGAGCCGGCGTCTGGCGGTCGCGGGCGCGATTGCCGCAGCCCTCAGTTTTTGGGGGATCAATGCGCTCCTGGTTTTGTTTGGAACCGGTTCAGTTCTCGCGTGTATTCACGCGCTCTCCCGGAAACGCAAAGAAAACGAGATGGCCGGGCCCGGTGCGCTCGTTCTGTTGTGGCGCGCCGTGCGTGCGAACACGGCGCGCCTGCTTCCCTGGGCCGGCGCCGCCGGCGTGACGGCTGTGATTCCCGGCATATGGCCGATTTTCCTGGTGTTTTTGCGAATCGGCTCCGTGGTTTTCGGTAGCGGCTATGTGCTGCTCGCATTTCTGCGGGCGGATCTTGTGATGCATCGGGCCTGGGTGACGGACGCACAGTTGGTGGACGCCGTGGCCATCGGCCAGGTCACGCCGGGGCCCGTGTTCACCACTGCCACGTTTCTCGGTTACCTATTGCGCGGGCCGGTGGGCGCGGTGGTTGCGACCGTGGGAATTTTTCTGCCGGCGTTCCTGCTGGTGGCTGTCAGCGGGCCGCTGATTCCGATGATTCGGCGTTCGGCGACCGCCGGAGCGTTTCTGGACGGAGTGAACGTGGCCTCCCTGGCGCTGATGGCGGCGGTCAGCTATCAACTTGGGCGATCGTCGATCGTGGACTGGCTGACGATCGCGCTGGTGATCGCGAGCGCCATCTTATTGCTGCGTTTTCGAATCAATTCGGCATGGCTGGTGCTTGGCGGGGCGCTGGCGGGGATCGCGGCGCAGGTTGTGCGGGGAATCTAGGGGATTTCTTTGGCGGTCGCTTCTGGAGGACGCCGCGGCTTCACCCAGTAGTCCAGCCCAAGCCAGAAACTATAGGAATGGCGCACGAGCAGCAGGGACAACACGGTGGCAAAAAACATCCAGAGCAGGATCTTCGTGTTGATCGAGAGATGAGTGAAGTCGGGGAACAACAGGGACACCAGAAAAATCGCCACAACGCACGCCGTCGTGACCAGGTAGTTGATGATCATCGCGCCCACGTAGTATCCCTGCTCGGGAAAATAAGATAGGCCGCACTCCGGACAGCGCGGCTCCATGCGGAACACTCCGCGAAATAGCAGGCCGCGCCCGCAATGGGGACATCGCCAGCGCGCGGCCCGGCGAACGGTTTGAGATAAGGGAGGTCGCCACACGGTATTGGATGCCGGCGCTCAGTGTCACACAGGCAGGCCCCGCGCATGGAAACAATCTTTCCAGGGGCGCTTCATGGAAGGCGCGCAAGCTTGACACATCTGGGGCAGTGACATAAGGTGGCGACGAAATGCCGCAATTGGAATATTTGATTTAATTTCATCATCTAATTCCATCCTGGAATGATGGGACGCGCGATGCGAAAACCAAAAAAAGATTCGATAGACCGCCGCAAGTTTTTAAAAGGAGCCGCCGCCGGCGCTGCCGCGCTGGCCTCCATTCCGTCTGTCGCCAACGCGCGGCAAACCGAGGCTTCCCGCCTGGCCACGGCTCAACCAATGCCGGAGGAGCCGGAAACCAGCACGCCGGCGGAAGTGGATGTTTTGACCGAGCAGCGTTCGGGTTCCGACTTCATGGTGGACGTGATCAAATCGCTGGGCATTGAGTATGTGGCGGCGAATCCAGGATCGAGTTTCCGCGGCCTGCACGAATCGCTGATCAACTATGGCGGAAACAAGAATCCCGAGTTCATCACCTGCTGCCATGAAGAATCCGCCATCGCCATGTCCCACGGATACGCGAAAATCGAGGGCAAGCCGATGGCGGTGCTGCTCCACAGCGATGTGGGGACGCAGCACGGGTCGATGGCCATTTTTAACGCGTTCTGCGACCGCGTGCCTGTGATTCTGTTTGCCGGAAATGCGCTGGATGTGAGGTACCGGCGTCCCGGCGTTGAATGGGACCACAGCGTGCAGGACCTGGCGGCCATCGTGCGCGATTGCTTGAAGTGGGATGACGTGCCGATTTCCCTGGACCACTTTTCGGAATCAACCGTGCGCGCCTACAAAATCGCGATGACTCCGCCCATGGCGCCCGTCCTGCTGGTTGCCGACGGCGAACTGCAGGAAGCGCCCATCTCCGAAAACGCCCAGTTCCACATTCCCAAACTCACACTGGCGTCGCCGCCGCAGGGCGACACCGGCTCGGTTGCCGAAGCGGCACGCATGCTGGTCGCTGCGGAAAATCCGGTGATCGTCGTGGACCGTACCGCGCGCACAGCGGCTGGATTGCAGTACATCATCGAGCTTGCCGAAGCGCTCCATGCGCCGGTGATTGACCATGCCGCTCGAATGAATTTCCCGTCACAGCACCCTCTGAATCAGACCGAGCGATCCCGGGTCCTGATCCACGACGCGGACGTGATTCTGGGTTTGGAGGTTCCCGCGCTGTGGGGAGTGGTGAACTCCTACCGCGACCAGCTGCATCGCACCTCCAAGCCCGTGGCCGGAAAAGATGCCAAGCTCATCAGCATTACCGCGGACGATCTCTACCTGAAAAGCAACTACCAGGATTTCCAGCGCTACACTGAAGTGGACCTGGCCATGGCGGCGGATGCGGAGGCGACGTTGCCGTCGCTCATCGAGGCGGTCAAGCGCCTGATTACGGACGACCGCAGGAGAACGTTTGCGGATCGCGGCAAGAAATTCGCCTTGCAGCATGAAGCAACGTTGAACCGCGCGCGCGATGAGGCGGCATTCGGGTGGGATGCCAGTCCCATCAGCACGGCGCGACTGTGCGCTGAAATTTATGGCGCGATCCGGAACGAGGACTGGTCGCTGGTCTCCACCGTGTCTCCGTGGGTGAATCGCTGGCCCTTGCGGCTATGGACGTTCGACAAGCATTACCAGTATATCGGCGCGTCAGGCGGATTCGGCGTGGGATACGGCGCGCCGGCCTCGCTGGGCGCCGCGCTGGCTAATAAGAAGCACGGCCGCCTGACGGTCACCATCCAGAACGACGGCGATTTGATGTACGCGCCGGGAGTTCTTTGGACGTCCGCGCACCACCATATTCCGCTGCTCAGCGTCATGCACAACAACCGGGCCTATCACCAGGAAGTCATGCACGTGCAGCGCATGGCGAACCGGCACAATCGCGGCATTACGCGCGCCTCCATCGGCACGACCATCACCGATCCCAATATCGATTTCGCAACCGTGGCCAAAGGCATGGGCGTTTATGCCGAGGGCCCCATCACCGATCCGAAAGACCTGGGCCCGGCCATCCGCCGCGCCGTTGCCGTCGTCAAGGGCGGCGAACCGGCGCTGGTGGACGCGGTTACGCAGCCGCGCTGATCATTTTTGGAATTGATTTCGCTGAAATGACTGTGCGCTGAGACGGTGCGCCGCTTTGACCCGCCGCGCCTGCTGCCACTCATTGCGTAGGATTTTGTAAAGCCCATTCCACGCCGAAGATTGCAGGGTGGAATGGGCAGAATTCAAACGGAAGGACAACAAAACTACATGATGCGCAGGAGTTGCCGGCTCCCGGTGGTATATAAATCCGTGTAGCCTTTCAATTTTTCCCTAATCGCTTCCTTCGTGGCGGTGTCCTTCAACAGAGCCTCAAATTCACCCGCATTTTCCACTTCATACTCCATAAAGACGCGGTTATATTCACCCGTCAGGTCCGTCAATATGCGGAATCTGGGCATTTTCGCGGTGGCCGCGACCTCTTTCAACTGAGCGGCAAGTTTGCTGGCCATTCCCGGTTTTGCAACAAAGCAATTTCGCACGACGAGCATCGATCCTCCTCTTGGGCAACCTGGATTGAATGTAGAACGAACTTAAAGTCAGAGTGGCATTGCAGCACAAGAATTGTCAAGATCCGGCCCCACGAAACGCAGCAGCGCAGCGCATTCCGCCCGATAGCGGAAGCAAGCCTTTGCGAAGCCTTGTATCTTGCGACAAGTAGTTCAGTGAGATAGGCTCACAGCATCAGCGATCGGGTGAGCGGACCTGGTTGCCAGCCAAATTTCGTGCGGGAGAGACGAGACATTTCGCTGGCCTGCTTCTGTTCGTCTTTCTATCGCATGTGCCGTTCCCGAGCGACAAAAGGGGGAACAGTCCATGCCTCCCGGCGGGAATACGGACAAATCGCTGCGGCTTCGAGTAGAATTATCTCACTCGTGAGGATCGCCAGGAACGGGTTGATTGCGAACTGCCGGTGAAGAATCGCCCAACCGGATTGAGGAATTTATGAGAATTCTACGCATGAAATTCAGGAGGAAGGGATCATGAGTTTTCGGATCGTAAAGACAGCACTGACATTCTTGTTCGTTGCGGCGCTGGCGATGGTTGCCGATCAGCCGCTTGGCGCGCAAGCGAGCAAGTCGGCCATGCCGCCGCCGTCGATTCCGACGTTTTCCACCGCCAACGTCGCACGCGAAGCTATTTTCTACGTGGGCGGAGAATATGCCGGGCCGCCGGGCGAAACGGTGATGCACGGCGCGATGTATGTCGAAGTTATGGTGCCGAAAAATATCACCCAAAAATATCCGATCGTATTTTTTCACGGGAATGGACAGACCGGGGCGGTGTGGAAGCAAACTCCGGATGGCCGGCCGGGCTGGGCGTATTACCTGGTCGACCACGGCTACGTCGTTTACATGGTGGATTATCCGGCGCGCGGGCGCTCGCCTTACATTCCGGACATCGATGGCCCATTGCGAATCCGTACCGCCGAGGGCCTGGAACACATCTGGACAGCCCCCGCGACATCGGGCGGAGACTTCCCGCGGATGAAACTGTACACGCAGTGGCCGAGCGACTCCCCGAAAAAAGGCATGGTGGGCGATCCGGTCTTCGATAACTTCATCAAGGGCCAGATGCAGTTCGTCGGAAACCAGGCCGCTCTCGCCGTGCCGGCCGGCGTCGCGCTTCTGGATAAAATCGGCAGCCCGGTCATCCTGATCACACATTCCCAGGGAGGCGGCATCGGATTTAACGTGGCCGATCAGCGTCCGGATCTGGTGGCGGGCATGGTGGCGATTGAACCCGGCGGCCCGCAGATTGGCGTCGTGGATACCGCCCATGTGAAGTACACGGGCCGGATTGGAAACGCATGGGGTATTACCAACATGCCAATGCATTACGAACCGCCGGTCAACAGCCCCGACGATCTGAAAACATACCTGCAGGCGAAATCCGACCGTCCCGATGAAGTGCCCTGCTACATGCAGAAGGAACCCGTTCATAAGCTGGTGGCCATGGAGAAGATCCGTGTCCTGTCCATCTCCGCCGAGGGCACCTATCACCGTGTGTTTGACCACTGCATTCCCGAGTGGCTCAATCAGGCGGGCGTGAAGGACGATTTTGTCCGCCTCGAGGACGTCGGCATCCACGGCAACATGCACGAAATGTTTCTCGATAAAAACAGCGACCAGATCATCAAGTTCATCGATGACTGGCTTCGCAAGAACATCAAGTAGGCCGGCGCTTCACCCTGCGAGGATTGCCCGCGGCCCCCAGCCCGCCGCGGGCATCCCGCGACCCGTGATTCGCCGCGATCGGTTTGCGGGATTGGCGCCGGGTGGCGGAATGGCATGCGCGAGGGCCTTGAAATCATATATTATCGTCTCTGCAGAAGGTCAGCCACGCGGGCGTGGCGGAATGGCAGACGCAGCGGACTTAAGGAAACTTGAGTGCTCGCCTGGGAAACCGGCGATGCAGAACTGCTCAAATTCGGGGGAACCTGCAATGGCAATCCCGAGCCAAACCCGGCGGAATCATCCTGCCGGGAAGGTGTAGAGACTAGACGGGCAGCACCTAAGCCCTGGATCTTTTCCAGGGGATGGTGAAGGGATAGTCCAGACCGCAAACCTGGCGCGAGCGCTTAGAAAAAAGCCCCGCGTCCGGGCGGCGAAAGCCGTAGACGGCATGAAAATCCGCAGGGCTAAACGGCTCGTGTGGGTTCGACTCCCTCCGCCCGCACCATAATTTTGCAAATTGTCTTTCCCGGAAGATATTCGGAAATCAGAACTGGGAAAAAATAGCGGAAAGGATTCAACGTTATTGTTTTTCAGGGTTTTGCCGGTTTTTTCTAGTGCGGTCTCCTGCGGTCGTGAATTCATTTGCAACATCTGCAAATTGTCGGTTTTTGAGAGTCCAACCCACATCTTTATTTCATTTTAATCAGACGGGTTCATTATCTCCTTTTACGTAATCGGGAGGTATGACATCGCCGATCCCACGGGATGCGAGGGCTACGGCCCTGCCCTCCTGCCTCTTCGTCAGAAGCACGGCGCTGAAATTCCGGTTGCTGATCATGAGGCTATGGCGCGCCGGTTCGATTCGGAGGAGGCTGCCCGCAACTGGTATAACAATCCGGCGTATGGTCCGTTGAAGCAGATCCGGCTCAATTCGACAAAACTTCGGCGCCCGGCTGGAAATGAGATCAGGTTGAGGGAATACCGTCGCGCAGGTCAATCCTGGCTGGCGCGCTTGGCATCAGGGGCGAGCACCGACAGCGGCTCGGAGACTTCCGCAGACGCGTGGCGTTCGCTTACACGGCGACTCTTCAGAAAATTGTCCATGTACGTGTAAAAGACGGGCGTGAGATAGAGCGTTACGAATTGCGCAAAGATCAGTCCGCCAACCACGCATAGGCCGAGCGGTCGCCGGGCGCCGGCATCGGCTCCAAAACCGATCGCGATGGGCAGCGTGCCGAAAATTGTGCACGCGCTGGTCATCATGATGGGGCGGAATCGAACCATGCACCCCTGGTAGGCCGATTCGGCAGCCGAGCATTTCTCCTTGCGCTCATATTCCAGGGCGAAATCGACCATCATAATGGCATTTTTTTTCACGATGCCGATGAGCATGATCAAGCCGACGAAGCCAAAGATATCGAGCTGCATGTGGAACAGCGAGAGCGTGGCCAGGCCGCCGAATGCCGCGGCAGGCAACCCGGTCAGAATCGTGATGGGGTGAATGTAGCTCTCGTACAGGATGCCCAGAACGATATAGATGACCAGCACCGTCATAATCAGCAGAATGCCCAGGCCGGTTAGGGACTGCTGGAAAGCCTGGGCGGTGCCCTGGAAGCTGGTTTCGATGGAAATGGGCAGCATCGATTTGGCCAGGGCCTGCACTTCGCTCACCGCCTGGCCAAGCGCCGTGCCGGGCGCCAGGTTGAAAGAGATGGTGACCGAAGGGAGTTGCCCGGTGTGGTTGACAGTGAGCGGGCCCACATTCGTCGTAAATTTAGAGACTGTGCTGAGTGGAATGAGCCGGCCGGTGGAAGAGCGGATGTAAAGTTCCGAGAGCATGTTTGGATCGGTCTGGAAGCGATTCTGGACCTGGAGAACGACCCAATATTCGTTGTTTGCGGTGTAGATGGGGGAGACCAGGCGCTGACCGTACGCGCTGTAGAGGGCGTCCTCAACCTGCTGCGGCGTCACTCCCAAAGCAGACGCTTTGTCACGGTCGACCACGACGTTGGCCTGCGGATTCCTGATTTGAAGGTCGCTGGTGACGCTGTCGATTCCGGGCAATGTCCCCATTTTCGTTTCGAACATCTGGGAGTACTTATAGAGCTGATTGATGTCCGGACTGGACAACGTGAACTGGTAAAGGCTCTTGGTGAGCTGGCCTCCGATGCGAATTGCGGGCGGATTCTGGAGAAAGACGCGTATGCCGGGGATTGTTTCCAGCTTCGGCCGCAACTCGTGGATCA
The DNA here is from genome assembly GCA_963746945.1 of Terriglobia bacterium. Lineage (GTDB taxonomy): Bacteria > Acidobacteriota > Terriglobia > Acidiferrales > UBA7541 > Palsa-360. Next base: position 296,032 of record CAVVDG010000004.1, on the reverse strand, counting down.
CTTCCTCGATGCTCATGTGATGTTCAAAAAGCGGGCGGATGAACCGGGTCAGGGAATCGAAGATGGCGAAATGACCGGAGGTCAGGGCGACTAAACGATCATAAAACGGGCTGTCGGTCCAGGGGCGGTCGGACGGGTCTTTCAAATGGAGGAAAGCCCTGCCATTGTTCAGGCCGGTGGTGCTTGACGCGCTGATAGTCGAGAAGAATTGAACGACACTCGGATCGGCCTGGAGAATGCGATTCACGGCTTCCTGATGCAGCTTCATCGCGTCGAAAGAGATACCCTGATTGGCTTCGGTGGTGACGGCGATCTGCGAGGTATCCTCCTCGGGAAGGAAACCCTTTGGAATCGACCAGAACTCCCAGGCCGTCCCCACGAGGACGAAAAGACCGAATATCATTACCAGGACACGATGCTTCAGCGCCCAGCGAAGCGTGGAACCGTACCACCGCAGCGAGGCATCGAGCATGCTTTCCAGCTTGAGATACATCCAGCCGTGCTGCTTTTCGCTGTCCAGACGCAGATAGCGATTGCAGAGCATCGGGGTCAGCGTGATGGAAACCAGGCCGGAAACCAGAACGGCGGAAATGATGACGACGGCGAATTCATGGAGCAGGCGTCCAAACACGCCGGGCATGAAAAAGACAGGCAGAAAGACGACGGCGAGCGACAGGGTCATCGCAAGAATGGTAAAGCTGACTTCCTTTGAGCCATCGAGCGCTGCGTCGAGCGCACTCTTTTTCATTTCCGAGTGGCGCACGATGTTTTCGAGCATGACGATGGCGTCATCGACGACGAAGCCCACGGATAGCGTCAGCGCCAACAGGGATAACGTGTCGATCGTGTAGCCGAGCAGGTACATCACCGCGAACGTGCCCACGATGGACATCGGCAGGGCCAGGCTCGGCATGATCGTGGCGGAAATGTTGCGCAGGAAAAGGAAGATGACAAGGATGACTAAAAAGACGGCCAGCAAAAGAGTGAATTGGACGTCGTTGACCGATTGGCGGATCGGAATGGATCGATCGTATTCGACCGAGAGGTTGATCGACGGCGGCATCATCGAGTAGAAACGCGGAATGAGTTTGCGGAGATTATTGACGATTTCGACGGTGTTCGTGCCGGGTTGCCGCTGGACCGACAGCATAATGCCGGGGATTCCGTTCACCCAATCAGCGACATACTGGTCCTGGACGCCATCGTTGACCGCAGCGATCTGGTCAAGCCGCACCGGCGCCCCGTGGCGGTATGCGACGATAAACGAACGGAAGACGGAGGCGTCGGAGAGCTGGCCGTTGGACTGGATGTTATAGGCTTTGTGAGCGCCAAAAAGCGTACCCATCGGCATGTTGACGTTCGCGGATTGAATCGCCTGTTGCACTTCGTCGATGCCGATCTGGCGGCTGGCTAGTGCTTCGGGGTTCAATTCCACGCGCACGGCGTACTTCGCCGCGCCGTTTACCGTGACCTGAGCGACGCCAGTAACCTCCGACATCTGCTCGGCGATCAGGTTTTCGGCATATTTGTCGACTTCATACAGCGGCAGTGTCGGCGAGGTAACGGCCAGCCCAAAGATGGCCTGATCGGCCGGATTCACTTTTCGGAAAGTTGGGGGGGAGGGCAGGTTGGGCGGAAGCTGTCTGGCTGCCGCCGACATGGCGGTCTGGACATCTACGGCGGCGGAATCGATGTTGCGGCTGAGGTCGAACTGCAGGGTGATCCGGGTACTTCCGAGCGAGCTGGTCGAGGTCATCGAGTCCAGGCCGGCGATGGTTGTGAATTGTTTCTCGAGCGGAGTCGCCACCGAGGAAGCCATCGTTTCCGGATTGGCTCCGGGAAGGCCGGCGGAGACCTGGATCGTCGGGAAATCGACGTTGGGCAAATCACTGACGGCCAGGTTGCGGTAGCCGACAACGCCAAACAGAAGAATGGCCAGCATCACCAGGCTGGTCATGATCGGCCTGCGAATGAAAAGTTCCGAGAGATTCATGGTATTGCCGCCTCGTCAAAGTCCCTTGGCGAAATAGACCTTGGTTCCGGGAACCAGACGAACCTGCCCATCGGTGACGACAGTTTCACCGCCGGAAAGACCTTGCAAAATTTGGGTTTTGTTGTTGACGCTTTGCCCTGTTTTCACTTGCTGTACATCGACGGTCATATCCGGTTTCGTCACGAAAACGTAATCGCCTTGCTGGCCCGTCTGCACGGCTTGCGACGGAACCACCAACACGTCTTCCTGCTGGTTCAGACGAAGCAGGATATTGGAAAATTGGCCGGGCCAAAGACGCTGGTCGGAGTTGGGAAACGAAGCCATCAGCTCGATGGTGCCGGTGTTGGAGTCGACCGTGTTGTTTACAAAAGTCAGAAAACCGCGTTCGGCAACCGAGTCGCCGGTCGGAGTGGCCTCAACGGCCAGATGAGAATGCGCCATGAACCTCTTGATCGGTTCCAGATATTGCTGAGGAACGGCGAAATTGACGTAGATTGGAGAAACCTGATTGATCACGACCAGAATCGGAAGGTCATTGGACTTTACTGTGGCTCCGGGATAAACCAGCTGAGCCCCGGTGACGCCGCTGATGGGAGCATGGATGGAGCAGTAGGAAAGGTCGATCTTGGCCGTCTGGATGGCAGCCTCGTCGGCGCTGACAGTGGCTTCGGCGGCCGTTGCGGTTGCCAGAAATCGATCCGATTGCTCCTTGGAAACAACGCCTTCCCGCCGGAGTTCCTCGTACCGCTCTGTCTCGGCCCGATTGAGTTGGGCCTGCGCTTTGTCCCGGGCGAGCGCCGCCTCGGACCGCGCAAGGGCTGCGAGAAAAGGACTCTCGTCAAGTGTGACCAGAAGGTCGCCCTTGTGAACGAATTCCCCCGGTTTGTAATGCACTTCCTTGACGATTCCGGCAACCTGCGACTCGACCGAGACGGTTTTGAATGCCTGACCGGTGCCAATTGCGTGCAATTCCACCGGAAACGTGCTCCGTTGGACTTTGGCGACCACGACCGGCACAGCGGCGGTATTCTGCGACCTCGCAATTGCGCCGCTGCCGCCGGATCCCTTCGCGGGCTCGCTGCCGTTCGCGCAGCCGGCAAGAATCAGAATAGGCAACAGCGAAATGAGAGCAAAGATTTTGAGAACCTTGATCATCGTTCTTCAGCCCTATTGATTATCCCTTGAAAATAAGTGGTCAGACAGGAATTATTTTTGCCCGGGTGGGAGCGGCGAAAAAGCCGGAGCGGGAATAACAGTTTTCGATTTACCCCATTGAAACAATGAGTTTGTCTTTCCGGTGGCAAACACGCATAGTACCGCATGAAGTGTAGTGAATTCGCCCCACGTAGCCGGCACCGCCTCTTTTTTCCGCGACGAAACCAGAACTTCCCCCCGAGCTTCCACAGTATCTGAGGTTTTTCAGGGCACCCCGTTGTGAACCCAAACGAGGCGAGTGGGAAGGGAAGTTTAACGCCCTGTCACTCGTGCGTAATGTGAGATCCCTATGATCGAAATTGGCCGGGAGAACTGCATTTTCGCACGGACGGGAGTTTTGTTCCGACACGCGCGATTGTTCCGCCGGATAAAAGGAAGGGAGCAAGTAGAATATGCTGAACCAGAATGTATTGTCCCTGGAGGATACCTATCAAGGCGTTGAGCCCGTTAAGACATAGATCAGCGGACACCCGCTGCTTATTCCCGCGGCGCTCAAAGCGGTGTCGCAACGAAAATACGAACCGACGATTCTGGACGGCGAGCCGACATCGGTGGATCTGCGCGTGGAAATCACGTTCCACATGAACTAGATCCGCTCCCGTGGCCCAGCCGCCGGAAAGCTGTTTACTGGCTCAAGTTTACTGGCTCACCCCGGGGAACATCGGATGGGCCAGATTGGTGCGCAGTGTTTGCGAGTCGATTTCGTTTTCCCATCTCGCCACCACGAGAGTTGCGACGCCGTTTCCAATCATGTTTACAACCGCACGGAACATGCTCATGAAGCGGTCGATGCCGAGAAGCAGGGCCATGCCCGCCACCGGGATTGTGGGTATGACCATGAGCGTGGCGACCAGAGCGATGAAAGCCGCTCCGGTCACGCCGCTCGCTCCTTTTGATGTGAGCACGGCCACGCCGAAGATCGTCAGTTGCTGACCGAACGATAAGTGGATGTTCGTTGCCTGGGCGACAAACAGCGCCGCCATGGTCATGTACAGGCTGCTGCCGTCGGTGTTGAACGTGTAGCCGGTGGGCACGACCAGCCCCACCAGAGACTTCGAACAGCCAAGCTGTTCCATTTTTTCCATGAGCGTGGGCAGGGCGGGATCCGAGGAACTTGTGGCCAGCACCACGATGATCTCTTCCTTGATGTAATAAAGGTATTTGAAAATATTGAAACCGGCGTACCAGGCAATCAGGCCCATCACGCCCAGTACGAAGACAATGCAGGTGACGTAGAACAACGCGATCAATTCCGCCAGCGGACCCAGGGCCGCGATCCCGTACTTGCCCACCGTGAAGGCCATCGCGCCAAACGCCCCGTAGGGGGCCAGCCACATCAGTATGTTGATGATCCCGAAGACCACACGAGTCAACGCGTCGACAAAGTCCAGGACGGGCTTCGCCTTTTCGCCCACGATGGCCAGCGCGAAACCGAACAGGATGGCGACGAGCAGAACCTGCAGAATGTTGCCCTTGGCGAATGCATCCACCATGGTCTTCGGGATGATGTTCATCACGAATTCCGTTACGGATTGCTCCTTTGCGGCGCCCGCATAACTCGCGACGCTCGCGGCGTCCAGCGTTGCGGGATTCACATTGAAGCCGTTGCCCGGATGCGCCACATTGCCGACGAGCATGCCGGTGAACAGCGCCAGCGTGGAAACAATCTCAAAGTACAGCAGCGCCTTCCCTCCGATTCTCCCCACCTTCTTCAAATTCTGCATGCCGGCGATCCCCGAGACGACGGTGCAGAAAATGATCACCGTGATCACCATGGTGATCAGGCGGATAAAGCCGTCGCCGAGCGGCTTCATCTTCGTCGCCGAGGCGGGGTAGAAATAGCCGTACACGACCGCGAGAGCCACTCCGATCAGCACTTGCCCCCAGAGCGTCCGGTAGAAGGCTTTCTTTTTCGGGGGCTTGGGGGATTCGGGAGGAACCTGGGACTGATTCATTGGGGGCGTGTCGCCCATAGTCGAGTCTCCTTGAGTTGAGCGTTCATACAAGGCCGAACTGCGCCTGTTGCGACTGCGCTTCAGATATTAGAGCTGCCCGTGTTCCGGGGAGTCTATCACTGCAGGAGCTTTTCCGGTTGCATTATGGTTGAAATTAAATCATTCAGGAATAACGCAGCGCGCGCGCCATCCACGACGCGATGGTCGCACGAGAGAGTGAGCGTCATCATCGGACGAATTTCCGGTTTTCCGTCAACCGGCACAACGCGATCCGCGATGGCTCCGACGGCGAGGATCGCGGCTTGCGGCGCGACGATGATAGCGGTGAACGCGTCCACCTGGTACATGCCAAGATTGCTGATCGTGAACGTTGCGCCGGCCAGGTCGGCGGGACGCAATTTTCCGGCGCGGGCGCGCTCGCTGAGTGTCTGGCGCAATGCGGCGATTTCGGCGAGGCTCTTCTGGTCCGCCGCAGGGATCACGGCGGCCACAACGCCGTCATCGACCGCCATGGCGATGCCCACGTTGATTTCCGGATGCAGCTGGATTCCATCTCCGGTCCAGCTGGCGTTCAATCGCGGATGCTTCGCCAGGGCGCGCGCCGCAAGCGCCACCAGCAGGTCGGTGTGCGTAATGCGCGCTGTTTTCGCCTTCTCTGCCTCCGCGGCAACTTTCTTACGCGCCGCGAGCAGGGCGCTGGCAGGCGCTTCGCGGACGACAAAAAAATGGGGCGCGGTCGTCCAGCTTTGCGTGGTCCGTTCGGCCATCAAGCGCGCGACCGGGCCCAGCGCCTCAACGGCAGGCGATGCAGGGGGAGCGCTCGATTGCGGCGCAGCGGCCTCGACCAGCGCCAGCACATCTTCGGCAAGAATTTCTCCTTCGCTTCCGGTTCCCTGCACGCGGCTCAAGTCAATGTTGTGCTCGCGCGCAAGGCGCCGGGCCTTGGGAGAAATTCGCACAGACGATGCGGAGGTTGCGCTGGACGATTTCGCGGCAGTTGCCGCGGGAGCCGGGGAGGATTGGGTGTCCATCCGCCGCCCTGTGGCCGTTGCCGGGGATTCCGATTCGGTCGGAGGAGTTTCGCCCGGCGAAACAATCCAGGCGATCGTCTGGCCCACGGGGATGACGTCGCCTTCGTGCGCTTTCACGCCCGCCAGGATCCCGTCTGCCGGGGATTCGATTTCCACGACAGCCTTATCGGTTTCGACGTCCAGCAGCGGCTCGCCTTTAGCGACCGGATCGCCTTCCTTTTTGCGCCAGACAACCAGCTTCCCGGTTTCCTGGGCCATTTCGAGCGCGGGCATGACGATGCTGTAGGCCATAGGCGTTTGGCAACGGCGTGAGGCGCGCCGTTACTTGGTCACTCCTACGCGCTCGGTTCTGGCGCTGGCTTCGACCATCTCGACGACGCTCTGTCTGGGCGCAGGTTCGTGCTCCCGCGTTGTCGGGAGAGGTCCATCGACGCTGATGTAGGGCGCGCCGGCCACCAGAAGTGTTTCGGCCGGGAAACGCGTGATGACTTCGTGCCCGGTTTCGGTGACGACGATTTCTTCCTCGATGCGCGCGGCGCTCCAGCCGTCAGTGGAGGGCCAGAATGTTTCCAGCGCGAACACCATGCCCGGCTTGATTTCGTGGGAGTGCTCGAGCGACACCAGGCGGCTGATCACAGGTTTTTCCCAGATGGCCAGGCCGATGCCGTGGCCGTATTGCAGCGCGAAGGCGGCCTCTTCATTCGGGAAGCCGAACTCCTGCGCTTTCGGCCATACCGAAGCGATTTCCGCGGTTGTGCGTCCGGGACGAATCAGAGAAATCGCCGCATCCAGGTAATCGCGGCAGCGCTTGTAGGCGTCCACCATCGCGCGCGAGGCGTAACCGATGGTAAAGGTGCGGTAATAGCACGTGCGGTAGCCCATGTAGGAGTGAAGAATGTCGTAGTACACGGGATCGCCGGGCCGCAGCACGCGATCGGAAAAAACATGCGGATGCGGATTGCAGCGCTCGCCGGAAATGGCGTTCACCGCTTCCACGTACTCCGAGCCCAGATCGTACAGAACCTTGTTGACCAGGCCGACGGCGTCGTTCTCCCGCATGCCGGGCTTCATGGCGCAATACAGGTCGTGGTACGCGGCGTCCACCATCATTGCCGACGTATTGAGCAGCGTGATTTCATCGCGCGTCTTGATCACGCGCGCGTCGGACATGATTTGCTGCCCGTCGATCACGGTGATCCCTTCGCGCTGCAGCGCAAAAAGAATCGGCGGCTCGATGATGTCCACGCCCAGCGGTTCCTTGTGCAGGCCGCGCATTTCCAGCTCGACGCGAATTTTTTTCGCAACATCTTCGGCGCGGCCCATTTCCGGGGACATGGCCCCGCGCAGCAGCGGAATTCCGGCGCGCGAGCGCTCTCCCAGCCACGGGCAGTGCAGCTGGTGATGCCGGGCGGCCGATCCGAAGTCCCACAGGATGGGCTCGTCATTCTGCGGCAGCAGGGTGAAGCGGCTCATCTTGTCCTGCGCCCAGGTGCCGATGTGCGTCGAGGTGATGTAACGCACATTGTTCATATCGAAGCAGAGCAGCGCGCCCATCTCCGATTTCTTCAGCAGCGATTTCGCCCGGTCCAGCCGCTCGCGGCGCAAACGGTCGAAATCCACGCGCTGTTCCCAGTCCACCGCCATCGTTCCGTACGTCGGTAGTCCCATGATCAACCTCCTGCCGCAAAGTCTCGGCTAGCGCAGGCATTCGCCCGCGTTCTTCAGGATTCACAAACAAAAACAGAACACAAAAAATTTCCCTACTTCTTGCACATCGTCCGGGCGGCATCAAACACCTGCTGCTCGGTGGGGACCGTCGCGTCTTCCAGAGGCGGAGAGAAGGGAATCGGCACGTGCATCGCGCCGATTCGCTTGACCGGCGCATCCAGATCGTAAAACGCGCCCGTGGCGATCACCGATGCGATTTCCGCCGTTACGCCGTACCTCTCCGAGCCTTCGTCCACCACAATCGCCCGCGAAGTTTTCTTTGCCGATTCGATCAGTGTTTTTTCATCCAGGGGCCACATCGTCCGGGGATCGACGACTTCGGCGCTGATTCCGATTTCCTCGAGCAGTTTCGCGGCCCCCAGGGCAACCTGCACCATGCTGCTGGTGGCGACAATCGTGATGTCTTCGCCCTCGCGCTTGATGTCCGCCAGACCGAGCGGGATGGTGTATTCCTCGGCCGGAACCGGGCCCTTGAACCGGAACATCATCTTGTCTTCAAAAATAATTACGGGATTGTCGTCGCGAATGGCCGACTTCATCAGGCCTTTGGCGTCATAGGGTGTCGAGGGCAACACGACTTTCAGGCCCGGAACATGGCTGACCCACGCGTGCAGCGATTGCGAGTGTTGCGCCGCCGAGCGGCGGCTCGCCCCGAGCGTCGTGCGCATTACCATCGGCACTTTCCACGCGCCTCCCGACATGTAATGCACTTTCGCCGCCTGATTCACCATCTGGTCCATCGTCAGCGTCAGGAAATCGCCGAACATGATGTCCACCACCGGACGAAGCCCCGTCATCGCCGCCCCCACGGCAATTCCGGTGAATCCGGCTTCCGAGATCGGCGTGTCAATTACGCGGGATTTTCCGAACTCTTCCACGAGTCCCGACAAAACCTTGAAGGGCGTGCCTGCTTCGGCGACATCTTCGCCCATAATGAATACACGCGGATCGCGCCGCAATTCCTCGGCCAGCGCTTCGCGGATCGCTTCCGCCATCGTCAGTTCACGCACGGCAACTTCAGGCATAAACATTCTCCCCCACCTGATCGGCGCCCGGGTACGGCGCCTTCAGGGCAAACGCAACCGCAGCATCGATTTCCGATTTCATCTGCGCCTGGATTTCATCCAATTGGGCTTGCGTCGCCAGTTTTTGGCTCAGCAGCCGGTCGACCAGCAACCGGACCGGATCGCGTTCGGTCTTCCACAGCTGTTCTTCCTGCTTGGTCCGGTAGTATTCGCGGCTCACGTCGCCGACATGGTGGCCGTGATACCGGTACGTGTCGCACAAAAGGAACGATGGGCCTTTTCCCGCGCGCGCCCGCTCAATCATGCGGCTGGCCACGTTGTACACGGCGCCGACATCCTGCCCGTCCACGCTTTCGGCCGGAATTCCGAAAGCCGCCGGGCGCGCCAGAACTTCCCCTGCCGTGGTCTCGGAAAAATGCGTGTATTCGTTGTACATATTATTTTCGCAGACGTAAATCACGGGCAAATCCCAGAGTTTGGCCAGATTCATCACTTCATACAACAGTCCCTGGCCGAGCGCGCCTTCACCAAAAAAACAGACGGCCACCTGTTTCGTGCCCAGCTGCTTGGCGGAAAACGCCGCGCCCGTCGCAATTCCCGCGCTTCCGCCCACGATCGCGTTTGCTCCCAGATTTCCGCTTGCCGGGTCGGCAATGTGCATCGAGCCGCCCTTGCCGCGGCAGTATCCCGCTTCCTTACCCAGCAGTTCGGCAAACATGCGATCCGGCGAGGCGCCCTTGGCCAGGCAATGCCCGTGGCCGCGATGCGTGCTGGTAATGTAATCGTCGCGATGGAGCGCTTCGCAAATCCCGGCGGCCACCGCTTCCTCGCCAATGTAAAGATGCGCGAGGCCCGGCATCACCGCCCGCGTGTACAGCTCGTTCACCTGCTCTTCGAACAGGCGAATGGCCACCATCTGCCGGTACATGTGCAGCCAGGTTTCGCCGCTGATTCCGGAACTTGCGCCCACAGTTTTCGTTTCAGTTTTCATTTTTCAATCCCCGACATTTTGGCGAGCACTTCAAAAATTATGGCAAAGTCGTGCTGCTCCAGGCCCATGCCACGCGCCGCCGTAAGAAATTCATTGGTCACGGCGGTTGTGGGCAACGGCACATCGAGCTTTCGCCCCATTTCCAGCGCCAGCAGCATGTCCTTTTGCATCATGTTGACGTTGAACCAAGCTTCGTCCGGTGTTTTTAACACAAATGGGCCGCGATATTGAACCATGGGCGAGGCAACGGCGCTGTGAGTCAGCACGTCCACGGCGGCTTCCCGGGGAATGCCGCTTTTTTCCGCCAGCAACACGCCTTCGCAGAATGCCAGCATCTGCACGGCAAGGCTCAGATTCGTGGCAATCTTCATGCCCAGCGCGAGGCCGTTGTCGCCGACGTAGGTGACTTTCGGGCCAAAGTCCTGCAGCACGGCCTTGGCCTTTTCGAATGTCTCGCGGCGCCCGCCGACCATCACGGAAAGTTTTCCCTGCTGAATCGTGATGGGGCTGCCGGAGACGGGCGAGTCGATCATGTCGGCGCCCTTCTCGCGAACCTTGGCGGCGAGCGCGCGGCTTGCCGCGGGGCTCACCGTGCTGATATCGGCCAGAATTTTTCCCGCGGAGAGTCCGGCCAGCATCCCGTCCGGCCCCTCGGCAATCGCGGTCAGCGCATCCGCATTGGTAACCATGGAAAACGTGATATCCGCCGCGGCGCAGACCGCTCGCGGTGAATCGCCCCACTTCATGCCGCGGTCCAGCAGCCACTGCGCTTTCGAGCGGGTGCGATTGTAGCCGGTCACGGTATGGCCTTTGTCCAGCAGCCGGTTTACGAGTTGGCTGCCCATCGCACCAAGTCCTATGAAACCAAGATTCGCCATTTGCAGAAGTCTCCTGATCCTGAATCGTTTTCAGGCGCTTTACGCCTGTTCATTCGGTATGTTGCGGTGAATTGCGCGAATCCTCGCGCACTTGCAAAAGATGAGCCTGCATCGCGGCGCGCGCCGCCTGCGGGTCGCGCCGTTCAATTGCTTCGAGTATGCGTTTGTGGTGATACTGCCCGCGTTCGGTCCCACCCTGGACATGGAAAATCCGCAGCCGCTGCTCGCGCAGCAATCCCACGATCGAATCGATCAGCGACAGAACAATCGGGTTTGCCGCCGCCTCGGCCAGCGCCAGATGAAAATCGAGATCGGCTTCGATGAAGGCGTCTGGGTCCAGTCCCGCCTGGTCCATGACGCGGAAAGCTTCCCTCAGCGCTGCAAGTTCCTGCTCGTCCGCGTGGACCGCGGCCAGTGCCGCGATCTCCGGCTCCAGGATTTCCCGAACTTCCACCAGGTAGGCCCATCCATCGGTCTCGCCGCTCTTGATGATCCGGTCCAGTGACCGGCGCATCGAATTGGAAGTACCGTTAGTGACAAAAGTTCCGCGTCCCGGAAACGCGTCGACCAGACCCTTTTCCTGCAGCGCCTTGATGGCTTCGCGAACCGCCGTCCGGCTGACGCCGAACTGCTGGGCAAGATCGCGCTCCGCAGGAAGCTGGCTGCCTTCCTTCAATACGCCCTTGTGGATCGATTCCTCTATTTGCTGAACGATCTGTTCGTAAAGGCGCGAAGCCTGAATGACTTTATACAAAAACCGCTCCTACTGTGCGTTTGCTAACGCTCGTTGCCAGAGAGCACTACACCGGTAAAAATCGGTGATCAGGTCTCGTGGTCTGACCACTCTACCAATTTGGGGAATCCTACGCAACCCCTCTTTTTACTTTTACTTCACCCAGACCGTCTTCACGTTGGCGAACTCGCGAATCCCGTAGGTGCTCAGTTCCCGGCCAACTCCGGACCGTTTTACGCCCCCAAACGGGACCCTGGGGTCGGAAGCCACCATCTGGTTGATAAAGACCATGCCCGCTTCCAACTCGTTGATGAAGCGCTCCTGCTCCCCCTTGTCATTGGTCCAGGCGCTGGCACCGAGCCCGAACCGGGAGTCGTTGGCGATGCGAATTGCTTCGTCGATGTTCTTCACCCGAAAGATGGAGGCCACGGGACCGAACAGTTCCTCGCTGTAGGCTGGGGAATTTTTCGGAATATTCGTCAGGACGGTGGGCAGATAGAAAAATCCGGGGCGATCGGCCGGCTTGCCCCCCGTCAAAAGCTTCGCGCCCGCCTTGATGGTGCTGGCAACGTCGGCATGGAGCGTGGTGACCGCATCGGCAGTGGCCAGAGGGCCGACATCGGTTTTTTCATCGAAGGGATCGCCCAGTTTTAGTTTTTCCATCTGCGCTACGAAAGCGCGTTCGAACTTGTCGGCAATTTCTTCGGCGACAATAAAGCGCTTGGCGGCGATGCACGATTGCCCGTTGTTGGACACGCGGGCCTTGACGCCGACGGCCACCGCTTCGTCAAGATTGGCGCTGGGCATGACGATAAAAGGGTCGCTGCCGCCCAGTTCGAGCACCACTTTCTTGATTCTCTTGGCGGCACCGGCACCCACATGCACTCCCGCTCCTTCGCTGCCCGTAAGGGTTGCCGCGGCGACGCGAGGATCGGCGAGGATTCTGTCCACCTTGTCCGAGCCGATCAGCAGGGTTTGAAACGCGCCTTCCGGGAAGCCCGCGCGCAGCAGAACCTCTTCGATCATCAGTGCGGATTGCGGAACATTCGATGCATGCTTCAGCAAGGCCACGTTTCCCGCCATCAAGCCGGGCGCGATAAAACGAAACGCCTGCCAGAACGGATAATTCCACGGCATGATCACCAGAACCACTCCCATGGGCTGGTAGCGGATGAAACTGCGGCTCGCCGGGGTCTCGACGACCTCATCGGCAAGAAAGCGTTCCGCATTTTCCGCATAGTAGCGGCAGCCCCAGGCGCTCTTGACGGCTTCGTCCACCGCGGAGCGGTAGGTCTTGCCCATTTCGGTGGTCATGATCTTGGCGAAGGATTCTTTTTCGTTTTCCAGAATTTCGGCCGCGCGGATCATCATTTTCGCGCGGTCGGCGAAGGACAATTTCCGGAATGACGGAAATGTTTCGACCGCCTTCTGAATTTTCTGGTCAACCTGCGCATCCGTGAGCGCGTCGAACGTCTTCAGCGTTTGTCCGGTCGCGGGATTGATCGTTGCAATGGCCATGACTTGCCCTCCAGGAATAAATGAATAAATGCTGCTGCGCGAAAATGGCGTGGTCCGCGGTCAACGTTCACCCACCGCAGCCGACATTGTCCAGTTGTATCACGTTTCACGCCACGGTTGAAAATCGGGCCATCGCCGCGGCCGGTTTTTTACCGGCTGCTTGCCGGCGCCGGCAAGCGGGTTTTTGCCGCCGGATTTTCCCTTCTGCAATCCGGAAGAACCATCGCGCATTTCTGATAGAATCGCAATCCGCAACCGCAACTCCAACGGTTGGAGCGCGGTTTTGCCGGAGCAGGAAACTTTTTGAACGGACGAGGTGCCCTTCTGCAATTTGACGAAAAAGCGCTGCGCCACCTTGAAGTGACCTACCGTGCGCCGGAAGTCGCCGCCCAACGGCGCGTCTTGCTGGAGGCGGTTGCGGCGCGTCCCGGGGAACGCGCGCTCGATATCGGCTGCGGGCCGGGTTTTGTCACCGAAGCGCTGGCGCGCGCCGTGGGTCCGGAAGGCGCCGTCCACGCGATGGACAATAGCGAAAGCTCGGTCGCCATGGCGCGCCAGCGCTGCGCGGAGTTTGCCAATGCGCAGTTCGAATTAGCGGGAGCGGCGCAGCTTCCTTATCCGGACGCATCGTTCGATCTGGCCGTCTCCACGCAGGTCTTCGAATTTGTTCCCGACGTCCCAAAAGCCCTATCTGAGCTGCACAGGGTGCTTCGCCCGCGTGGCCGGGCGGCCATCATCGATACGGACTGGCACACGATCCTGTGGCATTCCGTCGACCCGCACCGGATGGCTCGCGTTTTGAAGGCCTGGGACGAACACCTGGCGCACCCGGTGCTCCCGCGCACGCTGATCCCGCTCCTGCGCGACGCCGGATTTTCCGTGCGCCAGTGCAAAGTGATTCCGTACCTGGACACCGAGTACAAGCCGGAAGGCTACAGCTATAACATGACGAAAACCCTCCGGCGATTCGTTCAGGACCGGCAGGGAATCACAAAACAGGAAGCGGAGGCATGGGCCGGCGAACTTCAGGCTCTTGCCAGGGCCGGCAATTATTTTTTCTGTCTGAATCGTTATCTGTTTCTTGCCGAGAAGCAGTAATCGAAATCGTTTGTTGCAATCCGAGGCGGTTCAATCGGGGGCACGCCGCTCAGTAGGAAAGGCTTCAGCCTGTCCTACGTATACTTCTGCTGTTCACTCAGTTCCCATCACGCTTTGGGTTCGATTTTGGGGCCGCGCACGGTCTGGGGAACGTGTCCGCGCCGGTAAATCATTGCGGCTCGCTTGAATTCAATCACCACGGTGCCATCCTGCGTGAAACCTGTCGTCTTGAAGCGCACGATTCCCACGTTCGGCCTGGATTTCGACTCCCTTTTTTCGAGGACCTCGCTTTGCGAATAAATCGTATCGCCCTCGAACAGGGGATTGGGGAGACGCACCTCATCCCAGCCCAGGTTGGCCATGGCGTTTCGAGAAATATCGGAAACCGACTGGCCCGTGACCACCGCGAGCGTGAATGTGGAATCCACCAGCGTCCTGCCGAATTCCGTTTTTGCCGCATACGCATGATCGAAGTGGATGGGATTGGTATTCATCGTGAGCAAAGTAAACCAGGTGTTGTCCGCGGCAAGGATCGTGCGGCCCAGGGAATGACGATAAACATCACCCACCTCGAAATCTTCGAACACGCGGCCTTTCCAACCTTCTTTGATCGCCATGATCACCTTCCCGCGACTGCCGGAGTAAAATTTAAATCATTCCCGCTTGCCGCCAGCCCGCAATGGTCTCCGCATCAAATCCTAATTCACGCAAGATGTCGCCCGTGTGCTGACCCACTGCCGGAATTTCGTTCATCACGGGCTCCACATTTTCCATGGTAACCGGCGGAAGAAGCGCCCGGATGGGCCCCACGGGCGAATCGACCGTGCCCCAGCGCTTTCTGGCTTCCAGCTGCGGATGATCCACAAACTCCTGTACCGTGTTCATCCTGGCATTGGCGATTTGCGCGGATTCCAGCCGCGCCGTGATTTCCGCAGCGGTCAGTTTTTGGAAAACTTCCTGCATGACAAGGTCGAGCTGCCGGCGATTCCGAACGCGATTGGCATTGGTGTCAAAGCGAGGGTCCGAGAACAGCCCGGGGTTCTCCAACACCACTTCGCAGAATCCTTTCCATTCGCGCTGGTTCTGCAGGCCAAGAAACAACGTTTTATTGTCGCCGCTCTGCACCGGACCGTACGGGGCGATCGTGGCGTGGTTTGCGCCCGCGCGCGGGGGAGCCGACCCTCCATAGAAAGCATAGTAGGCGGGGTAGCTCATCCATTCCCCCAGCGAATCAAACAGGGAAGTTTCCAGGGCGACGCCTTCACCGGTGCGCGCTCTTACCAGCAGGGCCGTCAAAATGCCCGAGTAGGCGTACATGCCGCAGGAAATGTCCGCAACGGAAATCCCCACCTTGGATGGCGTCTGCTCGGTCCCGGTGACGGAAATCAGGCCGGTCTCCGCCTGGATCAGCAGGTCGTACGCTTTTTTGTCCCGGTACGGCCCCGAAGATCCGTATCCCGAAAGATCGCAGAGGATAAGACGCGGATATTTTTTGCGCAGCGCAGGCGTGCTGAAACCGAGCCGCTCGGTGGCTCCCGGCGCCAGATTCTGGAGAAACACATCCGCTTTGGCCAGCAGGCGATCCAGCACCAGCCTTGCTTCCTCTTGTTTCAGATCCAGCGTCAGGGACTCTTTGGAGCGATTCAGCCAGACGAACTGGCTGCACATTCCGCGAACGGTAGTGTCATAGCCGCGCGCAAAATCTCCCGCTCCGGGACGCTCGATTTTAATGACGCGCGCGCCCAGGTCGGCCAGTTGCCGGGTGGCAAACGGCGCGGCCACGGCCTGCTCCAGCGACACCACGGTGATTCCCGAGAGCGGCAGCATCAATATGACCTGGGCAGGCCGAGGACGTGCTCTGCCAGATAGCTCAGAATCAAGTTCGTGGAAACGGGCGCCACCTGATACAGCCGCGTCTCGCGGAATTTGCGTTCGATGTCGTACTCTTCGGCAAAGCCGAATCCTCCGTAGGTTTGTACCGCGGCGTTGGCCAGTTCCCAGGAAACGTCGGCGGCCAGCAGCTTGGAAATATTCGCCTCGGGGCCGCACGCCTTGCCGCTATCGAACAGGCGGGCCGCGCGAAGCACCATCAGGCGCGCCGCCTCCATATTGGCGTATGCGCGGGCCAGCGGAAACTGTACGCCCTGATTTTTCCCGATCGGCCGGCCGAAAACCACTCGCTCGTTCGCGTAGCGGCAGGCGCGTTCCAGGAACCAGCGCGCGTCGCCGATGCATTCCGAAGCGATCAGGATGCGCTCGGCATTCAGGCTGTCCAGCAGATAGCGGAATCCCCGGCCTTCCTCGCCAATCAGATTTTCGGCGGGAACTTCCAGGTTATCGAAGAAAAGTTCGGTGGTCGCGTGATTCATCATCGTGCGGATGGGGCGAATTTTCAGCCCGTGGCCCACAGCATGGCGCAGATCCACCAGAAAAGTGGAGAGGCCTTCGGTGCGCTTCTGCACCTGGTCCGCCGGAGTGGTGCGGGCCATCAGCAGCATCAGGTCGGAATGTTCGGCGCGGGAAATCCAGATTTTTTGCCCGTTGATCACGTAGCGGTCTCCCTTTTGGACCGCCGTGGTTTTCAGCTGTGTGGTATCGCTGCCCGTGTTGGGTTCACTCACCGCGAACGCCTGCAGCCGCAGGGAACCATCGGCAATTTTCGGCAGGTACTCCCGCTTCTTCGCCACCGATCCATGCCGCAACAGCGTCCCCATGATGTACATCTGCGCGTGGCACGCCGCGGCATTTCCGCCGCAGTGGTGGATCTCTTCCAGAATAATGGAAGCCTCGGTAACGCCCAGGCCCGCGCCGCCGTACTCTTCGGGAATCAACGTGGCCATGTATCCGGCGCGCGTCAGGGCCTGCACGAAGGCTTCGGGGTAGGCGCGTTTCTCGTCAAGTTCCCGCCAGTAGGGGTCGGGAAAATCACGGCACAATTCGCGCAGGGAGGACCTTATTTCTTCGTGCGTTTCGTCATGCAGACTTTTGCTTCTGGTCAACGGAAAGCCTCATCCCGATATCAATTTTCGCAAATGCTTTTGTGAACTTTAGCGCAGAGTTTTATCGCAAAACTCTATTACAAAGTTCTATCGCAGAACTCTATCTTAAAGGATTCGCGATGGCGATGAAATTCAGTCTAGGCAAAAGGCGAAAGCGAAAAGGCGAACGGGAAGATCGTCGAAACCAGAGTAGAGTATCCTGATGCGGCCGGCTATTGCTCCGGAAGAGTTCCTACTGGCTTATGATGAAACGCAAATCATCCGAGGCGGACTCGAATATGCACGGCAAAAAGAGTGGTTCTCTACTGGACCGGAGTTTTCGCTTCAGCATTACGCTCAAGGGGCTACATGCGTTGCTGGAGATCGTTCTCGGAATCGCAATTCTAAGGGTCAGCCCTGAGGGGGTGGCTCGTTTTGTCTCGACTCTTCTGCATCCGGAGCTTTCCGAAGATCCTAACGATTTTGTCGCCACGCATCTGCTTCGCGCTTCCCAGCATTTTGGCGCCGGCGGCAAGCACTTCGCTTCCTTCTATCTTCTCTCCCACGGCATCATCAAACTCATGCTCATCGCGTCGTTGTTTAGAAACAAGCTGTGGGCGTATCCAGCGCTGATCGTTACATTATCCGCCTTTGTTTTCTATCAGGGTTACCGCTTCGTGCTCACCCACTCGCTTATGATGATTCTCCTGACGCTTTTCGACATCGTCGTGATTGTTCTGACCTGGCTGGAATACGAAAAGCAGAGGGCACACCTCGCCGGTCAACAAGCAGATTCTTAGCTGCGGGCGGCTGGCCATCCAGGGTTTTAGATCAGTCGGGTAGAGCGGTGGTTTTCTGAGTCACAGATCGGGTGGTCGTCAATCGGTCAGCCACGGCCCACGAACACATGGAAAGCGAACCGCGATGTTGGCCAATCCTGCCGTTCGAGCATCATTACTTCTTTAGAACACAAGAAGAAGCCAGTTAGCCTTTTTCGGGAGAAATCCGCAAGTCAGCGCGATTCATCTTTGCTGCAACAGTGCGGGTTTTTGTTTTCTGCCACAGGGTATTCCAAATACTGTTCGAACGTAGATTAGAAGCGGGAGAAACACTGAGCTTGGCGGTTGTCAGAAAGCGAATTGCGATGCCGTAGCGGCCATCAGAGAGCGCATCTCTCCGCACCACTTCGCCAATATAATCTCGATTTATCGCACAAGGTTGAAGGGAGAATGGATAACTTACAAGAAGGCGCATACGTTCGTAGAAGAAATCGTTGTCAGTGTCAAAGGAGAGCCCATCGCGGGACGAGTTATTCGTCAGGATGATGCTCTCGAAATATTCGGGATCAGGTTCAAGAGGCCGGACAAGAATAAAACACGAGAGCTGGACGCGGAATCTGCGGCGGCGCTCTCGGATCGTCGCAAACTCATTAGCGGTAGACGACGCTAGTTTGATTCCCATATGTAGTTAGCTCCGATCCTTTCGACGCCGCTTGGAGTCATATTTGTGTTCTGCTTACTGGAAAAGCTAAGTTCCGTCGTGCGCTCAGATTTCATCCAATTCGATGGGGATTTCGGAAATCTGCCAGAATTGAGGATTCGGGGATGGGAACGCCACGGCAAGCTCGCTGGTTTGTTCGTCCCGAACTCTCGAATGGACCACGCGGCAAATTTGTTCTTGCGACGTCCGATTATTGATTAACAATAACTCCTGCCCATCACAGACCGGCACTCTCACCAAGAGTAGAGCGCCGTTTGAGTTGACGCTGAATGCTTTCACCTCTTCGTAGAATGGACAGTTGTCGGAAGCGTGGCCATAGACAGTGATATGTATGCCAAGCTCCCAGCGGCGGCCGCACCTCCGATCCGCCAATTCCATCACGCCCAGGCCGCCTCCAGATGCCAATTCACTTCTCGAACGCGATTCGTCTGCTTGTCTTATCGCTTCGTAGATCCGGCTCATCTGAAGATGATGGCAGTTGTCCCGAACCGGCTCAATAGACGCCTAGTCCTAAAATATGGCAGTACCTTTATGCCATTACTTTTCCCTCAGCGACGGACATCCCATTTGAAGTTTAAGTGGCGTTGAACTTTATACTTGGCAAAGCTTCGTTCCGTGTGCAAACACCGCCTGAATCTTGTATAAAAGAAAGCTTGGGGCTGTAGCTCAGTTGGATAGAGCGGAGGTTTCCTAATTTGTATGTAATTCTTGGCGTGGCTTGTTTTCAAGTGGTTACGAGTGGGTAGGCTGGGCTAAGTTGGGGTAATTCGGGCTGGCTTGGGCACAGAGTGGGCACAGGATTTGAGATGCCTTGGGTTGCATTATGAACGATGGATATCGCCACAGTATGTGCCGTGCCTGTTGGAATGAGCAACGACCGCATTCAAGTTCGGTGGGCCACGAGACGCCGCCGCGATTCCGCGTTCAGGAGACCTGCTGCTTCTGTCTACAAAAGCACACATCGGGGATTCACGTAGCTAAGAATCCCAAGAGCCGATTGCTGAAATGTGGAGGATTACACGCGCCAAAGTGAGCGACTGATTTTCGGGTATTATAGAATCAACCGCGCGGGGCTGTAGCTCAGTTGGATAGAGCGGAGGTTTCCTAAACCTTAGGTCGGGGGTTCGACTCCCTCCAGCCCCACCATCACCATTAGTTCACTCTTGCCAAACGTGGGAATCGAACAGGCAACAATTCCTCAAGCTAACCCATGTGCTTGACTAAAATATTCGGATTGAATAAAATAAGGCTCTGTCTATCTAAAAGGAGGAGGCCGCGCACCATCGAGCGCGGTTTCGTGGACAGCACTGTGGAACGTCTTCAACGCAGAAATTTCGCTACGATGGGGCGAGCTGCGGAGAGGATTGTTTCATGGCACCATCAGAAAGCGCATTCTTCAGTAACATTCACGCCGTAATCATCGACCTTATCGTGCTCTTTTCACTGATTATCACCTCTTATAAATATTTGAAGAACGAGTTCCGGTCATTGCAATCGGATCACGATGGTGGAATATCAGGCAAGAGTCATTGTTCACGGATGGATTGCCCCTTCAAAAATAAGCCTGGAAAAGTATCCGTAATTCACCCTAAGAAGTCCAAACCTAAGAACAAATCCGCTGACGCAAAGAAACGGACGCGGGGCTTTAGCCCAGTTGGATAGAGCGGAGGTTTCCTAAACCTTAGGTCGGGGTTCGACTCCCTCCAGCCCCACCATCTTTTTATTTTTGATTCCAGGAAATTTGAGAGCGGCCCCCCTCCAGGCATTCGAACCATATCTCGTGGAAACTGCAGCAAAAATTGAGATCTCCCCATACGATAAGTGAAACACCCGCCGGCTCGGGAGATGTAATATGGGGGGCCGGCAGCAGCACTTTGTGAATGGGCCGGTTTCATTTGGGGGCCTCAAAGGAAAATGACCCGCCACAACGACAAGGAAAAAATCAGGGAATTCTATGATTTTGTAAGCCCGCATTTTCATGCCTTATGGGGCGCGCACCTGCATCATGGCTACTGGATTCGCGGAGATGAAACGAAAGAGATGGCTCAGATTCAGCTCATCGAGCATCTCGCGCAAATCGCGAAGATCAGGCCGGGGAGCAGGATTCTGGACATCGGTTGCGGCACGGGTGCAAGCAGTATTTATCTGGCCAAACATTTTCAGGCGGAAGCGACGGGAATTACGATTTCCCCCATTCAGGTGGGTATGGCAAATCAGGCCGCTGCCAGGGAGGATGTGAAGGCGACATTCCTTTGCATGGACGCCGAAGAGATGAAATTCGAGGAACGGTTTGATGTCATCTGGTCGGTTGAATCGATTTCCCATTATCAGGACATCGGAAACTTTTTTGCATCCGCATCGAAGTTGTTACAGCCAAACGGGACCGTTGCGGTCATTGATTGGTTTAAAAAAGAAAATCTCAATCCAGCGGAGTACAAAAAACACATCCTCCCCATTGAAAAAGGCATGCTGGTGGAATTGGGAACGATGCAGGAGTACGAGGCGCTGATGAAAGCGAACGGCTTGCACATTGTGAAAAGCGAAATCATGAACAAAAACTGCGCCAGGTCATGGGACCTTGGTTTGGGCATCATTAAAGAAAAAGCGTTATGGAAGCTTGCCGCTGAAAACGGCCCGATGTTCGTCAAGTTTCTCAGAGCCTTCCGGGCGATGCGATCCGGCTTCGCCTCGGGAAATTTCGTCTATGGGCTCGTTGTGGCCCGGAAGATTTAACAGAATCATGAGGGGCGATCACGCCCTGCTGAGCCGCGGGAACAGTCGTAGCGCATTTTCGCGGTCCACGGCGCGGCGCTCGTCCGGGCTGAGCCCGCAACCGTCGAGTCCCTTCGCCACGGCCTCCGGAGTGGCGAAGGGGAAGTCGGTCCCGTAA
Organism: Terriglobia bacterium; assembly: GCA_963746945.1. Classification (GTDB taxonomy): domain Bacteria; phylum Acidobacteriota; class Terriglobia; order Acidiferrales; family UBA7541; genus Palsa-360. The sequence continues at coordinate 274,499 of CAVVDG010000004.1, read as the reverse complement.
AGGATTTGCGAAACGGGCACCACTTTTTTAAACGTCGGCCAGGAATCCGCATTAAAAAACATCGCGGTGTCGTAATAAAATTTCCGGACTTCGTACAGCAGGCCCTTTGGCAGGCGTGCCGCAATTTCGGGCCGGCGCATCACGCCCTCGAAACGGTTCATCAGATACGGCGCGGTTCCTCCGCCGTGCGAAAAGATGAAGCGAATCTCCGGATATTTCGAGGCCGTGCCGCTGAAAAGGAGGCTGGCGATGTTGCGCGTCGTGTCGGTGCCCAATTCGATGACGGCCGGACCCAGTTCCGGTTGCAAATCCTTGCAGCACTCGGCCCGGAAGGGATGGAAATAAACGATGGCCTTGCGCCGGTTCAATTCCTCCATGACCGGCGTGAACAGGGGATCGCCGAGATATTTTCCCCGGTAGCTGGTCATCATCCCAATCCCGTCCAGGTGGAGCGTGTCCAGGCCGTATTCAATTTCTCGAAGGCATCCATCGATGTCGGGCAGCGGCACCGTCGTAAACATTCCAAAACGCCCGGGATGATCGGATATCAATCTGGCTGCGTATTCGTTGCACTCCCGGGCAAGGCGGCGCGCGGCCTGGTCGTCACCGAACCACACGCCCGGCTCGCTGGTGGACATCACGGCCGTCTGTACGCCCGCCTGGTCCATTGCCGCAAGCGATTTTTCGGGCGTCCATTCCATCAAAGGCCGCTGCCCGGTCTTCCGCGCGGTAATTGCCGCAATGAAGCCGGGAGAAGAAATGTGGTGGTGAGTATCGATGCGATACAGGCGCGGCGCGGTCGAGGCCATGCTCTGCGCGAAGGGAAACGCTTTAGGAAACAGCGCCGCGGCGCCGGCCGCGCCGAGTCCCGTAAGAAATTCACGGCGTCGAAACCGCGTGCTGCCCTTGTCATCTGGTTTGGGCATGATGCTTCTCCTTCCGGGAAGGTGTTCGGCGGCCTTCCACATCCACTCATTGTCAGTTGTACATTGTTCGCTGCGGGGAACACATTACTACAGCGGCGGGCGAACGCGCCGCATAAGGCGCTTCCACGCTCACACAGGCCGAACAGTTATTCCCCGAAGATCCCAACCTGCACCTGGTGAAAGCTCAGATGCTCATGGCCACGAACCGGCTCGACCAGGCGGAGCGCGAATATCTGAACGTGCTCAGCGCGAAACCCAGCGACGCAGCCTGGTTCGCGCTTGCGAACCTGTACGCGCGCGAACCTTTACCAGACACTGGGTCAAACGGCCAATTCTTCACGCGCGGGCCAACGAGCACAGGCGATTCAAGATGCAGCAAAAGATTCCACTGCGTCCAGGGAGGCCGGCAGCGGCAGGTAAACAGCCCCGCGGCGGTTCGGTTCCCGAGTCCTTCGTTATGTCGCCCGGGAGCCATAAGAGCCTTGCGAACCGACCCGTCAAAATCCAGAATGAACAGGACGCTGTGTATCATGCCATGCAGCGGTGGCGTGAAGATTCACTCATTGGCGAGGATGAAAAATGAGAAGGCCATATGCGTTTTGTGGAGCGCTCCTGTTGATTGTTTCCGTAGGTTTGACGGCATTTGCCCTGGACGATATTTCCGCCACGATGAAGCGGATGCTTGATGACAGGGGAAACAATTTTGCATCCATCCGCAAGGATCCGCATGGGGAAGGCGACGGTATCACGTATCAATCCAGCGTAGTCGTGGCCGGGGCGAAGGCTTGCTATATTTCCCAGTTTGCCAAGCCGTGGTATTCCGCGAGTTGCAACGTTCTGGAGACAAAGAGCCGGGATGCCATGCTGGCCAGTTACAAAAAATATGGGAAGAGTCTCCGCGAGGCGGTGCCTGCGTCGTGGATCAGTTGGACCGAACCGTCCACCAGGCCGAAAGGTGAAGCATTTACCATGGGCCCTGACCGTGCGCATCCGGCCGCGGCTGTGCAGTGGACTCTGGAAGGGATGAACCTCGATTGGTACGAGTTGACGGTTACTTTTTATGCGGATGGATATTCGACGGCCGGGAAGTCATAAGACAATACGAATGAATACGATGATTTTTCGACGACAATATCGCGGCGGCGAATGAGCCGCGCCACGTAAGGCTGCCTGCAACGTTTTCCGGCTAAACGTTCAGGACGACCTGGGTTTCACCATCTTTTTCGCCATGAAAAGAAGCAGCCGTCGGTCGCTCTCATCGGCCCGGCTGAGCAGGTGGCGGAACTTTGCCAGTGTGCGGGCATCCTTGCCCGAATCGCCCCAGACAAGGGGTGTCCGTGTCCCGTTTTTTCGCTTTGCAGGGTAGGCCGGTTTGGGAGGTTCCTCGCCATCGTAGAAGAGCTGGTACATCGGAACCTCAAGGGCGCGCGCGAATTTTTCCAGCGTCTCGACGGCGGGCACGGTATGCCCGTTTTCGACGCGGGAGATGTAGCAGCGGAGCAGTCCTGTCCGCTTTTCGATTTCACCTTGAGAAAAGTGTTTCTGTTCGCGCAGGATTCGCAATCGATCGCCAATGATCATGATCGTCAAGACCTCCATCTTGAAGCACGCATCAATTAATGTTCCGTTCAGTGAACTGCCGGGCTGGGCAAAAACAGCATACATCAGTCACGAAAGATGCCGCAGTATTTTTGTTTGGATTGTTTTCCCCCGCACCTCTTCGCGCCGGTTTCACGGCCCCGGTCAGGCCCGACTGCGTGTGACAGGTTCAGGCCTTGAGCGCCTGCAGGACGCGTTGCGGCGTGAAGGGAACCTGCCGCAGGCGTACTCCGGCGGCATCGAAAATCGCGTTGGCAATCGCCCCGGTGATCGGGACAATCGACGCTTCGCCGCCTCCCAGCGCCCGAATTTCCGGCCGGTTAATCATTACGATCTCCACATCCGGGATTTGTTCGTAGGTGATGACCGGGTAGCTGTTCCAGTCCAGATTCTTGACCTGTGTATCGTCGAAGTGAACCTCCTCCATTAGCGCGCGGCTCACTCCCTGCATGATATTTCCTTCGATTTGATTTTTCAGGCCATCGGGATTGACGATCAGGCCGCAATCGTGCGCCAGCGTGACGCGCCTGACGGTGACTTGCCCGGTTGATTTATCCACTTCCACTTCGGCCACGGCGGCAATCATCGTGTTGGCGCGATTGGCTACCGCGACGCCCCTTCCCGTGGCGATCGTGCCGCTGGAGGCAGGCGCGGGCGATGGCCGGTCGGTCCACCCTGCTTTTTTTGCCGCCGCGACGAGAACCTCGGCCGTGCGCTTGTCGCTGGTGAGATAACGCAGCCGGAATTGAATGGGATCGACACCAAGGCTTGACGCGATTTCATCCATGAAGGATTCGCTCGCAAACACGCGCGCCAGATCTCCGGGCGCACGAAGATTGCTGGTTCGCAGCGGCCACTGGTCCTGCTGCACCCAGGGAATGGTCGCCGACAGGACTTTCTGGTTTTCAAAACTATAAATCTGGCCGCCTCCGCCCGAACCGTTGGAGAATCCCTGATTCGCGGGCTTCAGGCCGGTCTGCCGGGACGCGAGCAGGGGATTGCCCGCTGCTTCGGTCCACGGAAACGACCTGTCCATAAAGTCCCATGCGGAGACCTTGCCCTGGCCGTCCACGCCGGCCTTCACGGTTATGTACTGCGAGGGTCCTTTGGGGTCCCAGGCGTGCTCATCCTCGCGCATCCACTGCACCCGCACGGGCTTGCCCACGGCTCGGGACATCAGCGCCGCATCCTCAGCCACGTCGTCGCACTCCAGGCGTCCGTAGCTGCCCGAGCCGTCCCGGTAAAGAAGATGAACATTCTCTGCGGGGATCTTCAGCATTTTCGCAACGGCGTCCCGTGTCCGGAACGGCCCTTGCGTGCCGGTCCAGACGGTCGCTTTATCTCCCTGCACATCCGCGACGGCGCACGAGGGGCCCATCATTCCGTGTAACTGGAAAGGCCAGAGATAGGTGGCTTCCAGCTTCTTGCCGGCCTGCGAATATGCCAGTTCCGGATTCCCGGTGTTCACCGTGACGCTATCCCTGAAACTCTTTGTGTTTTTCAAATAGTCCCAGACTTCCTCCGGGCTGGACGGCATTTGTTTCGCCGGCGCGGACCATGTCACGCGCAGGGCTTTCGCCGCGCGTATCGCCGCCCACTCCGTCCGCGCCACTACCCCTACGAAGCCGTCTTCCTGTACGACTTTCACCACCCCGGGAATATTCCGGATCGAACTTTCGTCGATGCTCGACGGCTTCGACATCACCGTGGGCGGGCGAACGACGCGCCCGTGGAGCATTCCGGGAAGCCGGACATCCTGCGAGTACGTGAATTCCCCCGTAAATTTTTCCGGCAGGTCCAGACGCGGAACCGATGTGCCGACGATTTTGTAGTCCTTCGGATTTTTCGCCGGAATTCCCGGCGCCACTTTCATGTCCCAGCCGACGCCGGAAGCCACGATCTTCACGTTAAAACGCTTTCCTCCCAGCAGGTTGCCGTAGGAGACCTTCTTGGCGGGATTGCCGGAGACACTCACCACGCCGTCGGTCACGATGAGGCTGGCCACAGGCGCATCCAGGCGCGTGGATGCGAGCTTCAGAAGTTCCTGGCGAGCCGCCGCGGATGCCTGCCGCAATTGTGGTCCGCCCCTCTCGACGGTTCTGCTGGCCGCGGTGACGCCCTGATCGATCGTTTTATCCGTATCGCCGATATTCATATGAACCTTATGGAAGGCGACATCGAGCTCCTCGGCCACGATCTGCGCCAACGCCGTGGTGACGCCGGTGCCAAGCTCGACCTTGCCCGTATACACGGTGACCGTGCCGTCCTGCGCGACGGCGATCCAGGAATCGAGCGATGTGGGGTCCAGGCCGTCTTTGGACAGGCCCGGGGATTGGGCCAGGGCGCTGGAGAGCGGCCCCCAGAAACTAAAGCTCACGATCAGTACGCCTGAGCCCTTCAGAAGATCTCTGCGGGAGATTGATTTAGGTTCCATTTTTGTCGCTCCTCTTTCAGGCTTTCATTCTTGTGGTGGCGGCTCGCTGGATCGCGCGGATCACGCGCAGGTGGCTGCCGCAGCGGCAGAGATAACTGTTCAGCGATTTTTTGATGTCCGCGGCTGTGGGGTGAGGATTATGATCAAGCAAAGCCTTGGCTCCCATGATCATTCCGTTCATGCAGTAGCCGCACTGCGCGGCCTGTTCTTCGATGAACGCCGCCTGGATCGGATGGGGATGGGCGACGCTTCCCAAACCTTCCAGCGTCGTGATGCTTCGATTTTGCGCGGCCGTAACCGGAAGCGAGCAGGAACGTACCGTATTCCCGTCCAGCAGGACGGTGCACGCTCCACACTGGCCCAGGCCGCAGCCGAAACGCGGCCCGTGCAACTCCAGGTTGTCACGCAGCACGTACAGCAGCGGTGTGCCCGGGTCTGTGTCGACGACCCGCGCCTTGCCATTTACTCGAAGCGAGATTCGCGCCATAGTGAGATTCCTTTCTCAAAGAGCCCTGCAGAACAACGTACTGAACCGATAGAACCCGCGTTCGCGATCTTTGTTGGTTGCAGCGATTTTTGATGGTTGCCGATTGTTGCGTGCACGATGTTAAGTTTGCCCACGAGCCATTTCCTGCAAGGGCGTTGTGGGTCGCGGCCCCGACATGGCCGGGAACTTAGACTTGCGCGGCGACAGCAACCCCCCCGGAAAAGCCCGGCGGGATCCACTGCAGCGCACAGCAAGCGCCACCTGCGGCAATTTTTGAACTGGTAACCGGAATAGCCATTTCCGGCGGAGGCGCCTTACTCCCACACAGTGGCCGCCAACGATCATACGGCGGGTATTCCCGGGGTTCAAGTCCAGAAAGTTTTTCAGGAGGACCGCACCGGCCCCTCCTGCGAGTGCCGCCGATGACCAAGGATTCGACCCGCGCGGTTTTTGAGATATGATGCTGGCTCGTAATCTTCAAGATGCAGAGACGACCATGAGGGAATTGTGATGGAAATCAAAAAAGTTGGCGTGCTGGGTTGCGGACTGATGGGTTCTGGAATCGCCCAGGTGGCGGCGACCGCGGGATTCGACGTCATCGTGCTGGAAGCCGAGCAGAAATATATCGAAAAGGGATTTGCGAACATCCTGAAGTCCCTGGAAAAATTGGCCTCGAAAGGCAAGCTGGCCCAGCCGGCCGATGTGATTTTCGCTCGATTGAAAGGCACGCTGGTGAAGGAAGACCTGGCCGATTGCGACATTCTCATCGAAGCCATCATCGAAAATCTCGGCGAAAAGCGGAAACTGTTCGCCGCGGTGGACCCCCTTGTGAAACCCGCAGCCATTTTTGCCAGCAATACGTCGTCAATTTCCATTACCGAGGCCATGACCGCGACGAAGCGGCCGGAACGCTTCGTCGGGCTACACTTTTTTAATCCCGTGCCGCTGATGGACCTGGTGGAAGTCGCGCGCACCATCGTCACCGACGATGCTGTGTTTGAAACGGTGTGCGAATTTGGCAAGAAGCTTGGAAAGGTGCCCGTGCGCACGACCGACAAAACCGGATTCATCGTGAATCGCCTGCTGGTGCCCTACCTGATGGATGCCATCCGCGCGTTTGAGGAGGGCGTGGGTTCGGTGGCCGATATTGACGCTTCGATGAAACTCGGATGCGGGTATCCCATGGGTCCGTTCACGCTGCTGGATTTTGTCGGCCTGGACACGACCTACCACATCACAAACGTGATGTTCGATGAATTCAAGGAGAAACGCTTCGCATCTCCCTCGCTGTTGAAGCGCATGGTGATGGCCGGCTGGTATGGAAAAAAGAGCGGCAAGGGGTTTTACGACTGGTCGAACCCGAAAGAACCGGTCCCCCAAGACGCCGCCCTGCGTGGCTTGCCGACCGCATAGCGCGGAGGCACGCAAGCAGCGCAACGCTTCGCCATTCACTGCAAAAACCCGTACACGTCGAGTTCGGTCTGCGTTCCCACGTACACCTTGCCGTTGGCCACGGCGGGAACGGTGAACTTCACAGCCCGGCCTGCGGTGTCCCGAGGCGCGACCATCCTGCTGTTGTATATCTCGTTCGAAAGGTTACTGGCATCGAACGCCCTCAGAACGGCAGGGGAATTTGGCGCAGACAGCGCGCCGCCGGCGTCAATCAGCCAGACGATGGCGTTGTTCGCGCCGTTCGAGGAAATCACCGGCGTAGCCCCCAGCGAGCCGAAAGTTTCCGGAGACTGCGACGAGGACGGGGATGTGGCTAGAATTCCATCCGAGATCGGAAACGACTTCAGCTTGCCGTTTCCCGCAGCGATGTAGATGCTTTTGTTCCAAAATACGGGAGTGCTGAGGATTGGCCCGTCTCCGATGGGCACGGTCTGGACTCGCGGCAAGAAATCCGGGCATATGTCATTGTATCCGCCGAGATTGTCGCGATTTACCACGTACAGGGATCCGTTCTTGGACCCGCCGATCATTACATGCGGCTCCGACGCGGAGCCGGCGGAGTCCGGAAGCAGCAGCGGCGCGCTGGCGCCCACATCCAGTCCGGCCGTTTCCAGCGCCGCCTCGTCGCAAGGCGAGAAATAATCCATAACCGACAACGATCCCGGGGTGAGCCGCAAGAAACTGTTGCTATAGCTCGGTCCGCTGCGATTGATGTCGAATGGTCCATCCCCTGTAATCGCAAAAATATCGTGATTGGAATCGGCCGACGGGCCTCCTCCGCTTTGCCAGATGCCTCCTTGTGTTGCGTCGGGGGTAACGTTGAAAACCGAGGTCTGCTGCAACGTGGTGGCGTCATATCCCAGCAGCCAGCCGTGATAATCGCCCTGACCGTGATGCGATGCAAATGCGATGTACACGATTTGATTGTCCAGCAGCAGGGCCGCCCGTTGATTTTGCAATTGCGGGTTGAAGGCGAGTTGAGTGGATCCCAAGGTGCCCATGGGAGCCCCGGTCGGCAGGATCTTCGGTTGCCCGGTTGCCAGGTCTAGAGCATAAAGTTGCTCGGAGTAGATTGGATCAGGCTCCTGCGTCCTTGTTTCGGCAACAACGTACAGTGCGGAAGTACTCAAACTGATTGCCGGAGTGCCTGTGATTCCGACATACGGCACGATGTCGGTACCGGCAATCTCCTTGTTTGGCATTGGGACGGCCTCCGATCCTGCAGGGTCCGAAGGGATCAGGCTGGTTTTCCAGAGCTGGACGCAGGGGTTTGCATCCGCGTCAAACGCATAGACGTTGTCCTTTTCCGTGGCCACGAAGACGACGTTGCGGGTTCCACGGCCAGGGATGGCGAGGTTGGCGACGTAGAGGGGTTGCGCGTACGCGTAGCCGTCTAGCGGGCACGAAAACAATTTTCCAAACGTCGAGGAATTCACCGTTGCGGGTGCCAGCGCCATTTCCTTGTCATTTATTCCCGAGCGCGCATTGTCGTTGCGCCAGGTGAGAGTGCCCGGGAAATCGGTGACCCAGACGGTCGCCAAGCCGACGGCGCTGGGGTTGGCCTTCAATTGCGCGGTTATGAAATGACGGCCTGTCGCGGCGGGGGGCGCATACAGGCCGTTCGGGGAGATCGTGCCATTGGGCGGGTTCCCGCCGTCCACAGACCAGGTCACCTCGCTGTTGTTGAGGCCGCCAGTGGCGACGTTCAACTGCAGCGTTTGCGACGCGGTGATACTCGCAAGCGTGGGCGAAAGTGTGAGGCTTTGGATCGCGCTCAGCGATTGAATGGTGACGCTGGAGGATCCCGCCTTGGCCGAATCGGATTGTAAGACGGCGGTGATCGTTACGGTGGGGGAGGTCGGAAGCGAAGCGGGAGCCGTGTAGAGCCCGGTCGAATCGATCTCCCCGAATTCCTCATTCCCGCCTGGAATCGTATTCACTTGCCAGATGACGGCATGGTTGGCGGCATTCTGTACGATGGCGCTGAACTTCACGGTTGTGCCCGCAAAAGGTTGCGCCGAATTCGGCACCACGGTCACGGTGACCGGCGCCGGGGCCGACGGGGCGGAAACAATGCTTCCGCAGCCGCTGCAAAATATGGCGAGAACCAGGAGGAAATTGAATCGCGGGACGCGCTTTTTACGCGCCATCGCACCGCGCCGGGTATCGATATGGCCGCGCGCCGATAGCTCAACTTCCTGCAGATCCGATGGGCTGGACATGGATGCTGCCTTGTGCGCGAAAAGTCCGTCATTGCTGCGGAGAAATTAGCATGGAGGGAAGGGTGGGTCAATTGAAATTGTCACGAATAATGACAGAGGCCTATTCTTTGCATCCCGCGCCGGCGCAGTGCCCCCAGCCTGTAAGTGTGCGAAAGAAATTCCGCACCCGGGCCATCAGGCCCGGCTTGTTTTGTACGTGCCGATCCTCATCGGGCTCCGGCGGAGCCGGGGCGGCGGCCAGCGCGGTGGCAATCTGCGGCGGCGCCGGATTCACGTGCCCGCTGAAGACCGCCGAGGGACGCACGCGCACTTCCCGCACGAGCAGAATCGTTTCCGGATCGGGATCGGGCGGCGGCACGGGCTCGTTTGCATCAAATCTCAGCGGCGGCATGATCACGGTGTACACGGGTTCTTCGGCGGACACGGACGGCGGAGCGGAATTGCCGTTTTTGTTCAGATCCGGTGGCAACGGATGGCTAAGCGTGGCGATCTCCCGGGACGGCGGGGGAGGGGAAGGGGGTCCGTGTTCCACGCCAGGACGGGGAAAATCGCACGTGCAGGCGGAAAAACCGCCCAACGATTCGATCTGCCCTCCGGAAAAGCTGGCCGTTCCGCCTTGCGGAACAATCAAGCTTTGATCGGAAAATTGAGGCTCAATCCGCATCGCCCCACGTTTCGTCAGAACGCACATCTCACCGCCCTGCTCCAGCCCCACCGTCATGTCGCGTGTTTTGCTTGCAACAGCAATCGGCGTCGCAACGATCGTCGGCGTGTAGATCGTGAATGTGTCCGCAGAATCCAGCATGGGATGAACGCGACCGTAATCCAGCGCCAGCGTGATGGCCCCTGCCGATTGGAGCAGCTTGAAACGCGCGGGACCGCAAACGCTGATATCGCCGCCCTCGTTCAGCGTCATTACGGCATGCCCGGACCGCAACGTAACCTCGCTGCCGTTGGCGATAATCGTGGGGGCGGCATCGGTTTCCATTCCCGACGGGGTCATCGTCGCCACTTCCAGATCGTCGCCTTCGATTCGCGCGATGGTCGCAGGAACACCCTGCGCGGACGCGCGCCCGCCCCGGAACGCCTGCACGGCCAGAGCTGCCAGCAATACGCTCGCGGAAATCTTCAACCCGATTTGGAGCCGATTTCTTTGCGACTTTCTTGGAGTGATCTGCGAGAGCACGTTTACCTGCAAATCCCAGAAGATGCTTGTGGGCTACCGGTTCTCCCCGTTCGACTTATACTATACCCGCATGACCGAACAATCAAAAACCACGCCGCCGCAGCAGCAAGATCAGCCCCTGCTGGTTCACTACGATACCCGGTTGCCGAAGCTTACTTTTCTTCAGCGCCGTCTGATCCCGGTCATCGGCTGGGCCGTGTGGGCCGTGATTCGTGTTTTAGGGCCGACGATCCGCTTCGAAGTCCTGGGAGGACAAAGCGCGGGCCGCAATTACCGTCCCGACCAGCCTCCCAATGTGTATGCCTTCTGGCACCGCTGCATCATTGGCGCCAGCTGGTATTTCCGGAATCGCAATGGCGTGCTCATGAACACGACGAATTTCGACGGGCAATGGACTCGCCGCGTGATCGAGCGCCTGGGGTATACCACGGCGCAGGGCAGTTCGACGCGTGGAGGATTGCGCGGGCTGGCCGTGATGGCGAAAAGGCTCGACGAGGGATTCGACGCGGCCTTCACCATTGATGGCCCGCGCGGTCCGCGGTATGTGGCCAAGCCCGGCCCGGTCATGCTGGCGCGGCGCACGGGCCGCCCCATTGTTCTGTTTCACCTGGGACTGGAGCGCGCCTGGACGCTGCGGAAGACCTGGGACCTGATGCAGATCCCCAAGCCGTTCACGCGAGCCGTCCTGGTCATCGCCGCGCCGCTGGACGTGCCCAAAGACACCGACCGCGAGACCCTGGAAAAAAGACACCAGGAGATGCAGAAAACGCTCGAGCGCGTGCGCGACGTTGCGGAGGCCTGGTTTTCGCTGACCGACGCCGAGCGGGAACGCGAGCGCGCCTTCTGGAACTCGTAATCGCACTCAATTTCCGCTGTCGCCCAGCTTCACCTGTACTTCCATCTTTTGCCCGCCGCGATAGAACTCCACCGTGACCGTGTCGCCGGGGCGTTTGCGATTCATCGCCAGATTCATATCCATTTGTCCCGTGATGCGGCGGTCATCGATCCCGGTCAAGACGTCTCCCCCCAGCAGAACGCGCCGCATGCCCAGAATGGCCTGGCGAGTTCCGCCGCGCAGCCCCGCGCGATCGGCCGGGCCGCCGGGCGTGACCCGTTCAATCAGCAATCCCTCCTTCACGGGCAATTTCAACGCTTCCGCGATCGAAGGAGTGATCACGCGCGCCTCGATGCCCAAGGTGCCGCGCCGTACGCGGCCCTCGGTGATCAGGTCCTGCGCAATTTGCCGCGCCGTGCTGATGGGGATGGCGAAGCCGATCCCGGCGGTCGTGCCGGACGGCGTATATATCGCCGAGTTGATGCCGATCACCTGGCCGTGGGAATTCAGCAGCGGTCCTCCGGAATTGCCCTGGTTGATCGCGGCGTCGGTCTGTATGGCGCCGTCGATCACCGTGTTCTGGCTGGTCTGGACCGTGCGGCCCAGCGCGCTGACCACGCCGGTGGTGAGCGTGCTTTGAAATCCAAACGGGTTTCCGATGGCCAGCACGCGTTGTCCCACCTGCAGGCTGTCGGAATCGCCCATCGTCAGGGCCGGAAGTTTGCGGTCCTTCGGATCGATCTTCACCAGGGCGATATCATTGCGCTTGTCGGCGCCGACAAACTTGGCGGTATAGTGCGAGCGGTCGCCCAGCGTGACGGAAATGGCTTGCGCGCCCTGCACCACGTGGTAGTTCGTGAGAATGTAGCCGCGCGGATCGATGATGAAACCCGAACCCGCGCCTTCCACCGGCACCGGTTCCATGAATACGTCGTATTCCAGCGTGCGCGTTACGATGTTGGCCACCGCGGGCGCGGCCTGGCTGTAGATCTTGACGTTGATCGCTTCATCGCCGATGAGATCGGTGGGTTTGGCTTCCGGGAAGCTGACCGGCACGGCTTCGACGTTTTCCGGCTGCCGCTGTCCCCAGCGGCTTCCCGCCCAATACGCTCCCAGGACCAGGGCCAGGCCAAGCGCCAGCAGGCGGATTACGCCTCGGCTGTCTTTTCCTTCACTCATCACGAAATCCCTCCCGCTCTTGATTCCCCTGATGCTCGATACCGGGCTTTTTACTGCCCGGCTTTTTACTGCCTGGTTCGCTCGCTTTCCATCCGCTTCAGCCTGGCGAAAAGCGCGACCACCTGCTCCCGCGTGTGTTCGAGCGAGCCCGAGCAATCAATTTCTTCATCGGCCATGCGCCGTTTTTCTTCGGCGGGCATCTGCGCGGCGATACGCTGCCGGGCTTGTTCGATGGTCAGCCCGCGGCCCGCGCCCGGTTGCGTGAGGCGGGCAATCTGCTGTTCCGGCGTGCACCAGGTGACCACCAGGCAATCCAGTTTTTTGGCATATCCGGCTTCGACCAACAGCGCTGCTTCCACCACGGCGATGGCATGTGGCTCGGCGCGTTCGATCGCGGCCAGTTCCTGGTCCTGCGCCGCCAGGACGGGAGGATGCACGATGGCGTTCAGGCGCGGGAGTCGCTTTGGATCGGAGAAGACGATGGCTCCCAGCTTCGAGCGATCCACGCGGCCCTCCGGGGTGAGGATGCCGCGTCCAAATTCGCGAATCACTTCATCGTACGCGGCACCGCCGGGCTCGATCATGCGGTGCGCAATCTTGTCCGCTTCCAGGACGCGGCAGCCGAGTTCGCGAAGCATCGCGACGACGGTGCTCTTTCCCGTGGCGATTCCGCCCGTCAGGCCGACGCGCAGCATCAGGGTTTGGCCGCCGCGGCGCCCGGCGTATTGACCGGGGCTGCTTGCGCGCCCCGCCTCAGGCGGGCCGCTTTCACTGTATTGCTCATCAGCATGGCAATCGTGAGGGGACCCACGCCGCCCGGCACCGGCGTGATCGCTGCTGCAACTTCCGCGACGCCCGGATGGACGTCGCCCACCAGCACCGAACCTTTTTTATGGAACTGCTCGAGCTTCGCCGGAAAATTCTTGAAGAGGCGTTCCGCTTCCGCCAAGTCCGTGATGCGATTGATGCCTACGTCAATCACCGTCGCGCCGGGCTGCACCCAATCCGGCTCAATCATGGCCGCGCGGCCGATCGCGGCAACCACAATATCGGCGCGGCGCACCACGCCCGGCAAATCGCGCGTTTTCGAATGGCAGATGGTTACCGTCGCGTTGGCATGCAACAGCAGCAGGGCCATCGGCTTTCCCACAATGTCGCTGCGCCCCACGACCACGGCGTTGGCGCCTTCCAGGGCTATGCCGCTGCGCCGCAGAATTTCCATGCATCCGGCCGGCGTGCACGCCACCAGGCCCGCGCGGCCCGAGATCAACCGGCCAAGGTTTGCCGGATGAAATCCGTCCACGTCCTTCGCCGGGTCCACCGCTTCCAGCACGCGCTTGGCATCCACCTGGGCGGGGAGGGGAAGCTGCACGAGGATGCCGTCCACTTCATCGCGCGCGTTCAATTTCGCGACCCGCGCGAGCATTTCTTCGGTGGTTACCGTGGCGGGCGGCGTTTCCATCCAGCTGCCCAGGCCGAGTTGTTCGCACGCCGCGATCTTGCTGCGTACGTATATCTGCGAAGCGGCGTTTTCGCCGGCCAGCACGGCAGCGAGCCCGGGACGTATTCCCGCGGCGCCCAAGGCGGCAATTTCCTGCTTGAGCTCGGCGTAAATCTGGTCGCGAATGGCGATGCCACTGAGGATGCGCGCAGGCAATCTCTATACCCCCTGTCCGGAAGGACCGCTGATTACAACGTCGTTCCTTCGCATGATATCACACGCGAATTAACCGGGTTTTGTGTCCGCCCCGCGCGAAGCCTGGAAAAAGCCGGCAATGGTCAGGCCCCCCCCGCATTTTCCGTATTGAAGCCGGCGCAACCCTGTTTTTCCCTGCCCGGCAACCCGCCGTAAATATATCGCATCACGATATATGTATCTGGAGGTTGAGGGCGTCGTGAGGCGAATTCGTGCTCGGGCATCCTCGAACGGCAATATGGGAGAAAAAGGTGAAACAACCCGGTGGAGATGAACCTGGCTACAAGTCCTCAGGACACATTTGCAACGTATGCGGCCATCCTTCCGAACAGAAAATCTGCGATTCCTGTGCGATGAAGATCCGTCTGGATGCCATGGCCCGAAAGACACATGAAGAGAATGGCAACTCCTGGGCGAAATGGGAAACACCTGACGTAACGCACAAACACCGGCATTAACCCCGGGTTGCGTGCCTGTCCGGATCCTGCGAATCAGCCTTCCCCACCGGTCAAGTTGTCCTCCAATCGGCCGGACCCCCCATGGTTTGCGGAGCAACGCGTGAGGTCTATCCGGTTGTGAGACGCCCCAGTAGGACAGACTTTATCCTGTCTGCTTTTGCTGTTGCCTTTGCTTTTGATTTCGAGAAAACCAAAATCAGACAGGCTGAAGCCTGTCCTACTCAATTCTAGTAGATATCGTACTGCTCCCAATGCAGCGTGGGATCGGACTGGATGATGACGCTCTTGCGCGTGGCCTGCTCGAGCTCATCGATCAGCGTCGATTCGCGCGTCTTCAGGGCCTTGGCGATTTCGGGGTTGACGCGCAGCGTGAGGCTGCGCGAGTCCATTTCCAAGGACATTTTTCGCGCCTCGGCTTGAATCTCGTAGCAGATGGTGGGAATGGATTTCACCATGCCCGAGCCGGTGCAGTAGGGGCAGGGCTGGCACAGCACGCGTTCCAGGGCCTGCTTGGTGCGTTTGCGCGTGATGCACACCAGTCCGAACTCGTTGAACGAGAGCGCCTTCGATGGCGCGCGATCCTGGTTGAGCGCTTGTTCCAGCGCGGCCATCACCTTGTCGCGGTTGCGGCGCTCTTCCATGTCGATGAAATCGCAGACGATGATGCCGCCCAGATCGCGCAGGCGAATTTGCCGCACGATTTCCTTCACCGCTTCCAGGTTCGTCTTGACGATGGTGTCTTCGAGGCGCGTCGAGCCGCGGCCCACGTACTTGCCGGTGTTGACGTCAATGGCGACGAGCGCTTCGGTGTGGTTGATGACCACGTAGCCGCCCGACTTTAGCCACACTTTCGGGCGCAGGGCTTTGTCCAGCTCCTGCTGGATTCCGAATTCCTCGAAGATCGGCGCTTCCTTCGTGTAGAGCTTCACGCGCGGCACCATCCGCGGCTGGAAGCGGCTCACGAATTCCACCACCTTCGTGAATTCCTCTTCATTGTCCAGCCAGATGGCCACGTAATCGTCGTTCAGATAATCGCGCAGGATGCGCTCGACCAGGTTCAGGTCGCGGTGGAGCAGGGAAGGCGCGCGGCGCTGCTCGGAAGTGCCGCGAATCGTGTCCCAGGTGCGCCCGAGAAACTCGACGTCGGCGCGAATTTCGTCGTCGCTGGCTTCGGCGGCTGCGGTTCGAACGATAAATCCGCCGGGAAACGTTCCCTTGGCTTCGGTGACCACTCTCCTGAGGCGCGAGCGGTCTTCGGCGGAGCCGATGCGGCGCGACACGCCAATGTGATCTACCGTCGGCATGTAGACCAGATATCGGCCCGGCAAGGCAACGTGGCTGGTGATGCGCGCGCCTTTCTTGCCCAGGGGTTCCTTGGCGATCTGGACGATAATTTCCTCGCCCGCCTTCAACATTTCGGAAATCAATTGCGGACGCTTGTGCTGTTCGTGCCTGGGGTGGCCGTGTGACGTTTGCTGGTGCGGCCGGCGATCGTTGGGGCGCCCGCCGCGGCGTCCTCCGCCGCGCTGGTTGCGTCCTCCGCGGCGCATGGGGCGCTGGAACCGGGCGCGAGGCCGATCGGAAATACGGGCGCTGGTCGGTTGCTGTTCGCCGGCGGCCTGTGCCGTTTCCCCGCCGTCGTGTTCTCCCTCGTGTCCTTCTCCGTGAAGCCCGGCTTGCCCTTCCGCGTGCTCGGAAGATTGCTCGGCGGCCAGCGCTTCTTCGTGCATTTCGTCGGCTACCGCATCGGCTTGCTCTGCGGCATCTTCATGATCTTCGTGGAGCGCTTCCTGCAGATCCTCTATTTCCGCGGCTTCGACGAACGGTTCGAGGGCCGTATCGGCGGACTCATCCCGATCTTCGGCTTCGGCTTGCGCCTCTTCGTGTTTGGCTTCGGCAAGCTGTTCGGCGAGGTTGCTCACTTCCTCTTCGGACATGCTTGCGCCATTGTTGAATGGGGGTTGCTGGGATTCCGCAATGCCGGTTCCGGGCCTGGCCGCCTCGTGAATCTTTTCCGGTTCCGGCGTTTCCGGCGGAGCGGCAAACTGCGGCACGGCTATGGATTCTTCCGCGGTTTTTTCCGCAGCCTTATTTTCCGCAGATACCAGGGCTGCAGCGGCCGGCTCCACATGCTCCTGCGGAACGGCCGGCGACGCGGCGGCGTACAGCGATTCCGGCAAGCCGGGTTCGAAACGTTCGCGCGTGGATTCACCGGCCGGCGGTTGCGGTTCATTTTGCGGCAATGGCTGCGCCACGGTTGCGGCTGCTTGCGTTTCCTGCGACGGGGCAGAGGGAGCGGAGGGCGCGCGATTCTTATATTTTGCGAGCGACTCGCCCGGAAGAATAATCGGCTCAAAATCTGCCGGCAGAGGTTCCACTGGCTCGGCTTCGCGAGGTTTTGAATCGAACGGCCTCGGCGAAGCATATTTGGAAGGCGGCAAGTCGCGGCGCGAGCCGCCACGATCGCGGCCTCCTCCACCATGGCGTCCCCAGCGGCGATTGCGGCCGCCGCGGCCGCCACGATCGCGGCCCCGGTCGCGCCGGGGCTCGGAAGGACGGTGATTGTATGCAGGGGGCGGGGCGGTCTGCGCGCTGGCGTCAGTGCGCTCGGAGGGGCCTGCCGCGTGCAGGATTTCGCCTTCCAGCGGTTCCAGAGGAATGACGGGTGGCGCGGCTTCGGCGGCCGGCTCGCTGGCCGGGGCACTGGCCGGGACAACCGGCGGCTCGGAAATTCCGCCGTTGGTCGTCGATGGCGGAAACACTTCGCCGCCCGGTTGCTCCATCTTTTGGACTTTAGCTTCGACCGGGGCAGCTACGTGGTCGTACTCTTCCAGATGTTCCAGGAAATCGCTGACATACAGGAAAGCGTCGCTGTCGAGCCCGATATCCACGAACGCCGACTGCATGCCCGGCAGCACGCGTGTAACGCGGCCCTTGTAGAGGCTGCCGACTAACGCAAATTCTTTTTCCCGTTCAATATAAATTTCACAAAGCTGTCCATCTTCCACAATCGCGACCCGGGTTTCGTGCGGGGTCGCGGAAATCACAAGCTCCTTCGACATGAAAACTCCTCGGAGGGCATCGCCGCAGTGCGGCTGGGGGCGCAAAATAGCGCTCGATCCCGCAACGCGGGATGGCCGGGGAAGCTGATTTTAAGATTGATCTTCCGCTGGGCACGCGATGCTTGCCTCGCCATCAAATTTTTAATTTCTTTCCGGTGGGCCGCTCGCATGGCTTACAGCGCGGCGCGGGCCGGAAAGCAATGCTACCGGCTCAGTTGACGAAACGCCGGATGCGGACGTTCATCACCAGCCCTAATGCCAGAAACACAAACAGTGTGGCCGAGCCGCCGTAACTCATCAGCGGCAGCGGAATGCCGGTAACCGGCATGTACCCGATCACCATGGCCACATTCACCAGAACATGAAAACCCAAGACTGCCGCCACGCCCATGACCAGAAACATCCCCGCGCGATCATGCGCGCGCTGGGCGTTCTGAACCAATCGCAGCAACAGGAACATATACAGCAGCAGCGCTACGAAGACTCCTGCAAATCCTAATTCTTCCGCCAGCGCCGCCAGGATAAAGTCCGAATACCGGACCGGCACGAAGCCTAATTGATTTTGGCTCCCGTTGCCAAGCCCTTTGCCCCAGAACCCGCCCGAACCCACGGCGATCTTCGATTGCAGGATCTGATAGCCTGCGCCGCGGGGATCATCCTCCGGCCGCAGGAATGTTGTAACACGTTCCTTCTGGTAAGGCTTTAGAAAATGATAACCGACCGGGACCAGGATGGCGGCCAGGGCCAAAATTGCCATGGCATGTTTCCATTGCAGCCCGGCGAGATATGCCCCCACTGCCGCCAGCGGCACCAGCACCAGGGCGGTCCCCAGGTCCGGCTGCAGCATGATCAATCCCAGGGGAAAACCTACCAGGGCGGCCGCTTTAATCAAATCCGCCAAGCCGAGTTCTTCCGTGCGCACCTCCGAAAAGAAGCGCGCCAATACGATAATTATAATCAACTTGACCAGTTCTGACACCTGCAAAAAACCGCCCAGAATGGGCAGCCACCGCTTGGCTCCAAATCGCGAGTGGCCCATCAGCAGCACGGCAACCAGCGCAACGATCGCGATCAGATACAGCAACGGCGCCTGATCCATGATCAAGTGGTAGTCCAAACGGGACAACAGCAACATGAGGACAAATCCCAAACCGATCCATTCGAGCTGGTGGATATGCATCCCCGCGAGACGGCTGGCGTGCGTCGCCGACCAGATCTCCAGAACGCCCATGCCGCAAATGGCCAGCACCGTGGCCACCAGCCACCAATCGTAGTCACGAATCCCTGTGGTCTCTTGCATCGAATTTCAATTTCCGGGCCGTACCTGCGCCACGGGCGGATCGTTCACCGAGGCCGGCACCATTTCGGGCCCCCCGTCTTTCGCCGTGATCTGGTCATCTTTATGCCCGTTCTTTTTATCGAAATACGCTTTGACGAGATCGCGCACGACAGGCCCCGCCGTCGTGCCTCCATGTTCGCTGGTGCCCTGGATGACGGCGGCAACCACAATCTCCGGGTTGCGCCGCGGCGCATATCCGACGAACCATCCATTGGTCTCTTTTCCTTTTTTGCCCATGCGGCTGCCCGCTTTGTAGCTCATCAATTGCGCGGTCCCTGACTTGCCGGAAAACTCGATATTGGCAAGTTTCAATCTCGCTCCAGTGCCCCCTTCATTGATGACGCCGTACATCCCCTGCGTGACTTGCTCGACGGTGGCATCGGCAAGAGGAAAATGCTTCGTCTTGGCCGGGAAATTTTTCAGCAGGTGCGGCTGGAGCAGGTTGCCGCCGCTGGCCACTGCCTCGATCATTCGCACCATTTGAACCGGGGTGACCGTAACGGCGCCCTGGCCGATGGAGACGGAGATCGTTTCCCCGGGGTACCATCTCTGGTGGAAGGTGCGCTCCTTCCACGCTTCCGAAGGCACCAGACCGGTTTCTTCCGACGGCAAATCGATGCCCGTGCGGCGGCCCAGGCCCAGGCCGGTGGCGTACTTATCGATCTGCTCGATGCCCAGCCGCTGCCCAATCGTGTAAAAGAAAACATCGCAGGAATCCACGATCGCTTTGTGCAGATCGACAACGCCGTGTCCCGCCGCGCGCCAGCAGTGAAACGTTCGTCCGTAAAATACTGCGTGCCCCGGACAGTACGCCGTGAAATCCGCCGGAAGCAGCTTGGACTCCAGCATCGCGGTCGCCATGACAATTTTAAAGACCGAACCCGGGGCCATCTGTCCCTGAATGGCACGATTGAGCAACGGCGTGCGGGGGTCATTATTCAGGGAGCGCCACTCCGCGG
Organism: Terriglobia bacterium; assembly: GCA_963746945.1. Lineage (GTDB taxonomy): Bacteria > Acidobacteriota > Terriglobia > Acidiferrales > UBA7541 > Palsa-360. The sequence continues at coordinate 254,665 of CAVVDG010000004.1, read as the reverse complement.
TGGGGATGCGGATGGCAAAATCGTTGGGATTGAAGGTGGGTCGGCTGACTATCGCCAGAATTCCCCCAGTTTGCCCGTCCATGGCTACGACGGCCCCTTCCTTATCGGCCATATAGTTATCCGCAATGTTTTGCAGATCGTAGTCAATCGTCAGTTGGATCGGCTTTCCCGGAATGGCGTCCTGCTGTTCGAGGTGGCCCACTTCTTTGCCAATGCTGTTGACGATCATGCGCCGCATGCCATCGGTGCCCATTAAAATACTGTTGTACTGCCGTTCGAGGCCCGCTTTTCCGACGATGTCTCCCGGTTTCAGTTTGGAATCCGAGGCTTCCACCTGTTGGGCGCTGACTTCACCGACGTAGCCAAGCGTATTGGCGAGCAATTCTCCATGCGGGTAGCGGCGACGATGGACCATCAGCATTTCCAGCACGGGAATGTCGGCGCGATGCGATTCGATGAACGCGATGTCGGCGGGACTTGCTTCCGGCTTGACCACGATGGGTTGAAATTTCGGCATGGACTTGGCCGCTTCGATTTGCTGCTGGAGATCATCGAGCGTCATGCCCAGGCCGTTGGCGATTCGGGGAAGAAGTTTTTCCACCTCCTCGGGAGCGTCGCGCAACAACAGGACGCTGAACGAAGGATAGCTGTCCGCCAGGACGCGGCCTTCGCGATCCAGCATGGCGCCGCGGGGCGCAATAATCGGAATCGACCGCACGCGATTGCGTTCGGCCATCTGCGCGTAGTGGTCCGACTCATTAATCTGCAGCTTCCAGAAGCCAAGAAGAAGCAGCGCGATCATTCCCACAATGACGTAGGACGTGAAGGCCAGCCGCCCTTGCGGCAACTGCTTTTCATTATGAAATGAGATCGCCAAATCCGCTCCGCGCGGCCCCTGCGGCAGACGATACCGTGCTCCCGGTGGATTGCCGCCTACGCCTAACCTGCTTCCAAGCTAGCACTTGCACCGAAGCTGTGCAAGATGATGCGCATCGTATCGATAACGCCAGGTATAAGCCACAGGTTTAAGTACGACGGGTTCCAGTAAGACTGGTTCATGATGGTTTGCGGAACCTGTCGAGCAGGGGGAAGATTCCCATGGCGATGAAGGCATTGACGACCGAGGCAACCAGGATCGGTGTCGTGATGTACGCCTCGCCACGCTGTGCCAGCAGCCAGCGGCTGGAAAGGGTGAACACGGCGTGATGAAACAGGTAGAATCCGATCGTCAACAGGAAGCGCGCAATGGGGTGTTCGACGTCGACGCGCGCTCCAATCGATGAGGCAATATATCCCACCAGCGTTTTTGCAATGCCGTAGAGCCCGATCGGTGTGCGGCTCAAGCTGTCCTGGAGCAGTCCGATCACCATGCCCAGCAACAGGCCCGTCGACGGATTTCGCTTGCTGACTGCGAAATACAGCGTCACCAGCAGCGGCAATTCCAGATAATTCGCCCACCGGAAATGAACGGGCAAAAATGCCTGCAACAACAGCGCCAGCACCACGGCGCCAGACACAACCCCGCCGTAATACTTGTGCACCTCGATGTGCTGTTCAGGTCCGATGTAGACTTGGGAGGTTTCCATAAGTCTGGCGCCTAAATCCCGTTCCAATCTCCGGCAACAAAATCAATGTGCGTTCAATGGTGTGCTGGCCGGCCCCTTCGCCGGCGCCTTCGGCGGCACCTTCGACGTAACTGGCGGCGTTAAAAGCGGCGCGCTATCGGCGTCCGAGCCCGAGCCTTTTTGCGCGTCCAATTCTTGCCGCGTGAGCAGAACTAATACTTCCTCGAGGCGGTCCAGGTGCGCGGCAGGCTTCACGAGAATGTTCAGGAAAGGCGCCTTGCGGTCCGCCGTGACCTTCACGACCGTGCCGGCCGGAATATCCTTTGGGAAGATGCGGTCCTGGCCGGAGGTCAGCACAGCCTCACCGACGGATACTTTTTCATCGATGTTGATGTAATCGAGCGAAAGCTGTGGCTTGCCGGTGCCTTTCAGGACGCCCTGCGCGCGCGTATTGGCCAGCAGAACGCCCACTCCGCTTTCCCTGTCGCCGAGCAGCAGGACCTGCGAAATGTCGGGATAGACGGCCAGAAGTTTTCCGACCACGCCGTCGGGCGTGATGACGCCCATATCGCGGCGCAGGCCGCTGCGGGAACCGCGGTTGATGTATACCAGTAAGCTACCGGAATCGGGGCTTCCGCCGATCACTTGTGCGGCGAGCATGGGCACCTTGGCATGCGCGGTGCGAAAATTGAGCAGTCTTTCCAGCCGGTCCGCTTCACGTGCGCGGCCCTCAAGTTCCGCGTTGCTTATTTTCAATTGATCCAGTTCGGCGCGCAAGGCGATGTTGTCCTGCCGCGTGTGGCGCAGGCCGATGTAGCTGCCCCAGCTGTTTTCGACGCCCTGAATGGTCCACGTCGCCGCGCGCTGCAGAGGGGAAATCAGCTCCACCGCCCAGACGCGGATAAGGCGCACGTCACGCTCCCGTTTGATCTGTACCGCGAGCAGCAGCACCTGCGCGACGATTACGCCCGCCAGCAGCGTCAAGGACCTGTGTCGTGAGGGAATTGCGATCATTGCAGCAACCGCCGGTTAATCAATCGAGACCATGCGCAGCAGCTTGAAATCGCTGAGCATTTTGCCTGTGCCGAGCACGACCGAAGCCAGCGGATCGTCGGCGATGGAAACCGGCAAACCGGTCTCTTCGCGGATGCGCTTGTCGAGATTTTTGAGCAGCGCGCCGCCGCCGGTCAGCACGATGCCGCGGTCGCTGATGTCGGCGGAAAGCTCCGGCGGGGTGCGTTCCAGGGCCACGCGGCACGCGTTCAGGATCGTCGCGACGCATTCGGAAAGGGCTTCGCGGATTTCGCTGTCGTCGATCGTGACCGTTCGCGGCACGCCCTCGATCAGGTTGCGCCCCTTGACTTCCATGGTCAGCGGTTTTTCCAGGGGATAGGCCGAGCCGATTTCCATCTTGATCTGTTCGGCGGTGCGCTCGCCGACCAGCAGGTTGTACTTGCGCTTGAGATAATGCATGACGGCTTCGTCCATTTCGTTGCCCGCGACGCGCACCGACCGCGAATAAACGATGCCGCTCATGGAAATGACGGCGATGTCGGTGGTGCCTCCGCCGATGTCCACGACCATGTTGCCCGAGGGCTCCTCGATCGGGAGTCCCGCCCCGATGGCCGCCGCCATGGCCTGCTCCACCAGATAAGACTTCGCTGGCGCGCGCGCGATAGGCCGAGTCCTGCACGGCGCGTTTTTCCACCGGCGTGATTTCGCTGGGCACGCCGATCACGATGCGCGGATGCACGAGCATGCGCCGGTTATGCGCCTTCTGGATGAAGTAGGTGAGCATTTTTTCGGTCACTTTGAAGTCGGCGATGACGCCGTCCTTCATCGGCTTGATGGCGACCACGTTGCCCGGCGTGCGGCCCAGCATTTCCTTGGCTTCCTTGCCGACCGCCACGACTTCGCCGCTGTTCTTATTGATGGCCACGATGGAGGGCTCGTTCACCACGATGCCTTTGCCCTTCGCGTAGACCAGCGTGTTAGCCGTGCCCAGATCGATCGCGAGATCGGAAGAAAATAAGCTGAAGATCGAGCGAAGGTTGTAGCCGTTCTTGGTCATGTTTCCCTCAGTTCCGGGCTGCTCCTGCGGTTTGCGGAGACCGCGTTTGGGAGGGCGCCGCCCGGCTGCCCCATCCCCACTGATGATTCTTTATTCCGGCGGACTCGCAAACCGGGTCTGCTTCCATTGCGCCGGCTCGAACACGAACGCCCGGCTAGGGAATCACAATCTCAACGCGTTTGATGGCTGTGCCACCCCGGCGATTCTGTCCGGTGATCACAACCGCGTGGCTGCCACGCGTCAAGGATGACGTGAAATATTTAAATGAACCATCGGGGCGAATATCCGCCACCGGCTCTCCGTTGATGATCAGCGCCGCGCCCGGTTCGGTGCGCCCGACGATCTCTACTACGTTACCATGCAATTCGGTGTTCCCGATTTCCAGCATCATCTCCTGGCCCTTGCCTTGTGTCGCGAGCGTAAACTTGAATGTATCGCTCGGGGCACTCACCCGCTTCTGCGCGTCGGTGGCCAGCACGTCCCAGAAATAGTCGCCCGGATCGAGTTTGCCCAGGTCCACCGAGGTTCCCTCCAGCCTGCGGTCCTCCACAATGCGTGAAAACATGGACGTCGTGCTGACACGTAACTCGTAGCTGACCGCCCCCGGCACGGGTTTCCATTCGAAATGCACCGAAGCGCGTTTGGGGTCCGGAACGATCAGGGGTTGCAGGTTCAACGGCTCGGTCAGATCCGGCGGCGCGAGCACGTTGGTCTTAATGATCTTTCCTCCTCCGGGGGGCACGGTCACGCGCTGCCATCGCCCGATATCGACGTGCTGCATGCCGTCGTTGGTTGATAGTTCCGCGCTTCCGGCGGACACGGTAATTTCCGCTTCCTTCGTTTTCGGATCGCTGCGCACGGCCGCGCGGCTATTCTGTTTCACCGAGGCCACCGCGTTTGAAAATGACACTTCCGCCTTGGACTTCGGAGAATCCCATGTGCCGGTGGCAAGATCCACGGCGCCCGAGGTGATGTGCATCCCCACGCGCGTCTCGCTGTTGCGTCCGACAGAATTTTCTTCCACTGTGACAAGGGTATCCGATTGCACGGTGTATGTGGTGCCGTCGGCAAAGGTGATGCGCGCCGCGCCGTCGCTGCTGGTCTGGATCAAATCGCCTTTGTCGAGCGCCATGCGATAATCGGCGTTGGCCCATTGCACGGAGTTCACCTTTTTGACCTGCACCTTGCCGTCGAGATTCACAAACTTCGCCTGCCTGGACGTCAGCGCTGTTCCCGTGTCCGCGTTCGCGCCCATGGCGCGGGAAACCCTGGCGATCACTCCGCTATAAGATTCGGGGAAAATCAAATACAGAACCGCCATCACAACAGCCAAAATCAGCACCAGGTAAGTCATAACCGTGCGGTAGGTGACAGTCTTCCAATAGACCTCGACGTGAGAGGTCTTTGGCCGTGAAGCAAATGGTGGTCTCTGATTCGGCATCGCGTAACGGATGAAAAATCCGCCATCATCAAAATTATCATGGGGTTCTGCCCCCGCAAACGACCCAGGATCCGCCAGTTTCCCGCAGCGCAATACGGCGCGCGATTAAGGCCCATCCGGAATCCATGGGCGCCCCGCCAGCCTGTTCAGACGATCCTTGACCCTGAACCTCGCCTGGCATATCTTCGTGCGCAAAAGCGCCCCAGATGAAATCGAAAAACGACGTCCGCGCAGCTAGAGCAAAAGCCATCTCGAACTCCATCTCCAGTTTCCGGTTTGTGGCTGGTGCGTCGGGCGTTGCGCGTGGAGGCCTGCACTGCGCGACATTGGACGTAGGATGCGGGGCGAAGGATGTGCAAAAACGGTTTTCGGTGGCATTCGCACATTCTGCACATTCTGAGTGATGAGTGGTCGGACGAGTTGCCGGCATCGCAGGCCGGTTCTTGCGACACACGGCTCGATTGGACTCGAAAACTCTCGCAGCGCAGGATAAAAGGAGTGAACCACGATGAGTGAGAAATCGAAAGTCAGCAGAAGAGCTTTGATGAAGGGTGGGCTCGCGGCGGCAGGGCTTCCTGTCGTTTCGAGTCTGATCGGTTCCACCACGGTCGCCCAGGCAAAACCAATGCCGGATGATACCTCGTTTGCGGCCTTTCCGGGACAGAAGGGCGGCCAGGACATCTTCGGTGCCTACGATGTGGACCCGCATTGGCCGCAACCCCTGTCGGAATTGCCCGGAAACGAGCACTGGACCTGGGGATCGGGCGAAGGCGTATTTGCCGAGAATCCCGACCGGGTTTTCATTCTGCAGCGCGGCGAACTGCCAAACATCGAGAAGCCGAAAACAATTGACCTGCCGCAAGAGGGGCCGAGCATCCACTTTCCTATCGGCCGCTTGCCGTGGCGCGACGCCACCGCCTCCAGCCCTCCGGGCCCGCTTGATGGCCCGAACCGCGGCACCGAGAATGTGGACTGGCGCTGGAAGCACTGCATCGTCTCGGTGAACGCCAAAGGAGAAATCAAGGAGACCTGGCCGGAGTGGGACAGCATGCTGCGCCGCCCCCACGCCATTTACATCAGCCCCTATGACAGGGACAAGCATGTGTACCTGGTAGATGACTACCGGCACGCCATCTTCAAATTTACGCATGACTTGAAAAAACTCGTCATGACCATTGGAACGCCCAACGTGCACGGCTCGGACGCCACGCACTTCTACCGACCCACCTATCTCGCATGGCTTCCCGACGGAACCATGTTTGTGGCCGACGGCTACGTCAACACGCGCGTGGCGAAGTTCGACAAAAACGGCAAGTTCATCATGGACTGGGGCCAGAAAGGCATTCGGCCAAACGAAAAGCGCCCCGGCTACTTCAACGGCGTGCATGGCGTCGCCGTGGATGTTTCCACCGGGCGTGTCTTCGTGAACGACCGCTACAACCACCGCGTCCAGGTCTTCGACGTGGACGGCAAATTCCTCAATCAATGGCACGTGGGCGATCCGCCCTCCGACGTCCACTGCCTGCACATGGCCGCCGCCGACAAGCATCTGTGGCTGTTTGATCGCGGCACCAACAAAATGATCAAGTACGACCTGGATGGAAACTTCATGTACTCCTGGGGAACCTTCGGCGATTTTCCCGGCGGCTTCTGGGGCGTGCATGGAATGCACGTGGATCAGGAGGGCAACCTGTACGTCGCCGAAGTCGACAACGGGCGCGCGCAGAAATACATGCCGAGAAAGGGCGCGAACCCGGCCATGTTGATCGGACCGGACGCCAAGCCCGTCTGGTCGTAACGGCAAAGCGATGCACGCGTGTTTCCCGGGGAATTTTCCGGAAAATTTCCCGGAAGCAGATGATGTAATGGTTGTGGAGAACAGGGGCCGCAGCGATTCACCGTCGCAGCGGCCTCTGTCATCTTCATTCCCCTTCCTTCATCAAAACCGGTTGCCTGCATTTGAAATGATATAGAAGCGGCCGGCGCCCCACGCGCACTTCGAACAGCATTTGCGCCCAGGTGGTATATGATCGTGCAGCAAGATTAGAGATTGAGTGTATGCACTCGCGTCCACTATAATGACTCGTTTTGCTATGGGTGCGGCGGCGGCTAGTTTTTCGGGGAACCGGAAAACACAAGCGGCCCCGCGCGGGAGGCCTTCCGGACGTGTTTGACGCTCTTCGTGGAAAGAAAATGGGTGTGCGGATCCTGCTCGGGGTCATCGTTGGGTTTCTGGGCATCGGAATGTTGCTGTACCTGGTGCCGCAGAATGCGGGCACGGAACTTACCGGAGCCGATGTTGTCGCGCAGGTAGGGGATCAGACGATCTCCATCGCTGACGTCCAGACGGAGTTGACCCGCATTTCGCGCACCGGCCGGATTCCGCCGGCGATGCTCCCGATCTACACCCAGCAGGTGCTCGATCAGCTCATTTTTGAGAAGTGCCTGGCGCTGGAGGCGGACCAGTTGGGTCTGCGTGTCACCGACCAGGAGCATGCCGACCTGCTCCGCAAACTTGTGCCCACCGCGTACGTCGGCGACAACTTCATCGGCATGGACCGGTACGCCGCGGAAGTGCAGGCGCGCTTTCAGATGGGCGTCCCCGAATTCGAAAACGCGGTGAAAATCGAACTGCTCCAGCAAAAATTCCAGCAGTTGGTGACCGACGGCATCACGGTCAACGATGATGAAGTGCGCGCGGAATTCCGCCGCGAGAACGAAAAGGTGAAGCTCGACTATGTGGTAATCCGGCCGGAAGACCTGCAGGCCAAGATCCAGGTTTCCGATGCCGAGCTCGCGGCATATTTCGAAAAGAATAAAGCCCACTACATCGTCCCGGAGCGCAGGACCGTGGATTACGCCATGCTCGACCTCGACCAGCTCAAACAACGCGCTCAAGTGACCGAAGACGAGGAAAAGGTCTATTACCAGGGCCACATCGACCAGTACAAACTGGTCGACCGCGCGCATGTTGCGCATATTCTGTTCAAGACCGTCGGCAAGACCGATGCCGAGATCGCCGAAACCAAGAAACTAGCCGAAGCGGTCCTCTACAAGGCCAAGCATGGCGCAAATTTCGCCAGTCTGGCCAAGCAATACTCCGAAGATACGACCAAGGACAATGGAGGGGACCTGGACTGGATTGTGCGGGGCCAGACGGTGCCGGAATTTGAGGCCGCTGCGTTCAGCCTGCCCAAGGGCGCTATTTCGAACCTGGTCAAAACGCAGTACGGTTTCCACATCATCAAAGTGATTGACCGCCAGAATGCTCGCACGCAGACGTTTGACGAGGTCAAAGACTCTATCCGTTCGCAATTGCAGACGGAAAAGGCCGAGCAGCTGGGCGAAACCCTCTCCGCGCAGATTGGCGAAGAAATCCGCCGGGGCGGGCGCATTCCCATCGCCGACCTGGCCAAGAAATTCAATATGACCACCGGTGAGGCGAAATTGGTCGAAGTCAACCAGCCGCTGCCGGAGTTGGGGACTTCACCGGCCCTGCTCGATACGATTTTCCGCCTGCGCGTAGGCGATTTGAGCGCCCCCATTCACACCGACCGCGGTTATGTGGTCGTGAGCGTCAAAGACATTCAACCGACACATCCTGCTACACTTGCCGAGGTCCACGACCAGGTGGTCAACGATTACCGCCATGAGAAGTCTGTGGAACTGGCCAAGACTCGCGCGGCCGAGCTAGCCAAGCGCGCCAAGTCGGGCGAGAATTTTGCCGCTGTGGCCAAGTCCCTCGGTTTTGAGGTGAAAACAACGGACCCGATCGCGCGAACCGGGTCGGTTCCCGATGCCGGCAGCGCAAAACAATTTGCCGCTGCGTTTAACCTGCCGGTGGGGAAAGTCGGTGATCCGGTCTTCCTCGGAAGCAACTGGGCCGTTTATCGTGTCGCCCAGCACGACGCGGTCAATCCCAAGGATTTTGAAGCGCAGAAAGCGAAGATTGAAGCGGATGTCTTACAGACGAAACGGCAGACGGCCTTCGATTTGTTCCGAACTGCTCTGAGAACGCGCTTCCAGCAAGAGGGCAAGTTGCAAATCAATGCCGACAATCTGAAGCGGTTGACGACCCCCGCTTAAACCTCTGAGTAGGACAGGCTTCAGCCTGTCTGGTTTTCTATCCCGCAAGTTCAAACAGCAGACAGGCTGTCCTTCGCTTGGGTCTGGATAAAAACCCTATGTTTCCTGTAAGTTACAGAAAATAAATACGTTACAAAATAACCGGCTGGCCTTGCTTTCGGCTTCGCCTTGGACTAGCATATCTATGCGCGCAGGATTAAGCCCCCATGCCACAGGGCCAGGAATCTGAGGCTGGGGCCTTCCCGGTTTTAAACGTCGATTAAGACATTTGGCTCTTTCGATCCCGACTGAGGGTTTTTCATGGTGAGGCAGACGTCTCTAAAGGTGCCATTCGATTTGCAGGCCGAGATTTAGATTTGTTTTTGCAGGGCTCGATCCGGGGGAAATGCCCGAAACGCAGCGACGGAAGGGCTTTTGATTTGAGAGGTGCATGATGCGGTCGAAGATGAATCATCGTAATGAGTACCAATGCGCGGTGGAAGTGAATCAGAACGGTAAGTATTGCGTACGCGTACGGGCCATGTTTGCCCGGAAAGCTTGGGTCCTGCCTGTTTATTTCCTGGCATCCACCTTTGACCGCGCTATGAGGAAACTGGAAGCCACCTTGCAGTACCTGCAGCAGAAGGAAGAGGGCCTGCGGTTCTGGGGTGTCGAATACTCTGACGACCCAAATTTTTCCGGGGAGTTGATTCGCGAGGCGGGATTACGTCTTGACCGCCGCGTCGAATTTCCCCGCCGGTCGTCAAGCGTGGCGCTTTCGCCGGAAAAACGCGTCCCCGCTGTGCTGCTGGCGCCCGTGCGCCGGGGGTTGGCGGATTCGATCGACAGCGGCCGCACCAGCGCAACTGCCAATTAAACATATATTACTTTTCCCTGAGAATGACTTCCCCGTGGCCGACCTGCTGGTCGTTCATCCATAGGCGATACCGGTAGCCGCCGGGGTTTATCCCAGGGCGCGGGGGCCCGCTTTGCAGTTGACGTCCCGGTGGCGCCTGGAAGACGTTGGACTGAAACGGGCAACGGTTGGGATCGAACTCGACCTTTAGATTGGCAGTGTCCGAGAGCCACACCACCTGATCGGACGGTCCAATCACGACAATTTCGGGAATTACACCTACCAGAACCAGTTTTTCCGACATCGATTCGCCTTCCTCCAGCGCCTCGCGAAGATAACACAGCCGGCCGTATCTGCGCTGGAAGAATGCGGGCGCGATATACGTGGCATGGCGCTCCGCTCACGGGAGCGGGAAGATCCGCGCCTGTCAGGAATGCAGGCGAGTGCCGGTGGAAACGATTGCGGTCATATTGGCGGTTGCACGCGCGGGCGGAATCGAGGAAACTAGATCGTGCACCAGTCTTCATCCGGCCGAAGGATTTCGGTGATGATTCCGGGCAACGGCGCCGACCGGCGGCCTACTCCGCCATCTTTTTGCGGCCCGATATATATTTAGATATATATTTATGCAATTGCGGCAGCCACGAAAAGCGCCGCATGAGAATTGAGGAATGACGTCATGATGAACCCGATGGATGAATTGCGACCGCCGACAAGGCTGATGCTCACGCCGGGTCCCTGCAGTATCAGCCCGCGCGTCTACCGCGCACTGGCTTCTCCGCTGGTGGGACACGTCGATCCGTGGTTTACCGAATTTATGGGCGGCGTACAGGAACTGATGCGCCGCATTTTTCAGACGCAAAATCACACGACGTTTCCGATTTCCGCATCGGGATCGGGCGGGATCGAAACGGCTCTGGTCAACGTGATCGAGCCGGGCGACGAAGTGATCGTTTGCGTCAACGGCGTATTTTCCGGGCGCATGGCGGAGGTTGCCGAGTGCGTGGGAGCCAAGGTGCATCGCGTTTCCGCTCCGTTTGGCCGGACGGTGGACCCCGAAGATGTGCGCCGCGCCGGGCAAGGGCGCAAGATCAAGTTTGTGGGGCTCGCGCACGGGGAAACCTCGACGGGCGTGGTAACCAGTCCCGACCCCTTCCGCACCGTGGCCGATGAACTCGGGGCGCTGCTGATCGTAGATAGCGTGGCCACACTGGCCGGAGTGCCACTGGACGTAGATCGCCAGCGCATCGACATCTGTTTCAGCGGGTCTCAGAAGGCCATTAGCGCGCCGCCGGGAATGTCGCCCATCACAGTGAATGCGAGCACGGAAAAATTGATCCGCACTCGAAAGACGAAAGTGCAGAGCTGGTATTTTGATTTGACGACAGTGATGAATTATTGGGGCGATACCCGCATGTACCACCATACGCCGCCGATTTCACTGATCTACGCGATGCATGAGGCCATGCGAATCGTTCTGGAAGAAGGGCTGGAGGCAAGCTGGGAGCGCCACCGGCAAAACCAGAAGGCGCTGATCGCGGGCCTGGAAGCGATGGGCATCGGCCTGTTCGTTCCGAATCCGGCGGATCGCCTGCCGACGGTAACCGCGGTCATGGTTCCCAGCGGCATCGACAGCGCGAAAGTGCGCGGGCGCCTGCTGAACGATTTCAATATCGAAATCTCCGGAGGATTGGGAGATTACAAAGCCACGATGTGGCGCATCGGACTGATGGGCTATTGCAGTCAGCGCGCCAACGTCCTGCTGTTGCTTGACGTGCTAGAGAGAATCCTGCTCGACCAGGGCATGAAGCTTCCGGTCGGCGCCGGGATCGCCGCGGCGGCAGGAAGTTTCGCGCACGCCGAACCGGTGGCCGTGGGCCAGGGAAAATAGCCCCTGCGGCGATGAGCCGCGGAAAGCATGAATGACCATGAGTGCTTCGATTGGATTTCCAAATCTCGGCGCGATGAGCGCCTTCGTCACCGCGTTTGACGTCACCTCGCGCCTGACCGATCACGCCTACCACTGCCAGTTTTCCCACCTGTGGAACGGTATCGCCACGCGCCACAGCGACACCGTGGACACGAAATTTCTGGTGGACGGCAAGGGGTCGATCGTCGGCATGGCGCACACGGCGTTCATCGATTTCCGGGAAAAACATGGCCGCGACCTGAGCGATCGCGAAGCCAGCTATATCGCCGCGCACTATCTGCGCGAGCAGCTCGAACAAGAAGATGAGCGCCCGCTGTACGATGTTTCCGCTCCGGATGTGACGCGCATTATCGGTTTGCTCGGCCTCGAGTGATCGGAAATCGAGACTCTTGATTTGTGAATTGTAAGAGGCGTTTTCCCTGCCACGTTTGCCAATCGGTTTCAGTTTTGCGCCGTTTTTTCCGGCGCTCTTTGTTTTCTCTGCAACCGTCGTTTTTTTGGAGCAGGGCAGGATTACGCGTCGGAAAGCGATTCGTCAAAGCCGGAAGGGTTTTCCTGATGCTCCGCGGACTCGATAATGGCGCCGCAATCCAGGCATTCGACGTACTCGGCGTCGGAATCCTTGGCGATCAGTTGCGTGCGGCGATGGCTGCAATGTGACGGGTCGTTCACGAGTCCTCATTCCGGTTTGGTTCCGGTTCGGGCGGCTTTTCCCTGGAAATGCGAGGTAAGCGAGCGGGGCCCGATCGATCCCTTGCGATGCGCATCATAACATGGCCGGAAGGGCGGGTGTTTCAGGCGTTTTTGGCGAGCGGCGCGGGGTGGAAATTGTCGGCCCGGGGCCGATGCGCCGGCTGTCTCGCCTGTGCTAGAGTAGCGCGCCGGGGGCTGCGAAGGTTTCAAAATGGCTGTCAAACCCATAAATATACTTGCCGGATTGCCGCCCGAAAAACTGCGGTGGAGCTGCGATCCTGCGACCATTCCGTTTGAAACCACGGCCGAAGCCGAACTGGTAACGGACCTGGTCGGCCAGGAACGCGCCTTTCGCGCGCTGAAAATGGGCGTCGAACTGAGCGCACCCGGATACAACATTTTCGTTTGCGGCCTCGCGGGAACCAGCCGGGGCGGCACGATCACGCATGTAATCAATCAGATTCATCCCCCGGCCAAATTGTCGCTGGATCGCTGCTACGTCAACAATTTCAAGAGCCCGGACCGGCCGCGCCTGCTTGCACTGCCGCGCGGGAAGGCCAATAACTTCAAGAAGGACGTGCAAAGCGGCATCGAATTTTTGCGGCGAAGAATTCCCCAGGTGTTCGAGGGCGAACCCTTCCAGCGGCAAAAAGGCCGCATCGTGGATCGTTTCACGGTGCGCGAAAAGGAACTGATGGACGATTTCACGCGGCGCATTGCGCGTGAACAGTTTGCGCTGGGCCACATGCAGGTGGGCGCGGTCGCGCTGCCGGAAATTTTCCCGGTTCTCGAAGGGCAGATGGTGCCGATCGAGGACGTTCCCAAGATGGTGCACGAAGGCAAACTGGAGACGGTCGTCGCCGAGGATCTGGAACGCAAGTACGAACAATTCCGCCAGGAATTCACCGTGGTTTACCGGAAAACGCTGACGCTTTCCCGCGAACTGGCCAGCGAACTGAGCTATCTCGAACAGGAAGCGGCCTCGGTGCTGGTCGACGGCTTCATCGAGGAACTGAAGGAAAAATATTCGGGTGATCTGGTGGCCGAATATTTGGAAGAAGTGCGTCACAACATTCTCGACAACCTCGATCCGTTCAAGGAGCGCGAGGGAGAAGAGGATCCGGGAGGGCCGCCGCCTGACAGTAGTTCGCGTTCGGGCCCTGTGGAGCGCGACCCGTTTCGCGTGTACGGCGTCAACGTGCTGCTCGCGCACAATCATGAAGACGGTTCGCCTGTTATTTTTGAAACGACGCCGACCTATACCAACCTGTTCGGCACCATCCAGCGCAGTTACGATGCGCGCGGCGGATGGAACTCGGATTTCATGGATTTGCGCGCCGGATCGACGCTTCGGGCCGACGGCGGGTTCCTGGTGATGTACGCGATGGACGCCATTACCGAAGCGGGCGTCTGGCGGACGCTGAAGCGCATGTTGAATCACGGGAAGCTCGAGATTCAGCCGCTCGAAATGTTCTTCCCGTTCGGAACCTCGGCGCTCAAGCCCGAGCCGGTCGACATCGATGTGAAGATCATTCTGATCGGCGACCGCCACATGTACGAGATGTTGTACGAGTACGAGGAAGACTTCCGCAAAATCTTCAAGGTACGCGTCGAATTCGATGAGGAAATGGTGATGAGCGACGCGGTCGTGCGGCAATACGGCGGGCGCCTGCGGCAGCTTTCCGAACACGAAGCCATCGGTCCATTTGACCGCACGGCCGTTGCCAGCATGCTGGAATATGGTGTGCGCCAGGCCGGGCGCCGCAACAAGGTGACGGCCCGATTCCCGGAACTGGCCGATCTGGCGCGGGAAGCTGCGTACATCGCCCGCCAGGACAGCGCGTCCATCGTGAACGCATCTCATGTCCGGCGCGCGCGGGAAGCGCGCGTCGAGCGGCACAACCTCACCGAGACCAAGATCCGGGAAATGATCGAGGAAGGGACGCTGCTGATCGACACCGATGGCGTGTGCGTTGGACAAGTCAACGGGCTGAGTGTTCTCGAAATCGGCGGCTATATGTTTGGCAAACCGGTGCGCATCTCGGCGTCCGCGGCTCTGGGCAAGGCGGGGCTGATCAACATCGAACGGGAAGCCAATTTGAGCGGCCGCTTCCACGACAAGGGCATGCAGATCATTGCCGGATACTTGCGAACCAAATTCGCGCAGGATAAGCCGCTTTCGCTGGCGGCCAGCATTTGCTTCGAACAGTCCTACAGCGGCGTCGATGGGGATAGCGCCAGTTCGACGGAAATCTACGCGCTACTTTCCGCGCTCTCCGGGTTGCCCATACGGCAGGACATCGCCGTCACCGGTTCGGTGAGCCAGCAGGGAGATATCCAGCCGATTGGCGGCGTGAATCAGAAGATCGAAGGATTTTTCGACGTGTGCCGGGTGAAATCCGGGCTAACTGGGCGCCAGGGCGTGATGATGCCCGCCGAGAATATCGAGGACCTGATGCTGCGCGATGACGTGATCGAGGCCGTCCGCGCAGGCAAGTTTCATATCCTGCCGATCTCGACCGTGGAACAAGGCGTTGAAATTCTTACGGGGGTGCGGGCCGGGCGCCGCGATTCCACCGGAGCGTTCGAACCGGATACGGTCTATGCAAAGGTGGACCGGCGTCTGAGCGAAATGGCCAACACACTGAAGAGTTTCGAGTCGTAGTCCGTCTTTCCTCATACCGCTTTGGAAAATACCAGCGATCGAATTGGCGCGGATCGTGGTGCGGGTTGTGGCGCGAACATTCGCCTGCCTTCGGCGATCCTTGCACCGGCAAAATGTCGCAGGCTGACCTTTTTCTGAGTTCAGGGTGAACTGCCGGCGCCACTACTCCGCTCGCGCGGTGCCAGTCACTTTTGGAGTCGACAGGTAGCCGTTAATTTTGTTTTTTGTTACGTCGAAGATGACGATTTCGTAAGGCCGGGGCACGCCCTTCACATAAAACTGCACGGGTTCGTCCGCGGTCTTGTCTTTCTTCTCGATAGCCTTGTCATCGGCGACCACGATCATCGTGTACCTGAATTTCTTCACGTTGGTTTTTGTCAACCGGAGCAATATGGGGCCGACGCGCGTAGGAGTCTTGGATTTGGTGAGGTGCACCTCATAGATATTGCGCTCGCCCCGGCGCTTCAACTCTTCGAGTTCTTCCTGGTTGCGGGCAATCAGGCCGCTTTGCACTCCAAGATCGCCGACGGTGCTGGTGAGTTTCATCTTGGTGGCTTCCAGGTCCTTCTTCGTGGCGTTGATGTCCGTTTTCGCGCCGCTCAAATCCGAGGTGACCGCGCCGATCTTGGCGTCCGTGTCCTGCTTCACCATGCCGATTTGCGCAGTGAGCTTTTGATCGGATTCTTTTTGTGTTTGGCGTATTTTTTGGGCAAGGGCGCGCGCCTGCGCCAATTCCGCCTGCGTAAATCCAAGCTTCTGCGTGGTCACTTCCAGCTGGCCCTTGAGATCGGCGACGGTCGAATTCGTTTGATCGATCTGCGTAGCCATGACAGCATCCTTGGAATTGGCCTTCGCCAGTTCGGCCTCCAGCTTGGTACGCGCGGCGTTGCCGGCATAAAGCACGTAGCCGATCAAAGCGAAAGCCGCGATAAACACGATGATGATCCAGCGCGGCGTGCTCGCCGTTTCGTAGACATAGGTTTCCTTGGATTCTTTTGGTTCAGGAACATTCGGGGAAATGCTCATCGTCTCTCCTTGGCGGCCGGTTCCAAACTGGCGGCGACCTCTCCTTCTCGCGGGATGGACGCCCCCTGACGGGGCGCGCGGCGGGAAAACACAGTCCGCACCGACCGCTCGCTGGTTGTGATTATCAACAAGCCGCCGCGGGTTGTCTATCCCTTGTGGCCGCGAATGTTCCTCGGCCAGCACGCTTCTACCATGGTGGTCAGCCCGCCCCGGGGCGTGAACTCGCCGCGCACCACGCACCACGCCGGGTGAACGGCGGCGCGGATGTCGCGAAGCATGCGATTCACCGCGTTTTCATAAAAGATCCCGAGATCGCGGTACGCAAGCAGATACATTTTCAGCGATTTCAATTCGATGCAGGCTTTATTTGGCTCATACTCGATGGTGATGGTTCCGTAGTCGGGCAATCCGGTTTTCGGGCATACCGAAGTGTATTCGGGAAAGCGGGTCACAATGCGGCAACCGGGAAACTGGTTGGGCCAGGTTTCCAGTTCCGGAAGTTTCGTCTTGATTCCCGCGCGCGCGTGCTCCGCCGTATAATCCGCCATCCTGCACCTCGTTCCCTATTCTACACGGGGCGGCAACGCAGCGCAGAAGGAACTTGCCTAGCGAGCGATGCTTCGCGTACCCTCTCAACAGAATTTTCAGGGGTGCAGGATTGATTTGTCCAGCATGTCATAGCGACAGTCCTCGGCGCTCCCGAAGGCGCGGCGCAAAGGACCAACTGCTAGGGCTCACGCTGCTGCGGCCCTGGCGGTGCCGCAACTGCGACCTGCGTTTTTACGCTTGGGCCGCTCCGGTCCGCTATGTCGGATTCGTGCACTGCGGGATGTGCGGCAATATGGACCTGCAGCGCATTTCCAGCGAACACGGAATGGGAATGTTTGCCTGGCTGTTCCGCCTGCTTCATTTCCCCACCTACCGTTGCGCTCCCTGCCGGAATCGCTTTTTCTCGATTCGCATCTATCGGCGCATTGTACCCGCAAAGCACATCATCGAAACACGGGCGGATACGCATCCCCTCCCCGGTTCCTGAGCCTTTCTGCTCAGATTGCCGCTGCGGAACTGGAGAAGAGGGATGTGGATTGACTTCTTTTGGCCGCCCCGTATGATGGGGGAGAGGCGATGGAGTTCGCCGTATAACCGCTGTCCTTTTGGCCGGACAGATGATGACTCCTGACAAGGATTCCTGACTAAGGATATTGTCGCGGGGGCATGCGTCCGGCAATCATCCGAACCTATGTGAGCGGATTTTCAGATTGAATCCGTCTGGGGAATGTGCGTATATGCCGTGTTCCCGCGCAGGACATTGCAGGATGCGGGCCGCGCTTGCATCATCCGGATGGATAGAAGAGGATTGCGAGAACTCGAATGAACAAATACTGGATGGTGGGGCTCGGCGGATTCCTCGGCGCCATCGCGCGATTCTGGCTGGGCGGCTATATCAGCAACCGCATGGGAACGCGTTTCCCCTACGGCACGTTTGTCATCAATATTTCGGGATCGTTTTTCATCGGTCTGGTGATCACCATTCTGGCGGAAAAAACACACTGGAACGCGAACTGGCGTTACCTGATCCCCATCGGTTTCATCGGCGCGTATACGACTTTTTCCACGTTCGAGCTGGAAACATTTCAGACGCTGCGCGATGGCGAAATTCTCTTCGCCTTCCTGAACGTGGTGCTGAGCGTTACTCTCGGGTTCATCGCCGTGTGGCTGGGGGTGATCACTGGGCGCAGCCTGGGATGAGCGCGTGCATGTCGCCGGGACCCGGTGTGTTGCTGTGCGGCGGCGAGGATTGCCCGGCAGTATTTTCAGATATTTTCGGACAGTGGTTTGCGCCATTTTGACGGATCATTTTGGCGGGCCATTTCGATGGAGAAGTTGAGGAGGGAAGATGCTGACACCGGGGCCGGCCAAAAAGGTGACCATATACGTGGGCGAGGATCAGCAGTATCACGGCCACGCGCTCTACGCGGCCGTGCTGGACTATCTGTTCTACCGGGGGGTTGCCGGCGCCACTGTGGTTCGCGGCATTGCCGGTTTTGGCGCCGACCACAAGATGCACACCTCGCGCATCCTGCGCCTTACCGAAAACCTGCCCGTCAAGATCGACTTCATCGAATCGCCTGAGAAAGTCGATGAAATCCTTCCCAAGCTGCACGAAATGGTTGGCCATGGCCTGATCGAGGTGCAGGAAACGGTGGTCGTGAAGCCCGCCGGTGCCCCATCGCAAAGTGAGCCGGAGGCCCGCACCCTGCCCGCCAGGCGGGAGGGCAAAGCGAAGCTGATGCGCATTTACATCGGCGAAAACGACAAGTGGCATGAAAAGCCGCTGTATCAGGCGCTGGTGGAGAGTCTGCGCGCGAACGAGATCGCGGGTGTGACGGTGTACCAGGGAATTCTGGGTTACGGGGCTAATCGCAGAATTCATCAGGAAACGGCTTTGAACCTTTCGCACGATCGGCCCATCATGCTTTCGATCGTGGAAACCGAGGAGAAGCTGCGGTCGTTCGTTCCGGTTCTGGAAGACATGGTCCAGCAGGGGCTGGTGGTCCTTTCCGACGTGGATATCGTCAAGTACACGCATGACGTTCCGTCCGTCAGGAGCGGGAAGCGGGAGTCGAAATGAAGCTCGAAGGAAAAGCTAAAATGCTGCGCATCCATTTTGGGGAAAACGATAAATGGAATGATAAGCCGCTCTACCGCGCCATCGTGGAAAAATGCAGGGAGCTGGATATTGCCGGCGCCACGGTGTTTCGCGGGATCGAAGGGTACGGCGCCAGCACCTTGATTCACCGCTCGCACCTGCTGTCATTTTCCTCCGACGCTCCCCTGATGGTCACCGTCATCGATTCCGATGAAAAAATCGCAAAGCTTCTGCCGCAATTGGATCAAATGGTGCAGCAGGGGCTGATCGCAATCTCCGACGTGGAAGTCATCAAGTACGTTCACCAGAATGGCGTCCGTTCCTAGGGCGAAAATCGTGGGAACAGTCCCCAATGCCAACGGGTACGCCCGGCCATACGCCCGCGAGGGCGCGGCTGACCCGGCGGTCTGCTTACCCTTGCCGGCCGCCAAGAGGTGCGATCCTTGACGGCCTCGGGCGGGCGAGAAGATGATCTGCTGCGTCTCGCCGATTTGGCTTCTGAATTTGAGCTGGAACATCTGGCTCTCACAACCAGGCTGATTGCCGACCGCGTTTCCGAAGGGCGTTTCTACGTCGCCTGTATCGGTCAGTTCAAGCGCGGCAAATCGACGCTTCTCAACGCCCTCGTGGGCCAGGCGATTTTGCCAACCGGGGTGATCCCCGTGACTACGATTCCCACGATCCTGCGCTACGGGCCGTCTCTTGTGGCTCGTATTCGTTTGCCGGGCTCCGGGTGGAACCAGATTCCTGCAAACGACATTGAAGAATACATATCCGGGAGCAAGAATCCTGGTAACAGGAAGGGGGTCGAGGCGCTGGAGATTCTGATTCCGTGCCCGTTGCTTGCTTCCGGGATGTGTCTGGTTGACACGCCGGGCCTCGGCTCGGTTTTCGCCAGTCATACACAAGCGACCGGCGATTTTGTTCCGCAGATGGATGTGGCGCTGTTCGTGCTGGGAGCCGACCCGCCGATTTCAGGAGATGAGCTTGCTCTGGCGGAAAGCGTAGCCCGCCAGACGCGCGAAATTCTTTTCGTATTAAATAAGGCGGACCGGACCAGCGAGGCGGACCGTTCCACCTCGGCGGAATTTGCCCGGCAGGTACTGGAAGCGAGGCTCGGCCGAACATTTCCCGGGATTTTCGAGATCAGCGCACTGGAGCGCCTCGAACGTCGCGGCCCGGAGAGAGACTGGCCGAGGTTGCAGCAGACCCTCGAGCAATTGGTTCAGCGGTCGGGAAACGATTTGGTCCGCGAGGCCTGCCTCCGAGCCGTCCGGCATGCATCGGCGCATCTGCTGGCAGCCATCAAGGAAAATCGGGACGCGTTGCAGCGCCCCATCGAGGAATCGGAAGTTCGCATCCAGAAATTACGGCAGATCGTGGAGCGATCCGGCGAGGCATTGCAGGATTTGGGCGCATTGCTCGGTGCGGAACAAGACCGGTTATCCCGCCTCCTGAATGACCGGCGAAATCATTTCCTGGAACAAACCAGAGGCGCTGCGCGCGCCGAATTGCGCACGCGGTTCCCGCTGGCCGGGGACCGGCGCAACGGCCCCGTATATCGAAGGGAAATCATGCACCAGGCCCAGGAAATTGCCCGCGCCAGACTCGTGCCCTGGCTGGAGGCGGAAGAAGGCAATGCGCAGGAAGCCTTCCGTGGAGCCATGCGCCGCTTTGCCGAGATGGGAAGCGAGTTTCTACGCCGCTTGAGCGACACGATGTTCTTGAGCGCGGCTGATTTTTCAAGCGAGTTCGATCCAGAACCAAGTCTGCGGTCGAAATCTCATTTTCACTTCCATGTGATTGAGCGGATTGCCGCCCCCGCGTCTCCTCTTCGATTCGCGGCCGATGTGGTTTGCGGCGTTCTGGGCATGCGCAGCGGCATCGAGGACCAAGCGGCGGAATTTCTCGATCAGCTGATCGAGATCAATAGCGCCAGGGTACAAAGCGATTTTGACGAGCGGGTTCGGATGAGCCGTAAAACCCTGGAAACGGAGATCCGGGCGGTTTTGCGTGATGTGCTCCGTACGGCCGAGCGCACCTTGGCCCATGCGCGGACCGCGCAGGTCTCCGGAACGTCTGCTGTTCAGGGGGCGCTGGCACGCCTCGACCAGGTCGAACGCGAAATTCGAACTCTCGCGGGTTCTCAGGACGGCACGGGAAAACCCCGCGCAGATCCGTCTGACCACGAACGGAAGAATCGATAGGCCGGTACGCAATCCTGAATTACTGAATTCATAGGGACCGTCGCATTGCGGTTCGTGCTTGCACAGAAGTGTAAAAAACCGCCAAAACAACGCCAGATTTCCCGGTTCAGGCCGGGGCCCGCCGCTTGATTCTTTGTTTCGTTCATATGAGAATGAAAATCGCCCATATATATGGTCTGTTGAATGGTCTGTTAAATGGCTTGTTTGGCCCTGGTTTCGAGCGCAAATTGCCCGCAGAGCCTGAAAACGGCGGGGCAGGCGAACCGAAAATTGTGCATTTTGCTTCGAAGCGGTGAAATTCAAGTGGTAAGTGGTATTCGCCGTGTCCCACCCGAATTGCTGAAGGATGTGAGTTTGTGCGCACACAGAACTGCGGTTCCGCGCGTTACGCCGGTCTAATCGTTTTGCTTGCATTTCTGGTTGGTTGGGGAATTTTAGCTGTGCCGTCCAGGGGGCTTGCTCAGAATGAAACCGGCGGCGTTTCTGTCTTGCCCCTCGTCCACGGCATGATCCACGGCATGGGTATGAACGGGCTTTCCGCGGCAGCGCTTCATGCTGTGGCGAAACAGGATGCCGGGCAGTCGGCCTCTCCGGCCGCCACGCCCTCATCGGGCGCGTCCTCATCTGCCGCATCACCATCTGGCGCGCCACCAACTGCCGCAACCCCGGCCACCGCACCTGCACAGCCGCAACCTGTTTTCAAGTTACCGGAAGGTGATGGCAAGGCCGTTGTGTTGGATAACTGCCAGGACTGCCACACGCTCAAGATTCTGCCAAAAATGCACAAGAGCGTGGACGGCTGGAAAAACACCGTGCAGACCATGATCGATAACGGCGCGGATATCCCGGCGGACAAGATCGATACTTTGGTTCAGTATCTGGCCAGGAATTTTGGGCCGAAAAGCGCCCCTACGGCTGCCGGCGCCCAAGCCGCTCCCGTCACCCCGGCTCCCATGGCAGTAGCGCCGCCAGGTGCGCCGCCACTGGCGCCGCCACTCGCGCCCGTTCAGGCCAAGGCAGTAAATTTGCCCGATGGCGACGGAAAGGCGATCGCGACGCAAAAGTGCCAGGCCTGTCACTCGCTTACGACCGTGACAACGGCTCGCATGGATCTGGGCGATTGGAAAGACACGGTGCAGACGATGATCGATCGCGGCGCGAATGTCCCGGCGGACAAGATCGATACCCTGGTTCAGTATCTGGCCAGGAATTTTGCGCCGAAACCTGCCGATACGCCTGCCCGGGCAAGCGGCACATCGTCCACCGCGACCCAGGCGCAATGACCGGGCCGAAGGCCCTGCACGCAACACGCAGTGGTTGCGTCACTCAAACTTCCTCGCATTGCGAATTCGCAGGAAGGCATGTCCGGGACGCGCCCACACAGGCATGGCTTGCGCCGCCAGTGTCTACATGCGAAACTTGAGCCTCGTCGGGCATTGCCCAGCCTTCCAAGTCGAACATTTTTTAACGCGTTCGAATTGGCTTGCGAGTGTGGCTCGATATGGCGATATCGTCTAAGGGTTAGGACGTAGCCCTCTCAAGGCTAAAATCCGGGTTCGAATCCCGGTATCGCTACCAACTCTGTTTTTTCGACTGCTCGGTTTCCCAATCCACTCAATAACAGGCAAGCTGCATTGTAATTTGGGTAATTGCAGAGGGCAGTCGGTTCCGACTACACCAGGTCAAGACTTCGGGACCTTCAGTCCGTCACCCTGCCATTTTGGGTAGCCCTGCGGTGACGTTTCCAGACGCTTGGAGCGTCCGAAGCATATTTCTTAAACTCAGAGATGAGCACGTTTTTCTAAGCTATTTGAACCAAACTGATTGTTTCTTCGACCATGGAACGTATGAGGACAACCAATTTTATCGAAGTAGGCACTATCGATGCCTGACAGCGCCAAATATTTTCCTGACTCCTGTGAAGAGACTAAATTAAGGGAAAATTTGGCGCGTCTTCGATTTTGAAATTGAGTTATCCCCGCGGATGGGTTCCCTAGAAGACCACTCGGCGAACAAAGGTACCTGCAAAACCGGCTTGAGACGAACCGCCCTTCTCATGGAAGGAGTTGGTTGCCGAATCCCTGAGCCGCCCGGCGGCGCCGGGGTATATGCGACTTTGTGGTTCCATTTATCGCGCATTAATGATGCGCTCCTATAGTTTGGTAACAACCGAACACGCGAACACACCCGGGAGCCAGTGACTTGCGATCAAAATACGATTGACCGCTCGCTCGTGCGTTGGGACAATCGACCGAAATCTTTTCCCCCTGTGACGAAAGGAGGCCACGATGTCGGAAGAGAACAAGAGAAAAATGCGGCAGTTTTATAGCGAGGTAATGGAGAAGGGCAACTTGGCGATGCTGGATGACCTTATCGCGCCCAACTTTGTGGACCACCATCCCGCACCGGGCCAGGAACCTGGGGCTGCCGGAGTTAAGCAGTTCGTCACCGCTGTGCGCAACGCCATTAGCGGTCTTCAAGTCACGGTCGAGCACCTCGTCGCAGAGGGCGACATGGTCATGGCGCATGTGGCCTGCCGTGGCAAGCATACCGCCGAGCTGATGGGTATCCCGCCGAGTGGAAAGGACGTAATCATGCGGGTTTCTGATCTCGTGCGGATCGAGAACGGAAAGGCCGTCGAACGGTGGGGCGTTGAGGACATGTCGGGACTCGTGCCGCAGAAGTAGAGTCCCTCGCGGTGGCGAACCTTGCCAGGTCGTAGCATCCATGTCGCTGTCGGCATCTCGGAAAGTGCGATTCTGTTTCCGGACCTGCTGGGAAAGCACATAGGGGGAGCGACCATGTAACTAGCTTTCGCCGGTCGCGCTGTCATGTCGGCTGTCGATGGACTCGTTCAATACGTGACGTGGGCGAACTTGCCTCCATGACGACGGACCTCTTGTCCCAGCCGAGTGCAAGCCTGAGCCATCAAATCCTTCTAGCAGCGGTCCCATAACTCGTCTCGGTGAGCGAGCGTACCCGGCACACGTTTGCTAATCGCTTCAACTACATGCTCCCCCATCGCTTCCGCACCGAGCGAGGGCAAGTCACGATGCCGGTAGATGTATCTCGTCAATGGCCCCCGCAAAAGGGGCCCCGCAAAAGGCTGACGAACTGCAACAGAAGCGGCAAGCAGGCTACATTGCTTCGACTGGAGCCAAGTCCCGTGAAGCCGCGTTCCGCGAATGTGGAATTTCCGCCACGCAAGCCTGGCGATATAACCGTAAACGCGTGTTTCGGCAGTACTAAACCCGTGGTACTCGGAAGAATAGCTCCTCCGAGCCATTGAACACATCGCCCTCAGTTGCGAACATTGAGCCAGGAAGGCGAGGAATTTAGGAGGAGCTATCTTGGACAACCATATTTTCCAAGCTCAAGGAAGTGCCAATGAAAAGCTCTGGCATGCCGTCATTGACAGTGCGATTGCAGATTGGGCCCGTGGTCCCGAGCGACTCAAGCGCAAAGCTGAATACTTCCTATTCCAGGATGAAGACGATTTCCCATTTGTATGTCGCTCTGCCGGGTTAAACCCGGAATCGGTTCGGGAGTCCCTCTGGTTGATTCGTGCCCAATCCGCTTCTGCGTCGAACACAAAAGTCGCATAACAGCACGTCGCTGCCAAACGCACCAGACTGTGGCCCAAGCCAGATAAGTCGCGTTCCCGGAAACTGGCTTTCGGCCCGGCTCCCACATTCCGAGAAGACCGTTTATCAGGCGGAATCCGGTTTTCGGAGCTGCTGATCGTCGTTGGAATACCTTTATTTAAGGATTACGACCTGTCTCTTACCGCAATGAACCTAGCATACAACTTTGCACGAAGTGGGGCATACTGGCCACACAGAGGAAACAAACATGGACCCCAACCAACACGATTTCTGGGCGGGTTTGGCCGACTGCATTTTGGTGCCGGAGCGTTTCGAGCTAGGAGAAGGATTAATTATCTCTCAGACTTACGCGCACTTTATGGCACCTTTCTTGATGGCATTTGCTCCTGCCGCTCAGGGCAAGCCACATCCTGCCCCATGGAAAACTGCGAAGGGTGGTTTAGCGATCGATATCACCGCTGAACTCTTTGTGCCCGCGACCTGTCGCCTTGAGCACCTTGACCGACTGCATACGGCTTGGTGGATTGTTTCTCTTCTTAGGTTGAAGGCAACAACCGCTGTTTACACGCCAGTCATCTCATCGGAGCGATTTAGCTCTATTCCTGCTATAAAGCAAGAGCCAGAACTGTGGCCGGTAGAAATCCACACACACAGACTTATGCCAGGTCGTGTGCCGCTCCGACCAATAGATATTCCCGAACTGGAATGGCTCAAGTCTCATTGGCAACAGGCCAGCACACTATTAGTGAATGAAGATTTCAGCGTTGCTTTTCAGGCCTTCGATCAAAGCATTTGGGGTTCAAGTCCGGCATCGGGGTTGGTTGTGGTTTGGGGCGCACTTGAGCGTCTTTTTTGCTCTTCGAATCAGGAACTCAGTTTCAGGGTATCGGCCAATCTTGCCTCGTACCTTGAGATTCCGGGCAGGGAGCGGTACAAGACTTTTAAACAGATCAAGGCCCTTTACAATGACCGTTCAAAGGCGGCGCATGGTGACGGCAAAAGGGACATAGTCCCATACCTCGAAACGTTTTCTGTAGCCAGACGCGCACTCTTGAAAATGGTAGAAACCTGCCACGTTCCTGAAAAACGAGAGTTAGAAGCGGCCTTGTTTGGCGACGGAGTCGGAGCCGCGGACGAAAACGCATCTATCCAGTGAAGACTAATACGCTACACGCCACACTTCTTGTTGTGAAGACTGAACGATTTATGGCAATGGAGCCACTTACGAAGAAGTCGGGTTCTCGGAATCTGGGGGCTGGCTTGGGCCACCTTCCGATAAGCCCGTTTATCAGGACTCTTCCAACGATCGTTTCCGAGTGCGCTGTAATCCAGGCGCAGTTGGCTAGCCATAAATAGAGCTTCCAAATTCCCACGACGGGACTCTTGGGCAGTTATCCTTGAGAACGGCGTCCAGATTTACCACTCTGAGACTGCTGCGGAAGGCTGTAGATTCGGTTCTGTGGAACGCATTGGGATTTTCCCATTACGGTGAGTTCCTCAAATCTGGTCTTCCGGGCCTTGGGTCAGGCTTGGAGGGGATTCGGAGATCTCCCAGACAGTCGCCCTGTTTGTCTCCTCGCAACGGTTCGAAGAGGACTGGGCTGAGCAACCGCCATGTTCACGCGCACACCCACTGAACTCCACGTGTTGGTTTCGAATATTAACCAAGCGATTTATAACCATGATCGATGGTATGAGGGATTAATCGCAACTCTGATGTGTCACCTACCATATGACGAGCACGACGTTCATGAGGAATCTTTTCGTCGCTGCCGCTTTGGTCAGTGGCTCTACACGGAAGGCCAGCGATTGCTGAATGGCCACGCTTCGTACGCCGCAATAGAAAGCGAACACCGCCGGATGCATCAACTGGTTGCACGTCTTCTACTCACGACTGCTGAGGGCAATCCAATTGGATTACAAGACTATGAGCTCTTCACCAGTGCTGCAAAGAGTCTGCGCCTGGAAGCCACCACGCTGAAACATGAACTGGAAGATCTGCTGTCGCATGTCGATCCGCTCACTGGCGTAAACAGTCGGACTGTCCTTCTCACGGTTCTGCGTGAGCTACACGCCATGGTTAAGCGCAACGTCATGCCATGCAGCGTAGTAATGATGGATCTGGACCATTTCAAAACTATTAACGATACGTACGGGCATCAGGCTGGAGACCACGTTCTGATCGCCTCCGCCAAGTACGTCATGCAGCGTCTTCGTCCATACGACAAAATATTTCGCTATGGAGGAGAGGAATTCGTCCTCACTCTACAAAACGAAAGCTCGGAAGTCGCCTTGGTCACAGTAAACCATCTTCGTGAGGGGCTGGCAACAATGCCAATTCATTACAACGATATGCTCATTGGCGCGACAGCCTCCTTCGGCGTTGCCCCGCTGGACTCCGACTACAGTGTGGAGCAATCCTTGGATCATGCCGATCAGGCTTTATACGCGGCAAAGTCCGGGGGCCGCAATCGCGCGGAGATCTGGAAAACAATGGTGCCCACAGCCTCGTAGGTCCAAGCCTTCACATTGTGATGCACTCGGTTGCCGAGTGAATGACAACGTTTTGGGCGCGTGGTCGCCCAACCGGAAGTTATCCAGTTGGCCCGCCACTCCGCATCATATCTTCGGATAGGGCCTGATAAGTCGTCTTCTCGGAATGTGGCCTTCATGGATGAAATCCCTAGACTGAAGTCTAGAATCCGAAAAAACTTCCACGCAACCACCGCGTTGAACTTATTACGAGACGCACCGGACCATGACTTCCATGTGCGTTGCCTCGCACGTCAGACTTGTGCCGTTACCGTGGAAGCACACTGTGCGGTTGAGCGAGAAATACCTGGTTCTGAACCATGTTGGTAGTCTTTCTACCCGATCAATCTACCCCGCTATCAGTAGGCCGGCCCCTTTGGCTCCACGGCAATGCCCGCTTCCCGCAACTTATTCACCTGATTTAGCCAGCTTTTGATAGGGTTCCAACTGAGATACAATTGGGCTGCCAAGCTCCATCACGAACCGCCTCACTGACGCCTCCCCTGCGCCGTTGCGTGGAATTTTTCCGACAGAGGGTTTTCGTGGATCTGAATCTTTGGCTGCTCTGCGGGGGAGGCAGTGCAATCTGAAATTGCCAGGCTCGGACGAAACCCGGGGCGGAGCAAATACGTCCATATGATGGGCGAATTCGATACCTACAAATTGACAGGACAACTATGGCCATTTCCGATCCCTCACCAGACAACGCGTTGCAATCTCCGGCGGAATTAAGTCCACTTGCGAGTGGGCCCAATCAGCCAAAAAAGAAGAGGGGCTGGGTGTGGATCCTCGTCCTCATCGTGTTGGTGGGCGGAGGGTATTTTTATTTTAAGCCCGGCGGTTCGACGGAAAGCAAGGCGGCGCCTGCGCCGCGCGGCAGGGGGTTTGCGCTGGGGCCGGTTTCGGTGGCTGTTGTGCCGGCCATGAAAGAGAATATTCCGTACTATTTGTCGGGGTTGGGAACGGTTACACCGTTCAATACCGTCACGGTGAAGAGCCGCGTGGACGGCCAGCTTCAAAAAGTTCACTTCAAAGAGGGCCAGTTTGTGCGTGAGGGCGACCTGCTCGCCGAGATTGATCCGCGCCCCTACCAGGTGGCATTGGAGCAAATGCAAGGTCAACTCTTCCGGGACCAGGCCCAGCTGAATAATGCCCGCGTGGATTACGCGCGCTATGACCAGTTGCGCAAGGAAGGCGTCGTCGCGCAGCAGCAGGTGGATACGCAGAACGCCACGGTGGGGCAGCTCGAGGGCGCTGTCCGCGCCGATCAGGCCCAGATTGACAACGAGAAATTGCAGCTGGTCTATTGCAAGATTACCGCGCCGTTGAGCGGGCGCGTCGGATTGCGCCTTGTGGATCAGGGCAACATGATTCGCGCGGCGGACCCCAATGGCCTGGTGGTGATCACGCAGGTCCAGCCCATCGCCACGCTGTTTACGCTGCCCGAAGACAGCCTCCAGGAAGTCATTCAGCACATGAGGAACCAGGAATTGACGGTGGAGGCCTACAGCCGCGACGACCAGAACAAGCTGGCCACGGGCAAGCTGGTCACCATTGACAACCAGATTGATCCCACCACCGGAACGGTTCGATTAAAGGCGGTCTTTGACAATCGCGATCTTTCGCTCTGGCCCAACCAGTTTGTGAACATCCGCCTGATGCTGACCGTGCGCAAGGACGCGATCGTAGTTCCGTTGGCCGCCATTCAACGCGGAACGCAGGGCACGTACGTTTACACCGTGAAAAACGACCATGCCGTCCTGCAGCCCGTGAAGGTGGATTTGACGCAAGGCAATGTTTCCCTGATCGCCAGCGGCGTCGCCGAAGGCGATCAAGTGGTGGTGGACGGACAGGACCGCTTGCAGGATGGCTCGGCAGTGGCAGTGCATAGCGCTTCGCCGAATGGCGCCGAGCCCACTGGCGGCCGCGGGGGAGGGAATTCGAAGTCGCCCGCAGGGCCGGGAGCCAGTTCCGGGCAGCATGGCCCGGCAAAACACAGGCAGCCGGGAAAGCAAGGCTGATGAATCCCTCCAAGCCATTTATTCTGCGTCCCGTCGCCACCTCTTTGTTGATGGCGGGAATTCTGCTGGCTGGAGCCGTGGCTTACCGGCAACTCCCGGTTTCCGCGCTCCCTCAGGTTGACTACCCCACGATTCAAGTCCTCACTTTTTATCCGGGCGCAAGCCCCACGGTGATGGCTTCCTCGGTAACCACGCCGCTGGAGCGGCAATTCGGACAGGTGCCGGGCCTGAATCAGATGACGTCGACCAGTTCGTTCGGGGCGTCGCTCATCACGTTGCAATTCGTGCTGGATCTCAACATCGACGTGGCCGAACAGCAGGTGCAGGCGGCCATCAACGCCGCGACCACGTTCCTTCCCGCGAACCTGCCGAACCCGCCGATTTACAGCAAGACAAATCCGGCCGATACGCCCGTTCTCACGCTCGCGCTGACTTCCGACTCCTTGCCGTTGACCAAACTCGAGGACATGGCCGATACGGTGCTGTCGCAGAAAATTGCGCAACTGCCCGGCGTGGGCCTAGTGAGCATCAGCGGCGGTCAAAAGCCCGCAGTGCGCATTCAGGCCAATCCGACGGCGCTGGCCTCCTACGGTTTGAGCCTGGAGGATTTGCGCGCGGCGCTGGCTCAGGCGAACGTCAACCAGGCCAAAGGCAATCTGGATGGCCCGCGGCAGGCGTTCACGATCTGGGCGAACGATCAATTGCTCACCAGCGCGTCCTACAAACCCATCGTTATCGCCTATAAGAACGGCGCTCCCGTCCGGATCGAGGATGTGGCCAACGTGGTTGACGGCGCGGAGAACGTCAGGCAGGCGGCGTGGGAAAATGAGAAGCCCGCCGTGATCGTCAATATCCAAAGGCAGCCCGGCGCGAACATCATCAACGTGGTGGACCGCATCCAGGGCCTGCTGCCGCAATTGAAAGCGTCATTGCCCTCCTCGGTCCAGCTGACCATTCTGACCGACCGCACGACCACGATTCGCGCTTCGGTGGCCGATGTGCAGTTTGAGTTGATGCTGACCGTGGCGCTGGTTGTGCTCGTGATCTTTCTGTTCTTGCGCAGTCTGGCGGCAACTGCGATTCCCAGCGTGGCCGTTCCGCTTTCCCTGGTGGGCACCTTCGGCGTGATGTATCTGCTCGGCTACAGCCTGGACAATCTTTCGCTGATGGCGCTTACGATATCGACCGGTTTCGTCGTCGATGACGCGATCGTGATGATTGAAAATATCACCCGCTACATCGAAGAGGGAGACCCGCCTCTGCAGGCCGCCCTGAAAGGCTCCGAGCAGATCGGCTTCACGATTCTATCGTTGACCGTATCGCTGATCGCCGTGCTGATCCCGCTTCTGTTCATGCAGGACGTTGTGGGGCGGCTGTTCCGGGAATTCGCGGTCACGCTGAGCGTGACGATCCTGGTTTCGGCCGTGGTGTCCCTGACGCTCACGCCGATGATGTGCTCGAGAATTCTGCACCACCAGAAGCAGTCGGAAAAAAGCTGGTTCTATCGCGTGTCCGAGGATTCCCTCAACTGGATCATCGATCGGTATGCCGCCATCCTGAGGTTTGTGCTGAAACACCAGCCGGCCACGCTGGTGGTTACCTTCGGGACTTTAGTCTTGACGATTTTTCTCTTCCTGATCATCCCCAAGGGCTTTTTCCCCGTGCAGGATACCGGCGTGATTCTGGGCGTTTCCGAAGCCCCCGCGACTCTTTCGTTTCCCGCCCTGGCGGAGCGGCAGCAGGCGCTGGCGAAAGCCATATTGAAGGATCCGGATGTCGTCAGCCTCTCGTCGTTTATCGGCATTGACGGCGCCAACATGCTGCCGAACAGCGGGCGCATCCAGATCAACCTGAAGCCGCGCGACCAGCGCGCGCTGGACGCTCCCGGCATTATTCGCCGCCTGAAAACCGAACTGGCCGGCGTGAAGGGAATCAACCTGTACATGCAGCCCGTGCAGGACCTGACCGTGGAAGACCGCGTCAGCCGCACGCAGTACCAGTACACGATGGAAGACGCGGACGGGCCGGAGCTTGCCGAATGGGCTCCCAGGCTGATCGACAAGTTGAGAGATCTTCCGGAATTGCGCGACGTGGCCAGCGATCAGCAGGAACGCGGAATGCAGGCCTCGCTCACCATCGATCGCGACACGGCATCGCGGCTCGGAATCCTGCCGCAAACCATTGACGACACGTTGTACGACGCGTTTGGCCAGCGGCAGGTGTCCACGATTTTCACGCAGCTCAACCAGTACCACGTCATCCTCGAAGTCAGCCCTCAATTCCAGCAGAATCCGGACGCCCTCAAGCAGATTTACGTGCGTTCGACCAGCGGCGCTCAGGTTCCGTTGAGCGCTTTCACGCAATACTCGTCGCAAATGACTCCCATCTCGGTGAACCACCAGGGCCAGTTTCCGGTGGTGACGCTTTCGTTCAACCTGGCCGAAGGCACATCGCTGGGGCAAGCGGTCAACGCCATCAAGACCGCCGAGCAGCAAATCGGGCTTCCAGCGAGCATTCATGCGGGATTCCAGGGCACGGCGCAGGCGTTCCAGAATTCCCTGGCGAATGAGCCGATTCTCATCCTGGCCGCCCTGGTGACGGTCTATATCGTTTTAGGCGTGCTCTACGAAAGTTACATCCATCCCATCACGATTCTCTCGACGCTGCCTTCGGCCGGCGTGGGCGCGCTTCTGGCCCTGCTGATTACGCGCGTGGATTTCAGCGTGATTGCCCTGATCGGCATCATCCTGCTGATCGGCATTGTGCAGAAGAACGCCATCATGATGATCGACTTCGCGCTCGAAGCGGAGCGCAAGGAAGGAAAAAGTCCGCTCGATGCGATCTATCAGGCTTGCCTGCTGCGCTTCCGCCCCATTCTGATGACCACAATGGCGGCCATGCTGGGCGGGTTGCCCCTGGCGCTGGGAGGCGGGACGGGCGCGGAATTGCGCAGGCCGCTGGGAATCGCCATTGTCGGAGGGTTGATCTTCAGCCAGGCCCTGACGTTGTTTACCACCCCGGTCGTCTATCTCGCCTTTGACCGTCTGGCCAAGCGCCTGGGGCACGGAACCGTCGACCGCACCGCGGAGATCAACGCCCCGGCGGATTAGAATTCATCGCATCGATGGGCGCGCCTTGCTTGCGTTGCTTGCGCGGGCGTTTTTTCGATTTTTTTTTGAACCGTTCCTTCGAAGGATTGATTTTTCCACAGCAAAAAGTGCGGCAGAGTCTATCCACCCATGCATATCTCCAGACCATTCATCGAACGTCCCGTCGCCACATCGCTGCTGAGCGCTGCGATTCTTCTGGCCGGCGGGGTGGCTTATTTTTTCCTGCCTGTGGCTCCGTTGCCGCGAGTCGATTTCCCGACCATCGTCGTTTCCGCCCGGCTTCCGGGGGCGAGCCCGGAAACGATGGCTTCCTCGGTCGCCACGCCGCTGGAGCGCTCGTTCGGCCGCATTGCCGGCGTCACCGAGATGACGTCCACCAGCCAGCTCGGATCGACCAATATCACGCTGCAACTCGATATGGACCGCGATATCAACGCGGCGGCGCGCGATGTCCAGGCGGCCATCAATGCGGCGGCCGGCCAGTTGCCTACGAATCTCCCCAGCCTTCCCCGCTTTCGCGAAACCAATCCCACCGACGCCCCGATTCTGATTCTCGGACTTACCTCGGACACGGTTTCCCGAAGTCATCTCTACGATATTGCCGACTCGATCTTGTCCCAGAAGATTTCCCAGGTGGCCGGGGTGGGGCAGGTGTTCATCGGAGGAGGGGCGAGGCCGGCGGTGCGCGTGGACCTGAACCCGCTCGCCCTGGCTCACTATCACATCGGCCTGGCGCAGGTGCGCCTGGCGCTTCGCGCGGCCAACGCAAATTCCCCCAAGGGAATGCTTGAGGACAACAACAACCACTGGATCATCTTTGCTACAGACCAGTTGATGTCCCCCGATCAGTATTTGCCGTTGATCGTTGCCTACAAAAATGGCGCTCCGGTCCGATTGAGCGATATTGCGAAAGTGTCGGAGGGAGTGGAAGACGTCCGGAACTCCGGGTTTGTGAACGGGAAACCCGGCGTCTTCATGATTATTTTCCGGCAGCCCGGAGCGAACATCATCGAGGCGGTCGCCAAGATCAAGGCGCTGCTCCCCGAGCTGCGCGCTTCCATACCTCCATCGGTCAATTTTATTCTGGCCTCGGACCGTAGCCAGACCATTCGCGCTTCGGTCCACAACATCCAGTTCACGCTGATGCTGACTGTGGCGCTGGTGGTCATGGTCATCTTCCTGTTTCTGCGCAACGTCTGGGCGACGGTGATCCCCAGCGTTTCCGTGCCGCTTTCGCTGGTGGGAACGTTCGGGGTCATGTACCTGTTCGGATACAGCATTGACAACCTTTCCCTAATGGCTCTGGCCGTGGCCACAGGGTTTGTCGTCGACGATGCCATTGTGGTGATCGAAAACATCGCCCGGTATCTGGAGGCGGGCGATTCGCGAATGCAGGCGGCGCTGAAAGGCTCCAGGGAAATCGGTCCGACCGTGCTGTCGATGAGCATTTCGCTGATTTCGGTTTTTATACCCATCCTGCTGATGGGCGGCATCATGGGCCGGTTGTTCCGCGAGTTTGCCGTCACGCTCAGCGTGGCGATTGCGGTTTCCCTGTGCGTTTCGCTGACCACCACGCCCGCCATGTGCGCGCGATTCCTGAAGGCGCCCAAGGAACTGCAGCACGGGCGCGCCTACATGTTCGGCGAGCGAATTTTCGACGGGATGCATCGCAATTACGCCCGCGGCCTTCGCTGGGTCCTCGCCCACCAGCCGCTCATGCTGGCGGTGACGATTGCGGCGGTATGCCTCAACGTGTATCTCTACATCATCGTGCCCAAGGGCTTCTTTCCCCAGCAGGACACGGGGCGGTTGAATGGCGCGGTGATCGGCCAGCAGGACACTTCCTTCTCATCGATGATGGGGAAATTCACCCGGATCCAGAATATTATTCGCAGCGACCCGGCGGTGCTCAACGTGATGGGCTTTGTCGGCGGCGGCGCGGAGAATGTGGGGCGCATCGTCGTGGAGCTCAAAGATCCGGAAGTACGCAAGATCGATGCGAGCCTCGTCATCGCCCGTCTGCGTAGGAAGCTAGCCGCGGTGCCCGGCGCCAGCACCTTCCTGCAGTCGTATCAGGACGTTCGTGTGGGCGGGCTGTTCACCAGTTCTCAATACCAGTACACCTTGCAGGGCGAGACGCTCCAGGATCTGCGAAATTGGGCGCCCCGGATCGAAACAAGGCTGAAAACCTTGCCCGGCCTGCGCGATGTGACCAGCGACGAGCAGGATCGCGGGCTGCAGGCCTCTCTGGTCATCGACCGCGATACCGCTTCGCGTATGGGTATCCAGTCGCAGCAGATTGACGAAACCTTGTACGACGCTTTCGGCCAGCGCCAGGTCTCCACCATCTACACACAATTGAACCAGAACCACGTTGTGATGGAAGTGGACCCGGTCTACCAGAACAGTCCCGACGCGGTGCAAAGCCTATATGTGCGGGCTCCCTCGGGCGCGCAAGTGCCCCTGCGCGCGATTTCTCATTACGAGCAGAAGACCACGGCCCTGGCCGTGAATCACAAGGGTCAATTCCCGGCGGTGACGATCTCGTTCAACCTCGATCCCAGCGTCGCGCTCGGCGATGCCGTCACGGAAATCCAAGCAGCTACACTTCGGATGGGCATGCCCACCACCATTCATCCAAGCTTCTCGGGAACCGCGCAGGCGTTTCAGGAATCTCTCAAAAACGAGCCTTACCTGATTCTGGCGGCGCTGATGACGGTCTACATCGTTCTGGGCATGCTCTATGAGAGCTACATCCATCCCATCACGATTCTTTCGACTCTGCCTTCGGCCGGCGTGGGCGCGCTGCTGGCTTTGCGGATCACGCGCACCGATCTGAGCGTCATTGCCCTGATCGGCATCATCTTGCTAATCGGGATCGTGCAGAAGAACGCCATCATGATGATCGATTTCGCTCTTGAGGCGGAACGTAAGGATGGCAAGAAGCCGATCGAGGCCATCTATCAGGCCTGCCTGCTGCGCTTCCGGCCCATCATGATGACCACTACGGCGGCGCTGCTTGGCGGACTGCCCCTGGCGCTGGAAGGCGGCATGGGATCGGAATTGCGCCGTCCCCTCGGTATCAGCATCGTCGGCGGATTGCTGGTGAGCCAGGTCCTTACCCTGTTTACCGCTCCCGTCGTGTATCTCTATATGGACCGGCTGCACAATAAACTTTCGCGCCGCAAAACTGCAGTGCCGCAGCCCGCCGTGACGCCCTCGCTTACCGGCGGCACGCATCCATGAGCCTCCGCGGCTTCATTTCTGTTTCCAGAGCCAATCATTTTCAGGATATCCAGTAGGACAGGCTTCAGCCTGTCTTTTTTTGACTTCTGCCAGCGCCGCAAAAAATCAAAACCAGACAGATTTTTCAGGTAGGACAACCCCCGACCGGGTCGGGATCTTCGACTTCAGCCTGCCTTCTTTTGACTTCTGCCAGCGCCGCAAAAAATTAAAACCAGACAGGCTGAAGCCTGTCCTACTTAAGATCATCACGCTAGGAATTTGCGAATTTGTCGCAAGACACGCGCGAACATGGCGGGAGTCAATCGTCCGGTCTGCGTATTTTGCTGGCTGGGATGATACGCGGCGAACAGGTGCGGCAGATCCCCCGGCAGCGCGTAGCTCGCTCCATGCGCGAACCGGTAGCCCGCACGCGACGCGATATGACCCTGTTTTTTCAGGAGATCGAGATAGGCATTGAGGGCGATGCCACCCAGGGCAAGAACGGCTCGCGGGCGGATCAGCGCGAGTTCCTGTTCGAGATAAGGCAGGCAGTTGCGGATTTCTTCCGGCAGCGGCTTATTATCCGGCGGCGCGCAGCGGACGGCGGCGGAAATCCAAGTATTGGTCAGAACGAGGCCGTCACCGGAGCGTTTGGACTGCGGCTGACTCGCGAACCCCGCGCGATAAAGCTGCGCGTACAGAAAATCTCCGGAGCGATCGCCGGTGAACATGCGTCCGGTGCGGTTGGCTCCGTGCGCGGCGGGCGCAAGGCCAATGATCACGAGCTGGGCTCGAGGGTCGCCAAATGCGGGCACGGGGCGGCCCCAGTAGGTCCAGTCGCGATACGCGCGGCGTTTGGTGCGCGCGACTTCCTGGCGATACCGCACCAGGCGCGGGCATTTGCGGCAATTTGTGATCTCGCGTTCGAGAATCTCGATTTTTTCCCTGGAGGTCTCTCTTGCGGTCATAAGGCAACTATACCTCTCATGCAACAACGACCACGTTTTTCGGGGTCCTTTGGGGCCTGGTGAGGAGAAAACGTTTCGCGACGCTCCCCCCGCTTCCGGCGGTTCAGAAATCCGTCCCGACTCTACATTTTGAAGTAGTATATATACAAGCGGCGAAGTAGAGGGAGAGCGCATCCATATACTTTCCCGCTGTGAACTTAACTTAAGTGAATTGAAAAGGAACATTACATATGCCAGGCCTTTTCCGCACATCCAATGCCGCCTTGAATTCGAAAACGTTTGAAAGTCGCGCGGCCTTTGACGCCGAGGCGATGACGCTTCAGGGAACCGTGAACAAGACCGGCGTGCTGCTTCTTTGCGTCGTCGCTACCGCGGCCTGGACGTGGGGGCTGGCGCGCTCGGATTCTCCCGCATCCGCCATGCCCTGGATGATGGGCGGAGTGATCGGTGGTCTGATCGTTGCGATCGTCACGATCTTCAAGAAGCAGTGGTCTCCGATTACGGCCCCGCTGTACGCGCTGCTGGAGGGCCTGGCGCTGGGCGGGATTTCCTCGCTCCTGGACGTGAGATTTCCGGGAATTGCCATCCACGCGGTGGGGTTGACGTTCGGCACGCTGGCGGTGATGCTCGTCGCGTATAAAACCGGTGTGATCCGGGCAACGGCAAAGTTCAAGATGGGCGTGTTTGCCGCGACCGGCGGAATCATGCTGGTCTATGTGGTTGACATGGTGATGCGCATGTTCGGAAGCCATGTGCCTCTGATCAACGACGCCGGCCCCTGGGGCATCGGTGTAAGCCTGCTGATCGTCGGCGTCGCGGCGCTGAACCTGATTCTTGATTTTGATTTTATAGAAACCGGCGTCAACGAACACGCTGCGAAATACATGGAGTGGTATGGCGGGTTCGGACTGATGGTCACGTTGATCTGGCTCTACCTGGAAATCCTGCGCCTACTTTCCAAGATTAACCAGCGTTAGCGGAACAGTCGCCGCCCGCTCCGGAGTTGGCCGGAAGCGGCAATCGTTGACTTCGCCGGACCCGCCACTTAGCATGGAGACCTTGTCTGGCACGGCAATGCTGTCCGACAATCGCCCATGGCCGCAGAAACCAAATCCGGAACCGTGCTCGACCGCATCGTCGAGGCGCGCCGCGCCGCGATTGCGCACCGCAAGAAAAGCGTTCCGGAGACGGCGCTGCGTTTTGGCGTGAAGCACGGGCAGCCCGTGCGCGATTTTGCCGCGGCGCTGACGCGCGATTCCCTGAATGTGATCGCTGAATTGAAGAAAGCGTCGCCGTCGCGCGGATTGATTCGCGCGGATTTCGATCCGGTGGCGCTGGCCAAGGGTTTCGAGGCTGCCGGAGCGGCGGCGCTTTCCGTCCTGACCGAAGAAGAATTTTTTCAGGGCGAATTGAAGTACATGCGGGACGCCCGCACGGCCGTCAGCGTGCCGGTGCTGCGCAAGGATTTCATCGTCGATCCGTGGCAGGTCTGGGAAGCGCGCGCGACCAATGCGGATTCGTTTCTGCTGATTGTGGCGGCGCTGGGCGACGCGCTTCTGGCCGAGTTGCTGGCCCTGGGCCGCGAATTGGGCATGGAGCCCCTGGTGGAAGTCCACACGCAACAGGAACTGGAGCGAACCCTGGCGGCGGGAGCGCGCATCGTGGGCGTGAACAACCGCAATCTGCGCACGCTCGAAGTGCGCGTCGA
The DNA here is from genome assembly GCA_963746945.1 of Terriglobia bacterium. Taxonomy (GTDB): domain Bacteria; phylum Acidobacteriota; class Terriglobia; order Acidiferrales; family UBA7541; genus Palsa-360. Next base: position 216,327 of record CAVVDG010000004.1, on the reverse strand, counting down.
AACGTCCCTGGAATTGATTGCGGCCATCCCCGACGAGTGCGTCGCCGTGTGTGAATCCGGCTTGCGCACGCATGAGGATCTTGTGCGCCTGCGCGCCGTGGGATTTGACGCATTTTTGATCGGCGAGCACCTGATGTCCCAGCCGGACCCGTCGGCGGCGCTGCGGACGTTGCTGGGTTCCTGATTCCCATGCCGACTCGTGTTAAAATCTGCGGGATCACCACCTGGGCCGACGCGCGTTTGTCGGTTGACCTGGGAGCTTCCGCGCTAGGATTCAATTTTTATCCGGCAAGCCCGCGTGCCATCAGTCCCGCGGATGCGTGGAACATCATCCGCCGCCTGCCGCCGCTGGTCGAAGCCGTCGGCGTGTTTGTGAACTGGCGGCCGATGGTGGTGGATGCGCTGGCGCGTGCGCTGCGACTCGGTTCGGTGCAACTGCATGGCGGGGAATCGCCGCGGGAAGTCTCTGAATTGTCGCGCAGGCACCGTGTGATCAAAGCGATCCGTGTGAAACCTGGATTTCGCGCCGCTTCGCTGGCCCGGTATCGCGCCGCGGATGCGCTGCTGCTCGATGGATTCGCGCGAGGCCTGCATGGCGGCACCGGGCGCACGCTGGACTGGAAAGTGGCGCGCGCCGCGCGGCCCTACGGGCGCATCATTCTGGCGGGAGGCCTGACGCCGGAAAATATCGCCGAAGCCATTCGCGTTGCCGGGCCGTACGCCGTCGATGTCGCCAGCGGCGTCGAGAAACGCCCCGGACGCAAGGATCCCGCGCGGATGCGCGCGCTGTTTGCCGCGGTGGAATCGACGATTCGGTAATGGTTTTTGGGGACGCCCGCCGGAACGTGTCCTGGCTTGGCCGGGAAGCGGGAACGCTGTTGCACCTGTTGAAGTGAACTTGAAGTGGAATTGAAGTGGAGAGGAATTCCGTGTCTACCGTTGCCGCACAAATCTGGCCGGACGCGAAGGGCCGCTTCGGCCCTTACGGCGGTCGTTACGTTCCCGAAACGCTGGTTGCGCCGCTGGAAGAACTCGAGCGCGCCTACGACGAGGCGCGCAAGGACCCGAAATTCCAGAGGGAACTCGATTTCCTGCTCAAGAATTTTGCCGGACGTCCCACGCCGCTGCAGTTTGCTTCGCGGCTGACCGAACACCTGGGTGGGGCGCGCATCTACCTCAAGCGCGAAGACCTGCTGCATACCGGTGCGCACAAAATTAACAACTGCCTGGGCCAGGGCTTGCTGGCCGTGCGCATGGGAAAGAAAAGAATCATCGCCGAAACCGGCGCGGGACAGCACGGGGTCGCCACGGCGACCGTTGCGGCGCGGCTCGGCCTGGAATGCGTCGTGTACATGGGCGCCGAAGACATGGAGCGCCAGCGACTCAACGTCTTTCGCATGCGCCTGCTCGGAGCGGAAGTCGTGGGAGTCAATTCCGGCACGCGCACGCTCAAGGACGCGATCAACGAAGCGATGCGCGACTGGGTCACCAATGTCCGTACGACGCACTATTTGCTCGGATCGGTCCTGGGGGCGCATCCGTATCCCATGATGGTCCGCGATTTTCACCGCGTCATCGGCTTGGAGGCGCGTGCGCAGATTCTGGAGGCGGAAGCGCGCTTGCCCGATCTGCTGGTTGCTTGCGTGGGCGGCGGCTCGAACGCCATCGGATTGTTTCACGCGTTTCTGGATCATGCGGGAGTGAAATTGCTGGGCGTTGAAGCCGGCGGCCGCGGCCACGCGCTTGGCGAGCATGCCGCGCGCATGGCAGCCGCCGCCGGATATTCCGGGGCGCACCCCGGCGTGTTGCAGGGCACGTATTCCTACGTCCTGCAAACTCCGGACGGCCAGATTGCCACAACGCATTCCGTTTCGGCGGGCCTTGACTATCCGGCCATCGGTCCCGAACATGCTTGGCTGGCGGATCGCCACCGCGCCGAATATACGGCGGTGAGCGACGACGCGGCGGTTGCCGCCGCGCGAACCCTGGCGCGCATGGAGGGCATCATTCCCGCGCTGGAATCGGCGCACGCGGTGGCCGAATTGATTGTGCGCGCCCCGAAAATGAAACGGGACGCCGTAGTCATTCTGAATCTTTCGGGACGGGGCGATAAGGATATGGAAATCCTGGCCCGGTACGTGTAGCGGATCGCCGGGACTCAGGTATGACTCAGCAATGACACAGCGATGACAGAAGCGGCCACAACGATGACGAACCCATCACGCATTTCACGGCGGTTTGCCGAACTGCGCCGCTCCGGCGACATGGGGCTGATCGCCTATCTCACTGCCGGCGACCCTTCTCTTGCCGCGACCGAGCAGTTCGTGCTGGCGCTGGCCAACGCGGGCGCGGATGTGATTGAGATCGGCGTGCCCTTCAGCGATCCGGTGGCCGACGGCCCAGTCATTCAGCGGGCCAGCGAGCGCGCGCTGCACAGTGGAACAACGCTGGCAGGTGTGCTCTCCCTAGTGAAATCGCTGCGCGCCAGGACCGATGTGCCGCTGGTTCTGTTCAGCTATTTCAATCCGATCCTGCAGATGGGACTTGAGAAGTTCGGCGACGCCGCCAAGGCCGCCGGCGCCGACGGTGTGCTGATCACGGACCTCACTCCGGAGGAGGGTGGCGAATACCGCGCGGCGATGTCCTCGCGCGGCCTGGACACGATTTTTCTGGCTGCCCCCACTTCGACCGACGAGCGTCTGGCCATCATCGCGAAAGTGTCCACCGGATTCCTTTATCTGATTTCCCGCACGGGCGTCACCGGCGCGAAAGATCAGCTGGCGGATGAATTGCCGTCGCTGGCGCGGCGCGTGCGGCGCGTCACCGATCTTCCCATTGCCATCGGTTTCGGGATTTCGCAGCCGGGGCACGTTTCCGTGCTGGGGGGGCTGGCCGATGCCGCGGTGGTCGGTTCGGCGCTGGTTGAGGAAATTGAGCGCGCCGCGACAGTGGAAGCGGCGGCCGAAGCGCTGGCAGCGCGCGTAAAATTGTTGAAAGGCGCCGCAGTGGCCGGAATGAGCCGGCGAGAGCCAAACGTATGAGCCGCGGGAGCGACACGCATGATTCCGATTGATGATTGGCGCCGCAAGATTGACGAGATCGACAAAAAACTCGTTCAGTTGCTGAACGAGCGCTCGCGTTGCGTCGTCGAGATCGGGCGCATCAAGAACACCAGCGGCGAAGCGCTTTACCAGCCGGACCGCGAGAAGAAAGTTCTCGACGCGGCCGTGCGCGTGAATCCCGGGCCGCTCCCGGACGCCGCCATTCGCCGCCTGTTCGAACGCATCCTCGATGAAGCGCGTTCGGTGGAGCGCACGGTGATGCACGACGGCGACGAAAAAAAGAAAAACTGAAGCGTATTCACCTCGATTTCGTGCCTGAAAGCTTCAGATTTTTGTGGCGCAGGTTTTACAGATCGCGGAAACATGCACCTTCCGTCTTTCAGGGGTTAAAACCCCTGAAGATGTTCCCGGAGCTTTTTGCGCAGTCTGTGTAGCCTGCGCCACCGGGTCCGCTGGCACGACACGTACGACAGGGAAAGAGGACTTGAAATGGTTGTAATTATGCAAGAGGGCGCGACGGAAGAGCAGATCCAGCATGTGATTGACCGCCTGGTGTCGATGGGATTCGACATTCATCGCTCGACCGGCGCATCGCAAACCGTTCTGGGGGCGGTGGGCGTCCCTGCGGATTTTGATCCGCGGGACGTCGAAGTGCTTGACGGCGTGCGCGAAGTGGTGCGCATCACGCACCCCTACAAGCTGGCCAGCCGCGCTTTTCGCCCCGAGGGAACCATCGTGGAGTTGCCCGGAGGGGTGTGTATCGGCGGCACCGAGATCATTGTCGCCGCCGGGCCCTGTTCGGTGGAGACGCCCGAACAGATCGGCTTGATTGCCGATCGGGTCGCGAAAGCGGGAGCAAAAATTCTTCGCGGCGGCGCATTCAAGCCGCGCAGCTCGCCTTACAGTTTTCAAGGGCACGGAGAAAAAGGGCTCAAGATGATGCGCGCCGCGGCGGACAACAGCGGATTGCTCGTCTGCAGCGAAGTGATGGACGCGTCGCAAATCCAGCTGATGACGCCCTATGTGGATATTTTTCAGGTGGGCGCGCGCAACATGCAGAATTATTTTTTGCTGCGCGCTCTGGGAACGGTCACCAAGCCTGTGCTGTTGAAGCGCGGCATGTCCGCGACAATCGAGGAACTCCTGTTGAGCGCCGAATACATCATGGCTGGCGGCAACCACAACGTGATCCTGTGCGAGCGCGGCATCCGCACGTTTGAGACGGCCACTCGCAACACGCTCGACATTGCCGCGATCCCCGTCATCAAAAAGCTTTCGCATCTTCCAATCGTCGCCGATCCGTCGCACGGCACGGGAATTCGAGACAAGGTTCCTCCCATGGCGCGCGCGTCGGTTGCCGCGGGCGCCGATGGCCTGCTCCTGGAAGTGCACAATGATCCCGAGCATGCGCTTTCCGACGGCGCGCAGTCGCTCTTCTTTGACCAGTTTGAAAAACTCATGGCCGAACTCCGCATTATCGCTCCCGCGGTTGGCCGGACGATCGCTTAAGCCATGGCCGAACACTTCCGGCGCGTCGCAATCCTCGGCACAGGGTTAATCGGCGGCTCGTTTGCCCTGGCGCTGCGCAAATACTCGCCCGATTCGATCGTCGTGGGATGGGACCGCGGACACGTGCTGCGCCAGGCGCTGGAACGCGGCGCGATTCACGAGGGATTCGCGGAACTCTCCCTCGCGATGGCCGGAGCGGATTTGATCTACGTGGCGCTGCCGGTGGGGCAAACCATCGAATTGCTCCCGGAAATCGCGCGGCTGGCATTGTCCGAGGCGCTGGTCACCGACGCTTCCAGCACGAAGCGATCGGTATGCTCCGTGGCGGCGGAATCGTTTCGTGGCTGGAGCGCGCAGTTTCTGGGCGGGCACCCCATGGCCGGGAAGGAAGTTTCCGGGATCGCGGCCGCCGACGCGGAATTATTTCGCGGCTCGAAATACGCATTGATACCCCCGTCCGACGAGAATGCCGCACGAAGCGCGGAAAATCCGCGGGCCGCAAAATTTGTCGCGTGGATCGAAAAAATGGGCGCCGAGCCGGTGTGGCTGGATGCGGAAGGGCACGACCGGGCCGCGGCGATTGTGTCGCACCTCCCGCAGCTTCTCTCGGTCGCGCTCGCCGGAGTGGTGCGCAATCAAACCGATGAAACGGGTCTGCCGGTGACGCTCGCCGGGCGCGGACTGCGGGATGCCTTGCGGCTGGCGGGGAGCCCGTATTCGGTCTGGCGTGATATTATCCTGACCAACAGCGACAATCTGGACCGCGTGCTGGATCTGATGATCCAGGCGCTTGAGCAGCTTCGAGGCGACCTGCGGACGCGCGCGCTTGAGGATGAATTTGCGGCTGCCGGGGAACTGTACAAGATTCTGCGCGATTTGCAGTAGAGTGGCGCTGCGATTTTGCGGAATGACGATGAGCTTTTAGGTTTCGATCTATTATCACGGGTATCGGGAGCCGTATTCGATGGACAAACGCGTAGCCAACGCCGACGTTGCAATCGCGAAACTGTTTGACGGAGCCACCATCCTGGTGGGCGGTTTCGGGGTTTGCGGCATTCCGGAAAATCTCATCGACGCCGTGCGCAGGAAAGGCACGAAAAACCTGACGTGCGCCTCGAACAACGCGGGGGCCATCGGCGTCGGCCTGGGAATCCTGCTGGAATCGCATCAGATTAGGAAAATGATCGCCAGCTACGTGGGCGAGAATAAACTGTTTGAACAGCAGGTATTGAGCGGGGAAGTCGAAGTGGAGTTGAATCCGCAGGGCACGCTGGCCGAACGCATGCGCGCGGCCGGCGCGGGCATTCCGGCGTTTTACACGCCCACCGGAGTGGGCACGATGATCGCGGAAGGAAAAGAGACGCGCGAGTTCAACGGGCGCAAATACATTCTGGAGCGCGGATTGCGCGGCGATTTCGCCTTCATCAAGGCGTGGAGGGGCGATCGCTGGGGAAACCTGATCTACCGCAAGACCGCGCGGAATTTCAATCCCGTGATGGCCACTGCGGCCGATTACGTCATCGCCGAAGTCGAGGAACTCGTCGATCTGGGAACCCTGACCCCGGAATCGGTGCAAACGCCGGGAATTTTCGTGGATGCAATTTTCCAGGGAACGCATTACGACAAGAAGATTGAAAAGAGAACGGTGCGCAAACGCGCGTAGAGAAAACGGCTGCCGCACGCCTGGAAGGGGAGAGCATGGCACTGTCGGAAGAAAGCAAGCGGGAACGAATTGCCCGGCGCGTGGCGCAGGAATTGCGCGACGGCTACTACGTGAATCTCGGCATCGGCACCCCCACGCTGGTCGCCAATTACATACCGGCCGGGATGGAAGTGGTGCTGCAATCGGAAAACGGAATGCTCGGCGTGGGGCCGTTTCCCTTCGAAGGCGACGAAGATCCGGACCTGATCAACGCGGGCAAGGAAACCGTCACGGAGATTCCCGGAACCTGCTATTTTTCGAGCGCGGATTCGTTTGCCATGATTCGCGGCGGCCACGTGAACATGACCGTCCTCGGCGCGCTGCAGGTGGATGAAAAGGGAAACCTGGCGAATTGGGCGATTCCCGGCAAAATGCTGAAAGGCATGGGCGGCGCGATGGATCTGGTGGCCAGTTCGCCGCACGTCATCATCGCCATGGAGCACGCCACAAAAGACGGAAAGCCCAAGATTCTCAACAAGTGCACGTTGCCGCTCACCGGGCTCGAGGTCGTGGATCTGATTATTACCGAGCTGGCCGTCATTGCCGTCAGGCCGCAGGGGCTGGAACTGCGCGAGGTGGCTCCCGGCGTTACTCCCGGGGACGTCCAGAAAATTACCGAACCGAAACTGCGCGTTGCGGAGAACCTGAAGACGATTTCGTTGTGAAGTTGCATCCCCCGGGATGCGGAAAACGAGCGTAACGTTGGAACCGAATTCGATCGTGATTCTGAGCCTGCACTCCCCCAAGGAAAAATTATGGGGCGCGCTGGTTTCCATGAATACTTCGGGCGTGACCGTGCGCGGGATCGATCTGAATTCCTTCGACGATTTCATCCGGCAGGTGATGGACCCGGAAGGCGAGCGCATCGGGTTGCCCACGCTGTTTTTTCCGATGCAGCGCGTCGAGCGCATCGCGCTGGACGAACCGCACGGCTCCATCCCGTCGCTTTCCGGAAGATTCGAGCAGCGCGTGGGCCGCTCGATCAGGGACTATCTCACGCTGTTCGCGTAAGGTGCAGTCGAGTCCAAAAAAATGGCATCCCGCATCTTCACCGTACCCAATCAACTCACGTTCCTTCGCCTGGGATTTATGCCGTTTTTTATTATTTCCATCCATTATCGCTGGTACGGTTTGGCGCTGGGTGTTCTTATTATTGCCGCGCTGACCGACGGGCTGGATGGCCTGCTGGCGCGCTCGATGAACCAGAAGACGGCGTTGGGCGCCTACCTCGATCCCATCGCCGATAAACTGCTGCTTTCCTCTTCGTTTGTGGTGCTGGCGATGAACCGGAAGATCAGCTGGTGGCTCGCGACACTGGTGTTGAGCCGGGACGTCCTGATCCTGATGACGGCGGCGGTGATCCTGGTGGTGGCGGGTTACCGGCCGTTTCCGCCGAGCATTTACGGCAAGCTCACCACGGCGCTGCAAATCCTGCTCGTGTTTGCGGTAGTGCTGTTGGCCGTCACCCAGTGGCCCTGGCTGTCGCACGCCCGCAATGTCATCGGCTATCTAACCGCCGCTCTGACGGTGTTCTCCGGCTTTCACTATAGTTTTACGATCACTCGCCGGCTGAGCGAGCCTCATACTTGACCTGTTTTTTCTTTCACGAACTGTTTCGCGCAAGCAGGTAAGTAGGACAGGCTTCAGCCTGTCGGGTTTTGATTTTTGCTATACTACCAGAAGTCAAAATCAGACAGGCTGAAGCCTGTCCTACCGGGGATTCACTACGAATTCTGCAGGTAGCTGACTACCATAAAGGCGAAACTCGCGACGACAACGATCCCCGCAATCCAGCCCAGCAAATCCGCGCGGCGCCGTTCGATGACGTCTGCCGGAGGACGGTCAATCATCAAGCGGCCGAGCAGGTAACCCGAGGCCAGCCCGCCCAAATGCGCCGAATTATCGGTGCCGCTGAACATGAATCCAAGAACTGCGATATAAATCAGCCAGCGAATCAACGCGCTGCGAAGCGCCTGCGCGGCGTGGGTTTTTCGGCCCGTGGTTGCGGCGAGAAGAATGCCGATCAACCCCAGAAGCGAGCCGGAAGCTCCCACGCTCAAATGCCCCATAAATGAGCTCACCAGGTATCCCGCCGCGCCCGTCACAATGAACAGGAAAAAGTATCGCGCCGAACCGTACAATTCCTCGACCATGGGGCCGATATCCATCAGGACCCACATGTTGAATCCGATGTGCAGCAATCCGCCGTGAAGAAAAATGGCGGTGATGAGCCGCCAGGGTTGCTGGACATTATATTGGAGTGGTAAAGACGCGCCCAGACGGATGCTCACTGGCGTTGAGATTCCCCCCAGGCCCATGATTCCGCCTCGCAGGCCGCCGCCACCCTGAAACCGCAACGTGACGATGAACTCCAGCGCATACATCACACAGCAAATCGCCAGCATGGCATAGGTCACTGGAGAGGTTTGCGGCATCCAACGGCTGAGGGAACGGCTGGCCGCGGAGAGTGAAAACGTCATGCTCGCGCCGCACTGGTGGCATTTGGTTGCGGTCGAGCCCACCAGCGTGCCGCACGCGGGACACAGTCTCGGGCGCGATTGTTTGGGCTCGGAATGGAACATTTGAGCCATCTGGCTGCGCCAGCGGTCGATTTTGTAGCGCCAACGGACTGGAAGTGGCACGTCGTCTCCTTGCCGGGAAATTATCGCATGCCTATAATAGCTGGAATTCCGCGCGGACGCGAAACTCGTATTGTTCGCAGAATCGTGGCGCGCGGATCGAGGAAGGGATGCGCTTTGAAAATGCTGAGGGAGACTGGTGTACGACGTGGTTGAGCGCAGGCCCGCAAGTTGTTTCATGCTGCATTCGCGTTGGGGCCCGCAAATCGTTTTGCTCGCCGCAGTCCTTGCCGCGGCAGGTTGCGCCGGACGCCGCCCCGTTACAGCCCCAGCCCCTGCCCCTTCCGGGCCCGTGTCACAGCCTGGAGCGGCGCCCGCGCCATCCACGGCGCAGCCGCCGACAAGAAACACTCCGTTTATTCCGGGCATTTACGTGGAGGAGGGCATCGCATCCTGGTACGGCGAGCCTTTTAACGGACGCCGCGCCGCAGACGGCGAAATTTTCGATATGAATACTTTCGTGGCCGCGCACCGGACGCTTCCGTTCGGCAGCATCGTGCGTGTCACGAATTTGAATAACGGGCGCAGTGTGGAAGTGCGCGTCATCGACCGGGGCCCTTTCGTGGGAAATCGCATTATCGATCTTGCGCACGCCGCAGCCGTTTCTCTCGACATGATCGGCACCGGCACCGCGCCCGTGCGCATTGTGCTGCTTTCCGGGCCCAGTTCGGCCACCGGTGACTTCACCGTGCAGGTCGGCGCTTTTACCGATCGCTCGAATGCGGAAAGGCTCCGCGATCGCCTGCTGGAGCGCTACCAGCCGATCTTCATTCAGGATTATGATGCGCCTAGCGGGCATTTCTATCGCGTGCGCGTCGGCCGCGTTTCGAACCCGGAGGCGGCGCAACAACTGGCCACGCAATTGAAAAACAGCGATGGATTACAGACCTTCGTGATGCGGCTGGACCAGCCGAATGATTTTGGCGGCAAGTAAACGGAAAAAAGGGTTATTAGCTTTCGACTTTTGCCTTGAACCTCTGAACTCCAAGGACTCGCCATGGACGATTGCCTGTTCTGCAAGATTGGACGCAAGGAAATTCCCGCGAAACTGGTATACGAGGACGCGGAGATTTTCGCCTTTGAGGATATACAGCCCCAGGCGCCGGCGCACATCCTGCTATGTCCCAGGAAACATCTGGTTTCATTGACGGAGGCGACCGAGCAGGACGCCGCCATGCTAGGCAAGCTCCAACTGATCGCCGCCAAGCTCGCGGGCGATCGCAAGCTCACCCAGGGCTATCGCACGGTGGTCAACAACGGGCCCCGAGCCGGGCAGTCCGTGTTTCATCTGCATCTGCATTTGCTCGGCGGCAGGGATTTCCGCTGGCCGCCGGGATAACAGGGAGCGCAGGAAGTACGGGAGGTAAAGGAAACTCAGGAAATGCAGGAAAATCCTATTTGTGCGTCATGACGTAGACGCCGTCCCAGTCTTCCTCGGGCCCCGCCACGAAATATTCCTTGCAGCGATTCCAATACATCCGCGCGGGGCCGTCTTCGGGCCAGCGCTCGAGCAGTTTTTCGAAGACGATTTGCGCGTCCTGCCAGCGGCGTTCCCGGTAACACGCCCGCCCCTGCGCGAACAGCTCAAGGCGCTCGGCGAGCCCCGGCGCATCGCCTTCCGGGGTGCCGCGCGCGGCAATCAATTCGTACAGCGTGATGGGCTGCAGTTTGCCCTTCACGCGAATCAGATCGAGTTCGCGAAACACCAGAAGCGGATCTTGCACCATCGCATACGTGGCTTCACTCAGCAGAATGTGCGTGGCGTATTCCTTGTTCAGGCCTTCCAGGCGCGCGGACAGGTTTACGGTGTCGCCCAGCGCCGTGTAGCCGTATCGCAACTCCGAGCCCATGTTTCCGACCGACGCGACGCCCGTGCTCAGGCCGACGCCGATGTCGAGGACCGGCTTTCCCTCCGCTTTCCACTTCGCCTGCATATGCTTCAACCGGGCGATCATTTCCAGTGCTGCATGGCAGGCTTGCGTCGCGTGCCCCGGCATCTCAAACGGAGCGCCCCAGAACGCCATCACCGCGTCGCCAATGTATTTGTCCAGCGTTCCGTCGTGGCGAAAAACAATCTGCGTCATGTCGGTCAGGTATTCGTTCAGCAGCGCGGCGAGTTCCTGGGCGTCGAGTTTTTCCGAGAGGGTCGTGAATCCGCGGACATCGCTGAACATCACCGTGATTTCCGTCTTGCGAGGTTTCACCAGATCGGGATTTTCCAGCAGGCGGCGAATCACTTCCGGGCTCAAGTATTGCTGGAACGCCCCGCGCACGCGCCGCTTTTCTTTTTCTTCCACCAGAGCGCGATACATGGCGACAAAGCCCACGTTCGCGACCAGCGTTCCCGACGGCACAATGAAGTTCAGCCACCAGCCGTGCAGAAACGCGTACCACACGCCCAACCCGAACGGCACCAGAAGCAGCAATGCATACAGCATGGAGCGAGGCTTCGCCAGCGCGAGCCACACTCCCAACGGCACGCCGAACAGCAGGATCAGCAGGAGATCCACCGCAACTTGATTGGCCCCGTGAATCAGAAAATGTCGGTTCAAAATATTATCGATCACGTTCGCGTGGATTTCGACGCCCGGGTAATCGATCCCGCCAAACGGCGTCGAGCGCAGATCGCCGATGCCCGTCGCGGAGGCTCCCACGAGGACAATTTTCCCTTTGAATGTGCCCGGCTGGAATTTGCGGTTCACAACATCGGCGATGGAGACGGACGGATAGGTAGCCGCGCCGCCTTCGTAATTGATCATCATGCGCCCGACCGCATCGGGCCGGATCACCAGCGAAGGACCGAATTCCAGCGCGGTGATGCCGGTCTGGCTGAAATCGAGTATGGTCTGCTGATCCGGCAGGCCCAGGTAGAGGCGCACGGCCTGCACATCGAGCGACCCGTAGAGGTCCCAATCCTCATAGTTTTTGGAGCGTCCGTAGGGAAGCACCAGCAGGGAATGCCGCACGACGCCGTCGGGGTCGGGTTCCACGTTGAAGAAGCCGGTGGCGCCGTGAGCGGTGCGCAGGGCGTCGCTGAGAACTGCGATATTGGCCTGCGTGCCTTTGGGAAGAAGCCCGTACGGCTCGCCAAAGCTCTGCATCAGGCGCGACAGATCGCGCTGGCCGGTTTTCGGATTTGCCGCGCGCACCTGCGGGAACGGAAAATCGGCGAGGATGTTGGCGTAGCGGTCGAGCGTCTTGTCGTCGACGCCCTCCAGGTCGTATTCGGAGTAGAGAAAGAAATTTCCGAGAACCACATTTCCGAAGCGCTCGATCGCTTGAGCGAACTGCTGGTCCCCGTCGTATTGCTTTGAGAGCCGGTCGAGATCGGCGAGCAGGCGGGGATCGGTTTGTTCGCCCTGCTTGCGGCGATCGGCTATGTTTTCGCGCAACTCGCGCAGGGGCGCGGCGGTTTCGTCGGGCTTGCTGAAGGTGATGTCGAAGGCCGCGACTTTCGCGCCGTCTTCACGCAGCGCGTCGAGCATGCGCGCAAAATAGGTGCGAGAGAAGGGCCACCGGCCGAGGATTTCCTGGGAACGCTGGTCGATGTCCACGATGATGATGCGCGGGTCGGGATGTTTGTAGCTGTCGGGGCGAAGGCGAAACCGGAGGTCCAGCGCGTTCAGTTCCAGGCGGTTGACGAACGAAAACAGCGCGGTCGGGCGGTCGCCGATGAACGTGTAGGAGTAGATCAGCAGCGCGAACGCGGTCAGTACCAGACTGATGGCGAAGGGGACGCGCCGATGCCACCATTCACGCAGCCATGCTCGCACGCCGCGCCGCGATTCACTGCCGGTGGAAATTGCCATGATCCGGAAAGTCGCCCCTGCGTGCGCAGCACAAGATTAATCGCGATACAGGAAATTGAGCCGCACGCGCCCCACTTCGATCAAATCCCCATCGTTGAGCCTGGTCAGGCCCTCGATTTGAACTCCATTGATTTTCGGCACGCGGTCCCCACGGGCCAGATAGTAGCCGTCCTCGTGCTTGTTGATTTGCGCTGCAATCTCCGGTGTGAACCATCCGCGCAGGCGAATCGTGGCCATTTTCGAATGGCCGATGACGGTCAGCTTTCCCGCAATGCGATACTCTTTTTGATTGGTGCGCCCGCGCAGCACGGTAAGCGTGGGCACGCGCAGACGCTCCGGCGCGAGCTGAGATCGTTCCCCTGCCATGGCCGCCATTTCCAGCATCTTCCGGCGTTCGTTCGTATCGAGGATCATCGTCTCATTCACGCGCGGGGCCGGGGCCTTGCGCCAGCCGTCCATGGGCAGAGTCGCATCGTGTTCCTGGTCCACCAGAATGTGATGTTTGCCGATCAGGATCGTGTCGCCATCCTTGAGCATGGCCCGTTCAATGCGAATGTCGTCCAGAAACGACCCGTTGAGACTGTTGAGATCCTCGATCACCAGGGAACCCGCTTCGACGTACACGCGCGCGTGATAATTGGAAACCGCGAGGTTGTCTATGGGAATATCGTTGTCCGGTGCGCGCCCAATCGTCACCGGCCGTGTTCCGAGCGGAACCTCTTTCAGCGCGGTGTTTCCAAATTTCAGCACGAGTCTGGCCATCTGGGATCCTCTCGGGCCGCAGCCCGCAGCGCTTCACCCGGAATTTCGTTTCCAAATCTTCAGGCGCTCCAGCACACTTTCCGGCTTCTGATGGACGCGCAGCACAACCACGCTAATGTTGTCCGCTCCGCCATACTCATTTGCCAGCTCCACCAGGCGATCCGCGGCTTCCTGCGCGGACGTGCTGGTCAGCAGCGTGCTCGCGATTTCGGGGTCGGTCACCATGCGCGTCAGCCCGTCCGAACACAGCAGCAGGCAGTCGCCCTCCAGCAGGATCTGCTCGTTGGCGTCGACCTGCACGGTGCCGCTAGTGCCTACGGCGCGCGTCAGCACGCTTTGCAAATCGCTGGCGTCGGCTTCCTGTGGCGTCAGGATGCCAATGCGCACCTTCTCGGCGACCAGGGAATGATCCGCCGTCAGTTGGTTGAGCGAACCGGCCCGCAACAGGTAGGCCCGGCTATCGCCCACGTGCGCCAGAGAAAGTCTCGGCCCTTCGATCCATGCGGCCACGATGGTCGCCCCCATGCCCTTCTGCTCGGAGTTTGCGGCAGCCGATTCATACACTTTGCGGTTGGCCAGATGGATCGCGCTCGCCAGCCGGTTGGTCCGGTCGGAAACGTCAGGTTGTGCCTCTCCGAAGATCGGGGTCGCGCGGCTGTTTTCAGCCTGTTGGCAGTAGGTCACGATGGTCTGGACGGCGAGATGGCTGGCCACTTCGCCATGGGCCTGTCCACCCATCCCATCCGACAACACATACAACTGCAGCGAGGGCTCGATTTGATAAAAATCTTCGTTGTTTTTTCGGACGCGCCCAAGGTCGGTGCGCGCGCCGGTTTGAATGCGCAAGAGAGCCCTCATTAGCTCGGCTACACGGTTGAAATCGTTTCGAAATTTTCCGAGCCTGATTTACAAAGCAGTGCCACTTTCAGCCACATCACTCCTTATGCCTTATGAATTTCAGCCTAGCAAACCGATTTTTAGGGTGCAATAGCCTGTCCCGCAAGTAGTTACGTCCTTTCTCGACACCATCGGGATTCTCCAGCTAGGCGGCACCGTCCTGTTCCGGTATAATGGGGTGTGCGGAAAGCATGCAGACCCCCCTCTGCTGCGTCCAAAACCCTCGCATATGCCGCAACAACCTGAAATCTGGTACTTTGAGCGGTCACTGGCCGCTCCTTTGGCGCGCCCGCTGAGCGGGCGATATGCCCTTCGGGCGCTGCCGCGCCTATCCAACGGCCGCCGCGTCGCCGCGCCAAAGGTTCGCAATTCTCCTGTCGTGTGCCTGGTGGATCTTGGCACCGACGATCTGAGCGCCCTGCGCCACCTGACCGGCCGCACCGCGACCATTCGGCTGATCGGCATATCGCACAATGGCGCCAAGGGTGAGCAAGAACAGGGATGCTTTGCGACGCTTCCGCGCAAGGCCAATGCGGCACTGGTGCGCCGGACGGTGGACGCGGCCTTTGCCAACATCGATCTGGCCCAGCGGGAGCGCGCCGCTCGCACCGACCTTAAACGGGCCGAGCGCGAGATGGAAGAATTGAATCGCATCGGTATCGCCCTGTCGGGGACGCACGAAGTCGGGGCGCTGCTCGACATGATTCTGACCAAAGCCCGCCAGATCACCGGCGCCGATGCCGGTTCCCTGTACCTGGTGGAGGAAACCCGCCCGGACGTGCTTTCCGCCAGCCCGGGTAATCGTCACCTCCGGTTCAAGCTTATCCAAAACGACAGCATGCAGTTTCCGTTTGCCGAATTTGAACTTCCCCTGCGGGAGGATTCCCTGGTCGGCTATTCGGCGACGCACGGGGAAGTCATCAATCTGGCTGACGCTCACCGGATACCCAGCGGGCGCCCCTACCGGTTCAATCGGCGGTATGACGCGGAAACCGGATACAGGACCAGGTCCCTGCTGACGCTCCCCATGAAGAATGGCCGCGGCGAAGTGATCGGCGTGTTGCAGCTGATCAATAGCAAGGTCCACCCGAACGCGCGCTTGACCAGTCCGGAGATTGTGGCCCGTGAGGTGAAACCTTTTTCCCGCCGCACGGTACGGCTGGCTCTTTCGCTGGCGTCGCAGGCCGCCGTCGCATATGAAAATGGCCGCCTGTATCAAGATATCGAAACGCTGTTCGAAGGCTTCGTGCAGGCCGCAGTGACGGCCATCGAACAGCGCGACCCCACGACCTCGGGCCATTCGCAACGCGTTTCGAAAATGACGGTTGGCCTTGCTGAAATCGTGGACCGCGTGGATACGGGCAACTACGCGAAAACTAGGTTTACGCACGAACAGATGAAGGAAATCCGCTATGCGGCCCTGCTGCACGATTTTGGAAAAGTCGGCGTGCGCGAAGAGGTGCTGGTCAAAGCGAAGAAACTCTACCCGATGCAGATGGATGTCGTCGCGCACCGCTTCGATTACCTCTATAAAGACCTCGAAGCCGGCCTGGAACGAGAAAAGGTGCGGGCACTGCTGGAAATGGACCGCGCCGAAGCGCTTGTGCGCATCGCCACGCTGGAAGAGGAATACCGCCTCCGCAAGGCCCAGATGGAAGACGCGTTTGAAACCATCGTGCAGGCCAATGAACCGACCGTGCTGCCGGCCGGAAAGTTTGACCGGCTCTTCGAGATCGCGATGCAGTCCTATCGAGACCCGCGCGGCGTCGAACGCCCCGTGCTTACGCAGGACGAGGTTCATTTTCTATCGATCCCGAAAGGGAGCCTCAATCCGGACGAGCGCGCCCAGATCGAGTCCCACGTGGTCCACAGCTTCAATTTTCTGCTCCAGATTCCCTGGACCAAGGAAATTCGGGAAATCCCGCGAATTGCCCGCGCTCATCACGAGAAGCTGAACGGCACGGGATATCCTTACAAACTGCGCGGCGATGAAATCCCCGTGCAGGCGAAGATCATGACGATTTGCGATATTTTCGATGCGCTTTCGGCCTCGGACCGGCCCTACAAACGGGCCGTACCTCCCGAGCGCGCCCTCGACATTCTGGAGATGTCCGTCCGCGATCAGGAACTCGATCCCGAACTGTACCGTTATTTCCTGGATGCGAAGATTTTCCACCTTGCCAATTCGTAGGGACGCAGTATTCCGGAACCGCTTGTGGGAACCGTCATTCTTTCTCCGCGCACACAGATGTCCAGATGATCCGCGACATCCTCCGATTTCCCGTTCAATCGCAGTTGCCCGGCGCGGTAGAATCACTGCCATGCTTCCCGCGTGGGTACGTGGCAACCGGTCCGGCAGATACCTGGCGCTCCTGCTCCTGCTGACCGGCTGCGCGGCAATTGCGCAGGGCCGGCAGATTCCGGAGACGCCAGGTCCAGCCCCACGCACGATTATCCTCCCGCAAAAATCGATCGCCGGAGCGCCTGCAACGCTCGCCGTGCTGGACGCTTCCGGCCGCCTGCTGCCCGGGATTGCCGTGGAACTTTCCGGCGGTCAGAAGGTCACTACCGACGCGACGGGGCGCGCGCTGTTCATCGCCCCGCGCGATCCCGGCGTGTTGATCGCCAAGTTGATCGCCAAGATTCCCGGGCGGAAAATTTCCGCTAATTCCACCGTAGTCGCCTCCGAAGAATCGGCACACGTACCGGCACCCCTTCCGGCGCCCGAAAACGCCTCCCCCGGTGTCCGAATAATTTCCTATCCTAAGATTCTTGCGATCCCTGACCGATTTACGATTCAGGGCGTACACTTTCGCGGCCAGGCGGATCTGGATCGTGTGTTTTTGGGCGACCAGCTATGCCTGGTGGTGGCCGCATCACCGGTTTCGCTTGTGGTTCTGCCCGGGCCGCACGTTCCCATTGGGCCGGTGGCCCTGCGCGTGAGGGTGAATGAGATTGAAGCGGAGCGTGTTTCCGTCACCATGGTGCGGCTCGAATTCACCGGCCCGGCGGATGCGCCGAACGCAGGCACACAGGGACAGCTCACACTCCGCGTGCAAGGCTCGACGGATCGGCTGGCGGTTGAGATTCGCAACGGTTCGCCGGACATTATCCAACTCTCGCTCGCCCGCGGAAACATTCTGAGGCTGGCAACTTCCGGTGGAGAGGACAATATTGCTCCCGTATTCCTGAGATTTCTCGCCTCGGGCAATTACACCCTTACCGCGCGGCTGCTCTCCACCAGCGGGGGGCTGCCCGACATCGAATCGGCCCGGCGGAGCCTGGTGGATGCCCGGAAAATTTCAAGAGGGAATATGGCCGCGCGCATCGGCCATGTCATCGATGACATCGATCAGGCCCCGGAGAACGTCTCCCGGACTCGTGAGGATCTCAAGCGCATCCTGGACGGCAAGCCCGACGGAAAGCTTGCTTTTTTTCTCGACTCCGCATGGCGGGCGCTGCAGTGACCATCGACCATTTCCGGGAAGGCCGGCCCGTCCACGGGAGTCACGGCTTCGCTCTGTTTTGTCTTCAGGCCCGTTGGTATTTCCCGTGGGGTTTCCGGGTGACCCGCGAACCGCAGAGGCGAACATGGTAGAATCGCCTCCGCGATGTGGAGTTTTGCCATACCTTTCGCTTAAGGCGCCCTCATGATGGGAACCGAAATACTGATTGCCTTCGCCTGCTTTGCGGCCGGATTTGCCATTGCCTGGATGTGGGCGAAATCTTCGGCGGGGGCCTCGCGTCTCGATCTCGAGAGGCGAGCCGCGGGCCTGGACGCCACTGTGGGAGAACTGAAAAAACAGTCTGAAGCGTTACAGCAGGACTTGCGAGTCGCGCAGACCAGGATTGAAGAGGAACAAAAACTGCGCGCGACGGCGGAGAAGGAAGCCGAATCGCAGCGCGAAAACCTTGCCGAGCAGAGGCGCCTGCTCGATGACGCGCAAGTGAAGCTGAGGGAAGCCTTCCAGTCGCTGGCCGGCGAGGCCCTGCAGGCCAGCAGCCAACAATTCATGGAACTGGCGAAATCCAGGTTTGATTCCCTGCAGAAGGAAGCTGAAGGGGACCTGGAACAGCGCAAGGTTGCCATTCAATCCATGGTGAACCCGCTCGAAACGGCACTGAAAAACCTTAGCTCCGAAGTATCCCGGGTGGAGTCCGCCAGGCAGGAAGCCTATGGCAGCCTGCGCAGTGAGGTGCAACTCCTGGCCACCACCAGTAAGGAGTTGCGGCAGGAAACCGGGAGCCTGGTCAATTCCCTGAAGCAACCGCAGGTGAAGGGGCAGTGGGGTGAGTTGACTTTGCGGCGCGTCGTCGAGCTGGCCGGCATGTCTCCGCACTGCGATTTCCAGGAACAACAATCGGTCGATACCGAAGACGGGCGGTTGCGTCCGGATCTGATTATCCACCTTCCCGGCGGCACGCAGATCGTCGTGGATGTGAAAGTTCCCCTGCACGCCTTTTTCAAGGCGGTCAGCGCGCACTCGGACGCGGAATACCGGGAAGCCATGATGCAGCATGCCGCCCTGGTTCGCGATCACATCAAAGGGCTGTCGGCGAAGGAATACTGGAAGCAGTTTGATCCCACCCCCGAATTCGTCGTTCTTTTTGTTCCCGGGGAGTCCTTTTTCAGCGCCGCGCTGGAGCAGGACCGCACGCTCATCGAGGATGCCATCGAGAAGCGCGTTGTTCTCGCCAGCCCCACCACGCTCATCGCGCTGCTGAGGGCGATTGCCTATGGATGGAAACAGCAACTCGTCGCCGAGAACGCCGAGCGCATCAAGGACCTGGGCAAGGATTTGTACGACCGTGTAGTGAAGTTTGCCGAGCATCTATCCGAAATCGCAAAAGGACTTGAGCGCGCCAACAAGGCTTACAACAGTGCCGTCGCATCGTTTGACAGCCGCCTCATCCCCTCCGCCCGCAAGTTCAAGGAGATGGGCGTCGGCAGTGAAAATGTTCCGGAAATCGAGCCTGTCGAGACATTTCCCCGGCCGCTGCTTTCCACTCCCAGTTCCGACGAATCATAACCGCCACCGACGCAAAGCCGCGATTTATCCCGCCTGCGGCGGAGCATCCACGCTTCTCGTCACAATTTCGCATGGGCTGGGCCTGCGTCACTTGAAAAATTGAATCGTAATTTCACTAACAGTCGAGGAGTTAAATAGATCGCATACATGACTTTCACAGACTCATATTCAGTTCCAATGATGCACTTCTCATTTAGCACTACCACTTCAGCCCGAGTCCAGGGAATCCCTCTTAGCGGAATGTGATCCGCGCCTTCATTGAGGCAATTTCCCACATTCCGATAAGACCGTTTATCAGGCCCTGACACAGCCCGTCGGTTTGGGCCTAGTCGTCATTCATCGCACTCGCGGAGCCCTCCCAAGAGTCGGAGTAAAGGCCAAGACAGTCTTCGTCGGGTATAACCTCAGTGAGACATAACAATACATCTTTCGTGGCACTCAGTGAACGCTTCGCATTATCCAAACTTAGCTCTCGCTCTAAGTCGGATAGCGGGTATTCTGTGCGGCGGAGATCATACTCATCACGAGACCACACGTGTTCTTCTTTCACCAGTTGTGGCTTCGCGTGAGCAATTGCGTTTCGTTGTCTTAATAGCCAGTGCACAGTTGACCAGGGTTCCTGGTTCTTGTCGTATTGAACGTTCAAATGTTCACACAACAACCGTAACTTCGCGGTTGGGCTTGCCCTTTCAAAATCCTTCCAGTCGGCAACTACGCGGTCACCAACGGCGTTGCATATCGCCTCAATGGCGAGACCGCACAACGTAATAGCGGTAAGCTGACTATATGTCCAGCCAGGCAGCTTCGCCTCTGCATCTTCGACCGCAGCCCGAGCAGCCCCAATAAGTATGTGATGCGCGGAAAACCGCCGTGTTCGGACTACCTTGACCTTACCATTCATTGTGACAACCCTCGCCTGCCGATATATTACACGGGAAACACTTGCCGCCGAAGCAAGCGCATAGATTCGGATAGGTCCGGTGAAGTCGTGTTATGTCATGTGGGAGCCAGTTGACGAGAACCCCTGCCGGTTCAACCGGTCGATGCAACACCATCTAGTCTGTTCATCCGACAATACTTCCAGAATGAATTGACCCTTCGGGGTTGTACGTAATTAGACCTAAACAGGGATGCTTTTTCTGTGAATTAGCTTTGAGGACCATAAGACCCTTTAAACTCTAGCAAAGGGGACTGCGAGCCAAGTGTTGCGTCGAACCCTTGAGATCACCCGTCTTATCGGAATGTGGCTTTTACCCCTTGGGAACCGGAAGGACGGGGGGAGCGGTTTGATCCGTTGGTCTTGAAAACTGTCGCGCCACGCAAAGAATTTGTGGATTGGGACTCGGGAGAGTGTTGCCGCGAGAAACGACCAGGATGAGAAGAAAGAATTGTTGCTGCGGCTTACTTGAGCAGTTGCGTGACCAGTTGCCGCAAGCGTTCGCGGTCCTCGGACTTCATGTGAACGAATTCGACGCCGGTTCCATTGGGGGCGATGTTGCGCACCACCGCCGTGAAGTGAATTTTTCGCAGGCCGGTTCGCAGCTCCACTTGCACCGAGTCGCCCAGGATCAGGCGCTGGTCGGTTTCCAGAAACGCCCCGCCCAAGGCGAGGTTTCGAACACGCGCCGTCCCGCCACGCTTCCCCGCAATTGTCGCGGGCAACGGAGTTTTCAAACGCACCCGGAGATACCGGCGAGGCCGCGAATGGGCCATGCCGGATTTGAAACGCGCGCTTTCCGCCATTCGGGAACGCGCCGACGAGGGATGGTTTTCAAGCAGTCCGAGCGCCTCTTCAGCGACACAGCGCAGCGCGGCCGGTTCGCTGTGAACCAGGCCATTGCGTTCCCGGACGATTCGCCGCAACAGCGGGGCCGCATCGGCCGCGCGCATTGTGCCGAGGGCTTCGGTTGCTTTGATGCGGAGATACATGTCGCGCAGCGCCACATGTTCGCCGGCTGCTACCTGAATCAACAGGGGAGCGGCGGCCAAATCGTGAGCGAATGCCAGATGGTCGATCATGCCGGGCACAACCATGGCATGGGCTTCAGCTATCGTGGCAAGAAAGGCCTGCGTGGTGGCCGCGACCACCGGCGGGTTGGTCCACTTCACTAACTCCGTAACGGCAAGGTCCTGCAAATTCCAATCCCAACTCGCCAGAGCCCTGGGAAGGGCGGCCGCCAGGCGTTTGGGGTCCGCGCACGACAAAAGATGAATTGCGGTGACGATGCGCTGACGACGCGGTTCGTACAAACGCGACTCCAGCGCGCCCAGGACGGGTTCACCGGACCCGTGAACCAATCGCACCATTGCGGAAAGATAATTCATTCCATTGGGCGCCGTGAGCAGCAGGCCCAGCCGGTCGATCAGCCGGTCCGGACACCTGCGCAGCAGTCGCGGGATGACCGGGCTGAGCGGGCGATTCGCCAGTGCTTCGTCCACCAGATAGAGCCACTGCTCATCGGAGAGGATGCGCTCCACGAGTGTGGAAATATGGGCGTGTTCGTTGTCCCGGGGCGCGGACTCCAGCGTTTCCAGGATTCGCTCGAACTCGACGTATTCCCGCCGGGCCAGAGAAACACGGGCCAACTTCTCCACCAGCGCGGACAGCAATCCGGCAATCCCCGGAGAAGTTTCCAGAAGAAGGGCATGCACGATGCCGCGCCCGAAATCCGTAACGGATGAATGCGGCCACAAACGTTCAATCTGCGGAGCAATTTCAGCAAGACCTGCGGCCACGGCGCGGCGCGCCTTGCCTTCCTCCGATTCCAGACACCGCGCATAAGCCACAAGCACCGTGCGTCCCTCACGCCCCGCCGCTTCGGCCTTCTTTGTTTCTGCGGCCGTAGCCAGCGGTTCCAGATAACGGCCCACCACGACGGCTGGCACGCACCAGGCATCCGGGCTGCGCAATATTTTCGCTTTCACGCGCGCCGGCATCCTATTCCAGAATCTTTCGCACAAATTGGCCACGCGCGTTTCGTCATACTGCAGGCTTCCGAAGCGGGCGTTCGCGCCGGTGGCCGCTTCGCTGCGCTCCCGGTCCAGCTCGATCAGCAGGGGCGCGATTTCCGGCGGAGTGGTTTTCCCGGATGCAAACTCCTGCATCACAAACGCAAGAATTACCGAGTCCGCCAGCCGCTCTAGGTAGGGCTCCAGGGTCTCGCCTTCTCTCGGTTTTACATGGGAAATTCCGTGCACGATGAGAGAAACCGCTGTTCGTTCGCTGCCGGTGACGACCGAATGAAACCGCCGCGCCACATCCGCCGCAGAAGGCTGCATTTCCGGGTCGCGAGGCGGAGCCAGCTTTGCCAGCACCCGTAAGGTTGCCGCGACTTGATCGAAGTTCGCCGCGGGTTGCTCCTGCGCGGCCCGCGAACGCGGAGATTGCCGCGGCGCTTGGTCATAGGCGAGCACCGCTGACACCAGGCTGGCCAGCAACAACGAATCGCGCCGCTCGGTCGGAACATTGATACGGATTCCGGAGATGCGGTGCTGCGCGATCCAGGCGTCCCACAGCTTGCGCGAAGCCGTATCGCCGGGCGCTGTATTCCTCGGAACCTGGCTGATTTCGTGCGCCAGCAAGTCAAGTTCGCCAATGTTGATCGGCGGGGCGAACAGCAGTGAGCAGATCCCGCCGCGCAGCAGTTCTTCCGCCAGGCCGCGCAACTCCCCGCGCGGGTCATGCAACAGTTCGCCGGTAGCCGTCTCGTATCGCGGCAGGATGATTCCATTGCGTTCCACGGCAAATACCAGGGGAGACTGCGTCGCCAGAACGATTCGAAGCTGGTGTTCCGCGGATGCCAGAATCTCCATCAGCCGCGGGTGATGGCGCTGGTAGAGCCTCGCCGCTCCCAACAATACACGGAACTGCCGGAGAAAATTGATCGCCGCCGAGGCGTCTCTCGAATCGCCCGGACGCATAGGGACCACTTCCGCGGGTAAATTCTCTTTCCGGCGGGACTCAATCGGGGTCGCCACAACCACGGGAATTTCATCGGTTGGAGGGGTATTCGAATTGGGCAGCACTTTCATCCAGTGTGCGCTTCCTTAATTTCCTTCTCGACGCCCGGAAGGCGCCCATCAGCAAACGGTGAATCTCGAACAATCGAAATAGAGACACCCGATCCGGCGAGGCAGTCTCCCATGGTCCGGATTGGGACCTATAAGTTCATCAACATTGGCCTGCAGGCCGAGAACTCCCAACAGAAGAGAGCACGCAGCCTGCCGCCAGAATGCTCCCCCAGGTCATTGAAATACAGGGAATTGCAGCTTGCCGGGCGCTTATGAATAAACCCTCGGGCGGATCTTGGGGTAGGAATGTTACAAGGGGAGCAGGCACGTCTATAACGATTACGGCATCGCTTCAGCGGTCTTTACTTAGACTTAGCTAAATTTTAGCCAAGTGGACCGCTATTGCCTGGCGAGCGGTTCGGTAAACTCTATTGTCTGGCCAGACTGGACCTGAAATGTCCGCTGCGCGTTCGCAAATCCGCCGAGCGACAGGCGAATATCGTGCTGTCCTTGTTGTATTTCGAACCGCGCCGGGGTGTGCAGTCCGGTATCGGTTTCGTCCACAAAAATTGCAGCGCCTTCCGGATCTGACCGGACCCAAATCCATCCAGCGGATGCCGGCGCCGCAGTTTCCTTTGCGTTCTGCGTGTACTCGATATTGTCGACGATTCGAACATCGGCAGGGACGGCGTGAAGATGACTCAGCAGTTCCCTGTGTTCGGCGAGCGTCAACCGGCCGGACAAGGTCAGCGTGTTCGCGTTGGCCTGCAATTTCACCTTGTTATCGATCGGCAGGTCAGCCAACTGGGACCGCAATACCGATTCGAACGCGCTTGCGGCGGAAGGGGGAACCGCCGCGGCCTGTTTTTGAGGCGCTTCTGATTTCTCGCCTTTCGTTTCCGTGCTTCGCGCGGCCTGTGCGGCCACCGGCTCAATATGTTTTACCGCAGGCGGGGGAGTCGCAGGCGATTGTGACGACTTGACCGGCACGGTGTTTCCTGCGGCGACGGGCAGGGACTTGAGCGCTGGCGAATCGGCGGGAGGTGGTCCATCGGAACTTGCTGCCGGCGCCACAGGAGCGGACTTTACCGGGGCCGGGGGTGTTTGCACGGACTGCTCTGCGCGCTGCCACAGGTCCATCATGGGCGGATAGATGCGGTACCCCGCGAAACCGATAATCGCAATCAGAATCAGCGAGAGCAGCAGCGTTCCTTTGCTTTTCGATGGCTCTTCGTGCTCCCATGCCGCTGGCGCAAGCTTGCGGACGGGCAAACCCGCGTTGTTGGCGCGCGTGTTGACAGGCATAGCGGGCTGGTGCACCGGGGTAGCGCCTGAGCGAACTCCTCCCGTTGTAGGCTGCGGCTTGACCGGAGCCAGTCTGACAGTTGATTCGGCGCTCGCCAGTTCGTGGTAGCGCTTCAGCGCGTCCAGCAAATCATGGCAGGTCTGAAAGCGCATCGCGGGATCCTTTGCCAGCGCGCGCGTAATGACCGCCGAGAGTCCCGGATGAATCGAGGAATCGAGCGAGCGCGGCGGAATCGGTTCCTCGTTGATAATTTTGTAGATTACGGTGGTGATGTTTTGCCCTGGAAACGGTTTCTCTCCGGTCATCAATTCGTACAGGATCACGCCCAGGGAAAAAATATCGGAACGCCCGTCCACCGGCTTGCCCTTCACCTGCTCGGGTGACATGTAAGACGGGGTGCCCATGACGTGGACCGTCTGCGCGGTGCCGAATTGAAGAATTTTGGCCGTGCCGAAGTCGGTGATTTTCACCGTTTCGTCCGCGGTCATCATCAGGTTTGCCGGTTTGATGTCGCGATGCACGACGCCGTGCTGGTGCGCAAAATCCAGCGCCGAGCATACCTGTTCCATCAGTTTCATCACACGGGGCAGCGGAAACAGCTGGCGCGCATCGAGCAGCGTCTGCAGGCTGCGTCCCTCGACCAGTTCCATGGTGATATAGAACAGGCCCTCTTCTTCACCCGCGTCGTAAATCACCACGATATTCGGATGGGTCAGCAACCCGGCCGCGCGCGCCTCGGTCTGGAAGCGGCCCACCAGCTGTTCGCGCGACATTCCTGTCCCTGTTTCGGACAGGTGCATCGTTTTGACCGCGACTTCCCGGCCGATCACCGGATCGTGCGCGTGATAGACCACGCCCATGGCGCCGTGCCCTAGTTCTTCACGGAGTTCGTAGCGTCCTGCCTTGGTCAGCGTTGACACGACTTTTTGACACGCGGGTACGTCGAGTTTGCACACGGATTCGGCCTGGCCGGACCGGCAAAATCGGCAGACGTGAAACTGGCGTAGAACTTCACCGTACACAGGGAGCGCCAGCGCTGAGCCTGACTTCAACTCAGGGGAATCGCCGGCACGCCTCACGGCCTTTTCATCGAACTTACCGAACATAGCCTCCGGCGAAGGGAGCGTCAACGGCCCCGAAGTACAGTGTTCCGCAGCAGCAATGGCGGGTAATGTGGCCTCGCCTATTTACGGCAGGAGGTTGACCCTCAACTACTGGCCTCCCGTTTAAAGCCTGTGATATAAAGAACGAACACGAATCATTGTGAACGCGAAGGGGAGGGCAAAGCCGATGCCCAAGCAAAAAAAACTTGCCGTGGATCGCCGGAATTTCCTGAAAGGCGCCGCTGCGGGCGCGGCAGCCCTCGCTGCGGGACCTGCCGCCGCCGCTGCCCATCCAGCGGCGCCGCCGCGCACCCCGCCTCCGCCCATGTCGCCGCAAGCGGAAACCAGAATTCCCTTGAGCCCGCAAGTCTTGACTGTGGATCGAAGCGGTTCGGACTACATGGTGGATGTCATCAAGTCACTGGGCTTCGAATATGTCTGTGCGAATCCAGGATCCAGTTTTCGTGGGATTCACGAATCGATCATCAACTACGGCGGAAACAAGAGCCCGGAATTTATCACCTGCTGCCACGAAGAGTCTTCGATCGCCATGGCGCACGGCTACGCCAAGATTGAAGGCAAACCGCTGGCCGTGATGGCGCACGGCACGGTGGGAGTGCAGCACGCCGCGATGGCGATTTACAACGCCTACTGCGACCGCGTGCCGGTGTTCCTCATTCTTGGGAACATCATTGACGCAACCAAGCGCGTGCCCGGCGTGGAATGGGCCCACAGCGTCCAGGACGCGGCCTCCCTGGTCCGCGACTTTACCAAGTGGGACGATCTCCCCCTCTCGCTCGAACACTTTGCCGAGTCGGCCGTGCGGGCCTACAAGGTCGCCATGACGCCTCCGATGATGCCGGTCGTGCTGGTGGCCGACGCCGAACTGCAGGAAAACCCCATCTCTCCGGACGCCAAAATGCACATCCCGAAGCTCACGCTGGCCACGCCGCCGCAGGGCGATTCCGGGGCGGTGGCCGAGGCGGCGCGTATGCTGGTGGCGGCGGAAAATCCCGTGATTCTCGCGGACCGCGCGGCGCGCACCCCCGCGGGCCTTGCCCGCCTGATCGAACTGGCGGAGGCATTGCAAGCGCCCGTGGTTGATCTGACGGGGCGGATGAATTTTCCGTCGCGCCACCCGCTCAATCAGAGCGATCGCGGCCGCGCGATGGTTTCCGACGCGGACGTCATCCTGGCTCTCGAGGTGGCTAATTTTTATGGAGCCGTCCACTCGTACCGGGATCAGGTTGACCGCGAATCGAAATCCATCACCAAGCCGGGCGCGAAACTGATTTCGATCACCTCCGGCGACCTGTATTTGAAGGCCAACTACCAGGATTTTCAGCGCTACCAGGAAGTGGATCTGGATATTGCGGCAGACGCCGAAGAGACGATGCCTTCGCTGACCGAGGCGGTGAAGCGCCTGATCAACAACGACCGCAAGAGGGCGCTGCAGGAGCGAGGCGCCCTGCTGGCGGCAGCGCATCAACGATCCCTGGAGCAGGCGCGGGATGCGGCTGCCTTCGCGTGGGATGCCAGTCCGATCAGCACGGCGCGGCTCTCGGCCGAGCTGTACGGACAGATTCAGGGTGAAGATTGGTCGCTGGTGGGCGCGACGACGTTTGTCAACCACTGGCCGCAACGCTTGTGGAACTTCGACAAGCACTACCAGTACATTGGCGCGGCAGGCGGCTACGGAATCGGCTACGGCGCTCCGGCGGCGGTGGGCGCGGCGTTGGCCAACCGTAAATATGGGCGGTTGTCGGTCAACATCCAGAACGACGGCGATCTCATGTACGCGCCGGGCATTTTGTGGACCGCCGCGCATCACAAAATCCCGCTGTTGAGCGTCATGCACAACAACCGCGCCTACCATCAGGAAGTCATGCAGGTGCAGCTCATGGCGGACCGGCACAGCCGCGGCATTTCCAACTGCGGCATCGGCACAACGATCACTTCACCGGACATTTCCTACGCGAAACTTGCGGAGAGCATGGGCGTTTACGGCGAAGGGCCGATTTCCGACCCGAAAGAGCTTGGTCCGGCCATCGGCCGGGCGCTGGAAGTCGTCAAACGCGGCGAGCCCGCAGTGGTGGACGTCCTGACCCAGCCGCGATAAGGACAACGATGAGGGAGACAAGGAGACGCGCGTGAAGAAAGCCTACTTTGCTTGCAGTCACATTTTTTCTTCAGCACTCAGCCCGGCCCAATCCGCTGGGCTTCCGGGGCCGCTTTCGCCGCTGAAATTGCGCTTCGCCGCTGCGCTTCCGCGAATATTTTTTGTGATCGCGTTTGCCGTGGCAATCCTGTTTGCGCTGCAGGCCGCGCAGGCCGAGCCGGCGCGAACCGCTTCTCAATCCGACGCCACCCCCGCCGGAAACGCGCAGAAGGGCAAGAAGATCTTCGTCAGCGACGGCTGCTACGAATGTCACGGCCGCGAAGGCCAGGGCGCAACGCAGACGGGAGCCCCGCGCATCGGCCCGCCGCCGGTTCCCTTCGAGGTGTTTCAGAGTTTTGTCCGCAAGCCCATCAACAATATGCCGCCCTACACGGAGAAAGTGGTGTCCGATCAGGATCTGGCGGATATTTACGCGTTCCTGAAATCGATTCCTATGCCTCCAAAAGGGAAGGACATTCCGCTGCTCAATAAGTGAACGCATTCATCATGAATCGCCGCGAACGTTTGCCGTTCCGCGGCCTGGGTTTTCCAGAGGGCTTGTCTGCGCGCGCGTAATAGACGAGTTTTCGCTTCTCCGTGTCCCCTGCGTTCTCAGTGTCAGATGCTTTTGAAGTTTCCGCAGCGCAGACGCCCCAGTTTGGGCGGGCAAACGGCCGCTTCATCCACAACCAAATTGAGTTACGACACGCGAATCGCGGACGCAGCGATCCGCTTCGGACTGTGATGTAATACGCCATCGACGAGGATTGCCGGATGAACGCTTGGGAAAAATGGCGGACGCGTCCGCAAAGTGTGTGGCTGCGCAGGGCGCTTTTCCAGGTCCACCTGTGGGCGGGAATCGGTATCGGCCTGTATGTCTTGCTGATAAGCGTAACCGGTTCCGCGCTGGTTTTCCGGCGAGATCTCGCGCGAACGCTCTCCCGCGAACCGCGCGTCGTCCCCGTGCAAGGTGTTCGATTGACCCCCGGCGAACTCCGAGAGGCCGCCAAACACGCCTATCCCAAATACGTAATCAGCCGGGTGTTCATGAGAACCAGACCCGACCTGGGTGTCGAGATTTGGCTCGAGCGCGGCAACAAAAAAGTGGAGCGGCTGTTCAACCCCTATACCGGGGCGGATATGGGCGACTCCGTGCGACCCGGATTTCGATTTCTGATGTGGCTTGCGGACCTGCACGACAATCTTCTGTTCGGGCAAACGGGCCGGCGGATCAACGCCATTGGCGGGATTCTATCGTTGCTGCTCTGTTTCACCGGCGCGGTGATTTGGTGGCCGGGAATCGAGAAATGGCGCGACAGCCTTGTGTTCCATTGGAAGGGAAACCGCCGGGGATTCAATTGGGCCCTGCACAGCGCGCTGGGATTCTGGTCGCTCGCGCTTATTTTGTTGTGGAGCGTTACCGGGATCTATCTTTCGATTCCGACCGTGTTCAGCGCGGCCGTCGATTACCTCGAGCCGGTCCAGGCGGGCGCCAGGAATCTTCGCTTTGGTGACCAGGTGCTGTTCTGGCTCGCCCAGCTGCATTTCGGAAGGTTTGCGGGACTCAAAATAAAGATCATCTGGACGGTCACGGGCCTCGCCCCGGCGGTGCTGTTCTTTACCGGAGTGGTGATGTGGTGGAACCGCGTGCTCAAGCCCTGGCTGGGACTCAACGTGCCCGTCGAGGCAAGAAATGATTCACAAAATAATTCTCAAAATGATGAGGCGGACTCGGCAGAATCCCAGAGGGCCAAGCACGAGCGACCCTAAGTCCTGTAATTTTGTAGCAGCACGACTGTGCGAGGAGTCTCCCGCGTGCGTTAACTCCTCGGCGGCGCACCGGTGAGTTGCACGAACGATTCAGGAGAGGAAGGCGGCGTGGCGACCGGCTTCCGCGTTTGCGGGCCGCGCCAGTTGTCCACTACGGCGATCTGCTGCACGCAGGACACCGTGCAGCGTGGCGCGCAGTGTTTCTTGGTGAAATATTCGCGGCGCAGGTCTTCCGCCGTGTATTTTGCGAGGGGAATGCCGGGATAGCCGCGCTGCTGCGAGCACCAGTGCACCAGGCCATCCTCGCAGATGTAGAGATAGCGAGAGCCGGAGCGGCACCGCCAGTCGTTCGTTTTTCCCCGGGCGATGTTGTGCTGGAATCCGTTTATTCGCGAAAATCCCGCCTTGCCCATGGACATGATCTCTTCGAAGATTTCAATTTCGCGCGGCCCGAGCGGCTTCAGTTGTCCCTCGCCGTCGTGCAGGATGCCCACCGTGCTGGTGAAGCCCAGTTGCTGCGCGCGGCGCGCCACGGCCAGTGCGTCCTCTGGATTTTTCACGCCGCTGCCCAGCACCGAATTGATGTTCACCTGAAACACGGCGTGCTCGGCGAGCAGCTTCAATTTCTGATCGAGCACCTTGAGGCTTTTCTTCGAAACTTCGTCGGGCATCGCGTTGTCGATGCTGATCTGCAGATATTCCAGGCCCGCACGGTTGAGCCGCTCGATGCGCTCGGCCGTCAGCAGGTAGCCGTTCGTGATCATGCCCGCGAGGATTCCGCGATGCCGCATCCCCGCGATGATCTGGTCCAGGTCGGGATGCAGCAGCGGCTCGCCGCCGCTGATCGTGACGACGGCGGTGCCTAAATCCGCGAGCTGGTCGATCCGCCGCAGCATTTCCGCGGTGTCCACGGGCTTTGAGAAATCGTCGAACTCATTGCAATACGTGCAGGCCAGATTGCAGCGCCGGATCGGAATGATGTGCACCAGCAGGGGATGCCGCGTCGAGACCAGCCCTTTCACCACGCCGCGCAATTCGCGCGCACGCGTGCGCCAGGATCGCAGCCGCCTCCGCGTTCGTACGCTCAATGGCATTGCTAAACTATACAGGGATTTGTGTTGGTTTTGAACCCGGGCGCGCCCGCCACTCTCTCAACGTGCCGGATCATCGAGTAGGACAGGCTTCAGCCTGTCAGCCTTTTTTGTTCGACATTCAGGCGTAACTGAGACAATTTTCGCAGCTTGCGGAAAAACAAAAACGCGTCATTCCGAGGCGTGCTGCGTGCCGAGGAATCCCTCTTTCTTGAATTTAAATCCGAGAGGGGTTCCTCGCTTCGCTCGGAATGACGAGCAAGAGGCTTTTTCCCGGAAGCGCTTCAGCCTGTCAGCCTTTGATTTTTTGGATGATCGCGGAAGGCAAGAGTAGGACAGGCTTCAGCCTGTCTGCTTTTGATTTTTGTGATGATCGCGGAAGTCAAAACCAGACAGGCTGAAGCCTGTCCTACTAACTACACCTTACCCTCCGCGGGTATGCATTTCCAAGTGCGGGTCCTGGCGCAACTGGTCGATGCCGACCAATACGCCGCGGTGGCCGGTGGCGGCGCGCAATTCGGCGCCGCGATCGCTGCGCGCTTGCCAGACCGCGGAGATGCGCGCGGCAAGCTCTTCAGTCGAAGCGCCCGCGCGCAGCATTTTTCGGAGATCCACGCCGGACTGCGCGTACAGGCAGAGATACCAGAGCCCGTCGGCGGTCAGGCGGCTGCGGTCGCAGGTGCTGCAGAAGGGCGTGGTGGTGGAAGCGATGATGCCGAAGACGGTGCCGTCGGGCAGCGTGAAACGCTGCGCGGGAGCGGAGGAATGTTCCTCCACCTGCGTGATCGCTCCATAGTGTTTGCCGAGTTGATCCAGCATATCCGCGCGCGAATAAACTTTATCGAGCGACCAGTCCGTCGCGCCGCCTACGTCCATGTACTCGATGAAGCGGACCTCGGCTTCGGCGCCGCGGCCGAATTCGATTAGATCGGCCAGTTCGTCATCGTTTGTGCCGCGAATCACGACCGTATCGATTTTGGTTCTCGTGAAGCCGGCCTGGCGCGCGGCGGCAATGCCGGCAAGCACCTGCGCATGGGTGTCGCGGCCCGCCAGCGCGAGAAAACGTTCCGGGCGAAGCGTGTCCAGGCTCAGGGTGACGCGGTGCAGGCCCGCCTCGCGCAGCGCTTCGGCTTGCTCGGCAAACAGAACGCCGTTCGTCGTGAGAGCAAGATCGTGAATGCGCGGGTTGCCGGCAAGCATTCGAATCAGCTTCTGCAAATCGCGCCGCAACAGCGGTTCGCCCCCGGTCAGGCGCACGTCTTCGACGCCGAGCGACGTGAAAACGTCGACCAGGCGCACAATTTCTTCAAAGGTAAGGAGTTCCTGCCGCGGCAGCCATATATAATTTTCCTGTGGCATGCAGTAATTGCAGCGCAGGTTGCACCGGTCGGTCACCGAGAGGCGCAGGCTGCGCAGAGGCCGGCCCAACTGGTCGGCGGGAGCGCCGCCCGGAGACACATCCGCCGGGGTTGGGGCATCAGGAAGCATAACTCTATGTTAGGAGGTGCAAGGCACTGCGTCAACCGTGCAGAGAATAGGAAATCTTCCCTTCGGCGGATTTTTATTTCAGGATGGGCGATCCCACACCGATTACGGTTCGCCCGAAAGTTTCATTGGTGACCTCGGCAAAGGAAAGGTAGAGCGCGAGGACTCCAGTTGCCAACCCAAACCAACCTCCAAGCGCGTGCCATCCCGATCCCATTCCCAGATCGCCTCCCGCGAGCAGGAAGAAAGTGATCCACAGCAGCAGAAAAATGCCCCAAAGAGCGAGGTTCTTCCGGAACGTCGAAACCCAAAGATAGAGCGTGAAAACGCCCCACATGAGAAGGGCAACCCCCACGCCGCGTGGATCGGGCGGTTTGATCCAGCCCGCGCCTACAGTCCAGAGCAGGAACGCATACCACCACCAGAACGCGCCGTACGAAATGAAAGCGATCGTCCCAAAGGTGTTTCCATTCTTGAATTCCATGATCCCGGCAACAATTTGCGCAAAACCCCCAAACGAAAACGCGAGGGGAACGACGGCGGACAGGGCTTCCCCGGGAAGCAAACCCGCGTTGATGCAACTGAGAACCACCGTCGTTACGCCGAAGGCGGCCAGGCCCAGCGGACCCGGGTTCGCAACTTTAACATCGCTCATAATCAAGTTCCTCCGTATGCCGTCGAATGGTGGAGTCCTTGAGCCGGAACGTCAGAGGTTCTAACCCTCGTCTTTGTACTGATCTTTCAGTTTGGCGACAACAGCGGGATCGGCGAGCGTCGTGGTATCGCCCAGGATGCGGCCTTCGGCGATATCGCGCAGCAGGCGGCGCATGATTTTTGCACTGCGCGTTTTGGGAAGCTCGGCCGTGAAGAAAATATCGTCGGGCTTGGCGATCGAGCCGATTTTCGTGGAGACGTGGTTTTTTAATTCGTTCTTCAACGCCTCGCTGGGTTGGATGCCTTCCTTCAGCGTGACGAACGCGGATATTCCCTGTCCCTTGATCTCGTGCGTTTTGCCGATCACCGCCGCTTCGGCCACCGACAAATGGTCCACCAGCGCGCTTTCCACTTCGTACGTCGAAATGCGGTGGCCGGAAATGTTCATCACGTCGTCCACGCGGCCGAGCAGCCAGAAGTAGCCGTCTTCGTCGAGTTTGCAGCCGTCGCCCGTAAAATATTTTCCCGGATAGCGCGACCAGTAATTCTGCACGTAGCGGTCGGGATCGCCGTAAATCGTGCGCAGCATCGAAGGCCACGGCTTGCTCAGTACCAGGTAGCCGCCACCGCCGGGGCCAACCGATTTGCCCTCGATGTCCACGACTTCGGCGATGATCCCGGGAAGCGGCCGCGTGGCCGAACCGGGTTTGGTGGCCGTGATGCCCGGCAGGGGAGAAATCAGGATGCTGCCGGTTTCGGTCTGCCACCAGGTATCCACGATGGGGCAGCGCCGGTGGCCGATGTGTTCGTGATACCACATCCACGCCTCGGGATTGATCGGCTCGCCGACGGTGCCGATCAAACGCAGCGTCGAGAGTTTATATTTTTCCGGCCATTCCGCGCCCCAGCGCATGAATGTGCGAATCGCCGTCGGCGCGGTGTAAAGAATGTTCGCGCCATACTTGTCCACAAGGTCCCAGAAGCGGCCACGGTCGGGGAAGTCGGGTGTGCCTTCGTACATTACGGTCGTCGTGCCGTTGGCGAGCGGTCCGTAGACGATGTAGGAGTGGCCGGTGACCCAGCCGATATCGGCAGTGCACCAGTAGACGTCGTCTTCCTTGATGTCGAAGACGTAGCGGTGCGTGGTGCTCGCGCCCAGTAAATATCCGGCCGTCGTGTGCACGACGCCCTTCGGCTTTCCCGTCGTGCCGCTGGTGTAGAGGATGAACAGCATGTCCTCGGCGTCCATGGGCTCGGCGGCGCATTCATCCGAAGCCTTTGCGACGATTTCATGCCACCAGAGGTCGCGCCCCGGCTTCATTACAATCGCAGCGGCTTTTCCCACACGTTCCACGACAACTACTTTTTCGATGGTTGGCGTTCCGGTCAGCGCATCGTCCACGCTGGCCTTGAGCGGCACCACGGTTCCGCGCCGCCACGCTCCATCGGCCGTGATCAGGACTTTCGCCTTCGCGTCGTTGATGCGCTCGCGCAACGCCTCCGCCGAAAATCCTCCGAAGACGACCGAATGCGCCGCGCCGATCTTTGCGCAGGCCAGCATGGCAATCGCCAGCTCGGGAACCATGCCCATGTAGATCGCAATGCGGTCGCCCTTGACCACGCCCATCGATTTCAGTGCGTTGGCGAAGCGATTCACCTCGCGCTCGAGCATCCCGAACGTCAGCACGCGCGAATCGCCGGGTTCGCCTTCCCAGATGATGGCGGCCTTGTTGCGCCGCGCCGAATGCGCGTGCCGGTCCACGCAGTTGTAGGTGACGTTGAGCTTGCCGCCCACGAACCACTTCGCCCACGGCGCTTTCCACTCCAGCACGCGGTTCCATGGCGCGAACCAGTCCAGATTCTTCGCCTGTTCCGCCCAGAAACCTTCCGGGTCTTTCGCCGCGCGCTCGTAGATGGACGGATCTTTCCAGTTGGCGTTTTTTTTGAATTCTTCCGAGGGAGGAAATGTCCGGCGTTCATCGAGCAGTGCGGACAGGCTCTTTTCACTTGGCATTTCGGCAAACTCCGTGTTGAGGATCAAGTCCGAGGCAGCTTTCAAACCCAGCTAATCACCCTGACCTGTGCGCTAAGAATGTCGGAGGAGCGATGGGTTGTCAATGGAGTGGTTATCAGGAGAAACTTTCGACACTCGCGGCATTTAAACTCAATTGCGATCTCTCCGCTTCCACTACAATCGGAACATAGCATTTGCGGGGCACAGAAGCGCTTGACCGGGCATTGCTTGTCCTGAACGTGACCGGATCGGGCCCTGGCGGAGAATGGCCCGCAACGCTGCTTTACCTAAAAATTGAAATTCGGAGACTGCATTGCCCTCACGCCGTTTCATTCTGCTTTGTGTGCTGGGGGGAGCCGTTGTCCTCGGCGGGCTCGGATGGAAGGACTTCGCGTCGCGCCGCCAGCGCAGGGAAGTTGGGGTGCCGACCATTGAAAAGCAGCCGGCGACTTTCACCAGCCGCACGTTTGATCCAGCCGCACCCCCTGCCGATTTGCCACCGCTGACTCCGGGGGAAAACGCGGAGTGCGAATCCAATTTCCTGTCCAACGCCAGTGTCGCCGGGGAGACTCGACAAACCGATGCCACGCACGCCACCGTCACCGTCACGCAGATCAAGATGACATTGCAGCTTAATATCACCATCTGGGTGCCGGTCGGCGTAACCCAGCGCGTGATCGAACACGAGGGAGGCCATCGCAGGATTTCCGAGTATTACTACCGGACGGCCGGCCAAATTGCCCGGCGAATCGCAGCGAACTATATGGGGAAGCAAGTGGATATCGCCGGCGCAGATCTGAACGCCGAGTCCGGCAGGATGCTCCATCAAATCGCCACCGAGATTACCGATTCATATGGCAGGGAATTGAATCCTGAACCCACGCAACTTCTCTACGACGCCATCACCGACCACAGCCGGAATGACGTCGTCGTCCAGGATGCCGTCGCACATGCCATCAAGAACGCAGCGGTGGAGGCGTCTCCGCCGTTGACCAATCCGGAAAATTGAGCAGGCCATACCAAGTTCCCGGCCGGGCCGTTCGGCCGGAAATGGGCCCGAAATCTTGTCCATTTCCCGGCGCAGGCGGGCGCATGCGGCCTCCCGCATTCAGGGCCTAGAAAACTTCACTCAAACATTTTGCTTCCACTACAATTAGGCGCATAGTTTCAGGCAAGCAAAGGAGCCGTCACCGTGGAATCCTATGACCTGATCGTGATCGGCTCGGGACCTGCCGGTGAAAAGGGCGCGGCGCAGGCTGCCTATTTCGGCAAGCGTGTTGCGTTGATCGAACGGCGCGCGGAGTTGGGCGGCGCGGGCGTCAACACCGGAACGGTGCCGAGCAAGACGCTGCGTGAATCGGCGCTTTATTTTTCCGGGCTGCGGCAGCGGGGGCTCTACGGCATCGATTATTCCCTGCGCGAAGGCCTGTCGGTGCAGGGATTCATGCACCGCAAGGACGCGGTGGTCGCGGCCGAACGCCTGAAAATCGCCACCAACCTGGCCGTGCACAAAATCGAATTGATCGCCGGTACCGCCAATTTCGAAGATCCGCACACCATCAACGCCGTCACCCGCGAAGGCGCGCCGCGATACCTGAGCGGGAAAGTGATTTTAATCGCCACCGGTTCCAGGCCCTACCGTCCCCCGGAAATTCCCTTCGACGACAAGACCTTTTTCGATTCCGATTCCATCCTCGCGATGGACCACATCCCGAAGAGCATGATCGTCGTGGGCGGCGGCGTGATCGGCTGCGAATACGCTTCAATTTTTACCGCGCTGGGTGTCGCCGTCACGCTGGTGGACGGCCGCGAACGCCTCCTTCCGTTTCTGGACACGGAAATTTCCGAGCGGCTGCGCGCGCACCTGGCGAGCCTGGGGCTGACCATCCTGTTTCAGGAGAGGCCCAAGGTCACCGAGCGCTCTGCGGTCGGCGTCCGCATGACGCTTTCCTCCGGAAAAATTGTGGAGGCCGAGACTGCGCTGTTCGCCGCCGGCCGGCGCGGCGCGGTCGACGGGCTGGGTCTGGAACGGGCGGGTCTGGGGATCAACCAGCGCGGAAACATCGTGGTGAACGATCATTACCAGACCCACGTGCCGCACATCTATGCGGCCGGAGACGTGATCGGATTTCCCGCCCTTGCGTCGACGTCCATGGAGCAGGGACGCGTGGCGATGAGCCACGCTTTCGGTTTTCCTTATAAGCAGCGGCTTGCTTCGCAGCTCCCCATGGGAATCTATACGATTCCGGAAATTTCGGCCGTGGGCGAAACGGTGGAATCGTGCGAGGTGAAGAAGATTCCCTATGAAGTCGGGCGCGCCAAATACGCCAACAACGCGCGCGGGCAGATCCTCGGCGATTTTTCGGGAATCCTGAAACTGATTTTCCGGCGGGACAGCAAGCAATTGCTCGGCGTGCAGATTCTGGGCGAAAGCGCCACGGAACTGATTCACCTCGGCATGGCCGTGCTTGAAGCCAGCGGCACGATCGATACGTTCATCGAGCTCGTTTTCAATTTTCCAACGCTATCCGAAATGTACAAGTACGCCGCATACGATGGACTGGGGAATCTCGCCGGCCACAAGCTGCGCGAGGGGTAGGTAGGACAGGCACCGACCCGGCCGGGATCTCCGACTTCAGCCTGTCTGTTTTGATTTTGTGGCATTTGCGGAAGTCAAAAGAAGACAGGCTGAAGCCTGTCCTACTAATTCGTGGGATTCGTCGGGAATTTCAAGTACGGCAGGCGCACGCCTTGCACGGTAATCTGGTCGGCGCGAATTGGCGTAGGCGCTTCGAAGCCAACCGATCCGCCTGCAGCCACGTAATCGTCCTGATCGACGCCGTCACCGCTGATGCCGAGCCCTCCCACGAGCACTCCGTTGCGATACAGTGGCGCCGCGCCTGGAAAAAACACCACTCCACTCTGATTTGGCCCGGCAACTTGAAATCCCTGCGAGCAGGGATTCTCCACGTCATGTTGATAGACATTGAAAAATGGCCCGGGGGAGCTGCCGTCAATTCCCGCAGGGAAAAATGGCTGTGCGCCGAAACCTATCGTGCGGTTGGTGACGGCCGTGCCCATCGGGACATCGGTGAGGTCCGCCGCGGTTCGCGCGTCACCGCTGAAGTACACCACATTGCGCGCCTTCGTAGCCGCCACATCGATGCTGAAGACCGTGCTATCGGCCATGCGGTAAAAGCCGATGAGCGTGCCATCGAGATCGGAAACGGCAATCGCCATGCGCGCGGATGATCCGATGGGCAGGCGAATCACGGCGCGCGTCGTGTGCGCGGTCGCAATGGCGTTGTTGATGATCTGCGTGACGTCCGCCGCGGAAAGCCCCCCGATCGGACCCGCGACGGGAGCAACCAGCATTCCCTGGGCTGGGGGGCCGGGGCTTGCCGAAGGCCCAGCGACAAAACTTCCGGTGAAGCTGCCCGCGCCGACGTTTGCCGGCCGCGTCGTCTGATTCACGAACGGCAAAGCGACGCCGTTGATGAACACAACGCCCGGCACGGCGGGAGTGGCGCTGAATCCGTTCGAGGTTGCCGCCATGTACGCGGCAAACTCCGCGACATCGGGCGCGACCCCGGCGACTCCGATTCCGCCTACCAGGCTGCCGTTGCGAAACACGGGCACGCCGCCCGCATTCACCGCGTTCGGATCGCTGTCATTCAAATCCGCCTTGCCCGTCGTGATGCCCAGGCTCGTGGCGGCCCCGCTGATGGATCGCGCGGGCGGCACGGCCTGGCCGGGGATGAAATTCGTGGAAAGCGTGCATCCGCGGCTCGAATTCTCGATGCCGTACAGCGGGGCGTTGGAAGAGTTGACCACTCCTGGCGGAAAATGAATCCCGCTGATGTAGCGCACCGTGCGGGAAGAAAGCGGAGCCTGATCGTTGCTGAAAAAAGCCCCCGTGCGCGCCAGGGATACCGCAAGTTCGTTGACATCCACCAGGGCACCGAAGTTTCCCGTCGCCAGCGCCGGCGCGGCCGGCTTGCGATAGACACCCAGGACTCGGCCGACGCGATCCACCACGGCAATCACCATCGTATTCGGATCGGCGGCTTGCGCGGCGGCTTGGATCAACGACGTGACGTCGGACGCCGTGAGATTCTGCGCGGGCGGCGGCGTCACCGAGCCCAGGGTGGCGGGCACGCCTCCGCATCCTGCCAGATTCGTGGTCCCCACTAACGCGAGCGCGAAGAATAATCGGCGAACTGATTTGCGCTCGATGAATTTGTCGATGAGCCGGCCCATGTAAAGTCATTGCCTTGGTATCACATCGCGTTGCGGCACTCAAGACGCGCATGCGACCTGTATGGGAATTGCAAACAGGAATTACCCGGCCGGGCGGCGTGGCGCAGCCTGCCCTTCATGTCATTCAGTGTAAAAAGCCCGCGGGAAATGCGGCTTCCCGGCCCTCAGGGGTTAAAACCCCTGAAAAAAAACAAAGGGTTTTACGTCGCGGCTAAAGCCGAAACCCACAAACATTTCGCCCTATTCCAAGAGACGCGAAGCCGGCGCAGCATTCGTTTTTCGAAAAGTGAGCTAGCCGGTGAGCTAACCAGGTTTCATTTGTTCGCTGAGTTCAGTGAGGCTGTGAACGGTCATATCCGGCTCGAACTCCCAAGGATCGAACGCGCGTTGCGCATCGCGCCGCACCCAGGCCGTCCGCAACCCGCAGGCTTTTGCTCCGATCACGTCAAACGGGTTGCTCGAAATCAGCCAGACCGTTTCCTTCGGCGCGCTCGCTTCCGCCGCCAGAAATTCGTACACCGCGGGATCCGGCTTGAACGTGCCGATTCGGTCGCAGCTCACAACACCGCTGAACCGCTCGAGGACTCCCGCTTGCTCGAGCAATCCGCGCACCGAATTCTCCGTACCGTTCGAACACGCCACCAGCGGGAAGCCGCGCGCCTGCAGCCGCGAAAGGGCCTCGGGAACATCCGGGTAGGCGGGCAGCTTTAGATATTGCGCCAATAATTCCCGCAGGGGTTCCTCTGCGGGGGAAATGCCCAGTTGCGCGCACACGAAACGCAGCGCCTGAGCGGTGCATGTATCGAAATTCTGATATTTTTTCATGAGCGCGCGCCGGAAGGAATACTCGATCTGCTTGCTGCGCCATAGCTGCGACGCTTCTTTGGCTCGCTGCCCAAAAATGAGACGCAGGTGCTCTTCCATGTGCAATGGATCGATGAGGGTTCCGTAGACATCGAACGCCAGCACAGCCCCAATCACCGCCTTGGCCCCATCGCTTGACATGAATGACCCTCAGGGAGCCAGCATAGCGGCTCGCGCGCCCGCAGGGAATTACGAAAATTCATTTTTTACTTTTCGTGGGCGCAATTGGCGTGTGTCAAAGTCGCCGCAGGCCGGTCCAAAACCCCTTGCTGCGGGTGGGAGATTGTTGTTAGCTAGTCGGCGAGCGCAACACCAATCGCGAGTGGGGGAACTGGGATCATCTGGATGCAAAACGCATCCAAATCAATCCAAAGGACATGCCTGAGTCTTTTGCTGGCGTGCATTTGGATCGGAAGCACGCGGCCGGTAGCCGCGTCGGTCCGGCACGCGCCCAGGCGGCATCGCCATGCGACGCCGGTAGCGCGGCGCACTGCTGTTCGCGCCCGCGCACAGCATCTGCGCAAGCGTCGGGTACACGGACCTTCCTCCGCGCCTTCTGATGCGCCCTCCTATGTGATGGTTTCGGCGCGCATTCCCAGTCACCGTTTTGAAGTCGCATTGCCGGCGTTCCCGCCGCCAGCCTTTCCGCCTCAAGACGAACAAACTCAAGACGAACAAAGGCTTCCCCGGCAAGTATCGCGAAAGACGGCGGCGCTGCAGGGGATCATTCGAGACGCTTCCACGCGCGGAGTGGTCGGCGCGATGGTGGCCCTCACGAATCGCGCAACAGGCCTGACGCGCACGGTCTCCGCCAACGCGGACGGCGTATTTCGCATGACGGACATTGCGCCGGGCATTTATCTGCTGCTCGTGCAAGGCGACGGCTTTGTGAGCGCGACGCGCGACAATCTGCGCCTGAATGCAGGCGACGTGGTGACCATCGAAATCACGCTGGCCCGTTCCACCGCAGCGGCGGCGCCTGCTTCGCGCCTGCCGCGCCTGCCGGGGCTTGGCCCCCCGGACCTTTCGGCTCCGCCGGAAACCGCCGTCGCCTCTTACCGCGAGTTGCGCCGGCGTCCGGACGCGCAGCCCGGGCAGGAAATTGTCTCGCCGGAAGTGCTGCCGCCCGCGCAGGAAGTGTTTCTCGAAATGCCGGACCGCTGGAACGTCGCCATGCCCGAGTGGAATCGCTACGGGCGGCGCGGCGATTATCCTTATGTGCGCGCGAACCACTGGTACGATCCGTTCAATCGAAACCGCCTGAAAGGCGACAAACCGATTTTCGGCCAGCGGACGTTCCTGAACATCACGGCGATTGCGAACACGTTCGCCGATGAACGCCGCGTGCCGGCGCCGAGCAACGTCAGTTCGGCGCAGCCCGGAAGCGACAATTTTTTCGGCAGGGGCGAGCAATTCGCGCTCAGCCAGACGTTCCGTTTTTCGTTCGACCTGTTTCACGGGGATACGTCGTTTCGCCCCGTGGATTGGCGCATTCGCGTGACCCCGGCCGTGAACGTGAATTACCTGAATGTCCGGGAGCTGGGCATCGTCAACATCGACGTGCGCGGCGGCACACGGCGGCTGGATTCCCACGCCGGACTTCAGGAAGCATTCGTGGAATACAAAATCCGCGACTTGAGCCCGAATTATGATTTCCTTTCGGTGCGCGCCGGCATCCAGGGATTTTCCAGCGATTTCCGGGGATTTCTTTTTGTCGACGAGCAGCCCGGCGTGCGCCTGTTCGGCAATCTTCACTCCGATCGCTGGGAATACAACGCCGCCTACTTCAATCTACTGGAAAAAAATACGAACAGCGGGCTCAATACGTTCGCGCCGCGCCACCAGCAGGTCATCCTCGCGAATTTCTACATACAGGATTTTATCAAGCCAGGCTACACGGCCGAGTTCAGCGTACACTACAACAAGGACGACGCGAGCATCCATTACGACGAAAACGGCTTTCTCGTGCGGCCCGCGCCCGCCGGCATTGCTCAGCCGCACGAGATTCGCGCGGCATACCTGGGCTGGACCGGAAACGGGCACTTCGGGCGCATCAACGTGAGCCACGCGTTTTACGAAGCACTGGGCACCGATGACCTGAATCCCATTGCAGGCCGCGCGGTCACCATCAACGCGCAGATGGCCGCCGCGGAAGTCTCGGTCGACCGGGACTGGTCGCGCTACAGACTCTCCGCGTTTTATGCTTCCGGTGATGGAAACCCGCGCGATGGCCGAGCGACCGGATTCGATTCCATCGTGGACGATCCCGCATTTGACGGCGGCATTTTCAGTTTCTGGAAT
Source organism: Terriglobia bacterium (assembly GCA_963746945.1). Taxonomy (GTDB): domain Bacteria; phylum Acidobacteriota; class Terriglobia; order Acidiferrales; family UBA7541; genus Palsa-360. Next base: position 173,900 of record CAVVDG010000004.1, on the reverse strand, counting down.
CGCGAGGGCATCCGGCTTACGGGCACCGGCGTCGCGCTCACTTCTCCCGACAGCCTGCTGCCCAGCATGCGCACCAACAAGGAAGAAGGCCAGGCGAACTTCGTGAATCCGGGAATTTTTATTTTGAATGCGGGCGCGGATTTCGATCTCACGCCGAAGCTGAAAACGCTTTTGAATGTGAATTACCTGCGATTCCAGCGCACCGCGCCCATTGAACTGCTGCTGTTCGAGTCGCCGATTCATAATACGATTGGCTTGGACTACAGCCTGGGTTTTCAATACCGGCCCCCGCTGTCGGAAAACATCTCGATTACCGGCGGCGTTTCGGCGTTGTCGCCGGGGCAGGGTGTTCGCGACATTTATACGGGCAAGACGCAATTCTCGCTGTTCGCGAATGTGAGATTTCAGTTTTGAAGGAATGTGGATGAATCGCTGGAGGAAAGAAAAAGTTCTGCCCGCTCGCCGTGCGCGCGCGCTTCGTCCCCGCGCGTTTGCCGGAAGTGCGCTGGCCGCAACATTTGTGCTGGCGGTTCTGGCCGTGCGCATCCCCGTGGCTTCTTTGCGCGCGGCGGACCAAAATGCGGGCCCCAGCCTGAGGAGCCAGACGCAGTCGGATGCGGATCGCAAGAGCGCGGGATGCATTTCCTGCCACACGCAGACCGATGAGCCAACCATGCACGCCACCGGCACGGTGCGCCTGGGCTGCACGGATTGCCACGGCGGAAACGCCGATGTGCGTGTTGCTGCGGGCGTCGCCGCCGGTTCACCCGAATATACGAAAATAAAGCAGCAGGCGCATCCGCAGCCGCGCGATCCGGAACTGTCAAACCGTTCGGCCAATCCCAAGCGGGCGTACACGCAATGGCTGAAGGAAAGCCCCGCATACGTTCGATTCGTGAATCCCGGCGACCTGCGCATTGCCGCGAAAACATGTGGCGTCGCCGGCTGCCACACTTCCGAAGTGCGCAACGTTTCGACAAGCATGATGACCACCGGGGGGATGCTCTGGGGCGCGGCGCTCTATAACAACGGCGCTTATCCCCACAAGGACACGCGGTTCGGAGAAAGCTACGCGCAGGATGGCACGCCTCAAGCCGTTCGAACGATTCCGCCGCCGACCGCGGAAGAAATTCGAAAACAAGGCGTGCTGCCGGAGATCACTCCGCTCGAGCGGTGGGAAATTTCGCAGCCGGGCAACGTGTTGCGCGTGTTCGAACGCGGCGGCGGCCCGAAAGGCGAGGTGGGCGAGCCGGTGCGCGCCGATAACGCGGGAAAGCCCGACGACAAGCTCGGCAATCGGGGATTCGGCACCCAGCTTCGCACCGATCCTGTATTTCTGGGCCTGCAGAAGACCCGCCTGCTCGATCCGCTGCTGTATTTGCCGGGAACGAACGATCAGCCCGGTGACTATCGAGCGAGCGGCTGCACGGCGTGCCACGTGGTTTACGCAAACGACCGCTCGGCCGAACATTCCGCGCAATACGCGCCATTCGGAAATAGCGGTTTCAGCGCGTCGAACGATCCCACCATCCCGCATGGCGAGCCCGGCCATCCGATTCGCCACGTGTTCACGCGCTCCATCCCGTCGAGCCAGTGCATGGTGTGCCACGTTCATCCGGGCACGAACATGTTGACCACGTATTTCGGCTACACCTGGTGGGACAACGAATCCGACGGCGACGCGATGTATCCCAAACAGCAGCACAATCCCACCGAGGAAGAAAAATTCCAGATTTCGCAGCGCAATCCCGAAGGCGCGGCCGCACGCGGGCTGTGGTCCAACCTGAAGTTTCTCGCCCAAACCGGCACTGCGGAGTTCAATGCAAAATTAAAGGACACGCAGTTCGCCGACTTTCACAGCCACGGCTGGCTGTTTCGCGCGGTCTTCGCGCGCGACCGGGAAGGGCATTTGCTCGACGAAAAGGGAAATACGGTTTCTGCCGCCGACCCGAAGAAATTTCAGAAGGCGGCGCATCTGGAAGACATCCACTTGCAAAAGGGAATGCAGTGCGTGGATTGCCATTTTGAGCAGGACAGCCACGGCACCGGAAAACTTTACGGCGAATCGCGCGCGGCGATTGAACTGGATTGCGTGGATTGCCACGGCACGATCGAGCAGCGGGCCACGCTGATCACTTCCGGGCCGGCGGCTCCCGGCGGCGGCACGCATCTGGAGGCGTTGCGCACACCGTGGCGCCAACGGCAATTTGAATGGCGCGGCAGCAAACTCTACCAGCGCTCGATGATGGACCCGCACCTGGAATGGGAAGTGGTGCAGACGCTGGACTCGATCACGCCGGGCAATCCGCATTACAACGAAAAATCGCGCCTGGCGAAGACGTTGCGCACCGATGGTGTGACCTGGGGCGACGTTCCGAAGGACGAGTCGCAACTCGCACACGCCAACAGCAGCATGACGTGCTACGCCTGCCACACGTCCTGGACGCCGAATTGTTTTGGCTGCCATCTCTCGATGACCGCCAACCAGAAACAGCCCATGCTGCACAACGAGGGCCTCACGACGCGCAACTGGACTTCGTACAATTTCCAGGTGCTGCGCGACGATGGATACATGCTCGCCGTCGACGGCACCGTCACCGGACACCGCGTCGCTCCGGCGCGCTCCTCCTGCGCGATACTGGTGAGTTCGCAAAACGCGAATCGCGAGTGGCTCTACAGCACGCAGCAAACCGTTTCCACCGAAGGCTTCAGCGGACAGGCGTTTTCGACCTTCGTGCCGCATACCGTGCGGGCGCGCGAAACCAAGGCGTGCACGGACTGCCATGTTTCCGCGGCGCGCGATAACAACGCCTGGATGTCCATGCTTCTGCTGCAGGGCACGAACTTCCTCAACTTCATGGGCCGCTACGTTTACGTGGCGGCGGGCCATAAAGGTTTTGCCGCCGTCGTTACCGCGGAACACGACGAGCCCGAGGCCGTCATCGGCAGCGATTTGCAGCGCATGGCCTATCCCGACGATTTCCGCAAGCATGTGGAGCGCAAGCGCGAGCTTACAACGGCGTATCGCCACGGCGGCGATGTCCTCGATGTCCAGTTGCGCGGGGAATATGCCTATGCGGCGATGGGTTCGAAGGGGTTCCGCGTTTTCGACGTCGACAACATCGATAACAAGGGGTTTTCCGAGCGCATGGTCACCGCGCCCGTGTCTCCCCTTGGCCAGCGCCTGTACGTGAAGACGCGCTATGCCACGGCCGTGGCGACTCCCACGACGCTGGGCGTCGATCCGTTGCGCGTGCACGATCCGAAAAATGAAGAGCAGAAAATTCATCTGATGTACGGGTTTCTTTACGTTACGGACAAGTACGAAGGACTGGTGGTCATCGGCAATCCGGATTTGAAAGGGAAGAATCCCGGCGTGGGCACGCTGCTGGATGGGAATCCGCAGAATAATTTCATCAGCCGCGCGGCGACATTCAATCCCGGCGGAATTCTGAACGGCGCGCGGCGCATCACGATTGCGGGAACCTACGCCTACATTTTGTGCGACCGCGGCCTGGTGGTCGTCGACCTCGACAATCCGCTAGCGCCGCGCGTGACGGCGGAAATCGGCGCGCCCGATCTGGTGGCCCCGCAAGGCGTGGCCGTGCAGTTTCGCTACGCGTTCGTCGCCGATCGCCAGGGATTAAAAGTGCTCGACGTGACCGATCTGGCGCATCCGCGCATTGTGCCCGGCGCGGTTGTTCCGGTCGACGATGCGCGCAACGTTACCGTCGCGCGCACGTATGCATATGTTTCGGCGGGGAAAAACGGCGTCGTGCTGGTGAATGTCACACAGCCCGAGCACCCGCGGCTCGATCAGACATTTAACGCCAACGGACAGTTGAACGACGTCAACGACGTGAAAATCGGTGCGGTGGATGCCAGCGTGTTCGCCTATGTGGCCGACGGCCGCAACGGCCTGCGCATCCTGCAAGTCGTTTCGCCGGAAGATTCGTCCGAATCGTACGGATTCAGCCCGCGCCCCACGCCAAAATTGATCGCGACATATCGCACTGCGGGTCCCGCGCTCGCCATCTCGCGCGGAATCGACCGCGACCGCGCCGTGGATGAAAGCGGAAACCAGCTCGCCGTGTTCGGGCGCCGCGGTGCGCGCCCCTTTAACCGCGCCGAAGCTGAAAAGCTCTATCTCCGCGACGGCAAGCTTTACACGGTCACCGATGCACCGCCAGCCCCCCCGCGCACGCGCGATTCCGCGGATTCTTCCTTGCAATCCTTACTCGATCGCGCACGAACGCTTCTGCGCTGAAATATTTAAAAAACGTCCCGTCAGGCTGCTAAAAGGGATCATTTCAGGATTTCCACTAGCGAAAAATTGCTGTGCGCAGATTTTCGTTGCGAGGGATCGTGGTAGGTGTGGCATTCAAAGCAGCGCGATTCGGCCGCCTCGGAGCCGGAGTGGTGGCAGGAGCGGCAGGTGGCGATGCCCGGCAGCAGAATGTCGGAACTCATCTGGCTGGTTGTTGCGGCGGGGTGGCAGGTTGTGCAATTCACCAGGCCGTGCTGTGAGTGATCGAATTTTGCGTGCGGCATGTAACGCGCCGTGATATTCGACGGCGCGATTTTCGGCAGCGTGGAGCCCTCGCTGAAGATGAGTGTGTGACATTGCTTGCAGGTCTTGCGCCACAGAAGTTGCTCGGCTTCGGCGGTGCGCTCGGCCACCCATTGCGCGGGCGTCAGCAAACGGTAATCCGCGGGAATGGCGCGTTCCGGCAAGTCGCGGCTGGGATCTCGCGGCACGCGCAGATCGGCCGGATGCGCTGCGATGTAGGCCTGCAACCTGGCCACGATGAAAGGATGAATCACTTCCGGCTTGTCGTGCGGAACAGCGTCGGGAAGATGCTTGTCGAATTGCAGTGTGTGGCAGGCAGCGCACGTCTGCGCATACGTCGCAGGCGCCATGTAGGCTCGCGATGAAACGGGGACAAGCGCGTTGGCCTTTGCGGCATTTCCCGCTATGTTTTTTGCCACGCCGGTCCGGTTTTTCAAATCTCCGTACGGCCAGGGTGCGGTTGCGTCGGCCGCTGCGCGGTGGCAATCGGTGCAAACCATCTGCACGCGGCGGCCGTCTGGCCCCAGAAGATTCGGCTGCATGTGGCGGTAGTGATTCAGCAGAATCGTTCCCGGGTCGCCGCGGCCGGTTCGAAGAATGGTAAATTCCGGGTGGTTGTGTTCAAAGCTACCGATGTTTCGCGCGAAAGTTGTTGACGCGGCGCGCGCCGTCAAGTTCGCATGGCATTGCGTGCAGTTGGCGTCGCTGGTGGCGGCCAGGCGAATGGCGCCGCGATGATCCGTGTGGCAGGAGGCGCAGGAAGTCGTGAACTGCTGCGCGGCGTGGTGCACGGGGCCGTCGTGGCAGGCCAGGCACTTCTGATCGCTCACCTGCTGCGTGAAAAAACCCAGCCGGGTGACGTGGCACGCGGCGCACTGTTTTGTCAGCACCGCGTGCGCGGCAGACAGGTTGCCCGCCGAATAGGCTCGGGAATCGCTGCGGACCGCATTCCACCCCACCCAAAGCAGCGCGAGCGCGGGCAGGGCCACGGACAGCAGAAATTTCCAATGGCTTAGCGGACTCGGCCGCTTGAAATAATTCAGGTCGATCCGTTGCGCGAGTTTTTTGGTTGTGCGTGTTCGCGGCACCGTCAGCCCTTAGCCCAGTTCTTGCCGGGGCGCGGCAGGCCGCGCCCCGGCAGGTCCATTCGTCACGAGAGTCCAGCCACGATCAATATCGCAGCGCCATCACAGCGTGGACGCCACCGAGCAAAATCAAAGCCAGTGAGAGAGGGACATGCAGCAGTAGCCACGCGTGCAGCCACAGGTGCAAACGCCCCTGCAGGGTGAGCTGCCGCTCCTCCTCGCAAATATTTTCCAGATCGTCGATGGCCATGTGGAGCGCGGGCGGCACCAGCGTTCGCAACTGTGCAAACGCGCTGTGTGCCTGCGCCGCATCTCCCAGCGCGTTGCCGCGCGCGGCCGGCTTTTCCAGAAACGGCTTCAATTCCTTATTGAAAAAATTGCGCAGCGGCCCGGCTACGTCCATGGCGGCGACGGTTGCAACCGCCGCGGAATCCGCCGCGCCCGCGGCGGCCGATTTTTCCGGCGCGGCGGTTACTTTCTTGACGAGTTCTTCCGCCTCTTCGAGAAGCTGCGCGCGCACGTGGTCAATTTCATCGTAAATGGTTTCCATGGTCACTTCGCGAGTCATCACGCGCGGCATGTAGTGCTGCAGCGCGGCCCCAAAGAGCCCGCTGGCCACAACCAGAAGGAGCAACGTCATCAGCATGGCCGTCAAGCCGTGGCCATAGCGGAAACCGGAGTGAAACACAATGAGCGGCAGGCTGAGCAATCCCAGCCACAGATGCCCCCGCATCCAGGTTTGCGCGCGGCCAATGCGGTAGACGGGAACTTTCTTTCGCGCCCCCAGCAGCGCCGCAAAAATCATGAATGCGAAGCCAACGGCGCCGAACGCCAGGCCCAGCGCCGTTCCTCCCATCGATCCGGAGGAAGCCGGAACCCGGTAGACGCCGTAGAGCAGCGCCGAAACGCCAAAGATCGCGAGCGAAGCGATCAGCCAGCTTTTATGCGTGCGGTCAATGCGCATGTTTGATTCTCTCAAACACTATCTTCCCAATCGCTGCCCCAGCGTTGTGGCGAAGAAATCGCGCGGCTCCACGCGATGTGCCGCGTCGTGTGGGCACGCATAGACGCAGCTCGGCTCCTTCTGCTCGGTGCACAGGTCGCACGAGGTCGCCTTTTTCTGCACCACCGCTTTCTTTTGTCCCGGATGCTCGTGGTCGTCGGCCTGGCCCATGAAGGAATGAATGTTGATGTTTCCGTATGGGCAATTTTTCGCGCATAGGCTGCAGCCGACGCACCAGTCCTCGATAATCACTTCGAGCGAATTGCGGCGGCGGATCGCGCCGACCGGGCAGCCCACCATGCACAGCGGATCGCGGCATTGCCGGCAGGACGTTGCGACCAGATAATTTTCAAAGCGCAGCCCTTCGCGCACCAGGCGCGTCACTCCGTCGTGCGAATCGGCGCAGGCTGTCACGCAGGCGTCGCAGCGCGTGCATTTTTCCAGGTCCAGCACCAGCAGGCTTTGCGCCTCCATCAGTCCTTGCGAGAGAAACCGCTCCAGAGGGACGCTGCGAACCATCTGCAGGCGTTCCTGGTTGGATTCCTGCCGCTCGCGGGCGATGTTTTCCAGGCCCACGCGCACGGCGGGAAACTGTTCGACCATGGCGCGGAAATCCTCGGCGGAGATGCGCACGAGTTCGACGTGGTCCAGCGCCGTGCACGTCGCGGTTCGTCCTCCACCCCCGAGCAGGCCGATTTCCCCGAAATAATCGCCGCGCGACAAATACGCGAGAACCAGCTCGCCCCCGGGGTATTCCTCCGAAATTTTGACGAATCCGAGCCGCACAAGATAAAAACTGTCCGCGGGATCTCCCTGCTTGCAGATTGCCTGGCCGGGAGCGAATCGCACCAGTTCGACGCGGTCGCGCAGGTGATCGATGAAATCCTGCGTCAGGTCGCGAAAAATCGGCACGTTACGCAGGTGGGAATCGAGCGCCCGCCGCCGGTAGGTTTCGTCCAGCTGCGCACGGAACGCCTTGCCCTTTTGCATGACGTCGAGGACATTGCGCAGCAATTCGAGCATGGTGCAGTCGGTTTCCGCGCGCACCGTCGCCGAGCGCGGATAATAATTCATGCACGTCATTTCGCCGAACAGTTCGCCGGCGCCCAGTTCCGCAACCGGGTGGTTGTAGTCCAGATCGACCGGGGCGTCGATGGGAATCGAACGCCGATCCAACTCTTCTTCGCGGCGATCTTCCAGCCGCGGGGCCAGGCGGCTGGTGAGCTTGCTGGTCAGTTTCCCGAAAAATCCGCGGGGGCCTCCCTGCGCCTTGACGTGCGCGATCGGGCTGGCCAGTTGCACGCTCGCCGTGCCTTCCAGAATATAAAAAGCCGTGGAACCGAATTCTCCCTCCCGGCAGACGATGTCGCCGCTCTTGAAGTGGCGCCAGACAGTCGCGTTCGCGTTTTTCTTGAGGAACTGCGGCGATATTTCCTTGAAAGCGGGGAATTGGAGAAGGTCCTCAGCCGCCACGGGCGTGCCGTCGGGTTGCCGCTGGATATTTTTCAACTCTTCAAAAATCAACGCGGCTCTCCTCCGGGAAAGACGGACACGCGCACGTCCAGCTGGGCACGCCAAACGTCATATAACAGACCCTGGCGCATGAGTCCATATTCGCGCCGCTTGCGTTTTCCATATCTGCGACGGAAACAAACTGCCTCGGCTCCGTTGACTTCACCTGCCACGGGCGTTATAAGAAATTCTAACGCGAGCCAGCGCCACGGCGCGCGTGATTGAGGTAGCGCTTCATCCGAGCAAAAGAATGAATATCGGCCCTGAACGCATGCGCTGGCCGCTGCGCTGCGCCGCCATCTGGTGTGGCGCGATTATTTTTGCCGCTCTGCCGGCGCTGCTGGCCGCCCAATCTGCCGCGAATCCCGCAACCGAGACCAGCAAGTACACAGGACCGGGCTCCTGCAGTTCCACCAGTTGCCACGGCAGCGTAAAGCCGCGCGCCGACAGCCGCATTTTCCAGAACGAATACAGCATCTGGGCCGTCAAGGATAAGCACGCCAAGGCCTACGACGCGCTGACCGGCCCGGTGGGCGAGCGCATGGCGCACATCCTGGGTCTGGGCAAGGCCGAGCAGGCGTCGAAATGCCTGGCCTGCCACGCGCTCGATGTGCCCATGGAAATGCGCGCGAAGACGTTCGAACTGAGCGAAGGCGTCAGCTGCGAAAGCTGCCACGGACCGGCATCGGCTTGGCTCGGTCCGCACACCACGCGCAACTGGACGCACCAGCAGTCGGTCGCCGCCGGGATGTACGACACGCGAAGCCTGGTGCGCCGCACGGAGAAGTGCCTGGAATGCCACCTAGGCACGCAGGAAAAATCCGTGGATCACGAAATGATCGCCGCCGGGCATCCCGATCTGTACTTCGAACTCGATTCGTTTTCCGCCGTGATGCCCAAACACTGGAAGACGCCGCGCGAAAGCGCTCCCGGCGTGCCCGCGGAAAAGGACGCATGGTCGGGAGTGCGCGATTGGGGAACGGGCCAGGCCGTGCAGCTTCGCGCGTCGATGGAGCGCATCGCGTGGCGCGCCAAGGGCAAGAACTGGCCGGAATATTCCGAACTGCAATGCTTCGCGTGCCACCATTCCCTGACGGCGCCGGAACAAAGCTGGCGGCAAGAGCGCGGCTACCCCGGGCGGCGTCCGGGCGATCCGCCGTGGAACGCCTCACGCTACGCCGTCTTCCGCGAACTCGCGCATCAGGTGGATGATGGCGCGGCCACGCGGCTGGACGATCAGGTCGCGCAGATTGCCAAGGCGCTCAGCCAGCTCAATCCCGACCGCGACGCGGTGGCGGCTGCCTCGGCAAGTGCCGCTTCACTTTCCAGCCAGCTCGTCGCGCGAATCCAGGCACAACCCTACGACGCGGCCATGACGCTGCGCCTGCTCCAGCGGATTTCCAACAACGCGGACGAAATTTCGAACGACGGCGAGCGCGCCGCCGAGCAGGCCGCCATGGCGCTCGACTCGCTGTTCATCGCATACACGCGCACGGAAAAAATGGCGAGCGCCGCCGACATTCGAACAGCGATCAATGGCCTGTTCCGGCTGCTGGAAAATCCATCCAGCTACAATCCTGCCGATTTTGCGCGCCAGATGCGTAAAGTGAATTCGTTGCTGCGGTAGGGTAGGACAGGCTTCAGCCTGTTTTCTTTGGACTTCTGACAACGCGGCAAAAATAAAAACCAGACAGGCTGAAGCCTGTTCTACTCAAATCTATTGTCTTGCGAAGGTGCTGAGTTCGTGGCGGGCCTGCAGAACGCGCAGAATGGAATCGCGCGTGACGATGCCGACGACGCTTCCGCCGGCGATCACGGGCATCTGCTGCATGCCTATGGTGCGCATGCGGTCCAGGAGGGAAAGCGCGGGCTCTTCCGGGGCGGCCCAGTGGAGTTTGCCCTTGGGAAGCATGGCGGCTTGCACCGAAGTGACGTCCCAATCCTGTTGCGGCACCGCATGAAGCGCCTCGGCCGTCATCAGCCCGACCAGTTGGTCGTGCGCCACCACCAGATGCGCGCGGCGCCCCGTGCGCAGCAGCTCCCGCGCGTAGTCTTCCAGTGAAATTGCGCGTCCGATGGTCGGAAGGTCAGCCGTCATGATGTCGGAGACGTGCAATCCTTCCAACGCTCCGCGCGCATCGGCTTGCGCGCGGCTCTGGCGCGCGGCGGTCAGCAGGAACCAGCCGATGAACGCCAGCCACATGCCGCCGATCACGTCTCCATGTCCGTTGATGTAGCTGGTCACGGCCATCGCGGCGCCGAGGCCGATCATTCCGTACGCGATGACCTGGCCGGCTCGCGCGGCGGTGCGCGTCGAGCGCGAAAAATCCTTGGTGATGCCCCAAACGATGGCGCGGAAAATGCGCCCGCCATCCAGCGGGAATCCGGGCACGAGATTGAAGACGGCCAGGGCAAGATTGATGGTGGAAAGCGAATAGGCAAGGGACTTGAGCAATTCGTTCGTGCCTGCCGCGCGGAACACAATCCAGAAACCTCCGGCAAGCATCAGGCTGGAGATCGGACCGGCGACGGCGATGTTGAACTCCTCCAGGGCGCGCGACGGATCGCGCGCGATCCGCGCCACTCCCCCAAAAACGAACAGCGTGATCGAAATCACGGGGATCTTGTAATGCTTGGCGACCACGCTATGCGCCATCTCATGAAATACGAGTGAACCGAAAAACAGCAGGCTGGTCAGGATTCCGAGGCCCCAGAGCTGAGTCGTGGGCAGGTTGAGGTTCAGAGCGCCAAACTCGGCTACGAAGGAATAGGTGATCAGGGCAAAAATCAGGAACCAACTGGCGTGCAGAAAGATCGGAATTCCATAAATTCGGCCAATTTGGATTCCTTCGCTGCGCATCGTCGCTCCTTTTAACAGTATAGCTCAACCTTTGTCTTTGCGAGACGTCGATGGGCCGCGTTTTGCTGATTCCGCCGCGTGGATATGTACACAGCGTGTTTGGGACGCCACGCTTCGCGCTCGGTCCAGCCGGTATAACTTCCGTATTTTCAATATCCGGCGCATTGGCGATCCTCGTGCCATTTCCTTTGGCGAGGAACTGCAATGCGGATGCTCATAAATGACGCCACGGTGATCGAAGCGGTGCTGCTGTCCTTCTTGCTGGCGCTATGGATCTCCCGGCTGGGATTGCGCGGTTTTTTCCGGTTGATGCCAGCCACGAGCCGCAGCGCCGCACCCGTTCACAATCAGGCGCGGGTCATGAATATGAAATGAGATTGAGTTCCACCGGCCAAAACCCTTGTGGGCCGCTTGCCGGAAGCCGGGACAGGGACCGCCGCCCCTGCGAAGGCGTTTTCCGAGCGAGCGCTCCCGGCCGGTGGCCCGTGCGCGAACCGCCCCGCCCCAGTCGGGGCGGACGCGCGTTCGGTCTCCAGCAGGACAGGCTTCAGCCTGTCGGTTTTGTTTCTTAGCCATTGCTCAAAGCAGACCGGCTGCCTGTCACTTCCGTCAGGGTAAGAGCCTGTCCTGCCTAAACTCGTGTATCGAGTCTCCGGTAGAAGAAATCGGCATAACCGCCCAATTCTTATCGTGTTTGGGAATGCACGCCCGTTGATGGAAATGAGCACTCCTATTCCCGGGACACTTTGTGCAAAACTGCCGTGGCTGCCGGCGTTGCCCCCGCATGGCTGTGCTATGATTTCTTGCAGTGGCGGCCATCGTGCGGAAATTGCTTGTGTTTCGCGTGGACGGACGCAGCACACCGATCATGGGCATCGATCGATCCAGACTCTCCTGCCGTACGCTCCTGTTTCTTTTTGTCTTGCTGGGAACGCCCCTGGCGGCGCGTTCCGCGACCCTGGAAGACTCCGCGCGGGAATTGGCGCGCAATATCGCGGCGATGTTGCCCGCAAACGGTGAGTTGTCCTGTGAAATTCGAAACATTTCATCCCTGAATCCGGATGATGTTGTCCGGATCGAACAAACGCTCAAGACGGAATTGCAAGGCCGGTGCGTTCGCATCCAACCGAACGGCAGCGAGGCGGCGGGCGTTGTGGTCACGCTTTCGGAAAACGTGAAGGGCCTTATGTGGACCGCTGAAATACAGCAAGGGACCGGCCATCGCGAGATTCTGCAAGCCGTCCCGCAATCCCCTGTGTCTTCGATGGCCGTGAAAGCGCTTCCCATTGTGCTCCGTGCGGAACGGTTCTGGGACGGGCCCGAGCGCATTCTCGACGCGGGATCGGCGGCGGCACCCGATGGGGACCGACTGGTGATCCTGCTGCTTGCTGATGCGGTGCTCATTCAGAATGCAAATACGAATTCCGAGAGCAGGATTGACATTCCTCTTGCGATTCCCACATCCACGTTGCGCGAACCTTCGGGGAAATTGTCGCTGCAAGACGGGAATATTCTTGTCGCGGTGCATGGACGGCGCAACTGCGCGATTTCTCTGGAGTCCGATGCGCTCGTTCAGTGTGAAGATAATCAGGGAGAGACAACCGCCGCAGACGGCCGACCCGTTCCGGGAGGGCAGGTTGTGCCTGCTCCTGCGAATTGCACCCATGGCAGCGGAATCCCCTGGTTTGTGACGGGAACCGGAGACGACACGCAACCGGATTATCTGGAAGTGAAGGTTTCGCAAAACCTGGGCGCAACAATCGCCAGCAACCGGGTAAATTTTCCGGGCCCGGTCCTGGCAATTCACGGGGCTCTGAGCGACGCGTCGAACACGGTGATCGTAAGGAATCTGCAGACAGGGAATTATGAAGCCTACCGTTTGTCCATATCGTGCGGGCAGTAAGGTTTTCCGGGCATTTGCCGTGGCGCTGCTGGCTGCGGCGTTGCTGGCTGCCGCAAGCGCGGCGGCATCGGAGCGGCCCAAATATGGAGGAACGCTTCGCGTGCAGATCAGCGAACGCGTTTCCGCCATCGATCCGCGCCAGTGGCCCTCGGCCTCGGAGCAGGCTGCCGCAAAGCAACGCGTGGATGCGCTGATCTTCGATCGCCTGGTTCGATTGGACGATCGCGCCACGCCGCGGCCGGACCTGGCGATTTCCTGGCAGCATGATGCGCAGGCAAAGCGCTGGCAGTTTCTTCTGCGCAAAGGCGTGAATTTCAGCAACGGCGCTGCGCTCACTCCGGAACTTACGGCCCTCGCGCTGCGACAACTCCTTGGCAGCGCGTTTGCCGTCAGCGCAACTTCCGATTCCGTCGTCATCCAGTCGGATCATTCGTTGCCGGATTTCCTTGAAACGCTTGCCACCGGCCGCACCTTCATTTTTCATGCTGCGGAGGATGGCTCGCTGGCAGGCACAGGCCCGTTTCAAGTAGCCCAATGGCCCTCCGGTGCGGACTCGAAAGCGATCTTCACCGCCAACGAGTCCTGCTGGGCGGGACGTCCCTTTGTGGACCGGATCGAACTGCGGATGGGAGTGGACCCGCGGCAGCAGGCCAATGCCATCGCGTTTGGACAGGCCGACGTCGTTGAATTGCCCGCCTCTCAAGCGCGTTCCGCCGCAGAGCGAGGCGTGCGCACCGTATCCAGCGACCCCGTGGACCTGTTCGCGCTCGTGTTTGATTTGAATCGCTCCGCCGTACAGGATGCGCGCATCCGCCAGGCGGTTTCCCTGGCCATCGATCGCGCGTCCATCGCGGATGTGATTTTGCAGCGGCAGGGAAAAGTTGCGGGGAGTCTGCTGCCGAACTGGATTTCGGGTTACGCGCATTTGTTTCCTGTTTCTCTCGATTTGCCACGGGCCAGGCAATTACTCACAGCCAGCGGCCGCGAACTTTCTCGCTCTTCGCCCCTCGTGCTGGTTTATGATTCGGACGATGAGGAAGGGCGCGCCGTGGCGGAACGCGTGGCGGTCAATTTGCGCGACGTGGGGATCATAGTGCAAGTGACAGGGCAAGAAGCGGGCGGGGAAGCGAAGCCTTTGGCGGCGGATTTTCGATTGGTGCGCCATCACCTGGTTTCGCCCGATGCGGGGGCGGCGCTTGCCGAGCTATTGAACTCGCTCGGTGAAACCGCAGCGAATCTGGACACGCCGGAACAAACCTACGCGGCCGAGCGCGCGTCCATCGACGCCTTCCGTGTGATTCCGCTCGTGCACGTATCCGAAAGTTATGGCCTGAGCCCGCAAGTGCGCGATTGGATGCCGCCGCGCTGGGGCGGCTGGCGGTTGGAGGATGTCTGGCTTGGGCCGGCGTCTGCACCCGGGAGAACCTCGCCATGAGTTTTCGGACCAAGCTGCTCGCCTTCTTCACGCTGACCATCGTCGCGGCGGTGACGCTGGTGGCATGGGGCGTGTCCGTCTACACGCGGCGCGCATTCGAGCAACTCGATCGCCAGCGAACCGACGCGCTGGTCGCGCAGTTCCGGCGGGAATACCAGCAGCGCGGAGATGAAATCGTGCGCCGCGTGCAGGGCATCGCCGACGCCGAAGCCACGCTGCGGATGGCCATGGATCTCAGCCGCCCGGAGGCCGATGCGTCGCAGTACTACAACGACGCGCGCGGCATAGCTCAGGCCCAGCAACTCGACTTCCTCGACATTGTCGCCGACGACGGCACACTGATTTCCTCCTCGGAGTGGCCGGCGCGCTTCGGTTACAAGAACGACTGGGTCGGCGCGGAGCAGGACTGGAGCACGAAGGGCGCGTTCTTGCGGCGAGTGGAACTGCCGAACGCGGTGGAATTGGGCCTGCTCGCCGTCCGCTCGGTTCACGTCGGCGACAAGCGTTTTTTTCTGATCGGCGGACAGCGCCTGGACCGGAATTTCCTGGCCACGCTGGTTCTGCCGGAAAGCATGCGCGCGCTGCTGTACACGAATCTGGAACAGGGCTACGTGCCGACCGCGCTGACTGACGTGAATGGCCAGGTGGCGCGGCCCGAATTGTTCTCCCCGATCATCACGGAAGTGCAGAGAACGCACCGAGAACTCCAACGGACGATCGCGCTGGGGCCGGCGGGCAATGCGGATGCCGAGCGCTTGAACGCGATTCCGCTGCTGGGCCGCGGCGGAGACCTGCTGGGAGTTCTTCTGGTCGGCAGTTCGCGCCTGGAACTGGTGCAGATGCTGAATTTCATTCGTTCGCTTGCCCTGCTGGTGGGCGGCGGAGTGATCCTGCTGGGCCTGATCCTGGGATGGTGGATTTCCGCGCGCGTCACGCGCCCGATCGAGCGATTGGCCGAGGGCGCGCGCGAAGTGGCGGCGGGCCGCTGGGGAGCGCGCGTCGAGGTTCGTTCGCGCGATGAGATTGGCCAGCTTGCCGGGGCGTTCAATGAAATGACGCGCCAGCTTGCCGAGCAGCGCGAGCGCCTGGTGCAGACCGAACGCGTCGCCGCGTGGCGCGAACTGGCGCGCAGGCTCGCGCATGAATTGAAGAATCCGCTGTTTCCGCTGCAGCTGACCGTGGAAAATCTGCAGCGCGCGCGAGAGCAGACTTCCGAGCAGTTTGACGAAGTGTTTTTCGAATCCACGGCCACGCTGCGCGCCGAGCTGGAAAATCTGAAAGCCATCGTCACCCGCTTCAGCGATTTCGCAAAAATGCCGCCGCCGGAGTTCGAATCCGTGGATGTGAACGAAACCGTGCGCAGCGTCATCAAATTGGTTGAGCCGCAACTGAGCGCCGTGGGCCGCCCGCCGATTACACCGGAGCTGTACCTGGACGAAAATATCGCCCGCCCGCAGGCCGACCCGACCCTGCTGCGCCGGGCGATCGAAAACCTAGTGCTCAATTCCCTGGACGCCATGCCGGCGGGCGGAACATTGACCGTGCGAACCTCGCAGCAGGACGCCATGGTGCGCCTGGAAGTCAGCGACACCGGCGCGGGGCTGACGCCGGAAGAATGCGCGCGACTGTTTACACCTTATTACACAAGCAAGCAGCATGGCACGGGGCTGGGCCTGGCCATTGTGCAGTCCGTGGTAAGCGATCATGGCGGAAAGATTTCGGTCGAGTCCGCGCCGGGGGCGGGCGCGACGTTTCGCATCGAATTGCCCGTCGAACAGCACGTGGAACGCGGCGATGAACTGCCCGGCCTGCGCCTGCCTGCTGACGATTCCGGTCCAGGGCCTGCCGAGCCGCCGCCCATCATTACCGCGGCATGACGGCTGCGCATGACGATGGCCGGAGGACGGCCGCCGCCTCATCGCTGCCGCGAGAGCAAATCATGACACCGCCCAAACCGCATCTGCTGCTCATCGACGACGATCCCAACACGCTGGCGTCACTTTCCCGCGCCTTTCGCCTCGCCGGATATGAGGCCACCGTGTGCGACAGCGCCGTGCGCGCGCTGGAACTGATCCGCGAAATGCGGTTTGACGTGATTTTCTCGGACGTGGTCATGCCGGGCAAGGACGGAATCTCTCTGCTCGAGGATTTGAAGGCGGCCGCAGTGGCCACGCCGGTCGTGATGATTTCCGGCCAGGCCAGCGTGGAGATGGCGGTGCGGGCCACGCGGCTCGGCGCCGTGGATTTCCTTGAAAAGCCGCTGTCCACTGAAAAACTTCTTGTCACCACGGAAAATGTTCTGAGGCTGCGCCGTCTGGAAGACGAAAATCGGGATTTGCGCGGGCGTCTCGGCAAGCACGAGATCATCTGGACGGGGCCCGCCATGCAGCGGCTGATGGCGCAGGTGGAACGCGTCGCCGCCAGTGAGACGCGCGTCGCCATTCAAGGCGAGACGGGTACGGGCAAGGAACTGATCGCGCGCACCATCCACCAGCAAAGCGCGCGCCGCGACGGCCCTTTCGTGACGCTCAATTGCGCCGCCGTGCCCGCCGACCTGATCGAATCCGAATTGTTCGGCCACGAAAAAGGTTCTTTCACCGGAGCGGCCGGCCGCCACATCGGCAAATTCGAGCAAGCCGGCGGCGGCACATTGTTTCTCGATGAAATTGGAGACATGCCGCTGGCGATGCAGGCGAAACTGCTGCGCGTGCTGGAGGAAGGCGAAATCGAGCGCGTCGGAGGAGACAAGCCGATTCCTGTGGATGCGCGCGTGGTCATCGCGACGCATCGCAACCTCGAGGAAATGGTCCGGCAGGGAACTTTTCGTGCGGATTTGTATCATCGTGTCTATGTTTTCCCGATCGTGCTGCCTCCGCTGCGCGAACGCGCCGGGGAAATTCCCGTGCTCGCCGAATATTTTGCCGCGCAGGTCGCGGCGCAGAACGGGTGGCGCCCGAAGCATTTTTCCGCCGAGTCTCTGGAAATCCTGAAACGTTACGCATGGCCCGGCAACGTGCGCGAACTGCGAAACGTGGTCGAGCGCGTCCTGCTGCTTTCCACCAGCGAAACCGTTACGGCAGAGGAAGCGGGCATGGCCCTGCCGGCGGCCCACAACGGTGAAGCGGCCTCGCCCGCGGCAAGCGGGACTCTGGCGCAGCGCATGGAATCGTTCGAACGCGAAGTGCTGCTCGCCGAGTTGCGCCGCCACCATCACCACATGACCAACGTTGCGCGCGCGCTGGGCCTGGAGCGCAGCCACCTCTACAAGAAATGCCAGCAGTTGGGAATCGACCTGCGCGCTGAACGCAAGTCGGATTAAGTAGGACAGGCTTCAGCCTGTCGCACGTTCAGTTGGACTAAAAAATTAAACATCCGGCAAGCAAGCAGCCTGTCTCGCGTGAAGTAGGACTGAGAAATGGAAAATCGACAGGCTGAAGCCTGTCCTACTGTTACGGAAACACGGACTCCACGACGGGATCGGCGGGGCGCATGCTCCACTGGCCCGCGGCGCCTTCGCGAAGGGCATCGAGCAGGCGCGCGGCCGTTTCACCATGTAGCAACGGATCTTCCAGCTCGGCCATCACCTTTTCGAATCCGCCACCCAGTTCGAGCGCCGAAATTATCGCGTGCAGCGCGTAGCGATCGCGCGAATCGACGATGCTTTGCAGGATTTCCACCGTCTCGTGCTCGAATTTGGCAAGGGCGGAAGCCGCGCGCATTCGAACCAGGCGGTTGGCGTCGCCCACCGCTTCCAGCAAGGGCGGAATGGTGCGCGGGTGCGGAATCTGGTTGAGCGCCGACGCGGCGCGGAGCCGGACGAACCAGACTTCGTCGCGCATCAGGTCGCCGAGCGCGGGAATCGCCAGCGACAACGGCGCGACGGCCAGCGCCTTGGCCGCAGCCGCCCGGACTTCGGGATGCGGATCGCCTGCCAGCACGATCATTTCATCGGCCATCGCCGGAGTGGCAATTTCAGCGACGACGCGCGCGAGCATTTCACGTGTGTCCCCCTGAGAGCGGCGAAGATATGGCAGCAAAGCTTCCGGGCGGCCCATGAAGCAGCGCACCAGCGCATTGGCAATCGGGTCTGCGGGCACCTTCAGTCCCCCTGCCATATGCATTTCGATGATAGGTTCGGCCGCTTCGGGAAGACCCGTCCGGCCCAGGGCCTGCACGGCGAATATCCTCGTATTCAGTTGCCAGTCATGCAGAGTTTCCGAGAGCGGACGAATCGCTTCGGATACGCGCATCGCGCCGAGCGCCAGCATCGCGCGGCGGCGTTCCCAGCCGCGTCCTTCATGGATTTTTTCGATGCAGTTGTCCACAAGGCCGCTGTAGCGCAGGAATTCCTGCAGCCTGGCGCGATCCTTGTTGGTCGCCGCGCTGATTTCCTGTATGACGATCGACTGCAGGATTTCACGCTGCATGGAATCGCCGCGCCACTGCTCGGCGGGAATATTTCCCCGCACCATCTCGCGCCACTGCTTGTGAATTTTGAACGCCAGGATGTCAAAACGCTTAATGCGAGCGCGCCGCAACCCGCGGCGCGCCATCAGGATCAAGTACAACAGGACCACGCCGGCCAGAACCGCCACGAACATGGTTGTCAGAAAGTGTGCCGTACTCATCTGCGGAATCACTTTTAGAACATAATCCATTCATCTCTCCATCGAACTCATGAAATAGAGAGCACGACGCGCGCCAACCAGGTTCTTTTCCGCTCCGTCCTGGTGGTCTTCTAACTGTTGTGAGAACGGCTGGTTACAGGTATTCGATCTTTCGGGATGCGGAGGTGAGTTGAACGGACGTGCCGAAATGAAACCTGCGTTCCATTTGGGTCTCGTCCGCTGCGGTTTCTCGGTCTTGCGCTTTTATTTTCCAGGAGCGGGCTGGACGGCGCGCTGCAGCTGTGGGTTTTGGCGCGGGACGCAGCGCGAAATAATTGCGCGCAAAGGCGGCGTAGGAAGTTCCCGCACCGACGACGATGGCCTGCACCGTGTAGCGGCCCGCATTCAATTCTGCCAGCGGCAGGCTGATGCGGAAGGACGCGGTATGCGATTTGTCGTTGTATTCCGCCGGGGCGACCATCGGCGTGTCCGAGGAGCGCAGCCCATTGCGAAAAAAAACAAGGCCCGCGCGCAGGGAAGCCGCATCGGCCTTCTGCGGCAGGTAGGCCTGGAAGAAAACGTACAGGGTCTGCTGTTCGGTGAAGACGCGCGTCACGCTGGGAATGATCCGTTCGCCGCCCACCTCGAGCGGGGACGATTTCATTTTGGCGTCCTGGCCGAGCGCCTCGGTTTTGATTTGTGCCGCCTCGTGCAGGGCTTCCACCTGGCTGGAGAGCAGCAACGTGCTCAACTGCAGGCGGCCGGGTTGTGGCGGCGGCAGCGTGAGTGTGTCCTCGAACGTGCCGATCCGGCCGGACTCGTTTTCGCGCGCCAGGAATTTCAGCTTGTATTCGCCGGGCGAAAGAATGATGCCGCCCTGGTAGACCAGCGAGCGCTGCTGGAGATCCTGAAAATGTTCGGCGTCGATTTTCACGGTGATGGTGTCGCGCAGGGCGCCAACGACGCGGTTGGATTTGGCGTCGCGCACTTCGGCGGCGAAGTCGAACGCGGTTTCGCGGCTGCCGCGTTTTTGCGCCCATTGCAGGGCGCTGGGAGCGAGCTTGGCGGAGATGGGCACGAAGAATTGATTCGCGTTCAGCCGGAACTGCGCCGTTTCCACGGCCACCGGCAACTCCACTTCGGGAATGTTCGAGCGGAATGCCTCTTCGAGCTGGCGCTCGCGATCCTCCGTGGTGAAAACGCCGAAATCCTTTGGCGCGTAATACCCTTCGCGCGTGCGGATGTGCGCGCCGGGAGGAAGCGCATCGATTTTCACGCGGATGCGCCGCCACGCGCCGTCGTGCGCCGTGTCCGTGCTGTAATAGCCGACCAGGTAGTAGCCCGAAGTATCGTTCTGCACGCTCTGAAAGACTTTGCCGAAGTCTCCGGCGTCGAAAAACGACCGCCCGCCCGTGTCTCCGGCCAGCGTCGCCAGCGTTTCGCGCGAATCCTCCCGCGACTGGCTCTGGGAAATCACGGTCGCGCCGGTAAACATCGCCGTGCCGTTCGACGCGCCCATGCTGGCGTCGCCGCCCGGCGTGGCCGTCAGCAGGCCGCGCGAGTCCACGGTGTAGATGGAAACGTTGGAGCGGTTCGCCGAGTTGGTGGCGGCGATCAGCTGCGAACGATTTTCCTCGCCGGTCTGCGTGACGCCGCTGGTGAACTGAATCAGCGATTTTTTCCCGGGAATGCTCTCCAGGACTTCGCAAATGGCTTCCACAGCGGCAAGTTTCCGGTCGGTGTTAAAGACGTTGAATTCCGTATCGTCGGCCGTGAACGCCGAGCCGGTATCTTCGGTGACGGCCGCTTCGCCGCTGGCGGCCGTGGCGGCATCGGCCAGTTCCGCCAGCGCCGCTTCGTGGCCGGGCACCAGGGCTTCCACCGCCTGCAAGAGCAAGTCGCGATCGTTCGTGAAATTCGCTATCACTTGCAGCGTGTTGCCGAAGGCCACGACTCCAACCAGGTCGGCGGGCGTCATTTGCTCGCGAATATATTTTTCGGCGGCGCGCGTCGCCCGCAGCAGGTCTTCCGGCTCCAGCGAGGTCATGTCGAAAAACAGCACGATCATCCGGTGATCGTGGACGACGGTCCTGATCGTTTCCGGCGAAGTTACGGACCCCAGCGGGACAGTGACCGGCGCGACGTCTACGCCCTTGCCGGCGGTTTCGATTCGCTCGATATCGTTATATTCAAACGTCGAGACTTTTTGGGCCTTGCCGTCTTCGGTGACGTGGAATTGTTCCTTCGTGAGTCCCTCGACCGGCTGGCCGTCCCGGCCAATTACCTGGACGTCGATTTCCACCAGGCTGACGGTGGAGCGAATCGTCGCTTTTCCGCCTGGCACTGCCGTGGGGGGCGGCGCCGGGGTCCGCCGCGGGTTCACGGGCACAGGGGTGGCCGGTTGTTGAGGCGATTGCGTCGGCGTTTGCGGCCGCGAATCTTGCGCGCTCAGCGGTCCGGCGAGAAGCGAAGCGGCCGCAAGCCCCGCGAGAATGCGCCGTGTGATGCAGGAGGGCGCGCGCATCAGAAGTTCACCCGCGTAGTGAATTGCATGCTGCGCATCTCCGAAGCCCCGGTGATTTGTCCGAATGTTTGGGAACCCAGCACCGTGGACAACCCCGAATAATTCACATGATTGAGCAGGTTTGTCAAATTCCATCGGAAATCGACGCGGCGCAGGCCGTCACGCCCGAATTGAATTGTTTTGGACAGGCCCGAATTGATGGTGAACGCCCCCGGGCCGATCACGGAATTTCGCGGCGCGGTGCCGTAGCACCCGGCGGGATCGGAAAACGCCGCCGTATTGAACCACTGCTGCACGGTGGGATTGGCCAGCGCGGCCCCGCCAATCTGGTCGGCCCGCTCGGAGTTCACTCCGGGAACGTTCTGGCAGGCCGGGTTCTTGGAAAAGACTCTGACGGTATAAGGCGTGCCGGAGTGCGCAGTGAAGCTCGCATTGATTCGCCAGCCTCCGAAGACCCCTTTTTCCCAGCCCTTGGTGGCGAAGCGCTGGCGCTCGCCGAACGGGAGCTGATAAAAAAATCTGCCGGTAAATTGGTGGCGCATGTCGAAGGAGGAGAGCCCGTAGTCGCCGGTCGGGTCGGCATTGTTCTGAATCACGGTCTGGCCGCCGCCGCCGATGGTGCTGGCATCGTCCAGCGATTTGGAATACGTGTAGCGCGCCATGAACATCAGTCCATGGCTCATGCGCTTCTGCAGGCGCACTTGCAGGGCATGGAAGTTGGAATACGCGCCGGAGGTATCGTAGGTGAACCCGGTCGCGTTGCCGGGGGCGCTGGTGGCCAGGCCGAATCCGAAAAGCTGGTCCAGATGGACGCCGCGCGTGCCCGTGTACATCACTTCCAGGAAGGTATCCCGCAGCAGGTTGTATTCGATCGAGGCGTTCCAGATCATGGCATAGGGAACCTGGTAGTCTGGATTCACCGCAACGGTATTGGTGAGCGTGCTTGCGGAAACCTCCGGAAAACCGTTTTGCAGCGTCAACAGGGTGGGTGTCGTGCCGCTGAGCGTGGACTGCGTGTTCGCCACGGCAAAGGGCGGCTGATTGGCCATCGCGCCTGCCAGCGTGTTCAAGTAGTTCTCGACGTAAAACATGCTGTATCCCGCACGTATCGTCATCTGATGCTGTCCGGAAAACCATTTTCCCGGGGGCTGCCAGGCGATGCCGATGCGGGGCGCCCAATTGTTGTAGTGGCCATGGAACAAGGACGCGGACGTTCCCGCGACGCAACCCGCCGTCGCCACCGGGGTCACGCACTGCACCTGGGAGAAGTCCGAACTCACGATCAGGTTGGCGATACGGCCGTTGACTTCGGTGGGCGGAGTAAAGGCCTCGTAGCGCACGCCGTAGGTCAGCGTGAAGCGCGGGAACATGTGCCAGTCGTCGCTGGCGTAGGCGATAAAGCCCCAGTTGCGGAAATACGTGCTGGTATTGCCGAATTGCAATTTGGTGTTTGCGGGATAGCCGAGCAGGAAATCGGCGAAGTCATTTCCACTTGCTGTGGAAGGGTCGGGCGTTCCCGAAGAAGTCAACTGGCTGGTCATCAGGCCGGTGAAGGCGAACTGGCCGTTGGGCGCGGGATCGGTATCGCGATTGATGTCCATCTTGCGAATTTCGCCGCCGATGCTGATCGTGTGCTTGGACAGCATCCAGCGGGCGCTATCGACGTAGCGATAGGTCTGGCTCCGGTTCAGCGACGGCGCCGGATCGCTGAGCCCGGTGAAATTCGTAAAGTTGATTTGCGACAATCCGTAATCGAAGGGAGCCGTGGATACGCCCGTGATGCCCAGCTGCCCGCTGATGTCGGTCAAATTCGAGAACTGGTTGAGGCCCAGCGAACGGTTGCGCGAAAAATAAAACTGGGACGTGTGCAGGAACGTTCTGGTCCAGTTCTGTGTCAGCCGGACCATCACGCTCTGCCCGCGCGTGAAGGTGTTCCCTTCGATCCCCGGAAAGCTGACCAGCGAATGTGAAGTTCCGTTGCGAAGGTTGTAACGCACCTGCAGGCTGAGCTTCGAAGAAATCTGGTGCGTGAGGTTCACGTTCAGGCGGTTGCTCAGCGCGGGAAGATTGGTTTGCAGGTGGTAGTTCAGCGTCTGGCCGGGCAAATTCGGCAGCGGGATGTAATTCAGCAGGCTGAGCGACTGCGGACTGATGCGGTTTTGCGGAATGCACGTGCCCGCCGCATTGCCCGCATCCTGCGCGCAGCCGGAATTGGTCATCAGGGTTCTCGGGCCGGTTAAATTCGACGTGGGGTCATAGATCTGAATGTTATCCGCGCTGAAGTCGCCGGCCCGTTCCGCCGCCGTCGGGACCGTGGCGAACGAATCCACAGGATTGCGCGACCATGCCCCGCCAAAATTGAGGAAGAAAAATGTTTTGTCGCTCCCGTCGTACACGCGCGGAATCTTCAGCGGCCCGCCCATGTTGAATCCCGCGGACTCGGTCCAACTGGAAACTTTCGGCGGATTGATCTGCGTGAGGGAATACGGCCTGGCGTTCAGCGCGGAATTGCCGTACGAATTGTAGAAGCTGTAATGCACCCGGTTGATGCGCTGGCGCAGCAGGCGCTGCGCGCCCCACAGCGCGGCGACTCCTTGTGGACCTGTTCGGGGGCCGCGCCCGCGTCCGCGTCCGCCGCCGCGCCCTCCTCTCCCGCCACCGCGAAATCCGCCGCCCGTCGGGCTGTAGCCGGGCGCCGCTTGCCCCGGGATCGTGTTTTCAGACCCGCCTTGCAAATCCGGGCCGCCATCGCGGGTTTGCGGGAAGCCGCCCATTTGATTCTGCGTCTCGCCCATGGCTACGGTTCCGATCATCTGCACGGCATCGGCGGAGGCTGCCTGGCCCAGAGCACCCCCGGCATCGTTCGGGTTTTCTTCCTCAGCTGATGTATCGTTAGTCAATGTGTCGATGTCATCCGGGTTATCTGGCAGGTTATTTGAATTCCGGCCGTTCAGGCCGACTTGCTGAAAGGCGCGCCGCCCGCCGCCCAGGGGGGGGAACCCTCCCGGGCCGTTTCCCGGGCGTCCCGCATTGCCGCCACCGTACCTTCGGCCCTGCGGCGGGAGCGCGCCGCTATTCGCCGCAGCCGCATTCTGATTCGAAGAAGCAGGTGCGCCATGCGTCCCGGCAGGCGCGCCGGAAGACCCGGCCCTCGCAGTTTCATTCGCCGCAGGCGTATTCGGAGAGGGAGTCCTGGCGGCGCTTTCCTCGGAGGGAGCAGCGGTAATCTCCGCCAGGGTTCCCACATCGAGTGTCCATTGGAACGGGGTTTGTGAATTCGCGGCTAAATCGATTTCCTCGGTGGCGGGAGCAAAGCCGAGCTGGGAAATTTCCACGCGGTAATGGCCCGTCGGAAGCGCGGGGAGTTCAAATTTTCCGTTCTCATTGGTCCAGCTGACCCACGCTTTTCCAGTGGCCGTCTGGATCACGCGCAGGGTTGCCCCGGGAATAGCGGCGCCTGCCGCGGTGCGTACGACCCCTGCCATCGCACCTGCCATGGGTTGATTGGTAAGGCTGGTGGAAGCCGGCGTGTCTGAATTGCCTTGCGCGGCCAGGGGAGCGCCAAAAAAGGTCAGCAACGCGAGCAGCCCCGCCATCATTCCCGCAAACAGTCCCGCGCGCAGCACAGCGAATCTCTTGAACAACAGCAACTCTCACGTCCCTTCGAGCCTGTTGAAGATACCGTTTTCCTGCTCCCCCGGTTCCAATATCAGTTCTTTCTAATGTCTATTCCAATATTCATGGCCCGGGGGTGCGGCCATCGCATTCGCCGCCTGCAGATTCGTTAGTTGGACGCGCGCTTACCGTGAATCGTTACCTGCGAGGGGGCCATGTAGTACCTGTTGTGCCTTAAGCTTTCTTTCAGGTTGAATGGGTAGATTGAAACGTCAGAAAACCTACCCTTTGTCGGACACGTCTTTGGCCTTGGGTCCAAGTATTTCAATGCCTGGCAATCCGGGCGAAAACGAAGTACTGGAATGGGGGAGAGCTTTTCGCATGCGGTCACGATGCTCGCTCAAAGCGTTTCACGGCGCGCTGGATTCCCATACCGCGAGGTTCTGTTTCCTGAAGAACTGCTTCGTGATTTTGATACTTTTTATGACCAGCGCGGCGCTGGCCGCCCAGGGTCCGCCGCGTACTTCGCCGGTATCGGGCGCCGTGGTTGATCCGAGCGGCGCCGCAACGCCGGATGCCATCGTTACCCTCAAGCAAGCCTCGGGGAAGCAGATTGCAGTCGTCAGGACGGGTCCAACGGGTAAATTCCAATTCAACGCAGTACCCCCGGGGGATTACCTGATTCAGGTTCGTCATGAAGGCTTCCAGACAGCGGTTGTTCCGCTGAAAATTTCCATTCGGCAAATCCAGCCGCTAAAAATCGAGCTGGCGCTGGAAGAGCTGGTTTCGCAAGTCTCCGTTAGCGAGGCGGAAACGGCGCAGGTATCCACCGAAATCTCCGAGAATCGGAACGCGGCGAGCGCCGATCAGGAAATCCTGGAGAAGGTGCCTGTTTTCGATCAGGATTATGTCGCCGCGATGTCGGCATTCCTCGATGCCGGAGCGTTCGGGGCCAATGGGCCGGAGATGATTGTGAACGGCGTGGAAGTGAGCAGCGTGATTGCCTCTCCTTCCACGATTCAAGAAGTGCGCATCAATCAGAATCCCTATTCCGCCGAGTTCGCGCGCCCCGGCCGCGGAGCCATCGAGATCATCACAAAAGACCCCACCGCCGCGTACCACGGAACGCTGAATTTCATCTTTCGAGACTCCGTGTTCAACGCGCGCGACCCCTTCGCGCTTGTGCGGCCCCCCGAGCAGCGCCGCATCTGGGAGGGCGCCCTGGGCGGCCCTGTGGGACACAGCAAATCCACGTCGTTCCTCATCTCCGGCCATCGCCAGGAGGAGGATATCCAATCGACGATCTTTGCCCAGGGCCTCGATGGTCCGATTCAAAAAACGGTGCCGAGTCCCCGGCGGGACACGCAGCTATCGGTTCGCGTCAGCCATCAATTCGGCGCCAGCCATACGGGCTCGGTGCAGTACAACGAGTGGGACTACCCCAGATACAACCAGGGTGTCGGAAACTTCGTATTGCCCGAGGCCGCGACGGATTCTTTTGAGTGGGAGCGCGAACTGATCTTCGCCGACCGGTTTGAGCCGTCTCCGCAATGGCTGCTGCAATCTCAAATTCTGCTCGGAGTCGAGCGCCATTTCAGGACCAGCGTCAGTTCCGCCCCCCAGATCGTGGTCCAGGACGCATTCACTTCCGGCGGGGCGCAGATCGATTATTTGCAGACTGAATACCATACTCAAATGAATGAGATCGTGTCCTGGTCTTCCGGAAAACACTATGTGAAATTCGGAATCAATGTGCCGGACTGGAGCCGTCGCGGCATAGAAGATCGGAACAATTTCGGAGGCACGTATTATTTTGACAGCCTGCAGAACTACGCCGCGCAGATTCCCTATGCATTCAAGCAGCAGCAGGGTTCCGGCAAAACGGTGTTCGTGCAAAAGGAGCTGGGCGCGTTCGTTCAGGATGAGTACAAGTTGAAACCCAATCTTTCCATTTCGCTCGGGCTCCGCTACAACTGGCAAAACTTTCTCGATGACTACACGCAATTCGCGCCGCGGCTGGCCTTCGCGTACTCTCCCGACAAAGAACGCAAAACGGTGTTTCGCGGCGGAGCCGGAATATTCTTCGACCGTACAGGACCTCGCCCGCTGTTCAGCCTGCACCTGTATGACGGGCAGGTCCTGCAAAGTTTACTGGTGATCGATCCATCGTACCCGGACCCGTTCGCGAATCTGCCGGAGATCCCGCCATCCGACATCGTGCGTTTCGCCCCGAACCTGCGCGAACCTTACTCGATCCAATACAGTTTCGGCGTGGAGCGGCAACTTTCGAAACGCGCGACGATTGCGGTTACCTATTCCGGTTCGCGCGGGATTCGCCTGTTCCGTTCGCGGGATATCAACGCGCCCTTGCCGCCGGACTACCTCACCGTGCCTGATCCCACGCTGGGATTTGTAACGCAAATCGAATCGGCGGGACGCCAGACTGGCAATTCCCTGGAAATTACGGTTCGCGGCCAATTGACGCATCGCCTCACGGGAATTATTCAGTACACGCTGAGCCGGACCGAAAACAACACCGGCGGGATCAACTGGTTTCCGGCCAACCAGTACGATCTGTCCGGCGAGTGGGGGCGCGCGGACTTTGACCATCGGCACCGCCTGAACCTTCTGGAGAGCTTCGATGCCGGGAAGTCATTCACGGTCGGCGTTCGATTGTCGGTAAGCTCCGGCGCGCCGGAGACTCTGACTACGGGGCAGGACGAGTTTCACACAGGCCTGAACAACGCGCGTCCCGAAGGTGTAGGGCGGAACACCCTGGAAGGTCCCGGTTATATGGGTCTGGATTTGCGGGTTTCGCGCGATTTCTTTCTCAGCAAGGATAAGAAGGATAAGGGAAAAGTGCTCACGTTCGCACTGGATGCATTCAATCTCCCCAATCACGTCAACTACGACTATTTTGTGAGCAACATCAGTTCTCCATTTTTTGGACATGCCGTATCGGCTGTCGCGCCTCGAAGGTTGCAGCTTACGACCCGATTCAAGTTTTAGCGCCCCTCCATCCCGTGCGGACCATCTTTCCGTGACTGTCCTGCGTTACCATTTGACGGCGAGTGTCCCCCGCCGCGGCATTCCGCGCGATGCATGTGGGTCGCCGGCCGGGCGGCGATTGGCAGGGTGGACGCAGGCGTGCGAAAATCAGAGGCGGAGGCGTATTGAATTCCTGGCCCATGGTTGTGTCGGCAGGCGCTGCGGCTGCGGCGGGAATCGCGGCGTGGGGCGCTGTCGCGCCTTCCTCTGAACTGTTTGGCCCCACGCTGCGGCACACGGCATCGCCGCGGAAAATTGCCCTCACGTTCGACGATGGTCCGAATCCCGCCGTCACCCCGCAACTTCTCGAACTGCTGGACCGCTACTCGGCGCGGGCGACATTTTTTCTGATTGGAAAATTTGTGCGGGAATGTCCCGGCCTGGTTCAGGAAATGTCGGTGCGCGGCCACTTGCTCGGCAACCACACCGATTCGCACGCCAATCTGATTTTTCAGTCGCCTGCGGGAATTCGCGACGAACTGGCGCGGTGCCAGGTCGCCATCACCGCGGCCATGGCGGGAACGCCTCGCTGGATGCGGCCCCCGTACGGTTACAGGAGCCCGCTGCTGGCCGGGGAGGTTCGCCGCGCCGGATTGCAGGGCGTGGTGATGTGGTCGAAAATATGCTGGGACTGGAAACCGCAGCCGCCCGGAAAATTGATCGAGAGGCTCGGGCGCGTCGCGCGTCCGGACCGTCCGCGGGGCGACATCGTCGTGCTGCATGACGGCGATCATCGTGCGCTGAACGGCGACCGTCATCACGTGGTCGCGGCTCTCGAACATTGGTTGCCGCGATGGCGTGACGCGGGCATTGAATTTGTTACAATTGAATCGTTGTCGGTGAGCGATACAATCCGCGCGCAGCGCGCATGATCATTCGAACGCGAGCGCGAAGGCGAGGGGAGTGGATGGAGATGGACGAACGCCAGTTCTACACGGAAAAACAGGAAACCAAGAGCATTGCCCTCACCTGTCCGGCATGCCACAAGGAAGACAACTACCCGATCCGCTGGATTGTGCGCACGAAAAAGAGCGAATTGCCGCGCGGCGCCGGAGAGGAAGACAAAAAGCGCTTTGCCCTCGCGCGTTCCTACATGGTTCGTGTGGATGAACTGGTCGCTTGCCGGAAATGCCGGAAGCGTTTTGAATTGACCGGGCAGAGCGTCGTGCTGGTTTCCTCGAACGTGCCTGCCCCGGGAGCCCCGGATTTCGATCCGGAAAATTTTGGAAACCGCTGAGGTCTCCCTGTAGGACAGGCTTCAGCCTGTCTCTTTTTTGTTTTTCTTCTTTCGCGCACGCGGTGCAAGCATCCTGCCGGCCGCGCGCCTGCCTTGAAATTAAATCTCCGGATACATCTCAAAAAACGCTTCGACCGATTGCTGCAGCGTTTTCTCGATCTGTTCCTTGCTCCCTTCGATCAGATGCATGGTGACGCGGGTCGTGCGTCCATCCTTTAATTTGACCTCCGCCTCGCTCACCTCTCCCAATTCGTCGGCGGGAAACAGGCGCATGCCGTAGATCAGGGCCAGCTTTGCCATCGTGCCTCCTTGTAAGACTCAAGCGTAAGCTGGCCGGGTCTCCGCGTCAAACGCGGCGAAGTTTTGAGCCTGTTTCCTATTTAAAACATATGTATAGAACTGAACAGCGGAAAATCCTGTATGGATGCATAGTTTACTGAGAAAGACACCGCACATGACAGATGTGCTTAGTACATATGCAGGCGGCAACTGACCGCCATCGCGTCTGTGGCGGGTCTGAGCCGGCGAACTCCAAAAGGGGAATTATGGATGGAATTGGATTCCAGGTGGGGAAGAATCCAGCCCGATGGGCGGAATGTTCGCTACCGAAACAACAGATTTTGTAAGACTTATTTGATCCTCTTGCAATGGTCCGCTTCTTGCTCCCGCATTTTATCGGGGAAAAGAAGTCAACCAATCACGAGGGCGCAATGAAGGAAAACATAGCCCAAATGCGAACACTGCTGCTCATTGACAGCAATCCCTCGCATGCCGATGTGTTCCGAGAGGCGCTACGGAGTGCCGGGAACGGTCCGTTCAAGTGTGCGTGGGTCAGGACACTGGCGGAAGGGATCGCCCGATTAAAGAAGGGAAAAATCTGGGCGGCTTTTGTCAGTCTATCCCTGCCTGACAGTCAGGGTATCGAAACGTTTGACCGGCTATCGGCGGAGGCTCCTGCTGTACCCACTCTGGTTTTGGGCGGCGTGAAGGATGAAGCCATGGTTTTGGAAGCTTTGCGGCGCGGAGCAAAGGACTTCCTGCTGGAGCAGCACATCGATACCTATTCCTTAGTCCGTGCCATACGCAATATGGTGGAGCGGAAGACCGCGGAAGAGGCGCTGTTCACGGAAAAGGAGCGCGCTCAAGTCACGCTGAACTCCATCGGCGACGCCGTGCTCAGCACGGACATCGATGGGAATGTGACCTACCTGAATAGCGTTGCGGAAAAAATGACGGGGTGGACCCAGCAGGAGGCCGTCGGGAAGCCGATCAGCGAGGTATTCGAAATCATTGACGGGAGCACCCGGGAGCCCTGCAAAAGCCCTTTGATCGCCGCCATCGAGAAAAATAGAACTGTGGGACTTACCCCGCACTGCATCCTCATCCGGCGCGACAATTACGAATGCGCTATCGAGGATTCCGCCGCCCCGATTCACGACCGGCAAGGGCTCGCGACCGGCGCCGTAATCGTTTTCCACGATGTGTCGACGGCAAGGGCCATGGGACTGGAGATGTCCCATCTGGCGCAACACGACATTCTCACGAACTTGCCGAACCGCATGCTGTTGAAGGACCGGCTTGGCCAGGCGATTGTGGCGGCACAGAGGAATGGCAGCCGCGTCGCCGTGTTGTTTTTGGATTTGGATGGATTCAAGCCCATCAATGACTCGCTGGGTCATGGGATCGGGGACAAACTGCTTCGCTCGGTTGCCAAGCGTTTGCTCGCTTGTGTGCGCACCTCCGACACGGTCAGCCGTCAGGGTGGAGATGAGTTTGTAATCCTTCTTTCCGAGATTGCGGACGCCGGCGATGCGGGGGTGAAGGCCGAAAAGATCTTGAAAGCGATGGTCGCACCGCACCACATCGATCAGAATAGCCTCTGCATTACCGCGAGTATCGGCGTGTCCACGTATCCGGAAGACGGTCTGGACGCGGAAGTCCTGGTCAAAAATGCCGACATGGCCATGTACCAGGCCAAGGAACAGGGGCGTAACAATTTCCAGTTTTTTGAGAAGGGCATGAATGTCCTGGCTGTGGAACGCCATTCGATTGAAGCAAGCCTGCGTCGTGCCTTGGAGCGAAATGAATTTTCATTGCATTACCAGCCCAAGGTGAATCTTAAAACGATGGAGATTACCGGAGTGGAGGCGCTCATCCGCTGGTATCATCCGGAACGGGGGCTGATCGGTCCGCCGCAATTCATCTCCATTGCCGAAGATACCGGCTTGATATTGCCCATCGGCCGATGGGTGCTGCGCGAATCATGCAGACAGGTCCGGGCATGGCAGGATGCCGGGTTACGGCTGATTGGGCTGTCCATCAACATTTCTTCGGTGGAGTTCCGGAGCGAGGGTTTCCTGGAAAGTGTGCGGACCACTCTGGAAGAGACTGGTTTGGATCCGCGCCTTCTCGAACTCGAACTGACCGAAAGCGTGCTCATGCAGCATATCGAGTTCACCGCCCCCATGCTTCTGAAACTCAAAGCGCTGGGCGTGCGCCTGGCCGTCGATGACTTCGGAACCGGCTATTCCAGCTTGAGCTATCTGCGGCAGTTTCCGGTCGACACCCTGAAGGTGGATCAGTCGTTCGTACACGAAATCAGCGCCGATACCGACGACGCAACCATCATCAGCGCCGTAATTAATATGGGCAGAATCCTTAAGCACCGGGTCATCGCGGAAGGCGTGGAAACCGCCCCGCAGTTTGCATTTCTCCGGGCCCGCGGCTGTGAGGAAGGACAAGGATATTATTTCGGCCGGCCAGTGTCCGCCCTGCAGTTCGCCAAATTGCTGGAAGCCGGGACACCCATGGCCGTTCAGTATTAAAGAAACAAATTGCAAGGCGAATTTTCCTGCGATTACCCGCCTTTTGAGCCCCTTCGGCCCCTCGTAATCCAACAACCCGGCGGCGAACCCGCCTTACTCAAAAATTACAAGCTCACAAGCCACCCGCTTACAGGTCACGGGGGCACATCTTCAATGCGCGGTGAAAGGGGTAGCATGGCTGTCCTGAAGCTGCGGGTTCATGCAATCACGATACCGCCAAAGTTCACCGGCCGAAATGTTTCACGATGCGATCCGGTGTGGTCTCCCTGCGGGAAGGAGCGATCAGGACACGGTCGCATGGCGGTCAGGATTGCCGCGCGCGAATCGCAGGGGACTGAAATTCTCGCATTCGATGGAAGGTGCGCGTTCGGTGATCCACTCGGCCAGAAGCTTGGCTGTGATGGGCGCGAGCAGGATGCCATTGCGGTAATGACCGGTCGCCAGGAGCAGGCCCGTGATATCCGTGGGCCCGAGAATGGGCAATTGATCGTGCGTGCCGGGGCGCAAACCGCACCAGGTCTCGATGATTTCCGCATTGGCGAGCGCGGGCGCGGCTTCGTTCACGCCAGCAAGAATTTTTTCGACGCCGCCCGAAGTGACGCGTTTTTCATAGCCCGCGTCTTCCAGTGTGCTGCCCACGACCAGCGTCTGCGGGGTTGTCAGGCCGCGCGGCACGATGTAGCCGCGTTCGGAACGCACCACGCGGCGAAACGGTTTGCCCGCATGCCGCAGGGCAATCAGCTGGCCGCGCACCGGAATCGTGGGCGCGTAGCGAGCGACTTCAGCAATCCGGGACGTCCAGCAGCCCGTGGCAAACACCACGTGCGCCGCAGAGATTGTTTTGCCCTCCGAAGTTTTTACGCCCGTACAACGGTTTCCATTTCGCACCAGCGCGGTCACCTCAGCTCCCGGCAGCAACGTTACGCCGGAATTCTCCGCCGCGGCCAGCAGCGCCGTGGTCAGAGTGCGCGTGTGAACCGAAGCCTCGTCGGGAAGCAGGGCGGCGGCGCGAACGTCGCGACCCAGCGCGGGCTCCATTTCCAGGGCGTCGTCGAGTGCAAGGGGTTCGCACGCGAGGCCCAACCCGTGATGCAGCGCCACCAGCGTGCTAAGTTCGCGTTCGGCATCGCCGTGGCACAGGACTTCGAGCGTTCCGTCCTTGCGATAGCCGGTGTCGATGGAGGAGACCTCTTCTATGGCGGCGATGAACCGCGGATACAGGTTCAGGCTGGCCCGCCCCAGCGGCACCAGGGGAATCGCCGCCGGGCAATCCGGCGCGGGAGAAAGCATTCCTGCGGCCGCCCAGGAGGCTTCGTGCATGAATTCCCGGCGATCCAACAGGGCCACGCGCAGATTTCGCTGCGCAAGCTCGAAGGCGATCGCGCCGCCAATGATGCCCCCGCCAGCGATCAAAACATCGTATGTGCCCACGGGAATATCTTACCAGCAAAAATGGGAAGACAGAGCGCTACGGACTTTCGCGCAGTGGTCCTGGCTTCAGGGAGTTCGGCTTAAAACGATTTCACAAGCTCATCCGAAAGGACGCGCGCTTTTTCAGCCAGGTTCTGCGCGCGAACCCAATCATCGGCCCCGATGGCTTCATGCGCCTGGGCTAGAAAGCCGCTGATTTTTTCCGTGAGATCCTTTTGCGCGGCGTTGAGCCGCCTGCCACTGGCAAGCTGCAAGTTTCTTTCCGCCACAGAGATGTTTGACGTTGTGGTGTTCCTCGCCGTTTCGAGGGCTCGGGCAGATAGTTGGGGTGAAATCTGCGGCGGCGCCGGTTTGGGTGTCTGGTCGGCAGTTTCCGACGGTGCCGGGCGTGGACGCGCCGGCGCGGGACGCTGGACCGGAACCAGGGGAGGGGCCGGAGGAATGGACTCCGGCGGAGGTGTCGCCTCAACCTCGGTGGGCGGAGGCGCCGTCGGTTGAGGCATCGGCTGGGTTTCCTCAGGCGGTGGCGTACTGACAGATGGAGGCGCTGCACGCACGATATGCCTGCCGGCACACCCGGCCGCTCCCAGTGCAATGGTGCACAACAGCGCGAGAAGTTCGGTTTTTCGCATCATGTGTTCCGCACAACTGCCGCCGGATCGCGCGGGCGTGAGGGTGCGGGCTCCATCTGCCGGGCAAGCGGCAATTCGATTCGAAACGTCGTTCCGTGACCGATTTCCGATTCAAAGCTGATCGAGCCATTGTGCAATTGCACGGTCCGGAATGTGCTGGCCAGTCCGATTCCACTGCCTCCCGGCCGTGTGGTGAAGAAAAGCTGAAAGATCCGTTGTTTGTGTTCGGGAGCGATGCCGCGGCCCGTGTCGTGTATTTCGATTTTGGCCATTTCGCCGCGGCGGGCGAGCGACACGGTGAGTTGTCCGCCTCCGGGCATGGCTTCCATCGAGTTCAGAAACAGATTCATCAGCGCCTGCCGGAGCAGTTCCTTATCGGCCTGTACGGGTGGCACAACGGCGAACTGGGCTTCCACTTGGATGTTCGCCTTGTCCAACTGCGGACGCTCGACCGCCAGCACCTCTTCGAGCAAGTTTTTGAGGCTTATATCTTCCTGATGCATATCCGGAGGACGCGTGAAATCCAGGAAGCGTTTCACCACGGTATCCAGGCGGTCGATTTCGCTGTCCAGAACGCGCACGGCCTGCTGGGGCATGTCGTCGCCCGCGGGCAAACTCGCTTTCAGGTTTTCCAGCCAGATGCGCATCGAGTTCAGCGGATTCTTCACTTCGTGCGCCACGCCAGCCGTGATTCGCCCGAGTTGCGCCATGCGCTCGGAGACCTGCAACTGCGTGCTGATGCGCTCGCGCGATTCCAGGTCCGTGAATTTTACCAGCGCGCCAATGCGGGTTCCGCCCTCAGAAATGACCTCCACGCTCACGCCGACGCGCCGCTCCGGCAAGTCCGGGCCGCCCAGGATCACCTCGGCCGAGGCCACCGGCTCGAATTCTCCGTCCACCAGTTTGATCGCTTCCCGGACAGGGTGATCGGGCGGAAAAATATCCTCGGCGCGGCGTCCCAGCAGTTTGTCCGCGGGCGTGGACAGGAATCGCTCGACCGCGGGGCTGACCATGACGGCGCGGCCATCGAGCGAAAACAGGAGCAACCCGTCATCGAGTCCGCCGAGGACCTGATCGAGGTTTTCCCGCAAGGTGCTGAAGATTTCACGAACGCCGCGGAGTTGCATTCCAATCTGGCTGATTTTCGTGCTGACCTGTCCAAATTCATCCCGGCGTTCGATTGGTTTCTGGTCGAATTCGCCCTTGGAGATGCGGTCCAACTGCGCGGTGATACCTTCCAAAGGCGCCAGGGATATACTGCTGACCAGCCCGGCCAGTAAAACCGAAAATCCCACCGAGACCAGAGCGAGCCAGGCGGCCGAGCGCAACGCGGGCATGATATCGTTGCGCAACAGGCTCGCCTGCACGGCGACGCGAATGCTTCCGAAAGGGACCTTGTTTCCCGGAGGCCCTAATTCGAACGGATAATCGGCTTCATAGGAGCGCAACGGGCCATAGAGGACCTTGATCTGGCTCAAGAAACTGCTCGAAACCAGCTGCGCCAGGTTGGTCCTGGCCGGCGACTTATTTCCAATCAACGAAGGGTCGCTGGAAATCAGCACGGTGTTTTTGACGTCGGAAATCGAGACTTCGTAAATCAGCGGGGAGTATCCCACCTGGGCGTCGATCGAGGACGTCAGCGCGGCGCTGTCATCGAGCACGTTCTGGACGTAGCCGCGCAAGTCCTTGTCGCTGTTGGAAAGCGGCGCTTTTCCCTCGGCTGCGGCGTCGGCCAGGGCATTCTGCGCCTGAAAAAAAACCTGTTTGGAAACTTGCTGGGCGCGGGTATCGGCCTCGCGAATGACCTGGCGGGTGAGGGTCATGACGTAGAGCGTGGAATTCACACCGACCACGGCCAGCACCAGCAGCGCCGTGGTCAGCGTAATTTTTGTTTTCAACCGGAGTTGCATGGGTCGCCCCGCGCCTCAGTGCGAGGGAGCTTTCGCGGCCTCGTATTCCTTCAGCTTATTGTGCAACGTCTTCAAACTGATTCCCAGCAGTTCAGCGGCACGCGTTTTGTTACTGGTGGAAGCCAGTGTCTGCAAAATCAGTTCGCGTTCCACCGCTTCCACCGTGGTGCCCAGCGGAAATCGCAGCGCAGTGAGATCGGAGGCAGCCGCGGGCGGGCCATGCCCGAAATCCGCGGGCAGATTGGCGCGGCCGATCAAATCGCGATTGGCGACAATCGCCGCGCGTTCCAGCACATTGCGCAGCTCGCGCACATTTCCCGGCCACGAGTATCCCGCGAATATTTCCAGCACTTCGGGATTCACGCCGCGCACCTGGCGCCCGTGCTTCACGTTGAGGTCACGCAGGACGTGCTCGACCAGCAGGGGAATGTCCTCTTTGTGCTCGCGCAGCGGCGGCAGGTGAATGTGAAAGACATTCAGGCGGAAATAGAGGTCCTGGCGAAGCTCGCCTTTGGCCACCGCCTGTTCGGGTTCCTTGTTCGTCGCGGCCAGCACGCGCACATCGATCGGCGTTTCGACCTTGCTGCCGAGGCGGCGCACTTTGTGGTCCTCCAGGACGCGAAGAAGTTTTGCCTGCGTTTGCGCGGGCATCTCGCCGATTTCATCGAGCAGCAGCGTGCCGCCGTCGGCAAGCTCGAAGCACCCGATCCTGCGCTCGGCCGCGCCGGTGAAGGCGCCGCGTTCGTGTCCGAAAATTTCGCTTTCCATCAGGGACTCGGGAATCGCCGAGCAATTAATGGCGATAAAGGGGCGTTCGGAACGCGGGGAGAGCCGGTGAATGGTTCGCGCCAGAATTTCTTTGCCGGAACCGGTTTCGCCGGTGATCAGCACGGAGGCCGATGACGGCGCAACCTGCTCCACCACACGCATGATGTCCTGCATGGCCTTGGATCCGCCAATCAGGTCGCCGAGTCTTCCCGTCTCGCGCAACTGGCGCGTCAGGGCCGCCACCTGGCGTTGATCGCGGACGCGGCCCAACGCCCGGTCCAGCAGGGAATGCAAGATCGCGCCCTTCAGGGGTTTCTCGATATACCAGAACGCGCCCGCTTCGATCGCCGCGATGACGCGCTCTTCGCTGCCTTTGCCCGTGATGATGATGGCCGGAACGTTTTGCAATTCCTTGCCCAGCCGCTCCAGCAGGTCCAGGCCGTTCATTCCCGGCAGTTCGACATCCGCGATCAAGGCTGCGGGCGCATATTCGGAAAAGCGCGCCAGAGCGTCTTCCGCGCTGCCAACGCCCAGAACTTCGTAGCCCCATCGGCGTAGCAGGGCTTCGTAACCGATACGCGCGTTTTCTTCATCCTCAACAATCAGGATGCGGTCAGGGGCAGGTTTCGTCATATCCAAACGGGTCGAATCAGCCATTGGGTTTTTGAGCAGTCCCTTGCCTGCGGGGCTGTCGCCTCATAGCGAATCTACCAGTACCGCCCGTCCCTGCCAAGCTAAGATGCCAGCAGAGCAATCCCCCCCGGCGCTGGATTTGCTTAGTCATGCAGATACAGCGGCCGGTCCAGAACCAGATCGAGTTTGGTGCCTTTCGGCAGGACGAGTTCCTGGCCGATGCCCGAAGAGACCACAAATCCGGCAATGCCGCCCGCCGCCGCTCCAATCGCGGCGCCCTTGCCGCCGTGCGAGGCCGCCCCGGCGGCTGCCCCGATGGCCGCGCCTGCTGCGGCAGCTTCCATCTCCCGCGTACCTTTGCTCGTGCGCGCTTCGATCTCACCCTCTTTGCTCTCGCCCGGACGCACGCCGAAATCCCCGGGGACGCTGGAAACTTCCGCCACCAGGGGAAGACGTCCGTGATGCGTATCCAGGTCGTCAAAGGTCAGCCACAGGCGGGCGCGGCCTGTCACCGCCCCCGGCTCGATCCGGCTGATGTGGCCGCGGACCTTTGCCCCGGCAGGAAGGATATAACCATTCGATGTTTGCAGGGGTTCCAGCGTTCTTGCGTCGAATTTCTTATTGACCCTGTTCCTGCCAGTGTTCAGTTCGTCGTCGAGGCGGACCAGGAAATGGGTCCCATTGGGGACAGCATCGGATGCCGAAGCACGTCCTGAAACATTGCTCTGCGCCGAGATGGTCCCCGGTGCTCCTGCGAAAAGGCCAAGAGAAAACAATGTGGCTACCGTTCCAAGGGTCCACGAAGACAAAATGTTGCGCATTTGGCTCCTCAACCTGATTCCCATTTTTGAAGTGCAAGCCCCACCGGCATGAATTTCCTCAGCTTGGCTCTCCGCCTGGGTGCGAAACCTTGCCGGGCTCCATCCTTCCCCATCAGATGGCAATGCGGTCCGGCGGGTGGCCTGCAGGTGGATGCCGCGCGCAGGCAATAGAAATGGAGATCGAGTCAACTCCATTAAATAAGAAAGCGCATGGCAGCAAAAATTTTTTCAGGGGCATTGCATGGCATTATCTAAATGAAGGTTCAGAGTGGTACTCTAGGGAGACGATGGCAGGCAACCTGCGTCGAGCATTGGAATCAAAGTTGATGGTCCGGTACCCAGAGTTTTTTACTGTTTGGTGTGGTCAAAGAAAAAGACGGAGGTTTTCGTTCATGATGCGACTGATCTTGCGGGGTGTGGCACTGCTGATGCTGGCTTTCTTGCTGGTTCCTGCTGGTTTCTCAAAAAATCCGGCGAAACCGAAGGCCAAGAAAGATCCGAAGAAGGCTGACGACACAACGGCAGCCGTACCGGCGCAAACAGCGGCGAGCAATGCGAAGGCTGCGGATGAATATCGAACGGCGCCGAAGTTTACACCGGTGCCGGCAACGACCGGAACCATCGGTCTGTTCACGGTTGAAACGGCTGACACGCTCCCCAAGGGTGGTTTCGGGTTCTCGGCATACGGGAATAAGTTTGGCCGCATGCCCGGCAGCGTCACCTTGTTTCAGATCGGCATGAATCTGAGCTACGGCATTACCGACCGCCTGGACGTATACGGCTCCTTTGTTCCCTACGGGCACACCCACATTGGAAACGGCAGTCAATTGAGCCTGGCGCCGGAAAACAATAGCGGAATCCTTTACAATGACACGATTTTCCATACGTTGCCGGAGGGGACTCCCGGTTACGTCGAGGATTATCCTTTTGCCGCGAACAATGACGGCGGGTTGGGCAATGTCACGCTGGGATTGAAGTACGGCTTGCTTTCCGAACGGCGCGGCAATCCGGTCAGCGTCTCAGTGCGCGATGAATTGATTATTGCGACGCGAACAGGTCTTACGCGTCTGCTCGACAATGGCACGCAGGCAAGCCCCCTGGCCAACTTGATTTCCGTCGCGATCAGCAAGCAGTGGAGCAATGTGGCGACGGGCGCGTTCAATGTGGGGTACACGTTTTTCCGCGACCCGCGTGATTCCCAGGGCAATCCCATGTTTCATATGGCGGGTCAATTCAAAACCGGTGCCGGGTTTATCTTTTTCCCGGAAAGCCGTATTCAACCGATGACCGAATATACGGCCACGATCTTCAGCGGGGTATTCACCGACGGCACGCCCGACACGACCTTTGGAGCGCGGGATCCGGTCGACGGAGTCTGGGGAGTGCGCATATATCCCTGGAGCAACGTAGCCATCGACCTGGGTTACCGGTACATGCTGAATTTGAAGGACCTCCACGATCGTCACGGATTTGTGGTGAAGTTGGGCACGGCCTACTGGCCGGAGAAAGCGCCACCGGTCAATCACCCGCCCGCGACAACCTGCTCCGCGGATAAGAGCATGGTCTTTTTGGATTCCGGCGATACCGTTGCCATCACGGCAACGGCATCTGACCCGGACAACGATCCCCTCACGTACACCTGGTCGGCCAATGGCGGCCGCGTCGACGGCAATGGGCCGCAAGTGCGCTGGCTATCGGCCGGGACGGCTGAGGGAAATTACACCGTGACGGTAAAGGTGGACGATGGCCGCGGGGGTTTTGCCAGTTGCAGCACGGATGTTCAAGTGGAACCGAAGCCGAATCATCCGCCCACGATCACCTGCTCGGCGGACCGCTCCTCGGTCTTCGCCGGAGAGCGCGTGCACATCACGACCAACGCCAGCGATCCCGACGGCGACAATCTCACCTATACCTGGCGATCCAATGGCGGCCAGGTGGTCGGTACCGGATCCGCCGTGGACTTTGACACGACCGGCCTGGCGCCCGGCACCTATAGCGTAACCGTACGCGCCGATGACGGTCGCGGCGGAGCCGCCGATTGCTCGTCCTCGATTGAAGTGAAACCCACGCCGCCGCCGCCGCAGGCCAGCAAGATCAACGAATGCGCGTTCGGCAGGCCGCTCAGCACACGCATCGACAACGTTTGCAAGCGCATCCTCGATGATGTGGCGTTGCGCCTGCAATCCGAGCCGCGCGCCAGCGCCGTGATCGTCGGTTATTCCGACCCACGGGAGCGCAGGCCCGAAAAGATTGCCGGAGACCGCGCCGCCAACGCGGTGAAGTACCTCGGCGAAAAGGGCATTGACGCTTCGCGGATTACCACGCGCACCGGCAGCGGCCAGGCCGGCGCGAACAACAACCGCCGTATCGACGTCATCTGGGTTCCCGAGGGCGCCACGTACTAGCCCGCTCGCGGACCTGAAACCTCGGGCTCCGTGCCTTGCCGCGTTTGCGGAAGGCACGGAGCCCGTTTTATTTTTATCGTTGTTATTTGTATCGATGTTGCGGATTTCGGAATACTAAAAAGTGTACGTCAGCTGGGCATACGTGAAATTATGGCTAATGCCGGGAGTGGCGTTCAGCAGGAACGTGCCTGGAAAAATATGTCCGAACCCGGCGTCTGCCACAACCTGATGCGGAAACGTGTAGGTTGTCACGATTTCGCTTTCCTGGCCGACGAAGCGTCCCGCCGCGCCGCTGGAGACGAGCGCCACAAGGTGGCCTGAAGCGTTGTAAAGGGCGTCATGGGAATCCGCCAGCCACCAGGCATTGTGCTTGATCTCGACCTGCCAGTTCGTTTTCAAGTTGAACTCGATGCCGCCGCGCACGTGCTCGATGTTTCTCCAGCCCACCTGGTCGGAAATCCCAAACTTGTCATGGTTCACGGCGTAGAGCTGGTCAAAGGTGCCGCGATGCCCGTCGGTGGGATTGTGGTCGCCGCTGGCGTAGTCGAATTCCACAATGAAACGAGGCGTGTACCGGGCGCGGGAAGCCGTGTAGCCAAGCTCCCAGTGGCCTGCCCAGGCGCCGATGGTATCGGTCCCCAGGCTGCCTGCTTGCCTGGCCATTTCGGTGCCGTAGTCAAAGTGTGCCGGCAACTTTCCCACCCAGCGCAAACCGTAGGTGCCGAAATTTAAATTTCCGGGCGTCCCGGTTTCCGTCAACAAACCAGAGGAGCGGCGCCAGAAGAAATAGGGTTCGAACGTGGCATTCGGAACCAGTTTGCGGGTTCCGGCATACAGCCCGTAAATGTAGTCGCCGGGCGTGTGCTCGTTGAAGTGCAGGTCGCGGGTTTTTGTCTCCGAGGCTGCGAACGCCTCCAGGCGGAATCCATTGTGGCGAAACGTGCCGCGAATAGCGTCGAAGCTGTGGGACGCGTTGGCCCAGTGTGATCTGCCGATCAGGCGCTTTTCCCCGTAGTTGAGCTCCTGGCGGCCAACGCGCAGTCCGAACGTCATCTTTTCCGTGTCCCCCAGCTCGACGTATCCCTCGCGAAGATCAAACGTATCCTGGTAGGGCGGCACCGCGGGATGCTGGTTTTTCCAGAACACGTGCGCGTCTTGTCCCTGCACCATGAATTTCAGCCAGGGCTTAGGCTGAATCCGCATGCCGATCAGGATGCGAGTAAGCAGGTAAGCATCATCGGCATCTGGTTTGAATCCACTGCCGGTAACGCCTTCGGTGCGAGACCGCAGCTCTCCGCTGAATTGAATCCAGCGGGGAATCGCGGAATGCGAGGCCACGGTGGAATCGGGCGTGGCTGGGGTTGCGCCTTGCTGTCCTCGGAGCGGGCCGGCGGCAAAAATGCAAGCCGCGAGAAAAAATGCGGATAAGATTCGTCGTTTCATGTCGCCTTTACCGTGCATATTTCTATGATGGAGCGGTTGTGCGCGTTACGTTTTATAAAATGCGCGTTCGATTCTACCTAAAATTTATCCCGGCTGTCTCAGAGGAACGCTCCCTCCGGGGATGGCCCGAAGGCGTGTAGCGCTCCTGGGCACGTAATGCAGAATTGTCACTGCTGGAATAAATACTGTTGTCGGCTGAAGTTTCCAGGGTCAGAATCAATGGATGCGCAGGTATTCGATTCCAATCCTGCTGTTGCTTGCCGCCGTTGCCACGCAGGCGCAGACCTGGAAGCCTCTGGGACCGTCGGGCGGCGATGTCCGTTCGCTTGCCACCGATCCTTCGCGGTCCGGGCGGCTTTTTCTCGGCACCGTGGATGGCCATATTTTCGGTTCCGAGGATTCCGGCGCGCACTGGTCGCTGCTGGGACGCGTGAGTTCGCGTCTCGACGATGTGATTACCGCCATTGTGGTGGACCCCAGGGATTCCAATGTGGTTTTTGCCTCCGCCTGGACGCAGGACCCTTCCGCGGGCGGCGGAATATTTCGCAGCAGTGACGGCGGGCGCTCCTGGCGCGAAGCCGGATTGGCCGGACAGGCCGTGCGCGCGCTGGCCATGGCTCCCTCCGATCCGAATATCCTTGTTGCCGGAACCCTCGACGGCGTTTACCGCTCGCAAGACGCTTCCCAATCCTGGGAGCGCATTTCCCCGGAACATCATCAAGAGTTGCGCAACTTCGATTCGCTGGCCATCGATCCGCGCGATCCGCAATCGATTTATGCCGGAACCTTTCACCTTCCCTGGAAGACGACCGACGGCGGGCGCACCTGGCGCCCTATCCATGAAGGTATGATCGACGATTCCGACGTCATGAGCCTTTTGATCGACCGGTCCAATCCCGGACGCATTTATGCCAGCGCCTGCTCGGGCATCTATAGCAGCGACAACGGCGCCGGGCAGTGGAAAAAGATCCAAGGCATTCCCTATGCGGCCCGCCGCACCTACGTGATTGCACAAGACCCCGAACATCCTGACCGCGTGTACGCGGCCACGTCCGAAGGTCTTTGGAAAACCTCGGACGGCGGGAAGACCTGGCGGCGCACGACGCCCCAAACCTGGGCCGTCAACACGGTCGTGGTCGCCGATGGCAATCCCGGGCGCGTGCTCATTGGAACCGAGCAATTGGGAGTTCTCTCCAGCGACGATGGCGGAGAGCATTTCGAGGATGCCAACACCGGATTTTTCCATCGCCAGATTGTCGCGCTGGCTCTCGATGCCGCGCGGCCCGGCCGCGTCCTGGCCGTGCTCGCGCATGCCCCCGAACCGATCCTGGCAACCGATGATGATGGCAGGTCCTGGCAGCCGCTTGGCCGCGGCCTGCGCGCCGCGCAGATCCTTCGCGTGTATGCCTCGCCGGAGGGATGGTGGGCCTCGCTCGCCCATGGCGGGCTGATGCGCTACGACGCGCAGAAAAAGGTTTGGCGGCGCTCCGGATCGATCACTGGAGAGGCAGCGATGGCCGGCACTCCGGCTGGAAATCCCCGTTCCCATGCCGCGAGATCCGCGATTTCGTCGCGGCCGCTGCAGCAGATCGTCACTGATATGGCCTTTAGTTCGAACCGCTGGTATGCGGCGACCGGCATCGGCCTGCTGGAGTCTTCCGACCAGGGCGTCACGTGGACGCTGAAGCCGCTCGGCCCTCTCACGACTCTCCCGGTAAATTCGGTGCGCGTGTCGTCGGATGGGGAAAGGCTCTGGGTGGTGTCTATGCGAGGGCTGGTATTTTCCACCGATGGCGGGAAATCGTGGGCCTGGCATGACCTGCCCCTGAAATCAGGCGGCGCCGTCTCGCTGTATACCGACGATGAGGATGTAAATACACTTATCTCCATCGCCCACAACGGGCTCTATATTTCGCGCGATGCGGGGAGTACGTGGCAGCAGGCCGGGTCGGGTCTGCCTGCGACGCCCGTGCAGGATTTTGCCGTGGCAGGGAATGTTTTCCTGGCCTCGATGCGCACCGGCGGCCTTTATGTTTCTTCAGACTCGGGTCGCACCTGGACGCGCGTGCAGGGAACGCTGGCCGATGGATTCTTTCCGGCAGTGACGGCCATGAGCGATACAGCAGTCATCTTCGCCGCCTCCGCAACCGAAGGGCTTTATACGGTCGAATGGCCAGGATCGTCCACGGCCAGAGCCGTTACCAGGAGTCCAGCACAGAACTAAGCCTGCCATGCGTCCCAGGCGCGGTTGTTTTTGACGAGACCCAAATCCGTTCAAGATGTCTTTTCGGTGCAAAATGGTCACGAATAGTTCCATTTTGGTTTCATCGGGATTCCCATTCCCGTTTTTGCAATGCGTCACAAGAAGATTATTGATTCTTCATGTTGAATAAACTTGTATTATTTTGCGCTTCGATAATAAAATCCCCAGCTAATATGGTATGTTGTCACAATAAGTGACACACGGGAGCCGGGTTGCAATGGGCTCCGGTTTTGGCACTCCTGTTGCTCCTGTTTTGAGAAGAGGCGTCCATCCATGGAAACCGACGATCGAATTGGAACTTCCGCAGTTCCAGCCGCACCCC
Source organism: Terriglobia bacterium (assembly GCA_963746945.1). Classification (GTDB taxonomy): domain Bacteria; phylum Acidobacteriota; class Terriglobia; order Acidiferrales; family UBA7541; genus Palsa-360. The sequence goes on along the minus strand of CAVVDG010000004.1, from coordinate 129,048 downwards.
TAACTCTTCTGGTTGTAGACGATGAAGTGAGCACGCGGAATCTCTGCAAGGACGTGGCCAGCGATGCGGGACTTCGCGTGCACGTGTCGGCGACCACCGAGCAGGCGCTGGAAATCATGAACGAATATCCGATTGACGTGGTGGTTACGGATTTGCAAGTTCCCAAAATCGGTGGATTGGAATTGATCAAGAGAATCCGCGCCAGCAATCCGGAAACAGCCGTCATCGTGCTGACGCAATATGGAACGATCGCGACCGCCATCGAAGCCACCCGGCTTGGCGCCACCGATTTCATTACCAAGCCCTTCCATGTGGAGGAAATGCGCACGAAGCTGGATCGCCTGGTGCATATCATCGAGACGGATCAGGAAAACCGGCTGCTGCGCGAACAGCTGAAAAGCCGGCCGGGTTTCGGCGGATTCGTGGGCATCTCTCCACGGATGCAGCGTGTGTATAAGCTCATCCAGAAAGTGGCGCAGCACAACTACCCCGTGCTGATTCTGGGCGAGAGCGGCACGGGCAAGGAGCTTGTGGCCCGGTCGATCCATTTTTCAGGCCCGCGGAAAGCCAAGCCCTTTGCCCCGGTGGACTGTTCGTCGCTGGTTCCCACGCTGATCGAGTCGGAATTGTTCGGCTACGTCAAGGGAGCGTTCACCGGCGCGCAGCATTCCAAACAGGGCCTGTTCGAAGCCGCCGGGGATGGCACGCTGTTTCTGGACGAAATTGGCGACCTGCCCATCGATTTGCAGGCCAAACTGCTACGCGCGCTGCAGGAACGCGAGATCAAACCGGTGGGTTCCAATGAGCGTGTGGGCATTCGAGCGCGCATGATCGCCGCAACCAACCGGGATCTGGAATCGGCCATTCGAACCGGCGCATTCCGCCAGGACCTGTATTTTCGTTTGAACGTGGTCCAGATCAAGCTGCCGCCGTTGCGGGACCGCAAGGCGGACATTCCGCTGCTGGTCAATTCGTTTCTGGAAAAGTTCAGCGATCCGGCGCACCCCATCCGCACCATTTCCGATGACGCCATGCGCCGCATCATGGGCTATGACTGGCCGGGAAACATCCGGGAACTTGAAAACGCGATCGAGCGCGCCGTGGCGCTGGGTTCCGGGCCGATCCTGCACGTGGGCGATCTGCCCTCCAACCTGCAGTACACGGCTTCGGAAAAAATTCCGGACATCGATGAACTTGTTCCTCTCGACGCCCTGGAACGGCGCGCCATTTTCCGCGCGCTTCGGGAAACGGCCGGAGACAAGCTGGCCGCCGCGCGGCTGCTGGGTATCGGCAAAACCACGCTGTACCGCAAACTCAAGCAATACGAAGCGGGAGGCGCGCAAGCCTGAATTGCGAACGCGCAGGACGTCCCCGGCCCCGGTGAATGGATTCGTGAAGCGCGAGCCGGTAATGAAACCCGGCCAAGAGACCTGGCATGGAATCCCGGTAAAGAATCTTCGCCCCTGCCCTGAACCCGCTATGGCGCGCTGCGATCGCTACCCGTAAGCCGCAATGCGCAGCGTCGTCCTGCCAACCTCCCGCCTGCGGGCGCAAGCCCGGAAACCATCTCCATACTGTCGATCCATCTCAAGAGATTCTCATTCCTATCCGGGAAAGACAGGTTGTGGAAGTCTCGGGATGGGAAAAAACGAACTTTGCGCGGGCCGGAACCCCTCTGCAGTCATTTGATCTGGAACAGGTTACGCGACTTCAACCATTGGCCACTGTGGTGCAAGACAAGCAGCGGGAGGATGGTCATGATCTCTCGGCAATATTTTCTGCATTACCGGTTGGTGCGGGAAGCGATCACGGTGGTAGTCACAGTGGGCGCGGCGCTGCTGTTCAGCTATCTCATTCTGAGCGCGCAGTTGTAGGAGACCCGATGCCCGTGTCCGGTTGGATTGGAAAGTGGAGAGGCACGCACGCCGCGGAGGATCCCGCCAGCGAATTGATTCGCTCGGCCGCGCGGGGCGCTTCGCTCAATCAACTGCTCGATCTGGGCGCCCGCACGCTGCTGACAACGGGGCGGGCGGACCGCGCCGGGGTATGGCTTGCCGGGGACAGGCGCGGCGAATCGGGAAAGGGCCGGGTCGTGGAAGCCACGCACGGACCGATTCCGGCACAGTGGAGGCACCTCGACGTGTCGACACCGTTTCTAAGAGCGGCGCTGGAAAGTTCCAAGCCGCTGCGCGTTGAGTTCGGCACCCGGCACACCCAGCAGACGATGACCGATCTTGGTCCACTGGTGGGGATGCACAGCGCGGTCTGGGTCCCTCTTCGAACCCGCAATTTCACGTTTGGACTGGCCATGGCGGGCTATGCCCGGCCAACGGCTCAGCCTGACGTGGACGCGTTGCTGGCCTGCGGAGATGAAATTGCGTTGGCAGTCAGGCAGTACCGGGACGCGCGGCGCGATGCGATCGCCTCCGAGGAGATTCGCGCGCAATTGCAGTTATCCCGGGCAATTCTGTGCGGTGTTTCGGTGGACTCGATGCTTCCGCAGATTGCGCGTGCGGCGCGGCACCACTTGCAGGCGGAATTTGCCGTCCTGGGGCAGGGACCCGAACCGCCACTTTCCGGGGAATGCTGGGACGGCCCGGAGGAATGGTTCACCGCACTGCAGCAAGAGCCGATCCTGAAATTATGGCGCCGGGCGGTGGAACAGGGCCAGTCATGCGAAATTCCGGGAGAATCACTTGCCATCCGGGCAGGTTCGGCGCTGGACGGTTCGAACCGGAAGCTGGACCGGGTGGTCGCGGTTCCTGTGGAAGCCCGGGATAATTTTGGCGGCGTACTGATGGCCGGGCTGTTGCCCGCAGAGGACTCCAGCGAGGACATTGCGAGGCTGGAATCTTATGCCCTGCTGGCGGCTTCGGCGCTGGACCGCGAATGCGCCCGGGAGGAACGGACGGCCTGGAAGAAATCCCTGGAAAAAATCATCGAGGACAGCCACGAATGCCTCGCCGTGATCGATCAAAAAGGGAAGGTTTTGGAAACCAGCCGGGCTGGTGCGGCGCTTCTTTTTCCCGCATGCGGGCGCCGGAACGAAGTCCTGCTCGAGGATTTCTTTTCTTCCATTGCGCGCGGCGCGGTCACGCAGTGGCGCAAACGGCTTGCGGCGCGGCGCTCCGGCGGCGCGTCCAGATCGGAGCGGCCGCGGAATTCATTGAAAGCCGCGCTGCTTGGCGGAAACGTGATTCGACTGCATCTTCGCTCGGAGATCGAGGGATTGGGCGGCGGCCAGGCCCGGTGGCTGATTTATTTTGAGGATCAATCCGCGCAGCAGACCTCGCAGTCAGCGGCAGGGCGTCTGGAAGCGGAACTGGCCGGGGTTGTGGATTCGATCGATTCCGGGGTTGTGCTGTTCGATGCGGAGGGGAACATTCGCATGGCGAGCGATCGTCTTGCGGCGATACTGGGATTTAAAACGCGCCAATTAGCGGGATTGGGGAACTTCGAGGCCTTGATCGACAGCGTGGCCTGCCACTTCACTCGTCCGGTGGAAACCGCGGCGCGTTGGCGCAAACATGCGCTCCGGGGCGAGGAGGCGAGCTGGGACGAATTTGAATTGAATTACCCGTCGCGCAGGATCGTGGAACAATTTGCCAAGCCGGTCTGCGGCCCTGACGGAACGCGCCTAGGACGCCTGGAGGTCTACCGAGACGTCACCGGCCAGCGGTTGATCCAATCCAAGCTCCTGCAGACGGAAAAAATGGCCGCGCTCGGCCAGTTGGTGTCCGGCATCGCCCATGAACTCAACAATCCTCTCACGAGCATCCAGGGTTACGCGCAGCTTTTGCTCAGTCGGCGCTCGACGCTGGACCGTGCGGGCGACGCGCGCCGGATTTCCCAGGAAGCCGAGCGTGCCGGACGCATCGTGAAAAATCTTCTGTTGTTCTCGAGGGAAACCAAGCCGGAACGGCGCGCGGTTGATCTCAATGAGGTAATTGAGCGAACGCTTTCCATGCGCGCGTATGAACTGAAGCTCGAAAACATCGCCGTGGAGCTCGCGCTCGATCCCGCGCTGCCGAATACCCTGGCCGATGCGGCGCAACTGCAGCAGGTCGTCCTGAATCTGATTGTGAACGCCGAACAGGCCATCGTGCAGTGGCGTGCAGAAGAAACCCTGCATGGCCAAATCCGGATCCACACGCGGCGCCTGGCCGGCGACCGGATCGCCATGCAAGTCTCCGATGACGGTCCGGGAATTTCACCCGAGGTGGCCTCGCGTATTTTTGATCCGTTCTTTACAACCAAACCGGCCGGGGTCGGCACGGGCCTTGGTCTTTCCATCGTGTACGGAATCATTCAGGAGCATGGCGGAGAAGTCAGCGTGGAGACCCAGTCCGGCCAGGGCGCCACATTGAATGTCGAACTTCCCGCCTTGTCGGTGGCCGGTTTTGATTTGGCCCCGCGGGAACCGACGGCCGTGCCGCGTGCGCCCGGCATCGTTTCGCTATCGGTATCCTCCCGAGCGGCCACGCGCCCGGAGCGAATTTTGGTTGTGGAAGACGAGCCGACCGTGGCACAGCTGATCGCCGACGTGATGACCGAGGAAGGACATCGAGTGGACACCTTGCTCGACAGCCGCGACGCTGTTGACCGGCTGGAGGAAAAAAAATACGCGCTGGTGATCTGTGATTTGAAAATGCCCCACGTGGATGGTCCGGGTCTGTATCGCGAACTGGTGCGCCGCGAAAGTCCGCTGCAGCAACGGATCCTGTTTGTCACCGGCGACACGATGAGCCCGCGCACGTGCGAGTTCCTGCAGTCGAGCGGCCTGCCGTATCTGGCGAAGCCCTTTCTGGTGGAGGAATTGAAACAGGCAGTGCGGCAGGCGTTTGCCGCGCTGCCGGCCGGCGAAGGGATCGTTGCCGGGCAGGAATGGCCGCAAGCGGCAATGAGGAAAAAATGAATTCCACGAATCAAACGATTTTCATCATCAGCGCCGACCGCACGGTGGCGCAGGAATGCGTCGATACGCTGGCCGTTTTCGGCGCGCGCTACCGGACATCGCCCGTAACTACGATCGAACAGGCGCGGATGGAATTTCTGCGGACGCCGCCGGCGGCAGTTTTTATCGACGAGTCCGCGATCGATCCTGGGAGCAACGGCGAATCGCTGGAATCCGCCGTTTCCCTTCTTACGGAAACATCCCCGGTCGTTGTTGCCGCGGCTCCTGAAAAGCAGTCCGAACTGGCTTTCCTGATCACCGCCGGCGCGGTGGATTTTGTGGCGCGCGTAGACCATTTCGTTCCCATTGCCGTGGGCATGCTGGAACGCCGCGTGCGCATTGTTGAGCGCGTCGAAGACAGGATCCAGATTCCTCACGACATCGTGACCCGAGATTTCGGAGAAATTCTTCGCCACGAAGTCAACAATCCGCTGACGGGAATCCTCGGCAATACCGAATTGCTGCTCGCGCGTCGCGACCCTTTGCCGCCCGCCGCCATCGAGCGCCTGCAGACGATTGCCGAGCTTGCCGTGCGCCTGCGCGAAACCGTTCGCCGCCTGTCCAATGCCTGGGACGAAAATCACGAGCATGCCGGGCGGGTGTAAAGCAAATCGATGGCGGCGCCAGGTGCCTTGGGGGCAAAGGGGCAAAAAGGAAAGGAAACAAGGGGGGCAGGAAACAATGGAACATATGAGAGCACGGTGCGTTCTGCTGCTGCCCGCCTACCTGGTTCTTCAGGTTCTGAACAGCACGTCTTCCCGCTGAAACAGCTTCACGGCAATTGCAATCGCCACCGCCGCATAGGCGCTGGATGACGCAAAAATCACCGCAATATAGTCCCAGTGGTACGTGCCGGCAATGATTTCCTTGCAGATGAGGCTCGTGTTCAGCACCGGCACGAACGCCAGCGTCATATTCATTTCCACGCCGGGAAGCATGGCCGCCACGGCGGGCAGGACCACGACGATCATGAGCGGGGAAATATAGCTCTGCGCTTCCTTGAAACTTTTCGCAAACAGGGAAATCGCCAGCAGGGCCGCCGAAAAGAAAACCGCCAGCGGGAGCACAATAAAGAAAATGGAAACAATCGCTTTCCCCGTAATGGTGAGCTGCATAGCCGTATCGGCGGCCCCGTGGGCCACGCCCAGCAGCAACTGTTTTCCAAAGCCAAAAGATATGGCCATCGAAGCCAGGGCAAGCACCGCGGTGACGAGCGACGCCGTGAGGACCATCAGGAATTTCCCCAGCACCAGATGGGTGCGGGAAATCGGGCTGCATAGTATCGTTTCCATCGTGCCGCGCTCTTTTTCGCCCGCCGTCAGGTCCATGGCCGGATACATCGCTCCGGTCAGGCAGAGCAGAATCACGAAGTAGGGCACGAATCCGCCCAAAACCGCGCCGCCCACTTTTTCCGCCGGGGCCACATTCTGTTCCCGAATCGTGAAGGGCCGGACCAAGGTTTCGGGTAGCTTTCGCGCCTGCAGATTTTCATGAATAGTGCGGTCGCGCAGATCGCGAAAGAAATTCTGCAAGCGGTCCGCGCCAAAACCCGATTTGATTTCGCCTTCATACATGTAGATCTTCACGGTCATGGGTTCGCCGGCCGCGAGCTTCGCGTCGAAGCCTTTGGGGATGTCCACGGCCGCGCGGATCTGCTTATTGGAAATTTCCTCAGCGTAATCGGATTTTTCGGGAACGATCTTCACTTCTTTCAACTGTTCGAGCTGCGTTTTCAATTTCGGGGAATCCTGGCCGCCGAGGATCATCACCTTGGGGATTTCTTGCATGGCCTGGCCGACCTGCCGCACCAGAATCACTCCGATCCCAATCGTCAGCAGCGGCATCAGCAGGAGCGGCACGAGGACCATCGAGATCACCGTCCTGCGATCGCGCAGGGAATCGATGAGTTCTTTGCGATAAACGATGCCGATATTGCGAAGGCTCATGGCTCCACGACCGTGACGAAGATATCTTCCAGATCGTGCAGGTTGAATCGCTGGCGCAAGCTGGCGAGGGTGCCTTCCGCCATCAGCTTGCCGGCATGAATGATTCCAATGTGGTTGCAGAGTTTTTCCACTTCGCTCATCACGTGCGTGGAAAAGATCACCGTTTTTCCGGTGTCGCGGCATTCGCGGATGAATCCGACGATGGTGCGCGCGGCCATGACATCCAGGCCCACTGTCGGTTCATCGAAAATCATGACCGCGGGATCGTGCACGAGCGTTCGCGCAATCGAAACCTTCTGTTTCATCCCGGTGGAAAGTTGGTCGCACCGGCGATCGCGAAAATCGTTCATTTCGAGCCGCTCGAACAGTGTATCGATGCGGCGGTGGAGCGTGATTTCATCCAGCCCCTGCAAACGCCCGAAGTATTCGACCATTTCCAGAGCCGAAAGCCGCCCGTAAAGCGCGGTGGCCGTGGAAAGAAATCCCACGCAGGAGCGCACCTTTTGCGGTTCTTTGACCACGTCATACCCGTTGACGATGGCGGTTCCCTCGGTGGGCGTGAGTATTGTGGCGAGCATGCGCAAGGTGGTGGTCTTGCCCGCGCCATTGGCTCCCAGCAGGCCGTAAATTTCTCCCGGACGGCAGGAGAAGCTCACGTGGTCCACGGCGCATACCATGCCGCGCTTTTTGTCCCGGAATCGTTTGACCAGACTTTGCGCTTCGATCATTCCATCTCATTTCGTTGAGGAGATGTGGCGCAGATTGTAGCCGAATGGGAAGGGGCTATGCACGCGGCAGGGATAAGTATGGAATGCAGGTGCGGAGACCTAACCTTTATGGCAATTGGGGCACTGCTTGGCGTCAAAATTCTCCGGCGTAACACAGAACATATTGTTACACTGAATGCAAACACGATGGAGAACGGGCTGCCCTGGCGTCGGAGCTTCGTGTTTCGGGGCAGGGGCTTGTGTCGGAGCTGGCGTCTTGGTTGGCTCGGTATTCATAGGTGAATTCTAGCACAGGCGCTTGCAACTCGGCATTGTCGGAGTGCGCAAGGCGCCGGATTTGCGGCATCCCGCCCGAGGCTGGAGGCATCTTAATAGGGCTGCAATCGGAGATCAGCATGCCTCCGCCGGTCGTTCGTTTACCGCACGAAACTTTGTTAGAATGCGAATTTTAACCCCGCCAGCATAAACTGGCAGAGTGAGGATGGAATGACGACGGCGCTGGGACGAAGACTGTGGATCATCGTGGGCGCTGCGCTCGTGTTGACGGCCGTCCTGGTGTTTATCAGCGGAAGAGGAGGCACGGCGCGCGTTACCGTCGCCAACGTGGTGCGCCAGAATTTGAGTTCGGTCGTATCGACCAACGGAAAAGTGGAACCGGTAACACCCGCCTCATTTCGCGCGGGGTTTCCCACGTTTGTCGAGCGGGTGTTCGCGGTGGAAGGGCAGCAGGTAAAGCGCGGGCAGGCGCTTTACGCTCTGGATGACACGCAAACCCGCGCGGAACTTGCGGCGGCCCGCGCCAATCTGTCCGCGCAGCAAGAAGCGCTGCGCGTGGCAAAATCAGGCGGTCACGCAGCCCAGGTGGCGAAGGCAGCCGCGGATCTGCAAAAGGCCCAGGCCTCGCGGGATCAGTTGCGCCGCGATAACGCTTCGCTGATGAAGCTGGTGGCGGAGAAGGCCGCCACGCGGCAGGAATTGGAACAAAATCAACTGCTGCTGGCGCAGGCGGAATCCGATTTCCGATCGCTCGAAAAGGTGAAAGAAGCGTTGGATCAACAGGCGCAAATGGATCAACAGCGCATCGAACTCCTGGTGGAACAGGCCCGCACGCAGGTGCGCGACCTCGAGGGGAAAGTGGCTTCGGCACATGGTGTGGCGCCATTCGACGGCACGCTCTATTCCTTGCCGATCCATCCGGGAGATTTCGTAAAGGCCGGCGACCTGCTGGCCGAAGTCGCCGATCTGCACCATGTCCGCATCCGGGCATTTATTGACGAGCCGGAACTCGGTCAGATCGCCCTCAACCAGCCTGTGGAAGTATTCTGGGACGCGCATCCCGACCGTGTATGGACCGGCCGGACCGAAGTGCTTCCGAAGCAGGTGGTCAACCGCGGCACGCGCAGCGTTGGCGAATTGCTTTGCTCGGTAAACAACGACCGGTTGGATCTGCTTCCCAACACGACCGTGGACGTTCGGATTCACATCAGCGAGCGTCCCAACGTCCTGGTGATTCCCCGCGGCGCCGTCAACATCGACGGCAACAAACGATTTGTATATTTAGTGGAGGGTGACCGCATCCACCGGCGGGACGTCAAAGTTGGCATCGCCAATGCGACGATGATCGAAGTACTCTCCGGCTTGAACCAGGATGACGAGGTCGCCCTGCCGGGAGAGGTTACCCTTAAGGAAAATTTACGGATTCGACCGGTGCTCTCAGAATGAATTGGCGCTTTCCATGTGCGGTGCTGGGGTTGTGCCTGGTGTGTGTTTCGTCCGGGGTTCGCGCGCAGACCCCGCTCGCCGATGCCCAGCGCGACTACAATGCCGGGCGCTACAACCGCGTTGTGGACACTCTGAACGGCGCCATTCCGAAATCTCCCAACGACGCGTCCCTGTATTTCCTGCTGGGCCAGAGCTATTACGAGTTGGGGGATTTCACGCGGGCAGTGACCAGCCTGGAGCATGCCGTCCAGTTTGCTCCGAAAGAATCCAGGTATCACGATTGGCTGGGCAAGTCCTATGGGAGGAAGGCCGAGCAGAGTTCCTTCCTGAGCGCCATGGGCTGGGCGCGAAAAACGCATAAGGAATTTGAAGTTGCCGTGCAGCTCGACCCCTCTAATTTTGAGGCGCAACGCGATCTGATTCGCTACGAGATGAACGCCCCGGGTATCGTCGGTGGCGGCGACGATAAAGCCCTGAGACACATCGCGGCGCTCGCAAAGCTGGATGCCCTGCAAGGTCAACTGGCCCAAGGGGAGTTTTTTGCCACGAAAAAAAAGATGGGCCAAGCGGATGCGGTCTTTTCGAAAATATTGGAATCCAAACCCGGCCAGATTGGCGTTTACTTTGAGGTTGCCGATTATTTCCGGGACCGCGGAAACTCCGAAAAAATGGCCGAGGCCGTCGCCGAAGCCGAGCGCATCGACCCCAATGACCGCCGGCTGAAGTATTACCGGGGCGTCGGTCAAGTGTTGCAGGGGCAGAATTTCAGCGAAGCCGAGATGTTGTTGAAATCCTATCTGGCGACGACTCCCAATAATTCCGAGCTGCCGTCGCATGCCTCCGCGCTGCAGTGGCTCGGAAAACTCTACGAATCGCAAGGGCATTACTCGGAAGCGGCGGAAGCGTACCGGCGTTCACTCATCCTCGATCCTCACAACAAGTCGGTGGAAGAGGCGCTGAAACGCGTGCAGAGCAAATAACGGAATGGCATTTTCCCGAAAATCGGGTTGCTGATAGCCCTCGTCGACAAACATGATGCTGCGCAACGAAACCTGGATGGTCGCGCTGGAGGCCCTGTGGGCCAACAAGATTCGCGCCTTTTTGACGACGCTGGGCGTGGTGATCGGCAGTGCGTGCATCGTGCTGGTCGTGACCGTGGCGTTGAGCGGACGGCGCTACGTCATCTCGCAGATTGAGGGCGTTGGGTCGAACCTGGTCTACGCGCGCCTGGACATCAATCCGAACCGGGCCGTCATGCTCCAGGACGAATTGTCCCTGGAGGATATGAACGCCGCGAAGGCGGCGATCCCCGGCGCGGTGGCGGTGGCCGGAACGCGCGGCATGCAGAGCAGCGTGATTGCCGGCTCGGTGGAGCGTAATGTAAGCCTTGTGGGCGTCACCGAAGGTTTTCAAAAAATTCGCAATTTGCTGATTTTGCGCGGCAGATTTCTGGACGCGGAGGATGTTGCCTCACGCAGCACGGTTTGCCTGATCACCACGAAACTGGCGAAACTGATGTTTCCATTCAAGGACCCGATCGGACAAACCCTGCATGTCGGGGAACTCAGTTTCACCGTAATCGGCGTATTTCGCGAGCGCGTGGAAACCTTTGGCCTTTCCGAAATTCAGGACTACTCCGTTCTGGTTCCCTTTCCGCTGATGAAGTATTACCTGGGAGACTCTTCCCTGGAAATGCTGTACGTGCAGGAAAGCGCGCCCGATCAAGTCATTCCCGCGACGCATCAGCTGGAAGCCCTTTTGCGCAGCCGGCATCCCACGCGCGCCCGGTATACCGTGATGAATCTCAGTTCGATCCTGGATGCGGCGCGAAAGATCGCGCTGGCGCTCACGATCGTTCTGTTGCTGATTGGATTCATCGCGCTGATGGTCAGCGGCATCGGAATCATGAACATCATGCTGGTGACGGTGCGCGAGCGTACGCGGGAAATCGGCATCCGGAAAGCCATCGGCGCGCGCCGGAGCGAGATTTTGCAGCAGTTCCTGCTGGAGGCGTTTTTGATCAGCGGGTTCGGCTCGGTGCTGGGGATACTGATCGCGGTGGCGATTCCGGTGATGGCGCAGCCGTTACTCCCGGGAAACATACGCGTGCCGGTGCCGTGGCAATCGGTGGTTTTGGCGTTTCTGGTGTCGTGCTCGGTCGGCGTGTTCTTCGGATATCTGCCGGCGGACCGCGCCGCCAAATTGCAGCCCACCGAATCGTTGCGATATGAATGAGCGCGGCGAAGTTTTTTCTGAAGTTTTTCTGGGAAGTTTGAAAAATGAGAACGGCTTCGGCATGGGTTGGAGTCCATGCGTGCGAGGTGCCGGGAAAGCGGGTACGGAATGATGCGTGAGCGGTGGAATGCGCGGAAGGGCAAGCGCTGGCAAGCGAGAGCGGGATGGACGGTGTGCTTCGGGATCCTGATGCTGAGTTTCGCGCCGGGCGGTTACGCGCAGGACACACCCATTCCGCGGAAACTGACTTTGCGGGAAACCGTGAGCCTTGCTGTGGGCAACAGCCGCGATCTGGCGCTGGCCCGCCTGCAATACGGATTGGCGCAGCGCGAAGCGAGTGTGGCGGGGTCGGCATTTCGACCGAATCTGTACACGGGAACCGGTGCGGCGTATACCAGCGGGTTCCCGTTGCTGGCCGGGGGAGGCGCGCCCGCCGTCTTCAATCTTTCTTACAACCAGCAGATCTTCAATCCTCCACTCAGAGGGGACCAGCGCGCGGCCCAGCAGCGGGCGAAGGGGCAGCAATACTCCATGGAAGGCGTGCGCGACGCCGTGATGGTGCGCGCGGCGCTCGGTTATCTGGAGCTTGCAAAAGTACGGCATTCGCTGGAGTTGATGCGCGGCGAACAGCTCAGCGCAAGCCGCATTTTGGACGCCACACGCGAGCGCGCCAACGCCGGGCGCGAGCTTCCCATCGATGTGACGCGCGCCCAGCTGACCTCGGCGAAAATCGAGCAGCGCATCGCGCAACTGGAAGACCGGGATGAAACTCTATCCGGGGAACTGTGCGACATGATGGGGCTCCCGGAAGATCAGCCTCTCGAAGTATCCAACGAAGATTTCCCCGTTGCAGCCATCGACGCAACGAAGGATCTTGTCGCGGAGGCGTTGACCAATAACGTCGAGTTGAAAGAGGCGGAGAGCGAAAAGCGCGCTCGTGAAGAAAAACTGAAGGGCGAACGCGGCGGTTATTGGCCCACCCTGGCGCTGACCGGGCAGTACAACGTGCTCAGCAAGTTCAATAATTACGCCGATTTTTTCAATAAATTTCAGCGCAATAACGTCATCTTCGGCGTGGAAATTCGCATCCCGATCTTCGCGTCGCGCACCACCTCGGCGGTGGCATTCGCGCGAGCCGACCTGAACGCCGCGAACCTGGCGCTGGAAAAAAAACGCAGTGAGCTCTCCCTGGACGTCCGCCAGAAAGCCCGGCAAGTCCACGAAGCCGATCTGGGCGGGAAAGTGGCGCGGCTGGAACTGCAGATTGCGCAGGAGAATGTGCGTGTCCTGCAGGCGCAGTTCGACCAGGGACGCGGCAGCCTGAAAGACCTGGAAGCCGCGCACATCGAGGAAAACAACAAGTGGCTGGCGTACCTGGACGCGAACTACGCGCGCCAACAGGCGCAACTCAGCCTGCTCGAAACGACCGGGCAGCTGGGGAAGGTGCTGCAATAAAAGTGCTGCGATAACGGAAAGTTTTTCAAGGCCGCGCCGGGACAATTGCCTGCCGCCGGGATGCACCCTGATGTTTCGGGGGAAGGTTTTGAAAGGGTTGCTCCGTGCTCGTAGTGGGTAAGCACACCGGCGGAGTTTTCTCGCGAGCCGCGCCTTATTTCAGGTAAGATATGAACTCCGGTCCGCTCACAAGTGCGGCCGGAAGCACGGGATCAGGGGAAGAAAAAGAATGCCCGAAGTCATGAAAACGCTGTTTTTGAATCCGCCGAGCTATGAGGGCTTTGACGGCGGAGCCGGCGCGCGCTATCAGGCGCGGCGTGAGATCAAGTCTTTCTGGTATCCCACCTGGCTGGCGCAACCCGCCGCCATGGTTCCCGGCAGCAAGCTGATCGATGCCCCCCCGGACGGGCTCACGGTGGATCAGGTCGCCCCTCTGGCAAAGGATTACGAGTTGGCCGTGCTGCATACCAGCACGCCTTCTTTTGCGAATGACGCGAAGTTTGCGGCGCACCTCAAGGAAGTGAATCCGAACATCATGGTCGGCATGGTGGGAGCGCACGTCGGTGTTCTGCCGCTGCAGTCCATGAATACCGCACCGGCTGTGGATTGGGTTGCCGTCGGGGAATTCGATTACATTTGCGCGGACATTGCCGCGCGAACGCCGCTCAAGGACGTCGGCGGCATCGCCTACCGCGAAAACGGGCGCGTCTCGTTCACGCCGCCCCGGCCCACGATTGAGAATATGGACGATCTTCCGTTCGTCGTGGACGTTTACAAGCGCGACCTCACAATTGAAAATTATTTCATCGGATATCTGCAGCATCCCTACGTGTCGCTCTATACCGGCCGGGGATGCCGCTCCAAGTGCACATTCTGTTTGTGGCCGCAGACGCTGGGCGGGCACCGGTACCGCGTGCGCAGCGCGGAAAACGTCGCGGCGGAAATGGCGCTGGCCAAGAAACATTTTCCGCAGGTGCGCGAATTCTTTTTCGATGACGACACATTCACAGACGATTTGCCGCGCGCGGAAGAAATCGCGCGCCGCCTGGGCAAGCTGGGACTGAACTGGTCGTGCAACGCGAAGGCCAACGTGCCGCGCAAAACCCTGGAAATCATGAAGGACAACGGGCTGCGCCTTCTGCTGGTCGGGTATGAGTCCGGCGACGATCAGATTCTGATCAACATCAAGAAAGGCGTGCGGCTGGACATCGCGCGCGAGTTTTCGCGCAATTGCCGCGACCTCGGCATCAAGATTCACGGCACGTTCATTCTCGGCCTGCCCGGCGAGACCACCCAAACGATCCAGAAAACCATCAAGTTCGCCTGCGACATCGAGCCGGAAACCATTCAAGTCTCCCTGGCCGCGCCGTATCCGGGAACCGAGCTGTACCGCCAGGCGCAGGAGCAGGGCTGGCTGCAGATTCAGACCGGCGACCTGGTGGATACGCACGGCATCCAGACCGCGGCGATGAATTATCCGGGACTGCAATCCACCGTGATTTTCAATTCGGTCGAGGAGTTTTACCGGAAATTCTATTTCCGCCCGCGAAAAATGTTTTCGCTGTTCGGCGGAATGCTGAAGGACCCGGAAGTGATGAAGCGGCGGCTCCGCGAAGGCGTCGAGTTTTTCAAGTTCCTGCACGAACGCAAAGCGACGGCGCGCGAAATGGCTCAATCTGCGGCTGCTTCCGCTCCGAGTTCCGGGGACTGACGGGCGCCCCGGACTTTCTGAAATTGCGCGTAGGATTTCGTAATTGTCCCTGCTAAATTTGTGTCTGAAATGACCTCCGGCAAAACCCACCAAACCAAGACGTACGTCCTGCTGTTTCTGCTGGTGCTGTTCGGATCGGTGGGAAATACGATTCTGAGCAAGGGAATGAAGGACGCTGGCGATCTGGATATTTCACGCCTGGCCAACTTGGAAGCCGGCGCCGTGCACGTGCTGACCAGCGGAACGATCTGGCTGGGTATTGCCCTGATGCTGCTGTTCATGGTGTGCCACATGCTCGTGCTTTCCTGGGCCGACTATAGTTTCGTGATGCCGTTTTCCGCCATTGCCTACGCGCTGGTGCCGCTGCTGGGATATCTGTTTTTGCACGAACAGGTTTCCGAGGCGCGCTGGATCGGCATCGTTCTGATTTTTCTCGGCGTGCTCCTGATCAACCGCACGCCGCACCGCACCACGCCCGGCACTACAGAAACGGGCGCAACCCTCTGATATGCGCACCGCCGTGATCCTCACGATCGTCGTGCTTACCGGGACGGGCGGAGAAATCTGCCTCACGCACGCCATGAAGCGGCTGGGCGAGGTCCACGATTTTCGCCCGCGCGCGATTGCCGCCTTTGTGCTGCGGGCGCTGCGCGTGGGCTGGCTGTGGCTCGGCGTCCTGCTGATGGCGGTTTCTTTCTTCTCTTTTCTGGCGATGCTGTCCTGGTTTCCCGTCAGTTTTGTGATTCCGGCGACCTCGCTGGCGTACGTGGCTGGAGCGTTCGGCGCGAAGATTTTTCTCGGCGAGCAGTTGAACGCGACGCGCTGGGCGGGCATCGTGCTGATCTGTTTTGGCGTGGGTATGGCTTGGGTGGACAATCTGCCGGCGAGCCTGCACTTCGCCTCCACGTTGACGATCTTCCGTTGGGCGATCCTTGCGCTGGCGCTGGGGCCGCTGTTGTACTACGTCGTGGCGATTTATTCCGCGTGGCGATTTTTCCGCGTGGCGCACGATGCTTCGGGCCATGCGGATACCGGTAGGGAAGGCGTCG
Organism: Terriglobia bacterium; assembly: GCA_963746945.1. Classification (GTDB taxonomy): domain Bacteria; phylum Acidobacteriota; class Terriglobia; order Acidiferrales; family UBA7541; genus Palsa-360. The sequence goes on along the minus strand of CAVVDG010000004.1, from coordinate 113,248 downwards.
CGCCTCCCATCAGCGTGCTCAAGCCGCTGCGGGGCCTCGATCCGGACGCCTACGAGAATTTTGCGAGCTTTTGCCGTCAGGACTATCCCGCGTTCGAGATTTTATTCGCGGTTTCCGACGCCGATGACCCGGCCGTTCCGGTGGTGGAGCGATTGATCGCGGATTTTCCCGGACTGCCGATTCGGTTGTTCGTGGTGAAAGAACGTCTCGGAGCCAACGGCAAGGTATCGAATCTGTGCCGATTGACGCGCGAGGCCCGGCACGATTTGCTGGTCATCACCGACAGCGACGTGCGCGTGGAACCGGGATATCTTCGCAGCGTCGCGGCGATGTTCCGCGATCCGAAGGTTGGCGGGGTGACGGCGCTCTACCGCGGCAGGAACAATCTGCAATTTGTCGCCGCCATGGATTGCGTGGGTTCTTCGGCGGCGTTTTGCGGCGACGCGCTGGTGGCGCGCCAGCTGGAAGGCGTCAAGTTCATGATGGGTTCGACGATGGCGACGACCAGGCAGCGCCTCGCCGAAATCGGCGGCTTTGAAGCCTTGGTCGATCTCCACTCGGACGATTACGAGCTTGGCCGGCGCATTGCCGATCGCGGCTACCGGATCGAGTTGCTGCCCGAGCCTGTGCAGATGGCGTTTCCTTCGCAGACCCTGGGTGTGTACCTGCGCCACGAACTGCGCTGGGCCATCGGAATCCGCAACATTCGTCCCGGCGGCCATTTCGGCATGTTGTTTACGCACGGCCTGCCGTGGGCGGTTGCGGCGGCGTGTGTGGCCCCCTCCGGGGCCGTGGCAGCCGCATATTTGTGCGCGTATTTTGTGTTGCGGTTCGCAATGGCCTGGGTCGTCGGCGTCTGGGGGCTACGCGATCCGGTGTTGCGCCGCCGCTATTGGTTGCTGCCGATTCGCGATCTGCTTTCGTTTTTTGTGTGGCTGGCCAGCTTTGGCTTGAACCGCATCGAATGGCGCGGAAGCGCGTTCACGCTGGAAAAAGGGCGGATGGTGCCTGTTACGCCGCGCGCGGGCCGCGTCTAAGCGGATTGCAATTCCATGTTTGAGGTTTGGGTATCTGCCGATTTGCTCTGACCGGCGAGGAACGAAAGACGCTATTAGCGAGCGGGCATTCTGATTCGATCAGGTAACACAGGCTTCAGCCTGTGTGAAATTTACATGAGTAAGATCTAAATCACACAGGCTGAAGCCTGAGCTACACATTCTCAGGGTTTGTAAATAACTTTTGCGGCCACCGCTCCCACCAGGATCAACGCGGACAGAATCAGCCAGTTGCAACTGGTGCCGTAGGTGGTCGTCGGGAAATGGCTGCTGATCATCAGGAAAATCAGCGGGACGGTCATATACGTGTTGTGCCGGGTGCGCGCTTTGGCTCGCTCGGCCAATTCCACATCGTGCGGTTTTCCTTCGCGCACCGCATTCAGCATCTTGCGCGTCGCGGGCAGGATGCGCATCCAGACATTGGCGGCCATGATCGTTCCGAACAGGGCACCGATATGAATGTATGCGGCGCGACCGCTGAGCAGGTGTGTCAGCGCGTAGGCCAGCGCGACAACCAGAAAATAGGAAACCGTTCCGGCAAAAATCGGCGAACGCCCCAGTGGAGAGAGCCACAGCAGTTCGTAAACGGCATAGCCCCCAATCAAGGTGCCGATGCCGATCGCGATTCCCACTCCCAGACTGATGTTTGAAACGCTTTCGTCCAGAAGCAGGCCGCCGGAATAATATAAAAGTCCGAGCAGCAGAAAGCCGGAAACCCACGTGATCAGCGCTTCCCACCGGAACCAGTAAAATTTCGGCGGCAACGATTTTATCGAAGTCTGTTTCTCCACGACGGAAAACGAGCCGCTGTGCACCATCCAGACCTGCGGGGTTGCCCGGACGCCCCGGCCGCCTGTTCAGCCAATCCCATCCGTCCATCGAGCTTGGTGAAGTAGTACGTTTGCCCGATCCAGTAAACGCCGGCAAGGACGTGGATCCAGCGGAGGATGAGGTTGGACCATGCACTGACGGCGGGCGGCATCGTGATTTGCTCCCCTGAAAGTAAGAGCGTCCGCAATCGCGCGAAACGCAGGAAGTTGATGGTACTGGCCGGGACCGGCTAGCTCAAGGGCAACCCCCGCGGATTACAATCCATTCGTTGGATTCGTTCCATTCATCGAGTGGATTAAATCCGGGTGGATGAATACGATGAATTCTTAGTTGCCGGGCGTCCCTCCGGGACTTTTTGCAACCCAGAATCAGAGTGCGCTGCGACCCCCATCAGGATACAAGACGATGGAGGCCCTCCTGCGCTATAATATCGCCTCGTCAAATGTGATTCACCGCGCAGGAAAGCAGCATTCGCTATAAGTAATGTTCGGCGGTGAACAGCGGGTGGGGGATGGTGCAATCGGTAGCACGGCTGACTCTGACTCAGCTAATCTTGGTTCGAGTCCAAGTCCCCCAGCCAACCTCAGAAACATACTAACTTCAAAAAATCCTTTGTGCAGCGCGCCAATTCGTCGGGTGTCTATTCGTAATCGGCGGCGGCGTCTTGCCCCGGCTCGGGCAGCCAGAAGCTGGCGATAAAGCCGATCGCGTACGCCAGAAATCCCACGATCCCGGCCGCATAGGCCAATTGCCTCGCCGCGGTGCCGCCCGGCATGAAGGAAACGAGGTTTGTGGTGATCAGTGCTGCGGAAGTGCCCAGCATGCGCCCGCCGATATTCGCCGCAAAGCTTTCTCCGGTGCCCCGCAGGTGCACCGGATAGACCAGAGGCAGGTAATTCCCCCAAAAGCTGAACTGGGCCACGCTGACCAAGACCCAATAGGAAGATTCCCAGCGTGGACATGTCCGTATCCCGCACGGCCGGCAGAATGACGACCAGCGGGATGAGCAGCAATCCCGGCACCTGAAAAATGCGCAGCAGTTTTCGCCGGCTCAACAGGTAAACCGCCAGAAAAGCCATCAGGAAACGCCCCAGCAAACCTCCGAATTCCTGCGCGCCCTGCAGTTTGCCTACCTGCTGCTGCTGAGCCGCGTGTGCAAGCATACGGACCCCCGGCGTTCCCGGAATGATTCTGGCGAAATGCTGCAGCATCCCGAACGAAGCGGCGTAGGCGCAGGCCATCATCAGGCAGGTCAGCAACGCCGTTTTCCGGAACCGGGGATGGAACAGTTCGAGTACGCTCGGGCGTTTCAGCGTGCCTTCCGTTTTCTTCTGCAGCCAAATGGGAGACTCGGGCAGGAAAGGGAGGATGAATATCACAGGAATGGCCGGCAAAATTCCCAGCATGAGCGTGTAACGCCATGCTTGATGGCCGCCATAGACCATTGGAAAATGCTGACTGTACGTGACGGCGATATAATAGGCGCCGCTCATCACAATCCCGCCCAGCGACGAAAATCCTTGCGTGTACCCGAGGATGGCTTCTCGCCGTTCCCGGATGGGAAAAAGCTCCGCCAGCCAGGCCGTTGACGCGACGAATTCTACCGATACACCGACGAAGGTGAGAGACCGCAGGACCAGCAGTTGCAAGGGAGTTCTTGCGAATGCCGTTGCCAGCGTTGCAAAGGCCGGGAGCACAATGCTCCACAGAAGGACGCGGCGGCGGCCCAGGCGGTCGATCAGATATCCGCCGAGCAGGCCAAAAATCCCGCCCGCCACCGCGGGCACGTAAAACAGCATCCCGACCCAGTGATTGAAAATTTCGCTGCCGGGTTTGGTGCCGAGCAACTCGACCAGAGCGGGTTGCACGACCAGGGTCAGAACCAGAAGCACGAAAGTGTCGAACAGAAATCCGATGCAGGCAATCGCGCAGATGCCCCACTGCGTCAACGTCATTTTCGGGCGCTTGGGATTGGAGGTCGGTGAGTTCATGGAATTATCGAATCGAGTGTCTGCCTTTCCTCACGCCATCTAGAACCGCGTTCGCTCTGGAGCGATAGCATCGCAGAAGACGCCGCCATTTACACCAAACAATTCGCAAAAAATTTCGCCGCACCTGAGCCGCAGGGCAAGCCAGGAGATTGCACCCGAACGGGGGGCAACGGGACAAAACGCTGTGAAAATTTGTGCCGCAGGACATTTTTTGCAACTTGTTTTGATTAAGATTTAGGATAGTTCGGCACTTAACCTTGGAAAAAAGGATGAATCCCGTGGATAAAAAAACGTATGACGCCGGCCTGGAGATTCGCAAGGCCGTTCTGGGCAAGGAATATGTGGAGAAATCCCTTCAATCGGCCGATGATTTCAATCTTCCGTTGCAGGATTTGGTCACCGAGTACTGCTGGGGCGCCGTGTGGGGACGCCCGGAACTTCCGCGCAAAACACGCAGCATGCTCAACATCGCCATGCTCAGCGCCCTCAACCGGCCCCACGAACTCAAGTTGCACATCAAGGGGGCGCTGCGCAACGGCGTCACGCAGGTCGAAATCCGGGAAATTTTGCTGCAGGCGGCGATTTACTGCGGCGTGCCTGCTGCGGTGGACTCCTTCCGAATCGCCAGGGAAGCCTTTGAGGAGAGCGCGCCCGCGCGGTAACGGTTCCGGACGCAAATTCCGGCGCGCGCTCGCCGCGGTTTGGCTGTTTTTACCGATGCCGGGGAAGGTGTGACAGCCTGACAGAATTGGTTTGCCTCCGCCTTCCTCGAGGTCTAGAATCCTGATCCCAGTAGATCCCCAAATTGAGAAAGCGCGCTGAACATCATCTGGCGGTGGCTGAATCCCCTGCGCGCCTCTGCTGCGGAAGGCTTTTTTGTTTGATTCTGGGGAGGCGGCTTCGAACTTCTCAATTGTTGCTGCACCCTTGTTGAAACTTGTTGAAACTGGTTGGAATCGGAAGGAGACCAATGCGTAGACCGATGGTATGGATCGCAATCGTGGCCATGACCGCAGTTGGATTCTTGACGGGCTTGCTGGTGGCGAGCAGGATGCCGTCCGTAGAGGCGCAACAAAAAACGTTCTCAGGATTTGCGGCGGTTCCGGGAGAGAAAGGCGGGGAAGACGTTACGGGGCCCTACGAACCCGTGGTGGGCTGGCCAAAGCCCCTGACCTCGCTGCCCGGGCATGAAAAATGGACCTGGGGAGCGGTCGAAGGCATTTTTGCCGAAAGCCCGAATCGAGTGTTCATCGCGCAGCGCGGCGAATTGCCGGCCTTGAAGCGCCCCGCGAATACTCCCGTTCCGCAGTTCGGGCCCAGCCTGTCATTTCCTACCGGTGAGGTGCCGTTCCGCAATGCTTCGCAGGGGCCGGTAGCCAGCTTGCCGGGCGGGGGCGCTCCCGGGGATAGGCCCGAGGACGCCGACAAAAAGTGGGGAGGTACCAAGGGTGTTGACGCACGCTGGGAGCATGCCCTGGTCGTCGTGAATGCCGACGGCGACATCACCGAGCAGTGGACGCAATGGGACAAATTTTTCAAGAGGCCGCATGCGGTTTATATCAACCCCTACGACCCGCAAAAGAGTGTGTGGGTGGTCGATGACTACAAGGAGGCCGTATTCCGGTTTAGCAATGACGGCAAGGAACTCCTGCAGACCATCGGCACCCCCGATCAGTCCGGCGCGGACGCCACGCACTTCAACCGGCCGACGTTTGCCACCTGGCTTCCCGACAGCACCATGTTCGTGGCCGACGGATACAACGGAACGCGCGTCGTGAAGTTCGACAAGAACGGCAAGTTCCTGATGGCCTGGGGCAAAAAGGGCACTCTGCCGAACGATACGCGTCCTGGTTATTTCAACGTCGTGCACGGCATTGCCGCCGATCCGTTAACACGGCACGTTTATGTGGTGGACCGCTCCAACCACCGGATTCAGGTGTTCGATGAAAACGGCAAGTTTGTGGACCAGTGGCCGCTCGACAAAAATTCGTCCGTGAATTTCCTGTACATCTCGGCGGACCGGCACCTGTGGGCCGCCGATGACAGGAATTCCAAAATCGTGGAGTACGACCTCCAGGGACACTTGCTGTACACCTGGGGCACGCTCACCGACCGCCCCGGAGGACTGTTCAACACGCACGGGATGAGTGTCGACCAGGAAGGCAATTTTTATGTTGCCGAGGTCGGCAACGGCCGCGCGCAGAAATTCCGCCCGCGTCCGGGTGCGAACCCTGCGCTTCTGGTCGGCAAACCGGTCTACTCGGCCTGGAAATAGCGTACCGCCGCAAGTATATTGCGTGGCGCGGGCTTGATCTGCCGGATGGCAAATGTGGATGGCAATTGACGCATGCCAGAAAACCCCGGCAGACGGAAGTCCGCGCCACCCAAAGCTTTCCCTCGCGCCGGTCTGCGTCTACCGTGACGGAAAAAACAATCTGTCGGCAGACAATCCGCTGTGGCAGTTGACCAATTTCCCGCCATCACTTAACCTGTATTGTCGGTTGCATTTAACTTTTTAGGATGGATGTATTGTGAGATCGTGGCTGTCGATTCGCTAGACGTATGCCGGCGAGATATTCCCCTAATTTAAATAGAAACGGACGAAAAACACTCCTATGCCAGGAATCATAAAGGAAAGATTGTACACACCGGGGCCGACCCCACTGCTGATGGAAGCGCAGTTGCGCGCCCTGACCATGACGCTGCACCACCGCACCGATGCGTTCAAGAATCTCATGCGGGAAACCCTAGACCTTCTGCGCTACTACTTTCAGACGCAGAACGACGTCATCGTCTTTGCGAGTTCGGGCACGGGAGCGATGGAAGGGGCAATGTCCAACCTGCTCTCTCCCGGCGACCGCGTTCTGATCGGCACCGCCGGAAAATTCGGCGAGCGCTGGGTGGCGCTGGCCAAGGCCTACGGCATCGAGTCGGTGGTCGTGGAAGTCCCGTACGGCCAGTCAGTTCCGATCGGCGAAATGAAGAAGCATCTGGAATCCAGCGGCCCATTCCGTGCGGTGTTTATCCAGGCGACGGAGAGCTCCACCGGCGTGCGGAACGACGTCGAAGCGCTCGGCAAAATCGTTACCGCACTACCGGATTGCTGTCTGGTGGTTGACGCCATCACCGGCCTTGGCACTACCGACCTGCGCCCGGACGAATGGGGCATCGACATCATGATCGGCGGATCGCAGAAGGCGACCATGATTCCCCCGGGTCTCGCCTTTGCCAGCATCAGCAAAAAAGCGTTGAAGGCCATGGAGACATCGAAACTGCCGCGCTATTACTTCGACTACACCAAGGAAAGCAAGAGCCTGGCGAAAGGCGAATCCAGCTACACGCCGGCGACTTCGCTGGTCGTCTGCCTGCACGCGGCGTTGAATTACATCAAGGATCTCGGGCGCGAGAACCTGATCGGCAATGCCGCGCTTCTCGCCGAAGCGACTCGCGAGGCGGCTGTTGCCATGGGCCTCGCGAAATTTGCTGTGGGATCGCCGGCGAACGCCATGACCGCGATCAACGCTCCGGCGGGCATCGAGTCCACCAAAGTGGTCAAGGACATGAAGGCGCGGTTCGGCGCGATTCTCACCGATGGCCAGGGAACGATGAAAGGGCACATGTTCCGCATCGCCCATTTGGGCTATTACGATTTTCTCGACCTTCTGGCCGTGCTGGGAGCGCTGGAAATCTCGCTGCTGAAAGTCGGCCACAAGGTGGAGCTCGGCAGCGGCGTTCGTGCCGCGCAGAACGTCTATTTGCGCCACTCGGCTTAGGTAGGACAGGCTTCAGCCTGTCTGCCTTTGACTTTGCATATTCAAAAACCAGACAGGCTGAAGCCTGTCCTACTTTCTTTTTTTGCGCGCTGTTTATAAAAATTACTCTGGATGATGAAAACACCATGAAAATTCTTGTGGCAGACAGCGTTCCCGACAACATCATTAAAATCCTGAAGGCGGACCCGTCCTGGGAAGTTGTGAACCTTCCCAAGACCAAGGGCAACGTCGCCGAGGAAATTCGCGACGCCGACGCCCTGCTCGTGCGCAGCGCGACGAAGGTGACGGCCCAACTGCTTGAAAACGCGAACAAGCTGAAGGCCATCGGGCGCGCCGGCGTGGGTGTGGACAACATCGATCTGGACGCCGCCACACGCAAGGGTGTGCTGGTGATGAATACGCCCGGCGGAAACGCCATCAGCGTGGCCGAGCACACCATGGCGCTGCTTCTGGCCATGGCGCATCCGGTGTCGCGGGCGGACGCCTCGATGAAGCAAGGAAAGTGGGAGAAAAAGAAATTCACGGGAAGCGAGTTGCGCGACAAAACACTGGGCCTGATCGGCCTCGGCACGATTGGCACTGAAGTCGCGCGTCTCGCGCAGGCGCACAAGATGACGGTGGTGGCCTTCGATCCTTATGTTTCCCCCCTGCTGGCCAGCGAACAAAATATCAGCCTGCTGCCGCTGGAGGACGTGCTCAAGACAAGCGATTACATCAGCCTGCATTGCTCGCTCACTCCGGAAACCAATCACCTGATCAATGCAAAGAACCTGGCGCTCACCAGAAAAGGCGTGCGCATCGTAAACTGCGCACGCGGAGAACTGGTGGATGAAGCCGCGTTGCTTGCCGCCATCGAAAGCGGGCACGTGGCCGGGGCAGGACTCGATGTATTTGAAACCGAACCTCCGGCCGATCCGCGGCTGATCAACCATCCCGCCGTGATCGCCACGCCGCACATCGCCGGCTCGACCGAAGAAGCGCAAAATGTGGTGGGGACGCGCATTGCCGAGCAGGTGCGGAATTATCTGATGACGGGCGCGGTCAAGAACGCAGTGAACATGCCTTCGATTTCACCCGAGGAGTACAAGAAGCTGGAGCCGTATCTGCAGTTGGGAGAGAAACTGGGCACGTTCGTCGCGCAACTTGCCGACAAGCCGATTTCGGAAGTATCCATCAGCTATGACGGAGGCCTGGCGGACCTGAATACGCATCTGGTGAAGAATGCCGTGCTGAAAGGCGTTCTGAGCCAGATGTTGGCCGAGCAAATCAATCTGATCAACGCGGGAAATTTCGCGAAGGCGCGCGGCATCGAAGTGGTCGAGGTGCGCAGCGGGCGTCGCGCCGCCTATTCGAATTCGCTGGGCGTGGCGTTGCGAAACGGCGGGGAATCCGTGTCCGTTCTGGGCATGATCGGCCTCAACAATGCTTTGCGCGTTCTCGGCGTGAACAACATCGATATCGAAGCGCCGCTCAAGGGGTTTCTGCTCCTGATCCGCAACCAGGACGTTCCCGGCGTCATCGGGCGCGTCGGCACGCTGCTCGGACAGCACAAAATCAACATCGCCAATTTCGCCCTTGGCCGCATGCAGAATTCCGACGAAGCCATCGGCATTGTCAACGTGGACCAGAAACTTCCGCCGGAAGTTCTCACCGAACTCCGCGCCATTCAGGCCATGCGCCAGGCGCGCGGGATTGAAATTCCCTGATCGCACCTGATGGCAGCGGAATGCGGGCCGTTTGATTGAGCAGCCGCACCCTTGAAAACCAAGGCGCGCGGCGCACGGCATTTTCCCTTTTTTTTCGACTTTGAGAGATCATCCTGGACACCATCGCGTTTGCGCACAGTTTGGGGAACTAGCCTTCACTCCCAACCATTCTTCTGACTATACTTGTGTCTTTCCGGGCCTTCCCGCGGCTCTTTCCAACCCGGGGCCGGAGCGAAGAAGAATACGATGACACCCGAAGAACAGCGCCTCGACGAATCCCACCGGCGCATCAAACACTGGAAGCGATGGGGGCCCTACCTCTCCGAACGGCAGTGGGGAACGGTGCGCGAGGATTACAGCGCGAACGGGACGGCTTGGGAATATTTTCCCCACGAACATGCCCGTTCGCGCGCCTATCGGTGGGGAGAAGACGGCCTCGGCGGAATCAGCGACCGCCATCAGCGGGTCTGCTTCGCGCTGGCGCTGTGGAACGGCCGCGACCCCATTCTCAAAGAGCGCCTGTTTGGCCTGACGGGAAATCAGGGCAATCACGGCGAAGATGTGAAGGAGTATTACTTTTACCTGGATTCGACACCCACGCACTCCTACATGAAGTACCTGTACAAATATCCGCAGGCCGCGTTCCCGTACAATCAGCTGGTCGAGGAAAATGCGAGGCGAGGAAAGCGCGACCCGGAATATGAACTCATGGACACGGGCGTATTCAACGAGAACCGCTATTTCGATGTTTTTATGGAATATGCGAAGGCGGCGCCGGAAGACGTTCTGATCAAAATCACGGCATGGAATCGGGGACCGGAGGAAGCGCCGCTGGATCTGTTGCCGACGCTCTGGTTTCGCAATATCTGGTCCTTTGGAGAAAAGCACGGGCACCCGAAGCTGTGGCGCATTGCCGACTTCATGGGCGCGGCGGCGATTGCCGTGGAGGAAAGCCGCTACGGCAAGCGGTGGCTGCTGGTCGAAAACGCGCCGGAGATGCTGTTTACCGAAAACGATACCAATTTCAAGCGCCTGTTCGACTATGTGAATGCAACGCCCTACGTGAAAGACAGTTTTCACGATTATGTTGTGCAGGGAATCCAAGAAGCCGTAAATCCGGACCAGAAGGGCACAAAATGCGCCGCACGCCATCACGTGCGGATTGCCCCGGGGGCATCCGCGACGATCCGTCTGCGCCTGACCAACGTGGAGCCCCAGGCGGGAGCCGCCAATCCGTTTGGGCCGGAGTTCGAAAAGACGTTCGAACTCCGGCGAAGCGAAGCGGACCAGTTCTATGCCCACCGGTTCCCGCAGGAACGCTCTGACGACGCGCACGCCGTCATGCGCCAGGCGCTGGCGGGGATGCTGTGGTCCAAGCAGTGTTACCACTACGACGTGCGCACGTGGCTGGAAGGCGATCCGGGGCAGCCGGTGCCTCCGCCCGAGCGCAAGAATGGCCGCAATCACGAATGGACGCAACTCTACAACGCCGACGTCCTCTCGATGCCCGACAAATGGGAGTATCCGTGGTTCGCGGCGTGGGACCTGGCATTTCACACGATTGCATTGTCTCTGGTCGATCCGGACTTCGCCAAGGAGCAACTCATTCTGCTCCTGCGCGAGTGGTACATGCACCCGAACGGCCAATTGCCGGCGTACGAGTGGGCGTTCGGCGACGTCAACCCGCCGGTGCATGCCTGGGCGGCGTGGCGCGTGTACAAAATTGAAAAGCGCATCAAGGGGCACGCCGATCGCGGCTTCCTCGAGCGCGTCTTCCACAAGCTGCTGCTGAATTTCACGTGGTGGGTGAATCGCAAGGATCCTGACGGCATGAACGTGTTTCAAGGCGGCTTTCTGGGCTTGGATAACATCGGCGTGTTTGACCGCTCGCAGCCTTTGCCCACCGGGGGCCACCTGGAACAATCCGACGGCACCAGCTGGATGGGGATGTATTGCCTGAACATGCTGGCCATCGCGCTGGAACTGGCGCGCGAGGATCCTGCCTATGAAGATGTGGCCAGCAAATTTTTCGAGCACTTCGTCCACATCGCCAGGGCCATCAACGACCATGGAACCGATGGGGTGGCGCTGTGGGACAACCAGGACGGTTTTTTCTATGACGCGGTCCACCTGTCCAATGGCGACCAGCACTATCTGAAAGTCCGCTCGATGGTCGGCCTGATTCCTCTTTTTGCCGTGGAGACGCTGGAACCGGAAACCATCGCGCAGTTGCCGGGGTTTCAGCGCCGCATGCAGTGGTTCCTGGACAACATGCCGGAATTCGCGTCGCGCGTGGACAGCAGCCAGAGCTCGCCGAATGGAGTGCGCCGCCTGCTCTCCCTGGTGGATCAACAACAGCTGGTGCGGCTGCTCAAGTATATGGTCGACACGGAAGAATTCTTTTCGCCGCACGGGATCCGCGCGCTCTCCAAATATCACCAGGCGCATCCGTACGTCCTTGCCATCAACGGCAACGAGCATCGCGTGGATTACGAACCGGGAGAATCGCAGAGCGGCCTGTTCGGAGGAAACTCGAATTGGCGCGGCCCGGTTTGGTTTCCGTTGAATTTCCTGATGATCGAGTCGCTCCAGAAATACCATCATTACTACGGCGATGCCTTTTGCGTGGAGTGCCCGACCGGTTCCGGCCGGCAAATGTCGCTGTGGGACGTGGCTGCGGAAATCTCCCGCTCGCTGACGCGTATTTTCCTGCGCGACGAAAAGGGACGCAGACCCTTGCACGGCTCGATCGAGAAATTCCAGAACGATCCTTATTGGCGCGATCTGATTCTGTTTTACGAGTATTTTCATGGCGACACGGGCGCCGGATTGGGCGCCAGCCATCAGACCGGCTGGACCGGGCTGGTGTCCAAGCTTCTGGAACAGACGGGGGAGTAGCAACGGGGGGCCTGATGAACTTTCAAGACAAAATCGTCCTGGTGACCGGCGGCACCGGCGGGCTGGGCCGCGAAGTCGCGATGGCGTTTCTGGAAGCCGGAGCCACCGTGGCCGTGACCTACCGGCGGGAGGAGGAGTTTGACGCCGTCGTGTCCGCCGCGGAACGCGCCGGCGCGACGCCCCCGGATGGAGCGGCCGTGGACGTGACCGATGCGGCGGCGGTCGAGAAGTTTGTCGCAGGGATCGTCGCGCAGCATGGCCGGCTCGATGTCCTGGTGAATACGGTTGGCGGGTATGCCGGGGGAAAAAATCTCTGGGAGACGAACTCTCGAACCTACGACCAGATGCTGCAACTCAATCTGAAGGCCGGGTTCGTCCTGGCGCAGGCGGTCGTGCCGGTGATGATCCGGCAAAATCGCGGATGGATCGTCAACATCGCCTCGAAGGCGGCGCTGGATCACGGTGCGGGCGGTGCGCTCTATGCGGCGTCAAAAGCGGGCGCGCTGGCGCTGTTTGATTCGCTGGCCGCGGAAGTGAAGCCCTACAACGTCAATGTGAACTCCGTGCTGCCCAGCATCATCGATACGGCGTCCAACCGGAAGGCCATGCCTAAGGCGGACTTTTCGAAATGGCCGAAGCCGGAAGAGATCGCGCGCGTGATTTTGTTTCTGTGCTCGGAAGAGGCGCGCGTGATTCACGGCGCGGCCATTCCGGTTTACGGGAAGACGTGAGTAGCACAGGCTGAAGCCTGTGTGTTTTGCAATGCAGATCACCCAAAAGCGCACAGGCTGAAGCCTGTGCTACTGAGAACCAGTTCAGGAAACCGATCCCGGCTGCTCGACCAGTTCCACCAGCACCTTTTTATTGTTCCCAGTCGCGACCAGAAAAAAATTCACGCGCGTGCCGTTCGCGCCGGGGCGCGTGGCGGGATAAATCGGTTCGAGGTTGAATTTTGTGCGCAGGATCCCTGTGGCGCGATCCACATCGGTCACGTCAATCTCCAACTGCTGGATGGCCTCACCGAATTTTTCGAGAAAGCGCGCAATCGCGCCGTTTCCGCCGGGCTGTTTGGTCGTGAGAATGTCGAGCCGGGCGCAGGGGATGCCGCCCTTCGCGAATTCGAGTTCATACTCCAGAACATCCTTGTCGGAAGGGGCATCGGCAAGGGCCGGCGCGCCGTTGGCGGCGCGTATTTTTTCAAATGTTTCCGGCAGGACGGCGATGCCGACCGTCAGCCTGGGAGCGGAAGAATTCCCGCCATCCTGATCTGAAAATCGTTCCCGAACGATCAGCGACCCGAACCCGGCATCTTTTTCCCAGTCTTGCAGCCAGTTGTGCGTCTGCCCCATTCCGTTGACAAACAGGTTCTGGGCGACCTGCAAGCGCTGCGCCGGATCGCTGTCGGCAAGTTGGCCAATATATTCCGGCGTAGGCTGGGGAACAACCCGCAGGCGGCCACGTGGTTCGGTTTGCTCCTCGGCCAGCTCTCGCGGCCTGGCCTTCATAATCGATGCAAAAACGGTGACTGTGATGACGCCGCCCACGATGGCCAGGGAAACTCCCGTGGGAATGTGTACCCAGTGCTCGGCCAGCATTTTGCCGCCGATGAACATAAGGACGACGGCCAGTCCTTCGTTGAGATACCGGAAATACGGCAGAAGCCCCGCCAGCAGAAAATAAAACGCGCGCAGGCCAAGGATAGCGCAGACGTTCGAGCTATAAACCAGAAACGGGTCATGCGTCACGCCGAACACCGCCGGGATCGAGTCCACGGCGAACACCAGGTCGGTGGTTTCCAGCACGAGCACGACGATAAACAGCGGCGTGATGAGCAATCGCCCGCTTTGCCACACGAATAGTTCCTGTTTGGTTTCCGTGTGGGTCATGGGCAGAAACTTTTGTGCCCAGCGCACAATCGGGTTTTTTTCGGGATGCACGGTATGGTCGGTGCCGAACAGCCGAAATCCCGCGTACACCAAAAACGCCCCGAACACGTAGAGAATCCACTCATACCTTTGAATCAGAACGGCACCCAGGCCGATCATCGCGCCGCGCAGGACCAGGGCGCCCAGCACTCCCCAGAACAGCAGCCGGTGCTGGTAGCGGGGATCGACACGGAAAAATTGAAAGATCAGCAGAAAAACGAAAACGTTATCCACGCTCAGCGACTTCTCGATGACGTAGCCGGTGAAAAATTCGAGGCCGGGCCCGTGCCCGTGCGAGAATAAAATCCACAATCCAAAGGCGATGGAGAGCGTGACCCAGGCGATGCTTTCCAGCGCGGCTTCCCGGAGGGCAATGCGGTGTGCGCGGCGATGGAACAGCCCCAGGTCCAGCAGCAGGAACACCGCGACGCCGGCATTGAACACGATCCAAAGCGTCCAGGTGCCCATTCAGGCCACGCTCATTTCCGGGAGCTGTTTCATAAACGGTTATTGTGGATTGCCGGCTTTTTGGGCCGGCGTTATTGGCCGGCTTTTTCGGCAAGCTGTGAAGCCGCGACATCATGATAGCGTGAAAACCCGGGCTTGGGCCTGTGAAGTGCCATGAATCGGACTTGCATCGGACTTATTGGTTTAAGGAAGGTTTCCAGCGCGTATCCAGGGGTTTCAAGGAAATAAGTTTCAGGCTGGTCGCTGAGTAAACAGGCTTCAGCGGGCTACTTCGTGCGCTGTGCGGCTGGGTTTCTCGGCGTTGAAATTGGTGAGCGCCACACGGGAGGTTTCGCCCGGCCGGACGGTGACCGGCACATCCCAGCGCAGACGAACGTCACCGGAGATGGCCTGGATGTCCATCAGGCTGATCCAATAATTGCCCGGCGCGAGATTCTCGAAGGCCCCGTGGCCGTTGAGATCCGAGTCGGTCTGCCCGGCCAGATAGCGTTCCTGCGCGATTTCATATGTCCGGTTTTCCACGCGCGTGCGCTGGTCATTAACTAAATAGTCCCATTTCATGGACGGATTGATTTGAGAGAGTGCGGCGTCAATCCCCTCGATCGTTTCCGGCGACGTGGCGATAAACTTGCGAATGCCCGCCATGTACTCTTCCTTTTCCTGCTTGAATTTGTCGGGATGTTTCTCGCGGTCGCTGGTCTTGAATTTCGGCTCGGGGAAGCCGGCGCCCTTGAATCCCACGTTGCGCGACATATAGGCGGTGAAAAATTCCGGCACGTCCATAATATCGTCCGCCGTAAGAGACTTGATAAAATCCTCGCCCACCAATCGCACCGAATGGTGTTTTTTCATCCAGGCTTTGAGCTCCGGAGACACCTTGAGGGCGTCAATGAATTTATCGATGTCAGGAACGGGATCGTTGTGCAGCGCATCCACCCGGATTTTCTCCAGGCTTTTGGTCAGCAGGTAAAACGTCAACTGGCGAACCGGCTCGGGGCGCGCTCCGGTGGGCGCCACGCGCGCGGTGAATTCGACGCGTCCCGTGGACTGTGCCGCAAGAATGGCCGGCAGCGCGAGCAACAGGAGTCCGGCGGCGAAGGAAATCCTGGAAAATTGCGATAGCGTTTTCATGAGGCTCCCCGCGAAGTGTACCTCGCCGCGTTGCCGTTGCAAATGGCCGCGCGGGAGGGTGTTTCGCCACACACACTTCCAGATCGGGCGGCTAGGATCTCGCGGAACAAGCTAGAACGGGCTAGAATGGGCTACAACAGGCGGAAAGTGACTTCGATGGGGACAATTACGGGAACAGGCTTGCCGCCCGGACCCATGGCGGGTTTGAAACGCCATGTCTTCACGGCTTCGACGGCCTTTTCTTCCAGGCCCAGCCCGGGGCCCTTCACGACTTGAATTTCAATCGCGCGGCCATCCGCAGTGATGACGGCCTGCAGCACAACCGTGCCCTGATATTTCGCCTTGCGCGCTTCCTCGGAATACTTCGGATCGGGGCAATACGCGCAGGATGGATAGCCGACGCCGCCGGTTCCCGGATGGAATGCTCCACCACCGGTGCCGCCGCCCGAGCCGGGGCCAAGACCTCCGCCTTCGCCGCTTCCAATTCCGGTTCCCGTGCCGCTCCCGATGCCGCTGCCGCCGCCGGGCCCGCCCGAACTATTCACCAGCTTGGCAAGAGGATCGCCGTAAGTATCCATGTTGGGGCTGGGGAGCTTCAAATCCGGAGGTCCGAGCAAGGTAGCTTCGATCTTCGAATCGGGCTTTGTGTGCACCATGGGAGGAGCGATCTGATTCAGGTTGAACTTCGGCGCCTTGCCCTTTGTCGCGGGAACAGGCTTGCGCTCGCCGCCGCCTCCGCCGCCTCCTGCCCGATCTTTGCCCTTGGGCAGCTTCATCGCATAATCGGAAATATCGATCGGCGTCAGCAGCATGTCATTGACAGGGTTGGCCGTTGCCTTCTTGACCACGGTGTACAGCAGGGGAGAGAAAGCCAGCACTGTGATGAGGATATGCACGGCCAGGGCAATCCCTTGCGCCGGCCCGAAGGCTTTGTCCTTGGTCCAGATTTCCTTAACTTTTACCGGCTTGCTCGTCAGCTTAAGCGGCGGCAGCTTGGGCGGCGAAATGAGGTCGTGAATGTTCTGCCAAAGAACCTTGTAGGCAGGTTGCCAGTCCACCGTCATGCGCGAAGATACGGCCTTGGGCGAAGGCTTGAACCACTCTTTGAAGTTCTCGGCAATGCCCGTGCCGAACCCTTCCGGTGTGAACACCGCGGCCTTGCCGTTCTTGGGCACCTTGACAGGGCGCTCGGTAAGGAAATCCTTCAGATTGGAGATGAACCCCCGGGAAAGGGGCTTGATGGGACCATCGAGGCGCGGCGCAGAATCCCCCTCGGGGAGGATCACCTTCTGGGGCGGCGTTCCAGGT
The DNA here is from genome assembly GCA_963746945.1 of Terriglobia bacterium. GTDB lineage: Bacteria > Acidobacteriota > Terriglobia > Acidiferrales > UBA7541 > Palsa-360. The sequence goes on along the minus strand of CAVVDG010000004.1, from coordinate 96,162 downwards.
TCACTCCATTTTGGGTCCAATGTGCTCAAAAACTTTTGCCTCACTCCGGCGCGAGAACCCTCTCGAACTACGATTCTAGCGTGGCACGAATGGATGCCCGGACGCCCACGGCTGACATGTCAGCAATTCCATTGTAACATTGTGACGTAACCACGAGGAAGAAGGTTTCCGGATCAAGCGGTACAGGTCGATGGTACAGGAATCCACTGTACCTGTCGCGTCTGCCTGTGCTCTTGTGAAAAATCCGGCGCGGCGGGCCCGCATCCATAGCCAACTTATGACCAAACTTGTCGATTTGAAAAGCACTCTGAATTTACCACGCACAGCCTTCCCCATGAAGGCTAGCTTGCCACAAAATGAGCCCAAGCAGCTTGCGGAATGGGAGGAGAAGAAACTTTACCACCGCATCCAGCATGCTCGCTCCGGAGCGCCCACCTATGTTCTCCACGATGGGCCGCCGTACCCGACCGGCACAATCCATCTGGGCACCGGCCTGAACAAAATTTTGAAGGATATGGTCGTGAAGTCGAAAACGATGGCGGGCTTTCGCGCGCCATACGTTCCGGGATGGGATTGCCACGGCCTGCCCATCGAGACGCAGGTGGAAAAAGAACTGGGTGGAAAAAAGGGAAGCGTCCCGCCGGGAGAGTTTCGCCGCATGTGCCGCGAGTTCGCTTCGCGCTATGTGGACCAACACCGCAGGGATTTCAAGCGCCTTGGCGTGCTGGGACAGTGGGAAGACCCGTACCTGACGATGAGTCCGCAGTACGAAGCCACCATCGCCGACGCCTTCGTCACGTTTCTCGAAAAGGGATACGTTTATCGGGGACTCAAGCCTGTCTACTGGTGCATCGTGGACACCACGGCGTTGGCGGAAGCAGAGGTCGAATACGAAGATCACACGAGCCCGTCGATCTGGGTGAAATTTGCCGTCGAGCCGGGCGAGGCGGCGGAAAAACTCGGGTCGGGCGTTTCCGCGGTCATCTGGACGACCACCCCCTGGACCCTGCCGCACAACCGCGCGCTCGCGTTTCATCCCGATTACGACTATGTTGTGGCCGAAACGTCTGCGGGCGCGTTGCTGCTGGCCGCGGACCTGGTCGGCCCCGCCCTAGATGCGTTGCAACTGGAAGCAGGAAGCGTGCGCGGGCCGTGGAAGGGAAAAGACCTGGCAGGCCTGAAATTCCAGCATCCGTTTTTGGATTTGCGCGTGCCGGGGGTGCTGGCCGATTATGTCACGCTCGATCAGGGCACCGGCATCGTGCACACCGCGCCGGGGCACGGCGTCGATGACTTCCAGACCGGGCAGAAATACGGCATCGAGGCGTATGCGCCGATTGATGACCATGGCCGGTATCTGGAAGGCCTTGCGGAGTACAAAGGCAAAACCGTTTTCGAGGCCAATCCGATCGTCGTTGCGTTGCTGCGAGATCGGGGTGCGTTGCTGGGCGAACAGAAGCTTTCGCACAGCTACCCGCACTGCTGGCGTTGCCACAATCCCGTCATTTTTCGCGCCACCGAACAATGGTTCATCAATCTGGATCGGGGCGGGGCAGGGGTTCCGGAACCAAAGGGACCACCCATCCGTGAGCGAGCGCTGGCGGAAATTGCCAAAGTGAAATGGACGCCCGAGTGGGGCGCCGAGAGAATTTACTCGATGATCGCGGAGCGGCCGGACTGGTGCGTTTCGCGGCAGCGGTTCTGGGGCGTGCCGCTGGTGATCCTGTATTGCACCAAGTGCAACAAACAATTCGACGACTACGCGGCGCTGCACGTGCTCGTGCAGAAATGGTTTACCCGCGAAGGCGCCGACGCCTGGTTCACGCATCCGATGGAAGAACTGTTGCCTGCGGGCACGCGATGCTCCTGTGGAGCGTCCAGCTGGCGCAAGGAAACCGACATCCTCGACGTGTGGTTCGATTCCGGCTCCTCGCATCTGGCGGTGCTGGATCGCCTGGATGCCGCCGGGCAAAAACTTCCCTGGCCCGCGGACATGTATTTGGAAGGCCCGGACCAGTATCGCGGGTGGTTCCACAGTTCGCTGCTGGTTGGCGTTGCCGTGCGCAACGGCGCGCCGTACCGGCACGTGCTCACGCATGGGTGGACGCTGGACGCCAAGGGCCAGCCGATGTCGAAGTCGCTCGGCAACGTGGTGCTGCCCACCGATGTGTGCGAGAAGTGGGGCGCGGACCTGCTTCGCCTGTGGGTGGCTTCGCAGGACTATACGGCGGACGTGCGCATGTCCGACAACGTGATGACGCAGCTTTCCGAGGCGTATCGCAAACTGCGCAACACCTTCCGCTTCGCGCTCGGCAATCTTGCCGATTTCGATCCCGCGCGCGATACGGTTCCCGACGCCGAAATGGAGGAACTGGACCGCTGGATGCTCTCCCGCACGGCCGAACTCGTGCAGCAATGCCGCAAATGGTACGAAGGGTTTGAATTCCATCGCGTTTTTCACGCGCTGCACGATTTTGCGGTGGTGGATCTGAGCGCGTTTTATTTCGACGTGCTCAAGGACCGTCTATACACGTTCGCCCCGCGAAACCGCGCGCGGCGCTCGGCGCAAACCGCCGTGTATCGCATTGCGCGGGCGCTGCTGAGCCTGGCGACGCCGATCACGGTATTTACAGCCGAGGAAATCTGGAGGCATTTTCCGCGCTTGCCCGGCGATCCTGACAGCGCGCACCTGTCGCTGTTTCCGAAGGCGGAGGATCTGGGCGCGCCGCTGGACGCGGCAAAAGCGGCGAACTGGGAGAAGCTTTTGGCGGTGCGCACCGAAGTGTTGCGCGCGCTGGAATCCGCGCGCAATGCCAAGACGATTTCAGGCGCGCTCGAAGCCAAAGTGGTTTTGAGCGCGGGCAGCGACCTTGCACCGCTGCTGGAGCAGTACATGGCCCGGCTCCCTTCGTTCCTGATCGTGTCGCAGGTTCAATTAGCGGGCGCGGCTTCGGCGGACGCGCAAAAGTCGGAGGCCCTTCCAGGGCTTGCCATTGCGGTAGAGCGCGCCGACGGCGCCAAGTGCGAACGATGCTGGAATTATTCCACGCACGTGGGCGAAAACACGGATTATCCGACCGTGTGCGAGCGCTGCGTGAAGGCGCTCGGCGAAATCGAGATTGCCGTTGCGGCCTCGGGCAATGGGGGAGGCCAAGGGGCCGCGTCCTGATGAGCCGTTCGGTCAACCGCAAGATGAGCGGTGAAGGCAACCGTAACTCCAATCCCGGCGCAGCCTGGCTGTGGTTGTCTCTCGGCGTTCTCGTTGCCGACCGCGCCACAAAATTCGCCATCGAGCGGTATACCAGTGTCTTTTTTCGCCGCCCCATCCTTTCCGACATCGTCACGCTGGTCCACAATCAGAATCCAGGCATAGCGTTCGGCTTTTTTTCGGGTTCCACTTCGCGATGGCTTGTGCCGTTTCTACTGGTGGGTGCGGCGGCGATGATCGCCTTGCTGGTGTGGCTGCTGCTCACGGGGCGCGCTGGCGGCGTGCTCGCGCATAGCGGCCTCGCGCTGATTTTGGGCGGCGCGGCAGGCAATGCCCTCGACCGGCTGCTCCACGGCGGCGTGACCGATTTTTTGGAAGTCCGGCTGGGAACGTTTGTCTGGCCCGCTTTCAATGTTGCCGATTCGGCGATCACGATTGGAGCGGCGCTGGTGCTGTTTGAATTGCTGTTTGGCGGGCCGCAGCGGACCGGCCCCGCAGACGCCAAACGCGTCTGATAGCCGAGCTTCCGGTAGGACAGGCTTCCGCCTGTCTGCCGTTGATTTCCTTGAGTTTTGAGAGTTCAAAATTCAAAAACAGACAGGCTGAAGCCTGTCCTACTTCCAATGCCCGCGACACCCACAGCGCAGCAAAAACTGACCGCCGCGTCGGGGGATGCGGGGCGCCGGCTGGACTTGTTCCTCGCCGAACGGGTACCGGAATTGAGCCGCACGCGCATTCAGGAATTGATTCGCGAAGGCAACGTGCGCGTGGACGGCCGGATTGCGAAGGTTTCGCATCGTGTGGCGGCCGGCGAGGTCATGGAAGTGCAAGTCCTGCCGCGGCCTCCGCTGGTGGCTGAGGCGGAGGATTTGCCACTCGATGTACTGTTTGTCGACGACGATTTCGTGATCGTGAACAAGCCGGCCGGGATGGTGGTCCACGCGGGCGCGGGACACGCGCGAGGAACGCTGGTCAACGCGCTGCTGCACCGCCTTGGAAAACTTTCCGGCGCGGGCGGCGCGCTGCGTCCGGGCATCGTGCACCGTCTGGACCGGGAAACTTCCGGCGCCATGGTGGTGGCGCGCAACGACAAAGCGCACGAGCATCTGTCCGAGCAATTCAGGTCGCGCAATGTCCGGAAAATCTATCTGGCGCTGGTGCATGGAAAGATGCCGCGGGATTCCGGCACGATCACGCTGCCCATTTCGCGCGATGCGCACCGGCGAACGCGAATGACGGCGCGGGCAACCAAAGGCCGCCACGCGCGAACCGACTGGCGCGTGATCGCCCGCCTGGACCGCTGCACGCTCGTCGAGGCCGTGTTGCATACCGGGCGCACGCATCAGATCCGCGCGCACTTCGCCGCGATCGGACATCCGGTGATCGGAGACACGCTGTACGGCGCGCCGCGCGTTTTGCGCGCCGGCGCGTGCAACATTCCGCTGCTACAGCGTAATTTTTTGCACGCCGCGCGCATCGGGTTTTCGCATCCAAAGACGGGGGCCTGGGTGGAAGTTCGCGCTCCGCTGCCACGGGATTTGCGGGTATACTTCGAACAGATCGCGGCAACTTTGGGATGGCGCAAAGCGGAGATTGACGCTCTTCTTTCGCCTTACGTGTGATGATTATGAAAAAGCCGGCACTTTGGATCGCACTTCTGGTTTCTCTCACGGCCGTGGCCGTTGTGAGCGCGCAACAGTCCCAGCCGCCCCCGCCGCCAGCGCCCAACCAGATCAACCGGCAGGGAGCGATCATCCGCAACGTCAACGTGGTGGACGTGCTGTTCAGCGTGGCGACCAAGAATGACAAGCTCGTCACGGGCCTGAACAAGGAAGATTTCAAGGTCTTCGATGACGGCGTGGAGCAGGAAATTGCCTCCTTCAGCCAGCCGACCGACCTTCCGCTCCGCATTGGCATGGTCCTGGACACTTCCAACAGCATTCGATCGCGCCTGAAATTCGAGCAGGATGCCGCAATCGATTTCCTATTCAACGCCCTGCGTCGCGGGAGGGACCAGGCGTTCCTGATGACGTTCGACGATGGCCCGCAGATCATCCGGAAGTTCACCGGCGACGCCGGAGCCCTCCGCGATACCATCCTGAAGCAGCGCGCGGGCGGCGGCACATCCCTGTACGACGCGGTGTACACGGCGAGCCGGACCTTGCTCACCAAGTCTCCGCGGCCCCGCGGGCCCAACCCGGACGTGCGCCGCGTCCTGGTGGTCATTTCCGACGGCGACGACAACGACAGCGACCACTCGCGCGGAGAGGCCATCGAGATGGCGCAGCGCGCCGGCGTAATCATCTATGCGATCAGCACGAGCACGGAATGGGTGAACGTCGATGACAATCTGGATGCATCCAAGCGGATCCATCGCAAGTTCGAAAAAAATGAGGGAGATCACGTCATCGATCAATTAGCCGCGGAAACCGGGGGTAGGGCGTTCTTTCCGTACCGCGTCGATGATCTAGGGCAGTCGTTCATCGATATCGGGGACGAGCTGCGGCATCAATACGCGCTTTCCTACAACCCGGGCGGACGGGCGCCCGATGGGAAGTACCACAAGATTCGCATCGAGGTGGACCGCAAGGGCCTGGTTGTCCGGGCCCGCAAGGGATACTATTCCGTGCCGGTGCCCGCGCCTTCCGCCACGCCTTAACCTCTACGCCTTAACCTCCGCGTCTGAACCCCGTGCTCAGTTGCTCGGCGCGTAGTAGCCGCGGCGGGTGAGAGCGGAGTAATCCTTGTTCTTCATTTTCACTTCAATCTTCCGGTAGCTGCCGTCGTGCGTCTTGTTCGTGGGCACGTAGCCGATGGTGTACTGGTTGCGCAGTTCTTCGGAAATCTGGTCGAACGCCTGTTCCAGGTTCTTCTGGCTGCGTACCACGATCATGCGCCCGCCGGTTTCCTCGGTGAGTTTCTTGGCGACGTCCCGGTCTCCCCCGTCGGCGGCCACCAGCAGAATATGGATGACGGTGTCGGTCCGCTGAGCGGTTTCGATGGCGTCCTGCAGGCTCGTTTTGCTTCCCGTGTCTTCGGCGTCAGTCAGCACGACGATGGCTTTCCGGCCGGCCTCCCCGGCAAGTTTATCGTGAGCAGCGAGATAGATGGCGTCATAAAAATCCGTGCCGCCGCTGCCGCTGGTGGGCAAGGGGCCCTGTGCGATGATCGAGGCGCTGCCCGGGGCATTGATCTCGGCGCGGTTGATGGCGCGGTCGAGCCTGCCGTGGTCCGCGGTGAAATCGGCGAGCAGGTCCACATCGGTATCGAAGGACATGACCATGGAGAGATCGCCCTTGCGCATCACCCGCCGCAGGAATTGGGAAGCCGCTTGCTTCTCCGCGGGAAGCGTATAGGATTCGCTGCCGCTGGTGTCGATCAGGATGCCGAGTGTGATGGGGAGGTCCGAGACGGCGGAAAAATTGGTTATTTTCTGAAGCTGGCCATCCTCATAGACCTGAAAGTCATCTTGTTTTAAGCCGGTGACAATCGCCTTGTGCCTGTCGCGCACTGTGGCGAACAGGTTGACCAGGTTCACCTGTACGCGAATCTGGGCCGGTGGCGCGGCGTAGACCAGCCCCCCCGCAAACGCCGCGATACATAGAAAGGAAAGTACGGCTCGAATCCGCATTGTATAATCTCCTCTGGTTGTGTTCAGGGCTAGTTGGATGCGACACCGGAATTTTTAGATGCGCGGGAGCCCCAAAGGGCCCGTATGGAAATAGTGATGGGACACCGATGAATTGTCCACGAAAATTGCTCACTGTGATCCTGGCGGCGGGATTGGCCGGTTCGATGCCGGTGCTGCTGCGGGCGCAGGAATCCCCTGACCAGACCGGCCAAAATGCGCCCCCGGCGCCATCCTTGCAGGCGCAAGACCCTCGCGGCCAGATTCGTACGACGGTTTCCCTGGTCGTTGTGCCCGTGACGGTCAAGGACGCCTCGGGCGAACTGGTGACCGACATCCAGAAAAGCGAATTTCGAATTTTTGAAGACAACATCGAGCAGCCGATCACCCTGTTCTCCGTGGATGCTTACCCACTCTCGGCCGCCGTCCTGATTGACAATGATTTGAAGCGCAGTTCGGCGAAAAAGGTTCAGGAGACGCTCCAGGCGATTGCCGCGGGATTCGGGCCGGCCGACGAGGCGTCCTTGTGGCGCTTTGACGAAGTTCCCGAGCCGGTTTCCGATTTCATCGGGGACAATGACGCGCTTTTCACGCAACTGAAGCGGATTGACCTGAGCAGTTCCATTCCCGGAGTCGGCTCCTACACAATGACGAACGGCCCGCGCGTCAATACGGCGCAGCCTCCGGGGCCCGCGAAAGTTCCAACCGAAGCCCTCGGGCACCCGAACAACAAACATATCAATGACGCCATCTATGCCGCCGCCGAACAGTTGAGCAGCCGTCCTCGCGATCGGCGCAGGATCATTTTTCTGATCTCCGACGGACAAAACGCAAAAAACAACACGCACAGTTACAAGGAAACGCTCAAGCTGCTTCTTTCCGAGGACATCTCCGTCTACGCCATTGGCGTCGGCGAGGCGAATCTCAATCGCGGGATTACGTTCATGGGAAACAATGTCCTGGGGAAATACGCCCACTCCACCGGCGGAGATATTTTTTACGCATCGAAAAGCAACGCCCTCGAGAAACTCTACGCGCGGGTTTCCGAACAGGCCCGCCATCAATACACGCTCGGATATTCCGGAGCGCGAACCGATCGTTCGGTGCCGTATCACACCATCGAGGTGCGCGTGAGGCGCCCCGGCCTGACCTTGCTGGCGCGCGACGGCTATTATCTCAGCGACAAACTGCCGTAAGGCTTTTCGTGGCGCGGGCGCCAAGAGAAATGTTTCCGGAGAAACCGGCGGCAAAAATAATTTTTATAGTCGCGGAGTTTTTCTTTCCGCTCGCTTCCGGAATTTATCCTTGACTTCCACCACGTTCACTCGTAAAAGGGCATTAGCGAGTTTGCTGAGGAAGCGCTCGCTGCTCCGAGGGGAGAGTGGTTCACGGAGCGATTGCGCGAATCGGGCACAGGGGAAACGCGGTACATCGAGTAGGTCTACGAAAACGTTTCCAGACGGGGGCGGCCATTAAAACGGCCGCCCCGTTTTTATTTCCCGCCTCCGCTTTTTTCTGCGATGGTTCGATCGGGGTGGGGCACTGTTTGCCGCTGAGTTCGAGGATTTCCGAAGATCGCCGCCGGCCGGTTACTGTTCGCCGGAGGCGCTGGCCGCCGCGCCCTGCTCTCGCGCGGGGCAGATTGGTTCGTAGTCGCAGAACTTGCAGGCGAAGCCGGGTTTTGCGGGGAACTCGCCGGCGCGGATATCGGCGGCGGCTTCCTGGATTTCCGAGCGCACCTTGTTGAGCTTCTTTTCGTCGCGCGTCGCGCTCACAGCCTGATTGTTCTGCAGGAAGTACAGCGTGAGGCGCGCGGGATTCCAGTCGAAGACTTCGCGGGCCGCCAGGGCATAGACGCTCAGTTGCACGTCCTTTTTCGCTTTATCCTCGTTGCGCGGCTTGCCCGTCTTGTAATCCACGATTTCTTCCTCGCCGGGGCCCAGGCGGTTTACCTGGTCCATGCGCCCGGTGAGGACCACATTGTTCTCCATCGGCAGCTCGAACGTTTTTTCCTGCGCGATGACGTCGGGAGGAGCGGCCAGCGTGCTCTGGTAAAACGCGCGCAATTGCGCCACGCCGTCTTTCTTGTATTCCTGTTCCTGATAGTCGTCTTCGAATCCGGCCGAGGTCCATTCCAGTTCGAATTTGAGCTCCACTTCCTCGAAGGGAAGCGTGTGTCCCTTGGCCATCTCGCCGATGAAGTGTTTGATCGTGTTATGCATCACGCTGCCAAAGCTCATGGCCGCCGCCGGGCCGCCGCGCAGCCCCCAGGTATAGCCGAACAGATATTTCTGAGGGCAGGATTCCAGTGTCCCGATCGCCGAAGGGCTCAGTTGCAGGGGTTCCGGCACCGGCGGGCGATAGGTTGTGGCCCATTCGCCGATGCGGGAGCCGATCCGGGCAGGGCGTTCCTGGGGATCGAACAGCGCGGGTTCGGTTTCGGGCGAGGCAACCGGCTCTTTCGCGGGCGTGGGAGCGAGTTGCTCGATGTCGCGGCGCTTGATCTGCGCTTCCATCAAAATGTCTTCCAGGAACGGCGATGGTTTGGAGCGCTTGTTTTCGACCGTGCAGAGCGTGAGCCGGTGCCGCGCGCGCGTTACGGCGACGTAAAACAGGCGGCGCTCTTCCTGGATGTGGAAGCTTCCTTGCGGTTGTTCTTCCTTCATGAGTGCGGAAGGGAACTCGAGCACGCGAGGCCTTTCCCCTGCGGGGAACCCGCGGCTCACCAGATGGAGCACGTAGACCTGGTCGAATTCCAGGCCCTTGGCGGCGTGCACGGTCATCAGTTGCACCGCGTCGCCGGGTTCCTGCTCCAGGTTGATCGAGCCGCCGGCCTGCTCGAAGTAATCCAGGTATTCGACAAACTCCTTGAGGCGCTGCGTTTCGCTCTTGGGTTGCCAGTCGCGCACAAATTGCGCGAGGCGATCGAAATATTTGCGGTCCTCCGGGGAAACAGCGGAGCTGATCTCGAGGGCTTCGGCGAGTTCGTCGAATAATTCGGTGGCGGTCAATTGCCGGGATTTTTTTCGAAGCTCCGTCACCACTTCGACCAGTTCGTTCAAGTGGCGACCCTGGCCGGAGAAGGCAGGGTCGGCTTGCACGGCCTGCACGGTGTCCCACAGGGAGGCGCCCTTGCTCTTCGCGGTTCGTTCGATGAGGCGCACCAGGTCGGAAGGCGCCAGGCCCCACGCCGGCATCGCCAGTACGCGCGCGCAGGCGACATCGTCGGAGGGATGGTCGATCAGCCAGAGGTAGGCGATCAGGTCACGCACCAGCCGGTGCGACAGGATCGAAAGATTCTTGATGACGAAAGGAATCTTGCGCGCCTTGAGCGCTCCGACCAGTTTGTCGCGATGCGCGTGGCTGCGATACAGAACGGCGAACGTGCGCCACTTGGCTCCGGCGCGGTGCAGCCGGTCGATTTCGCCCGCCACCCACTGCGCCTCGGCGTCGCTGGTGGGATGCGTGACGATGCGGACTTTTTCGCCCTCCTCGCGGACCGGCGTCAGCGGGTACTCGGGAATATTCTGCGGTTTTTCGTTGTGGCGGATGGCTTGCCCGGCCACGCGCAGGATGCGTCCCACGGAGCGGTAGTTGAGCGTGAGCGGGCGCAGCAATTCCTCGTGCTTGGCGGCCGCGCCCGAGGCGAAGCGCTTCAGAAAAATCGTGAAACTCCCGAACGATGCGCCGCGAAACCGGTAAATCGCCTGGCGATGGTCGCCCACCACCACGCAGGTTGGGCCGCTCGCCCCCCAGCAGCCAGAGCAGTTCGAGTTGGGCGATGTTCGTATCTTGGAATTCGTCGACCAGGATGTACCGGTAACGCGCGCGCAGCGCTTCGCGCAGGGTTTCGTCGTCGCGGAGCCGCAGAACGGCGTCCATGATCTGCGTACCGAAGGTGAGCAGCTTGCGTTCGCGGATCAGCAGGTCGCTGGCGCGGTAGGCCCGCGCAATTTCCTGTAGTTTGGCGATTTCCTCCCCGCGGATGCGCCGCTCGTCCTCCTGCATCGCGGCGCTCACCCGCCGGAAATGTTCCACCTGTTCGCCGGCATATTTCTGATAATCGTCGGGGGTGACCAGTTCGTCCTGGCAGCGGGAGAAAAACTCCACGAAGTCGCCCAGAAATTGCCCGGGTTCCGCCAGGCGGCGGAAATGTTCGAGTTGCAGCAGGGGCAGGTTGCGGCGCAGCAGAATCCAGTGGTCGATCTTGTCGATGGGCTTCAGTTCCGGATCGACTTCCTGCAGCAGGGCGTTGCAGAACGAGTGAAACGTGCTGAGCGTGACCGCCTCGGCGCGTTCGATTTCCGTTTCGCCGCGATCGCGCGACGCCGCGACCACGCGATGCTTCATTTCCGACGCGGCCTTGTCGGTAAACGTCAGCCCCAGGATTTCCTTGCCCGACAGACCGGGCTGCGTATCGAGCAAGTGGCGAATGCGTTCGGTGATGACGCGCGTTTTTCCCGTGCCCGCGCCGGCCACCACCACCAGTGGGCCCTCGCCGTGATCCACGGCGGCGCGCTGTTCCGGATTGAGTTGAATTCCCGGCGATGGTTTGCCGGCATGTTCGAACAGGTCGGCCATTTCAGGTATTCCCGAATAACAACAGTAGCACAGGCCTGGTCCGGCATGTGGAAAGCCAGGCAGCTGGCAGGCGAGGCTGGGCCGGAGGGCGATTCAATGTTATGGCATGTGATACGTATTATAAGAAGAATGGAATGCGGAGAGTTTCTTGTTGTCATGATATGTGTCATAAGAGTATACTGACCGCCAAAAGAAGGTACGACGAATAACGAAAGGAGAAGAGCTTACCGACAACCAAACATGACATAGAAAAGAGACCGCCAATGAAGCAACGTCCGCGCATTGTTGTCCCCAAGGAAATTCCCATCGAGCGCATCTTCCGTAAAGTTATGCGAAGAAAAATGAACGCGTTGGAGAGAGTTAGCTTCCACCTTAAGCCCGAAGTGACGCCGCACGTGCGAAAAACGGCTTAGGCCGCGACTGTGCCGGGCCCGCCACTGAATTGACGGGGTAGTGTATCGCGACGGCAAATTGCCTTCTCCGCCCTTCTGAGTGCCCCAGCGAGCAGCGATAGTGCCATTGCGTTTGCATGGAGTGGGCGGAGCGTGGGATTGCGCAAGGAGAAGTTGCAAATCCCGTGAAAAGCCAGTTGCCGGGAAGCGGCTTCACGGGTCTTGGCCGATCTGCGATGTTTGGATTCAAGAAATATGCGGGATTGTCCCGACAATTTTCCAATGAATCGGCTGGCAAGCGTCGTTCGAGGATAACTTCCGGCTTGCCGACATTCCATACTCTGGCCTGTATTTCTCACCACGCAACCACTGAAATCATTTTCAATCTCTCCCGCGAGCCTGGAAAGCCGTTGGGATGGCTTTTGGTGGCACAGGCTTCAGCCTGTGTGCCTTTTCTGTGTGCCTTTGCTTATTGCCATTGGGCGGGTAACCCTAACTGTCTAAATTAGCGGGGGGCAACTTTGGCGCGCGCTATATCCTACCCCGCCACTGAATTGACCGCTCGGGGGGCCTCGCCTATACTCGTTTCTTCATTCCATCGTTGATCCTTGCGCCACGAAAGGCCGCTGCCAGGAGACCCGTCATGGACCAGGCCGTCATTCTAAGCGCTGTTCGCACGCCCATCGGAAAATTTCAGGGAGGTCTCGCGTCGCTTTCCGCGCCGCAGTTGGGTGCGAAGGTTGTGGCCGAGGCTGTGCGCCGCGCGGGCATCGAGCCCAATGCCGTGGATGAGATCATCATGGGCAATGTCGTGCAAGCCGGGCTCGGGCAGAATCCGGCGCGGCAGGCGGGGTTGTACGGCGGCCTGGATGTGCGCGTTGCGGCGATGACGATCAACAAAGTCTGCGGCTCGGGTTTGAAGGCCGTTGCCCTGGCGGCGCAGAGCGTCATCCTGGGGGAAGCGGAAATCGTGATGGCCGGCGGAATGGAGTCCATGTCGAATTGTCCGTACCTGCTGCCGGGAGCGCGCGCGGGCTACCGGTTCGGCAATGCGGAAGTCGTGGATTCGATGATTCGCGACGGGCTTTGGGACGTCTACAACGATTTTCACATGGGCATTACGGCCGAGCTGGTTGCGGAAAAATACGGGATCACGCGGCGGGAACAGGACCAGTTTGCCCTGGAAAGCCATCAGCGCGCCGTGCGCGCAAGAAAATCCCGCTTCCTCGAATCGCAAATCCTGCCCATCGAGGTTCCGCAGAAGAAGGGCAATCCCGTGGTGATCCAGAATGACGAGTCGCCGCGCGAGGACGCTTCCCTCGAGGCCCTGGCGAAATTGCGTCCCGCATTCAAGAAAGACGGCACCGTTACGGCCGGCAACGCCCCCGGAACCAACGACGGCGCAGCCGCGCTGGTGGTCACGACCGCGCGCAACGCTGCGCGCCTCGGCAAGACGCCCATGGCGCGCATTGTCGCGCAGGCCGTCAGCGGCGTCGATCCGAAGTGGATTATGGAAGCGCCCATATACGCGGTGGAAAAGCTGCTCGAAAAGACCGGCTGGGACCGCGACAAGGATGTCGACCTGGTCGAGTTGAACGAAGCCTTTGCCGCCGCCGCGATTGCCGTGACACGCGCGCTGCGCCTGGATCCGGCGAAGGTCAACGTCAACGGCGGCGCCGTGGCCATCGGGCATCCCATCGGCGCTTCCGGAGCGCGCATTCTCACGACCCTGCTCTACGAGATGCAGCGGCGCGACGCGCATCGCGGAATCGCCGCGCTGTGCCTGGGCGGCGGCAACGCCGTGGCGCTCGGCGTCGAGCGCTCTTAGTAGGACAGGCTTCAGCCTGTCTGGGTTTGATTTTTGTGGAGACGGCGAAAGTCAAAAGCAGACAGGCTGAAGCCTGTCCTACGGGTGCTTCGATCACGTGTAATGAGTTGAGATCCTGAGTTTCAGGTCGCGACAATACCCATGGCCAACGAATCCCTCGAAATTCTCTGGCGCGGCTCGGATCCCGCCAAATATACGGCGCTGCAGGCGGCGCTGCGCGATGAGAACATTCGATTCTGGCACACCCAGGTTTACGATCCTGCCGGAGGGTTTCTTTCTTCCCGCCCGTATTATCTGGAAGCGACGCCCGGCTTTGAAATTCGAGTGCTCGCTTCGGATGTGGAACGCGCGAACAGCGCTTTGCAGTGGGTGGAGAGTAAAGAAAATGCTTCCGCGATTTCCGGCGGGTCATCGCTGCCCGAGCAGGACCACCTCGATTTCAAGCAGTCCCTGCCTTACGATTGGAATCCGAACGAAGCGACGTCGGAAGTCTGGTCCGGCGAAGAGGAGCCCATGGCGGAATACCTGGCCAGCGCCCTGCGCGAAAACGGCATTCCCAGCCGCATTCCGGACGAGCCGGGGCATCGCGCGCGGCTTTGTGTTCGTTCCGGGGACCAGGCGCGCGCGAGAGATATTGTTCGCCAGATCACGGACGGCTAGCTTGCATTTGCTCCCGCCTCGCGCCGGGCGAATTTTTCCGAACCTTTCTCCTTCAACCTCGCCCCGTCCGGCGGTAAAATGCAGCGCCTATGATTTGTCCCAACTGCAAATGCGAATACATTCGCGGCGTAACCCGCTGCGCCGATTGCGATGTTGCGCTGGTGGATGAGGCCGAGTTGGCTTCTACGGCGTCTGCGCCGCCGCTGGCGCCCCTGGAGGACGACGAGATTGTTTCCGTCTGGTCGGGGAACGATCCTCGCGAGTGCGCCGCAGTGAAGCACGCGCTGGACGAAGCGGGCATCCCGTTCACCGACGAATCCGCGAGCGGCTATTTCATCTTCCCGTCGCTGCGCCCGAAAATCGAGATTCACGTTTCGGGAGCGGATCGCGACCGTGCGCAGAAAATCGTGCTCGAACAGAAGGGGCTTGCCGATCCCGGCGAGCTAACGCCGGAAGAAATCGAGTCCCTGGCGCTTCCCCTGGCCGACGATGAGCATTCCGCGGAATCCGCGAGGGCGCCGCGCCGCTTTCCCAAAAATGGTTCCGGGGATTGGCCCGAAGACGGCGACGACGAGGATGCCGGAACCGAAGTCTGGAACGGCGAGCACGAGGACGTAGCCGATACACTGGCCATCTGTTTGCGCGAAATCGGCATCGCTTCGCGCAAGCGCGAGGCGGGACACCGCTGGAGCCTTGCGGTCCAGCCCGAACAGGAGACGCGTGCCAGGGAAATTGTCCGCGAAGTGGTGGAAGCAAGCCCCCCCGAGTAGCCATGCCCGTGGCCCGGTCCGCTTTCGTGTTTCTTTTCCTTCTTCTGGTTCCTGTACTTCCTCGACATTCTGAAATCCGGGAGGCGCAATGGCGCATGACGCAATAACGCAGGACGCGATACGCACCGTCGCCGTGCTGGGCGCGGGAACGATGGGGAATGGCATCGCGCACGCCTTTGCGCGCCACGGCTACCGCGTGATTCTTCGCGACGTCGAGCCGCGTTTGCTGGACGCCGCGATGGACACGATTGCGAAAAACCTCGACCGCGAAATCAGGAAAGACAAGATCGCCGTGGGCGACAAGCCGGAAATTCTGAAACGCATTCACCCGACAACCGCCAGTTCTGAAATTGCGCGCGCCGATTTCGCCGTCGAAGCCGTCCCCGAACGCCTGGAACTGAAAATTTCCGTCCTGCGCGAGGCCGACACGCTCCTGCGCCCGGAAGTGATCCTGGCGTCGAACACGTCGTCGATCTCCACCACCACGCTGGCCGCCGCCACCGGCCGTCCGGACCGTTTCATCGGCATGCACTTCATGAATCCGGTCCCCGTAATGGTTTTGGTCGAAGTCATCCGCGCGCTGCAGACGAGCGACGAAACATTTCGCGCGACGATGGCGCTGTGCGAGCGCCTGGGAAAAAAGCCCGTCGCGGTGAACGACGCGCCCGGCTTTGTTTCCAACCGCGTCCTGCTGCCCATGATTAACGAGGCCGCCTTCGCCGTGATGGAAGGCGTGGCCGCCGCCGAAGCCGTGGACGCGATACTCAAGCTGGGAATGGGCCATCCGATGGGTCCGCTGGAACTGGCCGATTTCATCGGCATCGACGTGTGCGTGGATATTCTCGATGTGCTGTACACTGGCTATGGCGATCCGAAATACCGAGCGTGCCCGTTGCTGCGGAAAATGGCCGCGGCGGGTCGGCTGGGCCGCAAGAGCGGGCGTGGGTTTTACAGTTATGCGGGGCATGTGGAATAGGGGTTGCAAATTGTGTTTGCTTTTTCTTCGCCTTGTGGTATTGTGCCTCCCGTAATGAATATGCGCCGGAAAGAACGCTTTGTAGTAGACTCCGCGGAGACGGCCGGCGTCCCCCGCAAGTCACGGAACGTGACAATCTCGTTACAGAGGTGAAATATGACGGATGAAAGATCAAAAATGCTGGAAGCGGCGATCTCGCAGATTGAGAAGCAGCACGGCAAGGGCGCCATCATGCGCCTGGGCAACCGCGACGTGCTGGTGCCGGTCAGCGTGATCCCCACGGGGGCGCTTTCCATTGACGCGGCGCTGGGTGTGGGCGGCGTGCCGCGCGGGCGCGTGATTGAAGTTTACGGCCCGGAATCGGGCGGCAAGACGACGCTGACGCTGCACATCATCGCCGAGGCGCAAAAAATGGGCGGGCAGGCGGCGTTCATCGACGCCGAACACGCGCTGGATCCGATGTACGCGCGCAAGCTGGGCGTGGATGTGGACAATCTTCTGGTCTCGCAGCCGGACAACGGCGAGCAGGCGCTGGAAATCGCCGAGACGCTGATTCGCTCGAACGGTGTGGACATTATCGTAGTGGACTCGGTTGCCGCCCTGGTACCGCGCGCGGAACTGGAAGGCGACATGGGCGATCCGCAGATGGGCTTGCAGGCGCGCCTGATGTCGCAGGCGCTGCGAAAGCTCACCGCCATCGTGTCGAAGTCCCATACCTGCCTGATTTTCATCAACCAGATCCGCGCAAAAATCGGCGTCATGTTCGGCAATCCGGAAACCACCACGGGCGGGCGCGCGCTGAAATTTTACTCCACCATTCGCCTCGATATCCGGCGCATTCAATCCATCAAGGAAGGCGACCGCGTCATCGGTTCGCGCACGCGCGCCAAAGTCGTGAAGAACAAAGTCGCCGCGCCGTTCCGCGAGGCGGAGTTTGACATTCTCTACGGGGAAGGCGTTTCGCGCGAAGGAGACCTGATTGATCTTGGCGTGGACCAGGGCGTCCTGGAAAAATCCGGCACGTGGTTTTCCTTCGGTGGCGATCGGCTGGGCCAGGGGCGCGAGAATGCCCGCATCTTCTTGAAGGAACACGCCGACGTCCGAAATAAACTTGAAAGCACACTGCGCAAGAAAATGGGTATTCCTTCGCCCGGCGCAGCCAATGGCACCGCGGCACAGGCGGAGAAGCCCGCCGCGCAGGCCGCCGCCGCTGGAGCCTCCACGGGCAAACCTCGTCCGACGCGTTGATGTCCGGCGAGATAATTCTGGACGCAATGAAGGATTAGAATTGTGCTCCGCAGCCCGGCGAACTGCCCGGCTGCGGAACTGTTTTGTGGGACCTCCGCCGCGCAATTGGCATTTTATCTTGCACCATAGGTTTCATTCCGGTACACCCGCCCGCTAACCCAGAACATGCCCATTTGCCTTGTTTTCAGTCCGTTCGAAGATACTTTACAATGGCCCATTGCGTCATAGTACCTGGCATCTGAGATTGCTATTGCGCGGATATGAAATTGTTCCCTAAAATGGACGTTCCATCTAGATGCGCGCAATGGGAGCGCGAAAGCGGCCCAGATTGGAATAGCCAGATGAAACCCCGGCCCAGCTATCCACGGATGATTGCCATCAGTCTTTGCATGTTCGTTGCAGGGAGCTTGTCTGCGCTCGCTGCTCCCAAGCCTCGCACGCAACGCAAACCGGTGAAGCATTCTGTAAAACATTCAGTAAAGCATCCGGTGAAGCGAAGAGCCGCGGTTCGTCGCTACGCTGTGCCCACGTATGCGAATTCGTCCAAGGGCGATGTCACCGAATACGATGATCCCGTCGTGCGCCAGGCTGCGGTTCAGGCCCTGGGCCGGTACAACGGTTCGGTTGTCGCCATCGATCCTTCCAACGGACGCATCCTTTCGATTGTGAATCAGAAGCTCGCTTTTTCGTCGGGCTTCATCCCGTGCTCGACGATCAAGCCGGTGATTGCCGTGGCCGCTCTGCAGGAAGGCGTGGTGACGCGCAACACGATGATTCGCGTCGCGCCGCGCAAGTACTTGAACCTCACCGAAGCGCTGGCGCACTCCAATAATGCGTTCTTCGAGGAACTCGGCCGCCGCATGGGATTTGGAACGGTCGCTCATTTTGGCCACCTGTTTGGATTGGGCGAACGGGCCGGATACCATATCCCGGAGGAGCATGCCGGAGGATTTCCCTCCGAACCCCCGGCGTTTGGGGGTGTGGCGCGCATGTCGAGTTTCGGCCAGGGCATCCAGATGACGCCTCTGCAATTGGGCGCGATGGCGACAAGCATTGCCAACGGCGGCACGCTCTATTACCTGCAATATCCGAGGACGCCCGAAGCGCAGGCGAATTTTACGCCGCGCGTCAAGCGCAAACTCAATATCGAATCCCTGCTGCCGGAGGTGCGGGACGGTATGCTCGCGGCGGTGCTCTATGGGACGGCGCGCCTCAGCTACATTTCAGATGACGAGCAGGCGGCCGGCAAGACCGGTACGTGCTCGGAAGACGGTTCGCGCCTGGGCTGGTTTGTCTCCTTCGCGGATCAATCGCATCCGAAAATCGTTCTCGTCGTATTGATGCGCGGCCACAGCCGCGCCGTCAAGGGACCGATGGCCGCGGGAATCGCCGGACACATTTATCGCCGGCTGAACGAAGAAAATTATTTCGGCACGCGCAATGCCGAGGCTCGTATCCCCGCTGTGGAAACCGGCTCGCAGCAGTAAACCGCCATGCAGGAGATCGGCGACCTCGGGCGGCCATCTGCCAGGGTCAAATTTCAGATTTGAGATCTTAAATTCAAGATCTCATACCTCACATTTCGCATTCCCTGTTTCAAATTTCACCTCTCCAATTTCAAATCTGAAATTTTAAACGTGAGCAGGGCGTAATGGCTGGCGAATCGCGGAATCGCCAATCGCGGCGCGGAGTCCATCTTCTCGGGCACACTGGCAACATTTCCCAGGGCCCGTCGGGCTGTTGACTGCAACGCAAAAAAAATCACATTTGTAGTTGGGATGGATAGGGCAATGCGATACTCTGGGCACCCTCGGGCGGGTCAACGATCTCATCTGGCCACGCTAGGGGGAATGGATTTCAATTGCTCCTGGGGGAGATCGGGTGAGCCGCAGATTCTTATTTTCTCTTCTTGCCATTTCAGCGGCCGGAACCGCCATCGCGGGAACGGCAATTCATGCGCGCCGCGCTGCGGAAACGGAGTTTCATAATCAGGCGAAGCTCGCCGCCCGGGACGCCGCTCGTATCCAGTCGCAAGTGGTCCTCTTTAACGAATACCGAATTCCCGCGGGGAATACGCTTACCGAATCGCTCGAGCACCACGGGGTTGCGCCCTCCGACACCGCCGACATCGTCGGCAGCGCACAACCGGTCTACGATTTGCGCCACGTGCGCGCCGGGCATCGCCTCTCGATCGGCCGTACGATGACCGGAGAGCTGCGCGCCATCCGTTACCAGATCGATTCGGACCGCATGCTGGAAGTGAAGCCGAGCGAGGATGGCTTCGCCGCCTCGGTTAGTGAGATTCCGTCGCACACTGACGTGGAGACCGTCACGGGAGAAATTCGCGATTCGCTTTTCGGCGCGGTTTCCGACGCCGGCGAATCGCCGGAACTGGCCCTTCGCCTGGCGCACATTTTCGGTTACGACCTGGATTTCTATACCGACCCGCGCGCAGGCGATACGTTTCGCGTGGTCGTGGAAAAGAAAAGATATCTTGACGGCAAGAGGATGGGATACGGCCGAATCCTCGCTGCGGAATACAAGAATGACGGCCATCCGTACCAGGCGGTGCTGTTTCACGATCCCGCCGGGCATCCCGCGTACTATTCACCGGACGGAAAATCCCTGCAGAAAATGTTCCTGCGTTCGCCGCTGAAGTTTGCCGCGCCCATCACGTCCCGTTTTTCGTTGCACCGGTTTCACCCGATCTTGAAGACCTATCGCGCACACCTGGGTATTGATTACGGCGCGCCGACCGGCACGCCCGTGCAGTCGATCGGATCGGGCCGCGTCGTGTTTGCCGGACGCAAGGGCGGCGACGGGAACATGGTTCACATCGTTCATTCCAACGGATACGAGACGATGTATCTGCACTTGTCGCGCATCCTGGTGCGGGTCGGGGCGCGCGTGCAGCAGGGGCAGACCATCGGTTTGGTGGGTATGACGGGCCTGGCAACCGGGCCGCATCTCGATTTCCGGATCCTGAAGCACCACGTGTTCCGCAATTTTCTGGCGCTGCAATTGCCGCCCTCCCAGCCGGTCGCGCGGCGCGATTGGACGGCGTTTGTTTCCGCCCGCAATCACTATATGCCCCTGCTGGATCATCCACAGTCTTTGGACGCACGCACCGAGCAGACGCAGCAGCCGATTCCCTAGTCCGGATTTTTATCGAATATTCAGAATTTAAATTCAGAATTTGGCGCCCACACGCGGAGCTTTTCCTGCCTCGGAGCGAATTCCGGGAAAACCAAAATAAAAAGGCGGCCCGATCTTCCGGGCCGCCTTGTAAATCGAACGGGTTGCGAGAGTGTGAACTACCGCACTTCCCAGGTATCGCCGGAATGCAGCAGCTTCGAAAGGTCACCCGGGCCTCGCTTGGCAATGACGTCCTGAATCTGCTTGGCCATCATGTCCTCGTAGCGATCGCGGCCCCAGGAGCGAAGCACGCCGATGGGGGTGGGGAAGTCGGGTTTTTCGTCCATCTGCGCGAGCAGGAAGGCGTAGGCGGGGTTCGGGTGATGCTCGTCGTGGACCAGAACGTCCTTCTCGGTGAGCCCGTTGCCGTTGCCGAGATGCACGACTTCCAGTTCCATGCCGTTGAGGCGGATCCCCTTGTCGCGATTCTTCCCGTAGATCATAGGTTTGCCGTGTTCGAGTTGCACGACATGCTCGCTGCGCGCTTCTTTTTCGGTAATGTCGAACCACGCGCCGTCGTTGAAGATGTTGCAGTTTTGCAGGACTTCAATGTAGGCCGAGCCGCTGTGCGCCGCCGCTTTTCGCAGCGTGTCCTTGAGGTGCTGCTGGAAAACGTCCACCGAACGAGCGACGAACGAGGTATCCGCGCCGATCACCAGACCGAGTGGATTAAACGGACGATCCGCCGTGCCGAACGGAGTGGACTTCGTCTTCTTGCCCAGTTCCGATGTCGGCGAGTACTGCCCTTTGGTCAGGCCGTAAATCTTGTTGTTGAACATGAGCACCTTGATGCCCACGTTGCGGCGCAGCATGTGAATGGTGTGATTGCCGCCGATGGCCAGCGAGTCGCCGTCACCGGTTGCCACCCAGACTTCCAGTTCGGGATGCGCGATCTTGACGCCGGTGGCCACCGCAGGGGCGCGGCCGTGAATCGTGTGGAAGCCGTACGTGTTCATGTAATAGGGGAAGCGGCTGGAGCAGCCGATCCCGGAGATGACCACAAACTTCTCGCGGGGAATTCCCAACTCCGGAAATACGGACTGCACGGCGGAAAGAATGGCATAATCTCCGCACCCCGGACACCAGCGGACCTCCTGGTCCGTCTGGAAATCCTTCTTTTTAAGTACTGGAAGCGCTGCTGTTGTCATTGCGTTTTACTCTCCAGGAATTTTCCGGGCCTCAGCCCAAAATTTCTTCGATCTTCGCTTCAATTTCCGATTGTTTGAAGGGCTGCCCTTGAATCTTGTTGTATCCCTGCGCATCCACCAGGTACTTCGCGCGCAGCAACATCAGCAACTGGCCCATATTCATTTCCGGAACCAGAACCTGGCGGTAGCGGCCAAGCACCTCTCCCAGATTGGCCGGCAGCGGATTCAGATGCCGCAGGTGTACGTGGCCGATCCGGTGACCCTTCGCGCGCGCCGGCTTAAGGCCCGCGGTGATCGCTCCGTAGGTTGAACCCCAGGCCACGATCAACAGATCGCCGTCGGGATCGCCGGCCGGAACCACGTCCGGAATATCCTGAACGATGCCGTCAACTTTGGCCGCGCGGATGCGAACCATTTTTTCATGGTTTAGCGGCTCGTAGTTTACGTTTCCGGTGATGTCCTGTTTTTCAATGCCGCCGATGCGGTGCTCCAGGCCCGGCGTCCCGGGGATGGCCCAGGGGCGCGCCAGAGTTTGCGGATCACGCTTGTAGGGAAGGAATCCTACGGGATCAGTGGCGAATTTCACCTGAATGCCGGGAATTTCGTCAACGTTCGGAATGCGCCATGGCTCCGCGCCGTTGGCCAGATATCCATCCGACAGGATAACGACGGGAATCATATACTTCAGAGCGATGCGGCACGCTTCCACCGCAACCCAGAAGCAATCGCCGGGAGTGGAAGCCGCAAGCACGGGAATGGGTGCTTCCGAATTGCGGCCGAACATGGCCTGCAGCAGGTCCGCCTGCTCGGTTTTGGTCGGCAGGCCGGTCGAAGGGCCGCCGCGCTGGATGTCGCAGATGACCACGGGCAACTCGGTCATGATGGCCAGTCCCATCGCCTCGGTCTTGAGCGCCATGCCAGGTCCGGAAGTGGTAGTCAGCGCAAGCGACGCCGGAATACGCGGCCCCGATTGCAGCAGTGACGGCGGCGATTTCGTCTTCGGCCTGGAACGTCATCACGCCGAAATTCTTGTACATGGAAAGTTCGTGAAGAATGTCCGATGCGGGTGTGATCGGATAGGAACCCAGAAAGAGGGGAAGTCCCGCCTTCTGCGACGCCGCGACAAAGCCCATGGCCAGCGCCTGATTGCCGCTGAGATTTCGATACGTGCCGGGGGTGAGCTTGGCGGGCGGAATTTCGTAGCTGACCTGGAACGCTTCGGTCGCTTCGCAGAAGTTATAACCGGCGCGCATGGCCATCTTGTTGGCTTCGACCAGCAACGGCTTGGCCTTGAACTTGGCTTCAATCCACTTGTAGGTCAGGTCCATGGTGCGGTTGTAGAGCCAATAGGACATGCCCAGCGCAAAGAAGTTCTTGCAGCGGTCCATGGTCTTGGCATCCAGACCCAGTTCCGCCAGAGCCGCGCGCGTCAGGCGCTCCAGGCCGACCGAGAACACGCGGTAGCCGTCCAGTGAATGATCTTCGAGCGGGTTCGAAGTGATATCCGCCTTGCGAAAATCCGCTTCGGTGAAAGCGTCGCTGTTGACGATCAGGATGCCGTTCGGCTTCAGATCGCGGATGTTCGTTTTCAGGGCCGCTGGATTCATCGCCACCAGCACGTCCACCGTATCGCCCGGGGTGAACACGTCGCTGGAGGAGAATTGAATCTGGAATCCGCTGACGCCGGGGAGCGTGCCCGCAGGAGCGCGAATTTCGGCGGGATAATCTGGAAAAGTTGCTAGGTCGTTTCCATACAGCGCCACGGTGCTGGTGAACTGGTTTCCCGTGATCTGCATGCCGTCGCCGGAATCCCCGCAAAATCGGAGAACGGCTCTATCGATGACTTCGCGCTTATGCGCGCGGACGACCGGGTCCGTTATGGTTGCCATGGGTTCGAAAGACTCCAATCCTGATTATGATTTTTTGCCGCCCGGTATGCCCCGAGAAGAAACATGTCTTGCGGGAGCCGAAATTCCGAGAGGGCTTTCCATTTCCATTTCCGAATCTAAGGATAGCACAACCGCAGTCTTGGCGTAAGGATCTCGTGTAGGGTCATTGTTCCCTATGCATTATTGGAACGTAATCTGTGGGGGGGGATGTAGCAGGGGGCGTATCCGGAAGAGCGCAATCGTTTGGTATCCCTCCCGCAAAGGCATACAATGAGGGTCCCACATTCCGCCGGTCCCGGCGATCTGCCCGGGACATACAGAACGTCGACAGAACGATCCGATTACTGAAGTTCAGGGGTGCGATGGCTTGGTCTAAGCAGGTATTAGTTCCTTTTTTTCTCGGTGTTGCTTTCGTATGTTTCACAGGCAATCTCCGTGCGGCAAATCCGCGCGTGGATACCCCTTGGAAGGATCGATCGCCTCACAAGTCCTCTTTCGTCCACGCCAATGGCATTCGGCTCCATTATCTGGACTGGGGAGGAAGGGGGGAAACGATCCTGCTGCTTTCCGGCATGGGGATTACGCCTCACATTTATGATGATCTCGCCCCGCAACTCAAAATGAACTTCCACGTCCTCGGGCTTACGCGCCGCGGACTTCGTCCTTCCGACGTTCCCGCGACCGGCTATGACAACGCCAATCTGGTTCGTGACATTGTGGGTTTCCTCGATGCCCTGGGCATCCGCCGCGTCATCCTGATCGGGCATTCCATGGCGGGAGATGAGATGACCGCGTTCGCTAATCTCTACCCCGAACGCGTCCGCGCGCTCATCTATCTGGATGCGGCGTACGACCACTCCCTGTTCAACGGGCTGATGAATCAAGACCCTCTTCGGAATTCTCCGTCCAAAAATGACCTGGCGTCGTTTGAGGATTCCAAGCAGTGGTACGTCCGCAATGTCGGTGTCTGGTCCGATGCCGTCGAGGCAGATTCACGAACCGCGAACCTGCGCAACGACGGCACGATGCGGATCGCCAGCATGCCGGCGAATGTTTCAAACGCCTTGCTGCATGAAATGGCAACCTACCATCCGGACTACCATAAAATTCGCAGGCCCATCCTCGCCTTCTACGCCATCATGCCGACGCATCCCGGAATCCTGCCCGGCACGTCGCCGGAAATGCGCGAAAAGGCCCAGGCATTCTGGGACCAGACCTGGAAGCCGTATCAGCGGCGTGAGATCGCCGAGTTGAAGACCAGCGGAGCCACCGTTCGCGTGGTCGAAATGCAGGGCGCTCCGCACCTCTGCTTCATACGGCCGCAGGATCAGGCTCTGGTGGCTGCAACGATTAAAGGATTTCTTTCGGGCCGGTAGCGGCTCTACGCTGCAAAGAAGCGCAAAATGCTTGACGTTCGCTTTTAATTCGCCTAAAGTGGAGGCGCATTTCAGGAGCGTGCCATGACACTGACGAAGCGGCAAAAGGAAGTCCTCGATTTTCTGGTTACCTTTCACAACAAGCATGGCTACTCGCCCAGCTTCGAGGAAATCGCCCGCTCGCTGAAATTGACTTCACTCGCCACCGTCCACAAGCACATCACCACGCTGGAACGCAAAGGATTCATCCGGCGCGGCTACAACCAGAGCCGCTCCATCGAAGTGATGCAACTGCCCAAGCAGGTGCGCGAGCAGATGCAGGACCGGCACAGCACCGAGTTGCCGCTGCTGGGCCGCATTGCCGCGGGCCGGCCGCTGGAAGCGGTGGAAGACCGCGAAACGCTTTCCTTCGGGGAATTCGCGCGCTCGGAAAAGACGTTCGTGCTGCAAGTCAAGGGCAGCTCGATGATTGACGACCACATTTTGAATGGCGATTACGTGGTGATCGAACCGACGCAAGTAGCCAACCCCGGCGAAATCGTTGTGGCACTGGTGGGCGGAGACGAAGCCACGCTCAAACGCTTTTACCGCGAATCGGGCGGAAAGATCCGTTTGCAGCCAGCCAATTCGGAGATGGCCCCCATCGTTGTGCCGGCGACCGACGTGAAAATTCAAGGGCGCGTCGTCGGCGTTCTGCGAAAATATTGATTTTCGGTTTTAGTCAAGCATTGATCCCCAGTTCTAGAATGATCCCGCAGTGCGGGCCGTACTTTTAGCCTGCCTGCCGAGGCATCGAATTTCTGTTGCGCAGGGTTTTGCCTTCCTGTACGGTTTGGCACCCCAGCAGGGCTCCCAGCCTGTGTTACTTTCAGGAACACCACGCCCGATATTCCCTTGTCCCATTTTTAGGCAGGGGGCTACAGTGTTTTGCGCCCCGGTCAAATTACCAAAATCACCAGGGTGTTTCTGACCGAGGAGGCCAGAACTAATGTGGGGAAACAAGAAACCAGATACGCCGCAACCGACTACCGCGAAAGCTCCGGAAACACCAGCACCGGTAGCGAAGCCGGCTTCGGCAAAAACGGAGGGTATAGCCATGAGCACTGATGCCATGCGCCCGCTGAGCACAACGCCGTCCGGTTCAACCGCACGGCTTGGCGCCAGCTTGCATGTGAAGGGTGAAATTTCCGGCAACGAAGATCTGCATATCGACGGCAGCGTCGAAGGGCTGATTCAGCTCGAAGACCGCAAGCTGACCGTGGGCGCCAGCGCCAAGCTGACCGCCGACGTGGTAGCGCGCGAAGTCGTTGTGTATGGCAGCGTGAAGGGCAATTTGCGAGCCCGCGACCGCATCGAAATCAAGAAGGATGGCTCGGTGGTCGGAGACCTCACCACCGCGCGCATCATGATTGAGGACGGGGCGTACTTCAAAGGCTCCATCGAGATCGATCGCTCCGCTTCCGGCAGCAGCGAGAAGGACCTCGATAAGCCGGCGTACTCCCGAGCCGTTACGGCTTCCCCCGCGACGAAATCCTCGGTCTAGACCTTGCCTTTTGCGCCCGCCCGCGGTGCCGCGCCAAGACGCGTTGCACCGCGCGGCGATAGGCGTATTCGAATTCGTCCGCCAGGCGTGTGCCTGAGGCACGTTAGGATGATTTTGCAGTTCCGGCCCCCCTTTGCTCCTTCCGCCCCTCATCTGCTTCCCCTGCGCCAAGTGTCGCGCCTTTTCTGGAATCGGGTCGTCCGTGCAGTCCGCTAGTTGCGCCCCCTGCGCTCAGAGAGCAAGTGCAAAAGCACCAAGATAATGTGAGTGAGGTTTCTCACGGGAAGGCCTTCATTGACAAACGTGCGCTTACCCGATATTGTCTAAGTTTGACTATTCATGGAAAGGTGTGACTGAGCACATGCGTACGTATGTTCCCCGGGGACGGGACACCGAACAGATCGAACAGGGTGGCGGATGGTTTGTCGTGGACGCTGCCGGACAAGTATTGGGCCGCGTGGCCACGCGCGTCGCGCGCATTTTAATCGGCAAGGACAAGGCCAACTATACGCCGTATCTGGACTGCGGGGATCACGTGGTTGTGATCAACGCCGATAAGATCCGGCTCACCGGCAACAAGCTGGAACACAAGATCTATCGCCATCACAGCGGTTTTCCCGGCGGGTTGAAGGAAGTTCCGGCGAAGCGGTTGCGCCCCACGCGCGCGGACTGGATGCTGCGGGAAGCCGTGCTGGGCATGCTGCCGAAGAACAAGCTGCGCGCACTGCGCGCCAAGAAATTGCGGATTTATCTGGACGACAAGGGCCTGCACCGCCACGACGGACAGAAACCACAACTGCTCGCTCAATAGCAAGCCGCGTCGCCGATCGTTAAACTTTATGGATTTCGGGATTTGTGAGGAGGAAAGTTGAGTTCCAGCGGACAGCCTTTAGAAGGCGCGAAGCAGAAGTTCTACGGCACTGGCCGGCGCAAGGAATCCGTCGCGCGCGTGTTCCTGACGTTCGGGACAGGAAATATTTCCATTAACGGCCGCACCGTGGACGAATATTTTCGCAACGTGAACTGGCGCAATCGAGCCGTGGAGCCCATGAAGTTCACCGAAACGTCGGGCTCAGTCGACGTGGTGGCCACCGTGAAGGGTGGCGGGGTAGGCGGGCAATCCGGCGCGGTGCGCATGGGACTTTCCCGCGCGCTCTCGCTGTTCAATCCGGAATTGCGCGCGGGCTTGCGCAAGAACGGCTTCCTGACGCGCGATTCGCGCATGAAGGAACGCAAGAAGTACGGGCAGAAGGGCGCCCGCAAGCGCTTCCAGTTCAGCAAGCGCTAGACGAGTTTCGGTGCGGGCCCTGTTTTACGCTGAGCGCTCCGGCCTGACCGGGGCGTGGAGCCCGCCAGTGTCCTGCCCCGGCTTGCCGGGGCAAATTCACGGCCGGCAAGGAGCCGGCAATAGGATGTTCGGTTCCGGACCCAGGGTGTCGCAGAAGGGTCCGGGGCGTGTAAACATCTATCTCCTGAGGAGGAACGTTGGCAGTTGAAATTACGATGAAGGAATTGCTGGAGGCTGGAGTTCACTTTGGCCACCAGACCCGCCGCTGGAACCCGAAAATGAAGGAATATATTTTCGGTGAACGCAATGGAATCCACATCATTGATCTCCAAAAAACATTGAAGCTGTTTCGCGAGGCCGCGCGCTTCGTGAGCGAACTCAGCAGCAATGGCAAAACCGTCCTTTTCATTGGGACCAAGCGCCAGGCGCAGGATTCGATCGCCGACGAAGCCAATCGCTGCGGCATGTTCTACGTGAACCACCGCTGGCTGGGCGGCACGCTCACCAACTGGTCGACCCTGCAGAAATCAATCAAGCGCCTGAAGACGCTGAAAGCCATGACCGAAGATGGCCGCATGGCGCAACTCTCGAAAAAAGAAGCCGCGCGCCTGGATCGCGAGATGCGGCACCTCAAGCAGAACCTGTCGGGCGTCGAAAACATGTCGGCGCTGCCGGACGCGATGTTCGTCATCGATTCCCACGCCGAAGAGATTGCGGTTCGCGAAGCGCGCCGCATGGGCGTTCCCGTCGTTTCCATCGTCGATACCAATTGCGACCCCGACCAGGTGGATTGGGTCATTCCGGGCAATGACGACGCGCTGCGCGCGATCAAGCTGTTTACATCGAAAATTTCCGATGCCGTGATCGAAGGCCGCCAGGCGTACGAGCGGGCGCAAATCGCTGATCAGAAGGCTGCCGCCGATGCCGTGGAAGCCGCGGATCAGGTCGAGTATGTGGATACCAGCGCCTACGAATCCTACGAGAAGCAGGAAGGCGATTTCGTCGAGCCGACCGCGGAACCCGTCGCCGAACCCGTTGCCGAGCCTGTTGCCGAGCCTGTTGCCGAACCTGTTGCCAAACCCGAGCCTGGACCCGACAGTTCCGCAAAAGGCGCCGCCGATCAGGTATGAGCCTGGGACCCGGCCTGCGGGGCCGCGCGCGGAGGGCATTTTTTTAAATCCTGATAGATCCGATCGATAAAGGAATACATCCATCTATGACAAATTCATCTGATCCGGTCAATATTCCGGCACAGCTTGTGAAGGACCTCAGGGAGCGCACAGGCGCGGGATTTGCCGATTGCCGTTCGGCGCTGGTCGAGGCCAAAGGCGATATCGAAGGCGCAATCGACGTCCTGCGGAAAAAAGGGCAGGCCGCCGCGCAGAAGAAATCGGCGCGGCAGGCCACCGAAGGCCTGATCGGGCATTACATTCATGCGGGCGGAAAAATCGGAGTCATTATCGAAGTGAATTGCGAGTCCGATTTCGTCGCGCGCACCGAGGATTTTCAGCGCCTGTGCCACGACGTGGCCATGCACATCGCCGCGCTCGATACCCGGTATGTCCGGCGCGAGGAAGTTACACAGGAAATTCTCGACCGCGAGCGCGAGATCTACATGGCGCAGGCCCGCGCGACCGGCAAGCCCGAGCCGGTGATCGAAAAAATCGTCAACGGCAAGATGGAGAAGTTCTACGAGGAAAATTGCCTCTACGAACAGCACTTCATCAAGGACGAGTCGGTCACGATCGGGGAACTGGTCAGCCAGATGATTCACAAGGTGGGCGAAAACATTACGATTCGCCGCTACGTCCGGTTCAAGGTCGGAGAAAGCGCCGGAGTCTCCGCCGAGCCGACCTCGGCAGTGGCCGCGCCCGCGAACTGACAGGGCGCCCGCAATTTTTGGGAGCGCCGGAACATTCATCCGGACTCGCCGGTTTTCCGGACTTGCCCTGAAGATGCAGGGCAGGCCAGTGGGCTCCGCGGCGCTGCCATCTGCCGGCCCGCACGAAATTCGACGCGCGAACCGTGCGGCGAGAAAGAATCTTTGCTAGAATGCCCGCCGAGAGCATGAGCAACGACGACCGCACGTCCCAACCAGGCAGCACCGCACCGGCGCCCACGTACAGCCGCATTGTCCTAAAACTTTCCGGAGAGTCCTTTCAGGGAGCGCAGGGATTCGGCATTGACGCCGAAACCGTTCACGCCATCGCCCGCGAAGTGAAGGAAGTGAGCGATCTGGGCATCCAGATGGCGATCATCGTCGGCGGAGGAAACATCTTCCGCGGGACGCGCCAGAAATCGCTTTCCATCGATCGCGCCACGGGCGACTACATGGGCATGCTGGCGACCGTCATCAACGGCATGGCGCTACAGGATGCGCTGGAAAAACAGGGCGTACTCACACGCCTGCTGAGCGCGATCGACATGGCGCAGGTGGCCGAACCGTTCATCCGCCGCCGTGCCATGCGCCACCTGGAAAAGGGTCGCGTCGTGATTTTTGCCGCAGGCACGGGCAACCCGTATTTTTCCACTGACACGGCCGCGGCGCTGCGGGCCATGGAAATCAAGGCGCATGTGATTTTGAAGGCCACGCGCGTCGACGGTATTTACGATGCGGACCCGGAAAAAGTGCCGGACGCGAAAATGTTTGACCGCATCACGTACCTGGATGTGATTCAAAAAGGCCTCACCGTCATGGACTCCACCGCCATCTCGCTGTGTATGGATAACCGGATGCCCATCATTATCTTCAATATGAATATTCCGGGAAATATACGCCGTGCGGTGATGGGCGAAAAAGTGGGATCCACGGTGACGGCGGGCTGAACGGAAAAACGGGAGCGGAGAGCCATGACGATCATTTCGAGCTGCAAGGAAGCGATTGCGCAGGCGCGCACGCGGATGGAAAAAGCGGTCGAGGATTTTCGCAAGGAGCTTTCCGGAATGCGCACAGGCCGCGCGAACGTCACAGTGCTCGACCATGTTCGCGTCGACTACCACGGCACGCCCATGCCGGTGAACCAGCTGGGAACCCTTTCGGTGCCCGAGCCCACGATGATTGTGATTTCTCCCTGGGATCCCGGAGCCGTGCCCTTGATCGATAAAGCAATCCGCACGTCCGACCTGGGCCTCAACCCCACCAACGACGGCAAAATTGTCCGCGTGCCGATTCCTCCGCTGACCGAGGAACGTCGCAAAGACATCGTCAAGCACATGCACAAGGTTCTGGAAAATCACCGCACCGCTGTGCGCAATATCCGCCGCGACATCAAGGAAGCGGTTGACAAACTTGAAAAAGAAAAAAAGATCAGCCAGGACGAACAGAAACGTTCCCTCGAAGAACTCGACAAAGTAACCCACTCGGAAACGAAAAAAATCGAGGACCTCGCCGCCGCGAAGGAAAAAGAACTGCTCGAGGTGTAGCGGGGCAAGGCCGTGAAGGCGCCTCCGAGGTATGAGTTTCCGGAGGGGCATTTCGGGGGTATTGCAGAGCAAGACTGGAAAATGTGCGTAAATTCCATCTAACAAATTGAAAATAAATGACTTGCGCGTTTTTAAAGGCAGATTCTCCGGCGCTGGCCCCTGGCCGGTGATTGATCCCCTTGTTCAGAAATTTTATGGCGAAGAAAAATAGAAAAGTTTTCCACCGCCGCCCGAAGATTTTTATTTGACACAGCTTATAGCTTTGCCTATACTTGCGGCTTCGTCAGGGATAGTTTTGCCCTGTAGTGAAAGGGAATGTCTTTTAGCCCCGGAACAATGCAGGACGGATCGGGGTGAGAAGAGCGGCCGGAATGGGACGCCAGTCCCGCAAAGCCGAGTTACCCTCTCCGCTTGGACCAGAAAGTATCTGCTCACTGGTAGTAGTGCGGGGATAGTTGTCGGGTGCTCCGGATTCGCCACCGTACCCTTTCTTTGCGTGAACTCCACGACACGCTGCACTGCGGCATTTCGCGGTGCGGAATGTGAAGTGAATACTAGATGGTTTGAGGGAGAGCCGTGCCGACGTTTGCACAACTGGTACGATCCGGGCGCGATCAGATCCGGATGAAAACGAAGTCCCCTGCGCTGCAGGGATGTCCCGAAAAGCGCGGCGTATGCATTCGCGTGTACACGCAGACGCCCAAGAAGCCCAACTCCGCTTTGCGCAAAGTCGCCCGCGCCCGCCTGACCAACAGCATCGAAGTTACCACCTACATTCCCGGGATCGGCCACAATTTGCAGGAGCACTCGATCGTGCTCGTGCGCGGCGGCCGCGTGAAGGATTTGCCCGGCGTGCGTTACCACATTATTCGCGGAACCCTTGACGCCGCAGGCGTTGAGAACCGCAAGCAAGGGCGCTCGAAATACGGCGCCAAGCGGCCCAAGACAGCACAGAAGTAGGAGATCGCGGATGCCTCGTAAAGGATTTGTTCCACGGCGTGTCGTTCCGGCCGATTCCGTGTTCGGAAGCGACCTGGTACAGAAGTTTATCAATTCGATGATGTGGGATGGTAAGCGCTCGAACGCGCAGCGCATCTTCTACGGCGCGATGGAACAGATTGCGCAGAAGACCAACGGCGATCCGCTCGTGGTCTTCAAGAAGGCCGTCGACAACGTCAAGCCGGTGCTGGAAGTGAAGACCCGGCGCGTGGGCGGCGCCAACTATCAGGTTCCGGTCGAAGTGAATCCGTTCCGCCGGCAATCGCTCGCCATTCGCTGGCTGTTGCTCTACGCGCGCACGCGCGGCGGCAAGACGATGACCGACAGGCTGGCCGAGGAGTTGATGGATGCCTCCAACGCTCGTGGCGGCGCGATGAAGAAGAAGGAAGATGTTCATCGCATGGCGGAAGCCAACAAGGCGTTCGCGCACTATCGCTGGTAACGGGCCCTGGTATTGAGCAAGGCTGACCGGGCTTTTGGCGATTAGGTCGGCAAGCAGATTCGGGTGAGTTTTAAGGACCGTTTTTTCATTAGTTTTTTCAGGGGAGTAAGGTCGCGGTAATTCAGAAATGGCACGCAAAACACAACTCGCAGAAACGCGCAACATCGGCATCATGGCGCACATTGACGCTGGGAAGACCACTTCGACCGAGCGCATCCTGTTCTACACGGGTGTGACGTACAAGATCGGGTCGGTCGACGAAGGCACCGCCACGATGGACTGGATGGAGCAGGAGCGCGAGCGCGGCATCACGATTACTTCGGCGGCGACGACGGCATCCTGGAAGCGCAGCGGCACCGACTTTCTGATCAACATTATCGACACGCCGGGCCACGTGGATTTCACCGTGGAAGTCGAGCGGTCGCTACGCGTGCTGGACGGGGCGGTCGCGATTTTTGACGCTGTCGCCGGCGTGCAGCCGCAATCGGAAACCGTCTGGCGTCAGGCGGACAAGTACCGCGTTCCGCGCCTGGCCTTTATCAACAAGATGGATCGTACCGGCGCGGATTTCGATCATGCCGTCCGCACCATGCGCCAGCGGTTGGGCGCGCATCCGGTTCCGATTCAATGCCCCATTGGCAAGGAAGATCATTTCATCGGCATCATCGACTTCCTGGAAGAACATGCGGTGATCTGGCTTGAGGAAACCCTCGGCGCGAAATTTGAAATCTTTGAAGTCTCCAAGCTGTGGGATCCGGCGTTTGTGGCCACGCGGCCGGATATTGCCGAGGCCCTGAAAATTTCAGCGCTGGACGAGGCGTATTACAAGGAACACCGGGAAAAGGCGGTCGAGTACATTGCCGAGCACGACGACGCCCTGGTGGAAAAATATCTGGGCGGGGAGCCGATTTCCCTCGAGGAATTGCGCACCAGCCTGCGCCGTTCGACCATTGCCTTGAAATTGGTGCCGGTGCTGGCAGGTTCGGCCTTCAAGAACAAGGGAATTCAGCCGCTGCTGGACGCGGTGGTGGACTACCTGCCGTCGCCGCTGGACGTTCCCCCGGTCGAGGGCATTACCGCCAACGACGAAGTGGAATTGCGGCGCGCCAGCGATGACGAGCCGTTCTCGGCCCTGGCCTTCAAGATTATGACCGACCCGTTCGTCGGCCATGTGACCTACATTCGAGTCTATTCCGGCGTGCTGAAGTCCGGGAGTTACGTTTACAACTCCACCAAGCGCACGCGCGAGCGCGTTGGACGCCTGCTGCGGATGCACGCCAATAAGCGTGAGGAAATCGACGCGATCTATGCGGGCGACATTGCCGCGTGCGTGGGGCTGAAGAGCGTGACGACCGGCGACACGCTGTGCGACGAGGGAAATGCTGTCGTCCTTGAAAATATTGATTTCCCCGCGCCTGTGATTTCCGTGGCGATTGAGCCGAAGACCAAGGCGGACCAGGACAAACTGGGCCAGGCCATGCAAAAGCTGGCGCAGGAAGATCCGACCTTCCGTGTGTTTTCCGATCCGGATACCGGGCAGACGCTGATCTCCGGCATGGGCGAGTTGCATCTGGAAATTATTGTGGACCGCATGATGCGCGAGTTTGGCGTGCAGGCGACCGTGGGACGTCCGCAGGTCGCTTACCGCGAAACGATTCGCCGCAAGGCGACCGCTGAGGGCAAGTATATCCGCCAGACCGGCGGCCGCGGCCAGTACGGCCACTGCGAAATCGAAGTCCTTCCTCTGCCTTCCTCCGCGCACGAAAATATGCATGAGATGTCCAGCGATGAGCTGGACGTGCTGGCCAAGGAAGTGGGTGGCACGGGCGGCAAATGGCGCTTTGACAAGGAACACCGCCTGCTGTTCATCGACAAGACGGTGGGCGGCTCGATTCCCAAGGAATTCATTGCCCCGATTGACGCAGGTATTCGCGAGGCCATGGAAAATGGCATCTTGGCGGGCTACGAAATGGTGGATATCGCCGTCCTGCTGGTCGATGGCAGCTATCACGACGTGGACAGCTCGGAAATGGCGTTCAAGATTGCCGGCTCGATGGCCTTCAAGGCGGCCTGCAGCAAGGCGCATCCGGTATTGCTCGAGCCCATCATGAAAGTGGAAGTGGTTACCCCGGAAGAATACATGCCGCAGGTGTTCGGGGACTTGAATTCGCGGCGGTGCCAGATTCAGGGAACCGAAACGCGCGGTGGCGCCAACGTGATTCGCGTGGAAGTACCGCTGGCCGAGATGTTCGGGTACGCCACCGATGTGCGCAGCCGCACGCAGGGCCGCGCAAGTTTCAGCATGCATTTCTCGCACTATGCCGAGGCTCCGTCGTCGGTTGCCGAGGAAGTGATCGCGAAA
Organism: Terriglobia bacterium; assembly: GCA_963746945.1. Lineage (GTDB taxonomy): Bacteria > Acidobacteriota > Terriglobia > Acidiferrales > UBA7541 > Palsa-360. The sequence continues at coordinate 61,206 of CAVVDG010000004.1, read as the reverse complement.
TCGACTGGCCGGTCGACTCGCGCATAAGGGCCGCGCGACAGGGGAAAAAGGGAAAAAGAAAAAATATTTTTGCTGGATTCAAGCGAACGTAACCGTTGAGGAGCTGACACAGCGATGGCGAAGGAAAAATTTGAGCGAACAAAGCCGCACCTGAATATCGGTACGATCGGGCACATCGATCACGGCAAGACGACGCTGACGGCGGCGATCACGAAGGTGCTGGCGAAGCACAACCCGAAGGTGGCGTTTCGGGCGTTTGATTCGATTGACAACGCGCCGGAAGAGCGCGAGCGGGGGATCACGATCGCGGTGTCGCACGTGGAGTATGAGACGGCGAACCGACACTACGCGCACATCGACTGTCCGGGGCACGCGGACTACGTGAAGAACATGATCACGGGCGCGGCGCAGATGGACGGAGCGATTCTGGTGGTGGCGGCGACCGACGGGCCGATGCCGCAAACGCGGGAGCACATACTGCTGGCGCGGCAGGTGGGCGTGCCGTCGATAGTGGTGTTCATCAACAAGTGCGACATGGTGGAAGACCCGGAACTGCTGGAACTGGTGGAGCTGGAAGTGCGGGAACTGCTGAAGCTGTACCAGTTTCCTGGGGACACGATACCGGTGATCCGGGGGTCGGCGCTGGGGGCATTGAACGGGGAAGAGAAGTGGGAAAAGCAGATCGATGCGTTGATGGAGGCGGTGGACGCGAACATACCGGAGCCGGTGCGGGATGTGGACAAGCCGTTCGCGATGCCGATTGAGGATATATTTTCGATATCCGGACGCGGGACGGTGGTGACCGGGCGCGTGGAGCGCGGGAAGATCAAGGTGGGCGAAGAAGTGGAGATCGTGGGATTTCGTCCGACGATGAAGCGCGTGGTGACGGGAATCGAAATGTTCCGGAAGCTTTTGGACGAAGGCATGGCCGGGGACAACGTGGGATTGCTGCTGCGGGGGACGGAAAAGGAAGAAGTGGAGCGCGGGCAGGTGCTGGCCAAGCCGGGATCGATCACGCCGCACACGAAATTCAAGGCGGAAGCGTACGTATTGACGAAGGAAGAGGGCGGGCGGCACACGCCGTTTTTCACTGGATACCGGCCGCAGTTTTATTTTCGGACGACGGACGTAACCGGAGACGTGAAGTTGCCGGCGGGCGTGGAAATGGTGATGCCGGGGGATAACGTGTCGGCGGAGATCAGTCTGATCACGCCGGTGGCGCTGGAGAAGGGATTGCGGTTTGCGATTCGCGAAGGCGGCCACACAGTCGGCGCGGGAGCGGTTACGGAGATCATCGAGTAATTATGTCAGCCGGAGAAAAAATTCGCATTCGATTGAAAGCGTACGATCACCGAATTCTCGATCAGTCCACGCGCGAGATTGTCGAGACCGCCAAGCGCACCGGAGCCAATGTAGCCGGGCCGATTCCTCTGCCCACCACGATCAACCGGTGGACTGTGTTGCGCTCGCCGCACGTGGATAAGAAATCGCGCGAGCAGTTCGAAATGCGCACGCACAAGCGGCTCATTGACATTCTGGAACCCACGCCGGATACGGTGGACGCGCTGATGAAGCTGGATCTGCCGCCGGGCGTGGACGTGGAAATCAAGGCCTTCGGGCGCGAGCACGCGGGCAAGTAACGGATCGACAGGGAGAGACGGGGAACTTCGATGGCTGTGAATGGAATTCTCGGAATCAAGCTGGGCATGGCCCAGGTTTTCACCGACGACGGCAAGGCCGTTGGCTGCACGGTGCTGCAGGCCGGCCCGTGCGTGGTCGTGCAGCGGCGCACGAAGGAAAAAGACGGATACGATGCGGCGCAGCTGGGCCTGGTGGAATTCATCAAGCCGCAACGCATCACCAAGCCGATGACCGGGCACTTCAAGAAGGCGGATGTCGCGCCCATGCGGCGCCTCGGCGAAATCCGCCTCGATGACTCGGCCGACGAAACCAAGGCGGGCGACCGCGTGCTGGTGGATCGCTTCGCGCCCGGCGAACTGGTCGATGTGACCGGAATCAGCAAGGGCAAGGGCTTTGCCGGCGGCGTCAAGCGCTGGCACTTCCGCGGAGGCGATGCCTCGCACGGCTCCATGCACCACCGCGCTCCCGGCGGCATTGGCGGAAGTTCGTTTCCGTCGCGCGTCTGGCCGGGGCAGCATTTTCCCGGGCACATGGGCAATGCGCGCGTAACCGTGAAAAACATGCGCGTCATGAAAGTGGACGCGGACGAAAATTTGCTGCTCGTCTACGGTTCGGTGCCGGGACCGGCGGGAAGCTACATTCTGATTCGCAAGGCGCGCAAAGCGAAGTAGACGGGCTTGCGCCAGCCAAGATGGGCAGACGAGATTAGAAGGCGAGATTCGAGATTTGAGTTTTGAGATTAAGGACACGACGATGGCGGTTGTAGACATCATGAATCTGGAAGGCAAGAACGTCGGGCAGATGGAACTTCCCGACGCCGTGTTCGGTGCGAAGGTGAACCCGAACCTGCTGCACGAAACCGTGCGCTGGTACCTGGCCTCGCAACACGCGGGAACGCACAAGACCAAGGGCCGCGGCGAGGTGTCAGGGGCGGGCCGCAAGCTCTGGAAGCAGAAGGGCACAGGCCGCGCGCGCGTGGGCTCGATTCGCAGCTCGATCTGGCGCAAGGGCGGCACCGTGCATGGGCCGCAGCCCCGCAGTTACTCGTACAAACTGCCGCGCAAGATGGTTTTGGGCGCGCTGCGTTCGGCGCTTTCGGCAAAGCTAGCGGAGCAGAAGTTGACGATCGTGGACGCCTGGCAACTGGATTCGCACAAGACCAAGCCGTTTCGCCAGGCGCTTAGCCGGCTGGACGGCGCGACCAAGACCATGCTCCTGGTGGAACTGGCGGCCAACCGGAATCTGGAACTGGCCAGCCGGAATCTACAAGGCGTGAAGCTGGTTGCTCCGCATGCCCTGCAGACTTATGACTTGCTGCGGCATGACCGCCTGGTCCTTTCCAAGGATGCGGCCGTGCGGCTGGGAACGACACTGGGTCCTCGCGGCGCGGCGGCCGGTTCCGACATGGTGACCATCGCGGCGAATGCCCCGGCGAAGCCCGCGGAAAAGCCCCAGGCGGCCAAGCCTGCGGCCAAACTTGCCGCCAAGGGAAAAAAGGCGCCGGCGAAAAAAGCGGTGGCCAGGAAAAAGGCACCAAAAGCAAAGGGCAAGAAGTAAGCCCGGGAAATCAGCAGCAGAATCTGGCGCCGCAATCAGGCGAAGGACGAAGCAATGCACATTAGCGAGTTTCAAGTGATTCGCAGGCCCATCATCACCGAGAAGGGTCTCGGCGTGAAAGAGACCCAGCATACGCTGGTGTTTGAAGTGGCGCCGGCGGCAACCAAGACGCAGATCAAGGAAGCGGTTCAGAAGATTTTCAAGGTGAAGGTGGCGGGCGTGCGCACGGCAATATATCACGGTAAGTTTCGCCGGCGCGGCCGCGCGGAAGGCCACCGTCGTGACTGGAAGAAAGCCTACGTGAAGCTGGCGGAAGGCGAAAAAATGATTGAGTACGCGGACAATCTGTAGCCCGGGGTTTTGGCGGCGGGTGCTTGCCGGCTCGCACGCGGGGGCCTGCGGGGCGTGCCAGGGGAAGAGAGTAAAGTTATGGCACTGAAAAGTTTTAATCCATATACAGCGTCTCGGCGCTTCCTGACGATGCTCGATAAGAGCGAGATCACCAAGCAGGAGCCTGAGAAATCTCTGGTCGAGCCGAAGAAGCGCACGGGCGGACGCAACGCCCACGGCGAAATCACGATCTGGCATCGCGGCGGCGGGCACAAGAAGCAGTACCGCTCCATCGATTTCCGCCGCGAGAAGAAGGGCATTCCCGCGCGCGTGGCGGCCATTGAATACGATCCGAACCGCTCGGCGCGCCTGGCGCTGCTGCACTATGCCGACGGTGAGAAGCGCTACATCCTGCATCCGATTGGCCTGGAAGTGGGGATGACGGTGCAGACCGGCGAAGGCGCGGACATTCTTCCGGGAAACGCGATGGCCATCCGGTTTATCCCGCCCGGAACGCAGCTGCACAACCTCGAGCTGCAGCCCGGCAAGGGCGCGCAAATGGTGCGTGCGGCGGGAGGCTCGGCGCAACTGCTCGAGCAAAGAGGGCGACGTTGCACTGGTGAAGCTGCCCTCGGGCGAAATTCGCAAGTTTGCCATGGATTGCATGGCCACCATCGGCCAGGTCGGAAACCTCGACCACGAAAACGTCACCTACGGCAAGGCGGGACGCACGCGATGGCATGGTCGCCGGCCCACAGTGCGCGGCGTGGCGATGAACCCGGTCGACCATCCGCACGGCGGCGGTGAGGGACGCGTGAAGGGCAATCACCCGCAAACCCCGTGGGGATTTTCGACGCTGGGCGCGAAGACGCGCCGCAACAAGCGGTCGAACAAACAGATTGTGCAGCGGCGCAAGCCGTAAGCGGGTCCGGACATGCCGCCCGGAGCACGAAGCCGGCACACGATTTTGCAAGAGGAATAAAATACTCAGCCTGGCGCGGCGGGTATTTGAGAGCAAGTTGAGAACATGACAATGAGCGCATCACGAAGCAGACGAACACGCCCGGCGGCGCGGCAGGTGGCGCGAACGCGCAAACCCGCTCGCCCGGCCAAGCCGGCGGCCAAGCCCGCCACAAGATTTGTGGCGGCGGCTCCGGTGCAGGTGTTGTACCGGCTGTGCAAGGCCGGATGGGCCGTCACGGTCGAAAAAACACCGAACGCGCAGAGCACTCGATTTGTGTGCCCGTTTTGCCCGGTTTCGCATCGCGTGCCGGGACCTGTGCGGGGATTCAAGAAGTTGCGGCGCGCCCAATGGGTGAAGTTGCGCCGGGTAGAAGAATAAGGATCGAGAAGTAGGGAGAAACGATGGCACGCTCGCTCAAAAAAGGTCCGTTTATCGACGGCCACCTGCGCGACAAGGTGGCGGGGATGAACGCGCGCAATGAAAAGAAAGTCATCAAGACATGGTCGCGCCGGTCCACAATTCTTCCGGACCTGATCGGCCACACGATCGCCGTGCATAACGGCAGGAAATTTATTCCGGTGTATATCACCGAGCAGATGGTCGGGCACAAGCTCGGTGAGTTTGCCGGGACGCGCACGTTCAAGGGCCATGCGGTCAAGGCGGCCATGGAGCGTTCCGCGGGAGTTGCCGGTGCGCCCGCAGCGGTCGGAGGCGGCGCAGCACCTGCGCCGAAGGCGTAAACCATGGCCAACCAGTCCCTCCAAGCTCCGGCGATTGAAGCAGTGGCGATGGCGCGGCACGTTCGCGCGTCGCCCCAGAAGGTTCGCCTCGTGATTGACATGATCCGCGGGCAGCGCGCCGAAGATGCGCTGCAGATTTTGCGGTTCACCAAAAAGCGCGCGACGCGCGATATCGAAAAAGTGCTTCGCAGCGCGATTGCCAACGCCGAGCGCAAGGCGGAAGATGCCGGCGAGTCGCTGGACGTCGATCACTTGTTCGTTTCGCGGTGTTTCGTCAATGAAGGTTCGCGCTGGAAGCGGCTTCGTCCGGCGCCGATGGGCCGCGCGTTCCGGTATCAGCGCCGCACCAGCCACATTGTTGTTGCTGTGGTCGAGCATCATCAGGCGGCGCAGCAGCGCGTTGCCGCCGCCGCAGCGGAAGCGGAATCGCAAAAGGGCGTTGCGGGAGCCGTGAAAAAGGCTCGGCAGGCCATCGCGGGCAAGAAAAAGCCGGCAAGAAAGTCCAAGAAAAAGAAGAAGTAGCGGGAGGAAGCTTTGGGACAGAAGACACATCCATATGGGTTCCGGCTGGGCTACAACAAGCCCTGGAAATCGCGCTGGTACGCGGATCGCGATTACGCCGACCTGCTGCACGAGGACGTAAAGCTGCGGGCGCAATTGAAGGATCGCCTGAAATCGGCCGGCATCAGCTCCATTGATATTGAGCGCGCCGCCAATAAGCTGGTGATTCGGCTGTACACCGCGCGTCCTGGCATTATCATCGGACGCAAGGGCGCGGAAATCGACAAACTCAAGGGCGAGATCCAGAAGCGCACCAAGCGCGAAGTGCATATCGATATCCAGGAAGTGCACCGGCCGGAGCTGGACGCGCAACTGGTTGCCGAATCAATTGCCCTGCAACTGGAAAAGCGCGTTGCCTTTCGCCGGGCCATGCGCAAGGCCGTGGATTCCGCGCTGCGCTTTGGCTGCAAGGGAATCAAGATCCGCGTTGCCGGGCGTTTGAACGGCGCGGAAATCGCCCGCAAGGAATGGTACCTGCAGGGGCGGCTGCCGCTGCAAACGCTGCGCGCCGACATTGATTATGGTTTTGCTCAGGCCTTTACGACCTACGGAGTGATTGGCGTGAAGTGCTGGGTATTTCAGGGGGAGAAAATCCCCGAGCGCGGGCTCAAGAAGCCTGTGGCGCACGCGGCGGTCGTTTAGCCCGTAGCGGATAACCCGCGAGACGGGTGCGGGCTGCGCTTTTACGCTGAACGATTCCACGGAAGCGGGCAGCTCGCCGGAAATAAAGTTTGAGGGAAGACAACGATGTTAATGCCAAAGAAGGTGAAGTACCGCAAGCAGCAGCGCGGACGGCGCAAGGGCAAGGCCTGGCGCGGCGGCGAGCTCTCGTTCGGCGAATACGGGCTCAAGGCGCTTGAACCAGCGTGGATTACCGACCGTCAGATCGAAGCCTCGCGCGTGGCCATCACGCGGTACATGAAGCGCGGCGGCAAGCTCTGGATCCGCATTTTTCCGGACAAGCCGTTCACCAAGAAGCCGGCGGAAACCCGCATGGGCAAGGGCAAGGGATCGCCGGAGCGCTGGGTGGCGGTGGTGAAGCCGGGCCGGGTCATGTTTGAAATGGCCGGTGTCGACCTGGCAACCGCGAAGGCAGCCATGGAACTTGCGGCGCACAAACTGCCGATTCTCACGCGGTTTGTAACCCGGGCAGGAGCGCTCTAATGGCGAAGCGAATTGATAAAATGCGCGATCAGGATACTCCGGAGCTGGCCGAGCGGCAGCGCGAACTGGCTGAGCAGGTGTTTCGTCTGCGTTTTCAGCTCTCCACCGGGCAGGCCGAGGCGGTCACAAAACTGCGTATCGCGCGCAAAGATCTGGCGCGCGTCAAAACACTTTTGCGCGAGCGCGAATTGAGGAAGCAATAATGGCAACCGAGACGGCAGCGGCACCGGCAGCAGCGCGGCACAAGCGGCAGCAATTGACCGGCGTGGTGACCAGCGCAAAGATGGAAAAGACGATTGTGGTGAAAGTCACCCGCCTGGTGCAGCACAAGCTGTACACGCGCGTGATTCGAGTCACAAAGAAATTTTACGCGCATGATGAACGGCGCGAGGCGCGCCGGGGCGATACGGTGCGAATTGTGGAAACCCGGCCGATGTCGAAACTGAAGCGCTGGCGGCTGACCGAAGTGGTGACCCGCAGCACTCGCGTACATTAAAATGCGCCACAGAGAACAGGGAGCGGGCCCGATGGCGGGCCTGCCGGAACAAGGACAACAGTCATGATTCAGATGCGAAGCTGGCTTACGGTGGCCGATAATTCGGGAGCGCGCCAGTTGACGTGTATTCTTCCGCTGGGCGGGGATGCGGGAAGCCGCGCCGGCCTGGGGGACGTAATTACCGCGGCGGTGAAGGAAGCCGCGCCGGACAGCGCGGTCAAGAAGGGTACTGTGGTGAAGGCCGTGGTGGTGCGCACGCGCAAAGAGCATCGCCGCAAGGATGGCACGTACATCCGGTTTGACGACAACGCCGCAGTGCTCATTAACGATGCGAACGAGCCGGTCGGCACGCGCGTTTTCGGGCCAGTGGCCCGCGAGTTGCGCGAGAAAAAATTTGCGAAGATTGTTTCGCTGGCTCCGGAGGTCTGGTAAGCGTCATGAAAAAACGAGTCGTAATGACCCCCAGCGGCGCTGGGCTCAAGCGTGGCGATCAAGTGCGTGTCATGACGGGACGCGATCGCGGAAAAACCGGGCGCGTCCTTGGCGTGAATCCCGCCAAGCGCACCGTAATGGTGGAGCACTCGGGAATGATCAAGCGCCATACGCGACCCAATCCGAATGACAACATCAAGGGCGGCATCATCGAGAAGGAAGGATCGATGTCGGTTTCCAACGTCCTGCTGCTGTGCCCGGTATGTAACAAGGGCGCGCGCCTGGGACACAAGATGCTGCCCGATGGCACCAAAGAGCGTATCTGCCGCCGTTGCGGCAACACCCTGGAAAAGTAACGTGGAAGGGTTGGACTGAGGATTGACGTGGGGATTGAACTGGGGATTGAAGCAGGGATTGAACCAGGGAACAGGGAAAAGAAACGCGGAGAAGGGTAAGAGACCGAAACATGATGAGCCGAATGCACGAACGTTACCGCAAGGAAGTGGTTCCCGCGCTGATGAAGCGTTTTGGGCGGACCAACCCGATGGCTGTGCCGAAAGTCGCGAAGGTCATCATCAATATCGGGATGGGCGAAGCCAGCCAGAACGTGAAGCTGCTGGACGTGGCCGTGATCGAACTCGGGCAAATCGCGGGACAAAAGCCGGTGGTGACGCGCGCGAAGAAATCGATTGCGAACTTCAAAATTCGCCGCGGCATGCCGATTGGCTGCTGCGTCACCCTGCGCGGCGACCGCATGTACGAATTTCTCGACCGGCTGTGCAATGTGGTGCTGCCCCGCGTGCGCGACTTCCGCGGATTGCCGCCCAACGCGTTTGACGGGCGCGGCAATTACACGCTGGGCCTCAAGGACCAGCTCGTGTTTCCCGAGATCGACTACACGCGCGTCGACAAGATCAAGGGCATGAATATCACCCTGACGACCACGGCCAAGAATGACGAAGAAGGCCGCGAACTTTTGAAGCTGCTGGGCGTGCCGCTGCGCCCGCAGTCGTAAGAGGATTTTTAGGAGAAACCATGGCGCGAGACTCACAATTCGCCAAGATGCGCAAGAAGTTGAAGTTCAAGGTCCGCGTACGCAACCGCTGCCGTCTGTGCGGCCGTCCGCGCGGCTATTTGCGTAAATTTCAAATGTGCCGTATCTGCTTTCGCGGGCACGCGCTGCGCGGGGAGATTCCCGGCGTGGTGAAGGCCAGCTGGTAGGAGCGGCGGAAAACGATTATGCAGACTGATCCCATCTCCGATTTGTTGACACGCATCCGCAACGCAGCCAAGGCGCGCCATGCGCGTGTGGATATTCCCACCTCGAAATTGAAGGTGGAGGTTGCGCGGATTTTGAAGGAAGAAGGCTATATCTCGACCTACAAGCTGGTCGAGGAAAACAAGGTTCGCAAGACCCTGCGCCTTTTTCTGAAATACACGCCCGATAAGCGCAGCGTGATCACCGATCTCAAGCGCGTCTCCAAGCCCGGCAGCCGCCGGTACAAGGGCACCGCCGAAATACGCCCCGTCGTCGGCGGGATGGGCATCAGTATCATGACCACGCCCAAGGGCGTGATGACCGGTCGCGCGGCGCGCAAAGCGCACGTGGGCGGTGAAGTGCTGTGCGAAGTCTGGTAGAGATCTGGTAGAAGTCGGGCAGGAGAGCCATAACGCTATGTCACGCATTGGAAATAAGCCGATAGCCGTGCCGGCGGGCGTAAAGATTCAAATCGCCCCCAGTTCGGTGGAAGTGCAAGGGCCCAAGGGCAAGCTGAGCGTGCCTCTGCCGCGGGGCATCACGCTCGAGCAGAAGGGCGCGGAACTTCGCGCACTTCGCCAGACCGACGAGCATGCCGCGCTGCATGGCCTAGCGCGCGCCTTGGTGGCCAACGCCGTTCACGGCGTCACGCTGGGTTTCAAGAAGGACTTGGATATTGTCGGTGTCGGATATCGTGTCGAGTTGAAGGGCAAAGTGCTGAACTTCGCGCTCGGCTATTCTCATCCGGTCGAGTTTGCCATTCCCGAAGGGATTCAGGTCACGGTGGAGAAGCAGAACCACTTGACCGTTTCGGGAGCCGATCGCGGGCAGGTAGGCCAGGTTTGCGCCGATATTCGTTCCCTGCGGCCGCCCGACCCGTACAAGCAGAAAGGCATCCGCATCGCCGGCCAGCGCTTGAAGAAGAAGGCCGGAAAGGCTGGAGCGGCCAAGACGGGCGCTTAGACGAATTTGCGGGCTCCGGTGGGAGCCTGCAAGTGAATCAAGGAGAGCATCGTGGCGACAGAACCGGTTCGAAAATTATCGACGCAACGCGCACCGCCGGCGCATTCATCTGCGCGTGCGGACGCGCGTCACGGGAACGCCCGAGCGGCCGCGGCTTTGCGTGTATCGCTCCAACGGCCACATCTACGCGCAGGTCATCGACGACCGCAGCGGGCGGACGCTGGCTTCGGCCAGTTCGGTGGACAAGGAAACGCGCAAGGAAATGAAGGGCGGAAACAATGTGGCGGCTGCCAAGGTGATCGGGAAGAAGATCGCCGAACGCGCTCGCGCCGCAGGCATCGAGCAGGTCGTATTCGACCGTGGAGGATATATGTACCACGGACGTGTGGAAGCCCTGGCCGCAGCGGCCCGGGAAGCGGGGTTGAAATTCTAAGTTTATGTCTAAACAAATTCTCAGAGATACACTGGCAGTCCGGCGGCACTACGAGGTTAATGCCAACAGCTTGAAGGACCAGGTCGTGGCCATCCAGCGCGTAACCAAGGTCGTCAAGGGCGGCAAGAACCTCAGCTTTTCGGCACTGGTCGTTGTCGGGGACCAGCAGGGCCACGCGGGTTTCGGGATGGGTAAGGCGCGGGAAGTGCCCATGGCGATCCGCAAGGCCATCGAGCAAGCCAAGAAGAATCTGATCCACCTGAACCTGAAGGGCAGCACGATCCCGCATCAGGTCCTGGGCCTGTACGGCTCGGGGCAGGTGATGCTGAAGCCCGCGCCGGAAGGCACTGGAATTATTGCCGGCGGCCCGGTGCGCGCCGTAATGGAAGTTGCGGGAATCTCCAACGTGCTGACGAAATCCCTTGGCACGTCCAACCCGCACAATGTCATCAAGGCCACGTTCGACGCGCTGCTCCGGCTGAAGGACATTGTCAAGGTCGCGGAACTTCGCTCGAAGACGGTGGAAGAACTCGGGCGCTGATGGCGCCGGAAACGATGATGGCCATGGCCAAGAAAACATCCGGAGTTCTGAAAATCAAGTGGGTGGTCAGTTTCATTGCCTGCCCCCAGGACATGCGGCAGACGATCCGCGGGCTCGGCTTTCGCCGCTTGAATCAGGTGGTGGAGCGCGCCGATACGCCGGCGATTCGCGGAATGATTCACAAAGTGCGGCACCTGGTCGTTGTGGAAGGCATGGAAATTTAACGTCGCGGAATCAGGCGGCATTCGCAAATTGAGGACAACATGGCTGTGAATCTTTCCAATCTGAAGCCGGCACGCGGATCGCGGCACCGCAAGGTGCGCGTGGGCCGCGGGATCGGCTCCAAGCTCGGCAGAACGTCGGGCAAGGGCAACAAGGGGCAGAAATCGCGCAAGGGCTATTCGCGCCGGCCCGGCTTTGAAGGCGGCCAGATGCCGCTGCGCCGCCGGATTCCCAAGCGCGGCTTCCACAATCCGTCGCACTTTGAATACGCCGTCGTGAACGTGGAAACGCTCAACGTATTCCCGGCGGGTGAAACCGTTACGCCGGAAGTTTTGATCGCCACCGGCTGTATCCGCCAGGTGCGCGCAAAGATCAAGATTTTGGGCGATGGCGAACTCACCAACGCCATCACCGTGCACGCGCACAATTTCAGCAAATCGGCCGAGGAAAAAATCACCAGCGCCGGAGGCAAGGTCGAGATTCTGCCATGAACCAGTTTTTCGAAGCATTCGTCCAACATGTTCCGGATTCCGGACCTGCGCAAGCGGATTATGTTCACGCTTGCCATGCTGGCGGTGTATCGATTGGGGCGTTTCTGCCTACCCCGGGCATCAATACCGACGTGTTGCAGCAGTTCTTTGCGCAGAATCAGGGTTCGGTCCTGGGCGTTATCGACCTGTTCAGCGGCGGCAATTTCCGCCGCCTGACGATTTTTGCGCTGGGCATCATGCCCTACATCACGGCGTCGATTATCCTGCAGTTGATGCAGGTGGTCTGGCCTTACCTGGAGCGCCTGCAAAAAGAGGGCGAACTTGGCCGGCGTAAAATCACGCAATACACGCGTTACTTGACGATCCTGTTGAGCGTGGTGCAGTCGCTCTCGATCGCCATGACCCTGGAACGCGACGGGGGGCCCGGCCAATCAGCCGCTGGTTTACAACCCCGGCATCGCCTTCGTGCTGATGACCATCCTGACGCTTGACCACGGGTTCCGCGTTCATCATGTGGCTGGGCGAGCAGATTACCGAGCGCGGCGTCGGCAACGGCATGTCGCTGATTATTTTCGCCGGCATCGTCGTCGGGCTTCCGCGAGCGGTTGCGGACCTGTTCGACAAGTTCAGCACCGCGGCAGTGGGGGCCGTTCACGGGCCTGGCCCTGATTCTGCTGATTGCCCTGATGATCGGCGTGGTGGGAGTGATTGTTTTTGTGGAGGGCGGCCAGCGGCGCATCCCGGTGCAATACGCCAAGCGCGTCATGGGCCGCAAAATGATGGGCGGCCAGATGACGTATTTGCCGCTGCGGGTGAATTCGGGCGGCGTGATCCCTCCGATTTTTGCCAGTTCGCTGCTCACCTTTCCGGGCACCATCGATTTGTTCCTCGGCAAGAAATACAAGGCGGTGAATTGGCTGGCCACGAACCTGGCGTGGGGCGAGCCCTGGTATGTCCTGGTTTACGTCACCCTGATCATCGTATTCGCATTTTTCTACGTTGGGATTGTGTTTAATCCGACCGAACTTGCCGACAACATGCGGAAGTACGGCGGTTTTATCCCGGGAATCCGGCCCGGACGCAATACTTCGGAGCACATTGACAGCGTTCTTCGCCGGCTGACATTCGTGGGCGGAGTTTATCTGGCGGCTGTGTGTATTCTTCCGGAATGGCTCATGGCGGGCATTCACCTTCAACATCTTGCCTGTTGTCGGAACGTGGTTTGACAATCATATGTGGCGCTTCGTACTGGAAGGCCTGAAAGTCAATTTTTACTTTGGCGGCACCTCGCTATTGATTGTGGTCGGCGTGGCGATGGATACGGTCCAGCAAATCGAGGCTCAACTGGTGATGCGAAACTACGAAGGCTTTGTCAAGAAGGGGAAATTACGTGGCCGCCGCTACGGCTGATCCCAGTGGTGTAGCAACGTTGCAGAGGCTGGGGCATGCGGTGATCCTGCTGGGTCCTCCGGGAGCCGGTAAAGGAACACAGGCCCAGCGCATTGCGCACCGGTATCGGCTGCCGCACCTGTCGACCGGGGACATGTTTCGCGACAACATTCGCCGCGATACCGAGTTGGGGCGAAAAGCCAAACCCATGATGGAACGCGGCGAACTGGTGCCGGATGAAATCGTGCTCGGCATGGTCGAGGATCGCATCGCGCAGCCGGACTGCCGGAATGGATTTGTTTTTGACGGCTTTCCGCGCACGCTGGCGCAGGCCGATGCCCTGGAAGGGATTTGCCGGCGGCACAAGTTCGGCTGCACCCTGGTGCTGCACTTGGTCGTGGATACCGAATCGCTGATGCGCCGCCTGACAGGCCGCAGAATTTGCCAGAACGGCGGGCACATTTACAATATTTACGATCGTCCGCCGAAGCAGGAAGGCATTTGCGACGAGGACGGCAGTAAACTGATTCACCGCCCGGACGATACCGAGAGCGTGATCAGCGAACGCCTGCTGGCGTATGAGCAGCAGACCCAGCCGCTGGTGGAATATTACCGGGCTCGAGGGATGCTGGCTTCGGTGGATGCCATGGCCGAGGCGGATGCGGTAACGAAAAATATCGTGAAGATTTTGGATGAAGCGGAAACACCCAGATGATTGTCTGCAAATCACAGGCAGAACTCGAAAAGATGCATCGCGCGGGCCTGGTGATCTGGGAAGTGTTGAACGATTTGCGCGCCATGGCGCGGCCGGGGGTCAGCACGAAGGAACTCGACGAATACGCGGAACGCCGGACGACGGAATTGAAGGTGCGCCCTGCGTTCAAAAATTACCGGGGCTTTCCGGCGACGCTGTGCACATCGATCAATTCCGAGGTGGTGCACGGCATCCCCTCCAAGTCCAAGCATCTGGAAGAGGGTGACATCATTTCGCTCGATTTTGGCGTCGAATATGCCGGCTACTATGCCGATGCGGCCGTGACCGTGCCGGTGGGAGAAATCACTCCCGAGCTGCAGAAACTGCTGCGAGTCACACGGGAGTCGCTGGATTTGGCGATCGAGAAGGTGCAGGTGGGTAACCGGTTATCGGATATTTCGGCCGCCGTGCAGGGCTGGGTCGAGCGCAAGTACGGATATTCGGTTGTTCGGGATCTGTGTGGCCACGGTATCGGTACGCACATTCATGAGGAGCCCAACGTGCTCAATTACGGTGAGCCCGGCCGCGGCCCGCGCTTGCAGGAAGGCATGGTCTTTGCCATCGAGCCGATGGTGAATATCGGCGGACCGGAAGTCCGGGTACTCGGGGATGATTGGACGACGGTGTCGGCGGACGGCACCAAGTCGGCGCATTTCGAACATACCGTGGCGGTCACCAAGAATGGGCCATGGGTCCTGACGCGTCCTCGCGAACTGGAGGGACCGTCATGGTAGGCCGGGGGAGAGGTCCGGTGGGCAGGCGACCCGAACGGGAAAAGCGCAAGGTGGACGCGTCCAACCCGAAAGAAGACGCCATCGAAGTAATGGCGACGGTGATTGAACCTCTGCCCAATGCGATGTTTCGGGTCGAACTGGAGAACAAGCATCAGGTGCTGGCGCACATTTCCGGAAAGATGCGTAAGAACTTCATCCGCATCCTCGCCGGAGACAAAGTTGCGGTGGAGCTTTCCCCGTACGACCTGACGCGCGGCCGCATCGTGTACCGGTACAAGTAAGCGAGTTCAGCAAGGAGCGGGAAATGAAAGTTCGGGCATCGGTAAAGAAAATTTGTGATAAGTGCAAGGTCATCCACCGGCGCGGGGTGGTACGCGTGATTTGCGTCAACCCGAAACACAAGCAGCGCCAGGGATAGACCCAAGAAACGAGTGTGGGCTCTGCCTGTTGACCCTGAATTCCCAAAGGGAGCCCGCAAGAAAATTAAGGAGCACGCATGGCACGTATTGCAGGAGTCGATCTTCCGCCGCAGAAACGCATCTGGGTTGGCCTGACGTCGATCTATGGAATCGGACAGCCCCGCGCACTCGCGCTTTGCACCAAGGCGGACGTGGAACACACCAAGAAGATCAAGGATCTTACCGAGGAAGAGATTAACAGGCTGCGCCAGGCCATCGAAACCGAAGGGCGCGTGGAAGGGGATCTCCGCAAGGAGATCCAGATGAATATTCGCCGGCTGATCGAAATCCAGTGCTACCGCGGGCTGCGCCACCGGCGCAACCTGCCCGTACGTGGCCAGCGAACGCACACCAATGCGCGGACCCGCAAGGGGCCACGCAAGGGCGCCGTCGCAGCGAAGAAAATCGCCGCCCGCAAGTAACGGTCCGGCAGAAAAAGTTTTTACGATTCGGCAAGCTTGAAGCGAGGGTACTGACTTGGCAAAAGAACCGAAGCAGAGCGCCACAGAGGCGCCAGCAAAGACTTCGAAGCGCAAGAAAGAGTTCAAGAAGAAGCGGGAGAAGCGCGTCGTCCCGCACGGCGTGGCGCACATCCAGGCCACGTTCAACAACACGATCATCACGATCTGCGGGCCGGATGGACGCACCGTATCGTGGTCTTCGGCCGGATCGATCGGCTTCAAGGGATCGCGTAAGGGAACTCCCTACGCCGCCCAGCAGGCCTCGGGCACGGCGGCGGGAGTGGCGCGCGACCAGTACGGGATGAAATCGATTGAAGTGCGCGTGAAGGGACCCGGGTCGGGCCGCGAGTCCGCCGTGCGCGCCCTGGCCTCTTCGGGCCTGCATATCGTGCACATCAAGGACGTGACGCCGATTCCGCACAACGGCTGCCGTCCGCCCAAGCGCCGCCGCGTCTGATCCGGCGCCGTTAGAAATGATTTTTTGTTTCTGAAATCCTTGGTTCTGAAATCTTTGGTTCTGAGAAGCAGCAAGATAAGGAGAAACGCATTTGGCACGTCATCGAGAAGCGGTTTGCCGGCTCTGTCGCAGGGAAGGGCAGAAGCTGTTTTTAAAGGGGCTGCGCTGTTTTACCGAGAAGTGCGCCATCGAAAAGCGCAACTTTGTTCCGGGACAGCACGGCCAGTCGCGCCGCGTGAAAAAACTGGCGGGTTACGGCCTGCAGTTGCGCGAAAAACAAAAAGTGAAGCGCACCTACGGGCTGCTGGAGCGGCAGTTCCGCAACTATGTCGAAAAGTCCGAGCGCGCGCAAGGACCCACGGGCGAAAACCTCATCGTCATGCTCGAGCGGCGACTGGACAATGCCGTCTGGCGGTCCGGGTTCGCCAGTTCGCGTTCCCAGGCGCGGCAGATTGTCCTCCACGGCCACATTCAGATCAACGGGAAGAAGGTAAATATTCCTTCGTACCTGGTGGGCGTCGGCGAGGAAATCACGCTCAAGGACAAGATGCACCAGAACGCGATGGTGCTCGAAGCGCGCAACGTCGCACAGAGCCAGAACGCCGTGCCGTGGCTCGAAATCGATCGCGACGCCTTCAAATCCCGCGTGGTTGCGCTGCCGAAACGCGAAAACGTGCAGACGCCGCCCATCACCGAGCAGCTCATCGTCGAGCTGTACTCGAAGTAGCTGGGTTCGGGATTTCAAATCGGATATGCGAGATTTGAGATCCAATCTTCGGGCCTTCAAGTTTGAAGTGTGAGCTTTCAAATTTGAAACGCGAGATTTTGGAATGAGGATTGATTTCCCCGCAGATGCGGGGAGGAAGGACTGAACAGATGTGGAAAGGTTTTCAGAAACCAAAACGATTGGCGGCCGAACTCGAGTCGCTTACTGATAAATTCGGGAAATTTTCCGCTCAGCCGTTTGAGCGCGGATGGGGCACCACCGTGGGCAACGCTCTTCGCCGGGCTCTGTTGAGCTCGATTGAAGGCGCGGCCATCACCGCCGTCAAAATCGAGGGCGTGCTGCACGAATTCTCTTCGATTCCGGGCGTGGTGGAAGACGCCACCGACATCATTCTCAACCTGAAGCAAGTGCCTCTGAAACTCAACAATGACCAGGCGAAAACGATCTACGTCAACGTCGAGAATCCCGGTGTGGTGACTTCAGCCATGATCGAGGAAGACGCCGACTTCGCGGTGCTCGATAAGACGGTCTATATCGCCACGGTCAATGAGGGCGGAAAGCTGCAGCTGGAGATGCGCGTGAAGAACGGCCGCGGATACGTCTCGGCGGACCGCAATTTCGATGAGGATCTGCCGATCGGCTATATCCCCGTCGATTCGGTCCATTCCCCCGTACGCAAGGTGAACTACGCGGTGGAAGCGGCGCGCCTCGGACAGATGACGGATTACGAAAAGCTTGCCCTGGAAGTCTGGACCAACGGCGCGATCACGCCGCAGGATGCCATCGGTCTGGCCTCGAAGCTGGTCAAGGACCACATGAGCATCTTCATCAACTTCGAAGAGCAGCCCGACGTTATCGAAGAGTCGGTGGAATCGTACAACGATCCCCGCGTCGAGCATCTGGACCGCTCGGTCGAGGAACTCGAACTTTCCGTGCGTTCCTACAACTGCCTGAAGAACGCGAATATCCAGTCCATCCGCGAACTGGTTCAGAAGAGCGAAAACGAGATGCTGAAGACGAAAAACTTCGGCCGCAAGTCGCTCAATGAAATCAAGGAAATCCTACACAAAATGGGCCTGAGCCTGGGCATGAAGTTTGACGAGCACGGCCGTATTATCTGGCCGCCGCTCCCCAGCCAGACCGCACCTCCCACGCCGGAGGAAACCGCGGGCCTGTAGGCGCCCGAAGGATCCCATCATGCGACATCGCAACTATGGTTCGAAACTTGGACGTCAGCCGGCGCATCGCCGGGCCACGCTGCGCAACCTCGTGACCAACGTGATCGAGAAAGAGCGCATCACCACCACCATCACCCGGGCCAAGGCCGCCAAGCCGCTGGTCGAGCAGATGATCACGCTCGGCAAGCGCGACACCCTGCACGCTCGCCGCCAGGCGGCTTCTTATCTCATGACCCCCGGCGCCACCAAAAAACTGTTCGCGGACATTGCCCCGCGTTTCTCCGGCCGCTCCGGCGGGTACACGCGAATCATTCATGCCGGCTTCCGCATTGGAGACGGCGCGGATCTGGCCATCCTGGAACTGCTTGGTTCCAAACTCAAGAAAAAGGAAAAGGACAAGGACAAGAAAGCGAAGGCCGCAAAGCCCGCCGAAGACGAAAAGAAGGAAGAGAAGGCCGGCGCGTAAGAAACCGCAAATCTGAAAACGAAACAAGAGGGCCCGTTCCGGCAGATCCGGGACGGGCCTTTACTTTGGTAAGACAGGCTTCAGCCTCTCTGGTTTTTACTGCCGGCTTCGCTACAAACCCAGACAGGCTGAAGCCTGCCCTACTTTGCGGGTGTTTTTCCGCTCGGAGACTTGCCCCAGCGCTGCGCGTGAAACCAGGCCCACAAACCCAGAAAAATCTGTGCGGTAGCAGCGCCCGTCGTATCGATCAGCGAGTCCCACGGCGATGCCGTGCGGCTCGGGACAAACGACTGGTGAAATTCGTCAAGCGCGGAATATCCCGCCGCGATGGCAATCGCCCAGACGGCCCAGCGCCAACGCCATCCACGATCTTTTCCGCGCACCCCGCGCAACAGGAAATAACTGAACGCGAAATATTCGGACAGGTGTGCCGTTTTTCGTATGAAAAATTGCATCTGGTCGAGAGTTTCGGAGCTGGCGTGCGGAAACAGCCAGTGCAATACGGGGAAAAGGATACGGGAAGTATGGTTTGCGGACAGCGCATCCGTGGAAGCCAGGGAAATCACGGCGGCCCAGGCAACCGCCGGCAGCCATGCCCGCAGCCGGGTCCAGCGCCGCATTACTCGACCTGGTAGTTCGGTGCTTCGCGCGTGATGATCACGTCATGCACATGGCTTTCGCGCAGACCGGCGCCCGTGATGCGCACAAACCGGGAGCGTTCCTGCAATTCGGCCAGCGTCGCCACGCCGCAATAGCCCATTCCGCTCTTGAGCCCGCCCACAAGCTGATCGACGAGCGCGCCGAGCGAGCCCTTGTAAGGGACGCGTCCTTCGACGCCCTCCGGCACGGTTTTTCCGCGCGCCGCGCCTTCCTGCGCGTAGCGATCCGCGGCCGCCGAGCCTGCCTGCATCGCGCCCAGGGATCCCATTCCGCGATAGGACTTGAACGTGCGCCCCTGGTAGAGAATTGTTTCTCCCGGCGATTCCTCGGTTCCGGCGAATAGCCCGCCGAGCATCGTGACCGCCGCGCCCGCGGCGATGGCCTTGCTGATGTCGCCCGAATATTTAATTCCGCCGTCCGCGATGACCGGCACGCCGGTTCCCTTGGCGGCGCGCACGGCTTCCAGGATGGCCGTGATTTGTGGCACGCCCGCTCCGGTGACCACACGCGTGGTGCAAATCGATCCGGGACCGACGCCCACCTTGATTCCGTCGAGGCCCAACGCAATCAAGTCGCGGGCCCCTTCGTAGGTTCCAACGTTTCCGGCGACCAATTGCATATCTGGCAGGCGATGCTTGACCGCGCGAATCGCGTCCATGACGCGCGCCGAATGTCCGTGGGCCGTGTCGATGGCCAGCACATCCGCCTTGGTCCGCGCCAGGTCCACGGCGCGTTCCAGAAAGTCCCCGGTCGCTCCAATGGCCGCGCCCACCAGCAGGCGTCCTTGCTCATCCTTTGCAGCGTTCGGAAACTCCAGTTTTTTCTGGATGTCCTTGACGGTGATCAGGCCTTTGAGCCGGAACTCGGCGTCCACCACCAGCAGTTTTTCAATCCGGTGCGTTTGCAGAATGCGCTCGGCCTCTTCGAGCGTGGTGCCCACCGGCACGGTCACCAGGTTGTCCTTGGTCATGACCGCGCTGACCGGCTGATCGAGATTTTTTTCAAAGCGCAGATCGCGGTTCGTCAGGATGCCCACCAGCAGAGGCCCGCGCGTCACCGGCAAACCCGAGACGCGGTACTTCGTCATGATATCCATGGCCTCGCGAACGGTGAGTTCCGGGGAAATCGTCACCGGATCGACGATCATTCCGCTTTCCGAGCGCTTCACGCGGTCCACTTCCTCGGCCTGGCGCTCGACGCTCATGCTCCGGTGCACGAAACCCAGTCCTCCCTGCCGCGCCATGGCGATGGCCAGCCTGGATTCAGTGACGGTATCCATGGCGGCCGAAACGAGCGGAATATTCAGGGAAATCTTGCGGGTGAGCTTCGTCTGCGTGTTGACTTCCGTGGGGAGTACCGAGGACTTTCCCGGCACCAGCAGGACATCATCAAATGTCAGACCTTCCAGGATCGGTCCTTCCATTCACATCTCCTTGGACGATAAAAAAAGCGATAAAAATACGGCCCCTGAATACAGCGCAGCCCAGCGAGAAGCCGCTGGGCGGAAGAGTTGCGAGTATTCGCGACAGCTGAGATTCATGGGTGAAAATTCATTCTAAGCGTCCGGCCGCCCGAAATCAAGCGTGCGCATGCTCCGGCACGGCATGAAACTATCGTAGAATGAAGTTGGCATGGAAACCTTCGAACCCCACGCATTATTGCGCAATCCGCACGCTCAGACGCTTGTCTCATCGCTGTGGCCCAGGCGGTTTCCGCGTTTGCCGCGAAGCGTGGCCCGGGAATTCGAAACCGAGCCCGGCACGAGGATCCGGGGCGAGTGCCACTGGCAGGCGGCGCCCCGGGAACGCCCCACGCTCGTGCTGGTTCACGGGCTGGAGGGTTCGAGCCAGTCCGGATACATGCTCGGGCTCGCGGAGCGCGCATTTGCGGCGGGATGGAACGCAGTGCGGCTCAATCAGCGCAACTGCGGCGGAACCGAGTCGCTCACTCCGACGCTCTACAATTCCGGCCTTTCCGGAGATTACCGCGCGGTTCTGATGGAGCTGATCGAGCGCGATGCGCTCACCGGAATTTTCTTTGCAGGATACTCCATGGGCGGCAATCTGGTGTTGAAGCTGGCCGGCGAACTGGCGGATTCGGCGCCGCGTGAATTGCGCGGGGTGGCGGCCGTATGCCCCTGCGTTGACCTGGCGCTGTGCGCTGATGCGGTCGCGCTTCCCGGCAATTTTATTTACCAGCGGCATTTTGTGGAACGGCTCAAGGAACGCATGCGGCGCAAGGCCAAGCTTTTTCCGGGAAAATTCGATCTTGGCCCCATGGCCCGTGCGCGCACCCTGCGGGATTTCGACGATATCGTCACGGCAACCTACTGCGGATTTCGCGACGCCTCGGATTACTATGCCCGGTCGAGCGCGCTGCGCGTCGCCGGCGGCATCCGTGTTCCGGCGCTCATCCTTACCGCGCAGGACGATCCCTTCGTTCCGTTCACGAGTTTTTCCGATCCTGCGCTGGCCGGCAATCCGCACGTGACGTTGATTGCTCCTGAACGCGGCGGACATTGCGCTTTCATTTCACGTTATGCCGGGGAGGCGCGCCACTGGGCCGAGGGGCGCGTGATGGATTTTTTCACCTGTCACGAATCGCCCCTCACGAATCAATTGCGATCCGGCGTGCGTTCCGGCGAGCTCGCCCGGCCAGGCAGGCCTTAGCGGCGCATCGAGCGGTTTCTTTCCGGGAAGTAGGTGACTTCCACGGATTGGTCCAGGGAAAAATCGAGTTTGGTCTCCGAGGGAACCTGAACCTGTTGTCCCTTGGTCGCTCCCTGCACGACCGTGCCGGCTCCCGCCCCTGTGGCCGCGCCGATGGCCGCGCCTTTCTCGCCACCGATCACGGCGCCCAGCAACGTGCCCAACACCGCGCCGCCACCCACGGTTTCCGCCGTGCGTTTGCCGCGCGAGGCGCCAGTCTGCTCGTAATCGTTTGAGGCGAGCGTATAAGACCTTCCTTGAAAATCCATGCGAACCAGTTCCAGGACCAGCTCGCTCTTTCCGGTCATGTGACCCGCCGATTTGGCGTTCATCAGTTTGACGTACATGTCGGTTCCCGCGGGAACGACGATCTGATTGTCAACCGCGATCGGGGAGGCCAGAGTCGCGTGAAACATCTCGCCCGTGTGATTCACCGAGGAGTCCACGCCGTCAATCATTTGTACCCGCACCGAAGTCCCAGCCGGAATTACCACGCGCCTGGGTTGCGGTGGCAACGGAGGAGGCGCATCAGCGGTTTCCCGTTCCGGAGGCGGGGTGACGGCCGCCGGAGCAGGAGGCGGCTCAACTGGCGCCGGCTCCGATTCGATTTTTTTCGAGCTCAGGCTGGATTTGGCGTGCTGTTTTGGAGCTTTCCGCTCCGGCCTGGATACGGGAGGCGGCTCAACTGGCACCGGCTCGGCCGCGGGAGCAGTTTGTGCCGTTTGCACCGTCATCTGGTCAGTCACATGCTTCACTCCGGGCGTGTCCGAGGCGATTTTGTAGGCTTGCAGGCGCGTTGCGTCATCCGTAACGTCGCCGGATAAAGTTGCTTCGCCGTCTTTTACGGCCACTGAAATGTTTGCCGACTTCACCTGCGGGTCGGAAAACATTTTGGCCTGGATATCCTGGGCCACGGCTTCATCTTTCCTGGTGTTCGAGCAGCCGGCGGCCAGTCCCACGATACTGATTGTTGCCAGCAGGAACGTTGCGACGCTTTTCATTCTCATGCATCCTCCGAGGAAGTCCTACCCCGATTGGGCGGGGGACGCGAAGCCGGGTTCCGCCGTCAAACCAGTTTACCAATTCCTTCGATGCCGTAGGGTCTTCTGATGGCTGCCTGTGTGCTTGCGGGTGTGTGCCGGTAGCGAGCAGCGTGCTGTCTGCGGCCCGTCATGCGGGGTTCCGCGGTTTACGGACGCCCCTGCACATCTGTGTTGGTTGAGCCGAAAATGGAATGAGGGCGCTTTCCGTAAATGAGTAATCCACCCCTTGGGGCAAGGTCATTGTAGCTCGGATTTGCGGTCAGGAAGCATGATGTGACCGGCGTTGCGCCTTCGACATGGCAAGCATTTCAAGAGCGTGTGGCTCGGCTTTGTGAGCAAAACGTCCTGCTGGAGGTAATCCGGCGAGGCGTTGAGCGATACGGTCGGCGCTGGATGCGGTGGGTGCTCGGTGGGGTTAGGGTCGCGGTACTGGAAGATGCGTTCAGTTGGTCTGTGCTAGATGCTGAGCTTTACGCTTTCGCAACAAGACCATCCATCCTACCAACCCTGGTCCTGACAGCGTGAGCATAAGAGTGCCCGGCTCTGGTGTCACGATGGGGGACTGAGAAAACTGAGCGAAGTATCCACCAACCTCGCCGGCGGTGCCGTCGTAAGTGGTGGTGAAATCGGAGTTGGAGCAGACGTAAGGAAGCTGCCATGGGTACCCGGTCGAGTGGGCATAGGATAGGCAAGAACTGTTCCCTCGATCGACGCAAAATAATTGGCGCCGTACCATGTCGAAGACGAAAACAATACTTAAACTTCCGAGTGCCGACGCGATAGCCGAGGCGGCGTCCCCGGCCTGACCGTTTGTATTAAAGCGGCATTTCTGCTGAAGTCAGACAAATGACAAGACCCTCTCCGTCTTGACCACTGAATATCTCGCCAATATTGCCCCCGAAGTTGGAGGCTTATAACGTGCAAAAACAGAAAGGCTCGGCTACCTGCCACGTAGCCGAGCCTTTTGTCTAGTTCGAAATCCCTTCGCGGAAACCGACGGCGTGTAGCCGTCCGCTTAGGCGCGATGGAGGCCCTGCAACGGCAGAAAGCCTCCCATGGCCAGCAAAGCCAGCAAACCCGCCGCCAGTAGCAGCCAAGTTGATGGCTCTGGCACCGCAGTGACTGGAGCGGTTCCCTGAACGTCGAAGGCCCCGAGCGTGTCATTGGAAAAAGTGGTTCCATTTTGCCAAGCGGTCCCCTTCGCGCCGGTATTGTTTCCATTCCAGGCTGCCCAAGTGTCTGAAGCGCCCGGGCTGACCTCAATCCAATATTGATCGCCGGAGGTTAGAGTGATCGTAGAGATGGGCAGAAGAGTTTGCAGCACGTCGCTAGTAGATAAGAAAGTCGGCAGGCTCGACTGGCTCCAGGTTTCCAGGACCGTCCCCGGCGCGTTTCCGCTGTCGGAATTGAGGGTGATAACTACGGAATTGGTGCCGGAGGAGTGCCAACCGAGCGCCAGGTCAATCTGGGAGAGGTCATAAGTCCCAGACGGAGTAAAGGCCATGGCGCTAGTAACGGCGAGCCCAACAGTCGCGGTCGCGCCCGATACGAGGTATGACCCGACGGCATCGGTGCCATTGTATGTCGGGCTGGAAGGACTCAGATTGCTATAGATCGTATCGGCGCACGCTTCCGTGCCTCCCATGGCTATGATGAGCAATATTACGGGTATCATCCACAATAAATTTTTTATGTTCAAAAATCCCCCTTGTAGTGTCGGAACTAAAGGCTTTCACTCTAACCTCATATCCTGCTGGTACCAGCACGTTCGATGCCAATTTCGCCATCCTGAAATGAAGGAGGTTCCTACTGCACGCACGGAAAATCATTTCAGCATAGTAGTAAAGCATTTTCTATTTCTGCCGAATCCTGGGAGCGGGATAAGAGAAACCGCCCCTCCGAATCGGCGGGCAAGTGCGGCTAGGACCAGTACTCCGCATTGGGTCTCGGGCAGGGGCAGTTCCCTGGCGGCCTGGGCTGCGGACTTGGATGCTGGACACAGACCTCGCTGCCACTGCAAAGAATTTATGGTGGAGCATTCGTTTTCTTTCACGCAGCCCGCTGGCGGCGATTCTTCCGCTGTTGCCTCGCCGCCTCTAACTTCCGATCCCTCTCGGCCTGAATCCCCTGCTGATGCCCGACGCGCACGTCCTTTGGCGTGATGTGCCCGATGGCGCTGTTCAGACGCACGGTGTTGTAATGCTCTATGTAACGCTTCACCAGACGCCGCGCATCTTCGAGCGATAGGGGCGTTCGCGGGCGGATGCACTCCCCTTTGAGTGGTTTGTGCCAGCGTTCGATCTTGCCGTTCGATTGCGCGTAATACGGCGAAGTCCTGACGTGCGTCATGCCCGAAATTCGGATGAACTCCTTGAAGTCCTTGGCGATAAATTGCCGCCCGTTATCCGAGATTACTCACGGCCTAACCACTGGGTACTTCTCTTTGGCCCGTTCCAGAATGATCTCAATGTCGGCCTCGGTCATCGGTTCCCGCAGATCCCAGTGACCCAGGAAACGGCTGTAGCCGTCCAGGATGTTGCACAGGTAGTAGAAAGCAGAACGTCGCGTAAACATTCAGGTAGGAAACGTCGATATGCCAATGCTGGTGCGGCTGCGGCGGCAGGTCAAAGCCAGTCCCCTTCTTCGAGGGCTTCCCGTTCCACTTTCGCAGCAGTCCACCTCGACTCAGCACGCGCCACACGCTGGCCGGACTCACCGCCACAATATCGGCATCCAGCATCATGAACGTCAGCCGCCGGTAGCCTTCCAGCGGATTTTTAAGGTGGAACGCAATGATCGCCGGTTTCTCCAAATCCTCCAGCCAATAGTCCCGGGGAAACTCAGCCGTTGTGTTCGTTGACCTTGCCGTACCGCTCGCGCCAGCCGTAAAACTTGCTGGCTGTGATGCCGATCCACCAGATGAACTGCCCGGCTCTGATCTCAGTCTTTTCAGACCAGCGCTGGACAAAATCGACGATCTGGTCCCGCGTGTCATGCGGAACCCAGACCCCGGTCAGAGTTCCCCAACTTTTTTTTAGGGCAAGATACTCCGCCATCAGTTCGGCCAGAACCTCATCCTTCGTCTGGATCTTTATTTCTAGTTGGGCGATGCGCTCCTGCCCGGACTGATGGTTGGTTCGTCCTCGTTGTTGGAAAGCCCCCGGCTCCGTTCTCGAAGGACTCCTTCTGTCAGCGGTAGAACACCGTCGGCTGGAGTCCCCGTTCGTCGCACAGATCCGAGTTCGGCACGCCTTCCACCAAATGCCTCCTCAGAATGGAGGGCTTCTCTTCCGGCGTGTAGTGCTTCCGTTGTTTCTTGATGTGTTCGCTCCGTTATCTTAACAACCGACGAACGCTTTCTCCATTTCCAGTTGGGGCAGGACACAGCATAAATGGGCCGCCATTGCGAATGGAAAGCGATGGATCGTGCGAGGCGATGTGGGCGAGGCGGAGAATGATATATAACTTGACAACTTACCTTGATGGGGATAAAGCTCTGCCAGCATCCGACCGGTTTACTTTTTAGAGGCCGAAATCCTGCGGTCCGAAGCGCATTCGAAAGTCGCTAACAACCAGGGAGGGCTCAAGTCATGCTTCGCAGGGTCATTATCCCGCTGATTCTATTTCTCGCGATCTCTTTCCACGCTGTCAAAGCAGCCGCTTTCGATTGGGACCCGGTGACGGATGCGGAAAAAAGCATGAAATCGAACCCCCTCGATCCGGGGGCGGGGGCGGTGGTGCTGTTCAAACACGGGGAAGTGGATGTCATCGAGCAGCAAAGCCTCTTTTGGACCACTCGGATTCGAACATACGCGCGAATCAAGATATTCAACGACGCCGGGCGCGATGCGGCCAATATTTCCGTGGATGCTCCCAAGAACATGCGCATTTCCAAAGTTGAGGGGCGCACGATTCTGCCATCGGGCCAGATTATCCCGCTGGATCCCTCCAAAGTGTTTCGGGGCAAGGCGTACGAGTCCGGGAAAAACTTCGCGATCATTGAGACGAGCTTCACATTTCCCTCGGTGGTGCCGGGTGCGATCATCGAGTATCAGATCGAAGAGTATGAAGACTGGTTTTTCCCTCCGCAGTGGGTTTTTGATACGCGCGGCCTGGGGACGCTGGAATCTACTCTCCGGGTGGTCATCGGTCCGCGGCTCAGCATGGCGCAATTTCCTCTGGAAACCACGGTAAGCAAGATTTCCGCTTCGCATGTGGATACTGTAAAAGGCGTGCAATATGATTTTTCGGTCAAGAATTTGCACCCCATCCAGATCGAGCCTTTCTCCCTGCCCTATCGCGACCTGGCAACCATCATGCTTTTTGCTCCGCGCCAGTTGGGCTTTAACGGGGAGGTGTTTCCCCTCATCACCGATTGGAATGATGTGGCCAAGCAAACCTCGCAGGATTTCAAGACGATGGAAAAGAACGAGAAGGAGACCAGGAATAAGGCCAAGGATCTGGCAGGAAATCTTTCCGATCCGCAAAAGAAGGCGGAAGCCATCTACCAGTATATCCAGCAGAACATTGCCTCAAGCAACGTGATCGGCGTCCGCCTGGGTCGGCATGCGGATGACATCCTAACCGACAAACGCGGCGACCCGGACGAAATCAATGCCCTGTTCGTCATTATGCTTAAGGAAGTGAAAGTCGACGCGAACCTGGTTTTGGTGGCCACGCGGAACTGGGAGGCGCTTGCCGGCGGATTTCCGAATTACAGCCAGTTCTCCAGGGCCATCACGCGTTTGAATTTCAAAAACGGCGCCGCTTTTGCCGATCCTGCCGATCCCGCATCTCCCTTCGGGGAAGTGCCGTGGTTTGATCGAGGCGTGCTGGGACTGGCCGTCAAGGGCAACAAGATCCAGGAAGCACGGATTCCCGAAGGATCGATGGATGACAATGTTTCCTCGGGGAAGACCATGATGCAGGTCGCCAAGGGCTGGACGGTCGACGGCGATGCGGAAATCGACCTGAAAGGCTCTGAAGCCATTGATTTCCGAGCGGACCTTTTGGATGATTCTCCCCAGAAAGTGGAACAGCGGCTGACAGATTATTTCGCCGCGGGACAACCCGATTTCGAAGTCACCCAAATTACGCATCCCGTTTTTCGAGACTCCTCCCAGCCGCTCGTTCTGAAGGCGCACCTGCGGGAAACGCTTGCCAATAAGGCCGGCCCGGGAGAGCTTTTGCTCAATCCCTGGCTCAACGATCGGTTCGAGCAGCCGCAGTTCAAGACCACGGTGCGGCATTCCGCCGTGCGATTCGACAATCCCGAAAAACGAATCAGCACGAGCACGTGGCATCTCGCGCCGGAAATCAAAGTGGAACAACTGCCCAAGGAAGTGAAAATCGATAACGATCTCGGCGGGTTCTCTCATTCCTGCTCGCAGAATGGGAACACCGTGACCTGCACGCGAACCTATTATCTGAAGAAGACGCTCTTGCAAACGAATTTGGAGTATTTGAATGCCAAAAAGTTCTTCGACCAAATCGCCAAAAACGATCAGGAAGTCATCATCCTTCGGGAGCAATAGATTCGCGGAGGCCGCCGGCCTGCTTTTTTTTGCGCTGCTGCTGTGCCTGGCGGACGCCCCGGTCACCCGGGCCGCATCCGTGCCGGACTGGCTGGCGGCAGCCAGCCACGCGGATCTTGGGCATTTCGGCGACGGGAGCGCCGCCGTCATTGTCGGCGAATGGAACGACTTCACGGTGGACGCCTCGGGCAAATTTGTAATGACCGAACGCCGCGCCATCCGCGTGCTGAACTGGCGCGCTGCCGAGCCGTTTATTACTGCGGAGGGATATGAAAACAACGACTCCAAAGTCGTCTCAATACAAACCTGGGCTATATCGCCCTCCGGGCGTGTGACGCAGTCCGGGAAAAATGATCTGATCACCGTGGCCGGCTTCTCGGCGTTTGCAATGTTCACCGATGTTCGCGTCAAAAAGATCAAGGCCTCGGGTGCGGAAGACGGATCGCTGGTCGGGTTTGAGATTGTTACAGAGGGCTCGACCCCAATCAGTGGCGAGAAGTTCCGTTTGGAAGAAGAAATTCCCGTCCGGCTGGCCGAATTACACGTTTCGGTGCCTTCCGGCTCGATGCGCTGGTTTATCAATTATCCGGACCGCGTTGCGGTTGTGAATTCGTCGCCGACGGAGGCCACGTTTCGCACCGAAAACAGGGCCGGCATTGTGGAGGAGCCGGACGCCCCGCCGTTTTCCTCGTTGGCCGCCGAGGTGGTGATCAATTACGACGCAAAGGGCCCTGCGGCGCTGCAATCGTGGGCCCAGGCGGGGCACTCCTACCACGCGCTTTTCGACAATGGAAAGAAGCCGGAAACCGAAATCGCGTCGCAAGTGGACGGTCTTGAGAACGGCCAGTCCGATACGCTGTCCAAGATTGACGCGCTCTATAATTACGTTTCCCGCCGGATTCGATATGTAGCGGTTGAAATCGGTATTGGCGGTTACCAGCCTCATCCGGCCGCGGACGTCTACAAGAACAAGTATGGGGATTGCAAGGACAAGGCCAACTTGCTGATTTCCATGCTCGGTAAAATCGGTTTGCGCGGCTATCCCGCGCTGGTGGGA
The DNA here is from genome assembly GCA_963746945.1 of Terriglobia bacterium. Taxonomy (GTDB): domain Bacteria; phylum Acidobacteriota; class Terriglobia; order Acidiferrales; family UBA7541; genus Palsa-360. The sequence goes on along the minus strand of CAVVDG010000004.1, from coordinate 31,787 downwards.
ACTCGCGGAGACCTGGAAGCCGATCCCAAGATCCCGACGCTGACCACTTTCGACCATATGATCGTGGCCCTGCCGGTTTCGGCGAGCCTTCGGCCCGGGGTCGAGCGGTTCCCGTCCTACGATCCCCGGACACAAATCCTCTGGATGGATCCGACTTCCGAAACGGACCCCCTGGGCCAGTTACCGGAAATGGATCAAGGCGTCTTTGCGCTCATCGCGTATGCCGATCACGGCGAACTGCGACGCATTCCCGAGGCGCCCCCGGATACGAACGGGACACGATATACCGCGCATGTAGTCCTGCAGCCGGACGGCAGGGGAACCGCTGACGTGGAAGTGAAGTATCTGGGAGCGGCAGATGCGCGGAAGCACTATTTTTATCGCGGGCGTTCGCAAAGCGAGATTCTCAAGGGCTTTGAAGACCGCGTCGCGAATTATGTGACCCAGGCCCAGTTTCAACGCGCATCGATCTCCGGCGCGAGCGATAGCCGCCAGCAAATCACGGAGCGATTTTCGTTCGCGGGAGATTTTTCCTCGGCATCGAGCGGCGATACCTGGTTTTTGCAGCCGTTGTTCCTCTCCGGAATGGACGTTCCCGAATATGGCTCCAGTCCGCGCAAGCTGCCTCTTGATATCGGCACGCCGGAGCAGATTCAGGGTCAATATCGCATCGAATTGCCTCCGGGCATGCGCGTGGACCGCCTTCCGGACAAGACGTCCATCCAATCGGAGTTTGGGGAACTGGACGTGGAATATTCGATGAGCGGAAACGCCATTCTCGCAAAACAGACTTTTTCATTCACGCAAAGCCGCATTCCCCCTGAAAAATATCCCGCTTACCGCGAATTCATGATTTCGTGTTTGCGCGCGGAAAGGGAGCGTCTTCGAATCAGCAAGGTCGAACGATAAGGGGTTTCTGAGCGCCATCGAGAAAAACGAGCGCTCATTTATCGGGCTGGCGGCGTTTTCGCGGATGCGTGTAAGGCGGAGCGGATCAGCGACTCCACCTGTCCCCAGACTTTGGGATCGCATTCAATCTGGGTATGCGCTTTCATGAAGATGCGGGCGTACCAGGGATATGCGATGCAATTGTAGGGCTTTGCGGCATAGCTAAACCGGAAATTGCCGAGGATGCGCGTGCGTGCCGGATCCGCAGCGCGGATTGTGGGATCGCCGTGCAGCAGCCCGTCGGCCTGGTAAAAATTTACGGCCTGCGCGACGTTCGCGGGAATGACCTCATCATTTTGCCCGAGCTTGGCCACGCTATCCACCTGCACGGTGAGCAGCACCGGGATGCCTTCCGTTCCAAGGCGGTGCGCCAGAAAAATGCATTCCGAAGCGCCCCAGCTATGGCCGTAGAAGATGATGCGCGCGGCGCGTTTTTCTTCAACGGATAAAGTCCCATCGCGGTTGGTGTCCAGCAAGGTCCGGATTCTTCGATAGGCGTTTTCACCGTTGCGGTTTTCAAACACCTCCACAATCGTGTTCGAAGGAAATTCCTGGTGCAGACGCGCGGCCAATTGGACCACGCTGTGCACGATATCGTTATGCCGGACAAATCCCCCTACAAAGCCAAAAACGATGGCCGGCGGCGCGGAGGAATTTTCCGCAGAGGCGGCTGGAAATGCGGGCTGCGCCCGGCTGCACGGAACTATTGCGAGAATTGCAACCAGGCAGGTCGCAAAGCGTATGGCGGTGGACGGCATTTTTCCTTCGTGTGTGCCTCGATAACGCTTCATTATCGCGCATCCGGAACGACCACGTCGAATTGGATCGTCGCGCGCCCGGCATGACCCGGCAAGGGCTTTTTGCCGCGCAAAAAGTTTTGTGTGGACAGGAACCGGAGGGCAATATAAAAGCGTCCCAGCGGCTCCATATCCTTCCTATGAGCTGCTGGCGAAACGTTTCCCTTATTGTTCCTGGAGGTTGCCATGAAAGTTGCGATACGCGCAGGCATCGCGCTAGGCGCGGTTTTGATGGCCGTGACCGCCTGGCAAACTACGGCCCCGGCGCAACAGAAAGGCGGCGAGGACGAGACCGGTCCCTACGAAGTAGTGGCGGGCTGGCCGAAACCCCTGGGGCACAAGGGATGGACGTGGGGGTCGCAAGGCGGCGTTTTCGCGGAGTCCCCCAACCGAGTCATCTTGGTGCAGAGAGGGGAATTGCCGATCCCTGAGAAAGCGCCTGAGGGCTACACGGGTGGCTATGGATCGTTCGGCATTCCGGCGACCCAGGGCAAGCCCAGGCTCGAACACTGCATATTGATTGTGGATGCCGACGGCAATCTGATCGAGGATTGGACGCAGTGGGACCATCTGTTCGCGGGGGGGCGCGGGCCGCACAAGGTGAGGATCAGCCCCTACGATTCGGAAAAGCACGTGTGGGTGGTCGATGATCAGGTGGACCAGGTCTTCGAATTCACGCACGATGGCAAACAGCTGGTGCTGACACTCGGCGAGCATGGTGTGCGCGGCTCGGACGACAAGCATTTCGCGCGCCCGACCGACATCGCCTGGCTTCCCGACGGCACGTTCTTCATTACCGATGGATACGTGAACACGCGCGTCGTGAAGTTCGACAAAAACGGAAAGTACATGATGACTTGGGGCACGAAGGGCTCCGGCCCGGGACAATTCAACCTGCCGCACTCCATCGCCATTGATACCAGGCGCAGGGTATACGTCGCGGACCGTTCGAACAGCCGGATCCAGATTTTCAACGAGAACGGGAAGTATATCGACGAGTGGGACAACATTCGCCAACCTTACGACATTATGATGACGGCCGATCAACACTTGTGGGTGTCCGACGGAGTTGCCAACAAGTTCTTGAAATATGACTTGAACGGGAAACTCCTCTATTCCTGGGGCACCTACGGATCGTTTCCCGGCGCTTTCTGGGGCGTTCACCAGTTCTCGGTCGACTCGTCAGGAAATCTTTATGCCGCCGAAACCTTTGGCGGAAGGACGCAGAAATTCCGGCCCAGGAAGGACGCCGATCCCGCGAAGTTGATCGGACAGCCGGGCAAAGTTCCAGTGCCATAGGCGCCATAAGATTGCCGCTCGAATTGCGCTCGTGCCGTGGCGTTCCGCGTTTTTCGAGGCGGAATGCGCAGCCTTCAAACAGATTCATTACCGGAGATGTCTATCTGAGACGCACATCCCCTGAATTCGCCACAAATGATTTTTCGATTTCCAGTGTTCTAATCCCGAATCCGTGAAGCAAAACTGTGGAGCTGGGGGTACTGAAATCCCTTTTGCATGGGAGGCGGATACCTGTCACGTCGCGGCTCATCTGTTCGAGTAGCGCCGTAACATACTGTGATTGCAATACTGTACAGGGGGACGGGGGGGCGAGCGAACAGTTGTAACCGTTGCGAGGTGGGCAGCGTCTAAGCACCACTCAAAGCACGGGGGACTAAGCTGTCCAGTCCAGGTTGGATAGGTGATCAGTAAAATGACTGTGTATCTTTTTCGGAGTTTGCAAATTTCTAAGTGTGGGAAGTGGCGGACTCTCGCCCCGGCAGCCCTGTTAGTAATCGCTGCGCTGATTTCGGGTTGCACGAAGCAGCATGCTGCGCCTCCACCCCGCCCGGCCGTTCCGGTTGTTGTCGGAAAGGTGATTCTGAAATCCATGCCCATCGAAGTCACCGCCGTGGGCAACGTCGAAGCCTATTCCACAGTCTCCATCAAAGCGCAAGTTGCCGGCCAGCTTCTTGCCGTTCACTTCAAGGAAGGCGATTTCGTGCGCAAGGGGCAGCTGCTGCTTACCATCGATCCCCGTCCGTATGAAGCAGCGCTTGCCCAGGCAAAGGCCGCGCTGGCTCGCGACAAGGCCACGGCGGTGAATAACCGCCTGCAGGCGCAGCGCTATACCAAGCTGCTCGCCGAAGGTATCGTTCCCGCCTCGCAGGTGGACACCTACACCAGTTTGGCCGATGCTTCCGACGCGGTGCTGAGCGCCGATGAGGCCGCCATCAAGACGGCCGAATTGAATCTGGCATACAGCACAATTTATTCCCCCATCGATGGCCGAACGGGCGCGCTGATGTTAAAGCCCGGCAATCTGGTGAGGGTTGCCGATGTGCCCATCGTCATCATCAACCAGGTGAATCCGATTTTTGTGAATTTCGCCGTTCCTCAGCAGTATTGGCCCGACATCAAGAAATACATGGCGCGAGGAGCGCTGCGCGTCAAGGCCACGGTGCCTCGGGATGAAGGACCTGCCGAACAAGGGGTTGTGGCGTTCGTGGACAATGCCGTGGACTCGACGACGGGAACGCTTCATTTGCGGGCAACATTCTCGAATTCGCAAAACCGCCTCTGGCCCGGACTTTACGTCAATACCTTGCTGACCCTTTCGGAACAGGCTGGCGCTACCGTGATTCCCGCGCAGGCGATTGTTTCGGGAAATGCCGGCCCGTTCGTTTACGTGGTGAAAGCCGATCAAAGGGTGGAACCTCGAACGATCCAGGCGGGCCGCACCATCGATGGCGAGACCGTTGTGGAAAAGGGCCTTGCGGCGGGTGAGACGGTCGTCATTGATGGGCAGGCGCGGCTGGAGCCCAATTCCAAGGTCAATGTGAAGAGCAATCCGAGTGATACGGCTTTGAAGAATTCGCCGGTCAACTGATAGCCGCTTGGCAAAGGTGGTTATGGGATCCAATCTGACGCGGCGAAGGACAGGGACATGAGCATTCCGGAACATTTTATACGACGGCCCATCGCGACAACCCTCGTGATGGTGGCGATTCTGGTGTTTGGGATTGTGGCCTATCGGGCTCTTCCCGTCAGCGATCTGCCACGGGTGGATTTTCCGACGATCAATGTGAACGCCAATCTGCCCGGCGCAAACGCGGACACCATGGCGGCGGCGGTCGCGTTGCCGCTGGAGAAGAGGTTCTCCGCGATTGCCGGTGTGGATTCGATGACCTCGAACAATGTGCTGGGTAGAACGTCCATCACACTGCAATTCAACTTGGACCGTGATATCGACGGCGCGGCTCAGGACGTTCAGGCCGCCATTACACAGGCGGGACGCCAGTTGCCGCAGAACATGCCGGCGCCGCCGTCCTTCTACAAGGTCAACCCCGCCGACCAGCCGGTTCTGTATCTTTCGCTTACTTCGACAACACTCCCTTTGTCCAAAGTGGATTACTACGCCGAAAATCTGATCGCGCAAAGCCTTTCGACCGTGAACGGGGTCGCTCAGGTAAACGTATATGGACAGACGAAATACGCCGTGCGCGTCCAGGTGGATCCGCATGAGCTCGCGACGCGGCAGATTGGCATCAACGATGTCCGGCAGGCGCTCAGTGATGGAAACGTGAACCTTCCTACGGGCGCGCTGTGGGGGCGTCAGAGGACGGAAACGGTGCAGGCCACCGGGCAGCTTTTCAAAGCAGCCGATTATGAAAAACTGATCGTGGCCTACCAGAACGGTTCTCCGGTGCGGTTGTCCGACATCGGCCACGTAATCGACGACGTCGAAAATCAAAGAAACATGACCTGGTACAACGGTCAGCGCGCCGTCCAGCTCGCCATTTTTCGCCAGCCCGGCGTGAACACCGTTCAAGTCGTGGACAACATGAAGGCGCTGTTGCCCGGTCTGCAGGCGCAACTCCCGCCGGCGATCGTGTTGAATACGCTGGCCGACCGCACCATCACCATTCGCCAGTCCATGCAGGACGTGAAGTTCACGCTCGAGCTTTCTCTGTTTCTTGTCATTATGGTTATTTTTCTGTTTCTCCGGAATCTTTCCGCAACCACGATTCCCAGCCTTGCTTTGCCGTTTTCCCTGGTGGGCACATTTGCCGTGATGTACCTGGGCGGTTTTTCGCTCGATAACATTTCCATGATGGCCCTGACGCTCTCGGTGGGCTTCGTCGTGGATGACGCGATCGTGATGCTGGAAAACATCGTGCGCCACATGGAGATGGGCGAAAAGCCGTTTGATGCGGCTGTGAATGGAGCCGAGGAAATCGGTTTCACGGTTCTTTCGATGACGCTGTCACTGACGGCCGTGTTTATTCCGGTGTTGTTCATGGGCGGAGTCATTGGCCGCATCCTGCATGAATTTGCCGTGACCATCATGTCGGCCATCGTCGTATCGGGTTTCGTCTCCCTGACCCTCACGCCGATGCTGTGCAGCCGGTTCCTGAAACCTCCGCAAGAGCAAAGGCACGGCCGCCTGTTCAATTTTTTTGAGAACATCCAGGACAGGGTCACGCACGTTTACGACCTGTGCCTGCGTCGGGTGCTCCGCCATAAATTTGCCACGATGATGGTGGCGGTTTTTCTTCTGGTCGGTACCGGGTATCTGTACGTGGTGATCCCGAAGGGCTTCCTGCCCAGCGAGGATATCGACCAATTCAACGTCACCACGGAAGCCGCGGAAGGTGTTTCGTTCGAAACGATGGTGAAACACCAGCAGGAAATCAACCGGATCATCATGAATGATCCGAATGTCGAGTACGTGATGTCGCAGGTCGGCTTGAACAGCCGGTCGATGAATCAGGGAGCGATGACGGTTCGCCTGAAGCCCCGCTCTGAGCGCCCGCAAGTTGAGCAAGTCATCCAGGAACTTCGCCCGAAGCTCGCTGTGGTGCCGGGCATGTCCGTATTCATGCGAAACGATCCGCCCATACGGATTGGCGGCATGCGCAGCAAGGCCCTGTACCAGTTCACCCTGCAGGGAGCGGATATCAAGGCCCTCTACGCTTCCGCACGCGAGTTCGAGACGAAAATGGCAGCGTTGCCGGGATTGCTCGACGTCACCAGTGACCTCCAGGTCCGGAACCCGCAAGTCAATGTGGTGATCGATCGCGACAATGCTTCGGCCCTCGGCGTTACCGCCAACCAAATTGAGGACGCGCTGTATTCTGCGTTTGGCCAGCGCCAAGTGTCGACCATCTACGCGCCGGATGATCAGTATCAGGTCATTCTGGAACTGGAACCCCAATACCAGCACGATGCCACCGCGATCGCTTCGCTCTACGTCCGCTCCAAGACCGGCCAACTGGTTCCGCTCAGCGCCGTGGCGAGTTTGACTAATGACTATGGACCGCTCTCGGTGAATCACCTTGGCGAGCTGGCTGCGACGACCATGTCCTTCAACCTGGCGCCGGGAACCTCCATCGGCGACGCCGTGAACGAAATTAATAACCTGGCCAGGCAGACGCTACCCCTGACGATACGCACTTCCTTCCAGGGCAACGCACAGGCGTTTCAGTCCTCCCTTACCGGACTCGGTTTGCTCCTGGTGATGGCCATCTTTGTGATCTATATCGTCCTGGGAATTCTCTACGAGAGTTTTATTCATCCGATCACGATCCTTTCAGGCTTGCCTTCCGCCGGTTTTGGCGCGCTTTTGACGTTGTACCTGTTCCATTTGGCGGCGCTACGCGGTTGGGTCTCGCCTTTACTGGATATGAGCCTGGACGTTTACGGGTTCGTCGGGATCATCATGCTTATCGGCATCGTGAAGAAGAATGCGATCATGATGATCGACTTCGCGCTGGAGGCGCAACGCAAGGACGGAATGAGTCCCGCGGATGCGATTTACCAGGGCTGCCTGGTGCGTTTCCGGCCCATCATGATGACAACGATGGCGGCGCTGATGGGCACGCTGCCCATTGCCCTGGGACTGGGCGCAGGAGCGGAAGCCAGGCGTCCGCTGGGTATTTCGGTGGTCGGAGGCCTCGTTTTCTCGCAGGTGGTCACCCTTTTCCTGACTCCCGTGGTTTACATCTACATGGAGCAGGCGAAGCAATGGGGGACGCGCACCTTCGGGAAAAAACACATGATGGAGCCGGCCTCCAATCCTTCCCAGGGTTCGATCGGTGGCGGCCCGATTGGCGCGCCCATCGCGCGTTCCATGGATGCGCCGGATCTGTAAAGTAGGACAGGCTTCAGCCTGTCTGCCTTTTTTCGAATGAAATGCGAGTGCGACAGGCTAAAGCCTGTCCTACTCACCCGCCGCAGGCCACAGTCTGAATACCGGGTTTTTATCCCCGTTCCATTGAAAATTGATTTTCATTAAGGCGGGGATTACGGGCGAATGGTTTCGGTTTTCGGATGTTTCCGGGTTGGTGAGGTACCAAAACATTTTCCATGCCCGGATCTGCCCGAACCTATCGCGAACCCATGTCCGTCATTTGCCGGTCTTCGGGTTTGTTTCAGGGTTGGAACGAATAAGTGATTTTGCGTTCGTGCCGGATGTTGGCCACCGTAAGCCCCTTCATTTTCAGCTGGTAGGACTGCATCGGTTCCTCAAACCATTTCTCGCCCACCCGGTATCGAACGATCGACGATAGCACGCAGGAATATCTTCGCTGCGGCCTTCCGGCGGCCTGATAGATGGTTTCCACAAGGCTCAACGGCAGCAGGTCGTGCGGCCGCACGTTTTGCCGGATTTTCAGGACTTCGTGACAGGAAGGTTCCGAGGCCTGGCGCGTGGCCACCAGGCCGGTGAGCCCAATCTCGATTTCTTCCGCCCAGACCGGGACGTCGGCTTCATTTTTCAGCAGAAGCGCCACCGACTTCCAGCCGTCCTGACGGGCGAAACCGATGCTGGGACGAAAATCAAATTCCTTTACCCGCACGCGTGGATCGCTCTTGCCGCGCCGGAATCGCATCGCGAAATAAGCGACGGCGCCTGCCGATGCAAGTAGTGCGAAAGCATACATGGCAGTGGTCCAGTACATGGGCCTTCCTTGAGTTCGTGTCCATCTGTGCTACGTCAGACGGACAAACAGAAATCCGTTCGGCAGGGCCCCGATTGATTTTAGGCTTAGCGGGTTCCTGAACCGCACGAGTTGCGATTGCCCCTTACCGAATTACACCCAATACTTTGATGATGAGCTTGCCACTGACCCACAGTATATAACCAAAGACAAAGATAACCCCAAAATATCATAATTCATTTCAAACGTTCTGTGATTCCACAATGGTTTCCGACGATCGATTCGCCTGTCCGGCAATCATTTCGTGACATTGTGCCACATGGAACACCCCGATCGCTTGCAAAGTCTCCTCGCCTGGCCTGTCTAGCCGGAAATAGAAGCCCGCATTTTATTGTGGCGCCGTCACCCGTCGGCGCCCAGCGCTGATGACGGAGAAATTGTTTGCCGCGAAATAGTGAAGACTCTCTCCCCGAAAGCCTCCGATGGAATATACTATTCCCGCTGAAGATCAAACTGCATCAGTTTATTTCGACTTCCAGAGGAGTCACGATGAAAGCGATTCAAATTGCAAAGAACGGCGGCCCGGAAGTACTCAACTTTGTGGATCTTCCCGTCCCGAAGCCGAAGCCCAATGAAGTGGTCGTAAAGATTTCCGCCGCGGGCGTCAATTTTATCGATATCTATTTCCGCGAGGGTTTGTATCCCCGCTCCCTGCCGTTTGTGGACGGCCAGGAAGCCGCCGGCGTGGTGAGCGAACTGGGCAGCGAAGTGACTTCCTTCAAAGTGGGCGACCGCGTCGCCTACACGGGGGTAATGGGGGCATACGCGGAATATTCGGTTGTGCCCGCGGACCGGCTGGTTCGCGTGCCGCAAGGCATCACGGATCACCAGGCTGCCGCAGCCATGCTGCAGGGGATGACCGCGCATTACCTTGTTCACGACGCGTTTCCCCTGCAGAAAGGCCAGACGGCGCTGATTCACGCGGCGGCCGGCGGCGTCGGCCTGCTTCTGGTGCAAATGGCAAAAAACATCGGCGCGCGAGTGATTGCCACAGTCGGCACGGAAGAAAAAGCCAAGCTCGCCCGGGGGGCCGGCGCGGACGAAGTGATCCTGTACAAGCAACAGGATTTCGAAGTGGAAACCAAGCGGATCATGGACGGAAAAGGCGTGCACGTCATTTACGACGGTGTGGGCAAAACGACGTTTGAGCAGGACCTCAACCTGCTTCGCCCTCGCGGTTACCTGATTTGTTTCGGCGCCGCCAGCGGTCCCGTCCCGCCTTTCGACATCCAAAGGCTTGCGCCGAAGGGCTCTTTGTTTATAACGCGTCCGACTCTAGTGAATTACATCGCCAGCAGCGAAGAACTCCAGCGGCGCGCCGCCGATGTGTTGGGCATGATCGTCGCGGGAAAGTTGAAATTGCGCATCGAGCATGTTTATCCCCTGAAGGATGCGCAGCAGGCCCACCGGGACCTGGCAGGCCGCAAGACGACGGGAAAACTATTGTTGATTCCTTAGCCGGCTGTGCAGGGAAAATGCGAACGCGGTGCGCGGGGCACTTCGTTCGCATTTCTCATTTGTCCGGCAGGTTTGTTAATAGAAGGGCGGAAGCGGAAATCAGGGTCTAAGGCGCCAGCCTCGTCCACCACAAGGCTTTCCCGACGATTTGCCAGTGCCGGTCCGAACCGATCGTCACGGTTTCGTATTCCCGGTTCTCGGCCTCGAGCAGTTCTACGCCGCGGTATCGCCGGAACCTCGATACGGTCAAGCCTTTGTCCTTGTGCCAGGCGATTACGATTTTCCCGTTCAATGCGGAATGTTTGGTCTGCGAATAATCGACGGCGAGAATGTCTCCATCGGAAATCATCGGGCTCATGGAGTGTCCCCTGACACGCAGGCAGCTGGTGGAAGCAGGGTTTGGACACCAGGAAGCCGGCGCTGCAATCATGTCCTGCGCGTGAGCGTTGCTCAGATCCAGGACCTTGTCGCCTTTCTCTCCATGAGCGCCCGCGCGAACATTCAACATGGGTATGGCCACAAGCTGAGTCTTTTTCTTACTTCTGAATTTACGCCCGCTTCCAGCCACGACAATATCGAAATCAGGAAAAATGGATTTTGGAAAGATGCGTTTTTCTTCCGGCAGCAGGCGCATAATGTTCGAACTTTTTAACCCCGCGCACTCCCAGAAGAACCAGCAATCCGGGCTTCCGGCCAGATCGCCGAGCTTGATGAAACATTCCGCACGCGGCGCCTGCAACCCACGCTCCCAGCGGGAAATCGCCATGGCCGAGTACTGGAGTTGCTGGCCCAATTCGGCCTGGCTGAAGTGCAAGCGCTTGCGGAGGCTCGCGATTCGCTCTGCCCAGTCGGGTAAGGCGCTCCGGACATGTTGTGGATTTCTTCCCATTGTATCCCTAACAATATTGAGATAACATAAACGTTAGTCCGGCCTAGCTCCAGCGCCCCTGCCGGCAGTACTTGCAAGGAGAGTCATGAGCAGTGACAAACAGCATATTAGCACGACTCCTTATAATTTGGCATCTCTGATCAGAGGCCTTTATGGGCGGGTAGCACGGCAGCTCAAGGTTGATCCATCCTACGTGAGTCGCGTGGCTCGCGGTGAGCGCCAATCCGGCAAGATTGAAGCCTCATTGGAGCGGGAGCTGAAACGCATACTGGCTTTGGTGCGAACCAGTCGTAACGGGGCGAATCACAATGGTACGGCCCGTCGCGCCAGGCAAAACGCGAAGAAACATTCGCGAGCGAAGCGAGTAAAGAAGTCCACCCATTAATTTGTACGGGAACCTACGGTTATTGTTGAGCAGGTTGCTGCGCGCGTTCTTGAATGATCGGGGGTTCTGCGGGCGCGGCCGCGGTTTCACTGATTTGTTCGTGCCCAACGCCGTCGAGCGCGGGGCGCACGCGAACATCGACCGATAGGCGCTGCCCCGCATGTCCCTTGTACACTCCCCGCACCGGCGCTACATCTCCGTAATCCCGTCCGTAGGCGATGCGAACATGCTGCAATCCCAGCGGCTTTCCCAGCGTCGGATCCAGTCCAATCCATCCGGAATCCGGCAAATAGACTTCCGTCCAGGCATGTGACGCATAGCCCCCAATCACTTCCTGCAGTTTTGCGTCCGGTGAAGCGGCGCTTTCCGGAACCATATACCCCGAAACATAGCGTCCCGGCAGTCCGAGTTTGCGGACCACTCCCAGCAACATGTGGGCGAAGTCCTGGCATACGCCGGCGCCGACCGAGAGTGAATCCTTGATCGAGGAATTGACGTGCGTCGCTCCTTTCACGTACATGAATCTTTCGTGAATCAGCAGGGACGCGGCCTGGACAAATCCGGAAATGGTCCCATCGCAGCTCCGCCTGGCCGCATCCACGAGATCGTCCAGTTCCGGTAAATGCGGCACGTAGGCCGTAGGGACCACGAAGTCCAGGAATTCCTCTTCCAATTCTTCGCGGCGCTCGGCCAGTTCGGTGAGCTTCATGCCATGGGACGGGAGCTGCGGGGCATCGTGCGCCAGCACGACCGATTCCGCCTCAATCTTCAAGTGGCGGTGCTCGGGAAGAATGTTGAACTGATGAACCCAGTTTCCGAACGCATCCCGGTAGGAAGTGCCGCGCGAGACGGGATGGGTGAGAAGGTGGAACGACAGGCAGCTTTGCGTTTCATCGTGGATCGGGCGCAGCCGCACCTCGTTATAGCTTTCCGAAACCGGGCCGTCGTACCGGAATTCCGTTGCATGCAGCAGATGATATCGGTTCATGCGACCACCGCGTAGTAGAAGTAGTTTCGAGCGATGTCTTCGCCAATCGCCCAGCACATTTGCAGCATCTCGGTCAAATACGAGTGCAGACCCAATTTGAAAATTTCCGTAATTCTGTCGTACCGCAGCCGCTCCAGCACTTTCCCGGTGAGCCGCTCGGCTTCATTGGCGTAGGAGCCGGAACCCGTGCCGCTGATGGCGCGCAGTCCGGCCTGTACTTCGGTGATGCTGAAGCGAATCGAGCGGGGATGCAGCGGGTGCATGATCAGCATTTCCGCCACTTTTTCAGGTTCGATCGAGGAATGATATTTCCTGTGGTAGGTCTCGTAGGCTCCCACGGATTTCAGCACGGCCATCCACTGATGGTTATCCGCCCCGGCGATTTCCACCGGCGCGTCGTACAGGATGTGGTATTGCACGTCCACCAGCCGCGCCGTCATTTCGGCGCGCTCGATGAACCAGCCGATCCTCAGAAATTCCCAGCCTTCATCGTGCGGCAGCGTGGCGTCGGTGACGCCGTGAAAGCGGTGACTGCCGAAGCGGATGGCGTCGCAGAAGCGGTGCGGCCCCACTCCCATTTCCTCCGCCGGATGAAAGCGATTCACGTCGAAATAGAGGCTGTTGATGTCCTCCCACATTTCCCGCGAAATGTAATCGCGGATGGTTCGCGCGTTCTCGCGCGCCTTGGTGATGCACTGCACGATGGAGCTGGGATTGTCCTGTCGAAATGCCAGAAATTCAAACACGGCTCGCGCGTCGGCCTCCCCGTACGACTTCCGGAAGCGCTCCTCCTCGCCCGCCATGACGATCAAAGGGTCCCAATGCAGGCGGTACCTGTCCTTGGACTGTTCGAGCACGGTGTGGAAATTCACATCGAGGATGCGCGCGGTGTATTCCGCCCGCTCGATGTAGCGGGCCAGCCAGAACAAGGATTCCGCGATTCGCGCCAGCATCTCAGTCTTCTCCAAACAGGATCCAGGTATCCTTGCTGCCGCCACCCTGGGAGGAATTCACGACGAGCGAGCCCCTTTGCAACGCCACGCGCGTCAGGCCCCCGGGGACGATCGTGACTTCTTCCCCGTCGTATAGGCAGTAGGGGCGAAGGTCCACGTGGCGCCCTTCGATGCATCCCAACGCGGGATCGTAGGAGGGCACGCGCGAAAGCGGGAGCACGGGCTGCGCAATGTAATTTCTCGGGTCGGCCTTGATCCGTTGTCCAAAATCTTCCAGCCGTTCGCGATCCGCGGTGGGTCCCATTAGCATTCCGTAGCCGCCGGACTCTCCGACCGCCTTGACGACAAGTTCGGGAAGGTGGTCGAGGACGTAGGACAGGTCATCCTTCTTCGAACACAGGTAGGTTTCCACGGTCCTCAAAATCGGGTCTTCGCCGAGGTAATACCGGATAAAAGTGGGAACATACGCGTAAATTGCCTTGTCGTCGGCCACGCCATTGCCCACGGCATTGGCAAGAGCAACATTGCCCGCGCGGTAGGCGCCCATCAGGCCGGGAACGCCGAGCGCGGAGTCGGGCCGGAAGGTCAGCGAATCCAGAAACTCATCGTCCACGCGCCGGTAGATCACGTCGACGCGCTTCAGGCCGTGGATCGTCTTCATGTACACGATCCCGCCATCCACAATCAGGTCCCTTCCTTCCACCAGTTCGATGCCCATTTGCTGGGCCAGGAAGCTGTGCTCGAAGTAGGCGCTGTTGTAAATCCCCGGAGTGAGCAGGACGATCTGCGCGTCGTCGCCTCCTCGGGGGGAAAGGCTGCGCAGAATCCTGGCGAGTTCGGCAGGGTAGTGGTTGACGGGGAGCACTTCGTATGTCTGGAAGGCCTCCGGAAAAGTGCGCATCATGACGAGCCGGTTTTCCAGCACGTAGGAGATGCCGCTGGGCGTGCGCACGTTATCTTCGAGCACGCAGAATTCGCCCGTCTTGGAATCGCGGATAAGGTCAATGCCGCAGATATGCGTGTGAATGCCTCGCGGTACCTCGATGCCGATCATCTCGCGCAGAAAATGCTTGCAGGAATACACCAGCGAGCGGGGAATCATACGGTCGGCGAAAATTCGCTGCTTCCCGTAAACGTCCTGCAGGAACAGATTCAGCGCAACTACGCGCTGAGCCAGCCCGCGATCGATCCGCTGCCATTCCGAGTTCGGGATGATGCGGGGAATCAAGTCGAACGGAAACAACCGCTCCGTGCCCCGGCCATCGCTGTACACCGTAAACGTGATGCCCTGCAGAAGGAACGACAGGTCGGCATGCTGGCGGCGTTCCTCAAACTGACCTGGGCGCATCGAGGCTAGTTTTTCAAAGATCTTTGCATAATGCGGGCGCGGCTGATGCGTTGCCGAGAACATCTCGTCATAAAACGTCCCGGCCTGATATTCCCCGAAAAGCCCCTGTAGAGGCAATTTTGATGTCCCCGCCGCCATGGGTAGACTCTAGCAAGAAAGCCCTATGCTCGATGCATGAAAGAATCTATCTAATCCATCAAAAATACTGTGTTTAAGGCCCCTGCGGGGTTGATAGCGCATCGGCTATGCGTAGCCTCGCGCTGAACCTTGGCGTGCGGGCCACCTTGTATACGACTCAATCCAGGGAAGAAAGCCCGGCGGGAATCCCATATAAAAATAGACTTGAGCGGTGGCGCGGGGACTTCGAATTTGGTAAGGTATCCGGCGTCAGGTCCACGACGACAATGACAAAAAAACTCCTTCTTCTCTGCATAGGTTTGACATTTTGCTTTTCACCGCGTGCGGCATCCGCAAGCAGGCTTGGCACAGAAAGGATGGCGGCGATCCTGGTCGCGCCGGCGGAGCAGGCGGCCCCGACGGATTCCGAACGCATTGCCGATTTGGAACAGCGCGTTGCCGAGGCCAAAAGTTCGGCCGACAACTCGTGGATGTTGATGTGTTCCGCGCTCGTCCTTCTGATGACCGGGCCGGGACTCGCCCTGTTTTATGGCGGGCTGGTCCGGAAGAAGAACGTGCTCGGAACCATGATGCAAAGTTTCGCCATGATGGCCCTGATCACAATCATTTGGGGCCTGTTTGGCTACAGCCTGGCGTTCGGGTCGGGGAACAGTTTTATAGGCGGATTCGAGCATGTATTTCTGCGCGGTGTAGGCAGCGCGCCGAACCCCGACTATGCGCCGACCATTCCGCAGCAGACCTTCATGATTTACCAGCTCATGTTCGCCATCATCACGCCCGCTCTCATCGCCGGGGCTTTCGCCGAACGGATGAAGTTCAAGGCCATGCTCTTATTCATGAGTCTTTGGACGATCGTCGTGTACAGCCCGATGGCGCACATGGTGTGGGGCAAGGGTGGATTGTTGAACGCAGCTTTAGGCGGCCCGATTCCCACGCTGGATTTTGCGGGGGGCACAGTGGTGCACGTGACCTCGGGCGTATCCGCGCTGGTCTGCGCGCTTTATCTTGGCAAGCGACTCGGCTACCCGCAGGTAGCCGTGCCGCCGCATAGTGTGGTCCTGAGTTTTGTCGGCGCGTGTCTGCTCTGGGTCGGCTGGTTCGGTTTCAACGCGGGCAGCGCCCTCTCCTCCGGCAGTCTGGCGACCAGCGCTTTTGTGGCCACACATTTCGCCGCAGCTTCCGCCACGGTGGGCTGGTGCCTGGCGGAATGGAAGCACAACGGCAAGCCCAGCGTACTGGGAGCGATCTCCGGCGCTGTAGCCGGGCTGGTGGCGATTACCCCGGCAGCGGGATTTGTACGTCCGATGCCTGCCCTGCTCATTGGTTTCATCGCGGGCATCGTGTGTTTCCTGATGGTTGCGGCGGTCAAACCCCGCCTGGGCTATGATGATTCGCTGGACGCTTTCGGTGTACATGGCGCAGGCGGAACGATCGGAGCGATCCTGACAGGAGTTTTCGCCGTCAGCGCCGTGAATCCCATATTGAAGGATGCCAATGGAAATGTGCTGGCGTCCGGCCTGTTCGAGGGGAACGCGCATCAGCTCTTGAACCAGCTGGCGGGTGTCGCGATTGCCTGGGTACTGGGAATCGTCGGCACACTGGCGATCCTGTTTGTCGTGGACAAACTGGTTGGCCTGCGCGTTTCACCGGCGCAAGAAAATCAAGGGCTGGACCTTTCGCAACATGGCGAGGAAGGGTATAACTGGGAGGCTTCGTAGCGATTGGCCGTCCGCGAGGGGCTGTGCCATCCTGGGAGGCGAAATTGCTTAAGCAATTCCGGCTTCGTCCGGCGCAATCCCCGGGAGAGAAATCAGAAACGCGGGCATGCCCACGCCATCTCCACTCACCAGCGAACTCAAGGACTTGTACGACGGCGAATCCCTGCGGTTGCAGCACGAATTCTCCGCCACCCGGGACGGTTTGAATTACCTGCGCCAGCGATCCGCGCTGGTTGAATCGATGGTTCTCCGGCTCGCGGGGTATTTTCTTTCTTCCGAGCAGGCTCTGATTCCGCAGGCGGCGCTGATTGCCATCGGCGACTTCGGCAGGCAAGCGCTTTTCCCCGCTTCGGGCATTGAACTTCTCTTCCTTTTTGCAACCGAAGACGCTTCGGAACGATCCGCGCAAGCCATGCAGCAATTTTCCCATCAGATGTGTGAAATTGGTTTGCAGCCGATGATTACGGCCAAACTATTGTCCCAGTGGCTCCAATTCGATTCCGAGAATGCCGGGCCGATTCTTTCCATGCTCGATAGCCGCTTCCTCGCGGGCGATCGGGAGATGTTTTCCAGCCTCCGGGACCGCCTGATTCCCGAAGTCATGGCCAGGGAATCTCAGGTCCTGGTGGAACGCCTGGCAGAGATGACCCGGAACCGCCACCGCCAATTTGCCAACACGGTTTTTCATCTCGAGCCAAACGTTCAGGACGGCCCCGGCGGATATCAGGACTACGTGATGGCGCGCTGGCTTGCGGTGATGTCCCATATGGAAAAGCAGCATGGCTGGCCCGAGGCAGACAAGTGCTTTTCTCCGGCCGTGCAAGACGCGATGGATTCGGCGCTCGCCTTTTTTGCCGCCGTGCGCTGCTTTCTCCACTTCCGTAACGAACGAGACGACAATTTGCTGACTTGGGCCGCTCAGGATGACGCGGCCGCTGAAAAAATCGGCGCTCGCGATGCGCACATCCACAACGCGACCGATTGGATGCGCATCTATTTTCGACATGCCCGCGCCGTCGAGCATATTTCCAGCCAGCTGCTGGAAGAGATGCCCGCTGCGCAATCCATGTTTTACAGGCAGCTGGAGACCTGGCGCACGGGGTTCTCCGATGCGGATTTTTCCGTGGTCGATGGATTGATGTTCTTTTCGAAGCCGAAGGATCTGGCCGATCCCGATCTGTTTTTTCGCACTTTTCGCCTGATTGCGCAGCGGGGTTTCAAGCTCAGCCCCACGGCCGAGCATCAGCTGGAACAGGCCCGGCCGCCCCTGGCGGACCATATTCCTCCGGGAAGCAGCGTGTGGCATTTTTTCCAGGAAATATTGCCGGAGCCGCACGCGGCCGATGCGTTGCGCGCCATGCACTCCCTGCACCTGCTGACGATGTTTTTGCCCGAGTTTCAGGGAATCGACGCTCTGGCCGTGCGCGATGTTTCTCACCGCTTTACGGTGGACGAGCACACGATCCGCGCAATTGAAAATTTACACGTTCTGCGCCAATCCAGGCTCAAGTGGGACGAGCGCTTTGCCGGAATCATTGACGAGCTGGACCAGCCGGAGTTGCTGTACCTCGCCATCCTGCTGCACGACACCGGGAAAGCCGTCGCGGTAGAGGATCCCATCCCGGCGAGCCTGACCATTGCCAAAGGCTGCCTGGAACGTTTCCAGCTCCCCGAGGACAGCCGGGAAACCGTCCTGTTTCTCATCGAGCGCCATCTGGAAATGGCGGCGACCCTGCGCCGGGACATTTTCGATCCGCGCACCGTGGCGCAGTTTGCGGAAAATGTCGGGACTCCGGACCGCCTGAAGATGCTCTGCCTGTTCACGTACGCGGACATCAAGGCCGTCAATCCGGAGGCCCTCACGCCCTGGAAGGCGGAAGACCTATGGCAGCTTTTCATCGGCACGGCCAATTATATGAACCGCAGCGTGGACGAGCGGGTCCACGCGGATGAGAACGATGAAGTGTTGAATCATCTGCGCACGCTGGCCGCAGCCGCGGGGAAAAAACTGCAGACGTTTCTCGAAGGTTTCCCGCGGCGATATCTTCGCACCCATCCGGTGGATGAAATTCTCCGGCACTTCGAACTGGCAAACCGGCTGGGGCAGGACTCCGTGCAACTGGCGCTCAAGCGCAGCCGACACTGGTACGAGCTGACCGTCGTGACCAAGGACCGCCCGCGCCTGTTTGCCACGGTGGCCGGAGCCCTGGCCGCCTGCGGAATGAACATCGGCAAAGCGGGCGCCTTTTCCAACTCCGCCGGCACGGTGGTGGACATTTTTTCTTTCACGGACCGTTTCCGAACGCTGGAGATGAATCTTCCGGCGTGGGAGCGCTTTAAATCCACGGTCCACGACGTGCTTTCCGGCAAGCGCGACTTGAAGCGAATGCTTCGCGAACGCCTCGAAATGGAAGGGGAACAGTCCGGGAACGCCCCCGGCGGCCCGCCGCAAATTCAATTCGACAACCAGTGCTCGGGGCACAGCACGCTGATTGAAATCGTCACGCAGGACCGGCCCGGCCTGCTGTACTGCATCAGTTCCGTCTTCTCCGATCAGAACTGCAACATCGACATCGCTCTGATCGATACCGAAGGGCAGATCGCCATTGACGTGTTTTACCTCACGACATCCGGCGGCAAGCTTGCCCCTGAACATCAGGAGCGGCTGCGCCAGTCCCTGCTGAAAGAACTTTCCGGGGCGTAAAACCCTCGCAGGCTTCACCGCTTGCGTCAATTGCAGCGGCATTTGCTCAGCAAGTCTTTGCGGCCAAATCTTCGTGCTACACTTTGGCCGATCACGCACCAGGGGACATGACTTTTGATTTACCAACACATGTCCCTCCAGCCCCGTGTGGACCGGAGGGTAATTTGGTAAGGGAGAGCGAACCCCGCCTTCTTGTCGAAGCTGCGGTGCTTGGTGTTGTCGGAGCTTTGGCCGCGCAGGTGTTCACCTGGTTCCTTCGGGGCTCCGAGCACCTGTTCCTGTTCTGGCTCGCCGGATATCACCCGCCTGGATTGCCCGAAGAGGGTGGTGTGCTGCAGCAGGTGATCGGCGCACACGGACTCTGGCTCATCCCGGTGGCCACGACTCTGGGGGGATTAATTTCAGGACTGTTGGTCTACAACATTGCGCCTGAAGCGGAAGGCCATGGAACCGACACCGTCGTCAAAGCCTTTCACCGGACAGGAGGATTTATCCGGGCGCGGGTGGCCCCGCTCAAGCTGGTGGCCTCTGCGATCACCATCGGTTCGGGCGGGGCTGCGGGCCGCGAAGGGCCTACGGCTTTGATCGGTGCCGGCGTGGGATCGATTTATGCAACCCTCATGGGCCACCGGAGAGATGAAGAACGCAACCTTCTGGTTCTCATGGGAATGGCCGCAGGTCTGTCTGCGATCTTTCGTTCTCCCATCGGTGCGGCTTTCTTTGCCGTTGAGGTGCTGTACGGAAGCATGGAGTTCGAGGCCGGCGCCCTGCTCTATACCATGCTGGCGTCCATCGTCGCCTACGGGGTGAACGGTTTTTTCGTGGGCTGGGAACCCTTGTTCCATTTTCCATCTGGCCAGACCGTCCTGCATCCCTTGAATTATGTCTGGCTCGGTGTTCTGGGAGGACTGAGCGGCCTGGTTGCAACTATTTTGCCTAATGCGTTTTATCGCCTCCGCGACGCGTTTCGAGCGCTTCCGTTTCCCGCCTCCCTGAATCCTGCCATCGGGGGGCTTGGAGTCGGTCTGATCGCGCTGAAATTTCCGCAGATTCTTGGGGGAGGATACGGATGGATTCAAGAAGCGATTGACGGCCATCTGGCCATCCAGTTATTGGGAATTCTGATCCTGCTGAAAATCATCGCATTTGCCCTCACCGTATCTTCCGGAGGCTCAGGGGGTGTTTTTGCGCCCACGCTTTATGTTGGAGCCATGCTGGGCGGATTTCTCTCCTCGCTGGTTCACCTTCCAGCGGCTACTTTTGTGGTTGTGGGAATGGTCGCGGTATTCGGCGCAGCGGCCCGCGTCCCCATCGCTTCCCTGGTGATGGTCACGGAGATGACCGGGGGCTACCAATTGCTGCCCGCCGCCGGGTTTGCGGTTTTGCTCAGCTACCTGGTGCAAACGCTGTTGTCGTCTCACCTGAAATACAACAGCTTGTACGAAGCCCAGGTGCTGGGTCGGTCGCAATCCCCGGCCCGCTACCTGGAAAATGTGCAGTTGGGGCTCAGCGTTCTAGGAAAGGGGCAGATCCCGAAAGGCGCAAAAATCGGCCATCTGGACTTGGTCACACTGTTGGATTCCGGAATGGCCGTCAATCTACCCGGACGCAGGCAATTGAACGTGGGAGTTCTGCACCCGCAGAGCGCTTTGGTGGGAAAGACGATTCAATCCTGCTATGAGATGGCGGGAAACGCCGCCTTGGAAATCGTCGCTATCCTGCGGGAAGGGAACGTAGTCCTTCCGGCGCGAGACACTGTGCTGCAGGAAAACGATCGCCTCCTGATTATTGGGTCAACGAAAGCGGAGACTCTCCTGACCGAGCACTTAACGCCCGTCGGGCCCCCGCAAACTCAACCTCTCTCGGCCTCCGGGACCTCGGACAACACGTGAGAGGTCTCATTTCTCCGATGTCCAATACGGAGGGGAATCGTAATATTTGTGCAGGCGAAGTTCGTACTTGCGGCTGACCGGCTGGTTCGGATTCCATGGGGGGCTGTTCTTGATCGTCTCCCGCGGCATATTCGCTAGTATTTTTCTGTTTTTCCAGTTCACGCGTTTCACCCACTGAGGTCTGAGCAGCACCCTTTTGCCCGGCCACCAATTTCGCGTGTCTATAATTGCGTAACGGATTTGCCAGCTCTCATCATCGAACAGGAAGTCCTCGACATGTCCGATTTCACCGTCCCGCGCCAGGACGTGGTAGCCGATGACCTCCCGGGCGCTTCGCAGGTGCGCAGTGCGAGAATCCTTTCTTTTGCGCGTTTTGGGTTTCACTTGCGGCGCCTGAGCCAGTTGGTGCGGGTGAGACGACGAACCCCAGACGCCGTTGCCTTCCCAGTAGTATGGCCATCCGTAATGATCGTGATAATTAATTTCGTGCTGGCGAGAGACCGGTTTGTGCAGATCGAAGCTGGGACTCCTGTCGACCTGCCTCCAGGTCAGATTCACCCAGATGTGAAGCGCCCGCAATGCGGGCTGGCGCAAAGACAGCGGGGAAATCAGGACTTTGTGGTCGGATAAGAAGCCGCCGGTTTCTACGACAATATACCGGATCGTCCATGTCTCATCGTCGAAATACAGGTCGTGAACCAGACCGATGTCGGCATCGGTTGCGGCGATTGTGAAATCTTTCAGGTCTTTTGTTCTTCGCAGAATCATGGCGTTGCCTTTCGTATTTATGAGACGCTTTTACAGTTTCAATTTATCATCTTCAGATGGACAGGGCATCGCGGGAGAAATATTTTTGCGGTGTATCTCTTTGAAATCTGGCCGTTTCGGTCTGAAATGTTGCAGGACGCGTGCCGGAATTGAGCACCTTCTGTCCGCAATCCTCAATTCAATGAAACCATTTCGGCGTATAGTAGTCATATACAGTAGAGAGGCATGAGATATTCACCGTATTTGGAGGACAACGATGCTTGTGAAGCGATCCCCGGATTTGAAGTATTCGGACGTGACTCCCCGCGAGGTTTACCTGAATCGCCGTAAATTCCTATATGGATTGGGGATAGCGGGCGGACTGGCGCTGGCCGGCAAAGAAGTGGCCGATCTGCTCAGTCCCTCGGGGCGAACCTATGCCTCCACGAAGCTTCAGGGTGTCGTTCCCGGGCCCTTCAGCACCACCGAGAAGGTGACGCCTGAAAAAATCGTCACGACGTACAACAATTACTACGAATTCGGCACTGAAAAGGACCAGCCTTCCAAGAATGCGCAGAATTTTGTGACCTCGCCGTGGAGCGTCTCCGTGGGAGGCGAGGTGGCCAAGCCGCGCAAGTTTACGATGGAAGAAATCATGAAGCTGGTGCCGCTGGAAGAGCGCATTTACCGGCATCGCTGCGTGGAAGCGTGGTCCATCGTGGTGCCCTGGGTGGGCTACTCGTTCAGCAACCTGGCAAAACTTGTGGAGCCTACATCCAAAGCGCGCTATGTGGCTTTTGAAACCTATTTCGATAAGAAGCAAATGCCATTGTGGAGGCGTGCCGGAATTCAACTCCCGTACGTGGAAGGGCTGAGGATTGACGAAGCGATGCATCCTCTGGCGCTTCTGTGCGTGGGCATGTACGGCGAAACGCTTCCCAACCAGGACGGAGCGCCGGTGCGCATGGTGATCCCCTGGAAATACGGCTTCAAGAGCATCAAATCCCTGGTAAAAATCACATTCGTCAAGGATCAGCCGCCGACCACCTGGAACCTCACCAACTCTCACGAATATGGCTTTTATTCCAATGTAAATCCCCACGTTGACCATCCTCGCTGGAGCCAGGCCAGGGAAGTTCGCCTGCCCGGATTCTTCAAAAACAGGAAAACGCTGATGTTCAACGGTTACTCGGATCAGGTGGCCAGCCTCTACACCGGCATGGACCTGAGGAAAAATTTCTGAGCGGAAACAGAAAATGAATTCCTTTCTGACTAGCAAATGGACGAAGGTGGTCCTATTTCTGGTCTGCCTGATCCCGGCGGGAATGCTGATCCGGGACTTTTTTACCGGTGGGCTGGGCGGGAATCCCACGCAATTCCTGGAGCACGCCACCGGGGACTGGACGCTGCGTTTTCTGGCCATCACGCTGTCCATTTCGCCCCTGCGGAAGATTCTCCACATCCCGCAATTGATCCGCTTCCGCCGCATGCTGGGGCTTTTCGCGTTCTTTTACGTCTGCTGTCACTTCTGCATTTATCTTGGCCTCGATCAGGTGCTCGATTTTCGTGGTGTGTGGGCGGACGTGATGAAGCGCCGGTACATCACGGTAGGATTCGCGGGCTTCGTCCTGATGATCCCGCTGGCCATCACGTCCACGGCGGGCTGGATTCGCCGTCTGGGCGGCAGGAGGTGGCGGATATTGCATCGCGCCATCTACCTGAGCGCCGTGGCCGGGGTGATTCACTATTACTGGCTGGTAAAGTCCGACGTTCACTTACCCCTTGAATATGCAGGGGTTATCTCAGTTTTGTTGGGCTGGCGGCTGTTCGATTGGCTTATCAACTCCATGCGGCGCACGGCCACGGCCAAAGCGGCGCATAAGGAAACCTCGACCCCCGCAGTAGAATAGCGCTACTGGCAGTTTGCCTTTCCTCAGGATCGACGGCTAGAATTGAATCTGTTGGCGATCTCCCAGAAGGGCGTCTATTTCCCTGTGGCTCAACCGCACTCCATAAGTCCGGAAAAGATCGGATTCCCATATTGGATGGACCGCGTTCTGGAGGAACATTCCAGGCTCGGTGGGGAATTGTCCCCAGAGCCGGTGCACGATCTGCGCGTTGCCTTGCGGCGATGCATCCTGATCGCCGAAGTCATGCGGGATCTGGACCCTGGCGGCGATTGGAAATCGATGCGCAAAGCGACGCGAGGGATCTTTCAACGGCTGGGCGGATTGCGGGATGCGCAGGTTTTGGCGGAATGGGTCGAGAAGCTTCGCTCGACCGGCGACGCTTCCGCGGATTTGCTCCTGGAGTCGCTGCAAGCAAGGCAGGAAAAAGACCGAACCGCGGCGCAGGAGGCTTTACAGGAATTCAACAGAAAGCAATGGCGGGCGTGGATGAAACAGCTGTCGAATCATTACCGCCACGTCGCTTCGAACCGTGCCGCGTGCGAGTCCCTTATGTATGAAATCTGGGAAAACGTCCGGGATCTCAACCGCTTCGCGCAGAGGAGCCGGAGCCGAATCGCCTACCACCGTTTGCGCGTGGGATTGAAGAAGTTTCGATACGCGGTCGAGAATTTTTTGCCTTCCATGTATCCCGGTTGGGCGCCCGACCTGAAGCTGTTGCAGGATCTGCTCGGCGAAGTCCACGACCTTAGCGTCCTGGAACAGGCGATCGCAAAAGACACGCGCCTGACCGATAAAGCCGCGCGCGCCGCCTGGATCAAGAAGCTGCAGGAAGCGCGTGGCGCCCGGATTCGGAAATGCCGCGCCCGAATGGCGGGAAAATCGTCGCCGCTGTGGATATGGCGCGAAGGTTTGCCGGCGGAAAGGGAGTTGCGATCGGCGGGAATGTCGCGGCTGGCGGAATGGGGCTATTTCCTGACTCCCGATCTTTCGCGTGTTCGCCGGGTCGCGCGATTATCGTTGCAACTCTACGACGGCATGGCGAATCGCGGGTGGATGGGACACGATTCCGATATCGGGGAGCGCCTGATTCTCCACGCGGCGGCGCTGCTGCAGGAAGTGGGCCACTTCAAGGCAGGCAAAGCGCATCACAAGGAATCCTACCGCATGATCCGCAAGATCGCGCCGCCGCCGGGGTGGTCGAAGAAAGATCTCGAGCTGGTGGCATTGATCGCGCGGTTTCACCGGCGCGCGCTGCCTCGCCCCGATCACAAGATTTTGAGGGCGTACGGGCCGTCGCAGCGGCAAACGCTGGTTCTGCTGGCCGCGATTTTACGCTTTGCGAATGCCTTCCACGCGAAACCCTACCGGGCGGTCCACCGACTGGAAGTGGAGGAAAGTTCCGGAGTCATGATTGTGCGCGCCGACGGGTTTCCGGATCGGGATCCGCTCACCCCGAAATTATCCGTTGCCAGGCGCTTGATGGAATTTGCGTGTCACCGCGCCGTGCATATTCTCGCGCCGGGAACGCGTATGATGTCGCCGCGAATCGTGCGGCCCGCTGTGCGCAGCAACGTTGCGTGATGTCTGGCGCATTCGTGGCGAGGCCTGGCGCCACCGCCACCGGAAGCGCTTCCGGTGGTCCGCTAGAACGCCAGCCGCAGGGAAAACTGCATGATGCGCGGATCGTTTGCGCCGGAGATCGTGCCGAAATTCGATGAGTTCGCGGTGAAGATCCGGTTGGGCTGCTTGAAATTCGGGTGGTTGAAAAAGTTAAACATGTCCGCGCGGAATTGCAGTTTGACGCCTTCTTGCATTGCAAAATCCTTCTGAAACGTAGCGTCGAAGTTGTTGAGCCCCGGTCCGATCACCGTGTCGCGGCCCGCCGTCCCGTAGGCCAGCGGCGCGGGCATGGCAAAGCAGGACGTGGTGAACCATTCCGCCGTCGTTTTCGGTCCGTTGTTCGGGTCGCACACAAAATCGGGCCGTTGCGACTGAACGGGCTGGCCATTGTTGGCGTTATCGGTGGAGAGATTGACCGTAAACGGCGAACCGCTTTCCAGCGTATAAATTCCGCCAACTTGCCAATCGGCCAGGACCGCGTGAACCCAACCCTCCGAGTGCTTTAGGAACGGGAGGTGGTACAGGAAGCTGGCAACGAATCGATGGCGGTGGTCGAAATCCGAAAGGCCCTTCTCCGCCGCCATATTATTGGGATCCTGCGGCAGGTTGGTGCCGGCATTATTCGCTCCGGGGTTGGAGGCGGCGTCGAGCGCCTTGGACCAGGTGTAATTCGTATCGATGGTGAGGCCGCGCCAGGCGTGCTGCGTCAGCGTCAGCGCCAGGGCATGGTACTTTTCCCAGCCGTCCCATGTGACGGCGGTGAATCCGCTCATTTGAGGAATGGGGCGTACGTGCAGCGGATCGCTGCTGAGCAATCCCGCCGGATAAAGGTTTTGCACCGTTAAATTATCGGCATGGACGGTGTACGAGCCGATGTACTGCGCCTGGACGGACGTGGAGGAGGAAAGTGTGCGTTGGACCGAAAGATTCCAGACGTCATTGTACTCGACCTTGAAATCGTGCTTGATGTTGTTCGCGCTAACCGTTCCGGTGGGCGAGGCCGCCAGGATGTTTTCGGTCGTGCAGGGAGAGGACGCGCACGCCGCGCTGGCATTGGCGACTGTCTTTGCAAAGTAAAATGGCAAGTTCAGCGCGGCGCCCTGAATGATGCTGTAGGCCGCCTGGTTCGTGTAAATTCCAAAACCGGAGCGGATCACGGTCTTTTGATCCGGCAAGCTCCATGCTAATCCGATTCTTGGCGCCAGCCGGATGGGGCGCGGGGCGAGCAGGCTGCGGTCCCATCCCGCCTGAGCCGACGTTACATAGGGTATCGGAATGCTCGACAACAGGGCGGAGGCGTTCGGTGAGATTTGGCCCCGGCTATCGCTGGCAATGACAAACCGCCCGCCCGGCACATGCGTGTCCACCACGGCCATGTTGTTATTCACGTCCGTGACGTTCTGGTTGTATTCGTAGCGCAGTCCGATATCGAGCTTCAGGCTGGGCAGAATCTGCCAGCCATCCTGAATATACAGGTGAACCCAGTTGGTTCGGCCCAGCAGCGCGCCGCGGCCTCCCACGCCCACCTGCCCCTGCGTTGGCGTTCCAAGAAGAAAATCGCCCAGAGCGTTGCCGGTATAATGTCCCGTGAATTGAAACAGGCCCCTCGCGTTGTTCGCGTTCACCGGTTCGAAATTCAGGTGAAAGAAGTAGACGCCGAATTTCACGGTATGCGCTCCGCGGTGCCAGATGACGTTGTCGTAGAGTTCATAGTCACTGTCCTTGCGCGAAACATATTGCGTCGGTTCGCCCATAGTGGTGTACCCGGTGATCGACGCCTGCGGATATCCCGTATCCAGGGGATTTGTGGTGACCCCCCGGAGTCCCGTGGCTCCCGCAAAATCCGTTCCGGCATTGGGGCTGCTTTGCCCTCCACCCACCCACATCCAGCCGAACCGCAGTTCATTGAGCCAGGATGGGCTGAACACATGGATCCAGGAGGCGGAGAGATTATCGGTATGCGTGCGCAGGTTGTAGCCGAAGCCCGGCAGGAGCTTCTCGTTGAGCGCGCCGGAACCGAAGGGATCAAACTGGTTTGCGTCGAACACGGAACCGCGAAGAAATACACTGTCGCTGGTGGTGAATGTATGGTCGATCCGGGCGTTGTACTGATTGACGCTGATCGTGGACAGGTCGGTCGCCAGCAGGTTGTTGGTTAAGCCCGGCAGGTTGGCATGCGGGAATTTTGCCATCATCGCGGCCGCTACCGGATCGATGGCCAGGATCGTATCATTTGCGAAAGCATTGCCGGTGCCCGGATCAATGACCGTAATGCCCGTGCCTTGAAAATTTCCCGTGCGTTCCGCGTCCGTCGGTACCGTAAACAACTGGGTCTCGGACTTGCGAGTTCGCTGCCCCTCATAGTTGACGAAGAAAAATGTCTTGTTCTTCTGAATCGGTCCGCCAAGGGACCCGCCGAACTGATTCTGTTTGAAAGGCGGGATGGGCTGCGAGGCCGAGTTAAAAAAGTTTTTTGCGTCGAACAGGTCGTTGCGCACGAACTCAAACAGGCTGCCGTGAAAGGCGTTGCTCCCCGATTTCGTGATCACGTTGATCACGCCGCCCGACTTCCCGCCAAACTCGGCGTTGTAGGACGTCTGATCGACGTTGAATTCCTGAATGCCATCCACCGACGGGCTCAATACGAGATTGTTGTAGTACTCGTCGGTCACGTTCACCCCGTCCACGAGGTACAGGTTGTGCCCGCCGCGCTGGCCGAGAACGCCGAAAGTCTGTCCAGTCTGTTGCAGCGCCCCCCCGCGCGTCCCGGACGGCGCATGTGTAATGCCCGGCGTTAATCCGACCAGGTCGATGAACTGGCGCCCTTTCAACGGGAGGTTGACGACCCGTTCCTGCTGGATGACGTCCTGAATCGCGGCCGATTCCACTTGCAGCATGTTGGCCGTCGCACTGACGGTCACGGTTTCGCTCTGATCGCCCAGCTCAAGGGAATACGACTCACGCAGGTGATCCCCGGCATGCACCGCAATGCCGGACTGCTTGCTCTGCTTGAAGCCCACCGCATTGACGGTAATGCCGTAGACGCCGACGGGAAGCTGAACCAGCAGAAACTCGCCGGAGGAATTCGTCACGGCCTGATATTTCAGCTGCGTACCTGCTGCAATGGCCGTAATTGTGGCGTTGACGATGACTGCTCCGGAAGGGTCCTTGACCGCGCCGCTGATTTCCCCCGAATTCATTTGGCCCAGCGCCGGCATGGCGCACAGCACCAAAACGCTGGCCAGAAAAACCGCCTTTTCCATGCGGCTCTTGAATGCTTTCACGGTGGAAACGGCGTTCTGCGCCGGCTCGTTGCACTGTAGTTGACCAGGCACACGGCGCTCGCTGCCTACCATTCTCATTTTTCTCCCAATCGCAATTATGGAATTGGCGCACCGGAGTATCGGGAGGCCAGGCGTCCCAACCCAGGGCGCTGTCCACAACCAATCCCATGACACAACCCGTTGAATCAGCGACTTAGAAGCTACAACGAATACACTCGGGGGTGCTGTAAGGAGATTGTAAAAAGCCCGGATCGGGGGAGCAGGGAATTCCGGGAAGTTTTCGGGTAAAGGGAGGGAAGAATTTCCAGTCTAGCCGGTAGTTTGAGCTGCAGTCCTGCTGCCTCTTGCCTTCGCGCTAAAGCTGCGAGGAAACAGCTTCGGTCGTTTTTGCTTCCGCCTGACGGGCAGGATGCTCCAGGCACGGCAAATGCAGCGTAAAAGTGCTTCCGCGTCCCGGGGCGCTTTGGACCGTGAGGCGGCCCTTCATCGCCTCGACAATACTCTTTGCCAGAGGCAAGCCCAGGCCCGTCCCATGAATTTGCGCCGCCGTCACCGAAGGGCTGCGGTAAAAGGGTTCGAAGATGTGCGGCAATTCCTCCGGATCGATGCCGATGCCGCGGTCGGAAACGCTGATCTGAATTTCCTTGCCGCTCAATCCGTGTTCGATGAGCCGCGCCTGGATGCCGATCCACCGTTGTTCGCTGCCATATTTCAACGCGTTCGTAATCAGGTTCTGCAGGCACTGGGAAAGCGCCGAGCGATCCGCAAGGATCTGCGGCAAGTTTGGCCCGACGTCCTGCTCGACGTGAAACCCCGCGGTTCGAATCAGGCCCGCCGTGCTGGAAAGCGCCGACTCCAGGACTTCCGCTGGTTCGACCGGACGCAGGCTATAGCGCTGGTGGCCTTCCCGGATCGCCGCGAAGAGCAGGATTTGCTCGACCATTTCGAAGAGTTTTCGGGCCTGCGTGCCAATTACAGACCCGTATTGTTCCAACTGCGGTTTGCTTTGGACCACGCCGTGGGCGATGTTCTCCGCGGCCGAACTGATGACGGTCAGAGGCGTTCGCAATTCGTGAGAAACCGCGGTGACAAAATCCATTTGAAGCTTGGCAAGACGCTGCGCGCGCGTGCTCGTAATAATCAGGATCGCCATGCTGATCACCAGCAGGAACAGCACGCCGAAACTGATGGCCAGATCGCGACGGTAGGTATCGGCAACAAACGCGCCCAGCGCCCCTCCCCGGCGATGCCTCACAATCAAGCGCCAGTCTTGATCCGCCCCGGTGTCGCGCAGCAGAGGAAACCACGTGGTCGCGCCCGACGCCGCCGGTCCATTTTCCGGCGAGGGCGTACGGAAAATGTGAATGGGAGAGCCATGGCCGGGGCCTCGCAGCCGGCCGAAAATATCCATCGTGCCGTCGGCGTCGGGAATTTCCACATTGCCAAAACCAGGGTCAGAGGAATAGAGAGGAAGTCCCCCTTCTTTTCCGGTCGTAACGGCGACTTGATAATCCAGCCCCTCGGTGCCGCGAAAGTATCGCTCCGCCAGGGCTGGAAGGACATTGTTTTCCATGTCGTCCCGGTTCACCACCATCACGAGCCAATCCACATTGTTTCGCTGCCGAGTTTGGCCGCTGGAGGAGGAAGAAGGATGGCGTGCGATGGCGCGCACCAGGGCGGGGATCTGCGGCTCGAATTTCCAGCCCGTCAGGGACCCGCCTGAAAAATATCGGCTCGCGAATGCAGCGTCGGAGGACTGCGCCGGTATGGCGCTGGTTTCGCCGGATGTGGCGGGGGACTCGGCGGCGTCCGGTTTAGACGCGGCCTGTTGCAGTTCTTCGCGCAACCCTGAAAAACGGGAGGGCCAATCACCCGGTTCGAAGCGGTTGCCGGCAGGCGTAAGATGGAGCACCTGAGCGGAAGAAGGCTGGTCGAACTGCAGGATATAAAGGCCGGAAACGAGATTCGGATTCGCTGTCGTTTTTTTCCATGCCGCGTACCGGCGGGCATATTGGCCCCAGTCGTCCTGGGCGCCGGAATCAGGGTCCACCTGTATGGCGACGCAGGCTTCGGAAAAAACACGGAAAAAATCGAGATGCCAGTTGATCATGGACATCTGCAGGCTATCAGCAAGCCGGATGCTGGTGGCCTCGCTGACCTGGTTGCTCCAGCGGTACTGCAACACTCCCAAAACGATCACCACGACCGTGGCAAGAATCACCATGGCCGTCGAAAACGCCCGCTCCTTGAATGGAGGCCTGATTGGAAGCTTGAATGGAAGTTTGATGGGTAATCTCATTGTGCCCCGCACCGTTCCCGCGGCGGGTGTCCGGAGTGGTTCCGGTCCATATTTCGGAATTTATATTCCGGCCAGCCGTTAGGCCCTGAATTTATACCCGAGTCCCTGCACCGTGAGAATAAATTTCGGCTGTTTTGGGTCCTCTTCCAGTTTTTGCCGCAAGCTCGCAACGTGCACGTCCACAGTGCGCGTGTACATGTCCGCGCTGTATCCCCAGACTTGCTTCAATAACTCATCGCGCGAGAGCGTCGCCCCCCGGTGTTCGATTAAGTGGCGAAGCAGCTGAAATTCGCGAGCGGATAGATTCACAGGTTGTCCATTCCGGGTCGCCTCGGTCCCCACAAGGTCCACATGAATGGATCCGAAGTCGAAAACGCCTGTCTGGGCGGCCGGGCGGATGGGGGTGCGCCGGAGCAGCGCCTCGACGCGCGCCACCAATTCCCGCATATTGAACGGCTTTGTGACGTAGTCATCGGCGCCGATTTTCAAGCCGTTGACCTTGTCGCTGGTCTGCCCGCGCGCGGTCAGCATGAGGATCGGCGTAATCAGTCCGGCCTCCCGGATCTCCTTGCAGACGGCGAAACCGCTTTTCACCGGCAACATGACATCGAGGATGATCAGATCGAACGGAAGCTGGGTAGCTTTCTCAAAACCTTCTTTGCCATTGACGGCGTATTCGACGCCGTATCCTTCGTTCCGCAGGCGGTCGCC